>OY761614.1:0-645000 GCA_963664825.1 uncultured Holophaga sp.
GCCCTGAGCGAATCCCAGAAGCCCGAGGTGGCCGCACTGGGAAAGCGACTGCTCGCCGAGCAGGAGGAGATCTTTGCGCTGTGGCACACCTTCCGGGCGGGCGACATCAGCCGGAAAGAGCTCCGGGCCTGCACCGCCATCAATCTGGCGCGGCTCAAACGCGGTCTGATCCAGGCCAGCGCGATGGATCACAAGGCCGCCCGAAACCTCGGGAAGGACCTCCTCCGGAAATGGGACAAGCTCTGGGTGTTCCTGAAGGTCGAGGGCGTGGAGCCGACGAACAATGCGGCCGAGCGGGCCCTGCGCCCCCTCGTGATCCTCAAGCGGATCTTCCAGCGACTGCCCAGCGCGGACGGAAAGCGATTCTTCGAACGCCTCCTGAGCCTGGGCACCACCGCCCGCATCCGCGGCGTCCCCTACTTCGACTGGCTGCTCAGGGCCCTCCACTCCGCCCGATCCAACCAGCCCCTACCGGCACTGGAACCAGCCTGAGGCTGCCAGGGCAAGCGGGACATCACCAGCCCATCATGGCTGCCTGCCACCGGCTTACGTGGTCACAGGGACAAGGGGGGTGAATCGATACCATGGTTCCGCCTCAGAAGAGGTAGCCGACTTTGATGGAGGCCTCTGCCTGCAAGGATTTCGGTCGGCAAACGGCCTGGGGTATCGCAGCGGAGCGGTCCCCCGAGATACGCTGATGGACGGCCACCCACGGGTTCACATTGAACCCCCGCCCCAGGGGAAGCACCCAGCCCATTCCGAAGGTCGCTTGAAGGCTCTTCAAGTGCACCCTTTCCGGGCCCTGGCTCCATTTCAGGTCCTCATCCCACCGTTCGATGCCTGCCCCGGCCCAGGGTCCCGTGAATCCCTGGCGGAAGAACCTGTCCAGCAGCAGGGCCTGAGCCCGAGTCTGCGCCTTCTCCCAGCCCGTCGGCGCGAACCGGTCCGGAACATTCACGCAAGCGGCGATGGCTCGCAGGCGCCAGCCATCCCGGCCGGTCGCCACCGAGGTGTACCACCCTCCAGTGGCCACGGGCAGAAGGTCGACTTCGGTGGCCCATTTCCAGGTTTCCTTGGGTGATTCGGTCGCCAGAACGATGTTCGAAGCGAGAACCAGTGCGAGGGCAAGACGATTCATGTTTTCTCCATTCAAGTAGTCACCACGTGGTGACAATAGGGTTGCAGGTATTTCCAAAGGAAGCGCCGCTTTCGCTTCTACCGACCCCTTCGGGTGGCGGAACACTCCAGGAGCGCCGCGCAGATGGTTTGAAGGGCGGATTCAATCCGGGCCCAGCCCTCCGGGGAGGCGATGAGCACTCCGTTGTAGCGCTCCACCGTCCGCGAGCGCAGCAGCAGATACTGCAATCCCGCGTTCAAAAGGGCCGAAATGGCCGGAAGGTCCTGGCCTGGGCCGAATAGCTGGGCGGGGATCGCCTCCATCAACTGCTCGGCTCGGGTTTCGCGAATTCGATCCAGGATGCGGGTCAGGGGATGCCGTTCCACGGCCTCCCAGGCCATTACCTCCAGGGTGTGAGGCCGGACGCGAAGGGCGTGGAGGTGCCGCTTGAGCATGCCGACGGCGAACTCGGCGGGGTCCGGTTCCTGAGCATCCCCGAGGATCTCGGCCACCGAGGGCCAGAAGTCCAGTTCGTTTCCCCAGGCTTCCAGCAGGTGATCGATCCCTCCGAAATACCGGTAGATCAGGACCTTGTCCACACCCGCTTCGCGGGCCACGGCATTGACGCCCAAGGCACCGAATCCCTCCCGGACCAGGAGACTGCCCACCGCGTCCAGGATCCGCTTCCGAGTCGCCGCAGCGTCTCTGGATCTGACCGGGTTGGAATGGATGCGGGTCGGCATGAGCCCCTCGGATTCCAGACTAGTCACCATGCGGTGACACGTCAATTCCGCCATCTTGCCTGGGGCTCAAGTCAAGGCAGGACCGAGGATCGGCCTGCCGTGTCCCTCCCACCACAGGTGTGGCCCCCAGAGAACCTCAGGCTGTGGCCTCGTCACCACATGCGAGGCCTAGAAAAAAGAGGCTAGCCTTGGCAAAGTCATCGGACTTGAGCCCAGGGGTCGATATGTGTGGAATCGTCGGATACATCGGCCAGCAATCGGCGGCGGCCCTGCTGCTGGAGGGCCTCAAAACCCTGGAATACCGGGGCTACGATAGCGCGGGCATCGCGCTGGCGCCGGGCGACGGCGCCTTCCGGGTGACACGGGCCTCTGGAAAACTGGTGAACCTCCAGCACCGCATGGATCTCCAGGATCCCGCCACCCTCGGCATCGGCCACACCCGCTGGGCCACCCACGGGCGGCCCACGGAGGAGAACGCCCACCCCCACCGCAGTGCCGATGGCAAGGTGGTGGCGGTGCACAACGGGATCTTCGAGAACTTCTTGGAACTGAGGAAGGAACTCAAAGAAGGCGGCGAGGTGTTTGTCTCCGAGACAGACACCGAGGCCTTCCCCGTGATGGTCTCCCACTTGATGAAAACGGGGATGAATTTCCCGGAGGCCTTCCGAGGGGCGTTGAAGCGCATGGAGGGCATTTACGCCATCGCCTGCCTGCAGGCCGATGACCCGGACCGCATTCTCGCCGCCCGCAGCGGCCCGCCCCTGGTCATCGGCCTGGGAGAAGGCGAGGCCTTCCTCGCGTCGGACGTTGTGCCCCTCCTGCGCCACACCCGCCGGGTGATCTTCCTCGAAGACGGCGACCTGGCGGAACTCACGCGAGATGGCGTGCGCATCTTCAACCTGGAGGGCAAGGAAATCCAGCGCGAGATCCAGGACATCCCCTTCGATCCCGTGGCCGCGGAGAAGGGCGGCTTCAAGCACTTCATGCAGAAGGAAATCTTCGAACAGCCCCAGGCCATCTCCAATACCCTCCTCAACCGCCTGCCCATCGATGGAATCGATCCCATCCCCCTGGAGCTGCCCTTCACGGACCCGGAGCTGCGGGCCCTCCAGCGCATCCACATCGTCGCCTGCGGCACCAGCTGGCACGCAGGCCTCGTGGGCAAGTTCCTCATCGAGCAGCTGGCCCGCACCGCCGTGGAGGTGGACTACGCCTCCGAATACCGCTACCGGGAACCGGTGATCCCCGAAGGCACGCTCATCATCGGCATCACCCAGAGCGGTGAAACCGCCGACACCCTGGCGGCCATGAAGGAGGCCGCCACGCGAGGCGCGCGCACCCTGGCCATCTGCAATGTGATGGGTTCCACGGCCACCCGGCAAGCGGAAGCGACGATCCTCACCCACGCGGGACCCGAGATCGGTGTGGCATCGACCAAGGCCTTCACCACCCAGCTGGCGGTGCTCACCCTCCTGGCGCTGCGCATCGGGGAAGCCAAGGGCACGGTGGATCCCACACTGCGGGCCGAACTGCTCCAGGGACTGCGGGAGCTCCCCGCCCACCTGGAACACATCAGCGCCCTGGAACCCCAGATCATGCGCTGGGCCCATCGCTGGCGGGACGCCTCGGACTTCCTCTATCTGGGCCGCGGGCCCCTGTATCCCATCGCCCTGGAGGGAGCGCTCAAGCTCAAGGAGATCTCCTACATCCACGCCGAGGGTTACCCCGCAGGCGAGATGAAGCACGGCCCCATCGCCCTCATCGACAAGGATCTGCCGGTGGTGGCCCTCATGCCCAGGGATTCCCACCGGGAGAAGACCCTCAGCAACCTCCAGGAAGCCGCTGCCCGGGATGGGCGCATCCTGGGCCTGGTGACCGTCGGCGACCGGGGCCTGGACGGCATCGCCGAAGACGTGCTGGAGCTGCCCGAGGTCCACCCCTGGCTGGCACCCATCCTCTACGTGCTCCCCCTGCAGCTCCTCTCCTACCACATCGCCGTCCTGCGGGGCTGCGACGTGGACCAGCCGAGGAATCTGGCGAAGTCCGTGACGGTGGAATGATCCAAAGGAACCAGTGAAAACAGTGAGAGCAGTGAGAGAAAGGACGGCAGCACATCCTGCCCCGTCTCAATTCACCGTTTTCACTGCCCTCACTGGCTTATTTCCGGGAGCCTTGGGCCACGGCGACTACTTCAGCACCTTGGCCGTCAGCACCACAATGAGGCCGCGATCCTTGAGGACGGAGGTGCCCACGACCACCTTCTCGCCATCCTTGAGTGTGAGGTCCGTGAGAACCGAGGCAAGGATGCCCGCGCTCTGGTCCGAGGCGTGGAGCAAGAACCTGGATAGCTTGAGGCTAGAAGGCCCTTCCAGCGGTGTTTCGATCTGGTATTGATAGATGCTCCAATCCAATTTCAACGGGTTGCCTGAAGCGGTGGCAGCGGCAATTTCGCCCCGGCCGCCAAAGTTATTGGAACCCCCCTCCCTCGCCCGCTGCACGAAGGAGGTCGCCAGTGTGTAGCTCTTGTATTGGAGGGTCGATTTCAGTGTGCCGAGCACATCCTTCAGTTCTTCAGGCACATCCTCGCCGGGGCCCTGGGCCTTGGAGGCAAAGAGCACATGGATGTGGAACTCCACTTCCCTGGCAGTGGCAGCAGGCACATCCAAGCGCTTAAGGGCCTCCTCGATGGAAGTGAGGTTTTCCGGGAAATCCCGCACCGTGAGGGTCTGCAGGCCTTCCCGATCCATGGACTCGATCCGGGCGCCTTTGAAGCCACTGCCCAAGGGGCCGAGGACCTTCCCAAGCTCATGAGGCGAGCGGTGCTTCACGATGAAGACCTTGCTCTTGAATTCCCGTGTGGTGACGTATTCGGATTCCGTAGCCACTGCGGGTGCCGAGGCCTTGGCGGGGGTCTGAGCCGTTGCCAGGGTTCCGGCACCGCATAGCAGGGCGATGGATAGCGCACGAAGAGGCGTGATTGCGGAAGGCATGGTGTCTCCTAGAGGGGATCGACAAAGCGATCGGGGGATGGTGGAGGCTCGACAGGCGCGGCGTTGGCGCGGGCCAGCCAGATGATGCGGATAGTGGGATTGCGGGTCTGGAACTCGATGCGGGAAAGGGACGCGGGGACTTCGATCTGTGGCGCGGAAGCCCTAAGCCGAGCAGGCCTGGGATGAGGATCAGGCGCGACCTCGGCAGGGGGTTCGGGACGAGGAGGCGGAACCTGCGCGAGGCGCGCGTGCACAACGGCATGGCTCCGGGGAAGCCCCTTCACCGCCAGGATCAGGAACAGGCCCAGGACGGCCACGGCCAATAGGACCGGGCGAATCCTGAGAAAGGGTGCCGCCCTTGGGCGCTCCCGGGAGGCCTCGGCCTGAATCCTGGCCATCACATCCTGCCGGAGTTGGCGGCGTTCCTCGAAGGTGAAGGGGGAGCCGCTCGCGCACTTGAGCCAGGCCTGACTCTCCCGCAGGGCCTCAGCAGCCTCAAGACAGGCGGGGCACACGTCCAGATGGGCCTGGATGGCGGAGGCCTCCCCTTCGGGCAGATCTCCCTCCACCCACAGGGGAAGCCGTTCGAGGACATGGGCTGTCGTCATCGGGAACCTCCGGCACGCGTCAGGCGCGCACAGAAAGCCTGCACCTTGGTGCGGGCCGAGGATATCTGGCTGCGGACGGTCCCGGCCCTCACCCCCAGGATGCGGGCCACCTCTTCGGTCCTCAGCCCCTCCAGGTCCCGAAGCACGAGGGCGCTGCGCTCGGCGGGAGGAAGGGTGCCCAAGGCCCGGCGAACCATGGCCCGGCGCTGTGCGAGGAGAATGCTCTCCTCGGCCGAGCCCCAGGAGGCGTGTTCCAGGGTCTCGAGGATTCCCTCGGGAACCGTGAAGGGACCGCGCTTCTTCGCCAGATCGCAGCAGACATTCACCGCGATGCGATACATCCAGGCCTGAAAGTTTTCCCCCAGGCGGAACCGGTCCAGGGAACGGTAGATGCGGAGATAGGTCTCCTGGGCGGCGTCCCGGGCCAGTTCCCGGTCCTGGAGGAGCCTCCAGGCCAGGCCCAGGATGCGGCTTTCGGTGAGGACCATCAGTTCCTCGAAGGCATTGGTCTCGCCTTGGAGAATCCTGAGGATGACCCCCTCCAGGGAGCTGGCCTCGCGGTTCAGGGGAAGGGCCACGGAAGCCGGGGCTTCTCCCTCCACCAGCACTGCGTCGGATCCCGTGGGCATTGAGGCCTTCCCTCCCTGCCTACTAATACCGTCCCTTGAGACAAAGCGTTGAAGACAATCTTCCAAGGGCAAATGGAGGTCTCGACATTCCCTGCGGTCGCGCTACAATAACTCTTTCGCGGACGCGTAGCTCAGTTGGTTAGAGCGCTTGCTCGACACGCAAGAGGTCGATGGTTCGAATCCATTCGTGTCCACCAATAGAACAGGCCACCCATGGGTGGCCTGTTCTATCAGAACTGGAAGCCCGCGGAGATGAGGAGGCTCTTGAGCTGGGTTTCCGCATCACTGGCATCCCGGGGTCGTCCCAGGATCCGGTTGATATCGACGGCGTACTCGATCTTGATGGGGAGCCCGATCTTGAGGATCACGCCCAGACCCAGGGCCGTCCTGAAATGCGGGAAGGGCGCGGTGTCACCGGGCACTCTTGTCTCCGGACTGAGGCGGGAATAGACCTGCCCGGAATCCAGGAAGACCTCGCCCCATAGTGTCTGCCAGAGGGTGGGAAAGCGGTACTCGAGATTGGCAAGCAGGAGTCCCTGCCCTCCCAAGGCCACTGTCTGGGTCCGCTGGTCTCCCTTCGCATCGGTGATATGCACTTCGCCAACGGTACCCAGCATGTCGGGTTCCACGCCCCGATGGGTGCCGGGCCCTCCGGCGAAGAAGCGCTCGGAGAGCGGAAGGTCCTCGGCGCTGCTGGCTGTGGGCCGGGCCAGGCCCGCGCGCAACCCGAGGCTGACGATGCCCCCGGAGGCCTTGTAGCCCAGGGCCCAGTTCCACTGCTGGCGCATATCCAGTTTCACGAAACTGCTATTGGAACTGGTGCCGAAGATCTGATTGGCAAATTCGAAACGGGCCGTGCTGAAGCTCCCGGAGGTGGGATCCAGACGGTTGTCCCTGCGGTCGCGCACCACCTGGACAAAGGGAGCCGAAATGATCGCCCGCCCGGGCATGCGCGCCACCAGTTTGAGTTCATCATCCAGGATCCCCGAACCGGGAAGGGCCTGGACCTCGCTGCGTTCGAAACGGTAGCCGGCCTGGAGGGTGAGCCCGGCGCCAATCTCCCATTCGAGCCCGGTCTGGGCCCGCCGCCTCCGGAGGAGGTAGGCCGAACGCTGCTCCTCGATGTAGGCGCCCTCGGCTGTGAACTGCGTCCGATCCGCAAGCCAAGAGCTCAACATGCCGGGGGCGAACCAGGGATCCGTGTAGCCGATGCGGTACATGTCCATGGACCGGGTGAATTCGCCGGTGGGGAACCACTTGCGCAGGGTGGGATTCCGGATCGTGGAATCCCCGGCCCGAATTCCGAAATCGAGGGTCCTGCCCATGCCCCCCACGTTCAGGCGCTGGGCACCCAGGTCCACATGGTAGCCCTGGCTCTTGTCGTAGCCGAAGCCCGAGCTGAAGATCCACTTCGAACGTTCGTTCACCTTCAGGAGCAGATCGCCGTCCTGCCAAGGCCCTTGCCCTTCTTCCTGGAGGGGCAGCAGATCCACCTGATCGAAGCTCCCCAGGTTGCCCACCTGGGCCTGGGTTCTGGATAGACGATCGGGATCCATGGGCGCGCCCAGTTCCAGAGGAATCTCCCGGAGCACGGCCCGGGCCCGGGTGGCATCGCTGCCCTGCACCACCACGCGATTCAACCGAATCAAGGGCTGGAAAGGCACCTGGATGGAGGCCGTGGCGCCCTTGGGCCCCGGTTCCAAACGCAGGCCTGGCGTGGCGGGCTTCAGGACCCCCAGGGAGGCGACCCGCACTTGGAGGACGTTCAATACCTGGGAGAGATCGCTCCTCAGCAGCGGCTGGGGGCGATCGAAGCGGAACCGGAAGGTCCGCAGTGCGGGTTTGCCCTTGGATTCCACTTCCTCGAGGGTGCCGTGGAGGCCGGTCATGGCGGGGCGATCGCTGGAAAAGCGGCGCACCTTCTCCGAATCCGGTGGGGTCCGCTGCGGCTGGTCCGCGAAGACGAAAGCCAGGGACTCGGCCAGGTACCAGGCCTTGAAGGAGGGATCCGCAGGCACCTCCAGCACCAGGGCCTCGAGCAGGCGCCGATTGCCCTCCCGCACCTGAAAGACCAGCGTGCCCTTGCCATCCTTCCGCGCCAGGGGCAGCTTCCGGAGGCTGATATCGGCATAGCCTCGGCTCCAGTATAGCCTCTTGATGCGCTCCTCCACCGCGCCGATCCGTTCGGTGGTCCACCGGGCCGGGAAGAGCCCCATGCGGGCCTTGGGCAGCTCCGCCGCCCTCTCCAGTTCAGCGGAAGGAATCTCCTGGTTCCGCTCGAAACGCACGCCCAGCACCGCCAGCCGCTCGCCCGGGGCCAAGACGTAGGTGATGCGGATCTCCTCCGGGCGATCTTTGGGACCGGCGAGCACCTCCGTGCGGTAGCTCACCTCCGCGTCCAGGTAGCCCTCCGAGCGCAGATAGCGAACGATGCTGCGGGCCCCAGCTTCCAGAAGCTCCGGGCTGTACCGCTCCGCCCGGGCCAGGGGCACCAGATCCTTGAGGCTCTTGTAGCCGAGGATGCTGAAACCGAGTCCATTCCCTTCGGAAGCCAGACGCACCACGGGCCCCGGATCGGTCTTGAGCACCAGGTTCCCGCCCTCTCTGAAGGCGAGATCGGCCTGCCCCTGGAAGCGCTTGTCCCTCATGAAGCGCTGTCGGACCCTGCCCAGGGCCTCCCGGCGGAATTCAGGGGTCCAGAGGGTCCGCCCGGGCTCCACCTTGAGGAACTGGAGCAGCCGCTTGGAGCCATAGCGGCCCGCATCGCCTTCGAAGCGCAGGCCCTTGATGAGATCGGGCACTCCGGCCTGGATCTCGAAACGCAGACGAGCCGCATCCCCTTCCCGCTGGGCCCGCACCTGCGCCTGCGGATAGCCAGATTCCCGCAAGCGGGCCTCGGCCAACTGGCGGAACTGCTCCAGACGAAGGTCCCCCACCCTCATGCCCTGACGAAGCCCCAGGAAGAGATTCCTCTTCACGGGAATGGGCAGCCCTCCGACGAGCGTCCACCCCTTCAGACCGGGCAGGGGCACCAGCTCGATCCGGGCCACCCTGCCCCCAGGGGTCTCCTCCAGATGCCCCCGCACATCCAGGAAGCGGTCCGTCATCCGCACGGCCGTCAGACCCAGGGCCAGTCGATCTTCATCTACGGGAACGCCGGGCCGGAGCCCCAGGGCCATCTCGGCGAAACGATGATCGTCCTCGCTACCGCCCCGGAATTCCACCCGGATCAGATTGGGTACAACCCCTTCTAAATCCCCGACCCTGGCGGCTCCGAGAGGAACCGCCAGGGCAAGGATCTGGGCCGCCGCCGCGACCAGGGCGGGGCGGGGGAAACCCATCGGTTCAGAACCCGGCCAGCGCCTCTTCCTCGGTGTCCTTGACTTCGAAGACCGAGTGCAGGCTTGTCATCTTGATGAGGCCGAAGATCCGGTTGTTCATGCTGCAGATCTTCATCTCGCCGCCCCGGTTCTTGATGGAGGTGTAGCAGCCCACCAGTTCGCCCACGCCTGAGGAGTCCAGGTAGCTGACCTTTTCAAAGTTGAGGACAAGCTTGCGGGCGCCCTGCTCCAACGTGGTGCGGACGGCTTCGCCGAGCTCCTGATCCCCATCGCCGAGGGTGATCTTGCCCTCCGGATAGAGGACCGTGACGTCCTGATGGATGCGTGTGGTGATCTTCATAGGCTTACCTCGGTCTGAATGGGCAGTTTAACAAGCCTTCTGCCTTTCGGAACACAGGGCAAGCAACATTTTGTGGGCAGAGCCGCTTGGCACACCTCGGCATGGAGTGTGCAAAGCAGAAGGGTCCGGGTCCGTTCACGGCCATTTTTGCAGGGTCTTCGATGTTCGATCTCCTCTCCACCAACCCCATGATCCAGACCATGGATCGCACGATGAGTCTTGCCACTCAGCGGATGGGCCTCATCGCGTCCAATCTGGCCAATATCGATACGCCGGGTTATCGCACTCAGGATTTCAACTTCAACGCCACCCTCAAGAACCAGCTCGCCGCCTTGGATGGGAACCAAATGCCCATCACCCAGACCCACCCCATGCATTTTCCCCTTCAGTCCAGCGGGAGCCAGCCCGCCACGGCCGATCCCGTCAAACCCAACTACGAGCGCAACGATGGCAACGATGTGAGCCTGGACCGGGAGAATGCCGCCCTGGCACGCACCCAGCTGACCTACCAGTTCAGCTCCACCTTCGCCCAGATGGAGCTCAAGAAGGTCTTCCAGATGATTCGTGATGGAGTGGCCCACTGATGAGCTTCAACCAGATCAATGACATCGCCGCCTCGGGCATGGCCGCCCAGCGCCTCCGGGTGCAGCTCATCGCGGCCAATATCGCCAATGTGGAGACCACTCGCACCGCCGAGGGCGGTCCCTTCAAGAAGAAGGACGCCATCTTCCGGGTGCTGGACCTGGGCAAGAACGCCAACGGCCAGGCCTTCACGGGTGTGCAGGTCGCGGAGATCGCCCCTTCAAAAGAGCCCTTCATCTCCAAATACGACCCCACCCATCCCGATGCCAACGCCGATGGCGTGGTCCTCTACCCCAACGTGAATCCCGTCGACGAGATGGTGAACCTCACGGAAGCCAGCCGGGCCTTCGAAGCCAACACCGCGGTCATGCGTGCCGTGAGAAGCATGGCCCTTTCGGCACAGGAACTGCTTCGCGTCCAATAGGCCAGTGACATAATTTTGACTGGCATCCCCCTTCCCTAGACTTCATCCTGAATCCTTGAAGGCACCATGGATCCTCTCCTCAATCTCAGCCAGCTTCCCTCGGTCCAGTCTCTGGGCGAGGCTGGAAAGGTTGTGGGCAAAGGGCCTGAGCTCACAGCCGAGGGCGCCAATTTCGGCGATCTCCTCAAGCAGGCCATGCAGGAAGTGGACGTCGCCCAGAACACCGCTCAACAAGAGGCACGGAACTTGATGACCGGCGAAGCGACTGACATGCATTCGGCGATTCTGGCGGTCCAGAAGGCCGATGTCAGTTTCCAGATGATGATGGCCGTACGATCGAAGCTGATCGATGCCTACCGGGAAGTCATGCGCATGCAGATGTAGCGCGTTCCAACCCTGAGGTCCCGGTCATCGAAAGGACCCCATGGCCGGCGAGAACGATCTCACTTCCCAGTTTCAGCGAGCCTTCCTAGGCATGACCACCACCCAAAAGGCGATGGTGGCCGCGATCATGGTGACGGTGCTCCTGGCGCTGGCAGGCCTGGGCGTCTGGTTCAGCCAAGACAGCATGGGCACGCTCTTCAGCAATCTGCCTCCCACCGACGCCAACCGCATCGTGGAAGAACTGAAGAAGCAGAACATCAAGTACGACCTGAGCCAGGACCAGCGCACCATCCAGGTGCCCCAGAGCCGAGTGGGCGAACTGCGCTTGAAGTTCGCGGGGGATGGGTTGCCCAAGGGCGAAGGCATCGGCTTCGAGAAGCTGGAATCCCCCGGCCTCACCACCACCGACTTCACCCAGAAGGTCATGTACCGGCGGGCCATGGAGTCCGAGCTCTCCCGCACCCTCAAGGAGGGACTGAGCGCCGTGATCAGCGGAGCCACGGTCCATATCACCGCCGCCAACGACAGCCCCTTCGTCACCGAGAAGGAGGACGCCAAGGCCTCTGTCCTCCTACATCTCAAGGGCACCCGGGTGCTGCCCGAGGAGAACACCCAGGCCATCGTGAACCTCCTGGCGGCCTCGGTGGAGGGTCTCAAGCCCGAGAATGTCGTCGTCATCGACCAGAACAGCCGCATCCTCAGCCGCACAGGGAAGGACCCCATGGTGGGCGCCACCGACGCCCAGAAGAAGGCCCAGCGCGAGGTGGAGGAATACCTCGTCCAGAAGGTCAATGAACTCCTGGAACCCGTGGTCGGCCTCGGCAAGGTGCGCGCTACCGCCAATGTTGAACTGGACTTCGACAAGATCAAGATCAATGAGGAGAAGTTCGATCCCCAGGGCCAAGTGGAGCGCTCCGTCCAGACCAAGGACGAAAAGGTCACCAAGCGGGATGTGGGATCCGGCGTCCCCGGCACCCCCTCCAACGTGGCTCCGGCTACGGGCGGCGGCATGGGGGCGGGCGTCATCGAGAATAGCGAGAAGAAGGACGTCACCACGAACTTCGAGATCAGCAAGAGTGTCCAAAGCACCGAGAAGGCCCCGGGCAGCATCAAGCGGCTCTCCCTGGCGGTCATCCTCGATCACGCCACCCTCTGGGAGAAGGATGCCAAGGGCGAACCCGTGGAGAAGCTCCTGCCCAGGTCCGCCGAGGAACTCAAGAAGATCCGGGACCAGGTGGCCGCCGGCGTCGGCATCCAGATCAAGCGTGGCGATGAACTGACGGTGGAAAATATCCCCTTCGCCCCCACGGCCAACCCCAAGGAGGACGCCGAGGCCAAGAAACAGTGGTGGATCGATCAGGCGAAGGCCCTTGTGCCCTACCTCGTGCCAACCATCCTTGGATTGGCCGTCTTCTTCCTGCTGGTGCTGCCCGTGCTCAAGAAACTTTCCTCCGCCCTCAACCGCCCCGCCCCCCTCCGCGTCCACGGCGAAGTCGCCGAAGGCGCCCCAGCCGCCATTCGCAGGGTCACGCCCGTGAAGAGCATGGCGGAAATGGAGGCCGAGATCGAAGCCGACCTCAATGCCGAAGGGGCCGCAGGAGCCCCGGAGGCCCAGCGCCGCCAGGTCATCAAGAAACGCATCCAGGATGCCGCCACGGGCGACCCGGAAACCATCGCATCCCTAGTCCGTTCCTGGATGCTAGAGGACGGGAAATAGACCTATGGCCAAGCTGACCGGAACGCAAAAGGCCGCAGTGCTCATGGTCGCCCTCGGCGACGATGTGGCGGCAAGCATCTTCAAATACCTGGAAGAGGATGAAATCCAGTCCGTCTCCAAGGAGATCGCCCTCACCCATCATGTGCAGCCGGAGACCATGGACGAGGTGCTGGAGGAATTCCACACCATGTCCCTGGCCAAGTCCTACATCGCCCAGGGCGGTATCGAATACGCAAAAAAGCTGCTCATCAAGTCCGTGGGCCCCGAGGCGGCCCGCAAGATCATCGACCGCCTCACCAAGGCCCTGGAATCCTCCGCGGGCTTCTCCAGCCTGGAGCGGGCCAACCCCCAGCAGCTCTCCAAGTTCATCCAGAACGAACACCCCCAGACCATCGCCCTGATCCTGGCCCACCTGAACGCCACCCAGGCCGGCGAGCTCATCGGCAGCCTACCCGAGGCGCTCCGGGCCGATGTGGCCATGCGCATGGCCAACCTCCAGGAGATCAGCCCCGAAGTGGTCCGGCGCATCAGCCTCATCCTGGAACAGAAACTGGAATCCCTGGGTTCCTACGCCACGGAAGCCTATGGCGGCGTGCGGGCGGTGGCCGAGCTCTTCAACCGCATGGACCGCTCCACGGGTCGGGTGGTGCTGGAGAAGATCGAGAACGAGAACCCCCAGCTGGCTGCCAGCATCCGCGATCTCATGTTCGTCTTCGACGACATCCTGCTCATCGACGATATCGGCATCTCGGAAATCCTCAAACGCGCCGACAAGAAGACCCTCACCGTCGCCCTCAAAGGCACCAGCGAGGAGCTCCGCAACCAGTTCTTCCGGAACATGTCCACCCGCGCCGTGGAGATGATGAAGGAAGAGATGGAGTTCATGGGCCCCACCAAGATCAAGGACGTGGAAAAATCCCAGCACGAGGTCGTCGAGATCGTTCGCCAGCTCGAAGAAGAAGGCGTCATCAGCATCGGCGGCGGCGGAGGCGAGGACTATGTCTCATGATTCGGATCGCGTCATCCCCGCCCGTCTCGCAGAGAGTCGGCAGATCGAGGCCTTCCCCTACTTCGCGGCCACCTTTACCATCCCCCTTTCCGAGGAGAGTGAGGAGGGGGACGAGAAGCCCCTGGCCTCGGACCTGAGCAGCCCCGAGGAGGATGTGCAGCGCCTGGCTTCCGTGGACCAGGTCATCCACGAGAAGCTCCAGATGGCCGAGCAACAGGCCCAGGAGATCGCCCGGCGGGCCTACGAGGAGGGCTTCGCCTCCGGCGAAGTGGAGGGCCGGTCCTTCGGCGAAAGCCAGTTCAAGATCTATGCCCAGCGCCTGGATAGCCATCTCGCGGAGCTTTCCCAGATGGGCTCCCTACTGGGCCAGGCCGCCAAGGACGAGGTGCTCGCCCTCGCCCTCACCATCGGCGAATACCTGGCCGGCCAGCAGATCGAACAATCCCAGGAAGGCATCCGCCCCCTGCTGGATTCCGTGCTGGAAAGCCACCCCTTCCCCACCCCGGAAACCGGGGAAAAGGGTACCGCCGCCCTGGAGGTCTTCCTCAATCCCCGGGATCTCGAGCAACTCGGGGATCACTACCTTGGGCATCCGGGGATCCGCCTGGTGGAAGATGCCGAACTGAGCCGGGGCAGCCTGCGGGTGGCTTCGCCAGAAGGCGTGCTGGAAGCCACGCTGGAGCGCCGCCGGGAGCGCCTCATGGAAGTGCTGCACCGTTTCCGGGAAGAGGAGACCTCGTGATGGATCTGACGGCCCTCGGCCAGCAGGTCCGCAAGCTGCCTCCCGGCGATATCATGGGCCGGGTTTCCAAGGTCGTGGGCCTCATCGTGGAATCCCGCGGCCCCGAGGGTAGCGTGGGCGAGCAGATGCTCATCCATCTGGGCAATGGTCGCCGCATCACCGCGGAGGTCGTAGGCTTCAACGGAAGCCAGGTGCTCCTGATGCCGGTGGAGAATATCGAAGGCATCCGGCCGGGCCTCCTGGTGGAGGCCACGGGCCACCAGCCCGAGATCCCGGTCTCCGAGGCCCTCCTGGGCCGGGTCATCGATCCCCTGGGCAGGCCCCTGGATGGGGGCCCTGAAATCGAGGCCGAGGCCCATCTGCCCATCCATTCCCAGCCGCCCAACCCCATGCAGCGGCGGCGCATCTCGGAAGTGCTGGCTACCGGCGTGCGCTCCATCGACGGCCTGCTCACCCTCGGCAAGGGCCAGCGCATCGGCATCTTCGCTGGATCCGGCGTGGGGAAGTCCACCCTCATGGGTATGGTGGCGCGCAATACTTCGGCCCAGGTCAATGTCATCGCCCTGGTGGGTGAGCGTGGCCGCGAACTGCGGGAATTCATCGAGAACGATCTGGGCGAGGAGGGGCTCAAGCGCAGCGTGGTGGTGGTGGCCACCTCCGACCAGACGCCCCTGCTGCGCATCCGCTGCGCCCTGGCGGGCACGGCGGTGGCGGAGTACTTCATGCGCCGGGGCCAGGATGTCCTGATGATGATGGACAGCGTCACGCGCTTCGCCATGGCCCAGCGGGAGGTGGGCCTCTCCGCGGGGGAACCCCCCAGCTCCCGAGGCTACACACCCTCGGTCTTCGCCCTGCTGCCGCGCCTCATGGAGCGGGCGGGCACCTTCGAGGGCATGGGTTCCATCACGGGTCTGTATACGGTCCTGGTAGAGGGCGACGACATGAACGAACCCATCAGCGATGCCGTGCGCGGCATCCTGGACGGCCACGTGGTGCTCTCCCGGAGGCTGGCCACCAAGAACCACTTCCCCTCCATCGATGTGCTGGCCAGCATCTCCCGCCTCTTCTCGACCCTGGCGATCCCCGAGCAGAAGCAGCTCGTCACCAAGATCCGGGATCTGATGGCCACCTACAACGACGCCGAAGACCTCATCCAGATCGGCGCCTACGTGCGGGGTTCCAGCCCCAATATCGACCAGGCCATCCACTTCCAGCCCGCCATCCAGGCCTTCCTGCGCCAGGCCGTGGCCGAGGAATCCAATCACCGGCAGACCCTGCTGGCCATGGGCCAGATCTTCGGCGTGGATCTGGCGCCCTTCCTGAAGGCCGAGGGCTGAGATGGCCAAGCGCTTTCACTTCCGCCTGGAGCCCCTCCTGAAACTGAGGAAGAACCTCGAACAGGCGGCCCAGCGCCAGCTCGCCAAGGCCGTGGAGGCAAGGAACGAGGCCGAGGCCCACCTCCAGGCCCTGGAGGAACAGCATCGCCAGGGCATCGCCAGCCGCCCCAACGCCCCCGGCCAGGAGATCGATCTGGCCTTCTGGGCCGATCTGGAGCGATTCCTGGTGGTCCTGGAAAAGCGTATGGTTCAGGCCCGCGCCTCCCTGGAGGAGGCCGAAGGGCGGGTCGTGGAGGCGCGCAAGGCCCTCACTCGCGCCCACCAAGACCACCTGATGCTGCTCCGGCTCAAGGAGCGGCGCCAGGAGATCTATACCCACGAAAGCATGCAGGAGGAGATTCGCGACGCCGATGAGATCGCGGTCCTCCGCTACCGTTTCACCGGGGCCAGACCCGCTCGGTCCGCGTCCCCAGGAGGTGCCTCATGAATTCCCGCACGTGGCTCTGGATCCTCGCTCCCCTCGCCCTTTCCGCCGGTGTGCTCTGGCTTTCCGCCCAGGAGCCCAAGGGCCCCCAGGGCCTCAAACTCAGCGAACTCTCCGAGAAGCTCCAGAACCGAGAGAAGGCGACCGTCCAGAAGGAACGGGATCTGCAGCAGCTCGAGCAGCGGCTGGCCACCCTCCAGGGCGCCATGGACAAGGACCGCACGGATCTCCAGACCCGGGAGAAGACCCTCCAAGAGGCCATCGCCAAGTTCGAGGCCGAGCGCACCCGGCCCACCCTGGACCCCCAGCTCACCCGCACCTATGAGGCCATGGACCCCGTGCCCGGGGCCCGCGCCCTCAAGGAGATCGCCCAGCGCAACCAGGATGTGGCCGTGAGCCTGCTGGCCTCCATGCAGCCCAAGAAGGCCGCCAAGCTCCTGGACCAGCTCGCCACCCTCGACGCCCCCCTGACGGGCAAGCTCTCGGAACGGGTGGGGCTGACCAAGCCGAAGGCCATATAGGCTAATTTAGCCCAGTTCCTTCGGCACGACCTTGGCCAGAGGGAAGCACCCCCGATGCTGTCGGGTGGGGAGGCTTCTCATGCTGCAAGCCCTCAACCTGGACTCCGCATCCAGCCCAGCGATGAACCGGAAGCGGGAGTCTGATACCGATCTTCAGGGTTCGGCCTTTGCCAGTTATCTGGCCAGTGCCGCACAATTCACGAAACTGGCTACATCCACAACGGCTACATCAAGCCTTCTGCGCCGAGAGACCGAGACCCGCCCTCGTGCGTCCAGCGCCAAGCCACAGGCCACCCCCGAAACGGGAACCACTGCGAGTGATCGGGTCGCCGAGGCACCTCCCAAGGCCCAGGAAGGGCCCCAGAGCCAGGAGCCAACCCAGAAGGCGGAAGATCCCCAGAAGCCAGACAAGTCCGAAGAGCCGCAGCGGGCCCCCGAAGGGGCCGAGGATGCGCCCCAGGCCCAGGAGCCTAAGGGTTCCTCCCCCAAAACCGAAGCCGCACCCTCGCCAGCCCAAAGCCCTGCTCCAACCCCCACGGCCCCCCTTCCAGCGACCACCCTCCCGGCGGCAATCTTCGCCTCTGCCGTCCCCGCCCCTCCTGCCACACCCACGCCATCGGAAGCCAGCCCAGTCCAGGCCACCGGGAGGCAAACCTCGGGCCTGGACGCGCAAAATTCCATGTTGGTTTCCCAAAGCGCGGCCGATGCGACCCCGCTCGCCTCATCCAAGGCCCAGACTGCCCAAGAACAGGCCCCCCTGCACTTCCGGATCCAGGAAGAGACTCCCGGGACCACAACCTCCAAGCCCGCCCTGACCGAACTGCTCTCTCTCCCGAGGCCGGAGATGGAGATCCCGGAGCCGCTGATGAATGCCAGTCGGGCCCAGGAAGCAGCCGGGAAAGACCTGCCGACCCCCCCCGCCAAGGCCGCGGAGGCTCCCGTCCTGCAGCTTCCAACACTCGTGACGACAGCCGCTCTCAATGCCGAAGCCGTCTTGGCCGTCTCCCCCAAGACCGAGACCCCTGCGACCAAGCCCTCCACCCCTTCCAACGTGTCCATCGCGACGGGAGGCCCCGCGGCTTCGGTGAAGGGCACCACGCCCGTCCCGGCGCTGGAAGGAGCCCAAAGCCCCAAGGCCAACGCGACCTTCGAGCAGGTGGACGGCAGCATCCGTTGGCTCATCCAGAATCACGAGAAGGGCGCCGAGATCCAACTGAATCCCGAGTCCCTGGGTCGGGTGGTCATCAA
Source organism: uncultured Holophaga sp. (assembly GCA_963664825.1). Classification (GTDB taxonomy): domain Bacteria; phylum Acidobacteriota; class Holophagae; order Holophagales; family Holophagaceae; genus JAYREN01. Next base: position 18,217 of record OY761614.1, read on the forward strand.
GCTCCGCATGGAGGGGGGGGAAGTGCATGCCAAGCTCTGGGCCTCGGAAGCTTCCACCGTGCCGATCCTCCAGGACCAGAAGGCCGCCCTGGAGGCCTCCCTGCGCCAGCAGGGATTGACCCTCGGGAGCTTCGATCTCCAGCAGGGCCGAAGGGGCGATGACGCCCAATCCTCCTCCCATACCCAGGCCCTCGGATCTGGCGCGGGAATCGCAGGGTCCCAGGAGAAGAAGCAGGATCTACCCACCGTGGCCCCGGCCCTCCTCGGCGGCGCCCATCTCATCGAACTCTTCGCCTGAACCCCTCCTCCCAAGAAACATGTCCGGAGACGACCATGGACACCTCGCTCGTCAGCTCCACCTCATCGACCTCTTCCAGTTCCACGACCTCCACCACCAAGAAGGCATCCAATGAGCTGGACAAGAACGCCTTCCTGAAACTGCTGGTGACCCAGCTTCAAAACCAGGACCCGACGGCCCCCCAGGACACCAACCAGATGGTCCAGCAAATGACCGGCTACTCGAGCCTGGAGCAGTTGCAGAACATGAATACCGCCCTGGGCTCCATCCAGACCCAGAACACAGGGCTCTTCCAGGCCCAGAGCGCCAACCTCATCGGCAAGAAGGTGCGGGTCTCCTCCACGGATTTCAATCTCAAGGATGGGGCGGCCAGCATGACCGTGAACCTCGCCTCCCCGGCAACGGTCTCGATCACGATCAAGGATTCGGCGGGCAAAGTGATGACCACCCTCGACGAGGGCAGCCTCAAGGCCGGCGACCACACCCTGAGTTGGGATGGCCGGGATGCCCAAGGCAACAAGCTGGCCGACGGAAGCTATTCCGTCGAGATCAGCGCCAAGGACGCATCCGGTACCGCCGTGACCGCCACGCCCTCCTCCTACGTGACCGTCACAGGCGTGGTCTTCTCCAATGGCACAGTCCTCATCCAGGCGGGGGGAAAGACTTACTCCCTCAGCGATGTCAGCGAAGTCTCGGCCTGATTCGTCGTTAAAAGAACCCAGGAGCATATATGAGCCTATACGGCGCCTTCTACTCGAGCCTCTCCGGCCTCTCCGCCAACGCGTCCTCCCTGAGCGTGATCGGCAATAACCTCGCGAACCTCAACACCATCGGGTTCAAGGGTTCCACAACCACCTTCCAGGATCTCTTCAACGCCCAGATGGGGGCCATGGGCACCCAGGGCAACGGGAACCCGCTCCAGATCGGCCTGGGCACGGGTCTGGGATCCGTCAGCCAGAATTTCGGCCAGGGTTCCTACCAATCCACCAGCAATGCCACCGACATGGCCATCTCCGGCTCGGGATTTTTCGCCATCACCACCAAGTCGGGCGCCCGCGCCTACTCCCGCGCGGGTAATTTCACCGTGGACAAGAGCGGCATGCTGGTGGACCCCAATGGTGCCAGTGTCCTGGGCTGGAACACCCAGGGCGGCACGCTCTCCACCAACGGCAACGCGGTCCCCATCCATATCAACCAGGGCACCACCAGCCCGCCCCACGCCACCACCAGCCTCAGCAGCACCACCAACCTCAATGCCGATGCCGCCACAGGAGCTGTCTATACGACGCCTCTGGAGGTCTACGACAGCCTGGGTGCCTCCCATAGCCTGCTATTCAGCTACACCAAGACCGCCACCGCAGGCCAATGGAATCTCGCCGTCACCACCGACGATAGCACCGCGACGGTATCGGGTTTCCCAGCCACCGTGCAGTTCGACGGCAGCGGCAAACTGACCAGTCCCGTGGCGGACCAAGCTCTCACCATCACGGGATGGAGCAACGGTGCCGCCGCTCAACCCATCAACTGGGATCTCTGGAGCGGAACCCCCGCGACATCCACCCTCACGGGCTTCGCCTCGGCCTCCACCACCGGCAGCACCACCCAGGACGGCTATGGCGCCGGCAGCATCTCGAACCTCGTGGTGGATTCGGATGGCGTCATCACCGGCAGCTTCACCAACGGCCAGACCGTCCCCCTGGCTCAAGTGGCCCTGGCCACCTTCTCCAACTTGAACGGCCTCTCCAAGCAGGGCGACAACACCTGGCAGGAGACCCTCGCCAGCGGCGCGGGCAACATTGGGACCGCCAGCGCGGGCGGCCGCGGCAGCATCCTGGGGGCCAACCTCGAACTCTCCAATGTGGACGTGGCCGAGGAGTTCACCAAGCTGATCGTCGCCCAGCGAGGCTACCAGGCCAATAGCAAGGTCGTGACCACCTCCGATGAGATGCTCCAGGTCACCTTGAACCTGAAGAGCTGAGTCCAATCCAGTGACGGCAGGGGGTTCCCGGTGTAAATTGAATGCACCAGGAACCCCATGTCGACCTTCTACGCCCCGACCCCCGAGAGCCCAGGACGCATCCTGGTGGTGGACGACTTGCCCGGCAACCTCAAGGTGCTGGGAATGGAACTCCGCAACCATCCCTTCGCCCTTACCCTGGCCCGCAACGCCGAAGAAGCTCTTGCGTTCTGCCAAGGCACGGCCTTCGAAGGCATCCTCATGGATGTCAGCCTGGAGGGCATGGACGGTATCGAGGCCTGCCGCCGCATCCGCCAGCTTCCTCTCAATAACCGCACACCGCTCATCTTCATCAGCGCCGTGCGCATCGGCCAGGACTGGATTGCCGAGGGGATCGAGGCCGGCGGCATCGACTACTTGGTCAAGCCCTACACCTTTTCGGAACTGCTCGCCAAGCTGCGGATGATGGTCCGCCTCTCCCGACAGGATGCGGCCTCCCTGGCTGGAGAGCGCCATCGGGCCCTGCTGGAGGTGGCCGGAGGCACGGCTCACGAATTGGCCCAACCCCTGGCCACCGCCCAACTCCTCCTGGATCAGATTCTCCAGAACCCCGGTGCGCCTTCCCGAGACCATCTGGCCATGCTCCGGGATACGCTGGCCAGCACCAACCGGGTACTCGCCCAGATACAGAATCTGCACACTTATATCACCAAACCCTACGCCACGGGCCGCATCCTGGATCTGGCCCGAAGCAGCCAAGCGCCGGAAGCCCCCAAGGCCTGAGCTGGCGGATAGACTGAGAATCCAGCACGAGCTGGACGAGGTCTCGATGGAATTGCCTCTCACGCCCCTGAGCCCCCGCCGGAAGACCCGGCAGATCTTCGTAGGGAAGGTCCCCATCGGGGGGGATGCGCCCATCAGCGTGCAGAGCATGACCAAGACCGATACCCGGGATGTGGATGCCACGGTCAAGCAGATCTACGAATACGCCGCCGCGGGCTGCGAGATCGTGCGCGTCTCCGTGCCCACGAAACGCGCCGGGGAGGTCTTCGGCGAGATCTGCGCCCGCAGCCCCATTCCCGTGGTGGCCGATATCCACTTCGACTACCGGCTCGCCCTGGCCGCCGCCGACGGGGGCGCGGCCTGCCTGCGCATCAATCCAGGCAATATCGGCGGCCAGGAGCGGGTGCGGGCCGTGGTGGAGAAGGCCGGCGAAAAGGGCATCCCCATCCGCATCGGCGTCAACGCAGGCAGCCTGGAGAAGGAACTCCTGGAACAGTTCGGCAGCGCCACGCCGGAGGCCATGGTGGCCAGCGCCCTCGGCCACCTGGAGCTGCTGGAGAAGGAAGGCTTCACCCAGACCAAGATCAGCCTCAAGGCCAGCGACGTCATCCGCACCGTGCAGGCCTATCGGCTGCTGGCCCAGCAGGTGGACTACCCCTTCCACCTGGGCATTACGGAAGCTGGCACCCCCTGGGGCGCCACCATCCGCTCGAGCATCGGCATGGGCATCCTGTTGGCCGAGGGCCTGGGCGACACCATTCGGGTCTCCCTCACGGGCCAAGGCCAGGAGGAGTGCCGGGTGGGCCACGAGATGCTGCGGGCGCTGGATCTCCGCAGCGGAGGATTCCACATGGTGAGCTGCCCCGGATGCGGGCGCCTTCAGGTCGATCTCCATCGCTTGGCCCGAGAGATTGAAGATGGGCTGCGGGAGATCAACCACGAGCACATCACCTACGCGGTCATGGGATGCGTGGTGAACGGCCCTGGCGAGGCCCGGCACGCCGATCTCGGCGTGGCCGGAGGCGCGGGCGAGGGCCGCATCTATCGCAAGGGCGAACTCATCCGCACGGTGAAGGAGGAAGATATCGTCTCGGCCTTCCTGGAGGAGGCCCGCAGGCTCAAGGCCGAGCGTGTGGAAGGCTAGGGTGTGGATCTGCGGGGTGCTCACCCACCCACTGGTCATCCTCGGCCTCTACCTGATCGCCGAGGCGTTCCTGCCCGTGCGCTTCCAGCCCACGGCCTGGTGCGCGAGGGGCGCCATCCGCGTCTACCAAAGGACCCTCAGCCCCCTGCTCCCCACGAGCTGTCGCTTCACGCCCACCTGTAGCCAGTACGGCCTGGAGGCCATCCGCAAATACGGCACCCTGCGCGGAGGAACCCTCACAACCTGGCGGATCCTGCGCTGCAACCCCTTCGGGGGGCACGGAGAGGACCCCGTGCCCTGATGGGACCGTCCCCGTACTACCCTGGAACAGGTTTCTTGGAGCGGAAGACGGAATGACGGAATCCTTGAAACAACGCGCCCGAGCACTCCATCATTCCATCTTCACCCTGGACAGTCACTGCGATACGCCCATCAACCTGGGCAAGAAGGGCTGGAATATCGGGGAGAAGCATCCCAGCGGAACCCTCCTGGGCGGGGACCTGGATCTGCCCCGCATGAGGGAAGGCGGCTTGGTGGCTTCCTTCTTCGCCGTATTCGTGCCCCAGGGCCCCCTGACGTCAGAGGGTCATGCAGGGGCCAAGGCCCAGGCTCTCGCGGCCCTCGACGCCCTGGACGAAATGTTCCAGCAGCACTCCGATCAATGCGAGAGGGCCCTCACAGCCGAGGATGGCTTCCGCATCCACCGCAGCGGCAAACGGGCGATCTTCCTGGGCATGGAGAACGGCTATCCCCTGGGCCTGGACCTGTCGCTCCTGGAGCTCTACCACCAGCGCGGCATCCGGTACATCACCCTCTGCCACGGCGCGGATAACGATATCTGCGCCTCCTCCACGGCCAGCGTGGACGGTGCCATGGTGCCTCGGGACAGCCCGGACACGGGCCTCTCAGGATTCGGAATCCGCGTAGTTAAGCGCATGAACCAGTTGGGCCTCCTCGTGGACGTCTCGCACATCTCCGAGAAATCCGTCTCCGACGTGCTGGGGGTCTCCACGGCCCCCGTCATCGCCTCCCATTCCGGCGCAAGAGCCCTGGGCGAACATCCCAGGAACCTCACGGATGCCCAGTTGAGAGCCATCCAGCAGAACGGCGGCGTGGTGCAGGTCTGCGCGGTATCCGGTTTCCTGAAGCCCAGCCCGATCCAGCACGGGACCTGGCAGAAACTCGGTGAACTCTGGCAGCGTGCGGAAACCCATGATGCCGCCAAGGCCTCTGGCCAGAAATCTGCCCTAGACGCCGCTCTGGAAAAGGAATACCAGGAGCTGCTGGCCCAGGATTCCCCCTTCCAGGCCACCATCCGCGATCTGGTGGACCACATCGATCACATCGTGAAACTCATCGGCGTGGACCATGTGGGCATTGGCACGGACTTCGACGGCGGGGGCGGGCTCGCGGATTGCCGGGATGTGACGGGCCTGCCGGGGATCACGGAGGAACTCCTGCGCCGGAGCTACTCGGAGCGGGATATCCGGAAGATCTGGGGCGGCAACGCCCTGGGCCTCCTCGCAAAGGCCGGAGGATTGTGACCAAGGCCGGAGGGAGCCTGGGCGAAAATAGGAACAAGGGCGCAGGTGCCCTTCGCAGGTCCCAAGAATGACCCCCCCCCAAGCTCCCGGACGGGTGCGCTTTGAATTCCTCGATGTGGTCCGCTTCGCGGCCATGGCCCTCATGGTCCAGGGCCATACCCTGGACGCCCTGGTGCGCGTGGACCAACTCGATGTCGCGACCTTCCCGTGGAATCTGTGGCAGGCCCTACGCGGCCTCACGGCGCCCATGTTCCTCCTGCTCTCCGGGGCCGTGGGGGTGCTGGCCCTGGGCCGGGGAGCGGATGGACGGGTGCCCACGCGGCGCCTCCTGCATCGGGCGGATTGGGGCCTCCGGCTGATGGCCCTGGGCTACCTGCTGGTCTTCCCGGCAAACCGCCTGGCGGATCTGCGCTGGGTTTCCCCCGATGTCTGGCAGGGTTTCCTCCGGGTGGGCATCCTCCAGCTCAATGGGTTCGTGCTGCTGGTGCTCACGGGCCTGGCGGCCCTCACCCGCTCGGACCGGGCCTACGCGGGCTGGTCCCTGGCCATCGGCGCCGCCTTGATCCTGGCCACCCCCGCCATTCGGACGGTGGATTGCTTCGCCTATCTGCCGGAGGCCTGCGCGGCCTACCTGTCTCCCGCCCACGGGTCCCTCTTCCCTCTTTTCCCGCACGGGGCCTACCTATTCCTGGGCGTCGGTCTGGGCTTCGCGTTGAAAAACGGCCGCCCGAAGGCGGCGCCTGCGCGCTTCCAGGCCCTCTGCGGCTGGGGAGCGGCCGCTGCCCTGGCGACTTCAGCCCTCATCGCCCGGGGCCTTCCCCCGATCCATGACGCCTCGGGCCTCGGCCTGGCCTTCACCCTCAGCCGCCTGGGCTTCGCCCTGCTCCTCATGGCCGCCGTGGCCCACTGGGCGGTCCGGACACCCGCCTTGGTAGCCGGAACGGCTCCCCTGGGCCAGAGGTCGCTGGCGGTCTACGTGGGGCACCTGCTGCTGCTCTACGGCCTGCCCTGGACCCACGGTCTGGCGCAATCCCGCTTCCGGAGCCTGAACCTCTGGGAAGGTTTCGCGGCCGTGGCACTGGTGGGCACGCTCACCTTTGGCGGCGTGGCCCTGCTGGACATTATCCACCGCCGGGCAGCTCCCTTGGGTTCCCTGTTACGCGTCTCCTCGGTCGCCCTCCTAGCCTGGGCGCTGGTCTTCTAGACCCTTTACCCCCGGAGTGTCCCGACGAAGCCCGGCCCCAGCGTCTGCTGATAGGGTTAAGGAGGCCCCTGGCCCGAGGTATCCTCCATGGATCTCCGCCCCTTCCTGCTCGCCTCCCTGGGCTTACCAATGCTCATCGCCCAGGCCCCGCTGCCTTCCGCCCAGGAGGTCCTGGCCAAGGCCAAGGTGGCCATGGGGGGCGCGGCCTGGGACCGGGTCACCCATCTCCAATGGAAGGGGAGCCTTGCCACCAGCGGCCTGAAGGGGCACCTGGAATCCCTGGAGAGCCTCACCGATGGCCGCTCGACGTCCAGCTATGATCTGGGCGTCGCCAAGGGGGCCGATGGTTTCGACGGGAAGGTGTCCTGGTCCCAGGATGGCACTGGGGATGTCCGCGTGGAACCCGTCGAGCATCCGGCGGGGATGAACTACATGAAGACCTACGCCTTCTGGTTCCCCAAGCGCTGCAAAGCCGAGATCCGCCATCTGGGCCTGCGGGAGGGGCACTTCCATGTGCTGGAGATCAAGCCCAAGGGAGCCGACACCTTCGAACTGTGGGTGGACGGTCGCACCTGGCTGCTGGATCGCACCGTGACCGGCCTCGCCACCCAACCCGAGACCACCTTCTTCCAGGATTACCGGGATGTCTCGGGCCTAAAATTGCCCTTCCGCATCCACACCCCCAAGGCCGAGCCGGCCCAGGATACGCGCATCGAATATTCCACCATCACCGTGAACGGCCCCCTTCCGGAGCGGGCCTTCGCCCGCCCCCAGCTCAACCTCGCCGACTTCGGCATCGAGGGCGGGGCCCCCAGCGCCACGTCGCCCCTGGAATTCATCGGGGACCATCTCTTCGTGATGGCCAGGGTGAACGGCCAGGGTCCCTTCCGCTTCTTCCTGGACACGGGCGGCGTAAATGTCCTCACGCCCTCCACCGCCAAGGCCCTCGGGCTCACCTCCACGGGTTCCGTGGAGGGCCACGGCGTGGGGGAGAAGACCGAATCATTCGGCCTCACCCAGGTGGCGCGGGTTCAGGTCGGGGAGGCGTGGATGAAGGACCAGAATTTCTACGTGATCCCCAGCCTGGAGGGCATCGGGAAGATGATGGGCGTGGATGTGGCGGGCGTCATGGGCTACGAGCTGCTGCGCCGCTTCATCGCCCATGTGGAATACGGCCCCCGCCGCCTGACCCTGAGCCGTCCCGAGGGCTGGCGCTATGAGGGCAAGGGCGCGGCCCTGCCCTTCACCTTCAACGGCCACCACCCCCGGGTGAAGGGGGAACTGGATGGCATCCCCGGCCTCTTCGATATCGACACGGGATCGGGTTCCACCCTCGACGTGTACGCTCCCTTCGCCCTCGAACACAAGCTCAAGGAGAAGGCCGCCAAGGCCATCACCACCGTCACGGGTCATGGTGCAGGCGGCGCCACCACGGGCCACGTGATCCGTGCCCGGAAGCTGAAGCTGGGCGGACTTTCCATGAAGGCCCCCATCGTCGTCCTCTCCACCACCACGACTGGCGGCTTCGCCGATGCCAGCGCCGCAGGCAACGTGGGACAGGGCTTCCTCAGCCGCTTCGATCTCACCTTCGACTACCGCAATCAGGTGATCCACTTCGAACCCAATGCCAGCTTTGGGAGGCCGGACCGCTGGAGCATGACGGGCCTGCGCTGCGACGCGGTAGACCTCGCCCAGGTGCTGGAGGTCTACGCCGGGTCTCCGGCGACCGAAGCGGGCATCCAGGCCGGGGACCGCCTGCTCTCCATCAACGGGGAACCCATGGAACGCTGGAGCGGTGCGCGCCTCCGGGATCTCAGCCAGAAGTCCGAGCCCGGCATGCGCCTGGAACTCCAGGTGCGCTCCGGCAAGCAGGAGCGCCGAGTGAGCCTGGTGCTGAGGGAGCTGCTCTAGGGCCAACCACGACAGGGCGCCCTTCCGGGTCCAATCCAGGTTTCAATGATTAGGCAGGAGGCACTTTGGACGATTGGCGAAGCAATGGGATCTGGCGCGTCTTCATGGGGGCCTGGGCCTGCCTGAGCGCCGCCCTCCTCTGCATCCTCTGTGTCCTGCTCACGCCCTTCCTGGGCCAGCGGGCCTTCTTCAGCCTGGCCCGAGGCTGGACCCGCCTGCAATTCGCCCTCTGCGGCGTGAAGTGGCGCGTGGAAGGCTGGGAGAAGCTGCCCGAAGCCATCCGTAGGGAAAAGCAGGCCGTGGTCTTCATGTGCAACCACGCGAGCCTGCTGGACCCGCCCTTCCTGGTCACGGCCATCCCCATCCCGGCGGTCTACATCGCGAAAAAAGAAGTTCGCTGGATCCCCGGCATCGGCTGGGCCGTGTGGGCCGCCGGCATGATCTTCATCGATCGCAAGAACCGGGAGCGGGCCATCGCGGGCCTCCAGCGCGCCGCACAGGAGGTCCGGGGCGGCAAGAACGTGGTGATCTTTCCCGAGGGCACGCGGACCCGCACGGGAGAACTCGGGGTCTTCAAGAAGGGCGGTTTCATGCTCGCCCAGGATGCAGGGGTGCCCATCGTCCCCGTGGCCATCGAGGGCGCCCTTCAGGTGCTCCCCAAGGGGACCTGGATGCCCCGTCCCGGACACTTCAACGCCGCCTTCGGAGATCCCGTGGATCCCGCGGATTTCCCGGACCGGGAGACGCTCATCGAGGAAGTGCGGAACCGCGTGGCCGCACTGATCCAGGAGCTCAAGGGCCCAGCCTAGGCGATCCCCAGCTTGCCCAGGGCCACGTCCAGGCTCTCCCCATCCGGATCCCAGACCGGGATTTCCGGCCACTGGTTGCAAAAAAAAGTGACCTGGCGCTTGGCGTAGGCCTGGGTGAGCTGCACGATGCGGGCCTCGACCCCATGGGGATCGCCTCCCTCCAGCCATAGCTCGTAGCCCAGGGGGCGCAGGCGGCGGAGATCGGCGCCATGGCCCGCGGCAAGCGCGGCATGGGCCTCCTCTTCCCAACCCTTCCCGATCATCCAGGCCACCCGGCGAGCCACCCGTTGGCGCATCGCATCCCGGGCAGGCAGCACAACAAGAGCCCTCCAGCCCTCCGGCACGCCCCGTAGGACGCCGCCCATCAGGTCTGAAGGACGCCCTCCCGTGGCCAGATGCAGGGCCAGGGCCCGCTGGATACGGCTGGGATCATGGGGATGGATCTGAGCGGCGCGCAGGGGATCCACGGCGGCCAGATAGCGATGAAGGGTCCGGGGCCCCAGGACGCCTTCCCAGGCCCGGACACGCTCCGTGATCCCTTCAGGAACCAAGGGCAGTTCGCTCAACTGGTTCCAGATGCCCCGGAGATACAGGCCCGAACCCGTCACCAGCACGGGGTTCGCCGTTTCCGACAGGGTCTGTCGCACGGAAGCGCCGAAGTCCGCGGGATTGATCGTGGCGGAGAGGGGAAGCGCGCCGTACCCCAGATGGGGAATGCCCCCCTGCTCGCTTTCAAGGGGTTGGCCCGTGCCGATGGCCAACCCTTCGAAGGCCTGGAAGGGATCGCCATTGACCACCGCCCCCCCCAGGCGCCGCGCCACCTCCACCGCCAGGGAGGACTTGCCGGAGGCCGTGGGGCCGAGGATGGCGTAGGAAGGAGCGTTCTGCATGAAAGGGCCGAAGAGGCATGTTCTCACGACCCCGGCTCGGCCGTCAGATTCCCAAGCGCTCCCTCAACCGGGGCGCGCCGCCACGGCTGGCTTCGATCTCCTCGCCCCCCATCAGCCGCACGATGACCCGACCTCCCGCGGCGGGTTTCAGTCCCAGGACGGCCTCCGGACGCACCAGCAGATGACGGTGGATACGCAGCAGCCCGGAGCCTGGCAGGGCCGATTCCACCTCCCCCAGGGAGGTCCATTGGGTGCGCAGGCGACCCCCCGCGTGGGCATAGACCACTTCGTTCTCCACTTCGAAGTAGGTGGTCTTGCCCAGGTCCACCAAGACCACTCCTTCCCCCGCGTTCACGGGGTAGCGCACAGGATCGTGCGGAAGCGTCGGCCCAGCAGCCGCGGAAAGGCCCGTGAGCGGTGCCCGCCGCCCCTCGATGCGCCGGAGCGTGCGCTCCAGCCTCGAGGCTGTGATGGGCTTCAGCAGGTAGTCCATGGCCTCCGCATCGAAGGCCTCCACGGCGTGTTCGGGAAAGGCCGTGGTCAGCACAACGGGGATCCTGCCACCAAAGGCCTTCAGGATGGCGATCCCATCCAGATTGGGCATGTGGATATCGAGGAAGAGGGCATCCACCTCCCCGTGCCGCTGGAGCCATTCGAAGGCGCCTCGGCCCTCGGTGAAATGGGCCGCGATCGTACAGCCGGCCTCCTGCAGCAGACGCATCAGACGCTTGCGGCTGAGGTTCTCGTCTTCCGCAACCACGACTCGCAGTCTGCGTTCATTCATGGGACTGGCCTCGCAATCCACCGGACCGTGGCGATGGTCCATGGGCCTTCATGTTTCAGAGTGAAGGCACTGGGCGCTTGGTTCCTTAGCGCCAGGCGGGCTTCGAGATTGCCGAGGCCTACGCCCTTCCCCGGATTTTCCGAAGGCGGACATCCCGTATTCTCGACCTGGAGCGAGATCCCGTCCCCCTCCTTCGCGCAACGGATCCGGAGTTCTCCACCCTGATCGGAGGGGCTGATGCCGTGCTTGATGGCATTCTCCACCAAGGGTTGCAGGAAGAAGGGGGGCAGCCTGACCTCGTCGGCCCAGGGCGGCCATTCCCAGGAAACGCGGAGCCGATCTCCCAGGCGCATCTGTTCCATGGCCAGGTAGGCCTCCACCAGCCTGCGTTCCTGGGCCAGGGAGGCTTCGTCGGCCTTCCCGTGGGTCGTCAACATCCGGTAGAGATCGGCCAACCTGGTGATCACATCCTCGGCGGCCAGAGGATCCTCGTAGACCAGTTCAGAGAGACTACTGAGGGCGTTGTAGAGGACGTGGGGCTCCAACTGGTTCTGCAGGGCCTTGGACTGGGATTGGCGCAGCAGATCGGCCGTCCGGCGTTCCCGGGCCTCGGTCGCCTCCTTGTCGGCGGTGATCCATCCGAATACCAGGGCGAAGGCCACATTCAGGAGCCCCAAGCCCATTCCCGGAAGGAAGGGGGGAGGAACGGAACGCCGGGGTTCCATCCAAGGCTTCGAGGGCATCTCCGGCGGTCCACCGGGTTCCATGCCTGCGGACAAGGGAGGCGGACCGGGACGGTGCATGGCATCGAAGGGCGTGGCCCAGTGTATGGCCATCAGCAGCACGCTGACCCAGAGCGTATTGAACAGGAGGGCCTGGATGAAGCCCCGGAGGAGCCCCCCCTTGGACATCCATTGCCAGGGGATGGGCGAGAAGGCCACATGGGCCAGCAGCAACAGGAAGGGCAGCGCCAATTCCACCAGGGAGGGCGGGTGGACGTGGGCCATCAGGCGGAAGATGCAGAACATTCCTCCCACCAGGGCCACCAGCAGCAGATTAACGGGCTGACGGAGGCGCTTTTGAAGGGAGGCCATGATGATTTCTTGCCGCATGGGTGTGCCCTTCGCTCCAGTAGATCGATCCGCGTTCATGGGAACAGTGTTCTGGGCGAATTGGCCAAAGGGGGCGCTGGATGTCTCCGGTTCACCGCTGAATGTCGATTAGGACACGGCGAATGTCGAAGACATGCCCGCCCATTTCGGACATCTAGCGCAAGGGGTACCAGATGCAACCAGCCGAATCTGCCCAGGCATCCCCAGCCCCATCCATCACTGGGGTTGAGGGGAACAAACCCCGGCTTGGCAGGGACCCCCCCTGGAGGCTCCCCCACATCCACCTGCCTGAATGCGACATTCGGCGATGACTTTTCGCCATTGAGCCAAGGCCTATCAACACTTATTTCAGAAAGTCCGAAAACAACATATCGGAATTGGCAATGTCATTGCACAGGTCTCGGTGGACATGTGTCCAACCGTCCTCCAGGAGGGAATCATGAGTGTCTCTTCCATCAGTTCAGCATCCAAGATGCAGGAGCTCATGGCTCTGCTCGCGTCTTCCAGCAGCAGCACCACGAGCAATAGCAATAGCCTCCTCTCGAGCCTGACGAGCAGCGATGCGGACTCCCTGAGCATCTCCTCTACCGGCCAGCAGCTGTCCAAATCGTCGGCTTCCAATCCCTTCAAGACCGATTTCGACAATCTGGGTTCGCTGATCTCCTCCGGCGACCTGAGCGCCGCGAAAAAGGCCTACGCGGCCATGCAGGAGAAGATGCAGGCCCAGAGCAGCGACAGCACAGGCGATGACCCCATGGCCAGCGCGTTCGCGGCCATCGGGAAGGCCCTGGATTCCGGAGATACCACCTCGGCCCAGAGCGCATGGACCGCCATGCAATCCGTCCTCCAGAGCTTCAGTGCCAACTCGGTGCAGACGGGATCCTCCTCCTCCAATCCCATGAAGAACGATATGGACAAGCTGGGCTCCCTGATCTCCTCCGGGGATACGGCTGGCGCCAAGAGCCTGTACGAAACGATGCTGCAGCGGATGCAGGCCCAGAAGCAGGACAGCCAGAGCCAGAGCAATTCAGACAACAACTTCCAAAGCGATTTCGAAGCCATCGGAACAGCCCTCGAATCCGGGGATTCGACGACGGCCCAGACGGCCTGGAACACCATGCAGGCGAAACTCGAGGGTTTCTCTTCAAGCAATTCCAGCAGCAGTTCCTCGGATTCCTCCAGCACGGCCAGTTCAACGGCGAAGGCCGCCGATCTTCAGGCGCTCCTCGTCTCCGTGTACGCGCAGCAATCCTCGTGGTGGTCTTCCAACACCACCAGCGCGACCTAGCCCCAGGACAGTCTTCAGGAGGAACGAATGAGCATCACGGCGGTTTCCACCACGGCCTCAGCCTCTCTCCAGAGCAGCTCAGGCACCGGGTCCCTTGAGCAGCAGCTGAAAACCCTGGAGAAGGAACTCAAGACAGCCGAACAAAGCAAGTCGGACGAAAAGACCAAGGCCCAGAAGGTCCAGGAGCTGAAGGCCCAGATCCAGAGGGTCCAGGCTCAGATCCAGCAGAAGGAAGCCCAGTCGGCCCAGAGCCAGACAACGGCCTCCGCCACCCCGTCATCGGCCAGCAAGGATCTTTTTAATTCACTGGCCTGAAGGGTCTCCGGGCAGGCCATAGGTTTCCCATGCCCTTCCCGGAACCCAGGGAGCTTCCGCCTCATTTATCTTGGGACGGAAGCCCCCATGCTGATTCTGCTCGATCTCCTCCCCCAGACCCCTGCGGCCCTCTACGGGCCGCCGGCCCCGGTATTGAAGGGCATGAAGGCCCGCTCCCCCTCCTTTTCCCTGGAGAGAGCCACCCATGCCGCCCTGCGGGAGATGCCCGGCGCGGTGGTGGTGGTGGAAGAGGATGGGCCCGCCTTCCTGGCCAAGCTGCCCCCCACCCTGCGGCTCTTCAGCGGCGGCCTCCGTCTCTTCTCTGGAGTCGGCACCTCCCCCATGCCCGTCTGGATGGACCCCAATGTCACCATGTCCGGCGGCAATGTGGTGAGCCGCGTCTATTCCTTCGGAGGGGGTGGCTTCTAGAGAAGCCTCGGCAAGAGCCGCGCCGCCTGATCCCGAGCCAGTTTGGCGGCCTCGATGGCGTGTTCCATGGCATGGGAGGCGTCCTGCTGGGGCGTGAGCAGCGCGAGGCACTGATCCCGCAGGCGCAACAATTCGCCCTGGGGGTCGACCAGATGGCGCGTGGCGGCCTCTTCGAATATCTGAAGGAAGCACTTCACCGAATCGCAGGCGGCACTGATGGCCGCAGGCGCACTGCGCTGATCGGCCTGGAGCGCGAGGGCCGCGGCCAGGAAGCGCAGCCCATCCTCGAAGCGGCCCTGGTGCGGTCCGCTGGGCCCAGCGGAATCAGGATTCATCCCTTGCACTTCGCGGGACAGAGGGGGTACTGCCCCGTGAAACAGGCGTAGCAGAAGCCCTTGCCCCCGGGGTCGGTCATGGCGAGCTGGAGATCCTCCACGGTGAGATAGCCCAGGCTATCGGCGCCTACGAATTCACCGATCTCCAGTATGTTCTTCCGGGCCGCGATGAGCTGTTCCCGGTCGGGGGTATCGATGCCATAGAAGCAGGAGTGGGTGGTGGGAGGGCTCGAGATGCGCATATGGACCTCGGAGGCCCCGGCCTGGCGGACCATCTGGACGATCTTGCGCGAGGTGGTGCCCCGCACGATGCTGTCGTCCACGAGCACCACCCGCTTGCCCCGCAGCAGTTCCCGGCAGGGATTGAGCTTCACCTTCACGCCGAAGGAGCGGATGGACTGTTTGGGTTCGATGAAGGTACGCCCCACGTAGTGGTTGCGGACCAGACCGAAATCGAAGGGAATGCCGCTCGTTTCGGCATAGCCCAGAGCCGCATGGACGCCACTATCGGGCACGGGCACCACCAGATCGGCTTCCACGGGATGCCTCCGGGCCAGGGCGCGCCCCATCTCGCGGCGGGTGGCCATGACGCTGCGGCTGAAGAGGAAGGAATCCGGCCGCGCGAAGTAGACGTGTTCGAAGACGCAAGGACGGGGTTCCTCCTTGGCCAGCATGAAGCGAGAGCGCAACCCCTTCGCATCGATCACGATCATCTCGCCGGGGAGGACCTCCCGCTGGTACTCCGCATTCACCAGATCGAAGGCCGTGGTCTCGCTGGAGAGGAACCAGGAATCATCGAGACGGCCCAGGGCGAGGGGCCGAAATCCCCTGGAATCCCGGGCGGCAATGAGGAGATCCTCCGAAAGGATCAGGAGGGAAAAGGCCCCCTCGGCCTGCTGAAGGGCCTCCACCACGGCATCTTCGAGGGTGGAAGCCTTGGCGCGATTGATGAGGGCCAGGAGCACTTCGGAATCCGAGGGGCTGGTAAAGACCTGCCCTTCGGCGATGAGCCGGGCCCGGATGGCTTCCGTATTGATGAGGTTCCCGTTATGACAAAGGGCCACCTGGCCGAAGCGCCCCCGCACCAGGAAGGGATGGGCCGCGCTGGCCACATTGCCCCCGGTGGTGGAATAGCGCGTGTGGCCGATGGCCGTATCGCCCTTGAGCTGGTCCAGCACCGATTCGGTGAAGACATCGGCCACATAGCCCTGGGCCTTGTGGAGGATCAGTTCGCGGCCAGCACGGCTGCAGATTCCGGCGGCTTCCTGGCCGCGATGTTGCAGAGCGTACAGACCCAGGTAGGTCTGACGACTGGCTTCCGGCTGCTGAAAGACCCCGAAGACCCCGCACTCGTCCTTGAACGGCATCGGAACTCCAAAAACCCAGTGTAAACCGCCCCGAGCGCCCACCCTAGCCCTGATCTCGGAGGCGAAGGCGATTCCCGCGCAGGGCCTACTCCACCACCTGAACCCCACCCTCCTCGGGCACCCTTGCGGGAGCCAGAGCCAGATGGCGCAGGGTGCGCAGGAGCAGGGTGCCATCTTCCGCGGGAGCTGCACCCGCCTCCAGATGGAAACTCTCCAGCTGGATTTCCAGGGTCGCCACATCGCCCCCGGGGAAGCTGCCGCTGAAATAGCTGAGGGCCAAGAGCCCCGGCGCGACTTCCAGCAGGTAGGCATAGGCTTGGACATTGGCGGGAATCTGCGCGGCCCAGACCCGACAGTTTTTTTCGCCGAAACGCACCACCAGGTCCCGGGGAATGGTCTCCGCCGTGGGGCCCGAGAAGTAGAGCATCCGCTCCACCCGGGCCAGCACCATAGCCTGGGAGAAGGCGGCATCCTTCGGCTGCTGGGCCTCCAGGCGCCAGGCCTCCATGCGGGATTTCTTCACCCGGTTGGCCGTGGCCGCCACATGCGTGGGAATCAGCGTGAAGCGAGTCTCCATGGGCTGGGATTCCCCCTGCATCCGCAGCTTCACCCGGTAGACCAGGGCACCCGTGCCCCGCGGGGGGGCCGTGGCCAGAAGCACGGCGGGCAAGGCAAACAGGCACAGGAGACGCAGGAGACGCAGACGGGACATAGAAATCCACTCACAACCGGGGGTCTCGGAGTAGTCGCACGGGAGATCTAGCACCGGGTCAGGATCCAGTGTACTGGCCAGCATCCGGGATAAGATCACGATATGCCCCTCTGCTTCGATCTCGACGGCACCCTCGGCAGCTTCGGCGGCGGCTACCTCCTGCTGCGCCAGGCCCTGGGCGAATTGTGGGGAGGAGAGCCCAGCGCCGAGCAGCTCCAGGCCTGCAAGGGTTCCACGGACTGGGAGATCGTCGACGAACTGCACCGCGAGCGCTTCGGGAGTCCCCTGGATCTCCAAGGCTACGAGGCCTACGATCGCGCCTGCCTGGCCCGCTTCGAGGCCACCTTCCACCCCAAGGGCCGCAGTCCCATCGTGCACCAGGGCATCGTGACGGGCATGACCCATCTGGTGGATGCGGGGCATTGCGTCTGGCTGGTTTCAGGCAATACCCCGCGTGTGCTGGATTTCAAGGCCCGGATGCTGGGCGTGGATATCCGGGTGCCGCGCCTGGGCAGCCTGCCCCACCTGGACCGGGTGGGCCTCATCCTCAGGGCCCTGGAGGGCTGCAGAGGCCCCCATCTCTACGTGGGAGACCGCCCCCATGACCGGGATGCCGCGACCCAGGCAGGTGTGCCCTTCCTGGCCGTGGGCGAAGCCGTCCCGGGGCCACACCCCATCCTCGGCGCGGAAGCGGAGGCTGGCGCCCTGGTGGGGGCCGTGGAGCGCCTGCTGGGCCCCTGGGTCCCCAGGGAAGATCCGAGCTGAAAAGAGAACGGCTGGAGCATCCCACCCCAGCCGTTCTTCCTATTTAGGCAAGCCCTCAGGCCTGACCACCCATCTGCTTTTTCAGATCCTCCCGGAGCTTCTCGGCCATGGGATCCCGAGGGGTCACAGGCGCGATGCCGGCCATGTCTGACACCTTCTGGCTGAGCAGGAGGCCCAACAGGTTCTCGATCACACTGCCTCCGCCCTGTTGGCCGCCGGCCATGTTGATCTTGGGCACCACATCCACCTGGGATTTCTCGATGGCTTCGGCGAAGCGGTTCATGACCTGCTGCACCAACTGGAACTGCGGTCCGCCGTAGGCGCGCACCTGTTCCTCGATGGCCAAAGCCTGGGCCACGCCGACCCGGGCGGCCTGTTCGGCCTGGGCCTCGGCCATGACTTTGATGCGCTTGGCCTCGCCCTCACCCATGAGGCGCACCTTCTCGGCCTCGGCGCCTGCGAGGGTCTGGATCTGGGCGGCCAGCTGCTGGGCCTTGGCGTATTCGGCCTTGCCCTGGTTGCTCTGCACCTCGATGCCGATGGAGGATTCCGTGAGGAGGGTCTGCTGCTTGGCCTTGGCTTCAGCCTCCCGCAGTTCCCGCTCCTTCACCGCCGCATTCTCTTGGCGCTCGTAGGTCTCCACCTGCTCGTTGGCGATCTGGCGGCTGCGGAGCTGGATGAGGATCTGCTCGATCTGCCCGCCGGGAGCGCCGCTGGTGGGCGTGCCGATGAGGACCTCCTGCAGCTCCAGGTTGTAGAGGACGAACTTCTCCTTCATCTCCTGGCTGCTCTGGGACTGGATATTGCTCCGATCCTGGATGAGCTGGATGAGCGTGCGTGTCTGGCCGATGTTCTTGAAATACGCCGAAACCATCGGATCGAGTGTCTGCTCCACGAGCTTTTTCACATCCCCGAAGCGCTGGATCACCAGGGGCGCCTTGCGGTAATCGATGTGGACAACCACTGACAAGGGCAGGCTGGGCTCGAAGGCGTCCTTGGTGATGAGGCTCACTTCCGTGAGGTTCTCGTCGAACTTGTGGCTGCCCACTTCGCCCTTGGTCCACTTGAGGATGAAGTTGGTGGTGGGCACGATGGCCACCTTGCCAGCGTAGGTGTTGAAGGCGTATTTCCCCGGCAGCAGGGGATCGCTCCACACGCCCCGCTGGCCCTGGGCCACCAGTTCGCCGTGGCGGTAGTCCAGCCCGCTGATATCGGCGCCCTTGTCGCCGGTGTAGCTCACCACCACGCCCACCGTGCCCACTTCGACCACCGTCTTGGGGATCAGTTCCACGGTCGCGAAGAGGCGATTGACGTAGTAGGTGCCCTCCACCAGCACCTGGTACTGGCGGCCCCGCAGGCCCCCGGCCCGCAGGAACTTATCGGAATCCTGGAAATTGTTGTGGTAGGTCTCGGGGTTGGCCAGGTCCTCCCCCACGGTGGGGGCGATGATTTCGCCGCTATGGAGGCTCGGCCCATCGTGGACCGTCACGATGCCCACCATATCGTCGGCACCGCGGATGATGATGGGCCGGAAGCCCCCGCGCTCGGCGATGATGGCGCTCATCTTCTGGAAGGTCTCCAGCTCGCTGCGGTCCAGGGGCAGGTAGTAGGTCTGGTCCTCGGTGAGGATGACGAACTGGGCGATATTGATGGCGTAGGTGCCTTCCCGCAGGATCATGCGCTGGGGCCCCTTCTGGCCGCCAGTAGAGAGGAAGGCGCGCACATCCTGGAAGTTATTGGCCTTCACGTTGCTCGCCAAGGCCTGCGTGGGCGGGAGGTCCTGACCATCCCGAGAGAACACGTAGCCGATCTTGCCCTGGGGGATCGTCACCAGGGGCATCTTGTGGATGCGGTACATGAAGGGCACGAAGAGATGCCAGCCGCCACGGAGCACTTCGGGCTGGAAACCGGCCTCGCCATTGAGGGCGATGAGGCCATTTGCCACGGAGCCCCGACGGCTGACGAGCTTCTCCACGATGCCCACCCGGGTATTGGGGATGTAGCGGAAGGTCTTGGTGAGCAGGATCAGCAGGACGATGCCCAGCACCATCCAACCTAGAACGACCAGGGCCGAGATGCCCTGAGCCTCAGGGATGTTCATAAGAATCTCCTTTCGAGGGACGGAGCCATTCTACGTCCAACCCCAAGGCCACCCGACGAGCCAGGGCACGGAAAGGCTCATCCGGCACTCCAAGGAGGGCTGAGGCCAGATTCCACCGCTGATCCGTGAAGCGGGACAAACCTCACCTTGCGATGCCTATCCCTCCTGCGAGACACTCATGGCACGTTCTTTCCCAGGAGTTGCCATGCGGCCTATCGCCCTAGCCCTGCTTCCCACCCTGCTCGTGGCTGCGCCGACGGAGATCATCGGCACCCGGAAAGTTGCGACCACCGAACAGCGTGCCGCCTCTCGGGAGGTGCTCGCCCAGCATCTCAAGGCGTTGGGAAGTCTCCGGGATTCCCTCCCGAACCCCAAGGCGCCCCAAGTCTTCCCCTTCAAGATCCACCAGAAGACCCTGCCCAATGGGCTCAAGATTGCCGTGATCCCCACGGGGATGCCGGGACTGGTGAGCCTCTACATCCCCGTGAGCACGGGGTCCCGCAACGAAGTAGAACCTGGGAAATCCGGATTCGCGCACTTCTTCGAGCACATGATGTTCCGCGGCACGAGGACCGTGAACAAGGAGAAGTGGAACCTCACGATCCAGGAGACCGGCGCGGCGCAGAACGCCTACACCAGCGACGATCTCACGAACTACCACACCACCATGGGCAAGGAGGATCTGGAGACCTGGTTGCGCCTAGAGGCCGATCGTTTCCAGAACCTGGAATATCCCGAAAGCGAGTTCAAGGACGAGAGCCGGGCCGTGCTCGGGGAATACAACAAGAACAGCGCGAACCCCGTGTCAAAGCTCTTCGAGGTCATGCGGGATGCGGCCTTCACCACCCATCCCTACAAGCACACGACCATGGGCTTCCTCAAGGACATCGAGGACATGCCCAACCAGTTCAAGTATTCCCGGGAGTTCTTCCACCGCTGGTACCGCCCCGATAACGTCACCGTCATCCTCGTGGGCGATGTGAAGCCCGAGACGGCCTTCCCCATGGTTGAAAAGTACTTCGGCCCCTGGAAGCGCGTGGCTGTGAAGACGCCCGTCGTGCCCCCGGAGCCCGAGGCGAAGGGCCCCGTCTCGGCCCACGTAGTCTGGGCCACCCCCACCCTGCCCTGGATGACCATCTCCTTCCACACGCCCGCCCGCTTCAGCACGGTCAGGAACGATAGCGCCGCCCTCGCCCTCGCCTCCCAGCTGCTCTTCGGGCCCCAGTCCGAGCTCTACCAGCGTCTGGTGGTGAAGGAGCAGAAGGTGGACCAGTTCTTCGCCGACGGCGGCGGCGCCAAGGACCCCGAGCTATTCACGATCGCGGCGCGGGTGAAGCACCCCGAGGATATGGCCTACGTGCGGGAGGCCATCCTCAACACCTGCGCCCAAGGGGCGGCCCTCCCCTTCTCCGCCTCCAAGCTGGAGGACGCCAAGACCGAGGCCCGGCTGGGCTTTGCCCGCGCCCTCGGTTCTTCCGATGACATCGCGGGCATGGTCTCCCGCCTGACGGCCTTCGACCGGGATCCGGAGGCTGTGCTAAAGGTCACGGCCCTGGAGGAGACCGTCACTCCCCGGGATCTGGCCCGCATCGCCCAAGCCACCTTCCTGGATCGCAACCGGGTGGATGTCACCCTCTCCCATGAGCCCCTGCCCGCATCCGTGAAGGCCGCCGTCGTGGGCGTGGACGCCCGCGCCCTGAAGCTGGCCGCACTGCCCCAAATCGCCCTGCTGGAGGAACCCTCCGCCTCGCCCCTGGTGGATCTGCGCCTGGTCTTCCGGGCGGGTTCCATCAATGACCCTGCGGGCAAGGAGGGCCTGGCCGCCCTTGCCGCCGCCATGATCTCGGACGCAGGCACCCGGGATCGGGCCTTGGCCGAACTCACCAAGGCCTACGCCGCCACGGGCAGCGGACTCGGCCATGCGGTCGACAAGGAGCGCACCACCTTTTCCCTGACGGTGGCCAAGAGTAAGGCCCCGGAGGCTCTGGAACTGGCCCTGGAGCAGCTCACGGAGACCGGCTTCCGGGAGGAGGACTTCACGCGCCTCAAGGCCCAATGCCTCAACGAGCTCACCGTGGGCCTCAAGGCCAATAACGACGAGGAACTCGGGAAATTGGCCCTGGAAGGGCGCATCTACACCGAGCCCTTCGCCCACCCCGTGCTGGGCACGACCCGGGGCCTGGAAGCCATCACCCTGGAGGAGGTGAAGGCCTTCATCCGGGCCCACTACACCCGGAAGAACCTCGCCTGCGGCCTGGCGGGGGGATACGCTCCCGAACAGAAGGTTCAAATGCTGCGGGGCCTCGCCAAACTTCCAGAAGGGGCTGCCACCACACCTGGCCTGCCCGTCCCTGCGGCGCTCCCGGCCACCCGCGTCCAGATCATCGCCAAGGACACCCGCGCCACGGCCATTTCCTTCGGATTTCCCATCGCCGTGGATCGCCACCATCCTGATTTCGCGGCCCTATGGGTGGCCTCCAGCTACCTGGGACAGCACCGGGAATCCACCGCCCGCCTCTATCAGCGCCTGCGGGAGCTCCGCGGCCTCAACTACGGCGACTATGCCTACATCGAGGCCTTCCCCTTCGGCATGTTCAAGTTCCAGCCCGATCCCGGCACCACCCGCAGCCTCAATCACTTCCAGGTCTGGATCCGCCCCGTGGCGCCCCAGAACGCCGCCTTCGCCCTCAAGGGCACCCTGTACGAGATGGACAAGCTCCTCCACGAGGGCATGAACCCCGGGTCCTTCAAGGCCACCCGCACCTTCCTCGTCAAGCATCTGGCCCACCTCGCCGACACCGGTTCCAAGCGACTGGGCCAGGATCTGGACATGAACATGCTGGGTTTCGATAAGGGCTACGTGGAGACCTTCAAGGCCCAACTGGAAGCCCTCACCCTGGACCAGGTGAATGCAGCCATGCAGCGCCATCTGCGCACCCACGGCCTGGAGGTGGTCCTGGTGGCCAAGGATGCCGCACCCCTCAAGGCCAGTCTCCTGGCCCAGGCCAGCCCCATCCCCGCCTATCAGTCCCCCAAGCCCGAGCTGAAAGTCGAAGACGCAGCCATCTCCCAGCGCAAGCTGGACCTCCAGGAGGCCGATATCACCATCACGCCGCTGGAAACGATCTTCCAGTAATGCAAAAAGGCCCTTCCCATGTTCGCGAAGGGCCTTCTTGTATCTATCAAAGCAGCCCCATGGCCTGGGCCAGTTCAGCGTTCAGCACCGATCCCCCCGCGGCGCCCCGTTCGGTATTGTGGCCCAGCAGGGTGAATTTGATCCCCAGCACGGGACATCTCCGGATGCGCCCCACATGGACGCTCATGCCGCCATCCTGCTCCACGTCCCGGCGCACCTGGGGCCTGTTTTCGGCCTCGTGCAGGCGGATGGGCACGGAAGGCGCGCTGGGCAGTGCCAGACGCTGGGGCTCGGGTCGCCAATGACTGAGCGCCTCGCGCACCTGTTCGGGGCTGGGGTCCCCCTTCAGGCGCACGCTCACGGCCTCCGTATGGCCGTCCAACACGGGCACACGATGGCAGAGGGCCGAGATGGCCAGAGGCGCGTCTTCCACGCGATCCCCCTGGAAGCGCCCCAGCAGCTTGGCCGTCTCCACTTCAACCTTGGACTCCTCGCCCGGGATGAAGGGGATCACGTTGCCCAGCAGATCGAGGCTGGAGACCCCGGGATAGCCCGCGCCGCTGGCGGCCTGCATGGAGGTCATGAGCACGGCCTCCACGCCGAAGGCCACTTGCAGGGGGGCCAGCGCCATCACCAACACCGTGGTGGTGCAATTGGGATTGGTGAGGATGGCCCCGGGCCAATGGCGCCGGGCGCGTTGGCCCTTGAGCAGCCCCAGATGTTCAGGGTTCACCTCTGGCACCAGCAGCGGAACGTCCTCCTCCATGCGGAAGCTCGAGGCGTTGCTGAAGACCAGGCCTCCGGCCCGAGCATAGGCGGGTTCCAGTTCCTGGGCCACGTCGGCCTCCAGGGCGCTGAACACCACAGGCGCGAGGGCCCGTTCGGGGGAAGCCTCCACCAGCACCCGATCCCCCAGCCCCCCATAGGGTTCTCCCTCCAGACGCCATTCGCAGGCCTCCGCATAGCGCTTGCCCGCACTGCGCCCGCTGGCGGCGAGGTGGGCGATCTCGAACCAGGGATGGGCCGCCAGCCTGCGCACGAAGCGCTGCCCCACCACCCCCGTAGCGCCCAGCACCGTCACTGGAATTTTTTCTGACATGTTTTCCCCTTTTTCTCCGTGCCCCCGGTACTTCCGTGATGGGTTTTCCTTTACCCGCAGAGCACGGTCCCGCCATTCACGTTCAGGATCTCGCCGTGCACCGCCACGGCCCATTCGCTGAGCAGGAAGGCGATGGGGCCCGCGATATCGTCGGCCACGGGAATGTGGCCCAGGGGGAAGAGGCCTTCCACCCTTTCCCGCTGGGCGAGATCCTCCCGCAGGGCAGCCGCCGAAAGGTCCGTGTCCACCCATCCGGGGGCCACGCAGTTCACCCGGATATGGGCAGGTCCCAGCTCCGTGGCAAGAGTCTTCGTCAGGGAGATCACGGCCCCCTTGCTGGCGGCGTAGGCCCCAAAGCCCGCCTCCCCCCGCTGGCCGGCGGTGCTGGAGATGAGCACGAGGCTGCCGCCCCCGGCCCGTTTGAGGGCCGGCACCACTTCCGCGTTCCACCGGAAGAGGCCCGTGAGATTGGTCTCCAGCACAGACTCCAGATTGGCCTCGTCCTTCAGCTCCGCAGGGGTGGGCAGCCAGACCCCCGCATTGCCCACGAAGGCGTCCAGCCCCCCCCAGGCCTGTTCCAGGCTGCGCACCACGCTCCGGGCGTCCTCCCGGGAGCGCTGATTGGCGGGAAAGGCCAGCACCTGGTGGCCGTCGGCGGCCAGGGATCTCACCAGCGCGTCGGCGGCATCCTTGCGGATCTGGTAGGTGAAGGCCACCCGCGCCCCCAGGCGGGCCAAGAGGCGCACGGTGGCTTGTCCGATGCCCCGACTGCCCCCGGTGATGAGGATGCGCTTGCCGGAAAGAGAAGGATTGAAGGTCATGGGTTTCTCCTATCGAAGTGAAAGAGTCAGGCGGGAAAGCAGTAGGCGTGCAGACGCGGAATCAGGGAGGAGAGGCGGGTCTCCGGCACGAGGAAGGCCAGGGAGACCCCCGTATCCCCCGCCAGGATGCCCGCAATCGGTTCTTCCTGGAGGGCTGAAAGGAGCCCCAGGGCACGACCCGGGGCCTCCCGCAGCCCTTCGCCCACCAGGGCCACCACAGCCCAGCCCCGCTGGATCGCAAAGCCCGCCCCGGAGAGTTTTTCCAGCATCGCCTCCGCGGCCGCGGTCTCGGGGCGCACCACCAGGAGGCTGCCATCGGGGCTTGAGAGCAGCCCGTAGCGGGAGGCCCCGGCCTCACCGAGCCCCAGGGCCGCCTGGAACAGGAGCTCCAGATCCTGGTCCGGCCCCAGGCGGAGGCAGACGAGGCCCTCCTTGTAGGCCACGGATGTGATCTCCCCGGGGCGCCGGGAGGGAGCCTGGACGGAAATCACCGTGCGGCTGGCCGTGGGCCGGTGGGTGTTGGCCACCACCAGCCGGAAGGGAGACCTGGCCAGGGGCGCCAGGGAATCCGCGTGCAGCACCTTGGCGCCGAAGGCCGAGAGGGCCGCGGCCTCCCGGAGGCTCATCACGGGAATGGGAAGGGCGCCGGGCACCAGGCTGGGATCGGCGCTCAGCACGCCGTCTACGTCGGTCCAGATCTGCACTTCCTCGGCATCCAGCGCCTCCCCCAAGAGCGTGGCGCTGGTATCGGATCCCCCCCGGCCCAGGGTGGTGGTAGCCCCATCCGGTGCGGCCCCCAGGAAACCCTGTGTGACCAGGAGGGCGCCAGCCTGGAGTTCCTCCCGCCAAGACCCGCAGGCGGCCCGGATGGCGGTCGTGTCGGGCTGGGCCCGCCCATGGCGGCCGTCCGTGCGCAGGACCTCCCGGACGTCCCGGTAATGGGCGGGAGCCCCTTCGGAACCCAGGAGGGCCACCAGCAGATGGGCCGAGAGGGTCTCCCCCATGGCGAGGGCGCCATCCCGGGCCCGGGGGGAAGCCTCTCCCAGGAGGCCCATGCCTTCGAGCAGGTCGGCCAGCCTTTCGAAGAGGGGCTCCCAGGGGGTTTGCAAGGATTCCAGGAGCCCCAGTTCCCGGGCCACGGCCCGGTGGCGTCGCCAGAGAACCTCGTGCCGCGCTCGCGCGCCCTCGGAGTCTCCCTTCGCCGCCAGAGCCACCGCGCCGAGAATGGCGTCCGTGGTGCCGGAAAGGGCGCTCACCACCACCAGGCCGCCAGCGGGCAGTTCCGCCCGGACGATGGCCGCCGCCCGGACCAGAGCCTCGGGTGTGCCCAGGCTGGTGCCGCCGAATTTCAATACGCGCATGACCTCACCTCCTGGAGCACCCGCCCCAACCAACCTGCGACCTGCTCCCACTCCATGAGGAAGGCGTCGTGGCCGTGGGGGCTATCCAGCCAGTCCAGCCGGCAGCGGGCCCCGGCCTGGAGGGCGGCCCCGGCCAGTTCTTCCAAGACGGGCCTGGGAAAGAGCAGATCAGGATCCATGCCCAGCACGAAGAGGGGCGCCCCCAGCCCCCCGAGGGCCGACACCAGACCGCCCCGGCCCCGGCCCAGATCGTGCTCATCCATGGCCTCCAGGAGGACTAGGTAGCTCGCCCGGGTGAAGCGCTGGGCGAGAGCCTCCCCATGGAAGGCCAGCCAGCTGCGGGCTTCAAGAGAGGATCCGAAGCGCCCGTCCAGACTGCTGGGCGTGCGAAAACTCAGCATGGCGGCCCGGCGGGCCAGGGCGATGGCCTCCGCATCCCCCAATCGCTCGCTCTTCAGGATGGCCCGCTGGACCTCGTTGGTGGCCCAGAGCCAGGCGTCGGCCCGAGCCCCGCAGCCGATGACGCCGATGGCTTTGAAACGCTCCGGCGCCAGCAGCGCCAGTTCCAGCGCCACCATGCCCCCCAGGGAGCCGCCGATGAGGGCCTCGAAATGCAGATCCGCATCCCGGATCCATTCCACCAGAACCCGGGCCTGCTCCCGGGGGTTCAGGCCCACCGAAGGCCCGGTGCTGCCATAGCAGCTCCCCGCCAAGTTGGGCGTCCATACGGTGGCCGCCTCGGGGGCCAGGGGAGCCCCCTCCCGAAAGAGAGGCGCCCACCAGCCCTTGACGCCCTCCCGGTCCGCCGCCTCGGGACTCCCGGTGAGGGCGTGCAGGAGCAGCACCCGGAGGGGCCCCTGCCCCGTCACCCGAAAGGCCGTACGGGCCCGGTCCAGCGGGCTCATCCCTGCACCCCGGAGAGGGCTTGGTCCAGGTCCGCCCGGAGATCCTCCACATGCTCCAGGCCTACGGAAAGGCGGATCAGATCCTCCGGGACGCCCGAGGCCAGACGTTCCACCGGGGAGAGCTGCGAGTGGGTGGTGCTGGCGGGATGGATGATGAGGCTCTTGGCATCCCCCACGTTGGCCAACCGGGAGAAGAGCTGGACCCCGTCGATGACGGCCTTTCCCCCCTGGAGCCCGCCCTTCACGCCGAAGGTGAGGATGCCTCCGAAGCCCGCCCCCTCCCGGAAATAGCGCCTGGCCAGGGCGTGGCTGGGATGCTCCTTGAGGCCGGGATAGTTCACCCAGGCCACCTTGGGATGGGCCTGGAGCCACTGGGCCAGGTCAAGGGCGTTCTGGCCGTGGCGCTCCATGCGCAGGGGCAGCGTTTCGATGCCCTGCAGGAGTAGGAAGGCGTTGAAGGGGGAGAGGGCCGGTCCGAAGTCCCGCAGGCCCTCGACCCGGGCCTTCACCGCAAAGGCCGCCGCGCCTGCGATATCACTCAGGATCGCCCCGTGGTAGGCGGGGTGGGGCTCGGTGAATTCGGGGAACTTCCCGTTGCGCCAGTCGAAGCGCCCCCCATCCACCAGGACACCCCCCAGGCTGGTGCCGTGGCCCCCCAGGAATTTGGTGGCGCTGTGCACGACGATATCGGCGCCGTGCCGGAGGGGCTGGCAGAGCCAGGGCGAGGCCAGGGTGTTATCCACGATGAGGGGCACCCCCGCCTCGCGCGCCACCGCGGCCAGGGCCTCGAAGTGGGGCACATCCAGCTTGGGGTTGCCCAGAGCCTCCAGGAAGATGGCCTTGGTGGAGGGCCTCAGGGCCTGGCGGAAGGCCTCGACATCCCCGCTATCCACGAAGGAGACCTCGATGCCCTGGCGCCGGAGGCTCTGGCTGAAGAGGGTGCTGGTGCCGCCATAGAGATTATTGCCCGCCACGATGTGATCGCCGCTCTTGGCCAGGGTCTGGATCGCCAGGGCGATGGCCGACATGCCGGAAGCCGTGGCCAGGCCCGCCACGCCCCCTTCCAGCTGGGCCACCCGTTCCTCCAGCACCGCCAGGGTGGGGTTCCCGATCCGGGTATAGATGTTGCCCGGCTCCTCCAGGCTGAAGAGCCGCGCCCCCTGGTCGGCGGAATCGAACACATAGCTGCTGGTCTGGTAGATGGGCACCGCGCGGCTGCGGGTATCCCCATCGGGGGTGTGGCCGCCGTGGAGGACGAGGGTCTCGAAGCGGTGTTGGACAGATGCAGTCTCACCCATGGCGGACTCCGTACAGAGCCTCCCCGACCCCGTCGGGGGGCAATTGATGTGCCCTTGTCCCCCTTGCTAAGGGCCTCCGGGCACGTCGAGGGAGTCTCGCCGCTCCTAGCTCGCTCCAAGAAAAAACGAAGGGGCCCGATAGAATCGGGCCCCTTCGCGTGTGTCAGTTGTACAGCTCGACATCTCTCCGGCAAGTCCGCCGGCAGGAATTAGCACCTTACGCGTCAACGCAGGTTGCCAAGGTTTCACAGGGCCCGTCCCTCCACCTTTCTGGATAGCTCGCTATGGAACTGACAAAGATCTCAGAAACGCTAGTCTCCGATGTCCCATCGTCTCTGTCAAGAGAGCCGCCATCCCTCCACGTCCCTGCGCACTTCCAGAGGCGCGCCCAGCTTGGTCAGGCTCCGCAGCAGGCGGGCCCGGTAGCGGGGGAAGAGGTCCCTGCCCCCCCAGGCCGCCCGGTCCCAATCCAGCAGCAGGGCTTCCCCCTCCGGCGTGATCATCACGTTGGTGGCGTTCAGGTCCGGCGAGAAGAGGCCCCAGGCGCAGAGGGCCTCGATGCGCCCTCGGAGCTGCGCCAGGAAATTAGTCCCTGAATCCCAGTGCCGGGGCCAGGGGGAGCCTTCCGCGTAGCGAGTGAGGAAGAGGCCCTCGAAGCCCCAGGCCCTGTGCCGCAAGGCGTAACCCAGGGGTTCCACCGTGGGGAAGCCCGCCAACCAGAGCGCTCGGTGCACCAGGAATTCCTGGGCGAAGCGGGCGGGGGAAAGATAGATCCCCGCGTTCAGGTGCCGCACCAGGCCGCCCCGGCGGTAGGGCCGCAGGACCACCTCCCCCAGGCGCCGGACACCCCCTCGCCCGAAGGCTCCCTCCAGCCCTTGAGCTGCCCCCCCCAGATCCAGCTCCGGGGAAGCGATCAGCGTCCAGCCAGCCCCCAGCCCGGGGATCTCGATCCCAGGGCTGCAGACGGGGGCCTGGGCCGGACTTCGGCGTTCGAAGGGCCAGAGGGCAGGCAGGGCCGGAATAGCGGGGAGGGATCGATTCATGACATCCAGATTGGCGCCGCTCCAGGCTGCGGGCCAGAGGAACCTTGAGGGTGGATTGCACAGGGCAGAAAAGAACGCGAACAGCGCCAAGGAAGCGAAGGCCGCGAATGGGACCTCAGGCAAAGGGGAACCTGGTTGTCGGCTTGGCTTAGCCAGAAAAGCCCACCACGGATACACACGGATTTCCGGGAACACCTCAGTCCGGCTGGTCTCCTTCCGGAACCGGGAAGGTCCATCTCAACCCGTGCGTTTCGCCAGGGAAGGAGAGGCAGAAAGTGACAGGGATGGAGGGGATGAACGCACTGCTGGGGCTGGCGGCCCTGGTCGGCAAGACTGAACCAGGTTTCCCAATGGCCGCAGGGAAACGGATGGAAAAAGAAGGTTGGCCGGGGATGCACCGGCAACACCTCGCAAATTCAGGCGCCCTGGCCCGCCTGCTGCACAGCCCAGGGTGCCGAGTCCGCCAGTATCTGATCCCCGTTGATCCCCGGCCCTGAGGCCTGCTGGAGTAATCGGGCCTGGATCCCATGACCTCTACCCCTGTCCGCTTCTTCGCGCTCTTGGCCCCCTTCGCGACCTTCGCGTTCATTCCTTTCCTGATATCGAGACCCCGGTCATGCCTTGCCAATACCCCCGGAGCGCGGATACTCGGGAATACCCGGAGGCTCCCATGGAACCTGGTGCCCCCCACGTCGCGGTCCTGATGTGCCACGCTCCCATCGTGATCCCCGCCATCGGCGGTGAGCGGGGAGCGAAATGCGCCGCCACCACGGCCTCCATGCGGGAGGCGGCCCGGGCCGTGGCCGGGAGCGGCGCCGAGACGGCCCTCATCCTGAGCCCCCATCTCCCCCGTCATCTCCAGGCCTTCGGCGTGGTGGCCTCGGAGAAACTCGTTGGAGACTTCGGCGCCTTCGGGCGACCCGAGATCGCCTGCGCCTTCCGGGGGGACGCCGCTGCCGGAGCCACCATCGCGCGGGTGGCCCAACGGGCGGGCATCGGCATCGAGCCCGTGGAGACCCGGGGCCTGGATCACGGCGCCCTGGTGCCCCTCTGGTTCCTCCAGGAGGCGGGATTCAAGGGCCGCATCGTCGTATTCGGCTTCCCCTGGCACAGGGACGGTGCCTCCAATCGCGCCTTCGGAGGCGCCCTGAAGGAGGCCCTGGTCGGCCTCCATCGCCCCTGGGCCCTAGTGGCCTCCGGGGACATGAGCCACGCCCTCCAGCCGGGAGCGCCTTCGGGTTTCCATCCACGAGCCCAAGGCTTCGATGACGCCGTGGTGGAGGCGGTGCGCCAGGGGCATCTCGGCGCCCTGGGCGCCATTCCCAGCGAACTCCGGGAATTGGCGAGCGAGGATGTCGTAGATTCCCTGGAAATTTCCGCAGGCATCTTGGGAGACGAGATCGCGCCGAACCATGTTCTCTCCTACGAGGGGCCCTTCGGCGTGGGCTACCTCATCGCCCTGCTGCAGGGGACCCGGCCGTGAGCCTTCACCCCGGCCACCTTCAAGCCGCCCGTTGGTGGCGGCGGGTGGCTCCAGACAGGGTCCTCTGCGAACTCTGCCCCCGGGGCTGCCTCCTGGCGGAAGGCCAGACAGGCTTTTGCGGCGTGCGCCGCATGGAAGGCGGCGCCCTTCAGACGGCAGTCTTCGGCACCACCAGCGGCCTCTGCGTCGATCCCATGGAGAAGAAGCCCCTCTACCATTTCCTGCCGGGCAGCCCTGTGCTCTCCTTCGGGATGCTGGGCTGCACCCTCGCCTGCGACTTCTGCCAAAACGCGAGCCTCAGCCAGGGAATGGAGCTCCCACGGCTGCGCCCCGCGTCCATCGAGGAGCTCGTGCGCATCGCCCTGGAACAGGCGTGCATCGGTGTGGCCTTCACCTACAACGAGCCCGTTGTTTCAGCGGAATGGTGCCTGGAAGTGGCCGCGGCCTGCCGGGAGGCGGGGCTCCGCACACTGGCTGTGAGTTCGGGCTACATCTCCGGAGAAGCCCGAGCCGAATTCTTCGGGGCCATGGACGCCATCAACGTGGATATCAAGGGTTTCTCGGAAGCCTTTTACAGAAGGCACTGCCAGGGCCACCTCCAGCCTGTCCTGGAGACCCTGGAATACCTGGCGAAGGAGGGCCGCACCTGGCTGGAGGTGACCACGCTGATCATCCCGGGCGAAAACGATGGCAAGGACGAAATCGCGGCCCTCTCGGATTGGATCGCGGAGCATCTCGGAAGGGATGTCCCCCTGCACTTCTCGGCCTTTCATCCCGCCCACCGCCTCCTCGACCTCCCTCGAACGCCCCCCTCCACCCTGCGCCGGGCCCGGGAGATCGCCCGGACCCGCGGACTCCGCTACGTCTACACCGGCAATATCCTGGACGCGGAAGGCAGCACGACCCTTTGTCCCGGATGCGGCACGGCCCTCATCGAACGCCAAGGCTTCCGCGTCCTCTCCAACCGGGTCGAAGGGAGCCGCTGCCCGGATTGCGGAACAGGCCTCCCGGGGCGATTCCCGGGAGAAACCCGCGGATGACTCCGATTACACTGGATCCCAGAGGTTCGTTGATGAAACGTCTGGCTCTGAGCGTCTTCCTTTTGCTGGCAAGCGTCATCCCAGCCCCGGCCCAGACCGGCGAGATCCGGGAAGGGCTGACGATGCAGAGTCAGATCCTGCATAAGCAGATGCGCTATTCCATCTACCTGCCTCCGGGCTACGAGGCCTCCCGGCGCCTGTACCCTGTGCTCTACCTGCTGCACGGATACACGGACAATGATTCGGCCTGGATCCACTTCGGCGAGATGGCCCAGGCTCTGGACGATGGCATCGCTAGGCGCGAGATCACGCCCATGATCGTGGTGATGCCCGATGGGGGCACGAGCTGGTACGTGAACAATTTCGATGGCTCCCTGCGCTGGGAGGACTACTTCATCCAGGAGCTGATCCCGTTCCTGGAAAGCCGCTTCAGGGCCCATCCCGCCCGCGCCAGCCGGGCCATCGCGGGGCTTTCCATGGGCGGCTTCGGCGCCCTGGTGCAGAGCCTCCACCATCCGGATCTCTTCGGTGCCTGTGCGGCCCTCAGCGCGGCGGTCTACACGGATGCGGCCATTGAGGCCTTCGACCCGGAAGACTGGACCCAGGTGCGTGCCGTAGTGTGGGGTCCCGGCCTCAAGGGAGGAGCCCGTCTCACAGCCCACCTCCAGGCAAATAATCCCCTCAAGCTCGTGGCCACCGGAGATCTCCCGAAACTGCGGGAAGTGCGCTGGTACCTGGATTGCGGCGACGAGGACTCCCTGCTGCCCGGCAACCTCGCCCTGCATCAGGCCATGGTCGATCGCGGCATCAGCCACGCCTTGCGCGTCCGGGGCGGCAGCCATGTCTGGACGTACTGGCGCACGGGACTGCCCGCCGTGCTCTCCTTCGCAACTTCAGCCTTCAGACAGAACTAAGCGCCGAGGTCCCGGTCCAGGACCCTCGCCGGGTGGGGAGCTGGATGGCCGCGGCCAGCCGGTCCAGGTAATCCTGGCGCCCGATGACGATGGCACCCAGCTGGAGCAGGTTGGGGTTGGGTAGTTGGCCATCGATGAAGTGGAAGCCCCAGGCCTTGGCGGCCCGGCAGAGCCCGGCGAAGGCCGCGCGACTGGCATAGTCCCGCTGGCAGAACATGCTTTCGCCAAAGAAGGCCGCCCCCAGGGAGATCCCGTAGAGCCCGCCCACCAGGGCCCCGTCCTGCCAGGTCTCGATGGAATGGGCGAAGCCTTCCCGGTGGAGTGCGAGGTAGGCCTCGGCCATGGCCTCGGTGATCCAGGTGCCCCCCTGGCCCGGTCGCGGAATGCTCGCGCAGCCTTCGACCACCCTTGCGAAGGCC
The DNA here is from genome assembly GCA_963664825.1 of uncultured Holophaga sp. GTDB lineage: Bacteria > Acidobacteriota > Holophagae > Holophagales > Holophagaceae > JAYREN01. The sequence continues at coordinate 51,484 of OY761614.1, forward strand.
GTGTCGGCCCGCAGTTCGAAGGCCCCGTGACGGATCCCCCGCCGGGCCCGGGCCGGAATATGCTCCTCCCCGGGAATGAACAGCGCCCGCTCCGGGGGAGACCACCACAGGATCGGATCCCCCGGGTTGAACCAGGGGAAGATGCCCCCGGCATAGGCGTTCAGGAGCCGCTGGACGCTGAGGTCTCCCCCCAGGGCCAGCAGCCCCTCGGGCTCGGCCTCCCGGGGATCGGGAAAGACCGGCGCAGGGGTGAGACGGTAGACGGGCATGGCAACAGGATTCCACGCCGATGATCCCCTTGGGGACATCGACGTGAATTAGGAGTTCAGAACCGCCTACAAAGAACCGAAAAATGAAGAACGCGAAGAGCGCCAAGGAAGCGAAGGCCGCGAATGGAATCTCTGGGATAGGAGAATGGCTCAGCCCCTTCCCCGTTGGTTTTCATTTCTTCGCCCCCTTCGCGGCCTTCGCGTTCATTCCTTTCCTGCTATCGGGAACCCGCAGGGAAAGCCATCAGGACTCCGTTGAATTTTCAGTCGACCTGCTTGAGCTCGATGCCCTTGAAGTAGTGCTGGATGATCTGATCGTAGTTCCAGCCTTCCAGGGCGAAACCGTAGGCGCCGGTCTGATCCATGCCCACGCCATGCCCCCAGCCGCGCCCGTAGAAGGTCCAATGCCGCAGGGGCTTCGTGCCGGTCTGGATGAACCCGAAGACATTATCCTTGAGGCCCAGCAGGCTGCGAATGCGCATGCCCGTGAAGCGGAAGGCCTTGCCCCGCCCATCCCGCACCGTGAGCTCCAGCACCCGGCCCTGGTCGTTCCGTTTGACTTCCAGGCTCCCCAGGGAATGGAGACCGACCTTCTGCTGAAGGCGATCCAGGAGATCGGCTTCCTTCAGCTCCTGCTTCCAGTGGGCGGTGGGGTTGTAGCGGTCCAGGCTCGCCCCATCGGGGTCCAGGCGCCGCAGCAAGAGCCGAGAAGGGCCATGCTTGGGGACCCAGCGCACACGGTCTCCCACCTGGATGGCGCTCTCGCCCACCAGGCGCAGGCTGCCGCCGGGGGCCTCCTCCACCAGCAGGAGGGAGGGAGCCAGGGCCAAGGGTCCGGGACCGCCCCCCTTCACGCGCACCTGGCCATCCCGCAGCAGGGTGCCCTCCGCCAGTTCGAAGGGCTCCAGCTCCTGCCAGAGCCTGCCGAGCACGTGCAGCCCCTGGCCCAAGGTGAGGGTTTGGGCCTTCCACGCGTTGGGAGGCACCAGGCCACGTCGGGCCAGGAAGCCCGCCAGGAGCAGATCCCGGGGTTTCAGGTCCAAGCCCGGCAGGAAGTAGGCCGCGTCCTGGGGCCGTTCCTGGCCCTGGACCACGGATTCGAAATCCAGGCTGCGCGCCATCCAGAGCAGGATCTCCGGCCCCTGGGCCACACCTGCCTCGGGTTCCGACAGGGAGAGCCGCGCCGCGAGCGCCTCCACGATGCCCTTGATTTCGACCATCCTCAGGGGCCTCCCCAGCCGCTCCCCATCCAGCAGTTCGGGCGGAATGAGGCCCTCGGCGGCGAAGCGGAGCATATCCAGGCTGAGCCAGCCCTGGTCCCCCTTGGGCGCGGCGCTGCCCCTGAAGGCAAGCGTGGTGGCCTTTTCGAGGTAGTTGCTGGCGGGCTGCAGGTAGGGCGTGGCACCTCCGCCGAAGACGAAGCGGTTATCCACCGTGGCGCCGCCGCTATTGGCCATGAAGAGGGCCTGGATGGGTTTGCCGCCATAGGTGGCCACCAGCCCCTTGGTCTCCTCCACGGCGCGATCCGTGAGGCTCTGTTCGGCATCCCGGCCACCGTAGACCTGGTCGGCCACCGTATCGACGAGGTCGAGGCCCTCCTTGGCGCGCTTGCCCCGATTGGCCACCGCGTAGGTGCGGGCGGCCACGGCCTGGGCCTTCAGGGCCTCCAGGTTGGGGAATTCCCAGGCGCCCATCTCCTTGGGCACCACGCCCCTCAGGTAGGTCTCCAGTTCCACGGCGTTCATCACCGTGAGCCGCCCTTGAGCATTGGGGAATATCTCGATCCGCCCCCGGTAGCGCCCCTTCCCGAGGACCGTGGTCAGTTCGCCCAGGGGCCTGAAGGAGACGCCCTCCAGGGGCAGGGCCTGACGCTCGAAGCGTTCCGTGATCGCATAGAGGGCCCGACCCTGGCGGGCTTCGCCGACCCGCTTCTCCGTGGAGACCCACAGTTCCTGAAGCCCGCTGGAAGCGAGCCTCTGGAGCAGGGCTTCGGCCTGGATGGCCTTGGCGAAATGCCCCGTGAGGACCCTCCAGGTGCCGCCATCGGAAACCGCCACCCGTTCGGGCACCTCGCCCAAATCCCGCAGGCGCTTCATGAGAGCCTCGGCCTCGTCGAGGGCCAGGGGGCCTCCCACCTGGAGCCGCAATTCGTCGGTGGGATCGGCCTCCCCCCGGCTATCCCACCAGATCCGCAGTTTCTCCCCCGGGGCCAGCTTCATGAGCGGCTGCCCGCCCCGTGTGCAGACCTCGCCCCCCCCTTCCAGGCTCACGATCCATTCCAGGCCCTGGGTATCGAGGCCCACCCGGAGGGGAATCTCCGCCCCCAGGGGGGCCGCGAGCAGAAAGACGGGAAGGAGCCGGAGCATGCCATTCATGCTCTCAGATTAGCAACCCAGGCCTCCCCTTGCGTCGTTCCCGGAACCCGCGACAGATCCTCCTCGACCCGGGTAGCCTTTCCTGACCATGGCACTCCCTACGCAAGACCCCATCCCCCAGTGTTCTCCCGAGGCCCGCCAGCGGCTCCTCGGGGAATGGAGCGGTCCGGCCTGGGATCCAGGCCTGGTGAGGGACGAGGGACTGCACCAGCTCTTCGAAGCCACGGCCGATAGGTCCCCCCAATTGCCCGCGGTAGAGATGGGCGGCAGGAGCCTCAGCTATGGGGAACTGGAGGCCCGGGCCAACCGCATCGCCCATCTGCTGGGCGCCCGAGGGGCCTGCCGGGGCAGCCACGTGGCCCTGTTCCTGCCCCGCTCCCTGGATGTCTATGCGACCCTGCTGGGCATCCTCAAATGCGGCGCCGCCTACGTGCCCCTGGACCCCGAATACCCCAGGGAACGCGTCTCCCAGATCCTCCAGGATTCCGGCGCCCGGATCCTGGTGAGCGTTTCGGGCCTAGCCGCCCGCCTGGGGCCTGGGACCTATGCGACGGTCCTGCTGGACCAGGAGGGCCCGGCCCTGGAGGCCCAGTCCTCCTCCCGCATTCCCCGGAGCCAGACGGGGGTGGGCCCGGAGGATCCCTGCTACGCCATCTTCACCAGCGGCTCCACCGGCCGTCCCAAGGGCGTCAGCGTGCCCCACAGGGCGGCCTGCAATCTGGTGCGGACCGAGGGGCAGATCTTCGGCGTGGGGCCCCAGGACCGGGTCTTCCAGGGGTTCTCCATCGCCTTCGATGCTTCGGTGGAAGAGGTGTGGCTGGCCTTCCATGCTGGAGCCACGCTGGTGGCGGGCAGCGCCGAGGATATGCGCAGCGGCCCCGAATTGCCAAGTCGCCTGAGCCGCGCGGGAATCACGGTGCTCTCCACCGTGCCCACCCTGCTCTCCACCTTCCAGGACGATATCCCGGGCCTGCGCCTGCTCATACTGGGCGGCGAGGCCTGCCCCGCCGATCTCGCCCAGCGCTGGGCCAGACCGGGTCGACGCCTGGTGAACACCTACGGCCCCACGGAGGCCACCGTCATCGCCACCTTTGCCGATCTGGAACCCGGTCGCCCTGTCACCATCGGCCGCGCCTTGCCCAATGACCGCCTCTACGTGCTCGATGAGCAGCTCCGCCTAGTGCCCCCGGGGCTCCCTGGAGAGCTCTGCCTCTCGGGAGCAGGCCTGGCGCTGGGGTACCTGGGCAGGCCCGATCTCACGGCGGAGCGCTTCAAGGCCAATCCCTTTGCCCAGGGACCCTTCACGGAGCGCCTCTACCTCACGGGCGATCTGGTGCGCTTCGACGCAAAAGGCGATCTGGAATTCCTGGGGCGCCGGGACGAACAGGTGAAGATCCGGGGATTCCGCGTGGAGCTGGGGGAGATCGAAGAAGCCCTCCGGGAGCGGCCGGAGATCCTCCTGGCCGCGGCCACCCTCCGCCAGGACGGAGGCCCCGAGCGCCTGGTGGCCTACGTGGTGCTGAAGGAAGGCTGCGCCCTGGACGAAGATGCCCTGATGACCTGGCTCCGCACACGGCTCCCCGTCTACATGGTGCCTGCCCTCGTGGAGCCCATCGGAGAGCTGCCCACCCTGGCCAGCGGCAAGGTGGACCGCAAGAGCCTGCCGGCCCCCAGACCCCGGGCCGCCAAGGCCCGCACGGCGGAGCTCGAACCTCGCAGCCCCTTCCAGGCCCGCATGACCGAAGGCTGGGGCCGCCTCTTCCACCGGGAGGACCTGGATCTGGACGAGGACTTCTTCCTGGATCTGGGCGGCCACTCGCTGCTGGCGGCCCTCATGGTTTCCGACCTGCGGACCTGCAAGGACTTCGAGAGCCTCTCGGTCCCCGATGTGTACGCCTTCCCCACCCTGCGGCGCCTGGCGGCTGAACTCGAGACCCGCCAGGGGCGGGAAGACCGCGAAGAAAAGAAACAAGCAGCGCCCCCGGCGCCGGTCTCGAGAAGGGGCCGCATCCTCTGCCAGCTGGGGCAGTTCGGCGGCCTCTACCCGATCCTCGGGTACTTCGGTCTCCAGTGGCTGGCGCCCTACCTGGCCTACAGCTGGATGATCGACCACGATTTCAGTCGCACGGCGGCCCTGATGGCGGCTTTCGGGGGCCTCCTCTGCCTCTACCCGGCCATGTACCTCCTCTCCATCGCCCTCAAATGGGCCCTGCTGGGGCGCGTCAAGCCCGGCGTCCACCGGGTCTGGGGCCTCTACTACTGGCGCTGGTGGCTGGTGAACCGCCTGCTTTCGGCCACGCCCACGGGCTACCTAGTGGGCACCCCCATGTACCGCCTCTATCTGCGGATGATGGGGGCAAGCATCGGCCGGGATGCCCACTTCGCCAGCGATTGCGTGCGGGCCTTCGATCTGCTGAGGGTGGGCGAGGACACGAGCATCGGCGTGGACGCGCGCCTGGAGGGCTATTCCATCGAGGGGGGCCTCCTCCGGATCGGAGCGATCACCCTGGGAAAGCGCTGCTACGTGGGCGCCCGCTCGGTGCTGGGCCTGGATGTGTGCATGGAGGATGGTTCCTCCCTGGGGGAACTGAGCCTGCTGCCTACGGGGGCTCGCATCCCGGAGGGCCAGCGCTGGGTGGGTTCCCCCGCCAAGCCCCTGCCCTTGGGCGAAGAGGATCGCCTCCGGGCCGCCACAGAAGCCCACAAGCATTCCAGAACCCGCAAACTCCTCTTCACCCTCTGCTACGCCCTGGGGGCCTTCCTGGTGCCCGTGAGCTTCCTGGCGGCCATCCTGCCCGGGATGATGCTGCTCAACGAGCTGTGGATCAAGATCCCGGGCTATTTCGGGTATCTGTGGGCCGTGCCCCTGGCGGCGCTGTCCTACATCATCCTGCTGGCGCTCGAGATACTAGCCGCCAAGTGGCTGCTGCTGGGGCGCGTGCGGCCCGGCACCTTCGAGATCCACACCGGCTTCTATCTGCGGAAGTGGTTCATCGACCAGTTCATGGAAGTCTCCCTGGATCTGCTGGCGCCGCTCTACGCCACGCTCTATCTGAACCCCTGGTACCGAGCCCTGGGCGCTCGCGTCGGGCCCCGGGCCGAGATCTCCACGGCCGGCGCGGCCACCCCGGACCTGCTCAGCATCGGCGAAGAGGCCTTCATCGCCGACGCGGCCTCCCTGGGCACACCGCGCTACGACCTGGGCCGGGTGACCCTGCGGCCCACCCTCATCGGAAGGCGGGCCTTCGTCGGCAATAGCGCCATCGTCCCCAATGGCACCGAACTGGGGGATCTGGCCCTGGTGGGCGTGCTCTCGGCGCCGCCCCTGGACCCTCTGGAAGCCCGTCGCCGGGATGCCTCCTGGCTGGGTTCCCCCGCCATCTACCTGCCCCGAAGGGCCCACGCCGGGGGCTTCAACGAAGAGGAGACCTTCCGGCCCACCAAGCGCCTGGTGGCGCTGCGGCTCTTCATCGAGTTCTTCCGGGTGCTCCTGCCCGCCACGGGCTTTGCCCTGCTCACCTGCCTCCTGCTCACGGCCATGACGGAGCTGGAGAGTTGGCTGGGGCTGGGGGCCGCCATCGCCCTCTTCCCCCTGCTTTATTTTTTGGGAGGCGTCGGGGCCTGCCTCTTCACGAGCGGGATGAAATGGCTGCTCATGGGCCGCTATCGCCCCGGGGAAAAGCCCCTCTGGTGCGGCTTCGTGTGGCGCACGGAACTCGTGACGGGCCTTCATGAGGGCCTGGCCGATCCCTGGATCCTGCGCATGTGCATGGGCACGCCCCTGGTGCCCCTCTTCTTCCGTGGGATGGGTTCGAAGATCGGCCGGGATGCCTGCATGGAGAGCACCTGCCTCACGGAATACGATCTCATCACCCTCGGCGACGACGTGTGCCTGGGCTCGGACTGCACGCTCCAGACCCATCTCTTCGAGGACCGGGTGATGAAGATGTCCACCATCGTGCTGGGCCGGGGTTGCAGCGTGGGCACGGACGCGGTGGTGCTCTACGATACGCGGATGGAGGAGGGGGCTTCCCTGGGCGAACTCTCCCTGCTCATGAAGGGCGAGGTGCTCCCCGCGGGCAGCCACTGGGAAGGCAGCCCCGCCAGGCGGCTGGGATGAGCCATCGCCCTGCCCTCGTCCTGGGCCCCGATTCCCAGGGCCAGGCCCTTCTGGAAGACCTGGTAGCCAGCTGCGGCCTCTCGGGGGCGATCCTGCCCGGCCATGATGCCCACGGTCGCCCGACCCTGCGGATCGCAGGGCGCCCGGTGGCCTTCAGCCGCAGCCGCGCCAGAGGCTACTGCGCCCTGGCACTCGCCCAGGAGGGTCGCGTGGGCGTGGACCTCGTGGGGCCGGTCCAGGTGCCCACGGAACTCCTGGAAATGCACTTTCTCCCTGCTGAACGGCAATGGCTCCAGGACCTCCCAGGGGAGGCGCGCCTCCGCTGCTGGGCCGCCAAGGAGGCCATGCTCAAGGCCCTGGGCCTGGGCCTGGCCTTCGGCCTGGAGGCCGTGGAACTGGAGCCGGAGGGGGTGGCGCGCATCGCCGGAGGAAGGGCCGAGGGGTGGAACCTGGAGATCTCGCAGATCGAAGGGTTTGTCCTGGCCCTGGCCTGGGCGGACTAGAGCCCGCCCCGCAGATTGGCGTGGGTCCTCAGTTGGCCGTCCTCTTCACCCAGCAGGGCCACCAGCAGGTCCCCGTGGAGGCCCCGGATCGGGGCGCCGGGATCGGGAAAGCCCTCCAACAGCGCCACCGCCGGCGCCTGGCATTCCCCCAGGGGAATGGCCCGGCCGTGGGAGAGATGATCGGCTTCTTCGTCCGACAGGATCCGGGAGGGGCACCAGGGGATCAGGTCCCTGCCCTGGAGCAGCCGTTCCTCGCCGGGACCCGGATCCAGCCAGGGACCGATGGCCGTGCGCGTGAGCCGCTCCAGGTGGGCGCCGCAGCCCATCAGCTGCCCCAGCTCCCGGGCCAGGCTGCGCACGTAGAACCCGCCGCGGCAGGTGATGCGCAGGGTGCTGGCGCGAGGCAGATCGTGGGAGATCCAGGCCGCCTCGTGCAGGTAGACGCGACTGGGGGGCAGCACCACCTCCTCGCCGCGATGGGCCTTCTTGTAGGCGGCCTCGCCTCCGATCTTCTTGGCGCAGGTGGCCGGGGGGATCTGGTCCCGCCAGCCCAGGAAGGCCGGGAGAGCGGCGTCCAGGGCTTCCGGTGTGAGCCTGGAGGGATCGCCCTCCATGATGGACAGCCCCAGGTGGTCGCAGGTATCGGTCTCCACGCCCCAGACCAGCCTGGCCTCGTAGGTCTTGGGCAGGGGGTGCATCAGTTCCATCAGGCGGGTGGCCTGACCGGAGAGCACCAGCAGCAGCCCTTCGGCGAAGGGATCCAGGGTGCCCCCGTGGCCCAGGGCCCATTTTTTTTGGCCCGCCTCGAAGGCGAGGTGCTTGAAGCGCCGCACCACATCGAAGCTGCTCTCACCGACCTGCTTGTGGACCAGGAAGATACCGGATTCGACCATCCCCATCACACCCGCGTCCCAGGCAGTGCGTCTGGGTATGGGCCGAGATATCGCTCCCCATTGAAATGGATTAGGTGTTCTGGATCATCCGCGATCCATACCTCACTCTCCCAGGCAATCTGAGATAGAAATCCCTGCATCGCTTTCCGAGTTTCAAAACAGGTCACGAAGACCAAACCCGCCACGCATCCAGCGAAAAGATCCTTCAATTCCTTCCGCCGCTTCCCATCCACGGGGCCCGCAGTCGTGACGGCCTCGATGAGCAGCAGCCAGTTCCGCCGCTGGTCATAGACCATCACATCGGGAATCTTGGCAGCCGCAGGCAGCCGAACACCCAGTTCCTTGAGGCGCTCGGTCTCAAGGTGAATGAATTTGTCCTCAGCATCCCCGAGGTAGAGGACTTCCCCACCGGGGGCAAAACGCGAACAGAAATCATGGACGATCCTTCTTATTAGCGAATTTTGGCCTCCTGGTGATAGCTGGACCCTTCCCCCACCCGGGAGGCTAACGGGGATTCGCACCAAGGATCTCCCACGCTGCATTTCCTTGAGGAGGCCTGACCGATCCTTCTGATACTCGGCCAGAAGCATCGTCCAGCTCTTGGTGCCATAGGCCTGCAGGACAGCCAGCGCCCGGGGTTCAATCTGGTAGACCGTTTTCCCGCTGTTCACCGGACGGTCCAGCTGATCGGGGTTTTTCAGAAGAAGCCCGTACTCGACGAAATATTTCACGGCTTCATCACGAATGGTTTCCCGAGTATTCGGGGCGTACCGGATTCCGTAATGTTCCGCGATGAAATTGATGATCGGCGTAATGCCCATGAGCGGAGAGGATGCTCTGCTCCATTTGTTTCGTGGACCGAGGCCGGCAAGGGCAAGCAGCGTGTATGCGGCGACTTCATTCCTCTGTCGAGAGGGACATCCCAGCGCTTCGAGGACCTTCATGGCCTCCCGAACTCGGGTCGGTATCTCGCGCCCGCCCCGGACCTTCGCTTCATCAGTCATGGAGGTGCCTTTCGAGGATCGCGTCAATCTCGGATTGTTCCATATCCAATCGCGGCATGTCTCGGCCGATCGCGTCCAACGTGCTTCGCGAGGGGTAGTTGAGCTTCCGAAGATCGGTCGCGTTCACTTGGGTATGGCCGCTGAAACTCCTGAAATAATCGTCCACCATCGTGGAATTGAGGTAGGTGTACAACCCTGCGGCCAAATCGCGATCCAGGCCGTGCCCGCCACGATGGAAATAGTTCAGATGGTTTTCGAACCCGACCAGATCACCCGGAACATCCGCTGAATCGAAGACGGACGCCACCAGACGCCTCTTTTCTTCCTTCGAGGTGAAGCGCTTGGTCAGGACATATCTCCCCGCAGGAATCAGCCAGGAGCGGGTCGCATCATTCACGAGAATCGAATTGGGTTTCTTCCCACCCAGCCGTGGCCAGAGGATGCCTCCATCGTTGAAATGACAGGGGTATAAGAGAGGCACCGCACCGACGGCAGGATCTTGCATAATGAATTCCCGCAGCCGAAAATCGACAACCCTCCCCGTGGAAACGGTCAGGCCCAGGTGATCCAGCAGGGCAGGCAGCGATGTGACCCGACGCTTTGATTCGAGATGCCTCTCCCCCGAGGGAATGTGAATAAAACGCTGGGCATCCCCCGGGTGAAGGATCTCGGCAATGGGAATATCCGCTCCAGTCATGGCGGATTCGTCGACACCCTGACTACAGGAGACATGAACGGTCGCGCCCTGAGCCAAACCACGCACGGCGTGGAGAATGATCGTCTCTTGAAGCACTTGATCTGCCTTGAAGGTATCTGTTCGCGACTCGAAAACGTGTAGGCGTTTCAGCGCCATATCGTTCAAGAATTGCTGGCGGAAGGGCCGAAAGTAGGGGCCATTACAAAAACTTCTCGGCGTAATGGCCACGAGCTGGCCCCCAGGACAGAGCCGCTTCGAGATGATGGCCAGAAACCCCGTGTAGAGATTGCTCGTCTCGATTGAAAGGGCGCTCAGATCCCGCCGTTCATGTGAATGCGTGGCTATCTTCCGATAGGGCGGATTCACAATGGCCGCATGGAAGCATGGAACTTCCTCGGTAAAAAAGCCTCCGCCCAGGACTTCCCGGGATTCTTCTATGAAATCCCGAGCAATCAATTGGAATGAAAATTGGATGCCCGCCTTCTGGCAAAGCGCTCCGCAGCTATCCAGAGTGCTCTGAAGCCTGGGCAAGACACTGGGGTCCACTTCGTAGACGATCAGGGACAAGGCCCTGACCTGGGGATGGTGCAGACAGACCTCTCGGACCGCAGCGAGGCTGAGGGCCCCTTCCCCGGCCCCGGCATCCAGGAGTCGAAAATGCTCTGGCAAGGGATCGAACAGCGACGCCATGAACTTGGCGGTGGGAGCGGGGGTGAAGAACTGGCCCAGTAGACCGCGATTATTGCGCTCCATGCCCGGGCCCTTCGTCATCCGACATCCCTCAATTCCAATTTTCGAATGGTCAGTTTTGATCTTCAGATTCCGGCAGGCCATCCGGGGCTGGTTCGGCGGGCCTGGCGGCGCGCTCCTTCTCGAGTTCCGCGAGGAGGGTCTCCATCTTGTTGCCCTGTTCCAGGGTGGTATCCAAGAAGAAGCGCAGTTCGGGCGCCTTCTTGAGGCTCAGGCGCTGGGCCAGCTGGGTGCGCAGGAAGCCCGTGGCCCGGGCCAGGGCCTTGGCGCTCTTCTCCTGTTGGGCCGCTTCGCCCAGCACGGTGTAGTAGACCTTGGCGATGCCGCGGTCCCCGGTCAGGCGCACGGCCGTGAGTGTGAGAAATCCGAGTTCGGGATCCCGCACCTCCCGCTGGATCAGCGTGGAGAGGAGGAAATGGACCTGGTCTTCGAGTTTTTCGGGGCGGAGCATGGGGAATCCTTAAGGCTTCCAGTGTAGCGGCAACGTTCCCTCCCCGGCCCTGCCACAATCCCTCCATGGACGAATGGTTCAGGGACTGGTTCGATGCCGATTATGCGACCCTCTACGGCCACCGGGACGCCGCCGAAGCTGAGCGCGCCATTTCCACCGCCCTGGAAGCCGCACCGGAGCTGCGCTCGGGCCCCGTCCTGGACCTGGCCTGCGGCACGGGCCGCCACCTGGTGGCCCTGCGCAAGCACAACCCCCTCGCCTTCGGCCTGGACCTCTCGGCCCATCTCCTGGGGGAGGCGCCTGAGGCCCTCCGCCCCTGGCTCCTGCGGGGGGATATGCGCCACCTGCCCGTGAAAGAGGAATCCCTCACAGGCATCACGCTCTGGTTCACGCCCTTCGGCTATTTTTCCGATGCCAGCAATCGCGCCCTCCTCCTTCAGCTCGCGGCCCTGCTGCGCCCGGGAGGCATCCTGCTCCTGGATTTTCTGAACAAGGCCCATCTGGAGCGCACGCTCATCCCCAAAGACGTGATCGAGCGCGGCGGCCTGCGGGCCCACAGCCGCCGGACCCTGGAGGGGGACCGCATCGTGAAGCGGATGACCCTCACCCACTTGGATTCCCAGGAGACCCGGGAAGTCATGGAATCCGTTCGCGTCTATTCCCCCCGGGAACTGCGCGAGATGACTTCCGAGGTGGGGCTCGTCTGCGAACGGGAACTGGGCACCTATGGGGGCGGGCCCTTCCGGCCGGAGGATTCCCCCCGCTGGATCGGCATCTGCCGCCGGAATTTCAAGCCCTGAAGATCCCTGCCCTTGGTGCCACAATGGGCCCCTATCTGCAGGAGCCGACCATGGGATTCAGGACACTCAAGGAACTGGACGTCAAGGGACACCGCGTGTTCCTGCGCGCCGATCTCAACGTCCCCATCAAGGAGGGCGTGATCAAGGATGCCACCCGCATCCGTGAGACCCTTCCCACCCTGAAGCATCTCCTGGAAGGGGGAGCTTCGGTGGTGATGTGCAGCCATATGGGCCGCCCCGAGGGCACCGGCTTCGAGCAGGCCTACAGCCTGGCCCCCGTGGCCGCCTGGCTCCAGGACAATGGCATCGACGCCAGACTGGCCAGTGGCCTCATCGGCGAGGCCGTGGAGGCCGAGGCCAAGGCCCTCAAGCCCGGCCAGGTGCTGCTCCTGGAGAATCTGCGCTTCGACAAGGGCGAGACCAAGAACAAGCCCGAATTCTGCCAGGCCCTGGCCAGGCTCGCCGACACCTACGTGGATGACGCCTTCGGCAGCGCCCACCGCGCCCACGCCTCCGTGGCCGGCGTCGTGCCCTATTTCCCCAAGGACCGCATCGCCGCGGGCTTCCTCATGGAAAAGGAGCTCAAGGCCCTCGGCAAGGTGCTGCACCACCCCGAGAAGCCCCTGGTGGCCGTCATGGGCGGCGCCAAGGTCTCCGACAAGATCGAACTCATCAAGCGCTTCCTGGGCATGGCCGACGCCATCCTCATCGGCGGCGCCATGAGCTACACGCTGCTGAAGGCCCAGGGCATCGCCATCGGCAAGAGCCTCTGCGAGGAGGACAAGCTGGAGATGGCCAAGGCGCTGCTCCAGGAAGCCAAGGCCAAGGGCACGCGCCTCCTGCTGCCCCTGGATCATGTGGTGGCTTCCGAGATCAAGGATGGCGCTGAATGCGCCATCACCCAGGACACGGCCATTCCCGAAGGCAAGATGGGCCTCGATATCGGGCCGGAAACCGTGGCGGCCTTCGCCCAGGAGCTCCGCGCCGCCAAGACTATCGTCTGGAACGGCCCCATGGGCGTCTTCGAAATGGATTGCTTCGCCGCCGGGACCCTCGCCATCGCCGATGAGATGGCCGAAGCCGCCGATAAGGGCTGCTTCGTGGTGGTGGGCGGTGGCGATAGCGTGAGCGCCGCCAACAAGGCCGGCGTCACGGCCCGCATGAGCCACGTCTCCACCGGCGGCGGCGCCAGTCTGGAATTTCTCAGCGGCCTGGAACTGCCGGGCGTCGCGGCGCTGTCCATCTAAAGTCTCAACACGGAGGCACGGAGGACACGGAGAAGAACCGCTTTCCTCCGTGTTCTTTGTGTCTCCGTGGTGAATTTCTTTTCAGGAGCATTCATGAAAATCGTCATCGCCAATTGGAAGATGAACATGCTGGGCCGGGATGCGGCGGCCTTCTGCGAGGCCTTCAAGGCCGGCTACGCGGCCAAGCAGGGCTGCGAGGCGGGCATCGCGCCGCCCTTCACGCTGCTGCGGGAGGTATCGGCCCAGCTGGCGGGCAGCGGGGCCAAGGTCTTCGCCCAGAATGCCTACTTCGCGCCCAAGGGGGCCTTCACCGGGGAAATCTCCATGGCCCAAATCAAGGACACGGGCTGCCATGGCGTACTCCTGGGCCACAGCGAGCGCCGCCATGTCTTTGGCGAGACCGACGAGAACTTGGTCAAGAAGATCAAGGCCGCCTGGGAATATGAATTGCTGCCCGTGCTCTGCATCGGCGAGACCCTGACCCAGCGGGACGCGGGTTTCACACTGGATGTGCTGCAAACCCAGCTGGAAGTCTTGCAGGCCACAGGACCCGGCCCCATGGTCATCGCCTACGAGCCCGTCTGGGCCATCGGCACGGGCCGCGTGGCCGAACCCATGCAGATCGAGGAAGTCCACGCCTTCATCCACGACGAACTCCTGCGCCTCTGGAGCGATCTCGGCGCGGAAGTGCCCATCCAGTACGGCGGCAGCGTGACGCCAGACAACTTCGAGGGAATCCTGGAGGTCCCCTTCGTGGACGGCGGCCTCGTGGGCGGAGCCAGCCTGGATCCCGCCAAGTTCCTGAGACTCCTGGAGCAGGCCCAGGCCAAGGCCTGAACCCGGATCGTGCATTTCGAGTAGCCGACCGCCGTCAGGCGGTGGCGTAGAGCGGCGCGGCACAGGCTTCGGCGAAGCCGAAACTGTGCAGTGCTGCGGCTCGAAATGCCGTAATGCACCGCTCACTTAAAACGAATCGACTGAACCAAACGCAAAATTTAGGTTCTTCACGTTTTTCCGGGGAAGGCCGCACGGATCTTAAGGAAGAAGTAGCCCTCATCCCGGTAGCCGTAGGCGATGCGCTTGAGGACTTTGATCTTGTTGTTGATCCCTTCCTGGACGCTGGTATTGAGCGGCCAGCGGCAATGGGAGAGGATTCCGTCGATCCGCTGGGCGAGATTCTTGGCGAACTTCACGAGGGGCTGGAGTCCACTTGAGGTGGCGAGTTCCATCCAGTTCTCCCAGGCCTTCAGAGCCCAGCCCTCCCGCGTGTAGCGCCACAGTGCCTTCAGGGCGTCTTTCAGCACGTAGGCGGTCATCAGAGGCTGGTTCGCGTCCAATAACTCGTTGAGGCGGACTTTGGCATCCCGATTCGGCAGGTTCTCCCAATTGCCCAGCAGGAGCCACTTCGCGCCCTTGACGAGCTCCCGCGAGGCCTTGTCGTGCCGGTATCGATTGGCCTCATCCACCCGGATCCGGTCGATGACGTCATGGCCGTACTTTGCCACGACATGAAACTGGTCGTAGACGATCTCGGCGTTGGGACAGCGCGCCCGGACTTCGCCTTCGAAGGCCGCCGACATGTCTATGCCCACGGCCTGGATCCGTTTGCAGCCCTTCTTCCCGATCAGATCGAAGAACGGGCGGATGTCCTCGCGGCCACGCCCTTTCCCGACCCAGAGCACGCGACGCGTTTCCGCATCCGTGATGACCGTGGCATAGCTCTGTCCCTTGTGGATGGCGAATTCGTCCATCAGAAGAAGCCTCGCCTTGCTCAGCTTCACGGGCCCAAGTTCTCGGTCCAGGTAAGCCTTGTCGATCGCCTTCACCGTGCCCCAGTGCAGGTCATAGTGCTCCGCGACCTGTTTGATGGGCATGACCTTGCAAAGCCGCGCCACGCTCGCGGCAAGCCGGTTCGTGATCCGGGCATGGGGCTCCAACCAGTCCAGGGCTTCCAGCTTCGGGCCGCACCGGGGGCAGGCTACTCGAGCCCGCCACACCACTAGGACTGTGTCGGCGTCGAACAGCGGAAGGTCGCGGATCTCCCGCTCTGACCAGTCGTGGACGCTCCGCACGAAATGCCCACAACCGCTGCACTTCCGGGGATGATCGCCGAACCCAAGCAACTCGATCCACACCTCGGCCCGCGGCCCCTTCACCCCGGCTTCGAAGCGCTCCACGATTCCGACGCGTTGCCCTTTCCACCCGCCCAAGCGGGACATAAGCTCTTTGGTAGGCAGTGGCGGCCTCCTTCATCTCGAGTTCTCGACAAACCCAAGATGCCTGAAATCCGCCACTGCCGACCTACTTCACGCAAATCCGCGAAGAACCAAAATTTAGCCTAAAGATTCCCCACATTCACCTCCGCCCCCCCGAGCGCCGAAAGAGGGAGTAGCCTCGGAATTCCCACCCATGCAACGCCCCTCCATGACCCCCCCGCCCGGAAGCCGTGTCGTCCACTACGCGGGGGATAGGATCTGCGTGGAACTCAGCCATCCGGCTCCCGAGGAGGAGGGCTGGCGGGGCCTGCTTCGCACCAATCTCACCCGGGCCGAACATAGCCGCCTGGAGGTCATCCGACTGGCGGGGGTCCATTCGGCGGAGGCGCGCACCTTCGCCGGGGCCTCCTGGCGGGATATCCCCTTGAACCCTACCGAAGGCGGGTGGGCGATGGACCTGCCCCTCTGCGAGGTGGGGTATTTCCGCGCCAAGGCCTACTGCGTGGACCCCCAGGGGCGGCAGCACTGGCCCGAGGGCGAGGACCTGGGCATCTCCGTCCATCCGGATCACCTGCGCACCGGGAACACCATCTACTGCGCCTTCCCCCGGATGTTCGGGGGGACCCGGGACCGCATCTCCACCCGCCAGCCCGCCCTGGAAGAACAGCTCCGGGACCTGGATGAGCGCGGGTTCACGGTCATCCCCCCCTCGGGGAAGCTGCGGGATCTCACGGCCTGCCTGCCGCACATCATCGAGAACCTGGGCTGCCGCATCCTGCATCTCCTGCCCCTGGGGCCCGCGCCCACCACCTACGCGCGCATGGGCCGCTTCGGCAGCCCCTACGCCCAGTTGGATCTGGCCGGCATCGATCCCGCACTGGTGGAATTCGATCGGCGCACCACCGCCGAGGACCAGTTCCGGGAACTGGCCTACGCCACCCATCTGCGGGGAGGGCGGGTCTTCCTCGATATCGTCATCAATCACACGGGCTGGGGTTCCCGGCTCATGGAGGAACGCCCGGAATGGTTCAAGCGCGAACCCGATGGCCGCTTCCATAGCCCCGGCGCCTGGGGGGTCACCTGGGGTGATCTCGTGGAACTCGACAACGGCTATCCCGAACTCTGGGAATCCACAGCCAAGGCCCTGCTCACCTGGTGCCGCCGGGGCGTGGATGGCTTCCGCTGCGATGCGGGCTACATGGTCCCCATGCCGGCTTGGCAGTACCTGGTGGCGCGCGTCCGGGAGGAATTCCCCGATACGGTCTTCCTCCTGGAGGGCCTGGGCGGGGCCTGGGAGGCCACAGAAGCGCTGCTCACCGAGGGCGGGATGCAGTGGGCCTATTCGGAACTCTTCCAGAACTACAACCCCCGGGAGGTCTCGAGCTACCTGGACCACAGCCTCCGCCAGGGCCAGCGGGTGGGGCCCCTGGTCCACTACAGCGAGACCCACGACAATGACCGCCTGGCCAAGCGGGGCGAGGCATGGTCCCGGCTGCGCAACCGGCTCTCGGCCCTCTGCAGCCACTGCGGCGCCTTCGGCTTCACCAGCGGCGTGGAATGGCTGGCGTTAGAGCAAATCGATGTCCATCAGGCCCGGGGCCTCGCCTGGGGCAGGGAACCCAATCTGGTGCCTGAATTGGCCCGGCTGAACCGCCTGCTCCGGGACCATCCCTGTTTTTTCGACGGGGCCCGTCTCCGCCGCCTGAGCGGCGAGGATTCCCCGGTACTGGCCCTCAGTCGCCATTCCGCCGAAGGGAAGGACGCCTGCCTGGTCCTGGTAAACCTGGATACGGAGGCCGCCCAGGAGCTGGCACTGGAGGCAGGGGTCTGGCGGGAGTTGGGGGAGCCGCGCCTGGATCTGCTGGACCAGGAACCTCCTCCCATCCTCACCGAGAAGGCGGGCCTGGTCACCCTACAGCTGGCGCCGGGCGCGAGCTTCTGTCTGGCAGGCACGGTCTCCCCCCGGGGCTTGCATGGCGAAGCCTACCGGACGGCCCGCGCCCAGGCCGCCTGGGCCTATCGCCATCTCAGCCAGGTCAGGCCCGCGGAAACGCTTGGCCCCGCAGACTGGCAGGCCCTGGCCCGGCTCGTCGCCCGAGATCCCCAGCGCTTCCTCTCCGCCCTGACCCACCTGGACGGCGAAGGGGCCTCCCAGGATCTCCTCCAGGCCCTCCAAAACGCCCTCCGGCAGGAAGGCTACGCCCCCGTCCTGCGTTGGAGCGCCCAGGATCTCGGCCGCATCCTTCCGGTGCCTCCCCGGCACTGGATCCTGGTGGAGGATCCCTCCCCCTTCGAGATCACCTTGCGCCGTCCCGGCAGGCGGGTCCTCCATCTGCGCTCGACCCCCTGGGAGGGCGGCCACATGGCGGCCATCTACCCGGCGGAATTGGAGGTGGAGGGTTCCCATTCCCTGGACGCCGAGCTGATCCTGGACCGCTTCACGGAACAGGGGCGCCGGGCCACGGGGGCCCTGCGTCTGCTGCCGGTGGATGCCAGCTTCGAACCTGGGGATCCCAAGGGCCTGGCCCTGCTCACCAATGGCCGAGGGGCCATGGCGCGGCTCCACGCGGATCTGGGCCATGTCGATTCCAAGTACGACTGCCTGCTGGGGGCGAACCTCCACCCCCAGGCGCCCTCGGATCGCCATATCTTCGCCAAGCGCCTGCGGGCCTGGGTGAACGCCGACGGGTTCATCACGGCCCTCGATGGGCGGAATCTCCTCTCCTTCCAGCCCGGCCCCCCGGCCCGGTGGGTTTTCCTGGCCAGCGCCGGGGATGGCCGCGCCGTGGAGATCCACCTCCTGGCCGATATGCTGGCCGGACAGAACACCACCGCCCTGCGCTTCCTGAGGCCGGAAGGGCCACCCCAGCAAGGCGAAGAACTGCCTTTGAATTGCGGGGTCAGTCTGAGTCTGCGCGTGGACCTGGAGGATCGCGGCTACCACGCCGAGACCCGGGGCACGCTAGAACTGGACGCCAACTTCGCGGCCTCCACCCGCCCACTGGAGGATCGCGTGGGCTTCGCCTTCGAGCCCGCTGAGGGACGCCGTCTCCGGGTCTGGACCTCCGGCGGCCTCTACCACGAGGGGGCCGAGTGGAGCCGGGAGCTCTGGCACGCCCTGGAATCCACCCGGGGTCTGGCGGATCGGGGCGATGCCTGGAGCCCGGGCTGGTTCGAGGCCCCGCTCCCCCCCAGCGGCTCGGTGCTGCTGGTGGCCTCGGCCGATCCCCAGGATCCGTCGGCCCCGGAGCTCTCCCACCTGGGTCTGCCCCCGGCCCGGGTGCTCGCCCTGGATCTCCGACCTGGATTGGAACCCCAGGATAGTTTCGGGCGCCGCCTGCGGCTGGCGGCTTCCGATTTCCTCGCCCGGCGGGGAGAAGGGGCCACCGTCATCGCGGGCTATCCCTGGTTCCTGGACTGGGGTCGGGATACGCTCATCGCCTGCCGGGGGCTCCTGGCGGGAGGCTTCCTGGAGGAGGTGCGAGATATCCTCCTTACCTTCGCCCGCTTCGAGGATCGGGGCACCCTGCCCAATATGCTCTCGGCGGATTCCACGGCGAATCGCGACACCTCCGACGCGCCGCTCTGGTTCGGCCTGGCCTGCGAAGAGGCCAGTGGGCCCCTGGGCCCTGGGTTCTATGGGACCCGGGTCGGGGACCGGCAGCTGAAGGAGGTGCTGGCCTCTATCGCCACGGGGTATCTAGCCGGCACGCCCAATGGCATCCGTGTGGACCCGGATTCAGGCCTGGTCTGGAGCCCTTCCCATTTCACCTGGATGGACACCAATTACCCGGCGGGCACGCCCCGGGAAGGCTATCCCATCGAGATCCAGGCCCTCTGGATCCGCCTGCTGCGCCAGTTGGAACGGCTGGAACCCAAGGCCCCCTGGGCGCCCTTGGCGGCCCGGGCCGAGACGAGCCTCGAACTCTTCTGGAACGAGGAACTGGGTTGCTGCCATGACACGCTCCAGGCCCCCGCCGGGCGTCCCGCTCGGGAGGCCACGGCCGACGGCCATCTGAGGCCCAACCAGCTCTTTGTGGTGGCCCTGGGGCTCATCACCGGGGAACGGGCCCAGCGGACGGTGGACGCCTGCGCCCGGCACCTGCTGGTGCCCGGCGCCCTCCGCAGCCTGGCGCCCCTGCCGGTGAAGGAAGCGCTGCCCATCCGGACCCAGGATGGCCGCCCTCTCAACGATCCCCGGCATCCCTACTGGGGCCGCTACGAGGGCGACGAGGATACGCGCCGCAAGCCCGCCTACCACAACGGCACGGCCTGGAACTGGCTGCTGCCGGTCTTCTGCGAGGCCCTCGCCCAGGCCCACGCCTTCGATCCCCAAGCCCTGGCTGCCGCCAAGGCCTACCTGGGATCGGCCGAACGCCTGCTGCACGAGGGCTGCACCGGCCACCTGCCAGAGATCCTGGATGGGGACGCGCCCCACACCCCCCGCGGCTGCGACGCCCAGGCCTGGTCGGTCACGGAAGCCTTGCGCGTGTGGCTCCTCCTTGTCGCTAAGATGAGGAATCCCCCCTCGAGCCCGCTGGAGTCCTGATGGCCGTCCCCCCCTTCCACAGCTTCAAGGCCGAGGCCTTCCTGCGAGGGGATTGCCCGGACGTGGGCGCGTGGTTCGGGCCCCAGATGGTGCCCGGCGAAGGCCTGCGCCTGCGGGCCTTCCTGCCCCGAGCCACACGTGTCGAGCTCCTCGACGCCAAGACGGGAGAAGCGCTGTTGGACCTGACGATGGTGCATCCCGAGGGCATCTTCGAGGCCCATCTGCCCCGCAGGCGCAAACCCTTCCCCTACCGCTTCCGGGTGCATGGCTGGGGGGAACCCGTGGAGCTGGTGGACCCCTACCGCTTCGGGCCGGTGCTGGGGGAACTGGACCGCTACCTCCACGCCGAAGGCACCTTCCTCCACTCCTACGAGCGGATGGGCGCCCACCCCGCCGTGCGGGAGGGGGTCGAAGGCGCCGATTTCGCCGTATGGGCCCCCAATGCCCGCCGGGTGAGCGTGGTGGGCACATTCAATACCTGGGATGGGCGGCGCCATATCCTCCACCGCTGGTCCGAGGCGGGCATCTGGGAGCTCTTCGTGCCCCATCTGCGCCCCGGGGATCTCTACAAGTTCGAGATCATCGGCAAGGACGGCAAACTCCTGCCCCTGAAATCGGATCCCTACGCCTTCCGGGGCGAGTACCCGCCGGGATCGGCCTCCATCCTGAGCGCGCCGGAGGAGACCCCGTGGAAGGATGGGGCCTGGATGGCCGAGCGCTGGAAGCAGAATCGCCACACGGCCCCGGTGAGCATCTTCGAACTCCATCTGGGCTCCTGGAGGCGCCGGAAGGACGGCGGCTTCCTCTCCTATCGCGAGCTGGCCGAACAGCTGGTGCCCTATGTGAAGGAGCTGGGCTTCACCCACGTCCAGTTCATGCCCGTGAGCGAACATCCCTTCTACGGAAGCTGGGGCTATCAGCCCCTGGGCCTCTTCACGCCCACGGCCCGCTACGGCAGCCCCGAGGATTTCAAGGCGCTGGTGGAGGCCTTCCATCTCCAGGGTCTCGGGGTGATCATCGACTGGGTCCCGGCTCACTTCCCCGAGGATGCCCAAGGGCTCGGCTCCTTCGATGGCACGCACCTCTTCGAGCATGCCGACCCCCGCAAGGGGCGGCACATGGACTGGGGCACGCTGATCTACAATTTCGGTCGGCGCGAAGTCCAGAACTTCCTCATCGCCAACGCCCTCTACTGGCTGGACCGCTTCCACCTCGATGGCCTGCGGGTGGACGCGGTGGCCTCCATGCTCTACCTGGACTACAGCCGCAAGGCCGGCCAGTGGCTGCCCAACAAGAACGGGGGACGGGAGAACCTAGAGGCCGTAGCCTTCCTGCGCCGCCTCAACGAGACCGTCTACGCCCAGTTCCCCGACATCATGACCATCGCGGAGGAATCCACGGCCTGGCCCGGCGTCTCCCGTCCCACCGACGGGGGGGGCCTGGGCTTTGGCTTCAAGTGGAACATGGGCTGGATGCACGACACCCTGCGCTTCCTCTCCCGCAACATGCTCCACCGCAAATTCCACCAGCAGGAGATCACCTTCTCCATGCTCTATCAAGACAGCGAGAACTTCGTCCTGCCCCTCTCCCACGACGAGGTGGTCCACGGCAAGAAGTCCCTGCTCTGGCGCATGCCGGGCACCCGCTGGGAGCAGTTCGCCAACCTGCGCCTGCTCTATGCCTACCAGTGGGCCCACCCCGGCAAGAAGCTGCTCTTCATGGGATGCGAATTCGGCCAGGACCACGAATGGGACCACAACCGGGCTCTCGACTGGGATCTGCTGGAATTCGCCGAACACCGAGGTGTTCAGAACCTGGTGCGGGATCTGAATGGCCTCTACCGCTCCCAGAGCGCCCTCTTCCAGAAGGACTGCGAGAAGGGCGGCCTCACCTGGATCGACGCCAATGACCGGAAGAATGCCGTCCTTTCCCTGCTGCGATGGGGCACGGCCCCCGGGGATCATATGCTGGTGGTGCTCAATCTCACGGCCCTGCCCCGCACGGGATTCCGCATCGGCGTGCCCGGACCTGGCCGCTATACCGAACTCCTCAATAGCGACGCCACCCTCTACGGGGGCCAGAATATCGGCAACCTGGGCGGCGTCGAGGCCAGCGCCGTTCCCATGCATGGCCACCCCTATTCCGTGCTCCTCACCCTTCCCCCCCTGGGAGCCGTCTTCCTGAAACCCGCTTCCCATTGATCCTGCCCAGGGCGGAAACGGGAGCCCTCTCAATGCCACCAAACCTTTAACGAGGAGCCGAGCATGGAAACGCTGCAGCAGAAACTCCAAAAGCTCACACAGAATCTCTGGTGGACCTGGCGCCCCGAAGTGCGCTCCATCTTCCGGGATATCGATCTGGAGCTCTATCACAGGGTCCACCGCAACCCAGTGCGGGTCATCAAGGAAGTGGATCCGGCCTTCCTGGAGCAGCGGGCCGCCGAAGTCGATATCACCACCCGCACGGACCGCGCGCTGCGGCAGATGAACGAGTACCTAAACCCCCTGACCACCTGGGGGCTGGTGCATGCGGGCACCCTCCTGAGTCGGCCCGTGGCCTACTTCTGCGCGGAATTCGGCGTGCACGAATGCCTGCCCATCTATTCCGGTGGCCTAGGCATCCTGGCCGGGGATCACCTCAAGGGCGCCTCGAACCTGGGCGTGCCTCTCGTCGGCGTGGGACTCCTCTACCGGGAGGGCTACACCACCCAGCAGCTGGACGCCAGCTTCTGGCAGCACGATGTGACCGAACCCTACAATATCCAGGACCTGCCCCTGGAAGAGTGCCGGGACTCCAAGGGCCATCCCGTTCGGGTGAGCGTGGAGCTGCCCGGGCGGGACGTCTGGGCCAGGGTCTGGGAGGCCAAGGTGGGCCGCATCCGCCTGATCCTGCTGGACACCCGGGACGACGCCAATAGCCCCGATGACCAGAATCTGGCGGCCCGCCTCTACGGCGGAGACCAGCGCATGCGCATTCAGCAGGAGCTGCTGCTGGGGGTGGGCGGCAGCCGCGCCCTGCGGGCCCTGGGCATCACGGCCAGCGTCTACCACCTCAACGAGGGCCATAGCGCCTTCGCCATCCTGGAGCGGGCCCGTCACCGGGTCGAGCACGACGGCCTGGATCCCTGGCTGGCCCTCAAGGAGAGCTCCCAGGCCACGGTCTTCACCACGCACACGCCCGTGGATGCCGGTCACGACCGCTTCCCCGCAGACCTGGCCGCCGAGCACCTCGCGAGCCTGGCCGCGGGCCTCCATCTGCCCCTGGGGGAGATCATGGGCTTCGGGCGCGTGAACCCCGCCGACGAAGGCGCCCCCTTCATGCCCACGGTGCTGGCCCTCAAGCATTCCCGGAAGGCCAACGCCGTCAGCGCCCTCCACGGCAATGTCTCCCGGGCCATGTGGAACTGCCTGTGGCCGGATCACAAGGAGGAGGATGTGCCCATCGGACACATCACCAACGGTGTCCACATGCACACCTGGCTGGCCGCCGAGCTCAACCAGCTCTTCCAGACCCACCTTGGGACCAACTGGCTCGATGGCATCGTCCGCCCCGATATGTGGACCAAGATCGAGGCCATGGATAGCGCCGAACTCTGGGAGATCAAGCAGACCCTCAAGGCCCGGCTCATCCGCCTCGTGCGGGACCAGGGCGCCAAGCTCCACGAACGCAATGGCCTGGCCCTCATCGAACCCCCGCCCCTGGATCCCGATGCCCTCACCATCGGCTTCGCCCGGCGCTTCGTGCCCTACAAGCGGCCCGATCTGCTGTTCCGGAATCTCGATCGCATCGCGGCCCTGGTCAATAATCCCCAGCGCCCCGTGAACCTGGTCTTCGCCGGCCGGGCCCACCCCGCCGACGGCCCAGGCAAGGCCATCATCCAGCGGGTGGGCCAGTTCACCGAGGACCCGCGCTTCCGCAATCGCGTGGCCTTCATCGAGAACTACAACATCCATGTGGGCAGGAACATGTACCAGGGGGTGGACGCCTGGCTCAATAACCCCAGGCGCCCCCTGGAGGCCTGTGGCACCAGTGGCATGAAGGTGGTCATGAACGGCGGACTCCACGTCTCGGTCCTGGACGGATGGTGGGCGGAGGCCTACGACGGCGAGAACGGCTTCGCCATCGGCAATGGGGAGATCCACGCCAACCAGGACATCCAGGACGACAGGGATTTCGAATCCCTCCTCTCCCTCCTGGAGGATGTCATCGTGCCCATGTACTACGAGCGCGATACCCAGGGCGTGCCCCGCGCCTGGATGCAGCGGGTGAAGCGCAGCATCCGCACCCTGGCCTGGCGCTTCAACGCCGACCGCATGGTGATGGACTATGTGCGCAACTGCTACCTGCCCGCCGCCACCGCCAGCTCCTGCCAGATGCCCTGAGGCCGGGGGCCGGGCCCTGGATCATCCCCTCTTCAGCGCCCGGTCCGCCCTATGGCCCAGCTCCCCGCCCCCCTGGCTATCGGCCAAGGCCTTGGCCAGGGCCTGGAGCATCGCGTCCCTGGCGGGCTCCGTGATCCGGGGCAGGAGTTCGGCAGCGGCGGCCAGGGCCAGGATCTGGTGACTGTGATCGAAGCCGGGATCATTGAGGGCGGCGGCCTCGGCCAGGACCCGCAGCACGCCCAGATCGCCCTTCAGGCACGGCACAAGGCCCATGGCCAGGGCGGGCTCCCCGTCGAGGATGGCATCCAGCAGCCCGGCGGCGGGGTCTGGCGTTTCGCGGCCTACCGTTTCGCAGCTTGGCATCTGGGGTTCCAGACGTTCCTCGGCCTCCTCTGAAGGGAAGAAGTTCACCAGCGCCGCCCCCTGGCCCCAGGGCTCCGGGTCCTCCAACCAGGGGAGCAGGGCCAGATAGACGAAGGTCCAGGAAGTCTTGCCTTCCAGATCCCGGCGCGCATCCCATTGTTTCTCGGAAGCCGCCAGGATCAGGATCGTCAGCAGATCCCCCTGGTTCATGCCGCTCTTCATGCGGGTCGTGAAGGCGTCCAGCATGGCCACCAGGCCCATTTCGCAGATCTCCCGCGCCCCTGCCCGGTGTTCCTCCGGCCCAAGACGGGCCTCACCGGGGGCCACTCGAACATTGAACCCCTCCAGACGCCTGTGGACCCGGGCATTCCAGAAGCGATCCGAGGGCTCCGTGGCCGCCACCCAGGCCGCCAGGCCCACGAGAGGCCGAGGCTCGTCCAGCAGGCCGAAGAGATCCTGAAGCTGGTGCACCATCACGGCCTTGTGGCCCACGTTGGCCATGTCCCCGGCGACGAAGGGCAATATGCGGGCGAAGTCCCCGGAACCGGGGGCCTCCAAGCCCATCGCCTCCCCCCAGGCGATGGCGGGGTGATGATCCCGGAGGGCCATCTCCAGGTTGGGCCAATGGCCGGATCCCAAACCCAGGGCCTGCAACCCACGGGGGGCCCGAGGTTCCTGGGCCATGGCAAAGAGTTGCGTGGCCACGAGGCGCAGGAAGCGGGCCTCGGAGAGATGCTCCTTCAGCCTCAGGGCGGCCCGCAGACCCAACAGACCGTGGGGCATCTGGGGCAGATGGCCCTCCCAGTCCACCCGGGGCGTCAGGTGGATCACGGCCTCGCGCGCGGCGCCCCGCAGGCCCTCGGGCTCGCAGATGCGCCCGGCGAAGGCCCTGAAGAAACCCTCGGTGGGATGCTCGAGTTCACGCAGCCATGCAGCGCGGGAGTCCATGGAACCTTCCTTCCAAACCGGAATGTACGATCAGAAAACAACCACAGATCCACAGAGGTCGCAGAGGAAACGCAGAGAAAGGAAACTGATTTGTTTTTCTTTTCTCTGTGTCCTCATTCTCTGCTCTGTGCCCTCTGCGGTTCCGTTTTTTTGGGCTCATAGTGAACCTGATTTCACGCCGGAATCCCCCAGGCCTCGCCGACCAGGCGGCCCCAGTGGTGCTCCCAGGCGCGCCTCCAGACGAGCGTCCCCTCCTGGATGCCGGATTCCAGCAGGCGCGAGGTCAGTTCCCGCTGCATGCCCTGGGCCTTGGGACCCAGAGCGGCCTCGGCCAGGACCAGCAGGGCACGGTGGCCCTGGCGTTCCGCATCGAAATGTTCCAGGTACCCGGGACTTTCAGGGGAAGGGGCCGAGGCCCGCAAGCGCTGCCAGACATCAAAAGCGAGGCGGGCCTTGGGGTCGGAGCGAAGGGGCTCCTTCACCTTGTCCCACCCGGCCACGGGGAGGGCCTCGGGTTCGGCGCGGCGCAGGGCTTCATGCAGCTTCACGGCCTTGAGCACATCGCGTTCCAGGTGCGAGAGGGCCACGAAGCCCCGAGCCGAGGCTCGCTTGGCCCGCCGGGCGAAATAGGCCTCCATGGCGCCGATGACGGCCTCCGCCGGGACGCCCTCCGAGCCCCAGGCCTGGAGCTGGGCGAAATCCTCCCGGCTCAGGAAGGCGCTGCGGCCATGGAGATGGAAGGCCCACTCGGCCTCGACCCAATCGAGTTCCTCTCGGGTGTAGGCCATCAGCGCCGGGGAATCAGGAGCGTGCCGTCACTGAGATGCAGGGCCTCGCCATCGAAGCTCAGCACCTCCTTGGGCACGACCTGGGCCCGGGCCATGCCCCGCAAGACGTACGAGCCTTCGCGCCTCAGGGCCCCGTCGCGGCCGTAGATCTTCACGTGCCAGCCCATGCCCTCCGGAACGCCGATCACCACAAAGACGCCGTCCTTCCGCTTGCCCACGAAGAAGGATTCCGCCGGCACATTCGCAGGCCGGGGCGGTACGCGGCTGCAGCCGCCCATCAGAAGAGCCACCATCATCACAACACCGAGCCTCATTCCATCCTCCAGTCTTCGCATTCTAGCGCGAGGCGTTATCCTGGACGGATCATGGGACCCTTCCGAGAGCAAATCCGATACAAGAGCCGCCGAGAGATCGACAAACTTCGCGAGGCGGGCCGACTCACCGCCAATGCCCTGCGGGTGGCGGCCCGCGCCGCCAAACCCGGCGTCACCCTGCTGGAGATCGATAAACTGGCGGAAACCTATATCCGCAAGAACGGCGGCACGCCGAACTTCAAGGGCTATCACGGATTTCCGGCCACCCTCTGCACCTCGGTGAACGACCGGGTGGTGCATGGCATCCCCAATCACTACGCCCTGCAGGAGGGCGATATCATCGCCATCGATTGCGGCGCCAAGCTCGACGGCTTCCACGGGGATACCTGCCTGACGGTGGGCGTGGGCCACCTCAGCCAGGAGACGCGGATCCTGCTCCAGACCTGCCAGATGGCCATGTTCCTGGGCATCGAATACTGCCGCACGGGCTACCGCCTGGGCGACATGGCCACGGCCGTGCAGAAGTTCTCCGAGGAGCGCGGCTACTCCATCGTGCGCGAGTACATCGGCCATGGCCTGGGCCGGGAGCTCCACGAGGATCCCCAGGTGGTCTACGCCGATCAGCGCCCCGGCACGGGCTTCCGCATGGAGCCCGGCATGGTCATCACCATCGAACCCATCCTGAACCTGGGCACCCATCGCTGCCTGGTGGAGCCCGACGGCTGGACCGTGCGCACCGCCGACGGCAAGTGGAGCGCCCAGTACGAGCACACCGTGGCCATCACCAAGGACGGCCCGGAGATTCTCAGTTATCCGGATCCCGAGTTCGAACTGGAGGACGGGCTGTAAATTCAAAAAAACAGATTCAACACGGAGGCACGGAGGACACAGAGGAATTCACGGGGAAGCACCAGGCCGTTTCCCCCTCCGTATTCATCGTTCCGTGTTCTCTGTGTCTCCATAGTTTTGCGCCTCCTGGGAAAACCCTCATGCGTATCCTCGCCCCCGCCAAGCTCAACCGCTTCCTCGCCGTGCTGGGATCAAGGCCCGATGGGTTCCATGAACTGGAGCTCGTCACCACGGTGCTTTCGGGTATCGAAGGACTGACGGATGTCTTGGAAGGCGAAGCCGCCGGAGCTCTCTCCCTGGAGCTGAGCGGCCCCATGTCCGAGGGCCTGGCCGTGGACGAATCCAACCTGGTGTTGCGGGCCTGGCGCTTGCTGGAGCGCGAAGTGGGCCGGGAGCTGCCTGTGCGATTGAAGCTCGAGAAGCGCATCCCCCATGGCGCGGGCCTGGGGGGCGGCAGCAGCGACGGGGCCGCAGCCTTGAGGCTTGGCAACGAGCTCTTGGGCCTCGGCCTCACCCAATCCACCCTGCTAGGCCTGGCCTCGGCCCTCGGCAGCGATGTGCCCCTCTTCCTCCTGGGAGGCACGGTGCTCGGCCTGGGGCGCGGCGAGCGGGTGCTTCCCTTGCGGCCCGTGGCCCTTGAACCCATCCTCCTAGTGCATCCAGGCCTCCATGTGGCCACCCCAAGCGTCTACCGGGCCCTTTCCAGCTCGGGATACCCCACGCCCCGGCCCTGCCCCAGCCTGCCCGATGGCCAAGCGCCCCCCTGGCGAAACGATCTCACGGGAGCGGCCCTCTGGGTCTGCCCACCCCTGGCCGATGTGTGCGACGCGCTGGCACAGAGCGGCGGCGAACCCCTGCTCTGCGGTTCCGGCTCCTGTTGGGCCGCCCGCTATCCGTCCATCCGCGAGCGGGACGAGGGCGCTTCCAGGATTCGGCAGGCTCATCCCGAATGGAGCATCTGGGAGGTCTGATCCCAAAGGAGACCATGGAGAGCAGGCCAGGACCGCCTCCGGGGCCACTGCGTGGCGTCCCCCCGAATCGGCGTCAAAGCAGAAGGCCCCGGAATCCCGGGGCCTTCTGCTTTGATGAGCTTTCGTCTACTGCGCGGTCAACGTGCCCTTGGTGATCGTGAGGGGATCGGTGGCGCCGCTGGCCATCAGGATCTGCGCCCTGCCCGACACCACGTCCAGGGTCACGGCTCCCGCGGTGGCACCACTCTTCAGGCTCAGGGCCACGGTGGCGAGCGTGCCATTCAGAGTCTGACTGCCTGCCAAGCCCTTCTGGGACACCACCACCTGAAGGATATTGCCCGAGACCTTCCCCTTGAGGGCCTGTGGGACAGAGCCCAGATCAGCGAACACCGTGCCATTGCGCACGTACTCGGTATCCGCATCCTGGACCTTGGCCCAGCTCACTTTGCTGGTATCGGCCGTCAAATGAAAGGCCGTGCCCGCACCGCTCCCGGCATTCACGGCCACCAGATCCAGCACCAGCTTGGTGGAGCTGCTAAAGGCCGCATTCTTCTTCAATTGGAAGGTCCCGGACGTGGGGTCCGTGTAGGTCAGGCCGGTGGCGGCGGCGGGTCCCTGGGAGCCCCCGCCCCCGCCTCCCCCGCAGGCAAGCAGGAGCATCAGGGCCGAGGCGCCGAAGAGGGAGGAAATTGTCTGTGGCTTAGTCATGGATTCAGCTCCGTTCACAGGGCGTTCAGCATCAGCGTCAGGTCATCATTATCGATCTTCCCATCCCCGTTCAGATCGGCCTTGGCCAGATCCGCGGCATCGGTGCTGCCCCAGCGCTTGGTGATCTGAAGCACGTCCAGCGTATCGACCGCCGAATCACCGTTCAGATCCAGCGTCTTGACAGACACAGCAGCCGTGCCTGTAGGCCCCCAGCTGGAAGTGGCCGTCACTGTGTAGGTTCCAGCAGTCGCGGGCGCCTGGTAGACCCCCGCCGCACTGATCGTGCCGCCGGTGGCCGTCCAGGTGAAGGTTCCGGCACTGGGGGCCGCCGTCGCGGCGGCCGTGAAGGTGAAGGACGCACCGGTCAGCAGGGTCTTGGTGCTTGGCGTGACTGCCACAGAAACGGCGGCGGGATTATAGACGTTCACCGTCGTGACCGCGGTCTTGGTGGGATCTTCGGCGCTGGTGGCCGTCACGGTGTACGTTCCGAGGGTGGCGGGGGCGGTATAGGTGGTCTCAGCCACGCCGTCCCCGGCAGTCGAAGTCGGAGCAATGGAACCACCGCCCGCACTCACCGTCCAGTTCACGCTGTTGCTGGTGGCATTGGCCACCGTGGCCTTGAAATTCACCGTGGCGCTGGGATTCACTTGCAGGGGCCCCCCGGGGGCCACAGACACCGAAACGGGCACCGACACGCCATTGGCGAGGTTCATGACACCCCAACCCCAGGATTTGTCCCAGGTCCCCTGGGTGGTATGCAGGGCCGTGCCCTGGGAGTTCGCCTTGAAGTAAGCGATCACGTCGGCATAGGTCCAGGAGGGGTGGCCTTCCTTCAGGAGGGCCACGGCGCCCACCACGGTGGGTGAGGCCATGCTGGTGCCCTGCATGTAGCGGTAGTACTGGGTGCCTGAGGCGGGAAGCAGGTTTGCTGCGGGGGCCGCCGCGTCCGAAGAGCGGGTGGAGAGCACATTGCTGCCACCCCCGGTGATATCGGGCTTCTGGCGTCCGTCCCGGGTGGGCCCAATGGAACTGAAGGTGCCAATCTGGTCCTGGGTCTGGCTGGTGTAGTGGTATGTCTTGCCGTCGGATGCGGCCCATTCATAGCGGGACACATAGGCCGCCACGGCGATGACGTTATTCCCGCAGGCATCGTTGCCCAGAGTCATATCGGAATCGGGATTCGTGAAGGTGGCGTCGATTTCCCCATCGCCCGCGTCATAGAGCCATCCGTCGAGGCGCGTGGAACCTGAATCCGCCTTGAACTGGAGTTCCCAGGAGCCCGGCCGCACATATTTGCCGTCAGTTTCACTGTCCAATTCGCCCACCAGCACGAAGATGCGTTTGAGGTTGGCGTTGTAGGACTCGGCCGCGTTTCCCACCTGGAGGTAGTACCCGCTCCCGTCCCCCATCGTGCCCTCGTAGGTGGTGGCCGAAGGGGCCATCCAGGCGCTCACGTTGCCCGCCGGGTCCTTGAGACGCACGCTAACGGCCGAGGTGGCGTCGTAGTAGAAATTGAACCGCAGGCGATCGTAGCGGGAGGCACCCTGGGTGTAGGTCGCCACGGTCACGGGCAGCGCCGAGACATCGGTGCCCACCGTGGCGCTGCCATGAATGGCATCGGCGGCGTAGTTGCCCCCGGAACGAACCACGATGAGCTTCCCTGCGGAAGCCGCCACCAGGTCATCGACGGCCTTCGTATCCAGGTCCGTTCCATCGTGAGGACCATAGCTGGAACCTAGGCTGAGATTGATCACCACCGGTTGGTTCAGTTCCTTGGCCTGCTCGGCCATCCACTTGATGCCATTCAGGATGTCCGTAGAATCCATGGTGGTCTTCACGAACAGGATATTGGCCTTCTTCGCAGACCCATGGAGGGTCGGGAAGGCGGCATCGTAGCCGGCTGCCGAACCCGATACATGGGTGCCGTGACCATCCGTATCCGTCTCGGTACAGGTCCCGGCCGAGATCTCTGAATTCACCCAGAGGCGTCCGATATCGGAGGTGAAGGTGCCCACCGTGAAGGGGACGGCGGTCACCGTCTGGTCCCAGAGGTATTTCACGCGGCTGGCGCCACTGGCCACACCGTCCACACGGAAGGCCGGGTGCTTGGTATCGATGCCTGTATCGATGATGCCCACCAGCACACCCGCCCCGGTGTAACCGGCGGTGTAGGGGACATTGACATTCATCTTCGCCGTATTGATATCGTTATGCAGTTTCAGCTTGTGGGCCATGGCCACATGCTGGATGGAGGAGGCCGCCTCCAGGGATTCCAGGCTGGAAAGGGGCACCTTGGCGGTCATGATCGTCGGCGTGATGCGCGTGTAGGCAATGCCGAGGCGATCCAGGGCCTCGGTGGAAGTCAGCGAGAGCGTGACCGGAACCAGCACCTCCTGTCCATTCTCCGAGAGCCGGGCGGTCTTGGGCAGCATCGATGCCCCGGCCACCAAGCGGGACATGACCTCGGTGCGGTTTTTCAGCCACTGCTGCTTGGCCATCTTGAGATGGGGATCCAGATCCCCCGCCGAAAGCCCCACCAGGGGCAGCAGCGCCGTGACCAGCCCCACCTTGAATGAATAAATGACCCGTGGGGCAAGGGCCCCGGCGTGACACTCGAGGGAATGCGTCATGATTCCTCCATAGTAAAAGGATCTATTCGACTCTAAAAAAACAAAGAGCCACGGGGCTCTCGGGAGAAGCTGGACCAGTTTAATGGATTTCTAATGCCACCACAACACAGAAGCGTCCATGACAAATGGCCTGATTTTCTAGAGGGAGCTGGGGCCCCTCATTCGGCTCGCCGTACTTCGATCACTTCGCCCTGGGTCTCCAGCAGAAGCCGCTGGAAGATTGCATCCTCCCGCAGGATCTCCTCGGGCCGCTCGTGAAGGCCCTCATCGAAGGTGATGGCGATGCGGGCCAGCCCCGGCAGGATCCTGCGCAGGGTCTCCAGCAGGTGGGGGTTGGCCAGTTCCCGTTCGAAATCCTGGACGGTGTGGCGCACATTGGGCGGGAAGAAGAAGTGCAGGATATGGCCGTTGAAATCCAGGGAGCGGGCCATGTGGGGGAGACTGCCCAGGGTGCGTGGAAGGCCCCTCGGAACGGCCTTCAGGGCCTCGGTGACAGCCCGACGCAGCTCCTCGAGGTTGGCGGGATCGGCCACAGGCCGGAGCGAAGGCTCAGGCCGGGGCTCAGGCTGGGGCTCAGGCTGGGGCTCAGGCTGGGGCTCAGGCTGGGGCTGGGGCAGAGATTGGGCTGGGAGGGCCGGAGGCCTCGCGGAACCGGGCTGGTTGTTAGGGGGAGCCGCCGCCCGGGTCGCGGTCCCCACCTCAGGGCGGCTGGGCCTCGGCGGAGAGCCCCCGACGCGCAACAGGGCATCCAGGGGAGCCAGATGGGGCAGCTGGGCCGCCGTCACCAGGGCCAGTTCCACCACCACCTGGGGCAGGCTGGAATCCCGCAGATCCCGCTCCCGCTGGAGCAGCAAGTGGAGCATGCGAGCCAGGCGCAGGATCTCCTGGGGGCCGGGGCTGCGGCGCACCTCGATCTCCAGACGATCCCGGAAGGCCAGCATCAGCTCGCGCCAGAAGCTGGTCCAATCCGTGCCGAGGGAGGCCAGGGCCGCGCACTCATCCAGGACCGCGCCCAAATCCCCGTTGAGGATGGCATTGAGGGCATTCTGGACGCGCACGGCCGGCACGATGCCCAGCTGTTCCCGCACCAGTTCCTCGATCACCTGCCCGTCTCCGGCGGCGATGACGCGATCCAGGGTGGTGAGCGCATCGCGCATGGAGCCCGTGCCCGCTTCAGCCAGGAGCCGCAGGGAGCCTTCATCGAAGGTAACCCCCTCCTGCTCGCAGACGTATTTGAGGCGGGATTCGATGAGGCCTACGGGAATGAGCCGGAAGGGGTAGATCTGCACCCTGCTCTTGATGGTGTCAGGCACATCCTGCAATTCGGTGGTGGCCAGCACGAAGACCGCGTGGGCGGGGGGTTCCTCGAGGATCTTCAGCAGCGCGTCGAAGGCGCTGCGACTGAGCATGTGGACTTCGTCGATGATATAGACCCGGTAGCGGCAAAAGGCGGGCCGCGTCTGGACCTGCTCCCGCAGGGCCCGGGCATCCTCCACGCTGGCGCGGCTGGCGGCGTCGATCTCGATGACATCCAGGTTCCGGTCCGGCTGTTCCCCGGCCACACAGGCATCGCAGACGCCGCAGGGCTCGGGCGTCGGGCCCTGGAAGCAATTGAGGGCCCGAGCCAGGATGCGGGCCGTGCTGGTCTTCCCCGTGCCGCGCACACCCGCGAAGAGGAAGGCCTGGTGGTGGATATGGCCCGAGACCTGGGCCCGGCGCAGGGCATTACCCAGGGCGCGGACACTGGCTTCCTGGCCCACCAGATCGGAGAGCAGATTGGGACGGTATTTGAGGGCGAGAGTCGTCATGGAATCTGCATTGTCCCACGACTCCGGCCCCGGCATGGGGACCTCAGAGAATTTGGATTCATAGCCCCTCGAAAAGGGAGGGCTGGAGGCAGGGCGGGAGGGGATGACCCACCGGCCCGGGGAGGGGCCGGGTCACCCGCCGACCATGGCGGATGACAGGAGGCATGGCGGCCCGCAGGGCCTCACGGACCTCGGCCTGGTAGGCCTTGTCCAGCACGTGCAGCCAGCCGTAGCGGACCAGGACCTGGTAGAAGGGATCCTTCTTCAGGAGGCGCAGGCCCCCCACCCAGGCGCTGCTGGCCCCGCTCAGCCTGGCCCGGCGGGCGAAGGCCTGGGGGTCCACCATGGCCATGAGGGGGGTGGCCGCGATGCTCACCTGGACCCCGGCCGCAGTCAGGCGCTCCACCGCCGCCCAGCGGCTGGGGATGGGGGGAGCCTTGGGTTCGACGATCTGGCGCACCGTATCGTCATCGGTGGGGATGGAAAAGCCCACACTCAAGCGGCTTCCGAATTCCCGGAGGAGTTCCAGATCCTGGAGCACCAAGGGGGAACGCGTGTGCAGCAGGACGCGGGTGGTGGGGCACTTCAGGAGCACCTCCAGGCAACCCCGGGTGAGGCGGAATTCCTTCTCCAAGGGCTGATAGGGATCCGTGGCGGAGGCCAGGAAGACCGATTGTTCATGGAGCCTGTGACGCTGGGACCAGAGCAGTTCGGGGGCATTGAGCTTGGGCGCCGACCAGAGGCCCCATTCCTCGGCCCCGTGCAGGGCGTTGGGATATTCCCGCACGTAGCAGTAGCGGCAGCCGTGCCCGCAGCCGCGATAGGGGCTGAGGGCGAACCCAAACCCGTAGCGTTCATCCCTCTGGGGGCGGAGGATGCTGCGGGCCTCCTCCGGCTCAATCAGGAGATCGTGGAAGAGGCGGGGAGCGGGTTCAAGAACAGATAGGAGGGCGACCATGTCCCGAGTATTCGCTTTTTTTTCGAATAATCAAGGGGCCACTTCGACCAATGCGAGTTCCCGTCCGAGTTGCTCATGCCATGGGCCTTTCGGAACCACCCGCAACAGGGCCTGAATGGCTCTGGAATGAGCCACAGGTAGGGCCTTGCTGGCTGGAACCGGAATGTCGGGAATGACGCCAACCCCCTCCCAGTTCTTTCCAGTGAGAGATGATCGGAAGCATCCGTTTGGAATGATTACTTCAAAACACGAATTGAGAATGCGAGACGGAGGAACCTGGTTCGCACCACCCCCTGTCGTCTCACCGATTACCTCGGCACGGTGCCGTTCCTGAAGCAGGAAGGCGACGCCTTCTCCACCAGAGAAGGTCCGTGGAGAGGTGAGCAAGAAGGTGGGGCGTGTGAGATCCCGGTTGGCCAATTTCCCGGATTCGCTCAGGAATCGGGATGGAATGGCAGGAGGGCGCGGGATCAGCTCAAACAAGGGTTCCCCTGGGCTGCCAAGGAAATAGCTCACGAAAAGCCCAAGCGTAGGGGTTGATCCCCCTCCGTGTTCACGAAGATCGACAATGAGGGCGTCCGTATGGCTTAGGAATGCCATGGCCTCCGCGAGCACTTCCCTGACTTCCACCGGGCGGTAGAAGGCCGTGAGGCGCAAATAGCCCACATTCCCAGGCAGGATTTCCACCCTTTGCAGGCCGTAGTTCTCATGTTTCCCACGTTCTTCCCGGCTTTGAGCGGCAGTGGGTGCTGCCATGGGTTGCTGAGATTTCGGCACATCCAAGACGCGTATGGATAGGTGCTTATCCTTGGCCAAGGCATACATCTCTGAGGTGAGAAGATCCGCAAGGGTTTTCACATCACGAGCAAGGCCATACCGTCCCGCGGCCAATCCTTCCCGCAAGGAGGACGCCACCTTGGCGCCTAATGCAGGATCGAAGTAATCCGTCTCCACGCAACAGGCAAGGGCTTCAATCGTTTTCCGGGTGAAGGCCAAATCGAACGCGGCTTGGTCACCTTCATTGGCCCCCTTAGTCAGGAGCTTGGCTGGAGGGGCGGAGAGGCTGGGAAACCCGGTCCCAACCGAAAGGAGGATGGCAAGAGCGGAGAAGATAGAATTTGGGCAAAGGCTCATGCGGGTCACCAAGTGCCATAGAGAGGAACCCGATTCTCCCATGAGGGGTCATTTCCGGATGACATTGATCCTGCCATTGGATTCCAGGATGGCCACCCGGACTTCCTCGATCTCGGTGAGACCCACCTGGCGGATGGCGGCCATCAGCTCGTGGCGGGAAATCTGCTCCCGGTCCAGGGCCGCCTCGAGGGGCACTCCGTCGTGCACCAGGATGCAGGGCCTGCCTTCGATGATCCGCGCCACCTTCTTGCTGCGGAAGGCGAGCCAGCTCACCAGGGCGTTCAGGGCCACCAGGGTCAGCACCAGCACGAAGCCCCCGGCCACCGAGTTATCTCCGCCGTTCATGCTGTTCTGGACCGCATTGGAGAGCACCAGCAGGAGCACCAGGTCGAAGGTGGAGAGCTGGCCCACCTGGCGCTTGCCCGTGAGCCGCAGGACCAGCAGCAGGAAGCCGTACACCAGGAAGGCGCGGATCACGAACTCCCACCAGGGCTGGGTGGTCTTCCAGAGGCTCAAGCCCAGCGGCTGGGGCCCATCGAGGAGAATCGCAAGCACGGCCATCAGGCCCTCCAGGTATGCACCGACCCCGCGGACGCAGGGCCGATGCACCACTCTACCGGGAGCTCCTACTTCTCGAAGGCCACCTTGAAGGAAACGGTGCCAATCTCCGCACCCTTCTCGGAGAGCACCTTGGCCGTCCAGTCCCCCTCATCTCCGGTCCGGAAGGTCCGGTAGGCGTGGGTCCGGTAGGGGGAATAGGGCACATCGAGCTCCTGTTTGAAGACCTCCTCCTCACCCTTGAAGAAAGCGAGGGTGATCTTCGATTCGGCACAACCGGAGACCCGGGTCCAGGCGAAGACCTTGGTCCCGGTGGGAATCGTGAAGGTGCCCGCTTCGCCTGTGATCTCCAGCTTCTCGACCCCCAGCCCAACCTTCATTTCTGCGGCTGGAGCCACTGCTTCGGCGCCCTGAGCGAAGGCCGGGCGGGCGTAGGCCAGAGCCACCAGACTGAGACCGGTCGCGAAAAGGATTCCCTTGCGCATGGGATGCTCCTTGAAAGGATGCACGGAACTATACCAGCGCCCCCTAGACAGGGTGGGACTTCCCAAGGGGAATCTTTTACCTAGGTCCCCAAAAAATCACGCGCCGTCCCGGCCTCCGAGGGCCTTTTCGATAGCCGACCAGTCCCAATCCGATAGAGGAGGCACGGCCCCCTCCCGCTGATCCCGCTGGGAGAGCCAAGCATCGTAGACCACCAGCGCGCACATGGCCTCCGCCACGGGCACCACCCGGGGGGCGATGCAGGGGTCGTGGCGCCCCTGGATGGAAAGCTCCCGGGGGTGGCCCTCTCGATCGAGGGTCTGCTGGGGCTTCGCGATGGAGCTGGTGGGTTTTACCGCCAAACGCAGCACGACGGGGGCCCCGGTGGAGATCCCCCCCAGGATGCCTCCGGCATCGTTCTTGAGGGACCCCTCCGGTCCCAGGGGATCGTTGTGGGCCGAGCCCTTCATGCGGGCGCTCGCAAAGCCCGCACCCACCTCCACACCCTTGACTGCGCCGATGGTCATGCAGGCGTATGTGAGCAGCGCATCGAGCTTGGCGAAGACCGGATCCCCCAGGCCGCAGGGGAGCCCCTCGATCCAGACCTCGCAGATGCCGCCCACGGAATCCCCTTGGGCCTTGGCGGCTTCCACGGCCCGCCTCTGGGCCGGGAAGGCCTGGTCATCGGCACTCCGCAGGGGGTTCCGCTCCACATAATCCCAATCCAGGGATGCGCAGGGGATACCCGCGATCTCCCGGTTGAAGCCCCGAATCCGGATTCCAAGCGTCCCCAGTTGCTGTTTGGCCCAGGCCCCAGCCGCCACCCGCGCCAGGGTCTCGCGTCCGCTGGAACGCCCCCCCCCTCGGAGGTCCCGAATGCCGTACTTCCCCTCGAAGGTCAGGTCCCCGTGCCCCGGACGGAAGACATCTTTCAGGGCCTCGTAATCGCCGCTGCGCTGGCCTTCATTGAAGACCACCAGGGCGATGGGATGGCCCGTGGTAAGGCCTTCGAAGACGCCTGACAGGACGCGAATGCGGTCGCCCTCCTGGCGGGAGGTCGCCAGCTCGGACTGGCCGGGGCGTCGCCGGTTCAGTTCGAGCTGGATGGCCTCCAGATCGAAAGGCAGTCCGGGTTTCACGCCATCCAACACCACGCCTACGGCCGGACCATGGCTCTCGCCGAAGGTCAGAATGCGGAAGGCACGGCCGAAGGAACTGGGAGACTCGAAGAGCATCCTTCCACTATAGGGGAGCTTTGAGACTACTCGGGCTCCTGAACCTCGGCCTCGAGAGGTTCCTCGGGGATCCGCTTCACCAGCTTCGGCAGGGGCACAGCCGATGGGGTGGGCGCACTGGCGGTCCAGACGTAGCGTGTCCCGCGCTTCTGGCCCTGTTTGCTGATCAGTCCCTCCTGCTCCAGCTCCCCGAAGAGGCGGCGCAGGGTGGCGGGTGCCCAGTCGCAATCCTTCAGCCCCAGTTCCTCCTGGGCCTGGAAGCTGGAGAGGCCGCCCTGCTCCTGGAGCGCGGCCACCAACTGGCTCCGCAGTTCCACCAGCTCCTGCCGGTTCCGGCGCGCCTTGTTCTTGTAGGCCTCCCCAACAGGAACAGAAAGGGGAGCCTCCCGGGGTGCGGCTTCGAAACTAGGCGCGGGCGCCGCGTCCAGTTCGTGGACCATCCCCCCATCGAGATAGATCTCGGACCGGTCCGGCTGGAAGAGAATGACCACCGAGGAAGCCGGAACCCCTTCACTGTGAAGGGATTCGATGATCCGGTCCCCGATCCGCTTCTTCTGACCAGCCGAGAGTACGGGGGCCTGAATAATGACCAAAGACATATCAACTCCCTTTTCAGACGGATATCCTCAAATTTATGCTCTTCGTCCCTGGGAGGCAAAGGCATTTTCATGATTAACACTCCTAAACCCGGAGAATCCATGGGCCCCTTCGCTGAACCCCCCAAGGCACGACCCGCGGAAGAGCTCCGTTTCGAGGCCTTTCTCCGGAGCAAGAAGCTCAAGCTCACGGGCGAACGCCTCGCCATCCTGGCGGCGATCTTCCAGAGGGAGACCCACTTCGACGCGGAAGCCCTGCATGCTCAACTGCGCAAGGCGGGCGGGGACATCAGCCGAGCCACGGTCTATCGCACCCTCGACCTGCTGGTGCAGGCTGGACTGGTCCGCAAAAACAGCCTGGGCGCCAGCCACGCCAACTACGAAGCCGCCCACGGCAACGAGCACCACGATCATCTGATCTGCCTGAACTGCAACGAGGTGGTGGAATTCTTCCGGCCGGATCTGGAAGCAATCCAGGCGGGAATCTGCCGCGACCATGGTTTCAAGCTGATCCACCACAGCCTGCAGATCTTCGGACTCTGCTCGGCTTGCAAGGAGAAGGCCGACGAAGGTGTGATCCGCAACCGCGTGGCCCAGCTCCACACCTAAGAAGGTGCACTCCCGGTAGCCTGCCCCAGAAGGGGGTGCGACGAGGACACAGGAGGCGGCATAGAGCAGCGCGAACCAGGCTCGCCCACAGGGCGAACTGGGGCGTGCTGCGTCCGGGAGTGCCCGATATGAAGGTGCACTCCCGGTAGCCGCCGACCCGAGCCGTTGCGTCCTCTTTCCCTTGCAGGGGAAAATCCTGCTAGGCTGCTCAGTTATGCCAAAACTCACGATTCAGGACCTCCAACGCCTCCCCAAGACGGATCTGCACGTGCATCTCGACGGCAGCCTCCGCATCCAGACCATCCTCGATCTCGCCGAAGCGCAGAAGGTCAAACTGCCCGGGGATTCCCCAGAAACGCTCCGCCCCTTCGTCGAAGTGGCCGATGACTGCAAGTCCCTGGTGGAGTATCTCAAGGCCTTCGACGTCACCCTCTCCGTGATGC
Source organism: uncultured Holophaga sp. (assembly GCA_963664825.1). Classification (GTDB taxonomy): domain Bacteria; phylum Acidobacteriota; class Holophagae; order Holophagales; family Holophagaceae; genus JAYREN01. The sequence continues at coordinate 91,135 of OY761614.1, forward strand.
AGACCTACGAGTCCCTCGTGCGCACGGCCTTCGAGCTGGCCGAGGATGCCGCCAAGGAAAACGTCCGCTACATGGAGGTGCGCTACAGCCCCATCCTCCATCAGCAGAAGGGCATGACGCTCCACAGCATCGTCCAGGCCGTGCTGGAAGGCTTGGCCCTGGCCGAGAAGAAATACGACATCAAGACCGGCGTCATCCTCTGCGGCATGCGCCACATCAGCCCCGAGATCAGCCTCAAGCTGGCCGACCTGACGGTGGCCTTCAAGAATAAGGGCGTCGTCGGTTTCGACCTGGCGGGCGCGGAAGTGGACTTCCCCGCCAAGCGCCACAAGGACGCCTTCGGCCGGGTGCTGGCCAATAACATCAATTGCACCCTGCACGCCGGAGAAGCCTACGGCCCCGAGAGCATCCACCAGGCCATCCACCTCTGCGGCGCCCATCGCATCGGCCACGGTGTGCGACTGGTGGAGGATGGAGATCTCCTCAACTACGTCAATGACCACCGCATCCCCCTGGAATGCTGCCCCAGCAGCAATGTGCAGACCAAGGCCGTCAAGCGGATGGCCGACCATCCCATCCGTCTCTTCTACGACCTGGGTCTGCGGGTCACGGTCAACACCGATAACCGCATGGTGACCAACACCACCATGAGCCGAGAGTATCTGGTGCTCCACGAGCAACTGAACTTCTCCCTGGAAGAGATCAAAGAGCTCATCATCATGGGCTTCAAGAGCGCCTTCCTGCCCTATGCTATCAAGCGCGCCCTCCTCGCCGACGTGGTGCATGAGCTCAAGGCCTTCAAGCCCAAGAGCCTGGAGAGCAAGAAGGAGCAGTTGTAGCGCTCCGTTGGGTCAGAGCGGTCTCGGTATCGCCGCAGGCGATGCCGAGAGGAAGGAACAGCTGTAGAGCTTCGCTGGGTCGGCGCAGATAGAAAAGCGGAGTTGGGGCCCGCCCTTCGGGCAAAATGAAGGGGACCCAGCAGGACGCCGGGTCCCCTCCTTGAAAGCCGGATGAATGCTCGCACGCTTCGCCCAATGCCTCGAATCCTCCCAACGGATTCTCCTCACCTCCCACGAAAATCCTGACGGAGATGGCACGGGCGCCATGATTGGCCTAGCCCACTACCTGCGCTTCCGGGGCAAGGAAGTGCGCATCGTAGCCAACCCTGGGCTGCCCCCCTCCCTGGGTTTCATGGATCCCGAGGGCTGGATCGAGGCCTTCGATCCGGAAGGCCGCCATCGGGATCTGGCAAGCTGGCCCCAGGCCTGGGTGCTGGTGGACGCTTCCGAGCCTCAGCGCCTGGGGGGCATGGAAGGGGCCTTCCAGGCATCCAAGGCCTTGAAGGTATGCCTGGATCATCACATGAAGGAATCTCCCAACGGTTTCGATCAGGAGTTCACCAATAGCGCCGCCAGCGCTTCCGCGGAGCTGGTCTTCGATCTGGTCGCCCAGCGGATGCCCCGCCCCCTGCCCCGCCCCATGGCCACGGCCCTCTACGCGGGCCTAGTGGATGACACGGGCAATTTCCGGTTTTCCAACGCCACCCCTAAGGCCCATCGCATGGCCGCCGAGCTCATTGAAGAGGGCGTCGAACCCGCCCGGGTCTACCAGGATCTCTACTATCAGGAGCGCCCGGAGCGCCTCAAGCTCTTCGGCCGCGCCTACGAGGGCCTGCGCCTCCTGGGGAATGGGCGCTACGCCTGCCTCAGCCTGGTCCAGGCCGATCTGGAGGCCTGCGGCGCCAGCCACGAAGACATGGGGGGTCTGGTCAACAAACCCCTGGAACTCCGCGGGGTTGAAGTCTCCTGCCTCCTCCATGAACTGGAGGATGGCCGCATCAAGGCCAGCCTCCGCTCCCGGGAGCGCGTGGACGTCAACGCCATCTGCCGGAATTTCCGGGGCGGCGGCCACCGCCTGGCTTCGGGCGCCAAACTGGACGGCCCCATGGAGAAGGCTCAGACTGTCATGGATGCCGCGGTCCTGGCCAGGCTCGAACAGGATCTCGGAAAGGCCTGAACACTCGCGCTTCGCTTGCGGACACCCCCGCCCCGGACGTTTCCCGAACACCATTCAACGCATTCATATTCATTCTTTTACACGGGATCACCCCATGTGCCCTAAGGACAGTAGCAGCGCACCCCAGCTCCACCTTCCCCCGGATTCACCCCTCGAAGTGGTGACCAAGTTCGAAACCGAAGCCGTGCCCTTCGTGGCGAAGGCCAAGGTGCCCTCGATCTTCGGCAAGTTCATGGTCTACGGCTTCCTCGAGAAGCTCACCGGCAAGGAGCACATCGCCATCGTCGCCGGTGATCTGGACGCCCGGAAGCGCACGGCCGTCAGGATCCACAGCGAGTGCTGGACAGGCGATGTCCTGGGCAGCCTCAAGTGCGACTGCCGCGCCCAGCTTGAAGAAGCCCTCCGCTACATCGGCGAGCACGGCGGCCTAGTGCTCTACATGCGCCAGGAGGGCCGGGGCATCGGCCTCCTCAATAAGCTGAAGGCCTATGCCCTCCAGGAGCAGGGGCTCGATACGGTGGAGGCCAATCACGAACTGGGCTTCGAAGACGATCTCCGTTCCTACGAAGCCGCCATCGAGATGCTGCGCTTCTTCGGCATCAACAAGGTGAAGCTCCTCACCAACAATCCTCGCAAGATCGAGGCCCTGGAAGAGGCCGGCATCCATGTCCAGCGGGAGCCGCACCAGATCGGCTCGAACCCCTACAACCTGCGTTACCTCCACACCAAGGCCGCCAAGTCGGGGCACCTGCTGGATTTCACGAAAGAAGTGCTGTAGCGCTACTCGTCCCTCCGGGGCAGCAACAGGGCTCGCTGGACCCGCTCCAGGTTGCCCTGGAGGCGCACCAGATTCCAGGCAATGACCATGGCGTAGCCCAGCCAGACCCACAGCAGGCGGGGATCGCAGGGCGTGCGCCTCAAAGGGTCCAGGCCGATATCCAAGCGCAATCCGTTGAGGAACCAGACCACCACGCCGAAGGCGATGAGCAGATGCCCCCACCGGATCCAGTAGGGGCGCAGCCCTTCCTTGATCTTCCAGCGGAGCAGCAACCAGCGATCGAAGCGCTCGGATTTCGCCTCGGCGAAATGCAGGGCCAGGAGCTTGTCCACCAGGGGCGCGTAGCGATGCACCCGGAGTTCCTCGATCTCGCTCTGGCCGTTCACCTGGCGGAGCAAGGCGCTGCGGATCTTCCCCACGCACTCCTCCCAGGGGGCCTCCTCCCGCCGGATGGTCATGTGCAGATGGACCAGCCCCACCCATAGCAGGGCCTGGGCCAGCAGCACGCCCCACAGGGCCATGCCCTGCCAACCACTGTGCCGAGCCACTTCGAAAAAGCGCGTCAGATCCATCCCAAAAGGATGGCACAGAGTCCGCATCCGGACCTACGGCACGTTCCTCTGCATCCGCTCCATCCATTCGAGCATCTGGACCTCGGATTGCGGCCCCAGGCGGAGGGCTTCCTGGAAGTCCCTCACCGCTTCCACGGCTTCCCCCCGCTTGATCTGCACGAAGGCCCTGTCCCGGTAGGGAAGAGGATCCTCGGGGCTGAGCAGCGCCAAGTGGGTGGAGGTCCAGAGGGCTTCGTCCCAGGCCCGGTCGCGGAAATAGCGCGCATGGAGATTTCTCACCAGCCGCGCCAGGATCGCGCGGTGGGAGAGGGGTTCCAGCATGGCGGGTTCGAAGGAGCTCCGGCCTCCCGTGGCGCGCCTCACGAGGCGAGCCGCCTCTTCTTCGCCCACGGGCAGCCCACCCTGGAAGGGATCGAAATAGAGCGCGCCCACGTCCAGTCGCAAGCCCGTGATGAAGTGCCCGGGCAGGCCCAGCCCGAAGGCATCGAAGCCGAGGCGCCGGGCCACATCGATCCACAGGATGGAAAGGGTGATGGGCAGGCCTCGTCTCTGGGCCAGCACCTTGGGTAGGACCGCGTTATCCGGATTATCAAATGTCTTCCGATCACCCTGCAGGCCCTGTTCTTCGAAGAGGTAGTGATTCAGGGCATCGATGGCGCCGTGGATGCTCCAGGGCAGCGGCATGCGCCCCACGAGTTCCAGGGTCCAGGCCTCCAGGATCCGATGAACGGGCCCGGGGTCTGTGTTCTCCAGGAGGGGCCCCACGGCGGCCACGGCCCCGCTAGCCAGATCCCGACATTCGGGATCCACCTGGAGGAAGGCCTGGAGGGAGGATGCCATGGGCTCTAGCCCCGGCGACGCAGCCAGCTCCGCAGCACGAGCGCCAGGAGCCCCATCCCGAGACCGATCCAGATCCATTTCTGCCATGCGTTCTGGGCCTTTTCCAGCTTGGCCTTCTCCTCGGCCTTGCGGATGTTCTCGGTGATGGAGAGCTTCTGCTGGACCTCCCGGGCATCCTTCACGGCCTGCTGGGCGGATTGTTTGGAAGCTTCCAGGTCCTTTTTAGCGGCCTGCTCGGCGGGATCGGAGGGTTCCTCCTGGGAGATGTAAGCTACGCGCTCCAGCCGGTGGGCGCGGCGGCCCATGCGCCTCCCCCGAGCCGGAGAGAGGCTGCCTTCCTCTTCGGCGCCCCCGGAGGTGCCCTGGTCCAGGCTATCGGTGAGGCCCTGGATATCCTCCCTCAGCCCCAGGATGTCCTGGTGCTGACGATGGAGCAGACGGCCCTGAACCCAGGCCAGGCCCAGCTGGGCGACCAGCAGGCCCACCACCACAGGACCAAACCAGGCATGGGGCCTCGATGACTGAAGATTTCCGTTCATAGCCCGTCCCGTCCAAGGATGAAGAGCGTGCGATCGTCCCGGTTCTGCCGTTCGAAGGCGGCCACGTCCTGGTACACGGCCTCGCAGGCCGCCCGGGCCGAACCCGTGGCCCGCATCCGGAGCAGCTGTTCCTCCAGGCGCTGGAGCCCGTAGAGTTCCCCCACTTGGTTCATGGCCTCGGTGAGGCCATCGCTGTACATCACGATCCATTCTCCGGGTCGAAGCGTGCCTTCCTGGATCTCCCAGGCTCCGTCGGAAGAGGGCCTCAGGCCCAGACCGCGTCCGACGCAGTTGAGCTCCTGGATATCCTCCCGGCGAGGTCCCCGCAGAACCAAGGCTGGCGGATGCCCCGCCCGGGCTATGCGATACCTGCCGGAATCGTCCCACTCCAGGAGGGCTAGGGTGAGGAAATCCCGGCGCCCCATGAGGTTCCGGAGCGTCTTATCCAGGGCGGGGAGGATCTGATCAAAGGATAGCTTCTCACTTTGGGTGGCAAACTTGAGCAGCGCCATGGCCTGGCTCATGTAGAGGGCCGCGGCGAGGCCCTTGCCGCTCACATCCCCCACGGCCGCGATCCACTTCCCCGAACTGCGGCGCTTGACCCAGAGCAGATCCCCCCCGGTCTCCAGGGCCGGTTCCAGCCTCAGGGCCAGCTGATAGCCCTCGATGGAGGGCGCATCGAAGGTGATCAGGCTCTCCTGGATCCTGCGGGCGGTCTGCAACTCCAATTCCAGGCGCCCCTGGTCCAGGAGGCGCCGATGGAGGATGGTCGTCTCGATGATGGTCCCGGCGATCTGGGCCACCTCCCGGAGCAATTCCCGGTCCTCCCGGCCATAGTTCAATTCGGCGTACTTCCCGCCCAGGAGGATGACCGTGTGGGGCTCCTGGTTGGCCATGAGCAGCACCAGCACCTGGGCCCCCAGGGCATCCACATGGGCGCGCAGTTCGGGAGCCTGCTCGCGAATCCAATCGGATTCATCCCCACCCAGGCCCAGCACCAGTTCCAGATTCTCCCGGGCGTGGCGCAGCAGCTGGGGAGGCAGTTCCAGCTGCCGACCCCTCATCAGGCCTTCCTCCCCATCGGGAGCCTGGATGGAAGGCAACAGGATCGAATGGGCCTCCACCGGCAGCACCAGCAGCAGCTGGGGACGGAAAGCCTCCCGCAGGCTCTCCTTGAGCCCCGCCAGCAGGACATCCTCCGCCAGGCGCTTCCGGGTTTCCCGCAGGCTCCCGAGAATCAGCTCCCGAGCCTGGTTCAGGTCCCGGCGGAACGTGCGCCGCAGCGTCAGCAGTAGCCAGCGCAGGAGCCATCCGATGGGCAGGGCCGAGAGGCCCACCAGGGCCCCGATCCATCCCACGGGCACCACCTGGACCCCTTGGGCGAAGAGCCAGGCGAGGGCGGCCAGATAGGCCACCAGGGTGATCCCCAACACCGCGAAATAGGTGGCCCAGCGGATGAGCGCCCTTTGGACATCGAAAAAGCCGTGGCGCAGGATGGCGTAGGCGAAGGAAATCGGAAGCAGGGGCAGGGGCGCGAAGAAGATCCAACTCTCGCGCTGGAACATAAGGCTGTCCCCTGCGCGGGCCGCCAGCAGGGAATAGGCCAGCAGATCCAGGAGGATCGCCGAGCTGAAGATCAGCGCTGAGAGCAGGGCCCAGCGCCGCCGCTCCTCCAGCTTGAAGGCCCCCACCCAGAAGAGGACCATGCCTGTGACCAGGGTGCTGGTGATGGCCCAATAGAACAGCGTATTGAGCAGGGGGAAGAACCAGCCGATCGGCGAGGTGCGGATGAGCTCGCCGATCAGGCTCGCCCCGAAGAGCACAGCCGCCATCTGACGAATGAAGACCAGAAGCCCCAGACAGAGGAAGCTCCCGTAGAGCCCCGTGAGGAACGTGCGATTGATGCGCAGGGGAAAGGCGTGGGGGAAGCGGAGGAAGAAGTGCAGCCAGAGGGGGGGCGCCAAGGCCAGCACTAGCTGGGACACGAACAGGGTGGGCACCTGGATATAGACCGGTACATTCCCCGTGAAGCCCCGCACCGCAAGAGGCAATAGGAGCGCCATGAGGCCGAGGTAGTAGAAGTGGCGGGAAGTCTTCCGCTGGGGAGAGGAGACCACCACCAGCAGCCCCAGGGCCCAGGTGATGAGGCCCGAGAGGAGCACGATGAGGGGCGTGAGATGGAAGGGTTTGGTGACCCGCACCGGAAGCTGGAGGATGCGGTATTCCTTTTTCCCGTAGTCGTAGCGGCGCACGACATAGATGAGGATCCGCCCTTCGGCCTGCTCGTTGACGAAGGCCTGGGTCTCCTCCACGAGGCGATCCGGATTGACCTTCTTCCCCTGGATGATCAGGAGTTCGTCCCCCTCCAGAAGTCCGGCCTCCTCGGCCACGCCCTCGGGCAGGATCTCCCGGATGAGCACCCGCTTGCGAACCACCTTCTTGCCGCTTTCCGGGCCCCGGTAGGTTTCCCTCACCCAGGTGCACTGGTCATCGGAGAAGGAGAAGACCCACTGGTTCAGGTAGAAGGAGCCCAGGGAAAGGACCAGAGCGATGACGCTGGTCCAGATCAACCGCCATCGGATGCGTCGGAGCGTGGGAGACACGGTAGCCTTGGAGGAACCTGGGGGGTGATGTGAAAGAAAACAAGTCCTGGTGGATGCTGGTAGGGGGTGGCCGCCGCCTGGGACGGGCCCTAGCGGAAGGCTTGGCACTCGGACACAACCTCGTGCTCACGAGTTCCCGGCCTTGGATGGACGAGGACCATTGGAAAACAAAGCTGTCAAAGGGAACCCAGGTGCGGACGTTGCGATGGGATGCGGCGGACCCGGACCTAGTTTCCCAGATGATGGCAGATATGGAGTGTCTCGGCGCAGAAGGGATTCGCTTCCAGAGCGCCGTCCTGGTGGCCGGGACCTTTCCGGAACAGCCCTTCGGCACCTGGACGCCCGCCTCCCTCCGGGACACCCTCGCCATGAACCTAGCCTTCCCCATGCTCGCCGCCCAGGCCCTCGCCCCCTGGATCCAGGACCGGGGCAGCCTGCAAATCCTCCTGGATACCGCCATCCACCGGCCCATGCTGAAGCGACTCCCCTATTCCGCGGCCAAGGCAGGCCTTGCCGCCCTGGTGCCCGCCCTGGCCCGCCTCCTGGCGCCCCGGGTCCGGGTGGCGGGTCATGCCCTGGGCGTCCTGCTCCCGGACGAAGCCAGCGATGCGGAGGCCCTGGCAGGACGGAACCTCCTCAAGCAGAACGGGTGCCCCGAGGATTTGCTGCGGGCCCTGCGGTATGTGGCCGAAAGCCCCTATCTCACGGGGGAGATCCTGACCTTGGATGGAGGCAGACGGTGGAACTAGGGAAGTTTAAAGTTAATGAAATATTTTTCAGTCTTCAGGGAGAAGGCTCCCGGGCGGGTCGCCCCTGCCTCTTCATCCGTCTCACGGGCTGTCCGCTCCGCTGCGCCTACTGCGACACGACCTATGCCTACGAGGAAGGCACCTTCATGAAGGAGGATGAGATCCTGCTTGAAGTGCAGCGGCGCCTGGGCCCTCCCGGGAAAGGCCCCAACGCGCCCTTCGTGGAGATCACAGGAGGCGAGCCCCTGGCCCATCCTGGCACGCCCGAACTGCTGCGCGCCCTACTGGGACTAGGCTTCGAGGTAGCCCTGGAGACCGCGGGCAGCCACGATATCTCCCGGGTCCCCCGGGAGGTCGTCAAGATCCTGGACCGCAAGACCCCGGATAGCGGCGAAAGCGCGCGCTGGCTGGAATCCAACCTGGAGCACCTAGTGCCAGGCCAGGACGAGCTCAAGTTCGTGCTGGCCAGCCAGGCCGACTACGCCTGGTCCCGGGCCTGGTGCGAGGAACGGCACCTCTTCGATCGCTTCGATCTCCTCTTCAGCCCCGTCTGGGGCAAGCTGGATATCCGCTGGCTCGCCGAGCGCATCATCGCCGACCAGCTGCCCGTGCGCTACCAGCTCCAGCTGCACAAGATCGTCTGGGGACCGGACCAGAAAGGCGTCTAAGGGTCATAACGTCCGATCCAGGGGCAGCGTGAAGGAAAACGTGCTGCCCCTGGATATTTGGCTATCCACGCTGATATGGCCGCCATGCGCGTCGACGGCCATCTTCGCGAAAGCGAGCCCCAGGCCCGCGCCCGATTTCCGCAGGGGTCCTTCCAATTGGGCGAATTTTTCGAAGATTCGTTCCTGAAGCGCGGCTTCGATCCCAGGTCCGTTATCGGAAACAGAAACGCAAGCGAATCGGTCATTCCGGCTGATGTGGACGGAGACCTCGCCATCCGACGGTGTAAATTTGAGGGCATTGCCCACCAGGTTGGCAATCACGCGACGGACCACATCCGCGTCACAAACCACGGTTACGGGCTCAAGACACGAAAGGCTCACGTGCTTGTGTCCCGTCAGGGGCCTCAGCGCATCCAGCACATGGCGTGCGATGGATGCGAGATCCGACATTTCAAGCTGAAGCTTCATCTGCCCCGCATCCATGCGGCTCACATCCAGCATTTGGGAAACCATGTCGGAAAGCAAATCGACGCTACCGCGAGCATTCGAGACCAGTTTACAACATGCAGCATCCTGTTCGGACGTCTTCATCTGGACCATCTCAAGGTTCAACTGAAGGACCGCCAGCGGGGAACGCATGTCGTGAACGATCATGTGCGTCAGGCTGTCTCTCATGGATTCCAGGTGTCGCAGCCGTTCCAGGCTGGCTTCCAGTTCGCGCTTCTGACGACACAACTCCAGGTGCGTTTTCACGCGGGCCAAGACCTCGTCGAATTGGAAGGGCTTGCTGACGTAGTCCACGCCGCCGACCTGAAAAGCGAGGGTCTTGTCTTCAGGACCGCTCAGGGCGCTGATGAAGAGCACTGGGATTTCCGCAAACGCCGGGTTGGCCTTCAAGCGGCGGCACACTTCATATCCATCCAGCTCGGGCATCGTGATATCGAGCAGGATCAGGTTCGGCAGTTCGGCCTGGACGGCCCGAAGGGCAAGTTCTCCGCTGTTGACGGGTCGCACTCGGTATCCGTGGCCTTTCAGCATGCCCGCGAGCAGTTGCAGATTGGCCGGTGTGTCGTCTACGACCAGGATATTGGCTGGGGGAGATGGAGGAAGGGCGTCGTTCATGGCGTTTCCTTTGATCCGGGCTTTGGCAGCATCATCGAGATCCGTTCCCAATTGAACTCCCCAGCATATTGCCGCATCCGGCTGGCCGTTTCGGGCGCTGTTGAACTCAACGCTTCGATGAGGGCGAGGATGTTGTCCAGGTTGGCGGCATTCAGCGCTTCCCGAAGGGGCTGGACGAAGGCCTCGGGAACGTCGAATTCCACAGGGGGTGGGGCGATGGCTTGCAGCTTGGGAGCCTCATAGTCGTACCGAATGCCCAGCGCGATGTGTAGGATTTCCAGAAGATCCTTTTCTCTGAAAGGCTTTCCAAGAAAGAAGTCCACGCCGGCCATCGGTTCGCTGGCTACCCGGATAACGCTGGCGGGCCCGTGTCCCGTCAAGTGGTGTAGGAAGGTCGGCGCAGCCGATTCCGTAAGGTTGTCAAAGTTCTGTTGCTGATTGTCAGGCTGTGGGCGGTGTGGAAAGGCCGAAGGGCTTTCCAAGGGGCGGTGGGCAACCGCAGGTTGTCCATGGCCCCGGCACCGTCCATGGCCGGGTCAGGGGGGGCGTTTGAGCCCATCTTGTTTCATGCATCCATCCGGATGTAGGCGATGCGGGCGCTGACCCACTCGGCATGCTGATCGAGGAGTAAGCTCCCGAGCAGGCGCAACACCGCGGCCCGATTGGGGAAGATCCCCACCACATCGGAACGGCGGCGCAGTTCGCGATTCTCCCGTTCCAGGACGTTCGTGGAGTGGATCTTTCGCCAGTGGGCCTTCGGGAAGTCCATGAAGGCGGTGACGTCCTCCACGGCCTCATCCAGCAGGGCTGCGAACCCTGGGTGCTTGCGCTCGGTGTCCCGCGCCAGGGCCGCGATCAGGGCCTGGGCCTCCTCCTTGGTGGGGGCCTGGAAAACCCGCTTGAGGCGATCCAGCATCTGCTCCTGAACGGACTTCGGTAACCGTACGGCAGCGTTGCGCATGAAATGGACGCGGCATCGCTGCCAGGTGACCCCATTCAGCACCTTCCTGACGGCGGCTTTCAGCCCGGCGTGAGAATCCGAGATGACCAGATCTACACCCGCGAGACCGCGCTGCACAAGGCTTTCCAGGAATGCTGACCAGGCGCTCTCCATCTCGCCTTCAGCCACGGTCAGCCCCAGCACCTCGCGTTTACCCTCCGCATTCACGGCCATGGCCACCATCACCGCCAGCCCTACCACGCGCCCGCCTTCCCGAACCTTCGGATAGAGGGCGTCCAGCCAGAGGTAGCGGAAAGAACCTTCCAGCGGGCGGTTCCGGAACGCCTCCACCTCCGCATCCAACTCCTGCGCCAGCCGGGAGACCTCGGACTTCGACATCCCCCGGCAGCCTAGGGCCTCCACCAACGCCTCGACCTTTCGCGTGCTCACGCCCGCGACGTAGGCCTCTGCCGCCACGTTCACGAAGGCCTGTTCCCACCGACGGCGCGGCTCCAGGAAGTTCGGGAAGTAGCTGCCCTGCCGGAGCTTTGGGATGGCCAGCGGCAGCGTGCCCAGCCGCGTTTCCAGTTCCCGGTCGCGGTAGCCGTTTCGGTGGTTCTCCCGTGACGGCGTCCGCTCCCCAGGGCCCGCTTGGCAGAGCCCCGAAACGTCGGACTCCATCACCGCCTCCAGCCCCATCAGCAGCACACGCCGCAGGAAATCACCGTTCCCCTCCTCCAAAACCTTGCTCAGGGCTTCCAGCCCAGACACCCTATTGATGGCCATCGGTCTCTCCGTTCGGTAAGTTCGCAAACCTCACCTTACGGAACCGGTGGCCACCTCTCACTGAACCACTGCTACACCACTTGATGGGACTCTATCCGCTGGCGGAGAGGCCGATGATTTTGGTGTGGCCCGTCGCGTCAATCAATCGAATGCGGCGGGTGGCCTCCACGCCATCCATTCCGGGCATCCGCATATCCATCAGCACGGCATCCGGCGCCTGGGCTTCGAAGGCCTGGATCGCCTCCAGGCCATTGGTGGCTTCCTGGACTTCGAAACCTAGAGATCCCAGCAGTTCAACCAAAAGGCGCCGATTGTCTTCCTGATCATCGACGACCAGGATCTTGCATGGCGGCTGATCTGCGGAAAGCCGAAGCACCCGACCAACGCTCAGGTCATCCTGGGGCGCCTGATCGTCTGAAGCACCCACTTGCAGCCTTACCGTGAAAACGGCTCCCCTGCCGACTTCGCTGCGCACGGTGATGTCTCCGTCCATCATCCTGGCAAATTCCCGGCTGATGGCCAAGCCCAATCCTGTGCCTGTTCCGTGTCGAATGCCGATTTCGGTCTGCCGGAAGGCTTGGAACAAGCTTTCCATATCCGAGGCCGCGATGCCGGGGCCGGAATCTTCGACCTCGGCCTGGAGCAGCCATGCGTTCTCGTCGGTGGACAGGAGATTGAACCTGAAGGCGATGAATCCGTTCAGCGTGAACTTCAAGGAGTTGCCCAGAAGATTGACGAAGATCTGGCGGATCTTGCTTTCGTCTCCGATCACGCGATCAGGAATACTGCTGGGCATTTCGATCTTCAGGACCAGCCCCTTCGCATCCGCCCGTGTCTGGAACATGGCTTGGAGATCCCGAACCATCACCGCCAGAGAGAAGGGAGCTGGCTTTAGCACCATTCGCTGGGCTTCGATCTTGGACATCTCGAGCACATCGTTGAGGAGATCGAGCAGGTGCGCACCGTTCCGATCGATGGTCTGAAGGCGTTCGTGCTGAAGCTCAGTCAGTTGAGGGTCTCGCAGCATCAGTTGCGCGAAGCCCAGGATCGCGTTCATGGGGGTCCGGATCTCGTGCGACATGTTGGCCAGGAACGCACTTTTCGCGCGGTTGGCCATTTCCGCCTGGGCCTTCGCAGCCTGGATCTCGGCCAGTCGCTTGTGTTCGGTGATATCGAGGCAGGTGCCCTCGAAATACAAGAGTTCCCCCGAATCGTTATTGACGACCCTTCCGTTGAGCAGGACCCAAAAAAGGGTTCTTCGCGGATTTGCGTGAAGTAGGTCGGCAGTGGCGGATTTCAGGCATCTTGGGTTTGTCGAGAACTCGAGATGAAGGAGGCCGCCACTGCCTACCAAAGAGCTTATGTCCCGCTTGGGCGGGTGGAAAGGGCAACGCGTCGGAATCGTGGAGCGCTTCGAAGCCGGGGTGAAGGGGCCGCGGGCCGAGGTGTGGATCGAGTTGCTTGGGTTCGGCGATCATCCCCGGAAGTGCAGCGGTTGTGGGCATTTCGTGCGGAGCGTCCACGACTGGTCAGAGCGGGAGATCCGCGACCTTCCGCTGTTCGACGCCGACACAGTCCTAGTGGTGTGGCGGGCTCGAGTAGCCTGCCCCCGGTGCGGCCCGAAGCTGGAAGCCCTGGACTGGTTGGAGCCCCATGCCCGGATCACGAACCGGCTTGCCGCGAGCGTGGCGCGGCTTTGCAAGGTCATGCCCATCAAACAGGTCGCGGAGCACTATGACCTGCACTGGGGCACGGTGAAGGCGATCGACAAGGCTTACCTGGACCGAGAACTTGGGCCCGTGAAGCTGAGCAAGGCGAGGCTTCTTCTGATGGACGAATTCGCCATCCACAAGGGACAGAGCTATGCCACGGTCATCACGGATGCGGAAACGCGTCGCGTGCTCTGGGTCGGGAAAGGGCGTGGCCGCGAGGACATCCGCCCGTTCTTCGATCTGATCGGGAAGAAGGGCTGCAAACGGATCCAGGCCGTGGGCATAGACATGTCGGCGGCCTTCGAAGGCGAAGTCCGGGCGCGCTGTCCCAACGCCGAGATCGTCTACGACCAGTTTCATGTCGTGGCAAAGTACGGCCATGACGTCATCGACCGGATCCGGGTGGATGAGGCCAATCGATACCGGCACGACAAGGCCTCGCGGGAGCTCGTCAAGGGCGCGAAGTGGCTCCTGCTGGGCAATTGGGAGAACCTGCCGAATCGGGATGCCAAAGTCCGCCTCAACGAGTTATTGGACGCGAACCAGCCTCTGATGACCGCCTACGTGCTGAAAGACGCCCTGAAGGCACTGTGGCGCTACACGCGGGAGGGCTGGGCTCTGAAGGCCTGGGAGAACTGGATGGAACTCGCCACCTCAAGTGGACTCCAGCCCCTCGTGAAGTTCGCCAAGAATCTCGCCCAGCGGATCGACGGAATCCTCTCCCATTGCCGCTGGCCGCTCAATACCAGCGTCCAGGAAGGGATCAACAACAAGATCAAAGTCCTCAAGCGCATCGCCTACGGCTACCGGGATGAGGGCTACTTCTTCCTTAAGATCCGTGCGGCCTTCCCCGGAAAAACGTGAAGAACCTAAAAAAGGTGGCCATCTCGGTGGCGGGCTTGATACTCGTAGGTGTCCACCCGCCCCGTTTGGGCCAAGGAACGCAGAATTTCCGTTCGATCCTGGGGGTCGACGTAAACCTGATGGGCCATGTCGGTGACCATGTGGACCATCTCGTCGGGGGAATCGTACCCATGCATGCGAGCCATGGTGGGGTTCACCGTCAGGTAGCGCCCTTGGGGTGTGGTGCGGAAGATTCCCTCCAGGGCGTTCTCGAAAATACCGCGGTAGTTCGCTTCGCTTTGGCGCAGGGCTTCATCGGCGCGTTTTCGTTCGGTGATATCGATGCAGCTGCCTTCGTAATAGGTCTGCCCGGAGACCTCGTCCCTCATCTGATGAACGCTGAGCTGGGTCCAGAACAGGTGTCCATCCCGGTGACGAACCGGATTTTCCAGGTGATCGATTCGGCCATGGGTCCTGAGGCTTTGCATGACATGATCCCGGTTTTCTTGAACCGCGTAGACCTGGGTCGCGATATCCGTGATTTCCGTCCGCATCTCTTCAGGGGTTGTGTATCCGAACATCTGCGCCATGGCTGGATTGATGCTCAGAAACCGCCCATCAGGCGTGCTTTCGAAGACGCCGACCAGAAGATTATTGAAGATGGATCGGTATTTCGTCTCGCTTTCCCGGAGGGCCTTCTCGACACGCTTGAGTTCCGAAATATCGAAGATAAAACCTTCAAGTCCCTCAAGGTTTCCGTTTTTGTCACAGATGCCTTGGCCCTGCTCCGAGACCCAGACCTCGCGGTCTTTGCGCGTATGGACGCGGTACGTCAACCGATAGGGCTCGCGGTTTGCGATGCTGCGCTGGACTTCTTCCCGGATGAAGGGGCGTTGCTCGGGGGGAATGATGTCTTCCAGGATCGCCCTTCGCGTGACGAGGAAATCTTCTTCCGGGATGCCGAAGAGATCCCGGCACTTCGCGCTGACGAATTCGGCGGTCCAGTGCGGGTCGTTGGCGCAACGGTACATGACGCCGGGCAGATTCCCGACCAGCGTGCTCCACTGGCGTTCCTGCTCCCGGGCGGCCAGTTCCGCTTGCTTGAGGGTTGTGATGTCCTGGATGGTGCCCGAGATGAACTGAAGCCTGCCTTCCGCGTCCTCGGTGGCCAGCATGGAGGTCGAATAGATGCGCTCGGGTCCATCCTCCGGGTTGGTCCGGTATTCGCAGGTGCTCGGAATGTGTTGTTCAAGGGTGCGCTGGAACGCTTCCATGACTGCGGCGCGGTCGTCTGGATGCACGCGCTCGATGGTGATCTCGCTGGCGGGGGGGGTGACTTGGGATTCCAATCCGAACATGCGGAACATCTGCTTGGACCAGCAAAGCTGCCGAGTCGTGGGATCGAACTCCCAGCTTCCGATTCCCGCATGGGCCTGGGCTGTCTCCAGTCGCGTCTCGCTGAGTCGCAGCGATGCCTCAGCGGCTTTCCGCTGGGTGATATCCCGGCCGTTCAGGAGAATGCCCTGGATATCGGGATCAGGCAGCCAGTTGACGCCCACCGTTTCGAGGGTGATCCAGCGCCCGTCCTTGTGGCGGTAGCGGTACTCCGAACGATAGGCGATCCCCGGGTGCGCAACGGCCTCCCGGAGGACGGCTTCAGACTGCGAGAGGTCCTGTAGATGGATGTGGTCCAGTCCGTTTTGTCCGATCAGCTCCTGCGGCTCGTAGCCCAGGATGGCCTTGACGGGACCCATCGCCTCTTTGAAGAGGCCTTCCTCATTGATGATGAAAAAAAGATCGTTCGAATTATCCACGAGCAGCTTGATGCGCTTCTCGCTTTCCCGCAGGGCGTTCTCGATGTGCTTGCGCTCCGTGATGTCCTGGATGGTGCCCGAAAGATGCAGCGGCTTTCCCTGGGCATCGCTGTCGGCGCAAACGGTATTCTCCAGCACGCGCGGTGTACACCTCGCCGGGTTGGTTCGGTATTCGCGCGTTGAGGTGATGCCTGATTGGACGACTTGCTGGAAGGCTTCGCGGACGGCTGCTCGATCGTCCGGATGCACCAGCTCGAGGTAATCCTGGAAGGCCGGGGGGAATGGGGCGGGCTCAAGGTCGAAAAGGCGATACATCTGCTTGGACCAGAACCCCCGGTTCAAGCCGAGATCAAGCGTCCAGCTTCCCATGTGGGCGTGGCTCTGGGCGGCTTCCAGATGGGCCTCGCTTTCGCGCAAGGCGTTCTCGATGTTCCGGTGTTCCGTCGTATCGTTCAGGATCACCAGCCGCAGCGTATTCCCATCCCGTTCGATCTCGCGGGCCGTGAAGGACGCGATGAACGAATGGCCGTCCTTCTTGCGCATGCGGAATTCCAGGCCGCGGACCAAGGGCGTGTCTTGGATGGCGGCCACGAGGCGGTCCTGATCCTCGGGGTGCTCCCAAAGGCCCAATTCCAGAGAGGTGCGCCCGATCAATTCGCCGCGTGAATAGTCAAATTGGTCTTCAAAGGCCTGGTTGATCTCGGCGAAGGTATTGTCCGTCACGCGGGTGAGGCAGACGGCGTCCGGGATCTGGTCGAAGATGCGGGCAAAGTACGGCTCATCGATGGAATCCTGGGGGCCCCGCTCGAGCAGGGTCAGAGCGTAGCCGCGGCCCGGCGCATCTGGATCGACCAGAGCCCCCGTGATCTTCAAGCTTTGGGAACGACCATCCTTGCGAATGCAGATGGCTTCAGCTGAGCAGGGACGGGCTCCTGACGCCTCCAGCGCGCGCTCGAACGTGTCGTGTCCGGGATGGAACAGGCGGGGCTGCTCTCCGATCAGCTCTTCCCGGCTGTATCCGAGCAGTTCAAGGGCCTGTTCGTTAATTTCGTGGATGGTGTGATCGTCGCCCAGCAGAAGGACGCCCATGGGCGAGGCGCGAAGCACGCTCCGCAGCTCCCACTCGCATGGGCTGGGATCGGGGCGGGGCGATGGATTCGTCGGATCTGAGGGTTTCATCATGAGCACCAAGAACGGCTGGAGGCGGGTGCCAGATTCTTCTTTTCGGTCGGATCGCGGTTCTGGCTGAATTCCGATCAATCCTTGCTTTCCAGCCAATTCGAGCCGCGATGGACTTCGGCCGCCAGGGCGAGTTCCAGGAAGCGCTCCAGGTCCCCGGGCTGATCCAGATCCAGCTCCCCTCCGGGAAAGGGGATCTCCAGCGCATCCCCATCCTGAAGGAGGCCACGGGCGCCCTTGTCCCCGCGAAGGACGCTCAGTGCCGGGAAGAAGCGCCTCGGGAAGAGGGCCGGAATGCCGAGGACGCCCCCATAGCGCGAAGCCACCCCACGGTCCGGATGCGCCTGGTGGGCCGCGAGGATCTGCCCCAGGATTTCCCCCGTGAGCGCCACCTGATCGCACACCAGCAGCAGCACGGCGTCGACATCTGGGGGCAGGTCGGCCATGCCCGCCCGGAGGGAACTGCCCATGCCCTCCTCCCAATGGGGGTTGAGGAGCACCTGGACCTCCAACCCGGAGAGGGCCTCGCGGCAGGATTCCACTTCAGCCCCCAGGACGACGCGCACGGGCCGAAGACCGGCTCCCCAGGCCAGGCGAGCCCCCCGGCGCAGCAGGGGTTCCCCCTTCCAGGGCACCAGCTGCTTGGGGTGGCCCAGCCTCCGGGAGGCTCCCGCAGCCAGGATGATCGCCGCGACGTTCATCCGTGGATGGATGCCTGGCGGTCCCGCAGATGGCCGCCCGGCCGCCCCGAGAGCACAGCCTGGATTTCCGCCAGGATGGAAAGGGCGATGCCTTCGGGGGCCTCGGCCCCCAGATCCAGGCCGATGGGATAGTAGAAACGGGCCTTGGCCGCCTCGGTGAAGACCTGCCCCTCGGCTTCCAGTTGGGCCAGCAGCTTCTCGCTGCGCTTGCGGTTTCCCTGCAATCCCACGAAGGCCGCCCCGCTCTTCAGGAAGTAGCCGAGGGCCTCCAGGTCCTTGGCGTAGATGTGGCTGAGCACCACCGCCGCACTCCGGGAGTCCAGGCCGAGGCCCGGCATGGTTTCCGAGGGATGGCCCGGGATCACCTGGTCGGCCTCGGGGAATCGCGTGGGCGTGGCCAGCGCCGGACGGTGATCGAGGATCCCCACGCACCACCCGAGCTCCCGGGCCATGCGCGAAAGGGGCCTGGCGTTCTCCCCGGCTCCGTAAAGCCACAGGGCGATGGGCGGGTGCAGCGGCTCGATGAGCAGTTCGAGGGTGCCCCCGGGCACGGGGAAGCGCTCCCGGAAGGCCTTTCCCTCTTCCCGCGCCCGCGTGCAGGCCCTGGCGAGGGCGATGGAGAGCTGGGCGTCGAAGGGCAGGAGCCCGTGATGGCTTTGATCATCGTAGGCGAAGCGATCGCCCAGGGCGTAGGGCAGGGCCTCCCCTTGGATCCCTAGCACGGTGGCCAGGGCGCAGCTCCTGCGATGGCCCAGATGCTGGGCGCAGAAGTGGATCCAGGGCGCCAGCCGACCCGGCAGGACGGGTTCCAGCAGGATCTCCGCCCTGCCCTCGCAGCCCATGCCCGTGCCCCAGACCAGATCGAGTTCAGCTCCCATGTCGTAGCGCACCAGACAGGGCTGGCCGGCCTCCAGGACGCCCTGGGCCCGGGCCTGGATATCCGATTCCATGCATCCGGCGCTCACGCATCCAACTGCGGAAGCCTGGGGCTCCAGGAGCATCCGCGCGCCGGGTTCCCGGTAGGAGGAACCTTCGACCCCCACCAGGGTGGCGAGCACCGAAGGCACTTGGATTTTCTGGAGCGCGTCGAAGATTTCCTGTGAGCCCGTCATGCCAACCTCACTCGAATCCTGAGGGTAGCAGGGGGCCGGGATCCGTCGACACGCACGAATACCTCCGGATCCGCCCGATTGGCACAACCGTCGCACGGGAAGGGTCCCCCTGTCGGGAGACCGTCCCTATGCGAAAAGTCCTGTTTTGTCTTGGAATCCTTGTAGTTTCAGGCTTTAGCCTGATGGCCCAGGCTCCGCCCGCCAGCCCTGCTGAGAAGGAGTTGCAGCAACCCCTGGTGCTCAATGACGTTTCACCGACGCAGGGGCAGTCCGCCCATTCCGAGCCCTCGGCGTGGCGGGCCTTCGGTTCCACCCTGCTGGTCATCGGCATCGCGGGAGGGGCGCTCTGGGCCTTCCGAAAATATGGCATGAAGCGATTTCCCGGCAGCGGCGGCGGCCGCTTGAAGGTAATGGAGACCCTTGCCCTGGGGGACCGCCGCTTCGTTTCCCTCCTGCGGGCCGATGAGGAGCAGTTCCTCATCGCCATGAGCCCCCAGGGCATCACCCTCCTCGCCCGCATGGATGGCGTGGAGACCGCCCCCCCGGAGACCTTCAACGAGGCCCTGGAGCACCATGTGGAGGTGACCCGCCCCACCTCCGTGAGGGAGGTGGAGGCCATGCTGAAGGGGGAGCGGCCATGAGGCGCGTTCTCCGGCTCCTGCCCATCCTGCTCCTCCTGAGCGCCGGTCTCGCCCTCCAGGCCCACCAGGGCCCCTCGGGCCTGCCCACCGTCACCATCGATTTCGGCAAGACGCCCCAGGGCCCGGCCCTCAGTTCCACCCTCCAGGCCCTCCTTCTGCTGACGGTACTGACCCTGGCCCCGGCCATCCTCATGACCACCACGTGCTTCACCCGCATCGCGGTGGTGCTGAGTTTCCTCCGGCAGGGCATGGGCACCCAGAACACGCCGTCGAACCAGGTGCTCCTCAGCCTCTCCCTGGTCCTGACCTTCTTCGTCATGGCCCCCGTGGGCCGGGAGATCAACCAGACCGTGCTTCAGCCCCTGAGCCGCAACGAGCTGACCGTCGACCAGGCCATGGAACGCACGGCGGCGCCCCTGAAGGTCTTCATGCTCAAGCACACGCGCAAGAAGGATATCTCCCTGTTCCTCTCCATCGCCAAGGCCCCGGCCCCCCAGACCAAGGCCGACGTGCCCCTGGAGGTCCTGGTCCCGGCCTTCCTCATCAGCGAGCTGAAGACCGCCTTCGAGATCGGCTTCATGATCTTCCTGCCCTTCCTGATCGTGGACATGGTGGTGGCTTCCATCCTCCTGGCCATGGGCATGATGATGCTGCCGCCGGTGACGATATCCCTGCCCTTCAAGGTGCTGCTCTTCGTGATGGTGGATGGCTGGTACCTGGTGGTGGGAAGCCTCGTCAGGGGGTATACGGGATGAACGGTCGACCCTCACTCGCATTTCCCGCTCGGCGCACGCGTCACGCGCAACGGCCTGAACCGGAGCACCCATGAACGAACTCATCATCGTCCAGATTGCCCGCGAAGCTCTCAAGACCGCCATCTACGTGGCGGGCCCCGCCTTGATCGTCTCCATGGTGGTGGGACTGGCCATCTCCATCTTCCAGGTCGTCACCAGCCTCCAGGATCAGACGGTGGCCTTCGTGCCCAAGGTCCTGGCCGTGATGCTCGTGGTGGTCATCAGCTTCCCCTGGATGGTCCGGATCCTGGTGCAATTCACCACCAAGATGTTCACCGACTTCAATCTCGTGGTCAGGCAACTGCCTTGAAGCCCGCAGGCGCCCTGTAGATGCCCTCCACCCTCGGCAACCCCGCCCTCTGGGCCCTCACCCAGGGCAAGGTGCTGATGTGGCTGCTGGTCATCGTCCGGATCTCGGGCCTCATGACCACCCTGCCGGGCCTGGGCCAGGAGCGGATCCCCGTGGAGATCCGGGCGGCCCTGGCGGTGCTGTTCTCGGTCATCATCGCCCCCGTGGTCCCGGGCCCGAAGGAGATGCCCGGCGATATGTGGCAGTTGCTGGCGGTGATGGTCATGGAATTTGCGACAGGCATGCTCCTGGGCCTCTTCGTGTCCTGGATCGTGGAGGCTGTGGCCTTCGCGGGCCACCTCATGGATATCCAGATGGGTTTCTCCTTCGTGCAGTTCCTCGATCCCGCCAGCGCCCGCCCCAGCTCGATCTCGGGTTCGCTCCTGACCCAGCTCACCCTGCTCTTCATCCTCATCTCGGGGCTGCACCATCAGATGATCCTGGCCCTGGTGGAGAGCTACAGGATCGTCCCCATCGGATCGGGCATGCCCGGGAACCCCATGCAGATCGTCTCCATGGTGGGCCTGCTGCTGGCCCGAGGCCTGCAATTGGCCTTCCCCGTGATGTTGACGCTCTTTTTCGTGGACGCCCTGGAGGGCATCAGCGCCCGGTTCATGCCCCAACTCCAGCTCATGCAGCTCGTCTTCCCCTTCAAGATCGCCGTCGGGCTGACGGTGCTGGCGGTGCTCCTGAGGGATTTCCAGGCCTGGCTCCTGCCCATCCTGGAAGCCGCTCCGCGCGAAGCCTTGCGCTTCCTGAGGTAGCCCATGGCCCAGGATCCTTCACGCACGGAAAAAGCGACCCCCAAACGCCGCGCGAAGGCCCGGGAGGACGGTTCGGTCCTGCGGGTGCCGGATCTGGATTCCACCGTGATGCTCTGGGGCAATCTCTTTCTCTTCAGCGCCGCCTGGGGAGCCACGTCCCTCCTGATGGCCCAGCAGACCGCCTACTTCCTGCGGCGCGCCACCGAACGGGGTCTGCTGGCCCCCGAGAACCTGCACACCCTGGCCATGGATCTCCTGGGCACGGTGCTCCGCATCCTGCTGCCCTTCCTGGGCGCCAATCTCCTGATGGCCCTGGCCAACCAGTTCATCCAGCATGGTTTCCAGCCGAACTTCAAGGCTCTCACGCCCAAGTTCGAGAAGCTGAACCCCTTCCCTGGTTTCAAGCGCCTCTTCTCCGCCCGGTCCGTGGTGGAAATCTTCAAGAGCCTGGGGAAGTTCCTGATCATCATCTGGATGGCCTACGCCATCCTCGCTTCCCGGATGCCTCTGGTGATGAGCACGCTCAAGCTCCCCCTTCACGAGAGCCTCCGCTTCCTCCAGGAGACCCTCTTCCTGCTCTACCGGAACGTCATGATCGCCATGCTGGTGCTGGCCCTGGCCGATTACCTCTTCCAGCGCCATGAGTTCGAAAAGAGCATCCGCATGACCAAGCAGGAATTGAAGGACGAGGCCAAGGATTCGGAGGGGAATCCGGAGATCAAGGGCAAGCAGAAATCGATTATGTTCAGTTCGGTGATGCGGCGGATCCGCACCCAAGTGCCCAAGGCCACCGTGGTCATCACCAATCCCACGCATTTCGCCGTGGCGTTGAGATATGACCCGAAGACCGCCGCCCCCATCTGCGTGGCCAAGGGCATCGATCACCTCGCCCTCAAGATCAAGGAGCGGGCTAAGGCCACCGGCGTCCCCATCGTGGAGAACCGTCCCCTGGCCAGGAGCCTGTACCGGAGCGTGGAGCTGGACCGCCCCATCCCACCGGAGCTCTACCAGGCCGTGGCCCAGGTACTGGCCTTCGTCTACCGCCTGCGAGGCGCGGCTTGAAATGTTGAAATGAAAGGGATTCAGGGAAAGACTACTGTTTCCCCGGCAAATGGCCGAAAGGAATATGTGTCCTCCCTTGCAGAGAAGGTTTGCCTTTGCCCCCCCCCGTCATCCCACCCCATCTTCCTCCGCACCAGCTCTTACTGGTCGACGATGATCCTGTCCTCCTGGAGACCCTGACGGACCTGTTGCAGCATGAGGGTTTCAACGTCACCACCGCAGAATCCGGCGAGGGGGCCGAACGCCTCCTGGGGACCGCCCAGCCCCCCTTCGATCTGGTACTCACGGACCTGGTGATGCCCGGCAAATCAGGCCTCGATGTCCTTCGGAAGGCCCTGGAGGTCAACTCCAGCTGCACCGTCCTCATCCTGAGCGGTTTCGGCACCGTGCGGGAAGCCACGGAAGCCATGGACCTGGGCGCCTATGGCATGGTGACCAAGCCCCTCCACCTGGACCAGTTCCGCAACATGCTCCGGCGTCTCCTGGAGCGCATCGAACTGATCCATGAACGGGATCTCCTCCAGAGAGAGGTCCGGAAACTCCAGGGGCGCATCGAATCCCTGGAAGCCACCAAGGGCCGCATGGAAATGCTCGCCCACCGCATCAATCCCATGGCCGATAGCGGCTCGGAGGCCCTGGACGACCTGGAGCGCCTGGCTGGACTGAAGGCCCGGGGCATGCTCACCGAGGAGCAGTTTGAGGCCGCCAAAAAGGCCCTGCTATCGAGGTGGCTGGCATGAGGGGACGGAATCTCGCCCCATCCGACATTCAAGGGAACTTGCGTCTCGCGCATCCCCTCAGCCGATACCGAGCGAACGGCTCTACTATCGAGATGGCTGCCACGAGGGGCCGCGCTTGAGATCCATCCTCGGATTCGCCCTGGCGTTGCCCGCCCTGGTGTCCTCCCTGGGGGCCACCGAGACCAAGCCCTCCCCCCAGGATGACGGAATCGAGGCCCTGGCCCGCAAGGCCCTGACCTCCCAGGACCCGGCCTTCCAGAAGGAAACCCTGCGCCAGCTCCGGGCCCATCGCTTCCGCTCCACCCGGGCACCTCAACGCGAATACGCCCTCTTCGCCCAAGGGATCCTGGAGGATCGCTTCGAGGATGTCTTCAAGGCCGCCGCGACCCTGCGAAAGCTGGAGAGGGTCTGGCCCAGCTCCGCCTATCTTCCCGAGGCCCAGACCATCCTGGGCCAGGAGGCGGTCGAGCGCCGGCGTTTCAAGGAGGCTGAAACCCGGTTAAGGAAGGCCCTCGATGCCGATATCCCGGTGGAAGGCAAGCGCCGAGCCCAGGAACTGCTGCTGTGGGTCTACGCCGAACAGACCCAGCCCGAGAAGGGGCTCCCCATTCTGGAATCGCTCCATCCCCTGGGCACGGCCAAACCTTCCGAGAAGGGCCTGGTGGCCATGACCGAGGTGCTGGCCGCGGCCAAACAGAAGCATCAGGCCGAAGCGGCCCGCAAGGACTACCACACCCTCTATCCCAAGGGTTCTTTCGGCCCCAGGGTCGATCTGGCCTGCGGCCGCATGCTTGGCACCCTGGGGGAAGCCAGGGCGAGCGCCGAAGCCCTTAGGCGGATCATCCTGGAGACCCCCAATGCCCCGGAGGCCGACGAAGCCCGTCTCGCCCTGGCCTCCCTGCTCAGCGAGGGCAAGCTCAACGCTCGGGAAGCCAAGGCCTTCCCGGATCCCGATAAGCTCCTCTCGGAAATCCGGAAGGCTGAAAATAAGGGCGACCTGGGCCACAGGGCCCTGCTGGTCAAGCTGCGCATGCAGGTGAACGCCTCCCATTGGAAGGAAGCCGTCGATATCGCCACTCAGATCCGCGCTGGGGGCCCCCATGGGGAAGAGGCGGGCGTGGTCACCAAGCTGCGAGCCGATGCCTTCCGGGCCTGGGCCCAGGAGCTCCTCGACAAGCAACAGATCGACCCCCTGCTCCCCTACCTGGACCGGGAAGGCCTCCAGTCCCTCACCCCTGAACAGCGCAGCCGTCTGACCCAGCGCCTCTCCCAGGTGGGCCTCACCACCGCCGCCCTCACGGTGATGGAACTGGCTCCCGCCGCCGAAAGGCCGCCCCTGAAGAAGGGCATCCTGGAGAGGACCTCGGCCGATGTCCATCCAGCCGAGGCCCTGAAGGCGATGCCGGGCCGGGGTGAATCGGGCGCAGTCTCCCTGAAGCGGGCCCAGGCGGCCCTGGCCATGAAGGACTGGAAGGCCGCCCGGCCTGCCCTGGGCAAGGCCAAACCCGGTGCCGAGCGAATACTGGCGATCACCTCCTTCCTCCGGCGGCCCTCGGAGGGCCCGGAAAGTGCCCGCCTGCGGGAGGCCGAGGCCTGGCTGGCCCGCAGTCCAGAAAAGGGCGGGGACCGGGAACCCCTGGTCCTGCTGGTGGCCGATCTCAGGGCCAAGGCCGGGAGCTGGAAGGGCGCCCTGGCCCTCTATCCAGCCCAACCGAGCAAGGAGCAGCGGGGCTGGGTCGCCCTGATGCGGGCCACCTGCCTCTCGAAACTGGGCCAGCAGGAAGCCGCCAGGACCGCGCTCCAGCAGGCCGCCAATGAACCTGGCTTTCGGATGGAGCGCGAAAGCCTCGCCCGCCAACTGAAGTAGGCCGCGCTGCTACCGTGGAAGGAAGCCTTGGAGGCCGCTTGCCCTTCTCTTTCGCCCATGCCCTTTCCCCCCGGAGCAAGGGAGTCCTATATGTGGCCACGGCCGCCCTGCTCTGGAGCACCAGCGGCATCTTCATCAAGGCCCTGCCCATGGGGCCCTTCCCCATCGCCCTCTGGCGATCGCTGATCGCGGCCCTGACCATGCTGGCGGTCATGAAATACCGCCGACAACCCACGGGCATCGGGTTCCAGCCCCTGGATCTCGCCTGCGCCGGATGCTACGCCGGCGTGCTGATCACCTTCGTGGTCGCCACCAAGCTCACCACCGCCGCCAACGCCATCTTCCTCCAGTTCTCCGCCCCCATCTACCTGCTCTTCCTGGAGCCCTGGGCCTTTCACCGCCGCATGCAGAAGCGCGATCTCTGGACCGTGGCGGCCTGTCTGGCGGGCATGGCGCTCTTCTTCGGGGGGCGCATGGAACGCGGAGGCATGTTCGGCAACGGGCTGGCGGTCTGCTCCGGGCTCTGCCTGGCGGCCTTCTCCCTCCTGCTCAAATGGAAGCGGGAGCATGAACCCGGGCGGAACCCCGCCGGGGCCATCGTGCTGGGCAACTTCGCGGTGGCCCTTGTGTGCCTGCCCCTGGCCCTGCCCCTGGTCCGGATTACCCCCGGCCAGGGGGCGGCCCTGCTCTACCTGGGCATCTTCCAGATCGGCTTCGCCTACCTGATCTTCACGGCGGGCATCCGCTACATCTCGGCCACGGCCGCCATGATCATCAGCATGCTGGAGGCGGTCTTCAATCCGGTCTGGGTCTTCCTGGGCGTGGGAGAGCGCCCCAGCCCCTCGGCGCTGGCGGGGGCGGCGGTGATCCTGGGCGTCATTTTCTGGTACAGCCTCAAGGGGGCCCCGGAGGCTCCGGTGGCCGCGGGCTGATCCAGGCAGGACGACCAAAGGCAATCAGGAAGGGGCCTTTGGAGGCCTGGAGGAAAAGGATCGATTTTCCTGCAATATCCCCCTGGACCCGGCCCTCGGGTGGGACTAGCATGGGGCCCTCCCCCAACACATCTAGGATGAACAAGCCCATGCTGGCAAGCCTGTGCCTGCCCATCCCCAGCCCCTGACCCCCGACCCGCCCAGGTGGCGGAATCCAAGGAGATTGACATGGCCAAGGTCCTCATCGTCGATGACGATCCCGATATCGTCGAAGCGAGTCAACTCTTCCTCGAAAAGGCGGGCCACCAGATCGCGACGGCCGGAAGCCGCCGGGAGGGCATGGAGAAGGTGGAGAGCTTCCAGCCCGATTTGCTGATCCTGGACGTGATGATGGAGCAGCCCGACGACGGCTTCGCCATGGCCCAGGATCTGCGCCGCCTAGGGAAGCACTTCCCCATCCTCATGCTGACCAGCGTGGCCTCGGCCTCGGGACTAGCCTTCGACAAGGATGCGGAGATGGTCCCCGTGGACGACTTCCAGGCCAAACCCGTGGAACCCGCCACCCTCGTCCAGAAGGTGGCCGAACTCCTGAAGCGCTAGGGGGCTCCCATGCTGATGACCGAACGAGACCGCATCACAAGCGAGATCAAGAGCCTCGCCGACAAGCTGGGCCACAACCGCACCTCCCTGGTGCCCATCCTTCAGGATGTGAAACGCACCTACCACCGCATCGATAGCTTCGCCATGCAGATCATCGCCGACGAACTGGGCATCCACCCCGTGGAGGTCTACAGCGTGGCCTCCTTTTATGCCTTTCTCGGCCAGCACACCCAGGGCAAGTTCGTGATCCGCCTCTGCCGCACGATCTCCTGCGATATGCAGGACAAGGACCGAGTCGCCCGCCAGCTGGAGAACGATCTGGGCATCCCCTTCGGCCAGACCACGCCGGACGGCAAGTTCACCCTCGAATGGGCCAATTGCATGGGCATGTGCGACCAGGGCCCGGCCCTACTCGTCAATGACAGGGTCTTCACCCGGGTGACCCCGGAAAAGGTGCACGAAATCCTCCAGGAGTGCCGCAGCGCCTTCGGCCAGCACGCCACGGAGCGGAAGGAGGTCCATCTCGCATGAACAGCATCCCGACTTTCTCTTCCATGCAGCCCGAGGCGGGCCTTCACAAGGCCCTCGCCATGCCCAGGCCCGATATCATCGCCGAGATCAGCGCCTCGGGGCTCAAGGGCCGGGGCGGCGCGGGCTTTCCCACCGGCGTGAAGTGGAATTTCGCGGCCTCCGCCAAGGCCGACCGGAAATACATCATTTGCAACGCCGATGAGGGGGAACCCGGCACCTTCAAGGACCGGGTGATCCTCCAGGAATACGCCGATCTCGTCTTCGAGGGCATGACGCTAGCGGGCAAAGCCATCGGCGCCAAGGAGGGCATCCTCTTCCTGAGGGGCGAATACACCTACCTGAAGCCCCAGCTCGAGGAAACCCTCCAGCGCCGCCGGGCACAGAACCTCCTGGGCAAGAACGTGCTCGGCGCAGATATCGCCTTCGATATCCGCATCTTCATGGGGGCCGGGGCCTATATCTGCGGTGAGGAGACCGCGCTCATCGAATGCCTGGAGGGCTTCCGCGGCGAGCCCAGGAACCGCCCCCCCTTCCCGGTCAACACCGGTTTCCTGGATCGGCCATCCATTGTCAATAACGTGGAGACCCTCGCCTGGGCCGCCTGCATCCTCCAGCAGGGTGCCGACTGGTTCAAGAGCAAGGGCACCGAACGCTCCACGGGCATCAAGATATTCAGCGTCTCCGGGGACTGCAAGCGCCCGGGCGTCTACGAATTTCCCTTAGGGATTTCCGTGGCCCAACTCCTCAAGCATGTGGGCGGCGAAAACGCCCGGGCCGTACAGATCGGCGGAGCCGCGGGCCAGTGCATCCCGGCCTCCGAATTCAAGCGGAGCATCGCCTTCGAGGACATTCCCACAGGCGGTTCCATCATCGTCTTCGGCCCCCAGCGGGACATGCTCGACGTGCTCCAGAACTTCCTGGAATTCTTCACCGACGAAAGCTGCGGCCAGTGCACACCCTGCCGCCTGGGCAACCGCAAGCTCCTGGAAGGCGTCCAAATGCTGAAGGCCGGCAGCTGTTCCATGGCCTACCTGCAGGAGCTCTGCGCGCTTGGGGAGACCATGCAGTTGGCCTCCAAGTGCGGCCTGGGCCAGAGCAGCCCCAGCGCCTTCCTCTCGGTGGTGAAACATTTCCGGGACGAACTCATGGGCCGCACCAGCCCCCTCACCCACGCCTAGAGCCGAGGAGCCCCCATGACCGAGTCCAGCCCCCTCGAAACCGCTCGCCGCAGCCCGGCCAGCCAGCAGTCCCAGACCATCCCGCCCCCGGCCAATGCTCAGGCCATCGGCGGCCAGGTGACCCTCAGCATCGACGGACAAGAGGTGAAGGTCCCCCTGGGCACCACCATCCTGGAGGCCGCCCGCAGGATCGGCGCCCATATCCCCACCCTCTGCCACCACCCGGATCTCTGCGTGGCCGGCGTCTGCCGGGTCTGCTCGGTGGAAGTGGAGGGAATGCGCACACTCCAAGCCGCCTGCGCCTTCCCCGTGACCTCCCCCATCAAGGTCAGGACCCACACGGAAAAGGTCCGCCTGGCGCGCCGCCACATCATCGATCTCCTGCTCTCCGACCACTGCGGCGAGTGCTACGCCTGCCATCGCAACAACAATTGCGAGCTGCAGAGCCTGGCCATGGAACACGGCGTGGATTTCTTCCGCTTCGGCCATCCCGAGAAGCCCACTCACCCCATCGATAGCTCCAGCTACTCGGTGGTGCGCGATCTCAACAAGTGCGTGCTCTGCCGTCGCTGCGTAAGGACCTGCATCGATCTCCAGGAGGTGGGCACCATCGAAGTGGTGGGCCGCGGCGACGGCAGCCACATCCGGCCCTTCCTGGACAAGCCCCTGGGAGAAGTGGTCTGCATCAACTGCGGCCAGTGCATCAATCGTTGCCCCACGGGAGCCCTGCATGCCCAGGACTACACCGACGAAGTATGGGCCGCCATCGATGACCCCAGGAAGCACGTGGTCATCCAGACCGCTCCGAGCCCGCGAGCGGCCATCGGCGAATGCTTCGGATTGCCCGCAGGAAGGGCCCTCACCTTCGAGCTCAACACGGCCCTGCGCCGCTGCGGCTTCGACCGGGTCTTCGATACTAATTTCTCGGCAGACCTCACCATCATGGAAGAGGGCACGGAGCTGCTCCTGCGGCTCAAGAGCGCCCTGCTGCTTCGGGAGCCCACGGCCTTCCCCCAATTCACCAGTTGCAGCCCGGGTTGGGTGAAGTATCTGGAGCACTTCTACCCCGAATACATCCCCAATCTCAGCACGGCCAAGAGCCCCCAGCAGATGTTCGGCGCGGTCATCAAGACCTGGTACGCCCAGCAGCACGGCCTCGACCCCAAGGATATCGTCACCGTGGCCCTCATGCCTTGCTCGGCCAAGAAGTTCGAATGCAATCGCCCAGAGATGGACGACAGCGGCTTCAAGGATGTGGACTACGGCCTCACCACCCGGGAACTGGCCAAGATGATCCGGGAATCGGGCATCCATCTGCCGGATATGCCCAAATCCGATTTCGATACCCCCTTCGGCACGGCCACGGGTTCGGGCGTGATCTTCGGGGCCACCGGGGGCGTGATGGAGGCCGCGCTCCGCACCGTCATCGAGTTGGTCTGCGGCATCAAGGTGGAGGATCTCTTCGAACACGCCAATATCAAGCCCCTCCGCGGCTTCGAGGGCGTCCGCTACGTGGAGCTGCCCATCAAGGCCGTGGGCCCGGTGCCTGCGACGCTGGCCCATCTGTTCCCCCACTGGAATTTTCTGAAGGGCCAGACCCTCAGGGTTGCCGTCGCCCACGGCACGGCCAACGCCAAGAAGGTCATGGAGGATATCAAGAGGGGCGGGCAGTTCAGCAAGTGCCACTTCATCGAATTCATGGGATGCCCCGGGGGGTGCATCGGCGGGGGCGGACAGCCCATCCCCACCAGCCCCGAGATCCGCGCCGCCCGTGCCGCGGCCATCTATGCCGAGGACGCGGCCTACACCGTGCGGAAGTCTCACGAGAACCCTGATGTGGCCCGGATCTACAGCGAGTTCCTCACGGAAGGCCCTTGCGGGCAGAGGAGCCACGAGCTTCTGCACACGCACTACACGGCCCGAGGGAAGTACATCGATTGATTTTTGCCGACTTCCGACAAATCGCACGCGCCAGGGGCTCGTGCGATTTGTAATGATAAGAAGGCATCCATCCCAGGCCTCCCCATGGTCGAACTGAATCCAAACCTCCACTTCCTGAGCACCTTCGAAGGCGCCGAGGAGGAGCGCTTCCCGGTCGACGAGCAGGCCATTCTCGATCACGTCAACGACAAGGTGGCCGCCAAGGCATCTTTAAGTGAACTGATGGAATTCCTCTTCGGCGCCGTGCAGGAGCTCTACCCCTGCGACCGCATCGGCCTGGCCTTCCTGGATGACGAGGGCCGTCGCATCGTCTCCCATTGGACGAAGGCCCTCTACGAGCCCCTACTCCTGACGCCGGGCTACGGCGAGGATCTGGCCCACAGCTCCCTGCGCACGGTCATCGGTTCGGCCTGCGCCCGGATCATCTACGATCTGGAGCGCTACGAAGAGGAGCATCCCATGAGCGCCTCCACGCGCCTCCTGGTGCGCGAGGGTGTGCGCAGCAGCATGACCTGCCCCCTCATGGTCGAAGACCGGGTGCTGGGCGTGCTCTTCCTCAGCGCCCGGGAGCCCAAGGTCTACACGCCCTATCACGCGCGACTCTGGCGGGCCCTGGCCGAGCGCATCAGCCAGGCGGTGGAGAAGGCCTGGCGCATCGAACAGCTCACGGCCGCCAACCAGGCCTACAACGAAGTGCTGGCCTTCGTCAGCCACGAGCTGAAGAACCCCGTGGCCTCCATGATGACCGACGCCCGGGTGCTCGTGGACGGCTACCTGGGGGAACTGGAGCTCCGGCAGAGCCAGAAGCTGGAGCGCCTCATCAAGAAGGGCGGCTACCTGCTGGACCTCATCGGGGAATACCTGGATCTGGCCCGCATGGAGGGCGGCAGCCTCCGCCTGAACGCCGCCGAGATTTCCCTGGTGGAAGAGGTGCTGGAGCCCTCCTTCGAGATCATCCAGCCCCAGTTCCAGGACCGCCACATGCGCCTCGAACGCCAGTATCCCGAGCGCCCAGGGCCCGTCGTCTGCGATCCCTCCCTGTTGAAGATCGTGCTGGTGAACCTGCTGGGCAACGCGGTGAAATACGGCCAGGAAGGCGGCCTCATCCGCCTGCGCTACGAGCGCCTTCCCGACCACTTCAGGGTTTCGGTCTGGAACGAGGGGCCGGGCTTCGCTTCAGAAGAACGCCCGCGCCTCTTCCGTAAGTTCAGCCGCCTCCAGAGCCCCGAACTCAAGGCCCGCAAGGGCACGGGCGTGGGGCTCTACACCTCCTGGCGCATCGCCCATCTCCACGGAGGCCGCATGGACGCCACCTCCAAGCAGGGGGCCTGGGCGGAATTCAGCCTGGAGATCCCCCAGCCCCTGCCGGAGACTCCGCAGGGAGAGTGATGAGGGCTCAGGCGCCGGGATGGGCCAGAGCCTTGAGCGCCATCAGCACACCGAATACCGTCGACCAGATGGCGCAGACCAGATAACCCGAAAAAGTCACCCAATACATGATGGGGTCGCTATCGCGGCGATAGATGCGAGAACTGAAGCCCCATCCCCGTCCCTTGATCTCCGCTGTGGATATGGCCTGGATGATCAGCCACAGGAAGATCATTCCAAGGATGAGAAAGAAGGCTGGGACCATGGATGCTCCTACTGTTTTCCCGAGGGGCGTTGGAAGCAGGATCCTCCGCGTCTATCGCGTGATCACGGGATCGATGGGAGTCTCCGAGAGGAGCTTGACGGCCTTTTCCTCTTCGAGATAGGCCGGTGTCGTCCTTTGGTTGGCCACCCATTTCAGGGTCTGCTTGGCAATGACCCCGGCATCGTCATCCTTCCGGGCGAGGGCTTCGGCCTTGAGTGCATGGATGGCCAGCTGGTGGTTCAGATTGAGCTTGGCTTTCTCGAGATCGGATCGGTTCAGCAGATCCATTTGTTCGCTGATGAAGAGCGTCGTCCCGTAGTTGCCGATGGATTCGCGTTTCCGTGCCTCTTTGCCGGAGCTGCTTTGGACGATCCACGCCCCCAGGATTCCGCCCACGAGCAGGGCAGCGATCGCGACAAGGACTGTTTTGGTGGGTGTCATCGTGCGCCTCGGGAGAAAAGGGACCGGCAGGCCGGGAGTGAGAATCCGCCCCCTACCGCGTGCTCCAGTGCAGCTTCTGCTGGAGGACGCGAAAGAACGGCAGGGCGGGGTTCTGAAGCAGGATCAGGTCCGAGTCGGCCTTCCGCAGTTCCACCCGGTCCCCGGGCTGCAGGGGGTATTCGATCTGGCCATCCAGGGTGAGGTGGGCGTCTTCGGTGGCCCCGACGGTGATATTGACGTTCAGGGCACTGGGCACGACGGTGGGACGCAGGGTCAGGCTATGGGGGCAGATGGGGGAGATGACCCAGGCATCCAGGAGGGGATGGAGGATGGGGCCACCGGCGGAGAGGGAATAGGCCGTGGAACCCGTGGGGGTGGCGACGATGAGCCCATCGGCCTTGAGGGTGGCGGCATCGAAGCCATCGATCTGGAGGTGGAACTCCATGATCCGGGCCAGGGAGCCCTTGCTGAGCACGGCGTCGTTGAGCACGCACTGCCTGCCCACGACTTCCCCATGGCGGAGCAGCTCGGCCTTGAGCATGCTGCGGGTCTCCGGGACCAGGCCACCCTCGAAGTAGAGGCGCACGATTTCGGAGGCCTCTTCCACAGGGTGGGCGGTGAGGAATCCCAGGGAGCCCAGGTTGATGCCCAGGATGGGGGTGCCCCGTCCACTCATCTGCCGAGCGGCGCCCAGGAGCGTGCCATCGCCTCCCAGGACCAGGCACAGATCCGGGGCCTCTGCCCCGCCGAAGGTGGCGTCGACCTGGAAGCCCTCGACGGGAAGGCCCGCCTGCTGCCAGGCGGGCAGGATCCCGCCATGGCCCAGGATCCTCCAACCCCGGTCCAGGAAGGAGGGCATCACCTCCCGGAGGGTAGAGGCGAGGCGTTCGGATTTGGTCTTGGCAACCAGAGCCAGGGTGGAGGACATCACCCTAGGTTAACCTTGGAGTCATGGCCACCAAAGTTTCCAGATCCCTGAAATCCTCCCTGCCCAAGGGGCGCCTCTGGCGATGGGCCTTCTGGGGCGGTCTGGCCTGCGCGGCGGCGAGCCTGGTGGCCTTCGCCATCGCCTGGTCGGTGCTGAGCCGGGACGCCGACGATTTCCTGGTGCTCTTCGCGAACCGATCCCCCAAGACGATCTCGAAGGTCTACGACCGCAACGGCGACATCATCGGCACCTTCTACGAGGAACGCCGGGTCCATATCCCGTACGGCGATATCCCCCCGGCCTTCGTGAAGGCCATCGTCTCCACGGAGGATGCGGATTTCTGGAGCCACGGCGGCGTCTCGGCCCGGGGCTTCGTGAGGGCGGGTTGGCATTTCCTCAGCAGCTTCGGAAGGCGGCGCGAGGGCGCGTCCACCCTCACGATGCAGCTGGTGCGTAACGTCACAGCCAAGCGCCAGAAGCGCCTGGACCGCAAGCTCAAGGAGATCATCCTGGCTCGCAAGCTGGAGAACGCCTACACCAAGAAGCAGATCCTGGAACAGTATGCCAACGAGGTCAATTTCGGGGGCGGGCGCTACGGCATCGAGGCCGCGGCCCAGTTCTACTTCGGCAAGAGCGCGCCCCAGCTCAATGTGGAGGAATGCGCGCTCCTGGCAGGCATGGTGCAGGCGCCCGAATACTTCCAGCGCTGCCTCTTCAGCACCGATCCCAAGGCCCGAGCCGTCGTCAAGAACCGGCGGAATATCGTCCTGCATCGCATGGTGGAAGAGGATCACCTGAGGGAGGCCGATGCCCGAATGCTGATGGAACATCCCATCCGCCTGGCCCGGGAGAACGCCCAGGAGGAAGACATCGCCTCCTACGCCGTGGAGGAAGTGCGCAAGCACCTGTACGAGAAATATGGCCGGGACGCGGTGCTCACCGGCGGTCTCGAGGTCTACACCACCATCGACAGTCATTGGCAACAGGCCGCCAACGAGGCCATGCGCAGGGGCTTGAAGGCCGTGGACCGCAGGCGAGGCTTCCGCAAGGAGGCCCTCCAGTTCGTGGGTGAGCCCGAGAAGGCCACCCTGCCGGGCTGGAACCGCTTCTTCGAGAAGGAAGATAGCGTGCGCGGCATCATCCTGGGCTGGCAGGGCGATTCGGCCAGGGTGCGCATTGCCAAGACGACCCTGGATGTGCCCGGAAGCGCCTTCGCCTGGGCGGGCAAGGATATCCAGAAGCTCCTGCCCCGGGGCGCTTCGCCATTATTCTTGATCAAGGAGACCCAAGGGGACGGCACCCCCAGCAAGGTGGAGCTCGACCAGGAGCCGGACGTGCAGGGTGCCCTGCTGGCCGCGGACCCCGCCACCGGCGAGATCCGCGCCATGGTCGGCGGCTACGACTTCAACAAGAGCAAGTTCAACCGGACCTTCCAGGCCGAGCGCCAGGTGGGTTCCACCATGAAGGCCTTCGTCTACGGCTGCGCCTTCACCCAGGGCAAGACCCCCGCCACCATGGTGCAGGACATCCCCACCCGCTTCACCTTCGACCACACCGTCTACGAACCCAAGAACTATGAACGGGAATTCTGGGGCCCGATCCCCATCTGGGAGGCCATCCGGGATTCCCGGAATATCCCGGCCGTGCGCACGCTGGAGGAAACGGGCATCGATAATGTCATCCAGTTCGCCCACCGATGCGGCGTGGGTGGGAATATCCGCCAGTACCCCAGCATGGCCCTGGGCGCTTCGGACCTGACCCTCAAGGACATGGTGAGGGGCTACGGCACCTTCGCCAATGGCGGGAAACAGGCGCCGCCGCTCTTCCTCATCAAGAAGATCGTGGACCGCAATGGCCGCGTGCTGGAGGCCTACGGCGGCAGCCCCGGCGAAGACGTGACCGATCCCATGAGCAACTTCCAGCTCATCCAGTGCCTCCAGGGCGTGGCCCAGCGCGGCACGGGAGCCCGCGCCAATGAGCTGGGATGGCCCACGGCGGGCAAGACCGGCACCACCGACGACCATACCGACGCGTGGTACATCGGATTTTCCACCCACATCGTATGCGGCACCTGGGTGGGCCTGGACGCCAAGAAGACCATCTACCGGGGCGGGGCCGATGGCGGCCACGTGGCGCTTCCCATCTGGATCGATTTCATGAAGGTGGCCCTGCCCACCACGCCCAGGGAGGATTTCCCCGTTCCCGAAGGCATGGAATGGGCCGAGATCGACCGCCTCACAGGGGCTGTGGCCACCAGCGCCACGGCTCCCGGTGACATGGTGCGTCTGGCCTTCAAGCCCGGCGCCATGCCCAAGGTCGCCAGCACCCCCGACCTGATCCAGACGGTCAAGGAAGCCCGGGCCAAGGCCGCGAGCCAGGGCGTCGAAAACCGCGCCTGGGGCGCGCCCCAGGTTTCAGCCAAGCCCGAAGAAGAAGGACAATCCGAAGACCCGAATGCCAAGTGAGCCTTGGACCATTCGGGACAGTGCATGACGAAAACGTGAAGAAAGGCCGCCAACGCCACATCGCCGTAATATTACGCAGCGAGCATTGACGGCCCTTCGCGCGGACCGAACCTAGTGCAAACGATCTTTGGGACTCGAGTAAGGGAGCGGAAACCAGCCTAGGCCCGCGATCCCATACGGACGCACGGTTCCCCAAGGCTCGAAGCCCCAGGGAAACCGGCCGCGGACGGTGCGCCCATGGACTTGCAGATTCCGGCGGCGCCTCGAACAGCCCAGGATCCTCATCCCCAGGAGGTCCCCATGTCCGCCCAGGATCCAGCCTTCGGCCTGCCGCCCACCCTCACCCCCAACGCCGTCCTGGCCATGGCCCCTCCCGCGCCGCGGGCCCTGAGCCTCCTGGGAGCCTGCCTGGTCTACACCGTGTGCGGCGCGGCCCTCGTGCTCGCCCCGGTCCCCCGGACGTCCCCATCGGGACCCACCACCAAGCCTGAATTCTTCTCCGAGCCCTCCACCCCGGGCGTGGTCCCCTGCGTCGTCCAACTGAAGCCCCCGACGCCTCTCCCGGGCCAGGTGGCCGAGCACGCCCCCCGGCGGCCGGAGGGTTGGACACCCCCTGTGGATTCCGATGTGGTGCCCACCACCGCCACCACGCTGCCCACCCGGGATGGCAGCCGGGATAGCCTTCGCGCCCCCACACCCGAGGATGCCCTGCGGCCCACAACGTCCGCCCCGCGAGGAACCCTTGGCACCATCGCCCCACCCGCCGCGATGGTGGAATTCGACTTCCAGCAGATGCGGGTCCTCCAAGCCGTGAATCCCGTCTATCCCCCCATGGCCAGGCTGGCCAGGATCCAAGGCGAGGTGGTGCTCCTGATGGCCGTCGATCCCCGGGGCGTCCCCACGGAAGTCAGGGCCCTCTCGGGGCCCCACCCCTCCCTGGAACAGGAGGCCATGCGCGTGGCGCGGCTCTGGCGCTTCGAACCCGCCACCCTCAACGGACAGCCCGTGTCCGCCCAGTTCAGGCTCACCATCCAGTTCCGGCTCAAATAGAACCCTTGGCAGCCAGTCCAGAGGAAGGGGGCCCTTGGAAGATGGTCCCCTTGCCCTGGATGGGTTAGGCTTCTGCCTATGGAAAAAGGACGCCCCGTCGTGGTCACGGGTCAGCAGATCGGCGTGGGGTGGACCCCCGCGCTTTCTGTCGTCAAGGCCCTGGCCGCGCTTTCCCTTGCGAAAAGGCTGGGGGGCGAGGCCATCTACTGGCTCGCCGACGAGGACCATGATCGCCTGGAGGTGGCCTCTACGGTCATCTTCCAGGAGGATCGCCTGCTGCGGAGGCGCATCCCCTTCGTGGCCCCGGAGGGCACGGCTGCGGGCTGGCTGCCCTGGACTGCGGCCCATCAGCAGGAGGTCGAAAGCTACTGGGGCCCCCTGCCCCGCCCGGATCGGCCCACCCTGCGGGGTCATGTGCTCGCCCTGGGGAAACCGCTCTGGCGCAGGGGCCTGCGTTTCTTCTCACCCACCGACAGAACCCTCCGGGATGCCATCCAGCCTGAACTGACGCGCTGGCGGGCCCTCGACCTGGAGGCCCACCTGCTACGACAGGCCCAACGCCTGGAAGCCGAAGGGGTCGCGCTCCCCTTGGATCCCCGGGAACAGGCCGCCTGGTTCAGCCTGGACCCGGCCACGGGCCTGCGGAGGCGGCTCGAGAGGGGGGCGCCCTGTCCCGCCGGAGCCTGGCTCAGCCCCGGCGCCGCCCTGCGCCCCCTGATGCAGTCCCTACTCCTCCCCGCCACCCACGCGGTCCTGGGCCCCGCCGAGCGCGCCTACTGGCGCCTCACGGAACCCCTCTGGAACCTGGTGGGGCTCAACCCTCCGGAGATCGTCCCCCGCCCCAGCGCCTTCGTATTGCCCAGGGGCCTGGCCCTGGCCCCCAGCCAGCTGGAGGCCCTGCGGGCGGGCTACTGGGAGGCCTTTCTCCCCGACCATCCCCCCCTTCCCAGCCAGACCCTCGGCGCCCAGCCCGATCCCGCCTGGGGGCCGACCCTGGGCCACCGCTTCCGCCAGGAACTGGCCCGCACCCGCCAGCGCCTGCTCAAGCTGGATCGGCGCCTGTACCGGGACCATGTGGCAAAAATCCTGGGGGAAGACCCCGAACGCCTTCGCCAGAGGCTCTTCCCCTTCGGCAGGCCCCAGGAGCGGGTCCTCCCCGGCGCCCTCTGGCTCAAGGATGAGGCCCTTCTGGATCGCCTGCTGGAGGCGCTGGGCTCGGGAAGCCCGCTGGTGCTGGTGGAGGAGACATGACCGAGAAACTGGATCTGCTGGTCCTGGGCGCCCATCCCGACGACGCCGAAGTGCATGTGGGGGGCATCCTGGCCCTTTGCGCCAAGCGCGGCCTGAGGGCGGCCATCCTGGACGCCACCGGCGGGGACCTGGGCACACGGGGCACCCTTGAGACCCGGGAGCTTGAGGCCCGGGAGGCCGCGCGCATCCTGGGCGTGGACCGGATCATCCTGGATTTCCCGGACGCCCGCTTCGACGAATCCGAAGGCTTCCGGGTCAAGCTCATGGAAGTGCTGCGCCGCACCCGCCCCGAGGTGCTGGTGCTGCCCCATCCCGAGGACCAACACCCCGATCACCGCCGGATCTTCCGCCTGGGGCGGGAGGCCGCCTACTACGCGGGTCTGAAGAACTTCCCCTGTGCAGGGGAACCCTGGCGCCCCAAGGCCCTGGCCTGGGTGGGGGGCATCAATCCCCCCACGGCCCCGGATCTGGTGGTGGATGTGAGCGAGGTCTGGGAGAGGCGCATGGCGGCCTTCGACGCCTTCGGCAGCCAATTCGGCAAGGGGGAAGGTCAACCCTGGACGCGCATCGCCCACCCCAGTTTCCGCGCCGGCATCCTCGGCCGGGCCATGCACTGGGGCAGCCTCATCCTGGCCGAACGAGCCGAGGGGCTCTGGTGCGAGAAGCCCGTGCCCCAGGCCCTGCTGAGGCTCATCCAGAGCCTGAACCCGAGCTGAAGCCTCCATTCCAATCGCGGGAAAGCCCTGGGGGTTATTCCCCTGGTACTCTTGGTCCATGGGTCTAGAACTGCTCGCCCCCGCACGAAACGCCGATCAGGGAATCCTCGCGCTGCGCTGCGGGGCCGACGCGGTCTACATGGGTGGAGCCCGCTTCGGCGCCCGGCAGGCCGCCGGGAACGCGATTAAGGACTTTGAAAGGCTCAGTTCGGAGGCCAGGCTCTGGGGCGCGAAGGTGCATGCGACCCTCAACACCCTGCTCTTCGATGGCGAACTGGAGGACGCTCGGCTCCAAGCTTGGGAACTGTACGAGGCCGGTGTCGACGCCCTCATCATCCAGGACATGGCCTACCTGGAGCTGGATCTCCCGCCGCTGCCCCTGCATGCCAGCACCCAGGCGGCCTGCGATAGCCCCGAGAAGGTGGCCTTCCTCGCCAGCGCGGGCTTCAGCCGGGCCATCCTCGCCCGGGAGCTGAGCCTGACTGAGATCCGGGCCATTCACGAGGCCACAGACGTCGAACTGGAGGCCTTCGTCTTCGGGGCCCTCTGCGTGGGGGAAAGCGGACACTGCTACCTGAGCGGCGCCATCTGCGGGCGCAGCGGCAACCGGGGCGAATGCGCCCAGCCCTGCCGCGCCCCCTGGAGCCTGGTGGACGGGTCCGGCCGCATGCTCCTGCGGGACAAGCATCTCCTGAGCATCCGGGATCTGGACCTCTCCGGCCATCTGGAAGAGCTGGCGGATTCAGGCATCCGGAGCTTCAAGATCGAGGGCCGCCTCAAGGACGGGGATTACGTCAAGAACGTGGTCAGCCATCTGCGGAGTCGGCTCGACGCGCTCCTGGAGAAGCGTCCCGAGCTGGGGAGAGCCTCCCTGGGGCGCGTGAGCCGCGCCTTCGAACCCGATCCCTCCAGGACCTTCAACCGGGGCCTCTCCACCTACCGCCTCCAGGGGGAGCGCCAGCCCATGGGCACCCCCGAAGGAGCCAAGCACCTGGGCGAATTCGTCGGCGAGGTGCGCTCCATCCAAAGGGATCGGCTGGTGCTGGAGACGGCCGTGGAACTCCATCCCGGGGATGGCCTGGCCTTCGTGGATGGGGCCGAGGTGAGCGGCACGGTGGTCAATGCCGTGGAGACAGGGCGACCGAAGCCAAACCCGCAACGACCGGGCCATGCCCTGCGCCCGGTCTTCGTGCAGAACCCCTCCCGCATTCAGCCGGGCACGCGCCTTCACCGCAACCTGGACCTCCGCTGGCTCAAGGCCTTGCGAAGCGCGAAAGTGGAGCGCCGGATCCCGGTGAAGGCCCTCCTGGACTTCCCAGAAGGGGCCGTGCGCCTGCGCCTGGAGGATGAGACAGGCCTCGGGGCCCAATCCCAGATCCCGGGTCCCTTCGCTTCCCCCAAGGAGCCTGAAGCCGCGCAGCAGGCCATCGGGGAAGCCCTCCGCCGCCTGGGGAATACGCCCTTCGCCTTGGCTGAGCTGGAGGTGGCCGAACCTCGCTTCGTGCCCGCCAGCGCCCTCAATGCCCTGCGCCGGGAGGCCGCGGCGTCCCTGGAGGCCCAGCGCCGGATGCCGAAGGAAAAATCGCGTCGGCCGGACTCCCCCCGGCCCTGCCCCCTGCCAACGCGGGAGCTGGACTTCACCTGGAATATCGCCAACCAGGCCGCCCGCGCCTTCTACGAACGCCTGGGCGCGCAGGTCCTGGAAGAGGCCGCCGAGCTGCAGCCGAGTCTCCAGGGCCGGGTGGTGATGACCACCCGCCACTGCCTGCGCTTCGAGCTGGGCTGGTGCCGCGTCCACACCAACCCGGATCCCTGGGTGCGCCTCCAGGAGCCTTCGAGCCCCCTCTTCCTGGAAAACGGGCCCACCCGCCTGGAATGCCGCTTCGATTGCGCCCTGTGCCGCATGGAACTACTCCTCCGGGAGCGGAGATGAGGGGACCCTGGGATGTGGTGGTGATCGGCGCGGGGCCCGCCGGGCTGCTGGCGGCGGGGCGCGCCGCCATGCTGGGGGCCCGGGTCCTGCTCCTGGAGAAGATGGAAAAGCCCGGCCGCAAGCTGCGGATCACGGGCAAGGGAAGGGGCAATATCACCAACATGAGGACCCTGGAGGAGCACCTTCAGGAGATCCACCCGGAGCCGAGATTCCTCCGCCAGGCCTTCCAGGCCTTCTTCAATGGCGATCTGATCGAGCTGCTGCGGGCCCAAGGGGTCGAGACCAAGACGGAGCGGGGCGACCGGGTCTTCCCGGTGAGCGACCGGGCCTGGGATGTGGCGGAGGCCCTGGTGGCCTGGGCGAGGCAGCAGGGCGTCGATATTCTCCATCACGCCAAGGTCGAGAGCCTGACCCTCCAGGAGGGGGCCTTCACGGGCCTCCTGTGCACACGCACGCCCTCGGGGCGGGTGGAGAGCATCGAGGCTGGGTGCTGCATCCTGGCCACGGGGGGTCAGTCCTATCCCGCCACGGGTTCCACCGGGGACGGCTACCGCTGGGCCCAGGCCACAGGGCATCGGGTCACAGCCCTCCGGCCCTCCCTGGTGGGGATCGCAACCCGTCCTGCCTTTGGGGGCGCCCGGGGCTTGAGCCTCAAGAATGTGCAGCTGAG
The DNA here is from genome assembly GCA_963664825.1 of uncultured Holophaga sp. Lineage (GTDB taxonomy): Bacteria > Acidobacteriota > Holophagae > Holophagales > Holophagaceae > JAYREN01. The sequence continues at coordinate 132,595 of OY761614.1, forward strand.
CCTCTGGATCGACGGCAAGAAGAAGGAGAGCGAATTCGGAGAGGCCGAATTCACCTCCCAGGGCCTGGGCGGCCCCATCGTCCTCAGGCTCAGCCGCCAGATCGTCGAGGCCAAGGCCGCAGGCCGGAAGGTGGAAGTGACCCTGGACCTGAAACCGGCCCTGGGTGCCCAGAAGCTGGAGGCCAGATTGCTCCGGGATCTCGAGGCCCATCGGGGCGACACCTGTCGGAATCTGCTGAAGCAGCTCCTGCCAGCCCAGCTCGTCGATGTGTTCCTCCGTGCCCTCGCCCTGGGACCGGCCGGATCCGCATCGCAGATCAAGGGCCCAAAGCTCAAGCAGCTGCAGGACCTCCTCAAGGAGCTGCGCTTCGAGGTGACCGGCCACGGGAGCTGGGAGGAGGCCATCGTGACGGCCGGGGGCGTCTCCCTCAAGGACATCGACCCCCGGACCATGGCCTCGAAAAAAATCGAGAACCTCTATTTCGCCGGCGAGGTCATAGATTTGGACGCGAGCACGGGGGGCTACAACCTCCAGATCGCCTTCTCCACGGGCTGGCTGGCGGGGGAATCCGCCGCGCGGCAAGCGGCTCTGCCCGCACCTGCGCCGGGAGTGTGATGGCTTGCTCATACTAAGTTGCGTTCAAAAGAAGAGGAATGAAGTCCAGGCGATCAAAGTCGCTCTGCTCTGGAATGGGCCCTATGGGCCGATTCCAGAGCTGCCGCTCTACGCAATCTGCTAACGCAGATCGCTATCCTTGATCGCACCCTAGTATCAGGCCCCTTCGAGCCTAGCCACTTCGCGCTTGGTCCATTCCAGGATGAATCCGCAGATCTCCCCCAGCCCCTCGCTGGAGGCCAGGCCGCTGGCCTGACGCCAGGCAGCCAGGACCCGCGCTTCCCGGGCCGCGTCCAGGAAGCCGAGTCCCCGAGCTTCCTTGTAGTCCTTGAGGTGCTTCACCAGCTCGATCCGCCGATTGAGCGATTCCAGGATCTTCAGATCGATCTGGGAGATCTGCTCCCGGTAGTCTTGGATGACCGGATCGGTGTTCGAGCTTGCCACATGCCCTCCCTTTTCGAGGGTCCAGCGGCGCCCCCTGGCCAGTGTAAGGCGTCCTCCCAAGCTACAATTCACGTTTCCGCCCATCCCCCCTTTCCACCGGCATCTTCCTCCGTGCCTCCGTGGTGAACCTGCTCTTTTGAAGAGCGAAACCCTATGAACCGTACCGAAGCCACCTGGCTCGACCAGATCCGCCACCGGGATGACGCCGTGCAGGGCCGCGTCCTGGTGGCCTGCTCCGGGGGCGGGGATTCCACGGCCCTCCTGGTCTTCCTCTGGAGCCTCCGGAAGAGCCTGGGCCTGGAGCTGGTGGTGGCCCACGGGAATCACGGATTACGCCCGGAGGCCGAGGCCGACGCGGCCTCCGTCCGGGAGCTGTGCCGCCATCTGGACCTCGACTTGGTGGAGGCCCACCTCGAGGTGAAGGCCCATGCCGCCCAGGCGGGGATCGGCCTGGAGACGGCCGCCCGGGAACTCCGCTGGGCCTGGCTGAAGGCCGAGGCCGCTTCCGTGGGAGCGGCCTCGATCGCCACGGGCCATACCCTGGATGACCACACGGAAACGGTCCTGGTGCGCATCGCCCGGGGGGGCGGCCTGGGTGCCCTCACGCCCCTGGCCGCCCGCCAGGGGTTGCGCTGGTCCCCCCTCATCGAGGCCCGCCGGGAGGAACTGCGGGGCTACCTCCGGCAGAAAAACCTGCCCTGGCGGGAGGACGCCAGCAATGAGGAGGGCTTCACGGCCCGAAACCGCTGGCGGAAGCTGCTGGAGGAGATGCGCCGAGAGGCCCCGGCCCTGGACGCGCACCTCTGGGAGACCCATGCCCAGGCCGCCGAACTGCTGGACTTCCGGGAGGCCCAGGTCGCCGCCGGGGAAGGCCTCCGGTGGTGCATCCAGGACGCAAGGCTCAGCCTGAAGGGCCCCTTCCGGGAGGTGGAACTCCGCTGGACGCTGGAGGCCGCCTGCAGGACCCTGGGCTGGCCCCGGGAGGCCGCCCTCCTGCGGGATCTCAGCGCCTGGGTGCGGCCCCTCCTGGAGCGGAAACGCCGAAAAACCAAGCAGTGGGGCGGCTGGAGGCTGGAACCAACGAGCGGGAATTTCCCATGGACCCTCTCCCCTCCCCCGAATCTGCCCCGGAACTAGCGCATCCTTGGCCACAGAATGCGTCTTCCTTCCGGTTAGACTGGGTGGGAAGACGATCCCGTCGGAGGCTCCTTGAACTCGATGATGAAGAGCGCACTGGTTTGGGTGGCGATCATCGCCCTGGTCCTGTTGGCGCTGAACAGCATTCCCAAGAACAACAGCACCCAGGAAATCCCCTTCAGCACCTTCTACACGGAAGGCATGGAGGGCCGGTACCAGAGCGTCACCCTCACCGGCGTGGATATCGAGGGCACCTACAAACAGCCCGTGAAGAACGCCAAGGGTGAAAGCTTCTCCAAGTTCAAGACCATCGCCCCTCCCATGCAGGACCTGGGCGCCCAGATCATGCGCTGGCGCCTGGAGGACCCCCCGAAACTGGGCGAATTCCGCGCCGCCAAACCCAGCGAGAACAACCTCACCTTCTACCTGATCTTCTGGGGACCGCTGCTGGTCTTCGTGGTGCTCTGGTTCGTCTTCATGCGCCAGGCTCAGATGGGCGGCAACAAGGCCCTCTCCTTCGGCAAGGCCCGGGCCCGGGGCCTCTCGGCCAGCGCCAAGCGCGTCACCTTCGCCGATGTGGCGGGTTGCGACGAGGCCAAGGCCGATCTCCAGGAGGTCGTGGAATTCCTCAAGGACCCCGCCAAGTTCGTGAAGCTGGGGGGCAAGATCCCCCGCGGCCTCCTCTTGATGGGCCCTCCGGGCACAGGCAAGACCCTGCTGGCCCGCGCCATCGCGGGGGAGGCCAAGGTCCAGTTCTTCAGCATCTCTGGCTCCGACTTCGTGGAGATGTTCGTGGGCGTGGGCGCCAGCCGCGTGCGGGACCTCTTCGAGCAGGGCAAGAAGAACGCCCCCAGCATCATCTTCATCGACGAGATCGACGCCGTGGGCCGCCATCGCGGCGCAGGCATGGGCGGCGGCCACGACGAGCGCGAGCAGACCCTCAACCAGCTGCTGGTAGAGATGGACGGCTTCGAAGGCAACGAGGGCGTGATCCTCATCGCCGCCACCAACCGCCCCGATGTGCTGGATCCCGCGCTCCTGCGCCCCGGCCGCTTCGATCGCCGGGTGGTGGTGGATCGCCCCGATCTCCAGGGCCGCTTCGAGATCCTCAAGGTCCACACCGCCGATAAGATCCCCCTCGCGCCCGATGTGGAGCTGGAAGTCGTGGCTCGGGGCACTCCCGGGTTCGCGGGAGCCGATCTGGCCAATCTCTGCAACGAGGCCGCCCTCAACGCCGCCCGGGTGAACAAGAAGTGGGTCGAGATGATCGACTTCGAAAACGCCAAGGACAAGATCTACATGGGCAGTGAGCGCCGCAGCATGGTGATGACCGAGGAGGACAAGAAGATCACGGCCTATCACGAAGCCGGCCATACGGTCCTGGCCACCGTGCTGCCCCACAGCGATCCCGTGCACAAGGTGACCATCATCCCCCGGGGCCGCGCCCTGGGCGTGACCTGGCAGTTGCCGGAGCGGGACCGCTACAACACCACCAAAGACTACATGGAGACCCGCATCGCCATCTCCATGGGCGGGCGCATCGCCGAGGAGATCTACTTCAAGCAGCTCTCCACCGGCGCCAGCAACGATATCCAGCAGGCCACCACCATGGCCAAGTCCATGGTCACCGAGTACGGCATGAGCGAGAAGCTGGGCCCCATCAACTACGGTGGCGGGCAGCAGGAGATCTTCCTGGGCCGGGACTTCACCCAGCGGCACGAATTCAGCGAAGACACCGCGCGCATCATCGATATGGAAGTGCAGGCCATCGTCATGGCCAACTATGAGCGCGCCAAACGCATCCTCCTGGAGGAGCGCACGGCCCTGGTGGCCATCGCCGAATCCCTGCTGGTGCGCGAGACGCTGGATGGCGCCGATGTGGCCGTACTCATGAAGGGCGGCATCCTGCCCCCCAAGCCCGAGCCTCCCAAACCCGAACCCATCGCGGAGCCCCCTGCCGAACCCGGCCCAAGCCCGGACCCAGAGCCCACGCCGGAACCCGCCTAGCAGCCATGCTCTGGCACACCTCCAGCGGCAGTCTCTCCCTGAAGGAGCCGCTCTACTTAGGCATCCTCAATATCACGCCGGATTCCTTCAGCGACGGGGGCCGCTTCCGCGATCGGGAAGCGGCTCTTGTCCAGGGAAGGCGCCTGGTGGACTCCGGAGCGGCGGCCCTGGATCTGGGAGCCGAGAGCACCCGTCCGGGCGCCCAGCCCCTGGAGGAGGGCGAGGAATGGGCCAGGCTTCAGCCCGTATTGGAGGGCCTAGGGACAGCGCTGCCCCGGCTCCCCTTGAGCCTGGACACCCGCCATGTGCCCGTGGCCCTGAAGGGGCTCGGGAGAGGCGCCGCCATCCTCAATGACGTGGGCGGTTTCGCCGAAGGGGCCATGCTGGATCTCGCCCGGCACAGCGCCTGCGGCCTCATTGCCATGCGCAGCCGCATGGCCGATGGCCGCCTCCTGATGCCGCCCTACGACGACCCCACGCCCAAAAGCGCCGAAGAAGCCATCGCGGAACTCCGGGGGATCGGCGACCGGCTCCGGAAGGCGGGCATCGCCCAGGAGCGGATCCTGCTGGATCCGGGCTTCGGCTTCGGCACCACCTACCTGGAAGACCTGGCCCTCTGGGAGGCCCTGCCCCGCCTCCCGGAGGCCCTGGGATGGCCCGCGGAAAGGATCTGCATCGCCATCTCCCGCAAGCGCTTCCTCGCGCGGAAGGCAGGCCAGCCTGAGCTTGCCCCCGACCAGCGGGATGGCCTCACGGAAGAGGCCCACCAAGAGGCCCGGAGCCTGGGTTTCAGGGTATTCCGCACCCATGCCATTCCGGAGCCCAGGATCCGCCCCGCCCGAATCGACGACGCCGCCGCCCTGGCAAGGGTGCATGTGGCCTCCTGGCGCGCCGCCTACCGGGGCATGCTCCCGGAATCCCATCTGGAGAGCCTCTCCGAAACCGAGCAGGAGACTCGCACCCGGGACCTCATCGCGCAACCCCTTGGCCCCCATCATCACCTGCTGGCCCTGGACCGGGGCGGGTTCATCCTGGGATTCGCAGCCACCGGCCCGACCCGGGACACGTCCAATGAAAACCTCGGAGAAATCTACGCCATCTACCTCCATCCTGCGGTCTGGGGCCGAGGCTTCGGAGGGCTCCTCATGGCCCAGGCCCAGGCCACCCTGTGGAGGGATGGCTTCCAGGAAGCCATCCTCTGGGTGCTCGAGCGCAATGACCGGGCCCGGGCCTTCTACAAGGCCGGAGGCTGGACCCCGGACGGGCAAACCCGCACACAGTGGCAGGGAGGCATCGCCCTCAGGGAAGTGCGCTACGGTGTAAATCTCCAACATCCGATAGCCCTCGGATGAAGGGAAACCGAATCTTGAATGGGGTCTGAGCGTGGAATTACGGTATTTCGGAACGGACGGCGTGCGGGGAAGGGCCCTGGCCACCCCCTTGACCCTGGAGGAAACGGCCCGCTGGGGCCGCGCTTGGGGAGAGGTGGCGCGGGAGAAGGGCATCTGGGAACTGGTCATCGGCTGGGACCCCAGGACGAGTTCCGTGCCCCTGGCCGAGGCCTTCCTGAGGGGCCTGGACGGGAGGCTGCGCCCGGAAGTCCTGGGCATGGTCCCCACCCCCGCCGTGGCCTGGGTGACCCAGCGCCGCCCGGAAGCCTGGGGTCTGATGATCAGCGCCAGCCACAACCCCCCCGAGGATAACGGCCTGAAGGGCTTCAACGGGGATGGGGAGAAGCTCGCCGAGGACGAGGAAGGAGCCGTGGAAGCGGCCTTCGAAGCCACGGCTCCCATCGGAGCCGACCGCGTCGAAATCTCCCCGGATGCCGGGGCCCTGGAGGCCTACCTCGCCCACCTGGAAGGCCTGGAGCTGCCCCAGGACTTCCCGCTCATCGTGGATTGCGCCCACGGCGCCACGGCCCCCTGGGCGCCGCGGCTGCTGAAGGGTCCCATCCACTGGCTGGGCACGCCCTCGGACGGCCACCGCATCAACGTGGGGGTGGGTTCCACCCATCTCGAGGGTTTGCAGGCCGCCGTGCGGGCGCGCGGAGCGGCCGCAGGCGTGGCCTTCGACGGCGACGGCGATCGCTGTCTCTTCATCGATCCCAGCGGCGAAGTGGTGGACGGGGACCAGCTCCTCTGGCTCCTCGTCCAGGATTTCCATCGCCAGGGCAAGGTCCTGCCGGGCCTGGTGGGCACTCTGATGACCAATGGCGGCCTGGAGGAAGCCCTGGGCACCCTGGGCATCCCCCTGGTCCGAACGGCCGTGGGGGACAAGTTCATGGTCCGGGAACTGGCCGCCCGGGGCTGGGATCTGGCCGCAGAGGCCTCCGGCCACGTCATCCAGAAGCACATCGGCCCCTCCGGGGACGGCCTGGCCACCACCCTGGCCGTGCTCCGAGCCCTTCTCCACCGAAGCCCGGAACGGCGCTGGGACTGGCGCTTCCGCCCCTGGCCCCTGAAGCTGATCAACCTGGTGGCCTCCGAACGCCGCCCCGTGGAGGATTGCCAGCGGCTCCAGGGAGCCATGACGGACCTGGAAGCTAGACACGGCCAGGCCATCCGCATGGTGGTCCGCTGGTCCGGCACCGAACCCAAGCTGCGACTCATGGTCGAGGCTCGAGAGCTTTCCCGCATGCAGGAGGCCATCGAACATCTGGAGGAGGCGGCCAGGGCGGACCTTTCCCTCTGAAGGTCGCGGTGCGATGCCCCGTCAATTCCTGCTAGGCTTTGATCGATAGTAAGCCCGCCCTCAGCACTTCCAGGAGCCTCTCAGGTGACGACCCGCCTCGGTGTGAATATCGATCATGTGGCAACCCTTCGGCAGGCCCGTTCGGCCCACGATCCTGAACCCATCGCCGCGGCTCTGCTGGCTCAGAGCGCCGGGGCCCATGGCATCACGGTGCATCTCCGGGGGGATCGCCGGCACATCCAGGAGCGGGATGTGCGCCTCCTCCGCGAGGTGCTCTCCGTGCCCCTCAATGTCGAGTGCGCCGCCTCCCCGGAGGCCATGCAGGCCATCGTGCCGCTGAAACCCCATTGGGTGACCCTCGTGCCTGAAACCCGGGAGGAGCTCACCACCCAGGGAGGCCTGGACGTGGTCTTCCTCCAGGCCCACCTGCGCACCGTGATCCGGGAACTCCGCACCTCGGATATCCGCGTGAGCCTCTTCATCGATCCCCAGCTGGAACAGGTCAAGATGGCCTCGCGCATCGAGGCCGACGCCGTGGAATTCAATACCGGCGTCTACGCCGATCTCCCCGCAGGAAGCGACCCCGGCCCGGAACTCGAGCGGATTCGGGAATCGGCCCGGCTCGCCGCTCGCCTCGGCCTGCGAAGCCTGGCGGGACACGGGTTGAACCTGCAAAATGTCGGTCCCATCGCGGCCATTCCGGAGATCGTCGAACTCAATATCGGCCACAGCCTCATCGGTCGGGCCGTACTCGTGGGCCTCGAACGCGCCGTCCAGGAGATGCAATCGGCCATCACAGAGGCCAATGCATGAAAATGCCTGGACCCGCCCCCGCCACCCGGGGTCCTCGCCCCTGGGGCGAAGCGTGTCCCCCCTGCTTGGCAAAGGTTCGGGCCTGATGTCCAACCTCCGCGGCAACCTCCAGAGCATCTCCCTCACGGATGTCGTTCAGCTCCTGAACGTCAACCGGAAGACCGGCAAACTCTACGTCATCGACGGCAAGCGCACCGGCACCCTCTATGTCGTCAATGGCGAGGTGGTGCATGCCGAGACGCCGCAGACGGTGGGCGAAAGCGCCGCCTTCGAAGTGCTGGAATGGGACAAGGGTGAATTCGAATTCGCCGCCTCCAAATTCAAGGTGCCCACCAGCATCCACCGCGGCCTGCAGGACCTCCTCATGGAATCGGCCCGCACCGCCGATTCCCGCAAGCGCTTCCGCACCATCTTCCCCAATCTCCACGCGGTGCCTTGGCTCACCCTGAGGGAACCCCAACTCACCCAGGGACTGAAGCTCTTCCCCGAGGACCGGAAGGTGCTGCCCTTCATGGATGGATACCGCGATTTCACTGAAGTGATGGCCGTTTCCAACATGAGCGAAGTCAGCGTCCTTCAGACCTGCCTCACCCTCAAGGAGGCGGGCCGTCTCCAGGTCCTCGAACCCTCCATCACCGTCTCCACAGCCCCCATGAAGAGCGGCTTCTTCCGAAAGAGCGATCATGTGGAGCTTTCCAAGACCGTGGAATCCGTTTGGAAGATGATGGGCCCCTATCGGGTCGAGCCCATCTGCAATGTCCGCATCATCTGGCCTGAAGGCCCCGCCGTGGAGCCCGTCCAGTTCGTCTCCGGAGTGAATGACCAGAGCCTCAATGTTCCGAAGGAACTCATGCAGGCATGGAATCTTCCCGAAGGAATTTTCGTGAGCGTCCGCCCCGCTCCCTGATCACAAGAGGAACGCCATGGAAGGCCAAGAGAATCCCGAAATCCAGCCCCAGACTCACTCAGTGGAGCCTGATTTGCTGTTGCAGGAATTCCGCGAGCGCAGCGAAACCCTGGATAACCGCCTGGACGCTCTCCAGGAGATGATCCAGGACATCCGCGGCGATCTCCACGACGAGGCCGCCCGGGGCCTCCACCAGCTGGCCTCGGCCGCCGCCGATATGGCCAACGGCCAGGTCTACCAAAAGATCGACATGGAGGCCAAGGGTGAACTGGGCGCCCTGGTGGAGAGCATCAACACCACCCTCACCAACCTCCAGCAGCTCGATGCTTCCGTGAAACACCAGAGCACCCAGGTGCCGGAACTGGCCGCCCAGTTGGACGCCATCACCGCAGACACCGAGGCGGCCACCCAGGTGGTGATGAATCGCCTGGACACCCTGATGAACGCCAGCGACGAAAGCGGCCGGGCACTGGAGACCGCCTTAAAGGCCCTGGAGGAGAACCGCGTCTCCCAGGTCCAGTTCCAGACTCGGATCGACGAATTCCTCACCCGTGCCAATGGCGGGGAGGATCCCACCCGGGTGGCCCAGCAAGTGCTCGATTTCCTCTTCGAGCGCCAGATGACCACCCATCTGCCGCCGGTGGATCTCAGTCAGGTCCAGGCCAATCTCAAGACCGTCTCCGACGAGGCCTTCGAAATCCTCAACACCCTTCAGTTCCAGGACATCACCCGGCAGAAGATCGAAAAGGTCGTGCTCCTGCTCAAGCAGTTCAAGGGCGGCCTCCAGCGCCTGCTGAACATCTTCAAGATCGAGGCCGGAGAGGTGGGCGAGACCGGCAAGGATGTCTTCGAAAACCGCACCGTCGCCACTCAGGACAATATCTTCGAAACCACCATGGAGATGGACGAGAAGAAGGAATCCGTGGACGACATCATCGCCCAGTTCAAGAAGAAGTGATCTGGCGCTGAGGGCTTCCTCCAACGGATGGGAAGACAACAAAAGTGCGGAAAACGGCTCCAGGAGCCGTTTCCCGCACTTTTGTTCCATCGGTGGAATCGCGATCAGGGATCAGTTCTGCACTTCTTCCACGAAGCTGTGGATGAGCTTCCGGGCGCCTTCGCGGCTGAAGACGAAGAAGAGTTCCTCTGGGCGCGGGGCGCGGCGGAAGTAATCCACGGCCATGACCCTGGGGAAGTCCTCCCGGCGGGGCTTGGTGCTCCCTTGAGCGCACTCGGCCTGCTCCGTGGGTGAGAGTCGGAGATCATGCATGCAGTCCAGGGCGAAGAGCTTGCGGCGCTGGGTATCAGCATCCACCGGGTGGGCGTAGACCCCTTCCACGGTCATGGGCCGACCTTCCCAGGGGGGCAGCGGTGCCGAGGTGCCGACCGGACCATAGGGATACAGGTTCGGGCCGACATGGTTCGTGAAGAGCAGCAGCTTGACCGGGCTCTTCCATTTTTCGAGAGCCTCGATGGCCGCGACAGACGTGAATTCGTGATCCCGGTGATTATCCAGGAAAGGATGGGGCATGACGATGATCGTGGGACGGACCTTCCGCAGGACGGCCCCCAGATCCTCCACCAGATGGGCCCAGGTGTTCGTCCGCGGCCCCTTGGACAGCATGTGGCCGATATTCGCCTTCCGGTACACCGAGACATCGCTATTGGGGCCGTACATCTCCGGAACGACCACCGTGGGCTTGGTGTGCATGTCCTGGAGGCGAGCATCGAAGTACCCGAGATTGAAGCAGTGCTCAGGGGTAACGCCCCCCTGCCAAGGCACCGTCACGCTATCGACGGCCCTCAGGAAGCCCTTGAAACGGTACTGGGCCGCCGCATCACTGAACTGGTCGGCGTAGTTGGCGTCCCCGGCATTCCCGCAGGTGAGGGTGACGATGGTCGTGTTGCGACCCGCATAGAGTCCGAAGGCGGCGATCTCCGCATCGTCGGGATGGGGCGCCAGGATCAGGATCCGGGCCTTGGGATCCAGGCGATTGCTGAAGGTCCGCAGTGTGGCTCGTCCCGCATCGATCCCCACACCGTGACCCACGACCTCCACCACCTGGCCAACCGCAAAGTGTGCCCGGAGCCCCGTGAGATTCAGCCAGCGAAGGCCCTCAGCTCCCCGTTCGAGGTACTGTCGCACCCGGCAGGAACCGGTGGAGAATTCCACCCAGGGGTCGCCCTGCTCCCCTTCGAGAGCCCGCAGGCGCAGCCCCAGGAGCACCGTGTCCCAGGCCTGACCGCTGGGCCGGGTCCAGGACCAGCGCACGCCGCCGGCCATGGCTTCGAGATCCAGGGTGCGCGCCCCGGCCTCTTGGGTGAATTGGTAGGTGTCATCGCCCTTGCCGAGGGCGGGTAGGCCTGGCGCTAAGGCCGCCCCCAGAAGCGCAAGGGCGGCGGCCCGAATGGAATTCCGGATCAGAGAGGAGGGCATGGAACGGCTCCTTGGGCGCCATCAAAGGCGCGATTTGTTTTCGAGAGCGAACTTGAGGAGACTGTAGCTCCCGTGGATATTAAGCTTCGTGCCGATGTGGGCGCGGTGGTTTTCGACGGTTCGCTGGCTGACGAAGAAGGCCTCGGCGATCTCCTTGCTGGTCTTGGATTCAGCGATCAGCTTCAGGACCTTCCGTTCCATGGGCGAGAGCGCGTTGAGGGGCATGTTGCGAATGCCTAGGGCGGGCTGCGCCCGGCGAGCGACCATCAGGTCCATGAGGGAGGGGCTGAGGAAATGGCGACCGCGCACGACGGTGTCGATGGCCGTCACTACATCGATGACGGCCGATTCCTTCGAGACGTAGCCCATGACGCCGAGATCCATCGCCTCATTGAAGGTCTCTTCGTCGTCGTACATCGTCAGGAAGATCACATCTGTGGCCAGGTTCTTCTGATGCATCTCCCGCAGGACCTGGAGGCCGGTGAGATTGGGCATGCGGATATCCAGCACCGCCAGATCGGGCCGTCGCGTCTCGATCTCGCAGAGCGCAGCGGCGCCGTCGGAGGCCTCGGCCACCACTTCCAAGGTGGGAACCCCCTCGATGGCCTGGCGAATCCCCGCCAGAAACAGAGGATGATCGTCGGCGATCACCACCGAGACCCTAGGCGCCATGGGCCCCTCCCAGGATCGGCAGGAGGACCGTGACCGTGGTGCCCCGCCCCCGCTCCGAATTCAGTTCCAGCTCCCCCCCGGCCATGTGTGCCCGCTCCGACATGATCATCAGCCCGAAACTCGCATGGCGTTCGGAGCCCTGGGTGAGGGATTCCACGTCGAAGCCGCACCCGTCATCGACGATCCTCAGGAGCACGTTATCCCCGGTCCGGTGCAGCACCACCGCCAGGTTCTGCGCCGAGGCGTGCTTCACCAGGTTATTGAGACTCTCCTGGGCGATGCGGTAGAGATTGATTTCCGCATCCGTGGAAAGCAGCCGGTCCACGGGTTCAATATCGGTGGTGAAGGCGATGCCGGTGCTCTTAGACAAGCGCCGCACCATCGATTCGATGCTCTTGCTGAGCCCCAGTTCATCGATCTGGTGGGGCCTGAGGGTGTGGGAGATCTCGCGCACATCCTGGATGCATTCGGTGACCAGGGCGATGGCATCGTTGACCGCGCCGGAGGGTTCCTCCCCCTGCTGCACAGCCCGCAGCCCCAGCAGAAGCTGATTCTTGACCAGGAGGAGCTTCTGCCCGATGTGGTCGTGGAGTTCACCGGCGATCCGCTTGCGCTCCCCTTCTTGGGAATCGATGAGCTGGCGCGCGAACTTCTGATGCACAAGGCTCTCGCGCATCGCCTCTTCCATCTTCTTGTGGGAGGTGATGTCCCGGCTCACGCCCACGATCCCGATGACCTCTCCCTGGAGATCCCGCAAGGGCACGGTGGTGGTCAGGTGCCAGCCCCAGGAATCGGTCACGGGGTAGTAGTTCGGCTCCTCGCGGCTGATGAGGGACTGCCCCGTATCCATGACCCGCTGCTCGTCATCGTAGAATTGCTGGGCGAGATCCCTGGGGAAGAAATCGAAATCCGTCTTGCCGATCACCTGCTCGGGCTGGAAACCCAGGTTCTGAGCCACAGCAAGGTTGTTGACGATGAAGCGGCTCTTCCGGTCCTTAACGTAGATGTAGTCCGGCACGTTATCGATGACCGTACGCAGGAGCTTGCGCTCCACACCGAGTTCACCTTCGCGGCGTTCCCGTTCCGCGATCTCCGCGGCCAGCTCCCGGGTGCGCAGCTCCACCAGCCGTTCGAGATCGGCCTGGGAGTCCTGTGCGGGTTTCATCGGTTCAGCCATGCCTACTCCAGGAGGGTTCATCCTCCATTCTCCCCTTTCGATCAGCGGAGTGCCAGGCGCTCCAAGTCCCTGAATTCGGCCCATTCGGGTTCATTGGCGAATACCCACCGGTAGTATTCCTGGCCGCTCAAGGATGTGGCGGCCTCTTCGTCGACCACCACCTGGCAGCGGGGATGCAGTTGGAGTGCCGAGGCAGTCACCATGGCGGTGATGGGCCCCTCCACGGCCCGGGCCAGGATCGCGGCCTTGGAAGCCCCCGTGGCCAGGAGCAGGCAGCGCCGACAATCCAGGATGCTGCCCACGCCCATGGTGATGGCGCGCCGGGGCACCTTGGCAAGATCCCCCCCGAACATCTCGGCATTCTGCGCCAGGGTGGCCGGCGTCAGCGCCTTTTCGCGGGTGCGGGAGAGCAGCGCGGAGAGCGGTTCGTTGAAGCCGATATGGCCGTCTCCCCCGATACCCAGCAGCTGGAGATCGATGCCACCCAGCTCGCGGATGCGCTCCTCGTAGGCGCGGCATTCCGCCCCGAGATCCGCCGCCGTTCCATCGGGCAGATGCGTATGCTCCGGGCGAATATTCACCTTCCCGAAGAGATGTTCCTCCATGTAATGCCGGTAGCTCCCGGCATCCCCCGAGGGGAGGCCGATGTACTCGTCGAGGTTGAAGGTGTGACAGCGGGAAAAATCCAGGCCCTCGCGCTCGTGAAAGACCGCCAGGTAGGCGTAGACCCGCTCCATGGTCCGCCCCGTGGCCAGGCCCAGTATCAGGTTGGGCTTGGCGCGCAGTTCCTTGGCGATGATCCGTGCCGTCAGAAGCGCGGCCTTATGGCGATCAGGAACGATGATGACTTCCACAAACTCTCCTCAGGTTCAGGCCAGTGCGTCCAGCCCAAGGGCGGCGGCCCCCAGGATGGCGATCTGGGGTTCCTCGCTCACGCGCACGATCAGACGCTGCAGGGCCCTCTGGTAGGCGAAATCCGAAAGGACCTTGTGCATGCTCTTCTCGAAAAAGGGGAAGGCCTTGGCAACCGATCCCCCCAGCACCACCACCTCGGGATCGAAGGCATAGAGGGTCGTCATCATCACTTGGCCGAAATCCTCGCCGAAGTCCGAAAGGATCTTCAGGGCCTCCGGGTCCCCCTTGATGGCTCGCGCGTGGATGATTGCGCCATTCTGGCCGTGATCCCGGGGAAATACCTGGCCGCTGGCGTAGTATTCGAAGGTCTTGCCCCGGTAGGGAATGCTGCCGAGTTCCCCAGAGCCACAGTTCGCCCCCGAGTACAGATGGCCGTTCAGGATGACGCCTGCACCCAGTCCCGTGCCCAGCGTCATGCCCACCATGTGGCGAAAGCCCCGCCCATGGCCATAGTGGAATTCCCCCACGGCAAAGCAGTTGGCGTCGTTGTTGACATAGACGGGAACGCCGAACCGCTGCTCCAGGAGATCCTTGAGAGGGACCTCCTGCCAGGAGGGAATGTTCTCGACGGTGTAGACGATGCCTCGCTCCACGTCCACCACACTGGGCACGCCGATGCCGATGGCGGCCGTCTGCGGCGTGAACACTTCACTGATCACCGAGCAGAGTTCTTCCAATACGATATCTGCCGAAGCCTTCGAAGGCGTGGCCCGGCTGGCATGGGCCACGATGGTTCCGGCCTCGATGCGGCCGACGCGCATGTGGCTTCCGCCCAGATCAACCCCGATGAGAATGCGTGAATCCATATAGGTACCTTCAGACGTTTTCAGGCTTCGGTTCTTTGGCCTTCCCGATCGTCGCGTTGACGATCAGGGGGCGCGCCCAGAAGGCGATGCCGATGATGTAGGCGATGGTCCCCAGCAGAGGCAGCATGCCGAAGCGGAGCCCGAAATGATCCCCGATCCGGCCGATGAGGGGAGGCAGGATCGCGCCCCCCACGATGCCCGTGCAGAGGATGCCGGCGAAGGAACCGTGATGTTTCTCCACGGAATTCAGCGCCAGGGACAGGATGATGGGCCACCCCACCGAGCACCAGAAGCCCATCAGGGGCAGGCCGATGAGGGCCATGGAACGGCTCCCGAAGAGGGCCACCAGCAGCGTGATCGCGCCGCCCATGAAGAAGACCCCCAGGATCTTGCGGGAATCGAAGAACTGGAGCAGCACCAGGCTCACCGCGCAGCCCAGGGTCATGGCGCCCCAGAACCCGGCCACGGCCACCTTGTTCACCAGGTTGGGATCCACGTGGTGATAGTCCAGCAGGAATTTCTTGATCCAGATGGCCACCCCTTGTTCGGTGCCCACGTAGCAGATGACGCCGATGAAGTAGAGCCAGACGGTGCGGGTCTTGAGCAGCAGCAGGATCGTCTCGAAGGAGCCGACCTTCTCGTCATCCTTCAGCTGCATGGTGGGCAGCTTGACGCAGGAGACCACCAGCACCATGGCCAGCAGCACGATGGCGAAGACCCAGTAGAGGGAGATCCAAGGCAGGCCGGGCTTCACCACCTTCTCCAAGAGGCCGAAGATGCCATGCTGGGCCAGGCTGGGATCCTTGAGATGGCCCACCAAATACCCGTAGATATAGGGGCTCACGGTGGAGCCCAGGGCGAAGATGAGCTGAGAGGCATTCCCCCAGAAGGCGTAGTGTTCCTCGCCCCCCGCCACTCGCAGCAGCGGGTTGATGACCACCTGGAGCATGGCGAACCCGGCGCCGATGAGGAAGAGCGAGGGCAGCGACAGGATGTAGGTGGGCCGGAAGGCAAACGCGAAGGCGCCCAGACAGGAGAGCAGGAACGCGCTGATGAGCACGGGCTTGGCCTTGTAGCGTTCCACCAGCATGCCGGCGGGGATGGACATGACCGCGTAGGCGATGAAGAGGGCCGTGGCCATGTAGCCCAGCTGCTCGTTGGTCAGGCAGAAGGAGGCCTGCACATCCGATCCCATGGGATCGATGATGTTGGTCACGAAGGAAATCGCCACGAAGATCAACATGATCAGCAGGACGATGAGGTGATTGCGTTTCATCGAGGGCCTTTCAGGGTTATTTGAGAAGGTTCCAACCATTGAGGGTGATGCGCGGTGTTTCACCGCGGAGCTCCACGCCCGGCAGGCGCACGCGGATCCTCCGAGCCTCGTGGGGCAGCAGCGAAAGGTAGTTGTCGTCCCAGAGCACCGGCAGCAGAGGTTCTCCGGAAGGCCTCACCACGCCCAATTCCAGGCAGAAGGCGATGTGCTCCGACGTATTGGTGAGTGTGATCTCCGCACTCCAGTCTTTGCCGGACACCGAACGCTGTTCCAGCTTCACCCGGGCCACAGGCAGCTTGGCCAACGCAGTGAAATCGGCGAAGGAGCTATTGGGTGTGACGAACCAGGTGGTCTTGGCCTCGTCGAGCACATCGGGCTGGGTAGAGAGCCAATAGAAATTGTCGGCCAGGGCCTTGCCGCCGGGCCCACTCAGGCGCAGATCCAGGAAGTGGATGGGGCCGCCGCCGGAGTCCTTCAGCTCGAGCACCTTGCGGGAATGGTTCGGCAGGCAGGGCACCGTGATCTCCTGGCTGGAGGCCAGGGTGGAATCGGCGCGGAAGATCCGAGCCCTCACCGTGACTGCCTTCAGCTCCTGGAGGGTGTCGTTCACCAAATGCACGGACCCCGTTCCATAGTCGTAGACCACGTTCAGGGGCTGGGAACCCTTGCGGGCGCCGTAGAAGGCGCCATTGGGCATGAGGAAGGTGTCGTAGAGCTGCCAGAAGAACTTGGGCCAGGCGCCATTGAGCATCCACTGGACCACGCCGGTGGCCTTGGGCCGGTTGGCGCCGAAGGCCTCGTACATGGCCCGCATGGCCTCATAGTTGGCGGCCTGGGCCCTGAAGGCGAAGTCCTCCACGGATTTCGATTCCCCGTAGCGGGCGTTGAAGGCCTTCAGGTAGATATCCAGATTGCCGAACTGGAAGCGCCCGCAGTGGAAGTTCCAGGCCTCGTTGATGGGCCAGAGTTTATCGGCGGGAAGCATGCGCTGGAGGGTCGAGAGCGGGGGGATCTGCGGACCGGGGCCGGTCTCGGTATTGAAGCCGAAGGCCCCGCCGTTCTTGGTATCCACCCACCAGTAATTGGGCGTCACGTAATCGTAGGGCCCCGCCATCTTCACCGCGGAAGATCCGCTGAGAGGGCTGGTCAGCTCCTTGCAGGACCTGAGCAGAGGGCGCGAGGGATCCAGGACCTTGAGATCGGCGACGTAGCGTTTCTCCACCTCGGGCCAGGGCAGCTTGTCGCTGCCCACCACCCACACCAGGAGGCTGGGATGGTTGCGCAGCCAGCGCACCTGATCCCGCAGATAGCCCGTCACCCGTTCGATCTCCAAGGGTTCCTTGGGACCTCCGAAGGTCTCGCTCTCCACGATGGGTTTGCCCAAGTACTCGGGCCATTCCCACTGGCAGCTCCACCCCACCATCAGCAGGATGCCTTCGCGGTCAGCCAGGTCATAGAGCCGCTGGCTGCTGCCCCAGAAGCCCTCCAGCCGCACGGTGTTGAGGTTCATGTGCTTGACGTAATGGAACTGGGCCTCCAGGTTCTTCGGATCCTCCCGGAGAAACAGATCGTCCACCCAACCCGCCCCGCGGATGAGCACTTTCTGGCCATTCACCATGTAGCCGCGCTGTCCTTGAGCGTTGAGGTAGTCGGCTACCTGCCGGATGCCGAAGGTGACCCCGCATCCATCGCTGAGGCTGGAACCCGCTTGGGCGCTCAGTTCCAGACGATAGAGTTCGGCCTTGCCGAGGTTATGGGGCCACCAGAGGCGGGGATTGCGGATGCGCAGGGCGGGCACCTGGCTGGGCCCCAGGCGCAAGGCCTGCCGCTCACCGGCCTTCAGGACATAGGGCACCTGGAAGTGGATCTCCCCGATGGAACCCTTCAGAGTCCCGGTCTGGGCATGATCCTCACGATTGATCAGTTTGAGACTGATTTCCAGGGAGGCTTCCTTCAGCGTCTTGAGATCCACGGTACTGCGGACGCAGACCTCCTCCATCGCCACGGCCCCCGTTCGGTGCAGCTTCACCTCGCGGAAGATCCCCATATTGCGATCGGGAGGCAGGGGGTTCCAATCCACGAAACCCATGGTGAAATCCCCGGGCTGGGGCGGGAAGACCTCCACGGCCAGGACATTGACGCCCTTGGCGAGGCCGGAGCCGATATCCAGATCGAAATTCCGGAAGGCGCCGCAAATCGCGTCCCGGCCCGCGATCTGTTTGCCGTTCAGCCAGATATCGGCCCGGAAGTTGAGCCCATCGAGGCGGAGCCGCGTGTGGGAGCCATCCCCGGGGTCTTCGACGATAAATTCCGTGCGGTACCACCAGCCCTGTTTGAAGGGTTCCGAGGAGATGGCCGCCAGGTTCTGGCCGAAGAAGGGATCCTTGTGGACACCGTTCCGCACGAGAGTCGCCATCACGGTGGAAGGCACCTCGGTGGGGAGCCAACCCTTGGCCTTGAAACCGGGCCGCGAGATCTCGGCCCCCGGGGCCCCGGCCTTATCGGCGGCCTGGAGCACCCAACCCTGCTCCAGCCCTTGGGTGGAGCCCAGCTTCGGCTGGCTGGGCGCCGCCATCAGGATCGAGGCACAGAGCAACCCAGCCCATCTCGTCATCATGGAAGCCTCCTTGTGTGCCTAGATCGTCGTGTCACAGATCGTCGTATTCGTTCAAAGGCGAAGAGGATCGAAGGGCGTCAAGGGAAAGCCCCGAGACGCCCTCTAGGTTCGAAACCTAGAAATGCCAGCGCAGCCCCAGTTCGCACCAGGCCGGGTTGATGCCGCCGCGGCGGACCAGGGGATCCTGCAGATCCTTGCCCGCCAGCTCCGTCTGCTGGAAGACCAACTCGGCGCTCCAGCTCTTGGAGAAGGCGTAGCTCACGCCAAGGCGCAGGCCCATCTTGAGGCCCTTGACGTCGCGCACCGGGAAGTGGTGGGCCACATCGGCTTCATCTTCGGATTCCGTGCCCGTGCGGGACATGGAATAGCTGTTCAGGGATAGACCCACCAGGGCCTTCAAGGCCGGAGAGGGTGTCTCGATGAAGACATCCCCGTGGATCTGGGCCAGGGTGAGGGAGGTCTTGAGACCATTCGATTCGGAGCCGGGCATGCTGGCGAAGGTGAGGCCCAACCGCGCAGGGATATCGGTGCCCACGACCTGAGTGCCGTAATCGGCGCCCAGATGGAAGCCCGTCGTGCCATTGGTCGCCTTCTTCAGGCTATCAAAGCCCATCAGGACACCGCCTTCGACACTGAATCCAGTGCCCTGGGCCGCCAGGGGCAGCACCAACAGACCGAGCAAGGAGCCGCGTAGAGTCTTGAACATGAATTCCCCTTCCTATGCCGAGATCAGAACTTCAGGCCGACACTGAATTCAGTGAAGGTGCGGCCGCCGCTGTAATAGGTGTTGTCGTTGCCCGTGCCCCAAGCCTGGCTGAAACCGCCCAGGGGACGCCCGGTGATGGGCGAACTGTTGCCGACCGAACCGCCCGTGCCGAACTCGGCGGTGCCGTTGGAGGAGCCGCTCCAGTCGTAGACGCTGATTCTCTGAAGGTGATTGAAGATGTTCTTGATCTGCACGTAGGTCGTGAGCATGACCTTACCGGCGAGGGGCATCTGGGCCTGCAGCTTCACGTCGACGGTGTAGATATCCGTGCCCCGGGTGAAGGCACCCATGGGCGAGGAATAGGTGTTGTAGTTCAGCAGGATGTTCTGACCCGCGACGTTATCGATGGGCTGCACGCTGTAGCCGTGGAACGCGGCATTACCCGTATCGACGTCGGCCACCTTGAGGACCCCGACACCATTGGGTGTCCTCACACCGGAGGTGGAGTAGGTCGCCAGGGTCGAAGCCGAGACATTCCCCTTGCCGATGGGCACCACGTAGGTAAGGAAGGCATGCAGGACCTGGGAGCGGCTGAGCACACCCTCGGGTGCGAAGACATCCTCGCTCAGGCCATTCCGCAGTTTCTCGTCCCGGTAGTTGTAGTAATCCAGCGCATTCCGGCCCGTGATCTGGGACCAGGTGTAGTTGCCGCCGAAATTCAGCCGAGAGGTGATGGCCTCGTTCCAGGCCAGCTCGACCCCGCGGTAGATCTGCTCGAGACCCGAATTCAGGAAACGATGGGTCTGTTGCCACTGGGGAGCGCCCAGGCCACTGGGATCCTGGACCAGGGTCAGGTACTTCGTGGGATCCGCAGGATCGTAGTAGCCATCATGGACGAAGGAGAGCCACTCCTTCTTGTAGGTGCGCTGCACGAAATTGAGGCGCACCGAACCGGTGTCGAAGTTCCGCATGTAGCCCAGGGAGAATTCGATCGCGTAGGGCACCTGGAGGCCCGCAGTCTTGGCGGTCTGACTGAGATCGATGATGGCGCTGGGCGCGCCGTAGTTGGCAGGATCGATGAGGGTGTTGTAGTCCACCCAGCGGACGCCGCTCAGGGGGTCGGAGTCAATGTTATTATCATCGACCGCCAGCTGGCCGGGGAGCCCCTTCCAGGCATGCACCGTGCGGGTGGTCCAGCCGTTGGTGCGGAACCAGGCCGCCATCTCGTCGGAATAGGCGCTGGCCAGCTTGGCCGCCGTGAAGGTGTAGATCTCCTGGCCCTTGCCATCGGGGTTCCACTTCAACTGGAGGCGGGGCTCCGTGACATTGATATCGGCCAGGCTCCGTTCGCTGGTATCGCGGATGGCGAACCTGTTGTAGCGGAGGCCCAGCATCAGATTCCAGTTCGAATCGAGGGTCCAGGTGTCGTTGAGCCAAAGGCCCGTGCTGTTATTCTTGGCCGCCGACTGGCCGGCCCAATAGCGCTCCATGTAGGCACCGGGGCCGCGCATGGGGAGTTCCCCGTACTGCACGAGGGCCTGATCCGCCTGGCCATTGCTGTCCAGGGGCACCAGAGAGGCGGAGTTCGCATAGAAGGTGGGATAGAGGTAATCCTTGGTGTCCGGATTGTAGATGAAGCCACCCTCGAAGACCCCGCGGTTGCCGCTCCGCTCCCGTCCGAACTGATGTTTGGTCTGGAAGTACTCGGCGCCGAAGTCGATCTCGTGCTGGCCCGCCGCCTCCTGGAAGGTCTTGACATTGAAATTGAGGGACTGGTTGCCCCGGATATTGGGGGTGATATCACTGGAGGAGCGGCGATTGTAGAAGGAGCCGAAGTATCCGGCCTGGCCGTTGCCCGAGGCCATGCCCTGGTTGTCCGTGCTCAGGATCTGGATATTGGGATCGCCGGTGCTCAGCTGGGATTGAACGAAGATCGGGTATTGGGTCGGCCCCGTCACATCGTTGAGCTTGACTTCGGCCTTGAAGGCCCGCATTTCCAGGAACCAGTGCTCGTTGATCGTGGAATTCCACCCGAGGGTCCAGGCCTTGGTCTCCGTCGTGAGATCCCCGACGAAATCCTTGTCCAGGGCCGTGTTGGGGGGCGAGGTGCGCTCTCCGGTGTACCCGCCCTGCACGGTCTTGTCGGTGAGGTAGGTCAGGGCGAGCGTGTTGTTATCATTCACCAGGAAGGTGAGCTTGCCCTCGTACTTGTGGTAGGTGGTATCGGCGGGCACTACGGAATTCCAGTCCGTGTACTTCGAGATATCGAAGTTCCCATACCCCGTGGGATAGGGGGTGCCGACGCCCTTGAGCACATTGTCCACCTTGGGGAAGGCCCCCCAGGTGACCATGGGGTACTTCATCACCGACGACAGGGTGGCTCCGGGAATGACATCCCACCCGCCGCTGGCATTCTTCTGCACGGGCACACCGTTCCACCCCAGGGTGGCGGTACCTGACTGGGAGGGCTGGACGCGGGTTCCCACGTAGAACCAGAGGCGATCCTTGATGATGGGGCCGCTGAAGGTGATATCGGTGAAGCGGGAATAGCTCTCCACCGCGTTACTCTCGCTGGCGGCGTAATCGCTCCCGGCCACCGGGCCGTGAGGCAGATCCGTGGTCCAGGAGGGACGGCTGAAGGTGGTGCGGATGCTGCCTTCGAAGGTATTGGAACCCGTCTTCGTGACGACATTCACCTGGCCCCCCTGGCTCCGCCCATGGCGGGCATTCAGGGCCGAGAGCACCACCTGCACATCCTCGATGGAATCCGGAAGAGGCTCATAGAGCTGAGCCCGGGCCGGGCCATCCCACTGGGTGCCCGTATCGTCCTTCACATCGATGCCATCGATGCGGTACATGACCTGGGAATAGCCCCCCCCGGCCTTGGTCTGTCCTCCGAAGCTGCCGCCCCGGATGCTCGTGCCCAGGCCCGAGCCCGTGACGCCGGGGGCCAAGGCCAGCGCGCCATCAAAGGAGCGGTTCGTGGGCAGCTTGAGGAGTTCTTCGGCGGAATAATTGACGCTCACCTTATCGGCGGTCTTGGCTTCCTGAGCCGTGGCCACCACTTCCACGACGGCGCCGGTCTCCTTGAGGAGCGTGAGCGAAAAGTCCAGGCTGAGGTTGCTGCCCAGGCCCACGCGTACTCCCGTGGCCGTCTTGCCCAGCCAGCCATCGGCGCTGACCTTCACGGTATAGGTGCCCACGGGCAGGAGCTGGCCTCGGTACTCGCCCTTGGCATCGGTCTTCAGGACCCTGGGGTGGAAGAGAGCCGGGCTCTCGAGGCTGACGCGCACGCCGGCAATGGGCCGGCCCGCGTTATCGGTGACATGCCCCGCCAGGGCACCGGTGGTGACCTGGGCCACCAGGGCGGCATTCCCCGCGAGGAGGACGGCCAGCGTCGAGAGTTTCAATCCATTACGAATAATCATGATCATTCTCCGCGAATCGTCAGCCGCAGGCTAGAAATGGAAGACGTAGCCGAACTCGAAGTGCGGCACGAAGCGGGTGGTCTTGGTGAGCGTGTCGCCAGGGAAGGCGTTGTGGGGCGCGATTCGGCCCGCAGCCGGATCGGAATCGGGGTCCACATCCCACGCGTAGGTGCCCGTCCCGGGCTGATGGAGGTAATTCAGGGCGGTGTAGCTCAGCGCCATGACATTGAGCTCCAGGTTGGAGTGAGGGCTGATCTTCCAGGACACACCCACGTAGGGGCTGACCTTGATTCCGCCCTCCGAGGGCGTTCCCGAGTAGGTGTCGCGCCAGGACGCGTAATTGTCGCCGGTCCAATTCACGCCGCTGACATCCCCGAAATATTCGTGTTTGAAGCGGGTCCCGCCGAGCATCACGCCGGCCTGCCAGCCCCAATCAGGATTGAAGGGACGGGCGAAGGAGAGACGCACGGAAAAGCCGTCCAGCTGATTGCGCCGGGAATCCCCGGATTTGGCCAGATCCACCGGGTCCAGCGTATAGGGAGCCGCTCCGGCCACGGGCTCGATATAGATATCCCCGGTCTTGTAGTAGTAGCCCACCTCCAGCCCAAGGGTCCCGAAGGACATGCCGTAGCCGAAGTTGAGCCCAAGGCCCAGCGAGGACTGCCGCAGATGATCCATGGACTGGGGAGACCAGGCCGTGCGGACCTTGAGTTCCTTGGTGAACCCCGTTTCCTGGGCCTGGGCGGTTCCGAACACCGCGGCTGCCACCAGCAGCCCCCGGCCGAACAGGGAAACACGATGCGTGAACATGAACTGACTCCTCACAATGAATGGACGCTGACTCATATCTCGATTCCAGGGCAGGCGGCCTCCGCGAGTGGCAGAGGGGCCGCCGTTCCTGCGATGAATGTCCTACTGCAACCCTGCGATCGCGGCCTTCCAGTACCTGGCATCCTCTTGACCCAGGGACCAGACGGAAAGGCCAGCCAGGTTGTACTTTTTCACGAGGGCCGCCTTGGCCTGGATGCTCTCGGGGTTCTCGAACCAGGCCTCGTGCTTGTGCCCATCCTTGCTCTCATAGGTCACGGAAGGCGAAAGCGTCGTGGCATCCCAGTGATTGACGGCCGTGGGATTGGCGAGCCATTCGCAGAACGTCGTCCAGGGCACGTAGGAGAAGGGATAGGCCCCGTCCTGGGCATAGGCTGTCAGATCCCAATCGTAGCCGTAGGCGGGAAGGCCCAGGAGCAGCTTGGAGGGGCTCACCACCGTGGCCGCGTACGCCGCGCATTCCTCCACCCAATCGGCGCCCGCGATGGGACCGGGATCGCTCCACGTGGGTCCATTCTCGTCGTAGGTCATCAATTGGAGCAGGTCCGCGTCAATACCGATGGCCGCGTAATCGAAGGCTCCGGCCCAATCATCGGTGGGATCGTCCTCGCTCATCGCAGGCACGCTGAGCGCCAGCTTTAGGCCCGAGGCGTGGAGTTTGACCGCGAGTTCGTGCACGAACTGGCTGTAGGCGGCCCGGTCGGCGGGATAGAGGCCCTCGAAATCCAGATTGAAACCCTGGAAGCCCCCATCCTTGGTCAGGGCCACGAAGCTATCGATGACCTTGTCCTTGTGGGTGACCAGGGCGCTGTGGCCCAGGTCGGCATTGAAATCACCGCCCAGGGCATTATCCACGTAGGTATAGGAACGGATGTTATTGGTCTTGTTGAAGGGGAGCAGCTCGCTATTGAAGAGGCTGCCGATCAGGTTGCAGTCCGCATCCAGGCTCATTCCGCCTTCGGCCACATCGCTGAGGCAGCTGCTATTGGATTTCACGGACTGGAGCACAAGAGGCGATCTGCCGGCGAAATAGCCGTACACGATCTTGCTGGTGGCCTTGGGAGCGGGAGCCTTGTCGGAGTTTCCCCCCCCACAGGCCAAGGAGAGGGTGGCCAATAGCGCCACCCCCATGGAAAGTCCCACTGAGCGAAGCTGCTTCATGACTCGATCTCCAGAAGGTGCCGAGGGGAAGAATCCCGGATAGGGAACGTGATATTGGGGCAAGAACCGACTCTTCATCAGAAATGAATACTCATTCAAGATCCTTGATCCCGACCCCGGGGGCAATGATGGGGCCCACTCTTTATGCATGAGTAGAACCACTCAATCTCAAATGGATCCATCCTTGGATACGTAACGATTCACCCTTCCGAGGCATCCATGCGAGCTATCTCCCTAGCCTTCCTCTTAGCCCTCCCCCTGCTGAGCCAAACACCAGCGGAGCGGATCAGCAGCGGATTCAAGACCCTCCGCACGGGCAGCTGGACGGACGCCTTCCGGGAATGGGAACAGCAGGCCCTGCCCTTCGCTCCGGTGGACCCGGAGCCCCGGAAGGTGCTGGAGGAATGGGTTCCCAAGACCTGGAGCCTCGGTACCTGGGAACTCCTCCAGACGAGCCCCTTGAGCACGACTTGGCAGCGGCAATGGTGGCTGGCCAGCTTCGACCAGGGTGTGGTCTTCTTCACCTTCGATTGTGTGAAGCACAAGGGCGAATGGCGAGTGTTCCGCCTTCAGGTCTCGCGAGACCCCGCAGCCGTCCTGCCCGGCCTGGACCTCTATTCGGGGCTCGCGGCTCGCAACAGAGAATGAGGTCGCCTTTACATCTGCAACCACGCATCCCCATCAGGCGGTGCATGAAGGCAGAAGCCCCGGGTTCACAGACCCAGTTCAGTCTTCCACATCGAAACTCCCCACCGGGATGTTGCCGCTACCCGGCAGGATCAGGGATTCGAAGCGCCAGCGGCGCTCCTTATCCGTGCCTCCATCCAGGATCACTTCCATCTGCACCCTGCGGGGATGGGCGTCCTCCGGCGACCACCAGCGCGAGGGCGCACCCGCGTTCCAGCAAAGCGTGTAGGTGCCCGAAGTGGGGTGCGTCTTTGCGAAGTCCCGGAGGCCTGAAGTGAGTTTCCCGCCGGGTTCCAGCACCTCCAGGCCCCAGGAGGGCCACCGCACGTCCCTTTCCTGAGCGATCACGCGCAAGCGCGGGGCGCGGTCCCCGCACCACCACGAGCGCACCTGGAACTGGCCCGTGGCGGGGTCGAGGAGCTCCAGGCGGTTCTCGCCCTGGACGGGATGGATCGGGAAACGCTGTTCGCGGTTCACCTCCAACTCCAACTCCTGCGCCTCGCCATTGAACCAGGCCTGGATGCGGCGTTCACGGGACGCCTCGGCCGCCTCCAACTCCCGACGTGCCTCCCCTTCCGCCTTCAGCCATCGCGAGGCGAAGGAGATCTCCGCAGCGGAAACAGGCCCTTTCTCCAAATCCCTGTCCCGGATCCAGGCCCGAACCTCCTCGCACCGCCGTTCCCCGATGCCCGGCGGGCCTTCGAAGCGTTCCCATGTGCGAAGACGGAGGGCTTCCTCCGTATCGATTCACCCCCCCATGCAGGTTCAACTCGTGATTGAGGGGGGGGGAATCACTGCAAGTGAATAATTTACTTGTACTTCGGTCTCAAACCAGTCAGATTCTAAAGGATGGAGCTTGATCCCGTTCTGACTGATCCGCGTTATCTGGCGCTGGCTGCCGAGAACGGGGAACTGCGTGCGGAAATGACTCGCCTGCGGGAGACGATGGAACGTCTGGAGAAGCTGCTGGAGTCCCTCCAGGAGCGGCTCGGGAAAGACAGTCGCAACAGCAGCAAGCCTCCCAGCTCGGACGGGCCCGCAGCACCGCCCAAACCACCGACTCCGCCCACGGGGCGCAAGCGCGGCGGCCAACCGGGACGAAAGGGGTCCGCTCGGGTGATGTTGCCGGAGGGCAGCGAGGATCGGACGGTGGCGGTGCCCCTCGCCTGCTGTCCCCACTGCCGCGGCGAGGTTCCTTCAGGGGCCATCACCGGGACGCGCCTGCACCGGGTGGTGGATCTGGCTCAGCGCCTCACAGAAGTCATCGCTTACGCGCTGGAGGAGGGCATCTGCCCGCATTGCCAGCGAAAGGTCCGAGCTGCGCTACCACCGGAGGCCGCGCCCGGCGGGATCGGCCCGCGCCTCCAGGCTGCGGCGGCCTATCTGCGCACGGAGGGCCGCATGAGCCTGACGCCGCTCCAACGTTTCCTCTCGGAGGTGACGGGCGTAGCGGTCTCACGCGGTTGGCTGCATGAGAGCGGCGTGGCCCTCGGGAACCATCTGCTGCCCGCCTGGGAGGACCTCTCCCAGCAGATCCGTACGGCGGACGTGCTCAACCTCGACGAGACTGGCTTTGGGCGGAAGGATCGGGACTGGATCTGGGTGGCCCTTTCCGCCCGCACGGCCCTCTTCCACTTCAGCGACACCCGTGGGGCGAGGGCCCTGACCGCCATGCTTCCCGAGGATTTCAGCGGCATCATCGGAACGGACCGGTATGGCGCCTACAACGCCTTGAAATCTGCCGTTCGCCAGTTCTGTTGGGCTCATTTGCGCCGAGAGTTTATTGCTCTGAGCGAATCCCAGAAGCCCGAGGTGGCCGCGCTAGGGAAGCGCCTCCTGGCCGAGCAGGAGGAGATCTTTGCGCTGTGGCACGCCTTCCGGGCCGGCGAGATCAGCCGCAAGGGTCTGCGGGCCTGCACCGCCCTCAATCTGGCGCGGCTCAAACGCGGCCTGATCCAGGCCAGCACGATGGATCACAGGGCCGCCCGGAACCTCGGGAAGGACCTCCTCCGAAAATGGGACAAACTCTGGGTGTTCCTGAAGGTCGAAGGCGTGGAACCCACCAACAACGCCGCCGAACGCGCCCTGCGCCCCCTCGTGATCCTCAAGCGGATCTTCCAGCGGCTGCCCAGCGCGGACGGAAAACGATTCTTCGAACGGCTCTTGAGCCTGGGCACCACCGCCCGCATTCGCGGCGTCCCCTACTTCGACTGGCTGCTCAAGGCCCTCCACGCTGCCCAATCGAATCAGCCCCTACCGGCACTGGAACCGGCCTGAGGCTGGCAGGACAAGCGGTACATCACCAGCCCATCACGGGTGGCTGCCACCGGCCTACGCGGTCACAGGAACAAGGGGGTGAATCGATACCTTCCTCCTCCTGTTTCCTCCGGGCCTGCCAGCGTTCCCAGTATTCCAGGCTGAGATCCGCGGGCGGCCTCGGATCCTTGGGATCAACGAGCCTCAGGGAGATTTCCTCGGGCCCTGCGGCGTTCCAGCCCCCCAAGGGCGTCAGGATCTCCAGGCGGCCATTCCTGGGATTCGCCTTCCAGAAGAAGGGGGACGAGGCCTGGCCTTGGCACGGCAGGGCCAGGAGCAGGCCGAGGGCCCAGATCCGGGGATGGCGCACGTTAGCTCTCGATGTCCACGGTGCCCAGTGTCGCGGATCCCGCGCCGGGCAGCATCAGGCGCTCGAAGCGCCAGTGCCGCTCCCGGTCCGTGCCCCCATCGAGAATGGCCTCGACCACCACGCGGAAGGGCTTGCCGCCTCGGTATCCGCCGGTCCATCGCAGCGTGAAGGTACCGGCGGGCGGGTTCGGGTGGCTGTAATCGCTATTCCAGTCCAGGGTGCCACCGGAGGTCGTGCGCCGCCCGCGGACAGCCAGATCGCCATTGGGCTCCAGGATCTCCAGGCCGCCGCCCCATTCGTCGTCGTCCCCCCGGACGCGGAAGATCCGCAGCCGCGTGCGGTTTTGGAAGGTCCACCAACTCCGCAGGAGGCGCACGCCTGAATCCGGCTCCAGGATCTCCAGGCGGTTCTCGCCGTTCTGGGAGGCCACGCTGAAATCGCAGCGATGGCCCACCTGCGCCTCCAGTGTGCTGGAGACGCCATTGAACCACACGAGCAGGCGGCGCTGCCTCCAGGCGTTGCGGCGCGTCATGTCCTCCCGATCCAGGCGCTCCCGTTTGAGCTGATCGGCACTCTTCGGGGTGCCCTCCTCGCCTTCGCTCTCGTCGAACTCGCTCTCGAAGCCGCTCCAGCGGGCCTCATCCTTGGGCGGATCGGGGTCCTTCGGATCCACTAGCTTGATGCGGAGTTCCTGCCTTCCTTCCGTCATCCATCCGCCCAGATCCGGCTGGACTTCCAGGCGCCACAGGGAGAGATCCGGCGCGTAGATCGGCGCTTTCACTTTCGAAGCTGCGGCCTTCGGCTGCGCCGGGAGCGGAGAAGCGAGGAGCGCGACCACGCAAAGCATCGCTAGGTCGCACCTCACTTCCCACCCCCTTCCCTTACGGACAGCTCCAGGCCATCACAGGTAGCCCATTGGGTCTCGTTGGACATGAGGCTCAGCTTGGCGGGGCGGATGCGGTAGGTGCCCGCCATGGCCGCCCGGAGCAGGATCCGCAGCGTCGGGTGTTCCCAAGGGTAGAGCTTCTGGAAGAAGAAGACGACCTTATCGGGGTGGACCTCGATGCGAGGCTTGGCCCAGCGGTCGCTGCTATCCCCTTCGGCGAAGGGCTTGCCTTCCAGGACGAAGCCCTCCAGCTTCACGGTGGGGTTGAGCCCGGCGGGAATAGGCACTTCCAATACCGCATAGTCCGCCACCTGGTTCGAGGCCACCCGCAGTTCCATCCAAGCCTCGTCGCCCACCTCCAGGGCTCCGGTCCACGGGTCGCGGATCCAACCCTGGCGGGCGTTTCCTGTCTGTTGGGGCGTCCTCAGCCGCCAGATTCGGCGGGAGACATCCATACGGAGGGCCGAAGACGCATCGCCCTTCATGGGCGCCCGGGCGCTGCCCGGCACCTGGTAGGCGTAGGTCCAGACCAGGAGCCCCCGGCCCGAGGCCGTGAGGGTGACCGGGCAGGCCTCCCCCAGGACCTGGTAGCCCAGGCGGGGTTCCTTGGCATTCCAGCGCCGGAAGCTGGGCTTCTCAAGGTGTTTGAAGGACCAGGAAGCCCCGCCCTGGACGGCTGCGCTGAGATCCAGGCCACCCGCCCAGTCGAACTTCCTGGTTTTCGCTAGGTAGGGCAGCAGGGACACGGCCTGGGAGGTGCTCCAGGTGGAGCACCAGCCATAGCCCTGGTGCTGGGTGGCCAGGTAGGCCTCGGCCGAGGGAATGGCCGGGGACTGGGGCTTCAGCAGGCAGAGAGCCTTGAGGGCATGGATGGTGGGCACCACATCGCCGGAAGCATAGCCGTGCCAGTTCTCACGCGGGCCTTCCCAGTGCGTGAGGCCTCCCTTCTGGAGGGCCACCTGTTCCAGCCGGTTGGCCAGTTCCAGACCCTTGGCGTGGTGCGTCTCCCCAGCGGCCGTGGCGAGCATGGCCAGCACGTGAGATCCGGGCCAGGTTCCGTTTAGCGCCTTAGCGGCGCTGCTGTTGAGCATCCCCGCGATGGGCTCTCCCGTGGGCGCCAGGCACATCAGCAGGAAGGCCGCGTCGGCGGCGGGATCCAGGGATTCGCCGTGTTCGCCCTTCCCGGGCGGGGCGACCTTCCTCTCATCGGCGCGCCTAGCCAGTTCCCGGAAGAGATTCAGGGCCTGATGGCGGCCCCGGCGGTAGACGCCCTCGTCGACTTCATAGCCCAGGCGTTTCATGGCCGCCAGGCTCCAGATGGCGTAGCCCGTCGTGTGCGGGTTGGCCTCCAGGCCGAAATCGTTGGGCGCGTACCAGCCCCAGCCGCCGTTGGGCTGCTGGTAGCCGTAGACCCGGAACACGCCGTCCCGGATATTGCGGTCCAGGTTGGTCAGATCCTTCCATTCCAGAGGCGGCATGAGGCCGCGCTTCACGAGATCGGCCGCCAGCACGTTGGGCACAAAGCTCGAAAGCGTCTGCTCCACGCAGCCGTACGGGTATTCCACCAGGTAGCGCAAGGAGGGCGCCACCAGATGTTCCAGGCCGCCCACGGGCGTCACACTGAGGGAGGCGCCTCCCTTGGCACCCGCAGGGACGGGGATGGTCACGGAGGCCGAGGAGCCGCTGAGCGAGAGGTATCCGCTGACGGAAGCCGGGATCATCGCTTCCTGCACGGTCACGCTGCGCCGCTCGGCATCCTTCAGGCCTCCGCCCTCGACACGAGCCGTGATCGTGAGCTGCCCGATCTTATTGGAGAACAGCGGCAGTGCCAGGCGGTATTCGCCCTGGTCGGGAATGGAGAAGGCCATTTCCGTCGTGCCGCCGAGGCGGCCATTGTTCACTTCCACCTTCACCTTGCCCGTGAGGGCTTGGCCGGAGAGATTGCGCACCTGGGCGATGGCCCGGGCCTCCTCCCCCACGGAAAGCGTCCGCGGCAGCGTCAGGCTCACCTGGAGCGGCTTGGAGGATGGCCGTTGGGCGCGGCCCACGCCGAGCTTCGTGTCAGAGGTCACGGCGGTGGCCGTGGCCCTCCAGGCCGTGAGATTATCCGGCAGCACCAGCTCAACCGTGGCCTTGCCGTCGCTGCCAGCGGCCAGGAAGGGCGCCCAGTGGGCCGTGTCCTTGAAGTTCTGGCGCACCTTGTCGGCGTCGTCGCTCTTGAACTCGCCGCGCTTGGTCTGTTTCAGGCTCCACACGGGGCGCTGGCGGCGCAGGATATCCCAGAAGCTCCATTCGGTGCTGCCCGTGCGGATCACGCCGTGGCGCCTCGTGGGATGGAAGAAGCGCACGGGGTCCGGGTGCAGCTCGGCGGAAAGCGCGTAGATGGCCTCGTCCACCACGCCCACACTGAGATCGGCCGCCACGGGGCGGCCTTCAAAATCCCTCACCTGCACAGCCACCTTCATGGGCTGGCCGGGCTGGTAGCGTTCCCTATCGAGCTTTACATCCACCTGCAGGCGACGATCCATCTTGGGCACGCGGATGGGTACCTCCACCAGCTGGCGGCGGCCATCGGCCACGATCTGGAAGACGGCCCAGACATTGGGCTGCATGGAGGCCGTGACGGGGATCTCGATGAGGGCCGTCGTGCCCTGCACGGGCCGCGTCTCGCGCCTACCGAGGGCCTCGTTTTCCAGCGCCCAGTGGAGGGTTAGCTTCGGCTTGGGCAGGCGCACCAGGACGCGGGCCACGTCGCCCACCCGGTACTCGGCCTTGTCGGCGTTGGCGCGCAGATCGGGCACGGAGGGCAGCGGCGTGCCCTCGGAGGCCACGGTGATGAGGCGTTGGGCCGTGACGGGCCGCCCCTGGCTATCGCGGGTTTCCGCCATCACCAGGAAGAGACCTCCCTCATGAATCGTCAGGCTGGCCTTGGGACCCGCCACCGTGGCCAGCACCTCGCCAGGCTTAAGGGCCGTAGGCCGGGACCACCCGTAGGTGTCCTGCTTGTCGGCCACGATGCGCGTGGCCTTGAGCGTGATGGGCAGGCCCTTGATCTCCCGACCTTCCAGATCCAGGGCCCGGGCCGTGGCCTGGAAGGGTTTGCCCGGGCTCGCCACGTTCCGGTCCGTGCCCACCAGGAGCACCAGGTCCCCGAGGCTCGCGCGCACCTGACAGGTGCCCGAATTTTGCTGGCCGCTGCCATCGGTCACCTTCACAACGAAGCGCCAGAGGCCTTCTTCCGCGGCCTTGAAGGAGGGACTATGGGCCTGACCGGCATCATCGAGCTCCAGCTGGCCGCTCTCCATGAGTTCGGGGGCCGGGCCCTCGTCCTCGTCGCCGTCGTACCAGCCGTAAGGATTGCGCCTGGGCACGACCTTGTAGAGAAACCATTCGGCCTTGGCCTTGCGCACAGCGGCGCCGTAGAAGTATTTGGCCTGGATGTGGAAGGCCAGGGCGTCGCCCAGGCCCACCTTGGACCTGGGGGTAGTGGCCTCCATGGAGAAGGCGGGCTTCACGAAATGTTCCACCTTGAATTCGGCCTGGGCGGGCCCCGTGGGCCCCTGGAATTGAAAGCGGTAGAGCCCCAGGCGGCCGGTTCCTGGAAGGTGGACGCTGGCGCCGTAGGTGCCCGTCTCGGCGTTCAGGAGCCGGGCCTTGCCCTCGGCCACCTTCGTATCCTCGGGATCGAGCACCGTGAAGGGAAGTTCGAGAACGCCCTTCACCACCCGGTTTTCGCCATCCTCGACCGTGCGCAGGATGGCCTTGGCGAAGACATCCTGCCCAGGGCGATAGAGGGGCCGTTCCGTGAAGGCATAGAGCCGCTGGCGCACGCTGGCACTGCCCTGCCCCTCGATGGCGAGCAGCGCGAGGCTCGCCCCCGACTGGGCCACTACCACGCGGCGCATCCCAGGACTGGCGGGAGTCTCTGCCACACCTTCCGAGTTGAAGCTCAGGGGCTTTAGCGTGGCCCCCTCATAGAACTGCCCCGATACGCTCCCCCGCAGGGATCCGTCCAGGGCGTTCACAGCCTGCACCCGGAGGCGCGCGCCGTCCTGCTCCCCCAGCAGGGCCAGGTTCGTCACCAGCCAGGGCACATAGGCCGCCTCCTCCCCCCGAAGGACCTCCAGCAGGTACACGCCGGCCGCCTGGGCGGGCAGCTCCACACGACTGAGATGCCCGGGTTCGTCCTCGCTACCTTCTTCCTCTTCGCCGCCCTGCTTCCCGGCCTTCTTGGCCGTGATTTCTTCAGTCACCTTGGGCACGATCTCCGCGATGAAGGTCAGGCCCTTCTGGTCCCCCAGGGGCAGGGCCTCCCCCTCCCGAGGGTTGAGGACGCCTGAACGTCCCTGGTGGAGGCGATCCGTCTGCTTGGCCACGTCCCGCAGGGCGCGGGTGGCCGTGCGGTGGGCCGTCACGAAGGCCCGGCGCCCACCCCACAAGAAGGCTTCACGCAGGGTATCGAGAGGATCGCGCCCCCCGCGACCGCCTTCGAAGGCCGGATTGCCCGAGCCCTTGGCCAGGAGCTCCTTCAGGAAGGTCGCAGGATCCTCCAGACGGTGGATGCGTATGCGCACGTTGGTCGGAATGGGCCCCGCGGCCTCCAGGAAGGCCATGCGCCCCGGCAGCGTGGGCCGCGGCACGGCGAAGGCCCCTGTCCAGCCCCCTTCCCGCCAGGGAGCTTCCGAGCCCTTGGGCTGGGAGGTCCCCGTGATGGGCAGCAGCAGCGCCACGGGGAGCATGAGCGTGAGGAGGGATCTCAGCCAGCGCATATCAGAGCCTTGAGGAGAGGAAAACCGATGGGGGCAAAGGGAAATACTGCGACTGCGGGGAGCAGGCGGTCCCCGCTTCCAGGGACGTTGCGTACGGGCTCTGCCCGGACACAACGTGGGGGTCAGAGGGGGGACGTAGCGACCGCAGGGCGCAGGCGGTCCCCCCTCTCAGCGTGGTCTCGGCCAGCACCTTCCAGCGGAAGACGCCCAGGAATGCGGGATTTTCCGGCAGGGGACGGAATTCGGGATCGGGGTGGTGCATCAATTCATCGAGGCGCACCCGGCGAATCTCCCCCTCGGAGCGGGTGGCGCCGCTCCCCTCGGGACCCGTGTGGTAGAGCAGCATGGGCTGCCCGTCTGGATCGGGGCGCACGAAGGCCATGGCATGGTCCGGCTGGGAGTGAGCTCCGCCCCGGGCGAAGAAGAGGAGATCTCCGGGCCGGGCGTCCAGGACCTCCCGCCCCAGGGGGACGCAGGCAAGGCGGCGCAGGAAAGTGCCCCGGGCAAAGGGGTTCCAACCGTCCTCCGTGGGGAAGGCGAAGCGCCAGGGCCCTGCCATGGACAGGCTGGGATCTCCTGAAACGGAAGATCCAGGGAAGGCCACGCGGTCCCGCCAGGCCTCCGTGTGGGGTCCCCAGGCCTCATGAAAGGCGAAGCGCAGGAGCCCTGCGCAATCCCGTTGAGCGGGCTCCCAGGCGGGGCTAGGCCCCTCCAACTGCTGCTCCAGGATGGCCACGAACCACTTCCGAAAGGCCTCCCGGTCTCCTTGCTCCAAACCAGAAGAGGCGGCGCCCCCTCCCGTGGAAGAAATGGACAGAACGTGTCGGAACCGCGGCCAGGCCTGAACGATCACCCTGGCATCCTGAAGGAGAGCCAGGAAGAAACCCTCCCGGGCGCTGCCCCAGGCCTCGCAGCCCTGCACCCTCGCGCCCCAGGCGGGACGGCGCAGACCCAGCAGGGAACGGCTCTCGAGCGCCACATGTTGAACGGGGTTGCCCTCGCTGCGCTCGACCCAGGCGCGATGGCGCAAGGGCACGAGGAGTCCGAAGGCCGCCAGCAGGGCCGCGCCGCTCGCGGTGAGTATATGGACGGCCCTCATTTCGCCCGCGCCTCGAACCCTGCGGAGGTGAGATCCACCTCGAGGGTCTGCCTCCCGAGGATTCGCAAGGCGCCCAGAAAGGGACCGAAGGTGGAGGCCACCTCCGCGGCGGCCTCATCTTCGCTGGGCGCGGGTTCGCCGAACCACCAGATGCGGCCTCCATGCTGGATGCGCAGATAGGCGAGCAGCAGGGCTTCCAGGTCCCGGGCCACCTTGTCGCCATCGATAGAGACTCGGCCGAAGGCGTTCGAGGGCATATCGGCCAGGGTGGGCGCTTGCCCCAGGAGGCCAGCCATCACGGCCTGCACGGCCTCGCTATCGCTGCCCAGCACCAGGGTTTCGTTCAGCACGGCGTAGGCAGGCGTGAAGGCCTGTTCCGTCGCGATGCGGTGCACCAGGACTCCCTTGGCATATTCGCGGTTCTGAGCCTGCCCCTTGAAGAGCTGGATCCAGAGCTTCCGAATGAGTTCCTCGACCTGAATGGCTCTACCCTTCTGGATGGGCAGAGCCAGGGCAAGGCTGGGGCTCATACCAGGCTCACCGAAGCCGCCAAAGGCCTGCACCTGGCCCTGGCGCTCCAGACGGGAGGCCTGGGATGGCCCCTCCTGCTTGAGCTTTCGGAATTCCGTCAGGGCAGCCCGCTGGGCGGCGCTGAGGGGAGGCGGAGGGGTCCAGCCGTTCCAGTAGAAAGCCGCGCCGCGAAGGTCCAGCAGGCCCTGGAGGACCGCGATCTCGCTCCGCAACCCCTTGCGCGCCACCAAGCGGGCCCGCACCCTCTCCGTCTCGGCCCGGTAATGTTGCTGCTGCTGGGGCGTGAGGTTCTGCCCCCCGTCGGCGAAGGCCGCCATCCGGGGTTCGGAAAGCGTCTCCTCCCGGTCGATGCGGAGGATGGCGCCCATCATGGCTTCCGTCGGACCGGCGCCGAGGGCGGCCGATAGCGCGCCGCTCCTGGGAGCGGCCTTGGCGATGAAGGGATTGGGCCAGGTCTGCTGGGCGAGGCCCTGCATGCGTCGGCAGAGGGCCAGGCGCTCGAAGGCAGCACCCGCGCCCAGGCGCGGCACGATCCAGAGGGAGAGTTCCGTCTCGGGCCTCAGGGCGGCGAGAGCCACGCGGCACCACTCCGGGCGCTCACCGAGGGTCACGAAGGCTCCCGGGGAAACGGCGGCCCGCAAAGGGGCTTCCTTATCGCAGATCCAGGTGCCTTCCGGAGAGGCCCAGAGGTTCAGCACGCCCCCCGAGCCCCTGACCTGGGTTATCTCCTGGCGTCCGCCCCACTTGACCGTGCGGACCCGGGCTCCCCTGGAGGTGGGGTTGAGCCTCAGCAGTTCCAGCGCCAGTTTGGTGCGGGTGGGCAAGTCACCGGGCATGAAGACCAGGGTTCCCCCCGAGGGGCCCGTTCCCCGCGCCGTTCCGTAGTGCAGGATCCAAGCCTCGCGCTGGGCCAAGGGTTCCAGCACAACGGAGGACTCCTGGAGCCAGGAGGCCCCATGGCGGAGGAGGAAACCCGCCCGGGTACCCTGGGCCAGCGCCCCCACCATGCCCGCCTCGCCGCCAGCCAGGGACTGGAGTTTGGCGAGTCCTGGGCGCAGATGTTTCAGGCGCAGCAGGGCCGAGGGTTGGGGGGCGCGCTCCAGGCCCTTGGGCAGCCACCCACCGCCGTCCAGCTTGGGCAGCATGGCAGGGCTTGGAATCCACTGGAAACGCCAGTTTGAGCCGTTAAGGTGAAGGCCGAGCCCATGAGTCCAGGGTCGATCCAGGCGCACCGTGGACTCGAGGTAGGCGTAGGCATCCCGCCCCTGGGCCTTGAACCCCTTACGGTAAAGGAAGAGCGCCACTTCGTCCCGATCGGAGGCCCTGCGCAAGCCTTCGGAGGCCCACTGTTCCGGGGGGCGTTCTCCCAGCAGCACCAGGGCCGCTCGGCGCTCCTGCTCGGAGCCCCGCAAGCGCTCCAACAGGCCCTCGGTCTGCTCGGCATAGCCAAGATCAAAGAACTTCACGCCCTTCCAGATGCGCTGGCCATGGGCGTCGTTGCGGTAGAAGGTCCAGGTCTTCACCGCATCCCAGGCCCAGTTTCCCGTGGCCGGAGTGCCCTGCCCCCAAAGGCTCAGGGTACAGAGCCCCAGGACGAAGGTCCGCGCCCACCATCCATGCCGCTTCACGGGAACCTCCGAGATTGCCTGGAAGCATACCAAGGCCTCGAGAATTTCCCTCCCGTGATGTCAGAATAAAAAAATGAGCGCGAAGCATCTGATCACCAACCTGAAGGGGCTCTTCACACCGGATCCCCGAATCCCCTGGGGCACAAACAGGATAGAGGACGCCGCCCTGGCCATCCAGGGAGGCCGCATCACGTGGATGGGACCCCGGGACGAGATGCCCAAAGAATGGGAGGAGGCCGAGGAAATCGATGGCCAGGGGCGCTGGGCGACCCCCGGTTTCGTGGATCCCCATACCCACCTCATCTTCGGCGGCGACCGCAGCCGGGAATTCAATGAGCGCCTCCACGGCCTCACCTACGCCGAACTGGCCGCCAGGGGGGGCGGCATCCGGGAGACGGTGCGCGCCACGCGGTTGGCTTCGGTCGAGGAACTCGTCGAGATCGGCGAGGAACGCCTGCAGAAACTGGCCCGCAAGGGCGTGGTACACGTGGAGGCCAAGACGGGCTACGGTTTGGCCCTGGAGGCGGAATCCCGCCAGCTGGAGGCCTACGGCGAACTTCAGCGCCGGGGCTGGAGCCTAGACGTCACCCTCATGCCCGCCCACGATCTGCCTCCGGAATTCGCCGGGGATCCCGACCGCTACATCCGGGTCGTGGCCGAGGAATGGCAGCCGGAACTGGTACGGCGCTTCCCGGGCGTGGCCCGCTTCTGCGATGTCTTCGTGGAAAAGGGCGTCTTTACCGTGGAACATGGGCGCCAGATCCTGGAGAGCGGGAAGAGGCTCGGGCTCATTCCCCGCATCCACGCCGACGAGTTCTGCCACACGGGGGGCGCCGAACTGGCCGCCGATCTGGGCGCGGCCAGCGCCGACCATCTCATGTTCTGTTCCGAAGCCGGAATGAAGGCCATGGCCCAGGCCAATGTGACGCCAACGCTGCTGCCCGCCACCACCCTCTTCCTGGGCATGCGGGACTTCGCCCCGGCGCGCCAGATGATCGAAGCGGGATGCCGCGTGGCCT
Organism: uncultured Holophaga sp.; assembly: GCA_963664825.1. Classification (GTDB taxonomy): domain Bacteria; phylum Acidobacteriota; class Holophagae; order Holophagales; family Holophagaceae; genus JAYREN01. Next base: position 170,478 of record OY761614.1, read on the forward strand.
TGGCCTCGGACTTCAACCCCGGCTCCTGCGCCTGCCTGGACCCCTTGTTGATTCTGCGCCTGGGCTGCCTTCAGCTCCGCATGACCTTCGAGGAGGCCTTCACGGCCATGACCCTCCATGCCGCTCGCAGCCTGGGACGGGAGGACCTGGGCCACCTCCACCCTGGCGCCCTGGCCCGGGTGGCCCTGTGGGACGTGAAGAATCCCCTGGAACTGGTCTACTGGATGGGCGAGGCCTATATTCCGGCTGTCCTGCCCTGATCTGCGCTTCGCCCTGCCTTGCGGGTGCTATTCCGTTTCAGGGATCGAGACCTTGGTCCCCTTGTCCCTGGCTGCCCTCATTGAGCCTCCCAGGAGGACGAAGAAGGCCCCGGGAACTCCCGGGGCCTTCTTCGTCCAGTCGGCGCCTGCGCCAACCCCTTGATTGATTCACTGATTGCGGTGTTTTGAATCCTCTTGCACGATCTGGTAGATCCGCTCCTTGGCGCGGAGCTTGGCCTTCTTGAGCTCGGTTTCCTCCAGGGATTCCTGGGAAGAGACACGGACCTTGTTCAGCAAACACTGGAGCCGCTCATCAGCGGCCGAGTGTTCTTCTAGGAGCTTTCGGAACTCCACGTGCTCTTTCAGCAGGCGTTCCTGGACATCAGGCTTCAGAAAATCCATGCATCCTCCGAAAAAGGGTTGCGACCTTAGGTAGGTGCCTCGGTCTGGGGAAAGGGTACTCCCGAGTTATCCCCCGTCAAGGGAAGGCTTCCAATTCTGTAGCCTGCTATGCTGGGCCCCAAATGACCCTTTTCATAAAACACTTGAGCTTGCATCGTCAGGACGGCGTCAGCCTCCTGGCCCCCTTCGAGCTGACCCTGTTGCCGCACCAGCGGGTGGCCCTGGTGGGGGAATCGGGGTCAGGAAAGAGCCTACTGCTCCGGGCCATCTTCGGAGTGTTGCCTCCGGGTATCCATCGGGGAGGAGGCCGCATCGAGGCCTTCGGAATCTCCATAGAAGGCCCCGGTGCCGGAGATCTCCTGGGGGGCCGCCTGGGCTGGGTGCCCCAGGAGGCCCTGACCGCCCTGAATCCCCTCCTGAGGATCCAGGATCAGCTCACCCTGTTGCCCCGAGCCCACCGGCACCAATCCCAACGGCAAACCCTCCTGCGCTTGGCTCCCCTGATGGAGCGCCTGCGCCTCCCCCAGGAAAGGGCCTTCCTGGGGCGCTTCCCCCTGGAATTGAGCGGGGGCCAGCGCCAGCGCGTCGCCTTGCTCATGGCCCTCTCCTGCGACCCGGAGCTCCTCCTCCTGGATGAGCCCACCTCGGCCCTGGACCCCGAACTTCAGGCAGAATTTCTTGCCACGATGGCCGATCTTCAGAGGGACCGGGGCCTCGGGTCCCTCTGGATAACCCATGATCTCCGGGTGGCCGCCCGTGTCGCGGATCGCATGATCGTGCTTTACGGGGGCGAGAGGCTGGAAGCCGGTCCTACGGAACGAATCCTCCGAGCCCCGAGCCACCCCTACACCCAGCGCCTGTTCTCGGCGGCCCGAGGCGAGCCTTCAAAAGAATCCGGATTCCTCGAAGCCCCGGAATATCGAAAAGCCGGCTGTCCCTTCCAGCCCCGCTGCCCCCGGGCCATGGCCAGCTGCGCCCTCTGGGCTCCCTGGAAGGGCAGCCCAGAGGACGGCATCCGCTGCGAAAGGGCCTGAAGCCCCAACCGAAAATCAGGCGTGTACGGACAGCGCCGTGCCGCTGGAGGCCTTGATGAGGCCCCGGCTGAGGGTGAAATCCATGCGCCCCAGGTTCACGCCGCCGAAACCCACCTGGAAGATCAGGGTCTCCCCCCCCTCGTTCTTCATCCGCACGGGCTCTTCCAGGAAGGTATGGCTGTGGCCCCCGACGATCACATCGATCCCGGGCAGCTGCTTGGCCAGGGTGAGATCGTCCCAGCCTGTGCCCTTCAGGTCATGACCGAGGTGGGAGAGGAGCACCACCATGTCCACCTTCTCCTGCTCCCGCAACAGCTTGACCACCGGTTTGAGGCTCGCGAGAGGATCCATCCAGGTGACACCTTCATGGTTCTTGGGCGTGACGAGCCCCTTGAAATCCACGATGACCCCCGTGATGCCCACCCTCACACCCGGGAGCTGCTTCACGATCCAGGGCTTGACCCGCTGGGCCAGCCTAGGGGCCCCCTTCATGTCCAGATTGCAGTTCACGAAGGAGAACTTGGCCTCGGCCATGGCCGTGAGCAGGCCATCCACGCCATTATCGAAGTCGTGGTTGCCCAGAGTGCCCACATCGTAGCCCATCATCGACATGAGTTTGTAGTCCAGGACGCCCTTGTATCGGTTGAAGTAGGGGGTGCCCTGGAAGACATCCCCGGCATCCAGCAGCAGGACATTCCCGAGCTGGGCGCGGAGCTGTTTGACGAGGGTGGCGCGGCGGGCCATGCCCCCCCTGCCCGAGAGATTGCCATTGCCGGGACCGAAGGGTTCGATGCGCGAATGGGTGTCGTTGGTGTGGAGCAGCGTGAGGCGGGCGCTGGCGGGCGCATCCTCCCTGCGTAGGGGAACGCAGGAGGCCAGACCCATGGCTCCCAGGCTTGCGAGGAAATTCCGGCGTTTCATATCCGCTCCTACCTGCTCACTTTCTTTTCACGAAAGGCCTGATACATCTCGGGCGGAATTAGGAAGCGCTGCCCCGGGGGAGGGAGGAGCGGAGCCTTGAGATTCCCGAGGTGCGCACAGGCATCGAGCAGCAGATCCCGCAGCGCGAGGCCGGTGGTGATGGGGCGCCTTCCCTGACGGAGGACGGAGACACCATCCCCGCTGGCCAGCAGGTAGTCGGTGAGGGCCACCTTCACGATTTCCGCCGGGTCGATGAGGCTGCCGTCGCTCCAGGTGATGGTGAATTCTGGCTTCAAGGGCGTCCCGCCCACCTTGGCCTTGACCCCTGAGCAGGGCTCGCCTTGGCGCCGGTAGATGCCCTCCGTGACGATCTGGAGGATCTCCGCACCGGTGTAATCGGCCACCACCATCTCGTTTTCGAAGGGCATCACCTCGTAGACATCGGAGACCTTCACCACGCCGGGGCGGATGTTCCCCCGCAGGCCGCCCGAATTGGTGATGGCAAATTTCACAGGCGCGCCGACGATCTGCTCGGCCCGCTCCCGCATGAGATCGGCCACCCAGTAGCCCAGGAAATTTTCCTCACCGCCCCGCCCCCGGAAGAGCCCCTGGGGTGCCGTCACCAGTTCCTTGCCGAAGGTGCCCTTCATCTCGAGGGCAAGGGGCGCGATGACCTTGGCCACGGCCTCGTCATCGGGAATGGAATCGACCACGGGAATCGGCTGGGCCCGATCGAGCTTGACCGGACTCTGGGCCGCCAGGGCCACGCCAATGGAGAGGAATATCGCGTTTTGAACCTTCACACGTTTCTCCTTATGCCTTTCGTCTCAACCGGGAAGGACTTCGCCCGCGGCACGCCGCTGCAAGTCCAGGATCTCCGCCCGCACCCTGGCGTCATGCCTCCAGAAAAGGGCCACGGCACGCAGCGTCCACCCGATCACCCAGGCCGCCGCCAGGGTGGCCAGGGACTGAAGGAGCAGGAAAACCCATACTCTCACGGGCGTGGCCCCTCCCCAGCGCCAAGCCAGGAAAAGCACGACGAAATGTAGGCCCAGGCGGAAGACCACCCCCCCGGCCAGGAGCAGCGCCCATTGCATGACGTTCAACCACAGGCGCAGAAAGCTGTGCCCCAGGTGACGCCCGAGCGCCGTCCAGGAACCCATGCGGAATCCCCCACAGGCCCCCGCTCGGTTCGCCCTGCACAGCCACCACTGCAGGAGAAAGGCTGAAACCGCCGTCAATCGGACGAGGGTTCTGCCCACCAGATTCGCCCACCCCAGCCCTTGAATCCCCGTGCCTCCCAGGATCCCCAGGAACCACGTCAGGGCCAGCGTCAATAGGCAGATTGGCAGAAACCCGATTAGTAGGGCATCCACGAGGCCAAAGATCCAGGGTGCAAAGGCGGCTCGCTGAGCGACAGCCTTCGCCTGCACTTTCCAACCCGCCCAGAGCACCCAGGCCAGGAAGCCCAGCACGAGTAGGGGCGTCCAGAAGCCGAGAGGGTGTTCCAGGAGCTTGCCGTTTTCCATCAATTCCCAGACATCCCTGGCCGAGAGCTGCTCACCCCAGAAGGTCGGTAGCGCGCTCCACCCCGCCAATCGGCGCAAATGCTGGGCCCAGACGGCGCTGGACAGGATCTGGAAGCCCAGCCAGGCCAGGAGCAGCTGCAACCCCGCGCCCGAGAATCCCCCGGGCAGGGCAGGTTCCAGGAAGGCCCAGGGACCGCGAGGGCTGAGGACTTCTTCGGCCATGGCCGTTTCTGGGGGAGGTTGGCGTTCGGGTTCCATGTTCATTCCTGGGTCCTCACCATGGAACCACAAAGCCGCGCCGCTCGCGCCAGGAATCGCCCACTCTTGCCGGGAGAGGCACTGTCAGAGGCCATTCCCCCGGGACTTGAGAAACGTGGCCAGATAGACGTCCTCGCCCTGAAAGTGGTCCAGCAGCCAGCCCTCGAGGAAATCCAGGACCGGAGCCGTCAAGTCGGTCCGGCCCTCCTCGAAACGGAGGCTGAGCTCCTCCATCTGGGAGACCAGGCTCCCGTGGATCCCCTTGTGCTCGATGACGCCCGGATATCCGAAGCGGTCCATGAGCTCTTCTTCCATTTGGAAGTGCGCCACGGTGCCATTCTTCAGGGCATCCAGTGCAGCGCTCAATTCGGCCTTGGCCTTCCCTTGAGTCACGGCCTCATGCAACTGGTTGAAGGTCTCGGTAAGCGCCCGGTGCTGTTCATCAATCTTGGTATGGCCCGTCTCGAGACGGGGTTTCCAGGTAATCAATCCCACTTTTAAGGCTCCTTTGGCGTTCTTCATCCTAGGAGCCCCTTCCCGGATTATCCAGGCCACCCCAATGGCAGAATTTAATCATTCCAATGTACAAGGTCGATAAACAGACACTTGGCCGATGAGGCCAGGCCTCTCCTGAGCCATCAGAGAATGAGGGAACCGTGCCCGACCCAGCGCCTGCAGCACCCGAATTCCTTCAGGATCTGCCCGCCATCCTGGTGGTGGAGGATGACCCTCATTTTTCCGAACTGATGGGCCGAATCCTCTCCCCTCGACACGGTTTCACCCAGGTTTCGATCACCCGTTCCATGAGCCAAGCCCTCGCCTGCCTGGAGACCCAAGCCTTCGGTCTGATCTTCCTGGATTTGAATCTCCCGGATTCCAAGGGGATGCCGACCCTCTCCAGGATTCTGCCCCAATCCCAGGAGGCCCAGGTCCTGGTGATGACCGGCGAAGTGGACGAGGAGAAGGCCCTCCAGGCCATGCGGGAGGGAGCTCACGACTACTTGGTGAAGGGACACCTCTCCCCAGACGCGCTGCGGCGGACCGCCCGCTACGCCCTGGAGCGCTACGCGGCGGGTCGGGCCCTGCGCCAGTATCGGATTCTCCTCAGTGGGAGCATGGACGCGCTTCAAGCCTGCATCGCCATCCTGGATTCCGCAGGCAGGGTGCAGATCACCAATTCCCGATGGCGCACCTATTCCGACTCCGGCAACCCGCTAATCCATGGGTGCAGCGAGGGCGTCGACTACAGGAGCGCCGTCATGCGTTTCTGGAATGTGGTGGACCCCGATATCACCGAGCCCACGGAGGTGAAGGGGCTGCTCCAGGTGCTGGCGGGCCAGAGGGACCGGTTCACCATGGACTATTCGGCTCAGCTGGCCTCGGGCAGGGCCTGGTACGGGTTGAGCGTGGAGCGTTTCAGCGAGAGCGGGAATATCCATCTGGTCATCGCCCATATCGATATCACCGAACGCAAGGAACTGGAGGTCCAGCTCAAGGCCTCCGAGGATCTGTTCACCCTTATCACGCAAAATGTCGTGGATCTGATGGCCATCATCGAGCCCTCCGGCCACCGGGTCTACACCAGCCCCTCCTACCTGCGCCAGCTGGGTTTTGACGCGGGCGAAATGGAAGCCTTCTCGAGTCTGGAACTGCTGCACCCGGGGGATAAAGCCAGTTTTACGGAGGCCCTGGACCGTCTCTTCGCCGAAGGGCGCCTGGATGGGCGGCACTACCGACTCCGACGCAAGGACGGCCAGTATCGGGATTTCGAATCCAATGGGGTGGTCATCCGGGACGATCCCGGCAAACCTCCCAGGGCCCTGCTGGTGGCCCGAGATATCACGGATCGGCGGAACGCCGAGCTCGAGCGAGAGCAGATGGAAGTGCAGCTGCGCCATGCGCAGAAACTGGAGGCCATCGGGCAGCTCGCCGCGGGCATCGCCCACGAGATCAATACCCCCACCCAGTATATCGGGGACAACGCGATCTTCCTGCGGGACGCCTTCAAGGATGTGCTGGGCTTCATGGCCCTCGTCCAGGAGAGGATCAGCCAGGGCGCCCTTCCCCTGGAATGGGAGGAACGGGTCCAAGCATTGGACCTGGACTACCTCCAGGAGGAGATCCCTAGGGCCATCCAGCAGAGCCTGGAGGGCGTTGGCCGGGTCTCCAAGATCGTGTCTGCCATGAAGGATTTCTCCCATCCCGGGGGCGCCCTGCGGGAGCGCGTGGACCTCAACCGGGCCATCGAGAGCACCATCACCGTCTCCCGCAACACCTGGAAATACGTGGCCACCCTCGAGACGGATTTCGACCCCCAACTTCCCCTCGTGCCCTGTTTCCCGGGAGAGTTCAACCAGGTGATCCTGAACATCCTGGTCAATGCCGCTCATGCCATCGAGGAGGCCAATGGCGGCAGGGCTTCAGGTCGCCTAGGCCTCATCCGCGTGAGCACTCGCCAGCAGGGCGACACCGTGGAAATCCGCATCTCGGACACCGGAACGGGCATTCCCAAGGAGATCCGTTCCCGGATCTTCGAGCCCTTCTTCACCACCAAGCCCGTGGGAAAAGGCACGGGCCAAGGCCTCTCCATCGCCCGCGCCGTGATCGTCGACAAGCACCACGGGAAGCTCGATCTTCAGAGCGAACCCGGCCAGGGCACCACCTTCCTGTTACAGCTTCCCTTGAACCCCCCGGAATGACCATGGCCCCCCCTTTCCTCCGCATCCTCCTGGTGGAAGATTCCGATCTGGACGCCCTCCTGATCCAGCGACACCTGCAAAAGGCCGGGCTGGATTTCGAGGTGCACCGGGCCGTATCGGTTGCCGAGGCCCTCTCCACCCTGGCCTCCGTGCAAATCGATCTGATCCTCACGGATTACCGGCTCCCGGGGGGGGATGGCCTCGCCCTCAGCCGCGCCGTCCAGGCGATGGATCCCGATCTGCCCTGCATCCTGGTCTCGGGCCAGATCGGGGAGGATATCGCAGTGGAAGCCCTCCACGCCGGGGCCCGGGATTTCATCCTCAAGGGCCATCTGGCCCGTCTGGTCCCGGCCATCCAGCGCGAACAGGCCGAGACGGTCCTGCGGCGCCAGCGCCACAGCCTGGAAGCCGCGGAGATTGGGCAGGCGAAATTCCTCCAGACCCTCCTGGATACCCTTCCCAACCCCGTCTTCTTCAAGGATCGCGAGGGCCGGTACCAGGGATGCAACCGGGCCTTCGAGTGCGCCTTCGGCGTGTCGAAGGCAGATCTCTGCGGCAAGACCGTCTTCGAGCTCCTGCCCAAGACGATGGCCGAACACCTCCATGCCCAGGATCAGGCCCTCCTGGCGCATTCCGGGATCCAGTTCTACCAATCCCAGGTGCAATTCGCCGATGGAACCCTCCACGAGGTGGTGATCTCCAAGGCCACCTACATGGACGGGACCACCCAAGGGGTGGTGGGCACACTCATGGATATCACCGCGCGCAAGAAGGCCGAGGACGAGCGCCAGCAAATGGAGGCACAGTTGCGCCAGGCCCAGAAACTGGAGGCCATCGGACAGCTCGCCGCAGGCATCGCCCATGAGATCAACACCCCCACCCAATACATCGGGGACAACGCGATCTTCCTGCGGGATGCCTTCCAAAATGTGCTGGGGTTCCTCGCCGAACTCCAACAGGAAAGCACGGCGGACACCCTCCCGGATCCAGGCACCCTGAAGGACCGGATCGAGGCCCTGGATCTGGATTACCTCCGGGAGGAGATCCCCCGAGCCATCCAGCAGAGCCTGGAGGGCGTGGACCGGGTCTCCAGGATCGTATCGGCCATGAAGGACTTCTCCCATCCGGGGGGTGCGGCCCAGGAGCAGGTGGACCTCAACCGCGCCATCGAGAGCACCCTCACCGTCTCCCACAACGCCTGGCATTATGTGGCCACCCTCGAGACGGACTTCGATCCCGAGCTTCCCCTGGTGCCCTGCTTTGCCAGCGAGTTCAACCAGGTGGTGCTCAACCTCCTGGTGAATGCGGCTCACGCCATCGAGGAGGCAAATGCATCCAAGGGTCCGGGAGCAATGGGCCTCATCCGCGTAAGCACGCGTCGCGTCGGAGACATGGCGGAGATCCGTATCTCGGACACAGGAACGGGCATCCCTGAGCAGATCCAATCTAGGATCTTCGAGCCCTTCTTCACCACGAAGCCCGTGGGGAAAGGCACGGGCCAGGGCCTCTCCATCGCCCACGGCGTGATCGTCGAGAAACACCACGGGAGGATCGATTTCCAGAGTACCCAGGGGAAGGGCACCACCTTCATCCTCCAGTTGCCCCTGCATCCATCAAACACGGGGAGGACGTCATGATTACGCAGCAGGAGCGCAGGGCTACGTGGCCGCAGGCACAGCCCACAGGAGGTGCAGCATGAAGCAGCGCATCCTCTTCGTGGACGACGAGCCCAATGTCCTGAGCGGCCTGCAGCGCATGCTGCGCAGCATGCGGAGCGAGTGGGACATGCGTTTCTGCGAAAGCGGGGCCCAGGCCCTGGAGGAAATGGCGCGCCAACCCTTCGATGTGGTCGTTTCCGATATGCGGATGCCGGGCATGAACGGTGCTGAGTTCCTGCGGGAGACCATGCACCGCTATCCCAGCACCGTGCGCATCGTGCTCTCGGGCCATGCGGAACGGGATCTGGTGAATCAATGCGTGGGCATCGCCCAGCAGTACATCTCCAAGCCCTGCGATCCCGAGCAACTCAAGTCCCTGATCCACAACGCCACCCTCATCGGCGGGAATATGGTGGCCGAGGGCGTCAAGCGCATCATCGGTTCCATCGAACGCCTGCCCAGCGCTCCCTACCTGTACGTGGAATTGGTGGAGGCCTTGAAGGAAGAAAATGTCACCACGCGGTCCCTGGGCGAGATCATCCAGCAGGATATGGGCATGACCGCCAAGATCCTCAAGCTGGTCAATAGCGCCTTTTTCGGCCTGCGTCGAACCATCGAGAGCCCGCAGGAAGCCCTAGTGTATCTGGGGATCGATACCATCAAGGGCCTCGTGCTGGCCAACGGCATCTTCGAATACGCTAGGCCCCTCGAAATTCACGCCCTCACCATCCAAGATCTCTGGGATCGCAGCCTCCTGGTGGGCAATGGCGCCAAACGCCTGGCCAAGACCGAGGGGCTCAGCCGGGAACTCCAAGAGGAGACCTTCGTGGGAGGGGTGCTCCACGATCTCGGTGTGCTCCTCCTGGCCTACAATTTCCCCCATCAATACGAGCGGGTGGCTGAGATGGTCCAGGCCGAGGGGATTAGCATCTCCATTGCCGAACAGTGGGAATTTGGAGTCACCCACGCCGAGGTCGGAGCCTACCTGCTGGGCCTGTGGGGCATCCCGGCCTCCATCCTCAATATCGTCAGCCTGCATCACCACCCTGGGCGGACCCCCTGCCCCAGTTTCTCGCCCCTGCTCGCCGTCCACCTGGCCGGCGTCTTTTCCAAGACCCATCCCCTTTTCGCCACCAGCCCACTGGATACCAAACTGCTAGACACCCGTGGTTTCACTCCCCACCTTGAGCGCTGGCGGGCGATCATCACCGAGACCTCGCTCGATTGACCCCAGCTGGAGGCAACATGACCCAGAAGATCCTGCTCGTGGATGACGACGAGAACATCCTTCAGGGCTACCAACGGAACCTGCATCGAGGCTTCGAACTGGTGGTGGCCTCCTGGGGGGCCCAGGCCATCCAGATCCTGGAGGACGACGGCCCCTACGCGGTGCTGGTGGCCGATATGCGGATGCCCGGGATGTCGGGGCTGGAGCTGCTGGAAATAGCCCGCCAGCGCTGGCCCGGCACCATCCGGATCATGCTCACGGGCAATGCCGAACAGAAGACCGCTGTGGACGCGGTCAACCACGGCCAGGTCTTCCGCTTCCTGACCAAGCCCTGCCCTCCCGAGGAGCTGGCCCTGGCCATCGAGGCCGGCCTCCGCCAGTATCAGCTCCAGGAAGCCGAGCGGATCCTCCTGGAGAAGACGCTGACTGGCAGCCTCCAGGTGCTCACCGATCTCCTTTCGCTGCTGGACCCGGAAGCCTTCGGATGGGCCCAGATCATCCGAGATCGGGCCCGGAGAGTGGCCCTCCACCTTGGTTACTCCCAGGTCTGGTGCCTGGAGATCGCCGCCCTGCTGGCGCCCATCGGCAAGCTCACGCTGCCCGCGGGACTGGAGGCGCGAGCTCGAAGCGGAGGCCCCATGACCCCCCAGGAGTTGCTGTTCCTGGAGCGCATCCCCGAGACCGGAGCCCAGCTCCTGGGCTCCATCCCCCGCATGGAGAAAGTGGTCGAGATCATCCGCTACCAGGCCAAGCACTACAGCGGCGCAGGCTTCCCCCACGATGGACTGAAGGGAGAGGACATCCCCTGGGGCTCGCGAATCCTCCTGCCCCTTCAGCATTTCACCGAAGTCGAACGCACCCGCCGCAATATCTTCGTGGCCATGGAGGAGCTCAAGCTCCACGCCAACTGGTACGACCCCCGGGTGCTCTCGGCCATGAAGGACTGCCTCCTGCCCCTGCCCGGAGGGGCCAAGGTCTCCGAGAAGGTGAATCCCCACCCGGCCCGCTTCCTGGAGGCGGGCATGTGCCTGGCCGCCGATCTCAAGACTCAGACCGGGAAGGTGGTGATCTATGCCGGCACAAGGCTCTGCCCCCCCCACATCATGCTGATCCGCGATATGGCCGAACTGCTCGGCCTCGAGGAGCCCGCCTACGTGCTCGGTTCCTGAAGGGGAAAGCGATGAACACCAAGATCCTGTTCGTGGATGACGAGGAGAATATCCTGCTGGCCTATGCCCGCAGCCTGCGAAAACGCTTCCAGATGTCGACGGCCCTGGGGGGACAGGAGGCCCTCTACCGGTTGCAGCACGAGGGCCCCTTTGCCGTGATCATCACGGATATGCGGATGCCGGGCATGGACGGCGTGCAGCTCCTGGAGGAAGCCCAGCTGTGTTCCCCGGACACGGTGCGCATGATGCTCACCGGCAACTCCGATCAGCAGACCGCCATGGAGGCGGTGAACAAGGGCGCCATCTTCCGCTTCCTTACCAAGCCCTGCGACACGGAGGATCTGGCCAGGGCCCTCGGGGCCGCCCTGGAACAGCATCGCCTGCTCACGGTGGAAAAGGATCTCCTGGAGCGCACGCTCAAGGGTGCCATCCTGATGCTCGGCGAACTGCTATCCATGCTGGACCCGGCCTCCTTCGGACGCTCCCAGCAGGTGGCCGATCTGGCCAAGCGCATCGGCCAGGAGATGGCCATGGAAGATGCCTGGATGATGGAGGTCGCCGCCGTGCTCGCCCATATCGGCATCCATACCCTGCCCCCCACCGTGCTGGCCAAGCTGCAGAGCGGCGCCTTCATGGGGGCCGTGGAGCGGGAGATGTGCCATTCCATCCCCGAGATCGGTGCCAATCTCATCCGCTGCATTCCACGCCTGGACGATGTGGCCAGCATCGTCTATTACGGCCAGAAGAATTTCAATGGCACGGGCTTTCCCCCCGACGACGTCAAGGGCGACCTGCTGCCCATGGGATCGCGGATTCTAAGGGTGGCTTCGGATTTCGTCACGGTCCTCGCCCAGAAGGGTTCTTCCAGCGCCGCCATCCGAGACATGTCCACCCGCCTGGCCTGGTACGACCCCAGGGTGCTCCAGACCCTGCGGGCCCTCCTGGCCCACCGGGAGGATCTCGATAGCGAGCAGTCCCTTCGCCCCGTCACCTTCGAAGAACTCCAGGTGGGCCAGCGCCTGGCGGAAAATGTCGAGACCCTGGAGACCTGGATGGTGCTGCCAAAAAATACGGTCATCGGCAGAACCCACCTGGAGAAGATGCGGAATTTCCACCGGCTCACCGGGCTTAAGGAACCCATCCTCGTCTTTGACGAATAGCCCTGGGCCACACAGCCGTTCCTAGGGACAGAACGCGGCCTAGCCTTGCTGCGGCACAGGGTTGGCCTTGCTCCCCACCCGGGAGGCCAGCCACCCGGCCAAACAGATGATCGCTCCACCCCCCCCAAGGCGAAGCCAGATGGCCTTTTCCCGGAAGAGCAGAAGGGCCACGAGCACGGCCAAGGGGATCTTGAGATCGTTCATCACGGCCAGGACGCCTGCGTTCACCTTCAGAGCCCCCACATTCCAGAGGAAGAAGCACAACCCCGAGGCGATCCCACCCAGGTAGAAGAGCACACCCCATTGGGTCCAGCTCAAGACAGGCAGCCCTTGGCGCGCCAGGGCGGGCAGGGCCGCGAGACCTGCCACCGCGGCGGCTCCCACCGCACACCAGGCGAAGGCTTCGGAATTTTTGAGCCCCAGGCCTCGGCCCATGGCCCGGCGATACCAGATCTGTCCGAGGGCGAAGCACAGATTGGAGGCCTGGATCAGCAGAAGCCCTCGCAGGGAGGCCGATCCCCAACCCTTCAACCCCATATCCAGGACACCAAGGCTGATGGCGGTCCCCAGCGCCGAGAGCAGCGCGCATCCCAGGAAAGCCCACTGGATCCGGCGCTCCAGGAGATCATCGAGCAGGACCACATAGAGGGGAGTCATGATGGTGGCCAGGGCCGCCTCGTAGGCTTTCAACATTCCAAAGGAGCGCGTGTAGAAGAAATACATCGCTCCGAATTGAATCGCCCCAATGGCGGCGAGTTCCAGGGCCTTCCGGGCGCCCGCCTTCTTCCAGGGCAGGAAGGGCAGGAACACCGCCAGGCTGAGCCCCAGACGGATGGCGTTGACGAAGTCCGGGGGCACGGTGACCAGGTAGGTCTTGATGAGGCTGAAGGAGGCAGCCCAGATGAAGGAGACCAGGAGGAGATTCAGCAACGTCGCAAGACTTCCATCACACACCTCTCGATCCCGATCCACACATCGCTCAGCCTCGCGTCGTCAAACATGTAGGCGGGGGTGGTGACGAGCTTGCAGGCCTCGTCGATGACGATCTCCCGGGCCGAAGCGACGCTCTGATAGGCATGGCCCAGCTTCTCCATGGTCGCCCGAACCTCCGGCCCCTTCCCCAGCGTCAGGCGCGCCGCTTTCCCCTGCTGGGCCAGGCAAAGGGCGACCAGGGCCGGCGCGATGCAGATGGCCCCCACGGGCTTCCCAGCCTGGAAGAAGCCCTGGATGAAGGCGGCTACCTCCGGGCGCACCTCGGCCTCCGCCCCCCGGGACGCGAAGTCGCAGAGATTCTTGGCGACGCCCAACCCGCCCGGAAGCAGCAGGGCATCGTAGTCCGAGGGTTGGGCTTGGGCCAGATCCAGGCATTTCCCCGCCCGCGCGATGCGGCTCGCTTCCTCCAGGATATTGCGCGCCCCTCCAGCCACGACCTGCCCCGTGGCATGGTTCAGCACGCCCGCCTGGGGGGCGTCCGGCGCGAGGCACTGGTACTCGGCCCCATGCTGATCCAAGGCCAGCAAGGTAAAGACCGCTTCGCGGATCTCCGCCCCATCCCCATGCCCACACCCTGCCAGAAGGACGGCGACCTTGGGAACGCGGGCCATGGCAGCCTCCAGAAAAGGGATTCGGAAAGAGTATGACGACAGAACCTGTGGCTCACAAAATAAGAAAAAAACGATGTTTCAAAATTCCAACAAATACCGGTCTAGAATCGGAAAGGTTTGAATCATTTTTTTCTCTCGAGTAGATAAATTTACCACACTGGAGGCAGGCATGTCCTTTAGGAAACTCACGGCCCACATGGGCCTTGCGCTTGTGTGCGCCCTATCCCTGGGGCTGACACTCGCATGCGGAGGCGGAGGCGGATCCAAGGCAGTGGCACAGAGCGTCAAGGCCGCCGCACCCACCATCACGACCCAACCCATGCCAGCACGCACTGTCACGGAAGGCGCCAGCGCCTCCTTCAGCGTGACCGCGACCAGCCCGGATGGCGGCACCCTCTCCTACCAGTGGATGAAGGGCACCACCGCCCTGACCGGCAAAACCACCAGCGACCTCGCCATTAATCCCGTCGCACTCACGGACGCTGGCAGCTATACCGTCGTCGTCACAAACACATTGAACGGCACCGCCGCCAGCACCACCAGCAACTCTGCCGTGCTCACCGTCAACGCGAAGGCCAGTGCGCCCACCATCACCACCCAGCCCACGGCAACACAGACCGCACTTGTGGGGACCAGCGCCTCTATCAGCGTGAGCGCAACCAGCCCAGATGGCGGCACCCTCTCCTACCAGTGGATGAAGGGAACCACCCCTGTTGGTGGTAACAACAGCAGCCTGACTCTGAATCCAGTCGCCCTCTCGGACGCGGGCAGCTACACCGTTGTCGTCACAAACACACTGAACGGCACAGCAGCCATCGCCACAAGCGATGCGTCTGTACTCACCGTTACAGTTCCCCAGGCTAGTGCGCCCATCATTAGAGCCCAGCCCACGCCAACGCTCACAGTCACGGAAGGCGCCAGCGCCTTCTTCAGCGTGGACGCAACCAGCCCAGATGGTGGCACCCTCTCCTACCTATGGATGAAGGGCACCACCCCTGTTGCCAGTATCAACAGCAGCCTGACCCTGAACCCTGTCGCCCTCTCGGACGCGGGCAGCTACACCGTCGTCGTCACGAACACATTGTTCGGCACGACAGCCATCGCGACGAGCGATCCGGCCGTACTCGTTGTCACCGAAGCGACGTTAACGATCGCGCAGGATCTGGCCTCCACCGAAGTCACCGTCCCGGATGGCGCGACCTTTACCGTCCAGACCACCGGAGGCAATCGGAACGCCCTTCACTACACCTGGACGAGGGAAAGGAAGACCCCCGGTGATGTCAGTGATACGGCGGCTGATATAGCGTTCACTTATCAAGACAAACCCACACTAACCATCACCGCCACGGATCTGCGGCATGTGGCTGATGCTTACAGGGTGACCGTAACCGATGGCGTGACGACCCTCACCAGCAGCACTGCCACGCTGGCGGTCAAGGCCCCCAAGCCTGTCTACGCCGGGGATCCTCTCCAGAATCTCGACCCCGCCCATCTCTACGAAGTGCACGGATCCTATTACCTCTCGGCACCCGCCGATACCGCCTTGGGATCCTTCCGCTACGGGTACGATTCCACCGTGCTGAACCCCGCCTGGTCCGCCGCCTGCTTCTTCCCCATTATGGGCAACTTTACCCAGTCACGACCGGATGGAACCAACGCCTATCCCACCGATGACCACATCACGCTGGGCACGCCCCTGGATGCCAGCGCCTACACCGGAACCGGGTACAGCCGCGGCCATCAGACGGGCTACGCAGATCTCGCGAACCGCTTCGGCCAGGCCGCCGGCAATTCCACGATGTTCATGACCAATATGTGTCCTCAGACCCAGGTCCTCAATGGAGGCGTTTGGGTGCAACTGGCGGATGCCATCAACGGGGGAATCAGTTCCACCTCCTTCACCAACTCCTTCGGGCGCGTCTGGGTCTACACGGGTCCCATCTTTGCCGAAGCGGTGGTATCACCCATCGGTATCCGCAGCATCCCAGTTCCATCGGCCTTCTACAACGTCATCGTGCGGGAAACCGAGACCGCGGGTGGCCCCGTGGGTACCCCCAAGGTGCTCGCCCTGATCACGCCTCACAGCACCACCATCTGGGACGCCACCCTTTCCACCCCGGCATATCGCAACCTGACCCTGGCCGATTGCTGGAAGTACGTCACCACCGTCGATCGGGTGCAGGCACTCACGGGGCTCACGTTCTTCCCCTCGCCCGCCTCTCCCCTGTCCGCCGAGTTCACATCCACGGTGGACGTGAGAGGCTGGGGCACCACTCTGGAAAACGGCATCGGCAAGCCCAATGTCCACATCATTGAGCCGTCCTGGGATTCCACCTACAACCTGGGGCTCCCACTC
Source organism: uncultured Holophaga sp. (assembly GCA_963664825.1). GTDB lineage: Bacteria > Acidobacteriota > Holophagae > Holophagales > Holophagaceae > JAYREN01. Next base: position 186,756 of record OY761614.1, read on the forward strand.
ACGACGGTGAAGGTCAAGACCGGAACAATCAACCAGGGCATCAAGTTCATCGGCCAAGCCACTACCAGTGGGACAGGCACAGCCTCAACCATCGCCTCCACCACTTGGACATTCGGTGACGGTACAACGGATAACACCCCAAACACGACACATGTTTACGCGACTCCTGGCGATTACACGGTCACCTTTACGGCCACGGATGGGGCCGACGTTTCCAACACCGTCAGCCGAAGGATCACAATCATCAGTGACATTCCCAGCGCCCCATCCATCTCCCTGATCGCCGACACAAGCACCAATGACACGACCACCAAGACCATCACTTTCACCGTTACGGATGACGCCACCGTGGCCAGTTCCATTAATGTCACGGCGACTTCTGATACCCCCAGCGTACTGGCGGATTCTCTCGTCGTAAAAAATACAAATGGCACCTGCACATTGGATCTCAAGCCCATCGCGAGCTCCCTGGGCACTTCAAAAGTCACTGTTACAGCCATCAATGCGGCAGGACTTTCTTCGACCCAGAGTTTCACCCTCACTGTGATTGCCACGCCGAACTACCTGCTCAACGAGACCTTTGAACAAGGATCGCGGGCATCCTACACCACGGCCGGGAACACGGATCTGAAGAGTGGGACATGGACCTTCACTCAAGCCTTGCTTGGAAAGGATACGGCCGACATCAAGAATGGTACCCAGGCCGTCCGGTTCCAGAAAAAGGTCGCAGGATCACTCGCCATGACATTCCCCGTGACCAATCCCACAACCGTCAATCTGTCCCATGCACTTTACGGCACCAGCACTGGTTCTGCCGTGTGGGGCCTCTATTATTCTATCAATGGCGGGGCTTGGACTCAGGCCGGGACTAACGTCACAACGACCTCCCACACTCTGACCACGACGACTTTCCCCGTCAATCTCACAGGGTCCGTGCTCTTCAGGGTCCAGACCGACGCAACTTCAACGATTCAGCTCAACCTGGATGATTTCCAGATCCAGTAGTTCACATTGCCTGAATCACCCACCATCGCGCCCCTTTGGGGGCGCGATGCTTTTTGCCTCGGCTTCTCCCTGCCATCCTGAATCCATGCGCACGTCCTCCCGCCTCCCCCCGTCCTTCCAGCCCAACGCCCTCAGTGCGGAGCTGGAACGATTGAGGGAGGCGGGTGCGTCCTGGCTGGATCTGACGGTCTCCAACCCCACGGGCTGCGGCTTCGAATACCCGGAAGAGGCCATTCGCGAAGCCCTGGGCGGGACGGGCGTGCTGGGCTACGCTCCGGATGCCCAAGGGTCGAGGCGGGCCCGGGAGGCCATCGCCGCCTGGCACGGCCACGGGGTGGCCCTTGAGGATCTGGTGCTCACGGCCTCCACGTCGGAGGCCTATTCCTGGCTCTTCAAGCTCCTGGGAGACCCCGGGGACGAGATCCTGGTGCCCTCCCCCAGCTATCCCCTCTTCGAGTGGCTGGCGCGACTGGAGGGCCTGGAAGCGAGATCGGTGCCCGCCTACTACGCGGATCGCTGGCATCTGGATCTGGGCGCCCTCGACTCGGCCTGCGGGCCCCGCACCCGGGCCATCGTGGTGGTGAACCCCAATAACCCCACGGGACATTTCCTGTCCAAGGGCGAATGGGAAGCTCTCGAGGCCCTCTGCGCGCGCAGGGGCCTGGCCCTCATCGTCGATGAGGTCTTCGCCGACTATTCCCTAGAGCCCTCGCCAGACCGCCTGGCCACCGCCTTGGAGGACTGGACTCCCCCCTGCCCCCTCTTCGTGCTCTCGGGACTTTCGAAGGTGGCCGCCCTACCCCAGATCAAGCTGGGCTGGATCATCGCCCGGGGCCTCGGGGCCAAAGCCCTACTGGAGCCCCTGGCCTTCATCGCCGATCAGTTCCTCTCCGCCGGGGCCCCGGCCCAGGCCGCAGCCCCGGAGCTCTTAAGCCTGGCCCCGGGCATCCAGCACCAACTCCTCGCCCGTCTCCGGAGCAACCTCGCCACCCTGGACGCACGGCTTCAGGCCTTTCCACACCTCTCCAGGCTCCCCGTGGAGGGCGGCTGGTCCGTCCTGCTGCGGCGTCCCGCCCTGGACTCCGACGAGGCCTGCGCCCTGCGCCTGCTGCGGGAGGCGAGGGTGCTGGTGCAGCCTGGGCACTACTTCGATCTGGGCTCGGACGCCTATCTCGTCCTCAGCCTGCTGGGGCCGGAACTCATCTTCCGGGAAGCCCTTACGCGCATGCTGCCCTTCGTCTGAATGTGGTCTACTTAATGGGCGGGGGCAGACGCCAAGGGCTTTGGCACTGCCTCCCAATCCACGGACCGAGGACACATGCCTTACGCCAGTGAAGGGACTTTCCGGGAATGCCTGTCCCTTCATGCCACCCATAGCAACCATCCCGTGACCCTCCTGACCCCGCATCTCTTCTTCAGCACCGAGGGCGGGACCCTGTTTCCCCTGAAACGCCGCCTCGGGTGCGTGATGATGACCTGCGACCCGCTGCTGGTGGATGAGGATCCGGCCCAGGCCCTCCAAGCCTTCGACCAGGCCCATGGCTCCGATTGCGTGGTACTGGCCTCCATCACGGGCCCGGTGGCCCAGATCCTGGCCGCCCGTGGATATGCCGTCTTCAAGCTCGGCGAGGAGCCCTGGGTGGATCTCTCAGACTTCCAGCCCAGAGGCAACCGCGGGAAGGGCATCCGGGCCGCGCGGAACCAGGCCCTGCGCTCGGGATGCGAAACCGGTGAATGGAGCCCCGAAGCCCTCCAGGCCGATCGCCTTGAAATCGAAGCGGTCTTCGAGGAATGGCGAGGCCTGTCCATCCTCTCGATGGAGGGGGGCATCCTGGGCACGAATCCCTTCGCCGATATCCCCGGACGGCGATTCTTCTGGGTCCGCCGGAATGGGCGCCTGGAGGCCGTCCTGGTGGCCACGCCGATCCGCATCGGCGTCTGCTACTACCTCGAGGACCTCGTCTACCGGAAGGATGCCTGCCGAGGGGCGCAGGAACTCATCACCCTGGCCTCCATGGAGCGCCTGCATCAGGACGGGGCGGAACGCGTGAGCCTGGGCCTGGTCTTGCAGCGCAAGCCCGAAAGGGCCGCCCTGGGCCAGAGTTCCGGAGGATTCTGGCTGGCGGCCACCCGGACCCTCAGCCGCTGGTTCTACAACGCCCAGGGGCAGGATCTCTTCCGGAAACGGTTCCAGATCGCCACCTGGGAACCGACCTACTTCGCCTATCGCGGCCCCCGCTCAGGCCCCCTGAAGCATCTCGCCCTGCCCTGGGCCACACTGGCCCTCATGGCCAGCCTGGAACCCCGGCTGCGCTGGCCCCACGGATTGGTGAGCCGTCCCCGGAGTTGAACCGGGGGTCTTGCCGGTAAAGGGCCGGCTGCTCTAGCACTAAGCTAACGACTCTGGGTCCAGTTTAGTCGCATCCATCCAAGCTGCAGGAAATACTTGGTGGCCCGGCTCTTACCCGGCTGGAAGTCTTTGGAGACGTGCGCCGCCCCAAGGGAACGGCCCCTGGTTTTTAATGCTTTTCAGCCATGTGCGCGAGCTTGCGCGCGGCGATGGGAACGCTCTCCCGCAGGCGGCGCCCAAGGGTCAGCCCCAGGTACCAGGCCATGATTCCGCGCGATTCCACGCGGTGGGTAAGCTTGGTGCCCAGGCTGGAGGGTTCAAGGCTGTGCACGAAGATGAGATTCGAGCCCAAGGTGCGCACGAGGCATGTGAAGCTGCGGCCCTCCACCAACTCCACCACCCGAAAGGGCACCCGCTCTCCGCCGCACCACTTGATGGCGCCGGAACTGCCCACAGTCACCGGGCCCTGGATCGTGGCCCACTCGAGGCCCTCATCCCAGCCCGGCCACCCAGCCACATCCATCCAGCAGCGCCAGATGGATTCTGGTGAGGTCGTGGTCTCCAGCGTGTGTTGGACATGCCACATCCGCGTCTCCTCGTCCCGCATGGGATACTCGGTGCAGGGGCCATTCTCCAGAGTACTCGCTCAGGCCCAGGAATTCACGAGGTAGACTGGAAAGATCGAGGCTAGAAGCCGATTTCATCCAAGGACACTCATGTTCAAGATCACCTTTCACCGCAACACCCCCACGGAGATCGAGTTGGAGCAGGAGTCTACGCTCCTGTCGGCAGCTGCTAAAGGAGGCGTGGAAGTCAATCATCGCTGCGGCGGCCATGCCCGCTGTGGCGCCTGCAGGGTCACCGTCGAGGAGGGCGCCGAGCACCTCTCGGAAATAGGCGAGGCCGAGGCCCGCGTGCTGGGGATCCTCAAGGCCTCGCCCGATCAGCGCCTGGCCTGTCAGGCCAGGGCCAAGGGTGATGTCTGCTGCAAGGTCCAGGAGTAGGGAAACATCAATCCAGCAGGAATCCCACGCCCTGCCAGACGCGCACCTTGGTCTTGCCATCCGAGCCCCGGGCGGGGTCGAAGACCAAGCGCTTAGCGGCTTCCACGCAGGCCTCGTTGGCCTTATCGATCCATTCGTTCTTCCCGGGTAGCCCCTGCAGCAGGCGCGTGGCGAGCACTTCACCGTTCTCGCTCACCAGCACATTGACCACCACCACGCCCCGGTCCACCTTCCTCACCCCCGGGGTCACCCTCTTCAGGTTCATGGGGATGGCGGGCTGGATCTCCGGGCCGATGGAGACGGGCACGCCCTCCGGCGCGTCCGCTTCCCGCTTGGCTTCAAGAGCCTCCGCCTGTTTGCGGAGTTTCTCGTTCTCGGCCTGCAGGGCCGCGGCATCCTCCTTGGCCTTTTGGAGATCCTTCAGGAAGGCATCCCCGCTGGACTGGTTCTCGTTGAAGGAGGCCTGGATCTGCTCCAGGTCCTTCCGACAGGCCTGGAGTTCCTGCCGCGCCAGGTCCCGCCCCTTCTGGGCCGCGACCAGGTCCTGCTGGAGGTTTTCCGTTGCCCCCAGGCGTTCCTTGAGTTCATCCCGCTCCGCAGTGAGCTTCTTCACCTGGGCCTGAAGCTGCACCGGGCTGAGAGCCTTGGGCTTGGGAGCCACGCCCCCAAAAGCGGGGGAGAGTGCGATCAGGGGGGCGAGGAACCAGGAAACAAATGCGGACATGGGTGTTCTCCGGTCGAAAGGAAGGGACACTAGAAACGTCGCAGACCGGACTGGGTCCCTTCCGGAAAGGGTTTTTGCACTTTGAGAATCCCACGTTTGAGCAGCTTGGCGAAGATGGTCAGGCACTCATCGGCGGCGAAGGGCGAAATGGAGATGATGTCCTTGATGCTCCAGACCCCGTTGACCCGGGTGGCCAAGAAGGCCTCGTTGGGACCCAGCTGGGCCTGCATGAGTTCCTCGATGCTGACGGCCAATTCGGGCACCTGGGTCTCATCGATATTCACATCCTCGAGCAGGTGCTCCACGACCTCGAGCATGCGGGTGGCTTCCTGAAGCCGAGGCTGTTCCTCCAGGAGGAGCCTCAGCTCCGATTGAGCCTCCTGGAGCTTCTGCTTCTCCACCAGCTGCCGGGCCCGCTGGAGCTGAAGGCTACTGCGCTCGCCCAGCCTTCCGCCCGGATGGAGGATACGGACCATGCCCCGCTCGTGCAGATCGAAGAGCAGCTTGTGGATCTTGAAATCCGTGGCGCGCATTTCGATGATGAGCTGGTCGATGGTCTTGATCCCATCGAGCCGGGAGAGGACATCGGCATCCTCGGCCGCCAGGGGCAGCATCTCCGCGATGGCTTCCGAAACCGCACCGAGGACGGCGTCCCCCCCCTTGATGATCTTCCGGATCCGCTTCCACTCATCCACCCGGCGGGCGCCCTCCAGCACGATGCCCGTGACATCCAGTTGCAGCAGGACGGCCTTCTGGGGCGGCAGCGCCCCGTCCAGGAATTCGAAGTTCCCGACCTCCCACAGGAAGACATCGAAGATCGATTCGTCCACCTTCAACTGGACGATGCGGCGGATCTCCGCTTCGGTGATGAGCTGGCGGCTCACCAGGATCCGCCCCAGGAGCTGATTCTCGTCCTCCTGGGTGGCCAGCGCCTCCCGGAGCTGTTCTTCCGTGATGCGGTTGAAGGCCAGCAGGTACTGGCCCAGGTATTCCCTGGGATCGGTGGAGACCACCCCCGTTATCCGCCCTTCGTGGAAGGAAACGCGCTTGGTGTGCTGGAACCCATTGAGCTCCAGGATCCCGGTCTTCTTCCCCACCGCCAACCACTGGAAGATGTCCTCCAGTCCCATGGTGGCCAAGTCACCCTTCAATCCCATCCAGGAACTCCCCGTCCGCTCACTTCAGGTTGCCGGACCTTGAGCTCCGGGATCCCCTCTGGTGCAGCATAGACTCATCGGCACAGGCCCGCCACCACTGAAGATGCGACCAACTCATAATGACTCGATGACATCCCGCAGCGCCTGATTGAGCAGCGTGGGGTGATGCCGGGCGAGGGGCTCCTCGGGATCCAACACGGGCTGGGCGAAGAGGGGCACGCCGCAGACACGGTCTCCACTGGGGAGGAGGGGGGCCCCCCCTTCCTCCCGGTAGCGTTGCAACAGGGGGGCCGGGAGGATGGCGCTATTGGCGATGACGGCGGCTAGGCCCAGGCCTCCGAAGGCCTGGATGCTCGCGATGTGGGCCTCCAGATCGAGACCCGCGCTCTCGCCGGGTTCGGTCATGAGGTTGGCCACGTAGACGATGGGGGCTTCCGAGCGGGCAAGAGTCTGCTGGAGTTCGGGGATGAGCAGATTGGGGATGGTTGAAGTGTAGAGGCTGCCCGGAGCCAACAGGATCAGGTCGGCCTGAAGGATCGCCAGCACGGCCTCGGGCAGGGGCTCGGCATCCCGGGGTTCCAGCCAGAGCCGCGCCATCGGGGGGTGGGAGTCATTGACGGCGGTTTCACCCTCATAGAGTCGGCCCTCCATATCCTCGGCGCGGAGGATGACGGGCACCACGGTCGAAGGGAAGAGCCGTCCCGCCGTCACCAATACCCCGGAGAGCTGGCGGATGGCCCGCACCCAATCGCCGGTGATATCGGCCAGGGCCAACAGCATCAGATTGCCCAGGGAATGCCCCGCCAGGGAGCCCTCCCCCTTGAAGCGGTAGTTGAGGAGCTCGGAAAGGACCGATTCCTCCCGGGTGAGGGCCGAGAGGCAATTGCGCAGGTCTCCCGGCGGGATGCCTCCCAGCTCGGCCCGGAGCCGACCCGAACTGCCCCCGTTATCGGAAACGGTGACGATGCCCGTCAGACGCCAGGGGTCGCGGTTGCGCCCCGCCTCGGGCTTCAGGGCCCTCAGCAGGGCGGCAAGCCCCGTCCCTCCCCCGATGGCTGCCACCCGCAGGGGCTGGTCCGCATGGAGGCCACGAGGACCGATCAACTAGTCCCTTTCGAAGGCCGCGAAGGCAGCTCCGCAGCGCACACTATCGAAATCGGGTTCCAGACGGAAGAGCACCTGGACACCAGGATCGGCGGCGATGGCCTTCCCCAGGGCTTCGGCGGCCAATTCGACCTTCCCGAGCTGGGCCAGCGCGGTGGCCTTCAGGAAATTGAGGCGGGGATTGGCCCCGTCGCTCTTGAGGGCCGTCTCCAAGATATCCAGGGCGGCCTGTCCCTCCTTGAGGTTGAGATGCAGGGTCGCCTCAATGGCGGGCACTTCCGGGTCGTCTTCAGCCTTGAGGCCCCGGGCCTCGAGGGCGGTGAGGGTCGTGTTGATCGTGCGGATCATGCCGAAGTTCCCGGTGGTCCGAGCCTCGGGCAGGAGGGCGCTCAGGGCGACGGCAGCCTCCTTCAGCTTCTTCCCATAGAAAAGCTCCAGGGCCGCAGTCAGCTTTCCGTTCAGCGGGTTCTCCTGCCCCTTCGCGGGATCTGAGTTCGGGGTCACGGAGGATTTCGCTTTCGTTGCCATGCTCGTACCTCAGTTTCAGTGCTCTCCAACTATACCTTGAAAAGGGCGGATTCGCGGTTCAGCAGGCGCGTAGCCAGCCAAGTCAGGATTCCGGCCAGCCCCAGGGTCATCAGGAAGGCGATGGCGTATTCCAGGGCATTGCCCTGCTGGCTGAACATCTTGCGCACCGCCAGGCTCACGTTGAGGATGGGCACATAGGGCAGCCAGGCCATCTTCTCGATGCCAGGCGCCATGGAAAACATGGCCGCCACCAGCACCACCACGAAGCCCGGCATCATGGCGGTGCCGGCTTCCACCGTGTTCTTGGCCTGGGTGCCCATGAGCACGATGAAATTGGCGAAGAGCAGACCCAGGGGAATCATCAGGAGGAAGGTCAGGGTCAGGATCAGGGGGCTGGCGATGGCCGAGAGGGCGCCCAATCCGGGTTCCCCCGCCGCGGCCTGGGCGCCGATCTGGGAGGTCATCAGGCCCATGGAGAGGCCCATGCTCGCCACATTGATCAGGGCCGAGATGAGGCCGATGGAGAATACGTAGATGAGCTTGCCCCAGATGATCTGGTTGCGGGGCAGGCTCGTGGAGAGAAGGCTCAGCAGCGTGCCCCGCTCCTTTTCACCGGCGGTGGCGTAGATGCCGTGCTGCATGGACCCCCCGAACATCATCAGCATGATCATGTAGGGCAGGAAGGCGCCCAGGGCCTTGCCCACCTCGAGGCCGGGGGTTGCGGCATCGGTGGCCTGGACGCGGGAAGGCACGGCGAGTTCCTGGGAAGCCCCCATGGCGCTCAGGCGGGACTGCACCCAGGTGGTATTCTGCTTCTCCATGACCTCCTTGAGCCGCTTCAGGGCGAGGCTCGAGGAATCATCGCTCTTGTCATAGATGGCATGGAGGCTGAAGGTCTGATGGGACTGGAGCTGGAAGGCGGCCTCGGATCCCACCTCCAGCTTCATCTCCAGCTTCTGGTCGCGGATGGCCTGTTGGATATCCCCGGCGGGTGCGGGCACGATCTGGAAGGCCTTGGCATCGGCCTTCAGGATGGGTTCCATGACATGAGCCGGGTCCACCAGCAGGATGCGGCTGGGCTTGCCCTTCCGGTTGGCGGAATCGTTCTGGATCAGCTTGCCCAGCATGCCGAAGAGCAGCGGGTAGAGAATGAAGGGCATCAGGAAGGTGAAGAACATCGTCTTCCGATCCTTGGAGAGTTCCATGAACTCTTTTTTGCAGACGAGCAGGGCTCCGCGCATCTAGACCTCCACCGCGCTCTGGGCGGCCAGCTTGAAGAAGACCTCGTCGAGGCTCTTCGCGTTCCAGGATTCCAGGATCTGTTTGGGCGCCGCATCTCCATGCAGGGCGCCATCGAAGATGATGCCGACACGATCACAGATCTCATCGACCATGGGCATCACGTGGGTGGAGACGATGACCGAGCGGCCTTCGGAGCGCATGATCCGCAGCAGATCCAGCACGGTCTTGGCCGTGAGCACATCCAAGCCCGTCGTCGGTTCATCGAAGATCACCACCTTGGGATCGTGCAGCAGGGCCCGGGCGATGGAGACCTTCTGCTTCTGCCCGCTAGAGAAGCCCTCCATTCGAACATCGGCGAAGTCCAGGAGTTGGAGCTTCTCCAGGAGGTGAAGCCCGCGGCGCTCGGCCACCTTGGCCTCCACCCCTTGGAATTCGCCGAAGAGGCGCAATAGTTCCCGGGGGGTGAAGCGGGCGTAGACGTTCAGGTCCGTGGATAGGTAGCCCACCAGACTCCTGGCCTTCTCGGGCTCCAGGCGGTTATCGATGCCGCAAATCTCGATCCTGCCCTGATCGGCCTGCATGAGCCCGGCGATCATCCGCAGGGTCGTGGACTTGCCGGCCCCATTGGGCCCCAGCAGGCCGTAGATCTCGCCAGGCTTGACGGTGAGGGAGAGGCCCTTGACGGCCTCGATCCGCTTCTTGGCCCGGGTCTTCTTGTCCTTGACGGTGAATGTCTTGTGCACATCCATGAGCTGGATCATGTGCGCCTCCTGGGAAACTACAGGGGAAGTCTAACCCAGCGCGCCTGGACTCCCCTTCGACCAGGACGAGCCGGAGCCCAGGACCGGTGAATGGAAGGTTGGGAAGGGCTCAGCGGAAGGTCCCAGGACCTAATGACGGAGGCCCAGGAAGAGCAGCACAGCCCCGGCGCCAAGACAGTAGATGGCGAAGCCTCCCAGCTTCGGCTTGCGAGTGAAGCGATCCAGCAGCCCGATGGCCAGATACCCGGAGAGGGCCGAGACCAGCACACCCACCGCGCAGAACAGGGCCGGATGGGCCGAACCCGCAGGGAAGGCCATTTCCGCATTCAGCGGTTGCCCTAGGAAGAGGGGCTTCACCAGCTTCCGCCCCTCCACGAGAGCGGCCGCAGCGATGGTGGGGATGCCCAGCAGGAAGCTGAAGCGGGTGGAGGCCGGCAGCGCCAGGCCCCGGAAGGCCCCCATGGCGAGGGTGGAACCGCTGCGGGAGAGGCCGAAGCCGCCCCCCAACCCCTGGATAGAGCCGATGGCCAGCGCGTCCAGCGCGTTCATACCAGTGATATCCCGCCCTGCCCGCTTCTTGGAAAGCTCGTTGGCCACCCAGAGCATCCCCGCCGTCAGCAGCAGGCAGACGCCATAGATCCAGATGTGATCCTTGGCCGTCTCCTTCATGTGCCGGGTGAGCATGCCGAAGATGCCCGTGGGGATCATGGCGATGAAGAGCCAGAGGGCCAGGCGCCGCCCCTCCAGATCCCTGCCGACGAGGCCTCGCAAGACCTGGGCGATCTCCTTCCGGAAATACACGCAGAGCGCCAACAGCGTACCCACGTGCAGCAGCACATCAAAGGCCAGAGGCATGCTGCGGCCCAGCATCAGGTTTTCCACCATCGTGAGATGGGCCGTGGAGGAGACCGGCAGGAACTCCGTGAGGCCCTGGACGAGGCCGAGCAGGATGGCATGCAACAGATTCATGGAGGCTCCAGCCTAAAGCAACAGTGTGCCAGAGAGCGCGACGGCACCCACCAGGGTCTGGCCTCAGAAGGCCTCCTCAGCCCGCCCCCCCGCGTCCCAACAGGCCAGCGCCATGAGCAGCGTGCCGATACCTACAGAGATTCCCACGACCCACCACGCAGAAGGCGTGTGCGGTCCCATCCAATCCGTCAGCCCCATGCATGGCATGGCCCAGGGGAAGCATCTGGCCAGGGCAGGCCGATTGCTCACCACGGCGATGAGCGCCACGCCTGTGATGCCCAGGCCCAGATTCACGCCCATATTCGAAAATCGGAACGCGAGCCAAGTGTGGGCACTGGCCAGGGCCCAGCTGGCCGCCCAGAGCATTCCAACAAGCGTTGCCGCCAGGAACAAACTGGGCGCCTCCAGGTGCAGGGCGGGCCGGGCCAGACGCAGCGCCCATCCACCCAAAAAGAGGTTCTTCGCGGATTTGCGTGAAGTAGGTCGGCAGTGGCGGATTTCAGGCATCTTGGGTTTGTCGAGAACTCGAGATGAAGGAGGCCGCCACTGCCTACCAAAGAGCTTATGTCCCGCTTGGGCGGGTGGAAAGGGCAACGCGTCGGAATCGTGGAGCGCTTCGAAGCCGGGGTGAAGGGGCCGCGGGCCGAGGTGTGGATCGAGTTGCTTGGGTTCGGCGATCATCCCCGGAAGTGCAGCGGTTGTGGGCATTTCGTGCGGAGCGTCCACGACTGGTCAGAGCGGGAGATCCGCGACCTTCCGCTGTTCGACGCCGACACAGTCCTAGTGGTGTGGCGGGCTCGAGTAGCCTGCCCCCGGTGCGGCCCGAAGCTGGAAGCCCTGGACTGGTTGGAGCCCCATGCCCGGATCACGAACCGGCTTGCCGCGAGCGTGGCGCGGCTTTGCAAGGTCATGCCCATCAAACAGGTCGCGGAGCACTATGACCTGCACTGGGGCACGGTGAAGGCGATCGACAAGGCTTACCTGGACCGAGAACTTGGGCCCGTGAAGCTGAGCAAGGCGAGGCTTCTTCTGATGGACGAATTCGCCATCCACAAGGGACAGAGCTATGCCACGGTCATCACGGATGCGGAAACGCGTCGCGTGCTCTGGGTCGGGAAAGGGCGTGGCCGCGAGGACATCCGCCCGTTCTTCGATCTGATCGGGAAGAAGGGCTGCAAACGGATCCAGGCCGTGGGCATAGACATGTCGGCGGCCTTCGAAGGCGAAGTCCGGGCGCGCTGTCCCAACGCCGAGATCGTCTACGACCAGTTTCATGTCGTGGCAAAGTACGGCCATGACGTCATCGACCGGATCCGGGTGGATGAGGCCAATCGATACCGGCACGACAAGGCCTCGCGGGAGCTCGTCAAGGGCGCGAAGTGGCTCCTGCTGGGCAATTGGGAGAACCTGCCGAATCGGGATGCCAAAGTCCGCCTCAACGAGTTATTGGACGCGAACCAGCCTCTGATGACCGCCTACGTGCTGAAAGACGCCCTGAAGGCACTGTGGCGCTACACGCGGGAGGGCTGGGCTCTGAAGGCCTGGGAGAACTGGATGGAACTCGCCACCTCAAGTGGACTCCAGCCCCTCGTGAAGTTCGCCAAGAATCTCGCCCAGCGGATCGACGGAATCCTCTCCCATTGCCGCTGGCCGCTCAATACCAGCGTCCAGGAAGGGATCAACAACAAGATCAAAGTCCTCAAGCGCATCGCCTACGGCTACCGGGATGAGGGCTACTTCTTCCTTAAGATCCGTGCGGCCTTCCCCGGAAAAACGTGAAGAACCCAAAAAGAAGCCCACCAGCAGGAGCAGGTGCGAGAGCAGGAGCAGCATTCCAAGGGCCAGTTGCTTGGCGGCGAGATGTTTCCAGCGAGCCACAGGCAGCGCGAATAGGTGCTTCCACTGGTGGTTCTGGTGCTCCAGGCTCGCCAGCAGCGTGGCCAGGAGACAGACCAGCAGGGGCAGCAGGAAGTAGGCCCAGGGGACCAGGCTGAAACTCATCCATTGGCGCCAGCTGGCCCCCTGCCCGGGTTCCATCACGAGGGCGCCCACCAGGATGGAGACGACGAGCAGCCCCAGGGGAAAGAGCAGGGCCAGGCCCAGGATCAGGCTGCGGCGCAGCTTGAGGAATTCCGCACGGAGAAGCGCGATGAGACCTTTCACAGATCCTCCGTGAGCGTGAGAAAGAGATCTTCCAATCCGGCTTCCTTCAAGGCCAAGCCGTAGAGGGGAATGCCTGCGCCCACCAGCATTTCCGCCACTCTCGGCGCCTGGGTGCGTTCCGCGTTCAAGAGGATCCGCTCGCCCTCCTGCTCTCCCACGAGGCCCAGACCCGCCAGGCAGGCCAGAGCCCGCTCTGGCGCGCCGCAGAGCACTTCCATCCGGGTTTCCCCCTTGGCGCGGAGTTCGGCGGGACTGCCCTGGAAGCGCATGCGCCCCTGGGCGAGAATCACCACGTGATCGGCCAGCTGTTCCACTTCGGCCAGCAGATGGCTACTGAGGAAGATCGTGACCCCCAGGCGCACGGGCAGATCCCGGATGAGTTCGCGCATTTCCCGGATCCCCGCCGGGTCGAGACCATTGGTGGGCTCGTCGAGGATGAGCAACTCCGGCTTGTGCAGCAGGGCCAGCGCCAGACCCAGGCGCTGCTTCATGCCCAGGGAATAGCCCTGGGAGGGGCGATCCGCCGCGTCGCACAGCCCCACAAGCTCCAGCACCTCGTCGATGCTCCCCCGGGGACATCCCCTTATGAGCCGCGTGATCTCCAGGTTCTCCCGGCCCGTGAGATGAGGGTAGAGACTCGGATTCTCCACCATGGCGCCGATGCGCGAGAGGGCCTCCAGATCCCCCGGAGGGCGACCCAGCACTTCGCAACTGCCCGAGGTGGGCTTCAGAAGCCCCAACAGCAGGCGGATGGTGGTGGTCTTGCCCGAGCCGTTGGGCCCCAGGAAGGCGCTGACGCCCCCTCGGGGCACCTGAAGATTTAGATCCTCCAAGGCCTTTACCGCACCGAAGTGGCGCGTCAGGCCTCGGCTGGAGATGGCGTTCATGCGGGCTCCTTCGCATCGGGCACCGCCTTCAACAGGGCCAGGTATTCCCTGTGTTCCTTCCAGCCGCGGATCATGGCCAGGGCGGCCCAGACCAGAAGGCCCACCTGGAACAGGAGAAAGGCCAGGGCCAAGCCAATGTTGAAGGTGCCGTACAGCCAGACGCCATGAGCCCCGAAGAGTTCCAGGAAGAAGAACAAGGCCTGGGCCACCAACACCGCGTAGGCACGCGCCTCCTCCGGCCCCCGGAGACCGAAGGGAGCCGCCACGAGGTAGAGCAGTGGGAGCGCCACCCCCAGCAGCCAGGGGCGCCAGAGCTCCGCCATAACGCGGGGCAGCTCCTTGAGTTCGGCAGGACACTGGGAGCACTCCAGGTTCCAGCGAATGAATCCGATCAGGAAACAGGTTTGGAAGACCAGCAGGAAGAGCGCCAGACCCAATATCCACAGCCATCGCCTGCGTTCCTGGGCGACATCGGGCGCCGCCTTCACCTGCCCCAGCCCCCGATAAAGCCAGCGTTCCAACAGAGGCTTAGCAGCCAGCCAGAGCAAAGGCATCGCACACACACCCCAGATCCACGCGTACCGGGACTTTTCCACGTACATGATCACCACGACTTCCATCAGGGCCATGAACCCGCCCAGAGCCGTGGCCAGCCCACTTTTGCGGGCCTGAAAGGCGGCGTAATCCGTGGTCAGCGTTTCGAGCTTGGAGAGTTCCATCGCGTTCATCGCGTCTTCTCCTCGGGCAGGAGCGCCCGCAATTGCGTGTGATAGGCCTTCAGCGCCACCCGGCCCTCCAGGGTGATGCGAAAGCTCGTGACGGGAATGCGTCCCCGGAAGGCCTTCACCGTCTCCAGGTAGCCCGCGACCTCCAGCTTCTGCGTGTGGCTCGACAGATTGCCCTTGCTGAGGCCCGTGACCCGCTGGAGGAAGAGGAATTCCACTTCCTCGGCCGCGGAAAGCACCGTGAGGATGGCCAACCGCGCCGGTTCGTGGACCATGCGGTCCAGGTTGAGGATGGGCTGGAGATCGGGCTCACGAGACATGGGCGGTTCGTCTTTACAAAAACAAGTTTGTATAGCAAACTTGTTTTTGTAAACCCAAATAATCAACCATGTTTCAATTACCCGGAATTCAAACCCTTTGCGGAGTCCCCATGCGCCTTCTCGATTTCCGTTCTGATACGGTCACGGCCCCTACTCCCGAGATGCGGGCCGCCATGGCGGCAGCGGAAGTGGCCGACGATGTGCTGGAGCGCGATCCCACCATGGACCGCCTGGAACGGCGGGTGGCGGAGCTGCTCGGCCAGGAGGCGGCGCTCTGGACGCCCACGGGATGCATGGCTAACGCCATCGCCATGCTGCTACACCTCCGGCGGGGAGATCGCTTCCTGGCACCAATGGCGGCCCACGTTCTGGGTTCGGAACTGGGCACGGCGGCCTGGCTGGCGGGAGGCATGCCGGAAGCTCTTGCCTGGGAGGGCGGCCCCGGCAAGCCCACACCCATGCAGGTGATGCGCGCGGCGGGAAATCCGGGGCCCTACTATGGGCTCAGGACCACGCTGCTCTGCCTGGAAAACACACACAACTTCGCCGGAGGCACTTGCACCAGCGCCACGGAACACCGCGCCCTGGTGGAAGGGGCCCAGACCAAGCAGCTCAAAGTCCACTTGGACGGCGCCCGACTCTGGCACGCGGCCGCCTCCACGGGCGCTTCCCCGGCCGATCTGGCCTGGGGCGTGGATACCGTGAGTGTCTGCCTCTCCAAGGGCCTGGGGGCCCCCATGGGGTCCCTGCTCTGCGGGAGCCGCGAGACGATCGAAGAGGCCCGGCGCCTCCGCAAGATGCTCGGCGGCGGCGTCCGCCAGGGCGGCGTGGTGGCTGCCGCGGGTCTGGTGGCGCTCGATTATCTCCCCAGACTCCCCGAGGACCACGCCAAGGCCGCGCGTCTCGCGGCGGGACTCCGCGCCATGGGCTTCAACGTACAGGAGCCCGAGACCAATATCCTGCTGGTGCCCGTGGTGGATATCCCGCTCTCCCTGAGTCTGATGGAGGATGCAGGCGTGCGGGTGCTGCCCGTGGGTTCAAGCCTGCGCTTCATCACCCACCGGGACCTCAAGGCCATCGATATCGACGAGGCCCTGGTGCGCATGCAGCCCCTGGTTGCCCAGATGCTCACCACCTGGGAGGGCGACCGGCCCATGGTCTGACCGGAGAGCCCCTCCGGAACCACTTCCTAGCGGTGGGAGAAGCCCGCCCAGCGTTGTTTCCGCGGGAGCAGGGCTCTTCCCCGTAGCCTGGATGCATCGTCGCAATGCGATGCAAAAAGGAGATCCCATGCCCCTCCGCCTGACCCCTCTGCTCGTCCCTTGCCTGGCCCTGACCCTCTCCGGGGCGGAGGACCGCACAGAAGCCCTGATGAAGACCGTCACCGAACTCAGCAGCCCAGCCATGAAGGGCCGTCTGACGGGCAGCGAATCCGGTCGCCTCGCCGAAGCCTGGGTCGAAAAGGCCATGGGAAGCCTGCCCCTGGAACTGAAGACCCAGGAGGTGCGCTTCCCCCTCTACGAGGTCCTCTCCCCCACCGCCCTGGCCCTGGTGGACGCCAAGGGCGCGCCGCTGAGGAGCTTCTCCTACATCACGGAATTCCGGGAGATCCAGTACTCCGGTTCCGGAGACGTCACGGGGGAGCTCGTCTTCCTGGGGCACGGCGTGGATGCGCCGGGCTTCAGCCCCTACGGCCAGGTGGACGCGAAGGGAAAGGTCGTGGTGCTGCTGTGGGGACTGCCCAAGGGGGCTCCCACGGCCCAGGCTTACCTGGACGCCAAGCTCCACGCCGCCTGGGCCCACGGGGCCAAGGCCGTGATCCTGGTGCCCACCGGCAGCATGGCCAAGAGCATCGAGGAGCGGGGCGATGAGGCTGTGGTGCGGGCCCTGGGCCCCACGCAGGCCCTCAACCCCGAGCGCTTCCATGGGGATCTCCCCGGGGTCTTCCTGCGGAAGGCCGCCGTGGAGGCCATCCTGGGCACGACGACGGAGGCCCTGACAGCGGATCCCACTCCGAAGATCCTGGGCCGGTCGATCCACCTCCTGCTCCGGGCGCGCATGAACCGGGAGGCCCGGAGCCGGAACGTCTTCGGCATCCTGAAGGGCCGGGATCCCCAGCTGGCCAAGGAGGTCGTCCTCCTGGGCGCCCACTATGACCATCTGGGCATGGGGGCCGATGGCCGTATCTTCCCCGGCGCCTCCGACAACGCCTCGGGCACGGCAGTGCTGCTGGAGGCCGCCCGGGCCCTCGCCACCTCCGGCCTGTGCCCCAAGCGCACCCTAGTCTTTGCCCTGTGGTGCGGGGAGGAACAGGGCCTCTACGGATCCCGGTTCTACGCGGAGCAGGCGCCCCTCTGGCCCCTCCAGGACACCAAGCTGATGGTCCAGCTGGACGACGTGGGCGGCAAGGAGCTCGCCCTCAGCAACGTGAACGACAACCCGCTGCTGCAGGCCTTCGCCGGCCAAGCTATCCGTGAGGGACGCCTCACGCCCGTGGACTGGGGCGGCCAGGGCGCCAGTGACGACGTGCCCTTCCTGGCCAAGAAGATCCCCGCCTACCGCTTCGTGGCCCCCGGTGACCACCACCACAGGGCCACGGACACCCCCGCCATCGTGGACCGGGCAGGGCTCAGGAAGGTGGCTGATATCGTCATCGAGGGCTTGAAGGCCGTGGCGTTCTAATACCAGAGTGCTTTCAAGGAAGGGCCTTGCGGGAGCAAAAACCTTAGAGCAACAGCTCGGGAAGTGCCTCTTGGAGCCATTTCCCGAGGCGAGCGGCCTTGAGAACCGGGATTTGTTTGATCCCCATTGAAGGCGGCTTGGTCTTGGGATCACCCCAACGCGCGCCGTTCTAGGTGCTTTAGGAAAGCCGCCGCCTCGGCGGAGAGCTGGGCGCGGCCCTGAAGAGCAAGCCCAGCGGGACATTCGGGCCTTCTTCAGGGCATCCCCCAGCCGACAACCGGAGTCCCAACGTTCCATCGAAATCCCCCCTTCTGACATGCTTGAAATCAAGATATCCAAGGAGTCCCCATGAACCTGCGCCTTCTGCCCCTGTCCTTCGCCTTGGCTGGAGCCCTGCTCTCGCCCGCCCACGCCGAGAATCCCAAGGTGGCCCTCCTGGCCAAGGAGGGCCACTGGGTCGAGAAGGGCTGGCCCGCCCATGGGCCCATGCTGGGCCAAATGGCGCCCAGGCTCGAGCTCTTCGGATGGATCAACGGCGAAGTGCAGCCCCAGGCCATGAAGGGCCAGATCGTCGTGGTGGATTTCTGGGCCACCTGGTGCGGTCCCTGCAAGCGGGCCATCCCCCACAACAACGAGATCCTGAAGAAATACGCTGGGAAGGGTGTATTGGTCATCGGCGCCTGTGGCAGCGGGCGGGGCGAGGAGAAGATGGCCGAGACCGCACGCCAACTCAAGGCGGAGTATCCCAACGCCCGGGCCTCCAAGGCCTGCACCGAGGCCTGGAAGGTCCAGTGGTGGCCCACCTACGCCGTCATCGATCGCGCGGGGAAGCTGCGCGCCCTGGGCATCCAGCCCGAATACGTGGAAAAGGTGCTGGACGCCCTCCTGGAGGAGCAGCGCACCCGCTGAAGGGATGGGTCCGCTAGCCAAGGGTAGGCCTCCAATCCAGATCGAAGCCCCTTCGGGTAAGACGAAGCGCCCTACTGGGCGCCTCGTCTTATTATTTTTGCAATTCAATTTCAGAAGGCCACCTGGAAGGCGACCATCAGGGTGTCCCCGCCCTGCTCCGAGGTCTGGGAGACGTTGGGCTTCAGGAAGTTCTTGTTGCGGGCGATGTAGTTCACCTTGATATTGGCTGCCTTCACCTTCTCGGGCTTGAAGGCGTAGGTGTAGCCCAGGGTGATCTCCGTGAACTTGGGCGTGTAGTCCGTGGCGGCGCTGACGTAAGGGCTGGTGGCGGTGTACCAGTCGTCGCCGCAGTTGTAGTTCAGCAGATCGTAGCGGGCCAGAATCGTATGGGCGCCCATCTTGTAGCCAACGGTGGCGTAGTAGCCCGTGAACTTCTGGTCCAGGTGCTCCCGCTTGACCGCAGTCCCCAGGCTTGGGAAACGACGGCCCAAGAGGCCTGTGATGCACTCAGCGTTGAGGATCCAATCCTCGTTCTGAAATTCGTAGAACGCGCCCATATTGGTGGTCTTGTCCTTGTTATCGTAGATGGCCTGCTGGGTGACGCCGGGCCACGTCGCGCCGGGGACGGCGGGAGCGATGGCGATGCCGGTCTTGTCGGTGACGTCCGTCGTGCCCTGGAGCGTGTATACGCCGAACTTGTGTTCTTTCCCAATGTTCAGATCCAGGCGGGCGATGAGGTCCTTCTGGGCGTTGGCGTCGCCCACCTTGCCCTTGGCGGCGCTATCGGTCATGCCGTTCACGGCACCCAGGGAGAACTTGGCGCCGAAGCCCTTGGGATCGCCGAAGGCGTAGGAGGCGATGGCACCGCGATCGCGCTTATCGCCGAAGACCCGGCCCAACTGAGAGCGCTCCGCGAAGAGCAGCTCCGTTGAAGAAATATTGCCCTCCATGGTCTGAAGGGTCTTGAACTGGCCGACCTTCAAGTCGAAGCCGGGAGCGAAGGCGTATTTGATGAAGGCGTCCTGCAGGATCATGGGCTCGGCGTTGGGGTCGGTCTTGATGGAGGGATCGAACATCACCTCGTATTCCACATCGTCGACGATCTTCCCGAAGAGCTTGATCTCGGCGCGGCGAATATTGAAGCCGTTCTCCTTGTACTCGGAGCGCAGATTGTAGTAGTTCGCCACGGTGTTCTGGCGAAGGTTGCTATCCAGCATCTGGGTGTACCAGACCTGCACATCGCCCCCCACCTTCACGTCCTGGGCCTGGGCCGTGGAGACAGCGGCCAGCACCAGGGCTATGCCCGTAAACAGACGAAGACGCTTGGACATAAAGTCCTCCGTATAAGCTCCGGCCTTGACCGGAAGTGGGATGTCCTGAATCAGCCTTCCGCTGGGACACCTCCATCCTCCCGCCCCTCTGTGAAGACCCCGTGCAGGTTCGGCAACAAGGCGGAGACACCTCTGCAACGAACCCGCGGGCGCACCCACGCATTCAGGACGGGAACACGTGGCACCCGTACACAGGAACGGAACCACGGAGCCCAGGGAAAGGGCAGCCTTCGTTCCCTGGATGCTCCGTAGTTCTCGCCTTCCTGTAACGCGACTCAGTCCGCTTCAGGCCCCAGGCTCTCCGGGTGCCGGATATCGGTGCCATGGGTCAGGAACACCACCATCTCCGCCAGGTTGGTGGCGTGGTCGCCGATGCGCTCCAGGTACTTGGCGATGGACTGCACGCCCATGCCCCGCTGGATGGCGCTGCGATCCTCCATCATCACGAGCAGGGTCTGGTGGAAGATCTGGACGTAATTGGCGTCCACATTGCGATCCCGCTCGATCACCCACTGGGCCTTGGCGGAATCCGAGGCCACGAAGGCGTCGAGGGCATCGCGCACCATGCCCTGCACGGTGTCGGCCATCTTGAGGATATCCGGCCAGGGGTGCCTGGGCGGATCCGAGGCCAGATCCAGCACACGCTCGCAGATATTGACCGCGAGATCCCCGATGCGCTCCAGGTCCGTGACCAGCTTGAGGGCGGTGGTGATGAAGCGCAGATCGGAAGCCACCGGCTGGCGACGGGCGAGGATGCTCAGGCAGAAGCCGTCGATCTCCACTTCCAGACGGTTGATGTCGTGATCGAGCTCCATGGTGCGCTGGGCCTGCTCGCAGTCCTGGGCGTTGAAGGCCCGCACGCTCGCGGCCACCATGGCCTCGACCTTGGCGCCCATGAGGAGGATCGTCTCCCGGAGGCTGGCCAGTTCGGTTTCGTATTCCCTATCGGTGTGCTGCACCATGTCCCATCCTCGAGCCGATCTGCGTTCATGACCTGGAATCAACACCTCAGGGAGATCCCTGCCTTGTTGGCCTTGCCTTTTCCAATGTCCAACGGGATCAACCGAAGCGGCCCGTGATGTAGTCTTCGGTGCGCCGGTCCGCGGGCCGCGTGAAGAGGGCATCGGTGGCGTTATATTCCACCAGATCCCCCATGTATAGGAAGGCGGTGTTGTGGGAGACCCGCGCCGCCTGCTGCATGCTGTGGGTGACGATCACGATGGTGTATTTCTGCCCCAGTTCATGGATGAGCTCCTCCACCTTGGCGGTGGCGATGGGGTCCAGGGCCGAGCAGGGTTCGTCCATCAGGAGCACCTCGGGCTCCAGGGCCAGGGCCCGGGCGATGCAGAGGCGCTGCTGCTGGCCACCCGAGAGGCTCGCCCCGTTGCGGCCGAGAGAATCCTTAACCTCGGTCCAGAGGGCCGCTTGGGTGAGGGCACTCTCCACCAGATCGTCCGGGTGCTTCACCCGGAGGCCCGCCAGCTTCCATCCCGCCAGCACGTTATCCCGGATGCTGAGGGTGGGAAAGGGGTTGGGCCGCTGGAAGACCATCCCCACCCGGCGGCGCAGGGCGACGGGATCCATACCCCGGCGATAGACATCCTCATCGTCCAGCAGCACCCGCCCATCCATCCTCGCGCCGGGAATCACTTCGTGCAGACGATTCAGGCAGCGGATGAAGGTGGACTTCCCGCAGCCCGAGGGGCCGATCAGCGCCGTGACCCGCTTCTCCTGCACGGGCAGCGAGATGCCATTGAGGACCTGGTGCTTGCCGAACCAGGCGCGCAAGCCTTCGGTCTGCATCTTCCGGGGAACAAGGGCGCTCACCGGCGCGTCCCCATGAGTTGAAGGGGCTGGAGCAATCAAGGGCAGGTCTTCCATCGGCATCGTCTCGAGAAGGGGGGTCATCGATCTATCTCCCTTGGCTACCCGGCTGGCGGGTCAGGGTGCGGGCCAGGACATTGAGCATGAGCACCAGCAGGACCAGGGCCAGGGCCGCGGCCCAAGCCTGCCTGTGCCATTCCTCGTAGGGGGACACGGCGTAGGTGTAGATCTGCACCGGCAGGGAGCCCATGGGCTGGTCGAGCTTGAGGGCCATGAAATTGCACCCGAAGGCCGTGAAGAGGAGGGGCGCGGTTTCACCGGCGGCCCGGGCCACGGCGAGCATGATGCCCGTGGCGATGCCGGGAGCCCCGGTGCGCAGCACCACGCCCAGGATCACGCGCCATTTGGGAATCCCAAGGGCCAACCCCGCTTCCCGCAGGGCGTCCGGCACGAGCCGGAGCAGTTCCTCCGTGGTCCGCATGACCGTGGGCAGCATGAGGATGGCCAGGGCCACGCCTCCCGCCAGGGCCGAGAAACGGTGCATGGAGAGGACCAGGATCGCATAGACGAAGATGCCGACGGTGATGGAGGGCACCCCCGACATCACATCGGCGGCGAAGCGGACGGTCTTTCCCAACGCATTGTGGCCGAATTCCGCCAGATAGACGCCCCCCAGCACCCCCACGGGGATCCCGAAGGCACACGCCAGCCCCACCAGGATCAAGGATCCCGCGAAGGCGTTCGCCATGCCGCCCCCACTCTCCCCGATCGGCTTGGGCAGCTGGGTGAAGAGCTCCCAATTGAGCCCACCGAGGCCTCTGACGCAGAGATCGAAGAGGACACATGCCAGGGGCACGAGGGCCAGTACCACCATGCCCAAGCAGGCCCAGCGTGCCGCGATATCCAGGTAACTCCGACGCCGATGCTTATCCATCAGGCCCCCTTGGGCACACGGCCCACACGCCAGATGAGCAGGCGGGCGAGGATATTGAGTAAGACCGTCACGGCGAAGAGGATCAGCGCGATCTCCATCAGGGAGGCGTGGTAGAGATCCCCGGAGGCCTCGGCATATTCATTGGCCAGCACGCTGGCCAGGGTATGGGAGGGATTGAAGAGGGAGAGGCTGATATCGGCCCGATTCCCGATGACCATGGTGACGGCCATGGTCTCCCCAAGAGCCCGCCCCAGGCCGAGGATCACGGCGCCCACCACCCCTGAGGTCGCCGAGGGCAGGACGGCCTTGCTGACCATCTCCCAGCGGGTGGTGCCCAGAGCGAGCGCCCCCTCCCGAATGGAATTGGGAACGGCCTGCAGCACATCGCGGCTCACGGAGGCGATGGTGGGCAGGATCATGATGGCCAGGACCAGGACGCCTGCCATCAGGCCGAAACCCCGGGGCGTGCCCCGGAAGAAGGGCAGGAAGCCGAGCGTTTTCGCTAGGAAGGGTTGGATCGTGTCTCGTAGCCAGGGTGCCATCACGAAGACGCCCCACAGCCCATAGATCACGCTGGGAATGGCCGCCAGCAGCTCCACCAGGAAGCCCAAGGGACGGCGCAACCACAAGGGAGAGAGTTCCGCCAGATAGATGGCGATGCCCAGGGCCACCGGGACCGCCAGCAGAAGGGCCAGGAGGGAAGAGATCACCGTCCCGTAGATATAGGGGAGGGCACCGAAGGAATCCTGGACGGGATCCCAATCCAGGCCCGTGATGAAGCGCCAGCCGAAGGTCTTGAGGGCCGGGATCGACTCCTTGAAGATCACATAGGCCATTGCAACCAGGAGCAGGATGGCCGCCAGCGCAAACAGGGAGGTGAGGACCTGGAAGAGGCGGTCGGGGACATTCCCCGCCCCTCCCTGGACCAGCCCGAGGCGGGCCATCCAGGAGGGGCGGAGCTCCATATCGGCTTCCTTCATTGCCTTCATCCGAATTCCCGTCCCCGCCGACTACTTCTTGAGGAGCTGCTGGCCCGAGGCCTTCAGCGTCCTGAGCTTGGCTTCGATCCTGGGCACCATGTCCTTGGTGGGAAGGGGCGCGTAGTCTAGGGCGGCGGCGAACTTCTGGCCCTCATGGGTGGCCCACCACAGAAAATCAGCCAGGACCCTGCCCTTGGTGGGGTCCTGCTGGCCCTGGTAGACGAGGATGTAGCTGAAGGAGGAGATGGGATAATCCTTGGCCCCAGGTCCATCGGTGATGGAGAGGCAGAGGTCTCCGGGAATCGCATTGCCCGAGGCTGCGGACGTGACGCCTGCGGGGGTGGGCACCACGAACTTGCCGACCCGGTTCCGGATGGCGGCCATCGCTAGACTGTTCTGCTTGGCATAGGCCAGTTCCAGGTAGCCGATGGCACCGGGTGTGCCCTTGACGAGCCCGGTCACGCCCTCATTGCCCTTGGCGCCCAGGCCCGTGGGGAACTTGACGCTCTTTCCGGCCCCCACCTTGGACTTCCAGTCCAGGCTGACCTTGGCTAAATATTCGGTGAAGACCGCAGTGGTGCCGCTGCCATCCGTCCGATAAGCCACGGTGATGGGCGTGGCAGGCAACTTCACGCCTGGGTTCAGGCTGGCCAACCGGGCATCGTTCCAGGTGGTGATATAGCCCAGGAAGATATTGGAAATGACTTCGGGGGTGAGCTTGAGGCCCTGGCCGACGCCGGGCACATGGTAGGCAACCACGACGGCCCCAAGGGTCATGGGGATGTGGTGGAGCGTGCCCTTGACCTTGGAGAGTTCGGAAGCCGACATTGGCGCATCCGTGCCGCCAAAGTCCACGGTGCGCATGGTGATCTGCTTGATGCCACCCCCGCTGCCGATGGCCTGGTAGTTGATATTCACTCCTGGATTCACCTTCCGGTACTCGCTGATCCACTTGGAATAGAGCGGGTAGGGGAAACTGGCGCCCGCACCCTGGATCACGGTCTGGGCCTGGAGCCCCAGGGAGCATAGCACTGCACCGAGCAGGGCCGTTCGAAGCTTGTTCATCATTTTGCCTCCAGGATCACGGTAAGGAAGCCATGTGGCGTCCAGGTGACGGCGCCGCGACGATTCGGGAAACGTACAAGAATCACGCCCGTTCCTGGGGGAAACGGGCGTGGGTTTGACCTCGAAGGAAATTTCAGTGATGGATGTGGAAGGCCGGGCTCGGCGGGGGCGTGATCACCCTGGCCTGGACCTGGGGGTTTGAATTGAGACTGGGCGCGAGGTAGACGACGCCCTTGTAGAAGCCCGCCGCCAGGAGCGCGCTGACGGGAATGGTGAGGATCCAGGCCACGAAGATATTCCCGGCCAGGCCCCACCGCACCGCACTGGCGTTCATGCTGGTGCCCACGCCCATGATGGCGCCGGTGATGGAATGGGTGGTGGACACCGGGATGCCGAAGTGCGCCGTGGTGAATAGCACGATGGCCGCTGCGGTCTCCGCGGCGAAACCGTGGATGGGTTTGAGCTTGGCGATCTTATGGCCCAGGGTCTTGATGATCTTCATGCCCCCCCCCGCCGTGCCCGCGCCCATCATCAGGGCGCAGCCGATCTTCACCCAGAGGGGCACGACCACATTGGCTCCCGCAAGCGGGGTCATGTACCCGTAGGTCATGAGTCCCAGACAGATGATGCCCATGGCCTTCTGGGCGTCATTGGTGCCATGGGTGAAGGCCATGGCCGCCGCCGAGAGGAGCTGAAGTTTGCGGAAGGCGAAATTCACCTTGTGCCCGGGCTGCCGACGCACGATCCACAGGATGATGATGATGAGCACGCCAGCCACGAGGAATCCCAGCACGGGTGATATCACGATGAAGGCGCTGATCTCCCCGAGCTTGGCCCACTTGAGGACCTTGAAACCCGCATGGACACCCACGGCGCCGGCCAGGCCCCCCAGGAGGCTATGGGTGGTGCTGGAGGGGATGCCGAACCACCAGGTCAGGAGCCCCCAGAAGATGGTGGCCAGGAGCGCCGCGATGATCACGGCCGGGACTACATATTGACCATCGGCGATCCCCTTGGCGATGGTAGTGGCCACGGAGGTCCCCATCAGGGCGCCCACGAAATTCAGGCAGGCCGCCATGATGATGGCGTAGCGCACAGGCATCACGCCGGTGGAGACCACCGTGGCGATGGCATTGGCCGTGTCGTGAAAGCCGTTGATGTAATCGATGCACCAGGAAAGCAGGATGATGCAGATCAAGGCCAGCGGAATGTAATGCAGCATGGGTCCGGATCCTCAGGCGTTCTTCATGACCGTGGAGCCCACGACCTTGGCGGCGTGATCCAGGCGATCCACGGCGGCCTCCAGCGTATCGAGCAGTTCCTTCCACTTGATCACCTCGATGGCGTCCTTGATCTCCGTGAAGAGATCGGCCAGGGCCGAATGGTAGACGGAATCGGCGCGGTTCTCGAGATCGTTGACGGCCCGGATATGCCGACGGATCTCTTCGGAATCCGACATGTCCCGGAGGGAATGGACCAAGTAGAGGAGCTCTTCGCAGCCCATCACATTGAGGGAGGCGATCTCCTTGAAGGCGGGCCGGATCTTCTTGACGGAATAGAGGATCAGGCGATCGGCAATGGCGTCCAGATCGTCCAGGACATCATCGAGGGCATGGGCCAAGTGGAGGATGTCCTCCCGCTCCAGAGGCGTCACGAAGGTCTTGTCCAGGCGCTCGATGATCTCGTGGGTGAGCTCATCCCCCTTGTGTTCCAGGCCCTTCATCTTCCGCCGGAAGTCGCTCCACTCGCCGTTATGCTCTAGGCCCACCTCCCGATCGAAATAGCAGGCGGCTTCCAGGACATTGGCCGCGGAGGCTTCCAGCAGATCGAAGAAGACCATTTCGCGGGGCTTGAGCCATCGGATGAGGGAATTCAAGGACATGCGGCCTCCAGGGAGTAGGGAATTGCTGTGTCAATTATGGGACAGGCCTGTGCCAATCCCGTGACGAAGCTTCGAATCGTGGCCTTTATCACGGGTCAGCGCACCAATTCCGAGGCTTTCACGAAGCGGATCTGCCCCCGACTGCGAGGCACCAGCCGCTCCAGAGCCTCCACGGTCTCGGGGTAGATATGGCCGATGATGAGCACCTGGCCTTCCTTCCGGGCCAAGGCGATGGCGCGTTCCCACTGCTTGGCCATTTCCTCGAAGGCCTTGTTGTCGTCGAGGAAGACCCTGCGCTGGATCGCGGGAACGTGCAGGGATTCGGCCACGTCATAGGCCACGGAATCCTTCTCCGTGCGGCTATCGACGAAAAAGCACCCGGCCTGTCGGATCTCCTGGAGCACCCAGGTCATGCGCTGCTTGTCGGGGGTGATGCGGCTCCCCATGTGGTTGTTCACGCCCTTCCGCCAGGGCACCGCAAAAAGGGCCTTCCTCACCCGAGCCCGGGTTTCCGGCTCAGAGAGTTCAGCCATCACGGCCCCAGGCCCCGGATCCTTGCCAGCCCCCGGGTAGCCCAGGGGCTCCATGGGCAGGTGCAGCATGACCTCCTTGCCGGCCTCATGGACGATGCGGGCGCTGGCCTGGGTGTATTCCTGATAGGGAAGCACTGCGGCGGAAAAGGCGATGGGCTGGGCGCAGAGGCGCCGCACCAGTTCGGGGGACGCATAGCCCAGATCATCGATGACGATGGCCATGCGGGGCAGCTCGACCTTGGCCTCGGCCTCAGCCTTCCGGGGCCCATCGGCCCCTTGCGCAGGCAGGGCGGGTTCCTGGGGATGGGGCCTCGTCTTTCGAGTCGGGGGCGCCTGTTCCTGCTGATCGATGGGCTTGGCCTTGCGCCTGCCGCAACCCTGGTTACTCAGGAAGAGCCCCAGCCCCAGGCCCACAAGCAGCATGGTCAGGCCCCAAAAGGCCAGCACTGGAGTCGAGGAGCGGCTCCCCTTGCGTTTGCGGGCGACCATGGTTCAGGCGGCTTCCTGTCCTTGGGCTTGCAAGCCCCGCCCCAGGAAGATGGGCTTTGCCCGCCCCGCCTTGAGCAGGGCCTTGGATTCGGGCTTGGCTTCGAGTTTCTTGTCCAACTGCTCGAGAATCTTGGGCAGGGGATCCTCCTCGGGGGCGCCCCGGTCGAGCCGGAGGCTGCGTAGGAGGAATTCCGGCAGGAAGCCCTGGCGGTCCAGCTTCTCGCCGCCCGCGCCCAGCCAGCGTTTGTTGACGATCTCGACAGCGCCCCCCTGGCGAAGCAGGAAGCGGGTGCGCTCGGCGCCCATCCCGGAGGTGCGATCCCCGAAGCTGGGCAAGGACTGTTTCTTCAGGGCCGCAGCCAAAGCCTCGGCCGGGCCGACGGTGCCGAAACCCGTGAGCACGGCCACCTTCGCGAAGGCGGGCCCCTTCTCACCAGTGGATTCCATGGAACGATCGGCCTTGCCGGCCTCCTGAAGGGTGACGTAGGGCACCTTCCCCAGGAAGACGCCGGCCAGCTGGGCCGATTCACCCAGATCGCCCCCTGCGCAGCGGCGGAGATCCAGGATCAGCGGGAGTTTCCCGTCGAGAGATCCCAGGAGGGTCCGGAGTTCGGCGGCACGGCCCGCGCCCAGATCCGTCAGGGCCAGCACCGTGGCCCGGGCATCCTTCCGGACGGCGATGGCGGCCCGAACCTTATTTTTCTCCCGCTTGAGGGTGATCTGCTTGGCCGCACCCACGGAGCTGTCATACCAGAGGAGGCTCAGTTCGCTGCCCTCGGCTCCCCGGAGACGGCGCTCCAGGGCCCAGGCACTCAGGGTGCCGATGCTCTGGCCGTCCAACTTCCGGATGATGTCCCCCACCTGCACGCCGGCCTTCGCCGCCGGGCCATTGGAAGCCACAGAGATCACCTGGGCATAGATCTGGCTTTTCCGGAGGGTGAGGCCGGCATCGGCTTGTCCTGGATCCGGGAGTCGGAGTTCCTCCGGCGTGATGTAGGCATTGAGGGGATGAGCCCGTTCCAGGGTGCCCTGGATGCCCCCGGAGATGACCTTCTCCAGATCCGGGGCATCCACATAGTTGTCCCGCACCAGGGCCAACACATCCTGGATATCGGAAAGACCGGCCAGGGGGTCGGTGATCGCGGCCTTGGCCTCGACTCTCGGGGGATCGGTGGGATGCACCAGCACCGGGTAGGTGAAGGTGGCGACCAGGGGAAGGGTGAGGAGGGAGAGCCAGGTGCGCTGGTGCATGGGCCCAGTGTACGCCAAGGTGCCATCCAGGAATAACCCGGGCTTTTCGGGCTGGCCTTCAGGACGGCCAATCTTCTAGTGGATCCTGCGGGAGAGATCCCTCAGGCAGAGTTCCACCGTCCGGTTGGGTTCGGCCCTGGAGATGGTTTGGCGCGGGATGGGGCTGCCCATCAGGCGGGCCACCTCGCTCTCCAAGCGCTCAGAGAAGGCCCTCCCCTGCTCCACCACCACGGCCTGGCCATCGGCCTCCATGGCCCGAGCGTTCAGCTTCTGATGATCGCCCGCGCTCTCCGGGAGGGGCACCAGGATGGCGGGACGGCCGCAGGTCTTGAGTTCGGCGCAGGTGCTGGCACCAGCCCGGGAGATGACTAGGCTGGCCCCTTCCAGGGCCTCGTCCATCGCCTCAATGAAGGGGACCATCCGGTGGCGGGGATGAGTCTGGGTGGCACCCAGCGCCTCGAAGTCCCGGGCCCCCACCTGATGCAGAATCTCCCAATCCGGAAAGAGTTCCAGAAGGCCGGGAGCCATCGATAGGATCCCCTCGTTGAGGGCCCTGGCCCCGCCGCTGCCCCCCAGCACCAGGAGCCGATGGGGGGACCTCAGGGCTTCCGGCGCCTCAAAATTCCGCAGGAAGGCTTCCCGCACCGGCGTACCCACCACCGCGCAGAGGGCGTTGGGAAGGCGGGCCTCCACGGCTCGCATGCCGCACCACACCCGGTCGGCCCCCAGGGCCAGCAGGCGGATGAGCCTCCCGGGCTCGGCGTTGGATTCATGCAGGAAGTAAGGAATGTGCAGGGACCGGGCCGCGAAGAGGGCCGGAGCCGCAGCATAGCCACCAGTTGCGACGACCGCCCGGGGCCTGTGCGCCTTCCAGCGGGCCTTCAGGCTCCTCCAGGCCCGCCATAGTTTCCACAAGCTCAGGAGCACCCTCCAGGGGGATCTCCCCACGAAGCCCTCCACATCCAGCAGGAGATGGGGCCACCCACTGCCCGGCAGCTTCCGGGCCTCGATGCCCCTCTGGGCCCCCACGAAGGCGATGGGCACCTGGGGCCACCGGGCCCGGGCCCCCTCGGCCAGGGCCACCGCCGGGAAGAAGTGGCCGCCTGTGCCTCCCCCTGTGAAAACGAGGGCGTTCGAGAATTCAGGATCGCTAGAAACCATGTCTCCAGGCTACCCCTGGACCCCCCCCGGGGGAATCCAGGCTTCGAGTGTGCCAATCCCTGCGATAGAATTGAGGGCTATGCCGTCACCGGGACGGCCCTGAATGGAGTGATCATGAAGATTCTCGTCGCCCTCAAGCAGGTGCCTGACACCGAAACCAAGATCAAGGTGGGCGCCGATGGCCGCAGCCTGGACCCCGCGGATGTGAAGTGGATCACCAGCCCCTATGATGAATACGCCCTGGAAGAGGGCCTTCGCCTGAAGGAATCCAAGGGCGCCGAGATCACGGCGGTCTCCGTGGGCCCCGAGAAGGCCAAGGACATGCTGCGCAACGCCCTGGCCCTTGGGGCCGATGCGGCGGTACTGATCAAGTCCACGGAGACCGGCGATCCGCTGGCCATCGCCCAGCTCCTGGCGGCCTACGCGGAGGGCAAGGGCTTCGATCTGCTCCTCTTCGGCAACAAGGGCTTCGGCGCCGATAACGGGGCCGTGGGCGCCATGGTCGCCGAGCTGCTGGGCCTCTCCCAGGCCTACCTGGTCACCAAGCTCGAGCTGAGCGAGGCCACCTTCCGCGCCGAGCGCGAGGGCGATGGCGGCACGGAGGTGATCGAGGGCAGCCTGCCGGCCGTCATCACCGCCCAGCGCGGCCTCAACGAGCCCCGCTACGCCAGCCTCAAGGGCATCATGGCCGCCAAGAAGAAGACCATCGAGGAAGTGGAGGGCGCTCCCGTCCAGGCCACCCTCACCGTCAGCGCCCTGGCCCTGCCGCCCACCCGTCCCGAGGGCCGGAAGCTGGAGGGCGATGCCGCGGCCCAGGCCTCGGCTCTGCTGGGGCTCCTGCGGGACGAAGCGAAGATCCTGTAGGCTCCGAGACACACCTAAACGACGTTGACATTCCATCGAGGGGAAAAAGATGATTCTGGTTTTCTGTGAATTGAAGGACGGCAAGATCCGCAAGGCCAGCCTGGAGGCCCTCTCCGAGGCGCGGCGGCTGGCCGGAGCAGCCCAGGTGGGCGCCATCTTCGCGGGCGTTGCCTGCCAGGGCGCCGAGGATGCGGCCAAGTATGGCGCCGACGTGATTCTCAAGGCCGAGGCCCCTGCCCTGGGCGCCTACTCCAGCGATCTCTTCGCCACGGTCGTGGCCGAAGCCGTGAAGGCCAAGGGCGCCCGCGTCCTGCTGGGCGCCGCCACCCCCATGGGCAAGGACATGCTGCCCCGGGTCGCCGCCAAGCTCGGCGCGGGCTACGCCGCCGAAGTGACGGGCCTCTCCATGAAGGGCGATAAGCTCCAGGCCCTGCGCCCGGTCTATGCCGCCAAGGCCTTCGCCACCGTGGATTTCCAGAGCGCCATCCAGGTGGCCAGCACCCGCCCCAATGTCTTCACCGCTGCGGAGTGCCCCAAGGCCGGCAACCTGGAAGCCCTGCCCGCCCCCGCCGCGGACTTCAAGGCCGTCGTCAAAGAGATCCTGGCCAAGGGCGGCGGCAAGCTGGACCTGACAGAAGCCGATATCATCGTCTCCGGCGGCCGGGGCATGAAGGAGGGCGCCAACTTCAAGCTGCTGGAAGAGCTGGCCGACGCCCTCGGCGGCGTGGTGGGCGCCAGCCGTGCCGCCGTGGACGCGGGCTGGGATATCCCCCACAGCATGCAGGTGGGCCAGACCGGCAAGGTGGTCAGCCCCACCCTCTACATCGCCTGCGGCATCAGCGGCGCCATCCAGCACCTGGCCGGCATGAGCGGATCCAAGTTCATCGTGGCCATCAACAAGGATCCCGAGGCCCCCATCTTCAAGCTGGCGAGCTACGGGATCGTGGGCGATCTCTTCGAGGTCGTGCCCGAATTGACGAAGGCCACCAAGGCGATGAAGGGATAGCCAAACCGCCTCGCGGGGACTCGGCCCCAGCTGGGTCCGATCCCCTCAAGGTGAAGTCTCGCGTACCCCGAAGGGATACCGAGAAGGCCCTCAAGGCCCAGTCACAACTCACGATCCCTTGTCCCGAACGCCCGGCATCCGCCGGGCGTTCTCGTTCAGGCTGCGCCTTCAGAATTGGCACACCCGAGCCCTGGCCTCGAGAGGCGTGCTACTTCACGGCGTCCTTATACGTCTTGAGCTCCGCGTCGAACTGGGCGAGGGATTCCGGGGGGGTACCGGCCTTCTTCAGGACCGCGATAAAGGTCTCCATGGAGGCGAGGGCCTTGGCGGGCTGGCCCAGCTTGAACCATCCGGAAGCCAAGGCCTTATGCAGAAGTGGAGAAGCCTGGGGGGACTTGGCCTTCTCCTCCGCCAGGGCCATGGCCGATTCCAGCGGGGCCTTCTCAACACCATCTTCCTGCAGGAGGACCTGGGCCAAGCGCACCCCACCGACCTTGCCCTTCTCGGACTCAAAGAGCGCGTAGGCCTTGGGCGCCTCCGTGCGCAGGAGGGCCTTGAAGCGGTAGGGCGCCACCTGGGGCCCCAGGCGGGGTTCCAGGGCCACGGCCTTATCGATGAGGACCAGGGCCTGCTCGTACCAGCGCTTGGCCAACCCCTTCTCGCCCAGGATCAGCATGGCGGCATCCATGGAGGCATCGGCACTGGGTTTGACGAGATCGGCGTCCAGCAGGGCCTGGGCCTTGGCCCCGTCCGTGGCCACCAGGGCCTGGAAGCGCGGGCGCTTGAGCTCGGATTTGAGATCGGGGTATTTGGCCTCGGCCGCATGGGCCAGGCCCAGCACCTTGGTCCAATCCTTGACCTTCACGGCCTCCTGGATGGCCGGGGCCACTTCCTTCCAGGCGGCTCGGCCGGCCGCTTCCTTGGCTTCCTCGGCCTTCGCCTCCGCGGCGGCCTTTTCCGAGGCGGCACGCGCGGCCTTCAGATCCCAGGTACCGGCGATGACCCCGTCCAGGGCCGTCTGGAACGCCTCCTCCATGGGGTGGCCGATGTAGGCGATGCGCCCCTGCTTATCGATGATGAAGGCGGCGGGAATGCCATTCTGGCCCGCGGCCTGCATCCAGGCCTTGGCCATGTGCGCGTCCTGGCCGTCCCGGCAGACGGCGTAGGCCATTTTGTCGCCCATCTCCTTGACGAAGGCGTCCACCTTGGCGTCCAGGGCTGCGGCGTCGGAACCCCGCTCCCACACGTCCACGCCGATGAAGGTGGCCTTGCCGGCCCGGGCCTTGGCCAGCTCCGTGAGATGGGGGATGGTCTCCCGGCAGGGACCGCACCAGGTGGCCCAGAATTCCACCACATAGGCCTGGCCCTTCTCCAGGGAAGCCACCGGGCCTCCCTTGACCCAGCGGGCGACCTTGAAGAGCGGCGCGGCGTCCCCCACGGCGAGCCGAGTCGCAGGCTGGACCGCCGCGGGCTTGGCCTTGGGGGCGACAGGCTTGGCCTGGGCCACGAGGCTCAGGGTGAGGAAGGAAAGGGCCAGGGACCCGAACATGCGATTCATGGGATGCCTCGTGGTGAGAAGCATCCATCATGCCGCCTTTATCGGAAATGCAAAGGCCCCTTTCGAGCCAGCCTCAGTTTTTCCCCTCCTGGGGCGCGCCGATGCGATCGAGCATCTTCAGAAATTCCATGGGCAGGGGGAAGACGATGGTGCTGTTCTTCTCGGTGGCGATCTCGGAGAGGGTCTGGAGGTAGCGCATCTGGATAGTCACGGGGTTCTGGCTGATCTTGTTGGCGGCCTCCAGCAGCTGCTGACTGGCCAGGAGCTCGCCCTCGGCGGCGATGATCTTGGCGCGCTTCTCGCGCTCGGCCTCGGCCTGCTTGCCCATGGCCCGCTGGATCTGCTCGGGCAGGTCCACGCTCTTGAGTTCGACGGCGGTGACTTCCACGCCCCAGGGCTCCGTAGCCGAATCGATGATGGCGCGCAGGCGCTGGCTCAGCTTCTCCCGGTCCGCCAGCAGCTCATCCAGGCTCACCTCGCCCAGGATCGAACGCAGGGTGGTCTGGGCGATCTGGCTGGTGGCGTAGTAGTAGTTCTCCACACCGATGATGGCCTGCTTCACATCCAGGACGCGGAAGTAGACGACGGCGGAGACCTTCAGGCTCACGTTATCGCGGGTGATGACATCCTGGCTGGGCACGTCCAGCACCACCGTGCGCAGGCTCACGACGACGCCCCGATCGATGGGTTTGAAGATAAAGATGAGGCCGGGGCCCTTGGCATGGGGCAGCACCTTGCCCAGGCGGAAGATCACGGCCCTTTCGTATTCGTTGACGATCTTGAGGCAGCTGATCAGCCAGATGAAGACGACGAAGGCGATGACGCCTGCGGGAAGGAAGGGTTCCATGGCGGACTCCGGGTGTGGGGGACACCCTATCTTCGCACGAAAGGATTACCTTGGGCTTCTTCGCAGATGCTCGTCATGGGCCCGTGGCCAGGCAGGACCCGGGTGGCGTCGTCCAGGGTGTAGAGGCGCTCCCGGATGCTGGTCTCCAACTGTTCGAAGCTGCCCCCGAAGAGATCCGTGCGGCCCACACCCCCCTGGAAGAGGGTGTCCCCGGAGAGCAGGAAGGCCCCCTTGGCCCAGCTGCCCAGGAAGCTGCATCCGCCCGGGGAATGGCCGGGTGTGTGGAGCACCTTCAGGCCGTGATGGATATCGCCATCGGCCAGGGGCTGCATGGAAGGTATCGCCACCGGTTTCATGCCGAACATGCCGGTCTGCATGGGAAGGCTCTCAATGAGGAACATGTCGGCCGGATGCAGATAGGCCGGGCATTGCCAGAGATCCTGCAACTCCCGGGTGGCGCCCACATGATCGAAATGGGCGTGGGTGTGCAGAAGGGCCTCCACCTTGAAGCCGAGATCCTCCACCCGTCGGCGGATGGTGTCGGCCTGGTCCCCGGGATCCACCACCACGCCCGTGCCCGCTTCCGGGTCCCACACCAGCACGCAATTGCAGGAGAGGGGGCCCACGGCAAAGGTCTCGAAATTCAGCATGGCCACCTCCTTTAGAGGCTCTTGAGGGCTATCAGTTCCTGGGGGTTCAGATAGCGCCATTCGCCGGGCTTCAAGTAGGGATCGTCCAGGGGCCCGAACTGGACGCGGCGCAGCTTGTGGACGGGGTGTCCCACGGCGGCAAACATCTTGCGGATCTGCTGGTTCTTGCCCTCGACCAGGGTGATCTTGAACCAGGGGTTGTTGTCCTGCTTATCGAAGAGCTCGATGCCGCAGGGCTTGAGACGACGTCCATCCAGGCGGAAGCCTTCCCGCATCTCGTCTAATGTTTCCGGCCGGGGCACGCGATGGATCTTCACCAGGTAGACCTTGGGAATATGGTTTTCAGGGTTCGCCAGGTGCTGGGCCATTTCGCCATCATTGGTCATCAGCAGCAGGCCTTCGGAATTGAAATCGAGGCGGCCCACGGGATAGACCCGAGCCTCCACGCCCGAGAGCAGGGCCATGATGGTGGGGCGCCCCTGGTCATCCTTGACGGTGGTCACGTAGCCCTTGGGCTTGTTGATCAGGATGTAGACGGGGGCTTCCCGCTGGATGGGCTGGAGATTGAGGGTGATCGAATCCCGGCGGGGGTCGGCCTTGGCGCCGAGTTCGGTGATGGTGACGCCATTGACCTGCACCTTCCCCTCGAGAATCAATTCCTCGCAGGACCGGCGACTCGCCACGCCCGCATGGGCGAGGATCTTCTGGAGGCGCTCCAGACCCGGAGCCGAGGGGAGCGCCCTGGGCGTCACCGCACTGCGCGCGGCGCCCTCGGGGCGGGGAGGCCGCACACTTAAGGGCCTGCCTGCGGGACGGGAGGGACGGTCTGGCCTGGCCTCGGGATTCGTGGAGCGGACTTCCGCCCGATCGGGACGATTCGCGGAACGCAGCGGCCTGGATTCCGTGCGGGCAGTGCGACTCTCGGATCGAGGCGCCCGGGACTCGGCACGGGCGGACCTGCCTTCGGACCGTCGGGATTCGGTGCGGGCGGGTCGATCTTCGGACCTGGGACCTCGGGACTCGGCACGAACGGGCCTGCCTTCGGAACGGGGACCTCGGGATTCGGTGCGAGCATTCGGGGCCTTCGTCTCGCGTTTCGCCCCCGGAGTCCCCTTCCCTGAGGAGCGTTCCCCGTCGGTGCGTTTCGGCATCGCTTTTACGAATCTGGCCATGAATACTCCCTCGGCGTCTCACGACGCGAATCGAAGATTGTCTCATGGTTGCCCCCCTTTGGGGAGAGATATCGCCCCCCCTGCGCCCCCTCGGCCCAGAATGGTCCGGTAGAGGAAAAATCCGCGCTGCTAGAGGCTATTGGGACTCCGAAACAGACCCCGTTCGCGGTACACTCAGGGGTTTTCTTTCTTTGAGGAGTCCCTGTGACGAAATACGTCTATTCCTTCGGCGGTAACCGAAACGAAGGCAGCGCCTCGATGCGCAATCTGCTCGGTGGCAAGGGCTGCAACCTGGCGGAAATGGCCAGCCTGGATATCCCCGTGCCTCCCGGTTTCACCGTCACCACCGACGTCTGCACCCTGTACAACCAGGCCGGCAAGCAGCTGCCCGCCGAAGTGATCGATCAGATCAAGGAAGCCCTCACGTGGCTGGAAGGCGCCCGCGGCAAGAAGCTGGGCGACGCCACCAATCCGCTCCTGGTTTCCGTCCGCTCCGGCGCCCGGGATTCCATGCCCGGCATGATGGACACGGTGCTGAACCTGGGCCTGAACGACCAGACGGTCGAGGGCCTGGCCAAGGCCAGCGGCAATGCCCGCTTCGCCTACGACAGCTACCGCCGCTTCATCATGATGTACTCCGACGTGGTGATGGACGTCCACAAGGACAACTTCGAAGAGAAGATCGACGCGCTGAAGGCCAAGACCGGCAAGAAGCTGGACACTGAGATCACCGCCGAGGAATGGAAAGCGCTCTGCGGCGAATTCAAGGCCATCGTCAAAGCCAAGCTCGGAAAGGACTTCCCCCAGGATCCCTGGGAGCAGCTCCTGGGCGGAGTCTGCGCCGTGTTCAATAGCTGGGACACCGAGCGCGCCATCATCTATCGCCGCATGAACCGCATCCCCGACGAGTGGGGCACGGCCGTCAACGTGCAGACCATGGTCTTCGGCAACATGGGCGATGACTGCGGCACAGGCGTAGCGTTCACCCGCGACCCCGGCACGGGCGAGCCTTATTTCTACGGCGAATACCTGATCAATGCCCAGGGTGAAGACGTCGTCGCCGGCGTGCGCACCCCCCAGCCCATCACCAATTACCAGGCGGCCGATAGCGGCTTGAAGAGCCTGGAAGAGGCCATGCCCGAGGTCTTCAAGACCCTCCTGGACACCTGCAACCGCCTCGAAAAGCATTTCAAGAACATGCAGGATCTGGAATTCACCATCGAGCAGCGCAAGCTCTACATGCTCCAGACACGCAACGGCAAGCGCACCGCCCTGGCGGGCATCCGCATCGCCATCGACATGGTGCAAGAGGGCCTCATCGACGAGCAGGAAGGCCTGAAGCGCATCAATCCCGATGACCTCACCCAGCTGCTGGCGCCCATCTTCGATAACAAGGAGAAGAACGCCCTCAAGAAGGCCGGCAAGCTGATGGCCAAGGGCCTGCCCGCGGGCCCCGGCGCCGCCACCGGCATCATCGCCCTCTCCGCGGTGGAGGCCGAACAGCTCTCCGCCAAGGGCCCCGTAGTCCTGGTGCGCATCGAAACCTCCCCCGAGGATCTGGCTGGCATGGTGGCCGCTCAGGGCATCCTCACCGCCCGCGGCGGCATGACCTCCCACGCCGCCGTGGTCGCCCGCGGCATGGGCAAGCCCTGCGTCTGCGGCGCCTCCAACCTCAATATCGACGTGGCCAAGCGCACCGTCTCCGTGGGCGACGTGGTGCTGAAGGCCGGCGTGGACTACATCTCCATCGATGGCAGCGCCGGCGAGATCTATGCCGGCCAGCTCAGCGCCTTCCCCTCCGAAGTGAACCAGGTGCTGGTCGACAAGTGCCTCAAGGCCGAGGAGAGCGAGACCTACCAGCGCTTCGCCAAGATCATGGCCTGGGCCAACAAATACCGCACCATGAAGGTCCGCACCAACGCCGACACCCCCAACGATGCCAAGGTGGCCGTGGCCTTCGGCGCCGAGGGCGTGGGCCTGTGCCGCACGGAGCACATGTTCTTCGAGGGCGAGCGCATCCTCGCGGTGCGCGAGATGATCCTGAGCAAGGATGTGGAGGGCCGCAAGAAGGCCCTGGCCAAGCTCCTGCCCATGCAGCGCAAGGATTTCGAAGGCATCTTCGAGGCCATGAACGGCCTGCCCGTCAATATCCGCCTCATCGATCCCCCCCTGCACGAATTCGTGCCCCACGATGAGAAGGGCCAGGCCGATATGGCCAAGGTCCTCGGCGTTTCCCTGGAAGAGGTCCAGCAGCGCGTCGCCAAGCTCCACGAGTTCAACCCCATGATGGGCCACCGCGGCTGCCGTCTCGGCATCACCTATCCCGAGATCATCCGCATGCAGATGCGCGCCATCGCCGAGGCCGCCATCAATGTCGCCAAGAAGGGCATCAAGGCCCACCCCGAAGTGATGGTGCCCCTCATCGGCCATGTGAAGGAACTGGCCTTCACCAAGGCCGAGATGCTGGCCGAGATCGCCGCCATCAACAAGGAACAGGGCGCGAACTTCAGCTGCCCCATCGGCACCATGATCGAGATCCCCCGCGCTGCCATCACGGCCGATCAGGTCGCCACGGAAGCCGATTACTTCAGCTTCGGCACCAACGACCTGACCCAGATGGGCTTCGGCTTCTCCAGGGACGACTCCGGCAGCTTCCTGCCCGAATATGTCTCCAAGAAGATCCTGGAGGACGATCCCTTCCAGAGCCTCGATCAGCAGGGCATCGGCGAGCTGGTGAAGATCGCCGCCACCAAGGGCCGAAGCGTCAAGCCCGACCTCAAGCTCGGCGTCTGCGGCGAGCACGGCGGCGACCCCCGCTCCGTCAAGTTCTTCTTCAAGGTCGGCCTGAACTACGTGAGCTGCAGCCCCTTCCGCGTTCCCATCGCGATCGTGGCTGCCGCCCAGGCCAGCCTGGAAGCCAAGTAAGTTTACTGGAACATTCAGAAGAGAAGCCCCGCCGCAAGGTGGGGCTTTTGCGTGGCCATACAGACGCACCCAAAGGAAAAGATCGTTCAGCCCCTTGATACATTTTTGGGAGCTAGCTACACTTTTTGTAGTGAACTACCAAAATGGTAGTGCCCGCTCAGGAGGCTACTATGCCCGTCATCACCCTGCAGATCGGCCAAGGACAGACGAACGAGGACCAGAAGGCGCAGCTCGTCAACCGCCTAGCCACGGATGCCGCCGACATCACGGGAATTCCCGCCGAGAAGTTCGTCACCTTCATCGACGAATACCCCCTGGAGGCCATCGGCATCGGCCTGAAGACCATCGAGGCCCTCCGGGCGGGGCGTTGATCCCCGGCACTCCGCGGAAATGCCGGGGATCCTCCACCCGAATGTTGGACAATGCTGCCTAGGCTGAGGAGGCACGATGGCGATCCCGAAACCAGGCAGGCCCGTCCGCGGTTCCAGAACCGGCGGCCCGGTCATGGCGGTTTTCGACCTACTGGGCCGCCGCTGGGCCATGGGCATCGTCTGGCAGCTGGCCGACGGCACCCGCACCTTCACCGAACTCCAGGCGCGGTGCAGCTCCATCTCCCCGACCATCCTGAGCACCCGAATCAAGGACCTCATCGAAGCCAAGCTCGTGGAGCGGACCCTGGAGGGCTACCGCCTGACCCCCGTTGGCCGGGAACTCTTCGCGATCCTGGAGCCGTTCAAGGGATGGGCCACGTCCTGGGCCAAGGGCCTGGAATAGTAGCAGGCCATGTCTTCCGCGTCCCCATCGCAATCGTGACCCCCTGGAAGCCAAGCACGTTCCACTAGAACATTCCAAAGAGAAGCCCCGCTGCAAGGCGGGGCTTCTCTTTGGAATGTTCTAGTTCTTGTAGCTGACGGCGATCTTCTGGGGCCGGATTTCCGGGCTCTTGGGCACCATCAGGTGGAACACACCGTCCCTGAGATCGGCTACGACCTTGTTGGACTCGACCTCCTCAGGCAGGGCAAAGGTCCGGCTGAAGGCCCCGAAGGAGCGTTCCTGGGTGTAGGAGCGCTCGCCATCCTTGGATTCTTCGGCTTCCCGGTGGCCACTGATGGTCAGCCGGTTCCCCGTCAATTGGACATCCAGATCACCCGTATGGATGCCGGGCATGTCCGCGGCGAAGACGTAGGCATCGGAGGTCTCTTTCACATCGAAGGAGGGCATGAACGCATTGCCAGCCTCGCCGAGGAAATTGTTCTCCTGATAGGGATCCCAGCGGAGCAGATTCCGCATGATCCGGAAGGGTTCGAAGCTATCGGTCGAGACCGGAAGGCTGCGGGTTTGACGGGTTCGGATGAGATTCATGGCTGGCCTCCTTTCACCCCACCATGGGGCATGAGCTTTATCAGCCGAAAGAAATATGAGTTAGATCAGATAAGATGTCAAGGGGCGTTTTTTTCGAAAACCTCACCCAAAACCCATGGGTTCCCGAAATCCCGTCCCCAAAAGCCGCCGGGCGTGAATGGGGATCAGCTTCTGGACCCGTCCCGAAGGACACGGAACGTCGCTTCCAGCTTCTCCGCATCGAGGAGCGCCCCGGTGGTGGCCTTCAGGGCGCAGGCATGGCGGGCCGCGATCTGCCCTCGGAGGATGGAATCCTCCAGGGAGCGCCCCTCGAGCACGTGGCTGGTGAGAAAGCCCGCCGCCAGCCCATCCCCCGCCCCATTGGTATCAACCATGGGCAGATCCAGGGCCACGCCCGGGAAGAAGCGGATCCCGGCGCCGGTGCCGAGGGCGCAGCCCCGAGCCCCCATGCCGGAAACAACGATGCGCTCCGGATGGCCCCCCAGGAAGCGCCGGATCAGGGGGGAGGGATCCGCGTGATTGACCGCGGAAAAAAAGAGAATATCGGCCTCACGGATGAAGTCCCTGCGGTAGGCATCCTGGGGATCGGCCACATCCTGGAGATCGCAGGCCACCCGCAGGCCTAGTTCCTTCGCCAGGGGCAGCAGCCTCCGGGCCCAGTGGGGGATATTGAAGTGGGCCAGGCGACATCCGCCCATGGCCGCTCGGCACTGCTCCAAATCCGGCCGAAGCTCCATGTGGGCCTTGCCATCGTAGAAGTTCTTCCGCCGACCGTCCCGGTACATGATGTTGACGCTGCGGCTGGTGCCGGTGGGATCAAGAAAGAGCGCGGTGGTGTCGATGCCATCCTGGGCGAGTTCGGCGCGGATCTGCCTTCCCGCGAAATCATCGCCCACATATCCGATGAAGGTCGTGGAATGGCCCAGCTTCGCGTATCCCCGGCTGGCATAGCCCCCGGCCTGCCCCACATAGTCCAGGTTCTCCGTGAAATTCGATTCCACGGTCCAGTCGATATCCCGGCCCGGCAGGTAGACATTGGTGTCGATGCCGATATTCCCGATGACCGCGACTTCCGAAGGAGGGTGAGCCATGGCGGAGACTCCTGCGACTGCATCAGCCCTGAAGGGGCCTCAGTCCTCGGGCACTCCGGCAATGGCCATGGCCTCCTCCGTGACGCCCACCATGTTCCTGGAATTCACCAGGACCAGGGGCAGCGGCGCGCCGGTGGCTTCGCTGGGATCGAAATAGGACGTCGAGCCCACGAAGCACTCGTGGAATTCGATGAAACCCGTGTTGCGCAGCAGGAAATCCGAGGTGCGGAGGTTCTCCGGCATATCCAGATGGCCCCGGATGCTGCCGAGGCTGAGGAGACAGGTGACGGCGCGCCGTTCCAGGGGCATGGCGCCGGGGGCCGGTTTGGCTGCCTCGAGCCCCTGAGGCACCACCAGAATGACGGAACTCTTGTGAAGGGCCAGGAAGGGATGGACCAGATCACTGCCGGGCAACACCGCCTCGGTGAGCTTCAGGATCTCGTCCTGGGCATTGAGAAAGCTGGGCAGCGTCTTCACCACGGGCAGATGCAGCGTCCCGCGGATGAACCCGGAGGGCGTGAAGACGATCACGGAGAGGGGTGTCTGGGACGGACGGGGCGAATCCATGGAGAAGGCCTCCGGGGTGGGAATTCAAGGGATGATAATCGAGACAAGTATGGACCTTCAGGGATCATTTGGGTACTCCCCGGCATCCCATATTCGTATACTCAACTCCCCTCCGGAGGTGCCATGCTCCAGTCCACCGTCCATGCCGAGCTCAGCGCCGAGGAGTGGAGGCTTGTCCAGGAACTCCGGGCCCTGCCGGAGACCGAAATGCGCAACCGGGTCCAGCGGACCTTCGGCGAACTCCTCTTCTTCTTCCGCAACCCCAGGTGCCAGGGCCTCGGCATCGAGGGATTCCCCTGCGGCGAGCCCAGTTCCTCCTGCGAGGATTGCCAGGCCATCTGGGAGGCCCTGGACAGGGTGGCCGAACGCGCCCGGAAAGAGACCCCCGCATCGGCTCCCTACGCGGGCATCTGAACCTAGACCCACCCTCGTCTTCAACGAAGGCGCTTCTTAGGCCCTGGGCTCATCCAAACTTGAGCGGATCCTCCGGCCAGAGGTGTTTGGGGTAGCGCCGGGAGAGGCCCGGGCGCAATTCACGGTAGGTGCGCTGCCAGAAACCGGCCAGATCCGTGGTCACCTGGAGGGCCCGGTTATTGGGCGCCAGCAGGTGCAGCACCAGGGGCACGCTGCCCTCCCCGATGCGAGGCCCCTCCTTCACCCCCAGGAAATCCTGGAGCCGGGATTCGATCCAGGGCGCCTCCCCTCCGTAGTGGACCTTCACCTTCCGCTTTCGCAGCAGCACCACTTCCGGGGCCCAGGCCTCCAGCAGGGCCGCCCCATCGGGTCCCAGGAGGGACTTCAGGGTCCAGGCCCAATCCACCCCCTCCAGATGCTTGAGGGTGCGGCATCCAGTGCAGGCCCTGCGCACCAGATCGCCCCGCAGATCCTCGGGCCAGTCCAGGTCCGGTCTCAGCTTGGCCAGGAAGGCCGCGCGTTCCAGGAGCCCTTCCACGCGCTCCCGGGCCCCCCCCAACCCTTGAGCCAGGGCCGCCTCCGCCAGGACGGAAGCCGTGCGGGGATCTTCCATATCGGCGGCCCGGCGGGTTTCCTCCAGGCAGAGGTTCTCGATCCAGAGGCTGCCGCGGCGTTCCACGAGGCCCTTTGCGGGATTGAAGGCCAGGTTCTCCTCGTCCCGCAACTGGTCGGAAAAGGCCTCCAACAGCCATTCGGGCTCCACTTTGGAGGCCGCCCGGATGAGCACCTCGCTATGTTTGCCCCGCACCTCTTCGGCCTCGAGAGCCACGATCAGATCAGCCTTCCGCACGCGGCTGGCGGCGTCCAGCCGGGCCCCGCCCCCACCCAGCAGGGCGAAGGTACCCGTGCCCCCCGCCTTGGCCAGCCGATCGGGATAGGCGGAAAGCAGGGCCCGCAGGAGGCGTTCCTCGGCATCCTCGGGCTCTTCGACCCGAGGGGCATGGCGATCCAGCAGGGCCTCGAAGGCGAGGCGCGCCTGGCGCAGGGCCGCCCCATCCAGACCCGCGGCCCGAATGGCCCCTCCGCCGAAATGGGCGGCCTCCACTTCCTGGTAGGCATCCAGCCGGGACCAGAGATCCGAATCCAGCGCGTGGGCCTCCCCCTTCCTTTTCCCATCGAGGCTATTCCTGGCCTGGAGGTCCCCCGTCTCCAAGAGGGCCGCGGCCAGGCGCCCCAGCTCGGGAATGCCTAAATCCTCAGCCGCCACCACGAGCCGCGCCAGGCGGGGATGGAGGGGCAGCGCGGCCATCCGTCGCCCACAGGGCGTCACGTTCCCCCCTTCCAGGGCTCCCAGGCGCTCCAGCAGCTTCTCGGCGGCCTCCAGGGCCTCCCCGGGAGGAGCCTCGAACCATGCCAGCTGCCCCGGCGCGGCGATGCCCATGAGATGCAGGGCCAGCAGGGCTTCGGCGAGATCCGAACGGTGGATCTCCGGGGCATCGAAGAGCGCCCGGGTCCGGAAATCACTTTCCGTGAAGAGGCGCAGACAAAGGCCCGGCCCCTGGCGCCCGGCGCGGCCCGCCCGCTGCACGCAGCGGGCCTGGCTGATGCGCAGGGTGCGCAGGCCCGAGAGCCCCGACCAGGGGGAATGAAGGACCTCGCGCCCCAGGCCCGAATCGATGACCGCCGTCACGCCATCAAGGGTCACGCTGCTTTCGGCCACATTGGTGCTGAGGAGCACCTTGGGCTGAATGGATGGCGCCACCGCGGCCTTCTGGGCCTCGAAGGAGAGGCTGCCATGGAGGGGCAGGACCCTGAGCCCGTAGCGCGCAGCCAGGGGCGAGAGCGCCTTCTCGCAGGCGCGGATCTCGGCGGCGCCGGGCAGGAAGACCAGCGTGTGGCCCTGCGTGCCCTCCGCCAGGAGGGTCTCCATGGCCGCGACCACCTGGGTGGCCAAGGGCCTGTCATCGGGGCGCGGCAGGTGACGCAGCTCCACGGGATGGGCCCTGCCCTCACAATGCAGGGATTCCGCTTCCAGGAAAGCCGCCACAGGCTCGGCATCCAGGGTCGCGCTCATCACCAGGAGGCGCAGTTCGGGGCGGGATTCCACCTGGAGCCGCCTCAACAGCGTGATCCCCAGATCCGTGTGCAGGTG
The DNA here is from genome assembly GCA_963664825.1 of uncultured Holophaga sp. Taxonomy (GTDB): domain Bacteria; phylum Acidobacteriota; class Holophagae; order Holophagales; family Holophagaceae; genus JAYREN01. Next base: position 231,344 of record OY761614.1, read on the forward strand.
CCGCTCGTGGAATTCGTCCAGGATGACGATGGCGATGCCCTTGAGGCACGGGTCGTCCCGGAGCCTGCGCAGCAGCAAGCCCTCGGTCACGAAGCGGATGCGCGTGGCTTTCGAGCTCTTCTGTTCGAAGCGCACGGCGTAACCCACCCGCTGGCCCAGATCCTCACCCAATTCCTCCGCCACCCGTACGGCCGCGAGGCGGGCCGCCAGGCGCCGGGGCTCCAGCACCCAGCATTCGCCCTTCTCCAGCAGCCCCGCGTCCAGGAGGGCCCTGGGCACGCGTGTGGTCTTGCCCGCGCCGGGTTCCGCGGTGAGCACCAGGTTGCGCCCGGAGCGCAGGAGTTCCAGGACCCTGGGGAGGTGGGTGTCGATGGGAAGGGAGGTCAGCATCCCCTCCAGGATCGCATGGAGGCTAGGATGATTCCGGAGCTTCCCATGACCCCCGAGATCTTCAAGGCCAGCCGCTGGACCCAAGGCAACCGGATCTTCCCCACGGTGATTGAAGTGAGTGATACGGCCGTGGTGCTCCGAAAACGCCACGGGTTCACCAAGAACGAAATGAGCATCCACCTCCAGCGAGTGGCCAGCGTGCGCATCGACACGGGCATTTTCTGGTCGGATATCCTCATCGAATCCACCGGTGGCACCGATCCCATCACCAGCCACGGCCACAGGAAGAAGGACGCCCTGCGCATCAAGGCCCTCATCGAAGGCGCCCAGACCGAACACCTGAAGGGCCCCGGCGAAGGCCCCACCCGGGTCTGCCCCTTCTGTGCCGAGACCATCAAAGAAGCGGCAATCGTGTGCCGGTACTGCGGGCGGGATCTGCCCCAGTGATGTTCGAACTCGCCGCCCAGCGAGGCAGAATCAAGTTACGCATGACGGCGCAGCACCTGGGAGATGATCTCAGCGTGACTCTCTCCGGCGGCGACCGGCCCCACATCGGCGCGGTGGCCCTGGCCGGGCCACGGGCGTCATCTTCGGCCCTGGCCCTGCCCCAGCACCGCGAGGGGGAACTGGCACGGACAATCGCCAGCGCCCTCGCCGCGGAGTTCAACGTGGCCGTCGCCGTCACCTGCGGCGTCCACCTGGACGAGATCCTTCCCGAGGAGATTCGGGATGTCCTGGAAATGGCGGAGGAACTCACCCGGGAACTGGTTTCCCGCATCGAAGGGAATGTCTAGGCCCGAGACCGAATCCCATTTCCAAAGCCAAGCCGCCTCGAAGCGGGGTGGCCTGGTTTGAATGCCCTCGGCACCCGTCAGCGCATGAGGTGGCTGAGTTTCCTCAAGCGATTGGGCAGACCCTGGTGCGCGACTGGATCGGCCTCGGTTCCAGTGAAGGTCTTCATACCAACCGCAGGTTGCGGGTTACCGCCGATGATCAGGTTGTCCGTGCCCTTGTTCAGCACGGTGTCCAGGGGGTTCGCGCAGAAGACCAGGTTGTGGTTCGTGGCTGGATCGAGGTAGATCTTGGCCAGACTGGCGCTGGGGTCCGCGAAGAAGCCACCGAGGTGGTTACCGAAGACCGTACAGAGGGTGCTGCCCCAGAGACCGATGGCATCGGCCCCGCGACCTGTGAGGGTGTTGTTCACGAGGAAAGCGCCCCGGACATTGGTGGCTCCGATCCCCTCACCGGCGTCATTGGGCGTCTCGATTGTGTTATTGAAGATCCGCGCCTGGATCCAGTTCTGCTCCGGGCCGTTCATGAGATAGATTCCCTGGGTTCCCGACCCAGTGCCGGTGCTGGTGAAGTGGTTGTCGTGGATGAAGAACTGCGAGGGTTTGGTAGGGACGAACAGGTCGCCGTAGTACTGGCTGACCCACATGGCGCATCTGCTCCCAATGGAGCGGTTGTGGGAGATCTCGAAGCGGGAGTTCTCGGCGGTCTCGATGTCCAGCCCAACCCCAACATTCTCGAAGACATTCCCCGAGCAAGGCGCGCCGCCCAGGATCACCCTGGAATCCTTGAAGAAGTAGTTATTGCACACACCTGCAGCCGCCGAACGAACCTCGCAGTTGCGCATGGTGAAAGTTCCGCTCAAGGGGAGGTATTGGACCTCGGGCGTGTCCTGCAGGAGATCACCCCCAAAGGTGATGCCGTTGACAACATTGAAACCGAAGTCTAGCCCCTGGGGATCGAGATCCGGCATACCTTCGAGGGCGATGCGATCGAGACTGACGTTCATGGGACGCTGCCCCGTGAACTTGAGGCCGTCGAGCCAGGCCCGGCAATCGTAGCCGCACATCAGGTATTGAATAGCCGTGCCGGAAGTGGCCGGGATCTTGATGGAAAGATCCGAAACCGCAATATGGCCTTCCACGAACAAAATGAAGCTGGGCCATCGCCAGTTCCTGGCATTGGCGTCGAGAAGACGGTATCCCTCACAGATATCCGGGCAGTCAGAGACGCCCGTGTCCCGTCAAGTGGTGTAGGAAGGTCGGCGCAGCCGATTCCGTAAGGTTGTCAAAGTTCTGTTGCTGATTGTCAGGCTGTGGGCGGTGTGGAAAGGCCGAAGGGCTTTCCAAGGGGCGGTGGGCAACCGCAGGTTGTCCATGGCCCCGGCACCGTCCATGGCCGGGTCAGGGGGGGCGTTTGAGCCCATCTTGTTTCATGCATCCATCCTGATGTAGGCGATGCGGGCGCTGACCCACTCGGCATGCTGATCGAGGAGTAAGCTCCCGAGCAGGCGCAACACCGCGGCCCGATTGGGGAAGATCCCCACCACATCGGAACGGCGGCGCAGTTCGCGATTCTCCCGTTCCAGGACGTTCGTGGAGTGGATCTTTCGCCAGTGGGCCTTCGGGAAGTCCATGAAGGCGGTGACGTCCTCCACGGCCTCATCCAGCAGGGCTGCGAACCCTGGGTGCTTGCGCTCGGTGTCCCGCGCCAGGGCCGCGATCAGGGCCTGGGCCTCCTCCTTGGTGGGGGCCTGGAAAACCCGCTTGCGGCGATCCAGCATCTGCTCCTGAACGGACTTCGGTAACCGTACGGCAGCGTTGCGCATGAAATGGACGCGGCATCGCTGCCAGGTGACCCCATTCAGCACCTTCCTGACGGCGGCTTTCAGCCCGGCGTGAGAATCCGAGATGACCAGATCTACACCCGCGAGACCGCGCTGCACAAGGCGTTCCAGGAATGCTGACCAGGCGCTCTCCATCTCGCCTTCAGCCACGGTCAGCCCCAGCACCTCGCGTTTACCCTCCGCATTCACGGCCATGGCCACCATCACCGCCAGCCCTACCACTCGCCCGCCTTCCCGAACCTTCGGATAGAGGGCGTCCAGCCAGAGGTAGCGGAAAGAACCTTCCAGCGGGCGGTTCCGGAACGCCTCCACCTCCGCATCCAACTCCTGCGCCAGCCGGGAGACCTCGGACTTCGACATCCCCCTGCAGCCTAGGGCCTCCACCAACGCCTCGACCTTTCGCGTGCTCACGCCCGCGACGTAGGCCTCTGCCGCCACGTTCACGAAGGCCTGTTCCCACCGACGGCGCGGCTCCAGGAAGTTCGGGAAGTAGCTGCCCTGCCGGAGCTTTGGGATGGCCAGCGGCAGCGTGCCCAGCCGCGTTTCCAGTTCCCGGTCGCGGTAGCCGTTTCGGTGGTTCTCCCGTGACGGCGTCCGCTCCCCAGGGCCCGCTTGGCAGAGCCCCGAAACGTCGGACTCCATCACCGCCTCCAGCCCCATCAGCAGCACACGCCGCAGGAAATCACCGTTCCCCTCCTCCAAAACCTTGCTCAGGGCTTCCAGCCCAGACACCCTATTGATGGCCATCGGTCTCTCCGTTCGGTAAGTTCGCAAACCTCACCTTACGGAACCGGTGGCCACCTCTCACTGAACCACTGCTACACCACTTGATGGGACTCTATCCAGTTCAATCTCAGGTATGATGAAAATATCAGCCATACTTTATTCAAATAGCATTTTTTCCCATCTTTGTTAAAGCGAATACCGAGACATTGCCACGCATCAAGATGTGGACTATGGTGGGTTCCGAAGGTCTCCTTCCATGCATCCCGACCTCTCCCTCCCACACCGGGTCCATCGATTCGATGGCTTCGAGTTGGACCCGAAGAATGGCGTCTTGCTTCGAGATGGCGAGAGGATTCCCATCCAGGAGCTCCCCTTCCAGATCCTGGTGGCCCTTCTGGAACATCCCGGCGAGATCGTCACTCGGGAAGAACTCCGGAACCGCCTCTGGCCCAGCAATGTGCATGTGGACTTCGAGGCCTCCATCGCGACCGCCCTGAAGAAGCTCCGCAGGGCCCTGGGGGATACCTCCCAGCACCCCCGCTTCGTCGAGACCCATCCCGGCCGGGGGCTCCGCTTCCTCGGCAAGGTAAATACCCATTCGGCCAACTCGGCTGCCTGCCGCCTTGAGGGAATCCCGCCTCTTCCCCAGCCGATGGGCCGGGTCATCCCCTTCCGGCGGACGGCGGAGGTCGCGAGACCGGGGGAGGTTTCCTCCTGGCGCCCCCACCCCTGGGTGATCTGGACAGGTCTTCTGACCCTCTTGGCCGTGGGTAGTCTAATGATGTCCGAGCCCTGGCGCCAACGGCCCGGTCCAACCGCTCGGGCGCCTGTGGCGAGCGTTCTCGCCCTTCCCGCTCGTTTCCACGGGAAGGCCCAAAACACCTACCTGGCAGAAGTGGTGCCAGCCATCCTGTCCACGCTCCTGGCGGCCATCCCGGAATTGGAGACCAAGGTGCCCCCTTCCACCTTCGAGGTAGAGAAGGCCCATTGGGACCTGGAACGCATCGCCAAGGCCTACCAGGTGCGCCACATGGTGCTCTCTACCATCACGGCCGGCCATGACCGAATCCGCCTGAACATCCAACTGGTGGATGCGGCCTCGCGGCAGATCCGATGGGCGAGACATTACGAGGGCTCCGTGGAGGACTTTCCCGCCCTAGCCTCCCAGGCAGTGGAGTCCATGCTGCCCACCCTGCGACCCGGGGGAGAACCGGCGGGCTTTCCTCCAAGCCCCCCAGGTGTCCTTAAAGCCGAAATTGCCATGGAGGAAGGGAGGTATTACCTGAACCGCTATGGCACCCACCACCAGCCCGGCTCAGCCCGTCGCTGCCAGGATGCCTTGAAGAAGGCCTTGGGCATGGACCCCACCCTCGCCCGGGCCGCGGGGAATCTGGCCTATCTCCGAGTCTTCCAGTCCTGGTACGAACCTTCCCCGGCCAGGAGACGGCGTGCCTTGGCGGAATGCACCACCTGGGCCCATCGTGCCCTGGCCATCGACCCGTCCTGCGGCGTTGCCTGGGAAGCCCTCGCCCAGGTCGAGGCCCAGCGTTCGCCGATGGATTTGGGCAGGTTCCTGGAGTATGCCCTCAAGGGAGCCTCCAACGCTCCCTGTGAGGCCATGAGCCACCAAGCCCTGGGCAGAGCCTCCGGAAGCGCCACCCTCATGGCGGCGGTGGGACGGCACATGTTCGAGTTGGATCCCTTTGATACTTCGAATGCCGCTATGGGGGCGATCGGCCTCATGCGGGATGGGAAGGCCACGGAAGGGCTCCAGCTCATCGACGCCGCCCTTCGACTCGGCCCGCCTGAGAACAGTCGCTTCGCCCTGACCGCGCGGGCCCTCGCCCTGACTCAGCTCGGCCGTTTCGAGGAAGCTGCTGCAGAGTTGGCCCGATATGTTCCCGAGGGCCGAGAGCAGAACTGGGAAGATAATCTTTGGCGACAGACTCGCTTCCAGCTGGCTGTAATCCAGGGCGAGCAGCCCCTCTCCGCGACCCTAGCTCACCAGATCGTCGCAAGGGCGCTGGCGCCTCCTTCCAGCGGCCCCGGCAACGCGTTCTTTATCGCCGTCCCCAGTCTGGTGCGGGCAGGCTTCCAAGAGGAGGCCATGCGGATCCTGCTGAAACACGCTGAACTGGGGTGCGGGGAGGACGCCAACCACCTCCTACGGGATCCCACCCTGCAACCTCTGCGGAGGGATCCCCGGTTCGCCAGGGTGCTCAAGGCCGCACGGGAGGCGAATGCCATCACGGTCTCGGCCCTGGAAGGAGCCCAGGCCCGGGGCGAACTGCCTGCCTATCTGGCGCCCGCCCTGGCCGAACTCCGAGCGGAGAGGGCACGAACCCACTAGGGTCTGAACGCTGCCTCCGTGAAAGCCTGGAAGATCCTGCGGGCGGCCTCGCCGTTACCATCCTCCAGGCCCACCAGGTTCTCGGGATGCCACTGGACGCCGAAGACCCAACGGTGGGCGTCCTCGGCCTCGATGCCCTCGACGAGGGGACCGGTCTGGGGATGGGCCGTATCCAGGTCCCAGGCCGAGGCCCTCAGCCCCGGTGCTAGGCCCTTCACGGCCTGGTGATGGCGGCTGTTCACCTGGATCGCCGGGCACCCCACGAGGGCCGCCAATCGGGACCGGGGGGCGAACTGGACGGCGTGGGGAAGATCGGGGATATCAGAACAGCCATGGCGATGGCGCTCGGGGGCGCAAGAAAAGTATTCGGGAATATCCTGGATCAGGCTGCCCCCCAGCGCTGTGTTGAGGATCTGCTCACCCCGGCAGATGCCGAGTATGGGTAGACCCCGGGCCCAGGCCTGGCGCACAAGGGGCCCCTCGAAGGCGTCCCGGGCTTCGTCGACCTCGGCGGCCGAGTGCAGGGGCTCCGAAGCGTCCCAAAACCGTGGGTGGATATCCAGGCCGCCGCAGAGCACCAGCCCCGAAAGGGCCTCCAGGGACGGCACAAAATCCCCTGGTGAAAGAAGATGGATATCCCCCCCCCAGCCCGCTGAACGCAGGGCGGGCAGGTAGTGAGCCTCCGCACCTAATTTGTTGCCGCAGGCCACGAGGATACTTGACACGGGTCCCCCAGAGGTCATCATGAACACCCTACCACCCTCAGATGTCTGAGCGGCTTTCGTGCGGCAGAGAGCTCCGCCGTGAAGGAGGACACATGTCAGGTTCCCTCAACAAGGTAATCCTCATCGGCAACCTGGGCCGCGACCCGGAGCTGAAGATGACGCCCAGCGGCCAGGCCCTGGCCCGTTTCTCCGTGGCCACCACGGAAAATTGGAAGAATCCCCAAGGTGAGAAGCAATCCAAGACCGAATGGCACAACATCGTGGTCTGGGGCAAGCAGGCGGAGATCGCCGAGAAGTATCTCCGCAAGGGCAAGCAGATCATGGTCGAGGGCCGCATCCAGTACCGGGAGTACACGGACCAGGCTGGCGTGAAGAAGACCGCCTGTGATATCCGCTGCGACAACTTCGTCATGCTCGGGAAGATGGAGGAGGGAGGCGCCCGCCCCCACCGGGACGAAGGCTTCGACGAGCCCATGCCTCCGGCTCCCGCTCCCGCCAGCGGCGGATTCGACGACGATATCCCCTTCTGAGATTCGCCCTTTACACGAAAACGCCCGCCATTTCTGGCGGGCGTTTTCGTATCTGCGGAATGCTTAGCGGTCCACCTTGATGACGATGGACTTGGACAGGATGTCCTGGAGGCCCTTGCGCTCTTCGCCCAGGATCATCAGGTAGGGCAGTCCCAGGAAGACGCTGTTCACGAGATGCCCCAGAATGCGGAGCAGGGCCATATTCCCATCGATGCGCCCCTCGGGATCCTCCTCGGGCACCACGCGCAACGCCATGATCCGCTTGCCGGGGCTGGCGCCGAACTTGACCCAGCTCCAGCCCCAGAAGATGAGGAAGGCGAGGCCGAGGGCGGCCTGCAGGAGCCCGAAGACACATCCCAGCACTAGGACGCCCGGTCCCAGGATGCGCCCCACCGCACTCATCAGGATCGCTTCGATAACCCAGAGAACGCCGCAGAGCACCAACGCCACACCCACATCGATCAGGTGGGAGAACAGGCGCGTGAGGAAGTCCCCCCGCTCGCCCGTGGGTCGTGCGGGATCGGGGAATGGCGGCAGCCAGGGTTGGAGGAAGGCGGGGGCGGGGTTGGCCTCAAGGGCCGCGGGAGCCATGGTGAAGGGGCGAGGCCCCCCGCTGGGGGGAGGGGTGCGGGCGGTGAACTGGGATTCGGGCGGGACCATGGGTTGAGGCGGAAATGGGGGGGGCATGGAAGGCGCCGCGGGAGCCCCGAGCCCCTGGATCTTGGCCATCTCGGAAGGGTCCATGCGCACCGTGCCCAGGGGCTCCACCAGGGGCACCGCCGGGAGGGGATCCACGAAGGTCATCTGGATCTGGCCCAGGGTGACCCGGTCCCCGTCGCGGAGGAGGGTATTGGCCAGACGCGTCCCATTGACCAGGACCCCATTGCTGCTCTGGAGGTCCTGGACCTCGAAGCCGGCCGTGGTGCGCCGGATCACCGCATGGTGCCGACTGATGCTGGGGTCGGCTAGGCGGAGGGCATTATCGAGCTCCCGCCCGATGTGGACTTCGTCATCCACCAGCTCGAATTCCCGAAGGCCGGCACTCTCCTGAACGAGCAATTTAGCCATGATGTCCTCTCGGTTTTCGGAAAACGTAAATGCAGTTTAGGAGTAAGTCTGGGGCAATTCAATTCCAGGGGTGAAAACGACTTTCCCCTGGCCTCGTGAAATTACCACCCCAGCAATCCTTGACCCCGGCGTGATGGATGGGCCAATCTGGCAGGAAAGGGCTCTGCCGGAGGCAGCATGGTTCTCTTCAACGCGGCGACCAAGGAGCTGACGGCCAAGATCGTCTACTACGGCCCCGGTCTCTGCGGCAAAACCACCAACCTACAGTTCATCTACGATTCCCTGCCCCAGGATGGGCGGGGGAAGATGCTATCCCTGGCCACCCAGACGGACCGCACCCTCTTCTTCGACTTCCTGCCCATCGAACTGGGCACCATTCGGGGCATGAAGACCCGCATCCAGCTCTACACCGTGCCCGGCCAGGTCTTCTACGACGCCACGCGAAAACTCGTGCTCCGCGGTGCCGATGGCCTGGTCTTCGTGGCCGATTCCCAGGCCCCCGCCCTGGAAAGCAACAAGGAAAGCTTCCAGAACCTCATCGACAACCTGAAGGAACAGGGCGCCGAGCTCGATAAGCTGCCCCATGTCATCCAGTGGAACAAGCGGGACACGCCCAACGCCCTGCCTGTCGATATCCTGGAACGCGAGATCAACCGCTTCGGCGTGCCCACCTTCGAGGCCAGCGCCATCCGGGGCGAAGGCGTGCGGGACACCCTCACCGGCATCGCGCGGCAGGTCCTGAAACACCTGGCCGACAAATACGGCGGCGGCGTGGTGACGGAGGCGTCGGAATTCCTGGTGCCTGCCCCGCCCAAACCTAAACCCATGGAGGCCACGTCGCGGCCCCTGGAGGTCGAAGAATTGGGTTCCGGCGAACTGCTGGAGGAACTCGAGGAGCTGCCGGTCCCCGAGCCTCCCCGGCACGTTCCCTCCGGGGAGATGTTGCAGACGCTGCCCTCTCATCTCTCCGTGGTCGAAGTCCCGGTGGTGCTGGACCGGAGCCTCTTCTCCGGCGATGGGCCCGTGGAGATCAAACTGAAGCTCTACATCAAGTAGCGCCGAGGCAAACCATCACGAGAGGCCTCAATCCGAAGGCCCTCCGGGCCTATCGACAGAGAGGTGCCTCCATGCGTCTGAATTCCCTTCTTCCGGTCACCGCCCTCGCCTGCACGTCGCTCTCCGCGCAGATCCAGGTGCGCCTTGTGACCGATCAGGCGGATTCCGTACTCGCCCTGCTCGCCATCCAGGCCGCAGGCCGGGTCCCCCAGCCTGCGGAATGGGACCGCCTCTTTCAATGCGAGGGGCAGCGGCGGCTCGAGGCCCGGGGAAAGGCCTTCAAGCAGCCGACGGACCCCACCACCCTTCGGGCTTTCGTCCAAAGCCCTGAATTGCAGGCGAAGACGGCGGCCCTGGCCCAGGCTCTCGTCCGCTGGAAGCAGGCGGACCTGGAAGCTGCGGCCCGGAAGGCTCTCGCCTACCTGCCCGCGGGCGCCAGAATCGAAGCGCGAGTCTACCCCGTTATCAAGCCGCGCAGCAACAGCTTCGTCTTCGAGGGGAATGCCATCTTCTTCTACCTTGATCCGGAGAAGAGCGCAGAAGAATGCGAGAACACGCTGATCCACGAGCTGCACCACATCGGGTTCTCCAGTTGCGACCGCGTGCTTGAGGCGAATCTAGCCAAGCTTCCCCCGCCGGTGCGGGAAGCAAACGAATGGGTCGGGGCCTTCGGAGAGGGCTTCGCCATGCTGGCGGCCGCCGGCGACCCCGACCGCCATCCCCATGCGGCAAGCAAGGCGGAGACACGGGCCCGCTGGGACCGGGACATGGCCCGGTTCGATGAGGACCTGAAGCAGGTGGAGGCCTTCCTGCTGGATGTGGCCGAAGGCCGACTCAAGGGCCAGGCCGTCGCCGAACGCGGCATGAGCTTCTTCGGCGAGCAGGGAGCGTGGTATACGGTGGGGTGGCGCATGGCCTCGACGATCGAGCGCAGCCTGGGCCGGAAGGTCCTGCTGGAGTGCATGGTGAACCCCTGCAGGCTGCTCTCCACCTACAACCGGATCGCCGCCGCGGGAAAGGGGGCCACCTGGTCCCCGCATCTGCTGAGGGCCCTGGCGGAGGGCCCAAGTTGAGGGCGTGATCCCGCGGGCTGAACCGGGCACACTAGAAGGTTCAGCCTAAACAGAGGTATCCATGACTCGTCCCATCGTCACCCGTTTCGCACCCAGTCCCACAGGCATGCTCCACATCGGCGGCGTGAGAACCGCCCTCTTCTGCTGGCTCTTTGCCCGCAAGCACGCTGGCCGCTTCATCCTGCGCATCGAGGACACGGATCTCGACCGCTCCACCGACGACAATATCCGCATCATCGAGGAAGGCATGGCCTGGGTGGGCCTGGACTGGGACGAAGGCCCCGTGCCAGGCGATCCCACGAAGTGGGTCGGCGAGCACGGCCCCTACCGCCAGATGCAGCGCATGGAATCCCACTACAAGCCCGCCGTGGAGAGGCTCCTGGCGGAGGGCAAGGCCTACCGCTGCCGCTGTTCGAAGGAGGACCTGGACGCCCGCCGAAAGGCCGTCGAGGCCAAGGGCGTGCCCTTCCAGTACAACCGCGGCCTGGATGCGGGAAACGGATGCCGCCACCGGCACTTCGACGCCAGCGAGCCCTTCGCGGTGCGCCTCTGCATGCCCGAAGGCATGGAACCCTGGCTGGAGGAGGGCGCCATCGTCTGGACCGATCTCATCAAGGGGCGCCTGGCCTTTCCCGCCGAGAGTCTGGACGACTGGATCATCGCCCGCACGGGTGAAGAGGGCCAGATCGGCGTGCCCACCTACAACTTCTGCGTGGTAGTCGACGACACAAGCATGGAGGTCTCCCATGTCATGCGGGGTGACGACCATGTCTCCAATACCCCCAAGCAGATTGCCCTCTACCACGCCATGGGCTATGAGCTGCCGGAGTTCGGCCACGTGCCCATGATCCTCGGCAAGGACGGCGCCAAGCTCAGCAAGCGCCACGGGGCCACCAGCATCACCGAATACCAGGCCATGGGATTTCTGCCCTCGGCCATCCGCCTGGCCCTGGCGCGACTCTCCTGGACGCCTAAAATCGACGGCCAGGCCGCCGAGACCGCCGAGGAGGAACTACTCACGGACGCCCAGATGATCGAGCTCTTCGATCTCAAGGACATCCAGAAGAGCCCCGCCCGCTTCGATATGGACAAACTCGGCTGGATAAACCAGAAGCTCATCCAGAGGGCCACCTGGCAGGAGCTGGAACCCCACCTCGCACCCTTTCTGCCCGAGGCCTGGAAGGCGAAATCCGACGACTGGAAGCGCATCGCCATCACGTGCACCCAGAAGGGCAAGAGCCTCAAGGAAATGGCCGAGAGCCTCGCCTTCTGCTGGGAAAAGCCAACAGCCTTCGACGAGAAGGCCGTGGGCAAGTTCATGACCGAGGCCGTGAAACCCGCCCTGGGGGAGGTGGCCGCCTTCACCAATTACGATCACGACACGCTCCAGGCGGCCTTCAACGCCCTCCTGGAACGCTACAACCTCAAGCTCAAGGACCTGGCCCAGGCCCTGCGGGTGGCCCTCTGCGGCAAGCCCGTCAGCCCGCCCATCTTCGATACCCTGTTCCTGCTGGGCCGCGAAGAGGTCGCCAGTCGGCTGGAGAAGTGGATCTGAAGCCCGGTCCCATTCCGAGGAGCGCACATGTCCGAGAAACTGGAAGCCTTCCGCCTCTTTAGGGAGCAGATGAACGAGCGGATCCTGGGGGAGAAAAACCAGGTCATCAACCGGTTCTTCGCCCTGGATACCCGCGCCTACGAGGCCTCGGCGCTGGACGCGAAGACCAAGGAGATGCTGGGCCTGGTGGCCTCTATGGTGCTGCGCTGCGACGACTGCATCTCCTACCACGTGACCCAGTGCAAGCGCGCCGGAGTCACCCGCGAGGAGCTCTTCGAGGTCTTCAGCGTCGGCCTCGTGGTGGGAGGCTCCATCGTCATCCCCCACCTGCGACGGGCCGTGGATCTGCTGGAGGAGCTGGAGCAGGACTAGCCCAGGCCCATCGGTGTGAATCGGCGTGCATCATTGTTGAAAAACAATCTTCAACTCTGATGCACGCCTATCCCTGCACCGGGTGATCCTCCCGGAAGCGCTTCAGGCGCTCCTCCAGGAGGGGGAACTGCTCGCGCTTGACCAGGGAGGTGCAGGCGCGAAGGCCTTCGGTGCGCTCGCTGCCGGTGATGCCGAGGGTGATGGCGCTGATGCCGTAGTGGACGAGGGCCGAGAGGAGCTCGCCGCCGCCCATGCCGGGGTAGGCGAAGGTGAAATAGAAGCCATCGGCGATGGGATCCTCCAGATCCCTGTCATAGACGATCCGGAAGCCATTCTCCGTGAAGAGGCGCTTCATCACCTTGGCCTTCTCGCCGTATTCCTGGATGGCGGCCACGAAATTGATCTCGCCGTCGTTGACGGCCTTAAGGATGGCGGCCACGGCGTACTGGGCGGAGTGGCTGGTGCCGGAAGTGAGTCCGTAGATGGCGCCAAAGACCAGGGCGTGGCCCAGCTGGTCCGAATTGAAGAAGCGCAACAGATCGGGGCTGCGCAGCTCCCACACCTTGTCGGAAACCACCATCAGGCCCAGACGCTCGCCCGCGTAGCTGAAGGCCTTGGAACTCGAGATGAGCAGGATGTAGTTATCCGTGTAATGGGCCACCGTGGGCTGGAAGGGCGCCTTCCCTGGGCAGGAGTAGTCCTTGCGGAAGTCCATGGCGAAGTAGGCCAGATCCTCGATGACGACGACGTTGTACTTCGTCGCCAGTTCGCCGATGGTGCGCAGTTCGTCTTCGGTGAAACAGATCCAGCTGGGGTTATTGGGGCTGGAATAGAGGATGGAGGAGACCTTGCCGGTCTTGAGGTAGGACTCCAACTTGGCCCGCAGCTTGTCGCCCCGGTAGTCATAGACATCGAAAGACATCGAATTGTGGCCCAGCAGCTTGCACTGGAGCTTCTGCACGGGGAATCCGGGGTCCAGGTACAGCGTGCCTTCCCGGTCGGCCCACATGCGGTTCACCGTCATGAAGGCCGCCATGCCGCCCATCATGGAGCCCACGGTGGGAACGCAGTGCTCCGGATCCACATCCACATCCAGGAACAGCTTGGCGAAGCGGGCCGTCTCCTTCTTCAGCGCAGGAATGCCCTGAATATCAGGATAGATGGCCGCCACACCGTCCTTCAGGGCCTGGATCTGGGCGTCCACGCCGACTTGCAACGCGGGCAGGCCCGGAATGCCCATCTCCATGCGGATGAAGCGCTCCCCGGTCTCCTCTTCAATCAGGTCCACGATCTTCTTGATCTCACGGATGGAGGCCACGCCGAGATCCTTCAGACCCAATTCCCGGGTCCGGCGGTTCACCACTTCGGCATTGATGGGGGTCGGTCTGGAAGCCATGAGAACTCCGGGGGATTCACCCAAAAAGGGGCACTAGGGCAGGATTGCATCCCGGAAATGCCTGTCAAGAGAGCCCGGCCAAGGTGTGGGCTAGGTCACAGACTGGGCCTGGGCCGGGCATGCGGATCCAGAGTGAACGTTTTCCCCGAAAAGGGCTCAGGGCTTCTGCTCCCGGTATTCAAGGAAGCCGCTGGTGTCCTTGCGGAGAACATGAAGCAGCTGGTCTCCGTCGAAACCCATCCGAAGGAACGGGTAGCTTCCCGGGTCAGGCCCGGCGAGGGTCTCATGCCAGCCCAGAGCGTCCTGGTGGAAGACCTTCAGCCCGTGCACACAGCGATAGAGCACCGCGATCCGCGTCCCATCCGGGGAAAGGGTGGCCTTCGCCGTCGTGCTGGCGCCATCGCTGGAGCGGGATCCGAGCACCACGGGGTCCAGCCAGACGCCCCCCTTCTTCTGCAGGGCGACCAGGGAATAGGTCATCTGAGGATCAGTGGAACCATATCTTTCGTAGAACACCCATCCATTGTCGGAATCCGTCCAATAGCCTTCCAGGAAGTCATACCAGCCGGCGCTGATGGTCCCCGTGGGGAGCGTTTGGCCGACCCAGGCGCCGACTGAATTCTTCGTATACTCCACGGCCGAGTTCCAGCTCCCGAACAGGAGGTGGGGCTGACCGGTTGCATTCACCCACACGTGATAGGTCCCGATGTTGGAGATCTTGGGATCCACCCCGGCAAGCGATTCCGAAACCCATGCGCCGCTCACCTTGTGGACATAGGTGAGCGTGTCCGTGGAACCGCCAGAGGGGTTTGTCGCGCTGCTGTGATCCAGCAGCGCATGGGGGCTGCCATCCTTGTCCAGGCAGAAGGCTAGCCCATCGTTGCCAGTGGTCCAGCTTGAAGCCTTGCCTTGGGTCATCGCTTCGCTCTTCCACTGGGTTCCGTCATACCAATCGTGGAAGAGAACGAGTTCACTGGCGTCCTGAGAAGCCGTCCGAATGAGAAGGAGGTGGGGCCACCCTGCGGGGTCCGTCCTGAGGAAGGTCGAGGCGATGCGGGTCGGAGCGGCGGGGAAATAGGCGACCCAGGGGTCGCCGGTATTGGCCCGAACGCCGAAGGGGGAGCGGGTTCCGAAGGCCCAGGCCCCCTGGGAGCGAAGATCCGCATCATCGGCATCGGGCAGGCTCAGGGCCGTGGACTTGAGATCCAAGGCATCGGCATGATTCGGCGTGACCGCGGGTGCGCCCGTGCTCGCCGCCTCGAGACTTCCGAGTTTCGCGACCACCGTGTATGTGAAGTACCCGAGCCCCGTGACGCTGTCCTCGTACGAGGTCGTCCCAGGTGAAAGAAGGGCCACATCTGATGCATAGCTGGCCCAATATCCGGCCCCGAGTCCGCGGCGCAACACCACCTGGTTGGCAGCTTGGCTCCGGTTCTCCCAAGTGACCTTGAATCCCTTGGCCGTGGTCACCACCTGCAGGTTCACCGGAGCAGACAGCGGCACCGTGACCGCATAAGACATCGCTGTAGGCAGGCTGGCCACGCTCCCACGGAGATTGATCACGCGATAGAAGTATCCCTTGGCTTCCTGGGCGCTCGTGTCGAGGAAATTCGTCGTGCTGGCCGTCAGCCCAGCCAGAGCCGTCCAGTTTCCTACAAGCTGCCCGTTGGCATCCCCATCCGAACGTTCGATCCTCGAAGCCTCCGCCTCCTGGGTATTGGCGTACCAGGAGACATAAACACCGCCCTTCGCAGAGTCATAGGAAGCGGTGATCCAACTTGGAGATGGAAGCCCGCACAGGACGGTATTGGAAGAGACGGAAGCGCTGTGAAGGACTCCCTTCAGGTTGGTGACGCGATAGAGATAGTACTTGTCGCTCAGGGTCCCTGAATCGAGATACGTGGTGGCGCTCGGGTCCGAAACCGGCAGCGAAATCCAACTGCCCGTGGGCGACCCCCAATTGCTGCATTCGGCCCGTTCCAGTGTGAATCCATCCACGAGGGGGGCATTCCGATTCCAGGCAATCCGTATGGCCGAGGTCCCCCAATCGTAGGTGGCACTCACCTGGGTCGGTACCATGACACCCGTGAACACGGCGGAAGAGGAACTGCTGACCGGACTCGCCAGACTGCCCTTCAGATTGGTGATGCGATAGAGGTAATACTTATCGTTCACAACATCGGAATCCAAATAGGTGACGGCACTTGAGTCCGCGACAGGCAGCGTGATCCAGTTTCCGATGGGCGATCCCCAGCTTTCGCACTCGGTCCGCTCAATCTTCAGTCTCTCCGCCACCTGGGAGTTCCGCGCCCAGGAGAGGGCAACGCCTTGGCGCCCCCAGTCGTACTGACCCGCGATCCCGCTTGGCGCAAGGAGCCCCGTCTGATAATTCGCTTCATTTGAGTAGGAGCTATAGGCGCCCCCACGAACCGCACGAAGGCGGAAGGAGAAGGTCGTCAATTCAGGTAACGTGCCCTGAAACGTGAGATACAGGCTCTGGACGTTCCACGGAATGAGATCCGTGTTGAGCTTTTGAAAATCAGCGGTGCCTTTTTTGGCCTCGAGTTCAAGCCCATCCACGCTACTCCCAGGCGACTGCCAGGACAGCACGACCGTGTCTGGCGAACCACCTGAAGTCACGACCAGCGCGGTAGGAGCCGGCACGCTGGACGTGGGCTGGCTTCCCCCGCCACCGCATGCATTGAGCAGGAGTAGGATTCCGGGAAGGCAGATCTTCAGATAGCGCATCACACGCACCCCATTTGCAATAATTAATCCAACATTAGATCCCAAAAAACAATCGAGGGAAAGACATTCATCAAGAACCTTCGCCGGAAATTTAAACTTTCCAGGATCGATAGTCTCCAAATTCAAACGGGGTCCCTGGGCATCCGGCCGGACCGGATTCGAAGCAGAGGACTACCTCCTTCTACGATGGATGGAGATCTCCAGGCAGAGGAGGCCGCCGTACCCCCCCTGGCCCCAAATCCTTGGTAAAATCCAATATCGGTCTCTTGCCCTTGTTTCTTGGGAGCCCTCCAGGGATCGGCCATTGTGTCTGCCTGAATGGACGAAATATGACCCCTGAATTCCCCGCCCCCGAGACCCGCAGCCTCCACTTCATCGAGGAGATCCTGGAGGCCGATCTGGCCTCCCAGAAACACGGCGGGCGCGTCATGACGCGCTTCCCCCCGGAGCCCAACGGCTACCTCCACATCGGCCACGCCAAATCCATCTGCATCAACTTCGGCCTGGCCCAGAAGTACGGCGGGAAGACGAACCTGCGCTTCGACGACACGAACCCCACGAAGGAAGATATCGAATACGTGGATTCCATCCGGGAGGACGTGCACTGGCTGGGATTTGAATGGGCCGGGGAGCACTACGCCAGCGATTACTTCCCCTTCCTCTACGACTATGCGGAGTATCTCATTGGGCAGGGCAAGGCCTATGTCTGCGATCTATCCGACGAGGAGATCAAGGAATACCGGGGAAATTTCTATAACCCGGGCAAGGAGAGCCCCTACCGGAATCGCACGGTGGAAGAAAACCTCGATCTCTTCCGGCGCATGAGGGCAGGGGAGTTTCCGGATGGTTCGCGCACACTGCGGGCGAAAATCGATATGCAGTCCCCCAACATGAACCTGCGGGATCCCCTCATGTACCGCATCAAGCGCGCCCATCATCACCGCACGGGCGACGCCTGGCTCATCTACCCGATGTACGATTTCGCCCACGGCGTCAGCGATGCCCTGGAGACCATCACCCACTCCATCTGCACCCTCGAATTCGAGGACCATCGCCCGCTGTACGAGTGGTTTCTCGAACAAGACGTGGAGGGGAAATTTTTCCAGCGCCCCCTGCCCCGCCAGATCGAATTCGCGCGCCTCAACCTCACCCACACGGTGATGAGTAAGCGCCGCCTCCTCCAGCTCGTGCAAGAAAACCAGGTGCAGGGCTGGGACGATCCCCGCATGCCCACCATCTGCGGCCTGCGCCGCCGGGGCTACACGCCGGAAGCCGTGCGCGCCTTCGCCGAGCATGTGGGCGTGGCCAAACGCGATATGGTGGCCGACGTGGAGCTGTTGGAACACTGCATCCGGCAGGACCTGGAAGCCCGTGCCCCCCGCGCCATGGCCGTGCTGCGCCCCCTGAAGTTGGTCATCACCAACATGAGCGAGGCTGAAACCTTCGAAGTGGAGCTGCCCCGTCACCCCGAGCATCCGGAACTGGGCACGCGCAGGATCCCCTTCTCCCACGAGCTCTGGATCGACCAGGACGATTTCCGGGAGGAGGCCCCCAAGAAGTGGTTCCGCCTGGCCCCCGGCGCCGAGGTGCGCCTGCGGGGCGCGGCCCTCGTGCGCTGCGAGGAGATTGTGAAGGATTCGACAGGCGCTGTCGTGGAGCTGCGCTGCACCTGGGACCCGGCCTCCAAGGGAGGCAACGCCCCGGATGGCCGCAAGGTGAAGGGCACCATCCACTGGGTGAGCGCGAGGCACGCCCTGGACGCCGAGGTGCGGCTCTACGAGCAGCTCTTCCTAGCCGACGACCCCATGGACGTGCCCGAGAGCCAGGACTGGCACCAGGGCATCAATCCCCAGAGTCTGGAGATCCTCCGAGCCAAGCTGGAGCCCAGCCTGGCCTCGGCCCAGCCCGGCGAGCGCTTCCAGTTCGAGCGTACTGGATATTTCGCCGTGGACCTGGATTCCAAACCCGGCGCCCTGGTCTTCAACCGCACCGTGGGCCTAAAGGACAGCTGGTCCAAGATCGAGGCGAAGGGCTGAACCTCCTGGGCCACCATCCGACACGGCGAAGCCGTGGAGGATAGGACGGAACGGCCCGTCAGGGCCGTTGCCGCCCGAAGGGCGCGGGCCAGCGGCCCGCGTCACGATCGAAGCCGAGGACTTACTGGGGACCCTATTTCAGGCTGTCCTTGTAGATCTTCCCGTCCTTCATGATCACGAGGAAGTTCTTCGCCGGATCCTCGATGAGCCTGAGGTTGGCGATGGGGTCGCCATCCACCAGCAGGAGATCGGCCAGGGCGCCCTCCTGCACCAGACCCAGCTTCCCCGGGTAGGGATTGCGAGGCCCGGAGAGGGCCAGCAGCTCGGCATTGGTGCTGGTCCCCATCACCAGCGTCTCGGCGGGTGTGAACCAGCGCACCATCTTGGCCAGCTGGGCCCCCTGGCGGGCCGCCAGCTTGGCGTCGAAGAGCACGTCGGTACCCCAGGCCAGCTTGACGTGGTGCTTCTTCGCAAGCGCATAGGCCGTATCGGTGCCCTTGTGCATCTGGAGCATCTTGACGTGGTTCTCCGAGCCGACCGGGAAAGGCGCCGCGTCCTCATCGTCCAGGAAGGGCTGGAGGCAGAGCCAGATCCCCTTGTCGGCGATGAGCCTGGCGGTGGCCTCGTCCATCAGCTGCCCGTGGTCGATGCAGCGCACGCCCGCGCGGATGGCCGTCTGGATGGCACGAGGCGTGTAGGCGTGGACCGTCACGTAGGTGCCCATGTTCTCCGCGGCCTCCACGGCTGCGTGGAACTCGGCCTCCGTGTACTGGCTGGCGTCCAGGGGATCGTAGTTCGAAGCCACGCCGCCCCCAGCGGCCAGCTTCAGGAAGACGGAGCCGCGCATAAACTGCTCCCGGGCCCGCAGGCGCACCTCGTCGGGATTATCGGCGATGGCCGAGGCCCCGGTCACTTCCTGATGGCTCAGGGTCCCGATGGCCTTCGGCACCTCGAAGGGCATCCGGAAGTCCCCGTGGCCACCGGTTTGCGAGATCATGGCCCCGGACGGCCAGATCCTGGGCCCCTCCACCACGCCCGTATCGATGGCCCGTTTGAGACCGAAGACCGGGCCCGACAGATCGCGCACGCTGGTGAAACCCCGCAGGAGCGTATTGCGGGCCTCCCTGCCCGCCACCAGCACCAGGTAGCCCTCGTCGGCGGTGAGCATCACGGCCTCCGGCAGCACCGCCATCATGGAGTGCCAGTGGGCATCGATGAGTCCGGGCATCAAGGTGCGACCGCCCCCCTGGATGACACGGGCGCCTTCCGCGGGGATGGGAATACTAGAGATCTTCTCGATCCGGTTGCCCTTCACCAGCACATGGGAGGGTGCAGACAAGGCATGGGCCTTGCCATCGAAGATGCGGACATTTTCGAACAGGACCGCGTCCTGCGCCAGCGCCGCCCAGCCGATGAGAAGCGCGAAGGAAAGCAACGTCTTGCGTCGCATGGGACCTCCAGATTGGGGAGAGAATGCGAAATTCTAGCCCCATCCCGGGTCCAATGTGCCTTAGGAAAACAAGGGAGGAAGGCCGATCCCTCCCAGGTGCCCACAAAGCCGAAGGGCCGCGGGTTGCCCCGCGGCCCTTCTGTCATTCAACGTTCAAACCGTTCAGGGATTCCGCTTCTTCACGGAGGTGGCAACCTTGACTTCGCCCCCGTCCAATCCGCCCCATTCGGGCTTCGCGGCGGTTTCCTTCCGGGCCCGGTCGGAAGCGACACGGATCTGGTCCAGCACCTGCACGGCCACTTGGTAGGGCGTCTCCTCGTCGATCTTGACGAAGACCTTGCGCATGCCCGCAGGCTGCAGCTGCACCACCGGGGTCAGCCGATTGGCGATCTCGGTGAGGTCCAGGGGTTCGCCCTGGAGCTTGATGACATAGGCCTTGTTGTCGGCCGTGGGATCCACATCCACCACGAGGCGCTCGTCCTTGATGTTCTTGGGCAGCGGCTCGTTCGTCTTGACCACCTGAGGCACGACGACGGGCATGGACTTGGACATGCCCGGCACCATCACGATGAAGATGATGAGGAGCACCAGCACGATGTCGATCAGCGGAGTGACGTTGATATCGGACTTCGTGTGACTGCTCATTTCGCGTCCTCCTTGCCCTTGTCCTCGGCAGTGACGATGGAGGCCTCGTCAGCTCCGCCCTCACGGCAGATCTGGAAGAGCTTGTCCACATACTTGTAGGGCAGGTCCGCATCCGCCTTGACGAATACGCGCTTGTCCGACAGCTGATCGGTGGAGGCCTTGATGAACCTCACCAGGGCGGCGCGACCCTCGTCGGTGGTCATGTCCCAACCCTTGACGCCCTTGCCTTCGCGCTTGGCGGCCTCATCGTCCAACTGGACGAAACCGGGAACGACGACGCCATCCTTGGATTTTTCGTTATCGCGGCCGAGCATCAGGTTCAGGTATTTAGCACCCTGTTCCACTACGGCCTTTTCAGAGTGTTTGGCAAGGGGCAGCTTCACAGCAGCGTTCACAGCAGGCGTGATCACGATGAAGATGATCAGAAGCACCAAACAGATGTCCACCAGAGGCGTAACATTGATGTCTGACTTTACGCCGCCGCCCTTACCGCCTACGTCCATACTCATAGGTATCTCCTCGAGTTGGGCGCGGGGGGCTTTGTCACCCCCCGCGCGGGTGGAAGGGTAATTAGCTCTGGCTCTCCCGACGGATGAACTCATCGATCATCTGGGAAGCCGCATTGTTGATGGTGGTGATGGTCTTGTCCTGCAGGTTCGTGTAGTAGTTGAAGATCCACACGGCGGGGATGGCGACCACCAGACCGAGGGCGGTGGTGCCGAGGGCCTCACCGATGGAACCGGCCAGCGCGTTGATGTCGCCAGCGCCCTTTTCCTTCAGGGTGGAGAACACGGCGATGATGCCCCACACGGTGCCCAGCAGGCCGATGAAGGGGGAGCAGGAAGCGATGGTGGCCAGGGTGCCCATGCCCTTCTTGAGGAGCTCGGTCACTTCGGCGGTGCCACGGATGATGGCGCGCTCGACGGGCTGGATCACGTCATGGTTCTCGTGAAGGGCCTTGAGCTGCTTTTCATACTGGAAGATGTCCAGGCCGTGCTTCAGCACGAGGGCGATGTGGCTCTTGTTGTGGGTGGTGGCGGCGCGACGGGCGGCTTCGAAATCACCGCGGCGCAGGGTGTCCATGAAGAGCTTGAGGAACTTCTTGGAGGCGGAGCTGCTCTGGGCATACATGATGCCGCGCTCGACGGCCATGTAGACCTGGAGGGCGAGGAGGATGAGCAGGACAGTGATGATGCCCTTGTTGAAGACCGTGGCCGCAGCCCAGATTTCCATGGGGCCGAAGGCGTGGCCCGACAGCAGACCGAAGTTGACGGTATCGAGGAGGAAGTTCATTGGGATTCCTTTAGGTGGGGGAAGGAGAAGTTACGAAGGAAATCAGAGGATTCGGATCAGGACGCGACTATCTCAGTTTGAAGTTCAGGGTCAGTTTGAACTTGGCGGGCTGGGGGACGCCATTCAGCATGGCGGGTTCGAAGCGCCAGTTCATGGCGTAACCCTCCGCCATGGGCCGAAGCTGGGGCGGGCCCTCGAGGGCCACAGCCTTGATGGGAACACCATCGATGCCGATGATGATTTCCACCGTCACCGTGCCCTGGATCTTGGCGATCTTGGCGAGGGGCGGATAGGGGGGCTGAGGGGGCTGATGCTTGATCCGGATCTGACTGAAGTCGAAATCCACCACCTTGCTGGTGCTGGAACCGGAACCAGCTACCGCCATACCCGTACCACCGACACCGCCACCGGCCACGGAAGGACCGCTGCCGCCGACCTGACCACCCTGGCCCGCATAGGCCATGGAGAGATCCCGGGTGGGCAACGCGCGGGGCGCGACGTCAGGCACGATATCCTGGTTGGGGTTGATGGGAGGCGGAGGCGGCGCATCCTGCCGTTCGACCTTGGGAGCCGCGGGACGGGCCGCGGGAGCCGGGGGCGGAGGCGGAGGCGGGGGCGGAGGCGGCGCATCCGTCTGCTCCTGCAGATCGAGACCGATGGTGGCCTTGACAACATTCTTGCCGACCTGGGTCTGGGTCACCATCACCCAGGCCAAGCCGCCGAACACCGCATAGCTGGCCAGTGTCAGGGGAATCGCGACCAGCGGATTGGCACGCTGGACGGAGCCATTGCCTTCCGCCAGCGAGGTCCGATAGACCAATTCCTCCAAATTCACTGGAGTTTCCCCTTTCGGAGGAGGGTTGGGATTGGGGTCTTTGCTCATGCGACTCCCGTAGAAGAACCTGAATGTTGGGGAAAAAAGTGGAGCCGAACCCGCTGACTGGCTGGTTCGGCTCACGAACTGACAAGGAAAGAACTGGGACAGGCCCAGCGGCTAAGATGACAAAGGGGCTGCCCTTCGTCAAGTCCCGAATCCCTTCTGGATCCACAATTGACGCCATTTCCCGTTTTTTTTCCACAGGCGTGACACAGCTCCGGCACCCCGCCCTTTTTTCGTGACTTTCTCCACCGAAAACCCAGGAACCGTCATGCCAACGTCACAGCTATTTCAATACACACCTGAATCCATGCGGGTTAGCCCTGCCAGGGCTGGCGGGTTCCTGACCAGCCACGGCCAGGTGTCCACTCCCGCCTTCATGCCCGTGGGCACCCAAGGAACGGTCAAGGGGACCACGCCCGCCCAGCTTCTCGAGATTGGACCCCAGGTCATTCTCGGCAACACCTACCACCTCGGCCTCCGCCCCGGCGACGCCCTGGTGGCGCAGCTGGGGGGGCTCCACGCCTTCATGGGTTGGAAAGGCCCCATCCTGACCGATTCAGGAGGGTTTCAGGTCTTCTCCCTGGCCTCCATGCGCAAGATCACGGAAGAAGGCGTGGCCTTCAGGAGCCACCACGATGGCTCGAGCCACTTCCTCAGCCCCGAGCGGAGCATGGAGATCCAGCGCAACCTCGGCTCGGATATCGTGATGGCCCTGGATGAATGCCCGGCGGGCCGCATGGAGCGCCTCCAGCTCGAAGCCTCCATGGCCCGCACGACGCGGTGGTTGAAGCGCTGCCGGGAATACCCGCTGGCCGAGCACCAGGGCCTCTTCGCCATCAACCAGGGAGGCACCCACCTGGATCTGCGCACGCACCACCTCGAGGAGATCCTCGAGATCGACGCGCACCATCCCTTCCAGGGCTTCGCTGTCGGCGGCTTGAGCGTGGGGGAGCCCAAGGAGGAGATGAACGCCACCCTGGCGGAGTTCGTCCATCTGCTGCCGGAGGATCGCCCGCGCTATCTCATGGGCGTCGGCACCCCCGAGGATCTCCTCTTCGGCATCGAGCAGGGGGTCGACCTCTTCGATTGCGTGCTCCCCACGCGGGAGGCGCGCCATGGGCGCCTGCTCACCTCGAGAGGCCGAATCAATATCAAGAACGCCCGGCACCGGGAGAGTCCGGAGCCCCTGGATCCCGATTGCGGCTGCTACACATGCAGGAACTTCAGCCGGGCCTACCTTCATCATCTCTTCCGGGTTGGCGAGCTTCTCGCTTCGACACTCAACAGCATCCACAACCTGAGCTACACTGTGGGACTCACCCGCGCCGCAAGGCTGGCCTTGCTGGAGAACCGATTCCCGGACTTCGCACGCCTGACGCGGGATAACTGGAAAACCGAGGAGCCTTGAATGTACTTAGCCCTGCTTGCACCCACCGGCAACCCCATGCTCATGCAGCTGCTGCTCATCGGCGGCATGGGAGCCCTCTTTTACTTCCTTCTGATCCGCCCCCAGAGCAAGGCCCGCAAGGAGATGGAAGCGCGCCTCTCCAAGCTCAAGGCCGGGGACGAAGTTCTGCTGGCTTCCGGCTTCTACGCCACCGTAGACCGGGTCGAGGACAAGTTCATCTATCTGAAGCTTGGCACCACCGTGGTCAAGGCTCGCCGCCAAGCCGTCGTGGCCCTGGCTGGTGAACCCGCTCCCGAGCAGAACTGATCCGTATCATCCCCGGAACGGTGCGGAGATTTCTCCGTGCCTCCTCTGTTGGAGCACCCTGTGACCAAACGGAGTATTTGGCGCCTTGCCGTGACGCTCTTCATCTGTGGCGTCTGCGCCTACTTTTTCATCCCGACCTCGAAGATCCGTCTGGGCCTCGATCTGGCCGGCGGAGTCCACTTCGAACTCGAAGTCCAGGGCCACGAGGCCCTGGAGGCCGATCTGCGGGATACCGCCGACCGGTTGCAGGACCGCCTGAAGGATAAGGGCCTGGCCGCAGCCTCCGTCAGGATCGATGGCTCCGCGGTGCGCATCGAGGGTGTGCCTCCCGAGCAGAAGGCCGTGCTCGAAAAGGTCATGGGCACCTTCAACGGCTTCGACGCCAGTTTCGATGCCCAGGGCGCACGGATGGTCCAGACCGCCTCCTACCAGAAGATGCTCAAGGAGGACGCCAGCAAGCGGGCCCTCCAGATCATCGAGAATCGCGTGAACCAGTTCGGCGTGGCCGAGCCGGAGATCACCGCCAGCGGTGCCGATGGCAACCGCATCGTGGTGGAGCTCCCGGGCGTAGGCGAGGCCGAGCGCGAGCGCATCAAGAACCTGCTCTCCACTCCTGGCCGCCTCGAACAGCGCATCAAGGCCAAGCAGGATCCCACGGGCTATCGAGGCTTCCCCACCCGGGAGGCCGCCATGACCCTCTTCAACGGTCAGCTCCCTCCCAATACGGAGCTCCTCCCCGAACTCGAGAGCGAGCGGGATCTGCGCCGGGAAGGCAAGACCGTGGCCGTCAAGGGCAAGGCCGAAGAGAAGATCAAGTGCTGGCACCTGGTCGAGACCAAGGTCTACGTGAACGGTGGGGATATCACCGATGCCCACCGCGCCGTCAACCCCACCACCGACGCCAGCGAGATCAACTTCACCCTGAACCGCAAGGGGGGCGATGATTTCGCCAACCTCACGAGCATCGCCTCCGATGAGGGCCGCCTCATCTCCATCGTCCTGGACCGCAAGGTCGTCAGCAACCTCTCCTGCAAGGAGCGCATCGCCGGAGGCAGCGTAAGGGTGAGCGGCACCTTCAGCAAGGAGGAGGCCGAGGACTTCGCCCTGAAGCTCAAGAGCGGCTCCATGCGCGCCTCCATGAAGTTCCTGGAGGAGAAGTCCATGGGCCCCAGCCTGGGCGCCGATTCCATCAAATCCGGCGTACTCGCGGCCCTCCTGGGCTTTGGCACGATCATCATCTTCATGCTCTTCTACTACAAGTGGTCCGGCCTCAACGCCATCGTGGCCCTCACGGTGAACCTCATCGTGATGCTCGGCCTCCTGGGATCCTTCAATGCCGTGCTCACGTTACCGGGCATCGCGGGCTTCGCCCTCACCCTGGGCATGGCGGTGGACGCCAATATCCTGATCTTCGAACGCATCCGGGAGGAATTGAAGACCGGCAAGAGCGTAGCAGGCGCCATCCAGGCCGGCTTCGACCGGGTGTTCTGGACCATCGTCGATAGCCACGTCACCCAGCTGTTTTCGGCCATGCTGCTCTTCATCTTCGGCACAGGCCCCGTGAAGGGCTTCGCCGTCACGCTCACCGTGGGCATTGTCGCCTCGCTCTTCACCAGCATCTACATCAGCCGATTCATCTACGACTGGGTCCTGGAACACCATCCCGGCACCAAGACCCTCTCCGTCTGATGGCCCATCGCTTCGCATCCCTTCGCGAGACTCGGACCTTCCCACTCACGCCTCCGACCTCTCTGTTGTCCTTCGGCTCCTCCTTCGTGGCGGCATGACCATGCGCATCTTCGATAATCTCCCCCACATCGACTTCATGAAATACAAGGCCATCGCCTTGTCCATCTCCTGGGGTCTCATCATCGTCTGCCTGACGGCGGCCATGCCCTGGAAGGGTTCGGGCAGCCGCGTGAAGCTGGGCATGCAGTTCACCGGCGGCATCGATATGCAGGTGCGCTTCAAGGGCGATGTGCACCAGGACATCATCCGCACGGCCCTCGGCCACGGGGGATTCCCGGATGCCGCGGTGGTCGCCTACCAGGGCCCCGCCGGGTTCAAGGACTATTCCATCAAGGTCAAGGCCCGCAAGGGGCAGGACGAGAAGGATTCCACCGCCCAGATCAACAAGATCCGCGACATCCTGCGGAGCCTCGACGCCCATGCCGCCCAGGATCATCGCCCCGATCTCAACACCGAGGGCGCCCTTGCCCTCACGGATCAGTGGACGAAATCCAACCCCCTCAATATCCAGGGGGACGAGACGGCTCTCCGTCAGGCCTACGAGCCCCTGGTGAAGAAGATCGCCGATACCCGCGAGAAGTTCGCGCCCATGACCAGCTTCGATCAGCTGCCCAAGGACCTGCCCAAGGTGCTCACCGATCAGCTCCGGACAAACTATCGCCTGGGGATGCTGTCCTTCCAGAAAAACGAGAGTTTCTCCCCCAGCATCTCCGGCGAATGGACCCGCAAGACGCTCACCGCCGTGGCCTGGGCGCTCGGCGCCATCATGCTCTACGTGATGCTCCGCTTCACCTGGAGCTTTGCCGTCGGTGGCATCGTCTCCCTCATCCACGACATCCTCATGGCCATCGGCATCTTCACCCTCTTCGGCTTCGAATATTCCGTGCCGGTGGTGGCCAGCTTCCTGATCCTCATCGGGTATTCCATGGCCGACACCATCGTGGTCTTCGATCGCATCCGCGAGAACAGCCACAAGCCCGAGTACCGCAGGACGACCATCAGCCAGCTGGTGAACGATTCCATCAACCAGACCCTCAGCCGCACGATCCTCACCTCCATGTCCGTGCTCTTCGTGGCGGTCTGCCTGTTCATGTGGGGCGGCCCGGCCCTGCGGGATCTCAGCTTCCCGCTGGTCATCGGCGTCATCACCGGCACCTACAGTTCCATCTACATCGCCAGCCCCGTGGTCGTCTACTGGGAGAAGTGGTTCCCCCGGCACGATAGCCTCAAACAGAAGCACGCCTGAAAAAGGTGCTGCTCCGGGCAGCCGCCGAGACACGAGGCGGCGTGGAGCAGGACGAGCCAGGCTCGGGCGAAGCCCGAACTGGAGCGACCTGCGACCCGGAGTGCCCGACATAAGAGAAACGGCCCTCGCGGGCCGTTTCTCTTACCTCAAGTGCTTCGCCAGGAACTCGTAGATCTCCTGGCGGGACTCTTGAGCTAGGCTCGTATCGATGCGATTGAAGGAATGGCCACCGGGGGCGTCCACGTAGATCCGGGACTGGACGTCCTTTCCGGCGGCCTTGAGGGCCCGGAGGAGCTGTTCGACCTCCACCACGTTCACGTCCCGATCATTGGTGGTGGAATGCACCAGCAACGGGGTCTTCAGCTTCTGGACATTCCAGACGGGGCTGCGCTTGCGGAAGCGTTCCACATCCTCGGTGGCCGTCTTCCCGAAGAGGCCCCGGATCACCTTCTCGTCCTTGTACTCGTCTCCCGCGTAGCCCAGCCGGGCCAGGAGATCCGATACCGGCACGCCCGCGTAGGCCGCCTTGAACTTCTCGGGATGATCGAAGACCGCCATCAGGGCGATGAGGCCGCCGTGGCTCCAGCCCACCATGGCGCAGCGAGCGCCATCCACGAAGGGCAGATGTTCCACGGCCCAGTCCCGGCCCGCCACCACATCCTCGATCTCCAGGCCGCCGTAATCGGCGGCATCGAAGTATTCCTTCCCGTAGCCCGTGGAGCCACGGTATTCGGGGGCCACCACCACATAGCCCCGCTCCAACATCTCCCGCACGATGTGGACATGGTAGGTGCCGAAATCGGCGTGGGTGCCGCCATGGGGCAGCACCAGCAGCGGATGCTTCTTCGTGCGGTCCAGCTTCCGAGGCACGAAGACGTACTGGTAGACCTTCATGGGGTGGCGCTCGTTCTTGATCCCGTAGGTCTCCTCGGCCTTGGGATTGGGGGGTCCCACGTAGGTCACCTTGTCCACCTCGGCGATATCCGAGAGCCGCTGGAACCACAGCACGTCATCGGTGGCCTTGCGCAGCGAGGCCAATTCCCACTGGACGGCTTCCAGCTTCCGGGTCCCCTCGGATTCCTGGGCCGCCAGGAAGGGCAGTCCGAGCAGGAATGCGGCGGGCACGGCGAAATACCGGTGACGATCCATGGCAGAACCTCCAAGCGATAAAAGGGATCCACGCCAAGCCTATCGCGATTGCCCTCGTGTAAGATGGGGCCACCCAACTCCACCCATAAGGAAGGCGCCATGCAGAGACTCCAGGGCAAGGCCGTGGTCGCCCAAGGGGGAGGCCCTACGGCTGTAATCAACCAAAGCCTCGTGGGCGTGGTCCTAGAGGCCCGGAAATACCCCTTCATCACCCAGGTCTACGGGGCCCGCTACGGCGTGCGAGGCATCCTCCAGGAGGATTTCGTGGATCTCTCCCAGGCCACCACCCACAACATGGAGATGGTGGCCATCACGCCCTCTTCGGCGCTGGGTTCCACCCGGGACAAGCCCGACGAGGAATACTGCGCCCGCATGGTGGAGGTCTTCCAGAAGCACGAGGTGCGCTACTTCTTCTACATCGGCGGCAACGACTCCGCCGAGACCTGCCGCATCGTCTCGGGCTTTGCCCGGGAGCGGAACTACGATCTGCGGGTCATGCACATCCCCAAGACCATCGATAACGATCTCCTGGTGACCGATCACTGCCCGGGTTTCGGCAGCGCCTCCAAGTTCGTGGTGAGCGCCTTCGCGGGCCTGGATCTGGACAACTACGCCATCCCCGGAGTCTTCGTGGGGGTGGTCATGGGCCGCAGCGCGGGATTCCTCACGGCCTCCTCCGTCTTCGCCCGGCGCTGGCCCCACGACGGCCCCCACCTCATCTACGTCCCGGAGGCCCCCTTCGCCATGGAGCGCTTCCTGAGGGATGTGGACCGAGTCTATAGCGAGCATGGCCGTTGCGTGGTCGCGGTCTGTGAGGGCATCGTCTCCGAGGACGGGGAGCCCATGCTCGCCAAGCTCAACGCGGAACAGGAGCGCGACCCCTTCGGCAACGTCCAACTCTCCGGCCGCAGCACCCTGGGCGACGCCCTCTCGGACGCCATCAAATCCCAGCTCAAGATCAAGCGGGTGCGCTGCGATACCTTCGGGTATCTCCAGCGTTCCTTCCTGGGGGTGATCTCGGAGGTGGATTCCAGCGAGGCCCGGGACGTGGGGGAAACCGCCGTCCACTTCGCCGTGCACCGGGAGCAGAGCGGTTCGGTGGCCATCCGCCGCACCGGGGACTACTCTGTGGATTACTTCGTGACCCCCCTGGAGACGGTGGCTGCAAGCACCAAGGCCCTGCCCCCATGCTTCCTCCGAAACGGGAGCGACATCAGCGAGACCTTCAAGGACTATTGCCGCCCCCTCATGGGCCCCCTGCCCCAATTCGACCGACTCATCGCCCCCCCAGTGGATCTCGATTCAATCTAGAGAAAGGAAGTGCCCATGCTCCGAATGGCCTTCGGGCTTCTCCTCGCCGCCACAGTCAGCGCCCAATCCGCGCAGCCGACCAAACCCCTCCAGCTTCCCCCCATCCAGCCGAGCGCCGCCTCCCTCGATAGGGCCCTCCAGGAGCGACAGACCCGCCGGGATCTGACAGGCCCAGCCCTTTCCCTCCCGGAGGCCGCCCGTCTGCTCTGGAGCGCCCAGGGGGAGAACCGCCCCGGCAAGCGCACGGTCCCCAGCGCCCGCGCCCGCTATCCCCTGGAACTCTACCTGCTCACCGAGGGCAGCCCTTCCCTGCCTGCGGGGTTCTACCGCTACCTGCCCCGGGAACATGCCCTCCAGAAGCTGGGCGACAGGGGCGTGGACGCCCTGCTGGGGCCGCTCAAGGGCATGCAGCCCTGGATTGCCAAGGCTCCTGCGGTCTTCCTCTTCACCGGCGTGCCCAGCCGCCTGGGGGGCTCCCGGCAGGATGTCTATACCTTCTGGGAGAGCGGCGCAGCCACCCAGGCCCTGTTGCTCCAGGCCACAGCCATGGGCCTCGGCAGCGGCGTAGCCTCCGGGATCGACTTCCCGAGCCTCCAGGTCGCGCTGGCACTGCCCCCGGGGGAGCAGTCCACCGTCGTGGTCGCCCTGGGACACTTCAAATAGAGAACCGGGAAGACCAGGCCTGCGCCCCGTCTTCCCGGTTCGGATACATCCCTTGCCCTCAGTGGAGGAAGATCAAGCCCAGGCGAAATCGGCCACGAAGTGGCGCAGGAACTTGGGCTGCTTGATGATCTTGACGCCGCGGATGCTCTTGGCGTGGGCCTTGGCATCGGCGATGACCTCGGCGGCGAAGTCGAAGTGGGACTGGGTGTACATCCGGCGGGGGAAGGCCAGGCGCACCAGTTCCATGCTGTGGTAGGTCTCTGTGCCATCGTCGAGGTGCTTGCCGAACATCACCGATCCGATCTCCACGCCCCGGATGCCGCCCTCCAGGTAGAGCGCGTTGCAGAGGGCCCAGGCGGGATACTGTTCCACGGGCATATCCGGTAGCACGGTCTTGGCATCGATGTAGACGGCGTGACCGCCCGTGGGTTTCACGAAGCCGATGCCCGCAGCCTCCAGCTTCTCGCCCAGGTATTCGGCGGTGCGCAGACGATAGCGCAGGTAGCTCTCGTCCATGCCCTCCTCCAGGCCCACGGCCATGGCCTCCAGATCACGCCCGGCCAAGCCGCCATAGGTGAGGAAGCCCTCGGCGAGGATCAGCATCTCGTTGACCTGGTCCAGCCATTCGCCGTCCCGCAGCATGATGAAGCCGCCGATATTGACCAGGGCGTCCTTCTTGGCGCTCATGGTGCAGCCGTCGGCATAGGAGAACATCTCCTGGCAGATGGCCTTGATGCTCGTGTTCTGGTAGCCATCCTCGCGCATCTTGATGAACATGGCGTTTTCCGCGAAGCGGCAAACATCCATGATGAGCTTCTTGCCATATTTCTTCAGGAGCTGGCTGTAGGCGCGGATATTGGCCATGGACACGGGCTGTCCGCCGCCGGTGTTGTTGGTGACGGTGATCATGCCGAAGGGGATGCGGTGGCCATCCTTCTTCAGGACTTCTTCCACCCGGGCCAGATCGATATTGCCCTTGAAGGGGTGGATGAGGGCGGGCTGGAGCCCCTCGGGGATCACCAGGTCCACGGCCTCCACTCCCAGGAACTCCAGGTTGCCCCGGGTGGTATCGAAGTGGCAGTTGTTGAGGACCAGGTCGCCCTTCTTGCAGACGGCGCCGAAGAGCACCTTCTCCGCGGCGCGGCCCTGGTGGGTGGGGATGAAGTGGGGCATTCCCGTGATGTCCTGGAGCACGGACTGGAGACGGTAGAAGCTCTTGGCGCCGGCATAGGATTCGTCGCCGATCATGATGGCGCCCCACTGGGCGGAGCTCATGGCGCCGGTGCCGGAATCCGTGAGCCAGTCGATGAGGACATCCTCGGCGCGGAGCTTGAAGACATTGAGATTGGCTGCCTCGAGCAGCTTCACCCGGTCCTCTCGGGTGGTCATACGGATGGGTTCCACGGACTTGATGCGGAAGGGTTCGATCATGGTCTTGGGCATGGAATGGCCTCGTTCGGTGGTTCGAAGGGATGAGAGATGGGGAGATTTTGGAGCCAGGCGCGGGGCGGAGAACCTTCCCCGCGCCCCCAGGACTCAGTTCTCCGCGCAGGCGGACCTCGCCTCGTGCTCGGCTCGGCGGCACATCCTGCGGCCTCCCGGGGCCGTTTCGAATCGATCCAGAGCCATTGGTTTCGATGGTATCCGACTATTCGGCCAGTTTGGCAAGCCCCAGCAGGGCTCGCTCCATGGTGGCGAAGACGGGCAGGCCCGCCTTCATGAGAGAGGCGCGATAGGGATCGAAGTCGAAGCCCGCGTCCACGGCGACGCCGATGCGGGTGCCCGTGCGGCGGGCGATGGCCATGAGGGCGCAGGCAAAGGCATCCATCTTCTGGGGGTCGCGAGTTTCCAGGCGCTGTGTGAGGGGCACGAGGCCCACCACCACGCTATCGGCCTCCCCCTGGGCGATGAGCTCTGTGCCCTCCAGGTAGGGGGCCTCGGAGGCCATGGGCGTCAGGTCCAGGGGCAGATGGGCGCCCACCAGCCCCGAGAGGCCGTACTTCTCGATGAGGGCGGCCAGGGCCGCCTTCTCCCCATCGCCCAACCGAGCGGCTTCCAGGGGACCCTCCACCAGATCGGCACTGACGACGCTCTCGAAGCCCGCATTGGTGACGATGGCGGTCTTCTTCGGCTTGCCATCCGGGAAGGAGGCCAGCCAGAAGAGCACGGCATCGAAGTCCGCCAGGCTCTCGCAGACGATGACCCCCGCGCGTCGGAGAAGGGCCTTCTGCAGCTCCCAGTCCCCGGCGAGAGCGCCCGTGTGGCTGCTGGCGGCGGCCATGCCCGCCTGGCTGCGCCCCCCCTTGTAGAGCACCACCTTGCGGCCCTTGGCCACGAGCTCCTGGGCGGTGGTGGAAAAGTCCAGCAGATCCCCCGGGGCAAATCCCTCCACGTAGGTGGCCAGCACCTTCAGTTCCGGGTCGGCGCCCAGGGCCTTCAGGAAGCCCGAGAGGCCCAGATCCATCTGGTTGCCGATGGAGCAGGCGTAGCGCATGGGGAGATAGGGGCAGGCCGACAGGCGGCTCACCAGGAAGGCGCCGGACTGGCTCACCAGGGCCAGGGGCCCCCCGGGCAGCCTAGCGGGCAGCTTGGCGGCGGGGATGAAGAGGGAATTCAGGTTCTTGTCGGCGCTCAGGAAGCCCAGGCCGTTGGGTCCGATGATAAGGGGCGTCCACAGCTTTTGGGTGCGGCGCTCCGCCAGGAGCTGCTGGACGCGCGCTCCGAAGCCGGACTTGTCGGCGCCGTCTCCGATGCCGCCGGAGATGAGGTAGAGCACCTCCGCGCCGCCCCCCTGGGCGCAGAGCTGTTCGATGGTCTCCACCGCGACGGGCGCCGGGAGGCTCACGATGAGGATATCCACGGGCCGAGTCAGCAGCTCCTTCACGCTCTCCAGGCAGGGCAGGCCGTCGATTTCAGGCGTTCCGGGCTTGATGGGCACGAGGCCCTCCCGCTCCATGCCGCCCAGGAGCAGGTTGTCCAGGATGATGCGGCCGGGGTTGCCGGGCTTATTGGAAATGCCCGCCAGAGCGATGCTGCGAGGGCGCAGGAGGATCTCCTGGAGCCGGGACGCATCGAAAATGGCCTTGGGCGCGCGAGGCGCAGCCGCCTCGCAAGTCCCCACCCCATCCAGGGCGATGGGCCGCCCCGTCTCGTCGAGGACTACGGGATTCATCTCCAGGAGGGTGGCGCCTTCCGCTTCCAGCAAGGCCACCAGTTTCCAGAGTCCCTGGAAGAAGGTCGCGAGCTTGGCCTCATCGGTGAGGGCCTTCCCCTGGCGCAGGGTGCCCAACCAGGTCCGCCCCAACCAATGGGCCTTGAACTCCATCAGCGCCTGCTCGGGGGTCGTCAGCGCCACGGGCCACAGGAGGGGACCGATCTCCTCGCCCCAGGCATTGGTGAGCACGCCGCCCAGTCCGACGACGATGGTCCAGCCCGCGTCCGGCGTCTTCCGGAGGGCCACGAGAGCCTCACAGGGCATCCCTGAGACCTTACGGAAATCCACCAGCCGGGCAACAAGAGTGCCCACATACTCGCCGTGGGCGCTGGCGGTGGATTTCATCTGCTGATGGTGTTCCCAGACCTTGGAGGCATTGAAGCTCTCGAATTGCACCAGCCCCAGATCGGACTTGTGCCAGACATCCATGGCCGTCCCCTTGAGGACGATGGGTTGACCCTCCTCGAAGCCGAGCTGGGCCAGGTCTTCCTTCTGGCGCACCACGCCCCACTGATCGATGGCGAGACCCACCTGCTCGAGGAGTTCGTAGGCGTGGATCTCATGGATGAAGCGCGCGTTCATGAAGGCTCCTGTCACCCGCGAAGAAAGGGGGCGAGACTCCTTGAAGTATCACGGGCGGGCCCTGTGGCGAGGATCACAGGCCTATCCGCAACGGGCCGGATCATCTCACTAGGAGGGGAACAGCCCTTGGGAATTTTCCGTGATGCACTCCTGGACAGGAAAATTTGGCCGATAACATGAATTGAAACGGGTCATCGAGTCCTAGGATTAATCTGTTCCAAGGCCCCAGCCGAATCGGGGTGAACCAAGCCACTCCTCACCAAGGAAGCGCCATGAAATTGAAAACCGCTGCCATCGCCCTCCTCCTCGGCGTCGCCTCCACCTGGGCGCCCGCGGCGGACCTATCCGTCGCCGCCAAACTCGTCAAGATCATCGCCACGGCCACGGGCGGAAAGGTCTCCTGCCGGGATGCGGCCATGAAGGCCGCCCTGGAAGGTGTAGGAGTCACGGTGGACGGTGATTCCAAGATCGTCTGGGCCACCAATCCCATGGAAGTCAAGATGGCGCGGAGTCAGAACCGCCTCGTGGTCACCGGCAACAAGAGTCTCCTGGGCAACGGAGCGGCCATCGCCATCGTGGAGGAGGGGGGCAAGCCCAAGATCTACCTGCAACAGGCCAATATCACGGCCAGCGGCGTGACCTTATCAGACGCCATCTACAAGGTCGGCGCGAAATAGACGATATCAGAAAGGGGGGACCGCCTGCTCCCTTCGCTCGCGACGTCCCCCCTTTGACCCCCACGCGGCGCCAGGGCAAAGCCCAGGTACCGCGTCTGTCATTTCAGTGGGGGACCGCCTGCTCCCTTCGGGCTCCGGGGATCATCCCCCCCAGCTCACCCAGCCCGCCCTTCCCGGAATCTCCCGGCGCGTGATCTCGCGAGCCGGGAGGTTCTGCTGTAGCCACTCCGGTCGCCACTGGGCATGGGTCAGGATCCGGGTCTCCCGGGCCTTCAGTCCGGCCAGGAAGGCGTCGAAGACCGTCGCCAGGGCCCCGCCCTCCACTTCGGTGTGAAGGGCGTAGACATTCAGGGATTCGTCGCGAATCAGGCCGAAGAGCCGCTCGTTGACCTGATGGCCATCCATCCCGTCGAGCCCCAGCAACTCGTCCATGGTCGGCAGTGTGGTGGGAATCTGAAGGGTTTGGAGCCTCTTCCCTTTCACGATGGGGTAGAAGGGCTCGGTGCCCCGACAGTCCCCCGCGTAATCCAGCCCGTAGGCTTCCTGGAGCTCGAGAGTGGCCTCATTGCAGCGCCAGGCCGGGCTCACCGCGCCCCGGGCAGGCTCGCCGAAGACTTCCTGAAAGGCCCCGTGGGCCCGGTCGAACCAATCCTGGAGCCAAGCCCTGGACTTCCGATCCAAGAGATCGTGGTACTGCACATGATCCCAGCCGTGGATGGCCACCTCGTGGCCCGCCTCCCGGGCGGCGCGCATCTGTTCGGCGGCCCGGGTGTAGATGATGGGGGCCGGGAGCAGGACGCCGTACATCATCGTCTTGAAGCCGTACAGCTTCACGCCGTTGGTGCGGCGCATCTTCTCCAGGAAACCCTTGCGGAAGATGCGCCGGAGCGCCTTTCCGGAGTTATCGGGACCGAAGGAAAAATAGAAACTGGCGCGCATCCCATGGCGGTCGAGCATGCGCAGCAGATTGGGAATGCCCTTGAGGGAACCCTCCAGGGTGTCCACATCCACGCGAAGGGAAAGACTCTTCATGCCGAGTGCCCGTTCCGCAGGTTTTCAGAGCGGTCCGTCCTCCGCGCCTGGATGAAGCGCCGCAGGGCCTCCCGGGTCTGGTCGGTCATGCAGCCCAGCACCAGTCCCAGGCGGGTGGGCAGGGCATCCTCGTCCAGCCATTCCAAGTGGCACACCTTGCCGGTGGTGCGCACCTGGACCCCCCCGGGCAATTCGGTCTCCACCTCCACCTGGGCGTGGAGATCGATGAACAGGTGCTCGGTGAGCCCGAGTCCCAGGCCGGTCTCCGTGAGATTGAGCAGCTTGGCGGGATAGACCCGGTCCTTGAATTCCAGTTTGGCCTCCAGGGGCGGGAGATCGGCGGTGGCCACACGGACATCGCCCCGCTGGTGGACCTCCATGTGAGCCTGGGGCCATTCGATCCTCAGGACCGGGGGATAGAGCGTATCGGAATCCCCGCACAGGATGGGGTCCAACATGCGGCTCTGGAGGGAAAGAATCTCGTCTTCCATCAGCACCGAAACGGCCACCGCCGCCCCCTTGGGAGGCAACTGGTCCCGGCGTTTGGCGCCGCTCAGATGGACCGCGACCCCGGCTTCGATGCCGGTGATGTGGAGATCCCCCAGGAGCCGGACGCTGCCCACGGCCCGCACACTCGCCGGGACCATGGATTCCCTCGCCTTCTGGAGCAGGTCCTCCATTTCCTTGGGACTCAGGTTCCTGAATTCGGACATTTCAATTCCTTTCAAAGCCCATGAAAGAGACGCTCGGCAAGATTCGGATGAAGTCCCGCGGCCTGGATGGCTTTCGCGGCCCCCTTGTAGTCGTATTCCAGCCGGTGGAGCCGCAGGCGCTTTCCCTTGGGATCGTAGCTGGCAAAGCTAAGCCGGGTATCCCGATCCCGGGGTTGTCCCACGGAACCGGGGTTGATCAGGTAGCGGCAGCCTTCCCGCAGACGGAACCAGGAACCGGCCTCCAGGTGGATCCAGGTCAGGGTGCCCCGGCCCTCGTCCAGCTCGAAACCGCCCGGCAGATGGGTGTGGCCGAAGAAACAGAGCTGGGAACGGAAGGCATCGAAGGCCGACAGGGCCTCCCGGGGATGAAGGATGTAGGCATCCTCGTCCACCGGAGAACCGTGGGAGATCTCGTAATCATCACCCACCCAGGACGGCCCTTCCGGCAGTTCCTGGAGGAAGCGCCGATGCTCCCGGGTCAAACGTTCCCGAGTCCAGGCCGCGGCCGTCCGGGCAGGGAGACTGAAGCTGCCATCCTCCTCGGCCCAGGCGCAGGCCCGATCATGGTTGCCCCGCACCAGGATCCTGGGCTTCAGGGTCTGGATGCGATCCAGCACCTGGTTGGGCTGAGCGCCGTACCCCACGAGATCGCCCAGAAGGACGAAGCGGGAGACCGCCCGCCGATGGGCGTACCGCATCACCGCGCGCAGGGCGTGGAGGTTGGCGTGGATGTCAGAGAGAATGAGGTCCATAGGGGGATTTCAGGAGAGTGTCGCATGATCCCGTCCCCGGACGATATTTCCTTGAGCAGGGGACTTCTCCGACTCTGGGATATGCAAAGGCTGGGAGGGACTCCCCAGTCTAGATGCCGCAATCGGGCCACTCGTCACAATCGGGAAAATTCACCCCGCCCTTTTCAGGCGGGCAGCAGTCCCGCCGCCAGTGCCTCCGGGCTGCGCCCCAGAGGGAGGACCATGGGAGCCTCGGCCCAGCGCGCCGTCCGGACGCGCCAGCGGGCCAAGAAAGGGCCCCGCTGGCGGGCCAGGGGCCGCTCGGGATCCTGGGCCACGCGTTCCCAAGCCACACGGGGGTCTTCCGCGATCCAGAGCACCTGGCAGGCCGCTTCGCGCACCCTTTCCCGAATTTTTGGACTCTCCCAGGCGCCCCCTCCCAGGGCCACCACCCGGGGCCTTTCCAGCAGAGAGGAGAGGCCCTCTTCTTCAAGGCAACGGAAGGCCCCTTCGC
Organism: uncultured Holophaga sp.; assembly: GCA_963664825.1. Taxonomy (GTDB): domain Bacteria; phylum Acidobacteriota; class Holophagae; order Holophagales; family Holophagaceae; genus JAYREN01. The sequence goes on from OY761614.1 coordinate 269,567, forward strand.
CCTCCTCCGCGAAGATGCGGGCAATGGGCTTCCGGACCTGCCGCGCCACCTCCTCATCCAGATCGAGGGCGGGCAAGCCGAGCCTCGCCGCCAGGGCCCGGGCCAGGGCGGACTTCCCGCTGCCGCTGCCCCCCACCAGAATGAGGCCGCTCCTGCGAAGGGGAGGCATGGCCCGCCAGCGCGCCAGCTGGGCCTTCCAGAGCAGTTCCGAGGGCGATTCGACCCGGGTGATCTCGCCCACCATGGCCAGACTCTCGGCCCCGACCTGGAAACAGGCCTCCGCATCCGCCAGGGTAAGCCCGCCGATGGCCACGGGCGCAAGGTCCTGGGCCCGGAGCTCCGCACAGCCCCGGCGCAGTCCCTCCAGGCCGATGGGCACGGCGTGATCCCCCTTGGTCGCCGTCGCCCGGAAGGGCCCCAGCCCCGCATGATCGCAGGCCTCGTCCACTAGGTCCCACTCCCGATCCTCATGGGTGGAGGTGCCTAGATGCAGTCCCGAAAGCCCCGACAGGCGCCGGGCCTGGGAGGGGGGCAGGTCCCCCTGGCCGAGATGGAGACCCCAGGGAGGAAGTCCTTCCCGAGCCGCCAGAACCGCCAGGTCCGCGCGGTCATTGACACAGATCAGGGGCCAACCACCATTGGCCTCGGATTCCTCCAGGGCCGTGCGCAACTGGCACCATTGTTCGCCCGCATCCAGCGGCTTTCCCCGGAACTGCACCAGGGGAAAGCCCCATTCCCCCAGGCGGCGGATCTGGGCCGCCAGAGGCAGCGCATTCCGGGCATCGGTGATGGGATAGAGGGGCGGGAGCTGGAGCATGGTGCAGACAGGTTAACGCCCCGGAAGCCCATCCGGTTTCGCGTTCAAAGGATCTGATTCACCACGACACGGGAGTCCAGGGATGAAGCAGCGCCTGGCTTTTCCGGGATCATTTCCGTGGTGCAGGATCCTAGGCCGTGGGCCCCTCGATGGGTTCCAGCGTGAGCATGGGGCTATTGATCTCCATGGTGGCGCCTTCCTCCACGTGAATACAGACCACCTTGGCGTTCATGGGCGCGGTGTACTCGTTCTGCATCTTCATGGCTTCCAGGATGAGGATGGGCTGGCCCTCTTCCACCGTCTCGCCCTCCTGGACCAGGAGCTTGACCACCTTGCCGGGCATCAGGGCCTTCACCAGGCCACATCCGGCCAGCTTGGCCCGGGCCATGGCGGCGGCCAGCAGGGTCTTGTGGGGATCCTGGAGGGTGAAATCGTAGGCGCCATCGTAGAGGCTGGCCCGGAAACCGTGGAGATCGGGATCCATGGTGCGCACCCGGTCGATGTTCACACCCACCGAATGGCCTTCCATGATGATGGAATAGCTGGTGGGCTCGACCCTCACCAGGTCCAGGGGGATCTCCTCACCATCCCAGACCATGAGGAGCGTCCCATGGTGCCTGTGGATCTCGAGTTCGTGGGTCTCGTCGCCGATCGTCAGTGTGCGTTTCATCATTCCATCCTGCGTGAATGCATCGATTTAGAAGCGGTTGAACTTCCCGTGGCGCTTCCAGGCCTCTCCAGGCCCGTCCGCCCCCACGGGCTGCTGCGCCCGGAATTCCTCCAACTCCAGCTCGTCGAAGAGGGCCGCGGCCACCGCGAACTTCAGGTTGGGACCCATGCCTTTCTGCTTCCACCAGGGGTGGTCCAGCAGGTTGGTGCAGTACTCGCCCTTCAGGAAGGGCTTGTGCTCGGTAAGGGCCTTGTGGAAGGCCACGTTGTTGCGCACCCCGCCGATGCGATATTCCGAAAGGGCCGCGTGCATCCGGGCGATGGCCAGCTCCCGGTTGGGTCCCCAGGTGCTGAGCTTGGAGAGCAGGGGCGCGTAGAAAGCCGAGAGCTCCCAGCCATAGAAGACGCCACTGTCATCCCGCACATTGCGCCCCGCGGGCGTGCGGAGATAGTTGATGAGCCCGGCACTGGGAGCGAAGTCCCGGTGGGGATCCTCGGCGTTGATGCGGCACTGAAAGGCGTGGCCCCACAGGGGAATCTGCTCCTGGGTCAGGGGCAGGGTCTCGCCCTTCGCGACGCGAATCTGCCAGCGGACGAGATCCTCCCCGGTGATCCACTCCGTGACCGCGTGTCCCCCCTGGATCCGGCAGGTCATCTCCAGGAAGTAAAAGTTCCGATTCTCGTCCAGCAGGAATTCCACCGTGCCGACGCCCACATAGCCCGCCTTCCGGGCGATGGCGATGGCCGCTTCGCCCAGCTGGGTGCGAAGCTCCGGGGTCACGAAGGGCGAAGGCGCCTCCTCGGCCACCTGCTGGAAACGGCGCTGGATCGATCCGTCCCGCTCCCACATGTGCACGTAGTTTCCGTGGGTATCGCCCACGATCTGCACCTCGATGTGCCGGGCATGGGTCAGGGCCTTCTCGACGTAGACCCGCTCATCCCAGAAGCTGAAGATGGCGTCGCCCTTCACTCGGGGAAGGGCTCGGCGCAGTTCCCCGGGGGTCTTCACCCGACGCATCCCCTTGCCATCCCGGCCGAGCACGGGCTTCACCATGAGCGGATAACCCAGTTCACCGGCCTTGGCCACCAGGGTCTCGTCATCCAGGGTCTCGGCGATGGCCGGCAGGACCGGCACGCCCAGCTTCTGAGCGAGTTCCCGGGCCTTGACCTTGTCGCCCATGATCTCCAGGGTCTCGGGACTGGGTCCCACCCAGGTGAGCCCGGCCTCCTGGATCTTCCGGGCGGCTTCCGGGTCCTCGCTGATGAACCCGTAGCCGGGATGGATGGCGTCGGCGCCAGAGAGCTGGGCGGCCTCGATCAGGTGGTCCACCCGCATGTAGCTTTCCCGGCTGGGCGTGGGGCCGATGGGGTAGGAATCGACGGCTAGGCGGACATGCATGGAGCAGCGATCAGAGTCCGAAAAGACCGCCACCGTGGGGATATCCATCTCCCGGCAGGTGCGGATGATCCGGCAGGCGATCTCTCCCCGGTTGGCGATGAGCAGCTTGGTGACGGGCATGGTTTCATCCTTCACGAACTTCGACACCGTCCAGGTCGGACGCGATGGGGCATCATAGGAAGGTGCGAACTCTCAGCCTACCAAAGCCAGCCCTCACCTTCCTAGTTTCGATCCCCCTGGGGCTCGGAAGTATTACATGCGCGCGCAAGGGAGACCCCATCCCCCGGCCTCGGATCGAGGCCCAGGCCTGCCTGGCCCGGTGGGAAGCCTTCCGGATCCTGGAAGTGACACTGCCCACGGCGGATATCAAGGGTAATTCCCTGGTGGGCCTCGAGGCCGTGAGGGTCTACCACCTGCCCCTGGGCAGCGCCCGCCCCAGTTCCGCCGAAGTGCTCGCCAGGGGCGAGGTGGTCCTGGAAGAGCGACGGCCGGACCTGCCCTCTCCGGGGAGGAGCTTTTCTATGGACCTGAAGGCCATCGGCCGCCCCAGCGGCTGGATCGTGGTGGCTGCCGTCCGCACAGGCAACGTGGTGGGCGCGCCCAGCGAGACCCTGCCCTGGCTTCACCCGGCGATCTGAGCCCCCAGGAGTTCCAGATCCTCATGCCCACGCGTTTTCAGCCAGGCCAGCGTTGGATCAGCGATAGCGAGCCCGAACTCGGGCTCGGAGAGGTCCGGGCCCTCAGCCCCCGGACGGTCACGCTCTGGTTCGGGGCCTCCGAGGAGACCCGGGAATATCGCTTAGAGAGCGCCCCCCTGCGCCGCGCGACCTTTCGCCCGGGGGAGACCCTCCGGAACGCCCAGGGCGAGGCCTGGATCGTGGATTCCGTGAGCGAACGAGAGGGCCTCTTCTACTACGCCTGCGGGGCGTCTGAAGTATGCGAAACGACCCTGAGCAGCGCCCTCAGCTCCGGGGGCCCCCAGGAGCGCTTTCAGGGGGGGCGCTTCGATAGCCCAGAACTCTTCGGACTCCGTTTTGCGGCCCAGAAGCACCAGTACCGCAGCCGCAAATCCCAGGTGCGCGGATTCCTGGGCGGGCGCATCGATCTCCTGCCCCACCAGCTCAGCATCGCTTCCGAAGTGGCGAGCCGCCTTCAACCCCGGGTCCTGCTGGCCGACGAGGTGGGCCTGGGCAAGACCATCGAGGCCTGCCTCATCCTGCACCGGCTCCTGCTTACGGGCCGCGCCCGACGGGTGCTGATCCTGGTGCCGGAGTCCCTCCTGCACCAGTGGTTCCTGGAGCTGCTGCGGCGTTTCAATCTCTGGTTCCACATCTACGACGAGGCCCGCTGCGGGGCCTATCCCGGCGCCAATCCATTCCTGGACGACCAGCTGGTGCTCTGTCCCTTGAGCCTGTTCACGGCCCAGGCCGGGCGCCTCCAGCAGGCCCTGGAGGCCGGGTGGGATCTCCTGGTGGTCGACGAGGCCCATCATCTGGGCTGGCCCAGTCCCGAATATGCAACTGTTGAAGCCCTGGGGAGCCAGACCCCTGGCCTATTGCTGCTCACCGCCACCCCCGAGCAGCTGGGCCTGGCCAGCCACTTCGCCCGCCTGAGGCTCCTGGACCCGGAGCGTTTCTTCGATCTGGAGGCATTCATCCAGGAATCCGAAGGCTACCGGGAGATCGCCCACCTGGCCGAGAAGCTCAAGGGGGCTCAGGAGCTTTCAGCCGCCGAGCTCGAAGGCCTGAGCCGGGTCCTAGGCACACCGGCATCCACCCTGGGGCCCCAGATCGCTCAATCCACCCCGGGGAAAGGCATCCGGAAAGCCTGGATCGATGCGCTCCTGGATCAGCACGGCACGGGCCGCGTGATGTTCCGCAACACCCGGGCCACCATCGCGGGCTTCCCCCAGCGCGTCCCCCTCCTGCATCCCCTGGAAAGCCAGGATGCCCATAGCTGGAAGGCCCTGGCCCGGGAAGGGGCCGAGGCTTCCCAGGACCCCAAGGCCTTCAGGCCCGACTTCACCCAGGACCCGCGCATCCCATGGCTGGCCGAACTGCTGCACAACCTGGGCCAGGACAAGGTGCTCCTGATCTGCCGCACCCAGGCCAAGGCCGAGGCCATCGAAGCCGCACTGAAAAAGCACCTCCGGGTGAAGATGACGGTCTTCCACGAGGGGCTTACCCTCATCCAGCGGGACCGCGGCGCGGCTTGGTTTGCCGAAAAGGATGGCGCGCGCCTGCTCATCTGCTCCGAGATCGGCAGCGAGGGCCGCAATTTCCAGTTCGCCCATCATCTGGTCCTCTTCGATCTGCCCCTGGACCCCGCCCTCCTGGAGCAGCGCATCGGGCGCCTGGACCGCATCGGCCAAGCGGCGCCCATCCAGGTCCACGTGCCCTTCGTGCGCGGCAGTCACCAGGAAGTGCTGGCCCGCTGGTACCAGGATGGGCTCAACGCCTTCGCGGAGAACCTGCCCGGGGGCCGGGAGCTCCTGGAGCGCTTCGAACCCCGGATCCGCGCCCTCGCCCTGCACTTCCACGAGGATCCTCCGGCTTCCCAAACACAATTGCAGCGCCTGGTGGCCGACACCCAGGAGGCGAGAAAAGCACTGACCGCGCGGCTGGAGCAGGGCCGAGACCGCCTGCTGGAATGGAATTCCTACCGGCCTGAGGTCGCCGCGGGCCTCATCGGGGAGATCGGCCGCCAGGATGCCCCGGGCGCCCTGGATGGGTTCCTGCTGGCCATCTTCGAGCTCTTCGCCGTGGAGGTGGAGGAACTGGCGCCCCGCACCTACCAGCTGGGCTCGGCGGGCGTGCTGGTGGACGCCTTCCCTGGGCTGGGCTCGGAAGGCCTCACCGTCACCTGCGACCGGGCGCGGGCCCTGGCCCGAGAGGATCTCCAGTTCCTCACCTGGGATCACCCCATGGTGACGGGGGCCCTGGACCTGATGCTGGGCTCGGATCATGGCAATAGCAGCTTCGCCCTGTGGCCGGACGCGCAGGCCTCCGGGCTCTACCTGGAGGCGATCTACATGCTGGAATGCGTGGCCCCGGCCCATTTCCAGCTGGACCGTTTCCTGCCGCCCACCCCCTTGCGAGTGATGGTGGATCATCGCGGCCGGGATGTGGGGAAGGCCCTGCCCCACGGGGCCCTGGGCCGCCTCCTCAGGGCCGGCGAAGGCTCTGGACTGGCTCCTGGGATGATGGCCCGGCCCGAGATCCGCGAGGTCCTCCTGCCCCGCCTCATGGACCAGACCAAGGCCCTGGCCGAACTCCGGGTGCGGGAGATCATCGCCCTGGCCCGCCAGGACATGAGCCTCCACCTCGATCATGAAATCGCCCGGCTCCGGGAACTCCGCCGGGTGAACCGCAGCGTCCGAGAACCGGAAATCGAGCTGCTGGTCCAGCAGCGGCGGGCCCTGGACCAGCACATCGGCGCGGCCCGCCTGCGCCTGGACGCCCTGCGACTCATCCATCGCGGTTTTATCCGATAATCCATCCAGGAGAATGTCCATGGCAGCACTCGGCCTCTGGAACGAATTGAATCTGATCCGACTGGCCCCGGAGGGCGCCTTCTTGCAAGGGGGGGAACAGGGCGAGGTGCTGCTCCCCTTGAGGGAAGTGCCCCCCGGCAGCAAGCCCGGCCAGACGCTGCGGGTCTTCGTCTACCTGGACGGCGAGGATCGCTATGCCGCCAGCACCCGGGCCCCACTGGCCCAGCGGGGGGACGTGGCCCACCTGAAGATCCGGTCGGTGAACAAGGCTGGCGCGCTCCTGGACTGGGGCCTGCCCCAGGATCTCTTCCTGCCCTGGAAGGAGGTGAAGCGCGACCTGAGGCGCTCCATCCAGGAAGGCAAGAAGGCCCTCGTGATCGTCTTCCAGGATGAGGACGGCCGGGTGAGCGCGTCCACGCGCTTGGAGGAATTCCTGAGCGACGAGGCGACGGATTTCCAGGAGGGGCAGCAGGTCTCCCTGGTGATCACCGATCCCACGGATATCGGCATGCGCGTGGTCGTGGACCACCGCACCTGGGGCATGGTGCACCGAAGCGATATCTTCGGCCCCCTCACCCGGGGGGAAACCCGAGAGGGCTACATCAAGGCCCTCCGGGAGGACCACAAATTGAACGTCGCCCTCAGCGCCCCGGGCTACGCCAAGGTCGATGCCATCGCCCAGAACATCCTGGATGTCCTGAAGCGCAAGGGAGGCTTCCTGGCCGTGACCGATAAGAGCCTGCCGGAAGAGATCTACGCCCTCTTCGGCATCAGCAAGAAGGTGTTCAAGCAGACCCTGGGCGCCCTCTACAAGCGCCGCCTCATCCTGATCGAGGCCGAGGGCATCCGCCTTGAAAAGTAAGGACGCCGTTCCGCCCCTGAAATACCTCGAGGGCTACGGCCCTGCCCTTCAGGCCCAGGTGCGCGAGCTCATCGAAGCCGGACGGCTCGGGGCCTACCTCCGGGAGCGCTACCCGGAGTCCCACGAGGCCCGCAACGATAAGGCTCTGACCCTGGCGGCCCTCGAATTGAAGAACCGCTTCCTGCGCAACGCCCCGCCCCTGGACAAGGTCATCTATGACAGCAAGCTGCGGGTGCTGAGCCACGCCCTGGGCACCCACACCGCCATCTCCCGGGTGCAGGGGCAGAGGCTCAAGGCCAGCCGGGAGATCCGGGTGGCCACGGTCTTCCGCGAGGCTCCCGCCGCCTTCCTGAAGATGATCCTCGTGCACGAACTGGCCCACATGAAGGAGCGCGATCACGACAAGGCCTTCTACCAGCTGTGCACCCACATGGCGCCGGACTACTTCCAGCTGGAGCTGGACCTGAGGCTCTACCTGACGCACCTGGAAGTCTGCGGGAACAATGGCCCATCGGCGTGCATCACGGTTCAAGATGCATTCAACTCTGATGAATGCAGATGAAAGCCTTGGCCTGCAAGCTCCCAAGCAGGAGCCTCCGTGGGCTTTGCTCAGGGGTCGGCCACGAAACCCAGCTCAGTCAATTTCACCCGGATTTCCTGGAGGCTGAAGGGCTTCTGGATACAGGTGGCGCTGGGATGCCCCTTCAAGAGTTCATGGATAGCCGTGTCGCTATGGCCGCTGGCCATGAGGACCCGCTGGGCGGGTCTCAGGACCAGCAGGCGCTGGAGGGTTTCGGCGCCATTGATGCCGGGCATGTTCATGTCCAGGATCACCAGATCCACCTCCAGTCCATCTTCGAAGAGGCTCAGGGCCCCCAGGCCGCTATCCACGCTCTGGACCTGGTGACCCAGGATCTCGAGCATGGGGCCCACGGCGGCCCGGATGAGTTCATCGTCATCCACCAGCAGGATCCGCAGGGAGCTTGGGGTGGACGTTTGCTCGGCAGGAGCCCGCTCGGAGACCTCCTGGGGCCTCGCCTCCTCCAGCACAGGGAAACGCAGGAGGATCTCCGTGCCTTGCCCGGGCTCGCTGAGGATTTTCAGCGAGCCGCCATGGGATTTCACCGTGCCGAAGACCATCGAGAGGCCCAGGCCCGTCCCCTTGCCCTGGGGCTTGGTGGTGAAGAAGGGCTCCAGGGCGCGCTTCTGGACCTCTTCACTCATGCCTTCCCCGCTGTCCTTCACGCTGAGTTGGATCTGCCCATCCGAGAGCTGGCGGGTGCCCAGGCGCAGGCCCCCTCCCTTGGGCATGGCATCCACGGAATTCACGCAGAGGTTCATCAGGGCATGGCTGAGGGCCGCGGCATCCCCGCGAATGAGGGACAGGGGTTCCTGGAGATCGAGCTCCAGCGAAATCCGTTGCAGGGTCGTGCGGGACAGGAGCTGGACCATGTCCCGCACCAGCTCGTTGAGATCCACGGGGCCCACCACCACGAGATCCTTGTGGGCGAAGTAGAGGAGACTCCTGACCACATCGCGCCCTCGCGAACAGGCCTGGATGATCGTGTCCAGAGCTTTGGCCAGGGGGTTCGTCCCGGAGATACCCTCCCGATGAACCGAAGCCAGGCTGAGGATGGCACCCAGCACATTGTTCATATCGTGGGCGATCCCCCCGGCCAGGCTGCCCAGGCTCTCCAGTTTCTGGGACTGGTGGAGCTGAGCGGTCAAGTCGAGATTGGCGGCCTCGGCCTCCTTGGCTGCGGTGACATCCACGAAGATTTCCAGGAGCGCATTCTGACCCTCGTAGAGCATCCCCGTGTGGGTGATGAGGAAGGTCCGCCCCCCCAGCACTCCAGAACTCTCCAGCGACGTGGTGTAACCCTTCAGGATCCCCTGCTTCAGGGGACATTCGGCGCAGGGTTCCCGATCGTCCTTGTAGCTGAGCCAGCAGCGGTTCCCCAGGGCCGAGGGGCCCAGCAGGGCCTCCATGGCGGGGTTCAGGAACAGGATATTCCCCTGTTCATCGACGATATCCATCCCAAAAGGGATGGTCTTGATGAGGGTCCGGTATTTCTCTTCGCTCTCCCTCAGGGCCGCCTCCCCCCGGCGGTGCTGCTCTTCACCGGCCAGGTGATCCAGGGCGAAGGACACATCCATGGCGGCTTCCTGGAGAAGGGCGATCTCCTTTTCCCCGAAGCAGCCCGCACGCGCATCGTAGACGGCCAGGGCTCCACAGATTTCGCCCCCTTGGCGAATGGGAAAGGCGGCCACCGCATTGAAGCCTGAGCGCTGGGCCGCTTCCCACCAGAGCTTGATCTCCTCAACCCCGAGGAAATTGTTGAAGATGCAGGGGCGGCCCTCGCGGATGGCCCTGCCGACCGGGCCCAGGCCTTGAGGGGATTCATCCCAACGCACATGGAGGTCCTGGAGATATCCCGCCGTATCGCCCCATTGACCCACCACCGAGATGCCATACCCATCGGCCTCCTTCCAGCCGAACCAGGCCATCCTGAATCCACCGAATTCCACCAACACTTCGCAAATCTTGGCAAATAGGGCTTCCCTGGACTGGGTCCAGACGATGGCCTGGTTGACCTGGCTGAGGGCCGCGTAGAGCTGGGTGAGTTTCTCGATCTCCCATGCCCGGGCGCAGCGTTCGGTGATGTCCTGGATGAACGTGAGGACAAACGTTTCGCCTTCGAGTACCACGCGGCGCCAACTGACCTGCACCGGGAAGGTGGAGGCATCCTTGCGGCGGTGGATGCCTTCGAAACGCCCCGTGCCCGTATCCTGGAGGGCCTCGAAGAGCCTCCGGGATTCGGCGGCCTCTTCGGGCAGGCGCAGATCCTCCACGCGCAAGGCTCGGAATTCGGAAAGGGTGCGTCCGTAGTATTCCTGGGCTCGCTCGTTGGCCTCCAGGATCCTCCCCTCCCCGTCCAGGAGCAGGATGGCATCATTGGCGTGCTGCAACAGATGCTCGTAGCGACTCGCCAGGATCCGGCCCTCCCGCTCCAGGACCAGTTGTTTGGATATCCTCAGGGTCTCCTGATGGCGCAGCATCAGACCCATCCCAAGGGCCACCACGCCCACCATCCCCATGAGAATGGCCCCGACGATCCAGCCGCGCAAACGCAAGGGGCCATAGATCTCCCCTTCATCGATCTTGGCCACCATGGACCAAGGCGTGCCGGGCACCCGTCGCACAGCGGAGAGAACGGGCACGCCGCGGTAGTCCAGACCCCTCACCAGACCTTCCCGGCCCTGGACTGCGAGGATGGCGGGAAGGGCGGAAGGCCCGGACATGGGGACATGGAGCCGAAGCGCCGAATGGGGCCGGTGGCGCAGCTCATTCAGGAACAGAACCGCATCGCCTTCCCGCCGCACCAGTAGGGTTTCGGCGCTGGCACTGCGGACGGGCCAGGACTGGATCAGGGGAAACAGGAAGGACCGCGCGTCCACTTGAAGCAGGAGAAGGCCCTCGCTTGAACCGCCCCCCGGGGCCGTCCCAGGGATGGGCACCCACAGGTTCATGTGAATTTCGGCCCCGCCCGGATCCCGGTAGAGATCCTGGTTCACCAGATCCCTGGCCCTCGGGGCTTCCCTCACCCAAGGGGCCAGGCCCTCAACCTGGACGGTGGCCTCCGGGGGCGCCACCAGGCGAACCCTCCCCTGGGCATCGAAGAGCACCACCCGCTGGAAGAGGGAACTGCTGCAGAGGCCTTCCATCCAGGTCCGGAGTTCATCCCGAGAGGGAGCCTGAGGCGCACCCGCCAGGAAGCGCCGAAACTCGCCCTGGATCAGGGAGGACTGGAGGATTTGTCGCGCGTCCCCCTGCCGTTCCTGGTACCAATTGGCAATTTGCCCAGCCTTGAGGTCGGCGATCTCCTGGAGTTCCCCTTGAGCCGCTTCCCGGGCCGTGGCCAGTTGGCCTCTCAGATAGAGGGATCCCCCCACCAGGATCCCCAAGGCCAGACTCAGGAACACCGCCAGGAGCCCTCGGGAGTAGGGATGCTTTCCCGCCAGCGACGAGAAGAAGGCCAGGGGCCAGGTGTCCCGGCCGGGGAGGATGACCAGGGCCAGACCCAAGAGGAAACCCGATAGGGCTGCCGGCATGGACATGAGGGTCTTCTGCGTCTGGTAGAGCAAGGGTGCACCCGCCCCGTAGCTCAGGAGAACTGAGGTGCAGGTCCCCATCGCGAGAAGGCCCAGCAGCGCCGCACACTGCCGCTTCCAGCGACCTAAAGACGCGGCCCCGTTCATTAGGATGGCCAAGCTAGCCGCCAGCAGGACCAGCGAGGTCACGGTGGCAGGCTGACGCACGGTCGGAACGCTCTCCGTGAATCGCCCGGCGGCATATCCCATCAGCACCCCCAGGCTCACCAGGGCAACGCTGCCACCGATGACAGAGGCCAGGCGATGAAGGGCCGCGCACCGAAGGAGCACAGCCACGCTCAAAAGCAGGAATAGTCCTGCGGAAAGCGGCGCCACGGACCGATACCCGGGGCCCATGGCGCTGAGCCCTGGAATCCCCAGGAGCACCCCCAATAGCGCAAGAAGGGCCAGGAGCCCCGAAATGGCGGAGAGGATCTCGACAAACCGTTGGCGCGGGCTTCCGTTCACGGGGACATCTTTCGGGTACCGATGGGGGGTATGACCGACAGCTTGGATCCGAAACAAGGAAGGCGCAACCCCAACACCTCAAGGGGCATTGGGAATCGCGCCTTCGAAGGACAGATCCTGTCGGGAACTCCCGGAGGCCGCCACTCGTGTTGGCGGGTCCCAGCTCCGGGCGCATGCGCCCGGAGCTACCCGCTACACCACTCGTGTCGGCGGCTACCGGGAATGCACCTTAAGAGTGTCCGCCCATGAGCTTGTGGATGACGCGGCTCACCACGAAGAAGAGCAGGAGGCTCATGCCGAGAGCGATGCAGGCGGCCACGAAGAACACCTGCCAGAGGGGGACACTATCCATGAAACCCGCGGCCTTCCCGGCCAGATAGGCGCCAATGCCGAGGGAGAAGAACCAGGCGCCCATGAGCTGGCTGGTGAGGTGCTTGGGGGCCAGCCGGGAGACGTAGCTGAGGCCCACGGGGCTGATGCAGAGTTCGCCGATGGTGTGCAGCAGGTAGACGCCCATGAGCCAGCCCATGTTCACCTTGGAGATGGGGTCGGCGGGGGTGGCCCGGGCCATCCAGGCCGCGGGTGCCAAGAGGAAGAAACCCAGGGCCGCGAAAAAGAGCCCGAGAGCGAATTTCACCGGGCTGCTGGGGAACCTGCCGGAACGCTTGGTCCAGATCCACACAAATACCGGCCCCAAGCCCACGATGAGGAAGGCGTTCACGGTCTGGAACCAGCTGGCGGGGATCTCGAAACCGAAGAGCACGCGGTTGGTGTATTCCTTGGCGAAGAGCGTCAGGGTGCTGCCCGCCTGCTGGAACACGAACCAGAAGGAGATGCTGAACAGCAGCATCATGAACACCACCATCAGGCGGTTGATTTCTTCCTTGCTGAGCCTGGGATGCTCGACGGGAGCGCCCAAGGTGGCGGCGGCCTCGGCGCGGATCTTCACCATGCCCCGGTTCACCATCATCTGCACGACGGTCATGAGGGAACCCGCCGCCACGATTCCGAAGAGCAGCTGGGTGGGCCAGGTCTTGCCGGAGACCACGATCCAGGCCAGACCCAGGAGGATGGCGATGAGGGCCGCCACGAAGGGCAGGCTCACGGGCTTGGCCTCGAGAGCGCCTGCGGGCAGGCTCACGTCCTTGATGTGCTTGCGGCGCAGGACGAAGTTCAGGAGGCCCAGCAGCATGCCGAAGCCTGATACCCCGAAGGCCCAGGACCAGCCGGCCGATGAATTGAGGCCCACGGCGTTCAGGAAGCGGTGGAAGCCCGCGCCCTCGGCCATGAAGCCGCAGATGAGGGGGGCCACGGTCGCGCCGATATTGATGCCCATGTACTCGATGGTGAAGGCGCCATCCCGCCGGGAATCATCCTTGGCATAGAGGCGCCCCACCGAGGCGCTGATATTGGGCTTCAAAAGGCAGGTGCCGATGGCGATGAGCACGAGGCTGGCCACCAGCCCATTCATGCTCTTCACCTGGAGCAGGATCTGGCCTGCGGCGATGAAGAGGCCGCCCACCACGATGGTGCGCTTGGCCCCCAGGAAGCGATCGGCGATCTGGCCGCCATTGATGCTGAAGAGGTAGATCGAGAGCAGGTAGCCCCCCAGGAGGCCGCCGGCGCGCACCTTGTCGAGGCCCATGCCCCCAAGAGCGACGGGTGCCGTGAGGTAGAGGATCAGCAAGGCGCGCATGCCGTAGTGGCTGAAGCGCTCCCAGGTCTCGGTGAAGATCAGCACCCAGAGCCCGGCGGGATGCCGGAGAGGGGTGGCCTTCGCGTCCACGGTCTGCGCCTGGTTCATGGGCTTCTCCATTGTATTGATTCATCCTGGGGCATCCGGGGTCGAGAGACAATCCGCGAAACGCCTCTGTAAGGCCCGGATCACATACCGGTTTGCCCTTTCCCGACAAGGCACGGCTCGGACCTTGTGGGACACTGGGACCTGGAGTCGAAATGAAGCAGAAGGGCGTTGAGGTCATCTCGGTATTACCGGAGAGTCTCGCGGAAGAAGCCGGGCTCCGCCCCGGCGACCGGATCCTCCGGATCAATGGCGAACCCGTCCTGGATCAGCTCAGCTACCAGTTCCTGGTGAGCGCCCGGGACGAAACCGAGCTCAGCTTCGAATCCCAAGGCCAGGTGCGCACAGCCCTGGTGGAAAATGGAGGCGACGCCCTGGGCGTGGATCTGGCCCAGGACGAGGTGAAGGTCTGCAAACAGAACTGCGTCTTCTGCTTCGTGCAGCAGATGCCCAAGGGATTTCGCAAACCCCTCTACCTGAAGGACGAGGACATCCGCCTCTCCTTCCTGTACGGCCACTTCAGCACCCTCAGTTCCAGTGATGACGCGGAGCTGGACCGGGTGATCCGGGAGCGTCTGAGCCCCATCCATGTCTCCGTCCACGCCACCGACCCCGAGGTGCGGGTGCGGATCGTGGGCAATCCCAGGGAGGGCCATATCCTGCGCAAGCTCGACCGCCTCCTGGAGGGCGGCGTCCATGTGCACACCCAGGCCGTGCTCGTGCCGGGACTGAATGATGGCGCGGTCTGGGAGAAGACCGTGCGGGAGCTCTGGGAACGACGTTCCTTCCAGACCAGCGGCCCCTGGGCAGGCAAGGGCGGCGTGCTTTCCCTTTCCTGCGTGCCCGTGGGGCTCACGGCCCACCGGCAGGGCCTGCCGCAGATCCCCGATGTGGACCCGGATTTCGCCCGGGGGTGGGTGAAGGCATGGGCGCCCCGCGTGCGGCAGGCTTCCCTCGAAAATGACGGCGAGCCCTGGCTCCTGCTGGCAGACGAGTGGTTCACTCGGGGCGGCCTCCAGGTGCCTGGCCGCGGTTTCTACTCCCGGAGCTGGGCCCAGCTGGAGAATGGTGTCGGGCTCGTGCGGCGCTTCCTGGACCACTCGGGCCGCTTCCTGCGGAGCCCCAAGGTTCAAGGGTTCAAGGGACGGCGTGTGCTGGTGCTCACCGGGGCCAGCTTCGCCCCCACCCTGGGACACGTCATCACCCAGCTCAATGGCGCCACGGGCAGCCACCTGCGCACCCAGGCCGTGAGGAATTCCACCTTCGGCGAGACAGTGACGGTGGCGGGCCTGCTCTGCGGCCAGGATCTGCTCCAGGCCGCCCTGGCCGATCGCCAGGCCCAGGGCGGCGATCCTGCCTGGGTGGACGCCGTGATGATCCCCAGCGCGTCGCTGCGCGCCCACACCGGCCCTACGGATCAGTACACCCTCCCCGGCACCGCGACCGCCCAGCCCGAGACCCTCTTCCTGGACGACATGACACTGGCCCAGCTTCAGGAGCAATTGGGCGTGCCCATCGTCCCCAGCGGCGAGAACCTCTCCCAGGCCCTGGATCATCTGCGCGAGGCGGAACGGGCGTCCTGATTGAAAAAGCCCCCTGCGGATGCAGGGGGCTGAGGGTCTGACAACAGGCTGAATCAGTAGCGGAAGCGCACGCCGAACTGCACTTCGCGGGTGCTCGTATCCTGCGTGTTCAGGCTACCAAAGGCCGTGTTGGGGACAGGTATCTGAGTCGGCGGAACGGTTGGCGGAGTGACTGCAACCATCTTGAGGGCCCCGTACTGGTTGGTCGTAAAATTGGCCCAATTGAGCACGTTGAAGATATCGATATTGCCTTCGATCTCAAGCTTGGACCCAAACTTCCAGGCGCGGGTGAAGCGCAGATTGGAGGACTTGGAAGCTGGCTGACGCTGGCCATTGCGGCCTCCGTAACCGGGCGCATAGTCCGTGAAAGCCCCATCGGTGTTGAGATCCTGAGCCGTGGTGGCGGAGTATGGAAGGCCGCTCTGGTAGGTGACCATGGCCATGCCCTTGACGCCCCAGATGATGGGGCAGTAGCCCGCGAACACGCCCCGGAACTTCACGTCATAGTCGCCGGGGGCGTAGTTGGCATGAGGGTCGGCGGGGTTATTGGTGACAGAACCGCCGCTGCCACCGTTATTGGTGACGCGCTCGTTGGAATTCATGTCCCTGCTGCTGGCGAAGGAGACGCTGCTCTGGAAGCCAAAGCCGTTATCCGACTGGCGGGCGGCCGTGAGGATCAGGGCCTTGTACTGGCCGACCCCATCGTTGCGGGAGAGGAACACATCCCCGTAGCCCGTGAAATCCACCCTGCGCCCCCGGACAATGGCGTAGCCGGGACGCGCACTGTTCGAGAAGGAATTGAACTTGGAGGCGTAACCGTCGTTGTAGACAGCGCCCGAAACCACGACCCCGGAGGCGTCCTTCTGGCCCAGATTGATATTGAGGAAATACTGCTCATTCTCGAAGTCCGCATAGGCCACGCGCACGCCCAGCACAAGATCGTTGTCCAGCTTGTGTTCCAGGCCCAGACTCATGCGCTTGGCCAGGGGCAGCTTGTTATTGGGATCCCAAAGCTGACCCGTGCGGGATGCTGACCCGAGGCTCTGGAGCGTGGCAGTATCCAGGGGCGTTAGGCGGGTACCTCCCGTGCTGCGGTTGGCGTAGGAGAGCGATCCGGAATTCCAGGCGGTCTGCAGGCCAGCAGTAGAGGCGTTGATGCTGTAGACGCTGATGGTGTTGCCATTGGCCGTCATGGTATTGGAGACCGTCAGGCTGGTATTGGGGCTGCTGAACCAGCCGTAGCCGCCCCGCAGCAGGGTCTTGCCCTTGCCCGTCAGATCGTAGGTGAAGCCGAAGCGGGGATCCAGGGAGGTGGTGCTATTGGCGGAATCCGTGCCCGCAAACTGGGCATTGGGAAGGGGATTGGTGGGCTGGCTCTCCCGGGTGAGGCGCAGGCCCCCCGTGAGGGTCAGGCGATGGTTCAGGAGGCCCGCATACTGGGCCTGGAGGAAGCCCCCCAGCAGGGAGGAATCGTAATTGATCCAGCCGTTGGTGGGACTGACGGCGCCCTTATAGCTGACGCCCCCCTTGAGGGGCACGGTGCCCTTGGCCCAATTGACGGCCGTAGCGTAATCGCTGAACTGGTAGTAGCCGACCTCGTACTGGGGGAACTGGTTCTGGAAGCTGAACCACTGCATGTCCACGCCTCCCTTGAGGGTCAGATCGCCCTGGGAGAAGGTGACGGTATCGATGAATTGCTTGGTAAATTCGTTGAGATTGCTGGGGGTCGCCCAATACTGGCCCGAGGTGACGGCATTGCTCACCACCAGTTCCGGAGACGCAGAGGAATTGGGCGTGCGGGGACGGCGTTCGGTGGCGATCTGGGCCCGGGCCTCATTGGTGAGGTTGGCGCTCAGGACGCTGGTCAGTTCTCCCACCCAGGAGATGCTGCTCAGGTTATCCGTGTAGTTCTCGCTGAGCCCATAGATGCCACCCGGGAAGGACGCATTCTCGTTGGTGAACTTCTGGGTGTTGACCCGGAAATTGAAGCGGTGGTTCTCGTTGATATTCCAGTCCAAGCGGGCGAAGACCACGGTGTTCTTCTTGTCGTTGGTGTAGCCCAGCCCGTTTTCGTTGGCCACCGTGTGGCCATCGGCTCCCACCACGAGCTTGCCGAAATAATCCAGGAATCCGGAGTTCTTGGAGTTCAGGGGATCTGCCGAATTCGCGTTATTCCCGCCGCTATCCAGGCCCCAGGCCGAGGTGCTGTTCTGGGTGTAGTGGTAGGTCTCCACGCCCACGAAGTAGAAGAGCTTGTCCTTGAGGATGGGACCGCCCACGTTGAAGTTGTACTGCTGCTGGGAGAAGTCTCGGGTCCTGGAGGCGGTCGTATTGGTGATGGCGCTCGTGGGCTGGGGCACGGGGCGAATCATCGCCACCAGGCTGGAGGGCCGGAACTGCACGAGGGCCGAACCGGTGAGTTCGTTGGTGCCCGTCTTGGAGACGGCATTGATCACGCCACCGGCCGCGTCGCCGTACTGGGGGTCGTAGGCGTCCTGGACGATCTGCAGTTCGCGGATGGTATCCAGGCCGAAGGCGAAGGGAATGGTCGTAGAACCGCGCTGCTCGCCGTAGAAATTGGAATTGAAGCTGGCCCCATCGATGGTGAGGTTGTTCATGATGCCCCGGGCGCCTTCCATCAACTGGCGCCCCTGGTCCCCGGTCACGGCTCCGGGGGTCATCTTGACCAGATCGGTGAAATTGCGGCCATTGAGGGGAATGGCCTGCACCATCTGCTCATCAATAGCCGTGGTGCTGGACACCTGCTGGCTATCCAGGGCCATCTTCGCGGCCACCACTTCCACCGTGGCACCGGCTTCGGCGCTATCCAGCCTGAAATTGGCCGTGGCGTTCTGTCCCAGGTAGACATGGACGGAAGTGTCCTTGAGGGTCTTCATGCCCGGTGCAGAAACCGTCACTTCGTAGACACCCACGGGCAGGAGGCTGCAGGCATATTCGCCCCGGCCCGCCGCCGTCTGGGTCCGAGCGAGCCCGGTCTCCAGATTGCGCAGCAGGACCTTGGCACCCACCAGGGGCACGCCCCCCTTGCCGGTGATGACACCCCTGATGGCGCCGGAAGTGGAACTGCTCTGGGCCTGGGCGATGACCACACAGGTCAGGGCAGAGAGGGCGAGAACACCCGATCGCATCACATTCATTGAATGGCTCCTTCGCCCATCTGGGCTAGTGAAAGGGAAACAAACAGCCAATAAATCCAAACACCACACACGGAACAGTCAGGAATTATCCCGCAAACAGTCAAAGAATTTTGTCTCGGCCTAGCTTGGCACCACCTGCATCCAAGTCCAAGGAACATTTTGGCGACTTTCAGCATCGCAGCCCCAGGGATTATCACCCCGTACATGAAGCGCCCCGGCGAACCGGGGCGCTTCATTCGTTCCGGCGGAGCCGGGGTTACTTGTTGGCGGGAGCTACCAGGGTGTAGACCGTATTCCCGGAAGTCAGGAACAGATCGCCCGTGGCGTTGATACCCATCCCCTGGGGGGCAAATACGTAACCGCCGGTCAGGTTAGTAGCATCGCCGCTGGTGCGATCACTGTTCAACAATCCCGTTCGCTGCCCGTAGTAGTTGGCGACGGTAGTGCTGGTGGCCGCGCCAAGCATGGTGCTCACCGTATTGCTGTTGTTGGTGTCAATGGCACGGATGGCGTTGTTGCCGTTATCCGTGACGTAGACATAGCCGTTGGCATCCGCACTGAGGCCCACGGGACGACTGAACGTGGCAGGGCTATCGGTGAAGCCGAGGGTGGTGGTGCCGATAGTGGCAATCGCGGTTCCACCCGTCAGCGCATACTGCACAACCTGATTGTTGCCAGTGAAAGCCACCCACAGATACTTGGTGCTGCCGGGCTGGATGGCAATGCCCGTAGGCGTGCCGGAACCACCGGTGACCAGAACACTGCTGGCGTTGCCGTTTGCCAGATCGACAAGGTAGACGTTATTGGCAGCATTGTCCGTGAAGTAGAGGTTGGTACCATCCACGACCATGCCCAGGACATTCAGGCTGGCAGGATAATTGGTGCCCGAGGTGCCGGAGAGCGCAAAGGCCGTGTCCTCGGTAAAAGTGGAGGCCCCAGCATCAGGCGTGAAGCGCCGGATCTTCTTGGTGGTGCCGGTATCGGCCACGAAGAGGGCCGTGAGGGCACCCGTTCCATCCACTTGGACGGCGATCCCCTTGGGGGCGAGGAAGGCAATGCTCCCCGAGGAATTCGCCAGCGTGGTCACAGTACCGTTTGCGGTGATGATGCGCACCAAATTATTGCCTGTATCGGCCACGAAGGTCTTGCTGCCATCAGGCAGCACGGCCACATTGGCACCTGTGGTCACACCCGTAGCAAAGTTGTTAGGAGCAGCATTGCTATTCAGCTTGAACTGAGCGGCGGCACCGACGCCATCCGCATAACCATGGATCCGAGGACCACCGGCAAAGGCATAGTTCTGATTGCTGGGGTTCTCCACCGTGAAGGTGGTGCCATTCTGGGGGAAGCCGCTGGCGTCCAGGTTGGCGATGGTGACGCAACGCACGGCCTGAGTGTTGAAGGGGGTCGATTCAGCATCCGCGACGTAGAGCTTGGAATCATCCGCGGAGAGCGCGACTCCATAGGGATAGGCGATGGTGGCGGAAGTGTTGGCAGCGGTAGGCAGAGCACCGTCCAGGGTCTGGACGGCATTGAGGTAGCCAGGGGTTTTGGTACCGGCTTTGCCGACCACCGTGATTAGCCCACCCGCGTAGGTTCCGCCCAATGGCACCATGCGCACCGCGGCATTATCGCGATCCGAAATGTAGAGGTTGCCCTTGGTGTCCACGGCCAAGGCCTGAGGGGCCGTCATGGCTCCGCTGGTTGCCGCCGTTGCGTGATCCACAAAACCGGTGGTGCCAGTGCCGGCATAGGCCACCGACGTAGGAGTAGCCGTGCTGAGGTCGACCATGACGACCTTGAGGGTGCTCCCGCCGATATACAGGCGTTTGCGACCACCATTGAAGTCGGCAGCCATGCACGTCATCTTGCTGACGGCCATCACGGAGCTGAAGTCAGCGGCTTCAGTGGCCGTGGGTGTCGCCACCGTGAGGTCCATGGTGTAGACCTTGGATGTGTCATAGGTCCCGGCATACAGCACACGATTGCTATCAATGTAGAGGCCGTTGGCATTGTAGGTGAAGTTGGCCACGATCCCAGGGGTGTACGAACCATCGCCATTGCGGGTCAGTTTCAGAAGACGTTTGTTCGTATAGCCTTCACCCCCCACATAGACATCGCCCGTCACGGGATCCACGGCCAGGGCTCGCGGGGTGAGTAGCGTCGAGGTGTCCGTGTTGGTTCCAACGACACCTGCAACGCCCGCCAGGCCAGCGATGGTGCGGACCTTACGATCCGCGCCGATACGGCGGATGGTGTTCGCGCTATAGTCCACCGCGAACATGGCGCCGTTGTCGGCGGAGTAGCCACTCCGCGTCAGGACCTGGGTGCGGTAGAAACGGGCCGTGGAGATGCCATTGGCATCGGGGTCCCCATCCAGCGTTCCGCGCCCACTGCCATAAGAACCAGCCAGATTGTAAAGGGCACGTGCGCCGACCTTCACGGTGGCGGTTTCGTTGCCATTGAGATTGGCCCCATAGAGGGTGAACGTCTGACGGCCATAAGGCGTGACCACCTTATTGGAACTTCCCAGCACGTTGACGGAATCAAGGGTCAGGTCAATCGCGGTGCCGGTATAGGTCCAGCTGAGGGTGGAGGTGGAACCAAGGGGCACAACGGCAGGAGTGGCCTTAAAGGTCGTGAAATGCACAGGGGCAGCGCCCACCGTGAGATCCGCGGCCTTGGTGACAGCTGCGGCGCCGACCAAGGAGGGTGTGGCCGACAGGGTATACGTGGTCGTCACGAGGGGGTTGACGTTGGCCGTGCCGGAGAGCCCAAAGGACGTCGGCAGGCTGGTATCCGCAGGATTTGCGGTGATGGTGACGGCATTGAAGAGGTTAGCAACGCTCGTCACATCCCACGTAAGCGTGGCCCCCGCGCCCTGGGTGATGGAACTGGGGTTCACAGTGAAACTGATGGGTGTCGCCGCCACGGCGATCTTGATGTCGTGTGTGTTGGAGCCCACCGAATTGGTGGCCTTGATTGTATAGGTGGTTTGAGCGCTCGTGATGGTGGGTGTGCCCGTGATGGCGCCCGTGGCAGCACTCAAACTAAGCCCAGTGGGAAGGGCGGGAGACCCGTCCCCCATGGTGTAGGTAATGGGTGTGGTACCCGTCGCGGTGGGCGTATTGTCTGGAATCTTGACGCCCTCATAGTAGGTGGCGTCCTCGTTGCTGTAGCTCTGGAGAGCCGGGGCCGTCTTCACGTTGACCGTGACCTGGGCCGGACTGGAAGCCCCGGTGGCAGTAACCACGGTGGAGGTCTTGGCGCCGACCCCATTGGTCACAGTGAGCGTGTAGGTGGCCGTCGCGGTGACGACAACGGGCGTCGCCGTATTCGGGTTCAGCACGATATTGCCCGGCATCACCACGGCGCTACCGCCCGTGGTGGAGAAGGCCGCCTTCAGGTAGATCGTGCTTCCAGCGACGGCATCGATGGTCGTGACTGGGGCAGGAGATTTTCCAAACTTGGCATCCGCGCAAGCCATGAATGACGAGATCGTGGGTACGGCATTGGTGGCCTTGTCCTGATCCTTGCCGCCGCAGGCGAGCTGGAAAGGCAGGACACCCACGGCAAGGCTCATGCATAGGGCCGTGAGGATCGGGGCGACCCGACGGGTGGTGATTCGGTTCATGCTTCCTCCGAGGGAATCAGATGCGAAATGATGATTTTTCATGACGGGATCCTAGAAACGCGCCTTGAGCGTGAACTGGACCTCACGGGTATGGTCGTCGTTGACGTTGATCATGCCGTAGTTGGCATTGGGAATTGTCGATGCAGCATTGGTGTAATAGGCCGTGTAGCCTGTGGTCTGGTTCGCCCAGTTGAGGACGTTGTAGACATCGATGATGCCTTCCAGGCGGAGGCTCTTCATGATCCGGAAGTCCCGGGAGAGGCGCATATCGAAGGTCTTGCGGCAGGGCTGCCGCTGGCCATTGCGCCACCCCATGGATTCCACAACATCATTCTTCAGGCCATCACCGTTGGTATCGTTGGTGTACTTGGCCGAATAAGGATAGCCCTTGGAGTAGGTGACCGTGCCGGAGAGCTTGAAGCCGTAGATCTTGGGCGCATACCCCGTGAAGAGGGCCCGGAAGGGCACATTGTTGTCGCTGATGGACATGCGGTAGGGGTTGGAGGGATCGATGGGATTGGCATCCAGGGTCGCCTGGGTGGAGCGCTCATTGGAATTGTTGTCCTCGGACTTGGAGAAGGTGAGGCTGGATTTGAACCCGAAACCATTCTCGCTGCGACGATCCGCCGTCAGGACCAAGCCCTTGTAGCGCCCCTCACCATCATACTTGGAGAGGTAGACGCCGCCGAAACCACTCAGATCCAGCGTCCGGCCCCGCACGATGGCGACACCCGGACGGTCCGCTGTAGCGACACTGAAGTTATTGTTGTTGTATGAATAACCATCGTTGTAGATGGAACCACCAACCTGCTTCATGTTGATGTCCATCCAATACTGGGTGTGGTAGAAGTGCTTGTATGTGCCTCGAATGCCCAGGACGAGGCCGTGGCCCATGTCCTGTTCCATGCCCAGGGTGACCACCTTGGACTGGGCCATGCGGGCCTGGGGATCGATGATGCCGAGCTGGAGCGTGCTGGTGGGCAGGCTCGCGAGTTCGGCTGAGGTCAGGGGTTTGACGGAGTTATTGACGATGCGCCCCGCATAGGCGCTATTGAGCAAAGCGCCATCCGCGAAGAGTGTTGGGTTGAGGGCGTAGGTGGCCTTGTAGGTCTTGGTGTTGATGCCGTTGTTCGTGATGGCCGATGCGGCATTCTGGCCAGGATTGGAGGTGCTGAAGCAGCCGTAGCCGCCCCGGATGACAGTCTTGCTATTGCCGAAGAGATCGAAGGTGAAACCGAAGCGGGGATCCAGGCTCCCGCTATCGGGCATGTGATCCAGGTTCTGGAGGATCGGGTTCGAGTAGGGGTTGTCCTCCCACATCTCCCGCGTGTAGCGCATGCCGAGGCTCAGGGTCAGGCGCTTATCCAGGAGGCCCGAATACTGGGCCTGCAGGTATCCACCGAAGAGTTTCTCGTTGAACTTGACGTGTCCGCCAAAGCGGGACCATCCCTGCGTGTATTCGGCGGTATCACCCGTTGTAAGGGTATCGGTCCACCAATGATTGGCGCCTGCGAGATTGAAGTACCAGGAACCGCCCCGGGAGGCGAGATAATCATTGGTCATATCGATGGACTGGAGGTCGACGCCCCCCTTGAACATCCAATCGCCCGTCATGAAACTAACGTTGTCGATGAACTGATTGAGATTTTCCTTGGTGCGGGCGGGGGCACTGGAATACTGGCCAGCGTAGAGCCCGGTGACACTGACAGCCGTACTGATGGTGCTGTTGGGCGTGACGGGGCGGTCCTCGGTGGAGAACTGGATGCGAGCCTCGTTCACGAGATTGCCCGTGAGGGCCGACGTGAGTTCAAGCACCACCGAAGTGTTCTTGATCTCGTAGCCGTTATTATTGGACTCGGCCTCGTTGTTCTTGACGCTGCGGTTCCAGGTATCGTTATCGCCCTTGTAAGTCTGGTTGTTCAGGCGCAGGGTCATACGGTGGTTGGAGTTGATGGTCCAGTCCAAACGTCCCAGGAAGGCGAGGTTGTGGAAAGAATCATTCCACGGACTCGTGCTTTCCTGAGCTATGGTCTTCCCGCTGTTGGAGGTGATGAGGATATTGCCCATGCCCGGCGCACCCGTCGGATTGCCCTGCCCCTTGATCCCCCAGAACATATTGTAATTATCGAGGCTGTCCGAGGACGTGTTGATACCAACGGAGGGCTGGCTCCTCTGGCTGTACTTCATGTACTCCGCGTTGACG
Organism: uncultured Holophaga sp.; assembly: GCA_963664825.1. Lineage (GTDB taxonomy): Bacteria > Acidobacteriota > Holophagae > Holophagales > Holophagaceae > JAYREN01. The sequence continues at coordinate 293,806 of OY761614.1, forward strand.
AAGTAGTGAAGCTTGTCCTTGATGATGGGGCCGCCCACATTGAAGGCGTACTGGGACTGGGAGAATTCCCGAGTCTGGACGGAGGGGATATTGATCTTCCCATCAGGATCGTAGGGAACGGGCCTGAGATTCGCGAGGAGGGAATTCGGACGCATCAGCCACATGGCCATGCCCTGCACCTCGTTGGTGCCGGATTTGGTGACGGCGTTCACCACGACGCCAGAGGCATCGCCGTACTGGGCGTCGAAGGCGTTGGAGATGATCTGGAGTTCCCGGATGGAATCCTGACCGAAGGAGTAGGGCACACGGGTGCCGCCACGATTCTCGGCGTTGAACTTGTTGTTGTAGCTGGCGCCATCGATCTGGAGGTTGTTGTAGACGCCACGGGCGCCCTCAACCACAGTGCGGTAGGCGTTCGTGCCGCCCGCCGTCGCACCAGGGGTCAACTGGACCAGATCCGTGAAGTTGCGCCCGTTGATGGGCACGGCTTCCACCAGTTCCTGGGTGATGGCGGTGGCAGTATTCAGCTGTGTGGAATCCACGTTTGAACTTTCGGCCACCACCTCAATCACGGCAGAGGCTTCGGCGGAGTCCAGCATGAAGTTCTGGGTTGCGGTCTCCCCTAGGCTTACCCGGAGGTTGCCGTTCTTGCCGGTCTTGAGGCCAGTGGCCGTGGCGATGAGTTCATAGTTGCCCACCGGCAGGTAGCTGAAGCTGAAGACGCCCTTGGCATCGGCAACCACCGTGCGCGCAAATCCCGTTTCGGGATTGCGCAGGATCAGCTTGGCACCTGCGACGACCCCTCCCTTTTTGGATTTCACGATGCCCTTGATGGCGCCGGAGGTCGTGCTGGTCTGGCTGTAGCCGGCGACGGCACAGGCCAGGGAGGTTAGAAGGGCGATGCCTGTCGTGCGTGTATTCATTCAGGACTCCTTGCCCGAGAGGGCGCAGTCAAATGGTAGCGGCCAGGGGCCACCGAGTGTTGCGGATGATCGAAATGTTTCAGGATTGTCAGCGGAAATTGCAGACGGTCCAATCTACTTCAGTCACGTCCCTTTGTCATAGATTTATTTTTTACCCGCGATGTACATTTTGTATTTCACTCCCACCCCACACGATACGCCACGTCGAATCGGTCAAAGGCCCCTCCAGCCCGATCGATCTCTCCGCCCCCTACCGGGAGAGTTCCTCCACGAAGGCCGGGACGAGCTCGGTGGCGGGGCCCTGGCGGGATTCGCGGAAGGTGCTGTTCATCAGGGAGGGCTCCAGGTTCAGTTCCAGGGTATGGGCCCCTGCCCCGACCATCTGGACGAAACCCGCGGCCGGGTAGACCTGGCCGGAGGTGCCGATGGCCACGAAGAGTCCGCAGCACTCCAGGGCCCTCGAGATGCGCTCCATCTCGAAGGGCATCTCGCCGAACCAGACGATATGGGGGCGGAGACGCGAGCCCCCACAGCCTGGACAGGGACTGTCCGGCAGCACGTCCTCCTCCCAGATCGAGACCTCGCCGCATTCCAGGCAGCGGACCTTCCGCAGTTCGCCATGCATGTGGATGAGGTTCCGGCTGCCCGCCCGCTCATGGAGATCATCCACGTTCTGCGTGACCACCAGGACGCCTCCGGGCCAGGTCCGCTCCAGACGCGCCAGGGCATCATGGGCGGCGTTGGGTCTCACATCCCGGAGCTGGCGCCGCCGATCATTGTAGAAGCGCTGCACCAGGAGCGGATCCCGCTGGAAACCCTCCGGAGTGGCCACGTCCTCGACCTGGTGTTCCTCCCAGAGCCCATCGGAGGCCCGGAAGGTGCGCAGGCCGCTCTCGGCACTGATGCCAGCCCCCGTGAGGACGACGATGGAAGCGCTTGGATCGATGTGGAACATGGTTCATTCAGCCCTGAATTTGCGTTTCGAAGAATGGAGCGGAACTGCGGAACCGCAGAGAGCTCAGAGGTAAACAGAGGGCACAGAGAAAAGAAGAAATGCAGCACGCCCCGCTCTTTTCAGCGCCCTCTCTATCTTTTCCTCTGCGCCCTCGGTGGTTCATCTTTTGCATGGATGCGCTCAGATCGATGTGGAACACATTACTTTTAGTCTGGATTGGAATGCTCGCTTCCTCTTCACGCGTGGGCAGTCTCAATTCGCGGCAGCCCAATCGACAATCATCAATTCCTCAATGCGCTCAAAATCCTTCACGTTATGGGTCACCAATGCACATCCATGGGCTAAACACGTTGCAGCAATCATCAGATCTCGATCTGGCGCAGGTTGAGTCTTGAATCGAGCCCTCAAGCGTCCGTACCAATCCGCGGCCGAAGCATTGAAATCGATCACCGGATACGCGCCCCGCAGATCCTGGATGAGAATTTCCAATTTGGCAGAAGCTGCAGGATTGTTGTGCCTCCCAAAGACCAACTCCGCGAGCACCACGGAAGGCACCACCACGCCTGCCGGGTCGACCCCCTCCAGCCTTGCCCGAACAATCCCATCGCCTCGCCATAGGTAGCTGACGATGTTCGTATCAAGGGCGAACCTCATAGCTCAAGCTCACGCAGCGTCGGGCTCATGGGCGCCAACACCACATCTCCGAGATCAGCCTTGGCAATGAGGTCGAAGTTCAGATGCCGCGTCCCACGCGCAATCGGTGGAGGCTGCACCGCATCCGCCAGGATCACCCGGACCTCTGCTTCCATCGAACGATGGTGCCCCTTCGCCCGGGTTTGAAGCTGGCTCACGAGGTCTTCGGAAATGCTTCGCACATGGATGATCGCCATTTCGAGTCCCTCCCCATCTAAGGATGGAGCCACCTTGGGGTGTGTGCAAGCAAAATGCTTACACATCCCAAAACTTACCCCAAAGCGACGCCGGGACCCTGGGCACCCCGGCTCGAACACTTGCGCCAACTGCTGAACCGCAGAGCGCGGAGAGGTAAACTGAGGGCGCAGAGAAAAGCAGGGATGCCGCACGCCCCGCTCTTCTCAGCGCCCTCTCTATCTTTTCCTCTGCGCCCTCGGTGGTTCATCTTTCTCATGAATGTTGATGGTATCGATTCACCCCCCCCCCATGCAGGCTCAACTCGTGATTGAGGATAAAATCACCGCAAGTGAATAATTCGCTTGTACTTTGGTCTCAAACCAGTCAGATTCTGAAGGATGGAGCTTGATCCTGTTCTGACTGATCCGCGTTATCTGGCCCTGGCTGCCGAGAACGGGGAACTGCGTGCGGAAATGGTCTGCCTGCGGGAGGCGATGGAACGCCTGGAAAAATTGCTGGAGTCGCTCCAGGATCGCCTCGGGAAGGACAGTCGCAACAGCAGCAAGCCCCCCAGTTCGGACGGACCCGCGGCGCCACCCAAGCCACCGGCGCCGCCCACGGGGCGCAAGCGCGGCGGCCAACCGGGACGGAAGGGATCCGCTCGGGTGATGCTGCCGGAAGGCAGCGAGGACCGTACGGTTTCGGTGCCCCTCGCCTGTTGCCCCCACTGCCGAGGCGAGGTTCCTTCAGGGGCCATCACCGGGACGCGCCTGCACCGGGTGGTGGATCTGGCTCAGCGCCTCACAGAAGTCATCGCCTACGCGCTGGAGGAGGGGATCTGCCCGCACTGCCAGAGGAAGGTGCAGGCGCCGCTTCCCCCAGAGGCTGCGCCGGGCGGGATCGGCCCGCGCCTTCAGGCTGCGGCGGCCTATCTGCGCACAGAGGGCCGCATGAGCCTGACGCCGCTCCAGCGTTTCCTCTCGGAGGTGACGGGCGTAGCGGTCTCACGCGGTTGGCTGCACGAGAGCGGTGTGGCGCTGGGGAGCCACCTACTCCCCGCCTGGGAGGACCTCTCCCAGCAGATCCGTACGGCGGATGTGCTCAACCTCGACGAGACCGGCTTCGGCCGGAAGGACCGGGACTGGATCTGGGTGGCCCTTTCCGCCCGTACGGCCCTCTTCCACTTCAGTGACACCCGTGGGGCGAGGGCCCTAAAGGCGATACTTCCCGAGGACTTCCAAGGCGTGATTGGCACGGACCGCTACGGCGCCTACAACGCCTTAAAATCTGCCGTTCGCCAGTTCTGCTGGGCCCATTTGCGCCGCGAGTTCGTCGCCCTGAGCGAATCCCAGAAGCCCGAGGTGGCCGCACTGGGAAAGCGACTGCTCGCCGAGCAGGAGGAGATCTTTGCGCTGTGGCACACCTTCCGGGCGGGCGACATCAGCCGGAAAGAGCTCCGGGCCTGCACCGCCATCAATCTGGCGCGGCTCAAACGCGGTCTGATCCAGGCCAGCGCGATGGATCACAAGGCCGCCCGAAACCTCGGGAAGGACCTCCTCCGGAAATGGGACAAGCTCTGGGTGTTCCTGAAGGTCGAGGGCGTGGAGCCGACGAACAATGCGGCCGAGCGGGCCCTGCGCCCCCTCGTGATCCTCAAGCGGATCTTCCAGCGACTGCCCAGCGCGGACGGAAAGCGATTCTTCGAACGCCTCCTGAGCCTGGGCACCACCGCCCGCATCCGCGGCGTCCCCTACTTCGACTGGCTGCTCAGGGCCCTCCACTCCGCCCGATCCAACCAGCCCCTACCGGCACTGGAACCAGCCTGAGGCTGCCAGGGCAAGCGGGACATCACCAGCCCATCATGGCTGCCTGCCACCGGCTTACGTGGTCACAGGGACAAGGGGGGTGAATCGATACTGTTGATGAACTTTCAGAGGCTCAGCTGGTCCAGCTTATCGGGCCTATCCCGCCAGCCCTCCTCGACCTTCACATGGAGATCGAGGCGCACCGGCCGCTGGAGGAGCTTCTTGAGCTCCCGCTGAGCGCTCTGCCGGATATCCCGGATCTTCTCGCCCCCGGATCCCAGGAGGATCTTGCGGTGGCTATCCCGATCCACGAGGATCTCGACTTCCAGGTAGGCCCCGTCCTCGGCCAGATCCTCGGGGAAATCCTCCTGGCCCGCCTCGATCCAGCGCCGGATGAGGACGGCCACACCATGGGGCACCTCCTCCCGGGTCTTGCGGAGCACCTTCTCACGGATGAATTCCGCGGCCATGCCCCGCTCGGTCTGATCGGTGAAGGTATCCAGCGCGTAGTTCCATTCCCCCTTGGGCGCGTCCCGCTCCAGGACCGCCCAGAGGGGCTCCAGATTCTGTCCCAGCTTGGCGCTGAGGGGGATGATCTCCCGGTATTCCATCAGATCCTTGTAGGCGACGATCTTCTCCAGCATCCGGCCCTTGGAGAGCAGATCGAGCTTATTGAGGATCAGGTAGACAGGCTGCTGGGCCGCCTTCAGGCGCTTGGCGAGTTCCCGCTCGCCGGGCCCCAGGAAGCCATCGGCATCCACCACCCATACCAGGAGATCGGCCTCGGAGAGAGCCAGTTCCACATGGTGGAGCATGCGCTGATTGAGGGCATGCTGGGGCTGATGAACCCCCGGCGTATCCAGGAAGGCCAATTGGACCTCCCCCCGGTTCACCACGCCCAGGATCTTCCCCCGGGTGGTCTGGGGGGTCTGGCTCACGGCCGCCAGCTTCTCCCCCACCAGGGCATTGAGCAGGGTGGATTTGCCCGAATTGGGGATGCCGAGAAGAGCGACCGTGGCGAAGCGTTGGGTATCACCCACGGTGGACGCCCCGCTTGGCCTCGCGCATGAAACGCACCAGGTAGGCGACCTCCGCGAGATGGCCCAGTTCCATCTCCACCTTCAGCAGGCCCTCCTCCTTGAGGAGGCCGCTGTGGAAGAGGATGCGGTGGGCCTGCATGAGGCCCGCGATGACCTCCTCGGGGAAGCCCTTGCGCCGCAGGCCGATGGCGTTCACGCCGTAGCTCTTGGTGCCCCGGGTCCCCACGGTCTTCATGAAGGGCAGGACGTCCTGGGTGGCTACCGTGAAGCCGCCCATGAAGGCGTGGTCGCCCACCCGGCAGAACTGATGCACGGCGGAGAAGGCGCCGATGGTGCAGCCGTCGCCCACAGAAACGTGACCGGCCAGGGTGCCGCAGTTGGCGAAGATGTTTTTGCTGCCCACATGGCAGTCGTGGGCCACATGGGAACCGGTCATGAAGAAATTCTCGTCGGCGATGGTGGTGAGGCCGCCGCCCCCCTCCGTGCCCCGGTGCATGGTGCAGCCCTCGCGGAACACGTTGCGGTTGCCGATCACCAGGCGCGTGGGGGCGCCCTTGAACTTCAGGTCCTGGGGGCCCATGCCGAGGGTGCAGTGGGGATAGACCTCGTTATCCTCACCGAGTTCGGTGTGGGGGCCGATAACCACATGGCTCCGGAGAATGGTGCGGGCGCCGATCTTCGAACTGCCTTCGATGACACAGAAGGGACCGATGATGGCCCCATCGGCGATTTGAGCCTCGGGGCTGATGACGGAGGAGGGATGAATCTGAGCGGCCATGATTATTTCCCCTCCGGGAGATCGATGAGCATGGACATGAATTCAGCCTCGGCGGCCTTCTGGCCATCCACGAAGGCCTCGCCCCGCATCTTGCAGATCTTGCCCTTGTTGTAGACCACCTTGACCTCCATCACCAGCTGGTCGCCGGGGACGACGGGCTTGCGGAATTTGACCGCATCGATGGACATGAAGTAGATGACCTTCCGGGAGCGATCCGGGAATTTTTGCAGGATCAGGCAGCCACCGGTCTGGGCCATGGCCTCGATGATGAGCACGCCGGGGAAGACCGGCTGCTTGGGGAAGTGGCCCTGGAAGATGGGATCCCCCATGGTGATGTTCTTGACCCCACGGATCCACTCGCCCTCGGCGTAGTCCACGATCCGGTCCACCAGGAGCATGGGATAGCGATGGGGCAGAAGATCCATGATCCCCTGGATATCGAAGGTCTTGGCGCTCGGATCGGGCATGAAAAAACTCCAGAACGGTCATTATCTCACAGCCGCGACCCGTTGTCCCCGGCTCAAGTCCTGGCCGTGCGCTCGTAGACCTTGGCTTGGATGAAGAGCCGCACCAGTTCCGGGTCGAAGTGCCCGGCCTGGGCGTCGGCCTCCAGGATTTCCAGGCTCCGCTCCAGGGGCAGGGCCGCCTTGTAGGGGCGGTCCTGGGCCGTGAGGGCGTCGAAGACATCGGCAATGGCCATGGCCTGGCTCTGGAGGGGGATCTCAGAAGCCTTCAGGCCCCGGGGGTAGCCGCGGCCGTTCAGGCGCTCGTGATGGGCGAAGGCGATCTGGGGCACTCCGGCCAGATCCCTCGTCCAGGGGATCTGACTAAGGAATTGGAAGGTGAGGGTGACGTGGCTTTCGATCTCGCGACGCTCGGCCAAGGAGAGGCTGCCCTTGGGAATCCGCAGGGCCGCCAGATCGCCTTCGGTGACCACGGCGGCCGATAAGCCGTCCCAGCGGGCGTATTCCAATTCCCCCAACCGCTCCAGGTCGCCCAGGACCTCCTGGGGCAGGACGGTAGGTTCGTTGGCCTGGACCACCAGCGCGATGAGGCGCTGGGTTTCCTCCTGGAAGGCCCGGAGAAGCTGGCGCCAGTCCTCGGCGTCGAAGGGGCACCCGGATTGCCACGCCAGGAAGAGCCTCCGTCGCGTCTGTTCCTCCTGCCGCTGCCGGAGGTGTTGGAGCACCAGTTCCAAGCGGGGCGCTTCGAGCTTCTTGGCCTTCACCAGCACCTGCTCCCGCACGCCCACCTTCCCGAAGTCATGGAGGAGGCTCGCGTAGCGGATCTCCCGGAGCTGCCGGGAGCTGAAGAAGACCTCCCCGTAAGGCCCCTCGGTCGCGGCGTTGATGGCCTCAGCCAGGGCCACCGTGAGGGCGGCCACGCGACCGGAATGCCCGCTGGTAACCGGGTCGCGCTGTTCGATGGCGAGCACGGAGGCGTTCACGAAGCTCTCGAAGAGCTGCTCGATCTCCCGGCGATATCCGGCGTTCTTGACCGCGACGCCAGCCTGCCCCGCCAGGCTCTGGGCCAAGCGGAGGTGGCCCGCCCTGAAGGCCACGGGAGAAGGAGCGTCCTCTCCTTCCTCCAGCCGGTTGATGAGCTGAAGGACCCCGAGGATCTCCCCCTCGGTATCCCGTAGGGGCACCGAGAGCATGGAGATGGTGCGGTATCCGGTCTGGAGATCGAAGCTATCGTTGAACTGGTAGGGCACGCCCTCCGGCAGGCGATGGACATCCTCGATATTGAGGCACTCTCCCGTGGCGGCCACGAAACCCGCCATGGAGGCCCTGGAGATGGGCAGGCGAAAGCGGTGATAGGGAAGGCTGAGCTTGGCATTCTGGGTGTGGGCGAAGAGCAGTTCCCGGGTCGGTCCATTCCCCAGCACGAGGTAGATGGACCCCGCTTCGGCAGACAGGAGCTGCCGGGCCTGGACCAGGATCAGGTCCAGCAGGCGATCCAGGTCCTGCTCCGAAGCCAGCGCCCGCCCCACCTCGTGCAGGCGCTCCATGTCGCGCCGATCCTTGAGGCGCTGGAAACCCGCCTCAAGAAGCGCCTGGGCTCCCTTCAGGCCGGGCCAGACCCCGCAGGAGGCCAGCTCTCCCTCGCCCTCCATGCCCAGCACCACATCGGCCGGAGCCTGGTCCACCCAGGCCAAGGCGCCAAGGAGCTCCCTGCCCAGATGAGCCTCGAGGCTGCTACGGTGACTGAAGGGGAGGGCAACAGTGAAACGCAAGGTCGGTTCCGGGCCAAGAATGAAGGAGCGGAAATCAGTCTATCCAACCTCTCCCAACCCGAAGGTACGCTGGATCGGTAAGATCGAACGCCTGGCCTGGGGAGGCCTGGGCGTGGGCCGGGAGGCCGATGGCCGTCTCATCCTACTCTCGGCCCCCCTGGCGCTCTTCCCTGGGGAAGAAGTCGAAGCCGAAGTGCGCTGGAAGGCCCGGCATGGCGAGGGTGATGTGCTGCGCTGGCTGAAGCCCGATCCCCGGCGCCGCCCTTCCGGATGCCCTGTGGCCCGGCTCTGCGGAGGCTGCGAACTCCAGGAGGCGGGGAGTCACACCAATGAACTCAAGCACCTCATGGTGGAGGATCTGCTGCGCCGTCAATTGCCCGAGGTGGGGGCCTGGGAATGGCACCCGGCTCCCCCGGACGCTTGCCGCCACCGGATCCAGCTCCACTGGGCCGGTCGGCAGCTGGGTTTCCATCGCCGCCGCAGCCATTCCATCGTGCCCGTGCGCCAATGCCCGGCGGCCGCCCAGGTGCTTTCCAATGCCATCCCGAACCTGGTGGAGGCCCTTGAAGAAGGCGCCCTGCCCTCCCGCCCTCAGCGCTGGGAGCTGGCCACGGGCACCCCTGCCCGGGAGGTCTACGCCAGCCTAGAGGATGGGCGGGTCTGGCACCTGGAGCCCGACGGCTGGCATGTCTGCCAGGATGCCATTCTCCACAAGCACCGGGGCGCCACCCTCCACCACCGGGCGGGCGGATTCTTCCAGGTGTGCGCCCCCTGGGCCATGGACGCCTTCGGCCAGGTGCTGGAGGGCTGGGATATCCGAGGGGGGACCCTCTTCGATCTCTATGGCGGGGTGGGGCTCTTTTCGGCCCTGCTGCGGGAGCGCTTCCAGCATTTCGTGCTGGTGGAATCCGAGCCCCATGCCGTGGCCTGGGCCCGGAAGAACCTCGAAGCCATGGGCCTGGACGCGGAATGCCACGCCCTGGACGCCTCGGAATGGATCCCTACAGGCCTGGGCACCTCCCAGGACACCCTTCTGCTGGATCCCCCCCGCACAGGCCTGGCCCCGGTCCTCGCGGAGGCCCTGAAAACCGCCCAGGCCGGAACCCTGGTGCTCGTGGGCTGCGATGGCGCCGCCTTCTGCCGGGACGTGAAGCGCCTGGAGCCCCAATGGCATCTGGAGCACCTGGCAGTGCTGGATCTCTTCCCCCTCACGGCCCATGCGGAATTCGTGGGACTCCTCAAGCCCGGGTGCCCCCAGTAGGCATCAGAACGGCAGCGGCGGTGGCGTCCGCAGGGATCCCTCCAACTTCAGGAGAGCCTCCTTGCGTTCAAGACCGCCCGCATAACCTGTGAGGCTGCCATCAGAGCCGATGACCCGGTGGCAGGGGATGAGGATGGCGATGGGATTGGCCCCCACGGCGGCCCCCACGGCCCGCACGGCATGTTCGTCCCCCAGCCGCCGGGCCAGCGTCAGATAGCTGAGGGTCTCGCCGTAGGGGATGTGCTGCACTTCGTCCCAGACCCGCCTCTGGAACTCGGTGCCCTGGGGATCCAGGGGCACCGTGAAGGTCCGGAGGTTCATGATGAAATAGGCCTCGAACTGCTTCAGTAGGAAACGGAAGGCCTCTCGCTGGGCCTTGGGCGCCAGAGGCGTGGTGGCCCTGGGGTCCAGGCCGCCGAAACCCAGTTCCCGCAGCCTGCCCCGCTCGTCGAAGGCGGCTTTCATGGGCCCCAGGGGGGTCTCGATTTCGTAATACCAGAGAGTCATGGCGTCATGATGCCACTGAACACGAGGTTTGCATCATCCCGAAAAAATATTCCGGGTCAATCGCCCCGGAGGGAATCCAGGTAGAGGGCCTCCACCTTCCTCCGGGCCCAGGGGGTCTTCCGGAGGAAGGCCAGGCTGGACGAGAGGCTGGGATTGGAGGTGAAGCAGCGGATATCGATGAGGCGACCCATCTCCTCCCATCCGCACCGTTCCACGAGATGGCGGAGGATCATCTCCAGCGTGACGCCATGGAGGGGATCCTGGGAAGGCATAGGGGTCATGGAAAACCTTGGGAATGAGTTCATGATCTTGGGGGGAGAGGCGGCTCCCGGTGCGCTCTTGCAAGCCAGCCCCGCCCTCCTGAACGAGGGATCCTCGTATCCCTCCAAGATAAACCACTTGCCGGACTTTCAACGGAAAAGCCATTTTCTGAAGCCCACCAGGGGATTTTCCAAGCCTCGAGGCCTGCCACAAAATACGAGGCTATGGGCAATTAAGGATGGCCGTGGCAAACTCGTGATTGGCCCGATGGGCGCAGGGAGCGGCCTTGTCCATGACTGATGCATGTGCAATCTTTACCACCTGTGGCAGCGAGGAGACAGCCCTCACTATTGCCGCGGCTCTCGTGGATCAAGGGGTCGCAGCCTGTGTGAACATCCTTCCGGGGATCAAGAGCTATTACTACTACCGAGGGGGCACGCATCTCGACGAAGAGGTGATGCTCATCATCAAGACCACCCGGGGGCAGTTCAAGGCCGCCACCCAGGTGATCTCCGAACTGCACACCTACGAGGTGCCTGAGATCATCATGTTCCCCGTGGAGGCGGGCTCCCTGTCCTTCCTCGAGTGGATCCAGCAGGCCGTCACGCGCCAGGACTGAACCCGAGCCGTCGGGCCCCTCTGTCACAGAATCGTTTCGCATCCACCGCGGGTCTGAAAGGATAATGAGGCACGGGGGAACGAGATGTCACGCATCCTGGTCATCGAGGACGAACGGGATCTCCAGCAGATCCTTGCGTACAACCTGCGCCGGGAGGGCCATGAAGTCTGGCAGGCGCTGGAGGGTTCCGAGGGCCTACGGTTAGCGCGAGCCCATGCGCCCGAACTGGTGCTCCTGGATCTCATGCTGCCGGATCTACCGGGCACCGAGGTCTGCAAGGCCCTCAAGGCCGATGCTGGGACCCGGGAGATTCCCGTCCTCATGCTCACGGCCAAGGGCGAGGAAATCGACCGGGTGCTGGGCTTCGAACTGGGGGCCGAGGACTACGTGGTGAAGCCCTTCAGCGTCCGGGAGCTGCTGTTGCGCATTCAGGCCATCCTCCGCAGGGTCCAGACCGCTAAGTCCCCGGAACCCGAGGACACCCTCACCTTCGGGCGCCTCCGCATCGACCACGGGGCCCACCGAACCTGGGTGGATGGCCAGGAGATCCAGCTCACCGCCATCGAATTCCGGCTTCTGGGCCTGCTCCATGAGCGCCGTAACCGCGTCCAGACGCGGGCTGCGCTCCTCGAGGATGTCTGGGGGCTCCAGGCCGATACCGAGACCCGGACCGTGGATACCCATGTGAAACGCCTCCGGGAGAAACTGGGCGCGGCCGAAAGCTACATCGAGACCGTCCGAGGCGTCGGTTACCGCTTCAAGGCAAGCCCTGAGGAAGTGTCGGCATGAGACCCGGGATCCGCGGCAAGCTCTTCCTCATCTCCCTGGGGCTCATCACCAGCGCGCTCCTGATTTCCGATCTCCTGCTGACCTCATCGCTGGATAAGACCCTGACGGCGCGGACACGGACGGACCTGATGGTGCGCACCGAACTCGCCGAACGCGAAGCCACGCGCCTGGCAGAGGCCCCCCAGCTCCCTGAGGATCCGGTTTGGCAGGCCCTGGCCAGCGAACTGGGCAGCCGGGCCCAGGCCCGACTCACCTTCATCGCCCTGGACGGCCATGTGCTCGGGGACTCCGATCTGGACTCCGCGGGCATCCTCCGGGTCGAGAACCATCACGAAAGACCCGAATTCCTGGAGGCCCTGGCCCAGGGACGCGGCGCCAGCGTGCGGGATAGCAGCACATTGGGACAGCGGATGATGTACGTGGCGGTGCCCTTCCGCCGGCAGGGGCGCCTCGTGGGCGTCGTCCGGGCCGCCCTGCCCTTGGCCCAGGTGGACCAATCCGTGACCCACCTCCGCATGCTCCTGTTGGCGGCCTCCCTCATGGCCCTGACCATCGCGGGCCTCGTCTCCACACTCGCCACCCGGCGCATCTCCCAGACCCTGCGCCGACTGGCCCGCACGGCGGGACGCATGGTGGAGGGCAATCTGGGGGAACGGGCCCGGACACCGGGCCACGACGAGATCGCCACCCTGGGCAAGAGCCTCGATCATCTGGCAGAGAGCCTTTCAGGGGCTCTCGCCCAGCTGAAGGCCGAGCGGGATCTCCTGGGGGATATCCTGGCCGGCATGCAGGAAGGCGTCCTGGTGCTGGACCGGAAATCCCACGTGATCCACGCCAATCCCGCACTGCGGGCCATGCTGCTGTTGGGTGTGGACTGCCTTGGGAAGCCGCTGCTGGAAGTGATCCGCAACGCCGAACTGGTCGCGATCCTCCGGCGCGCCCGGGATGCGTCCTCCGCTACCTCAGGGGAAGTGGAGCTGGCAGGCCTCATGCCCCGGCGCCTGCTGGTGCAGGTGAGCCCCCTCCAGGGCGAGCCGGGAGATCTGCTGGTGGTGCTGGTGGACGTGACCCAACTCCGCCAGCTCGAATCCATCCGGAAGGATTTCGTCGCCAACGCCTCCCACGAGCTGCGCACACCCGTCGCCTCCATGCGTTCGGCGGCAGAAACCCTGCGGGGGGCCATGGAGGAAGACCCCGAGGCCGCCAAGGTCTTTCTCGAAATCATCGAACGCAACGCCAGCCGCCTCCACCAGCTGGTGGAGGACCTGCTGGATCTGTCTCGCATCGAATCCCGGGAATTCCGGCTGCAGATGGAAAGCCTGGATCTCGGCGCCTTCGCCGAACAGATGGCCCATGCCTACCACAGGCTGGCCCAGGACAAGGGGATTGACCTGGAGGTCGACGCCGGAACCCGCGGCACCCTGGCCCTGGCCGATCGCAGGGCCATGGAACAGGTGCTGGGCAACCTCCTGGATAACGCCATCAAATACTGCCCACAGGGGGCGCGCGTCCGGATCCACTCCGAAGCCCAGAGTGATTCCATCCGTGTGAGCGTGGAGGATTCAGGCCCCGGCATCCCTGCCCAGCATCTGCCACGCCTCTTCGAGCGCTTCTACCGCGTCGATGCGGGCCGTTCGAGGGAACTGGGGGGCACGGGCCTGGGGCTGGCCATCGTGAAGCATCTGGTGGAAGCCATGAGCGGCTCGGTCAGCGTGGAGAGCCAAGCCGGACAGGGGTCCACCTTCTCCTTCACACTGCCCAGGGGGTAGGGGCCACAAGTCTCAAGGCTGTCACCGACACGTGGCCTGGCTGACATGGCGGAGTCTCAACCTAGTCACATGACGAGCTCGGCGCCCCTCCCCTTGCCCCAGGACTTCTACCGGAAACCCGACCAGGGCGGGCAACCCTCCAATGTCTTCGATGCGCTGGGGGAGGATCTCCGCCGCATCCTGGACCAGCACCAGTTGAACCCGGTCTTTCAGCCCATCCTGGACACGCGGACAGGCTTTGCATTCGCCTTTGAGGGCCTCACCCGAGGCCCCTCCGATACGGTCCTCCACTCTGCGGTCAATCTCTTCAATGTGGCCAAGTACGCTGGCCTCACAGCCCAGCTCGAAGAGGCCTGCTGTCAGACCCTGATGCAGGCCTTCGCCCGACAGAATCCGGGAGGACGGCTCTTCCTGAATGTGGGCCCGGCCCTGTTTACCAGCGCGACCCACCCAGCGCCCTTCCGGATGGATCAAGTCACAGGCTTCGGCCTGCGCCCCGAACGGATCGTCATCGAGCTCACCGAGAGTGAACCTCCCTTCGATACGGAAGCCCTCCTGCAAGCCGCGGAACACTTCCGCGCCCTCGGGTTCGCCATCGCCCTGGACGATATGGGCGAGGGCTTCGCCAGCCTAAAGCTGTGGTCCGAGCTCCGACCCGATTTCGTGAAGATCGACAAGCACTTCGTCCAGGGCGTGAGCTTTGATCCCGTGAAGCAGCAGTTCCTGAAATCCATCCGAGATCTCGCCATCGGCACCGGGGCCCAAGTCGTAGCCGAGGGCATCGAGACCGAAGCCGATCTCTCCGTCGTGCTGGAGCTGGGGTTGGAATTTGTCCAGGGATATCTCCTCGGGCGCCCTGCCCCGACGATCAGTTCCCCGAGTCCCCATGAGCTTCTGCGGAGAGGGCCGAAAGGACAGCCTCCGTTCCGGAATGGGTTCGGCCACCAGAGCCGCATCACGGCCGAACACCTGCTTTGCGCTGTTACACCCACCGGGGAATTTCCACGGCCTCCAGCTACGCGAAGAAACGCGCCAAGGATATCGAAGGCTGTTCGATGTTCATCGAACGGCGCACGGCCGAAGGCAAGCTCCCAGCGGGGGAATAGGCTTCCCTAGGGCAGCACCTCAAACCCATCCAGGAAGGCCTGAGCCCGACCTTCGCCTCCCACCGAGGTGGTGGCTTCGACCCGATGGAGGCGTCCCCGGCGCACGATCAGGGCACCGTACAGGAAGGTGCCCATGGGACTCCGGACGTGGTAGGTGCATCCGGGCCCCTTCTCGAGGGGCAAATCTCCCCACTCCACCTTGCCAAAACGCTGGAGCAGCCAGCGGTGGTAGGTCTCCAGCACCGCAGCAGGGGTGGTGCCCCCTTGGGTCCCGGAGGGCAGATTGGCGACTTCGGCCTGGAAGTTCGTATCCATGCGCCCACCCGGCCGATAGGCCTGGCCGAACCATTCCATGGAACCGAAGGGCGTGGTTTCCACATAGCGAATCTTCTGCGGGGTGCCTGGAAAGACCGCGGCAATGCCAAGCTGCTCATCCCGGAAGGGCACAGGGCGTTCCCTCTCGCAACCCAGACCGCAGAGCACCACCACGGCACAGCTCCAGATTCCCATCCGATTCATGTTCATGCCTCTGAAGACGGCTCGCCGCCATGGGCCAGCACGCGGTGCACAACGGACAACACTTCCCGGACGCTGCAGGGTTTGGATAGGAAGCCCGCGAGCCCTTTCCCGTTGCCCTTGAGAGCCGTCATGGCCTCCTGTTGACTGTAGCCGCTCATGAGCACCACAGGCACCTCGGGAGCCACGCGCTGGATCTCCGCAAAGACCTCGTCCCCCCCCATGCGAGGCATGGTCAGGTCCAGCAGCACCAGGCGAATGGAGGACCGTTGGCGCACGAAAGCGCCGAAGCCATCCACCCCGTCCACCGCTTCGATGACCTTGAAGCCCGCCTGTTCCAGGCCCTGGCGGAGGATCAAACGGATGGTGGGTTCGTCGTCCACCAGCAGGATGAGACCCGGTCCGGTGGCACTGGATATCACTTCATCAGCCACCTCGAGGACTCCCGATTCCTTTTCGGCGATGGGGAAGAAGATCCGGATGGTGGAGCCTCCCCCGGGGATGCTGCTGGTCTGTAGGGCGCCCTGATGCTCCCGGGCGATCCCCTGCACGGTGAGCATGCCCAGGCCTCGCCCCGGATGCTTGGTGCTGAAGAAGGGATCGAAGATGCCGCTGAGGGTCTCCTCGGACATCCCCTGCCCCGTGTCCCTTACTTCCAGATAGACGTAGTCCCCGAGCAGGGCCGTGGGGATATCCGGATCGCTTCCATCCAGGTGCTTCAGGGCCGTCGTGATGGTGATCTCCCCTTCCTGGTTGCCCAGGGCCTCCATGGCGTTGACCACGAGATTGAGCAGGGCGTGACGAACCTGATGGGGGTCCGCGTTGACTCTTGGGAGATCGTTTTCCAATTCCAATACCAGGTTCACGTTCTCCGGCATGAGGCTCTCGACCAGGGGAAGCCCCTCACGGATGCTGTCGTTGAGCTGATGGCGAACGATCTGGACTCGCCCCCGGCCCGCGTACGCCAGCATCTGCCGACAGAGTTTGGAAGCCCGCTCGGTGCCCTCGCCGATCTTCCGGCAGGTGTCCTGGAGCTTCGCAGGATCCAGGCTCTCGATGCCGAGATCGGCATAGCCCTGGATGCCCATCAGAATATTGTTGAGGTCATGGGCCAGACGCCGGGCCAGCATGCCCAGGCTCTCGAATTCGTGAGCCTGCACCAGGGCCGCCTCGTACGAACGCTGCTCGGTGATGTCATGCACCACCACCAGGATCTCCCAGGGACGGCCATCGGGATGACGCGCGAAGACCACCCGGCGGCTGCGGAACCAGCGGTACTCCCCCCACTTGCTCAGGATTCGGTAGACCTCTTCCTGGGCCTCTTCCTTGAGCTGGGCGGTGCCAGGTTCCAGCAGCCGCTCCCACTGGCGACTGAGCAGTTTCTGGTCCTCGGGATGGACCAATGTCTGGAAGAAGATCAGGCCTCCCTCCAGGAAGTCCCCGGGGGTGTAGCCCAGGAGTTTTTCCACGGCCTGATTCATGTAGACGTAGGTCTGGGTATCCACATCGATGATGGCGTGGACATCCTGGGAGAGCTCCGCGACCCGTTCGATGTAATCCTCCCCGTGATCCAGGGCCCGATTCACCTCCCGAGTCTGGAGGGCCATGCGATTGAAGAGCAGGAGCCCCAGCATTCCCATGAAGACCACAGCCCCCATCACCGGAACCCGGAGGGGCTCCTTGAAAAGGGCCAGACACCCCATCACCAGGAGGAAGGAAGCCACGAAGAGGGCCAGGATGAATTGGGGAGAGAAGAGCCTGCGGAGCTTGGGTTGAGCCATCGACGTACTCCGGGCCTCGAGGGAGGATGAGCTGAATCTAGTGCAGCCAGCCCTCACCTTCCACACCTTTTTGCCCTGGATCCCGTTCTCACCTATCGAGGGGAGAAGGCCATGGGCCAAGGATCAGGGTTCCCGGAGAGCCTCTTCCAGCGCCTTTTCGGCCCTGCCAGCGGTATAGCCACTCCAGCGCTCCCGCAGGCGCCCATGGCGATCCAAGATCAGGGTCGTGGGGATGCCCCGGATTTCCCCGAAGGGACTCAGGGCCTCGGGGCCCGCAGGCAGGAAGACCTCCAGCCCCAACTGCGGATGGGCGTCCAGGAAGGGCTTCACATCATCCCAACCCCCTCGATCCACCGAGATGGGCAGGACGACGAAGGATTCCCCGGCCCGCTTCTGCAGGGCCGCCACTTCGGGAAGGCTGGCGCGGCAAGGGGGACACCAGGTGGCCCAGACATCCACCACCACGACCCTTCCGTTGAACTCCGCCAGGCTCCGTTTCGCGCCGGAGGCGTCCAGGAATTCAACGCTATCCACGCGTTTGCGCGAGGAGCCCCCTCCGAAGCCACAGCCCACCAAGAGGACGCCCCCCAGGATGGGAAGAAGGAATCGGCCGATGCGGTCCATGGGTCACCTCTGCGCCACCAGGATACCGACCCACCCGTCCATCTCCCAATCCGAGGCAAGGGCCGCCTTCACGCCCCCAGGGGCTTGGCCCATTCCCAGAGTACATTGACCACGGCCCAGCGCCCTCGGAAGGCCACCAGGTGGATATAGGCCACCCAATCGCCCAGGATCGCCCTCACGCTCGCGGCGTGTCCCCGGACATCCAGCACCGACACCTCCGGGCGCCGATGGCCAGGGTCTGTGTGAAGGCCCATACGGGCTGGAGCCCCCAGGAGATCCATGAAGCCAAGGGCCTTCCCCAGGCGGGGGGGCACGGATTCCCGCGGGCCCGCCTCCAGCACCCGGGAGATCAGATCGGGATGGAGGCAGCGTTCCAGGGCGGCTTCATCGCCCTCGAACCAGGCCTCGGCAAAGGCCTGCACACCCTGAATGATGCTGTCGAGCTCGGCGGGCACTTGGAGCCTCCCAGCAGAATGCGGGGCGCCTCGGACCGCCCCCAGCGTGCCCATGAAGAGAATGGAAGACTTGAGCGTTCCGCGCGGCATGGGAACCCTCCTTGATAGCTAGGGGAATGGTTGGGTATGAATAAGGTGCCCCAAGGATGGGCCAGGTTCCCTCGGGAAACAACGGATCTACATGAAAAAAACAATCAAATTACTACTAAGTATGTAATTTTTGCCCACCACGACAACACCCAGATAACCATTTCAGCTTCCCCTTCAGATTCGATCACGAGGAAAGCCCCTCGTCGAATCGACATATCAGATGCGGTGTCCGGGCTTCACCTGGACACCACCTGTGGGTCAACGGAAGCAACCGGTCCCCCCTTTCAAGACAGGAAGTCTTCTACGCTGGAGGGATGAACCTGATCCTGCTCCACCCCGAGGACTTCATCACAGAGGATCGCGTGCGCCTGACGGGGCGCCGCGCCACCCATGTCCGGGAGGTGCATCGCGCCCGGGAGGGCGATCACCTGGAGGTGGGCCTCCTCGGGGGCCTCCTCGGATCGGGGCGCATCCTCCGGTTGGACAGCGAATGTCTGGAAATGGAAGTGTTTCTGGACCGGCCAGCGCCCCCCAAGCGCCCCCTGACGCTGATCCTCGCCCTGCCCCGCCCCAAGGTGCTCAACCGCGTCCTGGCCTCGGCCACGAGCCTTGGCGTGGCTCGGATCTACCTCGTCAACGCCTGGAAGGTGGAGAAGGGCTACTGGAAGAGCCCCCGGATGGCCGAGGAGAACCTCCTGCAGCAGCGCCTCCTGGGCCTGGAACAGGCCAAGGACACGGTGCTGCCGGAACTGCATCTGCGGCGCCTCTTCCGCCCCTTCATCGAGGCTGAAGCGCCGGGCATGGCCAGCGGGAGCCTCGCCCTCCTGGGCCACCCCGGCGCCCCCAGCCCATGCCCCCGGGAGGTCCAGGGCCCCGTCACCCTGGCGGTGGGGCCTGAAGGGGGCTGGATCGAGGCCGAACGCTTGAGCCTTGAAGCCGCGGGTTTCCAGCCCGTGGATCTGGGAGCCCGCATCTTGCGCACCGAGACCGCCGTGGCGGCGCTGGTGGGACGGCTCTTCTAGGCGCCTTCCCAAATCCCCGGCCCCGTCTTGATCCCAGCCCTATACGACCTATCGTTGGGTCTCGTAGGCTGGGTGAACATATGAAAATACGGGCACCACCCATGGTTTAGCGCTGGAATCGACATCCTCATTCAACCTCGGATGATCACCCGCTCAAATCCTTTGCTCGCCTACGGAGGAACGCGATGCCCAACCGAAAGGCCCTCTGCGTGGGGATCAATACCTTCAAGAATTACCCCACCGCCACCCTGCAAGGCTGCGTCAACGACGCCAACGACATGGCCTCCCTGCTCCGGGATCTCCTGGGATTTTCAGATTCCAATATCACCCAGCTCACCGATCAGCAGGCCACTAAGACCAATATCATGGGGGAGCTGAAAAAGCTGGTGGAGGCCGCCAAGAACGGCAAGGTCAACACCCTCGTCTTCAGCCTCTCCAGCCATGGCACCCAGGTGCCCGACATGAATAGCGACGAGACCGATCAGGCCGACGAGGCCTTCTGTCCCTATGATCTCGCCCAGAAGGGCTCCCAGTGGGATCCCAACCATCTCATCGTCGATGATGAGCTGCACGAGCTCTTCACCCAGCTCCCCTCCAATGTCCTCCTGGAGGTCTTCCTCGACACCTGCCACAGCGGCACCGGCCTCAAGGCCATCGATCTGCTCCTGGAGCGCAGGCCCCGGTACCTGCCGCCCCCCTCCCTGGATGCCTTCCGGGAGATGGAGCACCGCCATACCCGAAACATGCACACCAAGATGCTGGAGAAGGGCATCACCCATCACATCCTCTGGGCCGCCTGCCGCGCCAACCAGACCTCCGCCGATGCCTACATCGCCAACGCATGGCACGGCGCCTTCACCTACTTCTTCTGCAAGGAGATGCGCAATAGCAACAACAAGCTGACCCGGGCCAAGCTGCTGGCCAAAATCCGCACGGATCTCTCCGCCAGCCACTACACCCAGACCCCCCAATTGGAATGCGAGGCGACCCTGCGGACCGCCATGCCCCGAGAGGGCATCCTGGTCGCCCACTAGGGCGTTGTTGACGGCATTTCGAGTCGCGGAAGCGCGAGACTCCGCGACTCGGCGTCCTCCCGGGCTCAGGCCATCCGCAGGCTGAGATCGGCGGCGGGGGCGCTGTGGGTGAGGGCGCCGACGCTGAGGAAGTCCACCCCGGTCTCGGCCACCGAGCGGACCCGCTCTAGATCCAGATTGCCGCTGGCCTCCAGGAAGAGGGCGCGGCCCGAGGCCTTGCGAAGGGAGACGGCCTCGCGCAGGGTCTCCAGGGCCATGTTATCGAGCAGAATGCCATCCACTCCGGGAAGGGCCAGGCAAGTCTCCACCTGGGCCAGGGTCTCGGCCTCCACCTCGATCCGGATCAGATTCGGGGAGACCCGCCGGGCCGCCTCCACGGCGGCTTTGATCCCACCGGCAGCGGCGATGTGGTTTTCCTTGAGCAGGATCCCATCCCCCAGGGTGAGCCGGTGATTGAAGCCGCCCCCACAGCGCACGGCGTATTTCTCCAGGAGCTTCAACCCCGGCGTGGTCTTGCGGGTATCGAGGATCCGGGCGCCCGTGCCCTCGATGGCGTCCACGAAGCGCCCCGTGAGGGTGGCGGTCCCCGAGAGGCGCTGCAGGAGGTTCAGCATCACCCGCTCGGCCATGAGGATCCCGTGGCTGGAGCCGCTCACCCGCAGCACTTCGGTCCCCAGAGCCACGCGATCGCCGTCCCGGGCGAGAAGCCGCACATCCAGGCTGGCATCCACGGCATGGAAGACTTCCACGGCCACCGGCAACCCCGCCAGCCGCAGCTCGGCCTTGGCCACAACTCTGGCGGTCATGTCTCGATCCGGCACGGAAGCCGTGGTCCAGTCCTGGGTGCCCCAGTCCTCCCTCAGGAAGGCCTGGATCTGCTCGATGTAGGAAAGGCGGTGGGGAGCGTTGAACATGGTGGCCTCGGAGTCCGAATACCGATTCTGCCATCTTTGCTCCCTCGTATTCAGAAGCGAGAAGGGGCTATTAGAGAAATATTTTTTGCCCCAGCGCCGCCCAGTGGCGCTAGGATTCCAGCCCGGAGTCCTCGATGCATGCACGTCTCCTGAAACCCGCCGATTACCGAGCCATGCCCTGGAAAAATGGGCTGGGCACCACCACCGAACTGGCCATCGAGCCTGAAGGCGCCACCCTGGAGAGCGGCTTCCAGTGGCGCCTCAGCATGGCCGATGTGCCCGAGGATGGTCCCTTCTCCCCCTTCCCCGATTACACCCGGACCCTCCTCCTCCTCAAGGGAAAGGGCATCGAGCTGAACTTCAACGGGAACGGCCGCCAGCGGCTGGAAAAGCCCTTCGAACCCGTGACCTTCCCGGGGGAATGGCCCGCCGTCGGCCATCTCCTGGATGGCCCCTGCCGGGACTTCAATGTGATCACCCACAGGGGATTCACCCAGAAACTGAGTGTGCTCCACCCGGCTCCCCGGGCCGTGCTCCCGGCGGCGCCCACCCTGCTGATCTTCTGCGCCCAGGGCAGGGCGCGGGTGATGCCGACCGGAAGCGTGATCGGACACAATGAACTCCTCCGCCTGGATGGCGCCGACGCCGTGGAAATCAACGCCGAAGCCCCGGAGACCCTCCTGCTGGCCATCGCCATCGCGCCGGAGGCAGAGCCCGCCGACTAGGTTCCCGAGGTAAGGGACCTGGGCCCCCTTTTATCGCTTCTTGCCCATCTCTCCGATCACGATGGACACCGTCTGTTCATTATTGTTCATGTCCACGGCCTTGACGGTGACGCGGTCACCCCGCATCCGATCCCGGGGGACGAGCACATCGAAGCGCTCCTCCTTCATATCGAAGACCCGGTCCTCGGGCGCGATCTGGAGCCACTGATCGCCATCGGCGCTCACGGCCGCTTCCTTCAGGATGGAGGTCTCGTCCCGGGCCAGGAAGCGCACGCGAACGCCCTCGCCCTCGGGGATGGCGGTGAATTCCGTGATCACCGGAGGCGTGTGGTCCACCAGGAAGGGGGCCGTCCTCCAGGTGGAGGTCTCCGCCAAATTGAATGGTTGGCTGGGGAGATCGGAAGCCGTCACCTCCAGGCGGTACTTGCCATCGGGCACAGGCAGGGTATCGAAGGTGAAGAAGCGCTCCTTCCAGACCTTCTCCAGTTCGATGGGCGAACCCTTCTCCGGCAGGAGCCGCAGGCGGAACTGGAGCTGATCCCCGTTGGGGTCGCTCACCTTGAACTGGAAGGCCTGGGCCCCCCGGCGGAAGCTGCGCTTTTCCGTCCCCATGTAGCCGAGGGCGGGCAGGAGTTTCTGCGTATCCATGGGCACCCGTTCGATGCCGATATCATCCGGAGGCGCCGTGCGGGTGATGACCAGGCCCGGAGGCATGATTTCCACATTCTCCCAGAGGGGAGCCAGGTTCCGGTTGCCCCAATGCAGGCGCACACCCTCGACGACGGGGGTCGCGCCCCCCCGGGAGCTCGTGAGCCTCAGGCGAAACTGGGCGAAGCGGGCGGGCTTCAGGTTGGGGCGCTCGCCGCTGCGCAGGGGCGGCGTCCAGGGCGACCAGGTGCCATCGGGCGTCTCCGTCGAACCCACCCGGTACTGCAGATCCACGTTGGTGCCGCTGGGAGCCTCGAAATCCAGGTAGGCCCTGCCCCAATCGGCGATGGGAGAGCCCTTCAGGACCCGGCTCTCCAGGGTGCCCTCAGTGGCCTGGCTCTCGGAGAGCAGATGGATCTCCGCGGGATTGGAGCCGATCACCATCAGGTTCGATCCGGCCCCCAGGAAGGCGCTGGCCTGGGCCGTGCCCAAGTCCTGGATCACCCCGAAGGGATCGAGATCCCGGCCCTTATCGGCCAGGGGGATGCTGAAGATGCGGGAGCGGTTGCCCGTGCCCACCAGGAGTTGGCTGCCCCAGGTGGAGAGGGTGAAGACCTGGGCCTGGGCGCTCTGCCAGAGGGTCTCGGGCACCCGGTTCCGGTCCAGGCGGATCACGGCGCCCTTGGTGGAGACCCCGGCTTCGGCGAGGTAGCCCTCCCGGCGCTCCAGGTTCCCAGAGGCGAAGCGGTTGGCCAGCCCGTTGCTGGCCCCGACAAATATCTGGCCATCGTGAGTGATCAGGCTGCGCACTTCCTCGAAGCCCGTGGCATGGAGCGTCTCCAGCCGGTCTCCGGTCTGCACGCCGGAATAGTGAAGCACGAGGCCCCGGCCATGGGAGCCCAGGTAGAGGCCCCCCTGCCCATCCGAGACCATGCAGGTGAAGGCGGTCTCCTCGGGCAGTTCCGCCAGGCGGCGGCTGAAATTCTCCCGGGCCAGCAGCAGCACGGCGCCCTTCTCGCCCCCACCGGCCACCAGCAATTCACTGCCGTGGAGGCTAAGAGCCCAGACCATCTTGGCGTCGATTTCGGCATAGGGCTTGACGTCACCCCCCGGGGTCACGCGAAACAGCTTGCCCTCCCCGGTGGGGGCCACGATCAGATCCGGCCCGAGCTTCACCATGGCGAAGACGATGCCCCCCTTGACCTGGCCCAGGGGCTTCATCTGACCCGCAGCATAGTGGAAGAGCTTGCCATCGTTGCCCGCGCTCAAATACGCCCCGCCCGCCCCGTCGGAGATGGCGGCCCAGACGACGCCTTCGGGCAATTGGGCCACGCGCCGCAGCGCAGGCGCCAACCGGAGTCGGCCATCGGCTCCGATGCGCACCCCATGGGCGTCGGCGCCCAACCAGTCGTTGAAGGAGGCGAAATTCGCCATCGGGGGCTCAGCCTGGATCACCAGCGCAGGCATCATCAGCGGAATCATCGCCTTCACTCGCATCATCTCTCCATCTCCACTCGGCCCGACAGAGCTCGGACTCCCAATGTCCTATTCGATTTCCAGTTCCAGACTCACGAGCCCATGGACTTCCCGCTCCAGCGGCAGGAGGGCCCGTCCCACGATGCGCCGCAGGAGGCGGTTGGTGGTGCTGTCCCCATCGCTGCCCAGCAGACTCGAGACCGTGGGCGGAATGCCCTCGATGCGGCTGCCCCGCAGCCCCGCCCCCGCCTGGGTCTGCACCAGCAGGCTGTAGGCGTGGTTGTTCCGCAGGGCTCCGTTCAGGATCCGCACCACGTCGCCCAGGCTGCTGATCTCGATGGCCCTCTCGTCGGGATCCGCCGCCACCAGGCTCCAGCCGTCTCCCACCAGGAGCGTGGCCTTGCCGGGTTTGGCCGAAGCGGGAACATTGATATTGAACGTGGCCGTTTCCCGGATGCCCTGGAAGTTCTGAAGCGTCACCAGCACGGGCAGGACCTCCCCCCGCTTCACCCGGGCCTTGAGGGTCCGCACGCCGGCGATGAGTGTCACGTCGAGGCGTTCCTCGGCCTTCACGTTCAGGGAGATGCCTTCGATATTGGCCCTTTCGAAGGGATTGAGGGTCACGGCCTGGGTGATGCCGCCCACGTACGTGGCCAGGCGCCCGGCGTTCAGGTCCGAGATCATGCTCTCGAGCTGGATGGGACTCTGACCGGCCAGCTTGATATTGCCCTGTAGCGATAGGCTCTGGAAGCCCTGGCCCCGGACATGGGTATTGAGGGTCTGGAGCAGCACCATGGCGGCCAGATTGGGCGTGATGAAGGGGCTGTCCATGAGGTCGAAGCGGAAATTGAGATTGCGCTTGCCCCCCAGATTGAGGCCAATGCGCAGGGGCACCATCTTGGCTTCGGCCCCGATCACCCCCGCGACCCCGGCGCTCCGATCCAGGCGGAGGGCGCCGATGGGCGCCACGGAGCCTGAGAACTTGTAGGAGGAGCCATCCAGGGCCCCCACGTTGCCGAACACGGTGGCCGACCAGAGCGGCAGATCCACGGGCCCCAGATTGAAGAGCGGGTGGCCGAAGAGCAGCAGCTTCTTGCCCGAAACATAGGTGATGGTGCCGCTGGCGGCGAAATCCAGATCGCCCTGGACCAGGTGCACCGCCACCATGCCGCCGGGTTCCAGGGGGCTGGCTTCCGATCCCTTCGCATTCCCGGTATGGCCGCCGCTGCCCATGAAGCGCAGCGAAACGCCCTGCCACAGGGCCTGGGCCTCCGGGCCCAGATCGGTGCCGAAGACGGGCAGCGGAAGCGTCGCCGCATCCTGGGAGCCCGGCCCCATGAGCTCCCCCAAGGGGATCATCTCGCCCCGCAGGGCCGATTTCAGCACCTTCCGCGGCTCGATCTTGGGCAGGATCAAGGGCGTCTTGAAGGAGGGCGTCTCCGGGATCTCCTTGAGCTGCTCGAGCATCTCGGCGATGGGCGTGATGCCGGCCACGGGTTCCCTGGGAAAGGGCGGCCCCTGGGACAGGGCGCCGATGAGCTTGCCGTCGATGTAGCAGGGGGATCCGCTCATGCCATGGAGGAGGCCCGTTTCCGCCAGGGGGCCCCCGCTGGCCTTCACCCAGATGACGGCCCGCCCAGGCGCGGAGTTGCGCTGGACGCCCATCACCTCGAACTCGAAGCGTTCGATCTTGCCGCCCTTGAAGACCGTCCGCCCATGGCCCTTCATCCCGGGATGGATCTCGGAAACGGACATGGTGGGGGGAGCGGACTGGGCGCAAAGGGTGACGCCGAGCGCCAGGAGAGGAAGGAATCGTGTCAAGGGATGCATGGGCAACTCGAAACCATTTGTTATCAAGCCTAGCAGGGCGAGGCCTCCCAAAACCCGGGAAAGCCCTTCGAAGGGTCCAATGCCCTCACCGGCCCTTTGGTTCCGGCCCCGGATGGCCCTGCTAGGCTGGAGGCATGCGGATTCTGATTCTAGGCGACGTGGTGGGAGAACCGGGGCGGCGGCTCGTGGAGGCCTTCCTTCCGGAACTCCGCCGGGAACTCCGCCTCGATTTCATCATCGTCAACGGTGAGAACTCGGCCCACGGCCACGGCATCACGGAGCGCATCGCGCGACAGTGGCTGGATGAATGCGGCGTCGATGTCATCACCACCGGCAATCACGCCTTCGACGTGAAGGACATCACCACCTACTTCGCCAAGGAGCCGCGGCTCCTGCGCCCGGCGAACTATCCACCCGGAACCCCCGGCGCGGGCCACGTGAAGCTGCACACGGCCACAGGCCAAGAAGTGCTGGTGATCAATCTCATGGGCCGGGTCAACATGCCTCCCTGCGATGATCCCTTCCGCTGCGTGGACGCGCTCCTGGCCAAGGAAAGGGCCGATCTCGTGCTGGTGGATATGCATGCCGAAGCCACCAGCGAGGCCCTGGCCATGGGCTACCACCTGGAGGGCCGCGCAGCCGCCGTGGTGGGCACCCACACCCATGTGCCCACCCTGGACGCGCGAGTCCTGCCCGGGGGCACGGCCTACGTCACTGATATC
This sequence comes from uncultured Holophaga sp., assembly GCA_963664825.1. Taxonomy (GTDB): domain Bacteria; phylum Acidobacteriota; class Holophagae; order Holophagales; family Holophagaceae; genus JAYREN01. The sequence continues at coordinate 320,562 of OY761614.1, forward strand.
GGCATGGTGGGCCCCTACGACGGCGTCATCGGGATGAAGAAGGAGGCCAGCCTCAGCCGCTTCATGAGGGCCAAACCGGACCGTTTCGAAGTCACCGAAGGCGATCTCCAGCTGCACGGCCTCTGCATCGTCACCGAAGGCAAGAAGGCCATCAGCGTCGAACGGGTCCTGAGGCGCCTCTGATGAAATACGGGAAGCGGGGCCTCCAGCCCATCGGCTCGGTGGTGGCCGATCCGCGGGCCGTCGAGCGACGTGCGGAATCGCGCCTGGCCAGGGCCTGGCCCCTGGTAGTGGGCCCCACCCTGGTGAACTACACCTGCCCCTTGAGGGTCCGCAGGGGGAATTTGGTGATGGGATGCTGGAGACCCGAACTGGTGCCCAGCCTCCGCAAGGCCGCCGAGGCCGTCTGGCCCGAGATCCAGGCCCGCCTGGACCGGATGCTCAACCTCAAGCTGCGCCAGTTGGAGGTGCTCCCCTGCGACCCGCCCCCCCCGGAAGAACCCGCCCCCGCGCCCGCCCCGCCCCAGGACGCCTTGGCCGCCGTCCTCCGCAAGCTGCGGGATCTCCGCAAACAGGGATGGACGGGCCGCAGCTCTTGAGGTAGCATCGATTCTTCTCTTCCATCGGGGCGTGGCTCAGCCTGGTAGAGCGCTCGGTTCGGGACCGAGAGGTCGGAGGTTCGAATCCTCTCGCCCCGACCAAAACGAACAAAGGCACCCTTTACGGGTGCCTTTGTTCGTTTTGAACGTGAGGATTCGAACCTCCGAGCGACCCCGCCCGAGGCGTGCCATGCGGCACGCCGAAGCGGGGAAAAAGACCGAATCCGCGCACCAACACATCGGCGCCGCAAAGGGAGCCAGCTCCCGAAGCTGCGAGCCACCCCGCGGAGACAGCGCGGTGCGCTCCGCCACAACATCTCGCGCAATGCCCGGAGCGACACACGCGTAGAAAGGGCGGCAGATCGGCAACGCGCCAGCCTTCCAGGGAAAAGCCTGTTGAACAGGGGTGCAGGGGGTGCATCCGTTCTGAGCCTGAGCGGCCAGGACTGCACAAGGTTTCCGGGTAGCGATCCGCAGTATCGATTCACCCCCCCCCCATGCAGGCTCAACTCGTGATTGAGGATAAAATCACCGCAAGTGAATAATTCGCTTGTACTTTGGTCTCAAACCAGTCAGATTCTGAAGGATGGAGCTTGATCCTGTTCTGACTGATCCGCGTTATCTGGCCCTGGCTGCCGAGAACGGGGAACTGCGTGCGGAAATGGTCTGCCTGCGGGAGGCGATGGAACGCCTGGAAAAATTGCTGGAGTCGCTCCAGGATCGCCTCGGGAAGGACAGTCGCAACAGCAGCAAGCCCCCCAGTTCGGACGGACCCGCGGCGCCACCCAAGCCACCGGCGCCGCCCACGGGGCGCAAGCGCGGCGGCCAACCGGGACGGAAGGGATCCGCTCGGGTGATGCTGCCGGAAGGCAGCGAGGACCGTACGGTTTCGGTGCCCCTCGCCTGTTGCCCCCACTGCCGAGGCGAGGTTCCTTCAGGGGCCATCACCGGGACGCGCCTGCACCGGGTGGTGGATCTGGCTCAGCGCCTCACAGAAGTCATCGCCTACGCGCTGGAGGAGGGGATCTGCCCGCACTGCCAGAGGAAGGTGCAGGCGCCGCTTCCCCCAGAGGCTGCGCCGGGCGGGATCGGCCCGCGCCTTCAGGCTGCGGCGGCCTATCTGCGCACAGAGGGCCGCATGAGCCTGACGCCGCTCCAGCGTTTCCTCTCGGAGGTGACGGGCGTAGCGGTCTCACGCGGTTGGCTGCACGAGAGCGGTGTGGCGCTGGGGAGCCACCTACTCCCCGCCTGGGAGGACCTCTCCCAGCAGATCCGTACGGCGGATGTGCTCAACCTCGACGAGACCGGCTTCGGCCGGAAGGACCGGGACTGGATCTGGGTGGCCCTTTCCGCCCGTACGGCCCTCTTCCACTTCAGTGACACCCGTGGGGCGAGGGCCCTAAAGGCGATACTTCCCGAGGACTTCCAAGGCGTGATTGGCACGGACCGCTACGGCGCCTACAACGCCTTAAAATCTGCCGTTCGCCAGTTCTGCTGGGCCCATTTGCGCCGCGAGTTCGTCGCCCTGAGCGAATCCCAGAAGCCCGAGGTGGCCGCACTGGGAAAGCGACTGCTCGCCGAGCAGGAGGAGATCTTTGCGCTGTGGCACACCTTCCGGGCGGGCGACATCAGCCGGAAAGAGCTCCGGGCCTGCACCGCCATCAATCTGGCGCGGCTCAAACGCGGTCTGATCCAGGCCAGCGCGATGGATCACAAGGCCGCCCGAAACCTCGGGAAGGACCTCCTCCGGAAATGGGACAAGCTCTGGGTGTTCCTGAAGGTCGAGGGCGTGGAGCCGACGAACAATGCGGCCGAGCGGGCCCTGCGCCCCCTCGTGATCCTCAAGCGGATCTTCCAGCGACTGCCCAGCGCGGACGGAAAGCGATTCTTCGAACGCCTCCTGAGCCTGGGCACCACCGCCCGCATCCGCGGCGTCCCCTACTTCGACTGGCTGCTCAGGGCCCTCCACTCCGCCCGATCCAACCAGCCCCTACCGGCACTGGAACCAGCCTGAGGCTGCCAGGGCAAGCGGGACATCACCAGCCCATCATGGCTGCCTGCCACCGGCTTACGTGGTCACAGGGACAAGGGGGGTGAATCGATACGATCCGCAAGAGGGCCCTGGGCCCGCGCGGCCCCTCCTCGCTAGCGCCGGAGGCCTTGACGATTCATCTTTCAAACACCCGAATGGGTCTGTATGATCTTCCCATGCAACCCTTCAAGCGGGATTCCCTCCGGGGGCCAGTGTCCGTGGGACAGACTGGCCACGTGCGATTGGGCTCCACCCAGATCCCAAGGCTGGGGCGCATGGTCCTGTGCCGAGACGCGCATCCAAGGAGAGTCGCTTCCCCGAGATGCGATTGAAAGATCGTCTTCAGTCCGGCTATTTCGGGTCCGCCTATTCCGATCTTTCAATTCGCCAGTTCCACAGCTCGATCAGCACGCACAACATACAACTCGCCATTTAGGCATGTTTCTGGGCTCGTTGTCGGGTACGTCCAATACCTAGTTAGGCGTCTACAAAGCAAGCTAAAAGCACAAGCAAAAGGAGCACCAATGGACGCCAAAAATCCACAAAAAGTGCAATCAGAATCAAGATTGTCCAAACTCGCCACTACGGCTACAATTGTAGCCTTTTTACTTATTTTCTTGCCATTGCCAGGAGTTTGGCTAACATTCCAGAATATAGCACCCAACCACCAGCATATTTGGAATTTGGGGTACAGCACACCTACACTTATAGGTGCAATCCTTGGAAACTTCACCGTGAATGCTCTGTTTACAGTTCCAGGGATAATTCGTGGTATCATCAACTACAGGCAAACACGTCAGTTTATTCATCTGACCCTTTGCATTTTGAGCGTTCTCATGCTTTTGGGTTACACAATAGCTGGGATTCTATGATCCCACCACTTAACCCTGGGCTCAACCCGGACGCTGCCTCTGGGAGGCACCGTTGTCGACCATCGTTCGAATTCCTCGTCACTCCTGCGCCGCGCCGCTTCGGCAGCGCCGGTTAGCTTTGATCGTTAGAGGCTCCTCATGCCAAACCTCCGCCTGCTCTCACTGATCACGATTTTCGTGATCCTTGTAGTAGCAGCGGCCATTTATCATATCGCCCCAAATGATCTCTCTGGTTATGGCAGTATCGCCTCAGCGGGTGGCAGCTTGCTTGCAGTGATTTGGTTTTCCGGAAGCCTCTGGTATCAATCAACACAGTTAAAAGAGCAGCGTGCTCAGTTTCAAGCTCAATTTAGGCATCTCCAGGAAGCTTCAAGGCGCGATTCTTTGGTGCTCGCCAAATCTATTTTAGAACGTGCCGAGGAAAAGGCCATCGCTCTCCATGGTAAAATCAATTCGATAGATGAATTATTTCCCTTATATATGCAATTCGATGAATTGAAGCCATTGATTGAATCGACAGACCCGGCTGTCGTACAGGATGCCTACTCCAGCTGGATCAAAAAGGAAGGCGCTGCCACCACCTTCATAAAAGGGATCAAATCTGCGGCTTCGGTCTACCTTCAAAGTATTGAAACGAAAGACATTGATTATACGAAAACACCAGAAGAGTTCGTTTTAATTTACGGCTGTTGGTTTTGGGGCCAGCCATTTTTCGAAGCCTATCAAGGCCCTGCCAACCTTCTGTGCGATTGGATGGTCCGACTTGAGCCTGGTCGCAAAGCCGCTCATTTGGCAGGTATTGCATCAGCGGGCAGAATGTTTGGGATCAATTTCTTAAAAATTGATAAAGTTCGAGAAGATATCCAAGAGCACCGTGAAAAGGATTACCCTGTGCCAAAGATTGCGGAAGGTCTCTAACCTCGCGCTCAACCCGGACGCTGCCTCTGCGAGTCACCGTCCTCGGTCAGCGTTCGGATTTCTCGTCTCTCACGCGCCGAGCCGCTCTGACAACACCGGTTAACTCTGCTCGTTAGCCCTCAATCCCCCTTCCCCCACGGAGCCCTCCATGACCCCTCACTTCGACAATCCGACCAAGCAGGAGATTTGGGCCACGGTACGAAAAATGAACGACGTCTGGACCAAGGGTGATCCCAGCGATCTGGTCAATTATTTCCACAAGGACATGATCGCAATCACACCGGCCGACCACCTCCGGCGGGAGGGTGCCGCGGAATGCGTGGCGGGCTGGAGCGGCTTTGCAAAAGCGGCCAAAATCCGTATCGATTCACCCCCCCCCCATGCAGGCTCAACTCGTGATTGAGGATAAAATCACCGCAAGTGAATAATTCGCTTGTACTTTGGTCTCAAACCAGTCAGATTCTGAAGGATGGAGCTTGATCCTGTTCTGACTGATCCGCGTTATCTGGCCCTGGCTGCCGAGAACGGGGAACTGCGTGCGGAAATGGTCTGCCTGCGGGAGGCGATGGAACGCCTGGAAAAATTGCTGGAGTCGCTCCAGGATCGCCTCGGGAAGGACAGTCGCAACAGCAGCAAGCCCCCCAGTTCGGACGGACCCGCGGCGCCACCCAAGCCACCGGCGCCGCCCACGGGGCGCAAGCGCGGCGGCCAACCGGGACGGAAGGGATCCGCTCGGGTGATGCTGCCGGAAGGCAGCGAGGACCGTACGGTTTCGGTGCCCCTCGCCTGTTGCCCCCACTGCCGAGGCGAGGTTCCTTCAGGGGCCATCACCGGGACGCGCCTGCACCGGGTGGTGGATCTGGCTCAGCGCCTCACAGAAGTCATCGCCTACGCGCTGGAGGAGGGGATCTGCCCGCACTGCCAGAGGAAGGTGCAGGCGCCGCTTCCCCCAGAGGCTGCGCCGGGCGGGATCGGCCCGCGCCTTCAGGCTGCGGCGGCCTATCTGCGCACAGAGGGCCGCATGAGCCTGACGCCGCTCCAGCGTTTCCTCTCGGAGGTGACGGGCGTAGCGGTCTCACGCGGTTGGCTGCACGAGAGCGGTGTGGCGCTGGGGAGCCACCTACTCCCCGCCTGGGAGGACCTCTCCCAGCAGATCCGTACGGCGGATGTGCTCAACCTCGACGAGACCGGCTTCGGCCGGAAGGACCGGGACTGGATCTGGGTGGCCCTTTCCGCCCGTACGGCCCTCTTCCACTTCAGTGACACCCGTGGGGCGAGGGCCCTAAAGGCGATACTTCCCGAGGACTTCCAAGGCGTGATTGGCACGGACCGCTACGGCGCCTACAACGCCTTAAAATCTGCCGTTCGCCAGTTCTGCTGGGCCCATTTGCGCCGCGAGTTCGTCGCCCTGAGCGAATCCCAGAAGCCCGAGGTGGCCGCACTGGGAAAGCGACTGCTCGCCGAGCAGGAGGAGATCTTTGCGCTGTGGCACACCTTCCGGGCGGGCGACATCAGCCGGAAAGAGCTCCGGGCCTGCACCGCCATCAATCTGGCGCGGCTCAAACGCGGTCTGATCCAGGCCAGCGCGATGGATCACAAGGCCGCCCGAAACCTCGGGAAGGACCTCCTCCGGAAATGGGACAAGCTCTGGGTGTTCCTGAAGGTCGAGGGCGTGGAGCCGACGAACAATGCGGCCGAGCGGGCCCTGCGCCCCCTCGTGATCCTCAAGCGGATCTTCCAGCGACTGCCCAGCGCGGACGGAAAGCGATTCTTCGAACGCCTCCTGAGCCTGGGCACCACCGCCCGCATCCGCGGCGTCCCCTACTTCGACTGGCTGCTCAGGGCCCTCCACTCCGCCCGATCCAACCAGCCCCTACCGGCACTGGAACCAGCCTGAGGCTGCCAGGGCAAGCGGGACATCACCAGCCCATCATGGCTGCCTGCCACCGGCTTACGTGGTCACAGGGACAAGGGGGGTGAATCGATACCAAAATCCATCATTGGCAAGAGAACGACCCGATCATCAACGTCTTTGGCGACTCCGCCGTCGTCGCCTACTACTTTGATATGTCATTTGACATGGGTGGGCAGACCATCAATCTGGGCGGGCGAGACATGTTCTTCTTCATCAAGGAAAACGGTCGCTGGTGGGTTGTCGCGGATCAGTATTCCCCCTACCCCGCCTGACAAATAGTTCAGCCAAGACGCTACCCCTGGGAGGCAACCCCTCCCGATTTCTCATCCGGTGCCGCCGCTTGGCTTCCGTCGTCCCTCTTGTTTGTAGATCCGTGCCCAAGTTCAATTCCACGAGACGAACATGCAGCTTCCAGACCCTAACAAGACCTATCCCCGTTCCAACGACCCTCAAACGGTGTATTTAAAAAACCACGTCCACAGCGAATCCATCGAAATCGGAGATTTCACGATATACAATGACTTCATCAACGATCCCCGGGACTTCCAGAAGAACAATGTGTTTTACCACTACCCGATCAACAAAGACGGCATCAAGATCGGACGATTCTGCTCGATTGCGTGCGGCGCGAAATTCCTGATGAACAGCGCCAACCATACCCTTGGATCTTGCTCCACATATCCATTCCCAATCTTCTACGAGGAATGGGGAGGCGAAGTCGCTCCCAGGGAGGCTTGGGACAACCACGGGGACATCATCATTGGCAACGACGTGTGGATTGGCTATGAGGCCATCGTGTTGTCTGGCGTGAGAATCGGAGATGGCGCGATTATTGGCAGCAGAACACTAGTGACAAAAGACGTTCCACCCTATGCAATTGTGGGTGGAGTCCCGGCCAAGCTAATACGATATCGATTCGATGCTGCAACGATTGACAAACTCCTTTCACTGCAGTGGTGGAATTGGCCAACCGAAAAGATATCCAAGCATCTCGACGTCATCAGATCCGGCGACACCCATCGACTCTGCGCCCTCTGAACCCAACCCAGCCCCCCAGGAGCCTTCCCCAGTGGACATCCCACGGATCTTCACCATCACCGAGAGCGCTCACCGCATCCACAACCCGATCACACCCGAAAAGCTCGCCACCCTCGGCGCGGCGCTGCGTCTGGAACCGGGGGCCCGAGTGCTCGACCTGGGCAGCGGTTCGGGGGAGATGCTGTGCACCTGGGCCCGCGATCACGGCGTCACCGGCACCGGCATAGACATGAGCCAGCTCTTTACCGAACAAGCGAAATCCCGGGCCGTAGAACTCGGCGTTGCCGATCGGGTCCAGTTCATCCACGGCGATGCGGCCGGCTACGTCTCCGATCAGAAGGTCAGCGTGGCCGCCTGTGTGGGCGCCACCTGGATCGCCGGTGGAGTCGCCGGCACGATCGAGCTTCTGGCGCGAAGCCTCGGCACCGAAGGGATCATCCTCATCGGCGAGCCCTACTGGCGGCAGTTGCCGCCGACGGAAGAGGTTGCCAAGGGCTGTCTGGCCCACTCCATCTCCGACTTCCTCCTGCTCCCAGGCCTTCTCGCGTCTTTCGGCCACCTCGGCTGCAACGTCGTGGAAATGGTCCTGGCTGACCAGGACGGCTGGGACAGGTACGAGGCGGCCAAATGGCTCACCATGCGCCGATGGCTCGAGGCCAATCCCGACGACGCCTTTGCGCAAGAAATCCGGGCCCAACTCAGTTCGGAACCCGAGCGCTATGCCGCTTGCACGCGGGAATACCTGGGCTGGGGCGTGTTCGCGCTGATGCCGCGGTGAGTCAAACAAATCGTTCACCCCTAGCGCTACCTCTTGCTCTTACCACCATCCCTTTTTTGAGGTTCCCATGAACCAGACCCTCCAGCCAGCTCCTGGATCGAAGGCGGCGAGAAACTGCGGCATCATTTCCATCATTTTAAGCTTTACCTGCATCGGCCTTCCGATTGGAATCGTCCTTGCGATCATTGCGCTCGTGCAGCAGAGCAAGGCGAAAGCGGCGGCCAAGGCTGAGCCAAATCTTTACGAAATGCCGACTCAAACCGGCCTCGTCACCGGCATCATCGGCTTGGTGATGCCTGTGCTCATGCTGCCATTTATTGGCATCGTCAGCGCAATCGCCATTCCAGCGCTGTTGGGGCAACGCGCCAGGGCTAGGGACAAGGCCTCCATCTCAAGCATGATGTCCAAGCAGACTGACCTCCTTGTCGAATATCAGAAATTATCCGAGAGCCAAACACCCACTCCCGAAATCCCGGCTAAGCTCGAATCATTCTTGGAAAACAGTGCTCGGCAGGAGCGCAACCCCTGGGCACCGACGGAGGGTTCCGCAGCCTTTGATTTCCATATCCGCGTCGCAGCGAACCTGGATAAGAGCGCTATCGAGAAGATGGCCATCGGTGAAGCTACGACCCTAGGCCGTCCGGTATTCGTCATTGAACTCCCCGCCCATGGGGAGACTGGATATTTGGCCAGCGCCGTGCTGGTGCAGAACCACCTAAATAATGGGCCGGTCTATTCCAAGGTCGTGCCTCTCGAGTAATCCAGAGTGGGTGGGGTTCACCCCTCAGCGCTTCGCCGTCCGCTCTTTATTTCCCGCCCCGCACCCGCGGGGCTTTCTCGTGCAGGCTCTTCTTCCCTGTCCATCGTCTCCGTGGACGCCTGCCCCAGGTGATACACTCGGCGCCAATCCAGGGCTCCCGAGCCCCTCCCAGGCCCCCCCATGAGTCTTCCCATCTGGATCCTCTTCGTGACCGTGGCCCTGGCCGCCGTGCTCAGTCCGGGCCCCGCCGTGCTGCATGCGATCACCAACAGCATGGCCTTCGGCTGGCGCCGGGTGGTCTTTTCCTCCCTGGGCAACATCCTCGGTCTGCTGGCGCTTTCCGGTCTGGCCGTGGCGGGCCTGGGCGCCCTCCTCAAGACCTCCCTGGTCGTCTTCTCCGTCCTCAAGCTCCTGGGCGCAGGCTACCTGATCCTCCTGGGCATCCGGCAGTGGCGGGCCCGAACCAGCGTGTTCACTCAAGGCGATGCCACAGCCCTGCCCGAATCCCTGAGCAACGGCCGCATCCTCCTCAAGGGCCTGATGGTGGCCTTGACCAACCCCAAGGCCATCCTCTTCTTCAGCGCCCTATTCCCCCAGTTCCTCCGGTCGGACCGGGCCCTTTTCCCCCAGTTCCTGATCCTCATGGCCACCTTCATGGCCCTCTCCTTCCTGGCCCTGATGGGCTACGGAATGCTCGCCCACACCGCCCGGACTTGGTTCTCCGACGAACGCCGCTCCACCTGGTTCAACCGCGCCTCCGGCGGGGCGTTCTGCCTGCTCGGCCTCGGCATGCTGAGACTCAAGGCGGCCCGCGCGTGATACCGGCTTGAATCGGAAGGGATGATTCACCGCAAGAACGCAGAGCGAGCTTTAGCGAGCGGGCGGTCCCCTCTTCCATGGCAGAGAACCGAAGGGCCTGCACGGCTCTTCTCCGTGCCTTGTTCCCTGTTTCCGTGATGCGTTTTTTTTGGCTTGCCATTTGACACGCTCCCCCTGGGAGACGCGTTCCCGCTCCCTTCCCTCTTCGTGCGATGATGGTGCCTTGGAGAAACCACGCATGGCCCCTCGCAAACGAACCCCGACCGAGATGCCCGAAGACGCCCCCGTGAAGGAAGCGAAACCCAAGGCCACCAAAACCGCCGTAAAGAAGCCCGCCAAGGCCGCGCCGAAAGTTGCCGCGCCGAAGGCCGAGCCCGCCAAGCGGAAAGCCAAGGCTGCACCCAAGGCAGCCCCAATGCCCGAGGTCGTGCCCGCCCCGAAAGCGGCCCCCCGGAAGCGCGCCGCTAAGCCCGTGACGGCAGCCAAGCCCATGGCAGAGGCCGAGCCTCTGGCAATGGCCAAGCCCGCTCCTTCAGAGGTGAAACCGACAGCGGCCTTCACGCCCCACGCCCAGAAGGTGATGGAAGCCATCGCCGCAGGTCGCGCCATCGAGCTCATCTTCACGGATGCCGATGCTTATCCGCCGCGCACCTTCGAGGCCAGGCAGCTGCTCTTCGATGTCTTCACCGGCAGCTGGTTCGTCTGGGGCTGGGATCGCCGCTACAACGCCGAGCGCCACCATCGCCTCGATCTGCTCGCCGAGATCAATCCGGTGGAGGGCCCCGGCCGCTCCGCCCAGGGCCCCTTCCCCGAAGGCACGCCCTTCAATCAGATCGGCGGCTGGCGCGGAGGAGAGCCCATCCCCGTGAAGGCCGTGCTCCAGAAGCAGTGGATCTTCGCCGTCAAGCAGGCCCCCGCCCCCTTCCCGGATTTCCGCATCGAGGATCTCGAGGACGGCAAGGCCCAGATCAGCTTCACGGGCACCGATCTCCGGGCCATTGCCCGCTGGTGCATGCAGTTCGGGGATGGTCTCCAGGTGCAGGAACCCCAGCGTCTGGTGGACCGCATCCGCCAGGTGGGCGTCTCCTGGGCCGGCAAGGCCGCAGCCGTGCCGCCGCCCGCCCCACGGGCCCAATCCCGGCCTGAACCTCGCCCTGAAGCGAGGCCTGAAGCCCGTCCCGAATCCCGCCCAGAGCCCAGGCCCGAACACAGGCCCCGGAAGGAATTCCGGGAATCCCGGGAGCCGCGAGAGGCCCGGGAATCACGCGAGACCCGGGAATCCGAGGCCCCCAAGGGCAAGCCCGCCCGTCTTGAGGTCCGCGTCGAGCGACTCTAAGCACAGCCGCATTCTCTTGCCCAGATGGCCCGCAATCGGGCCATCTGGCATATTCTTGACCAATTCAATCAGGAACCCTAGACTGGTTTTCTTCAGCTGATGGAAGGCTCCCCTTGAAGATCTCGGCCCGCGGACGGTATTCCATGCAAGCCCTCTTCGACCTGGCCCACCATAGCCACGGGCAGCCGATCCCCCTGCATCTCATCGCCCAGCGCCAGGAGCTGAGCCTCCCCTTCCTGGAGCAGATCTTCAACAAGCTCAAGAAGGCCGGCATCGTCACCAGTGTGCGCGGCCCCAAGGGGGGCTACATCCTCACCCGCCCCTGCAACGAGGTCAGCGTGGGAGATGTGCTGCGCCTGACCGACAGCAGCTTCTACGCCAGCGCCAAGGAGGATCCCACCAGCGCCCGCTCGCTCCTCCAGGCCGACGAGAAGATGAACCGGCTCCTCTGGAAACAGCTCTCCGATCACGTCACCCACTTCATGGACACGGTCTCCCTGGCCGATCTCTGCGTGGAGAGCGGCAGCAACGCCTGCCCGGCCTGCACCTGTCCCACCTACACCCACGACGTGGAAGACCAGATCAAGCGCGGCGCCCGCAAACCCTGCGAATTCTGATGTCCAACCCCTGCGCGCTGCCCACCCTTTCCCTGCCGCCCACGGAAGAGGAGCTGAAGGCCCTTCCCAAGCTGGAGGAGCGCCTCCGCCGCCGCTTCGGGGTCTGCGTCACCGAATACAAGCTCATCGAGGACGGGGATCGCATCCTGGTGGGCCTCTCCGGAGGCAAGGATTCCTGGGCCTGCCTGGATCTGCTCCATTCCCTGCGCAGGCGGGCCCCCGTCAAGTTCGAGGTCCACGCCGCCACCATCGACCCGGGCTTTCCCGGCTTCAACCCGGACCGCATCGCGGAAGCCTGTGAGCGAATGCAGGTGCCCCATGTGATCCTGCCGGCTCCCATCGATCCGCTGGTGAGGAAGAGGCCGGAAACCACCCCCTGCGCCATCTGTTCGCGCCTGCGCCGGGGCGTCCTCTACACCTACGCCAAGACCCACGGCTACACCAAGATCGCCCTGGGCCACCACCTGGACGACCTCATCGAGACCCTGCTTCTCAATCAGTTCTTCGAGGGGCGCCTCTCCACCATGCCCCTCAAGCTGCGGAGCGATGACGGCGCCAATACCGTGATCCGCCCCCTGGGCACCTGCGAGGAGGAGGATCTTCGCCGCTTCGCTTGGCTCAAAGGCTACCCCATCGTCCCCTGCGGCTGCCCCCTCTGCGGTGCCTCTAGCCTCGAATCCAGCCGCGCTCAGGTGAAGGCCCTCGTCGCCACCCTGCGCGAGACCATCCCGGATATCAAGTTCTGCATGCTGCGGGCTATGAAAAATGTGAAGACCTCCCATCTCCTGGACAAGGAGCTTTTGGCCCTACCGAGGGAATTTGCCAAGTAGGGGAGCCTCCCTGATAAGGTGAAGGTGATTTCCCCTTGGGGAGCCAGCCATGCAGAACCTCACCGCCGCGTGGGCCCGGAAGGCCGAAGCCGATCTGGATACGGCCAAGCGGGAACTCCACGTCAAGGAGGAGCCCAACTTCGAGGCGGTCTGCACCCATGCCCAGCAGAGCGCCCTCAAGTATCTGAAGGCTAGGCTCCTGAAGGCCGAGATCCCCTTTCCATCCACCACCCACCTGGTGGTGCTCCTGGAGCTATGCCTGGACGAGGAGCCTGACTGGGAGGAATTCCGCCCCCACCTCCGTTCCCTGAACCATCTAGCCGCCCAGCTCGAGGATCCCGAATATGTGCCCGATGGCCCCATGGCCGCCGAAGCCTACAGCCTGGCCCGCGCCTTTGGGGAGAGGGCCCGGACCGGACTGGAACTGGAACTGGAACTGGAAATCATCTCAGGCGCAGCCACAGGCCTTTGAGGTAGAAGCCCTCAGGATGATTCAGGCCGTAGGGGTGGTCTCCGGGCTGCCCCAGGTGGGCAATGATCTGCGCCTCGCGCTTCGCCTCCAGCAGGGCCGTCCAGACCGCCTCCTGGAAGCGGGAGCGTTCAAGATGCTGGCTGCAGGAGAAGCACCAGAGCATGCCCCCGGGGGCGGTCGCCTGGGCGCCGAGCCTGAAGACATCCTTGTAGGCCTTGAAGGCCGCGTCCACGTCCTTGCGCTGCTTGGCGAAGGCCGGGGGATCCACGATGACCCGGTCCCAGGAGGCCGGTTCCAGGGAGCGCATCAATTCAAAGGCGTCCCCCTGCATCCGAATATGCCGGGAGGGATCCAGTCCGTTCAGGATCCAGTCCCCTTCGGCTTGGTCCAGGGCGGGCCCTGAGATATCGAGGGTCGCCACCTCCCGGGCTCCCCCCAGCCCTGCCTGGATCGAGAAGCCGCCGGTATAGCCGAAGGCGTTGAGCACGCGGCAATCCTGGGAGACCCGCCCCAGGCTCAGGCGATGTTCCCGCTGATCCAGGAAGAAGCCCGTCTTCTGGCCCTTGAGGAGATCCACGGAAAACGTGGCCTGGCCTTCCCGGATGAGCACGGGCCCCGCCAGGCTGCCCTTCAGGAGCCGGTTGACGGGTCCGAGGCCTTCCTCCTTGCGGCCGGACTGGCTGCGTTCCACAAAGACACGGCAGCCTTCCAGCTTGGCCAATTCAAAGAGCACCGGCCACCAAGTCTCCCGCAGGGCTTCCAACCCGGCGGTACCCACCTGGATCACCAGGGCCTGGGCATAGCGATCCACCACCAGGCCCGGAAGGCCATCCCCCTCCCCGAAGACCCAGCGGCAGCCGCCTTCGGTGTTCTCCAGCCCCAGCGTCTTCCTCAGCACGAGTGCGGCCTGGAGGCGCTCCCTGAAAAATTCCGCGTCCAGGGGTTGATCCTCGAAGCGGAAGATCCGCATAGCCAGGGGGTTGCTCGCCGAGGCCGTACCCACCCCCAGCACGTTTCCACTGGAATCAGCCAGACGCACCAGAGGCCCAGATGCAGGTTCGGCGAGGGCTCCCGAGAAGACCCAGGGGTGGCGTTTCGTGAGGAGGGTCTCCTTGCCCGGCTTCAGGCGGAGGATCGGATAGGGCCAGCGGGTAGCGTCCATAGGTTCTTCCTCAGACCAACATCACCAGGAGCGCCTGGGCCAGCATGATCTTCAGGATGGTCGCCAGGGGGTAGACCGTGGCGAAGCCCACATTGGGCATCTCGTTCTTGGTCTGCTGGCAGGCGTAGCCCAGTAGCACGGGCTGGGTGTGCATGCCCGCCACGATGCCGAACATCACGTTGAGGGGGATCTTGAAGAGCTTGTGACCGACCCAGTAGGCGAGGGTATCGGCCAGGGTGGCCACGATCAGGGCGCTCGTCAGGAAGATGGGCAGCCAGGCGATGTTCTTGGTGAGGATCTGCCGGAAGCCTTCCCCGGAGATGATGCCGATGCCCGCAGCGAAGAGCACCAGCCCGAACTGGCGGATGGTGTGGTTGGCGCTGTAGGGGATGTTCCAGATGAAGGGACCAAACTTGTGGTAACGCCCCAGGAGCAGGCCCACCACCAGGGGGCCCCCAGCGAAACCGAGCTTGAATATCATGCCGTGGCCCAGGGGAAAGGGAATCTGCCCCACCGCCAGGCCGAGGGCCAGGCCCATGGCGAAGGTGAGGAAGGAGGCCTCGGAGAGTTCCCGGTAGCTATCGCCGAAGTACTCCTCGATCGCAGCGATATTGCCCTTGGCGGTGGCCACGCGGATGCGGTCCCCCAGTTCCAGCACGGTATCCGCATCGGGTACGAACCAGACATCCCCCCGACGCAGGCGCGTGATGATGCAGTTGTGCTTCTCCGGCAGCTGCAAGGCCCGCAGGGTGCGCCCGATGACATCATGGCTGCTGACGAAGACCCGGGTGGAATCGTACTCGCTGATATCGTTTTGAAGGGCGGTCTCCGAGGTCTTCCCCAGGAGGGCCGTGGCGCGCAGCACATCCTCGGGCGTGCCCACCACCATGAGCAGATCCCCCACCTGGAGGGTGATATCCAGGGGCGCCATGGTGAATTCGGCGCCGCGCTTCAGGCGATCGAAGACCACCTTGCAATTGGCCTGCTCCCGCAGATCCACATGGGTCTTCCCCGCGCCCGTCTCCAGCACTTCGATGGTGGCCACCACCAGATGGCTGGAGCCCGAACTGTAGCCGTGCAGGCTCGCGGCCTCCTTCTGGAGATCGACCTTGAAGAAGCGGCGGCTCAGCACCATGGAGAGCATGGGGATCAAGACGCCGACGGGGTAGGCGATGGCGCTGGCCACGGTGGGCTTGGCGATCTCCATGGCATCGGAGGTGGTGCGCTTCAGGGCCTCAATGACGCCGGCCAGGGCAGGCATGTTGTTGAAGGAACCCGTGAGCAGGCCCGCGGCGTACTTGCTATCGAAGTGGAACAGCCGCTTGGCGATGACGGCGATGAGGAAGGTGCTGAAGATCATCACAATGGCGACCACGGCGTTCTTCTGGATGCCCTCCTTGGTGAAGGCGGCCCAGAAGCTGTGGGCGATGGCCAGCCCCATGGCGTAGACGAAGATGGCCAGTCCCAATTCGTAGACGAGCTTCATCTCCTTGGAGACGTCCTTCTTGAGGGCGGGATCCAGGTCCGGCGCCAACACCACGGCCCCGAGAGCGATGCCCGCAAACAGGATCGAGGCGATGCCCAGGGAGGCCCCCGCGATCTTGATCTTGCTGATGGGATATCCCAGGGCCACTACGGCGAAGAGCAGCAGCAGCGGATTGTGCGCAAAAAACCACATGACGGAGTGGAACATGGACTCTCCACATCGGCACCGAAGTGCATTCCTTGAGGGGGGAGCCGCAGACAGACAACTGGCGGACTCCCGATGCCTTCATGCTAACCCAAGGCGAGGTCCCTCAGCGAATCAGGACCAACAGCGCCTGGGCCAGGATGATCTTGAAGATCATGGCCACCGGATAGCTGGTGGCATAGCCGATGGCGGGCAGATCGTTCTTGGTTTGGTCGCTGGCAGCGCCCAGCACCACAGGCATGGTCATGGCCCCCGCCAGGATGCCCAAGAGGAGGTTCATGGGGATCTTCAGCAGCTTGTTGCCCACACCCACCAGGAAGAGACCCGTGACGAAAGTCACGGCGGCCCCCACCAGGAAGAGGGGCATGCCCATGCCCCCCCGCAGATTATCCAGGAAGCCCACCCCCGCGATGGTGCCGATGCCCGCGGAGAACAGCAGCAGGCCCAGCTGACGGATGGTGAGGTTGGCACCATAGGGGAAATGCCAGACGAAGCGCCCCACGCGGTTCACCTTGCCCAGGAAGAGGGCCATCACCAACGGTCCCCCGGCGAATCCCAGCTTGAAGGTCATGCCCCCAGGAAGGGGGATGGGCAGCATGCCCAGGGCCAGCCCCGCGGCCAGTCCCATGGCGAAGGTGAGGAAATCCGCCTCGCTCACCTCCCGGTAGGAATCGCCGAAGAGGGCCGTGACCTCCTCGACGCGCTCCCGGCGCATGGTGATGCGGATGCGGTCGCCCAGTTCCAGGCGGGTATCGGCGTTGGGCACGAACCAGAGATCCCCCCGGCGCAACCGGGTGACCATGGCGTCGAAATCCGAGGGCAGACGCAGCTCCGAAAGGGGACGGCCCACCACCGCCGGATCGCTCACGAAGAGCATCCGGTATTCGAAGTCCCCGGCGTGGCCTTCCAGCTGCTCGATGGGAGAAGCGACGGCCTCTCCCAGGAGGGTCACCAGGGCGTCCAGCTTCTCGGGTTCGCCGATCACCGTGATGACATCCCCGCTGCGGAGGGCCGTATCCCCCTTGTAGAGCATCAGCTGGCCCTCCCGCAGGATCCGGCCGAAGACCACTTCGCAGTTCTGGCGGGCCACCACGTCCCGACGGGTCATACCCTCGGCTGCGGGCTGGGTCACGCGCACCGTGCGGGGTTCCAGCCGCGAAGCGCCGCTCCGGTATTGGGTGAGGCCCTCGGCCTCCTTCTTCAGATCCACCCGGAAGATGTGCCGGGCGATGAGGATCACCAGCAGAGGCGCGAGTACGCCCATGGGATAGGCGATGGAATAGGCGAAGGCGTGCTGGGAGAGATCGGCCGCAGTGCCCCCCTGGCCCTTGATGGCCTCCACGGCACCGGCCAGGGCCGGCGCATTGGTGAAGGCGCCGCTGAAGAGGCCGGCCCCGAAGAAGCGATTCCACCCGAGGAGCTTTGAAATCCCCACGATCAGGAAGGCCCCGAAGAGGATCGCCAAAATGGTGATGGCGGTATTCTTCAGGCCCCTCAGGTTCATGGCGGCGAAGAAACCCTGGGCGCTGGTGAGGCCCACCGTGTAGACGAACATGGAGAGGCCCAGCAGGTAGATGATATCGGGCAGGGGTTTGATGCCCGGCAAGCAGCCCAGGCCCACGCCCACGAAGAGCACGGCGGCCATGCCCAGCGAGGCCCCGGCGATGCGGACCTTGCCCAGAGGCCAGCCCAGGGCCACCACCAGGAAGAGCAGCAGCAGGGGGCTCTCGTTGAGGATTCGGACCAGTGTGTGCATGTTCACCCCCAAAGCCAGGCCTGCCCAAGACAGGATCGGGACGGAGCGTGCAGGAATGCCGGACCCGTTGCAACCATTTTATCCGACCCCGCCTGCCTCCTTGTCACGCCGCTGTTCCGGGGATCGCCACGCCCTCGAAGCTGAAGTGTCCCCGGAAGGCATCTTCTTAAGGCGGAAAGGCTGGCGTCTGCCCCGGAAATTTGAAAAGCTGGGTCCATGAGCACAGCCCTCCATCCCCAGAACGTCATCGCCCTGGTCTGGGATTTCGACAAGACCCTGATCCCGGGCTACATGCAGGACCCGATTTTCGACGAATACCATATCGACGGGGCCACCTTCTGGCGGGAGACCAACGCCCTGCCCCTCTATCTCCAGCGGGCCGGTGTCCATGTCCACCCGGATACCTCCTACCTCAACCATCTCCTGACCTATGTCCAGCACGGCCGCATGCCGAACCTCACCAACGCCAAGCTGCAGCAGCTGGGGGCGAAGATCGTCTTCCATCCGGGGCTGCCGGACTTCTTCCAGCGCCTCAAGGAGGAACTGGCCGCCTACCCGGACGCCGAGCGCTTCGAACTCAGGCTGGAGCACTACATCGTCTCCACCGGACTCAGGGCCATGATCGAGGGCTCGGCCATCCGGCCCTTCGTGGAAGGGATCTGGGCCTCGGAATTCATCGAGGCGCCGCCCCCCCCGGGCTTCGACCCCGACGAGACGATCCGTCTCGATGACCCGGACCGGGGCAGGCCCCTCATCCCGGTCCAGGGCATCACCCAGATCGCCGTGGCCTACGACAACACCAGCAAGACGAGGGCCCTCTTCGAGATCAACAAGGGCGCCAACAAGACCGCAGGCATCGACGTGAACGCCAAGATGGGCGACGAGGACCGGCGCGTGCCCTTCCAGCACATGATCTACATCGCCGACGGCCCCAGCGATGTGCCGGCCTTCTCCGTGATGCGCCAGAACAGGGGCACGGCCTACGCCGTATACGACCCCAGCAATTCCTTGAGCCTGGAGCAGGTGGATCGCCTGCGCCGGGATGGCCGCATCGACCACTTCGGCCCCGCCGATTTCCGTCCCGAGAGCCCCACCAGCCAGTGGCTGACCATGCAGGTGCGCCGCATCGCCGAAGGCATCATCGCCGACAGGAAGACCGCCCTCTCCGCCCGGGTAGGTTTCGCCCCGAGGCATCTGCCGCACTGAAAAGGTGCACTCCCGGTAGTCGCCGACGCAGGAGGCGGCGTAGAGCTGCGGGATCCAGGCTCACCCGAAGGGTGAACTGGAAACCGCAGCGTCCGGGAGTGCCCGAGATAAAGGTGCACTCCCGGTAGCCAGCGCCGAAGGCGATGGCGTCAAGCAGCAGGGCATAGGCTTGGGCGCAGCCCAAACTATGCCCTGCTGCGTCCGGGAGTGCCCGAGGTGAAGGTGCACTCCCGACAGCCCGCCCCCGCAGGGGGTGCGACAAGCCCAAGGACTCCGGGAGGAACCTCGCGCCCCGTGCGAATCGGCTACTGGAAGTCCACCGCGTATTCCCCGTCCCGCATGAGGGGCAGGATCTTCCCGTCCTCCAGGATCAGATCCACGCGCTTCACCTTCACATCGGGCTGGGTCTCGGGGACGTAGACGCGGTCGATGTGGATGACGGCGCCGGGACTGGAGAATTGCTTGGGCCCCACTTGGCCCCCGAAGTGCTCGCTGCGGCCGAAGGCGATGTGCAGGCCCAGCTTCTCGTCCAGGAGGATCTCGCCGATGGGCTTCAGGCCGAAGGCCGCCAGCACGCCCAGGCCCAGTTCCGCCAGGTTTCCGTAGGCGGGTTCCGCAGCCAGATGCTCGGCTTCGGCTCTCGAGGCAGGTCCCTGGGTGAGCACTTCCACGGCCTTGTTGTTCTCGATGCGATAGCGCACGATCTCCGTACCGAACTGTACGGGCAGGATGCCGGCACTGCGGCTGGGCTCGGTCTCCCCCTCGAAGGGCACGATGTAGGTCTCGCCCGAAGGCAGGTTGCCGGCCACGCCGGGTTGGGGCAATAGGCCGCCGGAGGCGTGGGCGCTACGGAAGCGCAGATCCAGGTGCAGCGACTCCTCGCCGCCGGGATGGGAGAACTGGAAGTCGGCACCGGTGGCGCGATCCAGGAGGCCCTTCAGGAATTCCACCCGGCGGTTCACTTCCGTGTAGTCCAGGCGCAGGGCCGGGATCATGTCCTGGCGGAAGCCCGGCATGGTGGCAGCGCGGATGGGATGCTTCTTGGCGGCCATCTTCAGGGGGGCCGTGGCGGAGAATTCCGTGGGGGCGATGAGGATGGGATGTGTGGCGTAGATCTCCCCAAAGGAAATGGAAGCCCCAGCGTCCAGGCCTTCTGTCGTCCTGGGCAGGGGGCCGCCCTTGTGGATCCAGCAGCGCTCGGGCAGGTCCCCGTTATTGGTGTGGACATTGGGATAGAGCACGAGGTCGGTCTCCATGCCCAGGGAGGCGCGATGGGCCTTGAGTTCGGCCACCCAGGCCTGGGCGATCTCCCGGCGGGCGGCCCAGTCTGCGTTATCCGGCGACTGGGCGTCAGGTAGATCCACCAGGAAAGCCAGGGCCTTCTCGCCCGCCTGGGGCAGGAAGACCCGCTTCACCAGAGCCACCAGTTCCTCACCACTCAGCCGCTCTGACATGAATGCCTCCAGACCCCAGTATTCTCCGAGAGGCCCATCGAACGCAAAGGTTTCAAGCCGCTCCTCCAGAGGCTCGCCTGGCGAGTTCCCGCGCCACCACCTGGGCCTTCACCAGTTCCGGGGCTGTCCATCTCCCGGCGGCGCGCGCCTCGGCCAGCGCCTCCTGCACGAGGCTGGCCAGATCTGTCCACAGTTTCCGATCCTCCAGGGCGATCTCCGGCAGGACCAGGGCCACCCTCTGCCGGACGGCCCAGGGGTTGCGCCCCTCCCAGGCCCCGCGCACCTGGCCCATGAAAAGCCGCCCCGCGCCGGGCCCCAGGTCCGCCTGCACCCGGACCAGGGCCTCCAGAGCCACGGCATGGAGGACGGGGGTCTTGAGTTCCTCCACCTTGGCGCAGAGCGTTTCGGTCGCTCCTGGATCGGCAATGTCGCACAGGGCCTGGGCCAAGGCGATCTGCATCCTCGGGCTCTGCCCGGAATGGAGGAGTTCGGCCAGGGCCGGGGCCACCTCCGCCGACGCGCTGCTGCCCAGGGATTCCAGGGCCTCCAGGGCCAGTTCCTCCCGGCTGGAATTGCGCACGAGCTCCAGAAGTTCCCGGGCGAGGCCTGTGAGGCGATGGAGCCCGATGAAACGGATACCCATCCGGATATCCTCCAGACGCTCCGCGCGGAGGAGCTCCCCCGCCACCTGTTCCGCCCCGGGAAGCAGCCCGAGATGGACCATGGCCCGCTGGGCGATATCGACGATGGAGTCCCGACAGGCCGCCAGGAGGATCGTACGCAGGGCTTCCTCTCTGCGCTCCCCCAGAACCTCCAGCGCCGCGGCCCGAGAGGGGTTGTCGGGGCAATGCAGCAGCAGTTCCATCAGCCCGGAGCTCTCAGTGGGGGCCAGGGAGGCCAGGGCCCGCGCCACGCCTTCCCGCCCGGTCTGAAGCCTCAGGGCGGCCTCCAGGATCGGCAGGACCTCCGAGGGGGGCAGGAACTGAGCCTTCACCAAGCCAGCCAACCCTTCAGCGCCGACATCCATGGCGAAGGCCAGCCGCCTAGCGCGCAGATTCATGGCCTCCGAGGTTTCGGTGTGAAGGGCCTGGAGCCGGGTGTTCTTGTTTGCCTGGATGGTGAGGAGGACCTCGGCTAGGAACCGATCCGGGAGGCCCACGGCCCGCTCCATCAGGCCTTCCGCAGCCTGTCCTGCCCGCAGAGCCTCCAGCACCTCCCCTTCCCGAGCCTGGAAGGGGGCCGAGAGGCGCGCCAGGGCAACCTCCCGGGCAGCCTCCCCAGTCAGCCCCCGAAGGGCCCCCAATAGCTCCTTCAGGAGCCGGTCCTCCAGCACTTCCCGATGACATTCCTCGAGGAAACCCGCCAGGAAAGCCGCAGCCTCCACCGACTGGATACTCCCCAACAGCCTTATGGCGTGACGAAAGATCAGCAGATCGGGATGCATGAGGAGATTCTTGAGGGAATCCAGCTTGGACGGATCCAGCAGCTGACCCAGCTGCCGAGCGGCCTCATTGGCCACGGAAGGATTTCCACTGCCCTCCAGCAGGAGGCCCAGATGATGTTCCCAGGCCAGGGCGGGGTCGGCCTGAGCCAGCACCTCGGCCACCCGCTCGGGGAATCCAGGGCCAGAAGCCACCTGGGCCAGCTCCCGGAGGGCTTCCAGGGCCTCGGGGTTCCCGATGCGCCCCAAGGCCTCCACGCCCAGGCCAAAGAATTCAGGGTCTGATTCATGCCGGAGCGCCCGGGCCAAGATGGGCACCGAGAGCGGCCAGGCGTAATAGAAACAGCCCTCGAAGACCAATTGGCGGAAGGCGTGGGATGCGCCGGCCCGGTGGAGCCTGGGGCCGAGCTCCTCGAGACCTTCCGCCCCCACGTCATGCAGGGCGCGGAAGAAGCTCAGCTGATCGGCAGGTTCCGAGGCGTCCAGGTGATCCAGGATGGCGCAGAATTGTTCCTGGGCGCTGGAGCTCATGATTCCACCGCCACCAGGCAGGTCGACACATGGTCCTGGATGAGCCCCTGCACGAAGGGCGTGATCAGCGAGAAGTCGACCCCCACCAGGGCATAGCCTTGGGTCTTGCCGACCACCTTGCCCAGGATCCGAATCACCGTGGCCTGGAGGGGAACATAGGGCAGATTGGGGTGATCCAGGTAGAAATGCTCGAGCACCAACCCTGTATCGAGATGGCGAACTTCGGGCATCTGGACCTCGAGGCCGCATCCGGAGGCACTGAGATTGGCCAGCCGACCTCCTTCGATCCTCCGATTCTGGATCTGGAAACAAACCCTGTAGCTCGGATCCGAGACGCTCATCCTCGGGAAACGGCGCTGCTCGAGGTATTCGACCAAGGGGCCCTCCCATCGGCCTCCCATTCTTCCAGAAGCGGAAGGGAGCATCTGTGAATTCTGGGGACTTTCGGCCCGCCCCGCCATGGTCACACAAACGTTGACGCCCCCGCTCGCGCCCGTTGAAATGGAACGGGAGAAGATCTGTGACTCGGAAAGCCTCGAAGAAGCCCCTCCGGCAGCGGCTGCTGCACCTTTTGGGCTGGAGCGCCCTGGCCTTCCTGGGCAGCACCCTCCTGAGCGCCCTGGTATTCCGCTTCGTGCCCGTGCCTTTTTCAGGCCTGATGGTGGAACGCCGAGTGCAGTCCTGGTCGAGCGATGAGCCCTATTCCCCACGCTATCATTGGGTTTCCCTGGATGATATCTCCCCCAGCATGGGAGTGGCCGTCATCGCCAGCGAGGACCAGAATTTCCCGGACCACTTCGGCTTCGACTGGAAGGCCATCGAGAAGGCCGTGGCCCATAACGAGAAGAGCCGCCGGAAGCGGGGCGCCTCCACGGTCTCGATGCAGACCGCCAAGAACCTCTTCCTCTGGGATTCCCGCTCCTGGGTGCGCAAGGGCTTCGAGGCCTACTTCACGCTGCTCCTGGAGAGCACCTGGTCCAAGAGGCGCATCCTGGAGGTCTATCTCAATATCGTGGAATTCGGCGATGGCATCTTCGGCGTGGAGGCAGCTTCTCGCGCCTATTTCGGCAAACCCGCCAAGCGCCTCAACCCCGGCGAAGCCGCCCTCCTGGCCGCCGTCCTGCCCAACCCCCACAAGTTCCACGCCAACGCCCCTAGCGATTACATCCGGGGCAGGCAGGCCTGGATCCTGGGTCAGATGCACCGGCTGGGGGGCGCCCAGGTGGTCAAGGCACTCTAAGGGGAAGTGACTTCCTCCTTTTTCCTGCGACTTACGATCATGGTTCGATCCGCATGCCCCGGGCCAGGGTGGTGCCCTTCGGGATCACCACGATGCCATCCTGGACGACCCAGGTGCCTTCGTCCCGGGAGGTGCCGCGCGGGAAGGGCCGAATCACCACATCGGCGCCGATCCGCACGTTCTTATCCAGGATGGCCCCTTCGATGTGGCAGCCGGAACCGATGCCCAGGGGCGTCAGGGAATAGGGGCGGTCATAGATATCGGCCCCCATGACGATACTGTCCCGGATGGTGGTGCCCGCGCCGATCTGACTGCGCAGGCCGATGATCGAATGGGTGATCTCGGCCTTCTCGATGACGCAGCCTTCAGCCAGCAGCACTTCGGTCAAGCGGCTATCGGTGACGATGCTGCCGGGCAGGAAGCGCGAATGGGTGTAGATGGGGCGGTGGGCGTCATAGAAGTTGAAGGGGGAATCCGGCCGCGTCAGCCGCAGATTCGTGTCGTAGAAGGATCGGATGGTGCCGATGTCCTCCCAATACCCGTCGAAGTCGAAGCCGAAGACCGGCTGGCGGGAGATGGCATAGGGGATCACGTCGCTGCCGAAGTCATCGAAATCTGGGTGCTGCTCCAGCAGATCCACGAGCACCTGGGTGCGGAAGGCGTAGATGCCCATGGAGCCCAGGAAGGGACGCTGGGCGTCATCCCGGCTCACCATGCGGGCCTGGACCTCAGGGTCGGTGGGCTTTTCCACGAAATCCTGGATGCGCCCATCCTCGCCCCGTTTGAGGATGCCGAAGCGGGGCGCCTCCTCCTTGGCCACGGGCTGGACGGCCACCGTGATATCGGCCTCATTCTCCACATGGAAGGCCATCATGGCCGCGTAATCCATGCGGTAGAGATGGTCCCCGGCCAGTATCAGCACGTGTTCGGCGCCGGTGCCGGTGATCTGGGCCAGCTGCTTGCGTATGGCGTCGGCCGTGCCCATGTACCAGGCATCGCTGGAGGGCGTCTGTTCCGCGGCCAGCACCTGCACCCAGCCCGTGTGGAAGGCATCGAACTTGTAGGTCTCGGAGATATGCCGGTGGAGGGAGACCGAATTGAACTGGGTCAGCACGTGCACCCGGAGAATGCCTGAATTGATGCAGTTGCTGATGGGGATATCGATGAGGCGGTACTTGCCCGCGATCGGCACGGCGGGCTTGGCACGCATCTTGGTGAGCGGATAGAGTCGCGCGCCCCGCCCACCCCCGAGGATGACGGCCAGGACATCATTCAGAACCTGCATGGCTCCCTCCCCTTCTTCCATCGGCTTCCCGACAATCCCCTTGAATAACGACACTTCGAGCCGGAGGATTCGGCAAGATCCGTCCAGGCTCAGTTCAGGCCCAATTCCTCCAGGCGTTTCTCACCAATCCCGAAATGATGGGCGATCTCGTGGAGCACGGTGAGCGCCACCTCCCGACGCAGTTCCTCCGGCTCCTTAAAATCCTCCCGCAGGGCCCCCCGGTAGAGGGTTATGCGGTCGGGCATGTCCCCTTGGTCGAAGTGCCGCTCCGTCAGGGGAGTCCCCGTGTAGAGCCCGTAGAGCCCCCGATCCTTCGGAATCCCCATGGCACGAAGCAGCGCTGCGCTCGGCCATTCCTCCACGAGGATTTCCACATTCTCCAGATAGGGGCTGAATTCCGCCGGGATCAACTCGAGCGCCTCAGTCAACAGTTTATTAAAAGCCTGATCGATCTCCCCCATGGCCCTTCTCCGTCCAAGCGGCCTACAGGTAGAACATAGGATCAATCAGCCCAATGCCCAGGAAATAGGCATAGGTATCGGTATTTTACGATGGCATCGCCTTTGAATAGTCTTAGGTTTCAGGTGTTCAGAGGTGCCCGATGGCATACCTGTTCGAACGGCGGCAGAACTGGCATCGGATCATTGGCCTGGAGCGGCGAGGGGCCCCCTTCAGGACCCTGATGGGCCGCCCCCTGCCCGATCCCACCCGCCTATTGGACGAGGAGTTCCGGGCTGGAGAAGACCCAAGGCAAGAGAACGGCACCCGGAGGGCAGAGCCCTGGCGCCCGGGGAACAAGCAGCCCTAGGACCGGTCTCTATCCTTATTTCGTTGCGGTCTGGGACCTAGCTGCACCCCGTGGTGGCACCGCAGGTCTGGCACTTGAGGCAGGCGCCGTTGCGCACCAGGGTCAGGTGGCCGCATTCCGGGCAGGGATCGCCCGTGTAGCCCTTCTCCCGAGCGGTCCGGTAGGCCGCCGCGGCGGGCTGGACGGCTCCCGCGTGGGCGTGGACATGCATGGGCTCCGGGGCAGGCACGGGCTGAAGCTCAGGGCCAGAAGTTGTGGTCTCAGGGAAGAGCGGCGTCATACCGCCATTGCCGGCGCTGCTGATGCCGGGGGCATGGCTCTCGCGCTTGAGCCCACCGGCCAGCTGCATGAGCTGCTCGGGCTCCACCTGGGCCAGTTCGAATCGCCCCAGGTAGCTGATGGCCAATTCCCGGAACACGAAATCGATGAGGCTGGTGGAGAACTTCACCGTGTCGGAGCCCTGGATCATGCCATTGGGCTCGAAGCGGGTGAAGAGGAAGGCGTCGCAGAATTCTTCCAGGGGAACCCCGTGCTGGAGTCCCATGGAGACCGCGATGGCGAAGCAGTTGAGGACGGCGCGGAAGGCGGCTCCCTCCTTGTGGATATCCAGGAAGATCTCTCCCAGGGTGCCGTCCTCGTATTCGCCCGTGCGCAGGTAGAGTTTGGTGCCCCCCACAGTGGCCGCCTGGGTATAGCCGCCGCGGCGATTGGGCAGCTTGCGGCGGTAGGTGCGCACCACCTGCTGGGCCATGGCCTGAGCCACCGCCTGCACCTTGTCGACCTTGGGCGCCTCATCGTCAACAAGAGTCTCCAAGCCATCGAGGAGATCGAGGTTGGTGGCCAGGGGCTGGCTCATCTTCGAACCATCCCTGTAGAGGGCCACGGCCTTGATCATGTACTTCCAGCTCTGCTCGTAGATCTCGCCCACCTGCGCCACGGTGTAATCCGCGGGGAGGTTGATGGTCTTGCTGATGGCGCCCGAGAGGAAGGGCTGGGCGGCGCCCATCATGCGGATATGCCCCATGGGAGCGATGTAGCGCTGCCCCTTGCGCCCACACTTATTGGCGCAATCGAAGATGGGAATATGCTCGGCCTTGAGGTGGGGCGCGCCTTCCACGGTCATGGTGCCGGCCAGCGCAGCCAGGAAGGTGGCCGCAACGTCTTCTCCAAAGGCGACCTTCAGCTTCTCCACGGGCACCACGAAGCTAGGATCGAAGGCCGTGGGGAGCTTGGCTTCCCAGCCCTTGATCTCCTCTTCGGAGAAACCCTTCCCGATCAGCTCCTGGCGGGTGATGCCGGGGGTCTCACCTGTGATCTTGAGCCAGCCCACCACGTAGCGTTCGATATCCAGGATCTGCTGGGGGTCGTAGCCCAGGCGCATGAGGGCCTCGGGAATGGCGCCATTGACGAGCTTGAAGTAGCCTCCGCCCGCCAGCTTCTTGAACTTCACCAAGGCAAAATCCGGTTCGACCCCTGTGGTGTCGCAGTCCATCAACAGGCCGATGGTGCCCGTAGGTGCCAACACCGTCACCTGGGCATTGCGGAAGCCATGCTGCTCACCCAGGGCCAAGGCCTGGTCCCAGCTTTCCCGGGAGGCCTCCACGAGGGACTTGGGAATGCCCGTGCCCTTGAGTCCCCGCGGCGGGATGGAGAGGCTCTCGTACTCGGAGGCTGGCGCATCGTAGGCCGCGCGACGGTGGTTGCGGATCACCCGCAGCATGGCGTTCCTGTTGGGCTCGTATCCTGGGAAGGGGCCCAGTTCGCCAGCCATTTCCGCACTGGCCGCATAGGCGTCCCCGGTGAGGATGGCCGTGAGGGCCGCGCACCACTGGGTGCCCGCTTCGCTATCGTAGGGAATGCCCATGCGCATCAGCATGGCGCCGAGATTGGCGTAACCCAGGCCCAGGGTGCGGTACTCGTAGCTGAGCTTGGCGATGGCTTCGCTGGGAAACTGGGCCATCAGCACCGAGATCTCCAAGACGACAGTCCAGAGCCGGATCGCGTGGCGGTAGCCCACCAGGTCGAAACCGCCGTCGGAGGTGAGGAAGGCGCACAGGTTTAAGGAAGCCAAATTGCAGGCCGTGTCATCCAGGAACATGTACTCGGAGCAGGGATTGCTCCCATTGATCCGGCCCGCCTGGGGACAGGTGTGCCAATCGTTGATGGTGGTATCGAACTGGACACCGGGGTCCGCACAGGCCCAGGCCGCATGGTTCACCTTGGCCCACAGATCCTTGGCGCGAAGGTTCTTCAGGGGCTTGCCGTCCACACGCCGAGTGAGCTGCCAGTCGCCGTCCCGCTCCAGGGCCCGCATGAAGGAATCCGGCACCCGCACCGAATTATTGGAATTCTGCCCCCCCACGGTCGCGTAGGCCTCCCCATCCCAGGTGGTGTCGTACTGTTTGAGGTTGCGGGCGAAGTCGCCCTGCTCCAGGCGCCCCAGGCACTGGGCCAGGAAAGCAGCCGGCACGCCCTCCTTCTTGGCATGGGCCAAGGCCTTGCGTAACTTCTCGTTGGCGATGGGGTTGGCATCGCGGGTGGTCGAGCCCTCCACGGCCTCGCACATGGCGTTCCAGTGCTTGCCCAGCAGGATGGACCCGGCGGCCATCATGGCCACCTTGCGTTCCTCGCTGACCTTCCATTGGATGAAGGCTTCGATATCGGGGTGATCGAGATCCAGGGTCACCATCTTGGCGGCGCGACGCGTGGTGCCGCCGGACTTGATGGCCCCGGCGGCCCGGTCACCTACCGCCAGGAAGCTCATCAGGCCCGAGGAGCGCCCACCCCCGGAGAGGGGTTCCTCGGAGCCGCGGATGCGGGAGAAGTTGCTGCCCGTGCCCGAGCCGTATTTAAAGATGCGGGCCTCGCGCATCCAGAGATCCATGATCCCGCCAGGGTTCACCAAATCGTCGCTGACACTCTGGATGAAGCAGGCATGGGGCTGGGGCCGTTCATAGGCACTGGTGGAGGGCTCAACCTTGCCCGTCGCAGGATTCACGAAGAAGTGGCCCTGGGCCGGCCCCGAGATCCCGTAGGCGTAGTGCAGGCCCGTATTGAACCACTGGGGGCTATTGGGCGCGCACATCTGGTTGGCGAGCATGAAGACCAGTTCGTCGTAGAAGGCCTGGGCATCCTCGGCGGAGGCGAAGTAGCCGTGGTTCTCGCCCCAATGCCGCCAGCAGCCCGCCAGCCGGTGAAAGACCTGGCGGGAATCCTTCTCGCCGCCCCCCGAGGCGTCGATGCCCTTCCGCCGGAAATACTTCTGGGCCAGGATATCCACCGCCACCTGGGACCAGCTCTCCGGCACCAGGACATCCTTGGCCTCGAATACCACTGTGCCATCCAGCTTGGTGATGCGGCTCAGGCGGGGCACGAACGGAATGCCCTCCAGTGCATCGTGGCCAACCTTGGTGAAGTGGCGAGAGATCTTCATGGGGGGTGCTCCGAAGGCAACAGAAGAGATGGCACGGGCCGCACCCGTGCCATGAATTTTTTGAATCCCCAACAACCCTCGGCCTCGGCATCCAAGGCAACAGGGGGGAACCGCAAGCGATTGTGTCGGACTCAAAGGATCACCCCAAGATGTAGGGGTGTCAAGGGACCCGTACCCTGGTTTTTTATCTAGCACCCAAGACATTGGAAATGCGTGGCTTCTTCACTCTCAGGCCCGCTGGGCCGGGTTCTGCTAGGCTGATGGCAAGCCGGGCCCCATGCATCGGCCCCCGTCGAACCTGGTCAGATCGGAAGAAGCAGCCATAAGACGAAGGGTCGAGTGCCGTGGTAAGCCCGGCCCTCCTTTTGCGTCGAGCGCCGCAGGTGCGGGACGGACGCTGCTACGCAGCGTTCGTCGGCAAAAGGAATCCCCATAGCCTGCCAAGCCGCGTAGCGGATTGGCAGATGCAAGAGATCCTCTCTCGAAGACGGCGCCCCTTTGGTCAGGCCGGGCTTACCACCCGATCGAGCTGCGCCGCCATCTATCGGACGCTTTGCGTCCTCCCACTCGCTGATGCTTGTGGAGATGGAGGGCTTGCCCTCTCGGGTCGCCACTGGCCTACGCGCCAAGAGGAGCCCCGCTCCGCGGGCTCGAGGCGCCCGCTGCACGACCCGCTAAAGGCGCGCATGTGGTAAGCCCGGCCCTTCGATCGCCCCTACCTTATCCATCCCTCTGCCTGAACCTCTGTTTCGAGCGGCGCATCTGGAAGGATGCCCTCCCACCCTTGAGTGGGGTTTTCTTTCCTGCCTTTCCCGGGAGCCTATCCATGCGCCGCCTCCTTCCCTCCCTTTCCCTGCTGACGCTCCTGGCCTGTTCGGCCAAGCCTGAATTCATCTATGAAGCCCGCCCGGACGCCTCCCTGGAGACCTACCGAACGATGGCCTTTGATCCTCGGAAAGTGGCCTGGGTATTGGAGGGGCAGCACCCTGTGCGAGCCGAAAACCTGCAACGCCTCGTCCGAGAGGCCCTGGAAACGCGGGGCTTCCGCCAGGTGGAACCGGAGGCCGCAGATATCTGGGTGGATGTCATCACCATGATGCCCAACCAAGGTGAAGCGTCCCGCGGGCCGGCACCTGAGCAGGGCGAAGGCGGACCTGGCGGAGCCGGGGGACATGGCGGGGGGCGAGGGGGAGGTGGCAGGCACGGCGCCTCCGGCAGTGGCCCCATCCGACACCCCATGGGCCTGGAGGGCTTCGACCCCAGTGGGGAGCTGACCTTCACCGTCCAGATCCTCACGCGAACCAATGCGCAGCCCCTGTGGACCGGTACCGTCCACCTGCCAGCCCAGAAGAAGGGCGAACAGCCCGACCGCCGAGTCTCCATGCAGGGGGTGGTGCGTCAACTCCTGGATCCGCTGCCGCGCAGCCAGGGGGCGGCTGTGCATTAGACCATCACGGATGGGCCCCAGGCATCATTTCCGTTTTTTAGCCTCGCCCCTCACCACCAGCACATCACAAG
The DNA here is from genome assembly GCA_963664825.1 of uncultured Holophaga sp. Lineage (GTDB taxonomy): Bacteria > Acidobacteriota > Holophagae > Holophagales > Holophagaceae > JAYREN01. The sequence continues at coordinate 351,072 of OY761614.1, forward strand.
GGGCGTGTTTCACCACCCGGGCGGCCGTGGAACCAAAGAGCAGGCGCTCCAGGCCCGAATGTCCCACCTGGGCCACCACGAGCAGGCATTCCGGCGTGGCCTCGCCCACCAGTTCCTCGGCGGGACTGCCCCACTTCACGATCGCCTGGGCGCCGGGGATCTCCTGGATCAGGACTTCCAGTTCTTCCCGGGCATGGTCCTCCATGGCCTTGAGCCATGTGGGATCCGGCAAGGCGATCTGCGCCTCGGGCAGCATGGGCGCCGGAGGTTGAAGCACGTGCATGGCCACCAGGGGCACGTCTATACGTGCCGCCCAGGCTGCACCCCGTTCCAGAGCCAACCTAGAGGATTCCGAGAAATCGACACCGACGAGGATGCGCTGGATCATGGCTTCGCTCCGGAAGAGGGTTAGTACTAGCATAGGTCGAGACGCCTGAATGGCGAGGGAAGGGATAGCAGGTTCCTGTCATGGATTGGATGTTCAAACATCCAATCTCTAAACGGGCGCTTCCAAGGGCCCGCAGGAGTTCCTATGATCCGCATCCGGCCCTCCGCAGAGCGCGGCCATTTCGATTTTGGATGGCTCAACACGCGCCACACTTTCGCCTTCGGGGATTACCGCGATCCCGAGCACACGCAGTTCCGCGCCCTGCGGGTCCTCAACGAGGACCGCATCGCCCCTAGCCAGGGCTTCGGCACCCATCCCCACCAGGACATGGAGATCCTCACCTGGGTGTTGGAGGGCGCCCTGGAACACAAGGACAGCCAAGGCGGCGGCGGCACGATCCGCCCCGGCGAGCTGCAGCGTATGAGCGCGGGCACAGGCATCCTCCACAGTGAATTCAACGCCTCGGCCACGGACCCCGTCCATCTGCTCCAGATCTGGATCCTGCCTGAAGCCCAGAACCTGGCGCCCCGCTACGGCCAGACCGCATTCCCCCAAGAGGGCCGCCGGAACCGCTTCCAGCTCCTGGCCAGTCGCTCCGGTCGGGAAGGCAGCCTGGATATCCACCAGGACGCCGAGCTGCACGTAGCCGACCTGGAGGCCGGGAAGGCGCTGGAATACCTGCTGGCACCTGCCCGCAGCGCCTGGATCCAGGTGGCCCGGGGAGGCATCACCCTGAACGGCCTGAGTCTGGGAGCCGGGGATGGCGCGGCCATTTCCCAGGAAACATCCTTGGACATCGCAGCCGCGGAAGCCTCCCAGCTGCTCCTCTTCGATCTGGCCTGACATGAGATCTCCCGTCCTCTTCGTCTCCCACGGTTCTCCCGAACTGGCCCTGGCCACGGAACACCCCTGGGCCCGCGCCCTGGCAGGCCTTGGCGAAAACCTCCAGGCCAGGGCCATCCTGGCCATCTCCGCCCACTGGGGAGCGCCCCAGCTGCGGATCACAACCGCAGCCCATCCCGGTGTCCTCCATGACTTTTCGGGATTCCCCAAGGCGCTTCACGCCCTGGACTACCCGGCCCCCGGGGACCCTGCCCTCGCGGCAGCTGTGGCATCGCGCCTTGAAACCCAGGGCTTCAGCACCACCCTGGATCCCCACCGCCCCTTCGATCACGGCGTCTGGGCCGTGCTGCGCCATCTGCGGCCCGCCGCCGATCTCCCGGTGCTCCAGCTCTCCCTGCCCCCGTGGGAACCCTCCCGGCTTCTGGAATTGGGCCGGGCCCTGGCCCCCCTTCGGCGGGAAGGCATCGCGCTCCTCGCCAGCGGCGGATTGGTGCACAACCTGGGGCGCCTGGACTGGGATGAACGCGGCGCCGCAGCCCTGCCCTGGGCGGCGGAGGCGGAGGCCTGGGCGCTGGAGGCGATTCGGAAGGGCGACCTGGAAGCCCTCGCCGCCCACCGCACCCGCTGGCCCCACAGCCGCGACGCCGCCCCCACCACCGAGCACCTGGATCCCCTCTTCCTGGCCCTGGGCGCCACGGAAGAGGAAACTCCCAGGGAATTCTTCACTGGTTTCCAGCTCGGCAGCCTCAGCCTCACGAGCCTTGCCTGGGGCGCGTGATCGTGTCCCGGGCCGCCCAGCGAAGCCCGAACCAGCAGATCCGAATTCCCACACCTTTCCTTTCTGGCAGCGTTCATCAGTGATCAAAGCCCAAAAGCGAAGGATCGCTGCTCAGCCTGATGCGGGAGAGCTGAGCCTGGAATAGGCTTCAAACGAGGCCCGGATCCGTTTTATCCCCTGCATCCCGGCTCAAAATTTCACTCGGGATCTGCCATCGGCCTCGCCACGAGCCTCCGTTCCAGGCTGAAGTGGCCGTTGGCCAGTTTGCCCAGGGCCCGGGCCAGGGCCTCCCGGCTGCACGCGAGCGCCTCGCACCAGGCATCCACGGGAACTTCGCCACCACTGGGGTGTTCGTCGATCCAGGCCTTCCAGAGCTCCCCCAGGGCCGCCAGATCGGGTTCCTGGCGATCCTGCCAGTTCCGTTCCTGGGGCCTGATGGGTTCGAAGAAGCGGGTGCCCCGCAGCTTCTCCGGCAGGAATTCCTGCTTCCGATCGTAGTCCTGGTGGCTGTAGAAGTAGCCCTTGCCCCGGCCCGCGCCGCGGCTCACGGCCGTGTGGGCGTCCCTCAAGGATTCGGGCACGGGATAATCCTCGGCAGCCAGAGCTGCGTCGATGGCCGCGATGGTGGCATTGCTCTTGGGCGCATTGGCCACATAGATCACGGCCTGGGCCAAAGGGATGCGGGCCTCGGGCCAGCCGATGCGCTCCACGGCGCGACTGGCGGTCTCGGCCAGGACGAAGGCCTGGGGATCGGCGTTGCCCACATCCTCGGCGGCACAGACCATGAGGCGCCGGGCGATGAAGCGGGGATCCTCGCCCCCGCGGATCATGCGGCTGAAGTAGTAGAGGGCCGCGTCCGCATCCGAGCCCCGCAGGCTCTTCTGGAAGGCCGAAGCCAAATCATAGTGGCCGTCGGCCCGGTCGTACATCATGCGCCCGCCTAGGGCCTCCTGGAGCACGGCCAGTTTGCGTTCGCCAGCTTCCAGATTCAGCCAGGTCTCCAGGCCCGTGAGCGCCGAGCGCAGATCGCCCCCGGCCCAGCGGCTGAGCCATTCCAACGCCTCCTGGGGTTCCGGTTCAGGGCACTCCCGGGCCCAGGCCCGGCGCAGGATGACGAGGATTTCCTCGGGAGCGATGAGTTCGAGCGCCAGCAGCTGGCAGCGGCTGCGCAGGGCCGGATTCAGGTAGAAGGCCGGGTTCTCCGTGGTGGCCCCCACCAGGATGGCTTCGCCTCGCTCCAGGTAGGGCAGCAGGATGTCCTGTTGGGAGCGGTTGTAGCGGTGGATCTCGTCCAGGAAGACCACGGGCGCCGCGGCGCGGAAGAGGGGCATGTCCTTGGAATCAGAGAGGAATTTCTTGAGCTCGGCGGCGCTGCCTGTGGCCCCTGAAAATTCCAGGAAGGGGTGACCCGTGGCCTGGGCCAGGATGCGGGCCAGAGTGGTCTTACCCGTGCCCGGCGGGCCCCAGAAGACCAGGGAAGGCAGGCGCCCCCCGGCCAGCAGCTTGCGCAGCACGCCGGACTTCCCCAGCAGGCGCGGCTGGCCCACCACCTCGTCGAGGCTCTGGGGGCGCATCCTTTCGGCAAGCGGGATATGGGATGACATTCAATAGACTCCGGCCCTTCCAGCCTACTCTGCCCTATGGGCGCATGCGCCTCCTGCCAATGGGATGTAGGAAGACATTCCGGACTCAGGGAGAAGGGCTGGAAGCAAGATGGCCTTCCCCGAAAGCGCCGCTGAGGGGACCATGGAGCCATGACATGGCCTTCCCTTGAAACCTGCGATCGCCTCCGGCACTGGTTCCGTGAGAACCGTGTGCCCCTGCTCTTCCTGCTCCTGCTGCTGGCCATGGTGCCCATGCGGGATCTCTGGTCTCCGGATGAACCCGACTTCGCCCAGTGCGTGCGCGAGATGCGGGAGCGGGGCACCTGGATGCTGCCCTACCTCAACGGCCAGCCCTACAACGAGAAGCCGATCCTCTTCTACTGGCTGATGAAGGGCTGCGCCCTCGCGGGGGAACGGCTCACGGGAGGGTTCGGGTTCACCCACGGCATCGCCGCCTGGGCCCTGCGCCTGCCCTCCATCCTCGCCGCCGGGGCCTTCGTGTTCGCCTTCCGGGCCTGGGCCGCACGCTTCTGGAAAAAGGGGGCCACGGAAAGCGCCGTGATGGTGCTGGCCGCCACGCCCATCTGGATCTGGCAGGCCCAGTTCATCCAGATCGATATGCTCTTCGCCGCGCTGGTGGCCTGGAGCTGGCTGGCCTGGCTGGGAGGCTATCTTCTCCTTCGGGGGGAGGTCGAGGGGAAGAGTCCTAGCGAAGGGGGACGCTGGTTCCTCATGGCCTATGTCTGCCTGGCCCTGGCCTTCCTGGCCAAGGGGCCCCTGGCCCTCGTGCTCTCCACCGCCCTGCTGCTGGCCTTCCTGGCCTGGCAGAGGGACTTCAAGGCCCTGACTCAGATGCGCCTGGGATGGGGACTCCTGCTGATCCTGGCCCTCGTGTCCCCCTGGTACGCGGCGGCGGGCATCCAGGGCGGACCCGCCTACGCCTACCAGATGATCGTCCACCAGAATCTCGAACGGGCCCTGAAGGCCTGGGACCACATCCAGCCCTGGTGGCGCTACGGCGAATACATGGCCGGGGACTTCTTCCCCTGGACCCTGCTGCTGCCCTCCCTGGTCCTCTTCCTGAGGCGGGACGAGGCCCATCGACGGCCCGTGAACCGCTTTCTCATGCTGGCCGTGGTCGTCCCCCTTGTGCTGTTCTCCTGTGCCCAGAGCAAGCAGGGCAAGTACATCCTCATGGTCTATCCCTTCCTCGCCCTGCTGATGGCCGGCATGGCGCGGGATTTGGCGGAGACCGAGCCTTCCCGCCGAGCCCGGCGCCTGGGTTCCCTGATTGCCGGGGCCCTGGGCCTGCCCGCCCTTGGCCTCGTGGCCGTCACCTTTCTGAATGCGGGAGGCCATCGGCTCCAGGCCCAGATGGCGCCCTACCTGGGGCCCGCCCGGCTGGGGGCCCTCCTGCTGCTAGCGGGGGCCTTGGTCCTGGCCCTCGGCGCCTGGCGGAGGACCGCCCACCATCTGGTCCGGAATAGCGCGATGACCCTCGGCCTGGTCTTCCTGGTGGCGGGCACCTGGGGCTTCCATCGCCTGGATCCCCACAAGGGATACCGGAATTGGACAGCGGCTGTGCGCCCGCTCATCCAGGGCCGCCAGGTCCACTACTGGCAGACCATCCGCAGCGGCGCCATGGTCTACACCGATCAGCAGATGCCCGAACTGCGGACGGCGGAGGAACTGGACGCCCTGGCTCCGGGGGCACTCCTGGTGGCCTCGGGCCGGGACTGGCCCTCCCCGGAAGGCGGCCTGACGGAGGCCCACCGCGCCCGCTTCGAAGTCCTCCTGCGGATGCCCGTGGGGGGTGGCGAGTTCATGCTCTTGAAAAAGACGGAGACGTGTCTGCGATGAATCCCTACCTGAAGTCCCTGCCCCTCATCCTGGCCGGCGTGCTCCTCAACGCCTTCGCCCAGATCGCCATCAAGAAGGCGGTGAGCGCCGCAGGCATCCAATGGACCCCGCCCGCACTGCTGCACCTCTTCCTCCACCCCTGGATGCTCACCTGCCTGGGCTGCTACGCCGTCAGCGTGGTCCTATGGGCTGGCGTGGCGCACATGGTGGACATGAACTACGCCTACCCCTTCCTGGCCTTAGGTTTCCTGGCCGTTGCGCTGATGTCCCGGGCCTTCCTGGCGGAGCGGATCCCGCCCCTGCGCTGGGTGGCTCTCGCCATCATCATCCTGGGAGTGGGACTCCAGGCCTTCACCGCCCCCAGCCACACCCCTCCGCCCCATCCGGAGCCAACCACGAAATAGGCGGCCACGGAAGGGATGTTGTACCCGGCCGACGGGGATAGAATCCATTGCGATGCCATCTTCATCCAAGTTCCGAGCCCTGCCCATCGACTGGCCGCTCCCCGGCCAGGATCCGAAGGATGTGCGCATCCTGGTGCTGGATGACCAGGAGATCATCCGCGTCCAGCTCAAGCGCATCCTGAAGAAGAACGGATTCACGACCCTGGAGGCCTCGGACGCCCACGCCGCCCTGGAGATCCTCAACCGGGAGCCCGTGGATCTCCTCCTCAGCGATATCCGCATGCCCGGAATGACGGGGCTGGATCTGGTGCACGCCCTGGCCCACCGCATGCCGGATATCGCCGTGGTCATGGTGAGCGGCATGGACAACCTGGAGATGGCCATGGAGTGCCTGCAATTCGGCGCCTACGGCTACGTGCTGAAGCCCTTCAAGACCAGCGGCATCCTCATCGCCGTGGCCAATGCCCTGAGGCGCCGCATGCTGGAGCTGGAACACAGGGATCGGGAGGAGATTCTCGCCCGCAAAGTGCGGGAACAGACCGAGGAGATCCGCGCCAGCCGGGAGGAAATCTCGTACCGGCTCCTCTCCGCCAGTGAGCACCGGGATAACGAGACCGGCGCCCACGTGCGGCGCATCGGTCTCTTCGCCGCCCAGATGACCCGCCTCCTGGGTTGGGACACCGAGGGCGTGGATTGCATCCTGGCCGCCGCGCCCATGCACGATATCGGCAAGATCGGTGTGCCCGACCGCATCCTCCAGAAGGGCGGGCCCCTCACGGACGAGGAGTGGATCCTCATGAAGACCCACACCACCATGGGCGCCAATATCCTGCGGGATTCATCCGTGCCCTTCATTCAGATGGGGGCCCGCATCGCCGCCAGCCATCACGAGCGCTTCGATGGCACGGGCTACCCCATGGGTCTCAAGGGCACCCAGATCCCCCTCGAGGGTCGACTCATCAGCCTGGTGGATGTGTATGACGCCCTCTGCAGCAAGCGGGTCTACAAGCCGGCTTGGACCGAGGAGGAGACTCTCGGCTACCTCCAGGAACAGGGGGGCAAGCACTTCGATCCGGAGATCCTGGGCCTCTTCCTGGGCCACTACGATCTGTTCCACCAGATCTTCCGCGATCATCCGGATCAGTACGCCCCCCAGGAACTGGCCCGGTAGTCTGCGTTTCCTCCGGGAGATGTGACCTCCCTCACGGGCCCGAAGCCCGCCGTTACAGGAAAATAGCCATGGATTTAAGGGGTTCCGAGCCTAAAAGCCGCCCCTCCATCTCGTAATCACAGCGTTCTCGCCAGCTGGCCGTGGAGGTTTGCATGTCCCAACCCAAGAAGGCATACCGGGTGCTCGCCATCAATCCAGGCTCCACCTCCACCAAGATCGCGGTGTACGAAGGGGACCAGGAGCGCTTCACCAAGGAATTGAAGCACAGCCCCGAGGAACTCCGGCCCTTCGACGGCAAGCCCATCACCGAGCAATTCCATTTCCGCAAGGACGCCATCGAGAAGTTCCTCCACGAGAGCGGCTTCAACATCCAGGATATCGACGCAGTCTCAGGCCGCGGCGGGCTGCTGCATCCCATGCCCCACGGCACCTTCCAGGTCAACGCGCCCATGATTGCCGACCTCAAGGTGGGCATCCAGGGTCAGCACGCCTCCAACCTGGGCGGCCTCATCGCCCACGAACTGATGGAGGGCACCGGCAAGCCCGCCTTCATCGTGGACCCCGTCGTGGTCGACGAAGTGGCCGAACGGGTGAAGATCACCGGCCTCAAGCAGATCCGCCGCCAGGTCATCAGCCACCCCCTGAACCAGATCGCCACCGGCCACCGTTATGCCGAAGAGCAGGGCACGAGCTACGAGCAGCTCAATCTCATCGTGGCCCACATGGGCGGCGGCATCAGCGTCGGCGCCCACCGGAAGGGCCACTATGTGGACGTGAATAATGCCCTGGGCGGCGAAGGCCCCTTCACCCCGGAGCGCGCGGGCTCCCTGCCCGGCTTCCAGCTAGTGGATCTGTGTTTCTCCGGCCAGTACACCCAGGCGCAGATCAAGAAGCTGCTGGTGGGCAAGGGCGGCCTCATGGACCTGCTGGGCACCACGAACCTGATGGAACTGGAAAACCGCTACGTCGCCGGGGATGCCCACGTGATCGCCATCCTGGACGCCATGGCCTACGGCGTGGCCAAGGAGATCTCCAGCCTCTGGCCCGCCTTCGACGGGGAACCCGTGGACCAGATCCTCATCACCGGCGGCATCGCCCGCTGCAAGCCCACGGTCGCCTATATCCAGAAGTGCCTGGCCGCCCTGCCTGCGGGCATCAGCGTCTACCCCGGCGAGAACGAGATGCTAGCCCTGGTCATGGGCGCCCTGCGGGTGCTCAACGGCCAGGAGACCGCCAAGGTCTACGCACCATCCAGCGTCCGCTGAACCCCACGGCCTTTCACTCCTGGTCCCCAGGGCCGGGAGAGTCATGTACGACCCCAACCCTACGGCAATCCTGTGACAATTCTCAGAGAGATACACCCCAGCGTCATGGCGATGTAAAAAAGCGTCTACATCACAATAATAAGTAAACCGCTACCCCCTCTCACGCGTGAAACTTTTCCAGGGATGATTTCCCATTTCCCAAGGAGTTTCCATGAAATCTGTTCGCACTCTCCTCACCGGGCTTCTGCTCATTGGAAGCTGTAGCCTCTTCGCGGGCGACTACGACTCGCTTTTTAAGACTGTAAAAGCCAACTGGCCCAACAGGAAAATGGCAGCTGTCGTCTGTGACCTAGAAATGAGCCGCTTCGCTGTCGCGGATCTGGCTGCGGCCGCCCATGCAGCAGGCATTTCTCTGCAGGCTGTGAATGTGAAGGCAGACAAGGATGTGGACGCGGCCAAGACCTCCATCTACAACATGCGTCCCGATTTCATCGTAATGGTGGACTCCGATCCCGTCCTTGGTATCCATGGCAAGCTAACCAAGTCCTTCATCTCCAGCGCCTTGAATATCGGTGTCCCATCCGTAAGTACCCACGGGGACTTCCTGAAGGTCGGCGGCGTCCTGGCTGTGGGGCCTAAAACCGAGGGAAAGGTTCTGGCCAGCGGCAGGCTGACCAAGTCCCTGCGCCTGAAGGTCCCCGAAGGCACGACGCTCCAGTAGCCCGCCCCTCTTCAAAGGCCCAGGCCACCTCAAGCCGCCTGGGCCTTTGGCTGTACATCCCACCTCCCCATCTGCCACATCCATAACTCCTACTACCCGAACGCGCCGCTTTCTGTTTGGCTGGTGGTATGAAAAACCGCCTCTGGATCCCGGCCATCCTGCTCCTGCTCTTCCTGGGAGCCACCACCGCAGGCCTCCTCCTCACCCGGGAGCCCGCGCCGGTCAGCGAGGAGGACCAGCCCGCTGCCAAAGCCAAGAAGGCCGGAGCCAAACCCAAGGAGCGCCGGGTCGATCAACGGCCCCTGCTCACGGCCCGGCGCCTCGCGCTATTGGCCCGGACGCCGGAAGAGCTGGCCCTGGCCAAGCAGGCCGAGCGTCTGGCGAACCACGATGTGGATCTGGCCTTCGCGGAGGCCATGCGCCAGACGGTCGAGAGCGCTCCACCTCCGACGCCTGAACTGAAGGCCCTCCAAGCCGAGAAGGCCAAGGCCGAAGCCGCCGTGGAGGAGGGTGAGAAGAACCTCAAGCGCCTCAATGCACTGATCCCCACCGCGAAGGGAGCAGCCCAGAGCAGCCTGGAAGACCAGATCGAGGTCACCAAGGCCCAGCTCGAACTCGACCAGGACGAACTGGAGGAGGCCGCCGAAAACCTGGAACGCGCCGGAGGCGATCCCCAGGCCAAAATCCGGCGGCTGAGGGCCGCCCAGGAGGCCGCCGAGAAGGAGGCCAGCGCAGCCCAGCCCGGCGAAACAGCCCCTTCCAGCCTCCCGGCCCGCAGCCTCCTGGCCCGCTTCCGGGAGTGGGCCAACCAGCGGAGCAAACACACCCAGCTCCTCGGGGCCCAGCAGGCCGCCCAAACGAAGATGCAGCGCATGATCCTGCGCCAGCAGACCCTTGCCCAGAGCCTCCAACAGAGCAAGGAGGCCCGCGCCGTGGTCAAGCAGCAGGCCACGGCCCTATCCCAGTCGACCCATGCCACCAGGGAAGATTCCCAGGCAGCCCGGGAATCCATCCGTGCCTTCGCCCTGGAACAGCGCAAGCTGACGGCCATCGTGAGGCGGACCCAGGACCAGCGGGAGCTGGGAGAGACCTATGGCGCCTGGATCACCCTGACGGAGGGCTATCAGCGGACGGCCCTCCATAGCCTACTAAATACCCTCCTCATCATCCTGGGCGTGATGGCCCTCGTATTCCTCCTGGACCGCATCGCCGATCATCTCTTCACGAGCCGCTCCGTGGAGAACCTGCGGGCGGGAACCCATCGCACCGTGGTGAAGATCATCATCGGCTGCCTAGGGGCCCTAGTGATCGTCTTCGTGGTGGTGGGCATGCCCGCCCAGACCACCACCATGCTGGGCCTCATGGGCGCCGGCCTCACGGTGGCCCTCAAGGACTTCATCGTGGCCTTCTTCGGCTGGTTCGTGCTCATGGGACGCAATGGCATCCGGGTGGGCGACTGGGTGGAGATCAAGGGGGTGGGCGGAGAGGTCGTGGAAATCGGCCTGCTGCGCACCATCGTGCTGGAGACGGGCAGCTGGAGCGATTCCGGCCACCCCACGGGCCGCCGCGTGGCATTCGTGAACAGCTTCGCCATGGAAGGCCACTACTTCAATTTCTCCACCGCCGGTCAGTGGATGTGGGACGAGCTCAAGGTGCTCATCCCACCCGACCAGGATCCCTACCCCATCCTGGAGGGCGTCCAGAAGCTGGTGGAGGCGGAGACCCACGCCAATGCCGACATCGCCGAAAAGGAGTGGAGCCAGGTCACCAAGCGCTACCGTGTCCGGGCCTTTTCCACCACACCCGGCATCCAACTCGTGCCCACCAGCAACGGCATTGAGCTCCGCGCCCGCTACATCACCCGCGCCTTCCAACGCCATGAAACCCGCCGCGATCTCTACCGGGCCGTGGTGGAACTCATGCACGGGAAGCGGGTACAGAACGCGAAACCAAGCTGAAACCCAATTGTGCCGGAAAATCAAACCCACCACGAAGGGGATAGAAAAGCTAGGAGCAAAGCCTCCTGTTCTTTTATTCGCAGGGAATCGTTGGTCATGCCTGGACCCGGATGCAGGTCTGCCTTATCCCTTGCATTGACCCTGTGTCCACGGGGTAGGAACTGCGAGGTAATGAATAAGATGTTGTTTTCATGGAATGGGGCTTGGTAAGCTAGAACCATTCAAACGCAAGGGTGAGACACTCTTTCATCCATCAGCGCCGCACCTTGCATTCGGGCTAAGGGTCTACAGCGGCCCTTAGTCTAGGGGGTTGCTATGGCTTTGCGATGGAAGCGTTGTGGTCTGATCCTGTCGGCTCTGCTGGCCTGCGTCCTGCTGGGTTGCAGCGGCTCGGGCGGGGTCCCGGTCATTACGGCCTTCTCGGCAGGTTCCACCACCGTGGATGCCGGGGGCACAGTCGAACTGGATTGGACGGTTTCGGGGGCCAGCAGCCTTGCCATCGATAACGGGGTGGGCACCGTCACCGGCCGCAGTTCCCTGAGGGTTACCCCTTCCCAGACCACCACCTACACCCTCACCGCCTCCAATGCCAAAGGCAGTGTCAGCGCCAAGACCACCATCACGGTGAAGGTCACCCTGAGCCTGGAGCAAACGGCCCTCGTGCTCACTCCCGGAAGCACCCAGCGCTTTTCGGCAACGGTCAAGGGTTCCTCCGCCGGGGTCGCCTGGAGCGTCCTGGAGAGCGGCGGGGGTTGGATCACCGCCGACGGAGTCTACATCGCCCCCAGCACGGCGGGGATCTACCACGTCCAGGCCACCTCTCAGGCGGACGCTACGGTCTATGCCAGGGCGGCCATCACGGTGGACAGCATCGGCGTCTCCGTCCTGCCGGGATCCGCTTCCCTGGCCCCCCGGGGCTCCCTGACGCTCACGGCCACGATCAGTGGCGCCAGCACTAATTCGGGGGTGACCTGGTCGGTTCTCGGCAACGGCGCGGGCACTCTCGTGGATAAGGGCAATGGCACGGCGCTCTATACGGCGCCCGGAACGGCGGGCACCTACCAGGTTCAGGCTGCCAGCCTCGAGGACCCGACCAAGACAGCCACGGTAGTCCTCACGGTGAACCAAGTGGCGGTGGTCGTGTCGCCCGTCTCCCAGCGCGTGCTGGCTGGCGCTTCCCAGCCATACACCGCCACGGTCACGGGCAGCTCCAACACCGCCGTGACCTGGTCCGTGGTCGAGACAGAAGGGGGGAGCATCTCCTCCAGCGGCCTCTACACGGCCCCTACCATCGCTGGGACCTATCACATCCAGGCCACCTCGGTGGCCGATGCCAGCGCCTCGGCCACGGTGCCGGTGATGGTGGAGCTGGTGGGGGTCTCTATCTCCCCCGCCCAGGCCACCCTCGCACCGGGAGCCCCCCAGCAGTTCGCGGCCCTGGTGGCGGGTACGGAGAACACCCAGGTCACCTGGCAGGTCCAGGAGGCGGGCGGTGGTCAGATCGATAGCAGCGGAAGCTACACCGCCCCTTCCGTGACCGGGACCTACCATGTGAGCGCCTACAGCGTGGAAGATCCGGGCAAGTCCTCCACCGCGACGGTTTCCGTTCCCAGCCGCACCCTGACCGTGGCGCTGGGAACCGACGCGAGCGGCACACCTTCGGCGAGCACCTCCGCCGTGCATGGCCAGGTGATCAGCTACAGCTATGCCGCGGCCTCGGGCTACAACCTGCAGGTCCTAGTGGATGGGGCCACGGCCCCGGCCGCGGGGACGCTCATCATGGACCGGGACCACTCAATCAGCGTGTCAACGAGCCTTGCCGTGGTAGTCACCGCCTTTTATCAGCTGGCAACCACGGTTTCCGGGGCGGTGGGGGCTCCGATCGCTGGCAGCGCCGGCTATGCCCAGGGCACCGTGGTCGCCTACTCCTATGCCCTGCAATCCGGCTACATCGAACCACTAGTGGTCACCCTGGACGGCACGGTCATCCCGGCCTCGGGGACCATCACCATGAACGGCAATCACACCCTGAGCGCCGTTGCGCACCAAGAGGTCGTGGTGGTGCCCATCCTCACCACCCGTACCCTGACAGTCAACCTGGGTTCTGGAACCTCCGGAATCCCTGCCGCCACGACCACCTGCAATGATGGGACCGCAGTCACCTATGTCTACGCCCTGACGACTTCAGCGCCCTCCGGCTACGTCCTGTCGTCCTGGTGGATGATGTGGCCGCCGCTGGTGGATGATGTGGCCGCCGCCGCGACGGGCACCCTCACCATGAAGGCCGATCACACCATCACGGTTGCAGCGGTGGTCCTGCCCTTCAGCGTCTCCATTGATGCGAGTGGCCCCAGTGGAGGGTCTAACCCTTTGAATACCCCCGATAATCTCGGCGATTCCTACAACGCTGGTGAAACTAAGACCTACCTCGCCAGGCCCAGTGGAGGGATCCCCCCCTACACCTATAAATGGGAATCTTTGAATACCAACCCGTATGTTGTCCGTTCCACCAACCAATACCTCACGCTCCCAAATATGCAGAGTGATACGACCCCCTATTCCTGGAGGCTGACCGTCACGGACACTAGGGGGAAGAAGACTGATGAGTTTTTTTGGCTGGCAATGAATTAGGCGGCCCAGATCCTGCGGGGCTCGGAGAGACCCGCAGGACGTGACGCAGATCTGAAGCTTAAGGACGTCGGGAATAAAAACCCACCACGGAGATCACGCAGGCAAGAGCAGCCGCAGCAAGGCCTCCTGTCCCTCTCCGTGCCGAGGTGAATCCCGCCTGTTGAACACGAAACCCCATGCACCCCTGCGAAGAAGCCCGGCTTTCGCCGGGCTTCTTCATGGAACGAGGAAAGCCTACAGCGCCGTCTGGAGCACCGTCAGGATCACGGTATTGACCACGTCCTCGGCGGTGCAGCCGCGGCTGAGGTCGTTGCCGGGCTTGGCGAGACCCTGGAGCACGGGCCCGATGGCCGAGCATCCGCCGAAGCGCTCGGCGATCTTGTAGCCGATGTTGCCCGCGTTGAGTTCGGGGAAGACGAGCACATTGGCGTGGCCGGCCACCTTGGAGCCGGGGAACTTCTTCAGCCCCACGGCCGGAATCATGGCGGCGTCGAACTGGATCTCACCGTCCACCTGGAGTTCGGGATTCCGTTCACGCACGATCCGCAGGGCCGTCCGCACCTTCTCCACCTTCTCGTGCTCGGCGCTGCCGGCTGTGCTGAAGGAGAGCATGGCCACTTTCGGATCGACTCCCAGCATGGCCTTGGCCGTGGCCGCCGAGGCCAGGGCCACGTCCGCCAGCTGTTCGGCATCGGGATCGGGCAGGACGGCGCAATCGCCGAACATCATGGCGCCCTTTTCACCATACTTCTCGTCTGGATGGATCATCAGGAAGACGCTGCTGACGGTCTTGATGCCCTTGGCGCATCCGATGGTGAGCAGGCAGGCCCGCACGGTTTCGCCCGTGGTATTCAGGGCCCCGGCCACGAAGCCATCGGCCTGGCCTGATCGCACCATCATGCCGCCGAAGTAGAGGGGCGATTCCAGCGTCGCAGCCGCCTTTTCCGGAGTCATGCCCTTGTGCTTGCGGGCCTCGAAGAAGGCATTGGCAAAGACCTTGGCATCGGGGTCGCTCAAGGGATCGCGCAGCGTGGCACCCGCGAGGCTCACGCCCAATTCCCCAGCCCTGGCCTGCATCTTCAGGGGATCCCCCAGCACGGTCACCCGACAGATACCTTCCTTCAGGAGCTGGGCAGCGGCCAGGAGGGTGCGGTCATCCACGCCTTCGGGCAGGACGATGTGGCGCTTCAGCCCCTTGGCGCGGGTGCGAAAGGCCTGGAACCAAGCTTCGTGAGTGGTGGTCATGATTTCCCCCTGAGGCTCTCATTTTCGCAGCGGGTCCGCGGGAACGGATCACAGCTCCAGAATATCTGCGAATCTTCCTGCGCCCCGGGCCGGGAGTGCCATATTTTTTTATCAGTTTCATTGTGGTGAAATTTATTTGTGCATCCGGCTAAACTGGGTGCATTGTCCCAGCCCTTCTCCAGGAGGCGTCCCATGAGCCCGATTCCAGCCTTCCTCCCGAGCCTCCTCGCCGCGCTGGTGTTGGGTGGCACCGGCCTTCAGGCCCAGGCAGCCCCGAAGCCCAGGCCAGAGCCTTCGGTCTACACCCGGCGGGTCCATCCGGCGGAGCCCTCGACCTCCATCGACTGGAACGCCCGCATCACGGCCCTTCTAAAGGAAGAGCCGGGGGACATCGTCGTCACGGCCGTGGGAGACATGATCTTCAACGAGCCGATCACCCAGCTCAAGGCCCCCGAACGCCAAGGCCTCTTCCGCATCATGCAGGAAGCCGATATCGCCTACGGCAACCTGGAATTCTCCATCAACGACCGGCCGGAACTCCAGCGGCCCTTCTACAATTTCCGCGCTGGGCGGGACTTCGCCTGGGAGGTGGCCCGCACGGGCATCAACCTGGTGAGCCTATCCAATAACCACGCCCTGGATTTCGGCCCCGAGGGGCTGAAGGAATGCCTGCGCGCCCTGGATCTCACCAATATCGACTATGCCGGCGCCGGGAACAGCCTGGCGGAAGCCCATGCCCTCTGCACGCACGAGGTCCAGGGCCAGAAGACCAAATTCGGCCTGCTCTCCTACATGCGCTACTGGTCGGCGAAATACCGTTCTAAGAATGCCGATGGGCCTTCGCTAGCCACCATCGACCCGGCTGTGATCCTGGTGGCCAAGGACGGCAAGGTGGAGACCATGGAAGGCCCCCTGGAGAGCGACGTGAAGACCATGGAGGACGATATCTTCCTGGGCCGTCGGCATTCGGATCTGCTGATGGTGGCCCTCCACAACCACGACGTCACCCACAATCGCACCTTCGGCATCCAGAATAAGACGCCAGCCACCGACGAGATCATGTTCCACCGGGCCATCGAGGCGGGCGCCGACCTGGTGCTGGGCACGGGCCCCCACGTGCTGCGGGGCATCGAGATCCACAAGGGGAAGCCCATCTTCTACAGCCTCTCCAACTTCATCTACCAGTACCGCACGCCGGACCGCATCCCCACCGACCTCCCCCATCAGCGGGATCTGGAAATGCCCCGGCCCACCAATGTCTCCGTCTGGGACCGCCGGGATTCCCCCGAGGTCATGGAGGGCGTTCTCGTGCGCATGATCCTGAACCAGGGGAAACTGCGCCGCATCCAGCTCATCCCCTTCGCCATCGACGACGAGGGCCCCCTCTACGGCGTGCCGCGGCTGGTGAACGATGCGCGCGCCAAGGCGACCCTGGAGCGGCTCCAGAAACTCTCCACGCCCTACGGCACGAAGATCACACCCAAGGGCTGGTACGGCGAAATCGAACTGTGATGGAGGAGGGGATCCCGGAAGCCGTAACATCAGCGTCCATCGGCGTTCAGCCTTGTTTAAAAGTCCTTCAACTCTGATGCACGCCGTTCAGCTGATCTCAGCCAGCCTCAACCGGGCGTGTTCCTGGCGCAGCCAGGCCATCTGGCCTTCGCTCAGACCCCGTGCGAGGGTGAGCTCGGCCACTTCTCGGCAACGGCCCAGCAGCTTGCGATCCCTCAGGAGATCGGCGACCTGGAACTGGGGCACACCGGACTGGCGGGTGCCGAAGAATTCCCCCGGCCCCCGCAGTTCGAGATCCCGGGTGGCGATGCGGAACCCGTCCTGGGTCTCCACCAGGGCCCTCAGCCGCTCGGTTTCCGTGCCGCTGATCATCGCGAAATGGCTGCCTGCCGGACCGCGCCCCACCCGCCCCCGCAGCTGGTGGAGCTGGCTGAGACCGAAGCGCTCCGCGTGATCGACGACCATCACTGTCGCGTTGGGCACGTCCACTCCCACCTCGATGACGGTGGTGGCCAGGAGGATCCGGGATTCGCCTGAGACGAACCGGGCCATGCGAAGCGCCATCTCATCGGCCTTCAGGCGCCCGTGGACGACGTCGAGCCCCACCCCCGGAAACCGGGCCCGCAACAGTCCCTCCATGGCCTGGATATCCCGAAGGGGCACCTTGGTCTCGTCCGTAGGATCGATGGCCGGACTCACCACATAGGCCTGATGGCCCTTGGCGAGTTCCCGCTCCACCAGATCCCAGATGCGATCGGCGTTCTCAGGGTCGATGAGCCGCGTCTCGATGGGCTGGCGCCCCGGGGGCAGCTCATCGAGTACCGATTGTTCCAGATCGCCAAAGAGCGCCAGGGCCAGGCTGCGGGGGATGGGAGTCGCACTCATCACGAGCCAATGGGGATCTAGCCCCTTCCCCTTGAGGGCCTCCCGCTGCTTCACGCCGAAGCGGTGCTGCTCATCGACCACCACCAACTGGAGGTTCTGGAAGGCCACGGCCTCCTGGAAGATGGCATGGGTGCCCACCACATAGCGGGCCTCCCCGCTGGCGATGCGCGCGAGGGCCTCGCGCTTCTCGGCGGCCTTCATGGGCCCCAGGAGCAGCTGCATCCGGGAGGCCTCCACCCCCAGAAGGCGCGCAAAGGTGCGGGCGTGCTGGCGGGCGAGCACTTCGGTGGGCACCAGCAGAGCCCCCTGGCCACCAGTTTCGGCCACCATGGCCAGGGCCAGGAAGGCCACCAGCGTTTTCCCGCTGCCCACATCGCCCTGGAGCAGGCGGTGCATGACGCGCCCCGAAGTCAGATCGTCCACGATCTCCTTGAAGGAGCGCCGCTGGGCCCCGGTGAGATGAAAGGGGAGATAGGCCCTCAGGCGCTCCCGCAGCTCGGGACTGGTGGGGATCTTGATCCCCCGCCGCCGGAGCCGACCCGCCCGGCGCAGACCCACCCCCAGCGCGAAGGCGAAGAGTTCTTCGGTGGCCAACCGCAGATGGGCAGGGGTCGTCCGGGCCTCGAGATCCAGGGGATCGGCCTCGTCCGGGGGCTGGTGTAGCAACCGCAAGGCGCTGATCAGATCCGGCAGTCCCTTGGAGAGCTCCGCCGGGAGCCATTCCTCGGAGGCCTGCACCTTCGCAAGGGCCTCCTGACTCAGCCGCCCCCGCAGGCGCCCGGTGATGGGGCCCAGCTTCCGGTAGAGGGGCAGGTAGCGCCGGATCCAGGGTTCCTCGGCTTCTGTGGCGCGACCCAGGACTTCGATGGCGGGACTGCGCATCTCCAACCCATTGCGCCCCAGGGCCAGGGGCCCGAAGGCGAGGATCCGGTCTCCGGCCTTTACCACCCTCGCCAGATAGGCCTGATTGAACCAAATGAGCCGTAGGGTGCCGCTTTCGTCTTCCAGAAGAACCTCCAGCAGGTTCATCCGCTGGACGCGAGTGGTGGTCTGGCGGAGATCCTTCACCACGCCGATGATCGTGATGATCTCCCGGTCGCTCCCGGAAGGGTGCCACCGGTCCAACTCCCCGATCCTGCGCACGGAACCCCGATCCACATAGCGGTGCGGCAGGGCCCACAGCAGGTCCCGGATGGATTCCAAACCCGCGGCAGCCAAGGCCGCCGCATAGGCGGGTCCCACGCCACGGAGGGCCGTCAACTTGGACGAAAGGGGCAGCTGAGGCAGGGACTCCGGCAAGACCTACACCTCGTCCGTGCTGCGTTCCATTTCTCGGTACCGCGCGTACTCGGCCTCGAAGTAGAGCGGCACGATGCCCGTGGGGCCGTTGCGGTGTTTGGCGATGATCAGCTCGGCGCTGCGATCCTCGTCCTCGCCTTCCATGGCAGGCTTCATCTTCCGGTGGATGAACATCACGATATCGGCATCCTGCTCGATGGCGCCGGAATCACGCAAGTCCGAGAGCTGGGGCCGGCCACCCTGGCGGTGTTCGACCTCGCGGTTGAGCTGGGAGAGCACGACCACGGGGATCTTGTGTTCCTTGGCCAGCAGCTTGAAGGCGCGGCTGATCTCGCCAATGCGCACGGCCTCACTCTGCTTGGCGGCGCGACTATCCTGGGGACTGCTCAGCAGCTGGAGGTAGTCCACGATGACCAGGTCCAGTTTCTGGTTGGCCTGAGCCAGGTGGCGCTCCACCATGGCCATGATCTCCCGCACGGTGATGGCGGCCTGATCGTTGAGAAAGATGGGCAGCGCCCGGAGATCGTCCCGGGCCGCCAGCAGCTTGGCCTGCACGGCGTCGTTGAAGGCTCCCGCCTGGACGGCCTTCATGTTCACGGTGGCCTTGGCCGCCAGCAGGCGGTTGAAGACCTCCTCGTTGGACATCTCCAGGCTGAAGAAGGCCCCGTGGGCCCGCTGACGGCTATCGGCCGAACGCAGCAGCCAATTGAGGGCGAGAGCCGTCTTGCCGATGCCGGGGCGGGCCGCCAGAATGATCAGATTGCCGGGCTGGAAGCCCTGGGTGATCCCGTCCAAACGCGAGAAGCCCACCCGCAGCCCCACGGAGCCCTTGCCTTCCAGGCGGTCCAGCAGCTTGTCCATGGCCACGTCGGAGACATCGCCCACGTGCTCGAGACCCCGGCGATCCCTCCCTTGGGCCAACCGGAAGAGATCCTGGGCCGCCCGCTCCACCAGCGTCTCCGGGGGGGCCTCTTCCTCGGCGGCCTGGCGCACCAGCTGGGCTCCCAGGCGAATCAGCTGGCGCAGCTTGCGCTTGCGCACCAGGAGATCGGCCAGCACCTGGGGCTTGCCCACCTCTTCGCCGGAGAGCAGTTCCACCAGGCCCGCGTAGCCCCCCACCCGCCCCAGATCCCCAGCCTGATCCAGCGCGTCCTTCAGGGTGAGGGCATTGACCTCCACCTGGGCCTCGATGAGGCTGACCAGGGCCTTGAAGACCACCCGGTTGGCGGGATGGACGAAGTCCTCTTCCTTGAGTTGGAAACCGATCTCGGCGGCGGCGGATTCGGCGCCGGGGGCGCAGCAGGTGGCTAACAGTGCACGCTCGGCGTCCACATCCTCAGGCAGTCGTTCGGGAACCCACTCAGCCATGGCCTATCCCTCCGCTGGCAAAAACGGAGGGATGAGGGAAAAACCTCCGGCGGGGAGCCGGCCCATCATTCGAAGCATGGCATCAGAGCCCGGGAGCCATGTACCCGCCCCCGGTGGTATCGACGAAGATGGGGTTGGTGATGGCGATGGGATAGATGCCCTTCATCAGTAGATTCCAGGGTGTTCCAGCCTGATAGGCCCCCGTGGTGGAAAGGGGCACACCGGCCTCCACCAACACCCAGGCATCCTTGTCTGTGGGTAGGGTCAGAGTGTAGGTGCCCCGGGTCAGGCGCTTGTCATAGGCGGCATCAGTGGTCGCCAGGGGTTTGAGCTGGGTGATATCCAGGATCTGGGTGCTTCCGTTGATGGTCACGCGCAGTTCGTTCACGGGCACCCATTCCGGGGCCCAGAGATTCACGGTGAGTGTGACTGAAGCAATGGGAGTGGACGTGGAGACCAGCCCGCCGGGGCCCACCGCTACCGTGCCACCCGCAGCCGTGAGGGTCACATCCAACAGGGGGCCCGTGGAAGCCACGGCGGCTCCGGATTGCAGGGCCTTGAGCACGGGAGACATATCGGCCTGGGTGAAGCCTGTGGCCTTCAGGTAGGTGCGAGCCAGGCCCACGGGCGTATCGAGGCTGAACCTGGCCGAGGAGAGACCGAGCCCCTTGGTGAAGAAGGTCGGGGTCTGCTGCTTGAGGAGGGAGAACCAATCGGCGCGGACGGCTTTGAATTCCGTGAACCAGGCCGTGGCGTTGTCCGCGACCTGAAGGCTGAGGGGTTGTCCATTGGCATCGGAACTTTCCCCCCGGAGCAGCTCCAGGGCGTCGAAGGCCCCTTGGGTCTTTCCACCGGCCAGGAAGCTGGAGGTGGACCACCAGGCATTGGCCCCCTGCCCTAGCTTCACCGTGGGATCGAACTGCTTCTGGGTGAAGAGTCCCTGGGGGCCGCGGGGGCGGTGGATCACGGTGTACTGGCCCTCGGCCTGGACCAGAAAATCGGCCAGGGTCCAGGTCTTAGGATCCCGGGCCCCGCCGTTCCGCTCGTTGCGGGGCGTGGGAGTGAAGAGCGCCGTGGCGAACCCGTAGGCGCCTAGATCCGAGCTGCGCGCTTCGATGACGAAGGGATCCGATCCGATGACGGTCCGATCCGCATCCACGATGGTCGACACCTGGAATTCGTTCCGGAAATTGGTAGCCACCCCCACCCCATCCATGAGGCGGTCCTTCTCGGTCATGCCCACCACCTGCACGCCTTCGGCCAGGGCTGAAGACAATTTTTCCACCGGAAGGATGGCCCCCGAGGTCGCCAGGGAAGGTCCGGGCAGATCGAAATTCGTCCAGCCCGAAGGCAGGGCCATGGTCTCCGCGGTGAAGACGTGGGAAGTGAGCGTCTGGCCGTCGAAGGCCTCCAGGGGCTGACTATCCAGCTGGGAGAGGGGCCCCCGAATGGCATAGGCCAGGTAAGAGCCCGGCGCCAGCCAGAAGGACATGGGGCTGCGGGAAGGCAGGGAAGCGGCGAAGACCTGGTTCCCGGCCAGGAAGCCGTAGACGCCGTAGTTGCTATCCACGGGCACGCAGGTCCGATAGACAGAGCTGAAGCTGCTGGAGAGGATGCGCGTCCGCTTGATGGACGGATCGGCGACGTTCTGTCCGAAGACCATGATGCGGGCGGGCTGGATGCTATTAGCCGTGCCATCGAGTTGGCGGGTCGCGAAGCTGTGGGAGGTCACCTTATCGGCGATGACGGAGCCCAAGGGGCTCACGACACTGTCGTGTTCCGGGCAGATGTAATCAGCAGCACTGCTCGTGAAATAGGTGTTCTCGGTGGTGCTGTACTTCGGCACCACGACGGGCACCGGGAGATCCGGGTTGGCTGTATTGGTATTGGTATTGGTGTTCACGAGGTTATTGAACACCTTGGAACCAAGGGCATTCTCAACGGTCAGCCGGTAGGTCCCAACAGGCAGGATCAGGGAGAGCTGCGGGTAGTAGTAGCTCGTGCTGGTGGTCGTGTTCTCGAAAGGTTCCATCCACTCCAGGCGTTCCAACTTCCAGATGCCTCCCACATTCCGTTCGATACGGAACTGGGAGGGATAGGGCCCCTGGCGCACGGCGGTGCCGGCTGGCTGGAAGACGAAACCGCCTCGATCCACCGACTGCCGGGTGAAACGATCGTAGTTCATGAGATTGAAGAGACCCGAGGCCTGGTTGGCGATGCTCCCAGAGCTGCTGGTCCCGCCCGTGAGGTAGAGGCGCCTCGTATGGGTCATCGAAGCTCCCGCGGCCAGGTTCGCCACCGGCAGCCCTCCCG
The DNA here is from genome assembly GCA_963664825.1 of uncultured Holophaga sp. Lineage (GTDB taxonomy): Bacteria > Acidobacteriota > Holophagae > Holophagales > Holophagaceae > JAYREN01. The sequence continues at coordinate 373,317 of OY761614.1, forward strand.
CGATGAGCCGCTGAGGGAAGATGGGGCGCAGCTGATCCAGGACCTTCTGGGAATCGGAGGTCACCACCAGGCGATCCGTGTCCATGGGCAGAAGCCCGAGGGTGGAATGGCCGTCCTCCGTGGTCCCCATGGGTTCCACGCCCATGAAGGCCACCATGGGCGCCTTCACAGCCAGGCTGAGATCACCGAAGGTCGTGCCCACGCCGGTCTTGGCGAGGCTGGGAGAAGGGATCTCCATGCCCCAATCGCTCAGGGCCTTGTCATTCATGTCCTCGGAAGCCGGGACATTGAAGCGGAAACCGCCGGAGATCTCCTGGGAAAGAAAATCGCCGATATTCCGAATGGGCAGGACAAGCGAGGTATTGTTCTTGACCGTGGTCTGGAGCAGGAAGAACTGATCAGCCTTCTGCAGGCTCACCACATGGGTCACGGAGACGCCCGTCACTCGCCCCAGGGAATCCACGGGCACGCCCAGCTTGCCCTTGGGGTCGTGGACATAACCCGTCATTTCGATGCGGCCCTCGGAATCGGAATTGATGGGCTTGAATTGATCGAAGACCAGGGAGATATCCGGATCCTGGTTCAGCACGGGCGTGAGCCGGTCCAGGGTATCCGTCGGCAGGGAAACCCGCTTGTAGTTCTGATCCAGGGCAATTTTCCCAGCATCGATGATGCTGCCCCCTCCGGGAGCTCCGGCCACACCTGGCCGCTCCCCGAAGGGCGTTCCATCCACGGCGAGCTCGAGATAATCGTTCCCAAGGTAGAAATCGCTGGGGGCACCCTGGGCCTTGAGGCCCTGGACGCGGTCACCCCCCACCTCGGAAATCTCTTCGGAAACCACGTCCGGACGCTGAATTCCCGTCGCGCGATAGCACCCTAAGCCGGGCAGGGCCACCAGGATGGCCGCCACCCAGGGCAGGGGCAGGCACCGAGAAGTCGGCACAGGGGAAGTGGAAAGGATGGAATTTGCGTGCTGCTTCATCAGGGGATGCTCCCGGTGGGACCCGGTGGGGTAAGGGTCTATGCTAACTCACGATGCGTTTCTCTGCCTTGACGAGTCTTGCCGGGGGTCCCTGGCGCCGCCTTTGGATCGCCCTGGCGCTCCTTCTCACTGGGGATCTGCTCTGGACCCTGGGAAGGTTCCCCGCTCAGGCCGCCGGGAGGATCCGAACGGAAGGGACCCTGCCCTCCGAGGGGATGCCCGTACTGGTCCTGGGAGCCAGCGTGCTGCCCGGCCGCGAACCCAACCAGGTGCTCCAGGGGCGCCTCCAAACGGCTCTTCGACTCTACCAGAGCGGCCGGGTCCGCTGGTTCCTCGTCTCCGGCGATAATCGCAGTTCCTATTACAACGAACCCCAGGCCATGCGGAAGTGGCTTCTCCGACAGGGCGTTCCGGCCAACCGCATCCTGGCCGACTATGCCGGGCGGCGCACCTACGACAGCCTGCGCAGAGCCCAAGTGGTCTTCGGTCTCCACAGGATCGTGATCGTCACCTCGGACTTCCATCTCCCCAGGGCCATCTTCGTCGCCCAGCATCTGGGCCTGGAGACCTGGGGGGTCGCCGCCCCCACCGAAGGTCATGCCTTCTTCCAGCGCCTGGGTTTCTGGACGCGGGAATACGCCGCCCGCCACGTGGCCCTCCTGGATGTCTGGTTCCCTCCCAACACCATGCTCGGCCCCCGGGAGCCCACGCCCGATGATTGGCTGAGCCCCGACAAGACCACGCCCTGAAGGCCATCGGCCCGGGTGCCCTTCGACTCCGGCGGGGTGCCCTCGAATCAGAGGCCCCCGTCCCCCCAGGCCCCCTTCCGGAATTCCAGGCATAGCCAGAGCGCGAAGAGGAGAGAGGCCGCACCCAGCGCGCCATAGGCGCACGTGGGCCGCAGGGACTTGAGCGGGATGTAGAGGGCACTCGCTCCCGCCATGCCCGCGAAGGACGCGCAATTGGCGCTGGCCCAGACGGCGCCTCTGCGCTCAGGAGCAGGGCGGATCTGAAGGAAACTCTCGCAGGGAATGAGGAAGAGCCCGCCGGCCGCCCCCGCCAGGCCGATGGCGCCATAGAGGAAGGGCACCTGGAGGAGCGAGGGCAGAGCGGGAATGGCCGCGATGACTCCCATCAGGAGGCCCATGGCCGTGGCCGCGGGGATGAGCACCCTGAACCATCGAGCCCCCTTGGCGAAGCGGGCCGCCAGGAGCCCGCCCCCGGCCAGCCCAATCAACTGGGCGGCCACCAGCAGGCTGGTGCGGGTCTCTCCCAGATGGAATTCCCGGAGGCCCAGGGTATTGATGATCAGGAGCTGGAAGACGCCCACGGCCCAGATGAATACATCCGCCAGTAAGATCCGCCCCAGTTGGTGGTCCTTCCAGATGCGCCCCAGTTCCCGCAAGGTATCCAAGGGCCCCGCCCATGGGAAGGGACGCCCGGTGTCTGCCGCGGCTCGGGTGGGGATGGCGAGGCTCACCACCAGGCCCGTCAGGCTGAAGAGGATCACGGCGCAGGCCACCACGCCCCGGCCATGGGGGGCGCCGAAGAGGGCAATCCCCTTGAGGTCCAGGGCAAATCCAGCCAGGGTGACGCCCACGAGGATCCCCACGGTGACGATCATGCGGAGCAGGGCATTGACCTTGGTCACCTGGGCCGAGGGAAAGAGCTCCGGGATCGAACCGTTCAACGCGGGGCTGAAGAAGGTGGACTGGAGCCCCATCAGGCCCACCATGCCCACCATGAGCCAGAGGTGGCCCGTGATCACCCCGGCCGCCCCCAGGAAAGCCGCCAGCAATTCCATGGTCTTGGCGGCGATGACTACCCTCCGCTTGGGGTAGCGATCCGCCATCCAGCCTGCCGGTGCGGCAAAGCAAAGGAAGGGGAGGGTGAAGGCCAGGCCGGCCAAGCCCTGGAACCGCTCCTGACCGGCGACCACGGCCAAGAGCATCACGGCCTGCTTGAAGAAATTGTCGTTGAAGGTGCCCATGAAATAGGCGCCCGCCATGGCGGCGAAGGCAGCTCGGCCCTGGGGGAAGGGAGCGGCTTCAAGAGTTTCCGACACGAATCCTCGCAAAAAAAGGAGACCGACAGGCCCGATTGTAGCGGTTGAGCGCGACCTTCCTGCAATTCAAGGTATGGAATAAACCGTTCGGCCGCCTGCTCCGAAGACTCCTAGTCAGGGCGCGGCCCTTGCCGCATCATGTCACGAGGCTAGGTTCTTTCAGAGGTCCCCATGTCCGAATCCCCGCTCATCCGGCTGCGCAATATCACCAAGGTCTACCTGATGGGTGACATGGAAGTGCGAGCCCTGGATGGGGTCGACCTCGATATCCAACGCGGCGAGTACGTGGCCATCATGGGCCCCAGCGGATCGGGCAAATCCACCATGATGAACATGATCGGCTGCCTGGACAGCCCCACCTCCGGCAGCTATGACCTGAACGGCAAGGTGGTCTCGGCCATGTCCGACGACGAATTGGCCCAGATCCGCAACGAGGAGATCGGCTTCGTCTTCCAGACCTTCAATCTCCTAGCCCGTACCACCGCCATGCAGAATGTCGAACTGCCCCTCATCTATGCTGGCGTCACACCCGGTGAGCGACACACCATGTCCAAGAAGGCCCTGGAGAACGTGGGCCTCGGGGCACGCTCGGACCATATGCCCAACCAGCTCTCCGGCGGCCAACGCCAGCGCGTGGCCGTGGCCCGGGCCCTGGTGAACAACCCCTCGATTCTGCTGGCCGACGAGCCCACCGGCGCCTTGGACTCCAAGACCAGCATCGAGATCATGGCCCTCTTCGAGACCCTCTACCAGAAGGGCAACACCATCATCCTCGTGACCCACGAAGAGGATATCGCCCGGCACGCCCACCGCATCGTCAAGCTGTTGGACGGCAAGATCAAGCACGACGAGCCCAATACTCCCATCACCCTGGAGCAGCATCTCGCCCACCTCCAGGCCTGGGCGGACCAGGACTGATCTACTTCAGCACGGGCAGTTCCAGGAAGGAGCCCTTCGCGCCCAGGAAGACGCGATGGGTGGCTTTCTGAAAATCCTCTGGCTTGGCCCCATAGATATCCATGAAGACCTGCGGATTGCGGTCCATGAGGGGAAACCAGCTGCTCTGTAATTGGACCATGAGTCGATGGCCCTTCTTGAAGGTGTGGCAGACATCGTTCAGCGGCCATTCCACCAGTGTCTGCTGGCCGGGCAGGAAGGGTTCTGGAATTTCCAGGCTCCTCCGGAACTTGCCCCGCATGACCTCCCCCCGCACCAGCTGCTGGTAACCCGCAAAGCGATTGACCGGAGGTTCAAGGGGATCACCACTGATCTTCGCCTGGGGGTCGGGCATATCGTCCGGATAGACATCGACGACCTTCACCACCCAGTCGGCATCGGTGCCGCTGGTGCTCACTTCCAGATGGACCCGAATGGGCCCGGCCACCGTCAGATCCTCCTGGAGAGGCTCCCCCCGATAGACCAGGACATCGGGCCGATTCGCCACGAAACGCTGATCGGCGGTCATGTACTCCACAGGCATCCCCGTAGCTAGACCATAGAAAAAGGGGACGGGCTTGGCCGGATCGCTGACAAATTCGTCGAAGCCTCCCCCGTCGGTAGCGGAACCCAACCCACCCCCCGGCCTGAAGAAGACACGGGTGGCCGCCGTTTCAGGGGGCCAGGCGTCCAACCGTCGCCAGCGGTTCACGCCGGTATTGAAGATCATGGCTCGGGGCAGCCCAGCCTCCCCCGCACCCTTCAGGTGCTGCATGAAGAAGGGAAAGAGGATCTCCTCCTGGAAGAAGACCGAAGTCTTGGAGCCGAAACGCACATCCCCGAGGCCTTCGCCCGGATCCCCTTCCCACTGGCCGTGATGCCAGGGCCCCATCACCAGGCGCGTGTCGGTGGTGGGGCTCTGGGCCCGCAGCGTCTTGAAGAGCTGAAGAGAACCGAAGAGGTTCTCCGCGTCGAACCAGCCTCCCACCGTCAGGACGGCGGGTTTCACGTCCTGTAGATGGGGCCGCAGGTTCCGTTGCTTCCAGTATTCGTCGTAGTTTCCGTGGGCCATCACCTCGTTCCAGAAGGGAAGCCCCCCATGGAAGTGGCGTTCGTTCGCATTGGCCAGGGGACCCAAGCCCAGGAAGAAGGCATATCCGTCGCTGGTGCCGTGGGAGAAGGGAGCGCCGGGTGCCGACGTGGGCCCCGACCTGGGAGCGCCGAACCAGACTATGAAATTGAAGAGATGGGCCAGCCAGAGGGCGCCGTTGCGGTGGAAGTCGTCCCCCTGGAACCAGTCCAGGATGGGCGCCTGGGGGGATACGGCCTTCAGGGCCGGATGGGCATCCAGCATCCCGGCCGCAGCATAGAAACCCGGATAGCTGGTGCCCCACTGGCCGACGCGGCCATTGTTCCGGGGCACATTCGCGAGCAGCCACTGGATGGTATCGAAGGTGTCGGTACTCTCGTCGATATCCCGGGGTTTGTGAGGGGTCAGATCCGTGAAACGCCCCCCGCTCATCATCCGCCCCCGAACGTCCTGGTAGACGAAGATGAAGCCCTCCCGCTGGAACCGGGGGGAGGGGCCGAGTTCCTCGGGATAGGCATTTGGACCGTAGGGCGCCACGCCATAGGGAGTCCGGTTCAAGAGGATCGGGAGGCTGCGGCCCTTTTCACGCGGTGCATAGATCACCGTAAACAGCCGCGTCCCGTCCCGCATGGGCACCAGGACCTCCCGCTTGCCATAGTGGAGAGCCCCCTGGGCGCAGAGGACGGATGCACACAGGGTGACGGCGAAGGGCTGGATCATGGGCGCTCCGACGCCATTGTGCCAGTGAATGTCAAAGCGCCGGGCAAGCCCGGCGCCTTGAAGCGGAAAGGCGAACCATCAGCCCTTGGGCTGGACGGAGGCCGGGGCCTCCTTGGCTTCAGGACCCGCCTTGGCATCTTCCTTCTTCTGGGCCCAGATGCCGGTGACGATGGGTGCATCATTCACCGTCTTCTTGGCCGGATCCCAGCTGCGCGTCACGTTGATCGTGAAGGGATTGCCCTTGGAAGACATCCAGCCGGGATCATCCACGATCACGTAGACGCTGCGGACTTCCTTGGTCGGATTGGTGTAATTCACCTCGGGGTTGCCCGTGGGGATGAGGTTCTGGAGCATGCCCTGTTCGAGGCGCCCCCACTTGTTGACCATAGCGAGCCGGAACCAGCCCTCGTTGGGGTGATGGAGCCGAACATGAATGTTTTCCCCCGGGGGCACGCGGAACCCGTAGGCAATCCAGCCGGCCGGGAATTCCGAGACGCCCGTAAATTCGTTCACCTCTTCGCCGATGGGGTAGACGGCGATGAAGCCTTGGCGGGACATGACCTGGATTTCTTTCATGATATCCCGGTGCCGCCAGAACTTGGGCGTCGGCCTTACCATGCACCTGGGCATGGGCCTGGGGGTGATGATGGCGTTGGTGGCGGGGCGGATCGGGCGTTCCACGGTGGGACGCTGCACACCGGGCCGATCCATACTTGGCCGATTCCCCGTCGGACGGTCCACACTGGGCCGGTCCATGGTCGGCCTGTCCACACTGGGCCGATCCACCGTCGGGCGTTGCACGGAAGGACGTTCCACGGCGCGCCTGTCCTGGGCGGAGACCAAGCCGGTCCCGAAAACGGTGAGTCCGAGGGCGAGACCACCCAGCCTGCGACCAGCGCTAGTCATTGGGTATATGGACATGCTGCCTCCTATCGGGAAATTTGGATTTTAGTCTGCATTCTTTATGCCACCCCCATGGAAGCGTTATTTGGAGGGTCCCGGGCTTGGGACCCTGGCTCCCGCGGCTACACTGGGAACCTCATCGGAGGGCTCCCTAAGTGTTCGGCAAGATTCAGCAGATCCATTTCGTGGGCATTGGCGGCATCGGCATGTCCGGCATCGCCGAAGTCCTCGTGAACCTCGGTTACAAGGTCAGTGGTTCCGATATCAAGGAGAGCGCCACCACTCAGCGCCTGGCCTCCATGGGCGTGGAGATCCAGATCGGCCACGATGCGAAATGCATCCAGGGTGCCCAGGTTGTGGTGATTTCCAGCGCCGTCCGGGGCGATAACCCGGAGGTGGTGGCCGCCCATGCCGCCAAGGTCCCCGTCATCCCCCGGGGCGAGATGCTGGCCGAACTGATGCGCATGAAATATGGCATCGCCGTGGCGGGTTCCCACGGGAAGACCACCACCACCAGCATGATCGCCCAGGTCCTGAGCCAGGGCGGCATCGATCCCACCATCGTGGTGGGGGGCAGGCTGGGAGCCATCGGCAGCAATGCCAAGCTGGGCAAGGGCCCCTTCCTGGTGGCCGAGGCCGACGAGAGCGACGGCAGCTTCCTCATGCTCAGCCCCACCATCGCCGTCATCACCAATATCGACCGGGAGCACCTGGATCACTACAAGGATCTGGACGAGATCAAGGAGGCCTTCACGGCCTTCGGCAACAAGATCCCCTTCTACGGCAGCGTCTTCGCCTGCATGGACTGCCCCAATACCGCGGCCATTCGCCCTCGCCTCCGGCGCCAGGTCCGCACCTATGGCACCCATCCCCAGGTCGATATCCGGGCCTTCGATATCCAGCCGGAGGGCTTCCGCACCCACTTCAAGGTGCGGGCCTTCGGCCAGGAACTGGGGGCCTTTTCCCTGGGCGTCCCGGGCCACCACATGGTCCTCAATGCCCTGGCCGCCATCGGCGTGGCGTTGGAAATGGGCGTTGAGCGCGAGATCATCCATGCCAGCCTCGCCAGTTTCACGGGCGCCGACCGGCGTTTCTCCAAACGGGGCGAGCGCAACGGCGTGACGGTCATCGATGACTACGGCCACCACCCCACGGAGATCGCCGCCACCCTGAGGGCCGCCCGGGAGGGTTTCCCGAACCGCCGGATCGTGGCCGCCTTCCAGCCCCACCGCTATTCCCGCACCCAGGCCCTCCTGGAGGAATTCGGCCAAGCCTTCTTCGATGCCGATGTGGTGACCGTCACCGATATCTATGCCGCCAGCGAACCCCCCATCCCCGGGCTCACGGGTCTCACCGTGCTGGAGAGCATCCAGGCCCATGGCCAGCGGGAAGCCCACTACTGCCCCAAGGTGGAGGACCTGCCGACATTCCTGAATACCCTCGTGCGCCCCGGCGACCTGCTCATCACCTTCGGCGCCGGCAGCATCACCCAGGTGGGAACGAAGTTTCTGGAACTGCCCTGAATGGGCAAGCGCTTCACGGTCGCCATCACGGGGGCCTCCGGCTCGGGCTTCGCCGTGGCGCTGCTGAAACGCCTTGGGGCCAATGAAGAGGTCGAGGCGATCCCGCTGCTCCTTTCTCCCACGGGAGCGAACTGCCTCGCCGCAGAATGCGGCCTGAGCGCTGAGGGACTGGGAGCCTTGAGCCCCAAGATCCAGATCCAGGGCGAGCAGGAGCTGGGCGCTTCCATCAGCAGCGGCAGCCACCGCCAGGATGGCATGGTGATCCTTCCTTGCAGCGCCGGAACTCTTGGGCGCATCGCCTCCGGCACGAGCGATTCGCTTATCACCCGGGCCGCGGATGTGAGCCTCAAGGAACGCCGCCCCCTGGTGCTCTGCCTGCGGGAGACGCCCCTCAACCGCATCCACCTGGAGAATATGCTCCGCGCCCACGACGCCGGAGCCATCCTGATGCCCCTCATGCCGGGCTTCTACTACAAGCCGCAATCCATTGAGGAGCTCTTCGACGCCTTCGCCACGCGTGTGCTGGATCAGCTGGGGATTCAGGAAGAAGACTCGAGACGCTGGAAGGGATAGACCAAGGCCCCCGAAAAGCTGAATCCGGAGAGCCCAGGGAGAGGAGTATCCTTGTCTCATCGGCTTGCCATGCGCTTCCTGATGTTTACTCGCTTCGCATCCGCCTGGCCCCGCAGATCACCCAAACACACCGAAGCTGTATGTCTTCAGCTACAAGCTCGTCTATCCCGAGCGGAGTGACTAAGCGATGAATCTGAACCCTCCCGTCCCCTTCCACCCCGCCCTCTGGGCCCCGGGGCCCCACGCCCAGACCATCCTTTCCCATCTATGGAACACGCCCTGCCCGCCCCTGCCCTGGATGCCCGCGCACCTGGATCTGGAGGAGATGGAGACCCTGCGACTGGAAATCCTGCCAGGACATACCGACACCGTCGTGCTCTATTTCCACGGCCTGGGGGGCCATGCGACGTCGAGCTACGTTCGGCGCAGCGCCGCCCTAGCCTCCGCCCGGGGACACAGCGTCATCGCCGTCAATCACAGGGGCGCCGGTCTTGGCCGAGGCCTGGCGAAAAAGCCCTACCACTGCGGTTCCACGGAGGATGTGGCGGCGGTCATCGCCTACGCGCGCCAGCGCTTCCCAGGCAAGCGGGTAATCACCGTGGGCTACTCCCTGAGCGCGGCCATGCTGGTACTGCTCCTGGGCCGGGACCACCATCTGGTCCAGCCTGACGCCGCCCTGATCGTGAACCCGCCCGGGAATTTGGAAGCCTGCTCCCGCCGTCTCCAGCGAGGCGTGAACCGCCTCTACGAACGGCGTTTCGTGAAACTGCTGCGCTATTACGTGGCGGGCCACCCCGGGGCCTCCCCGCTCCCTCCCACGCCCGATCTGTGGACCTTCGACGAGGCCTACACGGCCCCCGCAGGGGGGTTCAGGGACCGCGCCGATTACTACGCCCGCTGCAGCTGCGGGTCCTACCTGGGCGGCATCCGAACGCCGGCCCTCATCCTCACCAGCGAGGATGATCCCTTTGCCCCGGCCTCCGACCTGGGCGAACCCTCCGCATCCGTGCACCTGCACGTCGAGCGCCATGGCGGCCACTGCGGCTACCTCGCCGCAGGCATCACCCCCCAGGGGAACCATCGCTGGATGGATTACGCCCTGGACCACTACCTCACAGATCTGGAAAAGATCTAAGCCGCTGCTCAGGAATAACTCGAACGGCCAGCGGCGGAAGGGGTCGTAGCCGAACAGCCTGAACTGCACAGGTTATTCCGCTCGACTCCTAAACTCTCGTTGACGTCGTTCCTCCCCGGTACCAGGCTGGACCCGACGATTTTCACGTGACAACCCCCAGCACCGATGGAATGACATGCCGCGAGGTAGGAATGGATGGATACAGGCTCGCCGATCTGATCGAGCTGACCAACCTTCAAAAGCTGACGAATGCCCATTTCCGCGCGGCGGGCATGCCCATCGGCATCATCGACGCCATCGACGGTTCCCTGCTCGTGGGAGCCGGATGGCAGGATATCTGCCTCCGGTTCCATCGCGCACATCCGGCCTCCATGCAGCGCTGCCGGGAGAGCGACGACTATATCAAGGGGCACCTCATCGAGGGCGAGGCCTGCAGCTATAAGTGCAAGAACGGACTGTGGGACATCGGCATCCCCATTCTCGTGGCGAAGCAGCACCTGGCCACCCTGTTCCTGGGCCAGTTCTTCTACGAAGGCGAAGCCCCCGACCGCGCCTTCTTCGCCCGGCAGGCCAAAGAATTTGCCTTCGATACGGAGGCCTACCTCGAGGCCCTCGACCGGGTGCCCAGTTTCAGCCGGGAAAAGGTCGACGATATCCTCGAATACGACAAGGCCCTCGCCGGATTCATCGCCAATCTCGCCGAGCACGCGCTCCTGAAGCTCGGAGCCGAGCAGATCATCCGAGAAAGCGAACGGAAGTTCCGCGCCATCTTCGACCAGGCCTACCAGTTCCTGGGGATCCTCTCCGTGGATGGGCGGGTGCTGGAGGTCAACCGGAGCGCCCTGGAATTCTGCGGCGCGGAGGGGACGGACGTCCTGGGCCAGCCCTTCTGGGAGACACCCTGGTGGGCGCACTCGCCGGAGCTGCAGACCCAGGTGCGCGATGCAACAGAAAGGGCCGCGGGAGGCGAACGGGTGCGCTTCGAGGTCGCCCACCTCGACGCCCACGGAAGGATGCGGCAAATCGACTTCTCACTCCTGCCAGTGAAGGACGAGGCCGGTGAGGTGGTCCTTCTGATCCCCGAGGGCAGGGATATCACGGAGCACAAGCTGGCGGAGCAGGAAACCCGCCGCCAGGCCGAATTCCTCCAGCTCATCATCGACGCCATGCCCTATCCAGTCTTCTACAAGGACCGCCAGGGCCGCTACATCGGATGCAACCGGGCCTTCGAGGACTTCTTCGGGACCACGCGGGAACAGATCGCCGGCAAGACAGTCTTTGATATCTCCCCCCGGGAGCTGGCCGAGGAATACGATCGGTGGGACAAGAGGCTCTTCGCCCAACCGGGCGCTCAGACCTACGAGGGGCGCATCCAGACCCCCGGAGAGACCCTCCACGATGTCATCTTCCAAAAGGCCACCTTCCAGGGGCCCGACGGCGAAACGGCCGGCATCGTGGGCGCGGTGCTCGATATCACCGAACGCAAGCGCACGGAATCGGAAAAGGAGAAGCTCCAGGCACAGCTCCTGCAGGCGCGAAAGATGGAATCCATCGGGCGCCTGGCCGGAGGGGTGGCCCATGATTTCAACAACATGCTCTGCGTGATCCTCAACCATGCGGAACTGGGGCTCCGCAAGTTGACCCCGGCGGACCCCCTCCACGCCAGCCTCCAGAACATCGAGAAGGCTGCGGAGCGCTCGGCCCTCCTCACGCGGCAGCTGCTCGCCTTCGCCCGCAAGCAGACGATCTCACCCAAGGTGTTTGACCTGAACGAGATCGTATCCAGCCTCCTGATGATGCTGCGGCGCCTCGTCGGGGAGGACATCGATCTGGCCTGGCGGCCCGGTGAAGGTCTCTGGCGGATCCGGATCGATCCAGCCCAGGCCGACCAGATCCTGATGAACCTCGCGGCCAACGCCCGGGACGCCATTTCCGGCGTCGGGAGGATCAGTCTAGAGACCCTGAACGTGGTGGCCGATGAGGCCTACTGCGCTTCCAACATGGGCGTCGAGCCGGGCGAATACGTCATGCTGGCCGTGAGCGACAACGGATGCGGCATGGATCCGGAGACGCAGGCGACCATCTTCGAACCCTTCTTCACCACCAAGGAATCGGGCAAGGGGACCGGACTCGGCCTGGCCACCGTCTACGGCATCGTGCAGCAGAACCTAGGCAGCATCCATGTCTACAGCGAAGTCGGCCACGGCACGACCTTCAAGATCTACCTGCCCCGCTGCACGGAGGGGTTGCCGGAAGCGGGCGGAGCGCCCGTCCGGCCGCTCCAGGGGGGATGGGAGACGGTGCTCTTGGTGGAGGATGAAGCGATGCTCCTGGATCTGGCCCGCACACTCCTCGCCAACCTGGGGTACGCGGTGTTGCCCGCCGGGAATCCCGAGGAGGCCCTGCGCCTCGCAGAGGCCCACGCGGGCCCCATCCACCTGCTGCTCACCGATATGGTGATGCCCGGCATGAGCGGCCGCGACCTAGCCGAGAGGCTGGAGGCCACGCGGCCGGGACTCAGGCACCTGTTCATGTCGGGCTACACGGCCCATGCGGCTCCCCATCAGGGCGGGGAGGAAGCGGACATGAACTTCCTGCAGAAGCCATTTTCCGCCCACGACCTGGCCCTCAAGGTCCGGGAGGTGCTGGACAGACACTAGCGTGCCATGGGGCCCGCCTCGCGAAGCTCCTTCACAAGGCCCGGTAGCATCCCGGCCAGATCCGTGATCTCGACCTCGGTCGTGAAGCGGCTTAGGGAAAGGCGGAGGGTCCCCATCGCAAGAGCCGGTTCCACCCCCATGGCACGCAGCACATGGCTGGGCTCCTTCTGGCCCGTGGTGCAGGCGCTGCCCGTGGAAACGCAGATACCCTGCTGACTCAATCCCAGCAGAAGGGCTTCGCCTTCGAGACCGGGGAAGCCCAGGCAACTGGTATTGGGGAGCCGGGCAGCGCCTTCACCGTGAACCCGGAGTTCGGGAAGAGCGGCCTTCAGGGCCGATTCCAGGCCATCCCGCAACTCACCCACCCGCACCATACCGAGAAGTCCAACTCTCGCCAATTCCGCGGCCCTGCCCAGGCCCACCAGGGCAGGCAGGTTCTCGGTGCCACCCCGGCGGCCCCGCTCCTGATGGCCCCCCACCATGAAGGGCTTCAACCGCAATCCCCGCCGGAGGAAGAGGGCCCCTGCCCCCTTGGGGCCATGGAATTTGTGGGCACTCAGGTTCAGGAGATCGACAGGCAGGTGCGCGAGATCCAGGGCCACTTTGCCCACGGCTTGTGTCGCATCCACGTGGAAGAGCGCCCCCTTGGCCTTCACGCAAGAAGCGATCTCTTCGATGGGAAAACGCACGCCCGTCTCATTATTGGCCGCCATCACAGAGACCAGCGCCGTGTCCGGCCGGATGGAGGCCTCCAGGCGCGCCAAATCCAGGCGCCCTCTCCCATCCACGGGCAGCACCGTCACCTCGGCCCCCTGGCGCCTCAACCATTCCACGAGGGCCATCACCGCACTGTGTTCCACGGCGGTGGTCACAAAGTGGCGTTTAAGCGGGAAGGCTTCGAAGACACCCCGGAAGGCGTGGTTCAGGCCTTCCGTGCCGCCGCTGTTGAATACCAATTCAGAACCCTGACAGTTCAAGAGCGCGGCCACCTGCTCCCGGGCCTGCACCAGCGCGCCCTCGGAAAGCAGGCCCAGCACGTGCGCAGAACTGGGATTGCCGTAATGCTCCCGAAAGAAGGGCAGCATCGCCTCCAGGACTTCCGAGGCCATGCGGGTCGTGGCGTTGTTATCCAGGTAGATGAGACCAGGCATGGTCACCCCTTCAGCGGAAGCGCGCCAGGTAGGCGGCCCTGCTCCGATCGGTGATATCCCAGGCTCCCCGCTGCTCGGGGCTGAGGTGGGGCCAAGCATCCGCATCGATCAATGCCCAGACCGGCCGGGTAGGATCAGTGGCACGCAGATGGGCGGCCACCGCATTGAGATCCTGGAGCTCTTCCCGGAACCAGTGATCCCGCTCGGCGGCGGGAAGTCGATCCCGACCATAGGCCAGCTCCCCCGTGCCCGCCACCACCACGACCCGACGGCCGGTCTGGAAGGGGAGGTTTTGGAAGTAGTAGCCCGCGCTGATCCACTGGGCTTCCCGGGGAGCCTTGGCGATCAGGGCACTGGTGGAACGATCCGGCTCCGCAGTTTTCTTGGCCGCAAGGCTTATCAGCAGCAGGGCGACAGCCAAGGCCACCATCCAGCGACTGGCCGTCAGTCCCTTAGGGCGCAGCGCCCAGAGGCCCAGGAGCAGGAAAGCCACGCCAAGGAGCATCACCCACGGCATTCCCGCGGGAGTCTTCAAGAAGAAGGGCACGATGAACGCGAAGATGGCACCGAGGGTAAGCAGCTCCCAGCCATGGCGGCGCAGGGTTGCGGGCTCCTCGCCCTCCCGCTCCAGGGCACAGGCCAGGGCCATCAGAGGCACGAGCACCGGAAGGATATAGGGCGGCAGCTTGGAATGGGAGAGGCTGAAGAAGACAAGGGGCACCGCGAAGGCCAGAAGCGTGAACGCCACTACCCAGCGGTGCAGCGGCGCGCCCTCCCCCATGGGGCCCGTCCTGCGCCACGCGAAAGCCCAGCCCCGCTTCAGACCCACGAGGGACGCCGATAGCCAGGGTAGGAGACCCACCAGGAGCACGCCCACGAAGTAGAGTTTGTCGCAGATAGGATTCTTGGATCCCTGCCGTGCATGCACGTTGCTGGCGAAGCGCGCGAAATGCTCATGGATGAAGAAGAAGCGCGCGTGTCCAGGATTGGCCTGCTCCACCATCCAGAACCAGGGGATCGAGATCGCCAGGAAGAGTAGCCACCCGAAGGGGTCGAAAAAGACCCGCAGCACCGTGTTCCGCAGCTTCCGGTCCCCCCAGGCGAAAGGCAGCGAGGCCAGCACCGCGCCCCCCAGCAGGACGGGAGCGGCCAGGCCCTTGGTGAGCAGAGAAAGAGCCACGGCACCGAAGGCCCCGAGGGTCCATCCCAGGGAAGGGCGGCCCTCGAAGCGCGCCGCCACGGCCTCCACGGCGAGAGCGAAACTGGCCACCAGGAAGGCCGAGAAGAGGGCGTCCAGAGTCAGGACCTGAGCGCACACGAAACCCAGGAGCGCGCTGGCCGCCATGAAGGAGGCCCAGATGGGCCGACGCGCCCCGAGCCTGCGAGCCAGAAGGAAGGCCGCGCCCATGGAGATCAACGTCGCCAGCGCCAGGGGCAGGCGCGCCGCAATGGCATTGAGGCCAAAGGCCTTCATGCTGAGAGCCGACAGCCAGTACTGCAGGGGCGGCTTCTCGAAATAGAGCACGTAGTTGAGCCGGGGCGTGAGCCAATCCCCCAGGGCGATCATCTCTCGTGGAATTTCCGAGTAGCGCGCCTCGTCAGGCTCCCAGAGCTGACGAAGGAAGAGCGGCACCAGGCCCAGGCCGAGCCATGTGAGGAAGAACTGCCAGCGTTCCTTCCGGTTCATTGCGACTCCATCGGCATGTTCGTCCAAAATCAAAGACACGGATGAACCCGGGTTCATCCGTGTCCGGTGGTACCGGTTGGGCTCAGCCCTCGGTCTCGATGACCTTCTCCAGGGCCTTGTGCTCTTCCACGAAGAAGTCGAGGGCCTTCCGGAGGGATTCCTTCATGCCGATCCTGGGATTGAAGGCGAAAGCCTCCTGCATGCGCTTGATGCTCGGGGTGCGGCGCATCACATCCTGGTAGCCCTTGCCGTAGAAGGTTCCGCTGGCGGTCTCCACCAGGGATCCCTCGGGAATGCCGCGCTCCAGGCGGAAGGGGTGCTCCTTCCAGATCTCGATCATCATCTCGGCGATCTCCCGCACGCTCTTGTCGTTGGCGGGGTTGCCGATATTGAAGATCTTGCCATCGGCCACGCCGCCCTCGTTGCGGAGGATGGACATGAGGCCGTCCATGGCATCATCCACATCGCAGAAGCAGCGATGGGCATGGCCGCCGTCCACCAGGTTGAGGGGCTCCCCGTTGAAGAGGTTCCAGCTGAACTGGGTGACCAGACGGCTGCTGCCTTCCTTGGCGGTATTCAGGCTATCGAGTTTGGGTCCCATCCAGTTGAAGGGACGAATGAGGGTGAATTTCAGGCCCTTCTGGAAACCGTAGGCCCAGATCACGCGGTCCAGCAGCTGCTTGGAGGTGCTGTAGATCCACCGGTTCATGGGAATGGGGCCGGTGATCAGCGGGCTGGTCTCCTCGTCGAATTCGGCGTCCGTGCACATGCCGTAGACTTCCGAGGTGCTGGGGAACACGATGCGCTTGTTGTACTTCACGCAGTAGCGGACGATGCGCAGGTTCTCCTCGAAATCCAGCTCGAAGACCCGCAGGGGATCGGTGACATAGACCTTGGGGGTGGCGATGGCCACCAGGGGCAGCACCACGTCGCACTTCTTCACGTGATACTCGATCCACTCGTTGCTGATGGAGATATCGCCTTCCACGAAATGGAACCTGGGGTCATTCAGATGCTCGGTGATCTTGTGGCTGCCGAGATCCATGCCATAGATCTCCCAGTTGGTGTCCTTCAGGATGCGGTCCGTGAGATGGGAACCGATGAACCCGTTGACACCGAGGATGAGAATTTTCATGCGCCGCTCCATATTTTTGACGTTTCAGTGTAGCAGCCTCGTGCCGCCTCGCCTTCAGCGGACCAGCCATGCCGCCAGGGCGGAGATGGGTGGCATCAGCAGCAGCGCCGGCAGCATGTTGATCACGCGGATGGGCTTGATATCCAGGATCCGGAAGCCCGTGCCCACCAGGATGATGCCTCCGCAGGCCGAAGTGTCCACGATGAGGACCTGACTGAGGTGGACCGCCAGCTGATGGGCGCCGAGCACGAGCGCACCTTCGATGATCAGCACGGGAATCCCAAGCAGGGCCACGTTGTATCCGACGGTCACGGCAAAGACGAGTGCCGTGAAGAGGTCCAGGATCGACTTGGCGAACAGCAGCGAGGCATCGCCGCTGAGGCCCTCCCGGAGGGCTCCCACGAGGCCCGTGGAACTGGCGCAGAAGAGCACGATCAGGCTGCTGAACGCCGCTGCGGTGCGATCGAGTTCCTCGTCGGAGGATGCTCCATCCTGGGCCTGGGGCACCCAACCCTGGACGCGGTGGGCCACGCGATGCACCCGCTCCTGAAGATCCAGCCATTCGCCCAGGAAGGTGCCCAGCACCAGCGATAGCACGATGACCGCGAAGTGCTCCGCCTTGACCGTCAGCGCGACCCCGATCCCCATGGCGACGAGGCCGAAGACCGGCGGGAGTCCCTTGCGCACCCGTTCCGGCAGCCGATGACCCGCGAACCCTCCGGCCAGGCCTCCGCTGATGATGGCCCCCGCATTGAGAAAAGGTCCGATCATGCCTGCCCTCCGAATACACCCCTCCAGGCTCATCCAGAGGATCTTGGCGGAGCCTGGTCGGAAGGCGGCTTCAGCATCACGACTGCAGCGCAGGTCCGTCCGGGCTAGGGCCCCACGACATGCTCAGTTTAGCGGGGGAATCTTGTGATCAGCAACCATCCTCTGCCCGGCGAGCAGGCGCCCCGCCAGACGCCCGAAGGCCCTCTCCCGCCGGAACTGGCGACGGAACCCGGCACAGGGTCGGCCCTCCCTTTCGGGGCATGCCGCGCAGGGACCGCGCCAGGGGCCGCGGCGCCGATAGGCCCAGATGACCAGGACCGTGCCGAGGCAGAGGACAAGGGCAAGTCCCCAGCCCCCAACGCCGCCGCAGCGTATTCCCTGGAACCCGAGGAAGACCGCGCCCAGGGTCGGGAGCAGACGGGTTCCCGTTTTGCCCATCCCCCGGACCCAAGGAGCCGTGAAGACGCATGCAAGCCAGGCCAATACTGCGATGGTGAGTAAGGTCAGGGCCTCGGTAGTTAAGGCTGGCAGGAGACAACCCAGGGCGATCCCCGCCAGGGCCCCTAGCGCCACGAAGGCACACCCCTTGCAAATCCACATTCGGCCCACGCGCAGCACCTCCCCGCGATAGGCCTCGCACAAGGGGTGATGGGCATAGCGGTGGAATAAATGGGCGCGCCAAGCCAGGCGATCCAGACGCCGGGCCGTGTCGCGGGGAATCCGGTTCACTTGGGTATAGGCCTCACCACCACGGCCGTGCCGTAGGCCACGATCTCGTTGGTGTTCTGCATGAGTTCGCTGGAATCGAAGCGCATGGCCAGCACCGCATTGGCGCCCATCTGGCGGGCGTGCTGCTCCAGACGGTTCATGGCCTCGTTGCGCGAATCATTGGCCAGTTCGGTGAGCATGGTGATCTCGCCCCCGAAGAAGGTCTGACAGCCCGCACAGACCGTCCCAACCACGCTGCGGCTGCGCACCGTAATGCCCCAGCAGGGACCGATGGCGCGTTCCAGCTCGAAGCCCGGAGGGGGCTCGAAGGTCGACAGGATGGGCATCTGGTGGATGGTGATGGCGGACATGGGTCCTCCTCTCCTATTCGTAGCGCAGGGTTTCAATGGGACGGGGCCCCCTCCGCAAGCCCGGCAAGGGCGCGCGGGAGCACAGCGCAGTGCGCTGCGCGATCGGGGGGTAGTCGGCGGAGCCGCGGGATCCACGAGGCCCGGCGCTATTCATAGCGCAGGGCCTCGATGGGATCGAGCTTACTGGCCTTGGCCGCCGGGTAAAGCCCGAAGATCACGCCGATAAGGGCCGGGACGCCGAAGGCGGCCAGCACGGCCCAGAGGGGAATGGAGCCCGTGACGCCCAGCAGGCCCTTGCAGATGGCGGTGCCCGCCAGGTAGCCCAGGAGAATGCCCACCGCGCCTCCGAAAACAGCCAACAGGGCGGCCTCGATGAGGAATTGCAGGAGGATATCCCGCCGTTTGGCGCCCACGGCCTTGCGCACGCCGATCTCCCGGGTGCGCTCGGTGACGCTCACCAGCATGATGTTCATGATGCCGATGCCCCCCACCAGCAGGGCGATGCTCACCATGCCCCCAGCCACGGCGGCGATGCCGCCGGTGATCTTGCCGACCATGGAGGCGATCTGCTTGGCACTGGAAACTTTGAAGCCTTCCTGCTCCTTGGGCTTGACCCCCTTGAGGCGCCGCAGGGCCTCCCTCACCAGATCGGCCCCTTCGTCGGCACTGATCTTGGGATCAACCCGGGCCTGGAACATGAGCTGGCGGCGCTGGGCGTCCGAGAGCATGGCCATCCCCGTGGTAAGGGGGATGTAGGAAAAGCTATCCGGATCCTGCCCCAGGGAGCCGCCCTGTTCTTCCACAACGCCGATGATCTCCAGACTCAGGGTGGAGGTCTGGATGATCCGCCCGATGGGGTTGCCCTTGATGGCGAGGGTTTCGAGGAGCTTGGGGCCGACGATGACGACCTTGTTGCCCAGGCGCAGATCCGAAGGCACGAAATTGCGCCCCAGGGCGAGGGGCAGGCTGTTCAACTCCATGTAGGTGTCGTCGGTCATGATCATGCTGTCGCTGCTGGTACGCCCATTGGCCTTCAGTTCCGCATTCGTGAAGAAGATCGGCGTCACCTGGGTGACCTGGGGCAGCATGCGCGGCAAGGCCTTCATGTCCTCCAGGGTGACATCCCGATTCTTGACCTTGGCGAACTCCTCGGAAGGCAGATCATGGGGCATCAGGGGCCGCACGTAGAGCGTCTGGCTGCCGGCCTTCTCGATCTCCTTGAGGATGCTCTTTTCCAACCCCCCCACCAGGCTCACCACGATGATCACGGCGGAGACGCCGATGATGATGCCCAGGGAGGTGAGGGCGCTGCGCATCTTGTTGGCGCGCAGGGCCTTCAGCGCCGCATGGAAGGGTTCGAGGCCGTCCATCACGATTTCTGCCCCTTGCGCGTTTTCGCGGCTTCCTCGAGTTCCTGGTCGGACTTGGCCCGCAGCTTGACCGTGGCCTTCTCCTTCATCTCCTTGAGCTTGCGCACGGGGCCCGTGAGCACCTTCTCGTTTTCCTGGAGGCCCTCCTTCACTTCGAGGAACTGGGTGTTGGCGATGCCGGTCTGGACGGTGCGTTCAGCCGCCCGGCCATCCTTCACCACGAAGGCGACATTGCGCCCCTCGGGGCTGAGGAGCCCCTTCTTTTGGGCCTCCTCCATGGAACCTTCGCGTTCCAGCACGGATTGCAGGGGCACGCGCAGAACATTCTTGGCTTCACTGGTGAGCACCACGGCCCGGGCACTCATGCCGGGTCGTAGGCTGCCCACATCCTGGCGGGTCATATCCAGGGCCACCTTCACCAGGTACATATTGGCGTCGGTCCCGATCTTCTCGGAAGCCGTGGCCACTTCAAAGACCTTGCCCGGAAACACGCGCCCCGGCAGGGATTCCACTGTCACCTGAGCCGTCTGCCCGACCCGGGTGCGCACCACTTCGCTCTCGTTGACCTTGATCTCGGCGATGATCTCGCTCATATCGGAAATGACCATGAGCATGGCCCCGGCGAGATTGGTCTGGCCGGGAATGGCCGTCTCACCCTTGAGGGCTTTGAGGCCCGTCACGCGCCCCGAGATGGGGGCGCGAAGTTCGGACTTGCTGAGGGCATCCTTCATGGCCGCGAGATTGGCCACGTTCTGCTGCACGTTGGCCTCGGCGGACTGGAAGCTGAGGTTGGAGGTGTCCCGATTCAACTTGGCCTGGCGGAAGTCCTCGTCGCTGATGAGGCCCTGCTTGCTGAGGTTCTCCATGCGCGTGAAGTTCTCACCGGCCCGGATCTTAGCGGCCTTCAGGCGACTCGAATCCTGCCGGGCCCCCACGAGGGCGGCCTGGGCCTGGATCATGCTCTGTTTGAGGCGCTCAGGATCGATGGTCAGCAGCCGGTCGCCCGCCTTCACCTCCTGGCCATCCACCACGTGGAGGGCCTTGATCTCGCCCATGACGGAGGTGCCGATGCTGATCTTGGTGCGGGCCTGGATCTCCCCCGAGGCCGTGATGGTCTCCCGGATATCCCCCCGGGTGATGCGATCCCAGGCATAGGCATCGGATTCATCCCCTCCCCCGCCGAAGGCCACGCCCAGGGAGATGAGGAGGATGACGGCCGCACCCGCGCCGAGGATGAATTTGGTCTTGCGTGTGGTCATCAGAAGATCCCGGCAATGAAGTGGAACAGGAGGCCGAAGCAGCCCGCGATGGCCATCAGCAGCGCGTTGGCCCAGGTCTTGAGGCGCATGGTGTATTTGGCGGCCAGGAACAGGGCCGCGAAGGAGAACACGTAGAAGGGATCCACCACCGCCAGGAGCCCGCGCAACCAGGGGCTCTCGGGGTGGATCCAGAAGGCCAGCGTGGTGGGCGCCATGCTCGCGTAGGAAGCCGCCCCACCCACATTCCGCAGCAGGCACATGAGCCCGGCCAGCAGGGAGATGGGCACCATGGTGAGCCCGTGGACCGTGGTGGCCGCCCAGGCATGTTTGAAGGTGACATCCGGGTCCTCGCCCCCGAATTTGGAGAACGCGAAGAGGATGCCCGACAGGATCAACAACCCAAAGGGCACACCCAGGACCACGCCCAGGGAGGACGGAACGAAGGGTTTGCCCTGAGTGGCGGCCTTTTCCATGGCCTTATCCACGGCCGCCGAGGGCATCTCCGTGTGCATGACCTGTTCCATCACCTCGAACTTGCGCTTGGTCGCGGCTTCCATATCCACCTTGGCCGCCCAGGTGAGTGTGGCGAAGAGGCCCACCACCAGGGTCAGGACCAGGGCTCCCACCCAGGAGGGCGCGAGATGAAGGCGACGGAAGACTTCAATAGGTTCCGTGAAGAGGCCCGTGAACTGGTCCAGCACGCCCTGGGGCTGCCCGGCCGGAGCCTCAGGCTTCTCCTCCCCGTAGAGATTGGGTTCGGAGTTCGGAAGGAGATCGTTCATGGCGCACCTCGAAGGGATGGGAAAGGATACTGTGCCCGGTGGGTTTCCACATTCTGAGCCCGCCGAATGGTCATCACAGACCGTTCAGCGGTGGCGACAGCCCCGGAGGAACACGCAATCCAGAAAACCTGGGCTACTCGTAGCGGAGGGCTTCGATCGGATCGAGCTTGGCGGCCTTGTTGGCGGGGTAGAGCCCGAAGAGGAGACCCACGGCGGCGGGAACGGTGAGGGCCGAGGCGAAGGCCCAGAGGGGCACGGCGCCCATGTGCTTCATCAGGAGCTGGCTGAGCGCGGCGCCGAGCACCATGCCCAGCACCACGCCAATGATCCCACCGGCGACGCAGAGCACGATGGCCTCGATGAGGAACTGGAAGAGGATGTGCTTCCGCCTTGCTCCCATGGCCTTGCGCACGCCGATCTCCCGGGTGCGCTCGGTCACGCTCACCAGCATGATGTTCATCACGCCGATGCCGCCCACCAGGAGGCTTACGCCCACCATGGCGCCGCTGGCCATCATGAGGGTGCGGCCGATCTTCTCGACCTTTTCCACCTCCTTGCCGTTGCTCTCCAGCATGAAGTTGTCCGCGTCGTCCCCCCGCAGGCCCCGGATGCGCCGCAACGCCATGCGCAGGGACTCTTCGGCCTCCTTGACGGGCATCTTCCCATCCACCTGGAGGCGCCAGAACGGGCTATCGAAGGCGCCGGGGCGGGCCAGCTCCCGGAGGCTCCCGAAGGGCACATAGAACATGCCATCGGGCCCCCACAGGGCAGAATCCTCATCCTCGCTCTCCTGGGGCACGAAGGGGACTTCCCCGTGCTTCTTGAGGATGCCGATGAGCTCCACCGTCTGCCCGGCCACCGTGAAGGTCTTCCCCACGGAGGCTTCTGAAAAGCCCAGATCCTCGGCGATCTTGGCCCCCAGGATGGCCAGGGGCGCTCGCGTCACCCGATCCGTGGCGGTGAAATTCCGGCCGCAGGCGATCTCGCCATTGGAGAGATCGAGCCCATTCTCGTCGATGCAGGTGAGGTAGCTGACGCGGCGCGTGAGGCCACCGGCCTTGACCATCATCTGCTGGCTGAAGATATTGGCCTGGGGGCTGGCGATCTGGATCTGGGGGACGAGCTCTCGCAACTCCCGCAGGGTCTGGATATCCATGGGCATGCGCTTGACCTTGGCGGTCTTGAAGCGGGAGGGAGGCACATAGGAGCTGACGAAGAAGGTGTGGCTGCCCTCCTTTTTCACCTCGGCCATGATGCGGCTCTCCAGGGCCTTGGTGAGATTGACCACGATGAGCACGGAAGAGACGCCGATGATGATGCCCAGCGCAGTGAGCACGCTGCGCATGCGGTGGGCCCAGAGGCTGTGAAGGGCACTGCGGAAGGTCTCCTGGAAGCGCGTCCAACCCGTCACAACGCACCTCCTGTTGCGGGCTTCGCCTTCGGCAACGTGGCCCTCCGCTGCTGCTGCGGGCTCATGGCTTGGCCTTTTCCAGCTTCACGGCCATCCCTTGCGTGAGAGAGGGGAGCGCCTTGGTGGGGCCCGTGATGACCTGTTCGCCTTCCTCAAGGCCTTCCACCACTTCCGCGGCGCGCCGGGTGCCGAGCCCCGTCTTGATGGAGCGTTCCTCGGCCTTGCCCCCCTTGGCCACGAAGACCACGCTGCGGCTTCCCATCATCAGGCCGAGCCCGCCGGCCTTCGTCTCCCGTTCCTGGATGGCGGCCAGGGGCACCGAAAGCACGTTCTTGCGCTCGGCGGTGAGCACCGCGAGTCGAGCGCTCATGCCCGGACGCAGGGATCCGAGCTCCTGGGGTGTGCCCTGGAGCTGCACCCGCACCTTGTAGCTCTGGGTCTCCGTGGTCGTCCCGCCGTACGAATTGCTCGCGGGCCTATCCGTCCCCGAGGCCACCGTGATGACCTTGCCCGCAAACACCTTGCCGGGGATGGCGTCGATGGTCACCTCCGCGGGCTGCCCGATGCGCAGCTTCACCACATCCAGTTCCCCCACCTTGATCTCGGCCATGAGTTCAGACATATCGGAGATCACCATGAGGACAGCTCCTGCCAGATTGGTCTGGCCCGCGATGGCGGTCTCGCCCTTCTCGGCCTTGAGTCCGGTCACCTGACCGGCCATGGAGGCGCGGATGACGGTCTTGGAGAGGGTGTCCTTGGCCTGGGCCAGGGCCGCCACCGCCTGCTGCACGCCGGCCTTGGCCCGTTCGAGCTGGGTGGAGGCATTGTCCAGATTGAGCTTCTCCTGCTGGTAGTCCTCGGTGGAGACGATGCCCTTGCCGTGGAGCTCCTCCCGCCGGGTGAAGGTCTTGGTCTGCTTGTCGAAGGTGGCCTGGGCGTTCCTCAGATCCTGGCGCGCGGTGGTGGCGGTGAGCTCGGCCCTCACCAGGTCCTGGCGGAGCCGCTCCTGATCCAGGGTCACCAGCAGATCCCCGGCCTTCACCCACTGGCCGTCCACGACATGGATCTCCCGGATTTCCGCCGTGATGGTGCTGCCCACATTCACCTTCGTGCGGGCCTGGATCTCGCCATTGGCCGTCACGCTCTCCCGCAGATCCTGTCGGCGGACGGTCTCCACCGAAAAGGGAATGTCCCCCCCAGAGCCTCTCAGGGTGATCCATCCGATGGAAGTGCCCACCACCAAGAGGGTGGCTGAACCGAGGAGCCACTTGTCGCGCCGTTTCATATCGACCTCTCAAAGATTCATAGGCTGAGATACGACCACTCTATCGGGAATCGGGGCCCCCGTCAGCCTCCAGGCAAGTGGCATAAAACCGTGAATGGCCTATCTGTTTCCAAAAATGTCACCCCTCCCAACCCAAGACGTTGGAAAATAGGACACATCAGAGCGAGGTTTTCCCATTCCCATGCTGCCTTCCCTCCTCCTCGTCACCCTGCTGGGCCTCTCCCAGGCTCCATTCCCCGTTGGAGAACCGGACGGAAGCCGGACCATCGGCGTCGTGCCGCCCTTCAAGGCCGAACCCGCGCCCCCCGAATGGCTGCGGGCCACCTCCCACGCCCTGGCATCGGTGGATACCCGCCATTACATCTACGAGGTCTATGCGGGGCCCAAGGAACAGTGGATCGTTCGCTACGTGATGCTCCCCGAGACCGACGAAGCCTTCCGGGAGATCGAGCAGGCCTTCCTCTTCGGCGCGAGTCCCAAGAAGAAGCCCCTCGAGCTCAATACCGCCGAGCTGAACTTCGAGCCCCGGGCCGCCACCTGGAAGAAACAGCCCTTCACTCTGGTGGATCGCCGGGACCTGATGAAGCCCTGAGCCTTCCTGGGCTAAATTAGGGGAGGCTTCCTTCGGAGCTTCCATGCGAAAGCTGTTCTGGATTTCCCTGATCCTCACCACGGGCGTCTTGGTGGGCTGGTGCAGCAGCCAAGCCGTCGTCCACTCCCCCTCCACCCCCCGATCCATCGCGCCCCGGGGCGCCCTTCCCCCCTGGGAACAGGCCGGCATCGATCGCTTTCGCGAGGCCCGCCCCAGCGTGGTCTACATCACCACCATCGCCTACCAGCGGGACCTGTTCAGCTTCGATGTGCAGGCCGTGCCCACGGGCACGGGGTCGGGCTTCATCTGGGATGAACGGGGCCACATCGTCACCAACTACCACGTGGTGGAGAATGCCCAGGAACTGGAAGTGACCCTCTCGGATCACAGCACCCACTCCGCCCGGCTGGTGGGCCTGGCGCCCGAAAAGGATCTGGCCGTCCTCCGCTTAGTGAATCCCCCGGCCCGGCTCCGCCCCATCCCCCTGGGCACCTCCGCCGATCTCCAGGTGGGCCAGTGCGTCATGGCCATCGGCAACCCCTTCGGCCTGGACCAGACCCTCACCACGGGCGTCGTCTCGGCCCTGGGCCGGGAGATCCAGAGCGCCACCCGCAGGCGCATCAAGGGCGTCATCCAGACCGATGCGGCCATCAATCCGGGCAATTCCGGCGGTCCCCTGCTGGATAGTGCGGGACGCCTCATCGGTGTGAACACAGCCATCCAGAGCACCAGCGGCTCCAGCGCGGGCATCGGCTTCGCGGTGCCGGTGGACACCGTGAACCGCATCGTGCCTCAGCTCATCGCCAAGGGCCGCGTGGCCCGGCCGGACCTGGGCTTCGAGGAACTCGATCCGTCCTACGCCTCCAGCTTCGGCAATCCCCAGGGGGTCATCGTCCTCCGGGTGCGCCGGGGCAGTGCCGCCGACCAGGCGGGCCTCCAGGGCATCTCCCGCGCCGGTCAGCGCTTCCTGCTGGGAGACGTGATCGTGGGCGTGGGGGGAAAGGCCATCAAGGACGTGGATGGCCTGCTGGATCTGGTCGAGACCGAGCCTCTGGGCGGCTTCCTCCAGTTGGAGGTGCTGCGCCAGGGCAAGCGGATCCGCGTTCCCCTGCGGCTGGAGGCCCCCAAGGGGAACTGATCACTGCCCCAGCAACTCTTCCGGGCTTCCACCCTTCTCGGGAGGCTCCACGGGCTCTTCGGCTCGCCCCGAGACCGCCATCTGCCGGCGCCAGAGCCCCAGCAGATCCACCTCCTGGTGGAACTCGAAGGTGATGGTGCAGAGGGTGATGCCGTTGACGGAGGTGCGCTCCACCGAGACCGCGGAGGCCTCCGTGATCGCACTGCGGAACCCCATTCGAAAGGCCTTCCGGCGCAGGGCGTGCTCCACCTCCACCGTGCTGCGCCCTTCTGAACCTCGCGCGAGGGTTTCGGCCGCGCTCTGCAGGGCCAACCGCCCCGTCACCAAGGGGCCGAATTTCCAGACCCCCACCAGGACGATAAAGAGCAGAAGGGTCAGGAAGATCTGCAGTCCCCGATGGATCACGATGGCCTGCCAGGCCTTCCGCCCGAGCCACACCAAGCCCCTGATGGCCAGGTAGGGCAGACCGATCGTCAGGAGCAGGAGAATCCTCAGGATCTTCGGCAAATTCGTCATGGACTCTCGCGAGGGACGGGCGCATCCCAGCCCCATCATGCCAGGGGGGATCACGCCTTCGGGTGATACCGATCCGTGTCCGCGAAGTGGTCGACACCCTTGAAGCCAGGGAAAACCCGCGTGCGGTGCAATTTCCCGGCGGGGATGGCGTAGAAATCCCCCCGCATAAAGAGGCGCGTATAGCCGTCGATCATCAACTCCAGGCGGCCATCCACCACCACGCCCCACTGCTCGCCATGGGAGTGCTCGGGCATCGTCACTTCCGTTTCGGCCTCCTTGAAGAGCACCTGCCCCGCATCGCCCTGAAGCAGCCAGCCGCGCATGCCGCCGCAGGGCAGTTCCGCCTCGGGGAGACGGCGAACGAAGGCAGGGAAATCGCGCGGGTTCATGGGAACTCCCGAGGGGAGGACACGTGCATTGGAGAGGCTGGGAATAGATAACTATGCCACGCCCTTTTCCTTTGTGCGTCAAGGAACATTTCACGTTTTTCGCCTATCGGTCCCGGCCTTCCCGCAGGAGCATCAGCCCTGATCGTGCCCCAGCGTGAGAGAGGTCCCGGGGGGCACACTGCGGGTGAGCCACACGTTCCCGCCGATAGTCGAGCCCTGGCCGATGGTGACGCGCCCCAAGATCGTGGCCCCGGCATAGATCACCACATCGTCCTCCACGATGGGGTGGCGGTCGATGCCCTTGATGGGCTTGCCTTCGCCGTCCAGGGGGAAGGTCTTCGCGCCGAGGGTGACGCCCTGGTAGAGCCGCACATGGTTTCCGATGATGCAGGTCTCGCCCACCACCACCCCCGTGCCGTGATCGATGAAGAAGCTTTCACCGATGCGCGCGCCGGGATGGATATCGATCCCGGTGAGGCTGTGGGCATGTTCGGTGATGAGGCGCGGCAGCAGCGGCACCTCCAAGAGATGAAGCTCGTGGGCCATGCGCTGATTGGTGATGGCCTGGATCCCCGGGTAACAGAAGACGGCCTCCTCCCGTGTCCTGAGGGCGGGATCGCCTTCGAAGGCGGCCGTCACATCGGTGGCCAGGAGGCGCCGGACCTCCGGGAGGCGCTGGATGAAGGCCCAGGCCAATTCAAAGGCGCGATCCTCGTGATCCACATAGCAGACCTCGGGTCGGCAGCAGGAGCAGAAACCGCGCCGGATCTGCTCCCGCAGGCCGTGCAGCACCTTGTCGAGGGTGGCGCCGAGGTGGTAGCGCTGGGTTTCAAAGGTGAGCTCCGAGGGGCCGAAAAATCCAGGAAACAGGATGGCGCGCAGGTCCTCCACCAGTTCGTAGACGATATCCCGGCTGGGGAATTCACGCCTGGCCAGGGGCTGGTGGCAGGGCGCCTGGAGGGCGGCATTGGCTTCGCAGAGCGCCTCCACCACGGGACGCAGACCGGCACTGGGGGATGCGGGGTCGATCACCATGGGGGCCTCCTCGCCCTCATCATAGGCCCACAGTCCCCGAACCTCCGAGGGTTCCGCCAATCAACCCAAAGGACCAGGTTTACGGACGCCCCTTCAGGGCCTTCATGAAGGGCGCGCTCACGGGGATCAGGGCGCCGTGGCCCCGGAGATGGAGAGTCCCCCCGCCGTTTTCCAGCTTTTCGATCCAGGCCACCGCCCGCAGATTGACCACCGTGGAGCGATGGACCTGCATGAAAGTCCGGGCATCGAGCCTGGCCGCCAGCTCCTTGATGGACAGCTCGATGACGTAGGACTGGTCCTGGCATTCCACCCGGGTGTACTTGCTATCGGACTGGAAGAACAGGACATCATCCACGGGAATCCAGTGGGTGCGGCGCCCAGAGGAAGCCGTGATCCAACGAAGCGGCTCTGGCAAAACGGCCTCAGCAGGCGCTGCCAGTCCTTCGAGCCGCCTGAGCAGCGCTTCCACGGGGACGGCGACGGAGCCGCGATCCCGGATGCGGTCCAGCGTCTTCTGGAGGCGCTCCGGGGTCACGGGCTTGAGCAGGTAGTCGATGGCCCCGGCCTCGAAGGCCTCGATGGCGTGGGCATCGAAGGCCGTCACGAACACGGTGTGGATGCCCGCAGGCAGGCGCGTCGCAAGTTCAAGGCCCGAGATCCCCGGCAGGCGGATATCGAGGAAGGCCAGGTCAGGCCTGTGCTCACGGCAGAGCGCCAGGGCCTCCTCCCCATCCCCGGCCTGAAGGATCTCCCGCCAGGGGAAGGAGGCGCCGCGCAGGTACTCCACCAGCGCCTCCCTCAAGCGGGGCTCGTCTTCCACCACAAGGGCTGTCCAGGCTGGCGAGGTCATGGGCATGAGATCGATGGTAGAGCCTCCAGCCATTCAGTTCTTCTTTTCCATGACCTGGGGCAGGCTCTGGATGACTTTCCCCTTTTCATCCATGAACTGGAGCGTGGGCTGTCCCTCGGGCGTCACGAGCATCATGATCCGGGGCTTTCCCTTCGTATCGGCCAGAATCACCGCCGAGGAGCGGCCACGGGTCCTTCCCACGAAAACGCGCGACGTCTGACGCCCACCCGCCTCCACCCACTTCCCCTTCAGGGCCTCCTTCTCGGGCCCTTCCGGCGCCTTCTGCCAGGCATCGAAGAGCGGCTGGTAGGCCTTGGCTAGTCCACGATCGTAGACATTCAATCCCGTCTCCATGAAACCGCCCTCCTCGTAGTGGCCCAGGGCCAGCTGCTGGTCACCCCCGAAGCGGTCCATGGAGAAATGCATGCCGGAAACGGGCTTGCCCTTGGCGTCCAGCTTCCCATCGAAGATGAGGCCCCCGCATTCGTCCCCGGCCTCGTTGTAGAAGATCAGGCCGGGCTTGTGACGGTCGTCTTCGCTTTCCTTTCCATCCACGATGGCCTTCGGCAGCCGTGTGCGGTTGGCCAGCACCATCTCGACCTGCCCGTTGGGATTGACGATATTGATCCGCTCCACATCGATTTCACTGAAGCGGGTCTTCTCGGATGGGGATTTAGCGGCCACCAGCAGGGCGGCGCTCAGGGTCAGTCCCCCCAGGCCCAGACACAGCTTGAGGAGGCGGTTCTGCTTCTGAAGGGAGAGGACGAGGTCTTGGTTCATGGGAGCTCCGTTGAAAGACTGCCTGCATCACCCTAAAAAAACATAGCCGGGGATAGACGGGGATCTGCGGGGATGACGTTTCGGGATCAAATCTCACGAATTCCTGGCGTCCTGACCTGCCCGTTTCCAGCTTGCTTTTATCCTCGTCCATCCCCGTGAATCCCCGGCAAACAGTTCTTTCCGTGTTTTGCAGGTGATCGTTCGTTGGCAGAGCATGGCTAATCACAATCCAGGAATCCAATGGTCAGGGCCGACTTCGATGGGAGACGGGCATGAGGATCCGCACGCGGACGCCCCCTTCTTCGTGGTCTTCCACCGTCAGGCGGGCCTTGTCCGAGAACAGGAGTTTCAGGCGTTCCCGGAGATTGGCCAGGCCCGTGCCACGGCCCGCACCCGGTTCCTGAGGAAGGCCGGGGCCATCGTCCCGCACCTCCAGGACCACGTTCCCATCCTCCAGGAGCCCCCGGACACTCACGGAACCCGGAGCCTGACGGGGCTCGATCCCGTGTTTGATGGCGTTCTCCAGGGGGATCAGCAGGCAACCCACGGGGACCTCGCAATCCAGGATCTCGGAATCCACCTGGAACTCGAAGGAAAGGCGCTCACCGAAGCGGAGCTGGATCAGGGAAAGGTAGCCCCGGGCCGCCTCCAGCTCCTGGGCCAGGGGCTGGGTGGACTGACGGATGCGGTCGGATACGGACCTGGAATAGGCGATGAGGTGGTCCAGCATCAGGAGCGCCGTGGCAGCGTCGCCCGTGCGCACCAGTTCTCGCAGATGGGCCAGGGTATTGAACAGGAAGTGGGGCTCCACCTGGGCGCGGAGGAGCAGGAGCTCGGCCTGGGCCAGCCGGGTCTCCAGGGAATCGGATTTCCAGGCCGCCTCCTTCCGGCATTCCGCAGCAGCCAAGCGCTCCCCCAGAAGTTCCTGGAAGCGCAGAAGGCGGCGGTAGTTCCGGCCCCGATCGATCCACGCGAATCCGTATAGGAAGCGGCTGAGAGGCTGGGCGCCCACGTCCAGCGTGCACATCCGGGATTCGCCCGCGTGAGGATCGACCGGATGCACATCGAGAATCATCTCGTCCGACAGGACCCAGCGGCGCCACCAGCCGCTCCAGGCGGGGGGCTCGAAGAGGGCCTGAACGTGGTGGGCCCCCAGGGTGAACCGGGTGGAGGCCATCTCCTCCTGGAGGATGGAAGCCAATTCCCTTTCCGCATCCTCAGGGGCCATGGGGACCTGGATGGTGGCGTGATGAAAGGCCCCCAGGGAACGGGCCAAGGGGGCTTCCCGAAGGCTCTTGAACTGCGTGATACCGGCATAGATGCCCAGGCCGACGGCTACCCAGATGAACAGGAGCAGGCCCACGCCCAGGCCCACCAAACCACCCAGCATCGAGAGCAAAAGGGTCCCACCCAGCCACCAGACCAGGAAGATCCGGAGCGCCAAGCGACAGGCCAGCCATTTCTTGTCCAAGTAAAGCCTCCTCGGGGACAGTGAAAGCGTGTCACCCCGGGCCATCCCCGGGAAGGGGATTCCGACGAGACAGCGTTTTCGGGCGATGGAAGCCCTCCCGGAAGGGATGAAGCCCCCCTTCACCTCACCAGGAAAAGCCCCGCCGCCCCGCCCACGGTGAGGAGGGTCCCGGCCACGGCCCGGGGCGTGATGGGCTCACCGAAGCAGATCCTGGAGAGGGGCAGCAGGAAGATGGGCACGATCGATAGCAGGGTGGAGGCCGGTCCCAGGGGCGCGTGATTGAGGGCGTAGAGGGCGAGGAATCCCCCGGCCAGGGGGCCCAGGGCCGTGCCCGTGAGGATCTGGGCGCAGGTGCGCCCCCGGGTCCAGGCGCCGGAAAGGCGGCACTGGCCCCGCAGGGCCAAGTAGACCAGGGAGCCCCCAGCCCCCGCCGCCACGCGCACCACCAGAGCCGGGAAGGCCCCCACGCCGCAGGCCATGCCCTTGATGGCCGTGAATTGGCCGAGGGCTTGCCCCAGCGTCGCACCCAGGGCCAGGTAGATGCCCCAGGTCCGGGAACAACCAGTTGCTTTATCGCCGGGCCCTGGGTTAAGACGTTGCCACCATATTTAGTGTTGACACGAGACCCACACCACCACATCTTGTAGATATTCTTGGTGGATCCGGTCCCGTCCGGATCTGAAAAGGGAAGCCGGTGTGAGTCCGGCGCTGCCCCGCAGCGGTATTAGAGAACGACGGTTCCCATGCACTGGCCTCGCGAAGGCTGGGAAGCGGAACCGGAGGAACCTGGGTTTCCAGAATGCTCTTGAGTCCGAAGACCTGCCAAGGATCCGCCCTCCGGGCGGAGTGATCTGTCTCGTGGGAAGACGGTTGCTTCCACAGCCTGTTTCGGATCCTGGGTCACCATCCCAGTGGTGTGTTTGCTGTTGAACCTTCGGTTCCTTGGCAGGGCACCGTCTAGGGCGGAGCCTACCCATCAGAGGAGTTCCCATGCCTGTTACCTGCGGTCTTCATCCGGCCCCCTGCAACGGTCCGGAACTCTTCCTCCCAGTCACCGTGCGCAAGCGGGAAGGCGGGTTCACTCCCTTCGATGCAACGCGCATCCACGCGGCCATCCTGCGGGCGGGTCAAGCCAGCGGAGAGTTCGGCGATGATGAAGCCCATGCGCTCACGATGAGCGTCGTCAAGGATCTCGCGGGGGACGAGGGTGCCGAACCACCCCATGTGGAGGAGATCCAGGACGCCGTGGAGCGGGCCCTCAGCGCGGCCTGTTTCATCCGCACCGCGCGCGGGTATGCGGTCTACCGTGAACAGCGCGCCCGACTTCGCCAGGACAAGAAGACTGTCGTGGACGTGACAACCTCTGTGAACGAGTATCTCGACCGCCTGGATTGGCGTGTTAACGCCAATGCGAACCAGGGCTATTCCCTGGGAGGGCTAATCCTCAACGTATCGGGCAAGGTCATGGCCAACTATTGGCTAAGCCACGTCTACCCATCCGAGGTGGGCGAGGCGCATCGGAGCGGCGACCTCCATGTCCACGACCTGGACATGCTCTCGGGCTACTGCGCCGGATGGTCCCTCCGCACGTTGCTCTTCGAGGGACTGAACGGCGTGGTAGGCAAGGTGGAGGCCGCCCCTCCGAAACACTTCTCCAGCGCGGTAGGACAGATCGTGAACTTCCTGGGGACCCTCCAGAACGAGTGGGCCGGGGCCCAGGCCTTCAGTTCCTTCGATACCTACATGGCCCCCTTCATCCGGAAGGACAGCCTGCCCTACAGTGAAGTGCGACAGTGCATCCAAGAGTTGATCTACAACCTGAACGTCCCTTCCCGATGGGGCACCCAGACGCCCTTCACGAACCTCACCTTCGACTGGAACTGCCCGGAGGATCTGGCGGACCAAGTGCCCATCATCGGGGGCCGGGAAATGCCCTTCACCTATGGCGAGCTCCAGGCCGAGATGGACATGATCAACCGGGCCTACATCGAGGTGATGATGGCGGGGGACGCCAAGGGTCGAGTCTTCACCTTCCCCATCCCCACCTACAACATCACGAAGGATTTCCCATGGGAGTCCCCCAACGCGGATCTGCTCTTTGAGATGACGGCCAAGTATGGGTTACCCTACTTCCAGAACTTCCTGAACTCGGATCTGGAACCCCGCATGGTGCGCTCCATGTGCTGTCGTCTCCAGTTGGATCTGCGGGAACTCCTGAAACGCGGCAACGGCCTCTTCGGCAGCGCCGAACAGACAGGCTCCGTGGGAGTCGTGACCCTGAACTGTGCGCGCCTGGGCCACGTGCACCGTGGGGACGAGGCGCGTCTCTTCCAGCGGACGGACGAACTGATGGCCATCGCGCGGACGAGCCTCGAGATCAAACGCAAGGAAGTGCAGCGCCTCATGGACAGTGGGCTTTTCCCCTACACGAAGCGCTATCTGGGCACGCTCCGCAACCACTTCTCGACCATCGGCGTGAACGGCATCCACGAGATGATCCGCAACTTCACAGGGGATGCCGAGAGCATCACCACTCCTTGGGGCAAGGCCTTCGCCCTGCGCTTCCTGGACCATGTCCGCGCCCGGATCACGGCCTTCCAGGAGGAAACGGGTCATCTATACAACCTGGAGGCCACGCCCGCGGAAGGCACCACGTACCGCTTCGCAAGGGAGGACCTCAAGCGATTCCCTGGCATCCTCCAGGCAGGTACTCCCGAGACACCCTACTACACAAATTCCTCCCAGCTCCCGGTGGGTTTCACGGACGATCCCTTCGAGGCCCTGGAGCACCAGGAGGAACTGCAGCGGAAGTACACCGGTGGAACGGTGGTCCACCTCTACATGGCGGAGCGGATCAGTAGCGCAGAGTCCTGCAAGCGGCTAGTGCGAAAGGCCCTTGGTCGCTTCGCTATCCCCTATCTCACCATCACTCCCACCTTTTCAATCTGCCCCTCCCACGGCTACCTCCCGGGCGAACAGGTCCTTTGCCCTCAGTGCGCATGCCTTGGTCAGGAACAGGCCTGCGAGGTGTGGACTCGGGTCATGGGATACCACCGCCCCACCTCCTCCTTCAATACGGGAAAGAAGGGCGAATACGCGGAGCGCACACCCTTCCTGGAACCCGTGGAGGTCTAGCATGCCGGAGCTGGATATTGGTGGGTTCGTGAGTTTCAGCACCGTGGATTACCCCGGCATGCATGCGGCCGTGGTCTTCTGCAAGGGCTGCGCCTGGGCCTGCCGCTACTGCCACAACAGCCATCTCCAGGGTCCCGGCGGGCCTCAGTTCTCCTGGGAGGAGGTGCTTCGCGTGCTGGCTCGGCGCCAGGGCGTGCTGGATGCCGTGGTCTTCTCCGGCGGAGAACCGACCCTCCAGCCCGGCCTCGTCGAGGCCATCCATCAGGTCAAGACCATGGGTTTCCGTGCAGCGCTACACACGGGCGGAAGCCACCCGGAACGTTTGGCCCGCACCCTGCCCCT
This sequence comes from uncultured Holophaga sp., assembly GCA_963664825.1. Taxonomy (GTDB): domain Bacteria; phylum Acidobacteriota; class Holophagae; order Holophagales; family Holophagaceae; genus JAYREN01. Next base: position 408,082 of record OY761614.1, read on the forward strand.
GCTCGACTGGGTGGGCTTCGATCTCAAGGCGCCCTGGTCCAGCTACGGACAAGTGACAGGCATGCGTGGCAGCGGGCAGGCTGCAAAGGAGAGCCTGGCATACCTGCTGGCAAGCGGTGTGCCCTTTGAACTGCGCACCACGCTCCACGGGGATCTCCTCAGCCCCAATGACCTGGAATACTTGGCGGAAACGGCCGCAGAGTGTGGCGATCTGGAATGGGTGATCCAACCCTTCCGACCCCAGGGCTGCCGGGACGAAGGCCTCCTCGCCCGCGCCGAGCCCTCCCTTTCCCCGGCCCATGCCAAGGTGCTGGCCCAGGCCCGGCTCCGCTTCCCTCGCACATCCATTTCTGTGAGGGGCGACGGATCTCCCACATTCAATCATCCACAACCCATCAGGAGATCCGCATGACAGCTACCTTGGCGCATTCAGAACAGTAAATCACCCAGGAGGAGCTGGACCGGGCCATGGGCCAGATCGGGGCCGCCCTCACCTGAGTTCTCCCATCGCGAAACTCATTCATGTTCGTCAGCGATTGGCGCTTCTTACGCTGCGCCGAAAGCCCTTTTCGATAACGGAACACCATGGAATACACCTTTCTTTCTGCCACCATCCTCCTGATCCTGGTCACGGATCCTCTGGGCAACATGCCCCTGTTCATCGCGGCCCTGAGGCGGGTCCGGCCCGAGCGCCACAGGACCGTGATCCTCCGGGAATGCCTGATCGCCTTTGTGGCCATGCTGCTCTTCATGGTTTTTGGGCGGAAGATTTTGACCATCCTCAACCTGGGTGACGAGGTGCTCCGGGCCGCAGGCGGCGTGGTGCTCTTCCTCATCGCGGTGAAGATGATCTTTCCTGATCACGGCGTCAAATTGGGAGAGGATGAGGCACTGACCGAGCCCTTCATCGTACCCCTTGCCATCCCCCTGATCGCTGGCCCTTCGGCCATGGCCACCGCTATGCTCATCGCAGGTGGGAATCCCCACCGGATGATTGAATGGATCGCGGCCTTGGCCATCTCCATCCTTGTGACGTTGGTCGTCTTTCTGATGGCCACACGGATCCAGAAGATCCTGGGCGAGCAGGTCATCACCGCACTGGAGCGCCTGATGGGGCTGGTGCTTACCGCCGTTTCCATCGAGATGGTGCTGCACGGCGTGGGCACCTACATCCGGCATGTGCAGCCCTGAGCCTACCTTGCACCCAACGAAACGGTTGCTCGTGGCCACACTCGGCCCCCTTCACTTCACCAGGAAGAGCCCCGCCGCCCCACCCACGGTGAGAAGGGTCCCGGCCACGGCCCGGGGCGTAATGGGCTCGCCGAAGCAGATCCTGGAGAGGGGCAGCAGGAAGATGGGCACGATCGAGAGCAGGGTGGAGGCCGGTCCCAGGGGGGCGTGATTGAGGGCGTAGAGGGCGAGAAAACCGCCTGCCAGGGGTCCCAGGGCCGTGCCCGTGAGGATCTGGACGCAGGTGCGCCCCCGACTCCAGGCGCCGGAAAGGTGGCACTGGCCCCGCAGGGCCAGGTAGACCAGGGAACCCACAGCGCCTGCAGCCACGCGCACCACCAGGGCCGGGAAGGCCCCCACGCCGCAGGCCATGCCCTTGATGGCTGTGAATTGGCCGAGGGATTGCCCCAGCGTCGCCCCGAGAGCCAGGAGGATGCCCCAGGTCCTGGAGCGGCCGGAGGCCCGCTCATCGGGTCCGGCCACCACCAGCGCGATGCCTGAGAGGGTCACGAGGATGGCGCCAAGCTTGGCCGGGGAAAGGCTCTGGCCCAAGAAGGCCCAGGCCAGGGCCGCGCTGAGCACGGGAGCGAGCGTCTGGATCAGCATGCCCAGGTGTGGGCCGATCTCCACGAAGGATTCCAGCCCCAGGCCATCGGCCAGCGCGAAGCCGATGAGGCCCGAGAGCAGCAGCCAGAGCGTCCGGCCGGAGCCCAGTCCCAGGGGCCAGGCCGTGCCCTTGAGGATCCAGTGCAGGATCACCAGGAAGAGGGCGGCCAGCAGCAGGCGCACCGCGTTGACGATCTGGGCGCCGATGCGTCGAGAGGCGGCGGTGAAGACCGTCACCGTGATGGCCCACAGGAAGGCCGCCCCCAGGGCCGCGGCCTTGCCCGCCATCGCATCGTCCATGCCCATCGCCCTACCCTCTACCCTTACCCAATCCTAGCGGGATAAGGAATCAAAAAAGCGGCTCCCGGAGCCGCTTCCCAAAGCATCGTTCTACTTCCTTGGTTGGCGCAAAAGAGCGCCGGGAGCCAGGGGGCGCTGTCCCTCAGGGCCTCGCCGAAGGGGCGTTCTTCACGTAGGCGTCGAACCAGCGCAGCATCTCGAAGACCAGCTGCTCGTTGGATTCCCGGGCCGTGTACCAGTGCGGCTCGTGGGGCAACATCACTAGGCGGGTGGTGCCGCCGTTGCCCCGGATGGCCTCGTACAGCTTGGTGGCCTGAAGAGGCGTGGTGCCGGGATTGGCGTCATCGGCGCCGTGGACGATCAAGAGGGGCGTCTTCAGTTTGTCGGCCGCAAAGAATGTGGACACCTTCCGGTAGACCTCGGGCGCTTCCCACACCGAACGGCGTTCACTCTGGAAGCCGAAGGGGGTGAGCGTCTTGTTGTAGGATCCGCTGGTGGCGGCCCCCGCTCGGAAGAGGTCGGAATGGGCCAGTAGATTGGCCGTCATCAGCGCGCCGTGGCTGTGGCCGGTGACGCCGATGCGCTCGGGGTCGGCCACGCCCAGCTCCACGGCCTTGTCCACGGCGGCCTTGGCGTCAGCCACCAGCTGTTCCAGGTAGGTGTCGTAGGCCTTCTTGGGATCGCCCACCACGGGAAAGGAGGCATTATCGATGAGGGCGTAGCCGGCCATGAGCAGCAGCCGGTATTCGTGCAGGCTCGTGAAGGTGTACTGGGAGCCCGAGACCTGGCCGGCCTTGGAGGGATCGGCATAATCCAGCGGATAGGCGTAGAGGATCGTCGGGACCCGGGTGCCTTCCTTGTATCCCGGAGGCGTGTAGAGGGTGAAGGAGAGGTCCACCCCATCGGCGCGCTTGTACTTCACCAGGCGCTTCTGGATCTGGCGCACCGCTGGCGTCGGATCGGGGATGCGAGTCAGGGCTGTGCGCTGGGAGGCGAAGGTGGCCTCACCTAGGGAAGCCTTGAGAGCGGCCCCCTGGGTGCGGATGAAGGCATTGGGCGGATCCACCGGCGACTGGTGCCAGGTGAGGAACCGCTTGGAACCGGGCCCTGTGAAGGCGAGGAAGCGCTCGTATTCGGCCGTACCGCTGCGGAACAACCGCTCGGTCTTCAGGGTGCGCAGATCCAGCCGGTCCAGGAAGGGCCGGTTCCCCACGGGAGAGGCCCCATTGCCGGAGAGGAAGATGGAATCACCCTCCTGGCGCAGCACGGCCGTCCCGTTCGGCATTCGGCGCCAGACCGGGCTGCCCGGATTGGCGTACTGCTCGTCGGTCGAAAGATCCCATAGCAGCCGGGGAGCCTGCTTCGCATCGTCGAAATTGACGATGAAGGTGCGCCGCCAGTGGCGGTTGTTGTCGTAATCGTAGAGCAAGGCCAGGCTGGGTTTCTCGCTCCAGGCCAGGCCCGAGTAGCGCTGTTCGGTGCGGAACACCTCCGCCGGGGCCGCAGTGAAGGGGGCCTTCTGGACCATGATTTTGTCCCGCTGGGGCACCTTCACGTTCCAATCGCCCCCATCGAGGGCCTCGGCCCACAGGAGGGTGGCTGGGTCCGTGGCGCGCCAGGAGAAGTCGCGGGGTCCCAGGGGTTCTCCGTTGATCGGCACCCGATCGGCCAGGGGCAGGGAGGCGATGCCATGCCGCATCACGCTGGATCTCGAGGCGATATCCCACACCTCCACCTGCCGGGGGAAGCGCTCATAGGTCGTGAGGTAGGAATAGGGCTTGTGGAGGGTGGAGACCAGGATATGGCGCCCGTCCGGGGCCGGATCGAGCTGCAGGTAGCGGTCCGGCTGGCCGAGGGGCGTGATGGCGCCGCTTCCAGCATCGACCAGACCGATCTGGGAGGTGCCGTAGTAATCGAAGAGGTCCTCGTCATGGGCATTGCCCAGGGTGTCCCGGGTCTCGTAGGTGCTGCTCTGGCCTTTGCCGCCCAGGGACTCCTGGATGCTGGGCCCGACGGGAGATTCGGAAGCCACCGGCGGAGGGGCCATCCGCTCCGGCACCAGCTTGACCAGCAGCGTCTTCTGGTCGGGCATCCACTGCACCGTGTCCTCGAGCATCGGGTTCAACCGGGCCCCCGGAATGCGGCGCAGGGCGCCGGTCTCGGCATCGCCCACCCAGAGTTCCACGGAATCGGAGGCCACGTTCTCGAAGGCGAAGCGCCGCCCATCGGCGCTCCAGAGCGGCGCCCCCGGATCGCCGCCCTGGGGCAGCTTGACGTGGATCACGGCCCCATCGGCCACGCGCACCAAATCGTACGTGCGGGCGGCGGGATTGATGCCGTATCCACCGGGCGTATCGTGCTTGCTGTGGTTCTTGGGCTCGATGCGCACGCCCGCCAGGCGCAGGAAGGGCGTGGCCACGCGTCCGATGGAGGGGTAGCTCTCCCAGGACACCAGCAGGATGCGGTCATGGGTGGGATTCACATAGGGCACCGGCGAGGACGGCGCGCGCATGACGTCCAGGATGGCCTGGGGGGGCTGACTGTAGCCCGAGGCCTTCCCGGCCACCTGGGCGAAGGCCCGAGGCGACAGGGTGCCTGCGGCCAGGAGGGAGGCGCCGCAAAACGCCGCTTTGCGGATTATTTCGGTTGACCAGAGCGACATGGGGACCTCGGGGCTTGGGGTTTACGTATTGCATGTTCCATCAGAGTCTCCCAGCAACCGGGGCGTCCGGAGGATGGGAGTGCTGGATCAGGTTAGACTATGAGACCATCGCGTCACGATGCCTAGGGGTGCCTTCATGATCCGCACACGCAACCTCCTCGTGGCCGGGACCGCCCTTCTGGCGGCCGCGTCCATGCTGCGGGCCCAGAAGGCCCTCGATTACCAGAAGCCGCCCCGAGCCATCCTCGACGTGTTCGACGTGGAGAATCCGCCCCAGCCCCTGGTGGATGCGGAAGCCCGCACGCTTGCGCTCCTCAAGCGTCCGGCCTACTTGAGGCTGGCCGATCTGGCCCAGCCCGAATTGCGCTTGGCCGGGCTGCGCATCAATCCCCGAACCCACAACGCCTCCCGCACGCGGCCCTACGCGGGTTTCACGCTGCAGGAGCTGGCCACCGGGAAGCAGATCCCCCTCAAGGGCATGCCCGAGACCCTCAGCCTGGAATATCCCTCCTTCTCGCCCACGGGCGAGCACGTGGCCTTCGTGGAGGTGCAAGCACAGGGCATGGCCCTCTGGGTGGTGGAGGTGGCCTCCGGACAGGCCCGGTGCATCAGCCAGCCCATCCTCAGCGCCACCCTGGGCCACCCCTACGTCTGGGCCCCCGATGGCCGAAGCCTCTACACACGGGTTCGGCCCCAGCTTTCGGCCTACCCGGAGACACAGGCCCTCCCCCAGGGCCCCGCCGTGCAGGACGCCCTCGGCGTCAAGGCTCCGGCCCGCACCTACCAGGACCTGCTGCGCAGCCCTGAGGACGAGGCCAAATTCCGGTTCTACGCCACGGTGGCCATCCAGCGGGTGGATCTGGCAGGCAGGACCACGCCCTTCCTTCCCCCGGCCCTCTACCGCGGCATCCACCCCTCTCCCAACGGGGCCTACCTGCTGCTGAGGGAAATCCGGACGCCCTTCTCCTACCAGTTCCCCCTGGAGCGCTTCCCTGCCTGCGTGCGCGTGGTGGATGCCCAGGGCCAGAGCGTGGCGACGCTCGCTGAAAAGCCGCTCCAGGACAGGATCCCCGTGGACTTCGATGCCTGCGAGGCGGGCCGTCGGGACTTCGAATGGCGGGAGGACCAGGGCGCCACACTGGCCTGGGCCGAGGCCCTGGATGGCGGCGACCCCTCCAAGGCCGTTCCCGCCCGGGATGCCCTCTTCCAACTGGAGGCCCCCTTCCAGGCCGAACCCCGGAAGCTCTGCACGACCACCTACCGCTTCAGGGGCCTGACCTGGGGCGATGCCCATCTGGCCCTGGTCCGGGATTCCTGGTGGAAGACCCGGCGCACCCGCACCACCCGCATCGATCCAGGGATCCCAGAGGCCGCCTCCAAGCTGCTCTTCGATCATTCCAGCGAGGACGCCTACGGGGATCCCGGCACCTTCGTCACCATGCACAACGCCTTCCATCGCCCCGTGCTGCGCTTCAGCGCCGATCACAGGCGGCTCTTCCTGGAGGGTGAAGGCTGCGGCCCGAAGGGCAACCGCCCCTTCCTGGACGCCTTCGAAGTGGCCACCGCCCAGGTCCATCGCCTTTGGCAGGCCGATGGCCAGCGCACCTTCGAGAGCATCGTGAGGGTCCTCGATCCCGAGAAGGGCCGCCTGCTCACGAGAATCGAGGGACCGCAGACCTTCCCCAATCTCCACCTGCGCACCTTCGGCAGGAAGGCTGGACTCCAGGCCCTCACCCATATCGAGAACCCCTTCAAGGCCCTGGAGGGCGTCCACCAGGAGACGATCCATTACACGCGCCAGGATGGCGTTGCCCTGAGCGCCAAGCTCTTCCTTCCGCCCGGGTACGACGCGGCTCGGGACGGGCGCCTGCCGGTGCTCCTCCATGCCTACCCCCGGGAATTCAAGGACAGCCAGACCGCGGGCCAGGTGAAGGAGAGCCCCCATGCCTTCGTGCGGCCCTCCTGGACATCCCCTGTCTTCTGGGCGCTCCGGGGCTACGCCATCCTGGATAACGTGACCTTTCCCATCGTGGGCCAGGGCAACGCCGAACCCAACGACACCTACCTCGAACAGCTGGTGGCCAACGCCCGGGCCGCCATCCAGGAAGTCGACCGCCGGGGCGTGGGCGATCCCAGGCGCATGGCCTGCGTGGGTCATTCCTACGGCGCCTTCATGGTGGCCAACCTGCTGGCCCATTCCGATCTCTTCGCCGCCGGCATCGCCCGCAGCGGCGCCTACAACCGCACGCTGACCCCTTTCGGCTTCCAGTCCGAAGAGCGCACCTACTGGCAGGCGCCCGAGGTCTACCACCGCATGTCGCCCTTCGACGCAGCCGATAAGATCAAGGCGCCCCTGCTCATGATTCACGGCGACGCCGACAACAACCCCGGCACCTTTACGCTGCAGAGCGAACGGCTCTTCCAGGCCGTGAAGGGCCTGGGCGGCACGGCGCGCCTCGTGCTCCTGCCCCTGGAGAGCCACAGCTACGCGGCCAAGGAGAACCTCCTGCACATGCTCTGGGAGCAGGACACCTGGCTGGAGAGATACGTGAAGGGCGCCGCCAAGTAAAAGGCTTCACGCAGAAGAGGCGCGCCCAGCGGGCGCGCCTCGCCATATTCAGAAGAACAGGAAGAACCCGTTGGCGAAAAAGACCAGGCCCACCGCGCCCACGGCCAGTCCCAGCCACCACACGGGCTGCTTTTTCAGGAGTGCCGAGATGGAGGAGAGGAGGATGGAGATCTGGAGGAAGATCACGGCATAGCCGAAGGGGGCGCCGTGCCTCTGGGCTTCCTTCCGCTGGGCCTCGAAGGCCTTGGCCTCCTTCATGATGCCGGCCTTTTCGCCCTCGTATTTCTCGACCTTCTTGCCGTATTCGCCGATCTTCTTCTCGTACTCGGCGACGGCCTCCTTCGGCGCCTTGGCACCGAGGAGCTTCAGCTCCAACTCCAGCTTGTCCTTGGCCATCTCGTACTGGTAGCCCTTGATGCTCTTGGCCTGATAGAAAGCGAACTGGTCCGAGGCCTGACTCTGGCTCAGGATCGATTTGGTGGAATAGCCGCCCCCCTTGAAGGTGGCCATGGTGGCGCACACCGCGAATATCACCGTGGCCAGGGCCAGCCAATTGAGCCAGGGTTCCTTCTTCTCTTCGGTCATGATCTCCTCTCGCACATTCCTGCGCCGCAGGAACCATTGCAACCACACGAATTCCGGCCGTCAAGAACTGCCTCCCCAACGGCCCGCGGCCCTGGTAAGCAGTACAACCAGCCGGGGCACCCCTACACTGGCCTCCGACTCCGATGAAAGGAATCCCATGCGCCCTTCCCATCACATCTGTTTGGCCATCTTGGCCGTGTCCGTGTTCCTGCGGGCCGACGAGGCCCCGCGGACGCAGGATGCCTCCGCGGCCTTGATCCCACCCAATGTCACGCTGCGGATTCCACTCCGGAACTACTGCGAAGGTCTCAAATGCCTGGATCTCCAGGTCGGTGGCAAGGCCCGCACCTTCCTTTTCGATTCCGGAGGCGGATCCACCCTCATCACCCCGGAACTGGCCAAGGAACTGGGCAGCGCGCCCTATGGCCGGGGCGTCGGGTACCGGATGAACGGCCAAGCCGTCGAGTTCAACTACTGCGCCCGCTTTCACGGATCCCTCGGGGCCTGGGAGCTCCAACATGCGCCCGTGGCCGTGTTTGATCTCCGGAAGCTCCTGCCTCCCGAACTGCCGCGGCTGGATGGAGTCGTGGCCCTGGATAGTTTCCGAGGACAGGTGCTGACCCTCGACTGGGCCGCCAATGAGCTTCGGATCCTGGCCTCCTCCGATATTCCATCCGCCCTCGGCAAGACCGGGGTCGAGACACGCATCGCGACCGGGGAGAACGGCGCGAGCCTGTGCGTGCTGCTGCCCGTCACAGGGGAGCGCGAGACGCTCTGGTTCCTCCTGGATTCGGGGGACAGCGCGGGCACCCTCGTGGCCCCGCACCTTCAGAAGGAGCATTCCATTCGGGTCGATGCCAGGTCCACCGCCCGACTCCAGGTCGGAACCCGCGCATCGGAATCCCTGCCGGTCACGGTGGAGGCCATCAACTATGACGGAGTCCTGGGCACTCACTACCTCAAGGACCATGTCATCACCCTGGACCTCCGCCACTTGCATTGAATGGCGGGAGGTTCCCCACCCCTTAGAGCGTGCGGATTCGCGTCAAGATGTGGGGAATCAGTCCGGCCGATCAAGGGCGCAAGCTCGGCCTTCGTCGCCCCCCCTGCGGGGGTAGGCCGGTTTGCGTCGAATCCCTTAACGAGGGATGTCGCCACATTCCTCCATCCTTCTGGTATCAGTAGATCCAGCTCAGGCCGCAGCCCGTCTCCTTCGCCAGTTTTTCCGCCAGGTCCGGGTCGAAGCGCAGCTTGAAATCATGGCCCGGCTTCACCTTGGCGATGACCCCATCCTGGCTGCGGTATTCGAGGGTGAGCGGCAGGGAACCGTGGTGGAGGCGGAGGAGGGGGAGCAGGTTGCTCGGGTATTCCCCCAAGGGCAGCTTCACCACGGCCCCCGTGAAACCCCGCCCCTGGAAGCCTTCCAGGGGTTCCAGGGCCGAGACGAAGAGTTTGAGCACGGTCTGTTCGTCCTCCTCCTCGCCTTCCCCGTTTCCATTGCCATTGCCGTTGCTCGTGACCGTCTCCACCTTCAGCTCCCCCGTCACCCGCAGCAGGGCGTCGGGCATGGCGAGATGGCTGAAGAGTTCGAAGGGGCGGGAGCGCTTCTTGGTCACCGGATCGAAGCGTGAGGAATACATCAGCGCCTCGATCTTGTCGGTGAGGTCCTCCAATTGCAGGATGGCCCAGGGCTCGCCCTTCTGGTTGGTCTTGAAGGCCACGTTGCTGACCATGACCCCCAGGGTCACCTCGTCCTTGTCCTTGATTTTCCCGCTGGCCACCTGTTCCTTGAGTACCGTGATCCCGCCGAGTGTATGGACCTTCACCGCATCGATGAACTCCTCCAGTGGATGGCCCGAAACGTAGAGCCCGAGGGCTTCCCGCTCGTTCTTGAGGCGTTCCTTGCGGCTCAAGGGTTCGATGTCCTCCGGCAGGCTCCAGTTATCGGCCAGGCTGGCCATCTCGGCCTCGTCGAAGAGCGAGGTCATGCCCAGATCGGCGCCGCCTCCCGAAGAGGCGTTCTGGATGGCCGAGGGCAGCCCCTCCAAGAGGGCTGCGCGATTGGATTCCATGGAATCGAAGGCCCCGGCCTTGATGAGACATTCCCAGACCTTGCGATTGGCCTTTCCCAGGTCCGTGCTCTTGAGGGCATGGAAGAAATCCTTGAAACCCCCCTCGGCCTTGCGGGCCTCCAGGATGGCATCCAGCGCGGCCTCCCCCAGCCCCTTGATGGCCGCCAGGCCGAAGCGGATCTGGTTCTCGCCGGTGATGGTGAAATCCAGGCGGGAGGTGTTGATATCCGGGCCCAGCACTTCGATGCCGATCTCCCGGCAGTTCTGGATGTACTTCACCACATCGTCGGTGCGCTGGCTCTTGGTGCTGAGCAGGCCGGCCATAAACTCCGTGCGGTAGTGGGCCTTCAGGTAGCCCGTCTCGTAGGCCACCATGGCGTAGGCGGCGCTATGGCTCTTGTTGAAGCCATAGCCAGCGAAGTATTCGATGAGATCGAAGAGCTCCGAGACCTTGGTGCCGTCGAAACCCCGAGCCTTCCCCTTCTCGATGAAGCCGGCCTTCTCCTTCTGCATCTTCGCGACATCCTTCTTGCCCATGGCGCGGCGCAGCATATCGGCCTCACCCAGGGAGAAGCCCGCGATGGCCTGGGCGATCTGCATGACCTGCTCCTGGTAGAGGATCACGCCATAGGTGGGGCTGAGGATGGGCTCCAGTTCCGGGAACATGTAGACCACGGGCTTGCGGCCGTGGCGGCAGTCCACGTAGGTGTCGCCCATGCCCGCGCCCAGTGGCCCCGGGCGAAAGAGCGCGTTGAGCGCGATGAGATCATCGAAGCGGTCCGGCTGGAGCTTGCGCAGCAGGCCCTTCATGCCTCCCGATTCGAACTGGAACACGCCATCCGTATCCCCATTGGACAGGAGATCGAAGGTCGATTTGTCATCGAAACCCCGGATGGTGAGCATATCCAGGGGCGCGCCGTGGGTCTCGGCGATATAGCCCTGGGTCTTGGCGATCTGGGTGAGGGTCTCCAGCCCCAGGAAGTCCATCTTCAGCAGGCCCGCCCGCTCGGCCTCGGTCATGGTGTACTGCACCATCACCTTGTCGTCCTTGTCCTTGCACAAGGGGGCGAATTTGGTGAGCTCGTCGGGGGCGATGATGACCCCGGCGGCGTGGATGCCCGTATTGCGGGCGAGCCCCTCGAGCCGGGCTGAGATATCCAGCACCTGCTTGACCTCGGGATCGCTCTCGTAGCGCTCCCGCAGCTTATCGATCCATTCCAGGCAGTTGCCCACGGTGAGTTTCTTGGAGGGATCGGGGGAGAAGGCCGGGATCAGCTTGGTCAGTTCGTTGGACCAATTGAAGTCCTTCTCGAAGACCCGCGCCACGTCCTTGATGACGGCCTTGGTCTTGAGCTGGTTGATGGTGACGATGCTGGAGACGCGGTCCCGGCCGTATTTTTCGGTCACGTAGTCGATGACCCGCTGGCGGCCGTCCCGGCAGAAGTCGATATCCACATCGGGCATGGACACGCGTTCCGGGTTCAGGAAGCGTTCGAAAAGCAGGTCGTACTGCATGGGGTCGATATCGGTGATCTTCATGGACCAGGCCACGATGGACCCGGCGGCCGATCCGCGGCCAGGCCCCACGGGAACGCCCATCTCCCGGGCCTTGGCGATGAAGTCCCACACCAGCAGGAAGTAGCCCGGGTATCCCATCTTCAGGATGGTGCTGAGCTCGAATTCCAGGCGCTCCCGGTAGACGTTCTCGGGGTGCTTGAGCTTGCCGATCTGCCAGAGGGGCTGGCTCTCGAGGATGCGCTGCTCGAACATCTCCCTGGCTACATGGACGAAGTAGCTCTCCAGGGTGAAGCCGGAGGGCACCGGAAACTGGGGCGGGATGGGCTTTCGGGTGATGGGGAAGAATTCGATCTTGGAGGCGATCTCCAGGGAACGCTCCAGCACCTCCGGGTTCTGGCCAAAGGTCTTGGCCATCTCCTCGGGGGTCTTGACGAAGAACTGGTCGGTGGAGAAGCGCATGCGGCGCTGGGTGCTCTTCAGCGTCTTGGTGCCGATGCAGAGCAGCGTATCGTGGAAATCCGCATCGTCCTGGTTGAGGTAGTGGGCGTCATTGGTGGCCACCAGGGGAATGCCCGTGCGCTTGGCGAGTTCGTACTGGGCGGGGATGATGAGGCGCTCGGCCTCGAAACCCTGGTCCTGGATCTCCAGGTAGTAGTCCTCCCCGAAGATCTCGCGGTAATCCCTGGCGATGCGCTCGGCGGCCTCGGTCTTGCCCGCCATGAGCCGCGCCTGAACTTCGCCGCCCAGGCAGGCCGAGAGCGCGATGAGCCCTTCGCTGTTCTCCCGCAGCAGCTCCTTGTCGACCCGCGGCTTGTAGTAGAAGCCCTCCGTGAAGCCCTTGGAGACCATCTTCGACAGGTTCGAGAACCCGGTGGCGTTCTTGGCCAATAGCACCAGGTGGTAGCCTGCGTCCCGGTGGCCCGAGGGATCCTGGCAATCCTCCATGCCCTCCTGGTTCTGCTGGCTGGAGGCGTCGAACTTGCGCTCGAAACGCGAGCGCGGCGCCACGTAGACCTCGCAACCCAGGATGGGCTTCACGGCCCAATTGCCATCGGCGTCCTTCGTCTTCTCGCAGGCGTCGAAGAGCTTCATCATCCCGAACATGTTCCCGTGATCCGTGACGGCCACCGCGGGCATGCCGGTGGCCTGGCACTTCTTCACGAGATCCGGGATGCGCGTCATGCCGTCGAGGAGGGAATTTTCGGTGTGCGTGTGGAGATGGACGAAGCTCATGGAGCCATTGTCCCAAAGCCGGGGCCCCTTGTGGGAAGGATCGCCGGGCCTGCACTTGGGGGAGGGCAGGCCGAGGGGGACGATTCAGCGCTAAACCGCAAAGAGTGTCGGGGCACCCTTCGCCACAGCTTGCGGGATAGGATGCGCGGGCGCGATGAGAGACATCCGCACGGAGGCCTTGCATGACGCCAAATGGCGCGTAATATTAAGTCAGATGCCGGAGGGCCCCATGGCCGTCGCCGAACGACCTTCAAACCATCCAAAGAGGCGTCCAATCCTAGAGGTCCAGTATCTCAAGGCTACCCCGCTGGATCTAGTCAACTTGGTCCGAGAGGGGTTGCCATGGACGCTCTATCAGGGAGTCATGACCGACCTTGGATTAACCGACCAGATGGCGGCTGGCGTGCTGCATATCCCGCTCCGCACCCTGACCCGTCGCAAGGGTGGGGGGCGTCTTGATCCGCAGGAAAGCGAGCGGGTCATGCGGTTGGTCCGACTGAGAGCAAAGGCCGAGGATGTGCTTGGGACCAGGGAGAAGGCTCTCCACTGGCTGGAGGCCTCCAATCGGGCACTGGGGGGGGCGACTCCTCTCTCTTTGCTGGATACCGACATCGGCACCCAGGCTGCGGAAGCCGTGTTGACACGGATCGAATTCGGCATCTTCTCCTGATGCGGGTTCATCGCATCGTGAAGGCCCGGCACGCGCTCTCGCCGCTGGATGGCGAAGGGGCTCGACGAGTCGGAGGGCGCTGGAACTCCCCGGGCCTTCCGGTGGTCTACTGCGCCTCTTCCCTGTCCCTCGCGGTGTTGGAACTGCTCGTGCATGTGGATCCCGCCGACATTCCAGATGATCTGGTCGCCATCGTCGCGGAGATCCCGGACCACCTTCCGGTGGAGCAATGGCTCCCGAGGGATCTCCCGGGCCCCTGGCGGGAAGAGGCCAGCAAGCCCGTCTTGCAGGCGATGGGTGGAGCCTGGGTCAAAGCCGCCACGTCCGCCGTGATCTTGGTTCCATCTGTGATTGTGCCATCCGAAACGAACGCCCTCATCAATCCAGCGCACCCGGATACCCCAAAAATCATGGTGATTGAACGGTCCGCCTTCACCCTCGACCCCAGGTTGTTCCACTCCTGACGCCACCGGAAGGTCGTGGAGTTCTCCTTGAGCCGCGATCTGAGCAATCCCCCCGGCAGCAAGAGGCACACGGGGGAATTGGAAGGGCCCATTTGTTCGAGCGGCGCCCCCTCTCGCCTTAGCTGTGCTGCGCTCGGAGATAGCTCTCGAAAGCGGCCTTCTCAGGGGCAGCCTCCTCAGTATCCAAGGCGGCGGTGATAGGAAAGAGCACGCCGGTCATAGGGAAGGAGATGAAGGGGATATCGTCCCACTCCAGACAGAAGAGTCGCCACCGACCCGCCAAGCGACGCTGCGCCCGTTCCGCGGGGCCTCCGCAGCCAGTGAATCAGGCCATCTTCACCGGCTCGGGCATCCGCGTGAGGGCCAACTCGATCACGTCGTCCATGTGATGGACCAGGTGGATGGTCATCTGTTCCCGGATTTCGGAAGGGATTTCCTCCAGGTGGCGGGCGTTTTCGGAAGGGATGAGCACGGTCCTGCAGCCCAGGCGGTGGGCCGCCAGGAGCTTCTCCTTGAGGCCGCCGATGGGGAGGACCATGCCCCGGAGGGTGAGTTCGCCGGTCATGGCCAAGTCGCTGCGGACAGGAATGCCCGTGAGCGCCGAGATGAGCGCTGTAGCCAGGGTGATGCCGGCGCTGGGGCCGTCCTTGGGAATGGCCCCCTCGGGCACGTGGACGTGGAGATCCATCTTCTCCAGGAAATCCGGCGAGAGCCCCAGGCGCTCGGCCCGGGCCCGCACGAAGGAGAGGGCGATCTGGGCGCTCTCCTGCATGACCTCCCCCAGTTTTCCGGTGAGTTTCAGCTTCCCCTTGCCGGGCAGCGTGGCGGCCTCGATGGTGAGCAGATCCCCGCCGGTGGAAGTCCAGGCCAGGCCGCTCACGACGCCGGGCAGCATCTCTTCATCCCGGCGCGTTTCCAGGAAGCGCTCGGGGCCGATGAGCTTGGGCAGGCGCTCGGAGGTGACGGTGGCCTGGAAGACCTCCCCGGCCAGGTCCCCCTTGTCGGGCTGTAGGCTATGGCGGGCCAGCTTGCGCAGCACGGCGCTGATCTCCCGCTCCAGTTGCCGGACGCCGGCCTCCTTGGTGTAGGCCTGGATCATCTTTTCCAGGGCGCTATCCCGGAAGACGATCTCCAGGGCCTTCATGCCGTGGCGCTCCAGGGCCTTGGGCACGAGGTGGCGCTGGGCGATGGCCAGCTTCTCCTTGAGGGTGTAGCCGGAGAGTTCGATGACCTCCAGGCGGTCCTCCAGAGCCTGGGGAATGGCGTGGCGCACATTGGCCGTGCAGAGGAAGAGCACCTGGCTGAGATCGAAGCCCAGATCCAGGTAGTGGTCCTGGAAGGCCTGGTTCTGCTCGGGGTCCAGCACCTCCAGCAGGGCCGAGGCGGGGTCGCCCCGCCAGTCGGAGGCCATCTTGTCGAGCTCGTCCAGCAGCATGAGGGGGTTTCTCACGCCGGATTTCTTCATCAGCGAGATGATGCGCCCAGGCATGGCTCCGATGTAGGTGCGGCGATGGCCCCGGATCTCGGCCTCGTCCCGCAGGCCCCCCAGGGAGAAGCGCAGGAAGGGGCGGTTGAGGGCCCGGGCGATGCTGCGGGCCAAGGAGGTCTTGCCCACGCCCGGAGGCCCCACCAGGCAGAGGATGGGAGACAAGCCTTTCCGGGGAGGACCGGCCGGCCCTGCGGGCCTCGTCCTCCCCGGACCCCTCGCCTCGGAGCTCGGCGGAGCCGAGTCCTCGGCCTCGCCTGTCCAGGGAGAACCGCCCAGCCCTTCGGGCCTCGCCCCCCCCGGACCTGCTTCTGGCCTCGGTGAAGCCGAGTCCTCGGCCTCCTCATTGGCGTCCTTCAGGCGCCGCATGACGGCCAGGTATTCCAGGACCCGGGCCTTCACCTTTTCGAGGCCCGCGTGGTCCTCCTCCAGGATGCGCTCCGCCTCGTCCAGGTCCAGGTGCTCGTCGGCCAGTTTCTGCCAGGGCAGCGCCAGCAGCCAATCGATGTAGGTGCGGCTTACGGTGCTCTCCGCACTCTGGGGAGGCATGGCCTCCAGGCGCTCGAGCTCCTCCAGGGCCTTCTTCTCGGCCTCTTCGCTCATGCGGGCGTCCAGGATCTGATCCTTGAGCCGCGCGAATTCGCCCTTCTCGTCCTTCTTCCCCATCTCCTGCTGGAGCACGCGCATCTTCTCGCTGAGGACGTACTGCTTGTGGTCCTCGTCCAGGCGGGCCCGGGTCTTCTCCTCCAGCACCTGGTCCACCGAATGGCGGGCGGCGTCGACTTCCAGGAGCTTCAGCACGGCCTGGAGCCGCGGCTCGATCTCGAGCTGCTCCAGCACGCCCTGCTTCTCCCGCACGTCCGAAGGCAGGAGGCCCGCCACGGTATCGATGGCACTCCCCAGGGGCAGCTCCCGGATCTGGTCCATGGACATGAGCCGGGAGGCATCGGGGTTCCGCCCGAGGAATTGTTCCACCGCGCCGTTGAAGGTCGGCAGCAGGGCCGCTTCTTCGGCCAGCGCCATCGGTTCGGCCAGGAGGCTCACATCGGCCTGGATGACATCGCCCTCGTCTTGGTAGCGCTCCAGCCTCACCCGGGCGATGCCCTTCACGCCCACCTTGTAGAAGTCCTTGGGTAGCGCGATGAGGGACTCCACCAGGGCCAGCGTGCCCGTGAGGTAGAGGCTCTCTTGCTTGGGCTCGTCCTCCTTGGGATCCCGCTGGGTCAGCATCACCAGGTGATCACCGGCCTTGATGGCCAGTTCCAGCGTGCGCACCGAGCCCCTGCGCCCCACGACGAAGGGCACCCGGGAACCGGGAAAGAGCACCATGTCCCGGATGGGAATGGCAGGCAGTGTGAGGATTTTAGGCGTGTCCAACGAAGTCTCCGGTACTCTGATTCTAACGATAAGGCGGCTAGACTTAATTCATGACTAGTTTAATAGTCCCTGCCCTACTATTCCTACTGGGTAGCAGCGCCCAGGCCCAGGACCCCTGGGGCTCCGTCCACCAAATGGTGGTCGACGTTCGTGCGCCGGAGGCCTTCAAATTGGTGGTCACGGATACTCGACTCAGCTTCGCCTGGTACGGTGAGCATCCTCTAGGAGCCGCGGATGGCCGAGAACTTCGCCAATTATCGGCCGAGAAGGGCAAGGCCGGAGAAGCCCTCACCAATATCATGAAAGGGCCAGGCTGGGCCCTTTTCGGTCCCTCAGATACGCGGCTAGCCGAAGGCGCTGGGCACCCCACACCCGAGGGAATACAGTCCCTCATGGAAGAAGCGGGATGGAAGCCGCTTCGGGAGGGATTGAAGGCTCACCTCCGCCTCCACCCAGACGATGGGCAGGCATGGATGGAGCTGGCCTTCGATCTCAGCCGCCAAGCATCCTCCGCCAAGATTTCCGGGACTCTCGCAAAGCCCCTTGGGGTAAGCCTTCGGAATGAACTCCTGCCCTGTCTCCAGAGAATCGCCGAAATCCCAAGCGCAGGAGATATCTGGCGCGAGCCGTATCCCCAGCCATTCGCGCTTATGCTGCTCTACCTCAAATTCACAGAGATGGACCAGGATCCGGAGCTGAAACAGTCCGCGAGACAACTCCAAGCCTCCATTCCTAAACTCATTGCCCAGGACCCCGAAGCGGAAGCACTCTGGCAGGTCCTGGATTGGACAAATAATCCAGAGGAAGCAGACTTCGGAATAGCGTCCAAACGAAACCTATTCGCCTCTCTCGAAGGTGTGCCGGGACACCCCTGGCCACCCCTCTTCCTCGCGAGCTATCTCAATAGCTTCTACATCTATCCTCTGAATCAGCTGGAAGAGGCCTACCGGGTCGCCGAGGCGGCCATTGCCACCAGCCAGGCTCTCTGGATGACGGGCAGGCTGGGCCGGGCCCATGTCGTCCAAAATTTAGGTGCCTGGGGAACGGCCCAGTTTGATTCTCTTCTTCTCCAAGGCAAAGTCGAGGAGGCCATGACCCTTGCTTCCTCCCTGCGGACACAAGCAGGGAAAGGTTGGCCCGAAATTTCGACCCGACTCGGGAATAGCTTGGAGGACCATGTCCGCTACGAAGAGGAGCATAAGAGTAAAGGCGAGGTTCTCCAGCTAAACTCGCAACAACAAGAGACGCTCCGTAGGGCCCTCCATGAACCACCCACGGCCGACCCACCGGCACCGGAACACGCCCCCTTGCGCTTGGCTCTGTTGGAGAATGCCGCGGATCCCTTGGCCTGGGGGAGGCTTCAAATTCACCCAATCTTTGCGCCCTGGGGACCTGCAGAATTGAGCTGGCAGCCCCTCACAAAGCTCATGGCAACACGATTGCGCGAGCGCTATATCTGGCCTCAGGGCCAACGGTGGCTGCTACTGCAAAAGGACCAAGTTTTGGCTTCGGGGCCGGGTCTACCCAAGGCTGAGGTGCTCGAATCGACTCTGCGCAGCCAAGGCGTGCCGGAATTGGAACAGCTGAGCGCCTTCATCAAGGCTCACCCCGAACGCCTAGACGCTCACCGCGCTAGGCTGGAACTCCTACGTCCCCGCCTACCCAATCCCGCCCTCGAGGGTCTATTCCTGGAGGACCTGGAAGTCACAGAAGAGCCCCCTGGCTCCCTACCCTTCGAACCCGATTTCGCAGTATGGGGTCCGGTGGCACGGCGCCTATGCACTCAAACCTCGGAACGGATCCGTCACTGGCCATTCAATGCCTCGGCCTGGGCATGCTACGCGAGCTGGTCCCTCCTTGATCCCCGGATTCAGAGACCCGCAGCCCTGCTATCTACCCTGGAAACATGGCCACATCAGAGGGGTCTGCGCGTACCAGGCCCAATTCCCTTGGTGGCCTCCAAGGCTGTCATGGGTGTGTTCCGGAGCCAGGAACGCCACCAGGACCTCGATGCTTGGATGCAGGTCCTTTGGGAGAGAGGCCTGAAGGCCTGGGTCACCCAGTGGGCCTCCCTTCCGCCTCTCGGGAAGAAGGCCGAGGGCGTTTCACTGGACCGTGCAGCTCTGGATGTGAAACAGATGTTGGCCGCCTGGGGGGATGCCCTCGCGAAACAGGGTCAAAAGGCCCGTCTAGCGGCCCTCCGGCAGGATCTTGAGAACATACGAAACGGGCTATCCGCCCTGTTACAGGGATCTGCGAACTGATTTCTCGGCGATTGTCAGAGGCTGCGCCTTAGAGCAGGAGCCCGTAAAGCACAGGCACCAGTTCCTCGTAGGAGCCGCGCTTGTCGTGGACATGGATGGCCTGGAGTTCTTCCACCACACTCGGCAGGCTGGCATCCCGGCCATCGGCCACCAGGATGATCGGCGTCTCCAGCAGGAGACCGTGCTGCCTCAGGGCATCGAGGATCATCTGTCCGAAGTAGCCCCCGACCTTCATGTCCAGCAGAAGGAGATCGAAGCGGGTATCGGTGGCGAGGTGCTTGGCCTCCAGGAAGGAACCGGCCACCTGCACCTGCCGGAACCCGTCCTGATGGAGATCTGCGGCCAGGGCCGCCCGATCCTCCAGGTTGCCGGAGATGATCAGGATCTTCCGAGAGACCTTGCGGAGCCGCATGGCCGGCGCGCAGGGACGGGCGGACTGCTCGGGTGCGGCAGGAACGCTGGGGGCCGGGGCCAGGATCACTTCGGAGGCCTTGGCGGCCACCGGCAGTTGGAGGGGCGCTCCCAGGCGGTCCCCGAGATCGGTCTTCCGCTTCTTCTTGGGAAAGGCCTGGCCGAAGGTGGTGGGGAAGCGCCGGGCCAGGATCCGCTCGATGTTCCGCTGATCGTGGGTCAGGAGATCCTCCAGCAGAAAGCCCGCGGAATCGCCCTCCTTCCCGTGGAGCACGTGCGTCAGCACCGCCCGGCAGAGGATATCGGGCGTGTGGGGCAGGCCCTGGATGCACATCAGAGCAAAGGTGTCGCCGCGCTTCAGCTCAGGGGATTCCCCACCCGGACAGTCCAGCTCTTCGATGGCCATCCGGAGGCCCTGGAGGCTCAGATCCAGGAGCGTTCCCAGGAGGAGCCTCCCGATCACGAAGGTCTCGGCCAGGGTCTCGAGGGCGAAGACCTGGATCCCCGCCGAACGAGGGAAGGTGGCCCGGAAGCGCTCCCGCCGTTCCCCTTGGGTGATGCTGGTGGGAATCCGGAAGACCCCCGTGGAGACCACCTGGGTATTGGCGTTGAAACGCCGGGCATCCAGGAGAAAGGAGATGCAGAGCGCCTGCTCCACGGCCAGGGGGGGCGTGGTGGCAGTGACAAAGGCATTTCCGGAGATCCGCTCGATGGTGGTCTCGAAGGGGAGCGCGTCGGACTGGGGGAGCCACAGCTGGACCGGCGTCTTCAGGAGCACCAGCTCATCCAGATAGGCGCGGATCGTATCTCCGTCCCTCAGTTCGGCTTTAAGACCAAGATTGGACACGAGCTATCATCCCACGGATCCGCGGTGCGCCTTAGCTCAGCCCGCCGCGGAAATCGGCAGACTGGGGAGTTCCAGCACCTTTTCCACACGCTCTCGCGTCACGCGGAGCGTCCCCCTGCCCTTCCGCTCCTCGCTGGGCATATCGAACATGGGCTCCAGCAGAATCTGCTCAAGCATGGAGCGCAGGCCCCGGGCGCCCAGCTTGCGCGTCACCGCCTGGTCCGCGATGGCGTCCAGGGCGCCGGCCTCGAAGCTGAGATCGATCTCGTCCATATCGAAAAGCTTGGTGAATTGTTTGGTGACGGCGTTCTTGGGCTCGGTGAGGATACGCACCAGGGACTCCCGATCCAGGGGATCCAGGGTGGCCACCACGGGCATGCGGCCCACCAATTCGGGAATGAGGCCGAACTTGATGATGTCCTCGGGTTCCACATGCTTGAGGAAGGCATCCTTGCTCATCTTGGAGGTCACCTTGGCGCCGAAGCCCACGGCCTTGGCCCGGATGCGCTGCTTGATGATCTCGTCGATGCCCACGAAGGCCCCGCCGCAGATGAAGAGGATGTTCGACGTGTCCACCTGGATGAACTCCTGGTGGGGGTGCTTGCGGCCGCCCTGGGGGGGCACATTGGCCACGGTGCCTTCGATGAGCTTGAGGAGGGCCTGCTGCACGCCCTCGCCCGACACATCCCGGGTGATGCTTGGGTTCTCGCTCTTGCGGCCGATCTTGTCGATCTCATCGATGAAGACGATGCCCCGCTGGGCCCGTTCCACATCGTAATTGGCCACCTGGAGCAGCTTGGTGAGGATGTTCTCCACGTCCTCACCCACGTAGCCAGCTTCCGTCAGCGTCGTCGCGTCGGCCATGGCCAGAGGCACATCCAGGAAGCGGGCCAGGGTCTGGGCCAGCAGCGTCTTGCCCGTGCCCGTGGGCCCGATGAGGAGGATATTGCTCTTGGCCAGCTCCACCTCGGATTCAGGGGTGCCCAGGGCCTTCTGCACGGGCACCAGGATGCGCTTGTAGTGGTTGTAGACCGCCACGGCGAGACGCTTCTTGGCAGGCTCCTGGCCGATGACATAGTCGTCCAGGAAGGCCTTGATCTCCTTGGGCCGGGCCAGCTTAGGCGTATGGGCTCCAGCCGTCTTGCCTTGGCGGCTCATGCGCAGCTGGAGCTGGCCGGCCTCGACACATTCATTGCAGATGAACGCTCCGGGGCCCGCCAGAAGCTGCTCGACTTCGTGCGGCGCCTTGCCACAAAAGGAGCACTTCTGATCCTTCTTGATCTGCTTGGTGGTCATGCTGGCGTCCCCCGGAGAGCCGGTCCCGTCGAAATTCTACTGCTGGTGGATGGTGACCAAGGCCAGGACTTCGAAGCGTTTGGTGCCCGCGGGGATGCGGATCTTGACCTCGTCGCCCTCCTTCAGGCCCACGAGGGCCGAACCGATGGGGCTGCTGATGCTGAGGTATTCGGTATTGGAATCCAGTTCCTCGGGGAGCACCAGCTTGTAGGTGACCTCCTTGTCGGAATCCAGGTCCAAAAGGGTGATGCGGCTGCCGTAGGCGGCCTTGTCCTTGGGCAGACGGCCCACGTCCAGGCTGGCGATCTCGGTGATCCGCTTCTCCATGGCCACCAGCTTGGCCTGGAACATATCGCGTTTAGAAAGGGCCTGTTCGTACTCGGCGTTCTCCGAGAGGTCCCCCTGGGAGGCCGCGGCTGCGATTTCCCTTGGGATTTCCTCGAGAAGCGCGTGCTTCAGGGCTTTGTACTCGGCTTCAAGCTTGACAAGAACGTGCTTCGGCATGGCTAGTTCCGTGGGGTGGGCCCTCGGGCCGAGGGATAAAAAAAGGTGCGCCTCGAGGGGCGAGGCGCGGAGGAGTCATGCTATCACCATTCCCCTGGAGAGAGGCAAGGCCCTACTCCGCCAAAGCCACCTCCACGGGGCGGGCCTCCACGAGACCCAGCAGCTCCCGGGGATCCAACCCCACCAGGAAGCCCCGGGAACCTCCGTTGATATAGATGCGGTCCAGCTCCAGGATGCCCCTTTCCACATAGACCGGCATGGCCCGCTTCAATCCGAAGGGGCTGGTGCCGCCCACCAGGTAGCCCGAATACCGATTGGCCGCTTCGGGCTTGCAGATATGGATGGCCTTGGCGCCGATCTGTCGGGCCAGGGCCTTGGTGCTGACCTCCCGGTCACCGTGCATGAGCACCACCAGCGGCCTGCCCCCTTCGTCTTCCATGATGAGGGTCTTCACCACCGCATGCTCGTCGACGCCCAATTCCCGGGCGGAAACGCCTGTGCCGCCGTGTTCCTCGTAACGGTAGAGATGCTCCGTGAAGGGGACCTCCCGCGCCTTCAGGAAGCGGATTGCGGGCGTCGAGGGAGCCTTGCTCATGGGAGACCTCCAGGCGAAACCAGGACAGTGTCCCACCCAATTATCGGCCAACCCGGGCGCCAGGGATCACCCCCGCCGGAGTACGCGCATCCGAGCGGTTAGGATCAAGCAAAGGATCCTCCAGAATGACGCCACGCCCCCCTCGAAGCCTCCTGCGTATCGCGCGAAGGCAGACGGTGCGCCTCCTGAGATCCTCCGTGGAACCCGATGAGATCGAGAAGACTCTGCGGAAGACCGTCCACAGGACACTGGATCTCATCCCCCTGGATACTCGGCTGCTCATGAAGCACCACCAGCGCAACAAGCGACTCAACCGCCAGCTTGCATGGTCCCTGGCCTTCATCGCGGGGGCAGTCAACGCGGGCGGATTCATGGCGGTCAAGACCTACACTTCCCATGTGAGCGGGGCCATCTCCCGGGCTGCCGACGAATTCGCCATCGGCAACCGGACCCTCGCACTGGGCGCAATCAGCACGGTGGGGTGCTTTGCCGCCGGGGCCTTCTTCACCTCCATGCTCATCAGCTTCGGGCGCCGCCACCGCTTCCGCAGCCATTACGCCCTGAGCCTCGCCCTCGAAGCCGGACTGATGATGGTGCTGGGCGTGATGAGCCGTGAGCTCCACCAGATGCACCACCTTGCGTTGCCCCTCACGGTGGTGATGCTGGCCTTCCTCATGGGGATGCACAATTCCGTGGTGACCACCATTTCCAGCGCCGAGGTGCGCACCACCCACATGACGGGCATCGCCACCGATATCGGGCTGGAACTGGGGCGCCTCTTCTACTTCAACCGGGACCGCCATCGGAAAATGAAGGAGATCAGGGCCAATCGAGATCGCCTCAAGCTGCACGGACTGATCCTGGCCGCCTTCTTCGTGGGTGGGCTGGTGGGAGCCGTGGGTTTCCAGCACATGGGCTACAGGATCGTGTTCTTGCTTTCGGCCTTCCTCCTGCTGCTGGCGTTCCAACCCATTCTCTATGACCTACGCGTCCGGAGGCGGCTCCTGCGGCAAACGGCCTCCTGATCCCCTTCACTCCGCGGCCCACCGGGGCCTGGGTGCCGGAAGTGGCGTTCCTGGCTATACTGGGACTGAAATGAGTCCTACCAGTTAAGGATAATTGATTTGGATCTCCGCCCTCTGGCTCATTCGGGGTCGGCCTTCCAACGGGAGTCCGAATGTGGGCGGTACTGCTAATCCTCGCGGCCATGGGATGTTGGGTCAGCGCGTCGCTACTGGCCCTGACCGGGTCCGATGACCGCTTCCACATCGGAATGGGCCTGCTGGGCTCCCTGCTGGCCTGCGGGGGGGCCCTGTCCGTGCTCCTGGGAGCGCAGGTCTCCACCCTGACCTTCCCCTTCTGGGGCCTCCCGGCGCATCTCCAGGTGGACGCGCTTTCCGCGGCCTTCCTCCTGCCCCTTCATCTGGTGGCCGGGGCAAGCGCCATCTATGCCAAGGCCTACTGGCCCGCCATTACGCCCAAGACGGGCCGCCAGATGCGCTTCTTCTTCGGCCTCCTGGTGGCGGCCATGACCCTGGTCTTCACGGCCCGCCAGGGCCTCCTCTTCCTCATGGCCTGGGAAGCCATGGCCATGGCGGCCATGTTCCTGGTGGGCACCGATCACGAAAGGCCCGAAGTCCTGCGGGGCACCTGGGTCTATCTCATCTGCACCCATACCGGGACGCTGATGCTGATGGCCATGGTGGTACTCCTGGCCCAGCGGCTGGGCGGCTACGGATGGATGCCCTTCCAGGGTGCCCCGGCCCCCCTCCTAGATGGCCTGATCCTGACGCTGGCCCTCCTGGGTTTCGGCTTCAAGGCGGGCCTCGTGCCGCTGCACTTCTGGCTCCCGGCGGCCCATGCCGGTGCTCCCAGCCATGTCTCGGCCATCCTCTCGGCGGTCATGCTCAAGGCGGGCGTCTACGGCATCCTCCGCATCTCCAGCCTGCTGCCTCCCGTCCCTAATCTGGGCGGCCTGGTCATGGGGCTCGGGGTCCTCACGGCCCTCTTCGGGGTGGGGTGCGCCCTGGCCCAGCGGGACTACAAGCGCCTGCTGGCCTATTCCAGCATCGAAAATATCGGCGTCATCCTCATGGGCGTGGGACTGGGCTGGGCGGGGCGCTCCCTGCACAATCCCTGGCTGGCCGCCCTGGGCTTCGGTGGTGCGATCCTCCACGTTTGGAACCACGCGGCCTTCAAGAGCCTCCTCTTCTTCGGCGCGGGCTCCGTGCTCCAGGCGACAGAAACCCGGGACATGGAGGCCCTGGGAGGCCTGGCCCAGCGGATGCCCCGGACGGCCCTGCTCATCTTCCCCGGCATCCTGGCCGTCTCCGCCCTGCCCCCCTTCAATGGCTTCCTGAGCGAGTGGTGCCTCTACCGAGGCTTTTTCGCCTCCCTGATGAATGGCGGTTCCTGGACGGCGGGGCTCGCCCTCTCGGGCCTGGCCCTCACGGGAGGCCTGGCGGCCGTGGTCTTCGCCAAGTGCTTCGGGTTCATCTTCCTGGGCGTGCCCCGCAGCGCTGCGGCCGCAGAGGCCCATGATCCCGGCGCCTGGATGTGGGGGCCCATGGCCTTCCTGGCCCTCCTTTGCCTGGCCCTCTCCCTGGGCAGCGTCCTGCTCCTGCCCCTCCTGGACCGGGTCCTGGCCGTGCTCGCTCCCGGCAATGGCCCCATGCTGGCCACCGGCCTCGGCCGGGACATGGCCCTCATGGCCTCCATGGCCCTGCTCCTCCTGGTCCTGGGGGCGGGATGTGCCCTCTGGCTCCGGCGGCGCCCGGCCCCTTCGGTGCCCACCTGGGATTGCGGCTATGCCCGGCCGAATGCCCGGATGCAGTACACCGCCACCTCCTTCTCGGATGGCTGGGCGGCCCTCGTGCCGGGGATGAAGTCCCGGATCCGGCGAATCCAACAGCTCTTCCCCGGCCCCATCTCCTTCCATTCCCAATTCCAGGATCCCATTGGGGAGGGTTTCTTCGCCGAGCGCACGGAGCGGCTGACCCTGCGCCTCCAGGGCTTCCGGCGCCTCCAGCACGGGCAGCTGCCCATCTACCTGCTCTACATCCTGGGCACGCTGGTGGCGGGCTTCCTGTGGATGCTCCTCCGCCCCCGGCTGCTGGGATGATCCTCTTCGGGCTGGGCCTGCTCCTCATCGGATGCTCCGGCCTGCCGGGGCTCTTCCTGCGGGAGCGGGGTGCCGTCATCGCCACCCTCATGTTCGGCTTGGGCGCCCTCGCGGGCCTGGGGGCCGCGGCGCGGGTGCTGTTCGGAGGGCCGGTCGGAAGCGCACTCCTTCCCGCCCTGCCATTGAGTTCCCAGGGACTCCTCAGGCTGGACCCCCTGGGCGCCTTCTTCCTGGTACCGGTCCTGCTGCTCCCGGCCTGTGGGTCGATCTACGGCCTCGGGTACTGGGGCGACCACCAGGAGAACCCCCGCCGCCTCCGGATGCTGTATGGATTGACCACAGCCTTCCTGGCCCTCCTGGTGGCCGCCGCCCATACGCTCGTCTTCCTCCTGGCCTGGGAGGGCATGGCCATCACGGCCTTCTTCATGGTGATCACAGAGGACAGGGAGCCCCAGACGCGACGAGCCGCCTGGATCTACCTGGTGGCCACCCATTCCGGGACGCTCTGTCTCTTCGCGGCCTTCGCGCTGATGGCTGCGGCCACGGGTAGCTTCCTGTTCTCGCCCCTGGGCCAGGGGTTTGCCGCCAGCCCCCGGGGCACGGCCACCTTCCTGCTCTTTTTAACGGGTTTCGGCCTGAAGGCGGGGGTCCTGCCCCTGCACTTCTGGCTCCCCGAGGCCCATACGGCCGCCCCCAGCCACGTCTCGGCGGTCATGTCGGGGATCCTCATCAAGATGGGGATCCTGGGCATGATCCGCCTGATCTCCTGGGTGCCGGATCCCCCTTATTGGTGGGGAGGCCTCTTCATTACCCTGGGCGCCCTCTCCGGCCTCCTCGGTGTGGCCCTGGCCCTGGGCCAGCATGATCTCAAGCGCCTCCTGGCCTACCACTCGGTGGAAAATATCGGGATCATCCTGCTGGGCCTGGGCCTGGGCACACTCGGCAAGAGTTCCGGGAATCCGGTTCTCCAGCTCCTGGGATTTGCCGGGGCCCTCCTCCATGTGCTCAACCACAGCCTCTTCAAGAGCCTGCTCTTCCTGGGGGCCGGTTCCATCCTGCACGCCACCGGGACGCGGAACCTGGAGCGCATGGGGGGGCTCGCCCACACCATGCCCTTCACGGCCGGCACCTTCCTGGTGGGCTCCTGGGCCATCTGCGGCCTGCCCCCCCTCAATGGCTTCGTCAGCGAATGGCTGATCTACCTGGCCGCCTTCCAGGGGGTGCTGCATTCCCCCTCGGCCTGGGCCATCCTCACACTGGCCGCTCTCGCCCTCATCGGCGCCCTGGCGGCGGCCTGCTTCACCAAGGTCTTCGGCGCGGCCTTCCTGGGGACCCCCCGCTCGGTGGAAGCCGTGGGCGCCGTGGAATCCCCCAACAGCATGCGGCTCCCCATGGGAATTTTGGCCTGTGCCTGCCTCGTGATCGGCCTAGCCCCGGCCCTGCTGGTCCCCATGCTGGAGCGCGTCGTCTCGGTCATCGCAGTCCCCGGAGCGGCCAGCCTGGCGGGGCTCGCCCATCTCCCCCTCCTCACCTGCATCGCCCTGCCCCTCCTGGCCCTCGCGGCCCTCCTCTGGCAGTGGGCCCGGAAGGGGGCCTCCACGGGAGCCGATCTCCCCACCTGGGATTGCGGATACACGGTCCCCCTGCCCCGGGCCCAGTACACGGCCTCCTCCTTCGCCGATGGCCTGGTCTCGGGAATGCGCATCGCCCTCTGGCCCCATGTGCACCTGCCGAAGCTGAAGGGCTTCTTCCCCTTCCCGGGGCGCTTCCAGAGCCATGTGCCGGACCCGATCCTCGACCGCCTGGCCGCCCCCACCCTGGCCTTCACCGCCAAGGGGTTCACCCTGCTGCGATTTTTCCAGAGCGGCCAACTCCAGGTCTACCTGCTCTACATCCTGCTCACCCTCGTTGCCCTCCTCGTCTGGATGGTGGTCTGAACCATGTCCGATTCCACGTTCCTCCGCATCCTCCACCTCCTGCTGCACGTCCTCACGGCCCTACTGCTCTCGCCGCTCATCCCGGGCCTGATCAACAAGGTCAAGGCCGTGATGGCCGGGCGCAACGGCCCGCCGGTCCTCCAGCTCTACTTCGATCTGGCCAAGCTGGCCCGCAAGCGGGCCGTGTTCAGCCGCACCACCACCTGGGTCTTCCTGGCGGGCCCCGTGGCCACAGTGGCGGCAGGCTTCATGGCCTCCCTGCTGGTGCCCTTCGGCCACTCCCCGGCCCCCATCCACTTCGAGGGGGACATGATCCTCTTCGCTTACCTATTCGGCCTGGCGCGCTTCGCCACGGTGCTCTCGGCGCTTGATACGGGATCGAGCTTCGAAGGCATGGGGGCGGCCCGGGAGGTCACCTTTTCGGCCCTGGCCGAACCCACCCTCTTCCTGGGATTTGCCGCTCTGGCCAGATCCTCGGGCAGCCTCTCCCTCTCCGGGATGCTGGCTTCCCCCGGCTTTGCCATCTCCAAGGCCACAGGCCCGCTGATCCTGGTGCTGGCGGGCTGGGTGATCGTCTTTCTCGCGGAGAATTCCCGCATCCCCGTGGATGATCCCAATACCCATCTGGAGCTCACCATGATCCACGAAGCCATGATCCTGGATCACTCCGGGCGCCCTCTGGCCCTCATCCTGTACGGCGCCAGCCTCAAGCTGCTGGTGCTGGGGGCGCTCATCGTGGGGCCCCTCCTGCCCCGCACCCATAGCGTCTGCCTGGACTGGGGCGTCTACTTTCTGGGGATCGGCCTGCTGGCCTGTGTGGTGGGCCTGGTGGAGAGCGCCACGGCCCGCTTCCGCATGATCAAGGTGCCCCAGTTCCTGGTGGCGGGCCTCCTGGCCACGGCCTTCGCCTTCTTCCTGATGCAGGCATAACGATGTTCAGAGACTTCCTCATCGCCCTCCTCATGCTCACCAACTTCACCCTGGTGGCCACCAGCCGGATCAACAAGGCGATCCAGGTCACGGTGGTCCAGGGTGTGCTCCTGGGCCTCTTGCCCATCGCCATGGGCCTGGGCCGCCATGTCCACATCCTCCTCATGGTGGGCGCCGCCCTCACGGTGAAGGCCTGGCTCATCCCCTTCCTCTTCCGGAAGGCGCTGCGCGCGGTGAAGACCCAGCGGGAGGTCGACCCCACCATCGGCTTCACCACCTCCCTGATCCTCTGCGCCCTGGGCACGGGCCTCAGCCTGCTGCTCACCAGCAACCTGCCCATGCCCCAAGGCCGGAGCGACACCATGTTCGTATCGGCCGCCCTCTCGACCCTGCTGACGGGATTCCTGCTGCTCATCTCCCGAAGGAAGGCCCTGACTCAAGTCGTCGGCTACCTGGTGCTGGAGAATGGCATCTACATCTTCAGCCTCCTGCTCATCGAGGAGATGCCCCTCCTGGTGGAGACGGGGATCCTGCTGGATCTCTTCGTGGGCATCTTCGTGATGGGCATCGTCATCCACCACATCAGCGTGGCCTTCGATTCCACGGACACCCGGCACCTGGCCGCACTGAAGGACTGAGACATGGCCTGGTATCTCATCGTTCTCCCCCTCCTGGCCGCCGTCCTGGCCTTCTTCACCCGGTCCATCACGCTGAGGGTCCGACTCCTGCCCGCCACGGCCACCCTCCACCTGATCGGCCTCGTCTTTGCCTTGCGGGGCTGGGGCCGACTGCCCCCCACCGCCTGGCTGGGCCTGGACGCCCTCGGGGGATGGGTGCTGCTGGTCATCAGCGTCCTGTTCTGCATTTGCGCCTTCTACGCCCCGGCCTACCTCGCCCTCCGCCCCGAGCGGGATAACCGCGTCTTCACCTTCAGCTTCCTCAGCATCCTGGGCCTGGCCTCCCTGCTGGCCCAGGCCCGGCATCCGGGGCTGGTGTGGGTGGCCATGGAGACGACGACGCTGGCCACTGCGCCCCTGATCTACTTCAATCACAACCGGCGCTCCCTGGAAGCCACCTGGAAATACCTGATCCTAGGCTCCGTCGGCATCGCGCTGGCCCTGCTGGGCACCCTGTTCATCGCCTACGCCGCCCACATGGCCGGCATCCGGGAAGCGCTCACCTTCAACACCCTGATGCACCACGCGACCAGTCTGCCCAAACCCTGGTTGAGGGCGGGCTTCGTCCTCACCCTGGTGGGCTACGGCACCAAGATGGGCCTGGCGCCCCTCCATTCCTGGAAGCCGGACGCCTATGGCGAGACGCCGGGGGTCATCGGCGCCCTCCTGGCTGGCGGCATCACCAGCTGCGCCTTCCTGGCGCTGCTGCGGATCTTCGCGGTGCTCTCCGCGGCCGGAGAGGCTCCCTTCGCCCGAGAGCTCATGGTGGCCCTCGGCCTCCTGTCGATGGCCTGGGCCATGGTCTTCATGGTGCGCCAGCTGGATATCCGGCGCCTGCTGGCCTATTCCAGCGTCGAGCACATGGGAATCCTGGTATTCGGCATCGGCATCGGGGGCGTGGCCGCGCGCTTCGCCCTCTTCCACCTGGCCGCCAATGCCCTGGTGAAGGGCGTCCTCTTTATGTCGGCCGGCAACATCCACCGGAGCTACGGGAGCCATCAGCTGCCCCATGTGACCGGCGCCATCCGACGCACGCCGGTATCCGGCTGGCTCTTCATCCTGGGCTTCCTGGCCATCACGGGCACGCCTCCCTTCGCGCCCTTCATCAGCGAATTCAATATCGCCGCGGTGGCCCTCTCCCGGCAGAACCTCTGGCTGGGAGCGGCCTTCCTCCTCTTCCTGGGGGGCATCTTCATCGCCATGAGCGATACCGTGTTGCAGGTGATCTTCGGAACCCCCAGTCCCAACCGCATGCGGACGCCCTACCGGGATACCTTCGCCACCACCGCGCCCCTGGTGATCGCCCTCCTGCTCTCACTGACCATGGGCCTCTGGCTGCCGCGGCCCCTGGCTTCGATGATCCAGAACGCCGCGGCCCTCGTGGAGGGAAGGCTGTGAACGGGAACCGCTTCGCCCTCATCGGAAACGGCCAGGCCCTGGCCCTCAAGGAGGTCCCGGAACTGGGCCTGGCGGAATTCCGGGCCTCCATCCTCCAGGGCGTGCGCACCGGCAGCCGCTTGGCCTGCCTCTGCGCCGACGGACAGCATCGCCTCTTCGCCGTCCTGGCCGACGATGCCGAGGGCCGACTCCGTGTTGGACGCACTCGAGTCGAGGGCAACGCCTACCCCTCCCTCACGCCGGAATGCCCCCAGGCCCACCTCTTCGAGCGGGAGATGGCCGAACAGTTCGGCCTGCGCCCCGAGGACCATCCCTGGTTCAAGCCCCTGCGTTTCCACGCCCCCTGGTCGGGAGAGGACCCCTGGGACCGGAAGGAGATCCTGCCCGGCGTCCTGGACTTCTACCAGGTCCGGGGCGAGGAGGTCCACGAGGTCTCGGTGGGCCCCGTCCACGCCGGGGTCATCGAGCCCGGTCACTTCCGCTTCCAGTGCCACGGGGAGCGGGTCTTCCACCTGGAGATCGCCCTGGGCTTCCAGCACCGGGGCATCGAGCGGACCCTCATGGGCGGCCCCCATCCCTTGAGCCTGAAGCACGCCGAGACCGCCTGCGGCGACACCACCATCGGCCACGGATGGGCCTACTGCCAGGCCCTGGAGGCCCTGGCGGGTGTGAGGGTGCCTCCCCGCTCCCAGCAGGTCCGCAGCGTGGCACTGGAACTGGAGCGCATGGCCAATCATACGGGGGACCTGGGGGCCATGGCCGGGGACGTGGGTTTCCTGCCCACGTCATCTTTCTGCGGGCGCATCCGGGGCGAGTGGCTGAACCTCAGCGCCGAAGTCTGCGGCAGCCGCCTGGGACGGGACTGGCTGCGTCCCGGAGGGCTGCGCATGGAGCTCGAGCCCGAGAGGGCGGCCCTGCTCCTGGAGCGCATGACCCAGATTTGGAAGGACACTCAGGATGCCGTGGAACTCCTGTGGGGCGCGGCCTCGGTCCTGAACCGCTTCGACGCCTGCGGCAAGGTCGACCCCATCCAGGCCCGGGAGATCGGCCTGGTGGGCGTCCCGGCCCGGGCCTGCGGCATCGCGCTCGATGTGCGCAAGGATCATCCCTTCGGCCCCTATGGCCAGCATCCCGTGAGCCCGTCCACGGCCCACAGCGGCAGTGTGCATTCCCGCGCCTGGGTGCGCTGGGTGGAGCTGGGCGAGAGCCACCGCTTCCTCACCGAGCGATTGGAAGCCCTGGCAGGCAGCGAGCCCGACCCGAGCCCAGAGCCCCTTCCCCCCCTGGCACCGGAGAGCCTGGCCGTGTCCTTGGTGGAGGGCTGGAGGGGTGAGGTGCTCCACCTGGCCATCACCAACGCCGAGGGCCGTTTCGAGCGCTACAAGCTCGTGGATCCCTCCTTCCACAACTGGTACGGATTGGCGCTGGCCCTGCGGGGGGAGCAGATCTCGGATTTCCCCTTATGCAACAAGAGCTTCAATCTCTCCTACTGCGGACACGATCTCTGAGGCACCCATGATCCACATTCTGCTCTCCCGGTGGCGCCAGGGGCATCGCACGATGGCCTATCCCAAGTCCCTGCCCCCCCTGCCCCAGCGGCTCCGGGGCAGGCCGGAGCTCCGCCCAGGCGCCTGTCCCGAAGGCTGCCGCGCCTGCGCGGAGGCCTGTCCCACCGGGGCCATCGAAATCGGCATCAAGGGCCCAGCCCTGGATCTCGGGCGCTGCCTCTTCTGCCCCGATTGCACGGAGGCCTGCCCTGAAGGAGCCATCACCTTCACCCAGGATCACCGCCTGGCCGTGCGGGAACGGGGGGATCTGTGCTTGGAACCAGGCGACGGGCTCTTCCTCGCCAAGGCCCTGGAGGCTCAAGTCATGCGCGTCTTCGGGCGCAGCCTGAAGCTGCGGGTGGTGAGCGCGGGGGGCTGCAACGGATGTGAAGTGGACGTGAACGTGCTCCAGACCATCGGCTGGGACCTGGGCCGCTTCGGCATCCAGATGGTGGCCAGCCCCCGCCACGCCGACGCCGTAGTCATCATCGGCCCGGTCACCAAGCACATGGATCTGGCCCTCCGGAAGACCCTGGACGCCACCGCGGAGCCCAAGCTCGTCATCGCCGTCGGCTCCTGCGCCATCTCCGGCGGCCCCTTCCTCCACCAGGAGGAGCAACTGGGCGGCTGCGGCGGCGCAGGCATTCCCGTGGATCTCTACATCCCCGGATGCCCCCCCCACCCCCTCACCATCCTGGATGGGCTCCTGAGGCTCCTGGGGAAAGTGGGAGCCAACGTCGGGGCGTGAAGAACAAAATCCGCCACAAGGGCACAGAGAAAAGCGCGGGGGAGAACCCCTCGGGGGTCTGGATTTGATCCTGTGGCCGGTTGCATGTACTTGACTGCGGCTCGGTCTTCTCTGCGACACTCCGACCCATCACGGCATCCCAGGTATCGGAGACCAACATGAACCCTTCGGGCATTCTCGATGTCGCCCACAGCATCCAACTCGCCGTGGCGCCGGTCTTCCTGCTTTCCGCCGTGGGCGTCTTCCTGACGGTGCTCACGAACCGCCTCGCCCGCATCATCGACCGGGCGCGGCTGCTGGAGCGCTCCCTGGCCGAACCGGAGGAGAGTCACGTCGAACTGCGGGACCTGGCGAAGCGGGCCCGCATGATACAGATCGCCATCGCCCTCTCCACGGTCTGCGCGCTCCTCATCTGCCTGGTGATCGTCACCCTCTTCGCGGGGGTGGCCCTCTCCCGGGATCTCTCTCGGCTCATCGTCATCTTCTTCGTGGTGGGCCTGGGGGCCTTCATCGGCGCCCTGCTGGTCTTCCTCCTGGAGATCCGCGCGGCCATCACCGCCCTGCACCTCGGCCCGGAAGGCCGCTGAGGAACGCTCAGGCGCGCCGGGAGGCGATCCGCTCGCTGAGGCGATAGACGCCATAGGTGATGGCGTAGGCGGCGATGATATCGAGGGTGTAGTGCATGTGGGCCAGGAACACCACCCCCAGCGTGAAGAGATTCAGGACCAGGAAGACCCGGCTCGCCTTGCCGAAACGGCGACTGAAGAGGTAGAGCAGGAAGGTCGTGGCGATGTGGCCACTGAAGAAGAGATCCTTGGTCAGGTAGACGCCCGCGGCATTGCCCCCGATGGCCTTGAAGGGATTGAGGATGGCGAGGAGGGCCGGCCAGACCGCGAAGGGGTGAAGCGCATTGAGATCCGGGCCCATGACCGGGCCGATCCCCGCCAGGGGGATCATCAGCCCCCGTAGCAGGGAGAGGGCCGCGTCCGTAAGGACCAGGCGGATGAAGAGGGAGCGGTTCTTCCAGCCGATCCAGAGGGCCGGGGGGATGTAGCACAGGAGCCAGAGGATGTAGTTCCACCGGGCCAGCCAATCGATATAGGGCATGTGCTGCAACAGCAGATCCGGAACCGCAACCCCGGGCCGCAGCTCGTGGGGCAGGATGAGCAGCAGCGCGATGCCGTGGCAGAGATAGCGGAATGCCAGCACAGCCAGGAGGATGAGCCAGAAGGGCTGGGGCGTCTTTCCATTCCTGTCCATGAGCCATGATAGCGGCGGCCAGCCCCGGGAAGACCGACAGCGTCCATCCTCGAAGGACTGGGTCAGGAAGGAGAGGGCCCCCAGTTCAGGCGCAGGCCGTGCCGAGACCGCCATGGGCGGCTGAAGTCACATACGCTCGAAACAAGGACACGATCCATCCCGGAGCCACACCCGATACCAAGCCCAGGCCGGCCGACCCATCATTCAGCAGTTCGCCCACTGCTTCCCTCCGCTGGGAACAACCCTCCTGCGGCCCGCGGGCAGGACCTTTAGCCTGAACTCAGCGCGGTTTCCAATTGGAATCCTCCGCGCCATTCGGGAGGATACCGTGCTGCCCATCGCGCTCAAGATGCTCTTCGGGGACCGGGGGAAATACCTCGGCATCGTCATCGGCATCGCCCTGGCGACGGTCCTGATGATTCAGCAACCGGGCATCCTCATTTCGATCCTCAAGACCGTCAACGGGGTCATCAACGATGTCTCGGGCGTGGACATCTGGGTCATGGATCCCATGGTGAAGAGCGTCGACGATGCCAAGCCCCTGATGGACACGCAGCTCTATCGGGTGAAGGGGGTGCAGGGCGTCGCCTGGGCCGTTCCGTTCTACAAGGGCAGCTGCAAGGTTCGCATGGCCAACGGCGAGACGGTGCAGTCCGTCGCCATCGGCTTGGACGACGCCACCCTCATCGGCGGTCCCGGCCAGCTCCTGCATGGCAGCCTCGCGGACCTTCGCCAGCCCGACAGCATCATCGTGGACAAGGCGGGTGCGGATGGGCGCCTGGCCAAGCCCTCCAGCACACCCGGAGGCAAGCCCACACCCCTCCAGGTGGGAGACACCCTCGAGATCAACGACCGGCGCGCCGTCGTAGTCGGCATCGCCCAGGCCACCCAGACCTTCGCCTCCCAGCCCACCATCTACACCACCTACACCCGGGCGAAGACCTTCGCGCTCACCGAACGCAAGATGCTCACCTTCATCCTGGCCAAGGCCCGACCGGGGGAGGACCCGGGCGCCGTGGCGGCCCGCATCGCCCGCCAGACGGGACTCGGGGCCTATTCGGCCCAGCAGTTCAAGGCCAAGAACCTGGAATACATGGTGAAGAACACCAGCATCATCGTCAATTTTGGCTTCGTGGTCCTGGTCGGTTTCATCGTCGGCGCGGCGGTCACGGGCCAGATCTTCTACAACTTCACCTTGGACAACCTGCGGCACTTCGGGGTGTTCAAGGCCATGGGTGCCACGGACGGCATTCTCAGGCGCATGATCCTGCTCCAGGCCGCGGTGGTGGGGCTGATCGGCTTCGGGCTGGGAGCCGGTTTCACGAGCCTGTTCGCGCTCAACAGCAGCAGCTCGGACCTCGGCATGACCTTGAACTGGACGCTCCTATTGGCCAGCGGAGGCGCCGTCATGATCATCGTCCTGCTGGCGGCCCTCCTGAGCATCCGCAAGGTCATGAAACTCGAACCCGCCATCGTCTTCAAGGGCTAACCATGCACACGCCTTTTCCACTCGCCATCCGCTGCTCCGGCATCGCCAAGACCTACGGTACCGGCGACACGCAGGTCCAGGCCCTGCGCGGCATCGATCTCGAGGTGCTCCCGGGGGAGCTGATGATGCTGGTCGGACCCTCGGGTTGCGGCAAGACCACCCTCATCTCCATCATCGCCGGCATCCTCGACCAGACGGAGGGGGACTGCCACCTGTTCGGGCAGAACCTGCGGGACCTGGATCCGGAGGCACGCACCCGCTACCGAGGCAAGCACATCGGCTTCGTGTTCCAGGCCTTCAACCTCATTCCCACGCTCACCGTGGCCGAGAATGTCGCGATCCCCCTGCTCATCCTGGGGGAGGGACAGGACAAGGCCCTGGCCCAGGCTCGGCGATGCCTGGAGGAGGTGGGCCTGGGCGACAAGGTCAATGCCTTCCCGAGCCAGATCTCCGGCGGCCAGCAGCAGCGGGTCGCCGTGGCCCGCGCCCTGGTGCACGACCCGAAGCTGATCGTCTGCGACGAGCCCACCTCCGCCCTGGACCACCAGACGGGGCACCGGGTGATGGAGGTCCTGAAGGGCCTGGCCATGGATGGCAAGCGCTCCCTGGTCATCGTCACCCACGACGCCCGCATCTTCGATTTCGCCGACCGCATCGCCCATATGGACGACGGCCGCATCCAGGACCTCGAAACCCACCACTGAAGGGATTACCGCCATGATGAAGATCAAGATGCTCCCCCTGGCCGCCGGGTTGGGGATCCTGCTCGCCGCCGGCGTCGCCATGAAATCGGGCGTGAAAAAGCCCGAAGCCGTGCCCATTGCCCCACCGGCCGAGGCTCCCTATGCCACCTATATCGGCGGCGCAGGCCTCGTGGAGGCCGACAATGACAACATCAGCCTGGGCACTTCCCTGCCCGGCATCGTCAAGACGGTCTACGTGAAGGCGGGCGACCGGGTCAAGGCCGGGCAGGCCCTCTTCCAGATCGATGACCGCGAATACCAGGCCGACTTGCTCGTCAAGCAGGCGGAGCTGGCCAAGGCCGAAGGCGCCCTGGAGGAGGCCCTGGCTGCGCAAAAAGACAGCACCTCCCAGTACGCCCTGGTGAAGGATGCGAGCGGGCTTGCCGTCAGCGTGGACGATATCCAGAAGCGCAAGCATGCGGCCGAATTGGGGGATGCCAAGCTCCTGAGCGCGAAGGCCAATGTGAAGGCCGCCCAGGCCAGCCTCCAGGCGGCCCGCACCGTTCTGGATCGCTTGACGGTCCGGGCACCCATGGAGGGGGAGGTCATCCAGTTGAACACCCGGCCTGGCGAATACGCTCCCACCGGTGCCCTGGACAAGCCCTTGATGCGCCTCGGCAGCCTGGAGACGTACCACATCCGGGTGGATGTGGACGAGAATGATGCCTGGCGCTTCCGGACGGGGGCGAGGGCGACGGCCTTCCTCCGGGGCAACCGTGACTTCAAGGCAGAGGTGCGGTTCGCCCGCGTGGAACCCTATGTCACGCCCAAGCTCTCCCTGACCGGCAGCAGCAGCGAGCGGGTGGATACGCGCGTCCTCCAGGTGATCTACAGCTTCGACCGCAAGGCCTTGCCGGTCTACGTGGGCCAGCAGATGGACGTCTTCATCGAGACGACCGAAGCGGGAGGCCACCGGTGAGAACGACGCGAACCCTATCTGCCGTGATGATGTTCCTGCTGGCCGGCGTCGCCCAGGCCCAGCCGAAACCCCTGGTCAGCGCACCCCCCGCCTTCAGTCAGGGCGAGGCAGGCGACGCCTCCCACCTGGAATCCCAGGCCTGGTGGGAAGCCTTCGGGGACCCCACCCTCACCGACCTCGTGCGCCGGGCCACCGGGGGCAGCCTTACGCTCCAACAGGCCCAGGCCCGGATTCTTCAAGCCAGGGCCGCGCTGGGGAGCGCCAAGGCCGATCAATGGCCCTCCGTGACGGCAACCGCGCAGGCTTCCCGGAGCCGGACGAGCACCAACGCGATCACCCCCGCCCAGGCCGCTGGGGCGACCACGCTCTACCAGGCCGGCTTCGACGCCTCCTGGGAGGTGGATCTCTTCGGGAGCAAGCGCAGGGCTCGGGAAGCAGCCCAGGCCCGGTACGAGGCGAGTGTCGAGGACCTCCGGGCCGCCCTCCTGACCCTGGAGGGGGACGTCGCATCGAACTACATCACGCTCCGCGGCAACCAGGCTCTGCTGGAGGTCACGCGCCAGAACGCCGAAACCCAGCGGCAGGCCGTGAACGTGACCGAGGAGCGGCAGCGTCTCGGCCTCACCAGCGGGCTGGACGCCGCCCAGGCCAGGGCCCAGCTCGCCGCCACCGAGGCGGAGCTCCCCTCACTCGAAGCCTCCATCCGGCAGTCCTGCCACCGCCTCGGCGTCCTGCTCGGGCTGGAGCCCACGGCGCTGGTGGCAGAACTGTCCCAGGCGAAACCCCTGCCTGCCGCCCAGGGCGCGGTCGCCACGGGACTGCCTTTGGAACTGCTGGCCCGGCGCCCGGACCTCCGGAGCGCGGAGCGGAACCTGTGCGCGGCCCTGGCCGAGGTCGGCGTGGCCCGGGCGGAACTCTATCCCAAATTCGACCTCACTCTCGGGCTGGGGCTCCAGAGTGCCGGGACCTCCAACTTCGCGTCGATCTCTAGCCGCTACTGGTCGATCATTCCCGGCCTGAACCTGCCGGTCTTCAACCGGGGGGCCATCAAGGCCAACATCGCCAAGAAGGAGGGCGTCTACCAGGAGGCCCTGGCGGCCTTCCGGGCCTCCTACCACTCGGCCTTGGAGGATGTGGAGAACGCCTTGGCGAACTACTATGCGGAAAGGGCCCGGGCGGCAGGCCTTGCGGAATCGCTGAGCCAGAGCCGCCAGGCCCTGACCCTGGCGCAGGAGCGGTACCGGCGTGGCTTGACCAGCTTCCTGGATGTCCTGACGGCCCAGTCCTCGGTCCACACGGCCCAGCGAAGCCTGACGCAGTCCCAGTCCCTGATCCTGACCGACCTGGTCGCCCTCCACAAAGCCCTCGGCGGGGGATGGGCCGTTTCGGGACTGTCCGCCTGACCAGGCCCAGCCTACACTCACCCCCATGCGGATCGACCAGTTCCCGACAAGCACCCTGCACATGTTCAGGAACCCGGCCACCTGGGTCGCGATCGCCGTCTACGGCATCGCCTGGATCGGGGCGCGGGTGGTGCTCGTACCGCCGGGCGTGGTGCCGGAGGGCATGGAGTTCGTCATGCCCTTCCTGTTCGTGGCAGCCCAGGTGGCCCTTGCGCCGCTGCCTTGGCTCTGGACCGGGGACGACCGGCCCCAGGCGCCGCCCCTTCGCGGCCTCCTCCAGGCCATCCCCTGGAATGCCCTCTGGATAGGGGCTGGCATTGGCCTCCTCGTCCTCCTGAGTTCCGGAAGAGGCACCGGGGAGCTCCGGGCCCTGGGCTACCAGCCCCCCTTCCGCCCCGAGTGGCTGCTGTTCGTGGTCAACTTCACCCTGGCCATGATCCTGGGGCTCTTCCTGGCCGAGAAGGAGCGGGTGGAGTCCTCGGAGCGAGCCCTAAAGCTGCTGGCGGACCAGACCCGTGTCCAGGTGCTCCAGGCCCAGCTCAACCCCCACGTGCTGTTCAATGTGCTCGGCGGCTTGACGGAGCTGGTGCACGAGGATCCCGACGCGGCCGAATCCGCCCTGGTGGCCCTGATCCAGATGTACCGGGAGCTTACGACCCATGGGGTGGCCCTTGCCGCTCCCCTTCGGGATGAGCGGAGGATCCTGGAGCACTACCTCGATATCGAGGAGATCCGGCTGGGAAAGCGCCTGGAGGTGGCCTGGGAATGGCCCGGCTGGGCGGACAGACTGGAACTGCCTCCCCTGCTGCTTCAGCCCTTAGTGGAGAATGCGATCAAGCACGGGATCTCCCCCCTTCCAGAAGGAGGAGCCGTACGGATCGCGGTGGAACGCAAGCCCGGAAGGCTGGCCCTGTCCGTGGCGAACAATGGGGTGCCGCTCGATGTCAGGGCCGGTGAAGGGACCGGGATCGGGAACCTGAGGGAGCGGCTTCGCCTCATGCCTGACCTTGATCCCCGGCTGGACCTCCTCGTCGAGGACGGCTGGACGGTGGTGAGGCTGAACCTCGCGTGGCGCTGGAAGCCATGAGCCGACCGCTGCAGGTGCTGGTCGCCGAGGACGAACCCATGAACCTGCGAAGGCTCGTGCGGCTGCTCCAGGAATGCGGCTGTGAAATCGCCGCGACCTTCGGGAACGGACTCGAGGTCGAGGAATGGCTGGCTGCCGGCAATGCGGTGGACGTCCTCTTCCTGGACATTCAGATGCCCGGGCTGGACGGATTGAGTCTGAGGGCTTCGATCCGGCCCGACCTGCCCGTGGTCTTCGTCACCGCCCACCCGCACCATGCGGTGGAGTCCTACAATTTGGACGCCGTCGATTTCCTCCTCAAGCCCGTCACCACCGAGCGCCTGGCCAAGGCCGTGGCGAAGGTGCGCCGGGCCTTGGCGCAGGACCAGCCCCCAGGCGGGGACGCACCCCCCATGGACCAGCGCTACCCCGTCATCGCGGGCTCCGGCGTGGTGCTCCTCGATCTGGCGAAGACGGCTTTCTTCGAGGTGGAGGACCAGGTCGTCTGGGCCTTCGTGGGTGAGCGTTTCCGCACAAAATGGAGGACCCTGGGTGAAGTCGAGACCTTCTTCCCGGATGCGGACCTCTTCCGAATCCATCGTCATCTGCTGATCCGGCCCGCCGCCGTCCTGGGGATCCGTTCCTCGGGAAACGGTAACCGGGTACTGATCCGGATGATGGGCGGCGTGGAACTGGAGGCCAGCCGGGGGGCTACGCCGGAACTGAAACGGCGCTTGCGGCTGGGGTGAGACTGCGTCCAGCCTCGTTCAAACGCCCTTCTTCACTCAAGGCCCGCCTGATCAGCGTGCCGCGAGCATCCATGCGGTGGCCAAGGCGAGCCTGGCCATCTTCTGGACCTGGACGGCATCCAGGCTCTGGGCGGTATCGCTGGGCTCGTGGTAGCCGGGGAAGTAGTTCCCGAAGAACCGGATGAAGGGGACGTGCGCCCGGGCGAAATCCCGGTAGTCGCTGCCGCCGCTGCATCCGTCCGTGCGGTCCAGATGGAGGGCCATGCCCGTGCCCCGGCCCGCCTGGGCCAGGATGGGGCCCAGTTCCGGCGCCCATTCGGCGAAACCCGGTTCGGCGAAATCGGCGGGGTGGACCTGCGCCAGGAAGGCCTCGCTCTTCCCGGGATCCAGCTCCAGCACCAGCTTGCGGAGTTCCTCGGCGGTCCAGGGATGGCCGATCATATCCAGGTTGAGATAGGCCGAGGTCTGCGCCAGGGGCCAGCGCGGATGGCGGACGTAGTGGCCGGATCCGAATTTGCCCTCCTCTTCCCCGGTCCAGAAGGCGAAGATCACCGTCCGCCGAGGGCGGCTGGGAGAGGCTTTGAAGGCCCGGGCAATCTCCATCAGGGCCGCCACCCCCGAGGCATTATCATCGGCGCCAGGATGGAG
Source organism: uncultured Holophaga sp. (assembly GCA_963664825.1). Classification (GTDB taxonomy): domain Bacteria; phylum Acidobacteriota; class Holophagae; order Holophagales; family Holophagaceae; genus JAYREN01. The sequence continues at coordinate 449,406 of OY761614.1, forward strand.
GAGGCCCCCCTGCATGCCCAGGTGATCCATGTGGGCGCCCAGGATCACGGCTTCACCCTTCAGCTTGGGGTCCGAGCCCTCGAGCACGGCGATCACGTTGCGGCTGGAGGCGGGCCGGACCTGCCCCGTGACGTGAAGCGTGGCCAAGGCCCCGGGAAGGGCCCGGGGGCGCAGCGTCGCAGGTTGGCTGGGATCCACGCCCAAGGCCTTCAGCAGCTTTCCCGCCTCCTCCCGCCCCACCCGCACCAAGGGCGGTTCGTCCGTAGAGACGACGCCCGCCTCGGGCCTGAAGAAGGGTTCGGCAGGGTGTTGGAACGCGGCCAGTTCGGCACCGAGGCCCTCCTCCAGGGCGATCACGGCCTTGGCGCCCAGATGATCCAGCACTTCCACCCTGGCCTCGTATCGTTCCTGGGGCTTGGTGCTTCCGTACTTGGCCCTGAGTTCGGGCGTCTGCCACGCCTCCCCAGGGGGCAGGCCCCCCAGCAGGAGGACGATCTTCCCCTTCACATCCAGACCCCGGAAATCGTCGTGGTCCCCTTCCCGGATGCCGTAGCCCGCAAATACGAGCCCCCCCTGGAGGACCTGGGGCTCCAGCTCCGGCAGGATGCAGCTGAGGCCATGCTTCCAGGCGAGGGCGCTCTGGCCCGGCAGTTCCAGCCTCAGTTCCCCTCCCAGTTCTCGGATCTCCCTCAGGGGCACGGCCTGGACGTAGGATTCACCTAATGGATGAAGGCCCAGTGCCGCCAGGTGATCCACCAGATGCTGGGCCGTGGCCTCCAGCCCCTGGGTGCCCAGGCCCCGGCCCTCCCGGGCGGGATCGGCCAGATAGGCGATGTGGCGGGCCAAGTCCCGAACCTGGATCCCCGCCAGGGCATCCGAAAGCGCAGGCGGGAGGGCCGAAGGCGCCGCACTGATGAAATCATTGGAGGCGGGCGGCGCGGCAAAGGCCACGCACAGGGAGAGGGGGGCAAGCAGGGCGAGGGTTCTCATCGATTCACCAGGGGCTCAGATCGGTCCCCAGTGGGCGTAGACGGGCCAGATGAGCAGCAGGAAGGCCGTCACCACCAGGATGAGCATGAGGGGCAGGAACCACTTAGCCCAGCGTTCCCAGGGGATCTTGGCGGCGCCCAACACGCCCATGGCGACGGCGCTGGTGGGCAGGATGGGCACCACCAGTTCGCAGAGTTCGAAGCTGTAGACGCAGGTCTGGCGGGTGATGCCCACGAGATCCGAGAGGGGCGCCATGATGGGCATGGTGAGCGCGGCCTGGGCCGTGCCCGAATGGATGAAGAAGTTGATGATGCACTGGACCAGGAACATCACCTGGGCCGTGATGGCCTTGGGCAGGATCTGGATGAGGTGGGAGCCATAGAAGAGGATCGTGTCCATGATCTTGGCGTCATTGGCGATCACCAGCAGGGCCCGGGCGCAGGCCACGATCATGACCACGCCGACCATATCCTTGGCCCCTGAGACGAAGTGCTTGGCCAGGAGGCTGGGCCCCATGCGGCTGGTGAGGCCGATGACGATGCCCATGCCCAGGAAGAGCGCCGCGATCGCGTCGATATCCCACTTGTAGTGGATCACGCCGTAGACCAGCAGCACCAGGGCGGCCACGAAGAGCAGCAGCACCAGGATATGGCGGAAGTCCCAGGATTCCTGAGCATCCGGGTGGTGTTCCACCGTCTCCCGCTGCAGATCGATATCCCGCACGATGCTGAGCTCCGGGTTCCGCTTCACCCGGCGCGCATAGATCATGACGTAGGTAATCACCACAGAAGTGACGAGCACCCAGGCGCCGATGCGATAACCCAGGCCCGAATAGAGGGGCACCCCCGCGATGCCCTGGGCGACGCCCACGGTGAAGGGATTGATGAAGGCGCAGGCAAATCCCGCCGCCGACCCCAGGAAGGGGATGCACATGCCCACCAGGCTGTCGTAGCCCAGGGCCCGGGCCATGGGGATGAAGATGACGATGAAGGGGATGGTCTCTTCGGCCATGCCGAAGATGGCCCCGGCCAGGGAGAACACCACCATGAGGAGGGGGATCACCAGCCATTCCAGGGCCGGCCGCGCGCTGATGACCCGGACCAGACGCTTGATGCCGAATTCCACGGCGCCCGTCTCCTGGAGGATATTGAAGGCGCCGCCGATGATGAGCAGGAAGGCGATGAGCTTGGAGGCCCCGATGAAGCCCGTGATGGGGGCCAGCAGCAGATGCTGGAGGCCCAGATGGAACTTGGGGACCACCTGGTAGCTGTCTTTGACGGCCACCTTGAGGGTGCTGCCATCGGGCAACTGGGTGGCGATGCGCGTGTATTCGCCCGAAGGGATGATCCAGGAGAGGATCAGCACCAGGGCCACCAGGGCGCCCACGATGACCAGGGTGTGGGGCATCTTGAGGGTCTTCGCCCACTCGCGGAAACGGGTCGTCATCATTGAAATCCTCTTTCCTAAAGCCTATTCGAAGATGCCCTTGGCGAGCAGTTTGCGGGCCTTCATCAACGGGCGGCCCTTGGCGATGACGGTGTGGATCTCGAGATTCTTCGGGTCGAGGAGGACGACATCGGCATCCAGTTCGGGCGCCAGCCGCCCCTTGGCATGGAGCTTCAGGAGGCTGGCGGGATTGGAGGTGATCACCCGCAGGGCCGTCTCCAGGGGCACCTTCTCCTCCAATACCGCAGCGCGGATGGCGGCAAAGAGCGTCGTGACGCGCCCCACGGAAATGCCCCGCAGGCGGCCCTGGCCATCGAAGTCCGGCAGGCTGCCCTGGCCGTCGGAAGTGAAGGTGATGTGGCCGGGGTCCACCCCCGCCTCCAGCATCCGGCGCAGGGCCACGCCGCAGGGCACTTCGCCGTCATCCAGGTAGGCCTGCACGGTGGAGGTGGTGAAATCCACGAAGCCCCCGGCCTTGGCGTAGGCGATGCCTTCCTCGAAGAGATGAGGATTGCGATTGATGTGGGTGGGCAGGAACTGGGTGGCGGGAATTTCGGTCTCTTCCAGGATGCGCCGCAGATAGGCCAGGCCCCGGAGTCCATCCCCCAGATGGAGGTTCACGATCCCGGCCTTGCCGGAGAGCATGCCCCCCCGCCGCGCCGTGCCCGCCAGCTGGGCGATGGCCTCGAAGGTGGGCTGGTCCGAGCGGTGATCGGAGATGGCCACTTCCCCGGCCCCAATCACCTTTTCGATGAAGAGCAGATCCTCTTCCAGGGTCCCGAAGAGCGTCCGCAGAGGCAGGCCGTAGGATCCGGAGTACAGGAAGGTGCTGATGCCCTCCTCCTCCAGGCTCTTGGCCTTGGCCAGAAGCGCCGGCATGCTGCGGGTGTAGCCATCGGTGCCCAGGCAGCCCACCACCGTGGTGATGCCGCCCCTTATGGCATCGGTCAGGGGGAGATCCGGCGTGCGCGTCTTGAAGCCGCCCTCGCCGCCGCCGCCCATGATGTGCACGTGGGCGTCGATGAAGCCCGGCACCGCCACCAGGTTGCGCGCGTCAATGACCTCGCAGTACTTCCGAGGGATGCGGATACCTGCTTCCATCCGGAGGATCCGCCCCCCGCCGAGGAGGATATCGCAGCGCCCTTGCGGTTCAGGGGTGAGGATCTCGGCATTCTTGATCAAGAGCATGGGGACTCCAATTCCGGAATGGGCAGCTTTAGGGCAGGCGCTGGACGGGCAGCGTCCCGTCCGGCAGCTTCAGGGCGCGGTATTCGGGATAGCTGTAGAGGCCATAGAGCAGACAGGGTTCGAGCACCTGGATGGCCCGGCGGGCCAGGGGCTGATCCAGGGCGACGATCAGGGTGCCGACGGGCAGCTCGCGCTCCGCGGCCGCGTCCCGGGCCACGATCTGGCGGTTCTCGTAGCGCTGGTAGAGCTCGTCGTAGGGCTCCTCCAGCCGCACCAGGCGACAGCGCTCGGTCTTCAGCGTCTCAGGAGCCTTGAGCTCCCGGTAGCGCAATCCGTGGTGCTCGAGCAGGGGCAGGAAGGCCTTGGCCACCCGGGCCTCGATCACGTAGGCCCTTGGCGTGGGCACGCTGTACTTCACCACCAGGTCCAGCATGAGATTGGCCGTGGGGATCTCCAGCACCTGGTTGGAGGCGGGATGGGACATCTTCACGACGCCCACCTTGCCGCCCACATTGGCCCAGAAGGTGTTGGTGGCGATGAAGGGCGGCAGGGGCTCCCGCCGGGCCGCTTCGGAGAGCTCCAGGATGCGGGCTCGGGATTCAGGGCTGCCCAGGAGATGATTGAAGAGCCCCAGGTAGGCGTCCACCCGCTCCCCCAGATCCTCCTGGGGATTGGCGGCGCTGCGCCGCACACCGGCTTCGATGATGAAGGAGAGGGCGCCGTGGCTGCCCAGGCTATTGCGGGCATCGTCGACTTCGGGGGCGGAGGGGCGGAGTTCTTCTTCCGGCGCGGGACCCCCCACCAGGTAGCGCGCGTAGCGGTGTCCAGCCTTTTCCATCACGGGGCTGGCCGTTTCCACCAGATGAAGGGCGGTCTCCTTGAGGTTTGATGGGATCAGCGGGTGATTGCAGCCGTCCATGGTGATCAGGGGCCAGCGTTCCCAGGCCCGGCGCACATGATCGGCGCCCACCCGCACATAGTCCTCGGCATCCCGGGTGAATTCGTGACAGTCCGTGGCCAAGTGGGGCATCACCCTCCGCACGACCCGGTAGAAGGCTTGGGTCTCGGGCTGGGCCAGCAAGAGATGGTCCCGGTTCAGATCGGCCTTGGCATCGGTGACGCGCCGATTGGCCACGGCCCCATCGGGATTGACCATGGGCATGAGAAAGAGATCCACATCCTCGGGCAGGCGCTCGGGATGCTCGGCGATGGCGCGTATCAGATAGAGCTGGGCGTCCTTGCCCGAGACCTCGTTGCCGTGCTGCTGGGCATAGAAGAAGACCCTGAAGCGCGCCTTGGCCCCCCCGCGATTCAGGTGCACGAGGAAGAGGGGCCTCCCGCCGGCGCTGCGGCCCACCTCGCTGACCTCGATGAGGCCGGGCTTGTGGAGGGTTTGCAGGAAGGCCTTCATATCCTCGAAGGAGAGGGTGGCCTTCAGATGTTTTGGATCGGCGGGGAAGCGGGATTCCGGGATCCCCGCCAGGAGGGCGCAGCCGCAGAACAGGGCGGCCAGGGCGCGCTGCCAGATCTGCCCGCCCCTCACGGACGGAGCTTCCGGGCGGTCAAGTCGAGGCTCTGGCCCCGGCGCAGGAGATGGATCTTCATATTCCGGAAGCCGTCCACCTTGTCCAATTTCAGGGCGCTGGGGTCGAAGACCATCACGCCGTGTTCTCCCAGCACCTTCGCCTTGCCGCCCTTCACCACCAGGGCCGTGGCCTCATCGATGCCGAGGCCCAGGTGATCCGTGTGCTCCATCATCACGCTGAAGAGCCGGTTCTGGCGGTTGCGGCGCAGGAAGTGCTGGTCCACGATGCAGAAACTGGGCAGGAAACCCATGCCTTCGCGGGTGCCGTAGGCGCCCTTGCCGAGTTCTTCCAGGGCCTCCTTGCCGTGGCGATCATCGCCGGTGAGCATGATCTTGGACATGATGGCCGCCCCGGCGCTGGTGCCGCCGATGCCGGCACCCTCGGCGTAGCGAGTCAGGATCAGCTTCTGCAGGGGCGTGCCCACGATCTTATCCCCCACGCGGTTCTGGTCCCCTCCCGAGAACCAGAACCCTGTGCACGTTTTGGCCGCGTCCAGGATGGCCTGGGAGGAGGCATCCTCCCGCTTGCGCACATCCAGCGGCACCATGGTGAGACCGGCCTTATCCAGATCCTCCTTCCACTCCTTGAGGGCCCCATCGGGATCCTCGGTGGAAGTGGGCACGATGCCCACGCGCCCGCCCTTGCCGCCACTGGCCGCCAGGAAGGCGTCCAGGATCTCCTGGGGCATGCCCCCTCCCCCGACGATGACGAGCGTGCCCTTGGGGGCGGGAGCGGCCGTGAGGAGCGCGGCGGAACACAGAGCTATAGCGAGACGCTTGAGCATCGGAGGACCTTCAGGAATGAAACCGGATTGGGATCAGAAGTTGATGCGGAAGCCCAGGCGCACGCGGCGACCACTCTCCACGCTGGAGGGGAGCATGTAACTATCCACATCGGCGCGTTCCTTCCAGGCTAGCGCGGCGCCGATATTGAATACATTGAAGACCTCTACGAAGGCTTCCGCATTGATCTTCTGGGTGAGGGGCACGATCTGGGTCAGGCGCAGATCAAGGAGACTCTCGCTGGGATAAGTGCGGGAGCCTCGGGGCTCGACGTTGATGTAATAGCGGGTGCCATTGATCCGGCTGGTCCGAACGTAGGGGGTCCAGTGCTCGCCGCTCAGGTAGGTGAAGGTGCCCGAAACGCGCATCTTCCAGGGGAATTCATAGAGGCCGTGGATCTTGACCTCGTCATCATCGAAGCCCGGCAGCAGTCCATTTGAATTGGTGAGGTTATTGGGATTCTCGAAGAGTGTATCGTAGCCGTTGCTCTTGAAGGTGTTGCCGTAGCGCCGCGCCCGCGTGTAGCTGGCGTTCAGGCTCCAGTTGTCCTGGAAGGACCTGGACACGGCCAGTGTGGCGGACCAGAAGGCGCGCTTGGCCTCGGGGATATTGGTCACGACCCACTGATGCGCGTCTGAAGCGACCGAGGAGTACCAGACCGGCACGCTCACGGTGCCCGCCTGACCGCTGCGGTAGTCGTCGAAGTCTTCCACGACCGAGGATCCGCTATCCGCGGCCACATCCTTGCGCAGCAGATTGTCCTTGTTCACGCGATAGAGATAGGTGGCGGAAGCCGTCCAGGGGCCCTTGAACTTGTGCTCCAGGGAAAGGGTCGTCTCGTCCATGTACGGCTGCTTGGCATCGGGATCCGTGACGGAATAGCTGGAAACGGTCGCCTGATGCACCCAGGTCGCAGGGTCGCCGGGCATGGGCCAGGAGGCGTAGTTGCGGGGATCGATCTGGACGCTGGAATAGCCATTGGCCGGGTCGCCCCACTTGTACTGCACTTCCGCCGGAGCCATTTCCGGGTACTGACGATCGATGTAGGAAGCGCTGAAGGCGGAGTAGAAGCGACCCCAATGGAACTTCAGGAGATTCCTCTGATCGGCCGTGAGGGCGTAGGTCACGCCGAAACGGGGCGCCACGGTCTTGGTGTTCCAGAGGGTGGAATGGCCGAAAGCATTGGCCTTCTGCTGTTCGAGGCGGATCCCCGGGCGCAGGGTGAGGCGGTCGTTGATGGTCCAGGTGTCCTGGACGAAGGCGCTCGTGCGGTTGGCGTGCTCCTTGATGTCGTAGCCGCCCCCCGTCCAGAAGTAATCGGTCATCACGATATCGTTGCCGTTGGCATCCGTATCCAGCGTTCCCATGAGACCGATGCCACCGGGATTGCGCTGCAGTTCCTTGTCCGTCACCCATTCCTGCTCGATGCCCATGCGAAAGGCGTGATTGTCCCCGGGCACGATGAGGCTGGTCTTGAAGAAATCGAAGGTGGCGGAAACGGAGGAACGGGCCCGGTAGTTGTAGTTCACGGGCAGGGCGTTGTGATAGTATTCCACGCCCTTGTAGTTGTCGGAGGCGTCCAGGCCGTATTGCTCGCCGTTGTAGCCCGGCTCGTCATAGTGGCCCGAGTATCCGAAGGCCTTGAGGGTCAGGACCTTATCGGAGCCGATGGATTGGGTCCAGGTGAGGCCGTAGGAGTGATTGGGCGCCGTCTCCTTGTTGGTGGCCTCCGGATCGATGTAGCTCTTGATGCCCCGCCGGTCATGGGAGGTGTAGTCGTACTCGAAGACGCCCTCCAGGGTCGCGCTGGGGATCACCTGCCAGGTGAGCTTGGTGAGGGCCAGGAGCTCACTCCGACGGGAGGAGATGGCCGCACCGATGGGCGTTTCCTCGCTTTCCTTGCGCTCCACGGAGGCGAAGTACCAGAGCTTGTCCTTGAGGATGGGACCGCCGATGTTCAGGGCCATGTCCCAGTTCTTGGCGGGGGCCAGCTGCCGATCCTCCGAGGTGAACCTGGAATCCTTGTTCGAGGAGAGGGCCTCCCACTTGTTGTCCGCGTAGTAGCCGCTGAAGCTGCCCGTGGTCTCGTTGCCACCCCGCTTGAGGATGCCGTTGACGAAGCCGCCATTGAAGTTGCCGAATTCCGCCGGGGCGCCGATGCCGCCCACCTGGATCTCGCTGAACCAGTCCGGATTGGGTTCGATCCACCTCGAATTGCTCTGGGGATCGCTGATATTGATGCCATCCATCATGTAGGCGTTGTCCCGGGAATCGCCGCCCCAGGCCCTTGTGCTATTGACGCCCGGCGTGAGGTTCATGATGCCGCTGAGGGTGCGCTCCGTGGGCAGTGTAGCCAATTCGGTCGTGTTGTAGTTGGCGGTCACGCCCACGGGGGTGGCATCCATGTTGGCCGCGGATTCCACCACCTCCACCACCGCGCTGGCGGCGGCGGCGAACTTCCAGTTCACCGTCGAGGTGCGGCCCAGTTCCAGGAGCTCCGAACCGGAGAGGGAGGTCAGGCCAGGGGTCTCCACGACAATGCGGAAGCGCCCGGGAGGCAGCATGGGGAAGCGGTAGGTGCCATTTTCCGCCGTCCTCATCACCTTTTCGCCTCCGATCATCGCAGACGACGAGATGCGCACGGTGGCGCCCGGAAGGGGCTTCCCCTTGGCGTCCCTCACCAGGCCCGTCAGGGCAGACGTGGTGCTGCTCTGCGCGAGCAGGGCGGCAGGCGTCGCCACAAGCGCGAGCATGAGCGCGCTGAATCCAGTGAAGCTTTTGCCTCGAGCCATGAGCCCTCCCAGGGGGTCGGTTTGACCAAAAAACTATGCTCCAACCGTCACCTGGTCAAGTTTTTTTTCATCCTGCCTCAAATGGATACACTGCGACAAGTTCGCAACAACTTCGAGTCCCCCGGCCCCATTCGCTTTTATCCACCATGCTTGATTTCCGGTGGCTTTCCGGCCAGCCCTACTGGGTCGCGATTCCCACGCTTGGGGAGGAATGAAAAAATACTGGGACCCGAAGCCCGCGACGCAAGCCACCCGGCGCGACGGACCTTCCGGCCACAGGAAGCGGTATCAGTTCTTGGCGAACTTGGGCCGGGCCACCCGTTCCACTTCGTGGAGCTTCTTCAGGGAACTCTGGGGATCCTCCCGGGCCAGGGAGGTGGCCAAGCCGTGGGCCAGCACGCCGAAGGCCGCCAGGCTATGGGAGAAGAGCAGGTTCTTCCCGGGAATGGGGAGCGTGACATTGGCGATCTTGGCCAGGGGGGAATGGGGGCCATCCGTGAAGGCCAGCACCGGGATCCCCCGCTTGCGCGCGTAGGCCGCCGCATCCAGCGTCTCCCGGGTGTAGGGGGTGATGCTGATGGCGATGAGCAGATCCTTTGCACCCAGATTGCCCACCTGGCTGGCGAAATCCGCGGGACAGCCCTCCAGGGTGGGCAGCCCGGTGTTGATGAGGAGGTAGGCCAGCTGGCGGGTCATCAGCGCGGAAACGCCATCCCCGATGGCCAGGCGGAACCGGCTCGCCTTGAGCAGCCGCGTGGCGCTCTGGAGGAGCTGCTCGTCCACGGCCTGCACCAGCAGTTCGATGTTGCGGATATCCCGTCGGGCCACTTCCACCAGGGTCGCCGCCGCCTGGGCGGGCGCCTCCAGGAGCTGATCGCCGCGCTGGTAGTGGGTCTTGGCCGAATTGACGAGGGCCTTGCGCATCTCCAGGTAGCCCGAATAGCCCAGTTTCTTGGCGAAGCGCACCACGGTGGCCACGCAGGTATGGGATTCCTGGGAGAGTTCCTCCACCCCCCAGAGGGCCGCTTCGTTCATGTTGGCCCGCAGGCAATCCGAGATGCGGCGCTGGCTGGCCGAAAGTTCCTTGGCGCCGTTCAATCGAGACAAGAGGGCAGGCTTCGAAATCGACATGGTTCCAGAGTAGCTCCATCCCAGGCGGCGGGACGGGGAACCCGCGGGGCCTCTTCCGACTTCCCTACTTCACGCTGAGGGCCGCCAACGCGATGGAGTAGAGCTTGGTCCGGGCCGAATCGCCCCGGCTGGAGAGCACGCAGGGGGCGTTGGCGCCCACCACCATGGCCGCCAGTTCGCAGCCCGCCAGCTTGGTGTTGGTCTTGTAGAAGACATTGCCCGCGTCGATATTGGCAAACATGAGGCAATCCGCATCCCCGGCCACGTTGCCCCGGACCCCCTTGGCCTTGGCGCTCTCGGGGTCGATGGACACGTCGAGGGCCATGGGCCCATCCACGAAGGCGCCCTTGATCTGGCCGCGCTCGGCCATCTTGCTGATGACGGCCGCATGCACGGTGGCTTCGATGCCTTCGCTCACCTGCTCGGTGGCGCACACCAGCGCCACCTTGGGCTTCTCGATGCCCAGGGTGTGGGCCACGCCGATGAGGTAGTTGGTGATGGCCGTCTTCTGTTTGAGATCCGGATAGGGCAGCACCGCCACGTCCCCGCAGATGATCAGTTTGGGATAGCGGGCATTCTCGATGACCGTGACGTGGCTGAGCACGGCGCCGGGTTTCAGGAGGCCCTTTTCCTTGTTGAGGATGGCGCGCATGTATTTATCGGTGCTGAGGAGGCCCTTCATGAGGATCTGCCCGTGCCCAGAGCGCACCAGCCCCACGGCCCGCGCCCCCGCAGCCGTATCTGTGGCCTCGTGGATGATCTCGAAGGCCGAGGCGTCGATCCCCAGTTCGGCGCAGACCTTGTGGATCTGGGCCTCGTCACCCACCAGCGTGGCATCGATGATGCCCTGCTCCCGGGCCGCATTGACCGCCTCGAGGGTATGGGCATCCACGGCCCAGGCCGCCACGAGCCGTTTCCTGTCCTTGGACTTCACGGCCTCAAGGATTTGGTCGAGCTTGGTGATCGGCATGGAATCTCCCAAAAATGAATGCGCTCAACTGCTGAGAATACCACTCCCACCGTGGCTCCCAGGGCCATCCGAGGCCCGTCCAGGGGTCATGTGATGCAAGTCATGCCCCCACCCCTGGCATGGCCATCACGACCATTCGCTTAGACAATGAAAGCAGGAGACTCCATGCCCCATCCCCTCGCCCTGGTCATCGGAGTCGGCCCCGGAATCGGTCTGGCCGTGGCCCGCCGCTTCGCCCAGGGTGGCTTCCGGGTGGCCCTGGTGGCCCAGCAGGAGGAGCGCCTCGAAGCCTTCAAGGCGGCCGTGGGCGGAACGGAGGTCCACGCCTTCGCGGCCGATGTGCGGGATGCCCAGGCTTTGGGGCGGGCCCTCGATCGAGTGAGGGAGGCCGCTGGCGAGCCCCATGTGCTCATCTACAACGCCTCCCTGGGACCTGCCGCCCCCGCCAGCCAACTCCCTTCCGAGGACCTGGCCGAGGCCTTCCGAGTCAATGTGCTCGGGGCCCTGGAGAGCGCCCGCAGAGTCATCCCCGCCCTGCGCGCCGCCGGGAAAGGCAGCCTTTTATTCACGGGCGGTGGGCTGGCGCTGGCGCCCCAGGCCCGGGAAGCCAGCCTCTCCATCGGCAAGGCGGGCCTGCGGGCCCTCGCCCTCTGCCTGGCGGAAGAACTCGAACCCGAAGGCATCCATGTCGCCACCGTCACCGTCGCCGGATTCGTCAACGGGGTACGAGCCATCGCGTAGCCATACCGAAAAGCCTTCTTCAACTTTGATGAACGCAGATTAGGCCTGCGCAGAAGGAATGAGGGCAGGGGCGGAAGGGGTAAATTCCAGATCCTTATCTTTGAAAAACGAGTTGTCAGCCACTATCGAATGAGGTGTGCTAGGATGAATTCATAATTTCCCAAAGCCGAATATTCATGGATACCTCAACCATCTGGGCGAAATCAGGCGATGCCGCCGGGGGCGCCTATCTCCCCCTATCGCTTCATCTCATCGATGTGGCTTGCTGCGCAGATGCCATCCTCGACCTCGAGCCCGAGTCGACCCGTGAACGCATGGGCGCCTGCCTGGGTTTGCCCTGGGAACAGGCACGGCCATGGGTCCTCCTTCTCGTCGCTTGCCATGACATCGGGAAGGCCTGCGCGCCCTTCCAGGCAAAGTGGGCTGCCGGGCGCACCGCGATCGAAGCCGGGGGCCTTCGTTTTCCTCCCGCAGTTGATACTCACATCAACCACGCTTGGGTAAGCCAGGCCTACCTGGAGGAGGAACTCACCCATTGTGGATGGCCGTCGGCACTTGCCACGCTAGCTGCTGATGCCGTTGGATGCCACCACGGCGAGCGGGCCGGAGAATCCCGCCTCAGCCACTTGCGAGATAACCGCTACGTTTGGCAAGACTCTGTCTGGGCCCAGGCTCGGGACCTCCTATTCAAGGCCCTTCTTGGTTTATTCAAGCCCGGCCTCCCGCCTCCTCGGGAATGCCTCGATGGGCCCGATTTCATGTTGTTGTCAGGCCTGACCAGCTTTGCCGATTGGATCGGCTCCAGCGAAGTGCACTTCCCCTTCGGAAACCTCACGGATTGCCAGGATCTGGAAGGTTGGTGGAAGACGAGGCTGGTCGCAGCAAATGAGGCCCTGGCCAGCATTGGCTGGTCACCACGCACACCGCTCTTCCATACCGACTTGGACTTCCAGGAAGTGTTTCAGTTTCCTCCACGCCCCCTGCAAGAAGCCGTCGCACAGGCTGTGGAAACAGTCTCGGGTCCATGCGTCCTGCTCGTGGAAGCCCCCATGGGAGAAGGCAAGACCGAGGCCGCCTTCTTCGCCCACGGCCAGCTTCAGCGGCGTTTCGGCCATCGAGGACTCTATGTCGCCCTCCCCACCAAAGCCACCGGCAACGCCATGTTCGCAAGGACCATCGCGTTCATCACCCAGCAGGCACCCGAGCGAACGGTTGACCTCCAGCTCCTCCATGGGGCGACTGAGCTTAACGAGCGATTCCAGGAACTCCGACAAATTTCCATCCTGGATCCGGAAGGCGAAGGCCGAATGCGGGCGGGAGAGTGGTTCACGCACCGCAAACGCGCCCTGCTCTCCGAATATGGCGTTGGAACCGTGGATCAGGCCCTCCTTCCGATCCTGCCGGTTCGGCATCAGTTCGTCAGACTCTGGGGTCTCGCCAACCGCGTGGTGATCTTCGATGAGATCCACGCCTATGACACCTACACAGGCACTCTGATGATCCATCTCATCCAATGGCTGGTCGCCCTTGGTTCCTCAGTGGTGCTCCTCTCTGCGACCCTGCCTCCAAAAATCCGCCGATGCCTTGCAAGCATCCTGGGCGCTTCCATGCCGGACGAGGAGACTCCTTATCCTCGCCTCACGGTGATCCAGTCGGGAAACGTGCACCAGGTCCACTTCGAGGCCGATCCGAACCGGAGGCGCACTCTCCAGGTGCAAGCCATCTCTGCCGACCTCACATCCATCCAGGCTGCTCTGGAATGTCGGCTCGGATCTCGCGGATATGCGTTGGCCCTGCTCAATACCGTCCAGCGCGCCCAGGCACTCTACAGCCTTTACCCCGCAGGAGAACCCATCCTCGTCGGAGAGGTCCAGGTCGGCAAGCGTTTGCCAGATGGCACGGAAGTGCTGCTCTTCCATGCGCGCTTCCCGGCTGACCTCCGCCAGATCCGGGAGAACCATGTCATCGAGACCTTCGGAAAGAAGGCCACCCGCACCACGCGCCGCATCCTCATTGCGACCCAAGTAGCAGAGCAGAGCCTCGACCTGGACTTCGATCTGATGCTGACGGACCTAGCGCCCATCGACCTCATCCTCCAGCGAGCGGGTCGGCTTTGGCGGCACGAACGGGAGAACCGACCCGCAAAGACGCCCATCCTGCTGATTGCGGGCTTGGAGGGTCCCGAGCCGCCCTCTTTCGGCACCCCCTTGTGGTGGGGTGCCGTCTACCGCGAGGATGTCTTGCTTCGCACCTGGGCGCTGCTGAAGAATCGGGACAGCCTCACCCTTCCAGACGAGATCGACACGCTTGTCATGGCGGTCTACGAGGACGGAGTCCCGATTCCAGATTCCCTGATCCCCCGGTTGGACGTCGCCATTCAAGAGTCGCTAGGCAAGGGTTATGCAGAACGGACCAAGGCTCTCATGGCCACCATTGGTTCTCCAGACGACAGTTCCTGGAATGACCCTTCGCGCTACATCAAGGCCGACGAGGATGAGCCCGGCCTCCACCCCAGCCTACGCGCCCTCACGCGCCTGGGGGACGAATCCGTGACGGTCATCCCGATCCGGGACAGCGAGGACTTCCACCCCGCTCAGATCCCGAGTGCCCCTCAGGCCCGAGCCTGGTCCCTCCGATCGCTCAGTCTGAGTCGAAAGCAAATCGTCAAGCAGCTCCAGGCCCAGGGGATCCCAGAGGGATGGCAGCAATCCTCCCTGCTCCGCCATAGCTACCCGATGCACCTGGACGCGGAAGGCCGCTGGCACGAAAACCCGCTCGTCCACTTGGATGAGGCCCTTGGGTTGGTGTTCGAGACAAAGGAGGTCCATTGAAAGAATTCAACCTCATCGACGAAGCCTGGATCCCTGTGCGTTTCCAGGACGGGAGCCGCGGCGAGTTCGGTATTCTTGAAACCCTCCGAAGAGCACCGGATATCGCCGCCCTCGAAGATCCATCTCCCCTGGTGACCGCCGCACTCCATCGCCTGCTGCTCGCCGTGCTCTACCGTGCCCTTCGCGGCCCCTGCGACATCGACGAAGCCAGAGCCCTCTTCAAGAGTGGGCTTCCGATGGATCGGATTGAAGCCTATCTCCAAGAGTGGCGTCATCGATTCGGGCTATTCAACGAGACGCATCCGTTTGGGCAGATCCCGGATTTCGAACCAAAATCGTGGCGAGCCTGGACCGTGCTGGCCGCTGAGCACAACGCCGACAACGCGAAGGTTCTCTTCGACCATATCGATGTCCAGGCACCCGGGAGCATCCCTGAAGCCGAAGCGACTCGGTGGTTGATGGCCACCCAAACCTTTTCCGTAAGCTGCGGGAAGAGTGAACTCTCTCACACGGGAACCGCGCCATCCGCGACGGCAGCCCTCCTGCTCCCACTTGGGATGAACCTCCAGGACACTTTGCTCCTCTCGCTTGTACCTCAGAGTCGGCATCTGATCGAAGACGACCTGCCCATTTGGGAGCGAGAACCTGAGCGAGTGGAGGAGCTCAAGCAAGGAATCGAACGTGAGAGTTGCGGTCTAGCCGACCGATATACCTGGCGGACAAGGTCCGTCAGATTCCAGCCCGATGGTGAAGGGATCAAGAATCTGGCCTTTGCCTCTGGAATCCAATCCACTTCGCAGGACCAGCTGGACCCCATGCAGGCCTACCGAGAAATTAAGGACAAAGGCTTACTTCCCCTGGCGTTTCAGGAACGAGGGCTATGGCGTGAATTTGATACCCTACTGCCCGATCAAAATGATCATTCCCCCCAAAACATTCGCCACGCTGTGGAAGTTTCAAAGGGCTTTCCTGCACGCTTTCCGGCCACAGTGCTCATCCTTGGTCAGAGCAATAACAAGGCCAAGATCGAGTATTGGCGCATGGAGCGGTTCGCCCTTCCACGGTCCATTCTTGGCGCACGATTCGTTCGGGAGGACATCCGTTCGTTCCTCAATCAGGCCCAGACCAGCCAGTCTGCCCTCTGGTCCGCTTGCAGCACCTACGCCCGCCTTCTGATTGCCCGCGGAGAGCGCAGCCCTGACAAGAAGGACATCCGTGCCTTCGTGGATCAGATGCCCTGCATACCCGCCTACTGGTCCAGCCTGGAAGCGGCCTTCCATGCCCTTCTCCAGGTCTACACGGAGGAGGCGATCTTCGAGGTCATCCGTCGAAGTTGGCTGTATTCCGTGCGGGAGGCCCTCCGCGATGCATGGAATCTCCATCGGCAGTCTGCCCGCACGGGTGATGCCTGGGCCATTCGTGCCCTGGTCCGGGCCGAAGGCTACATCGGTGCGGAGCTGAAAAAGTTGGATGCCGTCATCCGGGAAATCGATGCGGATCTGGAAAAGGAGAAAGCATGAGCACGTTCATCGAATGGCTGGAGGCCAGGCAGGCCGAGGATACTCGTGTTCGCGCTGTGTTGAAGCGAAGCCTTGCCTTCGAACCAGGTACGTACGTGCCAGCATTCCCTTGGGTGGAGCCCTTCCTTCAGGGACCCGAAAGACCATGGCGCAGGAAGGCCCATTACCTCGTGGCAGGACTCTGGGCAGCCCAATGGCGCGAAGGCCAAACAATGCCAGGGTGCACCCTTGGCCGAGTCGCCGCGATGTACCAGAACGATCGAAAGGCGGGCAGTACGGAGCGGCGCTTCATCACGCTCCTGGATGCCGACGAGGACCAGCTTCCCCACAGGCTTCGCCAGATGGTTGCCTTGCTTAAGGAATACACCCTCGACTTCGAAGATCTCCTTTCATCCCTTCTTCACTGGCAGGACGACACCAAGTGGGTCCAGAACGCCATGGCCCGCGACTTCTATCGAAACCTCCACACCAATGGCGACATGAGCGCTCAAACCACACCTTCCGAGGAGAACCTCTGATGAAGACCCTGATCGAGATCCACGCCCTGCAGAACTACGCTCCTTCCAACCTCAACCGGGACGACACCGGTGCTCCGAAGGATGCTTTCTTCGGCGGAACCCGCCGGGCGCGAATCAGCAGCCAGTGTCTCAAAAGAGCCGTGCGCCAGCACTTTTCGGCACTCGTGGAGACAGGCGCCTTGGTTCAAGATGACTTGGCCGCTCGGACCAAGCGCATCACCGAATCCCTCACGAAGCGTCTCGTAGCGCTTGGTCACGACGAAGCGGAAGCCGAGAACAAGACCCGCCTCGCCCTCGCAGCCATGGAACTGAGCGTCAAGGAGGATGGAAAGACCGAATGCCTGCTCTTCCTCGGGCAACGCGAAATCACCGGAATCGCAGATATCATCCACGAGAAATGGGATGTTCTCATCGCTTCCGAAGCACCTGTGGCTGAGGGAAAGAAGGCTGGGAAAGCCAAAAAGCAGGCCGCCCAAGGCGCTGATCCTGAACTCAAGAAGGCCCTCGACAAAGTCTTCAATGGCGGCAAGGCCCTGGACGTAGCCCTCTTCGGCCGCATGTTGGCCGACATGCCAAAGAAGAACCAGGAGGCCGCCTGCCAGGTAGCCCATGCGATCTCCACGCACGCGGTCGAGCGTGAATTCGATTTCTACACGGCCGTGGACGACCTGAAACCTGATGACACAGCCGGGGCGGACATGATGGGCACGGTGGAATTCAATTCCGCCTGCTTCTACCGCTATGCGGTCCTTGACTGGACCAAGCTTGTAGAAAACCTCCAGCAGGATGAAGACCTCGCTTCCAAGGGCCTCCAAGCCTTCCTGCATGGCTTCGTGCTGAGCGAACCCACGGGCAAACAGAACAGTTTTGCCGCCCACAACCCGCCTGAATTCGTGGCAATCACCGTGCGCCGGAATGGCGCACCCAGGAATCTTGCCAATGCTTTTGAGATGGCCCTGCGAGTGAAGAAGGGCGATTCCATCACCCGCCTTTCGGCCGAGAAGCTCGCCCAGAAAGCCTGTCAGTTCAGGACTGCCTTCGGCGGTGAGGATACGACCTATGTCCTCAATCTGGTGGACGCAGGCATCGACGGATTCGGAACCACTGTCGACTCTCTCGACAAGCTGGTCGAGGCATCTATGAAGGCCGTGAGGTCCTGAATGGCGACCCTCCTTCTGCGCCTAGCAGGGCCCATGCAATCCTGGGGCACCACCAGTCGCTTCGATGAGCGGGACACCGGGCGGGAACCGAGCAAGTCGGGCATCCTTGGCCTGCTCGCCGCCGCCTTGGGCATCGACCGCGAGAACTGGGTGGATCTGGAACCGCTCACTCGTCTAGCCATGGGTGTGCGGCATGACAGGCCCGGGCATCCAGCCAAGGACTACCAGACAGCCGGATGTTCCAGGTCCGATACGATCATCCGGGCAGACGGTTCCCCGGCCAAGGATGGCGGAGTGGTCTCCACCCGCCATTACCTCGCCGACGCCGCCTTTCTGGTGGCCCTGGAATCGCCCAGCCGCAATCTACTGGAACGCCTCCATGCCGTGCTCCAAGACCCCACATGGCCTCTGGCTCTGGGGCGCAAGTCCTATCTGCCTTCGGAGCCAATCTGGCTTCCTGATGACTCAAACCCCATCCAGGAAGCCCCACTCCGGGACGTGCTGACCCGGCAGCCCTGGATGACCAAGCGCCGCAAGGAGGAACCTCTCCCGGAGCGCCTGCGCCTGTCCCTTGAGTCCCCGGATGGTACCGGCTCCCTCCGCATGGATCAGTTGCTGTCTTCCTTCGCGGAACGGCGCTTTGGGGCCCGGTTCATCACCTCTGAATGGATCCCGTTCCCGGGGGAGGCTGCCAATGTTCCTGCATAGGCTTCACCTCAACCTCCGCAGCAAGGAAGCGCGCCGGGATCTCGCCGATCCCTACCAGCTTCACGCAACCCTGAGTCGAGCCTTCAGTCCCGCGGATGTGCCATGCCCGCCCGGGGCCTTCTTGTGGCGCCTGGAGCCCGAGACAGACACTTCTGGCGCCGCCCGCATCCTGGTTCAGAGTCGCGAGCTTCCGGAATGGGATCGCATTGCCTTGAAGGACTGGCTGGAACGTGCCCCCGATCCTGCGGTGGATCTCCGCAATCGTTTGGGATTGGACCACCTTCACGTCGGTCAACATTTTCGTTTCCGCTTAAGGGCCAATCCCAGCGCAATCAAGGCTGGGCGCCGAGTCGGGCTTCTCAAACCGGAGGACCAGGAAGCTTGGCTCATCCGCAAGGGACAAGATCAGCACGGGTTTGAACTCCTACACCAGGATTCAGTCGATTTCTTCGATGGGGCTGATTCCAGACCTGACATTAGGACCTCCCAGCCCCAAACGCTCCGAGGCCGCCAGGTTTCAGGCAACACCATCCAAATTTTCTCAGCCCTCTTCGATGGAACCCTTCAGGTGACCCATCCGGATGCCTTTCGCGACGCCTTGGCCCGCGGCATCGGGCACGGGAAGGCTCTCGGCCTTGGCCTTCTGTCTGTTGTGCCCCTGCCATGAAACTCGAATCCAACCCCATCCCGATGAAGGAACGTTCCACCATGGTCTGGCTTCAGTACGGCCAGATCGATGTGCAGGATGGTGCGCTGGTGCTCATCGACAAGGACGGGGTCAGGATCCACATCCCCGTGGGTGGGCTGGCTTGCCTGATGCTCGAACCAGGCACACGCATCACCCACGGAGCCGTGGCCCTGGCGGCCTCGGTGGGTTGCCTGATCCTATGGGTCGGAGAAGGTGGCGTGCGCCTCTATTCGGCAGGGCAACCCGGCGGGGCTCGCTCGGATCGCCTGCTGTACCAGGCGAAACTGGCGCTGGATGACGATCTGCGCCTGAAGGTGATCCGATCCATGTACCGCTTCCGGTACAAGGAGGAGCCCCCCGCTAGGCGCAGCATCGAGCAGCTCCGGGGCATCGAAGGCGTCCGAGTGAGGACCATGTACAAGCTCCTGGCCCAGGAGCATGGGGTGGAATGGGGGAGGCGCGAATATGACCCTGACGATTTCGAAAGCCAGGACCCTATCAACCGCTGCCTGAGCGTGGCCAATCACTGCATGTACGGCCTGTGCGAAGCCGCTGTCCTAGCGGCAGGCTACGCCCCGGCCATCGGGTTCATTCACACAGGGAAACCCCTCTCCTTCGTCTATGACATCGCTGATCTCTTCAAGTTCGAGACGGTGGTGCCCATCGCCTTCAAGGTCGCCGCCAGGAAGGGCAGCGAGCCCGAACGGGAGACGCGCCTCTACTGCAGGAACAGTTTCAGGAAGCACAACCTGCTGGAACGTGTGATTCCAACCATCGAAGAGATTCTGGCTACGGGCGGTATCGCAATCCCCAAGCCCCACGAGGAAGCTGTTCCCATGGCCATTCCCAACAAGGAGCAGACAGGAGATGCTGGTCATCGTGCTTGAGAATGCCCCGCCCAGACTCAAGGGCTATCTGTCCCGCCTCCTGCTGGAACTCCGGGCCGGTGTCTTCATCGGCACCTATTCCACCCGAGTGCGGGAGCGCCTGTGGGAGACGATCCGGAAAGAGATTGGCCCAGGTAATGCCGTTCTGGCATGGGCAGCTCCCAACGACGCCGGATTCGATTTCGACACCTGCGGCGAGAACCGGCGAATCCCCGTCATCCTGGATGGCCTGAAGCTCTGCGCCTTCCGCCCGGAAGAGACCCCAAATCCAGTTGAAAAATCCGGTAGGTTCTTTGACAACGACACAAAGACTTGAATCAAGATGGTTAGAGGGAAGTCCGTTCCCCGCACACGCGGGGATGATCCGTGAGTCGCTTGTACGTCCCTGGCTACGTCCCACCGTTCCCCGCACACGCGGGGATGATCCGAGCTGGCCGCCACCTCGCGTGCCGCCCTCCAACCGTTCCCCGCACACGCGGGGATGATCCGACGTTGCGTGATGAGGACGCCGAGGATCTGCGCCGTTCCCCGCACACGCGGGGATGATCCGGCTGATCTCTGCTCACGCGGGAGGCTGGGAGCCCGTTCCCCGCACACGCGGGGATGATCCGTGGGATTTCCTGTCCAAGGTGGACCTTTCCAACCGTTCCCCGCACACGCGGGGATGATCCGCCAAGGCCACGGCCCAACCAGTGAGGTTGAGCCCGTTCCCCGCACACGCGGGGATGATCCGCGGCCATGCGAGAGGCTGGGGACCTCTCGGGCCCGTTCCCCGCACACGCGGGGATGATCCGATAGAGATGGCAATGCAATCAATGCCTCTCTTCCGTTCCCCGCACACGCGGGGATGATCCGAAGGACACCGCGACCCGGCGCATTGCCATCTACCGTTCCCCGCACACGCGGGGATGATCCGATCAATCAGGTCCTCGTCGCCCCTCACCAACTCCGTTCCCCGCACACGCGGGGATGATCCGCTCATGCGCCATGTGGAGCGGGCCGGACAGTTCCGTTCCCCGCACACGCGGGGATGATCCGTCCCATCGTCAATCCCGAATTCGAGATCGGAGCCGTTCCCCGCACACGCGGGGATGATCCGGAGATCAGCAAACAAGGCGCCTTCTACACCGGCCGTTCCCCGCACACGCGGGGATGATCCGGGACGTAGAGACAGGAAGGTCGGCACCCGGGACCGTTCCCCGCACACGCGGGGATGATCCGGCCACGGGCATTGAAAGCGCCACCCTCGATTACCGTTCCCCGCACACGCGGGGATGATCCGGGCTTCAGGCCGCCCCCCTTGCTCTCGGTGGACCGTTCCCCGCACACGCGGGGATGATCCGTCGGCGTGCCAGTATTTGCCCACCTTGTGGAGCCGTTCCCCGCACACGCGGGGATGATCCGTTGCTGCTGGGTTAATCCTTTTTGTTCCCTAGCCGTTCCCCGCACACGCGGGGATGATCCGCCTTCCTGGTCCCTGCCCTCCAGGCCCTGGGTCCGTTCCCCGCACACGCGGGGATGATCCGCTGCCCGTAGATGCTGGGCTTGCCCATGTCTTCCGTTCCCCGCACACGCGGGGATGATCCGTCTGATGTATTCCATGGTTGCCCCGCTGCACGCCGTTCCCCGCACACGCGGGGATGATCCGAAAGGAACTGAATCCCCATGGAAAACGAACTGCCGTTCCCCGCACACGCGGGGATGATCCGCCCGAGGCGACCTCGTCTTCCGTGCTGAATCGCCGTTCCCCGCACACGCGGGGATGATCCGGTTCACATGTGGCACTCCGGCAGCCGGGTCTGCCGTTCCCCGCACACGCGGGGATGATCCGCGCGGCTTTGATGAGCCCGTAGCCATCAGGGTCCGTTCCCCGCACACGCGGGGATGATCCGAGAGGTGATGTAGGTGCCAGCCGCAACACCAGCCGTTCCCCGCACACGCGGGGATGATCCGGATCTCCAGAACATCCATGGCATGACTAAACGCCGTTCCCCGCACACGCGGGGATGATCCGATCGCATTGCGGGAAGCACTGGCACGAACGCTCCGTTCCCCGCACACGCGGGGATGATCCGTGGCAGCGAGCGAGGATGCTTTCTCTATCGCGCCGTTCCCCGCACACGCGGGGATGATCCGGCCACGGGGATACCTCCCGCTGGGTGGCCCTGCCGTTCCCCGCACACGCGGGGATGATCCGGTGAGGTGGGGTTTCATCTGGCCGCCTTTGGCCCGTTCCCCGCACACGCGGGGATGATCCGATCACCCTGGCGGAGGCGCAGGCCTTGAAACACCGTTCCCCGCACACGCGGGGATGATCCGCATCCATCATCGCCTGTTGGGTAGGCCTGGCGCCGTTCCCCGCACACGCGGGGATGATCCGCGCCATTGCTACCGCCATGTGGTCGTTGTTTCCCGTTCCCCGCACACGCGGGGATGATCCGGTGTTGAGTTGATTCATGGCTACTCCTCTCCCCCGTTCCCCGCACACGCGGGGATGATCCGCCAGTAATCGACGTAGGGCTGGGCTAGCTGGCCCGTTCCCCGCACACGCGGGGATGATCCGCTCTACACCGATCCCAAGGGCAAGGCGCTCCTCCGTTCCCCGCACACGCGGGGATGATCCGCGGGTTTCGAGCCTATTGAGCACATCACTCACCCGTTCCCCGCACACGCGGGGATGATCCGCTCGACCTGGGTGAGGTGGTGGTTACTCGCCACCGTTCCCCGCACACGCGGGGATGATCCGTCCTGAGCGGCGGTCGCATTGTCAGCGGCCAGCCGTTCCCCGCACACGCGGGGATGATCCGGCCGCGTCCACGTTCAACAACCTTCCGCTCATCCGTTCCCCGCACACGCGGGGATGATCCGGGTGATCAGGAACGCATCAATGATATTCGCCACCGTTCCCCGCACACGCGGGGATGATCCGGCCGCGTCCACGTTCAACAACCTTCCGCTCATCCGTTCCCCGCACACGCGGGGATGATCCGAGATGCTGGCCATCGCCCTGGAGAACCGGATGCCGTTCCCCGCACACGCGGGGATGATCCGGACGGTGCGGCATGACGCGCTGGACCCTCCGACCGTTCCCCGCACACGCGGGGATGATCCGGGCCTCCCGCGCCGCGTTCTCCCAGCTCACGCCCGTTCCCCGCACACGCGGGGATGATCCGACCCAGAGCTGGATCCAGGGGTTCCCGGATGTCCGTTCCCCGCACACGCGGGGATGATCCGCTCGTAGCCGCAGCGAGATTAATTGCAGAACTCCGTTCCCCGCACACGCGGGGATGATCCGCCGGTCCTGAATCCCGTGGCAACCTCCGCGTCCCGTTCCCCGCACACGCGGGGATGATCCGGGATGCCATCCATGGAAATGACGGCATGACATCCGTTCCCCGCACACGCGGGGATGATCCGAGCACGCGGCATGGAGTGACTCCGGGGAAACTCCGTTCCCCGCACACGCGGGGATGATCCGCCATCGGCATCTCTGGCGCCTACCTTTCCGCACCGTTCCCCGCACACGCGGGGATGATCCGCGAAACGGCGGACCCAATACTATCATCGCATCCCGTTCCCCGCACACGCGGGGATGATCCGTGTGGCCACGAGTTCATCGTCACCACTGCTTACCGTTCCCCGCACACGCGGGGATGATCCGGTCTTCATGATGCTTTCTCCTTCCGCTCTGCCCCGTTCCCCGCACACGCGGGGATGATCCGTCCTCCCGATGCAGGTGACTGGCGAGGATGGCCCGTTCCCCGCACACGCGGGGATGATCCGGGAGGCAGCATGAGCGGAGGCGGCGGTCACATCCGTTCCCCGCACACGCGGGGATGATCCGCACCGGAAACGCCGGGAACTGATTCGGCTGGGCCGTTCCCCGCACACGCGGGGATGATCCGTTTTTCCGAGAACCATTCGAGAGCGGGATGCACCGTTCCCCGCACACGCGGGGATGATCCGACTCCGATCACCATCGAGTCCGAGGCGGACGGCCGTTCCCCGCACACGCGGGGATGATCCGGAAGCCGACCGCTCGGACATGCGCTGGGCCTTCCGTTCCCCGCACACGCGGGGATGATCCGCGGCTAAACATCCACCGTTCCGGCGATGGCACCCGTTCCCCGCACACGCGGGGATGATCCGTCCTTCAGGCGAATCTCGACATGGCCAAAATCCCGTTCCCCGCACACGCGGGGATGATCCGCGGGAAATGGGACTCGCATCGCGGGCAATGAACCGTTCCCCGCACACGCGGGGATGATCCGGGGCAGCAAGAGAGCCTCCAGCAGGCCAAGACCCGTTCCCCGCACACGCGGGGATGATCCGCATCTCGCCTTTTTCCATGGCCCACTTAGCAGCCGTTCCCCGCACACGCGGGGATGATCCGATCATTCCCGGACCCCACGCGGATCGTATTCGCCGTTCCCCGCACACGCGGGGATGATCCGCCCACGGCCCCAGGACCATGGACGAGGCGAACCCGTTCCCCGCACACGCGGGGATGATCCGATTGGCGTCACGGGCGGTCGTTTCCAGCACGGCCGTTCCCCGCACACGCGGGGATGATCCGTAGCCATGTCAGACCACCCGCTTCAGGAGTTGCCGTTCCCCGCACACGCGGGGATGATCCGATCCGCCCGTTCATCGCGCCGCCTCCGAGCTGCCGTTCCCCGCACACGCGGGGATGATCCGCGTTGTAGTACCCGTAGCCCATCCCGACCCGGCCGTTCCCCGCACACGCGGGGATGATCCGAGCCACCCTGGTTTTAATCCCCAGCATGACCTCCGTTCCCCGCACACGCGGGGATGATCCGCAGTATCACAAGGTGTCGCTGATCCTCACGGGCCGTTCCCCGCACACGCGGGGATGATCCGTCCTGCTTTTTGATCTGATCTTGAGCCTCCAGCCGTTCCCCGCACACGCGGGGATGATCCGGGAGCGGGACTGGAGGCACGTAGGGCTGGCATCCGTTCCCCGCACACGCGGGGATGATCCGTGGGGGGCCTACAACGACACTCTCTCCACCGGCCGTTCCCCGCACACGCGGGGATGATCCGGCACCTCGTACCCGTGGACCGTTGGCGCGGGCCCGTTCCCCGCACACGCGGGGATGATCCGATCTCGGCACCCTGGGCCAGCCAGTCACGGAGCCGTTCCCCGCACACGCGGGGATGATCCGTTCCGCGCCTGGCTGGAATTCCTTCATGCGGCCCGTTCCCCGCACACGCGGGGATGATCCGCAGCTCACGCATGACCAACTTGGGAAACTGCTCCGTTCCCCGCACACGCGGGGAT
Organism: uncultured Holophaga sp.; assembly: GCA_963664825.1. GTDB lineage: Bacteria > Acidobacteriota > Holophagae > Holophagales > Holophagaceae > JAYREN01. The sequence continues at coordinate 474,646 of OY761614.1, forward strand.
GATCCGCTGGCGTCATGAGCGAGAAGCAAACCTTCATCCCGTTCCCCGCACACGCGGGGATGATCCGTTCTCCCGATGCAGGTGACTGGCGAGGATGGCCCGTTCCCCGCACACGCGGGGATGATCCGGTGAAGCAGAACCCGATCGACAGCGACCCGAACCGTTCCCCGCACACGCGGGGATGATCCGCGCAATGGCAGCTCTTAGCGCCAAATTGACGGCCGTTCCCCGCACACGCGGGGATGATCCGATTTACCACGATCAAGGCACCAGCCATGCAGACCGTTCCCCGCACACGCGGGGATGATCCGTTCAACCTCATGGCGGCCATCTGCGCACAGGACCGTTCCCCGCACACGCGGGGATGATCCGGATTTTCGGTCCTTCTCCGGGATCTCGGTCCACCGTTCCCCGCACACGCGGGGATGATCCGTCGAGATCCGTGTCCAGCACCACGTTGATGCGCCGTTCCCCGCACACGCGGGGATGATCCGTGGAAACCGGATTCTTAGTTGTCGGGTGCCATCCGTTCCCCGCACACGCGGGGATGATCCGGAGACCCGATGCCGCTTGAAATTGAGCCCGAACCGTTCCCCGCACACGCGGGGATGATCCGTTCAGCGCCTGGCTGGAATTCCTTCATGCGGCCCGTTCCCCGCACACGCGGGGATGATCCGTGGGATTTCAATCCCTGGACAGGTGCCAGGGTCCGTTCCCCGCACACGCGGGGATGATCCGGGCGACGCGGTGATTATGGCGGCCAGCGCGGACCGTTCCCCGCACACGCGGGGATGATCCGACTCCCGGGCAGCGGGGCCAGGCAGTAACGCCCCGTTCCCCGCACACGCGGGGATGATCCGTCTTCGTAGTGGGCGGATAGGGCTGCAATCATCCGTTCCCCGCACACGCGGGGATGATCCGCCGGTGCTCATCGGCTATGCGGTTCACTTCAACCGTTCCCCGCACACGCGGGGATGATCCGCCGCGATCCGCGTGGCTGAGATGCTGTCCACCCCGTTCCCCGCACACGCGGGGATGATCCGCCCCGGGATTACCGCTGGTGCGCCACCTGTTCCCGTTCCCCGCACACGCGGGGATGATCCGATTGGAGGTATGAGCAGGATTCCCCTCCCCCACCGTTCCCCGCACACGCGGGGATGATCCGGATTCAACCAAGGTCGAGATCATCCATCCCGTCCGTTCCCCGCACACGCGGGGATGATCCGCCACGAGACGGCTGTCCTTGCACTCCGGGGGACCGTTCCCCGCACACGCGGGGATGATCCGCAGCGCCCCCGATTCGTCCGGGCCACAGGCCGCCGTTCCCCGCACACGCGGGGATGATCCGTCCAGGACGAGGCTCAAGCGGGCGGGGGAGATCCGTTCCCCGCACACGCGGGGATGATCCGCTGCTGGAGTTCGACCGTCATGCCGTGGCCTTCCGTTCCCCGCACACGCGGGGATGATCCGGGGTTCAGGGTCGCCATCTTCTCGGGTGCAGACCGTTCCCCGCACACGCGGGGATGATCCGCGGAGCGCAGAACAGAGCCAAAGGCTGCGCATCCGTTCCCCGCACACGCGGGGGTGATCCGAGCACCCGGAAGCCCCATCAATGCGAGTGGTGCCGTTCCCCGCACACGCGGGGATGATCCGTTAGCTAGGGGGCGAGGCCCCCGGAAAGAGGACCGTTCCCCGCTGTCAGGCGACATCTAAAACTGACCCCCTGGCGACAGAAGTATTGACCCCCGTGTTCCCCAGACGCTGAGGCCAGGCTCCGCCCGGTCGCAGCGTGGGGGTTCCGGGGAGGCATCGTGAGCGCCAGCAAGCAGGCGGTTCCGCCGAACAGCGCCAGACGCTGAGGCCGGGCTCCGCCTGGCCGCGGCGTGGGGGTCCCGGGGGGACACCGCGAGCAATAGCGAGCAGGCGGTCCCCCCGGACAGCGCCGTCTCCCCCCGGACAGCATCGGCTAGAATCAGGCCATGCCCCACCCCTCCCCAACCCCCGGCACCAGCACGACCACCAAGACCCGGTCCAAGGCCAAGCTGCAGCCGCCGGTCCTCTGGAAGGTGATCCTCCACAACGACGACTACACCACCCAGGACTTCGTGGTGTGGGTGCTCCGGGACGTGTTCCGGAAGGCCGAGGACGAGGCCGTGCGCATCATGCTGGATGTGCATCGCCGAGGCAAGGGCGTGGCGGGCATCTATCCCATGGACGTGGCCGACACCAAGCTCGCCAAGGTGAAGGAACTGGCCGAACGCAACGAATTCCCCCTGCTCTGCACGCTGGAGCCCGAATAATGCCCAGGCCCACGCCAGCCCTCACACCTGCCCTCCAGGGCTGCCTCCAACAGGCCTTCCTGCTGGCCCGGGCCTGCCGCCACGAATACCTGACCCTGGAACACCTGCTGCTCTCTCTCCAGGAGGATCCCTTCGTTCGCGAGGTCGAAGCAGCCTGCGGCGGGGATGCCAAGGCTCTGGAAATCGAATTGAAGACCTTCCTCCAGGAGAAACTGGAGGCCCTGCCCGAAGCCCAAGAGGTGCAGCCCTCGCCCACCCTGGGCTTCAACCGCGTCCTGGAACGGGCCCTCCTCCACGCCCTCAGCGCCGAAGCCCGCACCGTCGACAGCGGCGCGGTGCTGGCCTCCCTCATCCAGGAAAAGGAAAGCCACGCGGCCTACTTCCTCCAGAAGCAAGGGGTGACGCGCCTTCCCCTCCTGCGCCACCTGGCCCATGGCGCCCGGTCCCCCCAGGTCCAGCCTCCCGAGCCCCAGCAGGAACCCCCAAAAGAAGAAGAGGGCGCCCCGGCCCAGGATCCCCTGGCGGCCTACGCCGTGGATCTGGTGGCCCGGGCCCGGGAGGGCCGCATCGATCCGCTCATCGGCCGGGATGGGGAGGTGGAGCGCCTCCTCCACATCCTCTGCCGCCGCCGCAAGAACAACCCCCTGCTGGTGGGGGAAGCAGGCGTGGGCAAGACCGCCATCGCCGAAGGCCTGGCCCTGCGCCTGGTGGAAGGCCGGGTGCCCGAGCCCCTCAAGGACGCCCCCTTCTTCGCCCTGGACATGGGTTCCCTCCTGGCGGGCACGCGCTACCGGGGCGACTTCGAGGCACGTGTGAAGGCGGTCCTCAAAGCCCTCTCCCGGAAACCCGGATCGCTCCTCTTCATCGATGAGATCCACACCCTGGTGGGCGCGGGGAGCGTCTCCGGCGGCAGCCTGGACCTTTCCAATCTGCTGAAGCCCGTGCTCCAGAGCGGCGAGCTGCGCTGCATCGGCGCCACCACCTACCAGGATGTCAAGCAGGGCTTCGACAGGGATCGGGCGCTGTCGAGACGCTTCCAGAAGATCGAAGTCCTGGAACCCACCGAGGCCGATTGCCTGGCCATCCTCCGGGGCCTGAAATCCAAGTACGAGGCCCACCACGGCGTCACCTTCACTGAAGAGGCCCTGGAGGCCGCGGTAAAGCTCTCGGCCCGGCATCTGCGGGATCTCCAGCTGCCCGATAAGGCCATCGATGTGCTGGACGAGGCGGGAGCGGCGCAAAAGCTGCTGCCGGTGCGCAAGCGCAAGAAGAAGATCGGCCCGCCGGAGATCGAGGCCGTGGTGGCCCGCATGGCGCGGGTGCCCGTGCAGGCTGTGGGCTCCCAGGATCGCCAGAAACTGTCCAGCCTGGAGACGGACTTGAAGGCCGTCATCTTCGGCCAGGATCCCGCCATCGTAAGGGTGGCCTCGAGCATCAAACTCTCCCGCTCGGGCCTGCGGGGCCTGGATCGCCCGACGGGGGCCTTCCTCTTCGCGGGCCCCACGGGGGTGGGGAAAACCGAACTGGCCCGCCAGCTGGCGCGCATCCTGGGCGTGGAATTCCTGCGCTTCGATATGAGCGAATACATGGAAAAGCACGCCGTGGCCCGGCTCATCGGCGCCCCACCCGGATATGTGGGCTTCGACGAGGGTGGTCTGCTCGTGGACGCCATCCGCAGGAACCCCCACGCCGTCCTGCTCCTGGACGAGATCGAGAAGGCCCATCCCGATCTCTTCGCCATCCTGCTCCAGGTGATGGATCACGCCACCCTCACGGACAGCCACGGCCGCAGGGCGGATTTTCGCCACGTGGTGCTCATCCTCACCACCAACGCCGGGGCCCGGGACCTGAGCCAGCGCCGGGTGGGCTTCAGCGATCCCGGCGTGGGCGGCAGCGCCAAGGGGGCCATTGAAAAGGCCTTCACGCCGGAGTTCAGGAACCGCCTCGACGCCATCGTCACCTTTTCAGCCCTTGGCAGGGCTGAAATATTGAAAGTAGTGGAGAAGAACCTCCGGGAGCTCCAGGGGCTGCTGACGGAAAAGAACGTGACACTGGCTGTCTCCAAGGAGGCCCGGACGTGGCTGGCCCAGAAGGGCTACGATCCGGCCTTCGGCGCCCGCCCCATGGCCCGCGTCATCGAAGAGCACCTCAAGAGGCCCCTGGCCGACGCAATCCTCTTCGGGGAGCTGCAGAAGGGCGGCAAGGCCAAGGTGGCGCGCAGGGGCGAGGGGTTGGCCATCGAGTTCCTTTGAGGCTAGGCCGTTGTCACGGGAAGAGGCTGTATGCACCAGGCCGCACAGATCCGGGAGACACTGGAGCTGAATAACGAGCTCCGCTGGAGGCTCAGCCAATACCTCCAGGAGGCTCCCCGGGCCATCACACGGGAATGGATGGAGGAGGTCAATCCCGGTGGCGATCTCTCGGAGGAGGCCGCCTTCACCGCGCTCCTGGCGGCCCTCTGCGGGCTCGACACCGGAGGAAGCGAACGGGACAAGAGGCTGGCCGACGAATACCTGCGCCCGGGGGTCCGGCGCCTGGACCCGGGCGTCTACGCCGCAAACCCCTACTACCGGGATATCCGCATCCCGGAGGAGCGCTTCGGCCGCTGGGAATTGCGGCGCGAACACTACGCCCCGTTCGAGGGCTTCGTCTGCGGCGATCTCATCCTGGGGCCCGGGCTCCGGGAGATCCCGCGCATCGGTTTCTTCTCGGAAGCCTTCTCCTTCCCCGTCGTCCTGGAGGAGGGACGGGAATGGATGGCCATCAAGCCCAACGAGATCGAGACCATGCAACCGGCCCTGGACCGGGTGGAAGGCCGGGTCCTGGCCCTGGGACTGGGCCTCGGATACTTCGCCTACATGGCTTCCCTCAAGGCAGGAGTCCAAAGCGTCACCATCCTGGAGCGGGACCCGGAGGCGATCCGGCTCTTCGAGAGCCGCATCCTCCCCCAGTTCAGCCACGCAGAGAAGATCGAGATCTGCCCGGGGGACGCCTTCGCATACCTCGAGAAGCGGATGCCCCAGGGGCCTTTCGATTTCGCCTTCGTGGATCTCTGGCATGACGCCTCCGATGGCCTGGAGGCCTACCTGAGGATCAAGCCCCTGGAACGACTGGCTCCAAACACCGAATTCCTCTACTGGATCGAGGATTCGCTCCTCTCCGGCCTGCGCTGGCGGGTCTTCCAGGAGGCGGACGGGCACCCAGGGATCAGGGAATGCCTCGACTGGGCCTCCCTGCGGAAGCTTGCGGTCACCTCGCAACGCGTCTGCCATGAAAGGGGGGACCGCCTTACGTTGTCCAGGCGAAGCCGGGACAACGCGCCTAAGCTATCCGGACCATGCTCCCGCCTACCCCGCCCCGACAAATCTTAGGCCTCCTGGCCTGGCTCGGAATCACCTTCCTGGCCGCAGCCCTCGGGGCCGTGGCGTCGGCCGGGGCGGGGACCTTCTACCGGGGACTCCTGCGCCCGGCCTGGGCCCCGCCGGGCTTCCTCTTCGCCCCGGTCTGGAGCCTGCTCTACCTCCTCATGGGCATCGCCGCCTGGATCGTCTGGAAGGAGCGGGGCTTTGGTATGGCCCTCGGCCTCTTCCTGGTCCAGCTCGCGCTGAACGCCCTCTGGACCTGGCTCTTCTTCCGCTGGCACCAGGGGGCCCTGGCCTTCGCCGAGATCGCCCTCCTCTGGGCCTTCATCCTCGGTACGGTGATCGCTTTCTGGAAGATCAGCCCCTGGGCCGGGGCCCTGCTCCTGCCTTACGGGGCCTGGGTCACCTTCGCGAGTGCCCTGAGCTGGGCGATCTGGAAGCGCAATCCCCACCTGCTGGGCTAGGCCGGAGCGCTTCACCGAATGCCTCCTTGACGTTCCGTGGAAGGGCAGGAATCCTGGTCATTCCCCAGGCGTGTGGCCGGGATCCGGCTTCCAGCCTTCAACACGCCAACCTCGGAAAAGGGCCTTGGCCTATTCCAGATACCCGTCGCCGGAGTTTTCCCTTCCTCGGAGCATTCCATGAAGAACACCTTCGCCTGTCTCGGTCTTTTAGTGGCGCTGACCGCCCCGGCCTCGGCCCAAGGGGCCCGCATGATCCGCAGGGGTGAGGTCTTCCGATGGGCTACCAACAGTGGCCAGAACGGCATGATGAAAATCGTCGCCGTGGACGGCCCTCTCTTCGAAATGGAGCAGACCAACGACAAGAACCGTTCCGCTGGCGCCGTCCGGTTGTACGGAGCCGTGATCGAGAACGGCAGGAAAGTCGTGCTGTTGAACGTGGGCCAATGGCGGGAAGTCTGGGACGGCAATTTCTTCAACGATGAGATCACCGGCAATCTCCTGACGGGTTCCGCTAGCTTCACCTTCAGGATTTCCCCTGCGGCCATGGAACGCCCCCGGGAGGAAGGCACCAACCCATTCATCACGGGCAAGACCCTGCGCTGGGAAACCGGCGCGGTGGGCGGCCAGAACGGCACTTTCTACGTGACCCACACCAAGGGGCCCTTCTTCTACCTGGAGCAGAAGAACAACAGGAACGCCGCCGCCGGGATCATCAGGCTGGAGGGCGAAGTGAAGGATGGCCAGATCTACATCTACAACCGGAAGTGGAATGAGACCTGGATCGGGGTCTACAGGCATGGGTCGGTCATGGGGAAGGTGAATAACCAGACGGAGTTCAGGATTTTCGAATAGCCCTTCCCGGGCGATTTCCCTCACTAAAAGAGGAGATTCACCACAAGGCACGGAGAAGACCCTGGTTCTTCTCTGTGCTTTCGTGGTGAGTTTTCATACTTTTGATTGGTTCTTCACGGGTCTGGTGGAGGATGGCTCCATCTCGACTTCCACACAGGGCCGGTCAAGCGTCCCGGGGCTTCAGGGATTGGACTTCTTCCACCGATAGGCTCAGCATGCTCCTAAAGAGCCAATCTACGGCCGTTCCGAGGTCCCATGTCGAACGAAAGCCCCATCATCCTGGAACTCCGCATCGATTGGAGCGAGATCGACGCATACGGCCATGTGAACAACCTGGCCATCATGCGCTATGTCCAGTCGGCGCGGGTCCATCTCCTGGAGAGCGTCGGCATGATGCAGCACCACGCAGAGACCGGCGTCGGGCCCGTCTTGGTCTCCACCTCCTGCCAGTTCAAGCAGCAGCTGCACTACCCGGGCCAGGTCACCATCGGCGCCCGGGTCGATCATCTCAAGAACACCAGCTTCCAGATCAGCCATGCGATCTTCAACGAGGCCCAGGAATTGGTGGCGGAGGCCCATGACGTCCTGGTCATGTTCGATTTCAAGAAGAACGCCAAGTCGCCCATTCCGGTGTTCCTCCGGGAGCGGTTCACGGCCCTGGGGGCCTCCAGCGCCCTTTAGGGGTGAACCCGACTCCCCATGCGCCTCTGGTCACTGCATCCCAGGTATCTCGACCCTCAGGGCCTGGTGGCCCTATGGCGCGAAGGACTCCTGGCCCAGACCGTGCTCCGAGGGGCCACCCGGGGCTACCGCCATCACCCCCAGCTGGAGCGCTTCCGGGCCCAGCCCCTGCCCCTGGAGGCCATCGGCGCCTACCTGCGGGCCATCCAGACCGAGGCCACGCTGCGCGACTATGCCTTCGATGCCACCCGGATCCTGTGCCCCGGGCATTGCCCGCCCATCCCCGTCACCACCGGGCAACTGGCCTTCGAGTGGGGGCACCTGCTGAAGAAGCTCGCCGCACGCAGCCCGCACTTGCACAGGAAATGGGAGGGCCTCGATAGTCCCGCGGCCCATCCCCTCTTCCAGGTGGGGCCGGGTGATATCGAAAGCTGGGAGCGACCTGGGCAGGGGCAGTGACCCTCCCCCATCATGAGCCCGAGGCAGGAGCAAGGGCCCCATCCATCCTCGCCTGGAGCCGGGCCACGGATTGCTCGGCATAGATGCGGAAATCCCGGTGGAGGCGCCCATAGCCCTTGCGCATGCGGGCCAGGATCCAAGCCCGGTACCCGTCCAGTTCCGCCCAGCGCTCGGGATGGCCCGAAAGAGGAAAGGCCCTGGCCCTATCCTCGAAGGCCCCGGCCAGCTTCTCCAGGTTCAACCTGAAGCGATCCACCTCCAGCATGTAGCGGGTCATCCGGAAGTAGTGGTGTCCCTTGACCGCCATCGTCACCAGATCGGCGATCCGCCGGGGATGGGCCCAGAGGCCCTTCAGCAGGAAGGCCCAATAGGTCCAGGCGTAGGTGGAAAAGCCCTGGACCAGGAGGGAGCGCAGGAGGGCCCGGGATTCCCCCAGCTGGATGCGCCGGAAGGCCGCCGGATGGGGCTGGAGGGACTTCAACAAGCGCAGGCAGCGCGCGAAGTAGCGGTCCGGGCTGTAGACCTCGGAGAGCACGCGCTTGTAGCCCGCCAAGAGGGTGCCCAGTTCCATCCGGGGAAGGAAATTGAGGCGCAGGTCGTGGGTGTTATCCCCCTGGGATTCGCCCAGGAGGCGGCCCTCGGCCTCCAGGCGCCGGGCGAGCCGGGTGTGGGGCAAGGCCGTGAGGAGCCCCACCATGGCGGTGGGAATGGCGGCCTCCTGGATGAAGCGGGTCTGGCGCTCGAAGATATCCTCCGGATCGCTATCGAAGCCCAGGATGAAGCCCGCGGAGACCTCCAGTCCCCGGGCCTGGATCCGCCGCACCGCCTCCAACATATCGGAATGGAGGTTCTGCCCCTTCCCTGTGGCCGCTAGCGTCGCCCGATCCGGGGTCTCCAGCCCCAGGAAGACCATGCTGAAGCCGGCCTCCGCCATACCAGCCATCAGGGCATCATCTTCGGCCAGGGTGAGGGTGGCCTCCGTGTAGAGGCTGAAGGGGTAGTGCCGGGCCCTCTGCCACTGGGTCAGCTCGGGCAGCAGGACCTTGACGTCACGGCTATTCCCGATGAAGTTATCGTCCACCAGGAAGAGCGGCCCCCGCTCGCCCTGGCGGTAGAGGAGCTCGAGTTCCTGGATGAACTGAGCGGCAGGTTTGGTCCGGGACCTGTGGCCGAAGAGTTCGACGATATCGCAGAACTCGCAGTGATGGGGACACCCCCGGGAGAACTGGAGCGCCATGCTCGCATAGCAGGAGGGCCGCAGGAGATCGAAGCGCGGGGGGGGCGTCAGGGACAGATCGGGCCTGGCCGTATCGGTGTAGACCCGCCCCGCCCTGCCCCGGGCCAGATCCTCCAGGAAGGGAGCCAGGGTGATCTCCGCCTCATTGAGCACGAAATGATCCACGCCTTCGATCTGTTGGAAGGAGCCCGTGGGGTACGGCCCCCCCGCCACGTGGGGCACGCCATGCTCCCGGCAGCGCCCGATGAGCCTCTGGAGCGATTCCTTCTGGATGAGCATGGAGGAGGAAAAGACCAGATCCGCCCAGGACAGCATCTCCTCCGTGAGCGGCTCCACGTTCATGTCCACCAGCCTCAGCTCGAAGTCCTGGGGCAGCAGGGCCGCCACCGTGAGCAGCCCCAGGGGAGGCAGGGCCGCCCTCCGGTGGATGAAGGGCAGCGCGTATTTCATGCTCCAGTAGGTGGGAGGCATCTCGGGGTAGACCAGCAGTGCGCGTCGACCCATACAGGGCCCTTCCGGGAAGGAATACGTCTTTCAACGTACGTCCTTCCCGGAATGGCACAAGGTGTCCCCTCAGGGGGCGACGGTGAGCTGGCCGAGGGTGCTCATGAGCTGACCCACGGAGCCGATGGGGTAGGAGGCGCTCCGCACCTGCACGGCGGGCCCGAAGGCACCAAGTGTGGGCCAGTCACCGAAATTGGTGCTGGAAGCGTATTCGGCCCCGATGGTGCCATTGGTGAAGTAGCCTCCCTGGGCGGGGGGGGTGATCAGGTAGACCAGGAGGGCCATCCATTCCTTGGTCTCCTGAACCGTCGTGGCCGCGGGGGTCAGGTTGATGCGGTTGGCCAGGAGCCCCGCCATGTCGGCCGAGGACAGGACGGTAGCGCCTGTGGCTGCCTTGTAGGCTGTGATGGAGGTGCCGAACTGGGCCTGAACGGCGCCCATCATCAGGATCATGTACAGATCCGCCGAGACCCGGTACCGGGTCGCGTCCACCAGGGCCTTTGCTGTGCCCGTGCAGATGGCGTCCGTCGGGGCGAAGGCCGACACCGTATCGATGGCGGCCACGGCCTTGTTTACGATGCGAGTGTTGAGGCTGATGGAGCCCGTGGCGGCGTCCGTCGCAGCGAGCGTGGCGATCTGGCCCAGCACACCCAGGTTCGCGGTCGCGTTGGTCAGATCGGCGTCATTGAGCTGGGCCATGGCGATGGCATAGACATTCCCTGCCTCGATGGCGGCCATCATGGCGGCTCCCCCGTCCGTGCCCATGTTCATGAGGGCGGTCATGGCGGTCCCCGCGGCTACGGATCCGGCCGTGGCCTTCCGGCTCGTCACACTGAGCACGGCGGCGGCGGTGGCATCCTTGAAATACGCAGAGGATCCGGAGCCCAGGGTGTAGCTCAGGCCGGAAAAGTTCAGGTAGTAGTCCGAGGAAGTGAGGCCCGTCTGGGCCACCAACTGGAGGGCGCAGAGCTTCTTGAAATCCTCCCCGGTGAGATAGGCGGACATGAGGGGGTAGCCCACGGGAATGGCCTGGGTCTGGTCGGGGGAAATGCCCAGGGGCAGGGTGTTGTAGATATCCGTAAAATTGAGCGCCACACCGGCGGGTAGTGTGTTGCGGATCACGCCCGTAGCCACGACGCCCGCGGTGTAGGGCGTGAAATCGAAGCCCGGCAGCTTGGTGACATCGCCGCCGATCGCGGTGAGGGTCTGGACGATGATCCCGTTGGGCACATTGCGAACGGAATCCGCGCAGAGATTGCCCAGGCCGTTGGGGCAGAGGACGGGATTCTTGTCGTTGGATTCCATGGTCTGGAGTGCGCCCCCGGCCACGTGGTAGATCCCCGTGCTCGTATTCGCCGGAGCGTAATCGGGAAAGATCGGCGTAAACAAGGCGCCCAGGCCCTGGTTCAACTGCGCCTCCGTGGCACGCACCATGAAATTGATGCCGCCATCGGCCACCAAGCCCGAATGGATGGCCGTGAGGTTGGCATCGGTCATGGCCTGGTTCTCCGAGGCCACCAGGGTCGTGTTCTTGGCCGAGACGTGATAGGTCAGGTCGATGCGGGAGACGTTGGTGCCATAGGCGCCGGCACATACGATCTGGGTGTTCCAACTGCCGTTGGGGATGGTCTTGGCCGAGGGAAGGGGATTGTGGTTATGGCCCGAGGCGATCACGTCGATGCCTGTCACCTGCTTGGCCAGGTTCACATCCTCGCCGGAGGTCCCGGTGGTGTCGGCGCCCGTGTGGGACAGGGCCACGACCACGTTGCAGCCCTCGGTGGTGCGCAGCTCGTTCACCAGATTCTGCACGAAGGTGTAGTTGGCGCTGAAGTCCGTGAAGGTGACGGGGGCGGAGGCGGGAGCCACGCTGGCGGCGTTTTTCCCCATGAGCCCGATGTAGCCCACCTTGAGGCCGTTGGACAGGGTCTCCACACGGGTGGGGGCCACCACCTTGCCTGCGCCGACATAGGGCGCGAGGTCCGCATTGCCATTCAAATTGATATTGGAGGCCACCATGGGGGCGCTGAAGGAAAAGGTGCTCTGGGCGGCGCTCAGCATGGTGGCCAGGCCCTTGGGTGTGAAATCGAATTCGTGGTTGCCCAGGGTGATGCAGTCGTATTTCAGCGTGTCCATGAAGTACAGCGACAGGGGCTGTGTGCCGAGGGTGAGGTCATAGAGGGTGCCCATGGACCAGTCGCCGGAATCCACCAGCACCACGGGGTGGCCCGCGCTGCCTCGCACGTAGTTCACGTACGCCGAGATGCGCGCGTACGAACCCACATCGGCGGAGAGCGTGGCGGTGGCGTGGCCCGCGCCGTTGCCGGCGTGATGGACATCGGTGGTCTGGAGGATCGTCAGTTGGGCATCGCCGGTGAGCTGAGGCTCCGCCAGCTTGTCCGAGGAGTTCATGGAACAGCTGGTCAGGAGCGCGGCCAGCAGGGGAAGGGTTGCGATGACGTGGGATTTCTTCAACATGGAAGGGTCCTCATCCGCTAGAAGCGATAATCGATGCCGAAGGCGATGATGATGTATTGTTTGTTGTATTCCTTGGTGGGATTCACCGCCACACCCTTGGCTGCGAAGGTGGACTTGATCGCCTGATCCCCCATCACATCGGCGTTCTCGTAGGTGCTGGTGAAGCGGGTGTGCCCTACGCCCATATTGAACTTCACCTTTTCCGAAACCTGGTATTGGAAGCCGGCCCCGATGGACAGGTAGTTGGCGTGGGCCCCGGGAACGCTGGTGTCGATGGTGGAGGACTTGGCCTGGCCGATCTGGTTGAAGTTGACTCCGGCGCTCACCAGCCAGGTCTTGTTGAGGCGGTATTCGAAGGAGGCCTGCTCTTCGTAGGTGTTCTTGTAGTCCTTCGTGTGATCGTTGGCGTTGAGGGGGTTGTCCAGCATGCCGAAGTCCACCGACTTCTCCAGGTAGGCGTTCATGCCCATGGAGAGCCGGAGATCATCGGTGACCTGGTACCCGAGTCCGAAGCGGATGGCCTGGGGCAGATCCAGATGGGAGCGCTTGCCGTTGGTGAAGAGGCCACCCCCGTCCTTGCCATCCTTGACGGTGGTCTTGAAGTTGAGGCTGGTGCCCATCTCGTACGTCAAATTGAGGACCATGCCCTGGATGGGGTAGGCGTTGAAGGCGATCTCCCCCGAATACCCGGTGGCATCATCGGTGGTATCGATGACGGCCCGTTTCTGGTTGCGCAGATCATGGCCGTACTGGTTGTACGTGCAGGCGGAATCCACGCTGCCGACGATCTTCTGCTGGGCGACGACCAGCCGCCCCGCCAGGGCCACGGAGAAATAGGGATTGAACTGGAAGGCCCCGCCGTGCCGGAAGGCCATGTAGTAGGAGGAACCCTTCAGGTAGGACTTGGATTGGAAATAGGACCCGGAGTTCAGGCCGGCCAGGACGGGATCCTGGCCATGGGCCCCGGCGTCCAGGGCGATGATGGTGGAATCGACGCCGCCATAGCCCGCCATCTGCTTGCCCAGCAGATCCAGGGTGGGCAGACCGTCCTTCCACTCCCGCACCGCCGTGGCGCCGATGGTCTCCAGGCCCATGAAGAGCGACCAGTTGTCCTTCCGGTAGGCCGCATAAAAATTGGGCACCACCCAGGCCGGGTTGTTGGATTCGTATTTCCGGTCCCCCACCACGGGGTTGCCCTTGGTCTCCACCGTGGCCCACTGGAGGATGCTCTGGTTGCTGAGGTTGAAGGTCCAGCCTTCCTTCAGCTTCACCGTGCCGGCCATGTTGTAATAGACGATATCGGCATTATTGATGGCGCTGTTCCGATCGAAGGTCCGGAAATATTCCGCGCTCTGGTTGCTGTTGTAGAAGATGCCGCCAGCCATGGCGGGCTGAAGGGCCCCAAGGACCAGGCAGGACAGGAGCATTCCATTCTTCATTCAACTACCTCCCAGAGATGGTGGTGGTGATCCATGAAAATGTTAATCATTGGAAAAACCGAGTAAAGCCATTATCGAATCTCGATCAGCAGGTGGGCCCACTCCGGCGTGGATGGTTGAAATCGCGTGCAGGTGCCGGCTCCACACAGGGTTTCAGGCGGACGGACAGGTACCGGATAAATGCAGATCGACAATTGGGAAGCGGGGGATTGAAATCGTTGCAGGATTCTGTGACATTAGAATTCGACCGTCAATATGTTCTTTTCGTTTTCGTCGCCTGCCCCCTCGATTGGCGAAGCGGACCGGAGGATAAGGGCAGGATTATAGTCGTTAGCACATACAAATATTCATAATGTGTCGATCCGGAGGTCCCCATGCGGACATCCTCGCCATCCCAGACCCCTTGCTGCAAGGGCTGGGAGCCTTTCTCTCATCAATCGGCCTCGGATATCGGCATTTTGGTTTCCCACGGGTTCACCGGCAGCACCAGCAGCGTGATCCATCTCGCCCGGAAACTGGCCGAGGCCGGGTATAACGTGGAATGCCCCTGCCTGTCGGGCCATGGAACACGCTGGGAAGACATCCCGAAATTCGACGCGGAGGACTGGCTCCGGGACCTGGAGGTGGCCCTGGCCAGGCTGAAGGCCCGGTGCAGCACCGTCTTCGCCATGGGGCTCTCCATGGGGGGAACCCTGGCGCTCCGGCTGGCCCAGCAGGATCCCTCCATCCGAGGCGTGGTCCTCATCAACCACGCCCTGGTCTTCAATAGCCGCCTCGTGCCGCTGGCTGGCCTGATCAAGCATCTGGTGGCCTCCGTGCCTTCCATCGCCTCGGACATCAAGGATCCGGCCGAGAAGGAGATCGCCTACGACCGAACCCCCCTGGCCGGGGTGCACCAGATCTACCGTCTCGCCCGAATGGCCAGGCGGGATCTCCCCCGGACGACCCAGCCCCTGCTCATCTTCAAATCCCGGGAGGACCACCTGCTCTCCCCCCGGAACGCCCACATCACCTACCGGGAAGCGGGATCTGCCGAAAAGGAGATCGTCTGGCTGGAGAACTCGTACCACGTGGCCACGATGGATTTCGACAAGGATCTGATCGCGGAGCGCTGCGTGGAATTCGTGAAACGCCTGTCTTAGCCGGGGGGCATGTGGCCATGAAATACATGGGGGCCATCGATCAGGGGACCACGAGCACGAGGTTCGTCCTCTTCGATTCAGAGGGTCGGGTCAAGGCCTCGGCCCAGAAGGAGCACCGCCAGATCTATCCCCAGCCCGGGTGGGTGGAACACGACCCCCTCGAGATCTGGGCCAACACCCAGGAAGTGATCCAGCGCGCCCTGCTGCAATCCGGCGTCCAGACCCGGGAAATCGGGGGCATCGGCATCACCAACCAGCGGGAAACCACGATGCTGTGGGACCGGACCACGGGCAAGCCGCTCTACAACGCCATCGTCTGGCAGGACACCCGCACCGCCGATCTCTGCACGGAGCTGGAGGCGCGGTGCGGCATGGACTCCATCCGCAGCCGCACGGGACTGCCCATCTCCACCTACTTCTCGGGGCCCAAGCTGCGCTGGATCCTCTCGAACGTGCCTGGAGCCGCCCAGGCCGCCCGGGAAGGGAGGGCGCTCTTCGGCACCATGGACACCTGGATCATCTGGAATCTCACGGGGGGCCGCGCCCACGTCACCGATCCCTCCAACGCCAGCCGGACCATGCTCTACAACATCCACCGCCTGGAATGGGACGAGCGTCTCCTGGCCGACCAGGGAATTCCCGCCTCCATCCTGCCCAGCGTGCGCCCCTCCAGCGCTCCGGGAGGCTATGGCACGGTGCAGGTGGCTCCCCTGAAAGGCGTGCCCGTGTGCGGGGACCTGGGGGATCAGCAGGCGGCCCTCTTCGGCCAGGCCTGCTTCGAACCCGGAGAGGCCAAGAACACGTACGGCACGGGCTGTTTCCTGCTCATGAACACCGGGGAGAAGGCGGTGCCCTCCCGCCACGGCCTGCTCACCACCATCGCCTATCAGATGGGCGACCGCCCCGTGTGCTACGCCCTGGAGGGCTCCATCGCCATCGCCGGCTCCCTGGTCCAGTGGGCCCGGGACAAGATGGAACTGGTGACCAGCGCCGCGGAGATCAACGTTCTGGCCGCCCGGGTGCCCGACAACGGCGGGGTCTACGTGGTGCCGGCCTTCTCCGGGCTCTTCGCCCCCCACTGGCGCAAGGATGCCCGGGGGATCATCGCCGGGCTCACCCATTTCGCAGGCCGGGCCCATATCGCCCGGGCCATCCTGGAGGCCACGGCCTACCAGACCCGGGATATCTTCCAGGCCATGGCGGAGGATTCCCGAGTCTCCCTCAAGGCCCTGAAGGTGGATGGGGGCATGACCGCCAGTTCCCTGCTGATGCAGTTCCAGGCCGATATCCTGGGTGTGCCGGTCATCCAGCCGGTGGTGGCGGAGACGACATCGCTGGGGGCGGCCTACGCCGCAGGGCTCGCGGTGGGTTTCTGGAAGGACGAGGCGTCCCTTCGGGCCAACTGGGCCAAGGCCGCGGAGTGGCGGCCCTCCATGGACACCGCCACCCGCGAGCGCCTCTGCGCCGGTTGGCAGAAGGCCATCGAACGCAGCCTGGGCTGGGAGGAATGAATGGGTGACGCTTTCGACGTGATCATCATCGGCGCAGGAATCGTCGGGGCCATGGTGGCTCGGCAGCTCTCCCGCTTCGATCTGAAGGTGCTGCTGCTAGAGAAGGAATGCGATATCGGCATGGGCGCCAGTTCGGCCAATAGCGCCATCCTCCACGCGGGCTTCGATCCCAAACCCGGATCCCTCAAAGCTAGGCTCAACGTGGCGGGCAACAAGGCCTGGGACACCCTGTGCCTGGACCTGGATATCCCCCTGCGGCGCACGGGCAGCTACGTGGTGGCCATCGGGGAGGAGGAACTGCCCACCCTGGAAGGGCTCTTCAAGCAGGGACTGGATAACGGCGTCCCCGGGCTTCGGCTCATCCAGCGCTCTGAAATGCTCACACGGGAGCCCCTCATCAACCCTGCGGTGGCCGGAGCACTCTTCGCCCCCACAGCCGGGGTGGTGGATCCCTTCCAGGCCGTGATCGCCGCGGCGGAGAACGCCGTGGCCAATGGCGTCACGGTGATGCTCAATTGCGCCTTCGAGGACTTCGAGCGGAAGGACGGCCGGATCAGCGCGGTGAAGACCAGCCGGGGCACCTTCCCCTGCCGCTTCGCGGTGAACTGCGCCGGGGCCGGGGCCGCCCGGGTGCTGAATGCCGCCCTTCCCGGATCCACCACCCAGCTCCAGTTGCGGCGGGGCGAGTACCTCATCTATGACCAGAGCGAGATCATCCTGAACAATGTCCTGTTCCCCACCCCCAGCGAGAAGGGGAAGGGGATCATCGTCTCCACCACCACCCACGGCAACGTGATGATCGGCCCCAACTCCAACTTCGTGGAAAGCCAGGACGAGAGGGGGACGACTCCGGAAGGCCTGGACGAGATTCTCGGCCATGCCAAGCGCCTGGTCCCCTCCATGGGGACCCAGGGCATCGTGGCCCAGTACGCGGGGCTGCGAGCCTGCGCCGAGCCCGATGATTTCACCGTGGAGGCCCCCCGGGAGGCGCCGGGTTTCATCAATGTGTTCGGCATCAATTCCCCAGGCTTCGTCTCAGCCCCGGCCATCGCGGACCTGGTCCGGGACCTCCTGCGGGAAGAGGGGCTGGAACTGAGACCCCGCTGGGAGTTCCGACCCGAGCGCAGGGCCTCTCCCCGCTACCACGCCCTCTCCCACAGGGAAAAGGCGGAACTCATCGCCCGGGAACCCGCGTACGGCCGCATCGTGTGCCGCTGCGAGGAGATCACCGAAGGGGAGATCATTGCCGCCATCCATTCCCCCATCCCGGCCACCACCTATGATGCGGTGAAGCGGCGCACCTGGCTGGGCACCGGCCGCTGCCAGGGCGGCTTCGACTACCCGAGGGTGCTGGAGATCCTGTCCCGGGAGCTGGGCATTCCCCTCTCAAGCGTGACCAAGAAGGGCCCGGGTTCGGAATTCATCCACCGGGGCACCAAGGACCTGGAGGCCCCCCATGGAACGCTGTGACGTCGCCATCATCGGAGGCGGCCCAGCCGGCATGGCCGCGGCCGTGGAGGCCCGCAGGCACGGGGCCGAGAAGGTCATCATCCTGGAGCGGAACCGCGATCTGGGGGGCATCCTGCCCCAGTGCATCCACAACGGCTTCGGATCGGTGCTCTTCAAGAAGGACTATCCCGGCCCCCATTACGCCGATCTCTTCATCCAGCAGGTGCGGGAGGGAGGCATCGATGTGCGCCTGGATACGACAGTATTGGAACTGATGCCCTCCCGCACCCTCTACGCCACCAGCAGCGCCAATGGCTTCCAAGAAATCCAGGCGGGAGCCGTGGTGCTGGCCATGGGCTGCCGGGAGCGCACCCGCGCCCAGATCCGGGTGGCGGGAGAGCGCCCGGTGGGGGTCTACACAGCCGGGACCGTGCAGCGCCTGGTCAACATGGAAGGACTGATGCCCGGGAAGGAATTCGTCATCCTGGGTTCCGGGGATATCGGCATGATCATGGCGCGGCGCCTCACCCTTGAGGGGGCGAAGGTCAGGTGCGTGCTGGAGGCCCTGCCCTTCCTGACGGGACTCCGGCGCAACTACGTGCAGTGCCTCCAGGACTACGCCATCCCCCTCTCCCTTTCCACCACCATCCGTCGGATCATGGGCAAACAGCGGGTGGAGGCCGTGGAGACCGTGAGCGTGGACGGGGAGCTCCGCCCCATCCCGGGCACCGAATCCATCATTGCCTGCGATACGGTGCTGCTCTCCATCGGACTCATCCCCGAGAACGAGCTCTCCCGCAAGGCCGGGGTCAACCTGGACGAGCGCACCTCCGGTCCCCTGGTGAACGAGCGGATGGAAACCTCCATCCCGGGGATCTTCGCGGCCGGGAACGTGGTGGCCATCTACGATCTCGTGGACTACGTGAGCAAGGCGGGCATGACAGCGGGCCGTGAGGCCGCTGCGTACGCCACGGCGGGCAGGACGGAACGGGACACACTGCCCATCGCCCTCATACCGGGCCAGGGCGTCCGCACGCTCATCCCCCAGACCCTCAATGGAGATGCGCCCTCGGACACGGAGATCCATCTGGAATTCCGGGTGGATCGGGTCTACGACCGGAAGGTCCGCTTCGACCTCACGGACGGCCTCCGGGTCTTCCACAGCTTCAAGGAACCCTATGCCCGGCCCGCAGAGATGGTGATCCACCGATTCAAGGTGGGAGCCCTGCTGGAGGCTATGGGGCCGGGGGTGAAGACCCTCGAACTCCGTGTGGTGGAGATGGAGGCCGCACATGCCCAATGACCCGCGCGCCTACATCTGCATCCGCTGCCCCAGGGGCTGCGAGGTGCGGTTCGATCTGGACGAGGAAGGACAGATCCAGGATCTGACGGGGAATTTCTGCAAGCTGGGGGAGACCTACGTCCGGAGTGAGCTCACCGATCCCCGCCGGACACTCACGACGCTTGTCAGGGTGCGTAACGGTGTCAGCCCTCTCGTGCCCGTCTGGACCGAGGAACCCGTGCCCAAGGACCGTGTGCTGGAACTGGCCGAGATGCTTCGGGGCATCATCCTGGAGGCTCCCGTAAAAATAGGCCAGGTAGTGCTGGCCGATCCCCTGGGGGTGGGCATTCCCGTGGTGGCCAGCGGCAACGTGGAAGCAGAGGCAACGCGATGAATCGATTCAGTCTCGTATCCATGATCGCTCTCTTCCTGGTGCTACCCGCTCTGGGCGCCCCCGTGACGGTTGGACAGAAACTGCCGGATATCCAGATCCCCAGGAAGGGCCTCCTGGTGCCTCGCACCAAGGTGGTCGACAGGAGGATGGTGCTTTCGGGCAGGGAGATCGGCTACCGGGCCTGGAATTCCCGGGAGGGGGCCGGGAAGGTCCGCACCATCTACCACCTGGCCGCCCGCATGGGGGTCGACGATCTCAACAAGGCCTATATCGATGCCCTCATCGCGGCCCAACTGCCCGAGTTCACGCCGGACGCCCCCTACAAGACCATCACGATCCTCAACCTGGACGACGCCTTGTGGGGCACCGTGGGCCTGGGGAAGAGCCGCCTGGAGGAGAGCCAGCGCAGGCATCCCTACGCCGTCCATGTGATGGACGACCTGGGCATCGCTCGGGCGGCCTGGAATCTCCAGCCCAAGAATTCCGCGGTGATCGTGCTGGACCGGGACAATTCGGTACTCTTCTTCAAGGAGGGCAGGCTCAGCTCCGACGAGATCCGGAAGGCCGTGGACATCATCAAGGCCAAGGTCGGGCTGAAGTAGGCAGGGGGAGACCATGGAGATCAACACGACCCTCGAGGCCCAGCGGGCCTTCTTCGCCACCCACCAGACGAAGGAACTGGGTTTCCGGCTCGAGGCCCTGAAAAAGCTCGAGAGGGCGATCCTCGCCCACGAACAGCGGCTGTACGCCGCCATGCAGGCGGATTTCCGCAAGCCGATCTTCGAATCCTACGCCACGGAAATCGGGCTGGTCCTTTCGGAGATCCGCTTCCACCGCCGGCATCTGCGGAAGTGGATGCGACCCGAAAGCGTGGCGGGCGATCTGGTGAACTTCCCCTCCAGCAGCCGGATCTACCGGGAGCCCTATGGGGTCGCCCTCATCATCGCCCCCTGGAACTACCCCTTCCAGCTCCTCATCAACCCCCTGGTGGGGGCCATTTCCGCAGGCAATTGCGCCATCCTCAAGCCCGCCGACTACACCACCCACACGGCCCAGGCCATCGCCGACATGATCCGGGAGGTCTTCGAACCCCGGTACATCGCCGTCTTCACGGGAGGCCGCACCGTCATCCAAGCCCTCCTGGAGGAACGCTTCGATACGATCTTTTTCACCGGGAGCCCCGCCCTGGGGAGCCTGGTGATGGAGAAGGCCTCCCGCCATCTCACGCCTGTGTCGCTAGAACTGGGCGGCAAGAGCCCGTGCATCGTGGACGCGGACGCGAACCTGGAGATTGCCGCCCGGCGCATCGCCTGGGGGAAGTTCCTGAACGCAGGCCAGACCTGCGTGGCCCCGGACTACCTGCTGGTCCACCGCTCCGTGAAGGAAGCCCTGGTGGCAGGACTGAAGCAGGCCATCACCCGCATGTACGGGGAGGAGCCCCTGCAGAGCCCCGATTTCGCCCGCATCATCAACGACAAGCAGATGGCCCACCTGAAACGGATGCTTTCCACAGGCACTGTCCTGTGCGGAGGCGAGGTGATCGAAGGCGAGCGCTACGTGGCGCCGACCCTGCTGGAACCGGCCAGCCTGGAAGACCCGGTCATGCAGGAGGAGATCTTCGGACCCATCCTGCCCGTGCTCACCTTCGAGTCCCTCGAGCAAGTCATCGCCCTGGTGAACTCCCGTCCCAAGCCCCTGGCCTTCTACTTCTTCTCGGGCAGTCGCCGCAGCCAGGAATACCTGCTCTCCCGCACCTCTTCGGGAGGGGGCTGCATCAACGAGGTGGTGGCCCATCTGGCCAATCACGCCATGCCCTTCGGGGGCGTGGGCGGCAGCGGCATGGGCGGCTACCACGGCTGGTACAGCTTCGAGGCCTTCTCCCACCGGCGCTCCATCCTCAAGAAGGCCACCTGGCTGGACGTGCCCCTGCGCTACGCACCCTATGCGGGCAAGCTGGGGATCGTGAAGTGGATCCTGAGGTAGGCGGCCTCACCACACCGATAGATGGATCTCCGTGAGGCCCTTCATCCGGTCCAGCTGAATGGTGCGTCCACCTTCCCCGGTCAGGCTTCCGGAAAATTCCCCGAAGAACTGGCGGAAGTTGACCCTGAGGAAGGGCAGGCTGGTCTTCTCGGCCCGTTCCCCCAGGGGCTTGAAGCGCAGCTCCACCCGGCCATCCTCGGTGAAGATCCGCCAATCCTCCGCGTAGGGGTTCTCCGGGTCGTACTGGAAGATCACACAGGGGATCCGGGTGCGCTCTGGGCCGATCCAGAAGGCGTTTTCCGGATAGTAGGACTCGTTGACCAGGGCCGCGAAATTGGCGCCCACGGGGGTGCCGTCGGGCAGCAGGCCGCAGAGGGCGGCCCAGAGCCAGTTGGTGTGGCGGTTGAAGTACCCGCAGGACCAATCGTAGAGGGCCGTCGTGCGGGCCAGATCGAACTCCCGAGGCGCGCCGTCGAAGCGCACGGAGAGGGATTCTGGACGCAGGGGGGAACACTTTTCCGTGAAGGTGAACCGATTGGGATCGCCGCAGCTGGGATTCACCACCCGCAGAGGCTTGTGGCCGAAACCGTAGGGGAAGGTCCCCTCCACGCAGAGGCGCTTCCCGAAGCTGGCTTCCACATCCAGGAGCCCCCGATCGTGGGATTTATCGATACGGAGCCAGCACCCGGAGCCCTGGAATTCGATCACGGATTCGTCGGGGTTCAGTGGAAAGGAAAGCCTGGATGAGAGGGCCTTGGCGGCACCCTCGAAGAGCTCCCCCGTGCGGAAATCGAAGAGGTAGCCGAACACATTGGCCGCGTATCCCAGTTGCACGGCGGCCAGGCCAAGCAGGAAATCCTCTCCCACGATGCCCAGGTAGTTGAAGGCCCCAAGAGCGAACCTCTTGCGCAACCCCGTGAGCTCCCGGCCGAAGAAGTTCCGGAGACGGAAGGCCTCCGGGTTGAAGTGGATGGGGCCGTCGAAGCAGCCGAAGTTGACGCGTCCCCCTTCGGTGATGAGGACGTGCGATTGATGGGATCGGGTCATGGCGCATCCGGGTTTCCTCCAGAATACGCATTGACAGGGGAAATCAAGAAGTATACTTGTCTAGACAATACCCCAAAGGCAGCCTTCCATGAAAACCACCCTCGCCGCTTCCATCCGGGAAGGCATCCGTTTGAGGATCGAGACCGGGGAATGGGAGAGCCGGATTCCCTCGGAGCCAGAACTGGCCATGCTCTTCGGGGCCAGCCGGGAGACGGTCCGCAAGGCCCTGGCCGCCCTGGAAGCGGAGGGCCTGCTCTACCGGATCCACGGCAAGGGGACCTTCGTGGATGCGGCGCTCTCCTTCAATCCCCTCTCCGATGCCCTCTCCATCACGGAGGAACTGGCCCATTCGCACCTGCCCGTGAAGAATGTCGTGCTGGAATCCGGGTGGATCCCCCCCAGGGAAATCCCGTCGACCTTCCTCCGGAACGCCTTTGGCGAGGACGCCCGCGTCTTCCGGCTGAAGCGCCTGCGCATGAGCCGGGATCAAACCTGGGCCGTGGAGATCTCCTATTTCCGGGAGAGCGTGTTCCCGGGGCTCGAAGCGGTGGACTTCAAAGGTTCCCTCCACGACCTGATGACCTCCAGGTATCGCCTGTCCCCGGATCGGGTGAGGAACCGCCTCCAGGCCCTGGATTTCCGATTGAAGGCCGACAGGGACCTCGCCGGAGCGCTGGGGAGCAGGCAGGCCGTTCGCGTGGAGCGGGTCCTGGACCGGAAGCGGCATATCTACTACGCCGTCAGTTTCACCATGCGCACGGATCTGTATCCGCTGGAATTCACGCAACTGCCCGCACGTTCGGGGGGGGGGATCCGATGAAAGGCCCGCGCAGTGCGGATTTCCATGTAGAGGGCAAGCCCCTCTCCTGGAGCGCCCGGGATCGGGCCGAGGCCCTGGCCCAGGCCAGGACCCGGGACTTCGAGCTGGTCATCATTGGCGGCGGCATCACCGGGGCCGGCATCGCCCGGGAGGCCGCCCTGAGGGGCATCTCCTTCCTGCTCCTGGACAAGGAGGATTTCGCCTTCGGCACCTCCAGCCGTTCCTCCAAGCTGGCCCACGGAGGCATCCGCTACCTCTCCCAGCAGGAATTCGGCCTGGTGCGGGAATCCACCACGGAGCGCAACTGGCTCCGCAACGCCCTCCCCAACCTGGTGCGCCCCCTGGGCTTCTACTACTGCGCCTACAGGAACGGCAAGGACACCCCCTTCAAGGTGCACTTGGCACTCCGGCTGTACGACCTGCTCTCCAATCTCTTCTCCCGGTTCAAGAACGTGGCGCCCCGCCGCTTCTTCACGCCCGCCGAGATGGCTGCCCGGGAGCCCGCCCTCGGGACCAAGGGGCTCCTCCTGGCGGGCCTCTACTACGACACCAACGTGGACGATGCCCGGCTCACCCTCGAGACGATCAAGGAGGCCCGGGATCTCTCGGGGGGGCTCTCCGTGGCCCTCAACTACGCAAGCGTCGCGCGGGTGCTCCTGGAGGATGGCCGGGTCCAGGGCGTGGACGTGGAGGACCGGAGTTCCGGCCAGCACTTCACGGTCAAGGCCACCTGCGTGGTGAACGCCACGGGCATCTGGACCGACGAGACCCTCGCCCGGGCGGGGAAGGATTCGAAGCTGATCCGGCCCACCAAGGGCGTCCACGTGGTGGTTCCCAATGCCAGGCTGGGGAACGGGGAGGCCTTCGGGCTCCGCTCCATCGACGACGGGCGCTTCTTCTTCGTGCTCAGGCGCGGCGAGGTCTCCGTCCTTGGCACCACCGATACCGACTACGCGGGCAACCTGGATGAGCCCTTTTGCCACAAGGAGGACTGCGACTACCTCATGAGGACGGTCAACACCGTGTTCCCCCAGGCCCATCTGAACTACGACGATATCCTCTCCACCTACGCCGGCATCCGCCCCCTCGTCAGGGAAGAAGGCCGGGGCGAGTCCGCCGTTTCCCGCAGGCACGTGATCCAGGACGGGGGCAACGGCCTGTTCACCATCGCCGGAGGCAAGCTCACGACCTTCCGGACCATGGCCTGGGAACTGCTCAGCCAGTGCTCGCGGAAAGGCTATCTCCGGCCCCTGAAGGGCCGGGAGAAGGGCCGGGACTTCTCCCGCAGACCCTACAAGGCAGGGCTATCCTGGCAGGCCTTCGAGGTGCTCCTGAAACTCCTGGAACTGGACAGCCTCGTCCCTCCAAGCGTCCTGCGCCACCTCCACCAGCAGTACGGCCAGGGCGCCCTGGGGATCCTCCGGGAAATCCAGCAGAGCCCTGCCACCGGGCTGCCTTTGCTGGAAGGGCACCCTTACTGCCCCGCGGAGATCCACCACATCCTCGCCTTCGAAAACGCGCCCCATCTCGTGGACGTGATGCTGCGCCGCACCGAGATGCAGATGCTCGTCTCCCACAGGCTCCAGGCACAGCTGGCCACCCGCGTGGCCGCCCTCATGACCGACAGCTACGGCTGGAGCGAGGCGCAGAAGCAGCAGGAGCTGGGCCAGTATCTGGGCTATATCCGAAGGACGATCTTCTTCTGAGGGGATGCTATGGAACCGACGATTCTGGCCCTGGATTGCGGAACGCAGAGCCTGCGGGCGCTCCTCTTTGCCAGGGACGGTCAGCTCCTCGATAAGGTCAAGATCGAGTACGAACCCTATTCCAGCGCCCATCCCGGCTGGGCCGAGCAGGACGCGGGACTGTACTGGAATACGCTCTGCGAAGCCACGAAGGCCCTCCGGGCCAGATCCGGCGAGGCCTTCTCCCGGATCCAGGGCGTGGGGGTCACGACTCAGCGGGATACCCTGGTCTTCGTGGACCAGGCCGGGGAGCCGATCCGCCCGGCGCTGCTCTGGCTCGATACCCGCAAGGCCAGTGCGGTCTACCACCCGGGTTTCCTGAGGCGCCTGGCCTTCGGGGCCGTGGGCATGCTGGAGGCGGTGAGAAAGACCCAGCAGGAAGGGAAGGCGAACTGGGTGCGCCAGCACCAGCCCGGGATCTGGGAGGGAACCGCCAAGATCCTCCAGGTATCGGGTTTCCTCAACCACCATCTCACGGGGGAATTCAAGGATTCCATCGCCTCCCAGATCGGCCACATCCCCTTCAACTACAAGGCCATGCGCTGGTGCCGCAAGAGGGAACTGGCGGCCCTGCTCTTCCCCATCGAACCTACGAAGCTGCCCGAACTGGTGAGCGCAGGGAGCCCCATCGGGCGTATCACGCGCGAAGCCTCCGAGCAGACGGGCATCCCCGAGGGCCTGCCGGTCATCGCCTGCGCCTCGGACAAGGGCTGCGAGACCATGGGTATCGGCTGCACCTGCGAGACCATGGGCAGCATCTCGTTTGGGACCACCGCCTCGGTCCAGACCACCAGCCGACGCTATTTCGAGCCCCTCGCCTTCATGCCCCCCTACCCGGCGGCCATGCCGGGCCACTACAACCCCGAGGTGGAGATCTTCCGGGGCTACTGGATGATCAGCTGGTTCAAGCGGGAGTTCGCGCCCCTGGAAGTGCAGGAGGCCCTGGACAAGGGGCTGGCCCCGGAGGTGATCCTGGACCGCTACCTCAAGGAGGTTCCTCCGGGTTCCATGGGGCTCATGACCCTCCCCCACTGGGGTCCCAGCCTCAAGCTTCCCATGGCCAAAGGTGCCGTGGTGGGCTTCGGCGATGTCCACACCCGGGCCTACCTCTACCGCTCGGTCATCGAGGGCCTGGGATTCGCCCTGAGGGAGGGCCTGGAGAAGATCGAGAAGACCGGGCGCGTGAAGATCACCCGGATCGGCATTTCGGGGGGCGCTACCCAATCCGATGAAATCTGCCAGATCACCGCCGATATCTTTGGCCGGGAACTCACCTCCGGGGAGACCTTCGAGACCGCTGGTCTGGGCGCAGCCATCATCACGGCCGCGGGGGTGGGCCTCTACGGCTCCATTCCCGAGGCCGTCCGGGCCATGGTCCGCAACGGCAGGACCTACGCGCCCAATCCCGAGCACGCGGAGCTGTACCAGCAGCTCTACAAACGGGTCTACCTGCGGCTCTTCAGGCGACTCCGACCCATCTACGACGAGATCCGCTCGATCCTCAACTACCCGGAACGGGCCTCGGACGAACGATGAAGAAAGGCATTCCCATGTCGAATTCCGCTGAATTCCGCCCCCGCTGGTTCGAAGAGATTCCTCCCGAACGCTCCTGGCGTTCCATCCTCAAATGGGGGGCCCCGGGGGAGTTCAAGCATCCCAACCCACGCCTCTTCCGCATGCTGAAGCGGGTCTTCGACATGACCGACGAGGATTTCCAGACGCCCCGGAAGATGGGCCTGGAACCCACGGATTTCAAGGCGCCCACGAGGTTCTCACCCGAGGTGCTCGCCGACTTCACAGGCATTCTGGGGGCCGAGAATGTCTGCACCGACGAATACACCCGGCTGGCGGCGGCCTATGGCAAGACCATGCTGGATCTCCTGCGGCTCCGGGAAGGCATCGCCGAGAACCTACCCGATGCCGTGCTCTACCCCAGGGACCGCCATGACGTAGTGCGGATCGTGGACTACTGCTCCCGTCACCTCATCCCATGGTGGCCTTGGGGGGCGGTTCCTCCGTGACCCGGGGCCTGGAGTGCATGAAGGGCGGCGTCACCCTGGATCTGCGAGTCCACATGAACAAGGTGGTCCGGTTCAACGAGAAGAATCAGACCATCACCGTCGAAGCCGGAATGTACGGGCCGGAGCTGGAGAAGGTCCTGAACGCGGCCATGGATCTCTACGGCGCCAGGCACCCTTACACCTGCGGGCACTTCCCCCAATCCTTCGAATTCTCCACGGTGGGGGGCTGGGTGGTCACCCGAGGGGCGGGCCAGAATTCCACGTACTACGGCAAGATCGAGGACATGGTCCTGGCCCAGGAAGTCGTCACGCCGGTCGGCGTGATCCGCACAGAGGAGCATCCCGCCTCGGCCACGGGGCCCGACACGGACCAGATCCTCATGGGCAGCGAGGGGGCCTTCGGCGTGCTCACGGAAGTGACCCTGAGGATCTGCCCCCTCATGCCAGAGAACCGCTGCCGATTCAGCTACATCTTCCCGGACTGGGCCTCGGCCCAGTCCGCCGTGCGGGAGGTGATGCAGGACCAGTTCGGGTTCCCCTCCGTGTTCCGGCTCTCGGATCCCGAGGAGACGGATGTGGCCCTCAAGCTCTACGGCGTCGAGGGCCCCCTGGTGGAGGCCGCCCTGGGAGCCTTCGGCATGAAACCGGGGCAGCGCTGCCTCCTCATCGGCTCCACGGACGGGGAGCGGGGCTTTGCCAAGCATGTGCGGAGGATGGTGGGTCGCACCTGCCGGCGCCACGGGGCCCTCCCCACCACCGGCTGGGTGACGCGCGCCTGGGAGCATGGGCGATTCCGGGATCCCTACCTGCGGGAGGACCTCCAGGACTACGGCATCCTCATCGACACCCTGGAGTGCACCGTCACCTGGGACAACCTGGAGCGGGTCCACCGAAGGGTGCGCGAATTCTGCAAGGCCCGACCCCAAACCATCTGCATGACCCACATGTCCCACTGCTATCCCCAGGGGGCCAACCTCTACTTCATCTTCATCGCCAAGATGGACGCCATTCCCGAGTACCTGGCCTACCAGTCCGGCATCCTGGACGCCATCCAGCGGGAAGGGGCCTCCATGAGCCACCACCACGGCATCGGCAAGATGACCGCCCCCTGGCTGGAAGGCCAGCTGGGCAGGCCCCAGCTCGAACTCTTCCGGGCCATCAAGCGGCACCTGGATCCCCACAACCTCATGAATCCCGGCGGCACCCTGGCCCTGGATCTGCCCGACGAAGCCCGGCACCTGCCTTGAACCCGGATTCTGCATTTCCAGTAGCCGACCGCCGTCAGGCGGTGGCGCGGCACAGGCTTGGTGCCCCCGAGATGGAACCGCGAGGATTCCCCCCTCCTACTGCTTCAGCCAGACGGGGGCCAGGAACATCCCCGACTGGGCGGGATCCGGCCAGCGGATGGCGGGGCTGCCATCCGCCACCACCAGGGCGGGATGGCCGTCGCCCTTGAGATCGGCGATGGCCACGGAGAGGGGTCCAACGTAGCCGCGGTAGAGATCCGGCGCCAGCAGCGTGCCGAGATGAGCGGAATCCTGCCGGAAGACCGCCACCGTGCCCGGGCAACCAGGCAGCCCGGCATTGGCCACCACCACATCCGGATGGCCATCGCCATCCAGGTCGCCGATGGCCAGGGAAGCCGAAGCGTAGTCGCCTGTGTCATAGGTGACGGCGGCCAGGAAGGTGCCCGGATTCAGGGGATCCTGGCGCAGCAGACTCAGGCCCCCTGTACCGTTGGCATAGTTGGCCGTGAGGATATCGGGGTGGCCGTCCTGGTCGAGATCGACCACCTTGACGGCGGCGGGATCCTCACCCGTCAGGTATTCCACGGGGGTCTGGAAGATGCTGACCGCGGCGCCAGGGCGCAGCACGGCCACCTTGCCACTGGCCAGGGCCACCACGATATCCGGCGCGCCGCTACCGGTCAGGTTCGCCACGGCAATGGAGGCGGGATCGGCGCTCAGGGGAATGGAGACGGGGGAGAGGAAAGTCCCCGGCACCGTGTCATGGAAGAAGACCAGCACATCGTGCCCGCCACGAGCGGCCACCACGATATCCAGCCGATTCTCATTCCGGAGATCGGCCAGGGCCACATCCAGGGGTTGGTGGGCGCCCACGGAAAGCCTCAGGGGCGCCAGGAAGGTCCCAGCCGCGGTCGTGGACTGGAGATGCACATTCACCGCATAGGCGCCGGAATCCGCTCGGTAGTTGGCCACCACGACGTCCGGACGGCCGTCCCCATCCACGTCCCCCACCGCGATGGCCAAGGGATCGTTGCCTGTATCGCTGCGCAGGGGATCCAGGAAGCTGCCTGGGGTGGCGGGATCCTGGAGGCGGGTGGTCAGGAAACCTGGGGCGCTGGCCCCCTCCTGGAAGACCGCATTGGCCGTGAGGATATCCAGGCCGTTTCGGACAATACCCGAAGTCGTACCATCCAGGTTGGCCACCATCACGGACTGGGTGATGAAGCCTGAGAAGGGATGATCGGGATGATCGTCTCCGCTGGAGCAGCCCAGAAAAGCCAAGGCGCTCAAGAGAATGGGAGAAAGAGCTTTCAACATGGGACGCTCCCAAAATCGGTTTTGCGGTTTCATGGTGAGCCCCCCCAGGGGATCAGGCAAGATGGCGTCTTCAGGCTTTGGTTCCCCCCTGGAACCCGTAGGTCGGGAGCCTGGCCCGCCGCCAGGCCTTCATGCCACCCCTCAGCACATAAATCCAGGTGTGGCCCCGGGCCGCCACCAGGGGAAAAGCCTGGTGGGAGAGCACATCATTCTCGTCCACCAGTACGATGGGGCGCGGATGGCTGGTATCGAGTTCATCGAGGCGCTGCTGGAGCTGGGAGAAGGGGATATTGACCGCATAGCGGATATGGCCGTGCTTCCCCCGATAGGCTTCCTCGCTGCGGAGATCCAGGATGGCGGGAGGCGTCCCCAGCATGAGTTCCTCCAGTTGACCGGGATCCAGGGTGCTCTTGCCTCGGGCCCTCCGGCGGCTGGGCAGATCCCGGAACTGGAGGAAGGCGATGCAGAGCAGCATGAGGAGACCGAACCCGATGGGGTAGAGGAAGGCCGGATGACGCATCCAGGGATCCAGCCAGGAGGGTTCCAACAGGGAAAGACTCATCTTGGCGCCTCGGGGAATTCGGCAAGTATGCACTCGGAGGGGCATTTTGCACGGGGAACCCCGGGGTGCGATCATGGGCCA
Organism: uncultured Holophaga sp.; assembly: GCA_963664825.1. Taxonomy (GTDB): domain Bacteria; phylum Acidobacteriota; class Holophagae; order Holophagales; family Holophagaceae; genus JAYREN01. The sequence continues at coordinate 505,020 of OY761614.1, forward strand.
TGGTCTGGAATCCCCGCCCTGCCCTCTGGTTCGTCCTCGCCCTGTCCCTGACAGCCCTCGGATGCGGATCCGGCAACCCCAACGAAGGCCTGGCAATCACTCCCCCGGCCCCCGTGGGACGGGTGGGGGAGAGCCTGGCGATTTCCGCCCAGGCCATGGAAGATTTGGCCACCGAACCCGAATGGGAAGTGCAGGAACTCCACGGCGGCGGCTTCACCCACAGCCGGGGTTTCAATATCACCTACGTGGCGCCCCCCTCTGCGGGCACCTATCACTTGGTGGCCCGGGCCACGCGGCCCGATGGCTCCCACCTGAAACAGATCATGGAAGTGCGAGTCCTCGCCGATCCCCGCATCGAACCTTCCACGGCCACCCTTTTCCCGGGGGGAACCCAGGGCTTCGCGGTGCACATGAAGGGCCTTCCCCGCAATACCGTCACCTGGTCCATCGAGGAAACAGGGGGCGGCCAGATCTCGTCGGAAGGCCAGTACCTGGCTCCCGGCCAATCCGGCATCTACCACGTCATCGCCACCTCGACGCTGGATACCTCCGTCAGCGTGACGGCGACGGTGAGGGTGGATTAGGAGTCATTCCTGCACAGCGGCTTAGATCAGACCGGCAGCGGGATCTCCAGCCGCTCCAGGAGGGCCAGGAAGGGCTCCGGCAGCGGGGCTGTGACGTGGATGCGATGCCCATCGCCGGGATGATCCAGCTCCAGTTTCCAGGCGTGGAGCATGGGGTGCTCGCAGAGGATCGGCCGCTTATCCGCGTCCTGCCAGCGGGTCATGCCGCCGTAGAGAGGATCTCCCAGGATGGGCGCGCCCAAGTGGGAGAGGTGCACACGGATCTGGTGCGTGCGGCCCGTCAGCAACTCGCATTCCACCAAGGCCAGCCCGGCGGCCTTGGCCAGCACCTTCACCCGGGTCTGGGAGGGGCGGCCCGTGGGCGTGATGGTCATTCGCGTGCGCTCCACCCGGTGGCGGGCCAGGGGCTGATCCACCAGCAGGGAACCCAGCTCCGGCAGTTTGCGGCTCATGCGCACGAGAGCCAGGTAGCGCTTATCCACGCTGCGGATCTTGAACTGGGCCTGGAGATTGGCCTGGGCCTCGGCGTCCTTGGTGGTGACTAGACAGCCCGTAGTGAAGCGGTCCAGGCGATGGACGAGACCGGGCCAGAGGGGCGCGGCGAAATCCTCATCGGCCCCCTCGGCCTCTTCGGCATCTTTCGCGATGGCCAGATCCTTGGCCTGGGCGCGCAGGCGCCAGAGCAGGGCGTTCACGACAGTCCCTGTCGGATGCCCAGGGCCCGGATGGGCCACGATTCCCGCAGGCTTATCCAGGATCCAGAGCCGGTCGTCCTCGAAGAGGGTGGGCAGATCCAGGTCCTCGGGCTCCAGATGCAGGCAGGGCGGCGCCAGTTCCGGCAGTTCGGTCTCCACCGTCGCCCCCACACGCAACCGGGTTCCAGGTTTTGTGGCGGGCAGGCCATTCACCAGGACCCGGCCCTCCCGGATCCAGGCCTCCCAGCGCGAGCGCCCGATCTCGGGATGGGCGGCCGTGAGGAAGCGGTCCAGGCGCGGGGCTTCGATTTCAATGGAATGGCAAACGGACATGCGGACCTGCTTTCGAGAAGGGGAGGAAAAGCATTGCACCACGGAGGCACGAAGAACACGGAGAAAAGAAGGAGGAAAATCAGATCCCTTTCATGGGCAGCGTCATGAATGGATCCGCAGGGTCCCTCCTGCGCTGTTCGATTCACACCCGGGATGGGTGGACGCGGCTCCCACAGGGACCCCCATCATTTGGCGTGCGCGGCCATTTCCCGCAACTGCCTCCGCCTGAACCACCACGCCAGCCCCACCCCGAAGAGGATGAAGGCCAGGCCCGTGAGACGCCCGGTGGAAAGCCAGGAGAGGCCGAACCACACGCCCCGGTCCAGATCCCCGCGCCAGATTTCGAGGAGGATGCGCCCCAGGCCTTCCAGGATGAAGAAGACGGCCGCGATCTGGCCCTGGAAGGCCCGGCGCCGGTAAAGGAGCACCAGGATACCGGCGATGAGCAGCTCCACCATGCAGGTGTAGAGCTGAACCGGATGCAGGGGCGCAAACAGGGGCGTGCCCGAGAGCGTTTGGGCCTCGAGGCTCGTGAAGGTGACGGCCCAGGGCACATGGCATGCGGTGCCATAGCAGCAGCCCGCCGAAAAACAGCCCAGACGCCCGATGGCCTGTCCCAGGGCCAGCGCTGGGGCCAGCGCGTCCATGGTCAAGGGCAAGGACAGCTTGAGCTTGCGGATCCGCCAGAAGAACACGACCGTACCCAGGATGATGCCGCCGTGCACCGCGCCTCCCGCCCGCAGGGTGGCGAAATCAAACACCTGGCTCAGGCTTTCGCCGTGGATGACATCGACGATGATCATCAATAGCTTCGAGCCCAGGATGCCGCCGATGAGCACCGCGATGCTGAGATCGGAGAGGGCCTCCGGGGCAAGGCCATCCCGCCTCCCCATGCGCATGGCCAGCCACAGCGCGGCGAAGAAGCCGAGGGTCAGCAGCAGGCCGTAGGTGCCAACCTCAAAGGAACCGATGCGGAACAGGATGGGATGCATGTCACTCCAGGTAGGGGCTGGGTCCGGCTCCTCCCATTGTCGCCGAGGGCCGACCTCCAATTGTCACCGGGAGCCGGGCTCTCGGAAAGAGGAAGCGGCCTGGGCAAGGTCTTCGGATTCAAACCATATTGCCTTATTTTTCCTAAGCCCTATATTTCGCCCACGGCATCCGGCCCTTGTTCCCTCGGGAGATCCATGGCCAGAAGGATGTGCCAAGGGTTTCCGCGCCTTCCCCTATTCCGAAATGGGGCGGCTGCCGCTGAAGGAGAAGCCATGATCCCGCGCCTTTCCGCCCACACCCTCTTGCCCCTGCTGGCATTTGCCCTGATGCTGGCCCCCGGCTCCGCGCGAGCCGCGGATCCGGAGGCGGCCAACAAGCAGATCCTCTGGGAGGTCTTCACGGCCCTGGACCGGCAGAATGACGGGCGGCTTCGGGAACTGCTGCCCGAGGAGGCGAATATCCAGATCGTCGGAATGCCGGAACCCCTGAGGCCCGCAGAACTCATGGTCTTCCTGAAGGATTACTGGAAGGCCTTCCCGGACGCCACCCACACCCTGCATCTGATCCTGGCCGAGGGCGATTGGCTGGCCGTCCGTGTAACCTGCGAGGGCACCCAACGCGGCGATTACGAGGGGGCGCCAGCCTCCGGAAGGCATATCGCCTACGCAGGCGTCCACTTCCTGCGCATCGAGAAGGGACTGATCCGTGAATGGTGGTGCCTGGAGGACAACCTGGGTCTGAGGCAGCAGCTCGGCCTGCGCCTGGCGCCCGCCAAGGCGCCCGAGGAGCCCCCCAAGGGCCGGTGAACCTCCATCTCGAAAGCGGCCCTCCTATACTGGAGCCCGGAGGTCTTCATGTTCCAGATCACGCTCACGGCCCAGGCACTGGCGGAACGCTTAGGGGGCGCCCTGCAGAACTGCCCGCCGGAGCGCAGGCTCACCCGCGTGATGCCTCTCGACGAGGCCGAGCCTGATGCGGTCAGTTTCCTCGCCAACACCAAATACCATGCCCTGGCCCTCCAGAGCGCCGCGGGCCTGATCCTGGCCGATCCCCGGACCGATCTGGGCGACCACCCACGACTGGTGATGGATAACCCCTACTGGGGCTTCGCCCAGGCCGTGGGCCTGCTGCACCCCGAGCCCGAGCCCGTCTGGTCGGAAGCCCCCATCGACCCCAGCGCCAGGCTCGGGGAAGGCTGCCGCGTCGGCCCCGGCGTCAGCATCGGCGCCCGCACCGTGCTGGGCGCGGGTTGCGTGCTCCATCCCGGCGTCCGCATCGCCGAGGACTGCGTGCTCGCCGACGGCTGCGAACTCTTCAGCGGCGTCGTGCTCTATCGCCGCACGCACCTGGGGAACCGCGTGCGGATCCACGCCAACTCCGTCCTGGGCAGCGACGGCTTCGGCTACGTGATGGTGAATGGCCGCCACGAGAAGGTGCCCCAGGTGGGCTTCGTGGAGGTGGGCGACGATGTGGAGATCGGCGCCTGCGTCACCATCGACCGCGGCGCCCTGGGCCCCACCCGCGTGCGCAAGGGCACGAAAATCGACAATCTCTGCCAGATCGCCCACAACGTCCAGGTCGGCGAGCACTGTCTCATCGTCAGCCAGACGGGGATATCGGGCTCCACCACCCTGGGCGACTACGTGACCATGGCGGCAAGGTGGGCACGGCGGGCCACATCCACATCGGCAGCCGCAGCATCGTCAGCGGCAATAGCATGGTGGCCAAGGATCTGCCCGAAGGCAGCTTCGTCAGCGGCTACCTGGCCCGCCCTCACCGCCAGTGGATGGAGGCCCAGGCCGCCCTGAACCGCCTCCCTGCCCTGCTGAAGCGGCTCGCGAAGAAGGGGTGAGACCTCCTCACCCCATCGCGTGCAGGTTCGTACCCCCCACCAGGGCCCTCAGATCATCGGCTCCGGGGCTTAAGGGCAGGATGCGCAGGTTCACGGCCTTGCCAGATTCCGTCAGTTCGCGCTCCACATCAGCGCGCTGGGATTCCATCATTCCGGGCTGTTCGGTCCAGATGCGCACAGAGAGCGCGTTCCCCGAGCTCTGAAGGCCCACGCGGGTCTCCCCCAGGTGGCTGAGATTCAACGAAAGCAGCACGCGACAGGTCTGTTCCTGGCCCGGCGCGCTTTTCCCGGAAGCATCCTCCTCCACCCACATCTGGAGAGGGCTGCTCCCCACCCAGGGGAGGGGAATCTCGAAGAAGGCCGTGCCCTCCTGGGCCTGGAGGGCGTGGAAGGGCGCCTCTCTGGGCGAGACCTCGGGATCGGCCAGGGCGCGCATGCTGCCCTTGAGCCAGGCCTCCCAGGCTTCCGGAACCTGGACTGCGGGACCCGCGTGGGCATTCACGGCCTCTTGAACCCGGGTGGTTTCGGCCTGAGTCAGCAGGCGCGAGGGGAGAAGGGGCTCTCCCTTGACCGCCCGGAGGGGCTGGGAGGAGGGAGGGGCCGCAGCCTCCGGCGCGCTCCGGGAGAGCAGGCTCCGGATCCAGCCGTCCAGGGCGCTGCGGTGATCCTGGGGAATCTCAACCCGTTGCATGAGCCCCTGGAAATTCGCCAGGATTTCATCAGCAGTGGCAGCCTGGACAAGGGGGGCTGTTCGTCCCTCTTCCAGGCTTGCCAGCACCTCCTTCAGGCCTTCCCGCACCGCCACCGTGGCACCTTCGGCCAGCGTCGGGAGCCTGGCAGCAAGAGTCTCCGGAGTCGCATCAGGGGCGCTCAGCACCCGCGCCAGGCTGGCACGCAGCTCCGTTGGCAGGGCGGCGATGGCCCTGGCGAGCACAGGGGTGGGAGGGAGCACCACCGGGAGCGCCCCGGAAGAGGGGGATGGGGCCGGAGGTTCTTGGGGGGCGCCGCCCAGGATCTGCAGCAGGTGGATGAGGGGCGCAAGTTCAGGCGCCGGCGAGGTCTGGAGGAGCCGCGCCGTTAGGGCCGTCGCCTCGCCCTGCACGAGGGGCGCCAGCACGGCAGGAGTTCCCGGAGGCCGGGCCTCGAGGGTCTGCAACTTCAGGGTTCCCCCATCGGCCTCCACGCGCACCCGCAATTGCGTTCCCTCCGGGAAGGGCAGTTCCCCCTGCACCGTCACCACACGGCCGCCGGGCAGCTCCAGTTTGGCGCCCTCGGCACTCTGACTCAGGAAGAGCACGCTCAATTCCTGTCCCACCGACTGGAACAGGGCCTCGAGTTCCGCAGAGGGCAGCTGCAGGGTCTGGAGGATGGCCGCAAGATTGGGGATGGGTGAGGTGATGGGGTCCATAGCCATGGGGTTCATACCCCGAAGTGCCGCCTGATGATGCCCGCCATCTCCTGGAGGGGCGCGACCTGATCCACACAGCCGCGTTCGAAGGCGGCCCGGGGCATGCCGTAGACGATGCAGCTCTCCTCGGCCTCGGCCAGGGTGTGGGAGCCCTTGGCCTTGAGCATCTGCATGCCCTTGGCCCCATCGCTGCCCATGCCCGTGAGGATCATGGCCAACACCTGTTTGGAGCATTCCTGGGCGATGCTCTGGAACATGGCATCCACCGAGGGTTTGTGCAGGCTCTCGGCGGGTTCGGCATTGAGTTCGATGATGGCCTGGGTGCCGCGCAGCCTGTAATTCAGGTGGATGCCCCCGGGAGCGATGTAGACAGTGCCTGGCCGGATCGTCTCTCCGTGCTCGGCCTCCTTGACCTCCACCTGGCAGAGGCCGTTGAGACGCTCGGCGAAAGGCTTGGTGAAGCTGGCGGGCATGTGCTGGACGATGAGGCAGGGCACCGGCAGCCCCTTGGGGAGGGCGGGCAGGAGATCCTGGAGGGCCTTCGGCCCCCCCGTGGAGCATCCGATGGTCAGCAGTTCCGCCATGGGATGCCCGGCGATCACGCCACTGAAGGCGGGACGGACGAGCGCGACTCCGGGCCGGGGAGGTGCGGGCGGCGTGGGGGGCTTGAGGCTGGGTTTACGGAAGCGGGGACTCCGGGCCAGCTTCCGCACCTTCTCCTGGAGATCCCGCTGGATCTGCAGGATGCTGCCCGAAGCCAAGCTGGATTCCTTGGGAATGAAGTCCAGGGCGCCCGCCGCCAAGGCATCCAGGGTGGCCTGAGCCCCTTCCTGGGTGAGGCTGGAGACCATGAGCACCGGCAGGGGATGCTCCACCATGATCCGCTTGAGACAGGCCAGCCCGTCCATCCGCGGCATCTCGACATCCAAGGTGACGATATCGGGTTTGAGTTCGGGGATCTTCTCGAGTGCGTCCAGGCCATCCCGGGCCGTGCCCACCACCTGGATGTCCTCGGCGGCCACCAGCATGCGCTCCAGGGCCTTCCGCATGAAGGGGCTGTCATCGACGATCAGGACGCGAATGGGATCCATGTGGGGGGGCTTCTTTCAATCCTGAAAGGCGAGTTGAACAAAGGCGATGGCGTGATCGAGTTCGTCGTCGATGCTGAAGGTGAGACGTTCCAGATCGAAATCCATATCGGGTTTAAAGATCTCGTAGAAGGCGGGCAATTCCTCCAGCGCCACCACCAGCGACTCGTCTCCGGGCCCATTGGGGATCCGCGTGCGCACCAGCAGATCGCTGAGGTAGATCAGATTGGGAAGCAGGATGCCCTGGGGCGGCGCGTGGTGATCCCTGATGGCTTCCACGAAATCCCCAGGGAAGCTCCAGTTCTCGGCCACCATGGCGCCCACCTGGGCGTGGGTGATGCCCAGCAGGCGCTGTTCGGCCTCCACGATGAATTCTCCCCTCTGAGAGGCTTCCACCACTGGGGCGTACTCGTCGGAGAAACAGTGATCCAGGGCGATCTTCCCAATGTCGTGGAGCAGGCCCGCCAGGAAGGCCGTCTCCCCCAGGTAGGAATTCCCCTGGAGGCGACAGATGGCCTTGGCCGTGAGGGCCACGGCCACGGAGTGCTGCCAGAGCTGAATGGGGTCCAGGTGCGTCGAATCCCTGAAATTGCGGATGATGGATGCCGTGCGCCCCAGATTCAGGATGGCGTCGAAACCCAGACGCAGCACGGCCGCTCGCAGATCGCTCACCTGCCCATCCCCGGAGTAGGCCACGGAATTGGCTAGGCGTAACATAGCCGCGGAGAGCCCTGGATCCTTCGAGAGAATTCCCAGAATCCGATCCACCGTGCAGCGTTCGTCCTCCACGGCCTGTCCCAACCCGACCACCGTGGTGGGGAGGGTGGGGAGGTCCCGTACCCGCTGTCGAATGAGATCGGAGGTGATCATGTCAGAAGTCCGCGATGAGCGACTTGTCCATTTCAAGCGCTTCCAGGGCCGTATCCCGGTGGGATTCCAGGGTCGCCTCGTCGATGCCTAGGATCTCCAGGGCCTCGGCGGTAGCCCCACTGAGGGATTCGGGCTTTCCTAAACCGATCTTCTGACTGAGGGCCATCTGGTTGCCCAGGGCCACCAGCGCCACGAGCTTGCGATGATCTGGGGAAGCCTGGAGCGGATCGTGGTGCCAGCGCGCGGCCTGCTCGATACTGGAGGCGATATTCCAGGAATGAAGGAGAGCCTCCCCTACCATGGCGTGATCGAAGCCGAAGGTGTCCAGTTCCATGGATAGCCCGTCGGCCTGTTCGTTGTAGACGCTGCGGATCAAGGCGCCATAGCGGTCCGGAAACTTGAGGGACAGGACGCTCTTGCCGATGTCGTGCATCAGGCCCGCCAGGAACACTTCCTCGGTGCGGGCAAAGCGCAGGGCCCGGCCATAGGCCCGACCCGCCAGGGCCGAAACGAGGGCGTGTTCCCACATGAGCCGCTCTTGAAGGCCCGTGGTGCCCCGGTTGTAGAGGTTCTTGGCGCTGGAAGCGATGACGACACTCTTGATGGTGGAAAAACCCAGGGTCATGATCGCCTGAGTGAGGGTGGTCACCTCCCGCATCATGCCGAACATGGCGGAATTGGCGATCTTCAGGATCTGCGCGGTGAGGGCCTGGTCGGTGCCGATGACCTTCTGGAGTTCGTCGGTGGAGGCGTCAGGATCCGCGGCGATGCGCAAGACCTGGGCGGCCACCTGGGGCAGGGGCGGCAAGTCGCCAAGGTGCGCGATTAATTCCTGGGGTGTGATGGGCATTCGGTCATTCCTCCCGGGGGGCTTCAAGGGCGCTTGCGGTAGCCCATGGCCTTGCTGAAGTGAAGCAGTTCGAAACCGGTATTGAAACTGTGAATGGATTCGCTGTGGCCCACGAGCAGGTAGGCCTTGGGTTGGAGCTGCTCGTGGAATCCCTTGATGACCTTGGCTTTCACGGCCTCGTCGAAATAGATGAGCACATTCCGACAGAAGATCACATCGAAGGCTCCCAGGGACTTGTAGCCAGGCCAATCCACCAGGTTGAAGTTCTTGAGGGTGACCAGGGCCTTGAGTTCTGGCTTGACCTCGAAGGCATCTGGACCGCTTTGATTGAAGTGGGCCTTGAGCTGGAGGGGGGTCAGGTTGCGCAGCGTATAGGCGCCGTACGCGCCCTCCCGGGCCAGGGACAGCACCTTCTCGCTGATATCGGTGGCGAGGATCTCCGTGGTCATGCCCTTGAGGACCGTGTCCCGGACCTCCTGGCAGATCATGGCCAGGGTGTAGGGTTCCTCCCCCGAGGAGCATGCCGCGCTCCAGATGCGGAAGCGGTTGGCCCCGCGCTCCCGTGCCTGTTTGACGGCATCGGGCAGCACGAGTTTCTGGAAGGCCTCAATCTGGGGGGGGTTGCGCCAGAAGCTGGTCTCGTTGGTGGTGATCTCCACGAAGAGCTGTTTGAGCTCCTCCCGCCCCTTGGCCCCCTGGAGCAGGTCCAGGTAGTCCCGATAGCCCCGCAGCGCCAGATCCCCCAGGCGCCGTTGCAGCCGGTTCTCGAGGAAATACTGCTTGGATTCGTTGAAGAAGATCCCGGTCTGAGCGTAGATGAAATCCCGCAGCCCCAGAAATTCCGGGCTGGTCATGAGCGGGCTGGTGGCAGGCAGGGCCATGGGTTCTTATCCAAGATGAAGAATCGGCCGATTCGGACCCGGCATTAATTAGGAGCTTTGAGGATCCCCCTCCAGGATCACGACTGCAAGGGCGAAACCCGCATCGTGGGTGACCGTCCCGTGCAAACGTAGAATTTTTCGGGCGGCCAGCTGTGCCGCCAAGGCACCTTCTGCCCAGAGTTTCCCATCCCGGTAGCGCAGTTCCTTCCAGGACCAGCCATCCAGGCCGACTCCCAGGGCCTTGCCGAAGGCTTCCCGGAGAGCCCACCGGCCCGCGAGGCGCTCGGAAAGCCGCTGAGGGTTCCCCTTCAGCAGGTAGGCCGCCTCTTCTGGAGCCAGGATGCGATGGACGGGCTTCTCCCCGTAGCGTTCCAGGAGACGGGCCCATCGGGCCGGAGGGCAGAGATCGGTGCCAAGGCCCAGGATCATGGGCGCTCCAGGGCTGCACAGACGGGAGCGGCCACCGGGCCCAGGATCGAGCTTTTGGGTATGTCCTCAGACATGGGATTCCTCACGGGAAGTGTCGATTCTACGCGACTCTGCGCTTGTGACGGGGAACACTCCACTTGTGACCCCATGCACACGGAGCGGAATCAATACTTCAGCCATCGGGCACCCGCCGGGTGCTTTTTTTTGGCGCGTGAAACTTCCACTTTCGAGGAGCGTGCGAATGGCTCAAGTGAAGGAAAGACCCAAACCTTTCCTAGTCTCCGATTACTGCAAGGGCTGCGGCCGCTGCGTGAGTGTCTGCGTGAAGGGTTGCATCGCCTTCGCAGACGAGATCAATCCCACCACCGGCGTGGTTCCAGTGGTCCTGGACCTGGAGAAGTGCACAGGCTGCGGCCTCTGCATCGATGCCTGCCCCGAACCCTATGGCCTGAAGGCCAGGTTGGAAGGCGTGGACTACGAACTCCAGGATCCCGCCAAGCTCTTCGGCGAGAAGCACAGTGAAGCCCCGGAGCCCGTGGAGGTCCCCGGCGAGCGACTCCCCCTGCCCGCCACCCAACCCATGGTCATCAAGGGCAACTATGCCTCGGCCATCGGCGCGATCCTGGCAGGCTGTCGCCACGTCTTCGGCTACCCCATCACCCCCTCCACCGAGGGCGCCGAATTGATGGCCAAGCTCATGCCCAAGCTGGACGGCGTCTTCCTTCAGGCGGTCTCCGAAGTCGCCACCGTGAACCACATGTATGGCACCGGCGGCGCCGGCCTGCCCACCATGACCTTCACCTCCAGCCCCGGGTTCTCCCTGATGCTGGAAGGCGTCAGCTACATGATCGGCGCCGAAGTGCCGGCCGTCTTCGTCAACGTGATGCGCGGCGGCCCCGGCCTTGGCAACATCGCCCCCGAGCAGGCCGACGTGAAGCTGGCCTGCCACGGACTGGGCCATGGCCACACCCACGCCATCAGCCTCATGCCCAGCACCCCCCAGGAGATGCTCGATCTCACGATGCTGGCCTTCGAGCTCACCTTCAAATACCGCAACCCGGTGCTCATCCTGGCGGACGGCTATCTGGGCCAGATGACCGGCAAGGTCACCCTGCCCACCGAAATGATCAAGCCCGGCATCCCCGCCTGGGCAGTCTATGGGGATCGCAATCACCGCAAGAACCTCATCTCCTCCATCCAGCTCATGGAATCCGATCTGGAGAAGTTCAACGGCTACCTGGAGAACAAGTACAAATCCATGGAAGCCGAGGCTCGCTCGGAATCCTTCCTGGCCGATGACGCCGAGGTGCTGTTGGTGGCCTGCAACACGCCGGCCCGGGCCGCCAAGGGCGCCGTGCAGAACCTGCGGGACATGGGCATCAAGGCGGGACTCTTCCGCCCCATCACCATCTGGCCCTTCCCCACCCAGCAGCTCATGGCCCATCTGCCTCACATCAAGCGCATCGTGATGGTGGAAGCCAACATCGGTGGCCAGATCGAGAACGAACTGCGCCTTTCCCTGAACCTCGCCGGGGTCGAGAAAATGCCCCCCATCACGCACGTTCGTCGCTCCGGCGGCATGCTCCCGCAGCAGGCCGATGTCGTCGAACACGTGAAGTCCATCCTCGGCAAGTAAGGAGCTCCGAATGTCGAACGTCTTCTACAAGAGATTCGAACGTCACGCCCACGGCGAAGGCCTCAAGGGACAGAGCACCCACTACTGCGCCGGATGTGGGCACGGACTGGCCCACAAGTATCTGGCAGACGCCATCGAGGAACTGGATATCCAGGACACCACGGTGCTCGTGAACCCCGTGGGCTGCTCGGTATTCGCCTACTACTACATCGACACCGGCAACACCCAGGCCGCCCATGGCCGTGCCCCCGCGGTGGCCCTGGGCCACAAGATGGCCAACCCTGCCGCGACTGTCATCTCCTATCAGGGGGATGGCGATCTGGCCTCCATCGGCCTGGCAGAGACCATCTCTGCCGCCCAGCTGGGCGCGCCCATCACCGTCATTTTCATCAACAACGCCATCTACGGCATGACCGGCGGCCAGATGGCCCCCACCACACTGATGGGCCAGGTGACCGCGACCACCCCCAATGGCCGCAACGAGTACAACGGCGTGCCCATCAAGATGGCCGAACTCATCGCCCAGCTCGATGGTCCCGTGTATGTCGAGCGCGTGGCCCTCTTCAGCCCCGCCGAACGCAGGAAGGCCGCCAAGGCCATCAAGAAGGCCATCCAGATCCAGAAGGAAGGCCGAGGCTACGCCTTCATCGAAGTGCTCTCCGAATGCCCCACCCATCTGCGCATGACGCCCGAAAAGGCCCAGGCCTGGGTCAAGGACAGCATGACCCAGATCTTCCCCCTGGGCGTGAAGAAGGACAATACCGTCGAGCCCTGGTTCAAGCTCAATAAGCCCAGTTTCGACGCCAAGACCTTCAATAAGGCCGTGGGCACCTCCACCGAGGCCGCCAGTCGCCACTGCAAGGGCTTCCCCACCCACATCAACCCCTCCGATATCAGCCTCAAGCTGGCCGGTTCCGGGGGAGACGGGGCCCAGACGGCGGCCCTGCTCATCGCCACCGCGGCCATCAATGAAGGCTTCGATGGCACCCACATCCCGGCCTATGGCCCGGAGAGCCGAGGCGGCACGAGCTACGCCGATGTGCACGTGGCCAAGGACGAGGTGCTCAACCCCGCCAGCCCAGAGCCCGATATCTTCCTGGCCTTCAATGCCCCCAGCCTCGCCAAGTTCGGCCCCACGGTGAAGAAGGGCGGCTGCATCATCTACGACAATTCCATCGCCAAGGATGTGAAGCCGATGGATCCAAGCATCCGGGTGGTGGGCGTGCCCTTCACGGAGATCGCGGCGGGTCTGGGCAACCTGGTGGTGAAGAATATCGTCGCCCTGGGCGCCCTCCAGGCCGCCACGGAGATCTTCCCCAAGGAGACCATCATGGCCGCCATCAAGCAGGCCCTGAAGGACAAGGCCAAGCTGATCCCCTTGAACGAGAAGGCCCTGGAGGCCGGCATGCAGGCCGCCAAGGACTTCATGGCAGCCCACAAATAACGGGCTTCGCCCGTTATGAAAAGCCCGGCGAAAGCCGGGCTTTTTTGTAGAACCTTGCGTCCTAGCGTAGGGCCGCCTTCAGGGCCGCGCTGCGATCGGTCTTCTCCCAGCTGAACTCGGCGCGGCCGAAGTGACCATAGGGCGGGACCCGCTCTGCGAGGGCCATGGCCCGAGCAGGAGGACGCGCCCAAAGGCGCGTCCGATCGCGGGGTAGCAAGCCCGCGCGCTCAAGCGGCGTAGGCGTCCTACCTCACTGCGGCCTTCAGCGCCGCGATCTTGTCCGTCTTCTCCCAACTGAACTCGGCGCGGCCAAAGTGGCCGTAGGACGCCGTGGACTGGTAGATGGGACGCCTCAGATCCAGGGCCTCGATCATGGCCTTGGGCGTGCAGCTGAAGACCTCCCGCACGGCCTTCACGATGGCCTCGTCGGCCACATGGTTGGTGCCGAAGGTGTCTACGCTCACAGATACCGGTTCGGCCACGCCAATGGCGTAGGCCAGTTGCAGCTCGCACTTGTCGGCCAGACCGGCGGCCACGATATTCTTGGCAATGTAGCGCCCCATATAGGCCGCGGAGCGATCCACCTTGCTGGGATCCTTGCCGCTGAAGGCGCCGCCTCCGTGGTGGCCCGCGCCGCCATAGGTATCGACGATGATCTTGCGGCCCGTGAGTCCGCAGTCTCCCATAGGCCCCCCAATGACGAAGCGGCCCGTGGGGTTGATGTAGATCTTGGTCTTGGCGTCCAGCAGGTTCTCAGGCAGCGCGTAGCGGATGACCAGTTTCTCGATCTCCGCATGGAGGGTGGCATTGGTGATGGCATCGTCATGCTGAGTGCTCACCACCACCGCATCGATGCGCTTGACCTTGTCGCCATCGTATTCCACGGTCACCTGGGACTTGCCGTCCGGGCGCAGCCAGGGCAGCAAACCATCCTTGCGGACCTCCGCGAGGCGCCGGGTGAGGCTATGGGCGTATTCGATGGCCGCAGGCATCAGCTCCGGAGTCTCCCGGGTGGCGTACCCGAACATCAGGCCCTGGTCCCCGGCTCCTCCCGTGTCCACCCCCATGGCGATATCGGGACTCTGCTGATCCAGGGCCACCACCACACCGCAGGTCTGGCAGTCGAAACCCTTGGCGCTATGGTCGTAGCCGATGCCCCGGACCACCTCGCGCACGAGTTGGGCCACGGGAATGTAGGTCTGGGTGGTGATCTCGCCGGCTACCACTACCAGCCCGGTGGTGATGAGAGTCTCACAGGCCACTCGGCTCATGGCGTCATCGCCCAAGGCCGCATCCAGCACCGCATCGCTGATCTGATCGGCCATCTTGTCGGGATGGCCTTCTGTGACGCTCTCGGAGGTGAACAGATGCCTGCCGGTCTTCGCCATACTTTTCTCCTTTACGTCTCCATTGACCTTGGATGCTCGGACGCCGGAGGCGGTACAGCATATCAGGGCGAGGCATTTCTCCCCCCGGGCAGCCCTGGTATGGTAGGGAAACCTCAACCGTCGACATCCGACCCTTTCCAACGGAGCGTCCCATGACCCTGAACCGCTTTACCCGACATCTGATCGGCGCTTTGGCCGTCGCCATGCTTGTCCTGGCCCCAGCCTGCGGCAAGAAGGGCCCCGAGGAGCCCAAGGAGTTCAAGGACATCACCCAGAAGGTCGGGGAGATGGACAAGCTGAGCCAGAAGCAGAACGCGGTTGGCCAGGAGCAGGCCCAGAAGCTCAAGGAGGCCGGTGTCACCGACATCAAGCCCGGCGAGACCATGCAGCTCACAGAGGAGCAGAAGAAGGCCCTGGAAGACCGCATCAAGGCCGAGAAAAACAGCTCCTACCAGGCCCTCCTCCAGGAAGTCCTAGACAAGGACAAGGAGATCAAGGACCTCAACGAGAAGATCACCAAGCTCCGCGCCCAGCTCCCCAAGCCCGATATGGCCAAGGAGGGCGATAGCCACTACGCCATGGCCCTGCACTTCCTGCGTAAGAAGGGCGTGAAGGAGACCGAGGCCAAGCGCCTCATCAGCCGCGTCAACATCATGGAGAAACTGGCCAAGGGCTTCGAGGTCTACCACTTCTATAGCAACGGCGTCTACGGCACCTGGGTCAGCCAGGGCAGGGCCAAGATCAGCCCCAACGATCTGATCCGGGAAGAGCGCGAAAAGGTCGAGGGCGAACGCGACACCGCCATGGCCCATGGCGAAGTGCTCCAGGATGAAGTGAACGATCTGCTTTCCCAGAAGGCCAAGATCACCTCCGAGATCGAGGGCCTCCGCAGCGAAAAGGCCAAGCTCATCAACGATATGAACGCCCTCTCCGCCACCAACGAGCAGCAGAAGTCCAAGCTCAATAGCCTCCACTACGTGGTCGGCGACCGCAAGCAGTTGGAGAAGAGCGGCGTGATCATCGTCCCCGTCTTCGCCAAGGACCGCGCCGGCAAGAACTGGAAGGACGATGTCTTCAACAAATCCCTGGACCTCCGCTCCAACGACACCATCACCATCCATGCCAGCGAGATCGGCCTCAAGCAGATCGGCAAGGTGAGCGTGGTGCCCGGCTCCTATGTCAAGGACGAGCACTACAAGGTGACGATCAGCCCCGATAAGGCCTCCGCCACCGTCAAGCTCATCACCAAGGAGCGCTTCAAGAACGACAAGGTCGTCTTCGCCGTCACCGACTAATGCTGTAAAGGAGGGACCGCCTGCTCACTGCGTTCGCGACGTCCCCCCTTCACGTCCGCTCCGCCCATCGAGGGACCGCCTGATGGAAAGCCCCCGATTCCGGGGGCTTTTCGTTGGAAGGGGCGGCTCCCTGCTTCAGTTCACAATCTTGATGCGCCTGGGTGCAGGCGGGCGAGGGGTGTCCTTGCCCACCAGGATGCGCTCCAGGAGGCCCGCGACCACGCTGGTCACCAGGGCGCCGAAGAAACCCGCCCAGAAGCTATCCACACGGAAGCCCAGGCCCAGTTTGGTGGAGAGATTGCCCACCAGCCAGAAAACCAGGCCATTGATCACCATGCTGAAGCAGCCCAGGGAACACGCCACGGGAATGAAGGCGATGAACTTCAGGAGAACCCCCAGGGTCGCGTTCAGGACACCCAGGAGCACGGCCACCACGATCAGTTCCAGGAAGCTGCCCCTGTGGAGCCCGCTCACCAGGGCCGAAGCGATCAGGAGGCCGATGGCCGAGAAGAGGAAACGGAGGATCGTGCGCAGATTACCCATGCGTTCCATGATCGCGGAAAACAACTCCAGGGGAAATCCGTTGTACGAACCCTGGGCGCGGGCCCCAAGAGCATTTCCAAATCGGCCCAAGCCGCCTATCCTCAATAGGACTTAGGGGCCACCCTCGATGATCTACTGGATTTCCCACACCCTGGGCCGCCTCGTCGGCCACCTCTGTTTCCATCACCGCACCCTCCACCGGGAGCGGATCCCGGAATCCGGCGGCGCCCTCATCGTGACCAACCATGCCAGCTACCTGGATCCACCGGTGGTCTCCATCGCCTTCCGGAAACCCCTCTACTGCCTGGCTCGCAAATCCCTCTTCAAGGGCTTCCTGGGCTGGCTGCTGCCCCGTATCAAGGTCCTGCCCGTGGACCGTGGCAAAGGGGACCTGGCCGGTCTCAAGCGCATCCTCCATCTCCTCCAGGAGGGGAACCGGGTCCTCATCTTCCCCGAAGGCACTAGGTCTCCCGATGGGACTCTCCAGAGGGCCGAGGCCGGCATTGGATTCATCATCGACAAGTGCCACGTGCCCGTAATTCCCGTGCGGATCTTCGGCGCCTTCGAGTGTTTCCCGCGCACGGCGAAATACCCTCGCCTGGGCCCCATCACCATCGTGGCCGGGCCCCCGGTGGACTTCTCAGACCTGCCCCCGGAACTCACCGGCCGAGCGCGCCATCAGGCCTGCGCCGACCGGGCCATGGAGGCCCTGGCCGCGCTCCGGATCGAGGATTGACCCCGAGCCTAAAACCGCCTCAGGGCCGCCAGAAGTTCATCCAGGGGCACGCTCACGATGGCCGAGGCGCGGTCGCTCATGGCATAGGGCAGGATGAGTTCGCGGCCGTGGAGGAGGGAGCCGCAACTGTAGACCACATTGGGCACATAGCCCTCGCGTCCCAGGCCTTCAGGCATCAGCAAGGGCTCCGGCAGACGACCGAGGACTTGGGTCGGGTCCTTGAGATCCAGCAGCGCCGCCCCGATGCAGTACTTGCGCATGGGGCCGACCCCATGGGTGATGACCAGCCAACCGGCCTCGGTCTCGATGGGCGATCCACAGTTCCCGATCTTCACCGATTCCCACATCTCCGCAGGCCGCAGGAGCACCTTCGCATCGCTCCAGTAGTGGGCATTATCCGAAAACATGAGGAAGAGGTTCTCGTCATCCTCCCGGGAGAGCATGGCGTAACAGCCATCGATGCGCCTAGGGAAGAGGGCCATGCCCTTGTTCTGCACGGCTGTGCCATTGAGGGTGAGCACCCGGAAGTGCAGGAAGTCCTCCGTCTCGATGAGCTGGGGCAGGATGGCGTGCCCATTGTAGGCCGTGTAGGTGGCGTAGTACATCACCGTGCCATCGTCTTCGGTGAAACGCACGAAGCGCGCGTCCTCGATGCCGTTGCTCTCGTTGGGGGAGACGGGAAAGATGATGCGCTCGCTCATGGCCAGCTCCGGCGAGAAGTGCATCTCGTAGTTGGAGTCGGCGAGCCATTGAATGCAATTAAGGGTGCTGGTGAGGCCTTGGGTGACGGGCACCGTCTCCCGCCGGACACGGCCCACACTGCGGTTCAGATCGCTCCGGGTGAAGCCCTCCCCGAGAGGAGCCATTACGGCAGCCGATGCGCCGTTATCGAAGCCCATCTCGTGCAGTTTGACGATGAAGGGCGTCTTCATGTAGCTGGGATTGGGGTCGATCTCGGGCACGGTGACAAAGCGGGAGACGGGGTCGAGACAGATCCCGCCCTCGGGTGTGATGAGGCCACTGCGGAATTCGATCGATGAGATGTGCCCTTCTCCCGTGGCGCGCAGGCTCAGGATGAAGCGCAGCCCCCCTTCGGGTACTCCCCCCTGATCGGGATGGGGCACCATGGAGGGGTTGAATAGGGCGGCCGATTCCAGCGCGTATTCTCCGGAAAAGAGCGCGCCGATGAGGAGCTGGCGCGCGCGGGAGAGGGGACGCTGGGTGAAGACATGGGGCAGCACCCGAGCGAAATTCGCCAGCAGGGGGCTCTCGAGATCGAGGTGCCGGGAGGCGAATTCCTTTAGCACGGCCTCCAGATCGCGCTCCACCTCCTCTTCGCTCAGGGCCAGGGCGCGGCCGATGATGGTGGTGACGCGGTGCGTGCTGGAAGGGACGAAGGGACGAAGGATGACCCGGGCACTCTCGGGCACGAGGGTCATGGCGTGGCGGCGAAGGGTGAGCGGTTTCACTGGACGGCCTTGGGAGGAAGGGCGATCAGGTGCTCGGCGAAACTCATCTCGGCCAGGGAGAGATGGAAGGCGAGGGTGGATTCGGCCCCCTGGTTCTCGTTGACCCGGTCCGCGTGCAGCCCATCCCCGCAGCCCCCGGTGCTGGAATCGTAGAGGGGCAGGCCCAGATCATTGCGCCCGAGGAACCACTCGAAGGCCCGCTTCGCCTCCCGGGACCAGGAGACATCCTGGGTGGCCCGGAAGGCCTCCAGACAAGCCGCGACCATCGCCTGGGCCTCCACCGGTTGCTGATCGAAATCGGCCCTGGCGCCGCCGCGCGTGTAGAAGCCGTTGCTGCCGATGGGCCGGAAATGACCGGCCTGGGTCCTCTGAAGGGAGGCCAGCCAGCGCAGGGATTTGAGGCCAATCTCCAGCGCCTCGGCATGGGGCATCCACTGCCCGCTGAGAATCAGGGCCTGGCACAGCCGCGCATTATCGTAGGTGGCGCTGGGCTCGAACCAGGGCCAGTCATGGGTCGCACACGCCTTCCAGAGGTTCACGAGCTTGCCCGTGAGCGCTGCCCGGACAGCGACCACCTCGGGATGGCCGGGAAAGCGCCGCAGGTATTCGTGGATACCCAGCAGCGTGAAGGCCCAGGCTCGGGGTGACGTGAAGGTTTCCACCACGGAGAGCCCGCGGTCGAAGAGCTGGGAGGAGAGCTTCCGGTGTCCCTCGTTGCGGGAGCGCCCCGCACCCGTGCCCAGGGCCCAGAGGGCCCGCGCATGGCAGTCCTCGCTGCCCGAGGCCTCCAGCCACTGCCGTCCGTGGCTCATAAAATTCCGGAAGCGATTCGTCTCGGGATTCAGCGCCGCGAACAGGAACGCGAGATAGCTCGTGGCCAGCCGATCGAGTTTTTCCTCCGGGGGCCGCCCTCCCAGATCATCCATCAGGGTGCAGAGGATGAAGGCCCGGGCGTTGTCATCGGTACAGTAGCCTTCGTGGAAGTTCGGCACATTGAAGATGGCGTGCTGGAAGATGCCGGTGGCATCGCTCATGCGCACCACATGGCTGAGCCGGAGCGGAGGCAAATCATAGGGTCGGCTGGCGAGCGTCCAACCGGCGAAGGCCGCTCGGGGCGTGGCCCTGCGCTCGGTGCGCACACGCTGGAAGGTCTCGAGGTAGCGCCCCGCCACCTCGGGCCAGACCCATGCCCGCCCACACTGGTAGGCCTTCTCCCGAGTCTCCTGCAGTTTGGCCGGATCATCCAGATACCCGCATACGCCTTCGGCGATGGCGTGGGGATCATGGAAGGGCACAAGCGTTCCCCGCCCCTCGGCGAGCAATTCTTGGGCGTGCCAGTAAGGCGTGGAAACCACCGCCTTGCCCGCGCCGAAGACGTAGGCCAGGGTGCCCGAGGTGATCTGCGCCTCGTTGAGATAGGGAGTGAGGTAGATGTCGGTCGCGCCGATGAACTCCTTGAGATCATCCAGGGACACGAAGCGGTTGTAGAAGATCACGTGTTCCTTGACGCCGAGATCCTCCGCCAGCCGCTCCAGACCCAGGCGGTAGCTCTCCCCTTCCCGGGCCACCAGATGGGGATGGGTGGCACCCAATATCAGATAGACCACGTTGGGATGGCGTTTCACGATCTCCGGCAGGGCCTCGATAGCGTGTTCGATGCCCTTGCCGGGGCCCAGGAGCCCGAAGGTGAGCAGCACCATGCGGCCTTCCACACCGAACTGCGCCTTGTAGAAACTGGACTCAATGAAGGGCATGTCCGGAATGCCGTGGGGGATGATGTCCACCTTGGCGTCCGGAACGCCATAGGTCTCCCGCAGGATCGAGGCGCCCTTGCGGGCCATCACCACCAGGCGATCCGAGCGCCGGATCAGTTCCTCCATCACCATCCGCTGATCGGCATTGGGCTCGCGCAGGACCGTGTGCAGGGTCGTCACCACGGGCATGCGGACTTCCTTGAGCAGGGCCAGCAGGTGGCTCCCGGCGGCTCCGCCGTAGATGCCGAACTCGTGCTGCACGCACAGCACGTCGGCGTTATTGAAATTGAGGAAATCCGCGGCGCGCCGGTAGGAATCCAGATCCTTCTGATCCACCTCGAAACGCACCCGGGAGGGATAGTCGTAGCCCTCGAGCCGATCATTCACCGCGCCCGAATAGCACTGGGAGCCCGGCGAAGCCGCCGCCACAGCCTCACAGAGATCGTGGGTGAAGGTGGCGATGCCACAGAGCCGGGGCAGGAAGCCCCCCAGGAAAGCGATGCGTTCGGGCCGCGTGGAGTCCATCGGATGGTTCCTCTCGTTCGCTGCAACACGTCCCAGCGCGCCCAGTTGTCTGGACAGAGTTTACCACCCATGGCCCCCCCAGCCCCGAATGGCCTTAGGGGGTCCCAGTAAAAATCGATATCGATCCGTCAGGCCGGAGTCGCCCTATTTCAGCCCAAGCTCCGCGGCGATGGCAGGGGGAATGGCCTTCCGATGCACCATGATGGCGATGCCCTTCATGAGCATGAAGCTGCGGGAGATGTAGACATAGCCCTTGTGGGGGCCCACGTTGGCCCCATCGCCCCAGCTGTTCTTGGTGAGGAAGAAGCGATGGCCCGCCTGGTCCTTGGCCAGACCCACGATATGCATGAGGTGATCGTCGGTGGTGCGGAAGTCGTCGAAGGACTGCTGGCGCAGTTCGGCGGTGGGCTCCAGCTCCGCCTCGGGCACATTGGGCTCGTTCTTCTGATCGACCACCTTCGGAATGAAGGCGTATCCGAGGGTCTTCTGGCTGAATTCCTTCTCGGAGACATCCCCATCCCACACGAAGGAATAGCCATTTCGGAGGGCGTTCTCCATCACCTGTTCGAGTTCCTCGAGAGGCAGGTTGTAGTAGCGGTTGTCCTGGGCCCAGTTATCGTGGATCTCCATGCGGAAGGGCTTGTGATAGGGGTGGTGGGTGAAGCTGGTGAGTTCCACGTAGGCATCCAGGTCCAGCCCCAGCCCATCCCGGAAGCTCTCCGGCGTATAGCTCTTGCCCTGATAGGTGAAGCTCACCGGGGGCTTGCCCAGGTAGACATCTAGCACCGCCTGGAAGGCCGCGGGCCATTTCGGGGTGGGCTGCTTGCCCTTGGCGGCCGCGTCCATGACTCCCCGGAGGGCAGCGTCCATCTCGCCGTGGGAATGGGTCGTCTCCCCGCTCGCCAGCCCCGTGTAGGCTTCCCGAGGCACGATGCCGTGGGCCTTCGCCGCGTTGATCCAATCGTGGGCCTGGCCCCCCGGGCTCCAGGGCGCGACGCCCTGCATGCGGAAGTAGTTCCACGCCTTCTCGGGCCAGGTGTGGCGGATCACGAACATCTCCGAGAGGCCGACCTCGGGCTTGCCCAGGCGCAGCAGTTCGGATTCCAGGTAGCTGGTGGTGGCGAAGCACCAGCAGGTGCCGGATTTGCCCTGGGCCTTCACCGAGGTCCGGGCCACCTCCTTTTCCACCGTGAAGGTCCGATTGGGCTTGATCTCCACCGGGGGGGTCTGAGCGAAGGCGACCAGCGAGAAGCACACAGGTACGAGCAGGCGAAGGGACATGGCGGGCTCCACAAGGCCTCCATTGTAATACGAGGCAAGCTTCCCGAAAGGCTCCTTTGTCGGGATGCCCCGGAGGACTTCAGGTCTTGTTCGGCGTTTTCCGCACCCAGGGCGCCAGGGACTTATCAAAGAAGGCCTGAAGCCCCGCATGGGCCTCGCCCCCCCCTCGGACCTCGGCGATGGCGCGAGCGTTGGCTTCCACCCGCTGGGCATCCGGCAGGGGCATGTCCCGCATCAGCTGGGCCTTGGTGCGCCGGGCGGCCTCGGGCCCGGCCTGGAGCCACTCCAGCAGTTGCGCCGCGAGCGCCGTTTCCAGGGATTCCCCGGGCTGCGTCAGGTGCTGGACCAGACCGCAGGCCATGGCCTCTTCCCCGTCGAAGCGCCGTCCCGAGAGCAGGAGAGGAGCCGCCCGGCCCAGCCCCAGCTTGCGCACCACGTAGGGGCTGATCAGCGCCGGGACAAGGCCCAGGCGCACTTCGGAAATCGCAAAGCGCGCCGAGGCTTCAGCCAACACCAGATCGGCGCAAGCCGCCAGACCAAATCCGCCTCCCAGGGCCGCCCCCTGCACTGCGCAGATCACCGGCGCCGGGAAGGCCGCCAGGCGATGGAACATGGCCCCCAGCTGGCGGGCATCGGCCAGATTCTCCTCCGGGGTATGGGCGGCCTGGGCCTGCATGTAGCCGAGATCGGCCCCAGCGCAGAAGATGCTCCCCTCCCCCACCAGCAGAAGCACGCGCAGGGCCTGGGGATCGAGCACCGATAGATCGAAGAGGGCACTGGAGAGTTCGGCGATCATGGTGGTATCGAAGGCGTTGTGCCGCTCGGGCCGGGCCAGCACTAGGCGCGCCACACCGTGTTCCAGCTGCTCGACCCGAAGGCGCTCCCCCCGGAAGAGGAGGCCCTGGTAGGAAAACCCTGGGATGGAGGCCGTCATGACCGCCTCCGGGCCGGATTCACGGGAAGGGCCTCTGGGGAAACGGCAGGGATCGGGCACATGGAAGGCTCCAGATAGCACTCGCCTCGGGCGCGCAGGCGCCGGACAAAAGCGAACTCCAGAAATGGAAGGTGCCTTCATTCTGCCTAAGACTGCCCGGAATGGAACCTGGATTCGGAAAGAACCGGCTTCACGCGCCCTCTGACAGCAATCAGGCCTGTTCGGCCAGCCAGCGTTCGGCATCGACGGCGGCCATGCAGCCGCTGGCGGCGGCGGTGATGGCCTGGCGGTAGGTGTGGTCCGCCACGTCGCCCGCGGCGAAAACGCCGGGAATGGCCGTATGCGTGGAGCCCTTCTCCACCATCAGGTAGCCCGCGGCATCCAGGGGCAACTGGCCCTTGACGAGCTCCGTGTTGGGCTGATGGCCGATGGCCACGAAAAGCCCGTCCAGGGGCAGTTCCGCACGGCTGCCGTCCACGGTGTCCTCCAGCACCAGGGCCCGGATCTTCTCCACCTCATCGCCCATGGGCGTCGTCACCCGGTGGGTAAGGATCTCGGCCACCACCTTGTTCCAGTGCATGGCCACCTTGGGGTTGGCCAGCGTGCGCTCCTGCATGGCCTTGGAGGCGCGGAAGGCGTCCCGGCGGTGGATGAGGTTCACCTTGCTAGCGAAGCGCGTGAGGTAGGTGGCCTCTTCGAGAGCCGTGTCGCCCCCGCCCACCACGGCGATTTCCTTGCCTCTGAAGAAGAACCCGTCACAGGTGGCGCAGGCCGAGACCCCGCCGCCGCTGCGGCTGAGTTCCTGATCCTTGCCGATCCCCAGCCACTTGGCCGAAGCCCCCGTGGCGATGATCACGGCGTCCGCCGTATATTCGCCCTGGTCTGTTCCAACGCGGAAGGGCCTGGCGCTGAGATTTACGGAGGTCACGGTCTCGGCCTTAATATCGGCCCCGAAGCGCAGGGCCTGCTCGCGCATCTCGGTCATGAGTTCGGGGCCGGGGATGCCCTGGCGGAATCCTGGGAAGTTCTCGATTTCAGTCGTGATGGTGAGCTGGCCGCCGGGCTGGATGCCCTCGAAGATCACGGGAGCAAGCCCCGCGCGGCTGGCGTAGATTGCGGCTGTGTACCCGGCGGGGCCGGTGCCGATGATGAGGAGGCGGTGATGGGCAGGTGGCATGGGGATTCCGGAAGTGTGGAAGACGTTGCGAGAAAATGGGCCGTTTCAGCGGGCGGCGAGGAAGACCAGCATGTTCTGGGGTTTCTGGAATCCCAGGCTGCGGCCCACTTCCCTGCCCTCCCCGTCCAGCAGGATGACGCTGGGGTAGCTGCGGATTTCCAACTTCTTGGCCAGATCCGGGCGCTGCTTATCCGTATCGATGCGGATGGCGATGGCATTCTTGGCGATCCAGGCCTTCACGCCCGCGTCCGGCCAGGTCTTCTCATCCAGCTCCTTGCACTGGGCGCACCATTCGGCGTAGATATCGACCAGCACGAGCTTGTGCTCGGCCTTGGCCTTTTTAAGAGCCCCCTCCAAATCCTGTTCCATCCAGGCCTTGGGACCCGCTTCGACAGCCACTGTCGCGCATCCCCGGGGAAGGAGCGGGAGGTTCAGGAAGTTCTCGACGGCCCGGATGCCCAGTAGCAGGCCCAGGAGCAGGAGCAGGAGGGCGAAGGCCCTGCGGAGCTGCGCCACCAGGCCTTCGGCCACCTCGAAGGCGCCGAAGACCGCCGCGCCCACCAGGAGCGTCAGCATCCACATGGCGTCATTGGCCCACTCCGGCACCAGCAGGCGGATGTTCCAGGCCGCGAAGGCGAGTACCACCAGGCCCATGATGTGCTTGAAGCGCGTGAGCCAGTCGCCACTCTTGGGGAGCCCCGCACTGAAGGTGCCCACCAACATGAAGAGCACGCCCATGCCCAGGGTAAAGGTGAAGAGCTTGAGGGCGCCGAGTACGACATTGCCCTGCTGGGCGATGCCCACCAGCACCGCGCCGATGATGGGGCCCACGCAGGGGGCGGCGAGAGGGCCCAGCACCAGGCCCATGAGGAAGGCGCCCACATAGCCCTTGCGGGGGCCACCGCCCTGGAGCCTATTCTGGAGGCCCTGGGGAAGATTGATCTCGAAGGCGCCGAAGAGGCTCAGGGCGAAGACGGCAAAGATGAGCGACACGGGGATCAGGAAGCCGGGCCTCTGGGCGAAGGCGCCGAAGGCCGCGCCGCTCTTGGCGGCCACGACACCCAGTGTCGTGTAGGTGACGGCCATACCCAGCACGAGCATGAGCGAGAGCGCGAAGCCCTTGGCCTTGCCGCCCCCTTTCGCCCCGATGATGGCCATGGTGATGGGGATCATGGGATAGACGCAGGGTGTGAGGCTGGCGCCCATGCCCGCCAGGAAGACCAGGAGCAGGGCCAGGAGGAGGCCCTGGTGGGGAGCCTCGGGGGCGGGGACCTTCAAAGCCGCGGCCGCGGGAGCCTGGACGGGCGTTTCTGGAACGGGCACCGGGGCCTTGGCCTCACCCTGAGCTTCGGGTGTCGCGCCGGGGGCCGGTGCCACCTTCGTCTCCAGCTTGGCGGCAGGAATCTCGGAGGCCTTCACCTTCAGGCTGCGGGTGGTGGGCGGAAAGCAGTTCCCCCCCTCCCCTTCCGTGCAGGGCTGGTACTGGACATCCAGTGTCACCTCCCCGGAGAGCCCTTCACCCGTCACGGGGATGCGCAGGGTGCCGTGGTAGACCTCCTCGCCGAGCTCATCCTTGGCGTTCGCGGCGGGGAGGGCTCCCACCTTGAGCTTCCCAGGCTTGGAGCTGAGCGTCACCTCCGTGAAGGACTTCTTGAGATGGGCGCCAGCAGGAGCCGTGAGAACGACGGCCCCCTTCTGGAAGGAGACCTTCACATCCTTCTCGGGATCGAAGGCATGGCCGGGAGAGGCAAGGCCCAGGACCAGGATCCAGAGGAAGAGAAGTTTGAGAGTCCGCATCGGAGCCTCCAGTGTGGGACAGGAAAGGATGGAAGACATGGATCGATGGAGGGTTTGCCGGAGAGCCTCAACGCCTCGAAACGCATATTTGCATATTATTCCGCATAAACCCAACTTAGCAAGGCCTCGATACCGGGCAGTCGGTTGGAAGGAGTTGAGGTCATGGAGACTCCGGAATGCTTCAACCTGCATTGTTCGGCATTCCGCCTGTGAAATGCGGTCAAGTTTCCTGGCGAGATAACAGGCCCCAGAGCTGCCTGCGGAACCAAGCCCTTCAAGGGTCTGCGGGAATGCTAGGCGTCTCCGGATCGGAAAGAGTGGCAACCATCGGGCCCAAGGTGCCTTCCACCTGTGCTGCAATGGGGCCATGCGACCCCGAACCGCCAGGCCCCACCGAATCCTCATCGTCGAGGACGAACTCCGCCTCGCGGAGATGGTCAAGGCGAATCTCGAGACCGAGAACTTCGAGGTGATCATCGAGGGAGACGGCGCGTCGGCGCTTGCGCGCCAGTGCTCGGAACCCTCGGATCTGATCATCCTCGACCTCATGCTTCCGGGACTGAACGGCTTCGAGGTTCTGCGCGCGCTCCGGAGGCGCGAAGACTCCGTGCCCGTCCTCATCCTCACTGCCCGGTCCGGCAGCGACGACCGCATTGAGGGACTGTCCTGCGGCGCCGACGACTACCTCGCCAAGCCCTTCGCCATCCTCGAACTGATCGCAAGGGTCCGGGCGATCCTCCGGCGCACATCCCCCAGCGAGGCCTCCAAGCGCATTGTCCAGAGCGGCCCCTTCCGGATCGACTTCATCCAATTCACGGTTCACAAGGGGCGCACCGACCTGAAGCTGAGCCTGCGGGAATTCAGGCTCCTGGAAGTGTTGATCGCCCACCCCGGGCGCGTGCATGCGCGCCAGGATCTGGTGAACCTGGCCTGGGAGATGGATGCGCGTCCCACCCTCCGGACCGTGGATAAGCACATCGCCGCCCTTCGGAAGAAACTGGGGGGCACGGAAGAACACCCCGTCATCCAGACCCTGGACCGGGAGGGATACCGCTGGCTGCTGCCCATCAAGGCGTGACGCACAGGTTTTCGTGTCCTGGGGGCAGCCATGCTTCCCGCACTGTTTTGCAACCACGAACAAGACAAGAAATACAACAACTTTATAAAGAGCACTTACATGCAATAAAATGAAATTTTAAAATGCATGCGTTTTTTCCCTTGATTTCTTGTGGTGGCTTTGATTCGGGTCCGCAAGGATGGTAGCCGTTCACGGAATCGTGACATTCCTCTACCAGGAGATCCTCGATGACCCGTTCCAATTCCCTGTTGGGTGCAGGCAGAGTCTGCGCCCTTATCGTCGCGTCCAGCGGCATCCTCTTCAGCCAGAGCAATGCCGTCGGCAGCATTTCCGGCACCGTGACAGGCCCGGAACGAAAACCCGTGGCGGGAGCCCTGGTGCGGGTGGATACCGGCCGAGGCGTGAAGGAGGCCCGGACCGATGAGAAGGGCCGCTTCCTGTTCCTCCAGCTCCTGCCCGGAGCCGCGAAGCTGGACGTGACGGCCAAGGACCTCCTGACCTTCCGGACCGGAATCTCGATCATCGCCAACCAGGGCGTGACGATGAAAATCGCCATGGCGGCCCCCATGGGGGCCGTCGTGGAAGTCGTGGCCACCCAGACGAACGCGGTGGTGGGCGTGGATGCCGCCACTGCGGTCTCGGGCACGAATTTCACCGCCGAGCAGATCAATGCCCTCCCGGCCATCGGTGGCGTGTACGATGCGTTTCTGAAAACCGTCCCCGGCACCCCTTCGGGGGGCTACAACTTCCACGGCTCCGAGGATGGCGTGAACGCCTACACGGTGAATGGCGTGGAATCCCGTTCAGCTGCTGGCGGCACCCAGCTGCTGAGCGTGAATCGGGATCTCATCGAGCAATTCAATGTGCTTTCCGGCGGCGTCTCGGCCAAGTATGGGCGCTACGTGGGAGCGGCCGTGGCCACCGTCACCAAGAGCGGAACCAACGAATTCACGGGTTCCGTGCGCCACGACCTCGTGAGCGATTCCTGGAACGCCCTGGAAAAGCCGGCGCCCTACTCGAACAGCGACCGGGTGGCTCGCAAGGTCACGGACAGCCAGTCCTACACCTTCCTGGGCCCCATCATCAAGGACACGCTCTTCATCGCCGCGGGGTACCAGACCGTCTCGCCCAGTTCAACGAAAGTCGTGAAAGGTACCGTGGGCAGCGGCCTCTTCGCCCCCTACACCTTCAGCAGCACGAGCCAGAACGAACTCAAGGACATCAAGCTGGACTGGCAGATCAACACCGATCATCGTGTCACTGGCGCCTGGAACCAGCACCTGACAACGAGCACGGGCCCAACCAATGGCCGCGGGCTATCAACGCTCACGACAGGATCCGGCCCTTGGCGCCAGGAACAAGGCTTCAAATCCCTGGGCTACACGGGGAGTCTCGCCAGCAATCTGATGGTGGACGCCATCCTCAGCGAAACGATCACCAAGCGGCATGACTTCGGTTCCCCCGGGGGACCCGATGTGGTGAGCTGGCAGGATACCGCAGGCCTTGGCCATGGCGACCTCTACGACAACGGCTTAACTGCGAATTCCACGAACCAGGAAAAGATCCGCACACTGGGCCTGAACCTCGCCTGGTTCGTGGGTCAGCATGCGGTGGAGGCGGGTTTCCAGTACTACAGCAGCCGCATCGAAAGCACGGGCAGTTATGACGCCGAATGGAAATCCGTGACGCCTTCGGGTGCCTTGATCGAGTTCGACGGATGGACCGCAAACCCGCCCAGCATGGATCGCCGGTACCGGCGAATGACCACCGGGGATCCCTACTCAACCCGCCTGACCCTCTTCGATCCCCTGACGGGCCACTTCGATTCCAAGGTCTGGGGATTCTACGTCAACGATATCTGGACGCTGGATGCTCACTGGTCCTTCAATCTGGGGGCCCGCTTCGATTCCAATCACTTCAAGGTCACGCCCGAGGGGAATTCCTATTCCATCAGCACCGCAGTGCCCCGCCTCTCGGCCAGCTACGACCTGGAGGGGGACAAGAAGCATGTGTTCACCCTGGGCCTGGCGGAATACGCCGGCCAGATCAATGCGGGGACCTTCACGCGCATCAGCGTATCCAATCTCTCACCTTCCCGGTACTACGCCTACTACGGTGCAGCAGGCAATGGCAGCGATGCCCTCAACGCCAATGGCTCCATCAACTGGAACGTCTGGGGGAATTCCGCGACAACCCTTGGGCAGGCCAATCCCGTCTATGCCTCGCCCGATCCCCTGACCTCGAGCCCGAACAGGGTGGACTCCAACGTCAAGCCCCCCCGGTCCCGGGAGGCCACCCTCTCCTACCGCTACATGGATACCAAGCAGTCCCTCACGGCCACCCTCCTGCACAAGGTCCAGGACAACTACATCGGCATGAGGCGGGAAGGGGCCCTTGGGTTGGGCCTGAACAACGCCAAGAACGTCTACTACAACGACGACGGCATGAAGGCGCGCTACGAGAACCTGGAGATCCAGTACCGGCGGCAGATCCTGGAGGATCTCTCCGTGGGAGGCAACCTCACTTGGTCCTACACCCACGCCAACGCAGGCCAGAACGTGGGGACGGGTTCCCGAAACCAGTACGGGGACTTCATCTCCAATGACTTGGTATCGCCCTTCGGCCCCCAGTCCGGCCAGTGGTCCTCCTCCACCACGCCCTTCACCACGCACATCGATGTGTCCTACAGCCACTCCTTCGGCAAGCTGGGCACCATCACGGCGACACTCCTTGGCAACTACTGGTCCAGGAGTTTCCGGGGCTACCGCGACTTCACCGGGAACACCAACTCGGTCATCCAGGATTACGGCTATGCCGACACGGTCAGCCGTGTCTACGGTGATGCCGAGACCTGGTGGCCCCAGCAGTACAGCTGCGATTTCCACCTCGGCTACGAGATTGGGATCTATCGCAAGGTTAAGGCCTTCACGTCCCTGGATATCACCAATCTCTTCAACCACCAGATGCCGATGTATGTGAACTACTCTACGGCCCTGAAGGACGTCAGCACCGGCACCGTTTACGCTCCCTACGCGACCAATCTCCCCAGCGGCTGGTGGAACAACCCCAATTTCAAGCCCGTGGCCTACAACGATGGTTGGATGAAGGACGGCGAGGTGGGTGCCTATACCGAACCTCGGAAGATCCAGCTCAGTGTGGGCTTCCGCTTCTAGCCTTCCACGTGAAGGCGAATCTGCTACGCAGTTCCATTAAGGAAACGATATGAAATTATCCGCACTTCTATGCGGTGCCCTGGCACCGACCCTCCTCATCGCCCAGGCACCCGCCGAGAATCCCCAGGCTCTCGTGGCCAAGTACGCCGCCCTCCTGAAGCAGTACCCCCAGATGCTGAAGGATGACCAACAGCGCAAGGCCCACATCCCCAATAAGGACACCGTGGAGGGCATCTCCGTGCGCATCGCCCACGAGGCCCGTCCCGAGATCCGCCAGGTGCTCATGATGGCCCGGCATTTCATGCTGGACGCCATGGCCCCGGACCGGGCCAAGCTGCCGACGGAGGCTATCAACTACACCAGCACCCTGGGTACGGCCTGGGAGCTGGAACTGGCGGGCCAGATCACACCGGATTCCCCCGCCCTGGAACTCGTCGCGCTTCACCAGCCAGGGTATCTCGGCTTCATCGCCTGGCACGCCAGCGGGGGGGGCTACATCGATCAGAGCGAATCCGCGGCTGCGACCAAGGCCTTCGCCTTCTTCGACAAGGTCTTCGAGGTCCATCCTTCCAGGACCGTCAAGACCCTCGCCCTGACCTCTGCTATGGAATTGGCCTCCCGCCCCCGCATGATCCCCGAGGTGGAGGGCTACTTGGCCCGCCTGGAGGCCTTCGAACCCGGCCATCCCGCCGTGGCCCAGTACAGGAAGTGGCTCGTCCAGGCCCGGGAGGCCGACAAGTCCGCACCCAGGGTCGGAAACAGGCTTCCCGCCTTCAAGCTGCAAAACCTCGACAAGCCCAGCGAGACCCTGACGCCCGCGACCTTCAAGGGCAAATACCTGCTGCTGGACTTCTGGGCCACCTGGTGCGGCCCCTGCAAGGGCGAGCTGCCCTTCGTCCACAAGGCCTACGCCAAGTTCCATCCGGCGGGCCTGGAGATGCTGAGCATCTCCTGGGACAAGAAGGCGGAGGATATCGTCAAGTTCCGCAAGGACCCGGCCCATCCCATGCCCTGGCGCCATGCCTTCCCCCAGGGGAAGCTGGCCGAAGAACTGAACAACACCTTCCAGGTCCGGGGCATTCCCCATGTCCTCCTGATCGGCCCCGATGGCAAGATCCTCGAGACGGTGGAGAATCTGCGAGGCGAAAAGCTGGAGGAGACCCTGCGGAAGTACATGAAGCCCAAAGCGTAGGACACTGGGCTTCGCCCTCCTGGCGCTTGCGTCTCTTCCCGGAGCCCACCTCGTGCCTATCCACCGCATCAGCAGACCAAGACGCGGAAATCGCCTCCTGCGCGCCCTCCTGGGGATCCTCCGGATTCCCAGGAGGCGCGCAGCGGCGTGGCCCCTGGTCCTGGGCTGGGGCCTGCTCTGCGGAATGCTGGCCTTCCTCCCCGCCTGGTGGATCGCAGACTGGGGCGAACGGGCCCAGGATCGCTGGTTCAATGAAGCCCACGAACAGGCAGCGCGCCTCACCCAGGAGTGGCAACACTGGACGGCGCCGGTTCCGGACTTCGCCAATGGGGGTGAGGAGGCCCTCCGGAGATGGCTGCTGAAGGAAGCCCTGGTGGTGGCCCTGGTGGACGCGAAGGAAGGGCGGGTATGGATCCGGGAGGGCCTCCGCCTGCGCCCCGCCCGAGGCACGGCAGAAGCGCAGACTCCGGCTGAATGGGCACGAAAGGCCATGGAAGTGGCTCCGGTCTGGGGACCCATCGATAACACGAATGGTGCACCACGAGCCCACCGCACGGACGCGAGCAGGCTCTGGGATGCGGGCTCCTGGTGGCCCGTCAGCTCTTTCGACCTGGATTCCAGGAACGAATGCGCTATCGTCACCTTCTTCGGGGAATGGTGCCTGATCAAGCGCTGGGTGCCCGGCAGTCCCGAGGTGGAGCAGTGGCTGCGAGGCACCTCCCGGCCCACGGACACCTACCGCTTCGGCCTGCTCTCCGGCTTCCAATACAACCAAGCGCTGAAGCGTCCGCGCGCCATCTCAAGCTTTGGCCCTGGCCCTCTTCAAGACAGGCGGGAAGTGACAAGCCTAGAGGATGCCCCTTTCCGGGTGGACGGAGACCTGGGCCGCGATTTTGAGGGTTTCTGGTACGTGGTGCTGCAGATGACTCCCGAGGTCTTCCGGGATTTCCACCGTGCCTACCTTCTCCGCCTGCGCCTAGCCTGGTTCTCCTATGGGCTGGTGGTGGCAGGAAGCGGCCTAGCCCTCTCCCTCTTCTTCCACTCGCGCAACCGGGAGCGCCTCCAGGCCGATCGCCTGGCCTCCCTGGCCCATAGCCTCAAGACTCCCTTGGCCGTCCTCAAGCTCAGATGCGATACGGCCCTCAATAACGAATTGCCGCGGGAGGCCCAGGAAGCCCAGCTGCTGGAGATCCGCGGCGAGACCGACCAGCTCGTGCGGACCATCGAAGGGGGCCTGGAGGCCATGCGTTCCAGCTATGCCACCCCTGTTCCAGACCTGGTGGACGGGGCCTTCTTCGAGGGCCTGGACGAGCGATACTCCCCCGCCTTCGAGGCCCAGGGACGGATGCTGGAGGTCTATGGCAGCGATATCGCGTTCCCCTGCTGCGCCTCGGCGCTCGAATCGGCCCTCGCCACGCTCATCGAGAACGCCCTGGTCCACGGTCGGGGCCGCGTGGAAGTGAAGGCCACCACCGAACCTGGCCTCGCCAGGATCCAGGTGAGCGACGAGGGCGAGGGCATCCCCCCCGAGCAGGTGCAGCGCCTGCACCATCCCAATGCTCCGGCCCCAGCGCACACCAGTGCCTTCCCTGGGGGCCAGAACATGGGCCTGCTCGTCCTGGCTCAGGTCGCCCGGCGGGAGGGCTGGGGCCTGGGCTTTTCCATCGGAGAATCCGCGTTCACGGCCCTGCTGGAGATCCCGACCCGGACGTGATGCCGTGAATGCGCGGCTCCATGTCTATCCCTGGATCCCCTCGATCCAGTGACTGAGGGTCTCCAGGCGGGCAGGCGAGACCTCCCGGTCCGGCACGCGCTCCCAGGAAAAGGCGGCAACCAGATCCCCTGCCGTGCAGGCTTCGGCCCGGTCCAGGCAGCCCAGGGAATAGCCCAACCAACCCAGGATCTCCGGGATGCCGATGCCCTTGGCGGCGAGTTCCTCGAGGCCCAGGGCGCCCTCCCGCTTGCCGAGGCGGACGCCCCCCCTGGAGGCCACCAGGGCCACATGGGCGTAAGCGGGCCGTGGCAGACCGAGGGCCTCCTGGAGCCGGATCTGGGAGGCCGTCACGCCGCGCAGATCGACACCGCGCACCACTTCCGTGACCCCTTGGGCGCCATCGTCGACCACCACCGCCAGATGGTAGGCGAAACAGCCATCCCGGCGATGGAGGAGGGGATCCCCCGTGAGGCCCGTGGGATCGTCCCTCTGGAGGCCTAGCGTGAGATCGGTCCAGGTCACCTCGCCCCCCGGCAGACGGAAGCGCAGGGCGTCCGGGCGCAGACTCTCGAGATGGCTCTGGCGGCAGGTGCCCGGATAGGGGCGCAGGCCATCTTCGGCATGAGGCGCCGAGGCCAGCAGGGCCAGATCCTTGCGCGAACAGGCGCAGGCGTAAAGGAGGTCCGCAGCATGGAGACGCTCCAGGGCGGCTTGGTAGGCCTGGCTCCGCTCGGATTGCCTGAATACGGGCCCATCGCTCTCCAGGCCGAGAGCCGCCAGATCCCGCAGCTGGCGCTCGGCGAATTCCGGTCGGGAGCGCCCGCGATCCACATCCTCGATCCGGAGGATCCACTGCCCGCCCCGGGATTTCACGGAAAGCCAGGAGGCCAGGGCCGTGCGGAGGTTGCCGAGGTGCAGCACACCCGTAGGGGAAGGCGCAAAACGACCCAGGAGCTCACCCATCCAGCCTCCGATCCAGACTCTTGAGTCTGCCATGCTAAAAAGGAAGCCATGGCTTCCCCTTTCAGGCCCCCCTGGCAAAACAGCCCTCCCGTGCTGCGGGCCCTGGCCGCCCAGGCCCTGGCCTTCCTGCTGCTCCTGCTCATCGCGCACCTCCTGCCTCGCATGCCCTTCTGGATCTGGCCCACCCTCCAGGGCGTCTTCGCCATGGCCCTGGCGACCTGGTGGGGCCTGGGCAGCGGCTGGCGGCTCTTCCAGTTTCTGCTGCCCTTCGCCCTGGCCTGGCAGCTCGGGCATCAGGTGCCCGGATGGATCTATCCCTCCCTGCTGGCCGGGCTCCTGCTGGTCTTCGGCGGAGGCATCCTGACGCGAGTGCCCCTCTACAATTCGGGCCCCGGGGCCTGGGAGCATCTGCTGGCCCTGATCCCAGAAGGGGAGAACCTCCGCATGGCCGACCTGGGCGCCGGACTGGGAGGCCCCCTGGCCTTCCTGGCCCGCCGCCGCCCCCGGGCCACCTTCCTCGGGGTGGAGGCCTCCCTCCTGGTCTGGTTCATCGCCTGGATCAGGACGCTTCCCCTCCGCCGAAACTGTGGGATTCGCCTGGGCAGCCTGTGGGGATTGGAGCTGCGGGAATTCGATCTCGTGTTCGCCTTCCTCTCCCCGGCCCCCATGACCAAGCTCTGGGAGAAGGCCCTCTGGGAGATGCGGCCCGGGACCCTGCTGGTCAGCCATAGCTTCGAAGTGCCCGGCGCCGTGGCCGAAGGTCGGATCGCCCTCCCGGGGCGGCCCGGCGCCTGCCTGCTCCTATATAGAATTCCTGAAATAGCCCAGGAATGCGGGAATCCCCCGCCGGAATTGGTCTAAAGTTAAGCCAGCCCGGGAGCGGCCGAAGACCTAAGGGGAGACTCACGCATGTTTTTTATCATCGGGATCATCGTCGTCATCGGATCCGTGCTCTCGGGATACCTGATGGAGCACGGCAAGATCGCGACGCTCCTGGAGCCGCTGGTGCCCGAAGGCATCATTCTCTTGGGAGCCGCCCTCGGTTCCTTCCTGGCCGCCAATCCCCCCGCCGTCATCAAGGCCGTGGCCGCCAGCATCATGAAGCCCCTGAAGGGCAGCAAATACACCAAGCCCGTGTATATGGAAGCGTTGATGATGCAGTACGAGGTCTACGTCAACATCAAGAAGGGGGGCCTCCTGGCCCTGGAACAGGATGTCAACGACCCCCACAGTTCCAATATCTTCAAGAAATACCATTCCATGCTCCAGGATCATCACGCCCTGGACTTCTTCTGCGATTCCATGAAGCTACTCATCAACGGCAGCGCCAAGATCGACGAGATCGACCAGGTCATGGAGATGGACCTGGATGTGCACCACGCCGAGAGCGCCATTCCGGGCACCTCCGTGAACACGGTCGCGGATAGCCTGCCGGCCTTCGGTATCTGCGCCTGCGTCATGGGCATCGTCGTCACCATGGGCTTCCTGGATCAGCCCCCCAATATCATCGGCGCCCACGTGGCCTCGGCCCTGGTGGGCACCTTCCTGGGCATCTTCCTGGGCTACGGCATCTTCGCGCCCCTGGCCAAGAACATCGACCAGGTGAACGCCACGGAATCCCACTTCTTCAGCATGCTCCGGGCGGGCCTGGTCTCCTTCGGCAATGGCGCCGCCCCCGTGACGGCGGTGGAATTCGCCCGACGCAATATCCCCTTCTCCGAGCGCCCTGGGTCCCAGGAGCTGGAGGAAGTGGTGCGTCAGATCAAGCCGAGGTGACGGGATGCCCACAATGAAGCCGGACCAAGCCCCTTCCTCGCACCTCGAAATCGCCGCAGGCGATTGTCGAGTGGAAGTGGTGCGCCAGATCAAGCCCAGGTAGCGAGCAGGCATGGCCGAGCAACAACCCGAAATCAAGATCGTCATCAAGAAGAAGGTCGTGGGCCACGGAGGTGGCCACAGCGGCGGGGCCTGGAAGGTGGCCTATGCGGATCTGGTGACGGCCATGATGGCCTTCTTCCTCCTGATGTGGCTGCTCGCAAGTGCCAGCTCATCCACCAAGGCCGCCATCAGCAAGCATTTCCAGGAAGGACCTGGATACTGGGACACGGCCGCGGGCAAGGAGATGATCGAGTCCTACAACAAGGGCATCCTGCCCGGGGGCCGCGGCATGTCCCCCAATCCGGGAGATGGTGGCACCGAATCGGATGCTCCGGCCCTCGAGAAGGAACACAAGGCCATGGAGGCCACCGCCCAGGCCATCGAGAAGGCCTTCCAGGAAGACAAGCTGCTTCAGGCCTTCAAAGACCAGCTCTCCATGGATTTCACCGATGAGGGCCTGCGCATCCAGGTCCAGGACAAAGCCGCCCAGGTGCTCTTCGATTCCGGGAGCGCCCAGCTCAAGCCCTACACCCTGTCCATCCTCAAGGAGATCGCCCAGGAACTGGGCAAGCTGCCCAACCACGTGGTCATCGGGGGCCATACGGATGCCCAGCAGTACACCTCCCGGGCCTACACGAACTGGGAGCTGAGTTCCGAACGCGCCAATGCCGCCCGCCGCGTGCTGGAGGCCTCGGGCCTGCGCTCCAACCAGGTCCGCCGCACCACCGGCTACGCCGATACCCTGCCCCTCGAGGGCCACGAGGCCAAGGACCCCCAGAACCGCCGCATCTCCATCGTGGTGCTCTCCAGCGCCACAGAAGAGGCCGAAGTCAGGCGCCAGAAATCCAAGGGCGACTCCAAGAGTGCGAAGCCCTGAAGACCAGGGGGCTACTGGCTACGCCGGTTGAGCGATGCCCTGGAGCCGCGTCATCAGCAGCGGCAAACGGGCCTGGCTCCCGGGGTCGGAGGGCAGATTCGCATTTCGCGAAACGCGAAGGCCCCACAAAATGAGACCGACACCCTGTTGAGAAATGTTGAGATATTCCCTGCCGTCCCCGAACGGTTCCTCAAGGCTTCCCCTCCGTCTTGCCACAGGTTCTCCCTGGGTCAGAGCGTCGGATCACTTTGGCAATCAGTGACGGGCGCCTGTCGGAACCGTGCCCTCATGCCATTAGGTTGCCACCATGAGTGGCGAGGCTCAAAGGCGCTGTAAAGCTCGACCCAAGCTCGATCTCGGCGGTATTGTGTTCTCATGTCCCCTGCGCTCGATTCCTTCTTCCAGACCTGGCGAGGCTCCGCCGGAAACGAGCGGGCCAACTTCCAGTCCTTCATCCGCGAGTTCTGCGAGGTCCTCGACCTGCCCGTGCCTGAGCCCAAGGGGCCAGGGGCCACCTATTGTTTCGAGAAAGACCTGAAGCTCACCCACCTGGATGGCAGCATCAGCACGGGCTCCATTGACCTCTATCGGGCAGGCTGTTTTGTCCTCGAAGCCAAGCAGGGAAGCACTCGGGAAGCGCCCAGTTCTTCGGCGGTGCGGGGCACCCGTGGGCACGACCGCTACATGGAGGCCGCCTTCGGGCAGGCCGTGAATTACGCCCGCAACCTGCCGGGAGGGCGCCCGCCCTTCGTCATAACCTGCGACGTTGGCTACGCCTTTCATGTGTGGGAGGGCTTTTCGGGCACCTATGGCGGCTATGGTGCTAGGCGCACCTTCAGCCTGGAAGATCTGGCGAAGCCCGACGTTCAGGAATATTTTCGGGCACTCTGGCTGGATCCTCAGAGCCAGGATCCGGCTCGGAAGCGCACCGCCGTCACCCGTGATGTGGCTCGAGCCCTGGGCGAACTCGCCGCCAGCCTGGAAGGGCGCTTTCCGAGTGAGGCCGTGGCGCGCTTCCTCATGCGGGTGGTCTTCACCTTCTTCGCCGAGGATGTGGGACTCCTGCCGGAAAAGCTCTTCGAGAGCGCCCTGAAGGGGCCCTGGAAGGATCATCCCGAGGCCTTCCCCAAGGGGCTGGAGGCCCTGTGGGACGCCATGAACACGGGCGGCATGTGGGGCCCTCTGAAGGTCCTTCGCTTTAATGGCGGCCTCTTCCAGGAGAGCCTCGCCCTGACCCTCAATGCCGCCGAGATCGCCCAGCTCGGCGCCGCCGCGGCCTTCGATTGGTCCGAGGTGGATCCCAGCATCTTCGGCACCCTCCTGGAGAGCGCCCTGGATCCTTCCGAGCGCCATCGCCTGGGGGCCCACTACACGCCCCGCGCCTATGTGGAGCGCCTCCTGCGCCCCGCCCTGGAGGAGCCCCTGCGGAAGGATTGGGAGCTGGCCCAGGCGGAAGCCATGGCGGTCCTCGGGGACGAGCCCAAGGAGGCGGACAAGGCGAAGGCCCGGGATGTGCTGCACGCCTTCCAGCGCCATCTGGCCCAGGTCAGCGTCCTGGATCCGGCCTGTGGAAGCGGGAACTTCCTGGCGGCCTCCTACGACATCCTCAAGCGCATGGAGGGGGAGATACAGCGGCGCCTGGTGGATCTAGGAGAGACGGGCCGCGCCCTGGCCCTGGAGGGCGTGCTGGTGACACCCGCCCAGTTCCAGGGCCTGGAGGTGAAGCCCTGGGCCGCGGCCATCGCCGATCTCGTGCTCTGGATCAGCCATCTCCAGTGGTTCCACCGTCAGCACCCCGGCCAGCCCGCGCCCGAGCCTGTGCTC
Source organism: uncultured Holophaga sp. (assembly GCA_963664825.1). Lineage (GTDB taxonomy): Bacteria > Acidobacteriota > Holophagae > Holophagales > Holophagaceae > JAYREN01. The sequence goes on from OY761614.1 coordinate 543,681, forward strand.
CAGGCCTATGGCAACATCCATCGCCAGGACGCCGTCCTCACCTGGAAGGGCACCCGCGAAACGGGCCGCAGCCGCTGGGACGGCCACACCTTCAAGACGCACCCCGTCACGGGCAAGCCGGTGCCCGATGAGACGGCCCAGACGCCGATCCTCGAATACCTGGAGCCAAAGCCCGCAAAGTGGCCCGAGGCGGATTTCATCGTGGGCAATCCGCCCTTCCTGGGGAACAAACGGATGCGGGACGCCCTTGGCGACGGCTACTCAGAGGCCCTGCGGAAGACCTATCCCGACGTGCCCGATAGCGTGGACTTCGTCCTCTACTGGTGGCACAAGGCGGCGGAAGCCGTGCGCAGCGGACGCACGCGACGCTTTGGCCTCATCACCACCAATAGCCTGACCCAGACATTCAACCGGCGCGTCATCGCCCACCATTGCGGCGCGAAGAAACAGCCCCTCAAGCTCCTCTGGGCCATCCCCGATCATCCCTGGGCCGACGAGGGGGCCGCCGTTCGCATCGCCATGACCGTGGGCGGGCGCGAGGGCAAGCCTTGGCTGGGGCACGTGGTGGAGGAGCGCAGCGCGGACACACCTGAGGCCGAAGCGGAGGCCGTGAGGGTGGAAGGGCACGGCGTGGAGGTCATCCACGAGGACCTGAGTGCGGGCGTGAACGTAACTTCCGCACTTCCCCTTCTCGCCAACGGCGGCTTGTCCAGTCGGGGCATGATCCCTTACGGCGAAGGCTACTTGGTCTCCTCGGAGCAGGCCGCCGCATGGAAGCAGCCGCAGATCTTGAAGCCTTACTGCAATGGGAAAGACCTTACCGACAAACCACGCGGGGCATGGATTATCGACTTCTTCGGCATGACGGAGAAGGAAGCCAGGGATGCTGCTCCTGCCGCCTTTCAGCACCTCTATGAGACCGTCAGAATCCAGCGGGCGAGTGCGGGGACGAAGGGGGTTGCGGACAATTGGTGGGCCTTCTGGCGGCCACGTTCGGAACTGCGTTTGGCGTTGAGGGAGGTTCGGCGTTACATCGTCACTCCGCAGGTGGCCAAACATCGTGTCTTCCAATTCCTCGCCGGCGACGTTGTTCCCGACGACAAACTCATCGCCATCGCTCTGGATGACGCGTGGTCCCTTGGCATCCTGGAATCCGGGGTTCACAAGGCTTGGGCCACTGCCAACCGAGGAAACATGGGCGTTGGCAACGATCCCGTCTACAACAAGACCTCCTGCTTTGACGCGTTCCCCTTCCCGGAAACCAGCGAGGCGCAGAAGGCGGCCATCCGCGATCTCGCCGAGCGTCTGGACGCTCACCGCAAGGCGGCCCAGGGCCGGGGCGTGACGATTACGCAGATGTACAACCTCCTCCAGAAGCTCCGCGCCGGGGAGGCCTTCACGCCCAAGGAACGCGATCAGCACGGCGCGGCCCAGACGGAGATCCTGCGCCAGCTTCACGACGAACTGGATGCCGCCGTTCTGGAAGCCTACGACTGGCCCGCCGGGATGGAGGACGCCGAGATCCTGGAGCGCCTCGTGACCCTCAACCAAGAGCGGGCCCAGGAGGAGAAGCTCGGCCTCATCCGCTGGCTTCGTCCCGAATACCAGGCCCCCGAAGCCGCCATTCCCCTGGTCCAGCCCATGCTGGAGACCGAACCGGCCGCAGATTTTGAGTCTATTGCCTCGACCGTGCCCGTTGAGGCCCAGCCCTGGCCCAAGGAACTCAAGGCCCAGCTCGCCGCCTTGCGGGACCTGTTCCAGGCCTCCGACCGCCTCTGGGACCTGGAGGGCATCGCCAGCGCCTTCAAGAGCCGGGGCCGCTACCGGGAGAGCATCAAAACCCACCTGGATCTCCTGGCCGATCTGGGCATGGTGCACCGGGTGGATACCCCCGCGGGCCCCAGGTGGTGTAGGCCCCAGGCGGTGGGGGCATGAACCGCGATTCATTCTGAAGGATCATCATGACTGATCAGCTGCTATTCCGCCTTACGCCAACGGGAGCCTCTTCCATCAAGGGATCCACCGAGCCCCTCGAGAAGCCCCTCCAAAAGCTCATCGAGGCCAACCTTTACACCCTCCTGGGCGTTTACTTCCTGGCCTCCGAGTTCACCACAGGAAAACTACACGGAGGCCGGATCGATTCCATCGGCATCGATGAGAACGGTTGCCCCGTCATCCTGGAATACAAGGCTCGGAGGGACGAGAACGTCATCAGCCAGGGCCTCTACTACCTGAACTGGCTCATGGATCATCAGGGGGATTTCCAGGTCCTGGTGGAAGATCGCAGGAAGGCCGGAGCCCTTCCGCCCCGCTTCGAAAAGATCGAGATTGATTTCAAGGCCTCCAGGGTGCTCTGCATCGCAGGGGACTTCACCAAATTCGACGTTCACGCCGTGCAGCAGATCAACCGGAACCTGGAACTGATACGGTATGTCCGCTTCGGGGAGGACCTGCTTTCCCTGGAGCTGATCAACGGCGAGGAACTCAGCCAGCCGACCCCGGAAGCGTCCGCACCGCCTCCGCCTGGGATTGATGCCTTGCCCGGCCAGGAGGGTGGCGCGCACACAGCGACAACGGTGAGCCAATATATGGCGTCGGCTCCCCAGGAGCTTATCGCCTTGTACGAAGCCTTAAGGGAGCACCTGCTTGGGATTGCCGAGGATGTGAAAGAGAAAGTGAACCTCGATTACATCGCCTTCAGGCGGCTGAAGAATTTTGCCTGCGTCGAGGTTCACCCCCAGACGAAACGCATTCTGGTATTTCTGAAAGTAGACCCGGCTGTGCTTGCACTGGAAAAGGACTTCTCCCGGGATGTGCGGAAGATCGGCCATTTCGGAACGGGCGACCTTGAACTCAGCCTCCGCTCTATGGAGGATCTGGAAAAGGCCAAAAGCCTCATTCAGCAGAGCTACGACGCCAGTTAGAAGTGGCCGAGGGTGCAGGCCGCGAACCAGGACCGCGCCACGCTGCGCTTCGAGACGCCTCCGGGGCGCCAGATGCAGATCTATTTCGGGGAGAAGCGGATCGAGGTAGCCAGGGATCGGACGAAGGCGTTCGTGTTCGTGGCGACGCTGGGCTACTTGCGTCGGACCGATGTCCAGGTGTTTCCGGCCATGGAGCAGCGCCACTGGCTGGAGGGTCTGGAGGGCGCACTGCACCACTTCGGCGGGGTGCCGGAGACCGGCCTCGTAGACAAGGCCCGCAGCGTTTTCGACCTCACAGAGAAGAAACGCCAGGAGGCACCGACCATGCCTCCCTTTAATACCGATTCGCATTCAATAATCGAGAATGTAGTCGGGCGTTCGAAGTCGCTCCGCATCGCAGCCTCGGCCCTCGTCGCACCCCCTTCGGGGGCAGGCCGGTCTGCGCTGCTGCGCTTGACGCGCTCTGCTTCGCAGATCGCTAGCTTCGAACGCACCCTGATATAAGCGCTGTAGGACACCGATAGCACAATAGTTTGATAAATATCGTATCAACACAGCATCCATGGAATACCCTGGTGGAGTTCCCCTTCCATCGGAATGTCCATGCTAGAAACAGCGCCTACTCAAAAATCCATCGAGCTAGTCCATGACCCAGTGATCTGTTGGGCAGCAGAACACTGTGGAATCCCGTTGATCCGTTCTTGCCGAATCACCAACGTCACCGGAACCCTTCTGGTCGAAGCCATAGCCCACATCCAACTTCTGCCGGACCTGGGAGAGGCGCTATTGGTCCCCCTGCCCCAATTGGCGGCAGGAGAAACCTTCGACCTCGGGCGAATTGATTACCGCCTGCCACCGGGAAGCCTTCGCCAAGTGGTGGAGCTGGAACGAGCCGAGTTCCAGATCCGGATCATGAAGGGTAGTGAGACGATTGCGGATTATCGCTCACCCGTTGAGGTGCTTCCATGCCACCAGTGGCCGGGGATGCGCATGCCGACGGGCTTGCTCACATCCTTCATCACCCCCAACCAGCCTGTTGTCTCGCAGATTCTCAAACGCACTTCGGATCGACTCCGCCAGGTTGAAGGTAGTGCCGCCATTCTTGGCTATCAGGCGAAAAATCCCAACTCGGTACGCGCCCAGGTAGTGGCCCTAATCCAGACCCTCCAGTCCCTGGGACTGAGCTACATAGGCATCCCAGCGAGCTTTGAACGGAGCGGTCAAAAGGTTCGTTTCCCTGACATGATCCTGCGCGATCAGATGGCCAACTGCCTCGATATGACGCTGCTGGCGGCAGCTTGCCTGGAGCAGATGGAGCTGCGCCCCCTCGTAATCTTCATCGAAGGGCATGCTTTCCCCGGTGTATGGCTGGTGGAGGACCGTTTCCCCGAGGGGGTGGTTGAAGACGCGGCACGACTTCGCAACCTCATGGCCCTCGACCAGATTCTCGTCTGGGATTCAAGTGCCACCATGGAGCAACCACCGGCATCCTTCGCCCAAATTCAAGCCTTGGCTGAGAAAAACCTGGCCACAGACGAGAAGTTTGGGTTTGCTCTCGATGTCCGGGTCATGCGATTGGAGCGATTCCTACCGCTCCCCTTGCGCGAGGCGTTTCAGGACCAGCAGCCTCCTGCACGATCAGCTGGAGAGGGAATGCCTGCGAGGGACGAGCTGAGGGAACTTCTCGCAGCAGTGGCCCGAGAGGGTGCGCGATGCGAGGAACCTGAAATTGCCGTCACGGCTCCCCAAATCGTTGGGCGCTGGCAGCGATGGAAGGATCGCCTGCTCGACCTTTCCTTGCGGAACCGCCTTCTTAATTTCAGGCCCGCCGGGGCCTCGGCTTTGCCACTCGAAGTTCCGGACGTTTCGAAATTTGAGGACCTCCTTGCGGACAACAAGGTCTTTGAGCTACTCGCGAAACCTCCTCAGGACAGCCGAGACGAGCGAGATCTGAGACTGCTGGCCCAGCGCGAGGACACCGATGGCTGGAAGGCTCAGCGGATGGCCGACCTCAACGGACGTATCCTCCACAGCAGTCTCACACCAGGAGAATTCATCAAGCATGCCAAAGACTTGGAAACCCTCGCTCGCACCGATCTGGAAGAGGGTGGAGTCTGCACGGTTTTCGTCGCAGTGGGCCTGCTCCGCTGGTTCGAACCCGGAGTTCTCAAGGAACGATTCGCTCCACTAATGCTTTACCCAGTGCAAATTCTCTTCAACAGACAGCTTCGTCGTGTGTGCCTCCAGCGACTTCCCGAGGATCCAATCCCGAATGTGACCCTCGTAGAGAAGATGCGCCGAGACTTCAACGTGGATCTGTCCTTCCTGGCCTCACTGGAATCGGACGATTCCGGCCTCGACATCCCTCAGATGCTCCACCGATGCCGGGAGGCCATCCAGAGGATCCCGCGATGGGAAATCCTGGAGGACGCCCACCTCGGCCACTTCACCTTCGCCAAATTTCTCATGTGGAAGGACCTGGAGGACAATGCGGAGGTTCTTCTTAAGAACCCAGTCATTCGGCACCTTGCCACGGATGGCTCCGACGTAATGGCAACCCAGCCAGAAGCCGTTTCCGTCGAGACACTAGAAACCATGCCCCCAGGCCAACTGCCTTGCGTGGTCGATGCGGACTCGACCCAGCTATCCGCGGTGGCCTCTGCGCTAGCAGGTCGGAGTTTTGTCCTGCAAGGCCCTCCGGGAACGGGGAAATCCCAGACCATCGCAAACATCATCGCCTGTGCCCTGGCCAATAACCGTTCCGTACTCTTCGTCTCAGAGAAAATGGCAGCCCTGGAGGTCGTTCATGCGCGACTTCGGCAGGCGGGCCTGGAGGACTTCTGTCTGGAACTCCACAGCCACAAAGCCCACCGGAAAGGTGTGCTCGAATCCCTACAGAAGGTCCTGGAACGAGGGAGTCGGATCTCCCTTAAAGGTTGGGAAGCGCGTGAAACCGAGCTTCAACAACTCCGGGACGAATTGAATCATTACACCGAAGCACTGCATCGCCCCCGCACCATTGGCTTCAGTCTCTTCGAGGGCAGTTCCATCGCCTACAAGCTTCGCCACAGCGCGGGCTTGACCCTGCATCGGAACGATCTTGGCACCCTGGATGGAGAGACCTATAGAAATCTCATGCAGGAAGTGGAAACCTTCGCCCATCGGGCCGAGGCTCTCGGAGTCTGGGCGAACTGCCCATGGTCAGGCACCGATCCTGGACCATGGAGCTACACAGCACAGGAAGCCGTGGAAGAGCATCTGCGAATCACCCGGCAGGCACTGGCATCCTTGCGCGAGACAATCCGATCCCTTGGGCAGGACGCAGGCATGGAGTTGCCCACTGCACCCGAGGCGCTTGATGCCTTGACGCTGGTTATCATCCAGTTGGACTCTCATCCCATCCCCGAAACGGCTCTTGATCCCATCACCTGGGCTCCCCTTCGGGAAGATTTAGAAAATTATCAAACAGCCGTGAAGAGCCTGAATCATCGGCAAGACGCCTTGGGTTCCCATTGGCTTCCTGCCCTGCTGGAGCAAGATCTCTCCCCACTCCAGGCCACCTACCAGCAACACGCGAACACCTTCCCGCTGGTCCGATGGATCTTCCTCTGGGGAGCGGCGAGCCATCTCAAGCCTTTGTCGCGATCCGGGCTTCCCATGCCCCTAACCGTCCTCCGTGATCTCGAGGAGGCCCTGAGCATCCAGCAGAAGCGCCGACGCGTTCAGGAGATCGGATCTTCCTTGTTGCGAAAGCTGAGACCTGCTCCATGGGAGCGGTTGGACTCGATTCAGAACCAGGCGACAAGCATCCATAAGGCTTTGGGTTTGCTCCAAATCCACATGACACCAGAACCTGCCGCGGCCCTCCTCCACGTCCTCTGGCGTCTACCCGAGGACCGGCGGCACGGCCATCGGGTGCGTTTGACCTCGAATTTAGAGGCCTTCCAGGCGCAGGAAGCCAAGCTCTTCAGCGTCCTCGGTTTGAAGTCCAATCAGGGTGAATGGAGATGGTCGGAAGCCTCCCATCTGGAACGGCTCGAAAATCGGTTGGATGTCTGGGAGGGAAGCCTCTCCGCCTTTAAGGCGTGGTGCTTCTACCGGGAGACCGGGCGGAATCTGGAATCCATGGGCTTTTCGGGGGTGGTGGAGGCACACAGCTCAGGCACCCCTCCCAAGAACCTCCTGGACGCGACCGAACGGGCTGTTCTCGAACGTTGGTGTGCGGCCATTCGAGACCAGGAACCTGCACTGCGTGGGTTTGAAGGCAGCCACCATCATCGAAAGATCACCCTATTCCGTGAACTTGACCAAAATTGGATTCAACTGAGTCGATCCTTTGTCACTCGCCAGCTTGAGGCCCGCCTCCCAATTCAGGGTGGAGGCGTATCCGAAAGTTCGGAGATGGGCATCCTCTTGAGAGAGATCAAGAAGAAGGCCCGCCATATGGCCATTCGAAGACTCCTTCAGGCCATTCCAACCCTGCTCTCCCGATTTAAACCTTGCCTCTTGATGAGTCCCCTTTCCGTGGCTCAGTATCTGCCTGCAGAGGGGAAGCCCTTTGATCTCTTGGTATTTGACGAGGCCTCCCAGATCACAACGCACGATGCTATCGGCGCACTGGCCCGAGGCAATCAGGTCATTGTGGTAGGTGACTCAAAACAGCTTCCACCCACGAGTTTCTTCGCACGCAACATGGACGAAGAAGTCGCATTGGACGATAACGACGTCACCGAGTTGGAGAGCATTCTAGACGAGGCCACCGCCAAGCAGTTCCCCCAGCAACTCCTAGGCTGGCATTACCGCAGCCGGCACCACGCTCTGATCGATTTCAGCAATCGGCACTACTACGACGGCCGTCTTAACGTCTTTCCTGCAGCAGCTCGAAAGGTCGACAATCTCGGAATCGCCTGGCACCCAGTTCCAGATGGTGTGTATTTCAGCTCAGGCTGCGAACCCAGGAACTTCGAGCGCACAAACCCCGTCGAAGCGGAGCGCCTGGTGGACCACCTTGTCCAAACGCTCCGGAAAACCCCCGCTGAAACCCGGACTTTCGGGGTCGTCACCTTCTCCATGTCCCAGCAGCGTCTGATCCAGGAACTCCTGGATGAACAGCGGGCTCGTTTCCCGGAAATCGAAACACACTTCCAGAGTGCAGAACCCGTCTTCATCAAGAACCTTGAGAATGTTCAAGGGGATGAGCGAGATGAAATTCTCTTCAGTATTGGATATGCGAAGGATCAGAAGGGAAGGCTTCGCATGCACTTCGGCCCGTTGAGCGTCTCCGGTGGTGAGCGCCGCCTGAACGTAGCCATCACCCGGGCCAGGTGTCAGCTTAGGGTGTTCAGTACGCTCACTCACGACCAGATCGATCTGAGCCGAACGACCGCCCGAGGCGCCGAGCACCTGCGGGCCTTTCTCCAGTTTGCCGCCCAGCAGGGCTCTCCGGGGATCTCCGACCGACCTCCTGCAAGATTCGCGAGTTCTTTCGAGCAAGAGATCGGGGCAGCGGTGGAGGCCATGGGCTTCGAAGTCCACACCCAAATCGGCTGCGGCGAATATCGCATCGATCTCGCGGTGGTAGACCCCAAGCAGGAGGGGCGCTTCATGCTTGGCATTGAATGCGATGGTCCGGCCTACCGGTCGGCACTGTCTGCAAGGGATCGGGACCGCCTCCGTCACCAAGTTTTGGAGGGACTGGGATGGCGGTTGCATCGCATCTGGTCCGCGGATTGGGTCGAAGCCCAGCCTAAAGAGATCCAACGACTGCGTGAAGCCCTGGATTCCGCCCGCCAACCGCTGCCAGCCCCGGTCATCCCTGCCTCTGTTCCTCTCCCAGCACTTTCCCCCGAATTTCCGCAGAAATCGGAAACCGTTGTCTACAATTCCGGTCAAACCCTCCAGAGGGTTTCTAAGAATGCACCCGTCTATTCAGCCACCCCCACCCTGCCCAGTGGAACGCCCTACCGGGAGGTCGTTCTCGCACCCCTGGACTCAGAGAGCCCAGAGGGTTTCTACTTGCCCGAAAGCCAGTTCATCACGCGATCTTGTGTCCTGGAGATCCTAGCAACCGAATCGCCCCTTCACAGGGATGATCTTGATGGGAAGGTCGTACGGAGCTGGGGGTGGTCCGCCCTTACGAAGCGCGGGAGGAGTCAGATGGACCTGATCCTGGCTTGGATGACCTCGATGAAGGAGCTCAGGTGCCAGGGTGACGTTGTCTGGGGGTACGAACAGGATTCCGCCGCGTTTAAGGGGTTCCGGACACCTGGCCCCTCGGGTCCCCGAGAGGCCGACCGGATTCCCCCCGAAGAAATAGCCAATGCCATGGCCGTAATCATCCAGGCCAATATCGCCCTGGAGGAAGAACCCCTTCTCAAGGAAACTGCCAGACTGCTTGGCTACCGTCGGGTCACCAGCAAGACCACCGATGCCCTCAGATCAGGCCTTCCCCTCCTGCTCCGGCAAGGTTCCTTTCTTAGAGATGGGGTCATCATCAAGCAAGCCTGAGACCCCTAGCTCTCGTTGAATTTTCGCAGGGACAGCCCTTTCTGGAGCTGGACCTCGTCGCTGGTTGTGCCGTACCTCCACCTCTAATTGTCAGGAGGCTACGCACATTGCTGATTGACGCTGGTCACTCGTGCCAGCGGGCTTCCGAGAGGAGCGCCGCTATAACATCGCGCCGGGGCAACCACCGGCGAGCTATCGGACAGCACGATGTGCTGTCCGATAGCCGGGAGGCTCCATCTCTGCGATCCGGCGAAGCCGGGGAGCAGGAGCCCGCATGCGGGCGATAGATGGAGGGGCGCAGCCCCTGCCGAGGGGCCTATTTTCGTACAGTGAAACGCCCCGAGGCAGGGGCGTTTCGTGAGGGATGATTTGGCGGGGTTGGTTTGGTGGGAAGTTTGAGCGGGAGTCCCCGCGTGCGGGAACTGGTTTGAGAGGTGAGACAGAAGGTGGCGGGAAGCCCCCGGAGGGGCACCTCACGAACAGTCTAGTCCCCGCTCCCCCCCTGCGCCAGCTTGGATTGGCCTCAGTGGCGGCCGTAGACATCCTCGAGGCGCTCGATATCGTTCTCGTCAAAATGACCCAGGCTGATCTCCATCACCCGCACCGGCTGGGGCGTCTGGGACGCGCAGCTGAGGCGGTGGACGCTTCCCGCGGGCAGCCAGATCTCGGCGTTCCTGTCGGGGGTAATGAGCTTCCCGTCCAGTTCGATGATCACGCCCTCGTCCAGGGCCACCCAGAGTTCGGCGCGGTGGCGGTGTTTCTGGAGGCTCAGTTTCTGCCCGGGGGCGCAGGTGAGGATCTTCACCGTGCAGGTCTCGTTGAGCACGAACTGGTCGAAGGAGCCCCAGGGCTTGTCTACGTGGATTGTCTTTGGCTTTTCCATGTCGGTTCTCACTGGAAAGATTGCGTCATCCCGCCGCTCGCCTTGGTTCGCGGGGGGCTCAAGGGACGATACGGCTTACAATAGATCCTTGCGGCCCATCTGCTGGAGCCGCTGGACGATATCCTTCACGCCCTGGGCCTTGTCCCGGTGGCAGATAAGGAGCGCGTCCTCCTCGTCGACCACGATGAGGTCCTTCAGGCCCGAGCCTCCGATCATGCGGCGGCCGCCGAAGATGGCGCAGTTCGTGGAATCCACCAGCACCGCATCCCCCAGCACCACGTTGCCGTTCTCGTCGGCCTCGTGGAATTCCACCACCGCAGGCCAGGAGCCCACGTCCGACCAGCCGAAGCTGGCGGGCACCACCGCCACGTGGTGGGACTTTTCCATCAGCGCGTAGTCGATGGAGAGCTTGGGCAGCTGGGCGTAGGCCTCGCCGATCGTCTGGGGATCGGCCCCGGCGGCCACCCAAGCATCCAGAGGCGCCAGCACCTCCGGGCAATGGGCCTGGAGTTCCCGGCGCATATCCGCCAGGGTCCACACGAACATCCCCGCATTCCAGAAGTGGCGCCCCGTCTGGACGTATTCCAGGGCGGTGGCCAGGGGCGGCTTCTCCCGAAAGGCCTTCACGGCCAGGACCGGGCCCTGGCCTTGGGTCTCGATGTAGCCGTAGCCGGTCTCGGGGTAGGCGGGCCGGATGCCGAAGGTGACCAGTTCGTGCTGGTCCCAGGCATGGCGGGCAGCCACCTCGATATCCCGGTGGAAGGCCGGATTGTCGGTGATCCAGTGATCCGCCGAGAGCACCACCATCACGCCCTTGGGGTGGCGCGCCTCGATGACGGTCAGGGCCAAGGCCAAGCAGGGTGCCGTGTTGCGACCCTCGGGTTCGATGATGACATTCTCCGCGGGCAGCTCGGGCAGGAGCCGCCGAGTTTCCGCCGCCAGGTCCTCAGTGGTCACCACGAAGACATTGGCGGGCGCGAAATCCGGGAAGAGCCGCGATACGGTTTGGTTCAGGAGGGTGGAATCGCCCACCATGGCCAGGAACTGCTTGGGCCGATGGGTCCGAGAGCGCGGCCAGAACCGCGTCCCCCGCCCGCCCGCCATAACGACGGCTATTTTTTCGATACCACCAACCGTATTCGACATCCTTGTCCTTTCAACCCGTTAACGTGCGCGAAGTCTCGGCAGCGCCGCAGGCGATACCGAAATAACGACAGCTGCTTTTTCGATACCATCAATCGTATTCGACATCTGCGCCTCTCCTACCCATTCCTGCGTGCAGTCTGTGCAGCGAAGCATCAGCGGGCCAGCACGGGCAGCAGACCCGTCAACAGCCCCGGCGGGGCGGGACGGGGATCATGGATCCTCGCCAGGGGAATGGGCACCAGCTCCCCGGCCTGCGCGCCCAGGTAGAGGCCCTGCTCCCCGGCCGCCAGGCGCTTGACGGCCTCGGCACCCCAGAGGCTGCCCCAGATGCGGTCGGTGGCCGTGGGGCTACCACCCCGCTGGATGTGCCCGAGCACCACCACCCGCATATCCAGTGCGTAGTCCTGGCGCAAACGCTCGCCCACGACATAGGCGTTCCCCAGCTGCTGATCGCCTTCGGCGACCACCACGATGCTGCTGCGCTTGCCGCGTTCCCAACCCGCCTTCAGCTGGGCCACCAGATCCTCGTAGGTATCCCTGGCGGCTTCGGGGTAGATCACGGCTTCTGCGCCACAGGCGATGGCCGTATGCACGGCAATCATGCCGGAGCTCCGGCCCATGACCTCCACCAGGAAAAGCCGCTCGTGGGAACTGGCGGTATCCCGGATGCGGTCCACGGCGCCGACGGCCGTATTGAGGGCCGTATCGAAGCCTAGGGTGAGTTCCGTGCCGGGCAAATCGTTATCGATGGTGCCGGGGATGCCGACGCAGGGCACCTCCTGTTCCACATTCAGCAGCTCGGCGCCCGTGAAACTGCCATCCCCGCCGATGATGACCAAGGCATCGATCCCCGCAGCCCGGAGATCCCGAGTCGCCTGGGCCCGGACGGCCTTCACCCGGAAGGCGTCACAGCGGGCCGTATTGAGGATGGTGCCCCCCCGCTGGAGGATATTGGCGCAGCTGCGGCTGGAGAGGGGCCGCCAATCCTGGTCCACCAGCCCCTGGAAACCGCGATAGATGCCGTAGACCTCGATACCGAGAAAACTGGCCTGCCTCACAGCGGCGCGGATCGCGGCGTTCATCCCCGGAGCATCGCCCCCGGAAGTCAGGACGCCGATGCGCTTCAGTGTCATTTCTTCCTCGCGGCGGATTTCTTGGGGTGGTGGGCCTTCCCCTTCTTGACGATCACTTTGGATTCCTTGGTGGCCTTGGGTTCCTTGGACCCTTTAGTGGCCTTGGATCCCTTGGTCGCCTCCCCCTTGGCGGCAAGGGCCCTGCCCTTCCGCCCCTTCTTCGCCACAAGGGCCTTCCCCTTCCGCCCCTTCTTCACGCTCTTCTTGGCGCGGTAGCCCGGCGTGTCCTTGATGTGCAGTTCGGGCGGGGGGAGGGGCGGAGGTTCCATCACGGTGCGAGGGACAGCCGGGAGATCCTGTTCGCCGCCGGCTTGGGCGCGCTGAGCCTTGATCTTCATCACGGGGTCTTCGGGGAGCTGTTGGGCCACGAGCAGACCAAGGGTCATCGCGACAATTCCCAGCAGGCGTGGATAGATCATTGCGTGACTCCAGCAAGTGTTCCAGCAACAGAGCCAGGATACCTCACTGGCACTTCTGATGAACTCAGGAGCCCTTCGCCTGCTTCTGGATCCGCAGCTTGGCGAAGAATTCCGCCACCACGGCATCCGCATCATCCTTGGATTGATCGGCGGCCTGCCCTTCCCGTTCCAGGATATCCCGGCCCGAAGGCGCGTGTTTGGTGGCTTCTTCCTGGGGAGACAGATTCGCCTGGATGTACTCGGAGACGTCGATGAGCCGGTGGCCTACCTTTTCCAGCTTCTGGCGGACGATATCCTGGTATTGGAAGAGATCGAAAACCCCCGAGACGTTGTACATGCCATTGTCCGCATGGAGGCCGATATCCTCGATCTTGGCCAGGAGGCTATCCCGTTCTTCGCTGGGGGGCACGAGCCGAGCCAGGATTTCGCTGCATTCCTTAGCCAAAATCTGGATTTCCTCGAAGCTGGACTGGACGACCTCGATCTGGGAAATGACGCGCTCGGCCCCACCCTCTTGCTCCTGGGCGATCTGCACCAACTGGTCAGGAATGGGCTGGTCCCTTTTCCCCTTGTCTGACATCCATCACCTCCGGCCATGCTGAGTGCCTTCAAGATATCGTCCAGAAGGGCCTGAAGGCTTGAAAATAAGCAAAATTACCGCTCACTGATAAACTCGCCCATTGCAGACAGAACCCGATCACCGGATCCCGTTCCAGATTATGGAGATTTAATGTCTACTTTGATACCCACCACCGCTCAGGAAAACACCCTGGCAGCTTGCCTGAAGCCCTTCCCCGCCTCCGAGAAGATCTACGTCGAGGGTTCCAGGCCCGATATTCGAGTGCCCCTGCGGCGCGTCAAGCTCCAGCCCACTCGGGATTTCGACGGCCAGTTGACCCCCAACGAGCCCATCCTGCTCTACGACACCACCGGCCCCTACACCGAACCCGGGGCCACCATCGATCTGGCCAAGGGGCTCCATCCCCTCCGCCTCCCCTGGATCAGTGAACGAGCCGACGTGGAGGAACTGGCCTCCTCCACCAGCGTCTACCGCCAGCTGCGGGAGCGGGATCCGGAGCTGGCTTCCATCCGCTTCAAGGCCCAGCGCAAGCCCCTGCGCGCCCGGCCCGGGAAGAACGTGACTCAGATGCACTATGCCAAGCAGGGGCTGATCACCCCCGAAATGGAATTCATCGCCATCCGCGAAAACCTGGGCCGGGAGGCCACGGGCCGTCAGCCCATCACCCCCGAATTCGTGCGGAGCGAAGTGGCTCGGGGCCGGGCCGTCATCCCCGCCAATATCAACCACCCGGAGGCTGAACCCATGATCATCGGGCGCAATTTCCTGGTGAAGATCAACGCCAATATCGGCAATTCCGCTGTGGCTTCCTCCATCGAGGAGGAGGTGGAAAAGATGGCCTGGGCCATCCGCTGGGGTTCCGACACGGTCATGGATCTCAGCACAGGCGCCAACATCCATGAAACGCGGGAATGGATCCTGCGCAACAGCCCCGTGCCCATCGGCACCGTGCCCATCTACCAGGCCCTGGAGAAGGTCAATGGCAAGGCCGAGGACCTCACCTGGGAGATCTTCCGGGACACCCTCATCGAGCAGGCCGAGCAGGGTGTGGACTACTTCACCATCCATGCCGGTGTGCTGCTGCGCTACGTGCCCCTCACCGCCAAGCGCTTGACGGGCATCGTGAGCCGGGGCGGATCGATCCTGGCCAAGTGGTGCCTGGCCCACCACCAGGAGAACTTCATCTACACGCATTTCGAAGAGATCTGCGAAATCATGAAGGCCTACGATGTGGGCTTCTCCCTGGGGGATGGCTTGCGCCCTGGCAGCACGGCCGACGCCAACGACGAGGCCCAGTTCGGCGAACTGGAGACCCTGGGAGAACTCACCCAGATCGCCTGGAAACACGATGTCCAGGTGATGATCGAGGGGCCTGGCCACGTACCCATGAACCTCATCCAGGAGAACATGACCAAGCAACTGGAAGTCTGCAAGGAGGCGCCCTTCTACACCCTGGGACCCCTCACCACGGACATCGCGCCGGGCTATGACCACATCACCAGCGCCATCGGCGCGGCCATGATCGGCTGGATGGGCACCGCCATGCTCTGCTACGTGACCCCCAAGGAGCACCTGGGCCTGCCCAACAAGAAGGACGTCAAGGACGGCGTCATCACCTACAGGATCGCGGCCCACGCCGCCGATCTGGCCAAGGGTCATCCCAGCGCCCGGGCCTGGGACGACGCCATGAGCAAGGCGCGCTTCGAGTTCCGCTGGGAGGACCAGTTCGCCCTGGCTCTGGACCCGGAGACCGCCCAGGAATTCCACGACGAGACCCTGCCGGCCGAAGGGGCCAAGGTGGCCCACTTCTGCTCCATGTGCGGCCCCCACTTCTGCTCCATGCGCATCACCGAAGACGTCCGCCAGTATGCCCAGGAGCACGGCTACGGCGAGAAGGAAGCCATCGCAAAGGGCCTGGAGGAGATGTCCCAGGAGTTCGTCCAACAGGGCGCGGAAGTCTACCACCAGGCGTGATTCCCTCCTCGCCTTAGATCGTGCATCTGGAATGTTCACTTCGCCGCCTAGGAGCGGCGGAGTGAATGCAGCATCCAGATTCAGGACACCAGCTCTGTCACCATCCGCACCAGTTCCTTGATCCGATAGGGCTTGCGGAGGAACCCATCGGGGTGGAGTTCGTGCACGAGTTCCCCGATCTCCTCTTCCGCGTAGCCGCTGCAGATGATGACCTTCACCGTGGGGTCCAGGCTTCGGATCCGCCGGAAGGCCTCCAGGCCCCCCATGCGCGGCATATTCAGATCCAGAACCACCAGGGATATCTCCGCACCTCGCGCTTCGAAGAGCTCCAGGGCAGCCTGGCCGTCCTCGGCGGTGATTACCTGAAAGCCCGCGGGTTCCAGGGCCTCCACCGTCAGATCCCGCAGCAGCTCCTCGTCCTCGGCGACGAGCACCGTGCCTCCCGCCTGTCGCGAACAGTCCTGGGAAGCGGCCATGGGCGTGGCCAGGGGCTCCTCTGTGGCAGGGAAGTAGAGCTGGATCCGGGTGCCCTGCCCCAGCCCGCTCTCCAGGGTGATGCCGCCATTGTGAGCCCGCATGATACCCAGGGTCGCCGAGAGACCGAGGCCGCGGCCCGTGGCCTTGGTTGTGAAGAAGGGATCGAAGACCTTCCCCAACATTTCGGGGTCGATGCCCGGGCCATCATCCTGGATCTCCACGCAGGCCGCAGGCCCCTCC
This sequence comes from uncultured Holophaga sp., assembly GCA_963664825.1. Classification (GTDB taxonomy): domain Bacteria; phylum Acidobacteriota; class Holophagae; order Holophagales; family Holophagaceae; genus JAYREN01. The sequence goes on from OY761614.1 coordinate 559,964, forward strand.
ACCAGGGCGCTCCCGGGCACCAGCCTGGAGAGGAGGGCCCCGTCGGCCCGCACGGGGAAAACGTGCACCTGCACATGGCCCTCGCCCAACCCTAGGGCCTCGGCGGCATTGGTCAAAAGACTGCTGAGGGCCTGCTGGATGTGCCCCGCGTCGCCCCTCACCCCCGGAACGCCCGATGAGACATGGAAGTCGATCCGGACCCTGCGAGGCATGGCCGCCCGAGCCATCTCGGCCATTTCGGAGAGAACCTCCCCCAAATCCACGGGCTGGATCAGGAAGGGAGCGCGCCCCGAATAGGCGAGCATCTGCCGGGCCAGATCCGCGGCCCGGAAGGCGGCGGTCTCGATGCGCGCCAGGTTCTCATGGGCGGGATTGCCCGCCGGTAGGTGATCCCGGGCGAGCTCGGCATTGCCCGAGATGGCCCAGAGCAGGTTATTGAAGTCGTGGGCGATCCCGCCGGCCATGACCCCCAGGCTCTCCACCTTCTGCTGGAGCCAGGCCCGCTCCTCCATCCGGCGCCGCTCAGTCATGTCCATCACTAGGGACAGGACCCCTTCCACCCGGCCCTCGGCGTCGTAGATGGGGCTATTGGTCCATTCGCAGACAATGCGCTGACCATCCTTGCGCAGTGCCTCCTGGGGGCCACTCCAACTGCGGCCCTCCCGGAGCACCTCCTCCAGCGCAGCCAAGGCCTGCTTGCCCCCTGGGCCCGGTACCCGAATTCCCTCCCCGGAGTGTTCCACCACCTCCTCGGCACCAAAGCCGAAGATCCTGGCTGCGGCAGGATTCCACCGGCGCACCCGGAGTTCCCCGTCCCATTCCACCACACCTACCGGCGTGCTCTCGATGAGCATATCCAAGCGCCTCAACATCTCCCGTAGGCCACGAGTGAGATGTTCAGCCAAGCGGCGGGCCCGCTCCTGGGTGCTCGCCAGACTCCAGACCACCGCTCCCAGGGATAGGCTCGCCAGCAATCCCACCAGGAGGATATAGGTCACCCGGCTCCGCTGGGCTCCTTCGAAGAAGGCCGGGAGCGGGCGAGAGGCCAGCCCCCAGGTCCGGCCAAAGACCTCCAGGCGATGGATCTGCGAGGTGGCCCTGAGCTCCCGAAAGCTGGGTCCAACCTTGGGAGAGAGGCGGATCTCCTGGCCCTCGCTGAGATCAAAGAGGTTCGCCGAGACCGCGTCGTCGCTGCCCTGTTTGATGTCATCGAGAAAGGCATCCATGTAGAGCCCCAGGCTCACCCAGCCCTTGAGCTGCGCACGCCGCGCTTCCGGGGTGGCAGGCAGGGAGGCGCTGCGATAGATCGGGAAGAAGAGGGCCAGGGAGGTGCGGGGCACCCCGTCCAATCGGAAGGTGAGGGGTCCCGAGAGGGTCGGTTCCCCGCTCCGAGCCGCCCTCTCGGCGGCTTGGCGCTGATGAAGGCTCGTGCCCACATCCATGCCCAGGGCCTTGGAGGCCGTCTCCGAGGGCTCGGCCAGGGTGATCACGAAATGATCAGGCCCTTCTCCGGGCAGGGCGCGATCACTGGGGTCCAGGCTCTTCACCACGCAGAGCTTTTGGAGGGAATGGCGGGCCTGGAAGGCCGACAGGCCTTCCCGGGGCACACATTCAATGTAGACCAGGGTCTTGAGCCCCGGGTGCCGGTGGAGGAAGTCCAGGTCCTGGGCATAGGCTCGCCAGACGGGTGCAGCAGGCGCAGGCCCTTGGCGGAGGAAGGCGTGGGCCCCCCGGAGGAGATCCTCGTAGCTCGAGAGGCGGGATTGAAGGCTCTTAAGGACGCGCTGGGTGTGGCGGTCCAAACGGAGTTGGTCGGCCTTCCGCTGCTGCTGGCGCGCCTCGTGGGCGACCCAGAGGGTGAGCCCCAGGCCCATCACCAGCGGCAGCAAGGCCCATAGCAAGACCCCCCCGCGAGGGCGCCCCAGACGTCTGAGAGACCTTGCATTCATCGGAGCACCTGGATTACCAGATCAGGATAGCGGACCTGGGGTCTGTCAACCTCATTCCTTCACAGGCGACCTTGACAAAATCTTGATGCTTTCCAGCCGAACCTTGACACCGTCTTGATGCGGCCTTCCAGAGACTGGAGGCGGACATTCCCGTCCGTCCCACCGGAGGCTTCCCATGACAGGCATGCAGATCCTGGCCGCCATCCTGGCCCTGGCCCTCCTGGCCTACCTGGGCTTCGCCCTGCTCCAGCCGGAGAAATTCCAATGACCGCCAATAGCTGCGCGCAATTCGCAGTCTTCCTGATCCTGCTCATCGCGCTCTCGAAGCCTCTGGGCGAATACATGGGCCGGGTCTTCGAACGGGAGCGCACCCTGCTCGATCCCCTGCTGAGGCCCCTGGAGCGCGGCCTCTACCGCCTGGCCGGCATCACCCCCGACGACCACATGGACTGGAAGGCCTACGCCTGGGCGATTCTGTTCTTCAATGCCCTGGGGCTCGGCTTCCTCTTCCTGCTGCTGAAGTGCCAGCACCTGCTGCCCCTCAACCCCCAGCACGCCCAAGGGCTACCCACACTCCTGGCCTGGAATACGGCCGTTAGTTTCGTCACCAACACCAACTGGCAGGCCTTCGCGGGTGAAACGACCCTCAGTCATCTCTCCCAGATGCTGGGGCTGACGGTGCAGAACTTCCTATCGGCGGCCACGGGCATCACGGTGGTGGTGGCCCTCTCCAGGGGCATCCGTCGCCGCAAGGCCACCAACCTGGGCTGTTTCTGGGCCGATCTCACGCGCACGACCCTCTACATCCTGCTGCCCCTGGCCTTCATCTTCGCGATCTTCCTCCTCTCCCAGGGGGTGGTCCAGACCCTGGCCCCGCAGGCCGTGGCGCGATTTTTGACACCTGTGGTGGGGGCGGACGGGAAGACCATCCTGGAACAGATCCTGTCCCTGGGCCCCGTGGCCAGCCAGGAGGCCATCAAGCTCCTGGGCACCAATGGAGGCGGCTTCTTCAACGCCAATTCCGCCCACCCCTTCGAGAACCCCACGGCCCTCACGAGCTTCCTTCAGGCCCTCAGCATCCTGCTGATCCCTGCGGCTCTCTGCCACGCCTTCGGCCGCATGGTGCGGGACCGCCGCCAGGGCTGGGCCCTCCTTGGGGCCATGACGGTCCTCTTCGTCCTGGCCCTGGGCGCGATCCACGGGGCCGAGCAGAGGAGCAACCCGGGACTGCGAGCCCTGCCCGTCAACCAGAGCGTGGTCGTCACCTCCGGCGCCGAACAGCCCGGAGGCAACATGGAAGGCAAGGAGATGCGCTTCGGCATCACGGCCACCACCCTCTTTGCCACCGCCTCCACGGGCACCTCCACCGGCGCCGTCAATGGCATGCACGATTCCTTCACGCCCCTGGGGGGCCTGGTGCCCATCCTGCTGATGGAACTGGGGGAGGTCGTCTTCGGCGGCGTGGGTTCGGGCCTCTACACCCTGCTCATCTTCGCCCTCATTGCGGTCTTCATCGCCGGACTGATGGTGGGGCGCACACCGGAATACCTGGGCAAGAAACTGGAAGCCTTCGAAATCAAGATGGCCTCCCTGGTCATCCTCATTCCGGCCGCGACCGTGCTGGTCTGCACGGCCCTGGGGGTGATGCTGCCGAGCGCGGTGATGAGCATCTCCAACCCCGGCGCCCACGGCTTCAGCCAGGTGCTCTACGCCTTCAGCAGCGCGGCCAACAACAATGGCAGCGCCTTCGCTGGCCTGAACGCCAATACCGTTTTCTACAACACGACCACCAGCCTCGCCATGCTATTGGGCCGCTTCGGCACCATGCTGCCGGTACTGGCCATCGCGGGCTCCCTGGGCCGCAAGAAACGGACCCCTCCAAGCGTCGGCACGCTGCCCACCCACGGTCCACTCTTCATCGCGCTCCTGGTGGCAGTGGTGATTCTCGTCGGCGCCCTCACCTTCATTCCCGCCCTGGCCCTCGGCCCCATCGCCGAGCACCTCTCCCTGACCTGAGAAGGGGGGACCGCCTGCTCGCTTCCCTCGCGATGTCCTCCCTTTGACCCCCACGTGGTGGCCAGGCAAAGCCAGTCCACCACGTCTGCCTTGAAAGCACGGCCCATGCGCAGCTCCAGCACCTTCGGCGAGATCCAACCCCGGCCCCTGTTTGAACCCGCCATCATGAAGCGGGCCATCCTGGACGCCTTCCGGAAGCTCAATCCCCTTCATCAGATGAAGAACCCGGTGATGTTCACCGTCTGGGTGGGCAGCGTGCTGACGACCCTGCTCTTCCTCCAGTCCCTCCTGGGCCATGGGGAGGCCCGGCCGGGCTTCATCCTGGCCATCTCACTCTGGCTCTGGTTCACCCTGCTGTTTGCCAACTTCGCCGAAGCCATGGCCGAAGGCAGGGGCAAGGCCCAGGCCGATAGCCTGCGCAAGTCCAAGAAGGATGTCATCGCCAAGCTGCTGAGAGCGGAAAAATTCGGAACGCCCACGGAAGCCATCGAAGCCTACCGCCTGCGCATCGGAGACGTGGTGCTGGTGGAGGCCGGAGACACCATCCCAGGCGACGGGGACGTGATCGATGGGGTGGCCTCCGTCAACGAGAGCGCCATCACGGGGGAATCCGCACCCGTGATCCGGGAATCCGGCGGGGATCGCAGCGCCGTCACCGGCGGCACCCTGGTGCTCTCGGACTGGCTGGTGATCCGCGTCGCCTCCAACCCCGGGGATAGTTTCCTGGACCGCATGATCGCCATGGTGGAGGGGGCCAAGCGCCGGAAGACCCCCAACGAGATCGCCCTGGATATCCTCCTGGCGGCCCTCACCATCATCTTCCTGCTGGCCACGGCAACGCTTCTCCCCTATAGCGCCTTCGCGGTGAAGGCTACCGGCCACGGCAGTCCCGTCACGCTCACGGTGCTGGTGGCCCTTCTGGTTTGCCTCATCCCCACCACCATCGGCGGCCTCCTCAGCGCCATCGGCATCGCGGGCATGGATCGCATGGTCCAGGCCAATGTCATCGCCACCTCGGGACGAGCAGTGGAAGCAGCGGGCGACGTGGACGTGCTTTTGTTAGACAAAACGGGGACCATCACACTCGGAAACCGCCAGGCCGTGGCCTTCGTGCCCGCACCGGAGATTTCCATCGCACACCTGGCCGACGCCTCCCAGCTATCGAGTCTGGCCGATGAGACCCCCGAGGGGCGCAGCATCGTGGTGCTGGCCAAGGAGGAATACGGCCTGCGGGAACGCGATATCCACGCCATGGGCGCGAAGTTCATCCCCTTCACCGCCCAGACCCGTATGAGCGGAGTCGATCTCGAGGGTCGGGAGATCCGCAAGGGTGCCGTTTCCGCCATTGAGGATTACGTCCATGGCCAGGGCGGCGAATTCCCCGAAAAGCTCCGCATCGAAGTGGACCGCATCGCCCGCCACGGCGGCACGCCCCTGGTGGTGGCCGAAGGCGCCAAGGCCCTCGGCGTGATCCACCTGAAGGACATCGTGAAGGGCGGCATCAAGGAGCGCTTCGCCGAACTCCGCCAGATGGGCATCAAGACCGTGATGATCACCGGCGATAACCCCCTCACAGCCGCGGCCATCGCCGCCGAAGCCGGCGTGGACGACTTCCTGGCCCAGGCCACCCCCGAGGCCAAGCTCAAGCTCATCCGGGACTACCAGGCCGGCGGACGGCTGGTGGCCATGACGGGCGACGGCACCAACGACGCCCCGGCCCTGGCCCAAGCCGACGTGGCGGTCGCGATGAATTCCGGCACCCAGGCCGCCAAGGAAGCCGGCAACATGGTGGATCTGGATTCCAATCCCACCAAGCTCATCGAGATCGTCCGCATCGGCAAGCAGATGCTGATGACCCGGGGCAGCCTCACCACCTTCAGCATCGCCAACGATGTGGCCAAGTACTTCGCCATCATCCCCGCGGCCTTTGCCGTCACCTATCCCCAGCTGGCCGTGCTCAACGTGATGCGCCTCCATAGCCCGGGGAGCGCCATCCTGTCGGCGGTGATCTTCAACGCCCTCATCATCGTGGTCCTCATTCCCCTGGCTCTGAAGGGCGTCAAATACCGCCCCATGGGCGCCGCAGCCCTCCTGCAACGCAACCTCTTCGTCTACGGTCTGGGCGGCGTCCTCGTCCCCTTCGCCGGGATCAAGGTCCTCGATCTGATCCTGGTCGCCCTCCATCTGGTGTAGCCATGTCCATCATCCGTCCCGCCCTGGTCACCTTCGCCGCCCTCGCGGTCCTCACGGGCTTGGCCTATCCCCTGCTCGTCACAGGCACCGGCAGGCTCTGCTTCAGGCACCAGGCCCAAGGCAGCCTCATCATCCAGGAGGGTCGCGTTCTGGGCAGCGAACTCATCGGACAGCACACGGAAGATCCGAAGTACTTCTGGGGTCGGCTTTCGGCCACGGGAGATTTCCCCACCAATGCCGCCAATTCCGGCGGTTCCAACCTGGCCCCCAGCAATCCGGCCCTGGCTGCCACCGCACAACGACGCATCCAGGTTCTCCGGAAAGCCGATCCCGGCAACACTCAGGCCCTGCCCGTGGATCTCGTCACGGCCTCCGCCAGTGGCCTGGACCCTCATATCAGTCCTGCTGCGGCGGCCTACCAGGTGGCCCGGGTGGCCCGGGTACGGGGATTACCGGTTTCCAGAGTCCAGGCACTGGTCAAGCAGCATACCCAGGGCCGCACATTCGGATTCCTGGGGGAACCTCGGGTCCATGTCCTCCAGCTCAATCTCGAGCTGGATGGCCAACGGTAAAGGTCCAGACAGGATCAGGCCTCCAAGGTCCCGTGATCGAGATAAAAAGAAAAGGTATTGGCTATTCCGTGACGGCCCCTAAGCTTGAGATTGTGGAACCTAAACGGCCTGATCCCGATGCCCTCCTCCGGAAAGTCCAGGAGGATGAAGCGCGACAGGCCCGGGCCAAGCTGAAGATATTCTTCGGCATGGCGCCGGGGGTGGGGAAGACCTACGCCATGCTCCAGGATGCCCAGGACCGCCTGGATCAGGGCCTGGACGTGATCATCGGCGTGGTGGAGACCCATGACCGCCCGGAGACCGCCGCCCTGCTCGCGGGACTCAAGACCCTGCCGAAACGCACCCTGCCCTACCGGGGGATCAGCCTGGAGGAGTTCGATCTCCAGAGCGCCATCCTGCGAAAGCCCCAGCTGATCCTCATGGACGAATTGGCCCACACCAATGTGCAGGGTTCCATCCATGGCAAACGCTGGCAGGACGTGTGGGATCTCCTGGACGCCGGCATCGATGTCTACACCACCGTCAACGTCCAACACATCGAGAGCCTCAAGGATATCGTCGCCCAGATCACGGGGGTCATCGTGCGGGAGAGCATCCCCGATACGATCCTGGCCCGGGCCGACGAGATCGAACTGGTGGATCTGCCCCCGGAGGAGCTCATCCAGCGCCTGAGGGAGGGCAAGGTCTACGTCCCCGATCAGGCCCGGCATGCCATCGACCGATTCTTCCGGAAGGGAAACCTCCTGGCCCTGCGGGAACTAGCCCTGCGGCGCACGGCCGACCACGTGGATGCCGATATGCGGCGCTACATGTCCGACCAGGGCATCGCCCAGACCTGGGCAACGGACGAGCGCCTGCTGGTCTGCATCAGCCCGGCCCCGGAATCCGCCCGGCTCATCCGCGCCACCCAGCGCCTGGCCGAACGCATCAAGGCCAGTTGGATCGCGGCCTACGTGGAAACGGGCCAGTTACGCCACTCGGAGAAGGACCGGGAGCAGATCGAGGAGCATCTGCGCCTGGTGGAGCGCCTGGGAGGCGAGACCGCCGTCCTCCAGGGGGATCTCTCCCTGGCCGACGATCTGGTGGCGCTGGCCATCACCCGCAACGCCACGCGGATCCTGGTGGGCAAGCCTGGAGGACCCGCCTGGGCGCGGCTCTTCAGGCCTTCCATCGTGGATAAATTGGTGCGCAGCTGCGGCAGCATCGATGTGATGGTCGTTGCCCGGGACCGCAATCCGGAGGCCGTTCCCTCAAGGACGCCGACGCCACGGCCCCATCCCTTTCCCGCCGCGGGGCGCTTCCTCTGGGCCGCGCTGGTGGTGGCCCTCGCCACAGGCATCGGGCTGCTGATGCAGATGCAGCGCTTCGAATTCGCCGATATTGTCATGGTCTATGTGCTGGGCATCCTCATCGTGGCCACCCGCGTGGGGCGCTGGCCTTCGGTGGGGGCTTCCCTCCTCAGCGTGGCCGCCCTGGATTTCTTCTTCGTGAGCCCCAAATACTCCTTCCGGTTTTCCGACGCCAAGCACGCGGGCACCTTCCTGGTGATGCTGGCCGTGGGCATCGTCATCGGCAACCTCAGCGAGCGCATCCGCGCCCAGGTGCGCCTCGCCCGGGTCCGGGAGCGGCGCACCCACGCCCTCTTCAGCCTGACGGCCGAGCTCACCCGCAGCGGAGGATCGGCCCTCATGGTGCAATCCGCCATCCACAATGTGGCCGCCCAGTTCCAGAGCCAGGCTTCCATCCTGCTGCCCAATGCCCAAGGGAACCTCAAACCCCAGACGGAATCCGAATGGTCCGGCGGCTTCAGCGCCGAGGAGCTGGGCGTGGCCCAGTGGACCTTCGATCACGTCGAGGCCGCGGGCCTGGGCACCGACACCCTGCCTGGTGCAAAGTCCCTGTACCTGCCCCTGAGGGGTTCCCGGGGCTCCATCGGCGTCCTGGCCATGCGCCCCGAAGGCCCCCCCCATTGGATGGAGCCCGATCAGCGCCATCTGCTGGACGCCTTCGCCAGCCAGACGGCCCTGGCCCTGGAGCGGGCCCTCCTCTCGGAAAGGAGCACCAAGACCCAGCGCCAGGTGGATCGCGAACAGCTTCGAAACGCCCTGCTGTCCTCGGTCTCCCACGATCTCCGCACACCCCTGGGCTGCATCCTGGGCGCCGCCAGCACCCTCCTGGAAAGCCAGGCGCAGCTGGGACCGGAGGAGCGGAAGGAACTGATGGAGACCATCCACGGTGAGGCCCTTCAGCTCCAGCGCCTGGTGTGCAATCTCCTGGACGTGACGCGCCTGGAATCAGGCGTGGTGGAGGTGAAGAAGGAGTGGGTGCCCGTGGAGGAACTCGTCGGCACGGCCCTGGAACGCCTGAAGCGCGTGCTGGGCTCCCGGGAAATCAAGGTGGAGCTGCCGCCCAAACTCCCCCTCATCCCCATGGACCCCGTGCTGATGGAACAGGTGCTGGTGAACCTGCTGGAGAATGCGAGCAAATACTCCCCCGCCGATCAGCCCATCGAGATCCGGGCCTGGGCCACGGATCGTGCCCTCACCCTCGCCATCGCCGATCACGGCAGCGGCCTCCCCGAGGGACTCGAGGAGAAGATCTTCGATAAGCTCGTCAAGGCCGCCAATCCCCATGGCCGCCCGGGTGCGGGTCTGGGGCTCGCCATCTGCAAGGGCATCGTGAGGGCCCATGGCGGCTGGATCCAGGGCAGCAACCGTCCCCAGGGCGGCGCCCAGTTCCTCGTGAGCCTGCCCCTGGAGGCCCCTCCGCCCGAGACCCCGGAAGAAGGCGAGAATGCCTGAAGGAAAGGCCCAGCTCCCGGAGGCCGCCGACCCAAAACGGCCTGGACCCGGCTTCGCCCTGGGGTCCCCCCACATCCTCGTCATCGACGACGAGCCCCCCATCCGGCGCTACCTCAAGGCCACCCTGGAGGCTCAAGGGTACGTCCTCCGGGAGGCCACCACGGCCGCCGAGGGCGAGGCCCTGGCCCTCAGCCATCCCCCGGATGTGATCCTGCTGGATCTGGGCCTGCCGGACCTGGATGGCATCGAGCTGGCCCGGCGCCTGCGGATGGAGTGCCCCTCGCCCATCATCGTGATCTCGGCCAGGGGCCGGGAGGCCGACAAGATCCAGGCCCTGGACGCCGGCGCCGATGACTACCTGACCAAGCCCTTCAGCACCGGCGAACTGATGGCGCGGATTCGCGTGGCCCTGCGCCACGGGAGAAGGGGCGGCAACGCCCCGGAGGAACCCGTCTTCGAACTGGGCACCTGGCGCGTGGACTTGTTGCGCCGGGAGGTCACCCTGGCGGGCCAGAGCGTCCACCTCACGCCCAACGAATACCGCCTGTTCACCACCCTCATCGCCAACGCAGGCAGGGTCCTCACCCATCGCCAGCTGCTCAAGGAGGTCTGGGGCGGCGTGGCCGGAGCCCAGCCCCACTACCTCCGTGTCTACATGGCCCAGCTTCGCCAGAAACTCGAAGCCGAGCCCGCCCGGCCCCGGTACCTGATCACCGAACCGGGTGTGGGATACCGCTTGAGGGTGGAGTAGGCCTACCTGGCCAGGGAGATCTTCCCATCCGGGGGCATCTGGGGGGGACGGCCCTTGGGTGAAGCCACGGGGGGCGCATAGGGGGTGGGAGGCTCCAACAGGCTGCCGCCGGATTCCCGCCCACCACCGGTGGTGATGGACATGCCGCGTTCCATGCTGGTGCGGGCCATATCGCCGGTGGCCATGATGCCCTCGAGCTTGAGCTTGAATTCGCCCACATTGGTGGCGCGTTTGAGGGCCTCGTCGATGGTGATCAGGCCCTCCTGGAGCAGGAAGTAGAGGCTCTGGTCGAAGGTCTGCATACCGTATTGGCTGGTGCCAGTGGCGATGATATCCCGCAGCCCCTTGGTGCGTTCCTTGTCCTCGATGCAGGCGCGAACGGTTTCCGTGGAGATGAGCACTTCGACGGCGGGCACGCGGCCCTGGCCATCGGCCCGGGGCACCAGGCGCTGGGAGATGACGGCCTTGAGCACCTGGGCCAATTGCAGGCGGATCTGCTTCTGGTGATGGGGGGGAAAATTGCTGATGATGCGGTTGATGGTCTCCGTGGCGTCCAGGGTATGGAGGGTCGAGAACACCAGATGGCCCGTCTCGGCGGCGTGGATGGCGGTCTCGATGGTCTCCAGGTCCCGCATCTCGCCCACCAGAATCACATCGGGATCCTGGCGCATGGCGGCCCGCAGGGCCGAGGCGAAGCTCTTGCAATCGGCCTCCACCTCCCGCTGGTTGATGATGGAGAGATTGTCCCGATGCAGGTACTCGATGGGATCCTCGATGGTGAGGATGTGCTCGTTCCGGGTCGAATTGATGAGATCGATCAGGGCGGCCAGGGTCGTGGACTTGCCCGAACCCGTGGTGCCGGTTACCAGGACCAGTCCGCGCTGTTCTTCGGCCAGCTTATTGAGGACCCGGGGCAGCATCAGATCCTCGATGCTGAAGATGCGCCGGGGGATCACCCGTAGCACCATGCCCACGGTGCCGCGCTGATTGAAGATATTGCAACGGAAGCGCCCCAGGGCGGGCACCGAATAGGCCAAGTCGATGTCCATGTTCTCTTTGAACTTCGCCTTCTGGCGGTCCGAGGACATGATCGAGTAGGCCATGGCGATGGTGTCTTCCTGCACCAGTTTCTTGAACTGGCTCAAGGGCGTCAGGTGGCCCTTCACGCGGGCGATGGGGAAATTGCCCACCTTGAGGTGGAGATCGGATCCGCCCAGATCCACCACGGTGGTCAGGAGTTCATTGATGTGCATGCACGGCTCCGGGAGCTTGTTTTCGCCTCATCATACAGCCCCTGAGAGGAGCCTGGGACCCGGGGAATGGAATCTTGCCTCGGAAAAGTTGCCGTACGCTGGTAAAATCATCGGTTCGGCCCGCCCTTCCTCCTGAACCGGAGGCTCGGGTCCCCTTGAGCCCAGGCCCCAAGCCTCTTGCCCCGAGTCCCCCATGACGCCCATCGAAAAATTCCGCAACATCGCCATCATCGCCCACGTGGACCATGGGAAGACCTCCCTGGTGGACGCGATGTTCAAGACCGCCCACGTCTTCCGCGACAACCAGCGGGTGGTGGAGCAGGCCATGGACTCCAACGACCAGGAGCGGGAGCGGGGCATCACGATCCTGGCCAAGACCACGGCCATCCATTGGGGCGGCTATCGCTTCAATATCGTGGACACCCCCGGCCACGCCGATTTCGGCGGGGAAGTGGAGCGCGTGCTCAGCATGGTGGACTCGGTGATCCTGGTGGTGGATGCCTTCGACGGCCCCATGCCCCAGACCAAGTTCGTGACGCGCAAGGCCCTGGCCCTGGGCCTCAAGCCCATCGTCGTCATCAACAAGGTGGATCGCCCCGGTGCACGCCCCATGTGGACCCAAGATGCCGTCTTCGAGCTCCTGATCGAACTGGGGGCCCATGACGATCAGTTGGATTTCCCCACGGTCTTCACCTCCGCCAAGCTCGGCTACGCGGTCCATGACATCAATGACAACCCCGAGAACATGGACCCGCTCTTCGATACCATCGTGAAGTACTGCCCGAGCCCCAAGGGTAATCCGGACCAGCCCCTCCAGATGCAGGTCACCCTCATGGACTACAACGATTTCGTGGGCCAGATCGGCGTAGGCCGCATCTTCAATGGCACCATCAAGATCGGCGACCAGGTGGCCCTGGTGAAGCGCGATAGCAGCATCCAGCAGCACAAGGTGACCATGCTCTACGGCTTCGAGGGTCTCACCCGGGTGAACCTCACGGAGGCCAGTGCCGGCAACATCATCGCGCTGGCGGGCATTCCCGATATTCGCGTGGGCGAGACCATCACCAGCCTGGAGAACCCCGTGGGCCTGCCCTACGTGGACATCGACGAGCCGACCATCTCCATGATGTTCATGGTGAACACGGGTCCCTTCTCGGGCCAGGATGGCAAATACACCCAGTCCCGCCGCATCCGCGAGCGCCTTATGAAGGAGCTGCAGTACAACGTGGCCCTGCGGGTCGAGGACACCGAGAACGCCGATAGCTGGAAGGTCAGCGGCCGCGGCGAACTACATCTCTCCGTGCTCATCGAGACCATGCGCCGGGAAGGCTTCGAACTCTGCGTGAGCCGCCCCGAAGTCATCACCCACACCAACCCCGAAACCGGGGAGAAGGAAGAGCCCTACGAGGATCTCCAGGTGGACGTGCCCGACACCTACATGGGTGTGGTCATGGAGAAGCTGGGCTCCCGCAAGGCCGAGATGCAGGACATGGGCAACGAGATGGGCCGCGTGCGCCTGCACTTCAAGATCCCCAGTCGCGGCCTCATCGGATACCGGTCGGAGTGCATGACCGACACCCGGGGCGAAGGCATCCTCAATAGCACCTTCAGCCACTACGGCCCCTATCGCGGCGATATGCCCAGCCGCAAGAACGGCGTGCTCATCAGCATGGACGCCTGCGAATCCGTGGGTTTCGCCATCATGAACCTGGAGGACCGCGGCAAGTTCTTCATCCAACCCGGCACCAAGTGCTACGAGGGCATGATCGTCGGCGAGCACTGCCGCGATAACGATCTGGTGGTCAACGTCGCCAAGGCCAAGAAGCTCTCCAATATGCGCACCAGCAGCAGCGACGAGGCCACGCGCCTCACGCCCCCCCTGGAGCACACGCTGGAGCAGGCCCTGGAATACATCGACGACGACGAGCTGGTGGAAGTGACGCCCAACTTCATCCGCATGCGCAAGAAGGTGCTCGGCACCGCCGACCGGAAAAAATCAGAAAAGCGTTCGGACTCTTAGTCGCACAGAGGTCTTCGCATCCGCAGGATGCGAAGAGGAACGCGCAAAGGCCCCATGGATCCTCAGGATCCATGGGGCCTTTAGATTAATAGGCCTGATCCAGGCGGCTTGCAAACTACTCAGGTGCCGGGGAGATCGCCCAGGGTCCCTGTCTTCCCCAGGCTGGAGCCCATGGCCGGAGCCGGAGCCAGGCTCCTGATCGTCGGGGCGATTCGCGGCGAAGCCACCCACGGACTTTGCGGGTTCCCTTGGAGGACAACGCGAGACGTACAACACAAAAGGCCCAGACAAACCGGGCCTTCGTGAGTCTCGATTGGGTTTGCTTAGGCCAGAGCGTTCACCTTCTCGACATCCCCTCCGGGGATATACGAGACTCCACAGACAAAGAGCCCAGCTCAAGGCTAGGCTCCCGGTGGTAGCTGCGACCCGCTTACGCCAGAGCGTTCACCTTGAGGGTGAGGCGGGACTTGGCGCGATTGGCGACGTTCTTGTGGATGACGCCCTTTCGCACGGCCTTGTCCACGACGCCCAGGGTGGCGGGGAGCAGGGCAGCGGCCTCGGCCTTCTTGCCCGTCGCAACGGCGCTCAGGAAGATCTTGAGGGTGCTCTTCATGGCCGACCTGTTTGCGCGATTGCGCAGACGGGCCTCGACGTCATGATGGGCTTTTTTCAATGCAGACTTGTGGTTGGCCATTCGAGGACTCCTGCTTCTGGGAGATTCGGCCCCTGAAGCGCGAAGGTTTATCTTACCTTTGTGGCGTTCAAAGTCAAGGGGAAAGAAGGCTCTTCCGGGCAATTCTTGGGCTTCCTGAGTCCGCTCATCCAGGGCATCCTAGTCGGAGGCCCCAGGCTTCCGGATAAGGGTGGTCATGGAGCAGGTTAAGGCGTCATTCAGAGCCAGCTTGGAGTCGGCGTTGCCCGGCGTGGAAATTCTCATCGAGCGCCCGAAGAGCGCCGAAATGGGCGACTTCGCCTTCCCCTGTTTCCGCGCAGCCAAGGCCCTCGGCAGGAATCCGACCCAGATCGCCCAGGAGCTGGCCGCCAGTCTCACGATCCAGGGTGCCGAGCTCAAGGCCACCGGCCCCTACCTCAATGTGCAGCTGCGCCCCGAGGTCCGCGCGCGGCTCCTGCTGGAGGCCCTTCTGGGCCCCACCCCGTACGGATCGGCCCCGGCCCATTCCGAGACGGTGCTGGTGGAATACAGCAGCCCGAATATCGCCAAGCTCTTCACCATCGGCCATCTCCGCTCCACCATGATCGGCCACACCCTGGCCCAGGTGAACCGCTACCTGGGCTGCCAGGTGCAGCGCCTCAATCACCTGGGCGACTGGGGCACCCAGTTCGGAACCCTCCTGGCGGCCTACACGCGCTGGGCTGCCGAAACCAACCCCAAGCTGGACCGGGACTTCGACTGGGCCGAGGAAAGCTCCGCAAGGCGCCACACGCCCCTCTTCCGGCTCTTCCAGCTCTATGTCCGCTTCCACCAGGAGGAGGCCGTCCATCCGGAGATGCGGGACGAGGCCCGAACCTGGTTCAAGCGCCTCGAGGAGGGCGACAGCGAGGCTCGGCGGCTCTGGACCTGGTTCCGGCAGGTCTCCCTGGCGGAATTCCAGCGCATCTACGATCGCCTGGGCGTGGGATTCGACGCCATGGACGGCGAGGCCTTCTACGAAGACAAGATGCCCGCGGCCGTACAGCGGCTCCGGGACTCGGGCCTACTGGAGGAAGGGGAAGGCGGCGCCTTCATCGTGCGCCTGGAGGACGTGGGCATCCAGACGCCCTCCCTCATGGTCAAGGCCGATGGCACCACCATCTACGCCACCCGGGATCTCGCCGCGGCGATCTTTCGCCGGGAGACCTACGACTTCGACCGCTGCATCTATGTGGTGGGAAGCGACCAGGTGCTGCACTTCCAGCAGCTCTTCGCCGTGCTCGGCAAGCTGGATCCCTGGTTCCAGGGGCGCCTGCTGCACACGCCCTTCGGTATGATCCAGCTGCCCGAAGGCAAGATGTCCACCCGCAAGGGCAACGTGGTCTTCCTGGAGGATGTGCTGGACGAAGCCGTGACCCGGGTCATGGCCATCATCGGGGAAAAGAACCCCGATCTGCCCGATAAGGGGGCCGTGGCCGAGATGCTGGGAATGGGAGCCGTGGTCTTCTTCGATGCCCTCAATGACCGGGTCAAGCCCATCACCTTCACCTGGGACCGGGTCATCGCCCTGGACGGCGACACGGGTCCCTACGTGCAGTATGCCCATGCCCGCATCCTCTCCGTGCTGCGCAAGGCCGGTGGCACCTGGGTCCAGAAGGCCCGGCCCACCGAGGCCCTCAGCCCCGCGATTGCGGCAGTGCCCTATCGTCCCGAAGCCCTTCCGGAAGATCTCTCCGGGCTGGAGGACCCGGCCGCTCAAAGCCTGCTCTTCGAATTGGCGGGCCTGCCCGAGGCCATCCGCACCGTGCAGCGGGAGAACATGGCCACCGCCCTGGCGCGGCAGCTGCTGTCCATCGCCCGCGCATTTTCCGCCTTCTACACCAACTGCCCCATCCTCTGGGCCGAAAATGGCCCTGAAGTGCGTGAGGCCCGCCTCACGCTTTGTGTGGCTACCGCCCGCGCCCTGCGCCAGGGCCTCTTCCTCATGGGCATCCAGGCCCCGGAGGAGATGTGAAATCTCTCGAGGTGAAGCGATGACCAAATTCGTATTCGTGACCGGCGGCGTGCTTTCCAGCCTGGGAAAGGGCATCGCCGCGGCCTCCCTGGGCGCCCTGCTGGAGGCCCGGGGCTTCAAGGTCACCCTGATGAAGATGGATCCCTACCTCAACGTGGACCCGGGCACCATGTCCCCCTTCCAGCACGGCGAGGTTTTCGTCACCGATGATGGCGCCGAGACCGATCTGGATCTGGGCCACTACGAGCGCTTCACCTCGGTGCCCACCAGCCGGAACCACACCATCACCACGGGCCGCATCTACAACACGGTGATCCAGAAGGAGCGCCGGGGCGATTACCTGGGCAAGACCGTGCAGGTGATCCCCCACATCACCGATGAGATCAAGGGGGCCGTCAAGAAGGTGGCCAAGGACGTGGACGTGGTGATCGTGGAGATCGGCGGCACCGTGGGCGATATCGAGAGCCAGCCCTTCCTGGAAGCCATCCGCCAGTTCCGCATCGAGGCCGGCCTCGGCAACGTGATCAACATGCACCTCACCTACGTGCCCTACATCAAGGCCGCCGGTGAACTCAAGTCCAAGCCCACCCAGCACAGCGTGAAAGAATTGCGCGCCCTGGGCATCCAGCCCGATGTGCTGGTCTGCCGCGCCGAACAGGAGATCCCCCAGGCCCTCAAGGAGAAGATCGCCCTCTTCTGTTCGGTGACGCCCGACGCCGTCTTCAGCTGCAAGGACGCCGACACCATCTACCAGGTGCCCATGAACCTCCACGAGGAAGGACTGGACGCCAAGGTGGCCGCACTCCTGAATCTCACCAGCCCCGAGCCCGATCTCTCCCACTGGCAGGACCTGCTGCACCGCATCCGCAACCCCAAGGGGGCCGTGCGCATCGGCGTGGTGGGCAAGTACGTGGAATTCAAGGAGAGCTACAAGAGCCTGATCGAGGCCCTGCATCACGCGGGCTACGGGCTGGAAGTGCAGGTGGATCTCAAGTGGATCGAGGGCGAGGAGATCGAGAACACCGACGCCGCCACCCATCTGGCGGACTGCCACGGCATCCTCGTGCCCGGCGGCTTCGGCGTGCGAGGCACCCAGGGCATGATACTAGCCATCAAATATGCCCGTGAGCACCGCATTCCCTTCTTCGGCATCTGCCTCGGCATGCAGATGGCGAGCGTGGAATTCGCCCGGAACGTGGCGGGCCTGGAGGGCGCCGATAGCACGGAATTCGAGGAGAACCCCAAACAGCGCGTCATCTTCAAGCTGCGCGAACTGGTGGATGTGGAGGAACTGGGCGGCACCATGCGCCTGGGAGCCTATCCCTGCGTGATCCAGGAGGGCAGTTTCGCCCACCAGGCCTACGGCACCACCCAGATCAGCGAACGCCACCGCCATCGCTACGAATTCAACCAGGCCGAATTCCGCCCTCTCCTGGAGGCCAAGGGTTTGGCTTTCACCGGCCTCAGCCCCGACGGCACCTTCGTGGAGATCATCGAGATCCCGGAGCATCCCTACTACCTGGGCTGCCAGTTCCACCCCGAGTTCAAGTCCAAGCCCCTGGCCCCCCACCCGCTGTTCACCTCCTTCGTGAAGGCCAGCGCCGCGCAGGTGTAGTTCCTGGAGGGGCCCCGCACTCCGTAACATTCGCAAAAAGTAAGGACTAAGCCCTCAGCCACAGACCTCGTAACATGATGCAGCCCCCGTCCCACACCCTTGGGTCCGGGCCTTCCTGTTCCGAATATGTGGAAAGGACCCTCGTCATGTCCAAGCCCTCGCCCTTCCCGGTCATCGCGCTGGCCTCCCTGTCCCTGGTCTCCCTGGAGATCGTGTGGACCCGGATCTTTTCGGCGGAGTTCTACTACATGTTCGCCTTCCTGATCCTGTCCCTGGCGGTGCTGGGGCTGGGCCTCGGAGGGCTGGCCCTGCGCATCTTCCCGCGCCTTCAAGAGCCTCGGAAGCTGGGGCTGTACCTGCTCCTGACCGCGATACTGGCCCTGGCGAGCCCCATCCTCGTGCTCCACCTGGGCCTCGAATTCACGCGCGTCTTCTCCGGCTGGGCCATGTTCGGCCGACTGGTATTGACGATCCTCCTGCTCAGTTCGGCCTTCGGCACAGGGGGTATGGTCCTGTCCCTGCTCTTCCGGGGCCATCACCCGGAGATGCCCCGCCTGTACAGGGCCGATCTCCTGGGGGCCGCCCTCGGCGTCGCCCTCGCCATCCTGCTCATGAACGGAGTGGGCACCCCCGCCACCACGCTGCTGCTGGCCCTGCCCCTGGCCTTGGCGGCCTTCCTGGCGGGAGGCACCAGGACCAGGGTCTTGGCCACCCTTGCGGCTCTTAGTGCCATTGCCCTGCTCCCCTATTCGGCCCGCCTCATCGCCAAGCCCCGCCAGAACCACGCCCCCGTCATCTACACCCACTGGGATGCCATGGCCCTCATCAAGATCCTGGATTTCCCGGGGGCCCGGGGCATCAATATCGATAACTCTGCCAATACGGCCATCAATGCCTTCGACGGGAACGTGGAGACCCTCCGCAGGGAATCCGACCCCTTCATGGTGGATCCCAAGCCCCTGATGGATGCCATGGGTGGCACCTGCACCTTCATGTCCATTGGTTCCGGTGGCGGCGGCGATGTGCTCATGGCCCTCCAGAACGGGGCCCGGGAGATCCACGCCGTGGAGGTCAACCCCACCATCAATCGCATGCTGACAAAGGGCGGCATGTACGCAGACTATTCGGGCCGCATCTATGACCGCCCGGAGGTACGGGTCGTCACCGAGGATGCCCGGGCCTATCTGCGGCGCTTCGATGGCAAATTCGACATCATCTATTCCCTCAGCTCCAACACCTTCGCGGCGCTGGCCAGCGGCGCCTTCGCCCTGGCGGAAAACTACGTCTTCACCTCCGAGGCCTTCCAGGATTACTACCGGGCCCTGAGCCCTCGGGGCTTCCTGGTGATGGAGCACCAGTTCTACATGCCCCGGGTGGTGAGCGAGGCCCTGGAAGGGATGAAGCTGAGCGGAGTGACGGATCCCGAAAAGCACATCGCCGTCTATACGCTGCCCGGCCTCCGGCGCCAGGTCCTCGTCCTGGGCAAGGCGCCTCTCAGTCCGGAGGTCATCCAGGGGGCCTTGAGGGGCCTGGAGACCCGCGATTTCCATAAGATCCACCGGGTCTATCCGAACCCGGATCCCGGGGCCAGCCCCACCATCTCCCGCATCGTGAAGGAAGGCTGGAGAAAGGTCGGCCGGGATCTGCCCGTGGATATCTCCCCCTCCACCGATGACCGGCCCTTCATCGCCCAACAGGGCCTCCTGAAGAACGTCCACCTCAAGGCCTTGAAGGCCATCGACCCCATGGAATTCCGGGGCTATCCCCTCTCCAAGCTCATCGTCCTGGCCATCCTGGGGGTGGTGCTGCTGCTGGTGGTGCCCCTGAACCTGCTGCCCTACCTCCAGAAGGGACCCAAGCTCAAGGCCCGGGGATGGCTGTATTTCTTCGCCATCGGCCTGGGTTTCATGGCGCTCGAGATCGTCCTGATCCAGCAATACACCCTCTTCATCGGCGCTTCCGCCTATAGCCTGGTGGCGATCCTCTTCACCCTGCTCATCGGCTCGGGGCTGGGTAGCCGCTTCGCGCCTCGCTTCGGGGGCCGGATCCCATTCCTCGCGATCCTGGCCTGGCTGTTGCTGGATATCCTCCTGTTCGGACACATCACCCACGCCGCCGGAACGCTCACGATGCTGCCCCGCATCCTGATCACGGCAATCCTGGTGGCGCCCTTGGGATTTTTCATGGGCATGCCCTTTCCCCAGGGCGCCTTGCGCGTGGGAGAACTCATCGACTGGGGTTTCGCCGTGAACGGCGCGGCCTCCGTGCTGGGCAGCGCAGCCATCATGCTGGTGAGCTTCACCTGGGGCTTCACGGCGGCCCTGGCAGCGGGCGGCGTGGCCTACCTTCTGGCCATGATCCTGGCCACGGGGTCCAATCCATGGGTGCGAGAAGCCTGATCGAGGCCCTGCATCATGCGGGGCACAGCCTCGAAGTGCAGGTGGACCTCATGTGGATCGAGGGGGAGGATATCGAGAATTCGGAAGGCACCCTTACAGCTTCCCTTCCGGCTCGACGCCCTTCCCGATGCTGAACGCCTTACCCAGCGCGCGACCGATCCCGAAATAGTCCTGGTGTGCCGGGTCGAAGATCAGCGGCTGAACCTTTTCGAGGTCCGGATTCCCCTTCTCACCGATCACGGATTCCTCCGCCTTCACGTCGAGAATCTCTCCCACGAACAGCGTGTGAAGTCCGATCTCGAGCGTGTGGAGCAGGCGACATTCCAGGACCAGCGGCGCTTCCGCGACGTATGGCGCGTCCACCAGATCACTGCGCACCGGGTTCAGGTGGCAGGCGGCGAACTTGTCCAGGTCGGCCCCGGATGCCATGCCGACGAAATCGGCCATCTTTACCTGCGCTTCCGAGGGGATGCTGAGGGTGAAGGCCTTCCGAGCCTCGATGGAGGCGTAGCTGTACGTGGCCCTGCGGAGGGAGATGGCGACGCAGGGAGGTTTTCCACAGCAGATCCCTCCCCAGGCCACCGTCATGATATTGGGCTTGCCCGCCGTATCGAAGGTCCCCACCAGCCAGACGGGAGTCGGCATCGCCAAGGTCTTGGCTCCACAAGATCTTTTCATTTCAAGTTCTCCTCATGGTCGTGGCCACCAACAGGGCGGACCAGACTTTAGCATCACGTGGGCCGCCGTGAACGCTGCCTGGATTCGTGGAAACGCCCGGGATTCCTTCGAATCCCGGGCGCGATGGGGAAACCTCTGGATCAGAGCCAGCTGGGCTTGCCTTCAGCGGGCACACCATCGTTCTGTGTGAACTGGGCCAGGCTCCCCACCTGGGTCTGAATGCAGACATAGCGGATCGGGCCCTGGGCATCGGCCTTGATGCACCTGGCACCTGCGGGATCCACCCGGATCGCATCGCCTTCGGCCACGAGGAATTCCTCGCCATCGAGGTAAAACTGCCCCTTGCCCTTCAGGATGATGTAGACCTCCTCATTCTGCTTGTGGGTGTGGACGAAGGGGACGCTCGCTCCGGCGGGGAGCTCGTTGATGGAGATCTCGGAGCCTGTGAGTTGCAGCTCGTCATGGAGGGTGACGCGTCCCAGTGTCTGGATATCGCCGATCGAAGTCGTGCCGTAGTTCTTCCCAGCCTTAGCCATGGATTCTCCTATTGGGTTTTGTGAAGTTCGAGACTCATGTCCCGCTGTTTGTTTGGACGAGGCGCGGGGGGCCACTGTGAAGAGGTATGGGAAAATTCTTTGGCACTCCGGGCAGCAGGCGATGAGCCTGGCGATGTCTTCCTGGCCAGGGACATCAGCAGCGGCCGCAGTCGCTACATCCATTGCAGATGGGGCGGCTGCCGCAGCGCTCGCACCGGGAGCGGTAATGCGGCACGTAGAGTTCCTCGGGCTCCAGCGGCCTTCCCAGTCCATCCCTCAGGATGAAGTGGATGGGCCTGCCGGGGCAGCTCATGGCGGATTTCCAGGCCATCTCGCTCTGGATCTGCTTGGTGGGCAGGTGGTAGGAGCGCCCATCCTTGATGAATCGGGTGCCCGTCTCGATGAAGCTGAAACTCACCCGATGCCGCTGACAGCTCTCGCGCAGTGAGCGGATCCAATGGAAGTCGCAGGGGCGGGAGCCATCGTAGTTCTCGCCCCCCGCGATGATCTGCTCGATCTGCCCGCTCTCCAGGTAGGGATCCAACTCCAGGGGTCCGATCAGGGGGGCAGCCATGATGCCCTTGTGCCTGAAGGGAAGCCTCAGCAGGACTGGAATCCGCTCGTCGGCCCTCGCCTGGTTCTCGCAACTGACGTTGAAAAAGATGTTTTCCCAGCCATCCCCCCAATGGGCGGGAAGGCAGTCCCTCACCCGTTCGGGCCGCTTGGTCAGGAGGAAGAAGCGAACATCGCTGCGCTCCTGCATCATGGCCCAGGCCTCTTCCCGCCAGGGATCGGCCTCCTCCAGGAAGAAGTCCGAGGTCATGCACACACGGATCAGCTCGCCGCTCTGGATCTTGTAGGCTCCCCGGCGATCTCGCTGGACCGGTGCCCGGAAGCCGGTCCGGGTCCGGTAGATGTCCGCACCATCCCGGTGCCTGAGTCGATCGAGGGAGAACATGTAGCAGTTCTGGCAGCCTTCGCTCACCTTCCGGCAGCCATGCCAGGGATTCCAGATGTCATGCATCCCGGTCCTCGCAGGTCATGAGTCCAGGTTCTGATCAAAATGGGGCTCGAGGGAATCGATCAAGCGTTTGGCGAAATCGATGGAGGAGGCCCGGGGCTGGGTCGTCCGATGCACCTGGAGGGCCCACTGGGCCTTGTCCACCTTCCGGATGATCGCCCGGGTCTGCTCAAAGGAAGACGCTTTCGCCGCCAAGGTGCAGGCCTCTGCCTGGAGACGGCCCGACTTCAGGGCGCCGGGGACCTGGCGATTGCATCGGCAGGGCGCCTGGTCCGAGACCAGGCCGCAGTAGGACTTGGTGAAGCGTACAATGGCAGCGCGGGCCAATTGCAGCCGTTTCCGGAACAGCTCCGGTGGGATCTCCAGCACCTCGGCGGCCTCCGGCCCAGGCAGCTCCAGGATCTCACCCAGCACGTAAGCCATCCGCTGGGATCGGTCCAGGCACTGGAGCATGCCAAGCGTGCATCCGACCTTGACCTCCTCAATGAGCAGGGATTGTTCGGATTCCGGCAGCACATCCTGGCTTGGCACTTCGGAGAGGCCCTCGGCCAGGCGTACGAAGCTCATGTTGAGCCGCTCCGCCGCGCTCTTCTTCATGTCCAGGATGTAGTTCACCGCCACACGGTAGGCCCAGGTCCGCACGGAGCTTCGGCCATCGAACCGGGAGAGGCGAGTGACAATCCGGACCAGGATCTCCTGGGTGGCGTCCTCGGCCTCCTCCCGGTTGGCCAACATCCGGAGCGATAGTCCGTAGAGATTCCCCTGGAGAGCCTGGACGAAGGCATTGACAGCCTCTCGGTCCCCCGCAACGGCGCGCTTGACAGTCAATGCAAGGTCGCTTGCGCCTGGATCGCTTTCATCGGCCTTCATATGCCACCTTCTTTCTGCCGCTGGCATCCCCCTTCAGAGGACGGGAACGAGCTCTGGCCAAGATGATAATTGGTCATCGGCGGACTGGAAGGATTCCCTGTCCCCCTTCCCCCTTTCTTTTGGGAGAATGGAAGATTCTCGAGGTGATTCTTGACATTCGCTGCCACCAATCTTGACAAGCTCTGCATCGGCACCATCCGCTGCCTCGCCATGGACGCGATCCAGAAGGCCAATAGCGGCCACCCCGGCGCCCCCATGGGCCAGGCTTCTGCGGCCTACGTGCTGTGGACCCAATTCCTCAAGCACAATCCGCTCAATTCCCACTGGGCCGACCGGGACCGCTTCGTCCTCAGCTGCGGCCACGCCTCCATGCTGGAATACAGCCTGCTGCACCTAGCGGGCTACGGGCTGGAACTGGAGGACCTCAAGCAGTTCCGCCAGTGGGGCTCCAAGACGCCCGGGCATCCCGAATACGGGCACACGACCGGCGTCGAGACCACCACGGGGCCCCTGGGCCAGGGCTTCGGCAACGCCGTGGGCATGGCCATCGCCGAACGCTGGCTGGCGGCGCGCTTCAACCGCCCCGGCCACCGGATCCTGGACCATCGCACCTACGCCTTCGCGGGCGACGGCTGCCTGATGGAGGGGATCACCTACGAGGCCGCCAGCCTGGCGGGCCACCTGGGCCTGGAGAAGCTCATCGTCCTCTGGGACGACAACCGGATCACCATCGAGGGCAGCACAGACATCGCATTCACCGAGAATGTGCCCAAGCGCTTCGAGGCGATGGGCTGGCGCGTGCTGAAGGTCGAGGATGGCGAGGACCTGACGGCCCTCCACGAGGCCTTCCAGACCGCCCAGGAGCCCTGCGGCAAGCCCACCCTCATCGACTGCCGCACCATCATCGGCTGGCCCGCCCCCACCAAGCAGAACACCCACAACGCCCACGGAGCCCCCCTGGGAGCCGAAGAGATCAAGGCCACCAAGCGCATCCTGGGCTTCGATCCCGAGGCCTCCTTCTGTGTACCTGCCGAGGCCCTGGCCCATTGGCGCCAGTGCCAGGACAGGGGCGCGCAGTGGGAGGCCGATTGGAACAAGCGCTTCGAGGCCTACCGCAAGGCCTTCCCCGTAGAGGCCAAGGAACTCGACGCCTTCCTCAACGGCGAACTGCCCGTGGACTGGGAAGGGGCGCTGCCTTCATACGCCGTGACCGAGAAGGCGGCCACCCGCGAGACCGGCGGCCAGGTCCTCAACGCCCTGGCTTCGGTGATCCCCAACCTCATCGGCGGCAGCGCCGATCTGGCCCCCTCCAATAACACCAATCTCAAGGGGGGCGGAACCTTCAGCCCCACGGAATCCGGACGCAACTTCCACTTCGGCATCCGCGAACACGCCATGGGGGCCATCCTCAATGGCATGAGCCTGCACGGCGGCCTGCGCGTCTTCGGCGCCACCTTCCTCATCTTCAGCGACTACATGCGCCCCAGCGTGCGTTTGGCCTCCCTGATGAAGCAGCCCGTCACCTACGTCTGGACCCACGATAGCATCGGCGTGGGCGAGGACGGTCCCACCCACCAGCCCATCGAGCAGATCATGACGCTGCGCATGATCCCGGGCATGACCCTGATCCGCCCCGCAGACGCCAATGAGACCGTGGCGGCCTGGAAGGCCTGCATGACCTCCAAGGGCCCCGTGGGACTGGCCCTCACCCGCCAGAAACTGCCCGTACTGGATCCCGCCAAGGCTGTGATGGCCTCCAAGGGCGCCTACATCCTGGAAGAAGCCAGCGCCGCGCCCAGGCTCATCCTCATCGGCTCGGGCTCCGAAGTGCATCTGGCCGTGGAAGCCCGCAAGGTGCTTGAAGCCCAGGGCATCCCCACCCGGGTCGTCTCCATGCCCAGCTGGGAGCTCTTCGAGGCCCAGCCCCAGAGCTATCGCCAGGACGTGCTGCCCCCGGCCCTTCAGGCCCGGGTTTCCATCGAGGCCGGCATCACCACGGGCTGGCAGCGCTACGCCAGCACCTGCATCGGCCTGGATCACTTCGGCGCCAGCGCGCCGGCCGAGATCCTCTTCGAGAAGTTCGGCCTCACTGTCGAGAAGGTGGTCGAAGCCGCCAGGCATCTGGTCTAGCTTCCTTCCCTTTCCCCTGGAGCTTCGAGGCTCCGGGGGGAATGGGAGATGCCCATGCACGCCGCGACCCTCGTTCTGTGCCTTGCCGCCCTTACCCTTGGGGCCCAGGAGACGCCCCGCCCCAACCGGGTGGCCTGGCTGGAAGTCTTTCCAGAGCCCCTGCCGGATGGCACTCGGCAGATCACCCTGGAGATGACCAGCCAGTTCCTCCGGCCGGACTTCGAACAGAGTGCGGATGGCCGCACGGCCGCCCGCCTGGACGGCGAGGAATGGCAGCTCATGGAAGACCTCCCCATCGCCCTGGGCCCCGGTATCCTCAATGTCCGCCTCCGGGTCGCCCATCGTAGCGGGGGCGTCGCCGATCAGCTCCTCCAGTCCTGGCACAGGCTGCTGGGCACGGATACAGGCGGCCGGGATCTGGCGCCCAAGGGGCGCCTGAGCTATGACCTGGAAAGGGATGGCGTGCTCGTCGCCCGTCTGGATCGCCCCGGCCTCCATCTGCTGGATACCGATATCGCCTATGTCCTGCCCTGGGGGCACCCGGCTTCGGGGGGGCGACTGGGCGTCTCCCTGCAGCTTCCCACCGGCCAGCGGGAGGACTTCTCCGGCAGCGGAGGCCTGGATGGCACCCTGGGCCTAGCGGCCTGGAAGGCCTTCGGGATCTGGCGCCTCCATGCTCAGGCCGAACGGGTCGTCATCGGCCTTCCCGAGGGCAGCCCCTACCGCGCCGTCCTGGAACACCGGGCCTTCAACCGCGCCTGGGCCGGTTTCGGCTTCCAGGGCCGGGGACCGGGATTCTGGAAGGGCCTGGGCCTGGATATCACCCTGGCCTATGAGGCGAGCCCCTACCGGGTGGAAATCCCGCGCATCGATCGCGCCGGTTGGCAGCAGCACTGGACCTTCAGCCACACGGCGATGCCGAACTGGCGCCTGGGTTTCAGCGAAGAGGCCGGGACCTACACGGCCCCCGATATCACGGCCTTCGTCTCGCGCAGTTTTTAATGTTCAGAAGCCCCACAGGGCCAGCCTCGCTTCACCCCAAGCCTTCCAACCACCCGGCAATCTCCCGCTGGTTTGGCAATGACCCGCACCCGCCACCACGGTGAGGTCCGGGTGATGGCGCGCGATCCGTCTCACACCCTCCAGGGGTGTCTCTGGATCCGCATCCCCTGTTACCAGGGCGATGGGTGTGCCGAGTGAATCCGCCGCCCGGGCGGGCGAGACTTCGCTGGGATCAAAGGCGGCGAGTCTGCCAGCCCGCCGCAGGGCCACCCACTCGGCGGGCCTCGCCAGGCATTCGAAGGAGCCCAATACCAGTCTCAGATGGTTCTTGGCTGCCTGGCCGATATCCTCGTACGGGCACTCCAGCAGCGCACCCGCCAGGGGCGCCCCGGTCTTCTCCAGATCCGAGAGGGCGAGAAGGGCCACGCCGGCGCCCTGGCTCCAGGCCGCAATGAGGACCTGCGACCGTGCCACCCCCATGGCCTCCAGACGCTTCACCACCGCCACCACATCCGCGCGCTCCCACCCCCCGAGCGTGCAAGGAACCTCGGGATGTAGGTCCCGACCACGAAAAGTGAAGCCCACCGCATCCCATTCCGGAAGCTCCGCGGCCCGGCCGATAGTGCCCCACATGTCATCTCCGAAGCCATGGAGATAGATCACCACACCCTTCGGATGCGGACGATGGAGATGCCAGATCTCCAATGCACGTCCCTCGCCACCCTTCAGCTCCGCATGCGTCCAATGGGCCCCTGGCGTGAGGAGCTTCCCGCGCACATCGTCCCGGTGGGTCTCGCTACGAACAGGCACAGGTGCGTTGAGAAGCATGGGAGGCAGCAGCCAGTGACCCACCGCGACATTGACCAGGAGCCAGAGGGCGAGAATCGCAGCGGATGAAAGGGCGAGGAGGCGGCGCATTCCATCGATACGCCCAGCCACCCCATTCGTTTACCTTATTCACCCTGTCTAAAAACGGCGGATTTTCGCCGTTTTTAGATCCCCATGATGGCCCGGTACGCCTCCAGGAAATCACTAGCCTGGGGCAGGATCTCATCCTCCAGGCTGGGATGGTAGGCGATCCAGGTGTCCTTGGCGCCGATGCGGCGCAGGGGGGCGTCCAGCTCGAAGAACAGCTCGTCGGCGATGCGGGCGGCGAGCTCGGCGCCGTAGCCCCAGGACTTGCCGTCCTCATGGGCCACGATCACCCGATGGGTCTTCTTCACCGTGCGCTGGATGGCCTCCCAGTCGTAGGGGCTGAGTGTGCGCAAATCGATGACCTCGACATCGATGCCCTCGGCCTCGGCCAGGCGGGCCGCCTGGACGGCCCGGTAGACGGTGCTGCCGTACGTGATGACCGAAAGGCTCGTGCCTTCCCGCACCGTGCGGGCCTTCCCGAAGGGGATCATGAAATCCGGGCCGGGCTCGGCGCCCTTGTTGTGGATCTGGCGATAGAGATGCTTGGGTTCCAGGAAGAGCACGGGATCATCGCAGCGGATGGCCGTGCGCAGCAGTCCCGCGGCATCCAGCGCGGTGCTGGGGTAGACCACCCGCAGCCCAGGGATGTGGGTGAAGATGCTTTCGCCCGACTGGCTGTGGTAGACGCCGCCCCCCATGAGG
Organism: uncultured Holophaga sp.; assembly: GCA_963664825.1. GTDB lineage: Bacteria > Acidobacteriota > Holophagae > Holophagales > Holophagaceae > JAYREN01. Next base: position 588,053 of record OY761614.1, read on the forward strand.
TAGCCGCCTATGGGCACCCGCACCACCACGGGCGCCTTGAAGTCGTTGTTGGAACGCCAGCGGAAATTGGCCAGCTCGTCGCGAAGCTGCTGCATGGCCGGCCAGATGTAATCGAAGAACTGGATCTCCACCACGGGCTTGAAGCCCCGGCCCGCCAGGCCCAGGGCCCGGCCGATGATGGTGGCTTCGGCCAGGGGTGTGTTGTAGACCCGGTGGCTGCCGAAGGCCCTCTGGAGCCCGTGGGTGGCCTTGAAGACGCCGCCCTTGCCCTTCACCTCGACAAGGATCTCCTCCCGGCTGGCATCGGCCACATCCTGGCCGAAGACCAGGATCCGGGGATTCCGGGCCATCTCTCCCTTCAGGGTGGAATTGATGAGATCGATCATGGTTTTTTGAAGACCCGCCGGATCCGGCGCCGTGTGTTCCGTATCGAAGGCCAGGGAGGTGGGATCCACATCCTCGCTGTAGAGGTACCTGTAGTAGCTGCCGGAATCCGGCGGAGGGGCGTCCTCGGCCTGCTCCCAGGCCAGATCGATCTCCGTCTGAATCTCGGCCTTGAGTTCTTCCAGCCCCGCTTCCGTGAGATCCCCCAGTTCCAGAAGCTTGGCACCGAAGGTGAGGACGGGATCCCGCTTCTGCTCCTCGATCCTCTGGGCGGCGGTCTTGTAGAGGGCCTCGTCGTCCGAGAGGGAATGGCTGTAGGGCCTTATGGTCCGTGCGCGCACCAGGGCCGGGCCCCGGCGGGCCCGACAGTGCTCGGCGGCCCGGGCCATGGCGTGGACGGACGCGATGGGGTCGCAGCCATCCACGTCATCGATGACCAACAGCCCATGGGGCTCCCAGCCCTTGAGCAGGGCGGCCACATCGGCCCCGGCGTACTGGACTTCCGTGGGGGTGGAGATGGCGTATCCGTTATCCTCCACCAGGAAGAGCACGGGAAGCTTCAGGTTCACGGCGTTGTTCAACGCCTCCCAGAATTCCCCCTGGCTCACGGTGCCGTCCCCGGTGGTGGCCAGGGCGATCTCGTCGGGCCGGGCATCCATTTCAAGAGCGAGGCCCCCCTGCTCGGCCCGGCGCACGGCCTCCACGCAGCCCACGGCCTGGAGGAACTGGCTGCCCGTGGGGCTGGAGCTGGACCAGATGCGGCGCTGGGAGCTGCTCCAATGGGTGGGCATCTGGCGACCGCCGGTGGCCGGATCCAGCCTGGAACCCACGCTGGCTAGGAACATCTCCAGGGCCGTCACCCCCAGGCCATAACAGAGGGCCCGGTCCCGGTAGTAGAGGAAGAACCAGTCGTGGCCGCTCTTGAGCACCATGGCTGCCGCGGCACCGATGGCCTCGTGGCCCACGCCATTGATCTGGAAGAAGACCTTGTTCTGGCGCTTGCCGGCGATCTCCCGGTCATCGATCCGGCGGGCGGCATAGATGGTGCGGAAGAGGGCCAGGCGCTGCCCGCGGGTGAGTTGGGGATCGAGTTCAGGGACTTCTAAGGCCACAGGCTCTCCTGAGGGTTAGACAGATGCGGGCTGGAGGCCCGCAGGCAAAGGGCGACATAGCTTCGATGCCCTTTCTCCGGCTTCGTTCAACGAGAAGCTACAATCCCAGCAGTTCCCTCAGCCGAGGCACCGCCCCCCGGCGGACCTTGAGTTCCAGATGTTCCCCGACCCGTGCCCTGGCGCGTCCCCCGAAGGCCGGTCTGAGGGCCACCACGGTCTCGGGGTGCAGCAGCACATGGCGCTGGATCCGCAGGAACAGGGTGTGCCGAAAGACCTCTTCCACCTCCCCCAGGTTTCGCCAGGAGGTGCCATAGCGCTTCTCCTGGCACCAAGCCCACACATGGTCATCCCTTTCCTCGAAATGGGTGGTCTGCTTCAGGTCCAGGGTCAGGCGCCGATCCCCGGACAGGGCGGTATAGGCATCCGGAGGGCTCGGAATCTCGGGCTCGAGAGGTTTCGGCACCCTGGGTTCCAGCGTCTCCGAAGACTGGATGGGCAGGGAAGGTGCCTTCGGTTTCCCCTTTGCCCTGGGCGATTTAGATTCCTCAAGGCGTGGCTTCGGTGAGCCCTCCAGACCCACCTCCATCCGGCAGGCGCGGAAGAGGGCCGAGAGATCCTGGGCGCCGAGTCCCTTGGCCTTGGCGGCCTTGAGCCTCTGAGAGAGGAGATCTGCCATCGGCAAGACGATGCCCATCTCCTCCAAGGCCCGGAAGACCCATTGGGTGCCCTGCATCGCCTGCTCCAGGCTCAGATCCGCGGGCTCGAAGGCGTGGCGCACCATCAGGCCGCCATAGGTATCCATCATGGGGGACTTGAAGATCGCGGTATTGAGAAGGCGCAGGAATTCCGCAGGTGGCAGGCCCGCCTTTTCGCCCAAGGCCAGGACCTCGGCAAGCCCCTCCACCACGACCGCCGTCAGCATATCGCCTCCCAATTTCACGGCGTGGGCCACTTCTGGAACGAGGCCCACCCGCGTCAGACCGCGCCCCAACGCGTCAAAGATTCCGAGGCAGCGGGTCACGGGAGCCTCGGCGCCCCCCACCACGATCCAGAGATGACGGGAGGCCGCCGCGCCGGGCCTGCCGAAGACCGGTGCTGCCACGTATCCCTGGCCCTTCTCACCGTGGGCTGCGGCCAGGTTCCGGGAGGTCTCCACACCGAGGGTGCTCATGCAGAGATGGATGGCCCCTGGTGGGAGATGGACGAGAAGCCCGGAGGGACCAAAGGTGAGAGCCTCTTCCGCCCCGTCGCCAGCCACCATGGTGAGGGCGACCTGGGCCTCGCCAACGGCCTCGGCCACCGTCGAGGCGATGCGCCCCACGGTGGAGCCAAGCTCGAGGGCTCGGGCTGGGGTGCGGTTGTAGAGCGTGACTTGGTGCCCGACCGCGGCAAGGTTACGCGCCATGGGAGCACCCATCCTGCCCAGCCCAAGGACCGCGATGCGCATGGGACCTCCGGAAGCCCCCATCCTAGCCCCTCGCCCCCGGAGAATGTCCCTCAAAAATGGACGCCCAAAAAGGCTTCGGCGCCCTAGAAACAGGACGCCGAAGCCATCAGAAGAGGGAGGCCGATCAGAGCCCCTGGGGGTAGGCTTCCTCGCCGTGCAGTTCGGCGTCGAGGCCATGTTCTTCGGCTTCCTTGTCCACCCGGACAGGCGTGATGCGGTCGATGATCCAGAGCATCCCGTAGGTGAAGCAAAAGGCCCAAATGGAGGAGACCGCCACGGCCACCAGCTGCTTGAAGAAGAAGCTCGTGCCTCCACCCATGAGGAGACCGTTGGTCACAATGGCGGGGTTCCATTCCTTAGCCGCGAAGAGGCCCAAGAAGATCACGCCGATGAAGCCCCCCACACCGTGGACGCCCCAGACATCCAGCGCGTCATCCCAGCCCAGCTTGTTCTTCATGGCCACGGCGTAGAAGCAGATGCAGCCCGCCATGATGCCGATGAGGGCCGCAACCGCAGGGCTCACGTAGCCCGCACAGGGTGTAATGGTGGCCAGACCCGCCACAGCCCCCGTGAGCAGGCCCACGAGCTTGGGCTGCTTGGCATTCATCCATTCGATCATCAGCCAGGTGGCCGCAGCGAAGGAGGCGGCGATATCGGTATTCAGGAAGGCGGAGGCGGTGATGCTATCCACGCGCAGTTCGGAACCTGCATTGAAACCGTACCAACCGAACCAGAGAAGGCCCGTGCCCAGTGCGATGAGGGGCACGTTGTGGGGGATGTTTTCGACCACCTTGCGGCGGCCCACGTAGAGGATGGAGGCCAGGGCCGCGAGACCGGCTGTGTTATGCACCACGATGCCGCCGGCGAAGTCCAGCACACCCCACTTGGCCAGGATGCCCTCGGGGCTCCACACCATGTGAACGAAGGGGAAGTAGACGAAGATCAGCCAGGCCGTGAGGAAGAGGAAGTAGGCCTTGAAGGTGACGCGATTGGCGAAGGCACCGGTGATGAGGGCCGGCGTGATGATGGCGAACATCATCTGGTAGGCCACATGGACGATGAGGGGAATGCCCGCGTCGTTGCCCGTGAACATCGTATGGAGGGTGATATTACGCAGGAAGGCGTAGTGGCCGGGGTGGCCCACGATGCCGTGCCAGGTGGGGCCAAAGCACATGGAATAGCCGAAGGCGAACCAGAGCACCGTGGTCCAACCCAGGCTCACGAAGCTCTGGGTCATGATCGTCAGCACGTTCTTGCGGCCCACCAGGCCGCCGTAGAAGAACGCGAGGCCAGGCGTCATCAGCATCACGAGGCTGGCGCATATCAGCATGAAGGCGGTATTGCCGAGATTGATCGGCATGGGAGCGGGATTCACAAAACCTCCTCGGGGGGGTGAAGGAAAGGGAATGGGATCGGAACGGCGGGATAGAGCTCCCGCCGCTCCCGTTCAAAACCGGAAGCAGCCGGTACATGCGGGACGGGTGAACCCCACCAGGCTTCCAGGCGCCTGCGCCAGGGCTGGAGGGTCGAAGATATTTAACCCTAGGCCTGGATTTTTATGCCATCTTTACGCGTATTTTTACGTGATTTTTACACCGCTCCCAGTGGGGAGGGCATGCCTTGGATTGCGGTGCCTCCTCCCCCCAAAAAGGGAGGGACCCCAGGCCTGATGACCTGGGGTCCCCGCTTTGTCGTGCCTTTGGGAACGGCTTCAGAAGCTGGTGCCGAAGCTCCACGTGAGGCTGGTGGCGTCCCGGAAGGACTTGAACCCATCGGAAACGCCCGACAGGACGTCCTTATTCAGGCTATCGCGGCGCACTTCCAGGCGGCTGAAGGTGGCGGCCCATTTTCGTTCCAGGCCGAGGGCCACGGACGTGGCCTTGAGGTTGGCGTTCAGGAGCCCTGCGAAGGCCGTCCCAGCGGCATTGACCAGGCTCCCATTGATGCTGGGATCGGCCAAGAGGCGGACACCCTTGTCATCCTTCAGATACTCGCCCCGGGCGAAGAGGGCCCAGCGCTCATCGAGCTGAAGCTTGTAGATGGCACCGAGGCCTGACCAAGCAGCCTTCACATCACCCTGCCCCGCAGCGCCACGGATGGCCTCGGCAGCGAAGGACTCCTGACCGTATTCCAATTCCCACTGGAGCGTCGACGCTCCCCAAACCCACTGACCCAGAATGCAGGCTCGTTCCCGAGGACGTCCCTCGGCACCCGTATTGACGCTAGCCTGCTCGACGCCGCGGTAGACCATCAAGGACGCGAATTTGTCCGCAGCTCCTGCATGGTTGTAGGTCAGACCCAGTCCCAGGGTCTTGCCCTTGTTGTTGTCCCGCACCCGGTCCTCACCGTTGAAAGCCCAGACGTCCGTGCTCCAGGAGGACGTGAAGGCGTGGTGCCAGTTGATCCCCACCTGGGCAAAGGGATCGGCGTAGGTATAGAGGAGCCCTCGGCTGGCGGTCACATCCTGGGTGTGGTCCACGACCTCCATGCCAAGACTGGTCCACATGCGCCCGAGCTTCACCGTGTCATGGCCCCCTGTCCAGATGAGCATGGCCTCCGGATAGGCGATGGAACCCGTCTCCTGGGCGTTGGTGGCGTTCAGGACCTTCGCGCTCTGTCCCCCTAGCACCGTGAACTTGGCCGACCAGCCCTGGGCGAGGGTGACGTCGGCGCCGAACTGGAGGCCATCCAGGGCGATCTGGCCCTCTCCCGCGTCCACACCCCGCAGGAAGAGGCCGTCATCGGTGGTCTGGCGGTCGGAGGCGGCCCCGGAGGCCCACACGGCCCCTCTCCACTTGATGGATGGGCCCGGTACCGTTTGGGCTACGAGCAGCGCCCCCGTCGAGGCGAGAAGGGTGAGTAGGAGCGGATATCGCATGGTTTCCTCGAAGGGCAAGGGGTGAAAGGCGGATCATCGACGGGCCCAGGGGGCTCCCCGAACAGAAGGGCAGACCTCCATCTAGGGGGCGGCGACCCACAGACAGTCTGTTGGCGCATTCTGCCACCTTTTGAGCCCCACCGAATCATCGAAGGCCTACCCCTGCGAAGGGCGACATGGTTCTGTTTTTATGGAATTTTTGCACGAGCATTTACCTGATTTTTACGCACATATCCAATTAGCCTTTGGAAGGCCACTCCATGCCTTTGGGGTGTCACCGCTAGAGTTGCTCCCCATGGCCGCAGCCTTTCAATTTTTTTCAATATGGGGCCTGGCCTAGTGCTGCGATTCGTTCATGCCAATAGTTAAATGTATTGTCCATATTGCGACGTCACTCACACGGAACTCGAAAAGCCTTTTACCAAAAGGCACCACGAAACCCCTTCACAACCACGGACCTTCATTCCAGAGGAGAACGAAATGACCCCCGCTTTAGACACAGGCAATGTAGCCTTCATGCTAGTTGCCGCCAGCTTGGTGATGCTCATGACACCCGGGTTGGCCTTTTTCTACGGTGGACTGGTCGGCCGCAAGAATGTGCTGGCGATCATGATCCAGAGCTTCGTATCCATGGGCTGGACCACCTTCCTCTGGTGGGCCTGCGGGTATTCCCTCGTCTTCAGCGGCGGGGAGGGCGCCATCATCGGCAACCTCAAACTCGCCTTCATGCATGGCGCCATGCCGACGGATATCCATGTCGCCAGCGGGATGCCCCTCTTCGTGGTCTTCGTCTACCAGATGATGTTCGCCATCATCACCCCCGCCCTGATCACGGGCGCCTTCGCCAACCGGATCAAGTTCTCGGCCTACCTGATATTCCTCACCCTGTGGATGCTCTTCGTCTACTTCCCCATCGCCCACATGGTCTGGGGCGGAGGCCTCTTCGCGAAGTGGGGCGTGCTGGACTTCGCCGGCGGCACGGCCGTCCATGCCACGGCCGGGTTCGCCGCTCTGGCTTCCGTGATCTACGTCGGCAAGCGGAAATTCGCCGACAAGGGTCCCCACAGCATTCCCCTGGCGGCCCTCGGCACGGCCCTGCTCTGGTTTGGCTGGTACGGCTTCAATGCCGGCAGCGAGATGAAGGTCGATCACGTCACCATCACCGCGTTCATCAACACCGATATCTGCGCCTCCATTGCCGCCATCACCTGGCTGGCCATCGCCTGGAAGTTCGAGAAGAAGCCCAAGTTCGTGGGCCTTCTCACGGGCGCCGTGGCGGGCCTGGTGGCCATCACCCCCGCTGCGGGCTATGTCAGCATCAATGGGGCCGTGGTCATCGGCGTAATCGTCAGCGTCATCTGCTACCTGGCCGTAGAGCTCAAGAACAAGATGGGCCTCGATGACGCCTTGGATGTCTGGGGTGTCCACGGCGTCGGTGGCGTGGTGGGCTGCATCTGCACGGGCATCTTCGCCACCAAGCTCTGGAACCCCGCCGGGGCCGATGGCCTCCTCCGCGGTGGCACCCATTTCTTCTGGATGCAGGTCCTCAGCGTGGCCATCACCGCCGCTTACGCCTTCGTGTTCAGCTACGTGGCCCTCTGGCTCATCAATAAGGTGACCCCCGTAAAGGTGACCCCCGAGGAAGAAGAAGAAGGGCTCGATACCGCCATGCACGGCGAAGAGGCCTACATCTCCATCGACTAAAAGACCCGTTCAGACAGAGAGGAGGGGCGGCGCCCGAGGCGCAGCCCCTCCTTCTGCCTAGGGCTCCCTTTCATACACGCGGCCTTCGAGGCCTCCGCCCATGAGATCATCTGAGAAGCAGTCCTCAGGAGCGAAACCCGGATGAACAACGCGTTCCCGAACGATACCTCGCCCATCCTGGTGGCCCTGGGCTCCGAGGCGCGCACCCTGCGCCTCGTGCATGTGGGCTTCCGGATGGCCCGGGAACAGGGCCGCCCCTGGGTGGCCGTCCACGTGGAGGTGATGGGCTGGGAGACGGCCGAAGAGGCTGACCAGGCCAGGGTCTGGCTGCAGGAGGCCCATGAACTCGGGGCCGAAGTGACCTGGGTGAAGGCCTCGAGTGTCGTCAATGGGTTGGTGGTGGAAGTCCGCAGGCGCTTGGCCTCCACCCTCATCATGGGCAAGAGCGCTCCCCAGGGCCTCTGGGGGCGCCTGGAACACTCCAAGGCCCAGGGCATCCTGCGCCGCACGCCGGATCTCCGCATCCTGGCCCTGGCCCTCGACGCTTCCACCCCCAAGGGCGAGGCCTTTCAAAGCCTCGAAGACACCATCGGCATCTACCTGGCCATGGCCGTGCTCCTGGTAGTCTGCACCATTGGAGCCGCGGCCTTCTCTGCGGCCATCGGATTCCCGGCAATCCCAGCCGTCTTCTCCATGGGCGTAGCCTTCGTGGCCTATCGATGGGGCCGCCGGATCTCCATTCCCGCCACCCTGCTGAGCGCCCTGTTCTACGACTATTTCCTCGAAAACCGCTTCAGTTTCTTCATTGAAGACTGGCTCAAATTCTTCTACTTCCTGGGCACCCTCGTCACCGTGCAGGTGCTGGTGGACCTGGTGCGCCGACTGCATCTCGAGACCCGTGCCGGTCGGCGGCGGGAGGCCGAAACCGTCCTCCTGATGCTCCTGGGCCGAGCCCTGGCCCGGTGTTCCACGATCCAGGAGGTCTCGGAGGTCCTCTCCCGCCGCTTGCAGAGCCTCTTCCAGTGCAAGGCCAGCCTGCTGATCCCCGGGGAGGGAGACACCTGGATCCGCATGCCGGAATGCACCAACATCCCGGACTGCCCGCCCCCCAGTGAACTCCTGCCCGAATTCAGCCACGCCTCCACCCGGGAGGATCCCCTGGAACCCCTGTTCCGGGAGGGGTGTTCCTTCGTCTCCCTGGCCAGCACCGGGGGCACGGAAGGGCTGCTTCGGATGCGGCTGGCGAACGACGCGAAATTCCCCCAGGAGTCCTGGGGTTCCCTCCAGGCCTTCGCCATCCAGGGCACCCTGGCCCTGGAGCGGGTGCGCTGGGTGGAGGCCGCCCAGAGCGCCCACCTGGAAAGCGAGACGGAGCGCATGCGCAGTTCCCTGCTCAGCTCCATCTCCCATGATCTGCGCACGCCCCTGGCCGGGATCCAAGGGGCGGCCAGCAGCCTCCTCCTCCCGGCCACCCTGCCCGAATCCACCCGGCGCGACATGCTCTCCATGATCCACGACGAAAGCGAGCGCCTGGCCCAGCTCATCGGCAATCTCCTGGATATCACGCGCCTGGAGAGCGGAGCCATCCAGCTTCGCAAGGAATGGCAGCCGTTGGGCGAAGTGGTGGGAGCGGCCCTGCGGCGGGCCGAATCCGGCAGCGGCCTCCAGAATGTCCGGCTGGATCTCCCCGAAGATCTCCCCCTGGTCCCCCTGGACGCGGTGTTGGCCGAGCAGCTCCTGATCAACCTCCTGGTGAACGCCCGGCGCCATGCCCCCGAGAGCCCCGTGGAACTGAGGGCTTGGCCCGAATCAGAGAGCCTCGAACTGGAGATCGCCGATCGAGGCCCCGGCATTCCCCAGGCCTACCGTGAACGCATTTTCGATAAATTCTTCCGACTCCCGGCCTCGACGGCCGGGGATGGCGGAGTGGGCCTGGGCTTGGCCATCTGCCATGCCATCGCCAAGGCCCACGGAGGGAGGATCTGGGTCGAGGATCGAAGCGGCGGGGGGGCCTCCTTCCGGGTCTCCCTCCCCCTCACAGGCACGCCCCCCCCGCCCCCGGATTCCGAGCCCCCCCCCGAAGAGGAGTGTCCATGGCCCTGCCCCTGATACTACTCATCGAGGACGAGGCCACCCTCCGCCGCTTCCTGGCCCCCACCCTGCTCAACCAGGGCTACCAGGTCATCCAGGCCACCACCGGAGCCGAGGGGCTCACCATGGCCCGCAGCTACAACCCGGACTTGGTGCTTCTGGACCTGGGGCTCCCGGATCAGGATGGCCTCAAGGTGCTCGAAGGCATCCGCTCCTGGAGTCGGCGTCCCATCCTCATCCTCTCGGCACGCAATCAGGAGCGCGTGAAAGTCCACGCCCTGGACCTGGGCGCCGACGACTACCTCACGAAACCCTTCGGGGCCCCAGAGCTCCTGGCGCGGATCCGGGTGGCCCTGCGCCACTCCGTGCAGGACCTCAACCCGGAATTGGTCTTCGATCAGGGAGGCCTGCGGGTGGACTTCGAGCGGCGGGAGGTGAGTCTGGAGGGGCGCTCCATCCATCTCACGGCCCTGGAATACCGTCTGTTGGAAGCCCTCGTCCAGCGCGTCGGCAAGGTGGCCACCCACGCCCAGCTGCTGGCCGATGTGTGGGGTCCCAGCGGTGAAGGCCAGAACCACTACCTCCGCATCTACATGGCCCAGCTGCGCAAGAAGCTCGAGGCCGACCCCAACCGCCCGAGGTTCTTCCTCACGGAACCCGGGGTGGGCTACCGACTGAATGCAGAGTGAGGGGGTTCATACCGGGAGTGCACCTTCATTTACGGGAACTCACCGACACGTGGCGTTCCAGCCTCCAGCGCTGGGCGATGAGGGAGGTTTCTACAGAATCCTGGCGCCAAGCAAGGGGGAAAGCCCTCTCCTCACCCGAGGAGATTCAGGGTGCTGGAGGTCTGGGTAGCCTGAGCCGAGGCAATGGCCGAACTCGCGGAACTATCCGTACTGCTGGAAGTCGTGCTCAGCTGATAGCCGTAGGCGACCAGGGCCGTGGCGATATTGGAGTTGATCGCCGCACTGGAGAAGCCGAGAAGCCCCTTGGAGGACGATCCCAGGCTTTGGAGGAGGCTGGAGGCCGAGGAGGAATCCAGCCCTCCGACCGATACAGAGGAGAGATCCAGGCTCGTGGCGGTGGAGCCCTCCGTCACGGAGGCCGAATAGACGCCACTCACCAGGGCGCTCAGGCTTCCGCTGCTCCCGGCTGCGGTGGAAAGGGCATCGGCTTTGGGCAGGAGATCGCTCACCGAGGAGCCACTCCCACTGTAGGCGGTAGTCAGCGCCTGCAAGACAGCGCTGGATTGCCCGCTGCTCTTGAGGGTGGTCTGGTAGTTGTAGAGGTTCAGTGCGCTCGCCACTGAGACATCCATGGAGGCACCTCGTGCTTTCTTTATCGGCCGAGGAGGGACATTCCTGGAGTAACAAAGGAGGAAAGCCCAAGGTCCCTTTAGACCTTGGGCTTTCATGGGGCGCCTCCTGGGATTCAAGTAAGACCAAGGGCCCCACCTATCGAAGGGAGGATTCCGGCGTGCCCAGGACGACGATCCGGGCCAGGCCTTCGAAGAGCGGCAGGCTGGCCTTGCGGCTGTACGTGATGCCCGCGGGCAGGTTCACCGTCACCGTGCCGATGTTCTGATCGGTCACCAGCACCTCACCGTTGGTGCCCTCCCCCAGGCAGAACACGGCGCCCTGGGCCAAGGACTTGGGTGTCGTCCCAACCGCAGGGATGCCGCGCTGGGCGAGACTGTGGATGGCCACCGTGGCACCTATGGAACCATCGCCAGCCATCCGGTCCTTGGGCAGCAGCACCAGGAAGTGGGCCTGATGACTGGCCAGCATCTGAGCGCCCCGCTGGGCTTGGTCGGTGCTACGGATATCGGCGATCGTGAGGGTGGCCTCGGGCCCCGCGGCCCGGGCCAGATCTTCCACCTGCGCCCGGCTGAACCGGTAATCGCAGATCACGCCGAGATGGGTCTTCTCCGGCCAGATCGTCTTGGTCACCTGCATCAGGGAGGAGAAGTCTTCGGCCTGGAGGCCCAGGCCCCCGAGGAGCAGCGCTACTGCGCCAAGGGTCTTGGAGAGGGTGAACATGGCATCTCCTGTGGAAAGGCCCTCCGAGTGGAGGGGAGGCTTGGGGAAAAGAGGAAGGCCTCAGGGCCGCACCTCTCGAGCCTTCAGGTTGGCGCCCCAGGGGGCTTCCACCATGCCTTCGCGCTTATCCGTTCAAACGGCGTTTCCATAGGGCTTACGAAGGCCTGATCAGACCCTGGTCATCCCGGGATCAGACTTCAGGTAAAAAGAGACGCCCATAGCTCGAGCACTCCTATATTTCTGGGTGCGTCCAGGACGGCATTCCGGATTCCTGAAGAGGTGGGTCCTGATCGCAGATCCATGATGGTCAACACTTCCCAGCATGTTCGCTATCGTTTCGCGGATTTCGAATTGCGCGAGCATTCCGGTGAACTGCGACATGGGGAGGAGCTCCTCCGACTCCCGGAGCAGGCCTGGGATGTGCTGCTCGCCCTGCTCAGGGCCTCGGGAGATCTGGTCACCCGGGAGGAACTGAGGCAACAATTGTGGCCAGACCGGACCTTTGGCGATTTCGACGGAGGGCTCAATGCCGCCGTGCGAAAGCTCCGTCGAGCCCTGCATGATGACGGGGCGGAGCCTCATCTCATCGGGACCCTCCCCAAGCACGGGTATCGGATGCTCGTCACCGTGGAGGCCCAGGAGGAGGCTTCCCCGAGTGCCGCCCCCCTTAGTCCCAGCGCCGAGGATGCGCCCCCCAGGCCTGCACGCCCCGCCTTCGCCCGTTTCCTGTGGGCCTGGGCAGCCATGCTCGCGGTGGCCTCCGGCCTCGGACTGTGGGCCATTCGCGCTCAGAACGACCGGAAGATGGCACCCGTCAGGATCCATTCCATCGCGCTCCTGCCCCTGGCCAACCCCAGCGGGGACCCGGCCCAGGATTACCTGGCCTCAAGCCTCACCGAGCACCTGATCCAGGAGTTGGCCCTGCGCCGCGATATCCAGGTCGCCCCCTTCGCGGCTGTGGCCTCCCTTCGCCAACAGCGGGTGCTCCCCGGGGAACTCTGTCGCCAACTGGGGGTGGAGGCCTTCGTGGAGGGTTCCGTCCAACGGGAAGGCGGCCGCTTGATCCTCCATCTCAGACTCGTCCCTGCCCATTCAGGCCTGGCGACCTGGGCCCAGACCCTCGATATGCCCTGGCAAGATATCAGTGATGTCCCTGCGGCCGGGGCCTCCCAGCTCGCCCGGGGGTTGCAATTGCCCTCCAACCCCAGCCGAGTGGCGGGGGGATCCCGGGATGCCGAAGCTACGGCGGCTTACTGGGAGGCTCGCTACGAAGTCTCTCTGCTGAATTCCAGTGGCATCGAAAAGGCCCTGGCCCTGTACAGGCGGGCCACCCAGAGGGATCCCCGCTTTGCTTCCGCCTACGGAGGCCTGGCCAGCGCGGAACTCTGGCGGGGGCTCCTGGACAGGTCCGTGACCGATTCGGCCCTGGCGGAATCCTACCGCTACGCCACCCGCGCCCTGGAACTCGAGCCCTCCTGCGGTGAAGCCTACCTCGCCCTGGCGTTCATCCACTGGCTCCACGACTGGGATTTCACCGCCGCGGAAGCCAATTTCCAGAAGGCCCTGGAGGCCAATAAGGGTTCGGCCCAGATCCACGCAGCCTACGCGTCCTATCTCTTTTCCCGAGGCCGAAGCAGCGAGGCCGAACCCCATCTGGTCCTGGCGCAATCCAACGCCAAGGGCGATCCGGTCGTGGCCATGGACGTGCTCCGGTGCTACACCCTGGCGAGGCGCCCTCAGGAGGCCATCGCCTTCGGACGTTCCATCCTGGCGGCACGGCCCCACTCGGCCTGGGCTCAAGGGCACATTTTCGAGGCCTGCGTGGCCACGGGCAAGACAGGAGAGGCCATCGAAGCCAATCTGGCCGCCGTGGCCGATCTGCCGGAACTCGCGAAGCACCTGAAGGGGCTGCGGCACAACAACGATCTGAAGACAATGCTGCGCCGGGAAGCCACCTGGAACGAGGCCCGCCATGCCCGAGGACGCCCCTTCGAGGGACCCGGCGTGGTGGCCTACCTGTGGGCCGCCCTGAGGGAGAGGGATCGGGCCCTGCGCTGGCTGGAAAGGGCCGTCGAAGTCAAGGACTACGACGCCCTCTTCGTCCTGCGCTACCCCTACTGGGATGCCTTCCAGGGCGATCCTCGCTTCGAGAAGCTCCTCCAGCGCATGGGCATACGAGGAGATGCCCGGATCCCGACGCGCAGGGTTCAGGCACCCTGGGCCGCCGAGGGCCAGGGATGAAGGCCTCGGATGGAACGCATCTCCTTTCACCGGTAAACTAGTGGTTTCGGCTTTCCCAGAGGCGCGAAGCGCGCGCAAGCGCGCCCACCCCTTAGAACTTCTTGATCGGAATCCTCATGCGCGAAATGGACAAGGCCTTCGACTTCCGCACGGCCCAGACCCGTTGGTATGAAAAATGGGAATCCTCGAAGATCTTCGAGGCCCAGCCCAAGAGCGGCAAGAAGCCCTGGTCCATCGTGATCCCGCCCCCCAATATCACCGGCAACCTGCACATGGGCCACGCCCTGGTCTTCACGCTGCACGATGTCTTGACGCGCTTCAAGCGGGCCCAAGGATTTGACGCCCTGTGGGTGCCCGGGGTGGACCACGCCGGCATCGCCACCCAGATCGTCGTAGAGCGCCAGTTGAAGGCGGAGGGCAAAACGAAGCACGATCTCACCCGGGAGGAATTCCTGGCCCGCATCTGGGCCTGGAAGGATCAGAACCAGGGCGATATCGAGAACCAGCTGCGCCGCATGGGGGCCTCTGTCGACTGGAGCCGCAAGCGCTTCACCATGGACCCGGCCCTCAATAAGGCCGTGCGCAAGGTCTTCGTGGAAGCCTACAGGGAGGGCCGCATCTACAAGGGGCCCCGCATGATCCAATGGGACCCGGCCAGCCAGACGGCCCTGTCGGATCTCGAAGTGAAATACGTGGAAAAGCAGGGCAAGCTCTGGCATCTGCGCTACCCCTTCACCGACGGCTCGGGATACCTAGTGGTGGCCACCACGAGGCCCGAGACCATGCTGGGGGATACGGGCGTGGCCGTGCATCCCGAGGACGCGCGCTATACCCATCTCCTGGGCAAGACCCTGAAGCTGCCCCTCACGGATCGCGAAATCCCCGTGGTGGCCGATGCCTTCGTGGATCCCAAGTTCGGCACGGGCTGCGTGAAGCTCACACCCGCCCACGATCCCAACGACCATGCCGCGGGCCAGCGCCTGAATCTCCCCAGCATCACCGTCATCGGCTTCGACGCCAAGATGACGCTGGCCGCCGGCGACAAATACGCGGGCATGGACCGCTTCGAGTGCCGCAAGGCCGTGCTGGCGGACCTGGAGGAACAGGATCTCATCGAGAAGATCGAGGACTACACCCACCAGGTGAGCGTCTCCGACCGCAGTGGCGCCGTGCTGGAGCCCCTGGTCTCGACGCAGTGGTTCATGGATGTGAAGGAGGCCGCCCAGTCCAGCCTGGAGGCCGTGCGCACCGGCATGGTCCGCTTCACGCCCCAGCACTGGGAGAACGTCTGGGAACACTGGCTCACCAATATCCAGGACTGGTGCATCTCGAGGCAGCTCGTGTGGGGCCACCGCATCCCAGCCTTCACCTGCGACGCCTGCGGGGAGCTGCACGTGGAGATGGAGGCCCCGGCGGCCTGTTCCAAGTGCGGTGGAACGGCGCTCACACAGGATCCCGATACCCTCGACACTTGGTTCAGCTCGGCCCTCTGGCCCTTCAGCGTCTTCGGATGGCCCGAGGAGACCGAGGACCTCAAGCGCTACTACCCCACGGACGTGCTCATCACGGGCTACGACATCCTCTTCTTCTGGGTGGCGCGCATGGTGATGGCGGGCCTCACGCAAATGGAGGACGTGCCCTTCCGCCAGGTCTACTTCAACGCCCTGGTGCGGGATGCCCATGGACAGAAGATGTCCAAGACCAAGGGCAACGTCGTCGATCCCGTGCTCACCATGGAGGAATTCGGAACTGACGCCCTCAGGTTTTCGCTGGCCATCATGGCCGCGCCGGGCACGGATATCGCGCTTTCGGATAGCCGTCTGGAGGATTCCCGGAACTTCTGCAACAAGCTCTGGAACGCCGCCCGCTTCGTGCAGATGAATCTCACGGAGGACGTCACCCTGGAGGTGGAACCCGAGCTGGGGGAGGCCGAATTCTGGATGGCCCGCCGCCTGCACGAGGACCTCACGCGCGTGACGGAAGCCATCGAGACCTTCCGCTTCCACGAGGCCGCCGAGATCCTCTATCACCTGGTCTGGGATGATTTCTGCGCCACCTACATCGAACTGGCCAAGGTCAATCTCCAGAACGGCACCCAGGCCCAGAAGGCCGCCATCCTGCACTTCCTGGATATCCTCCTGCGGGCCCTGCATCCCTTCGTGCCCTTCCTCACCGAAGAGATCCACGAGGCCGTCCTCCTCGGCCGCCTGCCCAAGGGGGAACCCGAACTCCTGGCCGCCCGCAGCTGGCCGATTCCAGCCAGGGGGGACCGCCCCATCTGCGTCCCCCCTGGAACCCCCGCTGATGGCAAGAGCGAAGCCCATGCCATCAGCCCTCGCCCGACCATTCTTGATCGGGAGGGCGGTACGCCGGAACTTGTGCCACTCCTGCAGGAGGTTCTCAATAATCTGCGCCGCCTCAAAAAAGAGAACGGCATCGACGAAGCCAAGCGCGTGCCCGCCTTCTGCACGGCGCGGGCGCTGGAACCCTTTGCGGAAGCCCTGAAGAGCCTGGCCAAACTCGAGAGCCTCACCTTCACCGAGGGCGATCTGTCCGGGCCCACCCGGGCCGTGGCGGTCGTCACCGGAGGCACGGCCGCCCTGGAATTGGCCGGGGCCAAGGATCCCGCCGCCGAGAAGGCCAAGCTGGAGAAGGAGCGCGATAAGCTCCAGAAGGAACTGGAAGGCCTGCGCGGTCGCCTCTCCAACCCGGGCTTCCTGGCCAAGGCCCCCGCGGAGGCCGTCGAAGCCCAGCGGAGCCAGGCCGCCGAGAAGGAAGCGCGGCTTTCCCAGGTGCTCACCCTATTGGGGTGCTAAATTACCTGAACCCCTTGGAGTGGCTCCATGGAATTCGTCGAGTGGACCGAACGTTTCAACACCGGCAACCCGCTGGTGGATGCCTATCACCAAGTCTTCTTCCAGATGGTCAAGGAGTTCGGCGCGAGCCTCCAGCAGGAGAACCCTGCGCCCATGGCCGATCGCATCGCCTTCCTGGTGGACTACACCTTCATGCACTTCGATTCCGAGGAGCGCCTGATGGAGCGCGCCGCCTACCCGGACCTGGCCGCCCACCGGGAGATCCACGCCCGCTTCAGGGAGCGCGTGGAGGCCGTCCACAGGCAATTCCAGGAAAACCCCAGCACATTCAGGGCCGAAGAGGTGCTCTCGCTGGTGCAGGACTGGTTCGCCCATCACATCCTGGGCGAGGATATGCGGTTCAAGCCCTGGGTGCTGGGGAACTGAAATCGGTTTCCCTGCCGCCTCAAGGTTTCAGCGCAGGGGGGCAAGCCTCGCAATACAATGGTCGTCGGCCCCTTCCGTGAGGATTTCCATGCAACTCCTTGGCACCGCCGCCCTCATCATCGCCTCCATGACCACTCCCGTATTCGCAGGCCCCACCGCCCCCGTCCACGCGACAGCGAAAGTCGAACTCGGCGCCTCCATGAAGCGACTGGAGGGCGAACTGGTGCAGAAGCATGGCGAGGGCCAGCGCCCGCGCATCCAGCGCGGATTGAAGCAGGCCTCGGCCTTCTGGAGCGCCCAGGACGGGACGGCGGCCGATTTTGAGGTGTTTGCTCTCGCCCACTTCGCCCCCGAGGGGCCTGCCCTGGATGGCCTCTTCCAGCGCATGGAATTCGCGTTGGAGAGCCTCAATGGCCACATGGCGGAGATCGGCCGGGACTTCAAGTGGAACTCGGATCTGGATCTGGGACCCATGCTGCCCGTGGACGAGATTCTCTCCGGCTACGACGCCAGCTCCCATTTCCTGGATGACGCCTTCGCCAACAAGCTGGCCTTCGCCGTCCTGCTCAACTTCCCCATGTCCACATTGGAAGAGCGCCTGAAGGAGGGCGAAGGCTGGACGCGCCGCCAGTGGGCCGAGGCGCGGCTCGTGGACCTCTTCGCCAAGCGCATCCCCGCCGAGGTCAATCTCGCCATCGCCGACGCCTCGGGCCAGGCCGAGCGCTACATCGCCTCCTACAACATCTGGATGCACCACCTCCTCAACGACCAGGGCCAGCGTCTCTTCGAGCCCGGCAAGCGCCTGCTCTCCCATTGGAATCTCCGGGACGAGCTCAAGAGCCGCTACGCCGAAGGCAAGGGAGGCCTGGAACGCCAGCGCATGATCCAGAAGGTGATGGAGCGCATCGTCACCCAGACCATCCCCGCTTCCGTCATCGATAGCCCCTTCCTGGACTGGAATCCCTTCACCAACGCAGTCCAGGTGGCCGCCGCGAAGGACACCGACGCCCCTGCGCCGAAGGATCTTCAGATCAGCAACGCCCCCGAGCCCGATACCCGCTACAAGGTGCTGCTGGACTGCTACAGGGCTGTCCGGAAATCCGATCCCTACAGCCCCACGGCCCCCACCCACATCTTCCGCAGCTACGAAGAGGGCCGTCAGATCCCCGAGGCCCGGGTGGTGAAGATGCTGGAGGATGTGCTCTCCAGCCCCCGGGTGAAAGAGGTGGCCAAACTCATCGAGAAGCGCCTGGGCCGCAAGCTGGAGCCCTTCGACGTCTGGTTCAACGGCTTCCGCCCGGGCGCAAGCCTCGACGAATCCAAGCTGGACGCCCTCACACGCGCCAAATACCCAACGGCCAGCGCCTACAAGAAGGACATGCCAAACCTCCTGAAGGGCCTGGGCTTTTCAGATGAACGTGCGCAATGGCTGGCCAGCCGCATCGAGGTCGATCCCGCAAGGGGCAGCGGCCACGCGCTGGGCGCCCAGCGCCGGGGCGATAACGCCCATCTGCGCACCCGGGTGGGCAGGGACGGCATGGACTACAAGGCCTTCAATATCGCCGTCCACGAAATGGGCCACAACGTGGAACAGACCTTCTCCATGAACAACGTGGATCACTGGCTGCTCAACGGCGTGCCCAACACCGCCTTCACCGAGGCCCTGGCCTTCGTCTTCCAGGCCCAGGACCTGAGGCTGCTGGGCCAGCCCGCCCCCAACGCCCAAGCCCTCGCCGAAAAGACCCTCAACGACTTCTGGATGATGTATGAGATCGCGGGCGTGGGGCTGGTGGATAGCGCCGTCTGGCACTGGATGTACGAACATCCGGAGGCCACGCCGGGACAACTCAAGGAGGCCACGCTTCAGATTTCACGGGAGATCTGGAACCGCTACTACGCCCCCGTGCTGGGCCAGAAGGACTGTGTGCTGCTGGGCGTCTACAGCCACATGATCCACAGTTTCCTCTACCTGCCCGACTACCCCATCGGCCACATGATCGCCTTCCAGATCGAACACCAGATCGAGAAGACCGGTCGGCTGGGCGAAGAGTTCGAACGCATGGCCACTCAGGGGCGCCTCACGCCCGATCTCTGGATGATGAAGGCCACGGGTCGCCCCGTGGGCCCCGAGGCCCTGCTGGAAGCCACGGAGAAGGCACTGAAGGTCATCGAGAAGTAATCAGGCCCCTTCCCAGCCTGGAAGCCCAAGGCAGGGCTACATCGCCGGATTCCGGTGTTCCGGTTCGGCCATCAGCAGTCTGTTCTTGGGCGTGATATCCCCGGGGATCAGCTGCGTGCAGACCCGGTACCCTCGAGCCCGCAGTCGGGATACGCGGGTGACATCCATGGCCAGCGGACCCTCCAGCCATCCCTCCAGGCCGCCGAGATCCCCGGTCTTGAGGTCGTGGCAGCAGGGCAATACCGCAACGCGGGCCCCCACGTCCACCGCTCGCTCCAGGATCAGATCGGTCAACCCGCCGCAGGCATGCGCCGATACGACCAAGTCATCGCGCTGCAGGGACACGTTCCTCAGATCCGTCTCGATGAAGCGAACCCGGTCCCGCAGGCGCGGCCATTCGGCCCCCAGCGCCGCCTCCAGGGTCGCAGCACTCTTGGGAATTCTCTGATCGACAGCCAGGGCCACCGGAGAGCTATCGTCCAGCAGCAGGAGGATCTGCGCCACCAGACCATGGCCGCAGGCCAGATCCACGATGCGCCCACCCCTGAAGCGGCGCCGCACCCGCCGCGCGACCTCCCAGGCTTCAAAGAGTTCCTTGCGCGGCAGGCAATGGGCACGGCAGACGGCCCTGCCGATGGCATCGAAAAGCGTCTCTCCGGCAAATACAGGGAGGAGTTGTTCCGTGAGCCGACTGCGCGAAGATCGATCCATGAGGCGGTGACCCCTTACAAGCGAGGACCAGGCCCCACGCGTTCATTTCCGGTGATAGCGCCCCGTCCCGTTGCACGTCACGCATGGGGCTTGGAACGTGAGGCTGCCGCCGCATCGCTTGCAGACCACGCTCAAGGAACCGGTGCCCGCGCACTTGGCGCAGGGGGTGGAAAAGGAGATCTGGACCTTGTGTCCCTTGCAGCGGGGGCATTTATGGCCATCCGCCAGCACGCCCGTGGCCTCGCAACGGGTGCAGGGCCCGGCCTTCTGCGCATAGGTCCCGCTGCCGGAGCACTTTCGGCAACTCACGACCATCGTGCCGCGCCCCTTGCACATATCGCAATCACTGAGCACGTGGCCGACGCCATCACACCTCAGGCATTTAACGCCAGGGTCAGCCGCGTCGCTCTTCGGGGGAGGAGGCACCTTTTCGCCAGACGTGGGGTCCAAGGGAGGACACAGAGCGAGCTCGAGCGAGCGGGCGGTCCCCCCTTTCAGGGCAGGCTCCTCAGGCATTTCCGCAGCGATTTTCTTGATGACCCTTTCCAGCTTCTTCCTCTTTTCCGTTTCCCGCTTGCGCTTCTCGAGCTGAGCATCCGTCTTGGCCACTGGGTTCCTTTCGGGAGTGGGATGTCAAGGATACCCGAGTCGGATGAACGACCGGGTTGGGGGAAGGGGACGGGGGGAATGAAGGCGCTGAAGACGATCGGGAGCTAGAACCGATCAGGGCAATCCCGCAGCACGGAGCTGTCTCTGGAGGCGCTCCGTGCGGCCCAGGGCCCGGAGTGCAAGCTCCTGATCGGCCTCGTCCAAAAGTGAGCCCTTGGCCATGCGCCGCCCAAGGGCCTGGATACGGGTTCCCAGGGCCATCAGCTCATCCAGGCGCTGCTGTCGCCAGAAGTGGATGAGGAGCAGGGGCAGGAATTCTGCCCGTTCCTGGATCTCTCCCTCGAGCCTGGGCATGCGTTCCAGCAGCTCCATGGCCTTCAGGAGATTCCGCTCCAGCCCCTTCCCATCCAACTGGCTGCAGATGGCAGCCATGGAGACATCGACCTCGATCAGAAGCTGTTCGTGGCCCGGTGAGGCCTCCAGAATGCACTGGGCCCTTTCGAGGGATGGGAGGCCCTTATCCCCCTGCCTCTCCCCCAGATCGGCCAGCAACTCGGCCACCAGGACATGAGAAGCACTCAGCTGTTTTTCGGCATCCTGGATCAACTGTTCCAGCCCATCCATTCCCATGGCGCCGGAGGGAAGGCGGCTCCAACGCCAGCGCAGGGCCTCCTCGGCCTTGGTCGGCTGAAGGTCTTGAGGAGCCTCCGGATCCAGGGCGACCAGGATGCGCCAAGGTTCCCGGGCCAGCAACGCCCCTTGACCGGACAGAAGGCGTGCCCCGTACCGCGCCACGAGAGGTGCGAGGGCCTCTGGCCGGGCCTGGAACCAGGGAATGGCCGCACTGAGTCCCGGCAGGCGCGGGAACACTTCCGGAGCATGGAACCCCAGCGGCCCCGAAGGCTCCTCCGGAATCTCCGGGGCGGCCACGAGCCAAGCCTCGATCCATCGCTTCGCCTCCGAGACCTCGCCCAAACCCAATGCCGCGCGGAAGCGCCATCCAAGCACGCGCTCGGATTCCTGCTCCCGGGGCGCCCCCAGGAGTTCCTGGAGTTCCTTCCAGCGGCCCAGGTTCGCCAGGAGTTCGCATCTGGCCGGAAGGTCCTGGCCCTTGGGGTCCGCCAGATCCAGGCAGATACCGAGCAGTTCTTCCGCTTCAAGGGCGTGGCCCGCGTTGGTCTGGAACGCGGCCCAAGCCTCCAGGTGCTGCGCAAGACCGTCGACGCTTCCAGAATGGGCCAGGGCCTCGAGCCTCCAAGTTCCCGTTTCCAGCAATCCTCCGTCCCGGTGCTCCCCCAAAAAGGATTCCGCCTCCCCCAGAAGGGCGAAGATTGCGTCCCTGGACGTGGCTTCCGCGAGAGCCCCCCTCAGGAGCCCCGCCCAGCCTCCCCAATCCTCCAAAGTCTTGGCGATGCGGCGACGAAGGGGGTCCTGAGCCTTGTTCCCCTCCCGGAGCCTCATATCCAGGCGCTTGAGCAGGCTTCTGGCGGCGCCTTCCAACGGCGTTCCCATCAAGGCCTTCCCCAGTTCCAAAAGGGTATCCACGCCTGCTTCCTGCGCGCATTCGCGCATCACCGTCTCCGGATCCAGGCGATCCACCAGGGCCGCTAATTCGAGGCGTTGGCTCTCGGAGGCTTCCTTGGCCGCGAGCCCCCACACCCGGTGGGCATCGGGTTTGAGGCCGAGCCTCATCACCTGCCGGGTCAGCTGGCGATCGTCGGAGTAGTTCTCCCAGACCCGCGCCAGGTGATGGCTGAACTCCAGCATGGGCTCGAGCTCCACCACGGTGAGCCAGGGGCCGTAGTGATCCTCCACCGCCGCGGCCAGATCCTTCTCCAGGAGGGGGTCTGGAGTCCGGGCAATCCCCGCGCGGATCCGCAGGGCCTCGTCCCGCCAATTCGAGGCCCGCAATCCGCCCAGCTCGTAGAGGAGGGTCAGGTTTTCGAGTTCCGGCAGAAGCCGGAGATTTCCCCGCCCCCATTCCTTCTGCCCATTCCTCCAGCGCAGGGCCAGGTTCTTGGCCGCCCGCCCGTACCGCTTTTCCCCCTTAGCCTCCTCGCCCGTGGCGACCTCCAGGGCACCCAGGGCGGCCTCCAGCAGGGGCAGGGAACGGCTCTCCGAAGGTAGGGACTTGGTGCAGACGGATAGCATCGTCGTGGCTTGGCTGCGCAGGGCCTTCAGGCTCGAGGGCTTCGTCGGGGCCTCCCAGCCCATCTGCGGGGCCACCTCCCGGCAGAAATCCAGGGCCGCATTTTCCAGAGGCGGCGGGGCTGGCGCCCTTTCAACGGCAGGAGGAATGAGGAATGGGATCACACGTCATCCTAACGCTGGGTCTCAGCGTTGGGCCTTGAGGAGGGCCTGGAGCAGATCATCCAGCTTCTGGAGGAAGCGTGAGCGGTCCCGGGGCTCGAAGGGGGCCGGGCCGCCGTTGACGGCCCCCGAATCCCGCAGGTAGGCCATCAACTCCCGGCTGGCCAGGGCGTCCCCGATGGATTCAGGCGTGAAGACCTTCCCCTTGGGATCCAGCACCCGCGCCCCCTTGGCGAGGCAGCGCGAGGCCAGGGGGATATCGGAGGTGACGGCCACATCCGTTTCCGTGATGTGCTCGACGATCCAATCGTCGGCCGCATCGAAATGCCCCGTCACCACGATCATTTCCACCAAGGGACCCGCCGGAATCCGCAGCCGCCCGTTGGAGACCACGAAGACCTTGAAGCCGTAGCGCTTGCCCACACGAAAAATTTCCTCTTTCACGGGGCAGGCATCGGCATCCACGTATATCTGGATCAAGGAGTGTCCTTTCATGCGGGGGAATAGGGCATCGACAGACCGAGCGCCCGTTGAACCAGTCTACCGGCTGGCCCACACTGAGCCCATGCAGCTCCACCTCACGGCCGCCCTGAAATACGCCCTCACGGCCCTGGACGCACCCGCCCAGGAAGGGGCGCGCCGGGCCGTCCTCCGGGAGGCGAAACGAATCCGGGACCTCCCCCCTGGAGCCCTGCGGGCCCAAGGCCTGCATGACAGGCTCGACGCCGGGATCCAGGCTTTCCTCGAATCCAGGCCCGATCTGGCCGGCGCCATCCGCTGCGGGAAGGGATGCGCCCACTGCTGCCGCATTTTCGTGGGCATCACAGGGGATGAGGCGCGGCTCCTGGCCCAAGAGGCCAGGGCAGGAAGAGCGAGTCTTTCGGAGCCCAGGCTGGAAATCCAGCGGCACTGGGACTCTCCTGCGGACTTCGCCACCCATTCCAGAGAGGAGACGGCCTGCGTGTTCCTCCAGGGCGACGGGAGCTGCGGCGTCTACGAGCACCGCCCCAGCGCCTGCCGCGCCCTCCTGGTGGCCAGTGACCCCGAGGGCTGCCGCCAGGCGGGCCGCAGCACCCGGATCCTCGCCATCATCAACCCCAGCGCCGAAGGACTGGTATCGGCCGCCCGCACAGCGGACGCCCTCGAGACGGGCGCCCCTTCCCATCCGCTGGCCCGGCGCCTGTGGGAGGCCCTCCAGAGGTAGAGGGGCCGTGCCTCGGCAGCTACCGGGAGGCGCACCTTTTGCTAGCCGGCGACTTCCTCGAGCCGGGCCTGCATCTTCCGCTGGGCCCGCTGGGTGCTCCAGAAGCCCCAGAAGGCGCCCAGGGCGCCCGTGCAGATGCCCGTGGATCCGAGGAGCACCAGGCTCCCCAGGGAGAAGAAACCGCTCCGGGCCAGCTGCACCAGCAGGGGCGATAGGCCTCCCAGACCCCGACTGAGGGGCAGCCAGAGGGCCAGGAGGGAGAGGACGGCCAGCATGCTGGCCAGGAAACCCAGCACGGCCCCCTCTACCAGGAGGGGCGTGCGGATGAAGCTCTCGGTGGCGCCCACCAGGCGCATGATGGCGATCTCTTCTTCCCGGGCCAGGATGCTCATGCGGATCACATTGCCCGTGGAAAAGCCCGCGGCGATCAGGAGCAGGACACCCAGGGTGCCCAGGGCCTGGCGCAGGAGGGCTGCGGATTTCTGAAGGGTCTCCAGGCGATTCTGATCCACCACCACGTCCCCGACCCCGGGGATCCGCTTGAGGCTCTCCCCAACTTCCGTGGCCCTGCGGGCCGCCAGCAGGTCCGGGCGCAGGCTCAGTTCCAGACTCTCGGGGATGGGCTCCCGGCCCAGGCTCTCCAGCATCAATCCGGCCTCCCGGGTGGTTTCGAGAAAACGCCGCGTCCCCTCCGCACTGGTGATCCGCTTCACCTCGGTGAATCGCGGGTCCCGCCGGAGCCCGGCTTCGGCTTCCTGCAGGTTCGACCCATCGGCGGCGAAGACCGTCACCCGGGCCAGGGACTCCATCCGGGAGACCCAGCGATCCAGGCTCTCCACCGCCAGCAGCCCGCCCCCCGCCAGGAGCAGGCCGGAGGCCAGGGTGAGCACGGCCAGGATGTGCTGCCCTCGGTGCCGCAGGATATCCTTCACGACATCCCGGAGCAGCAAGCCCACTAGGCGGAACCAGGCCATTCAATTGCTCCCGTCGAAGGCCAGGCCGGAGATGGTGCCGGAAGTGAGGGTCAGGGATTGAGGATCCCCGCCCAGGCTGGGGTTCTTCCAGAGCCAGATGCGATTGGAGAAGGCCTTGCTCGTGAGATAGTCGGCTCCCCCCAGCCAGTCCTTGTTCCCACCGTGGGCGATGATGCGCAGATTGGGCTGAGTGGTGAAGCTGCCCAGGAAGCGGCTGGGGGCCTGATCATACGAGGAGGTGAAGTCCCCGGAGGAGAATACGGCGATGGGGCCCCCGCTGGCGGTGTTGGTGCGGAAGACATAGAGGAAGTTGTTCCCCGTATCCAGGGCTAGGCAACCGCCCGTACCGGAATCCGTCAGGGTGGTGGAAGAACCCACGATCACCTGGGAACTGAAGGCCGAAGAGGTCCCAACCCGGAGCCGGGCTCCCGTATAGCTCACATCGCCCGTGGCCGAGGGCACAGAGGCACCCCCCGAGAAATAGCCGTAGACCTTCCCCTGGCTCACGGCCACACCCGTCCCGCCCTTATCGGGGCCCCCACTCGTGAAATCCAGGCTGGTCGTCTGAAGGGCATGGAGGGGAGCCGAGCTCTCCTGATAGGACCCGCCATAGTTCCCGGGGTTGGCCACCACCCAGATCCGCGTCTCGGAGGTGCCGGTCTCGGTGACGTAGAGGGTGCCAGTGCTGGGGTCCACGGCCGCCTGTCCGAAGGAGCTGCCATTCAGCCGATTGCTGCTATCCAGCGTGAAGGTGGCGATATCGGTCGAAGAGGATCCGATACCGCCGCTCTGCTTATCGACGCGCTCGATGCGCACCACGGCTCCCGTGGAATCCACCAGAAAGAGCCGCTTGGCGCTGATATCGAGGCAGAGGCTCCCCACCACGGGGCTCGTGATATTTCCGGTGATGACCGAACTGGTGATGGTGCGGCTGGGGGCCGTGTCCCCCCCGGAGACGATATTGGCGTAGAGGGTGGCTGTGTCATCCCAGGCCTTCACGGCTGTGCCATCGAAGGCATAGAGCGCGGTGCTGGAGGTGGAACCGCCCTCGCCCACATCCACACAGGCCAGCTGGAAAGAGAGCGACAACAGCGCCGCCCCAGCGAAACCGAGGATTCTGCGAAGGTTCATGGCGACTCCGAAACGCATTCACTTGCTGAAGAGTGCCTTGAGCTGGGCATTGAGGTTCTTCATCATTTCGGCGTCACATCCGGCATCCACCGCCCCCCGGGAGATCGCCAGGGCCAGGTTCTTGACCGGCTCGGGGCCTTCGCCGGCATTCACCCGCTGGGTGGCCTCTTCCAGAAGAGTATTGATCATGCCGTGATGCTGGGGAGGCAGGACGCCCCGAGCCGCCGTGGCGATGCGCTGGGAGAAAGCGTTGAGCTTGGTGATCTTCACCGGATCGGTCACGGTCCCCGGGTGCTTGGGCACCACGGGCTTCGGCGGCACAGGAGGCGGAATCACCACAGGGTGTTCGGATTCGAAGGGTTCGGTGGCTACAGGGAAACCCTGGGGAGGCAGATTCACCGGAGGCAGAACGTAGGAGGGCTCTGCGGCCTGGGGCGCTGCGGAAGGCGCAGGGGCGAATTCGGCAGGCAGTTCGGGCTTCCTCCCGGAGCGCACCCCCTTGAGGATCACCTGACCGGTCATCACCAGATCGTAGAGGTCCTTGGCCACGGTGAGGACGGGTTTCTGCATGACCTCCGCCAGTTCGGCCACGGTGAACCAGCCGCTGATCAGCCCCAGCAGCTTGGCCTGGCGCGGATTGATGCCCTGGGGCGTCTCCCCCGGCAGGAGCGTCGATGAAGGATAGAGGTCCAGGGAACTGATCTTGGCGCTGATGACGCGCCATTCGTCCATCCGGCGGTGCATCTCCATGAGCACACCGGCGTTGGATTTGGTGATCGAGGGCACGACATCGCTGCTGCCCTCCTCGAAGTGATAGCTTCCATCCAGCCACAGCGCCACTTCGTAGACGGCGTCCAGCCCTTGAGCATCGTTGGTCACGGCGTGGATCAGCTTGCCGTCCTTCATGTATATCTTCGCCCGCTTGGGCTCATCGAGCACATGGAAACAACCGCTCTTCCCGCTCTGGCTGACCAGCTGGATGATGTCGGGAAGCGGCGCTTCGCGCATGGAACCTTGGATGAGACCCTGGGACATTCGAAATCCCCTTCTCCGAAAAGCGATATGGGCTAGAAACCCGATGTTAGCACGATGGCGGGCCTCCCAAGAGCCCCTTCCCCTCGGAATGAAGGGGCCCCAGGACATCCGTCAATTGCGGTTCCTCCCGGGTCCGGAAAAGAAGTACATTGGACCCTGCGGCTTCGGTCTTGAGGCTGTCGCCATCCCCCCCTGGAAGCCCATTGATCGATACGTCCTTCCTCACCGATTCGCCGTTGTTCAGCAACCTGGACGAAACGGAGCGCGCCCAGATCCTGATCATCGGGCAGGTCAAGGCCTATGAGGAGGGCCAGGTGATCTTCCGGGAAGGCGATGCCGGGGACGGACTCTTCGTCCTGGTGAAGGGCTCCGTGCGCATCTCCAAGCAGGGCGCCACCGGCGAAGAGGCCCTGGCGATCCTCGAACCCCATGCCTTCTTCGGCGAGATGGCCCTCATCGATCTCTCCCCCAGGGCCGCCGATGCCATTGCCAACGACCCCACCCATCTCTTCTTCCTCCCCCTGACCGAACTGCGAGCCCTCTTCGAATCCCATCACCAGATCGCCCTCAAGGTCCTCTACGCCCTCTGCGAAGTCTTGGCCCAGCGGCTGCGGGAAACCAACGAGCGGTACATGAACGTCTTCACCATTGCCCAATGGGGCGGCATCGCCCAGAGCGGCTTCGTCCCCCTGCCCTGAACGCGCCGAGGCAGGCGCATCTTTCGAGAGGAAAAAATGTCTGATCTCGTCAAACACATCACTGACGCCGAATTCCAGGGCACCGTGGCCAGCGGCGTCACCCTCGTCGATTTCTGGGCTCCCTGGTGCGGCCCCTGCAAGATGATCGCGCCCATCCTGGATGAGCTCGCCGGTGAGCTGAACGGCAAGGTTCAGTTCGTGAAGATCAATATCGACGAGAACCCCCTGGTGGCCGGCCAGTTCGGCATCATGTCCATCCCCACCCTGCTGCTCTTCAAGGACGGCAAGAAGGTGGACCAGAAGGTCGGCGCCCTGGCCAAGCCCGCGATGAAGAACTTCGTGGAAGCCGCGCTCTAGAAACGCGCACGAGCAGAGCGGCGGCTCCTTTCCGGGGCCGCCGCTCTGCTCATATTCGCTTCTTCCTGAGCACCATTCGGATCTGGTTGCCCTTGGCGTTGTGATGCACTTCGTCCATGACCATGTGGATCATGGCGAGGCCTCGCCCGCACTGGCGTGCCAGGGTCTCATCACAGATGCGGGAGACCTTCCGCGCGTTGAAGCCCGGGCCTCCATCGGTGATGACCACTTCGAATTCATCGGGGGTCGCCTCCATGAGGACCTCGATGGGGCGGGCGGCGTATTCGGGATCCGAGCGACGTTCCTGGAGGAGGGCGGTGTAGGAGTCCTGCGCGCTGAACAGATCGTCCTTCAGGCTGGAATCCATCTCGAAGTTGCCGTGCTCCAGGGCATTGACCAGCGCCTCGTGATAGGCCATGGCGATGACGTCCACATTCGTGGGCAGGGCGAAACCCATGGGCACCAGCCGATCCGTGAGGTGCATCACGGTGCTGGGGATATCGAGCTCGTCACTCCGGAACAGGAACAGGCGCGTCTCCTTGGCGAGGCCCTTGAGGCCGGCCTCGGCTCGGCACAGTTCCCGGTGGAGCCCCACCAGGTGGAAGACGCTATTGACCAGTTCCCGCAGGGTCAGAGGCTTTTGGAAGAGATTGGCCGCACCCATGCGCATGGCCCGGATAGCGTAGTCCAGGGAGGCCTGGCCCGTCATCAGTACCACGGGCAGGCTGGGATGGATGGACTTCACCCTGTGGATGACATCGAAGCCGTCCATCCCCTCCATGTTGATATCGGAAATGACCAGATCCACCTGGGGACCCTGGGGATCCTCCAGCAGCTCCATGGCCTGAGACCCCTCCGAGAAGGGATGGACGGCCATCCCGTGATGGGCCAGGGCATCACTGATCATGCTGAGCACAGCCTGATCGTCATCGATCACCATGACATGTGGAACGGCGGGACGCTTCATCCGGGCTCCGGGAAGGGGGCTAGGAAATTATAATCGGTCGATCGGCAGGAAATTCTTAAGAAATGAACAAGTTCTTCCCAGTGCCCCCCGGAGGGACTCCGGCAGATTGGGTTCCTCTTCCCTGAAACCAGGCCGCAGCGGGGCCCCGGAGAGGGAGCGCCCCAGGGCCTCGGCCAGGGCTTCCCGGGCAACCACCCGCAGGAGCCCCGCCCCCTGAAGGGGGTCTACTAGGTCCCTGAAATTCTCGAAACCGGGGCCGATGAGTGTGGGCAGTCCCCAGCGCACAGGTTCCAGGGGGTTGTGCCCGCCCTGGCCGGTCCAGCCGCCCCCCACCAGAGCCACCGTCCCTTCCCGATAGGCCAGGGGCAGTTCCCCCAGGGTATCCAGCAGCAGCACATCGACCTCGGACCAGGCCGTCACCGATTGGGGCCAGAGGCCGGAGGCCCTGTGAAAGCGCAGGCCCTCTGTGGCAAGCGTGGCAGCCACCTCCGGGAAGCGGCGCGGTTGGCGGGGCGCCAGGATCAGGCGCAGATCGGGCACGGATTTCCGGGCCCTTCGCCACTGTTCCAGGATCAGGGCCTCCTCGCCAGGCACCGTGTTCCCGGCCACCAGCATGGGAAAGGCCTTCCAGGCCTCCCGCAGGATCTCCCAGCTGGCATGGAGGGGCACGGGGCGGGGCAGGTCGGCCTTGAGATTGCCGCCCAGCTCCACCAGGGGTGCCCCCAGGACCCGGAAGCGGTCCAGGCTCTCGGGATCCCGGGCCGAGACCAGCGAGAGCCGGGAGGCCGCCCGGCGCATCCAGGGCCCCCCCCGCTCCAGGCTGCGCTCCGTGAGGCGCCCATTGACGATGATCCGCGGGATGCCCCGTGCCTCCAGCTCCCGCAGCAGATTGGGCCAGAGTTCGGTCTCCAGGGCGATGAAGAAGGCCGGGGGATGATGCAGGAAGGGCCTCATCCCCGCCGGATCATCCACGGGAAAAGCCCCACCGCTCACCCGACCTGAGCCCTGATCCCATCCGGGAAGTTTCTTGGCCACTAGCGCCAGGCCCGCAGGCGTGCCCGTCGTGACGTGGACGCGCAGCCCCTGGTCCCTCAACCAACCGATGAGGCCATCGGCCAGGATCAGTTCGCCGACGCTCACCGCATGCACCCAGATCCAGTGCGGCGGGAGATCCTCGGGGGGCTCGGCCTCCAGGCGCAGCCTCCACCCATCGGGCAGACCCCGGCGCAGCGCCCGTGCCCCTGCCCCCAGGAGACTCACACCCATCACGTAGCTCAGATCGATCCAGTCCATGCCAACAGCCTCCCACAACGGCATCATGTTGGGATGGTCAAAGCGTCCCGAGCCCCCCTTCAAGTCCTCCTGGTCACCGGCCCCCTGGGGGCGGGCAAGACCACGGTGGTCAACCGCCTGTTGAAGCGCGAGATCGCCGAAGGACGCCGGGTCTCGGTACTCCTCAACGAATTCGGATCGGTGAGCGTGGATGGCGCCCTGGTGGAAGCGGAGCGCCCGGAGTTGGCGGGCATCGCCAATCTCGTGAACGGATGCGCCTGTTGCAGCCTGCGGGGGGATGTGGTGGCGACCCTGGCCACCTGGTGCGATCTGCCCGAGGAAGACCGCCCCGAGCGGGTGGTGCTAGAGACCACGGGCCTGGCCGACCCCACGGACCTGGTGGATCTGGGCACAGAGGCCCGGCTTCTGGGCAGGGTTCAGATCAGCGGGTGCCTCACGATCGTCTCCTGCCTCACGCCCCTTCCACACCTGAGGCAGCGGGAACTGCTCCAGCGCCAGCTGGCCCTGGCCAACCTGATCTACGTGAGCAAGGCCGATCTGGATCCCAGCCTGGCCATGGCCTGGGAGAGCGAAATCCGCACCCGCTTCAGGGGTGCCACCCTCGTGCAGTCGCGCCTGGGGAAAGCCCCGGAGGGCAGCCCGGATCCCTGGTGCGGCGATCCCATGCCCCTCCCCGAAGAGCGGTCCCCCCTGCCCCGCCATGCTTTCGCCGATGCCCGTGTCCTGAGCCTTCCCTTGAATCATCCCGTCTCCCCGGAGGCCATGGAGGAGCTCTTCCTCCGTGCGCCCGCACCGGGAGAACTCCTGAGGGCCAAAGGGATTGTTTCTTTTGAGGGCTGGCCCCCCAGGGAGGACGGCAGCGACCGCTGGGCCTTCCAGCTGGCGGATGGCCGCCTGGAGATCCTGCCCCTGCCCCCCCAGGCCGATGGAAGCCCCGTGCCCCGGATGGCCGTCGTGATCGGCCGGGGCCTCGATCTGCCGACCTGGAGGACGTCCCTGGGGCAACTGGAGCGCCCCGTTGAATTCCGAAGTCTGTAACCAACCCCGAGGCCCCCGGTAATCCATTACAAGGAGCACCTCTTGGAAGAGCTGGACGATGCCGAGCTGATGGCGCGGGTCCGCGCCGGTCAGGCGGAACCCCTGGCCCTGCTCTTCGAACGCCATCACAGACCCCTCTACGGCTTTCTCTACCGGATGACGGGGCACACCGCCACCAGCGAGGATCTGGTGCAGGAGGTCTTCCTGCGGGTGCTGCGCTACGCCAGCAGCTTCAAGGTCGGCGCGCCCTTCCGCCCCTGGTTCTATCGCATCGCCCGCAATGTCCTGGCCGATCACGGTTCCCGATTCCGGCAGGAGGTGCCCCTGGAGCCTCACGCCACCGGCCTCTGCGCCAGCGAACCCTCCGCCCATGCCCGCCTGGAGACCGCCCAGGAACAGGACCGATTGACCCAGGCCTTGGCGCAACTGCCTGTGGAGAAGCGCGAATTGCTGCTGCTTTCCCGGGATCCGGATCTGAGCTGCGGCGACCTGGCCGAACTCTATGGGTGCAGCCCAGGGGCACTGAAGGTGCGGGTGCACCGGGCCCTCCGGGAACTGCGCGCCCACTTCCTCGAGGACCATGCCACCCCTGAAGCCGAAACCCTTGTGGAGGTGCCGTGATGCCCTGCGAAGCCATCCAGGAGTTCCTTCTCGACGGTCTGAAAAGCCCCCTGCCCGAGGGCTTTGATACGCACCTGGAGACCTGCGCGGAATGCCGGGAACTCTGGGATACATGGCAGGCCCTTGGCGAAGTCCCCTCCCCCGACCCGGGGCTCAGCGCCCGGTTCCGGAGCCGCCTCCTGCGAGAAGGCCCCCAGAAACCCGCCGTCCACCGGCTCACCGGCTGGGGCCTGCCCCTGGCCGCGACCTTCCTCATCCTGCTCGGCAGCGCCTTCGCCGCGGGCTATGCCTTGCGGGGGAAGCCCGAGCCTTCCACCCCTCAGCAGGCCGCCCTGGAAGGGTTGCGGCGAGGCAGTCCGACTGACCGGATGCAGGCCATCGCCCTCGTCACCTCCCCCAGGAGCGGCGATCCGGATCTGGTGGAAGCGCTGATGGAGCGCGTTACCAGGGACCCCAACCCGGAAGTGCGCCTCGCGGCGGTGGAGGCCCTGTACCTCTTCGGATCCGATCTCAGCCTCGGCCAACGGCTCGCGAAGGCCCTGCCCCACCAGGATTCCCCCCGTGTCCAACTGGCCCTGGTGGACCTTCTGGTGGCCCTGCGGGAGCGCCGCGCCTCTGAAGCCCTGCGGCGCCTGCTGCGGGAAGAGCGCCTCGGCCCAGACGTGCGCCGCCACGCCGAATCCCGCCTGACCGAAGCGCGCTTGTAACCCGCTCGGTTCCATCCCGGTATGCCCTTCTGAACGAAACTCGAGGTTCCCATGAAGACCTTCCTCCAGCGCCTAGGCATCTGCATCGGCGGAC
Source organism: uncultured Holophaga sp. (assembly GCA_963664825.1). Classification (GTDB taxonomy): domain Bacteria; phylum Acidobacteriota; class Holophagae; order Holophagales; family Holophagaceae; genus JAYREN01. Next base: position 621,122 of record OY761614.1, read on the forward strand.
TGCTCGTCCTATTTGTTCTCTTCCACCTGGTGGAGAACTGGCGGGGCAAGCGGGCCTGGACCCAGTGGAAGCAGGCCCGGGAAGCCCGCGGCGACAGCTACGACCTCGCCCGCCTCGCTCCCCCCCAGGTGCCGGATGGGGAGAACTTCGCCCGGGCCCCCTTCTTTGAAAAACTCGTGACTCCAGATCCCCTGAACGCTGGCCCCAAGGAGCCGGTCCTGCCGACCTTCTTTTCCAAGACCGGTGTACTGGGAGATTGGCGGACGGGCCACAAGGCGGACCTGGAAGGCCTCCAGAGGGAACTGAAGCTCAAGAGCCTGCAGGAGATCCTCGTGCCCTGGGAACCTGAACTGGCCGCCCTGACGGAAGCCGCCAAGCGTCCCCACTGCCGCCTGGAAAAGGACTACGCGGACGCTGACACCATCACGCCCCTCCTGGGGATGCGGTCGCGGGCCCGCATGCTCAGTTTCCGGGCCCTGGTCTCGCTCCGAGACAGGCAGCCTGACACGGCCATGGAGGATATCCTCACGGGCCTTCGTGTGGCGGCCCATCTGCAACAGGAACCCAAGCTCCTCAGCCAACTCCTGCGCGTGGCCTGGGTGAATATCCTGATGCAGCCCATCTGGGAGGGATTGCAGGAGCACCGCTGGAACCAGGCCCAGCTCGCGAAGCTCCAGGAGGCCTTGCGCCCCGTCGATCTCGTGGATTCCATGTCCCGGGCCTGGCACTTCGAGCACCTCCACATGACTAATGAATTCGAGAAGATGGCTAAGACTTCGCCTTGGACCCGGCTCGACAGGTTCGAGGAGGAAGAACAGAAGAGCCACCGCATGGGCCTCCGGCTTCGCAGCCTATGCTGTCCCAAGGGTTGGCTCTACCAGAACCTGCTCCGGGCCGACCTCTATTGGGCCGCCCAATTCCAGGACGTGTTCGACCCCCCGAGGCACCGCATCCTTGCCAGCGCCAGCAGGACCGCAACGGCGGCCATCACAAAGATGCGTCGGATGCCCTACACCTTCCTGCTCGCCCAGACGGTGCCAGCCTTGTCGGGCCAGAACATCCGCGTGGCCCGTTCCCAATCGGGCCTGGACATGGCGGTGATCGCCTGCGCCCTGGAGCGCTATCGCCTGGCGAAGGGCAGCTATCCCCAGATACTGGAAGCCCTGGTGCCCTCCTTCCTACCCAAGGCCCCTCGCGATGTGGTCGAGGGCCAGCCCCTGCGCTACGCGCCCCGAGGCCGGGAGGGCTACAGGCTCTATTCCCTGGGCTGGGATCTCACAGACGAGGGCGGCCAGCCCACACCTAAGGATTCCCCAGACAAGGGCGACTGGGTCTGGAGCCGATAGATCGCAGAAATCGAACCCCCAGCCCCTTCATTCCGGGGCTGGGGTCGGAGAGTTCGGCGCCGCAAGTAACTGATATAGTTCCAGGTAGCGCTTGGCGGAGGCACGCCAGCTGAAGTCCTGCTTCATGGCATTCTGCTGGACCCGGGCCCAATCCTTGGGGTGGCGGGCGTAGCGTTCGCAGGCGCGGCTGAGGGTCTCCCCCAGCGCCAGGGCCTCCACGGGGTCGAAGACGAATCCCGTGGCTGTGCCCCCTGCGAGCGTAACCTCTGTCGTATCCACCACCGTATCGGCCAGGCCTCCCGTGCGGCGCACCACGGGCAGGGCCCCGTATCGAAGGGCATAGAGCTGGGTGAGGCCGCAGGGTTCGAAGCGGCTGGGCACCAGCAGGGCGTCGGCTCCGGCCAGGAAACGGTGGGCCAGGGCCTCGTCATAGCCGATCCGCACGGCCACCTGGCCCTGGTGGCGGCGGGCCGCAGCCTTGAAACCCTGTTCCAGCAGGGGATCCCCCGAACCGAGAAGAGCCAGCTGGGCCCCCAGGGAAACCAAGTGCTCGACATTGGCCAGCACCAGATCCAGGCCCTTCTGGGTGACGAGGCGGCTCAGCACGGCAAAGAGCGGGGCCCGCGCCTCCTCCGATAGATGCAGTTCCCGCTGGAGCAGGTTCTTGCAGATCTTCTTGCCCGAAGGATGGAGGGCATCGTAGTGCGAGGCCAGATGGGGGCTGGTGGAGGGACTCCAGACCCGGCCATCGACGCCATTGAGGATCCCCACCAGATCCTGCCGACGGTGGGTGAGGAGCCCGTCCAGCCTCTCCCCGAAGGCAGGCTCCTGGATCTCCTGGGCGTAGGTGGGGCTCACGGTGGTGATGCGATCGGCGAAGTGGAGCCCCCCCTTCAGGAAGCTGAGATCGCCGTAGAACTCCGCTCCTTCCATCTGGAAGGCCTCCGGCGGCAGCCAGAGCCCTTCCAGAACCTCCCTGCCGTAGATGCCCTGGTAGGCCAGATTGTGGACCGTCATCACCGTGGCGGGGCGATCCCCCCCCCACAGGGCCAGGTAGGCCGGAGCCAGGGCCGTCTGCCAATCGTGGCAGTGGAGGATGCGCGGCCTCCAGCCATGGCCATCGCCATGCTGGGCGAGCCAGGCGGCCCCAAAGGAGAGGGCGCCGAAGCGCAGGCAGCTATCGCCGGTCTCCTCGTAGGGTCCCCCGGGACGGTCGAAGAGGGAGGGCGCGTCCAACAGGTAGAGGGGCACACCCGATGGCGTCCGGGCCAGCAGGAAGCGCGCGGGCCCCGAGCCGAGAAGATCCTCCAGCCTCCCCACCGGCTCGGCCTCCGGGAAGGCCTGTTTCAGCGCGGGATAGGCCGGCAGGAGCATCCGGGCCCGCACGCCGATCGCCCGCTGGGCCTCAGGCAGGGCGGCCAGGACGTCGCCCAGGCCTCCCACCTTCACCCAGGGGTAGAGTTCCGAAGCCACATGGAGGACTCGCATCGGACCTAGGATACCAAGCGATCCAGCATGCGCTGGGAGACCAGGGTGATGCCGCTGGGCGTGCGGTAGAAGCGCTCCGCATCGGCCTTGGGATCATCTCCCACCACTAGGCCCGGAGGGATCTGGGTGCCCCGGGTAACCACCGCCCGCCGCAGCCGGGCATGGCCGCCAATATTGGCGTGGGGCAGCACCACTGTCTCCTGGATATGGGCATGGGAATGGACCCGCACCCGGGAGAAGAGGAGTGATTGATACACCGTGGCGCCGGACACGATGCAGCCGTCGCCGAGCACGCTGCTGATGGCCAGGCCATTCCGGTGGGGCCCGCTGTGGACGAACTTGGCGCCGGGCAGCTGCTCCTGATGAGTGAAGATCGGCCAATCGTCGTCGTAGAGGTTCAAGGCGGGATCCACGTAGGTGAGGTCCATATTGGCTTCCCAGTAGGCGTCCACGGTCCCCACATCCCGCCAGTAGGGCGGCTTGTCCAGATTGGGGATGCAGCTCTTCTCGAAGGAATGGGCGCATACCCTGGCCTTGTCCAGCAGATAGGGGATCAGATCCCGGCCGAAATCATGGGTGGACAGCGGGTCCTCCGCATCCCGTATCAGTTCACGGAAGAGGAAGTCCGCCTTGAAGAGGTAGATGCCCATGGAGGCCAGGCAGACGCCGGGTTTTCCGGGAATGCAGGGAGGCTCTTCGGCCTTCTCCACGAAATCCACGATCCGCCCGGCCTCGTCCACCTGGGCCACGCCGAAGGCCTTGGCGTATTTCTGGGGCACTTCCAGGCAGGCCACGGTCAGATCCGCGTCCATCCGGAGGTGATCCTCCAGGAAGATCCGGTAGTCCATCTTGTAGATATGATCCCCCGCCAGGATCAGCACGTTTTCGGGGTCGTGGGCCCGGATATTGGGGATGTTCTGGTAGACGGCATCCGCCGTGCCGCTGTACCACACCTCCCGCTCGTTGTTCTGCTGGGCGGGAAGGGGATGGACGAACTCGTCCAGGATGGTGGAGAGGAAGGACCACCCGTACTGCAGATGCTCCAGCAGGGGATGGGAATTGTACTGGGTGAGCACCATGATCCGACGAAAGGCCGAATTCACGCAGTTCGACAGGGCGAAATCGATGATCCGATACTTGCCGCCGAAGTCGAGGCCGGGCTTGGACAGCTCTCGGGTGAGATCCATGAGCCTGGATCCCCTGCCTCCCGCCAGGATCACGGAGATCGTGCGCTTGGGAGCAAAGTAGATATCCCGTGCCGAAAGCTGCATGAACACTCCTAGCCGGGCCGTCGGCAGCCGCCAACAAACCTCCGGCCTTTCATACAAAAGTCATCGAGCAGGTCCATCCTGAACATTAATTTTCACATGCAGTTGCATAATTATTCATATCTTAGTCCCCACGAGATCCAGGAGGCCCCTGGAGACGAGCTCCCGCGCTCCTTTCGTCCGAAGCGTGGCCCCCGTCTGCCGGTAGGATGGACAGGTTCCTTCCTCTTGGATTTCCATGCGCTTCCTCCATACCTCCGACTGGCACCTGGGCAAGACCCTCTGCAATGCGAACCTGCTGGAGGACCAGGCGCACGCCCTGGAACAGGCCATCGCCATGATCAAGGACACCAAGCCCCAGGCCTTGGTCATCGCCGGGGACGTCTACGACCGCGCGGTGCCACCCAAGGAGGCCGTGGCGCTCCTGGACGAATTCCTGAGGCGGGTCGTGGGCGATCTCCGGGTGCCGGTCCTGATGATCGCGGGAAACCATGACAGCCCCGAGCGCCTGGGCTTTGCCGCCGATTTCCTCGAGCCCCAGGGCCTTCACGTGGCGGGCCTCCTGGCTCCCGACCCCGCACCCGTGGTGATTGGCGAGGCCGCCTTCCACTTGATGCCCTACGCCGATCCCGCCGCCGCCCGGCACGCCTTCCAGGACGAGAACATCCGCACCCATCAGGATGTTCTCACGGCCCAACTCTCCCGGGCCTGGAGCCACCATCCCCAGAGCAAGCGCTTCATCGCCGTGAGCCATGCCTTCGTGGCTGGCGGTCTCTGTTCCGAATCCGAGCTGGGCCTGGATGTGGGTGGCAGCGGCGAAGTGGATCCCAGGCTCTTCGAACCCGCCGATTACACGGCCCTGGGCCATCTCCACCGCCCCCAGGACGCGGGATTCCCCCATGTCCGCTACGCGGGCAGCCTGCTCAAGTATTCCGCCTCCGAGGCCAGCCACCTGAAGGCCATCACCCTGGTGGAGCTGCCCACCCAGGGCAAGGCCCGCACCGAGCCCCTGCCCTTCACGCCCCGGCGGGATCTCCGCAAGCTCCGGGGCGCCTTCGAGGATCTGCTGCGGGAGCCCACGGAAAGCCGGGAGGACTACCTGTTCGTGGAACTCACCGACGGAGGCCCCGTCCTGGACGCCATGGCCCGCCTGCGACGGATCTATCCCAATATTCTGGGCATCCAGACGGGCTCCGAGCGCGCCTCCGAGGACCTCTCCCCCCTGCGCTCAGATCCCCGCAACCTCGACCCCGAGAGCCTCTTCCAGACCTTCATCCAGGAGAGCACGGGCCAGGAGCTCAACGAGGAGGAGATGGCCATCTTCCGCGAAGTGGCAGGAAAAGCGCTGCTGACAGGAGACCGGCCGTGAGCGCGAAGCAGGAGCAGAGCGCCACCGTGCGCAGCACGGCCCCGAAGGGGTGCCGCGCAGGGAGATGTCGCGTGAGCGCGAAGCAGGAGCGGAGCGCCACTTTGCCGAAGGCAAAGCCCGAAGGGCGCGGCACAGGATGTGCCGCGTGAAGCCCCTCCGTCTCGTCCTCCAGGCCTTCGGCCCCTACGCGGGCCGCCAGGAACTGAATTTCGCCGATCTCCAGGGCCAGGATTTCTTCCTCATCCATGGGCCCACGGGCGCAGGCAAGACCAGCATCCTGGATGGCCTCAGCTATGCCCTCTATGGGGAAACCAGCGGCGGCCTGCGGGAGGCCAGGGATATGCGCAGCCACTTCGCCGATCCCGCCCTGGAGACCCGGGTGCGCTTCGAGTTTCAGCTGGGGGACCAGATCTACCGCGTGGATCGCTGCCCGGAACAGATGGTCCCCAAACAGCGGGGCGGGGGCCTGAAGAAACAGAGCTACACCGCCAATCTGTGGGTCATGGAGGCGGGGGAGGCCACCCCCCTGGCCACGGAGAAACCCACGGCGGTCGATGCCCGGGTGATCGAGCTCATGGGCTTCAAGGCCAGCCAGTTCCGGCAGGTGGTGCTCCTGCCCCAGGGGCGCTTCCAGGAATTCATGCTGGCGGGTTCCACCGAGCGTCAGGCCATCCTCCAGGTGCTCTTCCAGACCGAGCGCTATGCCCGCATCACCCAGGCCCTCACCGACGAGGAGAAGGCCCTGAAGGAGGCCATGAGGGCCACCCTGGCCGAATCGCGGCAGCTGCTGGAACAGGTGGGAGTGGAATCCGTGGAGGAGCTGCCCGGCCTCATCCGGGAGGCCGAGCACCGAGGGGCCCTACTCAAGCAGGAGCAGGAGAGCGTCATCGAAGCCGCCGCCGCCGTCGCGAGTGCGCTCCAGGAGGGCCTCCGCGCGGAGACCCTGGTCAAGGAGCAGGACGCGGCCATCGCCGAGCGGGCCGAACTCGGCGCCCGGACCCAGAGCATGGACGTGCGCCGCACGGAATTGGAGCGCGCCCAGCGGACCGAATCCATCCTCCCGGCCGCCCGTCGCCTTCAGGAGGCCCAGGACCGCACCCGCGATCTGCGGGAGGAGGAAGGGCGCCTGGCCGAAATTTCCGAAGTCCAGGCCCAGACCCTCGCCACCTCCGAAGCACGGCTCACCCAAACCCTGGGACAGGAGATCCGGCGGGAGGAACTGCGCCACAGCATCGCCCGGCTCAAGGAGCTCGAGCCCAAGCTCGCGGCCCTGGAGGAATCCCGCAGGGAGGTCCGCAGTTCCGCCCTGGAGCGGGGACGCCTGGAGGACGAGGTTTCCGAGGGCAGGCGCCAGGGCGAACGCATGGGACAGGCCCTGGCCAAGCTCCAGGAGCAGCGCCAGGAACTTCAGGCCCAGGCCGACCAGGCCGATGCCCGGGAACACCTGCTCTATCTCGTCAAGAAGCAGCGGGGCCAGCGCGATGAGCTAGAGCGCTACTGGATGCAGGCCAAGGATGCCAAGGCGGCCCTCGAGGAAGCCGAGGCCACCCTCGCCTCCACCCGGGAGGAGCGAAGCGCCGCCCAAGAGGCCCTCCAGCACATCCTGGCCCGTCGCCAGGAGGCCCAGGCCGCTTCCCTGGCCCGCCATCTGGAGCCCGGAGCCCCCTGCCCCGTCTGCGGCAGCACCGAACACCCCATTCCCGCCCAGAGCGGGGCCGATCTGCCGGACGAAGATTCCGTCCACCTCGCCCAGGACCGCTTCGATCTCAGCGAAGCCTCCCTGTCCAGGGCCCAGGAGAACGCCCAGCAGCGCCACATCACCTACGAAGGGCTGCGCGCCCGCACCGACGGGCTCCTGGACGCCCTCGGAGACCTGGCCGAACAGCCCGCCGAAGTCTTCCAGGCCCAGGAGGCCGAGCGGCGTGCCGACCTGGAACGAAGCCGGAATGCCAGCACCCGGTTGCCCAGCCTGGAACTGGATGTGGCCGACGCCGAAGGGCGAAAGGCCACTGCGGACCAGACTCTGGACGCGAGCCTGCTGCGACTGGATGAGCTGCGCACACGGGAGACGGAGGCCAAGGCCAAGGTCCGCTTCCTGGAGGAGAGCCTCCTCTCCGAACTCCGCGCCCCCGGGGCCCTCTCCACCCGGCGGGAGCAGGCCGAGCGTGAACTGGCCGAATCCGAACGGGAATTCCAGGAGTCCAGGGACGCCCGGGACGCCGCCCAGGGCCAGTCCCACGAATCCAGGGCCCGGCTGGAGGCCCACCGGGAGCGCATGCGCGATGGGTTGGGCGAGATCAGCCGCTGCGAACTCGAACTGGACGAGGCTCTCGCCACCGCCCGCTTCCGGGATCGTTCGGACTTCGATCTGGCCAAGCGGCCCCAGGCAGACCAGGAAGCCATGGCCCAGGAACTGGAGAGCTTCGCCTCGGCCCTCCAATCGGCCGAGGACCGCCTCCGGCGGGCCCAGGAACAGGCCCGGGACATCGTGGCCCCGGATCTAGCCGCCCTCCGGGCCGCGGTGGAGGCCGCCCAGGCTCGGCTCTCCCGGGCGGGGGAGGAGCTGGGTCAGGCCCAGGGCCACCTCGAGAACCTGAGCAGGGTGAAGGGGATCCTGGAGGCCAAGGATACGGAAATCGCATCCATGGACCGCCGCTACCGCGTGCTGGGTCGGCTCGCCCGAGCCGCCAAGGGCGAAGAGGGTCCGCGCATCTCCTTCGAACGCTATGTCCAGGGCGCCATCTTGGACGAGGTGCTGATCTCGGCCAGCGAGCGGCTGCGCAAGATGAGCAAGCAACGCTACGCCCTGCGCCGGGCCCTGGGGGCCGGCGATCTCCGCAAGGCCGGGGGCCTCGATCTCGAAGTGACCGACACCCATACCGGACGGGCCCGGGCCGTGAGCACCCTCTCGGGCGGCGAGGGCTTCCTGGCCAGCCTGGCCCTGGCCCTGGGCCTATCGGATGTGGTCCAGCGCAATGCCGGCGGCATCCGTCTCGACACAGTCTTCATCGACGAGGGCTTCGGCAGCCTGGACCAGGAATCCCTGGATCTGGCCCTGCGCACCCTGGAAGAACTCAAGCAGGGCGGGCGTCTCGTGGGGCTCATCTCCCACCTCGAGGAGGTCAAGGCCCGCATCCCCGCCCGCCTGGAAGTCATCCCCGGCCCCGGCGGCAGCCGCGCCGAATTCAAAGTGGGCTGATCGAAAGGACTATCTCCGGATCCGCTCGATGAGGGATTCCACGGCCCCCAAGAGATCCAGAAGGCCCGGCCCCGAGGGACGGGTCTCCGCCTCCAGCCAGCCTCCCGTAGAAGGCAGGGGAGCCGCCAGCTGGGCCTGGCGCTTGCTGTCTTCCAGTTCCTGGATCTGGCGCTCCCGGGACCTGTCCAGGCCCCCGGCTTCGATGAAGGCCAGCACCCGGCGCAGCTCATCCCGATCGAACCAGAGCCCATGCTGCTTGCAGGCATCCAGGACCACCCCCGAGATGCGGCCGTAATTGGTGCGGTTCATGAGATGCCCGCACTCGGGACATGGGCGGTAGCGCACGTTCGTCTCCAGCACCTCGGCCTTCTCGGGGGCCCCGGGCAGGGCCCCCAACACCTCTCCCCGCTCCTCGCGATCCGCCGCCAGGCGCTCGAAGAGCTGAAGGGGCAGCCACAGTCCCCCGCAGCGATGGCACTGCTCCAGCTGAAGGGCCCCCACGGTGCTGGCCGCCAGGGGAATCCGGCACTCCGGGCAGGCGTGCTGGGTGGCCGATTCCGCCTGGACCTGGATCGCGGTGCCGCAATGGGGGCAATGCTGGGTCCCTAAAGATACGAGCCCGAAGCAATGAGGACAGGCCACGGTGGCCAGCTGGGAATGGCAGTAGGGGCACTGGAGAGCATCCCCCCCCACGCTGGCGCCGCAGGAGGGGCAGCGGAAGGTCGCGGCCTCCATCCCTAACCCCTGGGGGAAGGCTCGGGAGCCTTGGGCGCTTCAGGGGGCGTAGGGGGTTCTGGAACCACAGGCGCCTTGGGGGCCACGGCCGGTTTGGGCTCAAGCGTCCCGGCCTGCGGGGCCTCGGTGGGGCGCTCGTCCTCCTGCTTCACACCGTACCAGCGGGGCTGGGGCAAGGGCATCCAGTTGAAGTGCTCCTGGATCTTGAAGACGACCACCCGGGAGAAGGCCTTGGCCTCCTCCTCCCGGATACGGGATTCGTCATCCTGTTCCCCCCTGCGGATAGGATCCATGGCCTCGATGACCTCATCGGGCTCCACGGAAAAACTATCCAGGGGCTCGGGATCTCCGGCGCGGTAGAGGGCCACTTGGGCCTCCATCCGCTGGGGACGATAGCCCAGACGGGCCATGTCGTGGCGCCGGGTCGCCGAAGCGTGGCCACCGGCCCAGAGGCCCCAGAAGAATCCATCGAAGACCGCATCCCGGTTCCCAGCCATGGCGCTCAGCGCACCCACGGCCACGCCCGTGATGGCGCCCACGGCCGCCGGGGAGGGATCGGAACCCCCGCCCCGCAGTTCGGTGATGGCGACCCTCAATTCGGCGGCATTCGCGGGCGCCTTCATGCCCTCGGGCACCACCACCGTGCGGGTGGCCAGCTTGGCCCGGAGGGCCGCGGCATATTCCTGCTTCACCTCCACCCCCGTCGGGACATTCCCGGGAATGGTGAAGGACACCACGATGGGGGCCGGGTTCCGCTTGAAGGCCTCCACTTCGGGACGCTGACAGGCCAGGAGGAAAAGGAGGGGCAGAGCGGCAAGCATGCGTTTCATGGGGGACCTCTCACATCTCATGACGAAGGATTGCGGAAAATTCCCAGGATTCAAGGGCGTCCATTCCAAATCCTACCCCTATGGATCAGGGAAGGTGATGCCGAGGGCCGAATTGCCGAAATCCCAGGCCGGGTGGATTCCCTCTACCATGTTCAAGGAGTGAAGCGATGCTCATCCTCATGGAACGCGGCGCCACGCCGCAGCAGATCCAGGCCGTTCTCGCAGTCCTCGAGGCGGCGGGGGTGCGGGCCCACATCCAGGAAAGTCCCGGCGCCCTCAGCGTCCTGGCCCCCCATGCCTCCCAGGCCCTGAAGCCGGACCGCATCGAGCCCATGGGAGGCGTCGCCAAGGTCGTGCCCATCACCTCCCCCTACAAGCTGGCGGGGACGGATGTGACCGCGGGACGCACTGTCGTAGAGGTCCGGGGCGTCCGCATCGGCGGGGAAGAACTGGCCATCGCGGCCGGTCCCTGTGGCGTCGAGAGCCGCGAGCAGCTCTTCAACGTGGCGCGCTATGTGGCGGAGAGCGGCGTGAAGCTCCTGAGGGCAGGCGCCTTCAAACCCCGCACGAGCCCCTATGCCTTCCAGGGCCTGGGCCTGGAGGCCTTGAGGCTGCTGGAAGAAGCCCGGGAGACCTTCGATCTGGGCCTGGTGATCGAAGCCACCGAGGTGGAGACCTTCGATGAGGTGGAGCGGGTGGCCGATCTGGTGCAACTGGGCGCCCGCAATATGCAGAACTTCGCCCTCCTCCGGCGCGCGGGGCGATCCGAAAAGCCCATTCTCCTCAAGCGAGGCCCCGCCGCCACCCTGGAGGAATGGCTCTTCGCAGCCGAATACGTGCTCTCCGAAGGCAATCGCAACGTGATCCTCTGTGAGCGCGGCATCCGCACCTGGGCCGATCACGCCCGCAACACCCTGGATGTGAGTGTCATCCCAGCCGCCAAGGCCCTCACCCACCTGCCGATCATCGCCGATCCCAGCCACGCCGCGGGGCGCCGGGATCTCGTCATTCCATGCGCCCGGGCCGCCGTGGCCGCGGGCGCCGATGGCCTGCTGGTGGAAACCCACTGCCAACCTGACCAGGCCCTCAGCGACGGGCCCCAGGCCCTCCTGCCTTCGGATTTCCTCCAGATGGTCGAGCAGGTCCGCGGCATCCACGCAGTCGTGCGCGGCATCGAGAAGCGGGCCCAGCTGCTGTTCTAGGAGCCTTCCGAAAGAGCTGGGCCAGGACTTGGGTATTCCAGGGGCTGCTAGAACCTGACGACGACGCCGAAGCCCGCTCCCGAACGCTTGATGTTGAGGATCAGATCGTCCTTGATGGAGCCCTTCGGCACATCGAAATTTTCATCGTCCAGGAAAGCCCTCAAGCCGAGCCAATCCAAGGGGAAGTAGCGCAAGTCACCCTGCCAGCGGTGATAGCTGGCGCCCTTGTAGCGCAGGAAGTGGAAGCCCACGCGGGCCACGATGCGATCGCCGAAGGCCTTGCCGCCCACGGCTAGGCCCAGCTGGGGAATGGGCACGGGGATCTTCTCGGCGGCCGTGGTGGGGGCCGTGTCGCCGGGGAGCACGCCGGAGGCCTTCATGTCCAGGTCCCAGACATGGGCGCCGAGATCCACGCCGATCCAGGCCTGTTCCCACGTCAGGGCGCGAATGGTCCAGTTCAGGTCATAGCTCTTGAGCTTGACCAGGGAGTCCACCCGAGTGCCCACGGGATAGTCCTTGCCGTCCAGGCTCACCGTGCGCGTGACGGTGGCGCTGCCCTTGTAGTCCTGGGCATCGGTAGAGAGCGTGAACCCGAAGCGGTGGCCCTGGTATTCGAGAGCCACGCCGGGACGGGTCTTGTCCCTCTCCAGGGCCAGATCGTTCTTGAGATCGAAGGAGATGGGCTGGCCGTCCTCCGTGCCCTCGAAATGCCCTTCCAGGGTGGAGGGGAGGCCATGGAGCGCGAAGCTCCACTTCCGCTCCGGCACCTGGGCCACCAGAGGCAAGGTGGCGAGAAGGAATAAGGCCACAGCGCGCATGGGTTCTCCTCTAGGGGGGGCTTCGTTCCCCTATCGGACCCTTGGGCTTCCAGCATGAGAATGAGGGAGATCCCGCGTCTATGCCCGGATTACGGAGTGATCAAACCCGATACCACGTCCGCATAGCCATAGGGCAGGGTGCAGCGGTAAGGAGCGGAGAGCATGTCCAGGCCCTGCTGGATCACCCGGATCCGGAAGACATAGGTGTTGCCCGCCACGAGAATGCCGGGAGGTGTCGACCCACTGGTGGCCGGTCTGCGCAAATCGGCCACCACGGTGCCCTCGGTAGAATTACCCACCGCGTCGAGTCGGTAGATGGTCACGATATATCCCGAGGGTGAACCCAAGGAAGGCACCTCCCAGGAGAGGGTGGGCGTCAGCCCCACGCCGCTCCTGTCCGCCAGCAGACCGAGGTCGTTGATCTTGGGGTTCAGCACAGGCGTCACTAGGGGGCGCAGAGGCGCGGTGGCCGTGGGTAGCGTGGTGGTATTCACCGAGATCGTGGCGTCCAGATTCCAAGGCGCCGTCGTGCCAGGAAGGGTGTAGCTGTTCAGGTAGGCGCAGGACGCTTCGAGGACCTTATCCCAGGCGGAGGGGTAGGGATTCCCGTAGGAGATTTCCCCCAGATCGAAATCGTTGGTGAAGGGGATATAGGGGAAAAAGTCCGCCAGATCCCCCGAATACCCGGCGGAAATGATCCCCTTGGCCGCCGTGAGATAGAAGGCCTGATCGGAAAGCTCGGCGCTGGGGCCCATGATCGCGGCGTTGGGCGTAAATTCCGAGGCTTTCACATTGAGGCGGAGGGTTCCCGTCTGAGGGAGGGCCACAAAGGAGCCGTTGAGCGTGGTGCTCTGAGCATCCACCTGGGTGTACGAGGCCGGTTCGAACACCCTTTGCGCCACTTGGTACAACCAATTGGCATCAGAAGTGCCGACCATCTGCACCAGATAGGGATGATCGCCCTTGGCCCCATCGTTCAAATGGGAGGGATTGGGGGAGAACCAGTCGATCGTCAGACCGGCCAGGGCAGTGGCGCCATCGGTGGGGGCGTTCCCGCGGGCATACCCTTCAAGCCCGTAGATGTAATCGTTAGCGTTGTAGTTGTAAAAGAGGAGATTATCCGCGCTGGAATTCCAGGGATTTAGGTTCGAGACGTTGAAGACCACATCCGTGCTCTTGGATGGAAGCTGAGCGTCCCTTCGCCCGCCCAGATCCTGGCCCAGGTCGAGGCTGACCTTATGGGTCCAAAGGTACAGAGAACCGAATTTGAGCCAGTAATACCCCGTGGGCGTGGCGTTGATGCTGAAGGTGCCGTCAGCCTTGCCGCCCCCCACCACCGTGGTATACCCACCCAAGCCATCGGGGATCAGGGCGGCGATGCTACCGGAGGGATATTCCGCGGGATTGGAAAGATCCACAGGCTGAGGAACATCCCCCGCGCTGAGGGTGTGGTAATTGGAAATGCAGGTGCCCTGGATGATCGTGGGAGTGGGGGGCGGGGGGGTCTTGTGCCCACCACCTCCACAGGCGAGTGCCATCCCACCCACCAGGGCCGAGATCGGAATCACATGAGAGAGCGCGCCTGCGAACTTCATCATGAGATTCCTCCACATAAGAGTCGAATTCTTTGCAGGGTGAACGAAGGTTTGGCATTCCATCTAAAGGTGAATGCGAAGGTTTAGGACGGAGTCTCCAGGGAATGGATCAGGGCCTGGAACCGGGGATGCTGGCGCAGGGAATCCAAGTCCCCATCATGGAGGAACCAGTCCTTCTGGGAGAGACCTGCTGCCACCGCCTGTTCCAGGCATTCCAGGGCCCCTTCCCCATCCCCAGCTAGGGCATGGATGCAGCCCAGGTTGTAGAGGAGCATGGAATCCTCCGGGTCCACGCTCCGCGCCATTCGGGCCCAGGCCAAGCCCTTTTCGATCTCCCCCAGGGCGACGAGGGCATTGGCTCCGAAATACCGGGCCCGCACATCCTCGGGAGATCGCTTCAGGCGGGCTTCCACCAGGGCAAGGCCCTGCCTTCGGGCCCGCGCCGCCTCGTCCACCACCCCCAGGCTGGCGTAGGCCTGGGCCACCAGCAGGATCGCCTGGAAGTCCTCGGGACGAAGCGCCGCGGCCCATTCGAAATAGTGGATGGCCTCTTCCATGCGCCCAGCGGCAAAACAATGGCGGGCGTAGAAGTAGGCGCCCTCGTAAAGATTGGGATCCAGCCGCAGCGCCGTCTCGAAGGCCTCCACAGCCTCCGTAGCGCGACCCAGGGCGGACAGGGCCACTCCCCGGGAGGCCTGGGCCTCGGCTAGCCCCGGATCCAGCTCCAGGGCCCTGCGGCTGGCGGATTCGGCCCGCTCACGATGGGCCGCGCTCCGGTCCACGTAGATGTAGAGGTAGGCCGCGCAGTTGGCCACCCCCGCCCAGGCCGCCGCATAGCCCGGGGCGAGCTTCAGGGCCTGTTGGAAGAGTCGGCTAGCATCATGCATGCCCTGACGGTTGTAATGAAAGTAGTGCTGGCGACCCCGCAGGTAGAAGTCGTAGGCGTCCAGGTCCACCGGGGAATGCCTGTGATCGGGAGCGGATAGTCCCAGCGCCGCGGCGATGGCACCGACCACGCCATCGATGAGCGAGAAGAGATCGGCCCCCCCACGTTCGAAACGGCCCGACCAGGTTCGGGCTCCCGTCTCCACCTCGATGAGTTCAGCCTCCAGCACCAATCGGGCAGGGTCTTTCAGCAGATTGCCTGCGAGAACGTGGCGGACGCCGAGATGTTTCCCGATCTCCCGGACAGGCAGTTCGGCACCCTGGAACAGGAAGGAGGAGGTGCGGGACAGGACCCGGAGCCCCTCCACGCGGTTCAGGCCCAGCAGGATCTCATCGGAGAAGCCCTCACAGAAATGGCCCTCCCCTTGTTCCGGACTCAGGTCGAGGAGAGGCAGAATGGCCACAGAGGGAAGGCCCATCCAGGCCGCTTTCGACGCCCGCCAGGGAGCTTCCCGAATCACCTCAGCAGAGCTGGATCGTTCCTCGGCCATGGGTCCACCTCCGGGAAGGCGTGGGGCAACCTGGGGATATTTCTAGTGACCTTCCCAGTTTAAGCCGTTGTCACGGGATGACCATGCCATTGGCATTCGGAGCACTGGCGAAAGGATCAGGCCGGCATCCGGTAGACCACCGCATTGATATTCATGCCGGCCCCCACCGAGGCCAGGGCGATGGTATCGCCGGGGCGCAGGACCTGACCTTCCAGATCCCCCTTCCGGATGAGATCGAGCATGGTCGGAATCGTCGCGACAGAGCTATTCCCAAGCCAGGAGATCGTCATGGGCATGAGGCCTTCCGGTGCCTTCTCCAACCCATAGAGCTTGCAGAGAGCTTCCAGGATCGCTTCGTCCATCTTCAGGTTCGCCTGATGGATGAGGAGCTTGGACAGGGACCGGAGATCCACGCCGGCGCGGTCGAGGCATTCCTTGATGGCTCCGGCCACGTAATTGAGGGCATAGCGATAGAGCTTGCGGCCTTCCATTTTCAGGAAGGAGGTCTCCGGGAAAGCCGATTCCTTGTAGGAAGGCCCCATGAACAACATCTTGGAATGCTCGAAGGTATCGGAACGAACGGCATGGGCCAGGATGCCCTCGGAGAGGGAAGTCTCTCGCCCCTCGAAGATCGTGGCTCCGGCCCCATCGGCATAGATCAAGCTATCCCGGTCATGGGGGTCCGATATCCGGGACAGGATATCGGCGCCGATCACCATCACGCGCTTCACCATGCCCGATCGGATCATGTAGTCGGCCTGGATCACGCCCTGAAGCCACCCCGGGCATCCGAAGATGAGATCCATGGCGACCGTCCGGGGGTTCACGATGCGGAGCCGGGCCTTGACCTGGGCGGCCAGGGAGGGCACCAGATCCGAGCGATGACTGCCGGGCCGCACGTTCCCGAAATTGTGGGCCACGATGATGTAGTCGAGGGATTCACGATCGATATTGGAAGAGCGCAGGGCATCCTCGGCGGCCTCGAAGGCGATATCCGAAGTCAGCAGATCATCGGAGGCATAGCGGCGCTCGCGGATCCCCGTGATCGATTCGAACTGCGCCAGGATCTCGGCATTCGATTTTTCGATGGGCTTGTGGTCCGGGCCATGGAAGGTGTGCTGTAGGAAGTGGTCGTTCGGCACCACGAGGGCAGGAATGAAGCGACCACTTCCGGAAATGAGGGTTTGGATTGTCATAGAGTGTCCCTGCCCAAAAGATTAGCCTGGGAGCGCCGGAAGGGCGAGTGGAGGCCGAAGGAACCCGTTCTCAAGCCTCTTTCGGCTTGTGCACCCACAGCGATAATCCCATGAGGATCGCCCCGCACACGATGCAGCTATCGGCGATATTGAAGGTCCAGTAGCGCCACCCGAAGAAGATGAAATCAAGAAAATCCACGACTGCGCCATGGTTCAGCCGATCCAGGCCGTTTCCCAACGCCCCTCCCAGGATCAGTCCCAGGGCGAAGCGCTGAAGGCTGGGAGTGCCCGCCTTGAGGAATTCGAAGCCGAAGTACCCGAGGGCGCCCAGGCCCGCGACGGCGAATAGGATATGCCGAACCCCATCGGGCGCCGTGGACAATACGCCGAAGATGGCGCCGGAATTGAAGCCCAGGGTCAGATTGAAGAACCCGGAGATGACCGGAAGAATCTCCCCGGGGTGGAGGTGGGCCAGGATCCACTGTTTGCTGGCCCAGTCCAAAGACAGAGCTAGCGCGGGGACCAGGAGCCAATAGAGGCGATCCTTCATTGAGCCCTCTCTGCGCTCACGACCGTCCAGCAGCGGGGACAGAGCTCCAGATCCGTGCCCGCCCCGGCGCCGCCCAGATGGTTCCAGCACCGAGGGCACTTGGTGCCGCCGTGGGTGGCCACCTGGACATCCAGTGCCTCGCCCTCCACGATCCTCAGGCCCGATACGACCAGCAGATCCTCGACCGATTCGCCAAGCCTCCTTAGCAGCGCCTGATCAGGTGCCCCGAGGGCGATCGTCACTTCCGCATCGAGGCTGGTGCCGATGGTCTTGGCCGCCCGATGGGGTTCCATCGCCGCCTGGACGGCCTCCCGGATCTCCCAAAAACGAGCCCAATCGCTGGACAGAGCCTGTCCAGGGTCCTCGGGAAAGCGCTGTTCGAAGACATGGCCCTCGGAGCAGGGAATGTTCTCCCAAGCTTCGTCGGCAGTGAAGCTGAGCACGGGCGCCATGAGCACGGCCATCCCCTCAGCCAATCTGCGGCAGACGGTGCGACAGCTGCGACGACGGGAACTGTCCAAGGCATCACAATAAAGGCGGTCCTTGATGATCTCGAAGTAGCGGCCCGAAAGCTCCACCTGGCAGAAGGAGAGGATCGCTTGGGTCGCGGTGAGAAAGTCGTAGGAGAGATAAGCCTGGCGCACATCCTGGGCAAGGCGCAGGAAGGCGTTCCAGGCCCAGCGATCCAGGGGAGTCCAGGTTTCCTCCGGCGCGTTGTCACGAACGGGATCGAAATCCGCGAGGGCGCCCAGGAGGAACCGCATGGTGTTACGGATCTTCCGGTAGGCGTCCGCATTGCGTTGCAGGATGTCCTTGGAAATGCGGACATCCTCGCTGTAATCCACACTGGCTACCCAGAACCGCAAGATATCGGCGCCCAGGGTCTTCATGATCTCGTCGGGGCTGATGACATTATTAAGGGACTTGGACATCTTCTGTCCCTTGCCATCCAGCACGAAGCCGTGGGTCACCACGGTATCGTAGGGTTTATCGCCACTGGCGGCCAGATTGAAGAGCAGGCTGGAGTGGAACCAACCGCGGTGCTGGTCGGAGCCCTCCAGATAGATGAAGTGCCCGTAGTCCTCGGGACTCAGTTCGGGACTGGTGCGGCACACCACCGTGGCGGAAACACCCGAGTCGATCCACACATCCAGGATATCGGTTTCCTTCTGGAAATGCTCGGAACCACAGGCGGCACAGACCGCGCCCGCAGGCTTCAATTGTTCCAGGGGAAGTTCCGACCAGGCCTCGATGCCCGCCGATTCGATGGCCACGGCGGCCTTCTCGAAGACATCGGCGCACACCAAGGGCTCGCCGCATTCGGTGCAGCGCAGCACGGTGATGGGGGTTCCCCAACTGCGCTGGCGGGAAATGCACCAGTCGGGGCGGCCACTGATCATCGCGTGGATGCGGTTGCGACCCTGGGCCGGCACCCAGGTGGTGGAATCCACGCCCTCGAGCCCCAGTTCCCGCAGGCTCTTGCCCTTGCCCTTGAGATCGTCATCCATGGTGATAAACCACTGCTCTGTCGCGCGGAAGAAGATGGGCGTCTTGGTGCGCCAGCAGTGGGGATAGCTGTGCAACAGTTTTTCCTCGTGCAGCAGCGCGCCCATGGCCCGGAGTTTTTCCACCACGATCGGGTTGGTATCGAAGATGTTCTTGCCTTCCAGATCAGGGTCATTCACCGCCGGAACGAAGCGGCCATCGGGGCCCACGAGCTGGAGAAGGCCGAGATGATGGGCGAGGTTGAAGTCATCGACGCCATGATCCGGCGCCGTATGCACGAGACCTGTGCCGGTGTCGGCGGTGACGTAATCCGCGAGCAGCACAGGCGAGGGCCTATCAATCCAGGCATGGCGGGCCTTGAGGCTCTGGAAGGCAACCCCTTTGCGGGTGCTCTTGATGTGCAGTTCCACACCGAGCTTTTTCTGGAAATCCTCCAGGAGGGAGACGGCGACCACGTAGTAGCGATCCCCGGCCTTCACCACCGCGTATTCCATATCCGGGTGCATGGCGATGGCGAGGTTGCTCGGCAGCGTCCAGGGCGTGGTGGTCCAGATCGGCAAGTAGAGCGGCGTGGGAAGATCGAGGCGCTGAGCCTCGGCCTCCGGCACCGGAAAGGCCACGGTGATGGCGGGGCTGGTCCGATCGGCATATTCGACTTCGGCCTCGGCCAGGGCCGTGCGTGCACCGTAACTCCAATGCACGACCTTCAACTTGCGTCGCACCGCCCCGCTCTCGAAGAGCTGGCCCAGCAGGCGCACCACCGTGGCCTCGTACTTGGGTTCCATGGTGACGTAGGGCTGATCCCAGGCGCCGAGCACACCCAGGCGCTGGAAACCCGTGCGCTGGGTATCGACCCATTTGGCCGCATAGGCGCGACACTTGGAGAGGAACTCGCTCCGGGGCATCTCCCGGCGCTTGGGACCGAGATCCTTCTCGACGGCATGCTCGATGGGCAGGCCGTGGCAGTCCCATCCGGGAACGTAGGGAGACTCGTAGCCATCCAGCCAGAGCGATTTGACGACGATGTCCTTGAGAATCTTGTTGAGGGCATGACCGATATGGATGGCGCCGTTCGCATAGGGCGGGCCATCATGCAGGATGCGCCGTCCCTTACCCCGGCCCGCGGCGTTATCCGCACGACGGTGGGCCTCGATGCGCTCGTAGAGTTTCTCGCCCTTCCAGCGTTCCAGGCGCTTCGGCTCCCGCTGAGGTAGGTCGGCCTTCATGGAAAATTCGGTCCGGGGGAGAAAGACCGAATATTTCTTTTTCGCTGGAGCATCGCTCATGGCGCCCTCGTGCGCTGGGGGAATCCACCCAAGGACTCCGGATGTTGAGTTTCCAGAGTAGCCAAGGAAAGCGCCCTTGCGAAGGGCGAGGATCCATGGAGGGATTCCGTGGCACACTTTCCACCATGGAATGGTTCGCCCGGGACTTCGATCACCCGCTCTACTTCAAGATCTATCGAGACAAGGAGCAGGAAGCGATCGAGGAAGGGCCAGCGCTCACGGCCCTGCTAAATCTGCCCGCGGATAGCATCGTGCTGGATCTCCCCTGCGGCTGGGGGCGCCTCCAGCCGGCATTGGAAGCCAAAGGATTGCGTGTCATCGGAGGCGATCTCAGCGCCCTCAATCTCGCGCGACACGCCGCCGAATACCCTGGCGCCCTCGTCCGGCTGGATCTACGCGCCCTTCCCTTTCGCCCAGGCTGCGCCGATGGCATCTTCTGCGCGTTCACCAGCTGGGGCTATTTCGCCACCGAGGCCGAGAATCTCCGCCAGTTGACAGAATTCGCTCGGGTATTGAAACCAGGGGGTGTGCTGCTGCTGGATTTGACCGGGCGCGACTACCTTGAGATGTGCGTCACCAAAGCCAAAAGCGCCTGGTTCAGGGCCGAGGAGGGCTACCGCGAGCGCGTGCAGTGGAGCCCGGATCGACGGCGCATCCTGACGGACCGGATCATGGAGGGAGAGCGCTTCAGGCACGATATCTGGATCCCGACAGCGCGCGAGGTCACGGATTCACTTGAGCGCACAGGCTTCAAGCTGGACCGGGTCTTCGGGGATCTGGAAGGGGGCCCCTTCAGCCCAGAATCGGAACGCTGGATCTATCGGGCGATCAGAACTGGATGCCCCGGGTGGCCCCCAGGTAAGCCGCAAAACCCACCCCCAAGAGGCTAAAGGCCCAACGCGGTCCAAGGGCGTCGATGAAAATCCCGCCCACCATCGGTCCCAGGATCATCCCCAGAGAATAGGTGAGATTCAGGATCGAGAAACCGGACGCGAAGCCTTGGCTTCCCATGCGCTCCACCTGGTCGGCCACCGCAGGACTACAGGGTGTGACAATAAAGCTCAGGTTGAGGCCAAGAGCCGCCATGGCCAGCGCCACGGCCCAGGGTTCCTTCAGGAAAACAGGCAGCGGGAGGAGGACCAAGGCCAACACCAACCCCGTGCGCAGCACCTTGACCCGGCCGATGCGATCGGAGACCCGCCCCATCCAGGGACTGCTCAGGGCATGGGCAAGGGCCGCGGCGCCGAAGAGGAACCCGATGCCTCGGGGGCCGAGGCCCAAACGCCTGGAAAAATTCAAGGGCAGGGCGGATTCCATCAGGGTCCAAAAGGCGGCCCCGAGGGCCGTAGCTCCGGCGAAGACCAGCACCACGCGATTGCGTAGCAACACGCTCCAGGGAATGGGGGGCTCCAGCAGAGGCGGGGTTTCCCGGAGCAGGAAACCCCGCCCCAGGGCGTCTACCACCACCAGGGCGATCCCGAGATGGAAGGGCGCTTGAGGCCCCAGGTAGTGGTCCAGGAATCCCGCCAGAGGCGGTCCCAGGAGGAGCCCCAGATTGGCTCCGGCAAAGACGATCCCCATGGCCCGCCCTCGTTCCTCCCGGGGGAAGTGATCGGCGACGAGGGCCATGCCGGGCACCCAGGTGGCGGCTCCGGCCACTCCCTGCAGGGCCCGAGCGATGAGGAGCACCCAATACGTGCGGCAATAGGCGAAGGCCAGCGTCGTGAAGGCCAGCCCCAACAACCCCCACAGCATGGGCGCCTTACAGCCCCAGCGATCCGTGAGCCTGGCGATGGGCAAGGTGGCCAGGAGCAAGGCCAGCGCATAGCTCCAAAACAGCACACCGACCTGGGACTGACTCAAATGCAGTTCCCGGGCATACCGGGGCAGAAGGGGCACCAAGAGTCCGTAGAGGAGGGTGTCCACATGGAAGGCCAAGGCCGTCACAAAAAGGACCACATGCCGGGGATTGGGTCGTCGCATGGCTCCAGGTTAAGGGAAGGACCTCGTTTCGCCTAAACCAGCACGGCCCCCTTTCGGGGGCCGCGGTGGACCGGTAAGCCGGATTCTGTCGTGTGACGCCATTCCTCTGGGATTCCCATCACTGGAAACCTCAAGCAACCTACCCGCCGACTCGATCGGGCCAATCCTCGCTTCTTTCGAAGTACGTCGGCCTATTTGGTCTTGCTCCGTGGGGGGTTTACCATGCCCGTCCTGTTGCCAGTCCGGCGGTGGGCTCTTACCCCACCGTTTCACCCTTACCTGATCCCCCGAAGGGGCCATCGGCGGTCTGTTCTCTGTTGCACTATCCGTCGGGTCGCCCCGCCCAGGTGTTACCTGGCCCACTGCCCTGCGGAGTCCGGACTTTCCTCTAGGGTTTCCCCTAGCGGCGCCCTGGTCCACATCTCTAGCTTATACGCAAATGCAGGAACGCCCCCAATCTCGTGAGAGGGATGGGGGCGTTCTAGAAATTAACGTCGCGGCGACCTACTTTTCCACGCTTAAAAACGCAGTATCATCGGCCCTCTGGAGCTTAACTGCCGTGTTCGGAATGGGAACGGGTGTGACCTCCAGGGTATAGCCACGACGAAGGGTTGGAAGGGTTTTACAAGGCTGGCGTCTCTGGGGACGCGGACAGTCGGGGTGCTCACCGTGCTGTCCGGGGATTTCGGTCGCTTCGCATTATCCGAAATGCCCACTTCTATGTAATTGATTGATGAAAGGTCAAGTCAATGGACCTATTAGTATCGCTCAGCTCAACGCATTACTGCGCTTACACATGCGACCTATCAACGTCGTGGTCTACGACGGGTCTCGTGGGGATATCTCATCTTGAGGCGTGCTTCGCGCTTAGATGCTTTCAGCGCTTATCACTTCCCGACGTAGCTACCCAGCATTGCACCTGGAGGCACAACTGGAACACCAGAGGTCAGTCCATCCCGGTCCTCTCGTACTAAGGACAGCTCCTCGCAAATATCCTACGCCCACACTAGATAGGGACCGAACTGTCTCGCGACGTTCTGAACCCAACTCACGTACCGCTATTGATCGGCGAACAGCCGAACCCTTGGGACCTGCTCCAGCCCCAGGATGCGATGAGTCGACATCGAGGTGCCAAACCTTGCCGTCGATATGAACTCTTGGGCAAGATCAGCCTGTTATCCCCGGCGTACCTTTTATCCGTTGAGCGATGGCCCTTCCATGCGGAACCACCGGATCACTATGACCTGCTTTCGCATCTGCTCGACGTGTGTGTCTCGCAGTCAAGCTCCCTTATACCATTGCGCTCTGCGGCTGATTTCCAAACAGCCTGAGGGAACCTTCGCACGCCTCCGTTACTCTTTAGGAGGCGACCGCCCCAGTCAAACTACCCATCTGACACTGTCTCCCACCCGGATTACGGGCGAGGGTTAGAGATCAGCATTGCGCAGGGTGGTATCTCAACGTTGGCTCCATCGACCCTAACGAGCCAATTTCAAAGCCTCCCACCTATCCTGCACAGCACAATACCGACCTCAATGTCAAAATATAGTAAAGGTGCACGGGGTCTTTCCGTCTAAGTGCGGGTAACCGGCATCTTCACCGGTGCTACAAGTTCGCTGAGTCTTGGATGGAGACAGTTTCCAGATCGTTACGCCATTCGTGCAGGTCGGAACTTACCCGACAAGGAATTTCGCTACCTTAGGACCGTTATAGTTACGGCCGCCGTTCACCGGGGCTTAAATTCGCAGCTTCGCTTGCGCTGACCGCTCCTCTTGACCTTCCGGCACCGGGCAGGCGTCAGCCCCTATACCTCCTCTTTGGAGTTTGCAGAGACCTGTGTTTTTGTTAAACAGTCGCCTGGAACATTTATGTGCCACCACATCGGGCTATGAACCCTACCGTGGTACCCCTTCTCCCGAAGTTACGGGGTTAATTTGCCGAGTTCCTTCACCCAAGTTCTCTCAAACGCCTGAGGATTCTCTCCTCGACTACCTGTGTCGGTTTGCGGTACGGTCACAAATACCTCTCCTTAGCAGCTTTTCTCGGCAGTGTAGGATTAGGACTTTTCGTCA
>OY761614.1:650000-3474696 GCA_963664825.1 uncultured Holophaga sp.
GGCTTTCAGACCCGCCTCAAATGGGGAGCTCAACAGGAGGTCTTCCGCCTCATCCCAGGCCTTGAGGGAGCCACCTTCGCCCGTTTCGGCAGCATCCATCGGAATACCTATGTCCAGGCTCCCTGCGTTCTCGATGCGACACTCGCTGTCAAGCATCGGACCAACCTCTGGATCGCGGGTCAACTGAGCGGGGTCGAGGGCTATCTCGAATCCGCCGCCGCAGGACTGGCGGCAGGCATGGCCGTGGATCGCCATCAGCGGGAACTTTCCGTCATTCCCTTCCCGCTGGAGACCATGTTCGGAGCTCTCTTTGGCTATCTGGCCCACGCCAACGCCAAGGACTTCTGCCCCACCAACGCCATGCTCGGCCTCCTTCCGCCATTCCCAGAGGGTCAGATCGATCATAGGGCTCTCAAGCGTGCCGGCGGCATGAAGGCTCTCAAGGCCGCCAAGGGCGCCGCCCACCGGGTCCGAGCCACAGCCGCCATGGAGGCCCATCTCTCAATCATTGGAGAAGCCCCTTGAAGAAGATCCTGATCCCTGCCCTGTTCCTTTCGGCCCTCCTAGCCGGGGGTCTCTGGTTTCTGGTGAGACGCGGCCCCACAGGGGGGCCTCCCCCGGAGACCTCCGTGACTTTCAAAATCGAGGTCTACGGCCCCGGCACCCTCCTGCACTACGCGGATGGCCAAACGCCCTTGAGGGCGCTGCGGTGGCTGGCCCCCTTACCTGGAGGCATCCAGGCCGTGCAGGTCCTGACCCAGAGTGATCGTCAACGGTTGGTGCTGTTCCAAAACGGAGCCATGATCGCCAACCTCCTGGTTCCTCGCCCGACCGGCGTGCGGGAGGGTTTCTTCAACTTTGCCGAACTCCGCGAAGCCATTGTGTTGCCGGGAGATGTGGCGGTTCTGCTCTACCGATCGACCGATGCATCTTCTGGCGAGATGCCCCTGGTCATCGCCATGGACCTCGCCACCCAGGCCACCCGCTGGGTGCATCGCGCCCCTGGCGAGCACTTCGCCCTGGGCCGAGATGCCAATAGCGGCTGCGTGTTTCTGTTCGGGCCCACAGCCATCCTGCGCCTGCCTCTGGCCCTCCAGAAGGGCGAACGGATCGGCGAGATGCCCTTCCGGGTGGGCCTCAAACCGATAGAACTGCCCGAAGAGATCAAGACCCCTTCCGATCTGCTGCCCACAGGTCCCTGGAGCTTCCTCCTGGCCCACGGGGGAGGCCTCTCCTCCTATTCCGAAAACAGAGGTTGGAAGCACTGGCCAACGCCCTCGGAGGCTCCCCTCATCTTCCCTGACTCCCACCCCACCCTCGCCCAAGCCAAGGGATACTGGTGGCAGCCCTTCCCTGGAAGAATTCTCCAGATCAAGGCCGATGGCACCCCTGTGGCCTCTTTCGATGCCACGACGCTGGCACCCGCCGAACCCTGGTCGAGGGATGGAGCCCTCCTCAGGCTCCGAGGAGCCGATCCCTCCGGAAATCTCTGGTTCTCCCTGGCGGTGCCTGCTTCGCCCTCCTCCCTTGCGACCCCCGAGGATCCCGCCGCAGGTTCGGAACCCCCAGAAAAAGCATGGAAGCCTGAAGAGACGAGGACCACCCCCCCCCAGGATGACTGGAACACCTATTGCTCCCAGGGACTCGAGCGCCTTTATCGTTGGAATCCCGGGCACCACACGCTCCAGGGGAGGGGTTTGGCGGAGCTATGGGGCGCCCTGGCCCTTCCTCCAGGCATCAATCGCCCTGCCGGGCTCCAGGATTTCCGTCCTGAATCGGGATGGTTCCTCATGGAATCCGGGCCCATCGTGTGGCTCCTGCCCCTGGAGGCCCTGCCCCTGGGTGCCGCGACTCCCACCCACAGGGGTCAAGTCAGATAGTCGAACAGGTTCTGCGCGTTCGATTTTCCAATCATTGCCAGCGTGGCCTGCTGGGCGATGCCCTGGCTCTCGTAGTCCGAAGCGGCCTGGGCGTAGTCCACAGACGCATAGGTGTTCTGGATGGACTGAAGGCTCGTCGTGAAGTCCCCGAGGGTCGTTTTCATCTGATCGAGGGTGGACTGTCGGCCGCCGATCTCCGCGAGGTTGGTCTGAAGCCCCGAGAAGGCCATTTTCAGATTATCCATGGCCGTCTGGATCCCGGCACTGTTGTTGGCCGTCAGGGCCGCACTGAGATCCGTCACCTGCTTGAAGACATCCGTGGCGGAGCCTTGGCCACCGGAGCCGTAAAACACCGTATTCCCCGGAAGGTTCGTCCCCACCGACGCGCTCACTGAGACATCGAGAGATATGGTCGCGCTGTTGCCGTTGTAGTTCGCTCCCGTGGCTGTCTGGGTGAAAGGCGCCGTGGTCGTGTTGCTGCCCCCGAACAGGTACTTCCCCTGCTGTTGAGTATTAGCCACCGAGAGAAGGCTCGTGAGAATGCCATTGATCTCCGGCACCATCTGCAGGCGGTCGCCGGCGGTGGCCGAGGTGCTCTCGGCCGTCGGGGCGAGTTCCAAGAGCCTTGTGAGGGAGGTATTCACGGAATCCAGTGCGGTCTCCGTTTCCGTCAGGTAGGAGGCCGCGGAATCGATCTGTTTGACGAACTGCTTGTTCCGCCCGATAGAGGTCTGGAAGTCCACGATGAGCGCCGCACCCGTCGGGTCCTGTCCAAGTCTTACAATCCGGTTGCCCGTGGTCAGCTGCTCCTGAAGAATGGCGCGGCTCTCCTTGATGCGCCGAAGGCTGAGCGTCAGCGTTGCATTACTGGATGGGTTCGGGGTCCGAAGCGTCATCGCCTACCTCCTGTCGACCACTAGCCGAAGTTGTTCACCAATTTATCCATCAGATCATTGATCACGCTGATGAAGTGCGCACTGGCCTGATAGCCCCGCTGAAAGGCCAACATCGTGGTGGCTTCCTCGTCCAGATCGACCGCGGATACCCGGTCCCGCTGGGTCTGAAGCGCCGTAAGAAGATTTTCGCTGCCGGTGCTGCTCGCTTCATAGCCCTGGGCATCGGTGCCGAGGGTATTCACAAGGCTGCCGATGACCGTGCTGAAGGGACCCGCATCGCCGACACCATCCCCATCCGTGTCAACGGTATCGGAGGTCGTCTGAAGGGCTGCGAGTTTCTTCGCATTGGTATTGTCGCCTGCCGCCCCAGTGACGCCTGCGGCAGCGATGAGCCCCGGGTTCGAGACAACGGCCGCATTGACGGTGAGGGCGTTGACCATGCCCTGGTAGTGATTGGCAGCCGTAACGGTAGTAGGGAGACCATCGGCCCCATTCGCGGTCGTGCCCAGGAAGAAATCCGTGCCCGTGGTCGTCCCGTCCAGCGCATAACCCGCACGATTGAGCAGGTTCACCTGCCCGGAGATGCCGGCTGCCAGTTCGTCCAGCTTCTGTTGGTAGCCCGCCAGCACGTTGTCCCTGAGATCTAGGTTGGCTCCTAGAGAGCCCTCCTTCACCGCCTTGGTCACATCGACCGGGGTCCCGGAGCCGAGGGCGACCGTCACGGAATTGAAGCCAGAGGCCGCATTCGGTGTCGCCGACATCGTACTAGCCGTGCCCCCATTCACGAGCACCGCCGCACCACTGTCCAGCGTGATCTGGAGCTGGTCGTGGCTGTCCTCGAAGACCTGAACGCCGACCAATTCGGCCAACTGGTTGGCCAAGCCCTGGCGTTGATCACGCGCATCCGAATCAGAGCCCTCGCTTGTCTCTGAAGCGATCCGGTTATTCAGCTTCGCGATCTGGGCAGTGATCGTGTTGACCTCGGTGACGATGCTGCCGATATTGTGATCGGCCTGTGTGCGCTGCTCGGAGAGCAGTTCGTAGTGGCTCTTGATCCCGTTGACCAGGCTCTGGGCTTTCCCGATCACGCCGGTGCGCACGGATCCATCTTCAGGTTTGGAGGAAAGCAGCTGGAAGCTTGCAAAGAAGTTCTGCGTCAAGGTTCCGAGGTCCGCATCACCACCATCCTCCGTGAAAACCGAGGAGACGGCCTCCAGGCTCGTGTATCGCACATCCGCCCCGCTCTTCATGGAAGTGTTCTGGGTGATCTGCATATCCAGGTAGCGGTTCCGTACTCCGATGATATTGGTCACGGTCACGCCCGTACCGTATTGCATGGTCCCAAAGGCCTGGGACGCGTTGCTCGACAGAACAGCCTGTTGGCGGCTGTAGTTGGGCGTGTTTACGTTCGCAATATTGTGGCCAACGACATTCAGGGCAGCCTGACTGGCCTGGAGGCCGGAGAGGCCGATATTGAGGCTCGCGTTCAGACCGGGCATGACCGGCTCCTACACATGTTCAGAAAAACGCAGCGACAGGGAAGTGGGAAGGGATACGGTACCTCGGGCCCCGTATCCGGAGGACTCGGAAAAGACTCGCAGGGCCGCCTGTACAGGTGCCTGCAGACCGTTGACGAGGCTATGGATGGAAGAAAGGCGCCGGTTCATCCGCTGGGCCTCAGTCAAATCCTTGGGCCACCCTCCCAGATCGGGCCACCGCACCGAACCGAGAAGCGGCAGGGGATCCTCACCCGCGATAAGACGCCGCTCCAGATCGTCCAGCAAAGCGGGCAGCGAGTGCAGCATGAATCACCTCCAAGGGTTTCATGCGCAAGGCCTATACCATTCTCAAAGAAGGCGTCGAAAGGTCCTCAGGCCATGAAGTCCAGGTGTGGGTCGGCAGTAACTGCCTCGTCTCGAGGGGGCTTTTCTTCCCCATTATCTTCGCCGGAGAACTGTTCTTCCGCGCCGCCCTGCCCCCGACCCTGGCGTCGTTCTTCGGTACGAATCCGATCGGAACCCGGAACCATATGCACGGCGGCCTGATCCTCGGCCGCATGATCCTCGGCCGCCTTTTTGAGGGCCTGTTCCCGCTGGATCAGTTCACTCACCTCATGCGCCGCCCGTACCGACTCGACATTGGCGGTCTGGAAGACCTGGCGCTGGGCAAGGGGGCTTAGCATGGTTCTATATCGATCAGCGATCCCGGTGAGGCGGAGTATGTTCCCTCACCAAACCATCGGCCACGGCCTCTCCATCGGGGTGGTATCCATCGGATTCGAGCTGGGCTCGAAGTTCCTCGACCTTCTCGGTGCGGATATCCGGCACCTTCGCCAAGCGAGCCACGGCCACCGCAATGAATTGGGCCGGAGCCGAGACACTGAGGGCATCGCCCACAACACTGGGGCCCCCTGGTGAGGGCGCGCCCGACGCAGGCTTGGCGCCCCCCACGTTCTGGGTGGCCCCCACGCTGCTAGACTTGCCGGTAACACGCATGAATTCACCTCGACAATCCTTCTATCGGCATCTTGAGGGAATCCTTCAAGTCTCGCTTACCGAGGCTCTTCTGAACCGTATTTTCATTCTGCCGGGCCCAATCCTTTTCGATTCGCTCCGCGAGGCCCCAGCCCTGACCACCCGCCATGGCATGTTCCACCACCGCCTGATCGAGCAAATATTCATACGTTTGTCGGGCCTGCCCCCCATCGCCAAAGAGCCCAGAGGGTTCGACCGTCTTGCGCAGGCTTTGGAACAGCTGAGTCATGAGGAGGCCTTCGAATTTCTGGGCCGCTTCCTTCGGACTGGTCTTCCCCGACACGGAGGAAGGAAGTGCGGCAGCCAGCAGATCCTGAGGGCTTTGGGTGATCGGAGCGGCGTTCACAGGATTCGCAGCTCCGCGTTAAGGGCACCGGCATCCTTGATGGCCTGCAGGATGGCCACCATGTCCCGGGGCGTGACGCCCAGCGAGTTCAGCATCTCGGCCAACTTCCCCACGGAGACACCCGGTTCGATGGAGAGAGTCTTGGGCTTTTCCTCCACCGCCGTCACTTCCTTCTTGGTAGCCGTCACCGTCTTTCCCTGGCTGAGGGGCCTGGGCTGGCTGACCAGGGGCGTGGAACTCACCACGATGGAAAGGCCTCCCTGGATAATGCTCACGGCTCCGACCTTCACATCCGAACCGAGGATGACAGTGCCTGTCTTTTCGTTGACGACGACCCGGGCCCTCGGCTGAAGCTGAACATTTAAGTTCTCCAACCTGGCCACCAGTTCCACGGCGCGCCCCTGGAATTCCTTCGGAATCACCACTTCAACAGTGCGGGAATCAAGGGCCTTGGCGACCTTCTCCCCCAGTTCCTCGTTGATGGAGTGGACCACTCGGATGACGGTGGTGAAGTCCTCTTCCTGCAGGCTGTAGCGCAGGTTGGGGCGATCGTTGAAATTACCGGGAATCTCCCGCTCCACCAGCGCGCCATCCGGGATTCGCCCGGCGGTGGGATGGTTCTTCGTGACCGAAGCCCCTCCCCCTGAAGCGCTGAAGCCACCCACCAGCACCGGCCCCTGGGCCACGGCATAGACCTGATGATCGGGCCCCTGCAATCCCGTCATCAGCAAGGTTCCCCCCGCCAGACTCTTGGCATCACCCGTGCTGCTCACGGTCACATCCATCTTCTGGCCGGACTTGGAGAAGGCCGGCAGCTCCGCGGTCACGATCACGGCAGCCACGTTCTTAACCTTGACGGAGGTAGGGTTGATGCTGATGCCCTGGCGCGCCAGAAGATTGGT
This sequence comes from uncultured Holophaga sp., assembly GCA_963664825.1. Classification (GTDB taxonomy): domain Bacteria; phylum Acidobacteriota; class Holophagae; order Holophagales; family Holophagaceae; genus JAYREN01. The sequence goes on from OY761614.1 coordinate 656,559, forward strand.
GAGGCTCTGCACGGTGAATTTGGTCTGGTCCTTGTCTCCCGTGCCATCCAGCCCTACCACGACTCCGTAGCCCAGGAGCTGGTTGCCACGCACGCCCTGAAGGCGCGCCACATCCCGCAGCTTGGCCTCCACCTTCTTGTCGGGCTTATCCGGCGCAGCCAGGAGCGCGAGGCAAGCCAGGAAAATCGCAACGATCCGCATGTTTGCCACCTCAGAAGGGCCAGATGAAGTTCAGGAGGCGGCTGATGTAGCCCGCCTTGAGCGTTTCGTCCACCACGCCCTGGCCACCGTAACCCACCCGCAATTCCGCCACTTGGCCGGAGGCAATGGTGTTGTTATTGTCCAGGCGCATTGGATCGATCATCCCGGCCACATAGAGGCGCTGGGTCTCGTTGTTGAGCTGGATATCCCGGAAACCCTCAAAGATGAGGTTCCCATTATTGAGCACTTTGACCACCCGGGCCGTCACCGTGGTCGTGAAGGTGGCGCTGCGGCCCGTGGTGCCTGTGCCTGCATACTTATTGGTATTGCTGGTGGTCTTGGCGTCGGTATTGCCCGAGGTGATGCCCCAATTGCCCAGGCGAGAGAAGAGGCTGGGTGCGTTCCAGTTGTTCGAGCCATCCCGCTTGGTGGTCACATCGGCCTTGGAGATGGCGCTGGTGCTCTCGGTGATCTTGATGGTGACCAGATCGTTCATCCGCCCCGCCCGCAGATCCCCCACCACGGGCCGATCCTGCCAGAGGGATCCCTCGGAGAGGGGAGCCTGCACGGGCGCCTCTTCCACGTAGGGAATCTTGGGTTTCTTGGCCAAATTCGGATCGTGGGTCTTCGGCAGACTGCAGCCCAACACCAGGAACCCGGCAAGGATGGGCAACATTTTCCGCATAACATTCCTCCACGCCAAGAGATTGCAGAGGCCGTGCCATGAATTTTATGCTTAATGATATCAAAGGATAACCATCAGCACCCGGTCATTGCCCGCCAGATCCTGGTGGACCCAGGTGCGTCTCCAGCCCATCCCCAGGGATCGCTTCATCAGGGTGGCCCCCTGCCCCGCGCCGATCTCCAGCACACAGGCCGGGGCCGCCCTTCGACGAGCCTCCCGGAGCAGCTCCGTGCTGAGGGCCAGGCCCTGGTCGCCCGCAAAGAGCGCGGAATCAGGTTCCCAGGCCAATTCCCGTTGAAGGGAGGGCCTATCGGCGGGATCGACATACGGTGGGTTTGAAACCACTAGGCCCAGGGGCCCCTTCACCGGATCCAGGAGATGCCCAGCGGCAAATTCCAGGCGGGCCCCCAGGGCCGCGGCATTCCTCCGGGCCACGTCCAGGGCCCCTGCGCTGAGATCGGTGGCGGTGATGTCCCAATCGGTTTCCAAGGCCATGGAAATGCCCAGGATCCCCGTCCCCGTGCCAATATCGGCGGCACGGCGCACCTGGATGCGCTTTCCGATCTCCAGGGCCGCCTCCAGCACCAGCTCGGTCTCGGGACGGGGAATCAGTGTCGCTGGCCCCACCTCGAAGCGCCGCTCCCGCCATTGGGTCCAACCCAGGATGTAGGCCCAGGGTTCCCCGGTCTCCCGGCGGCGGAGCCAGTGTTCCATCCGAGCCTGTGCCTCGGCAGGCACGACATCCTCACCATGGGCGGCCATCCAGGCGCGGCTGCGCCCCAGACCATCCTCGAACCACAGGATGGCCTCGGCCCGGGCCTCCTCGGGTTCCAGGAACTGGGCCAGGGCCTTGGAAAGAGCGAGGCGAAGCTGGTGGTAGGTTTGCGGCATCCCTTCCAGACGGTTCCCCATCAGCCCATCAGGGCCTTGGCGCGGGCCTGACTGGCGGCCAGCACCTCGTCATGGAGGGAACCGCCGTGGCTGTCCATGGTCACCACCAGGGGGAAATCCTCTACCTCGACGATCCAGAAGGCTTCGGGGCTGCCGAATTCCTCCAGCATCTTCACATCCACAACTCGCTTCACGCGCTCCGCCAATAGCGCCCCGGCGCCTCCCGTGGCGTGGAAGTAACAGGCCCCCACCTTCTGGAGCCCACCGCTGGTCTTGGGGCCCATGCCACCCTTGCCGATGACCCCGCGCACACCATAGGTCTCCAGCACCTCGGCCTGGTAGGGCTCCTCGCGGATGCTGGTGGTGGGTCCCGAGGAGACGAAACGCCATGTGCCATCGGGGTTCTTGGCCACCACCGGGCCGCAGTGGTAGATGACGGAATCCTTGAGGATCGGCTTCAGCCACTCGGGCTTATTTTCGATCATGAACTTGTGGCCCATATCGCGGCTGAGGATGACCCTGCCGCTGAGCAGCACCTCGTCGCCCACATGAAGGGCGCGAATCGATTGTTCGGTGATGGGTGTGCTGAGACGGATCATGATTTCCCCTACTCGAAGACCGCAACGCCCGTGGGCTCGATCCGAAGCGTCACCCGACGGCTGCTCCAGCACATGTAGCTGATCGTCACAAAGAAACTGGCCGGATGACGCCACAGTTCCTCCACCGCGATGCCCAGCAGCGTGGTTTTCCCGCCGTATCCCATGGGCCCGATGCCTAGCGTGTTGATCTCGGCCACCAGGGACTTTTCGAACTCGGCCAGGACCGGATTGGCATTGGACTGGTCCAGCCTGCGGAGCAGCAGTTCCTTGCTGTGTTCGTAGCCGACCACCCGATCGCCGCCGATGCAGACGCCCAGGATGCCCGGCGCGCAGCCCTGCCCCTGGGCCTTCACCACCGCATCGAGGATGCATTTGCGCACCCCCTTGAGATCCCGGCCCGCCCCAAGGGCGGCATCCGGAAGACGGTACTGGCTGCCCACGTTCTCGCTGCCCCCGCCCTTCTGCAGCATCTTGATTTCGATGCCGGGCTGGTCCCATTCCTCGAAATGGATGATGGGGTGGGCTTCTCCGAAGGGATCCAGGTTATTGCCGGGATTCTTCCCGGAGAGCGCCTCCACACAGTTGGGCCGCAGCCAGCTGCGCCCGGTGGCCTCGGCCACCGCCGCCCGGACCTGGGCCTTGAGGCGGCGCTGGCTCACGCCGAAGGGATGGCGAACCCAGAAGATCACGGACCCCGTGTCCTGGCAGAGGGGCGCCACCCGCGCATCGGCCAGCACGATGTTCTCCAGCATGGTGTCCAGGGTATTGGCACTGCGGCTGCCTGGGATCTCGGCATTGCGGCCGTCCACCAGCGCCTGGATCACGTCCTGGGGGAGTCGGGTGGTGGAGCGGCGGATCATCTCCAGGACGGCCAGGGTGAGATCCAGCTTCCCTGGATCCGAACACTCAGCCCTCCACCCCTTGGGCAGCACGGATTTCTCCTCCAGGGTCTCGAGGGATGTGAGTTTGGGAATTTCGCAAGTGGACATGCTGGGCCTCAGAAGAAAGTTCAACCATCGCATTGGATCGTCAAGGGTTCAGGCAGTCCAGGCTCTGGCCAGTGAAACCGTCAAAGACAGGAGAGGGGTTTGCCCCCCCGAAAAAGCCATCCCCTTCAGATCCAGGTCCGTCTGGTTCACCACGTGCAGGAGCCGCTTTACCCCTTCGGCGCCCAGGCGATCCACCACGCGCACATAGCCATCCAGCAGGAATCCCTGCTTGGGACTAAGGCCCAGGGCGCCCAGAAACTGGCCGGGTGCCTTGCCCGCGGCGCGGGCTTCCACCAGGCGCGCCAGACGCTCCACTTCGCGCCGGGCCTGGCCCAGCAGCATCAGGGGAGCACCGCTGGGTTCATCCTCCAGGGCCACCCTCAGGGTGGCGAGGGCCTGGCCCAGCTGCCCCCTCTGCCAGGCCTGGGACCAGGCGAAAGCACTCTGTTCACCCAGGCGGAAGGTGGCCTGATCCACCAGCGCACTCCCCACCTGGCGATCCTCGGCCAGGAGATCCAGCACCTCCAGGGTCCGCTTGAGCACACCTGGATTTCCCCCCATGCGCGCGACCAGACGGGCCGCAACGCCGGAGCCGAGCCGCAGGCCCAGAGCCTTGGCCTGGGCCTCCACGAAGGCGGGAGCCTCCCGCTCATCCAGGGCTCCGACCTTGAGCACGCGACCTTCCTTGCCCCAATCATTGAAGGGCTTGGTGGCCAGCACGCGCCCCGGGGCCGCGCTCAGGGCCGCCCGGGAGACCAGCAGCAGCCGAGTGCCGGGCAGGGGTTGGGTCAGCAGGGTCTTGATGGAGGCAGGCAGTTCCTTGGGCTTCTCCAGCAGGTTCTCGGCCTGGGGCACGATGACCACCCGATCGGTGCCCAGGGGGGCCGATTCCAGAAGGGCATTCTGCACCTCGGGCCAGGGACATCCCTCCGCGCAGACCAGGAGGGAGAAATCGACCCATTCCGGATCCACATGGATGGCCTTCCAGGCCTCCACGGCCTCCCGGCGCCCATCCCCGTCCTCGCCATGGAGGAGGGCGTACTCGGCCTTGAGCCAACCGGAGGGAAGAGCCATCACTCGCTTCCCTCCAAGAGCTGGGTGAGGAAGCTCTCGGCGAAATCGTCGGCGAGGTTCTCCACCACCTGCAGCTCCCGGTTATCGAAGCTGGCGAAGTTCTGATCCACCCGGTATTGGTTGCTGAAGGTGAGCTTGGGGCGGGAGATGGCCACGACCCCGGTCTGGCCATCCAACAACTGCACGGAGGCTACGATTACCACTTCCAATCGGCTAGCCGTGCCCGCGCTGCCCCGGGACTGGGTATTGCCCAGGGAGAGCCCCAGCGGGCGCAACTCGTACTTCTCCAGAGTGGCCTGGAGCACCCACCGGGAGCCCCCGCTCTGAGGCAGCAGCTTCCAGGGGGAAGCAGCCACGATGCGGTTCTCGAGAGCCTTGCGAAAGGGTTCCTCCAACCCCAGGCGGGGTGTGTGGTTCCGGAAGCTGGCGATGCGGATGGTCTCGCCCTTGACCATCCAGGCCGCAGCCCGAGGCCGACGATCCAGCCGCTGGTAGCCACAGCCCATGACCAGGCTCGAGAGGAGGGCGGGGAGCAGGAATCTGCGCATCAGGCGGGGTTGTAGATCCCGACATAGGGCAGATTGCGGTATTTGCCGTCCAGATCCAGGCCATAGCCAACGACGAAGAGATCCTCGATGGTGAAGCCGATGTATTCCACCGGCACCTCCACGCGACGACGGCTGGGCTTGCTGAGCAGCGAGCAGACCCTCAGGCTGGCGGGCTCCCGGTCCGTGAGGAGCTTGCGCACCTTATTGAGGGTGAGGCCGGTATCGACGATGTCCTCGACAATCAGGGCGTGACGACCCCGGATGGAGCGATCCAGGTCGTGGAGGATCTTGACCTCCCCCGTGCTCTCCGTGCCCCCGCCATAGCTGGAGACCTGCATGAAGGTGACCTCGAAATCGATATCCGTGTGCCGGGTCAGATCGGCGAAGAACTGGTAGACCCCATTGAGAAGCCCGATGACCACCAGGTCCTTGCCTGCGTAATCCCTGGCCAGCTCTTTACCCAGCTCTGCGACCCGTTCTTCGATCTGGGCCTCCGTGAACAGGGGATAGATGCGGCTGCGTGACATGCTCATGAAACGAACCCTCCGAATTCTAATTCAACCCGATGCATCGCACCCAGGTCTACCCGCAAGAGAAGCCGGCCTAGTTGGCCGCGGCGTCGAGGATCATCGGCACCACCATGGGCCGAGTCTCCGTGGTCTTCCGAATGGTGCGACGAAGATTCTGCCGGACGAGCTCGATGAGGAGGTCCTTGTTCCGACGAATTTCCGGAGGGGCGTCGTCGAAGGCCTTGCGCACCGTGCTGCGGAGCAGCTCACCGTAGGATTCGTCATCGGAGAGCACCACGAAGCCGCGGGTGAGGATCACCGGGTCTCCCGCCAGTTCGCCGGTGGCCGGATCCACCAGCAGGGTGGCGATCACGATGCCATCCTCCTGCATGATCAAGCGGTCGTGAACGACCCGGGCATCCACCCGATGGGAGACGCCCTGATCCACGAAGCATTTGCCCACCGGCACGGTGCCGACCTTTTGGGGTTCCTTGCCCCCGAAGAATTGGAGGCACTCCCCACCCTCCAGGAGCAGCACGTGGTCCTTCCGCCATCCGAGGCTTTCCGCGATCCGCCCATGGGCCTGGAGGTTCTGGAAACGGCCATGGACCGGCACCATGGTCCGGGGTTTCAGGGTCTGGATGAGTTCGGCGGCATCCTCCCGATAGGCATGACCCGAAGCATGGATCGGCCCCAGCTCCTCGCTGGCCGTCTCCGCACCCTGACGGGCCGCCACATCCTGCATCCGGGCAATGGCCACTTCGTTGCCCGGAATGGCCCGGGAGCTGAGCACCAGACGATCCCCCGGGGCGATCTTGAGCCCCTTCACTTCCTTGCGCAGCACTCGGGCCAGGGCACTCAGTTCCTCGCCCTGGCTGCCCGTACAGAGCACGAGCACTTTGTGGGGCTTGAAGAGCGAGGCCTCGTTGGGCTGGATGAACAAGTCGTCTGGAAGCAGCAGGCATTTCAATTCCCGCGCCACCGTCACATTGCGCTCCAGGCTGCGCCCCAGGACCACGACCTTGCGGCCCTCCTCGTAGGCCAGGTCCAGCAGCGTCTGGATTCGGTTGATATTGGAGCTGAAGAGCGCGATGAAGAGCCGTCCCTTGGTCTGGCGAAAGGCCTGGCGCAGGCCCTCACGGCAGCTCTCCTCCGAGGGCGTCCTGCCGGGCTTCATCACATTGGTGGAATCCGCCAGCAGCACGGAGACGCCCGCCTTCCCCAGGGCCTTGAGGCGCTGGGTGCCGGTCATGCGCCCATCGGTGGGGGTATGGTCCAGCTTGAAGTCCCCGGAATGAACGATCACGCCCTGGGGGGTATGCAGGGCGATGGCGCAGGCGTCGGGGATGCTATGGGTGACAGGAATCCACTCGGCTTCGATTTCACCGCTACCGATGCGGACGCGTTCGAAATCCGACACCCGGCGCAGCAGCTTGAGGTCCAGCTCAAACTCGCGCATCTTGCGCTCGAGCACCCCCAGGGTGAAGGCCGTGCCGTAGACCGGCACCGGCCACCGCTCCAGGAAATAGGGGAGCGCCCCCAGATGATCCTCGTGCCCGTGGGTGAGCAGCACGGCATCGATCTGATCGGCGAAGGGCTCGAGATAAGCGAAGTCCGGCACGATGCTATCGATGCCTGGCTCATCGTCCGAGGGAAAGAGCTGACCGCAATCCACCAGGAAGAGGCTCTTGGCCGTATGGACGACCAAGGAATTCATCCCGAACTCCCCCAGCCCCCCGATGGGGATCAGGCGCATCTCGCCCTTGCGGGGGGCTTCCTGCCAGGTTTCAAAGGTCGGTGAGTGAGATTCCATGGTTTTCCTTGGGGAGGGCCCCGATAGCCTGAATTGATTTCAACAGACGCAGCCAGGTTGCGGGCTCGATGGCCTCCGCGCGGATGGCAGGGGCCAGGCCCTCGGCATCCAGGATGGCCTTGATCCGTTCCGTGTCCAGGAAGCAGAGCCAGTTATTGGAAAGCGTCTTGCGACGGTGAGCGAAGCTGCGGTGAAGGAGGGCCAGCAGCACCCTCCGGGTCTCATGATCGGGCGCATCCGGGTGGCGATCGAAGCGCAGCACGACCGAATCCACCTTCGGCGCGGGCCGGAAGGAACCTGGTCCCAGCTTCATCAGGCGAGTGACCCGGCAGCAGAGCTGGGAGAGCACAGAGAGCGGCCCGAAGGCCTTCTCTCCAGGATGGCCCAGGATCTTCTGGCCCACCTCGAGCTGAAACATGAAGACCAAGCGCTCCCAGTCCAGGGGTTCCAGCAGGAAACGCGTCAGGATGGGCGTGGCCGCGTTGTAGGGCAGATTGCCCACCACGGACCAGGACCCGCCTTCGGGGAGGGGCGCCTGGACCGCATCCCCCCGCAGAATATGGAAGTGGGAAATCCCCCCGAAGCGCTCCGCCAGAAGGGCGCAGGCCTCCGGGTCCAGGTCCATGGCCCACAGGGGACGGCCATCCGCCAGGAGAGGTTCCGTCAGCGTCCCAGGCCCCGGGCCAATCTCCAGGAGGAGGGAGGCCGGGGAGGCCAGTGTGTCCCTGACGATTGACCGAATGGCCGCAGACGAAATCAGGAAATTCTGGCCGAGCTCTTTCTTTGGACGGAGTTGGAGAGCAGGAGGGTTCATGTAGGACTCCATACTCTCATCCAATTTGAAGGCTTGCAAAAAAGGCACCGGCCTTGAGCCGGCGCCTCCTTCCCTCAGGACGTTCCTAATGCACAGTCCGCCACACCCGGGGCTTGGGGAAACGCTGGGAGGCGGTGCCGCGGATGGTGTGGATCTCCGGCGTGGTCAGGCTCGATCCGGTCGGAGCACCGCTGACCAGCACGGCGCCTCCCTGCAGGACGCCTCGGGTGCCCACGGCGATGTAATCCGAAGCCACCCCCGCCCACTTGTCCGTCTGCCCGCTGAGGGGCACGAACCCGCTCCGGGTGTCCTTGACGATGGGATTCTTGACGTCGGTGATCAGCCAGCTGTAGCTCTCGCCATCCCCCGGCTTGCAGGGATCCGCCTTGATGGGTTGGAAATACGTGTAGAAGAGGCTGCCTGCCACCACCATGGGGGGATTGATCCCCTTGGGGGTGAAACCGCGGTCGATGCTCGGGAAATTCACGTAGTAGCCGAATTTGGGAGTCCCGTAGACATTAGGAGGCCCAACGGTGTATGAGGCGAGGTAGTAATCGGGACATCCGGGGGTGATGTACTTGAAGATGTCATCCCCACAGGCGTTGGCCGGCGTGGAACTGACGTTATTGTCCGTGAAATTGGCCAGGCCGCCATCCGTGATGCCCGCATCGGGCCCCGCAGCGCTGTCCAGACCCCAGGCCCGGCTATCCTGCCGGTCGAACACCACGGTCAGACGGTGGTTGATGGGCGCGATATCGGTGGTCGTGTTGTATTTCTGGTCCAGGGGATTATTGCGATCCCCGCTCACCATGGCCACCCCCACAGCGGAGGGGGCCACGGACCCGGCCTTCCCCACCCCCGGGAAGGTGCCCACCCGGAAGGGCGCGGGAAGGGTGGAATAGCGGGCCCCGAGCGCGGTTGTCTTGTTGGAGTCCTGATAGACCTTCCGCATGGACCAATTGGTGAGCTGGGAGCTATCGATGCGGAAATCCACGTAGGGATCCGTCGCCGATACGGCCTTGGAGCCCCAGGCCCAGAGGCCCCCCTTGTAATCCAGGAAATAGGCCCGCTGGGCCATGCCGGAATTGAGGATGTACTCGAAGGGAATGAGGCCACCCGCCACCGGCCCCACCGTGCTTCCCCCGATATTCGAATCGGTCAGGTTCTTGACGGCCAGAACCGCGCCCGAATACACATCCAGGGCCATGACGGAACGTCCCAGGGGGGTGGAATTGCCCGACCCGTCGGGAAAGCTGGCCTCCACTTCCGGAACACTGAAACCACCCCCCAGGAAAACCGCATCCCGGATGACGCTATTGAACTGGATCCGCCCAAAGGCTGGCGTGCATGTGGAGAAACCCCACTTCGCCAGGATATCGGTCACGCCGCTGAGGGTTGGACCGCCCGCCAGGATCCGGGTGCTGGGGAAACTGGCCGCCTCATCGGGCACAAGGGTCCATTGCAGGGTCGGCGTGAAGGGATCGTGGATATCGAGCGCGTAGTAGCTGCGACCTCCCTTGCGGAGCCCGATGACTGCGATAGCGCGTTCCGTGGAATCCACCACGCCATTGCCCGCCCCACCGCCGGAGGGGGGCAGATCCAGGTGATACAGAGCCGGGGATCCATCCACCATGAAGCGGTGCGGATTATTGGGCACGGTGATGTAGTTGAGATTGGCCAGGAAATCCGTGGGCATGAAGCTCCAGAGCTCATCGACGGCCCCCTCGATGATCTGCTGGCCGGCATTGGGATTGGGCGCCGCCAGCGTGGTGGTCTTGGTCACCTCCCCGAAGGCGTGCAGCCATCCCTGGTTGGTGCCTACCAGGATGAGCCGGAAGCGGTTCCCGCCCACGGCGGCCAGACGAGGCGTGAGCCTAGCCGACACATCGCTCCATTTGTATTCCAGGGCCGCCGGGGCTGAATTGATGATGTCACCCATGATGTTGGTCCGGTTGACCGTCGGACGGCCGTCGGCGTCATAGGGCCCCTTGACCGTGTCACCGCCCGCGGCGAACTGGATGACCGCCCTCTGGGCGGCGCTACCCGCAGCCAGGGAAGTCGTCACGTATTTCTGAAGGCCATTGGTGGCATCCGAATAATCCGTGCCCGTATCGGTGAAGGGCTTGAGCGCGGTGCCACCCGGAACACGGGTGTAGAGCTTCCGCGCGCTCCAGAGCCGGGCATAGAACAGGGCGTCCTTGGCCGACCACTGGGCCGTGTTCGCGTCGAGGGTGGAGGCCTGGGAGCCCGTCTTGTCGAGGATGAGGGTCTGGCCGTTCACCTCCCGGGTGCCGAACATGAGCAGGTCTCCGGGCCAAACGGCGCCTCCGGTCACGGGGGGCTGGAATTTGCCTGCGTAGATCTGCTTGCCGAGGCTCGCCCCCACGAAGGGCAGGTTCGGATTGGCGGTGGCGTTGATGTTGGGAGCGCCCGTCATCTCCAGGAAGGCCCTGCGCAGATCCGTGTTCAGCTTCTCGGGATTGGTGGCATCGAAGAAATAGAGGCTTCCCGACTTCTTCTGCCCCACTTCGGGAAAGTCGGTGGTGGCCCCTGGTTTAGCCTCCCACACGAAGGGCGTGAGGGTGCTGATATCCTCCGTGGCGGGCATGCCCTTGTCGCCCACAGCCGCTGTGAGGAAGAGGTTGCGCTTGGCGCCGGAATCCGTGTACTTGCCCCCCAGACTCACACCCACCGCCATGGTCGTGATGGGGTGGTCGTACCCGAAATCCACTCCGTTGCGCTTCTTAATGGCATAGGGCAGGAAGGACCTCGGCGTGCCAGACGTCGTAGTCGTGCCGGGGTTAAGAGCCGCCAGATAATCCGTGCCCACCGCGCCCATGGAGGAATCGCACATGTGGGCCGCGACCCCGGCGAAGGTGAACATGTTCCAGTAGGAGCCCGTCCGATCGATGGAGGCACGATTGGCGATGATCGCCCTGTTGCCCGCCAGGGCATTGACCTTGGTTGTGCCCGAGGCGGCCACCAGGTAGGGCGTATCCATGTTCTGATTGGGGGTCGAGGTGTTGTTGTTGTCGGCGCCGTCCGTGAACACGATGAGGAAGTGGTTCCCGCACTGGGAAGGAGCGTCCAGCCCCGTCTCCACGCTGTTGAAGACGCTATTGGGGTCCGTGAACTGGGCCAGGGCCCGGGCCGTGGCATAGGTCAGGGGCGTGCCGTTATAGGCGAAGAGGCTCGCGATGCGGCTCATGGCCGCGACTGAATTCCCGTTCAGCAGCGTCCAACCCGAATCGCCCCCGTCCATGACCGTCGTGGAGGGATCCGTGGCATCCAGGGTGGTCTTGGAATTGTTGTTGATGGTGTTGCCGTTCGTGGGGTTGGCCTCATTGTCCACATCTAGGAAACGGTAGGCCCAGAAGACATCCGCCTGGAAATTGATCCAGGTCTGGATGGCGGCCCGCTTCACAGCCTGGGCCCGCGTGAGCCCCGGGATGCGCATATCCGTGGCCAGGGGATCCGGAGTGACCGTGAGGGAGGCCAGATCCGAAGTCGAATCCCCCAGGTAGGTGATCCCATCCAGGGCGTAGAGGGGGATCTTGATGTGCTCGGTGGCCCCCATGGAGCCGTGGCCCTGGCCCCAGTTCGCATTTCCCTGTCCGGCCACGAGGTTGGCATTGGCCGCGTCGAAGACGATGTACTTGCCCACAAAGAAGCTGTTGGTGGTGTAGTTCGGGCTGGAGGCATCCGCGTTCTGGTACTTGCCCTTGAAGAGCCAGTCGATGTAATCGGCCCGGTAGGTGCCCACGTAGCCCGTGCGGGTGGTCTGGAGCGTCGTGCTCGTCTGCTGGGTAGCATCTCCGGTCAGCACCTGGGAGCCGTGGGACAGCGTGTAGCACCGGTCCATCTCGATATCCGTGCCGCTCCCATAGGTGCTCGTCGTGAAATCGGAGTTGATGCGAGTGAAGACCGGGTCGGGCATCTTCCAGGAGGTCAGAGGGTTCGAATCGGAATTCCGGCTGGTGAGCTTCCAGGGAATGGGGATATCCAGCGTGCGCAGGACCGAGCCATCCAGGTATTCGAAGCGCACATGGCTGGCGGCGCGCACCCAGTTGCGCACATCATTCTTCCCAAAGGTCGCGCCATACAATCCGGATGCAGTCGTGGTGGACACGTCCGCATCGCTCTCGGTGACGATATCGCCGCTGGGCTTGATCAGCTTCGTGCTGGTCAGGGTGCCCACGGTGTTGCCCTGAAGGGTCGCCGTCACGGTGCCGGGAGTGACAGGAGCCCCGGCGGCGGGGGCGACCCAGGCCGTGGACTGGACACTGGAAGTCCAGGACGTGCCCGAACCCACTGTGCCACCGCTCGTCGCGGCGGGGGAAAGCGTCGTGATCCATGGACCGGATACCGTCCAGGTGAGGCCGCTATTGAATGTGCAGCCACAGGCGCTCGCGACATTCGAAAGGTTGGTGGCCCTATAGCCACCACTATCCGTGCTCCCCCTCATCGTAACGGTAGCCGAAAAGGTGTAGGACGTGCCGGTGGTAGTCGTGCCTGTGGGGGCTCTCGTGATATTGGAGATGCGCGTCCACAGGTACCTGCGACTCCCCCCCGAACCATAACTGAAGGAGAATTCTCCGTTGTTCCTTGTGGTCACCGTGTTGGAGCCTACCGTGACATAGATTTCCGCCCACACATTGGTGTTCTGGACGGAGGTGGCCCGGATCGTGTAGGTGCCGGGCGTCGTCGCCCCGGTGCCGGGACTGAGCGAGAAGCTCATGTTCCCCTTCGGGCTGCTATCGAGGGCATCGGTATTCACGAACAACGGGTGGTACATCAGGGCGGCCATGGACCCCGAGAAGTCGAAGACCGTGACGATCTCGGGCTTGGCCTTCAGGCTGGTGGAAGCCTGGTAGAGATCCAGGAAATCGGTCTTGCTGCCCTGGAGCCTGGGGTCCAGCTGGGCGTGGAGGGGCAGGAGGGCGGCCAGGCATCCCAACAGGAGGCCCTGGAACATTCGGCTGAAGCTTCTCGGATGACGGAACATGGCCCACTCCTCTGACTTACTGGACGGGTGTGGAGATCCATGCTTCCTTCGCATGGATGAAGGTGACGGCGCCCTGCAGCACCTGGGCATCCGACCGAACCGCCCAGAGATCGGGGGCCTGGAGCAAGAGGCCTCCGGAGGCGGGCGTGAAGGCGCCCGACCCGGATCCCTGGCTGATATCAGTGATAGGCAGCTTGCCCATGCGGGTGAGTCCGAGGGTGAAGCCCTGGGTGACGTTCGCGGGACCCGGCAACTTCAGATCCGATTGCAGCGTTCTCCCGGGCAAGTAATCGCCGCCCGTGCTGATGTCCTTGGCGACCCCCGAAAGGGTGTCATCCGTGAGCAGGGTCGTCTTCAGGGTGGTCAATTGCAGGGCGGCCCCAGCGGTGGCCAGCTTGCCGTTCTCCAAATCGATCCAATGGATGGACCACTCGATGCCCGAATCGGCCACGTTGCGGGTCATGGCCCCCTGGCGGCTGAAGCCCGAGGTGATGATCTCCCGGAAGGAATTCCGGGACATGCCCAGGGCCGCGATGGTCAGGAGCACCAGCAGCATGAGCGAGACCAGGATGGTGATGCCACCGGCCTGGGGAGAACCCGGATCGTGTCGCACAGGAATCTTCATGGCTGCCCCCTAGTTCATGGTCAAGCCCGAATGCCGTGGTACGAAGACGAGGCTCTGGGTCAGGTCCTTGTAGGCCAACGTATTCAGGGTGCTGGAATACTCCGTGCGCTGGGACGCCGTGCGCGTGCTGACGTCGACTCTCACCAGGGTGGGAATGGAACGGAACCAGTGCTCGCTGGCCCGGGTGGTCTGGTGGTCGGGCCGCCCCGAATTCACCAGCTGCGCGTCCAGCTGGGCGCGGATCCCCTGATCCCATCCGGCGGAGAACCCCGTGGTGGTCGCGGGGAGCCCGAACCCGGCCCAGTTCTGCCCATCCGTGCTGAGGTAGACCTTGAAGCCCGAGACGTTCTCCGTGATGATCTGCTGCGGCAGCGTGGCGTGGAACTCGGCTCCGTTGTAGACCCCCTGGTCCCTCACGAGACAGGGGATGCCATTGGCGTTGAGCGGGTCGAGATTGAGGAGCATGATCCGGTAGCGCACCATCTGGGCCGGCTGGATGAACACGATGCCGCTGCCTCCCAGATGCTTGGACTTGACGGGGAGCCCTGCGGCCCCCGTGCCCGTGATGGAGGCCGCAGGATCCGGACCCGCCACCACGGTGACGTTCGAGCCCGAAGGCTCCGGGTCCGCATTGATGAAGGCGATTTCCCAGGAGTCCTTGAAGATGAAGATCTGTCCCTTCTTGACCTGACCTGCGTAGGTCGGCGAATCCGCGCAATTGATGACATAGGTGTTATCGGTCACCGTTGGGGCAGTGCCTGCCAAGACCAGCTCTGCGGCCGTCTGCTGGGGGGCCGCTCCACTCAGCGTCCCCTCAAAGGGGAGAGGCTGGTCCATGTAGAAGTAAAGCTCGTCGGTAGTCTGGGGATCATGAACCCCGGCGCCCGGGATGGACACGTTGGGCAGGATGAAGAAGGGCGGGACCGTCGCCACCACGGCGGGAGGCACCGAGAGATCCACCAGATACATGGCGGCCGTATTGAGATCGTCACCCAGCAGATCAATGGACATGCGGTTGCGACGGGCGCTGGAGAGCTGTTCCCCGGAGGTGTAGAAGGTGGACAGGCTGCCCTTGAAGACCGCCGCCATGCCCGCCATCAGGATCCCCGTGAAGACCAGGGCCACGAGCATCTCGACAAGCGAAAAGCCATCGGCACAGGAGCAGGAGCGAGGCTTAGCCATGGACGATCCTCCGAGTGAGGGAGAGCGTGCGCTGGATGGGCGCGCTGGCGCGATCCACGTTGTCGACGAACTGCACCTGCACGCTCACATCGGAGATCCGCCCGGTGGCGGCGGCCGCAGCCGGTACCCGCGTGGTGGTGACCGTGAAGAAGGGAGTGCTCAGGGCCGGATCCGTGGAAACGGCATCCGGGGCCCCTCCCCGGATATTGAAGGTCTCGACCAGCTGTCCGTCAGCGGGGATGACGATGTATCTGAGATTCGGAAGATCGGCGGCGATGCTGGGGGCAGCGCGGTTGGTGTCGGTGAGGTTGAGCCAGCTCAGGCGCCCCTCCATCTCCACCCGGTCCATCACCTGCTCGGCCACCAGGATCGCCGTGGATAGACTCTTGCTGCCGCGGGAGGCCCGCAGGGACATGGTCTGGAGCATGGTGAGCCCAAGAATGCCGATGGCCAGGATGAAGGCCGTGATCAGCATCTCGATCATGCTGAAGCCAGCCTGGGCGCCCCTTCCCTTTCGAATGCGCATCAGAGCCTCCGCCATTGGCCGTCGCCATTCTGGATGCCGGGGTTGTAGAACTTGTAGATCGAGGCGCCATTGCCCATCACGACGATCAAACCCATGGGGGCCCCCGGAAGCACCCCGCCGCTGCTGGTGGTCCCCACGATCCGGATGCTGAAGGTGGTATTGAAGCGTTTGTTGCTGCCGCTGATAACGACGCGATTGAGCGCGGTCCGGCAGAAACTGTTCACATCGGCCGAGAGGCCGAGCATGGTCTCCCCGGATTTGAAGGGAGACACGGTGGTGATGTCCTGGTTCCTGGCCCCGGGTGCCGTGGGCAGCTTGGCCTGGTTCCATTCCCCCGTACCCATCACGGCGATGCGGGCCCTGGAATGGGAGGGCTCCGTGGGTACGAAGTGGAAGGGGACGGCCACGGTCTGTCCATTGGCCAGGGAGGCCGCAGGCTGGATCCCAGCCAAGAGGCCATTGGCCGTGGTTTGGATCTGAGCGTCCGTGAGGGAGGCATCCCCCTGGGCCAGGATCAAAGGCGTGCCCGCCGCCCAGGTCCCCCAGCTCACGATGGCCACATCGCGGCCCGTGGCGACGGAGGCCTTGTGGGCGTTGGTGAGGGCGCCCTCGATCTCGTCCAGGAGGGAGCGCACGCCCCCCCCCTGCCGGTTGCCGAGCATGGTCACACCGACCATGGACAGGATGCCGATGATCGCCAGCACGACGAGCATCTCGATGAGTGAGAAGCCTCGGAGACTTCGAGAGGAGATGACCATGGCGGACCTCGACGGGAAAGATCGGGCGGGGCAACCATGGGAGAGGAAAATATTTGCGCGGTCTATATCAACATTTCCGTGAAGCGTCAAGGTTCCACGGAACTATTTCGCAGGCAAATGTAAAAAAAATAGTCACACCCCGAAATTAAGGGGGTCCCGATCCAGGGAAAGGGGGCCACCGGGCGCCAGGGGGGCGAGGCGAAGGGCTTCCCCCAGGGGTCCGCGAGTCCAGGCCTTGAGGATCAGTTGCATGCGGTAGCGGTCCTTGACCCTTGGGATGGGAGCCTCCAGGGGACCGAGCATGCGCAATCCGGCCACGGCCTGGAGGCTGGATTTCAGGGCCTGGAGGGGTGCCAGGGCTTCTTCGGGCGTATCGCCCTCGCTGCGGTAGAGGGAGAGCACCGCGAAGGGGGGATAGGCCATCCCCTGGCGATAGGGCAGCTCCTCCAGGGCGAAGGCCTCGAAATCCTGGGCCACCGCATGCACGATGGCGGGATGATCCGGGCTGTAGGTCTGGAGGAGCACCCTGCCGGGGAGTTCCGCCCGGCCCGCCCGGCCCGCCACCTGGGTCAACAGGTGGAAGGTGCGTTCCGCGGCCCGGAAATCCGAGATCTTCAGGCCCAGATCGGCGTTGAGGATGCCCACCAGGGTGAGTCTGGGAAAGGTGTGGCCCTTGGCGAGCATCTGGGTGCCCACGAGGATATCCACTTCGCCATTTTCGGCCGCCAGGAGCCCGGCCTCGAGGGAACCCCGGCGCTGGGTGGTATCCCGGTCCAGGCGCAGGATGCGGGCCGTAGGGAAGAGCTCCTGGAGCTGGTCCTCGATCTGTTCGGTGCCTTCGCCCACACCCCGCAGATGCTCCGCGCCGCAGCTCGGGCAGACCTCAGGAGGAGCGGCTTCGAAGCCGCAGAGATGGCAGCGCAGCCGGTACGATCCCTTGTGGTAGGTGAGGCTGATGGAGCAGTGGGGACAATCCAGAGGCTTGCCGCAGGCCCGGCACATCCAGAAGTTCTCGAAGCCCCGGCGGTTCAACAGGAGCATGGACTGTTCGCCCTTTTCAAGGGTCTCCCCCAGGGCCTTCAGGAGCAGGGGCGAGAAGACCACCTTCTTGCGCTCGGTCTTGTAGCACTCCCGCAGATCCACCACCTTGACGGTGGGGAGCTGGCTGCCGAGCGGACGCTGTGTCAGTTTGAGCAGCCGGTAGCGCCCATTCTGGGCCGCGTGCCAGCTCTCCAGGCTGGGTGTGGCGCTGCCCAGCACCACCGGGCAATTCTCCAGTTGGCCGCGCTTGATGGCTAGGTCCCGAGCATTGATCCGGGGATGTTCCTCGCTCTTGTAGGAGGACTCCTGCTCCTCGTCCACCACGATGAGCCCGATCTGGCGGAGGGGCGCCAGCACCGCGTTGCGCACGCCCACGAAGATCGGGGCCTCGTCGTTGAGCAGGCGCATCACGTCGGCCTGTTTCTCCGTGGCGTTGAGGCCCGCATGGCCCACGGCCACCTTGCCCGGGAAGCGCCCCTCCAGCCGGGACAAGAGGCGGGGCGTCAGGCCGATCTCGGGCACGAGCCAGAGCACGCGGCGCCCCTTGGCGAGGGTCTTTTCCGCCAGATCCAGGTAGACCTCGGTCTTGCCCGAACCCGTCACGCCGAAGAGTAGGTAGGCCCCGAAGCCTTCGAGTTCCACGGCCCTGGAGGCCCGCACCTGCTCCTCGTTGAGCGTAACGAGTCGGTCCGGGGTCTCCTCGCGCTTCTGGGAGAGGAGATCCAGGCGCCGCACCCGCTCGATGAGGCCGTTGCGTTCCAATGTGCCCAGCACGGAGACGCCCACCTTGGCGACCTCCAGGACATCTTCCTCCAGCGCGGTCCCTCCAGCCTCCTCCAGCATCTGAAGCACACGGGCCTGTGTGGGCGTGACCTTGAGGGGGTGGGGCGTTTGAGTCCTCCGGACCTCCGTGATGCCCGCCCCCCGGAGGGAACGCCGATGGAAGAGCCCGGAGAGGGAGAGCTGCCCCTCATGCCAGGCCTGGCCCAGGCTCTCCAGCCCCGCCCAATCGGAGGCCTCCCGCAGCTCCGAGAGCCGCCGCCCATCCGGCAGCTGCATTTCCCAGTCCGCCTGCACGGCCGCAGGCAGGCAGAGGGCCATCAGGTGTGGGATGCCGCAGCCATAGTAGTGGCCGGCAAATTCGAGGAGCTCTCGCAATTTCGGAGGCAACAGGGGGAAGGGATCCACCAGGGATTCGATGGGCCGCAGCTTCACCGCCGGGGGCGCGGGATCCGGCCCCAGCACCACGCCCACCAGGTTCCCGTTCCGCAGTTTCACGCGCACCCTCAGGCCCGGGGGGAGGCCCTCGGGCGCGAGATAGGTGAGGGGCGGCAGGGGCCGCGCCAGTTCGATGCGGGTAGGGACGAGTCGGGTCATGCTTGAAGTAGACTAGACCCATGTTGGTCCTCGGCCTCGAATCAAGCTGTGATGATTGTTCCGCTGCGGTGGTGGAGGAGACGGCCTCCGGCCCCGTCGCCAGATCCATGGTGCGCAAGAGCCAGGACGAGATCCATGCGCCCTATGGTGGCGTGGTGCCGGAGCTGGCGGCCCGGGAGCACTTGCTCCAGCTGCGCAGCGTCATCGGTCAGGCCCTGGCCCAGGCCGGCGTCACCTTCCGGGACCTGGACAGAATCGCGGTAACCCAAGGACCAGGCCTCGTTGGTTGCCTGCTCACCACCTTCAGCGCCGCCAAAGCCATCGCCTGGAGGGAGGGCATTCCCTGGGTGCCTGTCCACCATCTGCTGGGCCACCTCAACGCCGCCCGCTTCCAGGTCCCGGATCTGCCCTTCCCCGCCCTAGCCCTGCTGGTCTCCGGAGGCCACACCCATCTCTACAAGGCCACGGATTGGACCCACCTCCAGCTACTCCAGAAGACACGGGACGACGCGGCGGGAGAGGCCTTCGACAAGACCGCCCGCATGCTGAACCTGGGCTATCCGGGAGGCCCCATCGTGGATGTCTGCGCACGGAAAGCCCTGGTGTCCGGAGCCCCCTTCACCGCCCCCAAATTCAGGGATGGCAAGGCGGCCTGGAGCTTCTCGGGGCTCAAGACCGGCGTGAAGATGCGCATCGCCTCCCAACCGGGCCTGGAGAGCGCCGGCATCGAGGACCCGCGGGTCCAGTCCCTCTGCCGCATCCTTCAGGAGACCATCGCCAAATGGCTCCTCAAGCCCGTTGCCGATTTCGCCCGGGAGACCGGGGCCCAGAGCCTCGTGGTCTCGGGAGGCGTGGCCTGCAATTCCGAGCTGCGAGCCCAAGCCAAGGCTCTGGCCGATCGGCTGGGGCTCCACCTCGCCATCCCCGAGCCGAGATTTTGCACCGACAATGGGGCCATGATCGCCTCGGCCGGAGCCCTCCTGCCCCCAGCGGAGGACCCGCTCCCGGTCAATGCCGACGCCAACCTCAAGCTGCCCTAGGAGCCGCCATGGAAGTCACCCGCGAGGATGTCCTGCGCTGTGCGCGCCTCACGAACCTCAGCCTCCGGGAAGAGGAGATCGAGCCCCTGCGCCGGGACATGACCCAGCTGCTCAGCCATGCCGAGAGCCTGAACAGCCTGTCCCTGGAAGGGGTGGAACCCACCATCCATGGCCCGGGGATCGTCCTTCTGCGGCGGGAAGACCGGGTCCTCCCCGGTTTCAGCCAGGCCGAAGCCCTGGCCAACGCCCCCGACCAGGCGCGAGGACATTTTCGTGTCCCCAAAGTGATCGGATGAAAGCGCCCATGATCTAAGATGAACGGGATCCATGCCGATTGATTCCCTGATCGGGCGTGCATCTCATTGAAGAGGCGGCAGATTCATGAACCCGTACGAAGTCCTCGAGATCTCCCCCAACGCCTCCGCCGAGGAAATCAAGGAGGCCTACCACCTGCTCGCCAAGAAATGGCACCCGGACCGTTTCATGGGCCAGGAGCATGAGGCCGCCGAACAGCGCTTCCGGGAGCTGGCCGAGGCCTTCGCCCAACTCAAGAACATGGACCACCCCCTCGCCCCGGCTCCCCAGGAGCCCTCTTCAGCCGCGCCGAAGGAAACAAATATTCCCCTGGCCACCTCGGTACCGCCGGCGGCCAGGACCACCCAGGATTGGTACACGGAGGCCAAGGCCGCCTTCGATGCCCAGGATCTGGACCGGGCCCTGAGCCTCATCCATTACGCCCTGCGGATGGATACCGAGCGGGTGGAATTCCACATGCTCTATGCGCAACTACTGGATCGCCCCGGAGGGGATGTCCGCAAGCTGATCCATACCCTCGAGCAGGTCCTGCGCCTGAACCCCAAGGAAGTCGACAGCGCCATTCGCCTGGCCCAGCTCTACCAGTCCGTGGGACTCAGCACCAAGGCCACCCGCATGTGGCAGACCGTGAGACGCATCGCCCCCGGCCACAAGGTGTTCCAGCAACCGGCCAAGAGCGCCCCGGGCAGCCTCGGGGAGCAGTTCAGCGAACTGGTGGAGAAGATCAAGGGTTTCTTCAAGCGATAGGGGCTACCAGTCGCTTCCGCCTGAATCTCCGCCGGAGTCCCCCCAGTCGCCTCCGGAGTCTCCACCCGAATCTCCACCCCCATCGCCCCAATCGCCGCCGCTGGAGCCGGAATTCCCACCCCCCCAGCCATCGTCATCATGGTGATCGTGATGGTCGCCTCCGAGCATGCTGCCCAGCATCATGCCGGTGAGCAGTCCGCCCATGCCGCCTCCCCCCTGCTGGTAGCCCGGTTGACCACCCATCATCGCCGAGCCGCCGTCCAGACCCATGCGCTGGCGGGCGCTGGGGGGCAATTCCTCGTCTTTTAGTTCCTGGATCTGAGTGTTGCCGCAGTAACCGCAGGTCCAGGTGACCCTGCGGAGCCCATCCCACTGCTGCTTCATCTTGTCACCCACGGCCGCGCAGTTCGGACACTTGGGATAGGGGTTGGCGAAGGTATGGGCCTGGAGCGGGCCGCTCTCCATGGGCCGCTTGGAGGCGCCCAGCAGTTCGGTCTTGTCGCGGCGCCCCTTCATCACGAAGTAGATCACCACCCCGATGGCCAGAAGGGCCAGGAAGCAGCCGAAGCCACTGCCACCGCCTTCGTCCCGACGACGCAGCATGGATAGGTTGGATTGGAGGAGCATCGCCTGCATGGAAGCCTCGCGGAACAGCCCTTAGCTTACGCCATGCCCGAAGCAAGGGGATGGGAAGGCGCCCACGGGCAGGAAAGGTCCTGTGAAGGGACGCGGTTCACCGGCCAACAGGCCCTATCATGGGCAGAATGATCCTGATCCCCCCCGCCCCCCACTGGAATGTCCTCGGCCTCATGTCCGGCACCAGCGCCGATGGTACCGATGCGGTCCTAATTGACGTGGATCCAACGGGTTTCAAGGGGGGAGACCCCTTCCTGGCCTTCCTCGGGCACCACCACCTGCCCTACCCCCCGACCCTTCGGGAGGGCGTGCTGGCCGCCGCTGCCGATGCCCTGAAGCCCTCGGAGCTCTGCATCCTCCAGCGGCGCCTGGGGGAATGCCACGCGGCCGCGGCCCGGGCCCTCACCCAGGAACTGGGCCTGAAGCCCCATTTCGCCAGCCTCCACGGCCAGACGGTCCAGCACCGCCCCGAATCCGGCGCCACCCTGCAACTGGCGGATCCCTATGTTCTCGCCGAAGCCCTGGCATGCCCCGTGATCTGGGATCTCCGTCGCCGGGACATGGCCCTGGGAGGCCAGGGCGCGCCCCTGGTCCCCATGACCGAGCTCTGGCTCCACGACCAGACCCACCCCTGGGCGGCCTTGAACCTGGGAGGCATCGCCAATATCACGGCCTGGGACGGCCTCCACGTGCAGGCCTGGGATCTCGGCCCGGCCATGAGCCTGCTGGATCTGGCGGCCCGGAAATGGCTGGACCTCCCCTTCGATCCCGAGGGAGCCCACGCCACGGGCCGCGTCGCTTCAAGGCTGCTGGAGGGCTGGATGACCCATCCCCATTTCCAGATGGCCCCCCCGAAGTCCACCGGCAGGGAGGTCTTCGGCGCCGCCTGGCTCCAGGCCCAAAGTCCGGCCCTGGAAGCACTCCCCACCGAGGACCGCCTCGCCACACTGGCGGCCTTCTCGGCGGAAGCCTGCGCCCGGGAATACGCGCGCTGGGGCAGCCCCCTGCCGCTGGGAACGCCCCTCTGGATCTCGGGTGGCGGGGCGCGCCATGGCCGCCTGGCCAGGGAACTGGCCCAGCGCCTGCCGGATTTCCGGATAGAGCAGGACCGGGCCTTCCCGTCGGGCGCCCGGGAAGCCGTCAGCTGGGCCCTGCTGGGGGCGGCCAGCGCCGCGGGCCTGCCGGGCAATCTCCCTTCGGTGACCGGGGCCCGCGGCCCGGCCATCCTCGGCAGCTGGGTCCCCGGGAAGGGGTGAAGGCCCGTGAAATTCGCCCGCTGGATCGATCATCTGCCGCCCTGGATCTCCTTGGGCGCCATCGCGAGCACCGGGTCGTTCACGGCCTTGGAACTCGCCGTCATGGTCGCCCCCCTCGCTGCGGCGATCCTGGTGGAGGCCCGGCATTGGAACGCCCTGCGCTGCCGCAGGCTCCTGGAACTGGGCGCGGTAGGCGCCCTCCTGCTCCAGATCCTGCTGGGAATCGGCCTGGTACCCACCACCGTCAACACCCTCTTCCTGCTCTGCGGGATCCGCCTGGCCCTGCCCAGGGGCCTCCCCCAGCGCCGCCAGCTGCTGCTGATGGGTTTCCTCCTCTTCCTGGTGACCTCCATCGCCACGTTCGAATTGGAGTTTCTCTTCTGGGCCCTGGCCTGGACGGCCGGGACCTCCCTGGTGCTGCTGTACCAGACCTGGGAGGCCTCCTCCTCCCTGGGGAGAAATGCCTCCCAGCCTCCGCCCCACCGGCAGGTGCTGCCCTGGACGGCGGCCTGCCTCCTGCTGGGAAGCCTCTGCTTCGTCATCCTGCCCCGCCAAACCCTGGGACTCCGTTTCTTCCCCTGGGGCGTGGCGGGCCTTTCGGGTAGCACGGCAGGCCTCAGCAACCGGGTGGAGTTCTTCGACAAGGGCCCCATCTCCAGGAATGGGGAGGTCGTGCTCCGCATCCTCCCCGCCGATCCACCCAGCGAGGCCCGTAGGCAACGCTTCGAAGAGGCCTTCGGGCTCCTCCGGGGCCTCACCCTGGAGGGCCTGGAGGGCCAGCGCTGGGAGACCCTCCCGGATACGCCCCCCGCTCCCCAGTTCCTGGCGAGCGACTACGAATGGGAGCACAGGCAGGAATCCCCAGGCCGCCTGGGGGCCGAGCTCTTCGTCGCCCCCAACCCCTTCGGCCTCATCCCCCTGCCCGCGGGCTGGGTGGGCCCCCTGCCGCCTCCGGGCATGACCCTGCGCCGGGGCCCCGGGGGCAGCACACGCTGGGAGACCCCTTCCCGCAGGCCTGTGCCCCTGAGGATCCTCGTGGATCCCCACCCCTCCAGCGAGGGCCCCATGCGGGCCTCGAGGCTTTCTCTGCTGACCTTCCCGGGCACGGGCACGGAGGCCGCCCTGGCCTGGAGCCGTCGCATCGCGCCGGGGGACGCCGCCCCCGGGGAACTGGCCCAACGCCTAGCCGCCGAGCTGCGCTCCTATACCTACACCCTGGAAAACCCCAGCGGAGCCGCCGCCAACCCCTTGCAGGATTTCCTGGAACGCACCCGGGCGGGCCACTGCGAATACTTCGCCTCGGCCCTGGCCATTGCTTTGCGCCACCGGGGCGTCCCGGCCCGGGTGGTGAACGGCTACCGGCTGGGCCCCTGGATCCAGGAGGGTGGCTACTGGCTCGTCACCCAGGATCAGGCCCATAGCTGGGTCGAGTACTTCGATGGGGCGCAGCGGACCTGGATCACCGAGGACCCCACACCCCCGGGGCCCCGGAGCGGGATGGCCTCGGAGACCCTCTGGGGCTCCCTCCAGCGCTGGACGGATGCCCTGGGTTTCCAATGGGATCGCCATGTGATGCGATTCTCCGACGAGGATCAGATGGCGGGACTGGCCTGGATCCAGGCTCAGGCCGCTCACCTGCCCCACTGGAGACCGGAACGCCGAACCTGCCTAGCCCTGGGATGGGCCTTGGCGCTCCTACTGGGTTTCCGCCTGGCCCGCCGAGTCTTGCCCCCTCGCCCCCCCTCTGGCCCCAAGGGGATCCTCGCCCTCAAGCCTCTGCTCCGAAAGGCCGAAGGACGCTTCCCCCCCGCCCAGGGCGAGACGGCCAGAAGGTGGCTCCAACGCCTAGGCGAGGCGCAGCCTCAATCCCGGTCGAAGTTCCTGGCCCTGGCCGAGGAAGTGGACGCCGTAGGCTACGGGGGCCGGGAGGACACCCACCTGAAGCGCCTAGCCCGGGAAGCGGCCCAGGACTTCGGGAGAAAAGACTAGTCCCCTTCCCGCTCCAGCATGCCGAAACGGGCCAGGATGCGCTTCTCGCCCCCTTCGAAGCGCACGGTGTAGGTGAGGCCATCCCCCGCCCCCGTGGCCCCGAGGATCACGCCCCGGCCGAAGCGGGGGCTGCGGACCCGGGTGCCCTTGACCCAGGCGTCCGAGGCCACTGGCACTGGGAGGGGCTCCGGGGCCCCTGCGGGTTCCGCCTGCTCACCCACGGCCCGTGTGCGTTCGAACATGCCCCGGATGCGCTGGAGTTCGGAGGCCACCGAGGAACCGCCGCCCCCCTGGGGGGATCTCGACGAGGAATAGGTCCCTTGCCCGCTCTGGTAGAGCTCCGTGCCCCATCGGATGGGGGTCTCGAGGGCATCCGGCGGAAGCTCCCGCAGGAAGCGGCTGGGCATGCCCAGCATCTCGCTGCCCATGATGCGCCGCCTCCGGGCAGCGCTCAGGAAGAGCCGCCGCTGGGCCCGCGTGATGGCCACGTAGAAGAGACGCCGCTCCTCCTCCAGGCCCTCCTCGGTTTCCCGGGCGTTGCGGTTGGGGAAGACCTCCTCCTCCATGCCCACCATGAAGACCACGGGGAATTCCAGGCCCTTGGCGCAATGGATGGTCATGAGGCTGAGCAGGGCCTCCTCTTCGAGATTGTCCGAATCCGAAGCCAGGGAGACCCGGTCCAGGAATTCGGGAAGGCGCAGTCCCAGGCTCTCGCCATCCGCGGCGGCATTGACGAATTCCTCCAGGTTCCGCAGGCGCCCTTCGGCCTCCAGGGTGGCCTCGTCGGAAAGCATCTGGACGTAGCCCGATTCCACCAGCATCCAGCGCACGAGGCCCGGAAGGCCCGTGGCACCCGCCTCGGCGGCGCCCCGGCGGAAGAGATCCAGGAACTTGCCCATCTCCCGCTGGGCCCTGCCCTTCAGCCCCCCGGCCTTCAGCAGGGCCCAGGCCCCATCCAGGGGCGTGCCGCCCTCGGGAATGGCGGCCTCGATGTGGGACAGGGTCGTGGGTCCCACGCCCCGGCTGGGGCTGCTGATGGCCCGGCGGAAGCTCACCACGTCGAAGGGATTGGAGAGGAGCCGCAGGTAGGCCAGCAGATCCTTCACCTCCTGACGCTCGTAGAACTTCGTGCCCCCCACCAGCTTGTAGGACATATTGAAGGCCCGCAGCGCCTCTTCCAGCTGCCGGGACTGCCAATTGGCCCGGTAGAGCACGGCCATCTTGGCGTTCGGAAAGAGGACCCTCTCCTCCCGGATCCGGTCCACCACCCATTCGGCCTCCAGGCGCCCCTCGTCCAGGAGCTTGAAGGTCAGGTGTTCCCCTTCCCCCAGGCGCGTCCAGAGGGTCTTGCCCAGACGCTGACTGTTGTTGGCGATGACCGTGCTCGCCGCGTCCAGGATCCTCTGGGTGGAGCGGTAGTTCTGCTCCAGCTTGACCTGGGTGGCCTCGGGGAAGTCCCGCTGGAAGTCCAGGATGTTGCGGATATCGGCCCCTCGCCATCCGTAGATCGATTGGTCTTCGTCCCCCACGACGCAGAGATTGTGGTGCTGCCTGGCCAGATGCTGCACCAGCAGATACTGGGCGCGGTTGGTGTCCTGGTATTCGTCCACCAGCAGATACTGGAATCGCTCCGCGTAGATGGACTGGATGCCCGGCTCCCGGAAGAGCCGCTCCGTGTGCAGTAGCAGATCATCGAAATCGCAGGAGCGATGGTTCTTGAGGGCGGTCTGGTAGAGGGCGTAGGCGTCCAGGGCCTTGCGGGTCCAGGCGTCCAGGGCCTCTGCCCGGGCCTCTTCCGGCAACAGGCAGCGATTCTTCCAGTCGCCGATGACCTCCAGGATCTTCTTGGGATGGAACTGCTTCTCCGGGAGCTTCAGCTCCGCCAGCACCTGGCGCACCAGCGCCTTCTGGTCGGAAGGGTCGAAGATCGTGAAATCGCGGCCCACGGGCGTGCGATCCCCCTCCCGGCGGAGGATGCGGGTGCAGAAGCTATGGAAGGTGCTCACCCAGAGCTGTTCCGTGGGCACGCTGACGAGCTTTTGGACGCGCTCCCGCATCTCGCCAGCGGCCTTGTTGGTGAAGGTCATGGCCAGGATGGACGTGGGCTTCACGCCCTCCTCCTCGATGAGCCAGGCGATGCGCCGGGTGATGACCGTGGTCTTGCCCGATCCCGCCCCCGCCAGGATCAGCAGGGGCCCCTTCACATGCTGCACGGCCTCCCGCTGAGGTTCGTTCAGATTGCGCAGCAGGGGATGTTCCGGAGAGGCATTCGTCATCCCTCGAGTCTAGCAAGCCTGTGGCGCGAGGCCTTGATCGGAGAGAAGGGAGGGTCACAGAGCCCATCGCGGAGAACAGCACACTACCCGCGCCAGGACACTGCTGCCGCTGGGTCTCAGTGCGAGGTTTCAGAACGTCTATCCATCCTGCCCCGTCACCCAGCTTTGCCCCGAAGTCCACCCTTAGCCGCCCCAAGAGCTTCTCTGCAAACCTGGACCAAGCCTCCCGAACCAGATCCTGGGTGGAGCCCGTCTCCACGATTCACCCAGGCATCAATCCAGGGGCGAACCCAAGCCAATCAGCGCCGGATGACTGGCGCCTCGTTTTTGACGATCATGTTGAGATAAAGGGTGGGCAAGCTTAGAAGCCCACGATCACGGCGTATGAGGCCGAAGAATTAACGCTGAAGTTCACCCCACTACCACCGTCATCCACAACGAACTGGATGGCATCCGTGGGAGCCAAGGGGCCTACATAGGTCACCGTGCCATCGTAAACCTCAACAGTAGAGTTTGTGGTGCCAAGAACCGCTGCCAAGGTGTTTCCACTCTTCATGATTCGAATGCCTGGATAGGCGATTGTTCCTGCGGATGAACTTGTTAAATTCCCATGAAAGGTGACACTGAAGATCCCCGCAGTGCCGACCGTGAAGGAGTTAAGCCCTGGCGACCAAGTCCCACTGGCGCAAATCCCCGTGGGCGTTAAGAAGCTGACCGTGCTCATCCCACCGGGGGGGACACTACCGGACCCTCCGCTAAGCTTCAGGTAATTACTGTATGCCTTGGTGCCATCAGCGCCCTTCGAGGCGAGCACAGACCACGTCGCACCAGCACTCGGAGTCACGCCGGTATTGGCGATTAAGGCAATGTAACTCGTCCCATCGTTGGAAACGGCATCACCAATAGCGTAGTTCGCCGAAACGCTCCAGGCGCCCTTGAAGGCCACAGGAGGGCCTTGAGGGCCTTGATCGCCTTTGGAACCCGCCGCTCCCGCTGCACCCGTAATACCTTGATCGCCTTTGGGACCCGCTGCACCCGTCGCCCCGGTTGCACCCGTCGCTCCGATTGCGCCCTGGGGAATCGTGAAGTTGAGTATGGCCGAGCCGGAGGTCCCCGCATTGGTGACGGATGCCGAAGTTCCGGCAGGGCCAGTGGTCGTGGTTCCAACCGAAACCGTGCCCGTGGAACCCGCCAAGGCGAGCACAGCCCAATAAGTCCCGCTTCCAGCCACATCCGTCACAGGGTTAATGTTGTAATTGTTGCCCGTAAGGGCGATGTAGCTCGTCCCCTTTTCGGAAACCGCATCACCAACAGCGTAGGTCACCGAACTGCTCCAAGCGCCCTTGAAGGTGACTGGGGGGCCTTGCACTCCTGTCGCACCCGTAGCCCCGGGGGCTCCAACAGGACCCATCAGCCCCACACCCTGGGGACCTTGAGGGCCCGCCGGCCCAGTCGCTCCGGTTGCGCCCGCGGGAATCGTGAAGTTGAGCACGGCGGCGCTGGAGGTGCCCGCATTGGTGACGGATGCCGAAGTTCCGGCAGGGCCAGTGGCCACGGTCCCAACCGCAACGGTGCCCGCTGTGCCCGCCAAACCCGCCTTGGCGAGCACAGCCCATTTCGTCCCACCGCCCGTCGCAATATCCGTGACGGGGTCGTTGCCTGAATTCCCATTCACCAATGAGATGTAGCTCGTCCCATTTTCGGAAACGGCATCACCAATCACAAAGGGTGTCGTCCTGTCCCAGGCGCCCTTGAAGGTGACTGGGGGGCCTTGCACTCCCGTCGCACCCGCAGCCCCGGGGGCTCCAACAGGACCCATCAGCCCCACACCCTGGGGACCTTGAGGTCCCTGAGGTCCCTGGGCACCCGCAGGCCCTGCGGGACCGACGGGCCCTTGAGGCCCTGCCACACCGGCGACGGCGGAAGCGATCCAGTTCGTGCCATCGAAGACCAGGGACTGGCCGGCGCTGGGCGTACTGCTCAGTTCCAGGGGGTAGCCCGCGATCTTTTTCACGGACATGGCGCTCTGGGTGCCCTCCACATCCCCCGCGAAGGCGCCTGTGACCTCGAAGGCCGAGCGCGCCTGGAGGGTGGGCACCAGATCCGCGTCCGGACTGAGGGCCGTGCCGCCCACGGTCACGTGCAGTTTCAGACCACCCGTAGCGAGCAGAGAACTCGGGATCGCCGTCATGGGGCTGGCCCCCAGCACGGCGGAGTAAAGCCCGCTATTCACGGAGAGAGACTGATCCCCTGAGGTCCAGAGTACATTCCCGGAGCCATCCAGGATGGAAAAGGCGAAGACCCGCATCCCCGTCACGGGCAAGGTCCCCTCCAGAAGACGGCCCTGGTAGGCGATCTGGGGGCTGGGGATCGCGCTCCCCGCATGGACCACAAAGACGATCTGGCTCGTCAGGGCCAGGGCAAGGGAGCTAAGGAAGGCGTGTCGCATGGGTATTCTCAGAATCCGTGAAAAGGTCAGGGGTTGCTGGGCTGGGGTTCAGGGAGGAAGCCGTGACGGACTTCCAGGTTCCCGGTGCTGTCATGGGCGGTCGTAGCCCCCAGCGGTTCCAGGGCTACAGCCTGGTTCGCGAGATTTCCACCGGTCTGCAGGCTCCCGGAGGCCTGGACCTGGTTGGGGGGCAGAGAGGCCGGTGGCAACGCGGCCAGCACACTGAGCTCGAGGGGGATGGTCTGGACTCGACTGCCGGAGGTCCCCGTGAGCACTAGGTTCCCCAGGGACTGGGCGCTCACGCCATCGGCCACCGTGAGGGTCAGACGGCCCGTGAGCGCCCCGGCGGCCACGCTGCCGCTAGCCACCACCCCGGAAGGCAGCCCCGGAACACTCAGGGTGATGGCCTCCGGAAAACCGCCGTAGCGCGTCACGGAAACCGTCAGGTAGCCGCTCCCCCCAGAGGGGATATCCAGACTGGCGGGCGAAGCCGAAAGGGTGAACCGCTGGTCCAGGGAACGGAAGACACCCTGCCCCTTGCTGCCACCTCCGCAGCCCTGGCCCAGAGCCAAGACCACTACCGAAAAGAACAAAATCAACGATGGACGCAAGGCTCCGCCTGACGAATGGGAATTGAGGAGAGTGTGCTCTCCAATGGGACCCAGCCTCGCTGAAGAGCTTCAGTCATTGTATGTCGAGTACGATGCCCCGTGCTGGATTTTGCAGAAAAAACCAGATTCCGCAGGGCCGATTCTATGGATTCAAGGCGGCTACTTCCGGATCACAACGCCCAACGAAAAGGCCAGGTTCTTCTGGGTCTCGTCCACGTAGCGGGTGATGGAATAGTCCCCCTGGCCACGCAGGGAAAGGATGGGGGTGATGGCGACATTCACGCCGATACCAGGCCCGCAAACAAAGCTGACGCTTCGATCGGAAAGCGCACCGGAGCTGCCCCTTAGATCGGCTCGCCCCAGGAGCAGGTGGGCAAAGCCGCTCCATCGATCGGAGATGGGCAAGGTGTAGCGGGGTCCCGCCAGGACCATCCACTGCTTGAGGTGGACCACATCAGCTTCCGTGCCCTCATGCAGGGTCAAGACCCCTTCCAGGGACCAGGAGGCGTCCAGGTGGTAGGCTCCCCCGACGAAGGCCCCGTCCAGGGTGCGGGCAACCCCGTGGACAGGTCTCATCCGGTACGCGGAATAGCCCACGGAGCCCTCCAGGGGAGAGGTGACCTGGGCTTGAAGAGCGCAGGCAAGGCAGACCGTGGGGACCAAATAATGGAATCGCATGGGAATAATCATAGCCAAAACGTGATGTAGGGGCGGTCCAGGGTGCCCGCGACAGCAAGTGCGGTAGGACCTTGCGCGACCTAAACCAAGCCTTCGCTTCGCAGCCCTTCAGCCTCCTTCTTCAGCTTGTCGCGGTAGATTGGATAGCATTCCGGACAAAGGCCGTGGCTGAAATCCGCCTCCGAGTGTTCGTGGAGATACTGCTCGAGAATTTCCCAATAGCCTTGGTCGTTCTTGATTTTCTTGCAGACCATGCAAATGGGCAGTAGGCCCTGAAGCGTCCGAATTTGGGATGCCTGGGACTCGGCCAGAGCCGCTTGGGCCTCCACGCGCTCGGTGATATCGGTGCAGCTCCCGATGTAGCCTCCAAACGTGCCATCCGGGCGATACATGGGGACGCCCCGGTCGAGGATCCATCTCCAGGCGCCGTCGTGGCGTCGCAAGCGATATTCCATCTCGAAAAGGGCCCGGCGATGAAAATGGTCCATGTAGATATCCAGACAGCGCTGGAGGTCCTCCGGATGCACCCCCTCTGCCCAGCCGTTCCCAATCTCTTGGGCCATGGGACGTCCCGTGAAATCCAACCACCGTTGGTTGAAGTAATCACACAAGCCATCCGTCCCCGCCCGCCAGATCAGGATTGGAGCCTGTTCCACCAGGACAGCATACTCACCGGGTTCCAGCCGAGGCTCCACGGGCCGCATGACGCCTCCAGAAAAGCCCATGCTAATCCAGAAAGCCCCAAACTCCTGGGCAATTCCCCTGAGCGGCCCTCGGATGAAAAGTCATCCACCACCCACGTCCGCATTCCGTTCCCTGGATTCGGGCAAACCCGTATTCCAGGAACCCGCATCCAGGCTAGGCTAATAAGGCGGCTCGCATGGCGGAATGGCAGACGCCGTGGACTTAAAATCCATTGCCCGCAAGGGCGTGCCGGTTCGAGTCCGGCTGCGAGCACCAATCACTAAGCAAAATCAAAGGAGTGATTCGACCGGCGGTGCCACCCGCATCGACCCTTGTTGCTCAGTCGTGCGGGGGCCCGGCGGCGCAGGCTCCACTGGAGCCTGCTCTGCCACCCGCATCGACTTCGCCAGTTCGAGCCGGCTGCGAGCACCAATCCGAAAGCCAACATCCCCAGCCCGATCGGGTCCTTTTCACCGCGAAGAGCACGAAGACCGCAAAGAGATGGGGCAGGCATCCTGATGTTTCCAGTCTTTCTCGGCGTTCTCAGCGTTCTCAGCGTTCTTGCGGTGAGACTCCGTCCGGCAGGTCCTCACGGTGCGCCTTGCCTGGTCGATCTCCACACGGAAGGGGCCTTCTCCCTCCGGGATGCCGTACCCGGCGCGCAATTCATCCAGGCTTAGGCGCTGGCCCTCGAAGGCCGGGAAGAGGCTCCACTGGAGGGCGTATTCCAGGCCATGGGGCATGCCATCGGAGCCGAAGAGGAGATCCTTTCCGGGTTGGAACCCCACCCGATCGATGAGCATGCGGAAGGGGTTATTGGCCTCCCGCCAGGACTCGCCTAGGCGGTCCGCGTAGTCCACGCTATCGCTGGAAAAATTGGGCTGCATGGAGAGCGTGAGGCCCAGATCCCGGGCCCGGCGCGCCTGGGACTCCGTGATGAACTGGGCGTGCTCGATGCGGATGCCGGTGAAAGCGAGGCCCTCCCCTGCCGCGCGTTCCAGGCATTGGATCACCCGCTCGATGGCCAGATCCCCGATGGCATGGATGGCCAGGGCCTTGCCCAGGGGATGGAGGCGCGCCAATTCCTCCAGGAAGGCCTCACTCTCCCAGAGGAGCATCCCCGGACGACCGTCCAGGTAGGGTTCCGAGAGGGCGGCCGTGCGGGCTCCGATGGCTCCGTCGGCGAAGAGCTTGAGGCCCTGGGCCTCCCGCTGGGCTTCCAGGGGAAGGGCCAGGAAGAGCTCCGGACTGGCCCAGAAACGGCAGGGCCCGGCGTACCTCATCACGCGCCAGGCCTCCGCGTCCATGAGCAGCATGTCCTCGGCGGCGCCGATGCCAAGGGCTTCCAGCTGCGCCAGGAAGGCCGCCAGCTTGGAGGCATCCAGGCGCGCGAGCCTCCCGTAGAGGGAGAGGAGGCGGGGCAGGTTGCGCTCGCACCAGGCGGGATCCCCGCTCCGCTCCACCACTCCCGGCTCCAGCTCCCGCAGGAGCCTCTCACCGGAAGGGTTCAGGCGGAAACCGTGCAGGCTGAAATTCACCAGGAGCAGGGGCGGCAGAGCGTCCAACTCGGCGGCTGCGAAGGGAAGGCGACCGCTGTGCCAGCCGGGCACCACATTCAGGCGGTCCTGGGGCAGGCCCTTAAGCAGGGCGAGGGCCTCCCCTCTCCCGAGCCCGGCCAGGCTGGGACAGCCCCCGAGGGCGGCGTAGAGGGAGACATGGGTGTGGCGATCGAAACCGAGGGGCAAGGAATGGATCACGGACGAACTCCATGGAGGAGGGAATGCGGCCTCATAGCCCGAGGGCACGGCCTTCCGAAAATCCGGATGGTCGTGCCCTCGAACCTATGCAGCGTTCTGGAACTACTCGCCGTCCACGTTCTTCACGGGCATGGTCAGCTTGGCCATGTTCTCGTAAGTGGCGAAACGGTTGGTCACTTCGCGCTGAGCCATGGCCAGGAGATGCCGGAAGCGCTCGGGGTTCACCTGCTCGACCATGCGGTAGCGGGTCTCGTTGCGGACGTAGGTGCCCAGCTCGATCTTCGGAGCGGGGCTATCCATCTGCAGCGGGGCTTCGCCCTGCTCGATGCGGCGGGGGTCGTAGCGGAAGAGGGGCCAATGGCCGGAATCCACCGCCAGCTTCTGCTGTTCGCAGCCGTTGACCAGATCGATGCCGTGGGCGATGCAGTGGCTGTAGGCCAGGATGATCGAGGGACCATCGAAGCTCTCCGCTTCCTGGAAGGCCTTGACCACCTGCGCGTCCTTGGCTCCCATGGCGACCTTGGCCACATAGACGTTGCCATAGGACATGGCGATCATCGCCATATCCTTCTTGGGCTGGGTCTTACCGGCCATGGCGAACTTGGCAGAGGCGCCGATGGGCGTGGACTTGGAGGCCTGGCCACCGGTGTTGGAGTAGACCTCGGTATCGAGGATCAGGATGTTCACGTTGCGGCCCTGGGCGATGACATGATCGAGACCGCCGTAGCCGATGTCATAGGCCCATCCGTCGCCACCCACGATCCAGAGGCTCTTCTTCACCAGGTAGTCGGCGATGAGTTCGAACCAGCGGGCCTCGGGAGTTTTGATGGTCGAGAGCTTCTGTTTGAGGGCCACCACGCGCTCGCGCTGGGCCTTGATCCCTGTTTCCGTGCTCTGGTCGGCGTTGGCGATGCCTGCCACCAGTGCGTCGCCGAGGCTGGGGGCCAGGCGGGTCAACATCTCGAGGGCCTGGTCACGGTTCTTGTCCAGGGACAGACGCATGCCGTAACCGAATTCGGCGTTGTCCTCGAAGAGGCTGTTGCACCAGGCGGGACCGCGGCCGTCCTTGTTGACAGTGTAGGGCGTCGTGGGCAGGTTGCCACCATAGATGGAAGAGCAGCCCGTCGCATTGGCGATGACGGCCCTGTCCCCGAAGAGCTGGGTGAGCAGCTTGATGTAGGGGGTCTCGCCGCAGCCCGCGCAGGCGCCGCTGAACTCGAAGAGGGGCTGCATGAACTGCGTGCCCTTCACGTCGGCCTTGAGAGTCGTGCGATCGGCTTCGGGAAGTTCGAGGAAGAACGCGTAGTTCTCGGCTTCCGCTTCGCGCAGAGGCATCTGCGAAGCCATGTCGATGGCCTTGTGCTGGGGGTTGGTCTTGTCCTTGGCGGGGCAGACGCTGACGCAGATGCCGCAGCCGGTGCAATCCTCGGGAGCCACCTGGATGGTGAACTTCTGGCCCGGGAACTCCTTGCCCTTGTAGTCGACGCTCTTGAAGGTCGCGGGCGCCTTGGCCAGGCTAGCGGGATCGTAGACCTTGGGCCGAATGGCGGCGTGGGGGCAGATCATCGCGCACTTGTTGCACTGGATGCAGATCGACTTGTCCCAGACGGGGATCTCGAGGGCGATATTGCGCTTCTCCCACTGGGTGGTGCCCATGGGCCACGTGCCATCCACGGGGAAGGCGCTGACGGGCAGGAGATCGCCCTGGCCGGCCATCATCACGGCCTGGACCTTCTTGGTGAACTCAGGCGCCGCGTCACTCACGAAGGGCGGCATGCAGTGGGTGGCGTTCACGGAGGCGGGCACCTTCACTTCGTGGAGATGGGCCAACGTGTGATCCACGGCGGCGAAATTCTTCTGAACGACCGCCTCGCCCTTCTTGGTGTAGGACTTCTTGATGGCCTTCTTGATCTGCTCGATGGCCTCGTCCTTGGGCAGTACGCCGGAGATGGCGAAGAAGCAGGTCTGCATGATGGTGTTGATGCGCACGCCCATGCCGGTGGCCTTGGCCACTTCGTAGGCATCGATGACGAAGAACTTCAGTTTCTTGGTGAGGATGGATTCCTGCACTTCCTTGGGCAGGGTGCTCCAGACCTCGTCCTTGCTGTAGGGGGTATTGAGCAGGAAGGTCGCGCCCTCGCCGGCATTGCAGAGCATGTCGTACTTCTCGAGGAAGCTGGTCTGGTGGCAGGCGATGAAGTTGGCCTTGCGGATGAGGTAGGCGGAGCGAATCTTCCGGGGCCCGAAGCGCAGGTGGGAGGTGGTGATGGCACCGGCCTTCTTGGAGTCGTAGACGAAGTAGCCCTGACCGTAGTTGGAGGTCTCCTCGGCGATGATCTTGATGGAGTTCTTGTTGGCGCCCACGGTGCCATCGGAACCCAGGCCGAAGAACATGGCCCGCTTCACATCCGCCGCTTCGATATCGAAGTCCATGTCCACCGACAGGCTGGTGTGCGTGACATCGTCGTTGATGCCCACGGTGAAGTGCTTCTTGGGGGCATCCTTGGCGAGCTCGTCATAGATGGCCTTGACCATGGCGGGGGTGAATTCCTTGCTGGAGAGGCCGTAGCGGCCCCCGATCACCCGAGGATTCAGGGTGGTGGTGCCCGTTTCCCGGGCCTCGCTCAGCGCGGTGATCACGTCCATGTAGAGGGGCTCGCCAAGGGTGCCGGGCTCCTTGCAGCGATCCAGGACGGCGATCTTCTTGACGGTCTTGGGCAGCGCGTGGACGAAGTGCTCGATGGAGAAGGGACGGAAGAGCCGGACCTTGAGGAGGCCGAGCTTCTCGCCCTTGGCCTGGGCCCACTCCACGTACTCGTGGGCCACATCGGCGCCGGAGCCCATGACGATGATCACGCGCTCGGCATCCGGGGCGCCGAAGTATTCGAAGAGCTGGTACTGACGGCCCGTCAGCTTCGCGAACTTGTCCATCTCCTCCTGCACGATGCCGGGAGTGGCGGCGTAGTAGGTGTTGCAAGCCTCCCGAGCCTGGAAGAACACGTCCGGGTTCTGGGCCGTGCCGCGGATCTGGGGCTTGTCCGGCGTCATGGCGCGCTGGCGGTGGGAAGCGACGAGCTCATCGGTCACCATGAACCGGAGGTCCTCGTCGTTGAGCATCTCGATCTTGTTGATCTCGTGGCTGGTGCGGAAGCCGTCGAAATAGTGCATGAAGGGCACGCGGCTGCGCAGGGTGGAACTCTGGCTGATCAGCGCGAAATCGTGGGCCTGCTGGACGCTATCGGAGGACAGCATGGCGAAGCCGGTCTGGCGGCATCCCATCACGTCGCTGTGATCGCCGAAGATGGAGAGCGCGTGGGTGGCGATGGTGCGGGCCGTCACGTGCAGCACGAAGGGCGTCAGCTCACCGGCGATCTTGTACATGATCGGGATAAAGAGCAGGAGGCCCTGGGAGGCCGTGAAGGAGGTCGTCAGCGAACCCGCCTGGAGGGCCCCGTGGACCGCGCCAGCGGCGCCGCCCTCGGACTGCATCTCAGCCACGGAAGGAACGGTGCCCCAGATGTTCTTCTTGCCCTGGGAACTCCATTCGTCGGACCACTCGCCCATGTTCGACGAGGGGGTGATCGGGTAAATCGCGATGACTTCGTTGGTACGATGGGCGACCGAAGCTGTGGCTTCGTTCCCATCGAGGGTCACCATGCGGCGTTGGGCCATGAGTATCCTCCTACTCGGTTGCGTTGGAATTCGATATAGGGGAGACGGCACGGTCGCCTCGGCTGCGCCGCCTCACAAGCGCGAGTCTAGAAGTTAGAAGGGTTCTTGGCAAGGGCGGGCCATGTTTCAGGGGGAAGCTGTGCTAATTGCTACAGCTCGGAAATCCCGGTTTTCCGGGACCAGGCCTGGGAATACCCCCACCCAAAGAGGAGTATTCTCTTCCCCGCGCCCCGCGCATCATATTCCCTGCGACACTGTCGCGACCCAAAGGAGATTCCATGGATCTCAAGAGCTCCCGAACAGCCCAGAACTTGCTCAAGGCCTTCGCAGGCGAGAGCCAAGCTCGCAACCGCTACACCTTCGCCGCCGGCATTGCCCGCAAGGAGGGCCTGGAGCACGTGGCCGCCATCTTCGAGGAGACCGCCCTCAACGAAAAGGAACACGCCAAGCTCTTCTACAAACACTTGGCGAGCCTCGCTCCCGGAGCCCTGGAGATCACAGCCGGATACCCCATCGTGGCCGGGGATACCGCCGCCCAGCTCCGGGCCGCCGTCAGCGGCGAGAACGAAGAATGGACCGCCCTCTATCCGGAATTCGCCCGAATCGCCCGTGAGGAGGGCTTCCTGGAGGCGGCCAAGGCCTTCGAATGGATCTCCAAGGTCGAAAAGGAGCACGAGGCCCGCTTCCAGCGCCTCCTGGATCACGTGGTCAATGGCACCGTCTTCCAGCGGGGCGAGAAGATCTACTGGCGCTGCCGGAACTGCGGCCACATCCACGAGGGCACCACGGCCCCCAAGGCCTGCCCCGTCTGCCTGCATCCCCAGGCCTACTTCGAACCCGTGGCGGAGAACTTTTAACCGAAGCGGGTCCTGCGGTCCGGAGACCCCCTTGATACACCCGTCACAAAGATGGGCGACATCAGTCGCCCATCTTTCGTGAAGGGGTCTGCCATGCAATCATGTCCTGCAAGGCTCCGCGTGCAGCGGACCCAGTTTCGAGGTTCCGATGCTGACCTTGCCCCTCATGCAAGCCCTGACCTTCGACGATGTGCTGCTGGTCCCCGGCCCCTCCGAGGTCCACCCCAATCAAGTGGATCTGGCCACCCAGCTGACCCGGGAGATCCATCTCCGGATTCCCCTGATCTCCTCGGCCATGGATACCGTCACCGAAGGCCGCCTGGCCATCGCCCTGGCCCAGCAGGGGGGCCTCGGCATCATCCACAAGAACCTCTCCATCGCGCGCCAGGCCGAGGAAGTCGATCGGGTCAAGCGTTCGGAATCCGGCATGATCACCGATCCCATCACCATCCGCCCCGACGCCCCCATCCGGGAGGCCGAGGAGATGATGGCCAAGTTCAAGATCTCCGGCGTCCCCGTGGTGGAAAAGGGAAAGCTGGTGGGCATCCTCACCAACCGGGATCTCCGCTTCGAGACCAACCTCGATCTCCTGGTCCGGGATCGCATGACCCAGCAGCCGCTGGTGACGGTCTCCGTGGGCACCACGCTGGAGCAGGCCAAGGTCAAGCTTCAGCAGCACCGCATCGAGAAGCTGCTGGTGGTCGATGACGAAGGCGCCTTGAAGGGCCTCATCACCGTCAAGGACATCGAGAAGTCCATCAACTACCCCAACGCCTGCAAGGACGCCATGGGCCGCCTGCGGGTCGGCGCCGCCATCGGCGTGGGACACGATCTCCTGGAGCGCGCCGGAGCTCTCGTGAAGGCCAAGGTCGATGTGCTCTGTCTCGATTCCAGCCACGGGCACGCCAAGGGCGTGCTCGAAGCCGTGCGGCAGATCAAGCAGGCCTTCCCGGGCACTCAGCTGATCGCGGGCAACGTGGCCACGTACCAGGGCGCCAAGGATCTGATCCTGGCGGGAGCCGACGCCATCAAGGTGGGCATCGGCCCGGGTTCCATCTGCACCACCCGCATCGTCACCGGCGCCGGCATGCCCCAGGTGACCGCCGTGGCCGAAGCCTCCCGGGCCTGCCGCGAAGGGGGCGTCCCCTGCATCGCCGACGGCGGCATCAAGTTCAGCGGCGACGTCGCCAAGGCCGTGGCCGCGGGCGCCGACTGCGTGATGATCGGCAGCCTCTTCGCGGGCACCGAGGAGGCCCCCGGCGAGACCATCTTCTACCAGGGGCGCACCTTCAAGTCCTACCGGGGCATGGGCTCCATCGGCGCCATGAAGCAGGGATCCAAGGACCGCTACTTCCAGGAGGGCCGAGAGGACGCCAAGCTCGTGCCCGAGGGCATCGAAGGCCAGGTGCCCTACAAGGGCCGGGTCGCCGATCTCGTCACCCAGCTCCTGGGCGGGCTGCGGGCGGGCATGGGGCTGGTGGGCGGCAAGAATATCGCCGACTTCCACGCCAAGGCCACCTTCGTGCAGATCACGGGTTCGGGCCTGCGGGAGAGCCACGCCCACGACGTGATGATCACCAAGGAAGCCCCGAACTACCGCATGGACTAACGCGGAGGCGAAGTTCCCTAGGGCCACAAGGAGTTCCCACCGCCAAGAATGGACAGGGATCAGCAAGCTGCTGAGCCCGCCGTTTCGGCCTCTCTCCCTTTGCGCTTCGCGGTGAAAAGAGCCCTTTTCAGATCCGGAACTTCACGGCCTGATCGCCCCTCACATCCACCGAGTGGGAGCCGCCGCGGCCCTGGATGCTCACGGTATGGGGTCCCTTGACCACACGGATGGCCGTGCCGCCATCGCTATCGATGGACGTGAACAGGCCATCGATGATCACGGTCCCGGAGCCGGGGAAGGTCTCCACCGTGATACTGGCCAGGCCCGGCAGGCTGATGGAACAAGGCTGGCCAGGCTGGATCGTGAGGGTACGAGTCTCCTTGAAGAAGACCTTCGGATTGGAGAGTTCGACCCTGTGTGTCCCGGGGGGGAGACTCAATTTCCCACTTCCACCCGTCTCACCCAGCTCCCGGCCATCGAGGCGCACGTGCACACTGAATTCGCCGGCCACCTTGAGGAAGCCCGGACTATTGGCGTCCACGGTCTTGGCCTCGCCGGTAGTGGCGGCCTCGGCGGGGGAGACCAGGGTATACACCTGGTTTCCGGGGGCCTCGCCCTCCAGGAACTGGGTGAGCAGCGTCTTCGCCTCCCGGGCATGGGTGAAGGTGATGTCATGGCGCTTGGATTGATCCCAGGCCTTCACATGAAGGGGCGTTGCACCTTCCAGGACCCGGCCGTCCATCACGACGGCGGCGCCTTCGGGCAACGTGCGCAGCACTTCCTCGGTGATCCGGGGCTTCAGAGCCAACTTGGGGGCCGTGTCACCCCCCTGGAAGGTGTAATCGAAGGGTTCGAAGCCCTCCCGGCGCAGCGTCACCTTCTCACCGGCCTTCATGGGATGGGGGACGCCCGTGGGGCCCACTTCCTGCCCACCCTGGAAGATCTTCGCGGCGGGTTCCACCCGCAGCGTCACGGTGGCGCCCCCCTTCAGGAAGAGCAGATAGCCCCCGGCCCCCAGCGCCACCAGGACCAGGGCACCCAGGGCCAAGCGCGGCCCCAGGGCCTTGCGGGGCTTGGGGGGGGGCAGGTACAGGGTCTCCTCGTGGGCCCGGGTGAGGATCGGGGGGGCCGCCGGACCGCTGAGTTTCAACAGGCCCATGATCTCCATCCGCAGATCCTTGGGCAGTTCGGTGGCGGCCTCCAGCAGGTCCCGGACGAAGGCCGCGCAGTTCGAATAGCGTTCGTCGGCATTCTTGGCCAGCACCCGAGCGAAGATCCGCTGCCAGCCTTCCGCCAGGAGCCCCAGCACCGGCGGCTTCACCTCCAGGGGCGGCTCGTTGACGATGCGGTAGAGGATGGTATTGATGGAGGTGCCCGGGAAGGGGAGGGTGCCGGAGAGCATTTCGAAGACCATCACGCCGAAACTGAAGACATCGGAGCGGATGGTGGCGTGGCCCTCCTTGATCTGCTCGGGGCTCGCATAGCTCGGCGTGCCCAGGAAGGTCCCCGTCTGAGTGAGGCTGGCATCCTCGCGCTTGGCGATGCCGAAGTCCATGAGCTTGGGCCGCCCTTCCTCGGTGATCATCACATTGCCGGGCTTCACATCCCGGTGGATGATGCCGTGGCTGTGGGCATGATCCAGGGCCGCGGCGACTCCGGCGGCCATGCGCAGCTTGGTCCCCAGATCCATGGCGAGCAGCTCGCCGGACTTGATGTAGGCGTCCAGAGGCTTCCCTGCGACGAATTCCATGGCCAGGAAGGGGCCCACCTCGCTATCGCCCACATCATAGATGGTGACGATACCGGGGTCGTTGAGGACACCCGAGACCTCGGCCTCCCGCTGAAAGCGGAGCAGGAAATCACTGCGATCGCTTTCGCTGCGAAGGGCATCCAGCTTCACGACCTTGATGGCGAGCTTGCGCTTGATCCGGGGATCCTCAGCCAGGTAGACACTGCCCATGGCCCCAGCCCCCAGGAGGCGCTTGATCTCATAGCGCCCGATCATCCTGGGAAGGTTGTCCGCGTCGTTCATGCCGGCTCGCTTTAAAACTTTCGAAATCCTATCCCGGAAAGGCCTGGGAATCGGTAAAAAATCACAGGGGTTTTTCCAAATAGTGGT
Source organism: uncultured Holophaga sp. (assembly GCA_963664825.1). GTDB lineage: Bacteria > Acidobacteriota > Holophagae > Holophagales > Holophagaceae > JAYREN01. The sequence goes on from OY761614.1 coordinate 697,891, forward strand.
GTCAGAATAATCCGTCGTCTGCCAGTGTGCAGACTCGATACCGGGGGCTCATTTTCGCCATGGCCATCTTCAAGACATCCATTCTCGTCCTCTACTGGGGCATCCTGACCGTGCTGAGCATCTACGGTGCGCACCGGCTCTACATGCTCATGCTCTACTTCCGGCACAAGAAGGATGTCCCCCAGCCCAAGGGTGGCCCCGACTATCGCCCCCATGTGACGGTGCAGCTGGCGGTCTTCAACGAGATGAACGTCGTCGAGCGCCTCATGGACTACGTCGTCAAGATGCGCTGGCCCAAGGAGAAGCTGGAGATCCAGCTCCTGGACGATTCCACGGATAACACCGTCCAGGTGGCCCAGGCCGTCTGCGACAAGTATCGGGCCCTGGGCTTCGACATCGCCTACATCCACCGCGATGACCGCACGGGCTACAAGGCCGGCGCCCTCAACAACGGCCTCAAGAGCGCCAAGGGCGAATTCGTGGCCATGTTCGACGCCGACTTCCTGCCCACCGAGGATTTCCTCGAACTGGCCGTGCCCCACTTCGCCGATGACAAGGTCGCCTTCATCCAGGGCTGCTGGGATCACCTCAACCGCGATTTTAATATCCTCACCCAGGTGCAGGCCATCCTGCTGGACGGCCACTTCGTCTTCGAGCACACGGCCCGCAACCGCTCCAATGCCTTCTTCAACTTCAGCGGCACCGCCGGCATGTGGCGCGTTGCGGCCATCGCCGATGCGGGCGGTTGGCAGCATGACACCATCACCGAGGATGCCGATCTCAGCTATCGCGCTCAGCTCAAGGGTTGGCGGGGCGTCTATCTCAAGGATCTGGTTGTCCCAGCCGAGCTGCCCGTGGAGGTCAACGCCTTCAAGAGCCAGCAGCACCGCTGGGCCAAGGGCAACGCCCAGGTCATCCGCAAGCTCATGAAGACCATCTGGACCAGCGACGCCAGCCTGCATACCAAGCTGGAGTGCTGGTTCCACCTCTCCGCCAACTGCAACTACATCCTCATGGTGATCCTCGCGATCATCATGGTGCCCTGCATGATCCTCCGGGCGGGAACCCCCTGGTATGTCCTGATCGCGACCGACGGCCCCTTCTTCCTCCTCAACGCCGTGAGCGTGGGCGTCTACTTCGGCCTCTCCCAGCGGGAAGTGAAGAACAACAAGGACTGGATCAAGCGCCTGAAATATCTCCCTGGGCTCATGAGCCTCGGGATCGGGCTCGGCCTGAACCAAACCAAGGCCGTCTTCGAGGGCTTCTTCACCAACGATATCGAGTTCAAGCGCACTCCCAAACTGGGCGTGGATGAGAACGGCCACGCCACCACCAGCAGGAAGGCCTACAAGGTGCCCAAGAACCTCATCACCTTCCTGGATCTGGGCTTCGCGGTCTACTATTTCGCGGCCCTGCTGGGCGCCATCTGGATCCGCAAGTGGGCTTCCGTGCCCTTCCTCTGGCTCTTCTTCAGCGGCTTCTCCTACATCAGCCTGATGTCCCTGGCCGATGTTCAGATCTTCCACCGCTTGGCCATGGACGAGCTGGAAGACCCGGAAACCGAACACGACTTCGCCCAGTAACCAAGGACGCGGGGGGCTTCGGCCCCCCGCCTTGTATATGCCCCGTTCCCGCCGCCCCAGTGCCGTAGCCCTCCGCTACCAGCCCGAAGCCCCCTTCCTGGACGCGGCCCCTCGGCTCGTGGCCAAGGGCCAAGGCTGCCTGGCCGATCGCATCCTCGAACTGGCCCAGAAGCATGGGGTCCCCATCCAGCGCGACCCCGATTTGCTTGCCACACTGGAACCCCTGGACGTCAATCGCCTCATCCCACCGGATCTCTTCCAGGCCGTGGCCGTGGTGCTGGCGGCGCTATACCGGGCGAACGGGAAGGCCACCAAATGTTAGACCTCCACTGCCACTCCCTCTTCAGCGATGGGGTCGACGCCCCGGAGACACTGGCCATCAAGGCTGACGAGATGGGCCTCACGGCCCTGGCCCTCACCGACCACGACACGATCGGAGGGCTGCCCCGCTTCCTCGCCGCTCAGCCCAGGGTGAAGACGCGGCTCCTCACCGGCGTGGAGCTGAGCTGTCGATTCCTGGGGCGGGAGATGCACCTCCTAGGGCTCCTCTTCGACTCGGAAGACGCGCTCTTCCGCGCCCGCATTCAGGAGCTCCGGGAACGCCGCCATACGCGGAACCATTCGCTCCTCGCCCGCCTCCAGGCCCTGGGCATCCCCATCACCCTACAGGCCCTCAAGGCCTGCGCGCCCACGGATCTGATCTCCCGCACCCATTTCGCCAAGCTGCTGGCCGCCATGGGCGTGGTCCCCACCCCTCAGGAGGCCCACCGGAGGCTCCTGGGCGAGGGCGGCTCGGCCTTCGTGCCCTTCCAGGAACTGAGCCCCCGGGAGGCCACCCAGTGGATCCACGAGGCCGGCGGCGTGGCCATCGCGGCCCACCCCGGCCGCTTCAACGGGGGGCGATTCGTCTGGGACGAAGCGATGCTGGAACTTCGCACCATGGGCCTCGATGGCTTCGAGGCCTACTACAGCGAGTACGGCCCCGAAGAGCAGCGCCGCTTTCTCGCACTGGCCGAGAGGCTCGGCATGGCCCCCAGCGGGGGCAGCGACTACCACGGGGCCATGAAGCCTGGCCTGGAACTGGGCCGGGGCCGCGGGAACCTGAAGATTCCCGATTCTGTCCTGACCGTCCTTGAAAATTGTCGATCCGGGCGCACGCGATGAGGTGGGTATGATGGGGACTGCTCCAAGGGAAGTCCCATGACCCAAAAGATCCTCCTCGTCGAGGACGATGCGATAAACGTGAAATTCATGAAGATCGTCCTCACCCGCAAGGGCGGCTACGAGGTGCTCGTCAGCGAGGATGTGGACGAGATTCTCGCATTCGCCCGTTCGGGGGAAGTGGATGCCATCGTCATGGATATCAGCCTCACCCGTTCCACTTTTGAGGGCCACAAGGTGGATGGTGTTTTCATCACCAAGCTCCTTAAGCAAAACCCTGAGACCGCCAAGGTCCCCGTCATCCTCGCCACGGCCCATACGATGTTTGGCGACCGGGAACGCTTCCTGGCCGAGACCGGCGCGGAGCACTACATCGCCAAGCCCATCCACGATCCCGATCATTTTCTCGCCGAGGTCCGCAAGGTCCTCCCCGCATCATGAAGGGCCGCATCGGCAACCGCGAGAGCCGTCGCGGCACGAGCCGCCCCCCCAGTAGGACTGGCGCTCCATCCGGCGGTGACGGCCGGGTGGCCTATCGCCTGAGGGTCGAATACGACGGGTCCCGCTATCACGGATGGCAGAAGCAGGGTGAGCAGCAGACGGCCCAGGGCGTCCGCACCGTCACCGGCACCCTGGAGCGCGTGCTCGAACAGGCGGGCCACCGGGTCATCACCCTGGGGGGCTCCGGGCGCACGGATGCCGGGGTCCACGCCCTCGGCCAGATCGCCCATCTCCATTTACCCTCGGCCCAGGCCCCCCGACCCCATGATCTCCAGCGGATCTTCGACGAGGGCCTGCCTTCGGACCTGGCGGTCGCGGCCATCGAGCCCTGCAGCACCTCTTTTCATGCCCGCCACGATGCCATCGAGCGGAGCTACCTCTACCAGCTGAGCCTCCGGCGCAGCGCCTTCGGCAAGTCCATGCTCTGGTGGGTCAAGGGGCGCCTTGAACTGGCCCGGTTGGAGGAGGCCTGGGGCCTCTTCACAGGCAACCATGACGCCACGGCCTTCGCAGATCTGGAGCCCGGCGAGGATCCCCATGTCCAGATCAAGGGCTGCGAACTGAAGATCGAAGGCTCCCTGGTGTTGCTGCGCCTGACGGCGGGTTTCTTCCTCCGGCGCCAGGCCCGCCGGATGGTCGGCGCGGCCGTGGCATGCGCCCAGGGCAAGGAAAGGCCCGCCCAAATCCTGAAGGACCTGGAGCACCCCACCCCCCAAGCCACCCTCCATTGGGCGGAGAAGGCGGCCCCCTCTTCCGGTCTGTTCCTGGAGCGGGTGCGCTATGCGGGAGACCCCGAGAACACTCCGCTGGCGCCCATCCTGAGAGTGCTCTAGTCCTGAAGTGTGGTCACAGAAGGACCCGAGCTAGAGCAGTTCCTTGGACCGCACGGTCAGATTGGCCAGCAGCAGCCCCATCAGCATGGCCACGGCGAGGAAGACCATCTGGAAGGCCGTATCCAGTCCGGTGAGGATCTGTTTGTTCATCACGTAGTCGAGGCTGCGGAAACCGACGCTGCCCGGCACCAGCAGCATGATCCCCGGCAGGAGCGTCACCCAGGGGGGACGTTCCCGCAGCTTGGCCAGGAGATGGCTCCCCGAACCCAGGACCCAGGCCCCCAACCCTGCCCCGAAGGGCCCGCCCAGGAAATGAGCGCCGAGGCGCGCCGCAAAGAAACCCACCACGCAGGCGATGACGATCCAGAACGCATCGTCGGGCATGGCCTGGAAGATCACCAGGAAGGCCATGGCCCACACCACCAGGGCCGGCAGCAGGATCCACAGGGGTGTGACCTCCAGGAGGGGTGCCACCACAGGCCCGGTGACGAGCTGCCCCAGGCGCTGACCCAGGGCCACGCCGAAGGCCAGCTGGAGGAAGATCATCCCCACCCCGGCCAGCCGGGCCGTGCCCGCCACCAGATTGCTGGTGGCCAGTTCGTTCATGGCCACCAGGAAACCCAGCCCCGGCACCAGCACGATGAGCCCCGCCAGGGTGGGCACGGAGGCCGAGAGGGAGGGCACCCATCGCGCCGCCAGGAGCGAAAGGAAGGCCACGAAGCCCGCCGCCACGAGATTGAAGAGGTACCCGAGGGTGCGGTTCTTCCGGGAGCGGGCCTCTAGCAGGCCCGTGAGGAGCCCCAGCACCAGGGCCAACAGAGCCTCGCGCCAGGCGCCCCCGAAAAACCACACGGCGCTGGCCGAGGCCGCACCGTAGGCCAGCACACGCGGGGTCTGTCCGTAGCGGGGTCTGGAGTTCACCAGGAGGCGCAGGGCTTCGGAGGCCTGGGAGGCATCCAGACGGCCTTCCAGAACAGAATCGGTGATCCACTGCAGCTTGGTGAGCTTCTCCAGTTCCATATCACCGTTGGGGGCGCGCTCCACCGTGGTGCGCTGGAACTGCTCGCCGGAGATGGTGGCCAGGAAGCCCGTCGGGAAGGCGAAGAACTGACCCTGCAGGCCGAAGCGACGACAGATCCTGGAGAGGGTGGCCTCCAGGCGATGGGCGGGTGTCCCGAAGGCCTGGAGGCAACGCCCCAGCTCCAGGCAGAATTCCACCTCGGAGGGCACGGGGGATTGAGGCTGGGTCTCCATGGGCGGATTGTAGCGCGGGCGCGGTGATCCTTGTCGCAGGGGAACGCGACTAGCCTTGAGGACTAAGGGAGGCACCATGGGCATCTTCGATGTGATCGGTCCCGTGATGGTGGGCCCCAGCAGCTCCCACACGGCAGGGGCGGTGCGAATCGGCCTATTCGCCCGGCGCCTCCTGGGGACCGATCCCCTGCGGGCGGAGATCGGCCTGCACGGTTCCTTCGCGGCCACAGGCGGGGGCCACGGCACACCCCTGGCCCTGCTGGCCGGGTTGCTCGGGCTCCTGCCCAACGATGAGCGGATCCCCACCTCCGCAGCACTGGCCGCCGAACAGGGCCTGGCATACCACTTCACAACCTGCGATTTGGGGGACGCGCATCCCAATTCCGTTCGATTGAACCTGGAGGGCAAGGACACTTCCCTGGAGGTCTGCGCCAGCAGCGTCGGGGGCGGCCGCATCAAGGTCTGGAATATCGATGGCTTCAACGTGAGCCTGGATGGGGAATACCCCACGCTCCTGCTGGTCTATCCGGACCGGCCAGGGGCCGTGGCGGTGGTGGGCGCCATCCTGGCCAACGCCGCGATCAATATCGCCACCCTCAAGGCGCACCGCACCGAACGCGGGGGCCAGGCCCTCATGGCCGTCCAGCTCGACGAGACCCCTCCCACCGGCGTCCTGGAGAGCATCGAACATCTGCCTCATTTCGAGCAGGTGCGCTTCATCCCCGCCCTGGGCTTTGGAGGCTGACATGAACCCACAGACGCCCCGGGAAGGCACGCTGGAATTCCATGTGGGGGCCGCCAATGCCCGGGGCATCCCCCTTTCGGAGCATTTCCTGGACCGCGAGGTCCAATCCTCGGGAAGACCCCGGGCCGAACTCTGGGAGCTCATGCGCACCCGCATCGCCGTCATGCGGCATTCCCTGAAGCGCGGCCTGGAGGCTCCCCAGCGCTCCCCCAGCGGCATGGTGGACGGGGCCGCCTATCGGCTTTCCCAATGGGCTTCGAAAGACCATTCCCTCCTGGGGCCCGCCTTCTCGCAGATGCTGGCCTCGGCCCTGGCAGTGGCGGAGGTCAACGCCTGCATGGGGCGCATCGTGGCGGCTCCCACGGCCGGTTCCTGCGGCGTGCTGCCCGCGGCGCTCTTCACGGTGGCCTCCCAGCGCCAGGTGCCCGAGGAAGCCCTCGTGAGGGCCTTCTTCACCGCCGGGGGCATCGGCACGGTGATCGAGAAGCTCGCCAGCCTGTCGGGGGCGGAGGGGGGCTGCCAGGCCGAGGTGGGATCGGCCTCCGCCATGGCCGCCGGCGGCCTCACTGAGATGCTGGGAGGCGACCCGGAGCAGGTCTGCCACGCCGTCGCCTTCGCCCTCGCCAATGTGATGGGCCTCATCTGCGACCCGGTCAGGGGGCTGGTGGAGGAGCCCTGCGTGCGGCGGAACACACTTGGGGCCCTCAACGCCACGGCCTCGGCCGAGATGGCCCTGGCGGGCATTCCCTCGGTGTTTGGCGCCGACGCCGTGATCGAGACCATGGGACGGGTGGGGAGGCGCCTGCCGGAGGAATTCCGGGAGACGGCCCGGGGGGGGCTGGCCCTCCTCCAACCCAGCGTCCGGGATACCCAGGGCGGAGCGGGCCCCGAGGCCCTTTCACCTCTGGAGAAATGACCGACCCTGTTTATACATTTAAGCCAACGCCTCCCATCTCCCTCGTCAACGTTTGGTTGTGGGCATCGGTTGTGGGCCCAGGTGGCGGGCTGTAGCATCGATGACGCAGGCAATGGGGAGTGAGCCATGAGCGCTGAAGACAACGCCCGAAAGGGCAAGGGGACAGTATTCGTGCGAGTGGAGGTCTGCAAGGGCTGCTCCTACTGCATCGATTTCTGCCCCAGCCACGCCCTGGAATTCGGCCGGGAGTTCAACGCCAAGGGCTACCACTATCCCGTGCTCGGCCGGGCCGAGGATTGCACGGGCTGCGACCTCTGTGGGCTCTACTGCCCGGATTTCGCCATCTTCGGGACCCGCTGGAAGGATCTCGACGAGAAGCGCCAGGCTGCGGCCCCGACGCGCCCCTGAACCAGATCGTCATCGCAACGGACGGAGGAAATATTGAAAGCGGATCCCAAGGGCGTACTCACGGGTGTCCACTTCATCGACGGCGATCACGCCGCCTGTGAAGGGGCCCTGGCAGCTGGCTGCCGCTTCGTGGCCGGATACCCCATCACCCCCAGCACGGAGATCGTGGAGCGCTTCGCCACCCGCATCCCCCTGGTGGGAGGCCTTTTCATTCAACTCGAGGACGAGCTCGCGGCCTCCATTGCCATCCAGGGCGCCGTCTGGGGTGGCCAGAAGGTCATGAACGTGACCTCGGGCCCAGGCCTCAGCCTGATGATGGAGCACCTGGGTTTTGCGGCCATGACCGAAACCCCCTGCGTATGGGTGGATGTGCAGCGGGGGGGCCCCTCCACGGGACTTCCCACCTTGCCCGCCCAGGCCGACATGATGCAGATCAAATGGGGCAGCCACGGCGACTTCGAGATCATCGCCCTCTGCCCCAATTCCCCCCAGGAGTGCTTCGATCTCATGATCAAGGCCTTCAACCTCGCCGAGGAATACCGCTGCCCGGTCTTCCTGATGATGGACGAGGTGGTGGGCCACATGACCGAGCGGGTGACCATTCCCCCCGCGGACCAGATCGAGATCACGGAACGCAAGTGGACGAAGAAGCGCCCCGGCGAATACGAGGCCTATGCCACGACGTCTGAGGATCTGGTGCCCGAGATGGTCAAGGCCGGGGACGGATACCGCATCCATGTGACGGGCCTCACCCACGACGAGCGCGGCTACCCCGCCATGGACGTTCAGAATCAGGCCAAGCTCATTCCCCGCCTGCTCAACAAGATCCGCAATAACGCCTCCAAGCTGGTGGACGTGCGCATGGACGGCTGCCAGGACGCCGAGATCATCGTGATGTCCTTCGGCATCACCTCCCGGGTGGCCGCCGAGGCCATCGATGCGGCCAGGGCCAAGGGCCTGAAAGTCGGCCATCTGCGCCTGATCATCTGCTGGCCCTTCCCCGGGTCGGTCATCCGGAAACTGGCGGCAACGGCCAAGGCCTTTGTCGTGCCCGAGCTCAACATGGGCCAGATGGTCCATGAGGTTCGCCGAGCCGTCGCCGAATCGGAGCGCAGTGTGAAGGTCATCTCCGTGCCCCATCCCGGCGGCACGGTGCACGAGCCCGAGATCATCCTCGAGCAGATCCTGGAGGCCGCGCGATGAGCGAATCCCTCGACCTTCAGACGGCTGGATTGGAGAACCCTGTCCTGCCCTACCTGCGCCAGGATCGTCTCCCGCACATCTGGTGCCCCGGATGCGGCATCGGCACCTCCGTCAATTGCTTCTGTCGCGCTCTCTCGGAGAGCGGCCTGGACCTCGACAAGGTGGCCATCGTCTCGGGCATCGGTTGCACGGGGCGCACGGCGGGCTACCTGAACCTGGATAGCTTCCACACCACCCATGGCCGGGCGATCCCCTTCGCCACGGGCCTCAAGCTGGCCAACCCCGAACTGAACGTGGTGGTCTACTCCGGCGATGGGGATCTCTTCGCCATCGGCGGCAATCACTTCTTCCATGCCGCCCGACGCAACATGGATCTCCTGGTCATCTGCGTGAACAACTTCACCTACGGCATGACCGGCGGTCAGGTGGCCCCCACCACGCCCCTGGGCCCCACCCAGACCACCATGCCCTACGGCAATTTCGAAAGCCCCTTCAACCTGCCCTTCGTCGCCGACGCCTGCGGGGCCACCTACGTGGCCCGCTGGACGGTCTATCATGTGCGCCAATTGGCCAAGGCCATGAAGGAGGCCCTGGATAAGAAGGGCTTCCGCTTCATCGAGGTGATGAGCCCCTGCCCCACCCTCTATTCCCGGCGCAACCGCCTGGGGGATGGCGTGGACCAGTTGAAGTATTACAAGGAGAAGAGCGTCATCAAGCAAGGTGCCGACACCAAGGACATCGGCCTGGATTTCCAGGGCGATATCGTGGTGGGCAAGTTCGTGGACCGGGAGCGCCCCACGTGGCTCGATTCCATGAACACCCATCTGGGCCAACACTTCGGCGATGCCTTCCAGCCCTACGGAGTCAAGCATGGCCAAGACTGAGATCCGCGTCGGCGGCCTGGGAGGCCAGGGCGTCATCCTCAACGCCTCCATCCTGGGCAAGGCCGCCAGCATCTTCGAAGGCAAGCACGCCACCCTCATCCAGGCCTTCGGCCCCGAGGCCAGGGGCAGCGCGTGCAGCGCCCAGGTGACCATCTCCACCGAACCCATCGCCTACCCCTACGTCAAGCGTCCCGATGTGCTGGTGCTGATGAGCCAGGACGCCTACAACCAGTTCGTGCCTTCGCTGAAACCCGGCGGTCTCGTCCTCTTCGAGGAGGAGTTGGTCACGGTGGATGGGCACCTACCCAAGGGGGCCCGCGCCCTCGGCATCCCCGCCACCCGCTTCGCAGAAGAGCTGGGCCGCCGTCTCGTGCTCAATATCGTGATGGTCGGTTTCTTCGCAGGCGCCACGAACCTGCTCTCCTTCGAATCGGTCGAGAAGGCCGTGCGAGATTCCGTGCCCAAGGGCACCGAGGACCTGAACATGCGCGCCCTCCGAAAGGGCTTCGAATACGGTCGCAACCCCCAGGGGGCCTGATCCGAAGGATGCGGAGACGCTTTTAAACGCGCAACCACCTCACAGGTTCTTCAGCACTTCCTGGCGCTTCTGCTGGTATTCCTCCTCGGTGATCAGGTTCTCGTCCCGCATGCGCTTCAGGGCGCGCAGGCGCTTCTCCTGCTGCTCGAAGAAGGTGGCATCCCGAGCCGTGGGTGCGGCAACCGCGGGCGCCGACGCACTCAAAGGCGCAGCCGCCAGGGGAAACATCAACCAATCCGCCCTATGGGAGATCGCCACCGGACTCTGCAGGCTAACGGCACTGGCCACCATGCGGGAACCGTACTGGAATTCGGGCAGGACCTGCATCCCGCGGTAGCGGTCGACGAATTCCAGCCGCGTATCGTGCACGATGAGGTTGAGGCTGCCCCCCTGGACGAAGAAGCGTGCCGTGACGCCATTAGGCGTGTTCAGGAAGCTGCCCTCTCGCCGGTGGGTGCTGAGCAGCAGGAGATCGTCCCCGGGACCCGCCACGGCCAGGGCCTCGCGCAGCGCGCCCAGGAGGGGGGGCAGCTCGTCCTTGAGAAAGAGGGCTTCACCGCCTTTCTCCGTGGCGAATCGAACCGAACTCAGTTGCTGGCGCAGCGCCTCCGCATCGACCTGGGCCGGATGCTCGTTCACGGGAGCCCCGGCCTCCGCAGGTAGGCGCTTCACCCAGGTGAATTCGCTGATCTTCCACTGTCCCCGGGGAGCCCCGGCCACCAGTGGCACCGTGCAGATCAAGGTCGCGATCATGCGCAGAATCCGGGGCGGAATACCCATTTCGACCTCCTTAAGGGCTTGCATCCGCCAGTGTATAAGAACAGCGCCCCGCGAGGCCCAAGAAGGCTCCTCGGAGGGCTTCCATTCCATGGAAGAATGACCTCACACATTCCCTAAATTTCCAGAGGATCCCGCCATGGGCCTTTCCGTCACAGACCCCATCGAACGCGCCATCGATCACACCACCTCCATCCTGTTCAAGCCTTTCCGGGCCGGGAAGTGGCTCGCCCTGGGTTTCTGTGCCTTCCTGGCCCATCTGGGAAGCGGAGGGGGATTGCCTTCCTTCGGCAACCTCGGAGGGCGCCAGGAGGTCGGGGGATCGCTGAAATCCATGGCGGAGCCGGTCCATACCTGGGCCCAGGCCCACATGGCTCTCGTGATCGTGCTTGCGATCGTGGCGCTCCTGGTGGGGCTGGTCCTCCTGTGGCTGAAGGCCCGGGGGCAGTTCATGCTAGTGGATGGCCTCAGCCACAACCGTGGAGAGATCGCCGCCCCTTGGAGGGAATACGCCGCCGAAGGCAATGGCCTCTTCGGTTTCAATCTCGCCTTCGGCGTCTTGCTGGTGCTGGGGATCGCGGGAATCGTGGGCCTCGGCATCGTAATGGCCCTGCCCGATATCCGCGCCAATGAATTCGGTTCCAGGGCTCTCCTCGCCCTCCTGACAGGCATCCCCCTGCTGCTGGTATTCCTCCTGGCCTCAGCCATCATCGGCGTATTGCTGCACGACTTCGTCGTCCCGGCCATGTACCTGCGCCGCCAGGGCGTCCTGGAAGCCTGGGGCACCGTACACCGGGAAGTCCTCAGGGGCCAGACGGGCACCCTCGTCCTCTATTTCCTCATGAAGATCGTCCTCGCCATCGCCATCGGCATCCTGGCCCTCCTCGGGACCTGCCTCACCTGCTGCTGCGTCATCCTCCCCTACATCGGCACGGTGATCCTGCTGCCCCTCTTCGTATTCCACAGGAGCTATTCCCTCTGCTTCCTGGAACAGCTGGGAGAAGGGTGGAGGATCTTCGGGGCAGGAGAAACGGCCGAAGCCGAATTGGGCAAGGGAAACGACTAATGCGCGTTATCCCATGGCTCCCTCCCATGGCGACCCGAACGCAGACGTGGTGTCCGGGCTTCGCCTGGACACCACGTGGGGGTCAAAGGGGGGACGCAGAGCGGACTCTAGCGAGCGGGCGGTCCCCTCTTTCATGGCAGACGATGTGTGCAGCAAATTCCACACCCCCGAACCCTGCCCCACGCTGAAGATTCATTCCGATTTCCGTTTTCTCCCCTCGTTGGTTAAATTTGTCCCTATCAGACCTATCCGTCCCCCCAGCCAGGTGGCTCATGAGACTTTCCGAGAAGGCCCAGATCGGATTCAAGAAGGATGAAACCCGGAATTATCGGGGAGAGCTCATCGGACCGGGCGACCGACTGCCGCGCATCCTCCTGATGGCAGCTCAGAACCAAGGGAAGTAGAGGACTCGAGATGCCCATGCACCCACTCCTCATCCTCCGTGTCCATACCGACCTCCGGCTTGGCTTCGGCCATGTCATGCGCGGCCTGGCGATCCAGGAGCAATGGGCCTCCCTGGGCGGGCAGGCATGCCTGGCCGTCAGCGGCGATGAACGCGCCCGGCGAGTGGGTTCCGGCCTGCACCCCTTCCTCGACCAAGCGCTGCCCTGTGAGGCGATGGATCTCGGCGAGGATCCCCATGCGGCCATTCCCCAGGAACTGAGGGCCCGGGCGGATGTGGCGCTCTTGGACCAGTGGGATTGCGCGCCGGAGCAGATCCAGGCCCTGCGCCCCCTGAAGGTGGCGGTGATGGAGGATGACGGCGAGGCCCATGAACAGGCCGACCTCCTCTTCCAGCCTTTCCTGGAGGGCGCCCGATGGCCCGCGGGCCCGCCGAAACTGGTGGATGGTCGCAAGGTGCGGCCCTGTGAGACACGCCATGGCGCCTGCAGGGTGCTCCGAGGGCTGGATTTCGTGGTGGTAAACCCCGTGGCCACCCGGCTGCGGCCCCGACGAGAGGCCATGCAGCCCCTCTCGGTCAAGAAGCTGCTGGTGACCTTCGGGGGAACGGATGGTCCCGGCCTCGCCCAGCGCGCCTTCCACGTGCTCGGAGAGCTCGTCGCCCAGAGACTCTGGACGGGCACCTGCACGCTGCTCGCGCCGAAGGGAGTGGAAGGCCCGCCCGTGCCCGGATGCACGGTCCTTTCCCACCTGCCCGAACTCACCCGCAGGCTCCAGGACTTCAACGCCATCTGGTGCGCCGCGGGCCTCACGCTGGCGGAAGCCCTGTGCGTGGGCGTCCCGGCGGCCGCCTGGGGGCAGAACGAACGCCAGGCGCGCATGATCGGGGACCTGGCCATGGCCAATGGCTGCTTTAGCCTGGGCCTAGGACTCGAGGCCGACCCCGCCGCGGTCGTCCAGGCCCTGGCCCACTGGCTCAGCCCCGAAGGCCAGGAAAGCCGCCAGGAGCAGGTCCGGGATGGCATGGCCCTGGTCGATGGAATGGGTGCCTCCCGAGTGGCCCAGGACCTCCGGTTGCTGGCCCCGTAGGCTGTCCAGGGAAATTCATCCTTGACCCTCACTCCGTTAAGCGATAAGGTTTCCTTTCTGCGACCTGCCGAGGGCGGGCCGCGTATGCGACGCCAGAGGCATCGGAGTTCGGCCATGAGCACATTTTTCCCCAAGGCCCAAGATCAGATCGACCGTAAGTGGTTCCTCGTGGACGCCACGGGAATCCCCGTGGGCCGCTTGAGTACCGTTCTTGCGGACATTCTATCGGGCAAGATGAAACCCACTTGGACCCCCTTCCTCGACATGGGCGACCATGTCGTGGTGATCAACGCGGCCAAGGCCGTGCTGACGGGCCGCAAGCCCCAGCAGAAGATATACCGCCGCACCACCACCCAGCCCGGCTCCATGAAGGAAGTCCGTGCCGACGTGATGCAGGCCGTTCATCCCGACCGGGTCATCGAAGCCGCCGTGAAGGGCATGCTTCCCAAGGGCCCCCTGGGACGGGCGATGTATCGCAAACTTAAGGTCTACGACGGCGCTGAGCATACGCAGGAAGCCCAGAAGCCCGAACCCCTGACCATCAAGCTGTAATCTCTCGAGGCCACCATGGCGATTTCCCAGAACTATGGAACGGGCCGTCGTAAGACGTCCGCTGCTCGTGTTTTCATGCGTCCCGGCACCGGTGCCATCACGGTGAACGGTCGAACCCTGGAACACTATTTCCCCAATGCGGTGCTCCGCATGGTGGTGCATCAGCCCCTGTCCATCACGGACATGGCCGGGCAGTTCGATTTCCTGGTCACCGTCGCGGGTGGCGGTCCCTCCGGTCAGGCCTCGGCCATCCGTCTGGGCATCTCCCGCGCCCTGCTGCGCTACAACGATCAGCTCAGAGCCACCCTTCGTCAGGTGGGCCTGTTGACCCGCGATCCTCGCATGAAGGAACGTAAGAAGCCCGGTCAGAAGGCCGCCCGTCGGCGCTTCCAGTTCTCGAAGCGCTAATATATTTTCGGGTGTCCCGAAAATATATGTAATTCTCACGCGGGGAGCCTTCGGGCTCCCCGTTGTTTCACCGGACCGCCCCAGGGCGGTCGAATCGGGCGGGCAACCGCCTTTCATCCCAACCGCAGTGGCGAACAGCCGCTGGATTTGTTGAGGAGGCCATCATGGCTGCCATTCAAATGAAGGAACTGCTCGAAGCCGGTGTTCACTTCGGGCATCAGACCAAGCGCTGGAACCCCAAGATGAAGAAGTACATCTTCGGGGCCCGGAATAGCATCTACATCATCGATCTGCAGAAGACCCTGCGCCTGTGGAATACGGCTGCGAACTTCCTGACCAAGTCGGCCAGCGAAGGTAAGAACTTCCTCTTCGTGGGCACCAAGCCCCAGGCCCAGGAACTCATCGCCGAACAGGCCGCGCGCTGCGGAGCCCACTACGTCAACAATCGCTGGCTGGGCGGCATGCTCACGAACTTCGCGACCATCAAGAAGTCCCTGGACAAGCTCAAGGAGTTCGAGGCCATCCTGAACGATCCGGCCCGCACCGCCCTCATGTCCAAGAAGGAGATCCTCACCCTGGATCGCCAACGCACCAAGCTGGACGACTCCTTCCACGGCATCCGCGATATGCGCGGTGTGCCCGATGTCATCTTCGTCGTCGATCCCCACCGGGAAGAGATTGCCATCACGGAAGCCAACAAGCTGGGCATCAAGATCGTGGGTATCGTCGACACCAACTGCGACCCCGAGCAGATCGACTACGTGGTTCCCGGCAACGATGACGCCATCCGCTCCATCCTGCTCTTCTCCGAGCGCGTGGCCGATTCCATCCTCGAGGGCCGCCAGTCCTTCCGCGACAAGTCCGACACCGAGGACATGAAGGCCATGATGACCGAGAAGATGAACGAGGGTGGCGAAGCCTAGTTTCGCCGGAGACCTTCTCCGGATCTTGGTCCCTGGGGCCGGGATCTAGAGAAGGCTTGAAGCGTTTCCGACCTTGTTTGTACCAATTTGGAGAAGATCGATATGGCATTCACCGCATTGGATGTGAAGTCCCTCAGGGACAAGACCGGCCTCGGCATGATGGATTGCAAGAAGGCCCTGGAAGCCAACGATGGGAATATCGACCAGGCCGTGGATTGGCTCCGCAAGAAGGGTCTGTCGGCCGCGGCCAAGAAGGCTGATCGCATCGCCGCTGAGGGCATCGTGGAAGCCTACATTCACCCCGGGGGCCGCGTGGGCGTGCTCATCGAGATGAACTGCGAAACGGATTTCGTGGGCAAGACCGAGGGCTTCCAGCGCTTGGTGCGCGAGATCGCCATGCACTGCGCCGCACACGATCCCCAGCCTGTCTTCGTTCGCCGCGACGAGGTGACGCAGGATTTCATCGAGAAGGAAAAGGAAATCGCCCGCGCCCAGGCCGAGGCCACCGGCAAGCCCGCCGCCATCATCGAAAAGATCGTCGAGGGCAAGCTGAATTCCATCTACAAGGACTCCTGCCTCTACGAGCAGCAGTTCGTGATGAACCAGGACATCACCGTCGAGCAGTACATCTCCCAGAAGACCGCCGAGATTGGCGAGAAGCTCACCGTGCGCCGCTTCACGAAGTGGGTCATGGGCGAAGGCCTCGAGAAGCGCAAGGATGATTTCGCCGCAGAAGTGGCTGCCCAGATGGGCAACTAAATAACTCACGACGGAGGCACGGAGATCACCGAGCTTTCACGCGGAGGACACTGAGACAAGAACTGAATGTTCTTCTCTGTGTCCTCCGTGCCTGCGTGGTGGATCGTTTTTTTAGGAGACGAAGATGAACAAAGTCGCATGGTTGTTTCCTGGCCAGGGTTCCCAGGCCGTGGGCATGGGCATGGGCCTAGTGGCCACCGAACCCGCCGCCACGGCCCTGCTGCGGGAGGCCGACGAGGCCCTGGGCTTTTCCCTCTCCAAGGTGATGGCCGAGGGCCCGGAAGAGACCCTCAAGCTCACCGAGCACACCCAACCGGCCATCCTCACCCACAGCAGCATGGTAGTCGCGGCCTATCGTGCCCGCCTTCCCAAGGCCGACTTCGTCGCGGGCCACAGCCTGGGGGAATACAGCGCCCTGGTGGCCGTGGGCTCCTTGAACTTCCAGGACGCCGTGCGGACCGTGCGTGAGCGCGGGCGCGCCATGCAGGTGGCCGTGCCCGTGGGCGTGGGCGCCATGGCTGCCATCATCGGCATGACCGCTTCCGATGTGGAGGCCGGATGCCTCGCAGCGGCCGCCAGCACGGGCAAGATCGTGGTGCCCGCCAACTTCAATGGCGCCGGCCAAATCGTCATCGCAGGCCACGCGGAGGCCGTGGAGGCCGCCATGGAGATCCTGAAGGCGAAGGGAGCCCGCAAGATGGTGAAGCTCCCGGTGAGCGCACCCTTCCACAGCCCCCTGATGGAACCCGCCCAGACTCACATGACGCCCGTCCTGCAGGCCCTGGATTTCAAGACGTCGGCATGCCCGCTGGTGAACAACGTGGACGCTCGCCTGGTCACGGACCCCGAGCAATTGCGCGACGGTCTCGTGAGGCAGATCCCCGGTGCCGTGCGCTGGGAGGCCATTGTCGCCCTGCTCCTGAGGGAAGGCGTTACCACCTTCCTGGAACTGGGCCCCGGCAAGGTGCTCTCCGGCATCGCCAATCGCATGGCCAAGGAGGCAGGCATCGAGATCAAGGCTATGGCCCTCGGCACACCGGAGGATCTGGCCCAGCTGGGCTGAACCCTTCTTGGCATAACGGAACCCCGGGAATTGCCATGCACGCCAGTGATGAACCCGCCCCCCAGAGCCTTACCTTGCCCATGCCGCGCTGGCCCTTCCTGTGGCCGGCGCTGCTGGTTCCAGCGTACCTAATTAATCCGGCCTTCCACCTGACCCGAAGCTGGAACGGGCCCCTGCGTTTCCGCCTGCTGGGCATCCTGCTGGTGGTGGCGAGTCTGGTCTGCGGCGCCTTGCTTTCCGTGGGCGCGCTGGCCTCCCACCATTGGCGAGAGCTCCGGATCGAACGGGGCTGCATCTTCCTCAAGCCCGCCTTCCAGGTGCCCCACTGGGCCCGGTGGTGCTACAACCCAGGACAATCCCGCACCTTCAAGGAGGGTTTCCTGGAATTCTCCCTGGACCAGGCGAGCCTGGAATGGGTGGGGAAGACCCTTCTGCTGCACGGCCATCCCGAGATGGATGTGCGCCTGGGGCGAGGCCCGGGTGCCGAGCACATCGCCCAATGGCTAATGGCCCAGGGATTGCCCACTCCCGTGGGGAGATGATTTGGACTTTCCAGGCATAGAGACTGGCGCAGAGCCGTGTTTGGCTGTCAAGATGGAACCATGACAGCGCTTGTCTATCTGCATGGCTTCGCCTCGGGTCCCACGGGTCGCAAGGCCGATCATTGCCGGGAATGGGCGGAAGGCCGAGGGATTCCATTCCTGGCCCCGGACCTGAACCTGCCCACCTTCGAGACGCTCACCATCAGCGCTCAGGTGGAAGCTGTGGAAGCCCTCCTGGCCACCCTTTCCACACCTCCCGTCATGGTGGGTTCCTCCCTGGGAGGCGTGATCGCCACAGCCGTGGCCCATCGAGGCGCCACCTTCAAGAAGCTCATCCTGTTGGCGCCCGGACTCGGTTTCGCCAAGCGCCGCCTCTTCTCCACCCGCTGGGCGGGCTATCGCCAGCATCGCAGACTGCCCGTCTACCATCACGCCTACCAGCGCTGGGTGAAGCTGGGGGCCGCACTGCTGGATGATCTGCCCTTCTGGGCCGATGACGACACCTGGCAGGTGCGCACCCCGGTGGTGGTGATCCACGGGCGGAGGGACGAAGCGGTCCCTGCTGCGGAAAGCGAGGCCTTCCTGGCGCGCCACCCTGGGGGGGTGCTACACCTCATGGATGACGATCACGGGCTCCTGCGGCCCGCAACCTTGGCAGTGCTGGATCTGGAGCTGGAAAAGGCCTTCAGCGAGGAATGACGAAGAAGAGCACCGAAACCACATGGCAGGCACTGCCCAAGATCACGAACAAGTGCCAGATGGCATGGTGGTAGGACAGCTTCTTCCAGACATAGAAGAGCACCCCCGCCGTATAGAAGATGCCGCCTCCGAAGAGCGAAAGGATACCGCCCATGGGCAGGGCCCGGGTCAGGGGCCCGAGGGCCACGGCGATCAGCCAGCCCATGGCGATGTAGACGGCGGTGGAGAGCCAGGGCAGCCGAGGGCCGAAGGTGGCCTTGAGGGTGACCCCGATGGCCGCCAGGCCCCAGGCCACGCCGAAGAGGCTCCATCCCCAGCTGCCCTTGAGCGTGGCCAAGCAGTAGGGCGTGTACGTTCCCGCGATGAGCAGGAAGATCGCCGCATGATCCAGGATATGGAAGACCTTCTTCACACGGGGGCCGCGGAAGGCATGGTAGAGGGTCGACATGGTGTAGAGCACCACCAGGCAGCCTCCGAAGAGACTCACACCCACCACATGGCGGGCCGTGCCCTTCAGGGCCGCGCACACCACCATGGCCACCAGAGCCCCAATGGCCAGGGCCACCCCCAGACCGTGAGTCAGGCTATTGGCGAGTTCGAGGCGCCGGGATTCATCGGGGAATTCTTCCGCATGGCATTCCATGCTTCATGATCGCATGGACATGGCCCCGCGTGCGGTGGTCCAACCCTCGAACTAGTCCAGCCTGTCGAGTTCCAGCAGCCCTTCGGGGGGATCCAGATCGATGCGGCGGTTGGGCAGATCCAGGGTGAACCAGGCCTTGATGAAGGGAATGTCCCGGCGCCCGGTGCGGCCCTTCCGCAGATCCCGCATCACCACCATGTCGTAATCCATGGGGGTGGGATCCAGGCGCAGCACCTCGCCGACCTTCTCGCCCTTCACGAAGACCTCGCAGCCGATCCACTGGTGGCGGAAGCTCTCCCCCTCCTCCAGTTCGGCCTGTTCCTCCGGCATCCACAGGGCCCAACCCTTGAAGGGCTCGGCGGCAGTGCGGTCAGGGATATCCAGGAAGGCCACGCAGGCGCGATCCTGGTGCCAACGGAAGAGGCGCAGCTTCACCAGGCGGGCCGGAGGCGGCGCGATTTCAAGGAGGTCCAGGGCCATCTCCGGGGGCGCCAGGATGAGCTTTTCCAGGTCCTGGAGCTTCTCGGGCTTATCCATCACCTCGTGGAGCAGGAACTCACCCTTGAGTCCCTGGATCTTGGCCAGATGGGCGAGGAGGAGCATCAGGGGACCTCGACCCGGGGCGCTCGTTCCCGACTTTCCGGACGCCGCGCGCGACGCTCGTCCTCTTCTTCGAAGATCTCGAGATTGACCCGCTGGCCCGTCTTTTCGCCAGCCACCTGGCAGAGGGTGCGGAGGGAGCTGATCATCCGCCCGCTCTTGCCGATGATGCGGCCCCGATCCTTGGGCTCGGCATGGATGAGGACATTGCAGGTGCGGCCCTCTTCCTTCACCTCAATGCGCAGGGCCTCGGGGTGGTCCAGGAGGGGTGTGAGGACATCGCTAAGGAAGGCTTCCAGGTTCATGGAGACTCCAGGGGGAGACTTCAATCTTAGACACACGAAAAGCCGGGACAAGCCCGGCCTTCCGCACAATCGGAAACAAGATGTTTAGAGGACCGCGTTCTTCTTGAAGAGCTCGAGGACGGTCTTGGAGGGGCGGGCACCCTTCTGGATCCAGGCCTTCGCCTTGTCGGCGTCGATACGAATGACCTCACCGGCGGAGGCGATGGGATTCACGAAACCCAGAATCTCAAGGGCCTGCCCGGTGGGAATGCGATCGTTTTCGGAGACGACGATGTGATAGAAAGGCCGCTTCTTGGCACCATTGCGAGCGAGACGGATGGACAGCATCAGGAACTCCTAGAGCAGAATAGTCTACCGGGGAAGAGGGGAAAGCCCAAGCCTGAATATCACGAAAGGCCTGGGAAACCAGGGGCGCCACCTTTGGCCATGGCCTGCATGCGCTTCATGAAGCGGGGGTCGTTCATCTGGGACATCATCTTCTTCATCTCCAGATATTGTTTGAGTAACTGATTGACCTCCTGGACGGGACGGCCCGCACCGGCAGCCACGCGGCGCTTGCGCTTGGCGTCCAGCAGCAGGTGGTTGCGGCGTTCCTTGGGGGTCATGGAGGTAAGGATGGCCTCCAGGTGCTTGATCCGCTTGTCGGAGGCGACGGTGGCGAGCTGTTCCTTGATCTGGCCCATGCCGGGAAGCATGCCCAGGATCTTCTGCATACTGCCCAGCTTCTGCACCTGGCGCATCTGGCTCAGCATGTCCTCGAGGGTGAACTGGTTCTTCACGAGACGCTTGGCCATGGCCTCCGCGTCCTTCTCGTCGATCTTGTCCTTGGCGTGCTCGATGAGCGTCAGGACATCACCCATGCCGAGAATGCGCTGGGCCATGCGATCCGGGTGGAAGCGCTCGAAATCGTCCAGTTTTTCGCCCGAGCCCACGAACTTGATGGGCTTGCCCGTGACATGTTTGACACTGAAGGCCGCGCCACCCCGGGTATCGCCATCGGCCTTGGTGAGGATGACGCCGGTGATGGCCAGCTTCTCGTGGAAGGCCGAGGCCGAACGCACCGCGTCCTGGCCCGTCATGGCATCGGCCACGAAGAGGATCTCCGTGGGTTCGCAGGTCGCCTTGATGCGGGCCAGTTCCTCCATCAGGGCGTCATCCAGATGGAGGCGCCCCGCGGTATCGAGGATGACCACGTCCCATCCCTTGAGGCGGGCCTCTTCCACGGCGGCTTGGCAGATCTTCACGGGATCGCGCTCATCGGTATGGAAGCTGGGCACACCCGCATCCTTGGCGACGATGTGCAGCTGCTCGATGGCCGCGGGCCGATAGACATCGGCCGGCACCAGCAGCGGCGAGCTGCCATTCTTTTTCAGGAACTTGGCCAACTTGCCGCAGGAGGTGGTCTTGCCCGAACCCTGCAGGCCCGCCATCAGCACCACCGTCGGGGGCTTCAACGCGAAGTCCAGAGGCTTCTCGGAGGCCGTGCCCCCCATGACCTCCGTGAGTTCCTGGTAGACGATATTGATGAACTGCTGGGCGGGGTTCAGGCCCTGGAGCACGGCGGCCCCCTTGCCGTCCTGCCCCTGGGAGAGGGCCTTCTCCTTCACACGCTGAAGGAAGGCTCGCGCCACCTGAACGTGGACATCGGCCTCCAGGAGTGCCATGCGGACTTCGCGCAGCACGTCCTCGAGATTCTTCTCCGTGAGGCGGGATTCGCCCCGGAGGCTCTTCATCGCCTTGGTGAGCTTGTCGGTGAGGGACTCGAACATGGAACTCCTGGGCCGGTTCGGGGCCAATCATCCATTCTATCGACCCGGGAAGAAGCTTCCAGGTTTGATCCTGGAAACGAAACCCTGGGACAAAATGCACGAAGGCAGAATTGTCCTCTTGATGCCCCGACTTTCGAACCTAACTTTCCGTTTGGGTAAGCAGTCTCGCCCTCTTCACCAAAAAGGGGCCATAAACCTACGAGCCCCACCGCAGTGGAGGAGTTTAGGATCCTTCACCTGCGAGACCCCAAACTGGGCACCCTCGGGTGCCCTTTTTGTTTTCCGTGACGACGACTCAATCCTCTTCGGGTTCGCTCTCCCCTGGGGCCATCTTCATCGGGCGCATCAGGGGGAAGAGGATGACATCCCGGATGCTGGTGGAATTGGTCATGAGCATCACCATTCGGTCGATGCCCACACCCAGACCGCCTGTGGGCGGGAATCCGTGTTCCAGGGAACGAACGAAATCCAGATCCAGCAGCATGGCCTCGTCGTTGCCCGCTTCGCGCTCGGCCAGCTGGGCTTGGAAGCGCTCCATCTGCACGATGGGGTCGTTGAGCTCCGAATAGGCGTTGGCAAGCTCCATGCCCGCCATGAAGAGCTCGAAGCGATCCACGAAGGCCGGATCCCCCGGCAGGTTCTTGGTGAGGGGGCTCAGTTCCACCGGGTATTCGGTGATGAAGGTGGGCTGGATGAGCTGCTTTTCCGCATGGTGTTCGAAGAGATCCCCCAGCAGGGTGCCGGATGACTTCTGGTTCACCTCTTCCACATGGGCCTCCCGGGCCAGCTCGGCGATATCTGCGGGGTCCTCGAGGCGGGCGCGGTCGATGCCACCATATTCAGCTATGGCGTCCTTCATCGTCATGCGCCGGAAGGGTGCCGCGAAGGAGATCACGAGGTCGCCGTACGAGCGTTCCACGCTCCCGCAGAGGGTGGCGATTTCCTGGAAGAGGTTCTCGGTGAGCCGCATTACGTCCCGCAAATCATCACCGGCCGAGTAGCTCTCCATCATGGTGAATTCGGGGTTGTGCCGCTGATCGATACCCTCGTTGCGGAAGCTGCGGTTGATCTCGAAGACCTTGTCGAAGCCACCCACGATGAGGCGCTTGAGGTAGAGCTCCGGCGCGATACGCAGGTAGAGATCCATATCCATGGCGTTGTGGTGGGTCACGAAGGGACGTGCCGTGGCGCCGCCCGGAATGGGCTGGAGCATGGGGGTTTCCACTTCTAGGAAGCCCTGGCCCTCCATGTAGCGGCGCACACCGGCCACGATGCGGCTGCGCATCTGAAGCGTTTGGAAGACCTCCGGATTGCTCACCAGGTCCAGGTAGCGCCGACGGTAGCGCAGTTCCTTGTCCTGGAGCCCGTGCCACTTCTCGGGGAGGGGCAGCAGGGCCTTGGAGAGGAACTGGAAGGTATGGACGCGCACCGAGAGTTCGCCGGTCTTGGTGCGCATGAGTATGCCCGTCACACTAATGAAATCGCCCATGTCCAGGAGTTTGAGGGCCTCCCAGGCCTGGACATCGCGTTCGTCCAAATCGTTCTTGCGGAAATAGGCCTGGAGCTTCTGGCCATTCTCGCTCAAGTGCATGAAGACGCTCTTACCCATCTCTCGCACGGCGATGATACGGCCCATGACGCTGAGCTTCACGGGTTCGGCCTCAAACTGCTCACCACTGCACTCCGCGAAATCCACCACCACCTGGGCGATGCTGTGGGTGCGGGTGGCCTTGGCAGGCCACGCCTCGATGCCCATGGACTTGAGCTTCTCGAGCTTCTCGAGACGGACCTGGCGATAGGGGCTTTCCTGCATGAGGACTCCAAGACAACCCCTCCAGCTTATCGCGTCTGTAAGACAAAGGCCTCGCGGGCGAGGCCTTTGTCTTGAGAAGTGGATGGAGGCTAGTGAGAGTCGTGGTTCGCCGTGGGTGAGGGCGCGCCCCTGTATTCCACCTTCCGGCTGAAGAAGATCAAATAGAAGCCGTAGGCGGCCATCAATCCCAGCCCCAGGGCCATCATGCCCGCCAGCAGGGGCTGAAGGCCGACCCAGCCATGGCTCAGCAAGGCCGCCAAGAGGCTCATGTAGCCATAGCCCGCTAGGAGGCCACCCCAGATCCGGGCCTTATCGGGCGCCTGGGCCACCTCCTCGGGCACGACCCCCATGGGTTCAGAGATTTCCCCGAAGGCATGGGTGCCCTGGAAGACGAGCACCGCCGCCAGGAGATAGAAGAAGGTGTAGTTCAACAGATCCATGGGCGCGTCCTCGGTTCCCTTCCCTGCCAGGCCATCATACCCATTCGCCGTCGCCCACGCAGGGCTGGAGTCCCGTCCCCAAAAGGGACTTGACTCAATCAATCGATTGATTAACCCTGGAGGTTCTTAATCAATCGCTTGATTGAGAACCGAGGTCCCCATGCAACGACTCCCCGAGTCCTCCCAGGATGTCCGCCAACGCCTCCTGGAGGCCGCCATTCACCTCTTCGCCGAGAAGGGCTACAGCGGCGTCGGCATCCGAGACATCGCCCAGAGGGCCCAAGCCAATAGCGCGATGGTGCAGTACCACTTCGGCGGCAAGGAGGGCCTCTATCTGGCTACCATGCACTTCCTCTTCGAGCAGGGCCATGATGCCATCTCCTCCCTGGAGCCGCCTCCCTCCCCGGAGGAGGAGGGGGCCTTCCCCAGGGCCATCGTCTGCCTGGAGGCCTACATTCGGGCCTTCCTGGAGGAGGTCTTCGCCTGCCATGCCGGGGAATATTGTTCCCCGGAGATGCAGGCAGCGGCCCAGCTCTTCCTCACCCGGGAGCTGCTGGATCCTCGGCCGGGCTCCTCGGAGATCATCCTCGGTCATATCCGGCCCCACGTGGATTACATCAACGCCTGCCTGCTCGTCCTGAGGCCGGACCTGGACGAGGAGGCCCGCTTCCTTGCTGGGAGCAGCATCCAGGCGCAGGTTTCCATCCACTTCCAGCACCGGGCCGTCGTCGGACTGCTGAGGGGCGTCCCTTATGGCCCCCAGGACATTGGAAAACTGACCGCCCACATCACCGAATTCAGCCTCCGGGGCCTGGGCCTCGGGGATACCCATCGAGGAGCCTGATGATGCTATTTTTCCTCCCCCCACCGGCCCTGGTCGCGGAAGCACCGGCCCAGGCCCCCTTGAACCTGGACATGATCGGCGCCCTGTCCCGGGCTCGCACGGAGAACCCCAATATCCGCGCCGCCCGGGCCCGGATCGATGAGCGCCGCGGGCTCATCACCAGCACCCGCGCCGACGCCCTGCCCCAGTTCACCCTCATCGGGGATTTCACCCGCACCCGGGACGTGAGCATGCTCAACAGCGGAATCGGAGGCATCTTCTCGGTCTTCGACGCCTTCCAGACCAAGCCGGGTGTCACCCTCGCCCCCTTTGACACCAATTCCCTGGTGGCCCCCCGGAACTACTACACGACCCAGGCCACGGCCAGTCAGCCCCTCTTCTACTGGGGGAAACTCGGCACCGCCATTGAGGTGGCCAAGATGGGGGAAAAAGAAGCCGGCTACGCCTACACCACCGCCGAGTTGGAGATCCTCCATGCCGTGGCAAAGGGCTACCTAGCCGTGCTCTCCACCCGGGCGGAGCTCGAGGTCATCGAATCCCGGAAGAAGACCGCCGAACAGTTCCTCGCCGATGTGAAGGCCAAGCTGGAGGCCCAGACGGCCACCGAGCTGGACCGGCTGCGGGCCGAGAGCGAATACCTGGCGGTGGTGCCTGAGAGCCTGCAGGCCGAGGCCAACCACAAGCGGGCCATGGAAGTCTTGAACGGTCAGCTCGGCCTGGATCCCAGGACCCCCCTGCAACTCGCCGATCTGGGGCTGCCGCCCCTGGATGACACCTTCGAAGCCAGCGAACGCAGCGAGATCGCCCAGCTCCGGCAACAGGAGGCCATGTACCGCGCCAACGACGCCATCATCAAGAGCGATCTCCGACCCAAGTTCGACCTGAACGCCTCCTATGGCTACCAGGCCGCGAAGACCGACAACCTCTTCAAGGAGCCCTACGACACCTGGAAGGTGAATGTCACCATGCGCTTCCCGATCTTCGACGGCCTGCGCAGCTCCGGGAAGCGGGCCCAGAACAGGGCCCAGCTCGAGCAGGTCCGCCAGACGCGCCTGGACAAGGAGCGCTCCATCGCGGTGGAGAAGAGCACGGCGGTGCGCGAACTGGAGAAGGCCCTCGCCTTCTTTGAAGCCGCCAAGAAGGCCTATGCCGCGGGGCTGGAAGCGCTGCGCATGAGCCGGGAGTCCTTCGAACAGGGCCTCATCACCTCCCTGGATCTCCTCCAGGCCGAGCGCACGGAGCGCCAGCTGGAGAGCCAGCGGCGGCGCGCCGAGCTGGGTCTCTGGACGGCCCGCTTCGAATACCGCCGTTCCTACGGCCTGCCTCCCCTTTGAGCCGGAAGGCCCTGAACCCCATCGTCGCGAACCCACGCTTTCGAGGTACGACCATGAACACTCCGAAACTGATCCTCTACGCTGGCCTCCCCGCGCTCATCCTCGTGGGCGCGGTGGGAATGCACCGCTATAAGCGCAACCAGGAGCTCAATAAACAGCGGGCCCAGAAGACCGAGGGACTGGTCCCTGTGACACTGGCCACCGTGGAGAGCCGATCCTTCAGGGGTTCCATCCCCTTCACCGGCACGCTCCTGGCGGTCAACCGGGCCGAACTGAAGGCCGAGGTCTCGGGCCGGGTCACCCGGGTGGGCGTCCAGGAGGGGGACCGGGTGAAGGCTGGCGCCCTCCTGAGCGCCCAGGACGAGGACGAGCTGCTGCTCTCCGTCCAGGCCGCCGAGGCCCAATTGGCCCAGGCCCAGGCCCAGGCCCAGCAGGCCCGGCGCGACAATGACCGGGCCCAGAGCCTGCTGGAAAAGCGCAGCGTCACCCGCCAATCCGCTCAGCAGGCCGAAACCGCCTTCAACGCCACCATGGCCGTGGCCCGGGCCGCCGAGAGCAACCTGGGCCTGGCCAAGAGTCGCCTCAACAAATCCCGCATCAGATCGCCCTTCGCGGGGGAAGTGGCCCAGCGCCTCGTCCAGCCCGGAGAAGTGCTCTCCCCCGGCCAGACGGCCTTCACAGTGGTGGATAACCGCCGCCTTGAGATCCAGGCCGATCTGCCGGCGGAAGTGGTGGCCAGCATCAAGGTCGGCATGAAGGCCGCCTTCCGCGTGACAGGCTTCGACCAGCCCTTCGAGGCCACCCTCACCCAGATCAGCGGATCCGTGCAACAGGATGGCCGTACCCTGCGCGTACGACTGGAAGTGCCCAATTCGGATGGACGCCTCAAGAGCGGTCTCTTCGCCGGGGGCGAGATCCTCTCCGAGGGCCAGATCACACGCACCGCCCTGCCGACTTCCGTGCTCACGGCCGTGGGGCGGGATGCGGAAGTCTACGTGGTGGTCAATAATGTCGCCCGTCGCCAGCGGATCCTGCTCTCCGGGCAGGAACAGGGCGGATGGCGCCCGGTGGAAGGGCTCAGTGCGGGCGCCCAGGTGGTGGCCCTGGGCCGGGACCTGGTGACCGACGGCACGCGCGTCCAAGCCGCTTCCAGTAAGGGGAACTGAGCATGTTCCTTTCCGACCTCTCCATCAAGCGACCCGTCCTCACGACCTGCGTGATGCTGGCCCTGGTGATCCTGGGCCTCTTCTCCGTGCGGACCCTGGGCCTGGATCTCTTCCCCAATATCGATATCCCCGTGGTGACCGTGAGCGTCGCCTATCCCGGCGCCAGCCCCGATGCCGTGGAACAGGATGTCATCAAGAAGATCGAGGAGGCCGTCAACCCTCTCGAGAAGGTCGACGAGATCAGCTCCACCAGCCAGGAGGGTTTCGGCACGGTGATGATCCAGTTCGCCATCGAACGGGATATCGATAAGGCCGTCGACGATGTCCGCTCCAAGATCAGCCAGATCCGCCGAGACCTCCCGGACACAATCAAGGAGCCGGTCATCCAGAAATTCGACCCGGCCCAGCTGCCTGTGCTCTCCCTGGTGGTGAAGCCGGATGGAACCCACAAGGACATGGGCCCGCGGGAGCTCACACGCATCGCCGACGAGTTCCTCAAGCGGCGCCTGGAGAACATCCCCGGCGTGGGCAAGGCTGAGGTGGTGGGCGGTTCCACCCGCAATATCCTGGTGCAGGTGGAACCCCAGAAGCTGGAAGCCCTCGGGCTCAATCTCCAGCAGGTGATGAGCGCCCTGGGCCAGGACACTCAGTCCATCCCCTCGGGCAATCTGCTCACCGACACCCGGGAGATCAGCGTGCGGGTGGACGCCAAGGCCCGGCGCGTGGAGGATTTCAACCACGTGGTGGTGGGCAACCTGAAGGGCCGCCCCATCGAGCTGCAGGAAGTAGCTCGCATCCTGGACGGCATCAAGGAGAAGCGGAGCCTGGCCCGGCTGGATGGTTCGGACGCCGTGGCCCTGGAGATCCAGAAGCAGTCCGGCGGCAACACCGTGGCCATGGTCAAGTCCGTGGGCAATAAGCTCGAAGAACTCCGGCCGGAGCTCACCAAGCTGGGGGTCACGACCGTCAAGGCCAAGGACAACTCCAAGTTCATCGAAGACGCCGTGGAGGACGTGACCATCTCCATCATCCTGGGCGGCCTGCTGGCGGTGCTGGTGGTCTTCTACTTCCTGAAGAGCTGGCGCTCCACCATCATCACCAGCCTCACGCTGCCGGTTTCCGTCATCGGCTCCTTCGTGATCATGAAGGCCCTGGGCTTCACCCTCAACACCATGACCCTGATGGCGCTCTCACTGGCCATCGGCATCCTCATCGACGACGCCATCGTGGTGCGGGAGAACATCACCCGTCATTCCGAGATGGGCAAGGATCACATCACGGCCGCCCGGGAGGGCACGGCCGAGATCGGCCCGGCGGTCATCGCCACCACCCTCTCCATCCTGGCGGTGTTCATTCCCGTGGCCTTCATGGGCGGCATCGTGGGGCGCTTCTTCTTCTCCTTCGGCATCGTGGTGGCCTTCGCGGTCACCATCTCGCTATTCGTGAGCTTCACCCTGGATCCCATGCTCAGCGCCGTCTGGCCCGATCCCGAGCACGAGAAGGGCTACCAGGAATCCCATCACGGCCACCGGCACTTCATCATGAAGACCGTGGACTGGTTCAACGACCGGGTCGACGGTTGGGAGAAGTCCTACCGCGTGGGCATCGAATGGGCCCTGGATCACCGCTGGACCGTGATCCTGAGCGGCTTTGGCAGCTGCGTCCTGGCCTTGATGCTCATGGGGCTGCTGGGGGGTGATTTCCAGCCCGATTACGACCGGGGCGATCTCCAGGTGGGCTTCAAGGTGCAGGCCGATTCCAGCCTGGAGGCCACCAAGCGCAAGGCCGAGGAGATCGAGCGCATCATCCGAACCCATCCCGATGGCACGCCCAACCCCGAGGTGGAACACCTCTACACCACCATCGGCACGGGCCTCACGGGCACCATCCGGGATGGCCAGGTCTACGTGAAATTCACCGACAAGAGCCGCCGAGGCATCGTGGCCATCCGCCGGGAACTGCGGGACCGCCTCCAGAAGGTGGCCGGCGCCGAGATCGATATCAGCGCCGTCTCGGACATGGGGGATGCCAAGGCCGTGACCCTCGCGCTGGTGAGCCCGGATCGCCGGGCCGTGGAACAGGCCGAGCCCCTGGTCATGGAGGCCGTCCGCAAGACCGACGGCGCCGTGGATATCACCAGCAGCCGGGACAAGGGCAAGCCCGAACTGCGCCTGGCCGTGGACCGCAAGCAGGCCTCCGACCTGGGCGTCTCCCCCATGGCCGTGGCCAACCTCCTGCGCCCCCTGGTGGATGGACTGGACGTGGCCAAGTACGAGGACCCCGCCAACGGTGAGCAGTACGATGTCAACGTGCGCCTCTCGGACCTCAATCGTTCCCGAGGCGATCAGCTGGAATCCATGACCGTGGGCTCCACCAAGAAGGACAAGGTCGGCAACAATCTGCAGATCAAGCTCAGCAACGTGGCCCGCTTCGAGAACACCACCTCGCCGGCCAAGCTGGAGCGCCGGGGCCTTCAGCCCCAGGTCCTCATCTCCGCCAACAAGGAGGGCAAGACGCTCAATGAGGTAGTCGCCGACATGAACCAGAAGGTCGATCAGCTTCACAAGAGCGGAGCTCTCCCCGAGGGCGTGAAGTTCGCCCCCACGGGCAACGCCAAGCACAACAAGGAGACCGCGGGATACATGGGCACCGCCATGCTGCTGGCTGTCTGCTTCATCTACTTCGTGCTGGCCAGCCAGTTCGAGAGCTTCAAACTGCCCATCACCATCATGCTCACCCTGCCCCTCTCCATGGTGGGCATGGTGCTCATGCTCCTGGTGACGGGGGACTCCATGAGCATGATGACCAGCATCGGCCTGATCCTTCTCATGGGCCTGGTGACCAAGAACGCCATCCTGCTGGTGGACCGGGCGCTCCAGAACATGCGGGAACACGCCATGCCCCGGAAGGAGGCCCTCATCGAGGCCGGCATGACCCGCCTGCGCCCCATCCTCATGACGACGCTGGCCATGATCGGCGGCATGTTGCCCCTCTTCCTGGCCCTGGGTTCCGGCGCCCAGATGCGCGCCCCCATGGCCCGCGCCGTAGTGGGGGGCATCATCACCTCCACCCTCCTGACCCTCATCGTGATCCCGGTCTTCTTCGATATCCTGGATGATTTCACCTGGAAGAAGGCCTGGCAGTGGGTGAAAACCCGGATTCGAAGGTCGTAGACAGATGACAGAGCCCCTTGAATCCGCCGCCACCTTCCACCGCATCGTCGAGGAGCGCCGCACCATCCGCGCCTTCCGGCCCGATCCCGTGCCCCAGGAGGTGCTGGACCGCTGCCTGGATAGCGCCCTGCGCGCCGCCAGCTCCAGCAATCTCCAACCCTGGGAATTCGTGATCATCCGGGATCCCAAAGTGCGCCAGGCGGCCAACGCCATCTGCTTCCACCAGCGGGGCCCCGAGACCGCCCCCCTGCTCATCGCCATCATCACCCACCGGGAGACTTGGCAGCGCCACTGCCGCTACATCCTGGACACCTTGAAGGAGCGCGGCATCCTGCGCAAGAGTCAGCAGCAGTATTGGGGTCGCCTCATGCCGCTGATCTACACCCAGGGGCCCTTCGGCATCCTGGGTCTCTTCAAGAAGGCCGCCAGCAGAGTGATCTCGATCTTCCGCCCCATGCATAACATGCAGAGCCGGGCCGATCTCCGGGTGATGACCCACAAGTCCACGGCCCTGGGAGCGGCCACCTTCATGCTGGCCCTCAAGGCCGAAGGCTACGATTCCTGCCCCATGGAGGGCTTCGACCCCTGGCGGGCCAAGAAGCTACTGAAGCTCCCGCGGGGCGCCGAGGTGTGCATGTTCCTGGCCGTGGGCAAGCGCTCCGAGACCGGGATCTGGTGGGAGCGCATCCTCGTGCCCCGGGAATGGACCGTGCGAGAGATCTGATCCCACGCGTTCAACACCGGGGGAAAAGGAGAACCACGGAGAACTCTGATGAACGCCGATGGAAATCAGAGGGCTGGCCACGCTCCCGTGCGACCGCCTCTGGCTTCCTATCTGCGTTTATCTGCGTGCATCAGAGTGAATCCTTGTTTTCTGTTCTTCATGGATCCGAGTGGAGAGCGGCTTCCCCCCAAGGCCTGCAGTTGGGCGCGGTCGGGCGCATGCGGAAATACCTGAAGCACAGGGATGCAAGGGATCCTGACCTCGGTCGGGGGAAATCTCCTTCGGAAAGGAGTGTCACCCCAGCGGGCCCAATGGCCTGCCCCCAGCAGAAACGGATCCTCCATTTTCCTCCCTGCTTTTCTCCGTGCCCTCCGCGTGGTGGGACTTTCCTTACGGCACAGCCCCGTTGGGCCTGGAAGGAGAAGGCGAGCTTAGTCCCAATACGGTTCACTTAAGGCTTTGAATGGAGATGGCGGGGGTGCAGCGGGCGTTGCACTTGATGGTTCTGTCGCGGACGTTCCAATTGCTCATTTTACGCTTGACCCCCCGGGGATTGGTGCGATTTCGACTGGAGCTGGCCGGTTCCTTCACGAGCTCTTGCAGAATGGCGTTGTGGGCGATCAGGCGTTGGGTTGGGGGGAGAGAGCCGCGAAGTGCGGCAGGGTGCGGCGGATGACCCTCACGGCATGGATGAACGATAGTCGATCCGGGTCGATCTCGGCCTGGAGTGCGGCTTCATGCATGAGGCCCCGAATGGCGAAATGGGCCATCATCAGGCCGTAGAACTCCTGGCGGATGAGATCGGGGGTCTTGCTGCGCAACAGCATCTGGCGGCCTCGGAGGTGGGTCTTCAGCTCGTCGAAGGCGGACTCGATCTCCCAGCGTTCGGGATAGAGCGCGGCCAACTCGACGGCCGGGGCGATCTTGGGATCCAGGAGGGTGGTGATGAGACGGTAGGTGGTTTCGCCCTCGGAATC
Organism: uncultured Holophaga sp.; assembly: GCA_963664825.1. GTDB lineage: Bacteria > Acidobacteriota > Holophagae > Holophagales > Holophagaceae > JAYREN01. Next base: position 729,985 of record OY761614.1, read on the forward strand.
GGGGGGCATTGGAATGCCCTGGAGTGTGTAGGCGATGACTCGCACCCGAACGCCTTTTGAGGGGTGTCGATATTCACGGGTGGGATACAGGGTGGAGAGGTAGGAGCCGTCTTCGAGTTCCTCTTCCCTGGGCAGGCCGAGCTTGGCATTGACCCTCCAGAGGAGGTCAGCACCGGTGGCCCTGGCTTTGTTCCAAAACTCGAAGCCGTAGAAACCGCGATCGGCGAGACAGAGCATCCCTGGGGTCAGGGCCGGGAGGAGTTGGTGGGCGATGGCTTTCTCGCTGGTGTTGAAGCCCTCCATGCGGGAAGCAAAGAGGACATGGGTACCGCTCTCAACCAGGGAGACGAAGCGCACCTGTGGATAGGCGCTGGTTCCTCGGGCAACGCCGGGGCGGCCGAACTCCGTTTCGATGGCAGGATCCTCGGGAACATCCAGGGTGCTGCCGTCGATGCTGACAATGCGCCACTGGCGGTACCAGGCCCCGGGGGTGTCCGGGGTGGCGATGGGCTGGACAACCTTGTCGTGAAGACGCTGGAGAGGTTCCCAGCCGAGACGGGACCTAGCCTGAGAGATGGCGGACTTCCCGGCGATATGCAGGTCGTCGGGGGTGCCTTGCAGCCACCGGAGCCCCTCCATGAGGCAGCGCAGGACCTCTCGGCAGGAGGCCTGGGTAAAGAGGGCCAGAGCAATGACGTAGTAGATCACCACATGCGCCGGCAGATCTCGGTGGCGTTGACTCGCCCGCCCAGTCTCCTTGAGCACCGCTTCCACCTGGTGCGTGGGGAAGAGCCGGGCCACCACCCCGAGGGTGATGAAGTCCGAGATTCGCGTTCCACCCTCGAGCGTAGCTGGTGTCCTGGCCATTGTGAGCCCTACACCGAATCTAGGCAGTCACACAGGCCTGTCAAGGCTTAAGTGAACGGTATTAAGCTTAGTCCCCTCTGCCGCCTCCGGTGTCGGCTACCGTTAGAGGCACCTTCTCATCGGGAGCCCTGACGATGCCCTTCTCCCCTCTAGCCCTCGGCCCCGAGCTGGAACGCGCCTTCGCGGCGCTGGGCTACACCCGGCCCTTCCCCGTGCAGGAGCAGGCGATTCCCGCTGTACTGGCGGGCCAGGATCTGGTGGTGCAAGCCCAGACAGGCTCGGGGAAAACCATCGCCTTCCTGGCGCCCCTCCTCCACATGCTGGTGCAAGGCCATTCGGAGCCGACTCCAGGCAACCCGCCCCGTGTCCTGGTGCTGGTGCCCACCCGGGAGCTGGCCATGCAGGTGGGAGACAGGGCGAAGGAACTGGCGAGGCACCTGGCTGTCCCCCTGAAGATCCGCACGGCCTTCGGGGGCGTCTCCATCAACCCCCAGATGATGGCCCTGCGGGGGGGCGCGGACCTGGTCATCGCCACACCGGGACGCCTGCTGGACCTGGTGCGCCAGAATGCCCTGAGCCTGGGGAGGCTCCGTCATCTGGTGATCGATGAGGCCGATAAGCTGCTGGAACTGGGCTTCAGCGACGAAATGGAAGAGGTCCGGCGGCTGTTGCCCTTCCAGCGCCAGACGCTCCTGTTCTCCGCCACCATGAACACGGCCGTCCAGGAGCTCGTCCAGTCCTTCCTGAACGATCCCCAAACCCTCCAGGTAGAGGCCGGACCGGAACTGGCCCTCTCCATCGAGGAAAAGGCCTACCTCCTCCCCCAGGAGACCAAGGGCCCCTTCCTGCGGGAACTGCTGGCCCGGGAGACCTGGCCACAGGTGCTGGTCTTCGTGGCCTCCGGCAGGCGGGCCGATAACGTGGTCCGCAAGCTGGCCAATAACGGCATGAGGGCTCTTTCGCTGCACGGCGACAAGAGCATGAGCGCCCGCATGGACGCCCTGGACCAATTCCGGAACGGCAGCCTCCGGGTGCTGGTGGCCACCGATCTCATCTCCCGGGGCATCGATGTGAGCGGCCTTGCCTGCGTCATCAACTATGATCTGCCCCGGTCTCCCCGGGACTATGTCCACCGCATCGGCCGCACTGGAAGGGCGGGCCTGAGCGGGATCGCCATCAGCCTCGTGGGGCCAGACGAAGAAGCCCACCTGGGGCTCATCGAGAAGAAGGTCGGCCGGAGGTTCGTGAAGGAAACGGTCCAGCCCTAGGCCGGAGGCACGCAGGGCAAGGAGATGAACGCGAAACCGTATCAGCCCTCCCGGATGGCCTGAAGGAAGGCCGCTCCGTAGAGTTCCAGCTTCTTCATGCCCACGCCGCTGAGGGCCAGGAAGTGGTCTTCGGTCTCGGGACGGAAGCGGGCCATGTGCTGCAAGGTGGCGTCGGTGAAGACCACGTAGGCCGGGACGCCCCGGGCATCGGCCAGCTGCTTGCGCAGGGTCTTGAGGCGCAGATAGAGGGCCTCTTCCTCATCCTGGGCCACGGGCTCCGGGGCCGTGAAGGGGTGGGCCGATTTCAGGCGGGTCTGCCTGGAGGCCTTCGGCGCTTCCACCAGCAGGTCCCTGCCCGTGCACACATCGCAGCTGGAGCCGCAGGGGGCAAGCTCCTCGCCGAAGTGCCTGGCCAGGGCCTGGTGGCGGCACTGGTTGGATTCGGCGAAACGGAACATCTCCCGCACCTGCCGCTTCTGGATCTCCGCCTGCTCGGCCTCCACGCCATCGGAAAAGCGTTCCAGGCTCATCACATCGGCCCAGGAGTAGAAGAGCACGCAGTCGGCGTCGGCCCCATCGCGGCCAGCACGGCCGATCTCCTGGGAGAAGCCCTCCAGGCTCTTGGGCATATCCCGGTGGATCACGAAACGGACATTGCTCTTATCGATGCCCATGCCGAAGGCGATGGTGGCCACCACCACATCCACATCGTCCCGGCGGAAGGCCTCCTGGGCCTCCTCCCGGGCCGCGGCGTTCATGCCCGCGTGGTAGGCCGCGGCCCGCACCCCGTGGGACTGGAGGTATTCGGCCGTGGAGTCCACACTCTTGCGGCTGAGGCAGTAGACGATGCCCGTCTGGCCCCGGCGGGCCAGCACCAGGCGCAGGATGGCGTCCCTCACGGTGGGGCCGTCGCCCCCCTTCTTGAGGGCGTGGATCTTCAGATTGGGCCGGAAGAAGGAGCCCCGATAGGCGAAGGGGTCCTTCATGCCCAGCTGTTCCATGATATCGGCCGCCACGGCCTCCGTGGCGGTGGCGGTGAGGGCCAACACGGGCAGGCCACCGAAACGTGCCTTCAGGCCTGCCAGGTTGCGGTAGCTGGGCCTGAAATCGTGGCCCCAGTGGCTGATGCAATGGGCTTCGTCCACGGCGATGAAGCGCAGATCCAGGCGCTCCAGCAGGGGGCCGATGCTCTGTTCGATGCCCTCGGGAGCCGCATACACCAGCTCGAAATCGCCCCGATGCAGGCCCCGGATGCGCTCCGCGCGCTGCTCGGAACTGAGGCTGGAGTTGAGACAAGTGGCCCGCAGACCTCCCTCGGTGAGGGCGTCCACCTGGTCCTTCATCAGCGCGATGAGGGGCGAGATCACCAGGGTCGTGCCGCCCATGACCCTCGCCGGGAGCTGGTAGAGCAGGCTCTTGCCGGCCCCGGTGGGCATCACGGCCAGGGCGTCGCGCCCGGCGAAGACCGCCCGGATCACATCCTCCTGGCCCGGCCGGAAGCTCGAATAGCCGAAGACCTCCTTGAGCTGGGTGCGCAGCTTCACGGACTCCCCCAGGGCCTTCAGCTCCGCCAGCACCGAGGGCCGGAAGGCCTTGGAATGGCTCCGGTAGGTCCCCCTCAGACCCTCCAAAATCCGCTGGGCCCCTGCGAAATCCCCGCCTGCCGCAGTGGCCCGGAGCGCGTGGAGTTCGGTTTCAAGGGTCTCCGGAGAAGGATCAGCCATGGATTGATTGTGACATCGGAAGGGGCCCTCAGATGCGCTCTGGAACCTGGGACCCGAGGATCTTCCGGAACTGGGCCTTCAGGATGAAGAGCGTCACGATGGACGCCGTAAGATCGGCCACCGGTTCGGCGACCCACACGCCATTCAGCCCCCAATGGAGGGGGAGCAGGATCAGGAAGGGGATCAGGAACAGGACCTGCCGGGAGAGGGAAAGCACCACGGAGATCTTCGCCCTGCCGATGGACTGGAAGAAACCGGAGGTCACCATCTGGAATCCGACGATGGGGAACAGCAGGAAGATGAGGCGCATCCCCCTCACGGCCTCGCGGACGAGCTCGGGATCCCGCGTGAAGGCACTGGCCACGGTCGTCGGGATGAGCTCTCCGAGGAGGAATCCGCAGGTGGTGACGCAGGTAGCGGTGATCACGGCGCACCGGAAGACGCGCCCCACCCGCTCGAACTGCCGGGCGCCGAAGTTGAAACCGGCGATGGGCTGCATCCCCATGATCACACCCACCACGATCATCACGAAGAGCCCGGCCAGGCTATTGATGATGCCGAAGGCACCGATGGCGTAATCCCCCCCGTACCGCGCCAACCGCAGATTGAAGACGACGGCCACCATGCTCGCGCAGAAGAGGGTGGTAAAGTTGGACATGCCGATGGCGAAGATGCCCCGGATGATCTTCAGCTTCGGCCGGAAACACCCCGGGATGAAGTGGACGGAGCTGCTCGGACGGGCGAAGTGCAGAAGCGTCCAGAGGGTGCCGAAGGCCTGGGCGCACACCGTGGCCAGGGCGGCTCCCCGGATCCCCCAATGGAAGGCGAAGATGAAGAGGGGAGCCAGGGCCAGGTTGATGCCCACCGTGAGCAGGGTGGTGACCATGGCCTTGCGGGGATAGCCCGAGGCCCTCATGACGCCATTCAGGCCCAGATAGAGGTGCGTAAAGATATTACCCAGGAGAATGATCTGCATGAACTGCCGGGCGTAGGGCAGCGTCTCCAGGCTGGCCCCCATACCGAACAGGATCCTGTCCAGGAAGATGAGCCCCAGCAGGGAGGTGCAGATGCCGATAACCACATTCAGGAAGACCGTATTGCCCAGGATGGCATCCGCTTCGCCCTTGTTGCGTTCTCCCAACCGGATGGAGACCAGGGAGGCGGCGCCCGCCCCCACCAGGGCCCCGAAGGCCGCTGCCAGGTTCATCACGGGAAAGGTGAGGGCCAGTCCCGAGATGGCCATGGCCCCCACGCCGTGGCCGATGAACACGCGGTCGATGATGTTGTAGAGCGAGGCGGCAGCAGTGCCGATGATGGCCGGAATGGAATACTGGACCAGGAGTCGCCCCACGCCGCCCGTCCCCAGGGCATTGCTGGGATGGGCTTCCAGGGAGGCTATGTCGTCATCAATGGGCATGGTTCTTCTTTTTCAGAGGGAAGTTTATCTGTTCGGGAAGGCGAAGGCCCCCGGCTGGGGGCCTTCACGGGAAGAAGGAGCGGCTTTCAGAAAAGGTTCACAGCCGCCCGCCCAAAGCCTTGTAGAGCGTGATCTGATTGGTCTGGCAGGCTAGGCGGGTGGCCGCCAGGCCCTGCTGAGCGCCGTAGAGGGATCGCTGAGCCACCAGCACACCCAGATAGCCATCGAGACCTTCCTTGTAGCGGATCTCGGAGAGGTGATAACTGGCGTCGAGGGCTTCCACCAGGGAACGCTGGGCGTCCAATTGCTCCACGAGAGAGGAACGCCGGACCAGGCCATCGGCGACTTCCCGGAACCCGGTCTGGATCGCCTTTTCGTACTGGGCGACGGCGATATCCCGATCCAGCTTGGAGACCTTCAGGTTCGCCAATAGGGATCCACCGGCGAAGAGGGGCGCTACGATCTGGGGCGTAAAGCTCCAGGTGCGCGTCCCGGAAGAAAAGAGATTCGAGAAATCGGGGCTCATGGTGCCCACCCCCGCCGTGAGGCTGATGCGGGGGAAGAAGGCCGCTCGCGCCGCTCCGATACTCCCATAGGCCGCCTTGAGCTGGTACTCGGCGTTGAGGATATCGGGACGGCCGAAGAGCACCGCCGAGGAGAGACCTGCGGAGATGTCCTTCAATTCCCCGGTCCCATCGAGGCCCTTGGGAAGCAGCTCCGGGGGGACAGGAGCACCCACCAGGAGATCCAGCGCGTGCTGGTCGGTGGCGACCAGACCCCGGAACTTCGCCACATCGGATCGCGCCGAATCCATCTGGCTCTGGGTCTGCCGGAGCTCCAATTCGGAGGCGACGCCCAGTTCACGGCTCTTGCGGATCAATTCGTAGTAGGCCTTCTGGGATTCGAAGGTGGCCTGGGCCAGCTGGAGATTATCGCAATCGGTGGCATACAGGAGGTAGCCCTGGGCGACGGTGGCCACCAGGGAAATCTGGGCGGAGACGCGAGCCTGCTCCGTGGCCAGATACTGATTCAAGGCCCGGTGCTTGAGGCTCCGGATGCGGCCGAAGAAATCAATTTCCCAGGACATGATGCCGACGTTGACGCTGTCCTGTTCCTTGAGGGTGGCCGTCCCGCCGTTCATCTTCTCCGGCAGCCGGTATTTGTTGCCATTGCCCATCACGCCGGCATTGGGTAACAGGTCAGCCCGCTGGATCCGATAGGCGGCCTGCATCTTCTCGACGTTCAGGGCGGCGATCCGCAGATCCCGGTTATTGGCCAGGGCCAGCTTGATGACCGATTGCATGCCCGGATTGGTGAAGTAATCCTGCCAATGGATATCGGCGGCATCGGGTTTCCCGCCCCCCTCCGGCCATGTCTCAGGCACGGGAGCCGCGGGCCGTGTGTACTTCGGAGTCAGGTTGCAGCCGGTCAAGACCAGCAGGACTCCAGCAGAAAGAATCGACTTCGGTACCATGTCATTCCTCCGTCGACAGATCAATGGATGCGGGTTGGGCGTTCGCGGCCTTCTTCTTCCCGAAGAACTGGACAACGACCACGTAGAACAGCGGGATGAAGAAGATGGCCAGGAAGGTGGCCGTGAGCATGCCGCCCAGCACGCTGGTGCCAATGGCCATCTGGGCGCCCGCACCGGCTCCGGAGGCCATGGCCAGGGGCAATACGCCGAATCCGAAGGCGATCGACGTCATGAGGATAGGGCGCAGCCGAAGCTTCGCGGCCTCGAGGGTGGCCTCGATGAGCCCCATGCCCTGCTCCATGTGCCCCTTCGCGAACTGGACGATGAGGATGGCGTTCTTGGTTGTGAGGCCCAGCACCGTCAGGAGCCCGATCTGGAAGTAGACATCGTTGGCCATGCCGCGCAGGGAGGTCGCAATGATTCCTCCGATGAGGCCCAGAGGCAGGGCCAGCAAGATGGTGATGGGAACCGTCCAGCTCTCATAGAGGGCTGCCAGCACCAGGAAGATCACCAGGATCGAGAACGTGTAGAGGAGCCCGGCCTGGGATTCGGACATGCGCTGCTGGTAGGAGAGGCCGGTCCACTCAGAGGCCGTGCCCTGGGGCAGTTTCTTGACCAGATCCTCCATGGCGTTCATGGCCTCGCCGGAGCTGTACCCAGAGGCGGGCTCGCCCTGGATGTTCATGGCCGGGAAGCCGTTGTAGCGCTCCAGGCGAGGGGATCCGTAGACCCAGTGGCCCGTGGCGATGGCCGAGAGAGGCACGAGGCCACCCTTGTCGTTGCGGACATGGATGCGGTTGAGGTCCTCGGGAACCATGCGGAAGGCGGTGTCGGCCTGGGCGTAGACGCGCTTCACGCGGCCGCCCTGGACGAAGTTGTTGATGTACTGGCTCCCGAAGGCCGCCGACACGTAGCTCTGGACGGAGCTGATGGGGACGCCGAGGGCACCGGCCTTCTCCCAGTCGATGTCGATCTTGTACTGGGGCACGTCGGCCATGCCATTGGGTCTCACGCGGGCGAGGCGCGGGTCCTGGGCGGCCATGCCCAGCAGCTGGTTCTGGACCTCGGTGAGCTTCTCGTGGCCCATATCGCCGCGGTCCTGGAGCATGAAATCGAAACCGGTGGCGTTGCCCAGTTCTGTGACGGCGGGGGGAGGGAAGCAGAAGATGCTCGCGCCCTTGATGCGGGCGAAGACCCCCATCGCGCGGCCCGCCACGGCCTTGGCCTTCAGCTCGGGACGGTTGCGCAGATCCCAGTCCTTGAGCTTGACGAACATCATGGCCTGGTTCTGGCCAGTGCCGGCAAAGCCCATGCCCGCGCCGCCCATGGTGGATTCCACGGCGTCCTTCTGGTCCTCCAGGAAGTGCTTCTGCACCTGCTGCACGACAGCCTCGGTCTGCTCCAGGGTGGAGCCCACGGGCAGCTGGATCATGGTCATGAGAGTGCCCTGGTCCTCGTCCGGCAGGTAACCGGTGGGCATGCGCAGGTAGAGAACACCCATGGCGACCACCAGCCCCAGGAAGATGGCGCCGAAGCGCGCCTTCCGACCCAGGATGTAGCTGACGTATTTCATGTAGAGATCGCGCAGGCGGAAGAAGGAGCGGTCGAACCACAGAAAGAAGGGGCGCAGGACGCGGATGCCTGTCTCGGCGGCCTCGTGCCCCTTCTCCACGGGCTTGAGCAGCGTGGCGCAGAGCACGGGGGTCAGGACCAGGGCCACCACCACGGAGAGCATCATGGCGGCGATGACCGTCACCGAGAACTGCCGGTAGATGACGCCCGTGGAACCGGGGAAGAAGATCATGGGACCGAACACGGCCGACAGCGTGAGGCCGATGCCGATGAGAGCGCTCTGGATCTCTCCCATGGACTTGCGGGTGGCCTCCCAGGGACCGAGGCCCTCCTCGCTCATCACGCGCTCCACGTTCTCCACCACCACGATGGCATCGTCCACCAGGAGCCCGATGGCCAGCACCATGGCGAACATGGTGAGCATGTTGATGGAGTATCCGAAGGCCGCCATCACGCCGAAGGTACCCAGCAGCACCACGGGCACGGCAATGGTCGGAATCAGCGTGGCCCTCAGATTGCCCATAAAGAGGTACATCACCAGGAACACCAGGATGACGGCCTCGAAGAGGGTCTTGATCACCTCGTGGATGGCCACGCGCACGAAGGGCGTGGTGTCGTAGGGATAGACGACCTTCACGCCCTCGGGGAAGAAGTGGGAGAGCTCCTTCATCTTGGCCTTGACGCCCTCGGCGGTCTCCAGGGCGTTGGCCCCGGCCTCCTGGCGGATGGCGATGCCCGCGGCGGGGCGGCCATTGTAGAGGAACTTGGTGTCGGCAGATTCGCTGGCAAGCTCCGTACGACCGATGTCCTTGATGCGCACGACGGAACCATCGGGGCTGGTGCGGATGGGAATGTTGGCGAATTCCTGGGGCGTCACCAGCATGGACTGCACCAAAATCGAGGCGTTGAGCCGCTGCCCGGGCACGGCAGGACCGCCGCCCAGCTGGCCCGCGGAGACCTCTACGTTGTAGGCCCGCACGGCCGCAGCGATGTCGTCGGAGGTCATCCCGTACTTGGTGAGCTTGTCGGGATCGAACCAGACGCGCATGGAGTAGCCGGTGCCGAAGATCTGAACCTCGCCCACGCCCTTCACGCGAGCCAGCACGGACTCGATCTTGGACTTGGCGTAATCCGTGAGATCGGCGTTGCCCATGCTGCCGTCATCCGTGGTGAGGGCCGCGATGATCAGGTAGTTCCGGGTGGACTTGCTCACGGAGACGCCCATGGTCTGCACCACGGTGGGCAGGCTCGGGATGGCCAGCTGGAGCTTGTTCTGCACCTTGGACCAGGCCATATCAGGATCCGTGCCCGGCGCGAAGGTGAGGGTGACGTTCGCACTGCCGGAGGAATCCGCCGTGGAGTACATGTAGAGCATCTTGTCCAGGCCGGTCATCTTCTGTTCGATCATCTGGATGACGCTGTCTTCCACCGTCTTGGCGGAGGCGCCGGGATAGGATGCGCTGATGCTGATGGAGGGGGGGGCGATGGGCGGGTACTGGCTCACGGGGAGCTGGAAGATGGCCATGGCGCCCAGGACCATCATGGCGATGGCGATGACCCAGGCGAAGACGGGGCGATCCAGGAAGAAACGCGAAATCATGGGGCCTCCCTACTTCTTCGAGGCGGAGGGCTGAATGCCTTGCGCCTGAGAGTTGAAGGGAACGGCCTTGACCGTCATGCCCGGCTTGACCTTCTGCTGGCCTTCCACGATGACCCTGTCCCCGGCCGCGAGGCCGCCGGTGACGAGCCACCTGTTCCCCATGGCCCGATCCACGTTCAGGATCCGCTGTTCCACCTTGTTGGACTTGTCCAGGACCAGGGCGATGGCATTGCCCTTGGTGTCGCGGGTGACCCCCTGCTGCATGGCCAGGATGGCCTGCTCGTCCACGCCATCTTCCACGATGGCCCGCACGAACATGCCAGGGAGCAGGGTCTGCTTGGGATTGGGGAATACCATGCGGAGCGTGACCGCCCCCGTGGAGGGCTCTACCGTGACATCCCGGAACTGGAGCTTGCCCTCCAAGGGATAGGTCGTTCCATCCTCCAGGAGCAGCTTCACCTTGCGGGCGCTATCCCCACTCTTGAGGTGGCCGCTCTCCATGCTGCGCCGCAGGCGGAGCAGATCGGAACTGGACTGGGTGACATCCACATAGATGGGATCCATCTGCTGCACCGTGGCCAGGGCAAGGGGCTGGTACGCGGCCACCAGGGCTCCCACGGTGACGCTGGACATGCCCGTGCGTCCGGAGATGGGGGCCTTGATGGGCGTGTTGGCGAGGTTGATGCGGGCGCTCTCCACGGCCGCCTTGGCCGCCGCCACGCTGGCGATGGCCCGCTGGTGGGCGGCCTCGGCCTCCTCGGCATCCTGCTCGCCCACGGCATGGATCTTCACGAGGCTCTTCATGCGCTCGGCCCGGGACCGGATCGAGGGAAGGCTCAATTCAGCCGAGACCAAGGCGGCCTGGGCCTGATCCAGGGCCGCCTTGTAGGGGGCCGGATCGATCTGGTAGAGCGTGCTTCCAGCATGCACCAGCGACCCCTCCTGGAAGAGCCGCTTGAGGATGAGACCACTCACCTGGGGCCGAATCTCGGCGACGAGAAAGGCCGAGATACGCCCAGGCAGTTCGGTCGTCAGAACCACCCGCTGGGTGCTGACGGTCTGGACGGCCACTTCGGGAATCGGCTTGGGCGGAGGTGCGGACTTGCATCCCATGGCTGCGCCGACAATCCCAATAAGGCCCGCGACGGCCAGCCAGTTTGCTTTGTGCTCGATTTTCATACGCACCTCAAAGAAAGAACCATCATCAGCCTGAATTCGGTCATCTGCACAGTTTCCTGCGGAGGGAGCCCCTAAGCATCACGGATGTGTGAAGACAGCACCTGGGACGGCCCCTTGGCCATCTGTGCATCAAGAGCATCTGCGCAACGGTCGCCGACCATCGTAAGGAGCCGTGCGAGTTCACGGCGGTCCTCCACCCGGAGGGGGCTGATGGTGGCTTCGAGATGTTCGCGGAAGGCTGCCAGAATCTTGTCCCGCATCGCCCACCCCGCCTCGCTGAGTCGAATGCGCATCAGGCGCTGGTCTTTGGGATCCGACCAGCGTTCGATGAAGCCCTGTCGTTCGATGCGTTGCAGCATGGTGGTGATCGTGGCGGGGGAGAGATGGAGGATCGCCACCAAATCCCGTTGGGTGATGTCCTCATGCTCACCCAGGATTCGCAAGCACTCCAACTGGGCCGGATGCCCCCCGGCGATAGGAACGGCGCGCATGAGCAGTTGGCGCCGGAGATGGGAAAGCCGCCGGAACTGGCGCACGACCTCCATGGACATCGGGTCCACGTCAGCGAACGCGCTCTCACCGGAACAGCCCTCGGGGTGGGTCATCTTGCATCCTTTCGGCAGCGCATCGGGCAGATCATCCTTCGCTACCGAAAGATTAGCACGCGAATCATTCCCCGCATAGCCCTGGGGATGACTTGCCTCCAGGAAGCCCGGGGTTGAAGCTGGGGAGGGAGGTCACGGATGCACGCGCACAAGTCTCAGTCAGATGCCTTCTTCAGCCCGGCGCTCTTCCGTTTCCTCACAGAATTGGCGGTTCACAACGACAGGACGTGGTTCCAGGCCAACCGGGAGCGCTTCGAGACGGAGGTTCGGGAGCCCATGCAGGCCTTCATCGCGGCCTTCGCCGAACCCTTGAGGGCCCTGAGTCCCCACTTCCTGGCAGACCCCCGGCCCTCGGGCGGTTCCATGTTCCGCATCTTCCGTGATATGCGCTTCTCCAAGGATAAGAGCCCGTACAAACTCAACGTGGGTGCCCAGTTCCGCCATCGGGAAGGTTCCAAGGACGTCCACGGACCGAGCTTCTACCTGCATCTGGAGCCCGGAGGATGCTTCATGGGCGCGGGCCTATGGCATCCGGGCCCGCCTTCCCTGCGCCAGGTGCGCACGCACATGGTCGGCCACCCGAGGGAATGGAAGGCCCTCCGCTCCCAGGGCATCCAGGTGACCGGAGAGGCCCTCAAGCGTGTGCCCCAAGGCTTCGACCCGACCCATCCCCTGGCCGACGATCTCAAGCTCAAAGACTTCTACACCTGCACGCCCCTCACCGAGCAACAGGCCTGTGCGCCGGGTTTCCTGGAGCACTACACGGAAGCCTGCCAGCGGGATGCCCCCCTGATGCGCTTCCTCTCCCAGGCGCTGGAGTTGCCTTACTGAAACCGAGGCCTGATACGAGGGCCCTCATCCTCTCATACGGAAATACCGATACATACACGGAAAGATGACGAGAGGCTAGGCCGATGTCACGATTCGACGACGAAGGCGCCCCACTCATCACCCGGACCGTAACGGACCGCTGGAACCTTCCGGTCCCCAACATCCAAAGCGTCCTCCGAATGCAATCCACCGCCCTGAGGCTCCGATGGGAGGCCCTCCGGAAAAGCGCCGCCGATGGCCCGCCCGAGGCCGAGCCGGAGGATGCGGAAGCCCCAGAAGCCTATGGCGAGCACGGAGAGCGGCTTCACGGGGCCCCCACCCCGCACATTCGCCTGGAGGGGTGAATGGGTAGGGCTCCGCCAGGCCTTGCCCTCAGGGGATCCGAAGGAGTGCTATCCGAGCTTATTTTTCGGACTCTTCTCCTGCTTGGTCTTGGCCTTCTCCTTGAGCTTCTCGGAGTTCTGCTTCTGGGCCTTTTCCTTGTCCTTCTTGCCGCCCTTATCTCCCATGATTTCCCTCCTGGATGGTTGGTAGCCTTCGCCGCTAATCGGCTCTGATGTGTGTAGAAGTCGATGCCATCTTCGCATCGTTTTTCTCAAAACGGAGGGGTGTTTTGGAGAGGCCGAAGACCCTCATCCTGGGCTGACCCGCCCAAGGGGCATCACGCGGTGGGAAGGGGCAGGTCGTGTGAACGCAGGAAGGTCCACTTGTCCCAGGAGCCGCGTTGGAAAACAATCTGCCCTTTTCTCGATTTCAGCTTCACTCCGACTCATCAAGCGCATCCTGGAGATGGCCTGGATCCGAGCAACAGCGGCCATGGGTTCTCCTGACCCATCAGGCGGTCCCCCCTGCCTTGGCAGGGATCGGTACCGGGTGCCGACTTGGCCTGGCCAAATGAACGAGAGGATGGAACGGAATGGAAGAGCGGAAAATCATTCAGATCACGGCCATATCCAATGGCGACATCCTTGCTTTGGCCAGCGATGGCACGATCTGGCGTGGCCAGGACCTGGGACGGGGAGGGCTGGAATGGGGACGGGAGTCAGGCCCTTTTGAGGCGGGAAAAAACGAATCGTCACGAACCTGAGTGAAGAGATCAACAGCGGCCCGAGGCTGACGCCTCTTCGCGGATATCGAGGACAAGAGCCGCGCCAGGTAGTGCGCCTTCCGAGACTCTCCCGCGATGGACTTGCCTTCTGAACGGTGGCCTTTCATACTAGAAGTGGAGTCTGGATGCGCCATCAGCACGCGACAACCTGGATGAACTTGGAGACGGTTGAAGTCTCCAGGACCGAAGCCTAGGCTCCGGCCCTCACCCACTCAGAGGTGCCCCCAGGAGGGGCTTGAGCGGTCATTCATCCAGGAAATCCACCATGACGCATCATGCGCATTCTTTTGCAGGCCTCGGCCTGCCATCATTCGATCCCCTCGCACCCTACGGCTGGTCCCCAACTCGCAGTGAGGAGTTTCACGCCATCGCCCCTCCTGGCTGCGAGCCAGGACGCATCGTGGCCTCAACTCGAGGCCTCGCCCTCGCGCAAACCGCCAGGGGCGAATGCTGGGGCGTGCCCACGGGCCGCCTCCGCGAGCGCCTCCAGCGCACAGAGCTGATCCTATGCGCCGGGGACTGGATCATCCTCCAGGCGAATTCCGGCCCATCGAAAGCCTCCGTTGTGGATCTACTCCCTCGCGAAGCTTCGCTCACGCGGCTGGGGACTGGGGCTGGCAGTCGCTCCCAGTGCCTTGCGGCCAACCTCGACGTGCTCTTCCTGGTCATGGGATTGGACCGCAATTTCAACCCGGCCCGAATGGAGCGCCTGCTGGCCCTGGCCTGGGGCAGCGGCGCCCAGCCCGTGGTGGTGCTCACCAAGCGCGACCTCAACCCGCGATGGGAGGCCTTTGCCGCCAGGATCGAGGGAAGCGCTCCAGGCGTGCCCGTGCGAGCGATTTCCGCGTGGAGCCGAGAAGGCCTGGAAGATATCCAGGAGCATCTCTCCGAAGGGCGCACTGGTGTCATGGTGGGATCCTCGGGTGCCGGGAAGTCGACCCTCCTCAACGCCCTGATGGGCAGCGATGTGCGGCGCACGCAGGAGGTTCGCGTCGCGGATGGCCGAGGGCGCCACACTACGTCCTTGCGCGAACTCTTCCTGTTGCCCAGTGGCGGATGCCTCATCGATACGCCAGGCATTCGCGAAGTGGGCCTCAGTGCCGAGGGAACCGACCTGGATTCAGCATTCTCCGACATCGCAGGTCTTGCCAGTGGTTGTCGATTCCGCGATTGCACCCACGGCGCCGAGCCGGGGTGCGCTGTGCAGGCCGCCCTCTCGGTAGGCTCCCTCGATCCGGACCGCTACGGCCACTATCTGCGCCTGCGCCGGGAGGTGGCCTTCGAGGCTGCCCGCAGCGATGAGCACCTCTGGCGTGAGCGCGAGGAGAAGTGGCGCCGCATCAGCAAACTCCAGAAGCACTTCAAGAAGAGGTGACGCATGTCCCACCATCAACGCCAGCCCTTCAGCCAGCCGACTGACGCCTTTCTCTGCGCACACTGCGGCAGTACCGTGCCGGGAGAGGCGCCGGGAACTCGGCAGCGCAATCACTGTCCACGCTGTCTCCACAGCCTTCATGTGGACATCACGGTGGGGGATCGGCGCAGCCTGTGTAAAGGCGTCATGGATCCCATCAGCGTATGGGTCCGCCACGGAGAAGAGGTCGCCCTCCTGCACCGTTGCCAGCGCTGCGGCGTCATCCGCTCCAACCGGATCGCGGGGGACGACGATTCCGAACCCTTGCGCGAACTTTTTCGACTCCTTGAGGTCGCAGGAGGGGCGATCTGAGGTCCTCTAGAATCTCTGTGTAGCGCGGCAAAATGAATCGTCTGGAATCCGTCAGATTGATTGGTAATTTTCAATTATTTTGACGGATTTAGCCTATCGGCTTCAGTTCCCGTTACGGAAACGGAAGTTCTTACAAAAAATGACCGCAATTGCCCATCCCCATTGGTTTCCCGAGGATGGGCGTGTTGTTGAACTGGCTACATGGTGAATTGGAGTAGTTCGAAAACCCTCTTCTGATATGGCGTTGCTGAGGCATTCCGAGTCGTTCCCTTTGAATTCCTGAACGGAGACGGGAATGCCCTCCCGGTTTCAGATGAGGCCCACCATGATCTGGAGCTTGTCGTTGCGCCCCTCCTTGCCGTGGGAGTAGGCACCCAAGGTCCCTGGGTGTCAGGTGCTCAGACCAGGTTGCGTCCGAAATTACACAGTGGATCAGAGATACCCGGATTTTTGGGTTTGCCACATACTCTAAAAAGTTAGGAGTCCGCGCCGTTTCATCCGGATGGCTCCGCGTTCTGCTTCATACCCAGGTTAAGGCAGACTCGGCATGGTCTCGTGGGATCACTTCTCACGCATGCCCCCCCAAGGAGACCGGAATGGAAGAGAAGATGTTACCCACCCCCATTGATAAAATGTTCGAGCTTTTATGTGAGAACGAGAAAAATGCCAGTGATTTAATCAGTATAAACAGGGATCTTGTTTTAAGTAACGAAAGCCTGGCTACGGACCTGATCGTCGCCAACAAAAACCTCGCTTGGGAAAATGAGAAGCTGACTTCGGAACTGATCTTAATAAAACAGGGGATCGCCGACCACCAAGTGGGTGAAGCTCGGCGGGCCGCCGAACTGATCGTGGCCGATCATGAACTCGGGTTCCAGCAAAGCGAAAAGCAGAAACGTGCGGAGGAATTGGAGGTCGCCAATGCGGAGCTGACGTTCCAGCAGGGAGAGAAGAGTGAAAGGGCCGCCGAACTGGTGATCGCCAACGAAGAACTTCTCTATCAGCAAGGCGAGAAGGAAAAACGCGCGGCGGAATTGGAGGTCGCCAATGTGGAGCTGATGTTCCAGCAGGGTGAGAAGAGTGAAAGGGCCGCCGAACTGGTGATCGCCAACGAAGAACTTCTCTATCAGCAAGGCGAGAAGGAAAAACGCGCGGCGGAATTCGTGCTGGTGAATAAGGAACTCACCAAAGAAGGTGGCGAAGGAAGACGCGTGGCCGACCTGGTCCTCGCCAACCGGAAGCTGGCGTCCCAAAACGAAGAACTCGAGAAAAGATCGAAGGGCTTGCTCATCGCCAATAAGGACCGGCTGGAGTTGTTGGCCAGGCTGCTCCAGTCCCAGAAACTGGAAAGTCTCGGCACCCTTGCCGGTGGCGTGGCGCACGACATGAACAATGTGCTGGGTGCTATCCTAGGCCTCGCCTCGGTGCACCTGGAAATTCAGCCGCCGGAGAGTCCTGCCTACCGGGCCTTCGAGACCATCGCAAAGGCAGCAGTCCGAGGCGGGAAAATGGCCAAGAGCCTGCTTAGTTTTGCCCGTCAAAGTCCGGCCGTGGAGAACGAACTCGACCTCAACACCCTTCTCCGCGAGGAGGTCCGGTTGCTAGAGCGCACCACCCTGGCCAAGATCCACCTCAGCATGATGCTGACGCCGGACCTGCGGCCCATCCAGGGGGATGCCAGCGCCCTGACCAACGCCTTCATGAACCTATGCGTGAATGCTGTGGACGCGATGGAGGACAACGGCAGGCTGACCCTCCGAACCCACAATGTGGACAATGACTGGATCGAGGTCGAGGTCGAAGACACGGGGCGCGGAATGACGAAGGATGTTCTGGCGAAGGCTTTGGACCCCTTCTTCACGACCAAGGCGGAGGGTAAGGGCACAGGGCTGGGACTCTCACTGGTCTACAGCACGGTGATGGCGCACCGGGGTTCCATGACCATCCAGAGCGCGCCGGAACAAGGCACCTGTGTAAAGATCCGCTTTCCCACCAGTGAGCCCCTGATCAAGGCGATGGAACTTGAGGATGCACACCCATCCTTGCCCTTCACCCACCACCTGCAGGTGCTAGTGGTGGACGACGACGACCTAGTGAGAGGTTCCACCCAAACCATTCTGGAATTGCTGGGACATACGGTTACGGGCGTCCCTAGCGGTGAAGAAGCCTTGGAGCAATTGGCAAGCGGCTTGGTGCCCGAGGTCGTGCTCTTGGATTTGAACATGCCTGGTCTCGGCGGAGCCGAGACCTTGAGCCGGATCCGCCTCCAATACCCTGACTTGCCAATTCTCTTGGTCACGGGCCGGGTCGACCAGACCGCTTTGGATCTCGTGGGGGCCCACCCAAATGTCACGCTGCTGGCCAAGCCCTTCACCATAAAGGAACTTCAGGCCCAGTTAAAAGCCCTGGGGTGGACGTGAATTCCGGCTCTTCGCTGAATTGTGTGGGTAGGGCCTCTGGGTATCTGCCCCTGGAGCGACAGGCGGGCCATCTCCTGTTCCATCTGGTGCGCCGCCGCTATGAGAAGGGCAGCCTGCTGCTCACCAGCAACCAGCCCATCGAAGCCTGGGGCGAGATGCTGGGCGATAAGATCGTGGCGACCGCCATCCTGGACCGCCTGCTGCACCACAGCCATGTCCTGAGCATCAAGGGCGACAGCTATCGCCTGCGAGAGAAACGCCGAGCCGGGATAGTCCCGGCACCGGAAGCCGTGGCCCCATAATCGCCGCGCCCGATGGGGCGCCCTCCGCTTCGGCCTACGCCCTCCGCTCCGGGCACCCCATCGGATTCACAACCAACAGGGGGTCAATATTCGTGTCGTCGGGTGTAGCGCGGCAAAATGAACCATCATAAGTCCGTCAGAATGATTGGTCGTTTCCAAACATTTTGACGGGTTGGCCTATCAGCCTCGGTTTCCACAACGACTGCGGAACCAAGCGCGAGAAAGCCCCGAAGCGCTGATGTCCGGAGGTTTCCTGGGGTGCTGCGATATGCGGGCAGTCAGATCCCAAGGATGGCATCCTTGTCCGTCGCCACGATCCACGCCCGCTGAGCCTCGTAGGTCGCAACGGGGATCAGGCCCGCTGCTAGGAGGTTGGCGCGGTAGAGGACAGAGTAGGACGCCACGGGCACCACGAGTGCTGGACGCCCCGTTTCGGCCAGCGCGGCAGTGGTCCAGGCCGCCTCAGCATCGGCCTCGCTGATCTGCGGGTTGGCCTTGATCGCGTCGATGGAGGCGGCCTTCCCCGCGAAACGCTCGGCACGCAGGAGCTGGTCGATCGTGGAATACTGGCCAAACTCGGATGTCAGCCCCGGCCCGGCACCAATCTGGAGCGCGGCCAGCTCCTGATGCGCGGAGACGTATTGCCTCCCCGCATCCTGGGACAGGGAGCCGATCACCTGGGCGGCGTTGCCCAGGGCCGTCATTTGGCCCTTAATGGACTCCACACGGAGGGCGGCCTGCTGGCGGCGGACCTCCTGGGCGAGAGCGGTCTGGGTGTTCTGATCGAGTGCCATAGTGGTCTCCTTGAAAGATTACGTAGCGGGTTGAAGGACTTCGTCGTAGCGCGCTTTCAGGTTGTGGGAGAGCACGTCATCGCTGAAATAGGTGTGGCATCCATCCACCACGAAACTGATGACCTGCCCTTTGCCGGTGGGGATGATCGACTTCACGCGGCTCTCGCGCTGGGCGACGAGGAGATCACCAGGCTTGAGGTTGCGGACCTCTGCCCATCCCCCAGAGATCAGGGCCACGCGATGCGAGTCAGTGAATTCAGGCGCTCGGCCATCCTCCATCACTACGCACACCCGGTTGACCCAGCGCATATGGGGCTCTCGCACGGTGCCCACCGAGGGCTCCATGGTGGACTCGTCCACACCCACAACCTGCATCCCGTCGACGAGACTGCCCTTGGCGTCCATGCCTTCGGGCACGACCAGGCCGGGAGCGTCGATGAGCTTATTGGCCACCGCGATGTAGCGGCTCTGCTCGATATCGCCGGAATCCGCCGGGTAGGTGAGCATCAGCCGGTCGTGGGCATAGCGGGGATAATCCCGGTACGTGGCATAGGCCACGGCCACCTTGACCCGCGTCCACCGAGGCACGGTGCGGCCCCTGCCCAGGCCCCAGGGATTGCGGAAGTGGCTCCCATGCCGGTGCAGGATCAGCTTCCCAGGCTCCCAGACCCGCCCATTCACCGTGGGCGTCCGGTCCACGTCGAAGTTCAGGTAGAAGGGATCGAAGCTCTCCAGCTCCTGGGGCATCAGGTGGCCCTTGCGAACCTCCCAATGCACCTCCACGGGCACGAGGCCGTAGTAGCTGGCCTTGGCCAGTTCCTCGAAGTCCTCGATCAGGTTGAGCCCTTCCAGGGCCTCCCGGACGAGGTCCGTCACGGCCGTGGGAGTCCCAGGGCCAGGCTCCAGCGTCCAGGGCAGGCTGGAAACCACTTGGCAGCGCAGATCCAGGCAGGCGGCGGCCTTGGGATCCCGCAGGGCGTCATGCAGCTCCTGCCACTGTCCAAGTCGATCCGTGCCGGTGTCCAGGTTCGGGTTCAAAAACCCCCCCGGAGAAAGCCAGGGAATGGCCGGGTCCGTCTCCTGGAGCACATCCAGGCGCTGGGGCTGGCTGGGCTGAGCCGCGAGAAGCGCGGGTAGGCTGCGAAGGCGAGTCCAGAGGCTGCTCATTCAACCACCCCACTGCGCATGCCCAGGGCCGCTCCGCCGAAGGGACGCTTCTTGAAGCGACCGCCCGTAGCGCCCTGGAGGGCATCGGGGCCGTCGTCGTTGGGCCCCTTCGGGAACTGGAGGAGCTGCTCCTTCAGCTTCCGGATCCCCGACGCGCCCCCATTGGCCATGGGTTCGATGGAGCCATTGCCCAGGGCCGCCGGACTCAGCCGGGGGAACCGGATCCGGCCCGTATCCACGGCGGGCGCCATGCTCTCGATGCGGGCGGTCTTCTCACCCTTGGGGGGCACCGTCGCAATGGCCAGAAAGATCCCTTCCTGGTCTGCCAGCAGCGCCACGATATCGGCCAGGGATTCCTGGTAGGCCACGGATTCAGCCTGGATGCGCCCGCCGTAGGTCTCCCGCTGGGCCAGAATGGCCTTGCCCGTCGCCGTGGGGCCAAGCTTCCTGATAACGGCATCCAGCACGTAGCAGACGCCCTCGGAGAATCCCACGGTCACCAGGGCCGTAAAGTCCCCGCGTTTCTTGCCCAGGGCCGGGTCGATATGGGTCACCAGGGTGAGCCGCTCGGGAAGCCGGTCGTACTCGTCAAAATGTTTGAAAGGTTTCGCGTCGTCGCCCTGGGCGCGGTTCTCCATCTCCTGGCTGAAGCTGCCCGGATCCTCGGCGTCCATCTTGGAACGCAGCCAGCGCAGGTGCTTCCCGGGGAAGCGCTCGGGCCAGAGGGGATTCTCGTCCTCGTCCCAGCAGCGCCAGATGGCGCCCCCGAAGGTGTGCAGCAGGGACATGAGCAGGCTGTCGTCGTGCAGGACCGTGCCCAGGCAGAGCAACGATCCCCGGGTGGGATCCAGCGCCGGGATCACGGCCTTGATGAACCAGCCCCGGAGCTTCTTGCGGCGGGCCGGGCTCTCCACGGCCTCGTCGTTCTCCACGTCGTCCATCACCACCAGGTCCGGACGGCGGCCCTGGAACGTGCGACCACGGAGCTTCTGGCCCGAGCCGAAGGCCTGGAGGCGAGCGTGCTTGAAGGGGGGCTTCTCGCCCCCTGCCCTTGCGGGAATCACCAGGTCTAGGACGCCCTCGGGGCCTTCCGCATGGATCTGCCCATAGTCCGTGCGGATGCGGGGGCTCTCCTCAAGCACCAGGCGCACAGCCTCCACAAAGCCCTTGGCCTGGTCGAAGGTGTCGCTCACGGCCTGGGCATAGCCCTTGCGGCCCTCCAGGAGGCACCACGCCAGGAAGGCGATGGTCCCCCAGGTGCTCTTAGCATGGCCACGGGGCGCGGCCAGGACGGCGGCATGGATGTCCGGCGTCTCCTCCCCTTCTTCCACCTGGCGCGGCACCAGCTCCCCGAAGGGACCCGGATCCACGGGCACCGGCTCCCGGCCCTCGGCCAGGGCCTGGCAGGTGGCCGCCAGGGCTTCATGCAGGGCGCATCCGTTCCCCTGGATCAGCTCGGGAAGGTAGGTCCGAGCGAAGAAGGTGAAGTCCTGGTGGGCGCGGGCGCGGCGGCGCATGCCGCCCTCGGGGGTGCGCTCGGAGACCGGGAAGTCCTCCATCTCCCGCAGTCGGGAGATCAGCTCCTCCAGCTGCTGGGCAGCCTTTCGAGCCTGCGCCTTGCTGGCGCGGGGAATGGAGACGCGGGAAGCCATCAGCGGCGGCCCTTCCGGCGGGGCTGAAGCTCATCGGCGGCTGCGGTCGCATACCAGGCGGCCTTCCGGAGATCCTCAGCCGCAGGGCCCTTGAGTCCGGCCCGCCAGGCGTATTTCACGACAGCACCCCGGCAGTAGGCCTGGAAGCCTTCCGGCCCGAGGGCCGCCTTCAGGGCCTCGATGCACTCGATGTCGCCTTGGGTGTAGTGGCTGGGATGATTGATGAGATCGGCTTTCATGGCTTTTCCTTGTCGGGATCACGGAAGGGGCAGTCGTCAAAGGCGGCGCCGCAGGAATCCAGCACGCGGCAGACCCGGCACTCGGGGGCCACCGTGGCGGCCAGGAAGTGGTTCACGTCAGGCTCTGGAGGCAGCAGCGGCACGCTCACACGGACCTCCGCTGCATTTCATCCAGGAAGCCCTTCCAGGCCTCCAGCAGGGCCGGAGCCTCCTCCGGGCATTCCTTCAACACGAAGGCCTGGAACTCCTCACCCACCACCAGCGCGGCATCCATGAGCCGGTAGCCCTGGCGTTTGGCGATCATGAGCTTGAATTTGTTGACGTTGCCAAGGAGGCTCAGCAGGTCGGGAATGGGCAGGTCGTCGCCATCCCGGTCCAGGCGGCCCAGGAGGCGGCGCAGGGCCCGCTCCTCCAGGTCATCCAGGGCCATGCCATGGACCTGGAGCCAGCTTTCCCGCGCCTCCCGCCAGTGCCCTTCCTTGGCCCAGGCCTGCACTGTGCGGGAGCTGCATCCGATCGCCTCGGACACCTGGTCAGGCGTCTTGGCATCCTCAATGAAGAGGCGCCGTGCCTTCGCCCGATCCTCGTCCGTCCAGCGGGTATTGCCATGGGGTTTTGCCGGGGGCTGGGGCTTGGGCTTCATGGCCGAGCCGCTTTCTTGGCAAATTCAAGAAGCGTTGCCTGGAGGGTCTGTCCCATGGCATCCAGGCGGCCTTCCATGCGGACGGCCAGCGCTTCCAGGCGATCGCGCATCTCGTCGCCCGTCGGCAGGGCTTCCATGCCCTTCTTGAGCACGGAGACGAGGGTTTCCAGGTGCTGGACCTTCCGCTCCAGTTCGTTGATCTTGGCCCACTGGGCCCTGGCGTCGGACTTGGCCTGGGCTCGAAAAGCTCCCCAGATGGCGATGGAGATCATGGCCAGGAGGGCGGCCAAGGCGATCCAGTCGGCGGGTTTCATTCATCCCCCGCCGCAGGCTTGGACTTGAAGAGGAGCGCATCCTTGGCCCGGCTACCGCTGGAGGAGCCGTAGTAGTAGTTCACACAGCCGACCCAGGCCGTGCCCAGGGAGCCGAGCATCGTATAGACGCTGGCCTTGTTGGAGTCCGGGATGGGCCGGATGAGCAGGAACACCAGCAGCCCGAAGAACCCCACCGTGATGGCATAGAACCCGATGGCCGGGACATGGTCCCGCACGGACATCTCACGTTTGCGGGCGCTGTCCCGGTCGCTGGCGGCGATCTGCTCCAGGTCCACCAGCTGCTTGAAGCCCATGGCCTGCATGCGCTCCTCGTGCTCCTGCTCGGCCTGATTCAGGGCCAGGAACTGGTCCCCGGTGAGGGAGCCCGCTGCGGCCATCTGGGCGGCCTTCTGGGCGTTCTCCAGGCTGGGAGCCAGGCCCGTGGCTTTGCAGACGGCCTCCACGGCGATAGAGTCCCATCAAGTGGTGTAGCAGTGGTTCAGTGAGAGGTGGCCACCGGTTCCGTAAGGTGAGGTTTGCGAACTTACCGAACGGAGAGACCGATGGCCATCAATAGGGTGTCTGGGCTGGAAGCCCTGAGCAAGGTTTTGGAGGAGGGGAACGGTGATTTCCTGCGGCGTGTGCTGCTGATGGGGCTGGAGGCGGTGATGGAGTCCGACGTTTCGGGGCTCTGCCAAGCGGGCCCTGGGGAGCGGACGCCGTCACGGGAGAACCACCGAAACGGCTACCGCGACCGGGAACTGGAAACGCGGCTGGGCACGCTGCCGCTGGCCATCCCAAAGCTCCGGCAGGGCAGCTACTTCCCGAACTTCCTGGAGCCGCGCCGTCGGTGGGAACAGGCCTTCGTGAACGTGGCGGCAGAGGCCTACGTCGCGGGCGTGAGCACGCGAAAGGTCGAGGCGTTGGTGGAGGCCCTAGGCTGCCGGGGGATGTCGAAGTCCGAGGTCTCCCGGCTGGCGCAGGAGTTGGATGCGGAGGTGGAGGCGTTCCGGAACCGCCCGCTGGAAGGTTCTTTCCGCTACCTCTGGCTGGACGCCCTCTATCCGAAGGTTCGGGAAGGCGGGCGCGTGGTAGGGCTGGCGGTGATGGTGGCCATGGCCGTGAATGCGGAGGGTAAACGCGAGGTGCTGGGGCTGGGTTCGCCTGTGCATATCGAATTGGGCGCTTTCCAGTGCTTTGCGTTCAGATACGCCCCGGCATCGCCGCATTGGGACACGATCAAGATCCGGATGCGTTCCCAAAATTCATCTGGAGTCTTGGACGTTTTGGACATTGGAAAATGTCTGGACCTCTAAGTTGAAGCCCCCGCCATGATTGGCTCTCGGACGTTTCGGTCATTCCAACATTCTCCTGTAATGAACCGCATGGTTTGGCACGTCACTACTGATTGTTCTGGTGCGCCAAAGCAATCGAACCATGACGCGCCTTCACTCGGTTTGGGAAACGCCACTGAAATCCAGTCCCACAGCAAGAATGAGACTGCCGTATGGGCGATTTGCCCCCAACAATAAAATATGGGTAGAAGGATGGGTTGACATAGCAATGAATCGTCAAGTCACCTTTTAACAGTGACTTGGCGATTGTTTTGGCGGAGAGATAGGGATTCGAACCCCAGTTACGGTCACCCGTAAACCTGATTTCGAGTCAGGCGCATTCGACCACTCTGCCATCTCTCCAGGCGCAGAATCATATCAGGATTCCGGCTTCCGCTGGAGGGGCACTCCACAATCCTGGATACAGGAGGCCTGGATGACGATTTCGCAAGGGGCGGCGCTTTGGGCTACCCGGCGCTGATGCCCCGAGCCGCGCCTCCGGAGGCTACAGGGCGAACATGGCTGGGCGGTTTCGCCGTTCAGACTGTAGCGCGGCAAAATGAATCGTATGGAATCCGTCAGAATGATTGGTAGACTTCAAACATTCTGACGGCTCAGCCTACGGTCACTCCTTCACCGCCGCTAAATCGGCCCGGATTTCGATATCCAGGAGCGCCTCCCATAGCCCCCCAAGGGTTGTTTGGGTGCCATTCCCCAGGGTTATGACCGTCGCCAAGATTGCAGCGGTTTTAGACACATCCAGGGACAGCCAGTGGGCGTTCATCCCCAGAGCCAGGGGTGTTGTCTGCCCGTTCGCCCCAACTGCGAACTTATCATCAGCGTAAGCCAGGGTCAGAGAATGCTGGGACGTCCCATCGGGCATCTGGAGGCGGTTGACGCTCCAGTTGGTGGCTATGGTCTCCGTGACGATGTTCTCTGTCGTGGTGGTGGTTTGTGCGGCCATGTGGGTTCCTCTTTGTTAGTTGGTGCATAGCAGAACCACGTCGTAGACGTAGACTGTCGCCTGAGCGGTGTGGTAGCCGTCCTTTGCATTTCCCGCCCTCGCCGATGAGAGGGTGACCCGTACCCGGATGGTTGTGCTGTTTGTAACTGTGATATTTGCGATCGTGACGGGACTGCTCGCGGAAAGGCTAAGGTTCGAGCCAGGGGCCGTGATGGTCTGGGAATAGGGCCATGTGGAACCGTTATCAAGAGAGATCTCCACTTTGACCGAGGCATTCGTACGGATTGTTGTATCCGCAACGGAGTTGTGCCAGGTAACCCCTCCGAGAGTGCCACCGAGGGCGACCATCAGGACTCCATTACGCGTCCCGGTGCCACCCCAGCCCTGATAAACCCCATACGCGTAGTTGATGCCAATAGTGGTAGCGGGAGGGGTCTGGGAATTGGTCGAATAGGTGCTAGTTTCAACGCCTGCGCTGAAACGCGACTGGAGGTCGTGACGGGATCATCGGTCACCGTCACATTGGGCAGCGTCCGGAGATAGACGGCCTGGGCGGCGGTGATGGGGATCGCCGTATCGGCCGTCAGTTCCAGGCCGGAGGCCGGAATGGAGGGATCGTTGCTGGAGTTGAGGCAGAGCGTGCTGCCGGTGTGGATCGCTTTGGGCATGGGGTCATCCGATGAGTTGGGCGAAGAGCGCCCCGACGAAAACGGGGTGGAGGCGCTCTGGGCGAGTGGTTTTGGGAACGAAATTGGTGTGGGCCTCTTCCATCCAGGCCCGAATGGCGAAAAGGGCGTCCATGGCGCTCTGGCGCCGGACCTTCTGATCCGTCCCAGGCACCACGGCGCAGAAAGCGAAGTCGATCGCATCTCCGCCACGCACGACATGGTTGCCTCCCACCACGGCCACCAGCAGGTGGGGCGCTGCCAGGTTCAGTTCGTCGTTTTCCAGATCCACCTGGCCTGCCAGGGATTCGATGGCGAATTCCCGGAGTTCAGGCAGATCGGCAGCGATCAGGGCTTCCACGGCGGATTCCTCGAGGGCAGTGACGTTCATGCGCCCTCCTGGATCCGTCCGGTGAGGATGAAGGTGGTCACCATCTCGGCGTAGTTCTCCGCCTCCCCAGGCTGAAAGAGGAGGTAGGGGCGGGCGGGCATGGGAATGCCATAGGCCCCATGGGTGAAGGCCCGCTCCACGGCCCGCTTGTGATGGCCAGCCGCAAAAACCGCCAGGTGGGAATTCCGCCCCTCGGTTCCCTGCCGGAGCAGACGGCCCTTGGCGTCCGTGCGCAGGCGCACGGTGCCGCTCTTTGCAGAACGGGGGATGATGCCCCCCTCCTGATGGATCCGGGCGTAAGGCCAATTCGAGCCGATGGCGACGGTTTTCCCCTGCACTTGGGCCACGACCGAGCGGGCCAGGTTGCCCGACCATGTGAGGATCTTGCTCTTCCCTCTGGCGGTCTTCCGCCGACGGGTGGCCTTCTTCACTTCCTGCCAGCGATCGGGGCGCCCCTCGGCCCGGAAGTTCTGCTCCGTGCTTCGGATCATCAGATCCCCGATCGCCTTCAGGACGGGCGTCGGGTCCTCCGCCCTGGCCTGGGTAGCTTGCAGACTGGTGAGCAGCTCCTGAGGTGTCATGGGCGCCCCCCGAAGGCGCCGTCCACGGCATGGGCCGGGTCCAGCACCTCGATGCGATGAGCGGAGGTGGACCCCGCCAGGCCGCCCGGAATCGGGATCTCTCCCGAGGCCAGGCGATCCAGCAGAGCCCGACTGCGTTTGATGCGACTGTCCCAGCCCTCGGGGATCTTGGCGGCCATGCCCTTCTGGCGGAGATAGAGGGCCTCCACCGCCAGGTCCAGGCAGATCTCCCGGAGGATCCCCTCCGGGGTGACCGGAAGGGCATGTCCAGCCAACACGCCCCGAACCTCCACCTCCGCCCGGTCCAGGACGCCCTGCAGCACCGTTTCGTCAGGAGCGGCCGCACGTCCTTCTCCGGTGGAGAGGGTGATCAGGTCCGCCTGGGAGAGGCGGGCTTGCAGGGCGGAGGGCTGGAACCATGCGCTCATGGCTACAGCACGCCGGAGAGGCCGCGACCGAGGTCGGCGCCGACCTTCTTCATGTCATAGGCCGCACCCAGGGCGATGACGCTGCCACCGGAATTGCCGATCTCCGGGTCTTCCCAGAGGCGCACCAGGCGCCCCCGGTCATTGGCCGCATAGACCTGGCTGGTGGTCTTCGGGGCCTCGGAAGCATAGAGTTCCTGCCCCTCCAGCTCGAAGATGGCGGCGAAGGTGGCATCGGCCTCGCTCAGTTCGTCCTGGGGAGCGCGGTAGCAGAGGAAGACCTCGTCGCCCCAGACGTAGTCATAGACCGCCGCCCGGCCCTTGGGGGTGGTGATGCCCTTCATCTCGGGCACCAGGATCTCCTTCACCTCAAAGATCTCCGCCAGCTGGGGGAGCGTCAGGGATCCGGGCTGGGCGTTTCCGCGCAGGGCCAGCATCTTGGGGTGGTATTGCAGACGGTCCACCACCCGACGGCCCAGGACGCAGAGGTTGCTGCCCATGAGGACCTTCTGACGCAGGGCCTTCATGTCCTTGACGGGATCGGAGGCGTCGTCGGACCACTTGGTGGCCACGGCGTCGTGGGTGAATCCGGCCACCAGGACGGCGGCATCGGCTTCCACATCCATATCCAGCTTTCCCTGAAGGGTCTGAACCGCCCGATTGACGCGGTTGACCTGGAAGGGGGTGAGGGTCTGGATGCCGAAGGGCACTTCCTGGCGGAGGCCCCAATCCTTGCAGGCATAGCCGTCCGTCGTTTCACCTTCGGTGATGGACTTGGGGCGGGCTAGGCGGGCCATCTTGCCGCTCTCACGGCGGAACACGGCCTCCTTGTCGAAGAGGGTGTAGGTGCCGCCCCGGAGGGACACCGGCACTCGGTTGAAGAGCCGCCGGGCAATGGGGAGCATGTGCCATCGTCCTCCAACTTCCAATCAGGGGAATTCGAAGGTTGGATAAGGGAATTTGCAGGTTGTGGCGATGGCGTGCTTGGTTGTGGCGTGGTTCCGATTAGCGACACAACCGCCGCAACCTTCGGTTGCGTCGCCAAGATGGTAGCCAGGGATTCCATCGGTGATCCCTATGCCACATTCTCGGCCTGGCGGCCCCACATACGATTAGCTTCGAGACCAAGGCGAGTCGCAATTACATTCTCAACGGTGGCATCGCGGCGGGTACGGTCGATAACTTGATGAAAGTAGGCGTCGCTATAACCAGCCGCCTCTGCCATGGGTTTGACCTCAACACCCTTGAATTTGAGCAGGGCGCGGATGGTCTGGGACATCAGGCTGCCATCGGCGTTCACCCCACCAGCCATAATGAGTTGAACGTCCTGGGTGCTCCTCAGGAAGACATTTAGATCTGCAGGCAAGCCATAGGCCGCCCTCTTACGTTGGGCCTTTTCGGGTAGCATCTTGGTCTCCAGTTGCTTTGAACACGAAGCGTGTCTGTCCACTAGAATAGATTCTGAACGAATCGCGTCAACTCTTTTTTGAGTCTAAACGTATCAAAATGGATAACTCCCAGCCACATGAGAGACTTACATTGGCGAGGCAAACCCTTGGCCACAGCCAACGAGCGTTCGCTATTCCCCTAGATGTCTCCCAGGCGGCCGTGCATCGCTGGGAATCAGGGGATGTAGCGTTGACACGTATCGTATTGACCGCGATTGAACACATCCACGGGATTTCTGAGCACTGGGTCAATACTGGCGAAGGCCTTATGTGGGCCCCAAAAAACACATCTCCCGAAGGCGGCGCCGACCTGGAATACCGCCCTCTCATCTCGGGCGCGGCCTCGTGTGGCCCTGGTGGGGAGATCGCCGACCCTGGCCCAACGGCAATGCGAATGCCCTTCCGCAAAGACTTCCTCCAGGAGCTGCTCCAAGAAAGCGGTGCCGGATCCACAGAAGATCTCTATGTCGTGGAATGCTCCGGTGAATCCATGCGGCCAGCCGTCCACCCTGGCGACATGGCTCTCATCAACACATCCCTTGAACTTCGGATACAACCCAAGCGGAACGCCCTCTACCTAGTGCGTTCCGACCCAGCCAGTGCAGAGGGCCGCATCAAGCGAGTCCGCATTGATGCCGATGGTCAGCTCTGGTTCATGTCGGATGCACCAGGCTTTCCACCAATCGCTGTCGACCTGGATAGCCTGCCCTTGCAGAGCCTCATCCTTGGCCGCATCTGCTGGCTTGCCCGCAGCGTCGTTAAGGACGAGCGGAACTGGTAGGCGGCTCGTTCCAAACATATTGACGGATTTAGAAGGTCCACGAAGGATCCGAAGCTCATCCGCAGCATCCGCGCATTCTTTTTGACGGATTTCCGCTTCGTTACGCGTCATCCGTCCCAAACTTATTGACGGATTCGCAGGTATTCAGATCACCATGAAAGCCCCGCCCGCATTGAATTTCAGGCCATGTGCCCGAATCGGTCGTCATGCGAATCATTTCGACGGATCACACAGACGCTGGATGCCGGCGGTGTTTTGAAACAGCCAAAGTAGTCCCGGTCCCCCTGGAGCAGGTGGTCGCGGACCACCTCCACGGCGAGGAAGGTCACCAATCGCCCCAGATCCAGGCGGCCCGCATCCAGATCCTGTTCCAGGTCCTGGATGGAACTCAACAGCCGCTGGTGCTCGGCGGCATGGGCGGGAAGGGCCGGGTAGCCAACTTCCAGAAGCCGCGCCTCCTCGTCATGGAAGTGCTGCGCCACGTGGGCGATGAGGCGCCGCAGGTGGAGCCCCAGATCGGCCGAGGGCTGGCCGCCGTCCATGGAGGCGAAGAGACTGTTCGTCAGTTCGAAGAGTTCCTGGTGCTGGGCATCGATCTGGGGCTGCCCGGAGGCGTATGCGTCGTCCCAGTTCAGCCGGAAGGGGATGGCGTGGACACCTTCCAGGAGCCCCACCACCCTCGACGCGCACTCCAGGCGGTTCCGCCCCCCCTCCTTGGCGCGATATAGAGCCTGGTCCCCCCGGGCGATCCAGTGTTCAAACTCCTCCCCCAGCCCATACTCGGCTACGCCCAGACTCAGGGTGAGGCTTCCGCAGCCGGGAAAGACCGTGGAGGCCACGGCCAGACGGATTTTCTCGCCCAAAGCCATCGCCCCCTCCAGGCGCGTCCCCGCCGCCAGGATCAGGAATTCCTCCCCTCCCCAACGGGCCAGGAAATCCGAAGCCCGCAACTGCTCGCGCACCACCTCGGCCACGGTGGCCAGCACCGCGTCCCCGACGGCATGACCGTAGGTGTCGTTGACGCGCTTGAAGTAGTCCAGATCGAAGAACAGGAGGCTGAGAGGGTCCCCCCGGCGACCCGCCAGGGCGATGAGGGTAGTCCCGGCCTCCTCCAGGCGCCGACGGTTCCACAATCCCGTCAGCCGGTCGGTGCCCGCCACCCGCTCGAGGCTCTCGACAACATTGAGCAGCTCCCGGTTGGCATGTTCCGCCGCATCCCTGGCGCGTTCCGCCTCTGCCAGGTACCGACATGACCTCCTTCCACCCAGGAGATAGCCGATCCACGCCCCGCCGAGGAGGAGCGACAGACCCAGCAGCCAGGGGATAGAGAGCATGAACCTACTCATCGACGGCGATGGAAGAAGGCTTGAAGCACCGCTCGGCATTCGGTCTCCAGCAATCCGCCTTCCAGGCTGAAGCGGTGGTTGAGGTTGGCCCGTTCCAGGAGCTCCCGGTGCTGGGAGACGCCCACCTTGGGATCCGGCGCGCCGTAGACCACCCGCTCCACCCGGGCGTGCGTCAGGGCGCCGAAGCACATGAGGCAGGGTTCCAGGGTCACGTAGAGGGTGGCGCCCACCATGCGGTAGTTCTTCAGCCATTCGCAGGCACTGCGCAGGGCCATGATCTCCGCGTGAGCGCTGGGGTCATGGCGCCCGACGGGGCAATTGTGGCCCCGGGCCACGAGCTGGCCGTCCAGCACCAGCACCGCCCCAATGGGCACTTCGTCCTCCCGATCCGCCTGTTCCGAGGCTTCCAGGGCGAGTTTCATGAAGTAGAGATCATCATCGGTCCACATGACGCTCATCTTCGCATTGGAGCAGTGAGCCTTGTGAAGACTTGCCATTCGCGGTCCAGGGCCACCACGTTTGCATCCCGATGCAGCTTCACCAGAGCCTCGCGCAGGAAGCCGAAAATCGGCTGGGCCGCTTCCATCCAGGCCTCCCGATCGCGGAGGTTCTGGGGAAATTGCCCCAGCCCTGTCCGGGCCTCCTGGAACCATTGGCGCATGGCCTCGAAATCCGCCTGAGAGCGCAGGGCCTCGGCGACGGCCTCGTGGACCTCCCTGGGCAGTCCCACAATCCACCGAGTCTTGGAGCCCCAGAGTTCCACCTGCTGGGCCATGTTCAACACCGAGGGATGCCGGGGATGGAAGGCCGCCCAGCTCACCCAGGCCTTCCAGAATGCGGGTTGGGAGGGCCAGTGCCGGATCGCTTCCTCCAGTTCGGGCAACACCTTCAGGGCCGCATTCGCCCAGAGATCGGGATCCGGGTGCCAGGCCTTCTCCTGGCGAAAGGGCAGAGGGATCCAGGCAAGACGGGCATCCTCGGCCAGATTCCACTCCAGCACAGGCTGGGGCATCCTCGATAGCTGAAGGGAAAATCGCTCCCGGCGCACATCCAGGTTCCCGGGATCCCGGGAAAGGCGCTCATCCAGGCGCTGCAACTGGGTCAAGCCACCCATGGCCAATCGCTCTGCCAAGGCCTGAGCGCTGGGACACGCGAGCTCCGAAGCCAGCATCGTTTCGCCCTGGAAAAGGGCCCAGCGGGGTTCTTCGGACCAGCCCAACCGCTCCCGCTGGAGGACCGTCGTCTCGGCAGCCGACTCCCACCGCAATTCCTCGGGCCCCCAGGGGACCAGGGGCACCGAGAAGCGGAGCGCCTCCCAGCGTCCCGCCCAATCGGCTTTGCCGAAGCGCACCAGGCGAAGGGGCTCGAAGGCGGGCGGCGGAGGCTGGGGCCTCAACTCCCAGGGCACCTGGGATCCCTCGCCGCTCCCCAGAAACTCACCCAGATTCACCCATCCTTCGCCCAGGATCCGCCTGGCGCTCTTGGGCTCTCGCCGCCAGGCTTCCAGCATTTCCGGCCGCATCCGCTCGGCAATGCCCCGCACCCGGGGCGATTCACCTGCCCCCACAGGCCCGAGGCCCCCCATGCGCAGGAAGTCGGCCCGGCACCGGGTCCATTGGGGCACCCTCATGAGCCCTTCCAGCCCATCGGCCATTTCCTTGAATATCTCGTCAGCCCGCACAGCGACTGCGGTTACAGCGCTATCACCGGAACCATAACCCGACCGCTGGCCGGATCGCAACCGGGATGAGAAAGCCGTGCCTTGGCCCTCGAGATTCGCGATCCGCAGCTGCGCCAACCGAAACCCGCACTGGGCCAGGTCCAGCCATGCCTCGCCCTGCTCCGGGTGTTCCCTCAGGAAGGCCTCCCGACGCTCCCAAGTGGTCCGGTAGCCCGCGGCGGCGAGGGTCTCCAGGATCTTGTCAGCAGGGGGAACGCCGCGTCCTTCCAGGGCCTTTCGTCCCCTGGAATCCAGAAGCGCCCAGGGAAGGGGATCCGTCGGACGCTTCGCTGCGTTTCGCATTGTCTCGGCGATCCGTGGGCCTGCCGTGGAGACGAGTAGATCCCCGCCAGCCACGAGCCTGCATAGCTCGTCCTGCTGGCGCCACTCCGCTCCGGGCTGATCCCCCGAAGCCAGCTCCAATACCCAGGGCGTCGAGCGCGGACTTTGCCCCAGGACTGGCAGCCCGAGAGAGGACTTCCGATCAGCCCGCAGTTGTTCAGGCCTCCAGGGCACAGGTGCTGGCCCTTGCGCCAGGACAGGCAGCACGAGGAGAAGGGCCGGGAGGCTGTGCATGGAATGGATCCAAGGAAGAAAGAAGTATTGTCTCCTGGGTGGCCCTCAAATTCGAGACTGTTTCTCAACCCAATTCAGTTCCACAATCCACAAGGTCTCCACCAGGAGGCCTATCCATGAAAGCGCCGCCAGGGCATGTCTGGCGGCGCTTTTTCTAGAAGGAGGCACGCGTGAGGGCACACCTGATCCTGCAGGACGGCACCACCTTCCGGGGCAGGGCACCCCTGGGCTTCGGGGGCGTATCGATTCACCCCCCTTGTCCCTGTGACCACGTAAGCCGGTGGCAGGCAGCCATGATGGGCTGGTGATGTCCCGCTTGCCCTGGCAGCCTCAGGCTGGTTCCAGTGCCGGTAGGGGCTGGTTGGATCGGGCGGAGTGGAGGGCCCTGAGCAGCCAGTCGAAGTAGGGGACGCCGCGGATGCGGGCGGTGGTGCCCAGGCTCAGGAGGCGTTCGAAGAATCGCTTTCCGTCCGCGCTGGGCAGTCGCTGGAAGATCCGCTTGAGGATCACGAGGGGGCGCAGGGCCCGCTCGGCCGCATTGTTCGTCGGCTCCACGCCCTCGACCTTCAGGAACACCCAGAGCTTGTCCCATTTCCGGAGGAGGTCCTTCCCGAGGTTTCGGGCGGCCTTGTGATCCATCGCGCTGGCCTGGATCAGACCGCGTTTGAGCCGCGCCAGATTGATGGCGGTGCAGGCCCGGAGCTCTTTCCGGCTGATGTCGCCCGCCCGGAAGGTGTGCCACAGCGCAAAGATCTCCTCCTGCTCGGCGAGCAGTCGCTTTCCCAGTGCGGCCACCTCGGGCTTCTGGGATTCGCTCAGGGCGACGAACTCGCGGCGCAAATGGGCCCAGCAGAACTGGCGAACGGCAGATTTTAAGGCGTTGTAGGCGCCGTAGCGGTCCGTGCCAATCACGCCTTGGAAGTCCTCGGGAAGTATCGCCTTTAGGGCCCTCGCCCCACGGGTGTCACTGAAGTGGAAGAGGGCCGTACGGGCGGAAAGGGCCACCCAGATCCAGTCCCGGTCCTTCCGGCCGAAGCCGGTCTCGTCGAGGTTGAGCACATCCGCCGTACGGATCTGCTGGGAGAGGTCCTCCCAGGCGGGGAGTAGGTGGCTCCCCAGCGCCACACCGCTCTCGTGCAGCCAACCGCGTGAGACCGCTACGCCCGTCACCTCCGAGAGGAAACGCTGGAGCGGCGTCAGGCTCATGCGGCCCTCTGTGCGCAGATAGGCCGCCGCAGCCTGAAGGCGCGGGCCGATCCCGCCCGGCGCAGCCTCTGGGGGAAGCGGCGCCTGCACCTTCCTCTGGCAGTGCGGGCAGATCCCCTCCTCCAGCGCGTAGGCGATGACTTCTGTGAGGCGCTGAGCCAGATCCACCACCCGGTGCAGGCGCGTCCCGGTGATGGCCCCTGAAGGAACCTCGCCTCGGCAGTGGGGGCAACAGGCGAGGGGCACCGAAACCGTACGGTCCTCGCTGCCTTCCGGCAGCATCACCCGAGCGGATCCCTTCCGTCCCGGTTGGCCGCCGCGCTTGCGCCCCGTGGGCGGCGCCGGTGGCTTGGGTGGCGCCGCGGGTCCGTCCGAACTGGGGGGCTTGCTGCTGTTGCGACTGTCCTTCCCGAGGCGATCCTGGAGCGACTCCAGCAATTTTTCCAGGCGTTCCATCGCCTCCCGCAGGCAGACCATTTCCGCACGCAGTTCCCCGTTCTCGGCAGCCAGGGCCAGATAACGCGGATCAGTCAGAACAGGATCAAGCTCCATCCTTCAGAATCTGACTGGTTTGAGACCAAAGTACAAGCGAATTATTCACTTGCGGTGATTTTATCCTCAATCACGAGTTGAGCCTGCATGGGGGGGGGGTGAATCGATACTCGGGGGCGATGGCGAGACCGTCTTCACCACCTCCATGGCGGGTTACCAGGAGATCCTCACGGACCCGAGCTTCCAGGGACAGATGGTCTGCATGACCTTTCCCGAGCAGGGGATCTACGGCATCCACGAGGGCCTGAACGAGGCGGCCCGCCCCTGGGCCAGCGCCCTACTCTGTCGGCGCCTCACGAGCGTGCCCGATCATGTCTTCTCGGAGAGTTCCCTGGGCGCCTGGCTCCGCCGCCACCACGTGCCCGTCATGACCGAACTGGACACCCGCGCCCTCACACTCCACCTCCGGGATGGGGGAGCCCAGCCGGGTCTGATCTGGACCGAAGCCGAGGGCTCCCTGGAAGAGGGCCGCCTCCGGGCCGCCCAGCTCCCGGAGATGAGCGGCCAGGCCCTCGTCTCCCAGGTGAGCTGTTCCGACCATTACGAGATCCCCAATGCCGACGCCCAGTTCCGTGTGGCCGTGCTGGATGGGGGCATCAAGGCCTCCATCCTGAGGCAGCTCCAGGCCGCCGGGTTGCACCTGGAGGTCTTCCCCTGGGATACACCGGCGGCGGAACTCACGGAGGCCCGCTTCGGCGGGCTTTTTCTTAGGTTCTTCACGTTTTTCCGGGGAAGGCCGCACGGATCTTAAGGAAGAAGTAGCCCTCATCCCGGTAGCCGTAGGCGATGCGCTTGAGGACTTTGATCTTGTTGTTGATCCCTTCCTGGACGCTGGTATTGAGCGGCCAGCGGCAATGGGAGAGGATTCCGTCGATCCGCTGGGCGAGATTCTTGGCGAACTTCACGAGGGGCTGGAGTCCACTTGAGGTGGCGAGTTCCATCCAGTTCTCCCAGGCCTTCAGAGCCCAGCCCTCCCGCGTGTAGCGCCACAGTGCCTTCAGGGCGTCTTTCAGCACGTAGGCGGTCATCAGAGGCTGGTTCGCGTCCAATAACTCGTTGAGGCGGACTTTGGCATCCCGATTCGGCAGGTTCTCCCAATTGCCCAGCAGGAGCCACTTCGCGCCCTTGACGAGCTCCCGCGAGGCCTTGTCGTGCCGGTATCGATTGGCCTCATCCACCCGGATCCGGTCGATGACGTCATGGCCGTACTTTGCCACGACATGAAACTGGTCGTAGACGATCTCGGCGTTGGGACAGCGCGCCCGGACTTCGCCTTCGAAGGCCGCCGACATGTCTATGCCCACGGCCTGGATCCGTTTGCAGCCCTTCTTCCCGATCAGATCGAAGAACGGGCGGATGTCCTCGCGGCCACGCCCTTTCCCGACCCAGAGCACGCGACGCGTTTCCGCATCCGTGATGACCGTGGCATAGCTCTGTCCCTTGTGGATGGCGAATTCGTCCATCAGAAGAAGCCTCGCCTTGCTCAGCTTCACGGGCCCAAGTTCTCGGTCCAGGTAAGCCTTGTCGATCGCCTTCACCGTGCCCCAGTGCAGGTCATAGTGCTCCGCGACCTGTTTGATGGGCATGACCTTGCAAAGCCGCGCCACGCTCGCGGCAAGCCGGTTCGTGATCCGGGCATGGGGCTCCAACCAGTCCAGGGCTTCCAGCTTCGGGCCGCACCGGGGGCAGGCTACTCGAGCCCGCCACACCACTAGGACTGTGTCGGCGTCGAACAGCGGAAGGTCGCGGATCTCCCGCTCTGACCAGTCGTGGACGCTCCGCACGAAATGCCCACAACCGCTGCACTTCCGGGGATGATCGCCGAACCCAAGCAACTCGATCCACACCTCGGCCCGCGGCCCCTTCACCCCGGCTTCGAAGCGCTCCACGATTCCGACGCGTTGCCCTTTCCACCCGCCCAAGCGGGACATAAGCTCTTTGGTAGGCAGTGGCGGCCTCCTTCATCTCGAGTTCTCGACAAACCCAAGATGCCTGAAATCCGCCACTGCCGACCTACTTCACGCAAATCCGCGAAGAACCTTTTCTTAGCAACGGCCCCGGGGACCCTTCCGCCCTCGCGGACATGCAGCGGGAGGTCACCGCCTGCCTGGGGAAGCTGCCCATCTTCGGCATCTGCCTGGGCCACCAACTGCTGGGCCACGCCTTCGGCGGCCGCACCTTCAAACTCAAGTATGGCCACCGGGGGGCCAACCAGCCTGTGTTGGAGCTGCGCACGGGCCGGGTCCAGATCACCGCCCAGAACCATGGCTTCGCCGTGGACGAGGGGAGCCTCCCCTCGGAGCTGGAAGTGACCCACCGCCACCTCAGCGATGGCACGGTGGAGGGCCTGCGGCACAGGAGCCTCCCCATCTTCAGCCTGCAGCACCACCCCGAGGCCAGCCCCGGTCCCCACGACGCCAGAAACGCCTTCGGGGACTTCCTGCGGATGATGGAGGCCCACCATGCCTAAGCGAAACGATATCCACAGCGTCCTCGTGCTGGGCTCTGGCCCCATCCAGATCGGCCAGGCCTGCGAATTCGACTACTCGGGAACTCAGGCCCTGAAGGCCCTGCGGGAGGAGGGCATCCGCACAATCCTGCTCAATTCCAACCCGGCCTCCATCATGACCGACCCCAAGCGGGCCGACGCCACCTACATCGAACCCCTCACGCTGCCGGTGCTGGAGAAGATCCTGGAGCGGGAGAAGCCCGATGCCATCCTGCCCACGGTAGGCGGCCAGACGGCCCTCAATCTCGCATTGCAGGCCGCCAAAACGGGCCTCTTGGCCAGGTACGGCGTGGTGCTCATCGGCGCCCAGGTGGAGGCCATCGAGCGCGGCGAGGACCGGGCCCAGTTCAAGCAGCTGATGGACGAACTGGGTCTGGAGACCTGCCGGGGCGGCTTCGCCCACACCCTCGACGAGGGTCGGGAGATCGTCGCCACCACGGGCTTTCCCGCCATCCTGCGGCCCTCCTTCACCCTGGGGGGCAGCGGCGGCGGCATCGCCTACAACATCGACGAATTCGAGACGATCCTGAGGGGGGGCCTGGAGCTCTCCCCCATCCACCAGGTGCTGGTGGAGGAGAGCATCCTGGGCTGGAAGGAATTCGAACTGGAAGTAGTGCGGGACCTCGACGACAACGTGGTGATCGTCTGCTCCATCGAGAATATCGACCCCATGGGCATCCACACCGGGGATAGCCTCACGGTGGCCCCGGCCCTGACCCTCACGGATCCCGAGTACCAGCGCATGCGCGAGGCCGCCAAGGCCGTCATCCGGGGCGTGGGCGTGGAGACCGGGGGCAGCAACGTGCAGTTCGCCCTGCATCAGGAGACAGGCCGCCTCATCGTGGTGGAGATGAACCCGCGGGTGAGCCGCAGTTCGGCCCTGGCCAGCAAGGCCACGGGCTTCCCCATCGCCTGGGTAGCCACGAAACTGGCCCTGGGCTACCGACTCTGGGAGCTGCCCAATGTCATCACGGGCCGGACCAAGGCCGCCTTCGAGCCGGTGCTGGACTACGTGGTGGTGAAGGTGCCGCGCTTCACGTTCGAGAAGTTCCCCCAGGCCGCCGCCGTGCTGGGCACCCAGATGAAGAGCGTGGGGGAAGCCATGGCCATCGGGCGGAGCTTCCAGGAGGCCCTTCAGAAGGCCCTGCGCAGCCTGGAGGCGGGCCACGACGGCCTCGCCTGCGCCATGGAGGGAAAGCTGGACCTGACGCGGCTCCGGGAGCACCTGCTCACGGCGGGTCCCGAGCGGATCTTCTGGCTCTATCAGGCCCTGAAGGCGGGCCACACCGTGGAGAATTTGGCGAGGCTCACGGGCCTCAGCCCCTGGTTCCTCCGGGAGATGGAGGAGATCGCCATCCTGGAAGGCCATCTGCGAGGCTTCAGCCTGGAGCGCCTGCCGGAGGAACTGCTGGAGAAGGCCAAGGGCGCGGGCTTCAGCGATGGCCAGATCGCCTCCTGCTGCGGCGCCCTCGAAGGCGAAGTCGCCAGCCTACGGGAAGCCCTCGGCCTGCACTCGGTCACCAAGCGGGTGGATACCTGCGCCGGGGAATTCGAGGCCGAGACGCCCTACCTCTATCAGACTTGGGAACGGGATTCCGGAGCCCCCTCAGAGGCCCCGCCCACGTCGCGTCCCAAGGCCATCGTGCTGGGCTCGGGTCCCAATCGCATCGGCCAGGGTGTGGAATTCGATTGCTGCTGCGTGCAGGCGGTGGAGGCCATCCGCGTCAGCGGCGTCGAGGCCATCCTCATCAACTGCAATCCCGAGACTGTGAGCACGGATTTCGACACGGCCGATCGCCTCTACTTCGAACCCCTCAGCTTCGAACACGTGAAGGCCATCGTGGACAGGGAGGCCGGAGCAGGGAGGCTCCTGGGTGTCTTCACCCAATTCGGCGGCCAGACGCCCCTGAAGCTGGCGGGCCAGCTGGAGGCCGCAGGTGTTCCCCTCCTGGGCACGCCGCACCGGACCATCCTGGAGGCCGAGGACCGGGACCGCTTCGGACAGATCCTGTCCCGACTGGGCATCCCCGCGGCCGAATGGGGCATGGCCTCCAGCCTCCAGCAGGCCCGGGAGATCGCCCACCGCATCGGATACCCCGTGATGGTGCGGCCCAGCTTCGTCCTGGGGGGGCGCGCCATGGCGGTGGTCTTCGAGGATTCCGGGCTGGAGAAATACGTCCGGGAGGCCGCCGCCGTGGACCCCACCAAGCCCGTCCTCCTGGACCGCTACCTGGAAGGGGCCCAGGAACTGGATGTGGATCTGGTCTGTGACGGCCAGGATACGGCCATCTGCGGCGTCCTGGCCCACATCGAGGAGGCGGGCATCCATAGCGGGGATAGCTACGCGGTATTCCCTCCCCTGGGCATTGAAGCGGGGCTGCTCGAAACGGTCCAGGCCCATAGCCGCCGCATGGCCCTGGAGCTGGGCGTGCGGGGCCTGCTGAACTTGCAGTGGGCCCTCAAGGATGGCGTAGCCTACTGCCTGGAGGCCAACCCGAGGGCCAGCCGCACGGTGCCCTTCATCAGCAAGGCCACGGGCGTCGACTGGGCGGGCATCGCCGCCCGCATCGGCCTGGGACAGTCCCTGTCGGACCAGGCCGTGACCGATGGGGTGGCCCTGGCCGTGGCCGTGAAGGGCGTGGTATTTCCCTTCGCCAAGTTCCCGGGGGTGGACCCAGTGCTGGGACCGGAGATGAAGAGCACGGGGGAGGTCATGGGCATCGGCCGGACGTTTGGCGAGGCCGCCGCCAAGGCCCTGCTGGCCGCGGGCATTCCCCTGCCCCTGCACGGATCGGTCTTCCTCTCCGTGGCCGACGCCGACAAGGCCAGGCTGCCGGAACTGGCCCAGCGCCTGAGCGGCCTGGGCTTCGGACTCTGCGCCACGGAAGGCACGGCGCGCCACTTGGAGACCACCCTGGGCTTGAAGGTGCGGCGCATCAACAAGGTGGCCGAAGGGCGCCCCCACGCGGTCGATCTCCTGAAGAACGGCGAGATCCAGTGGGTCATCAATACGCCCCAGGGCCGAGAGGCCCACCAAGATAAGGGGGCGATTCGCCGGGAGGCCCTGCGCCTCGGTATCCCCTGCCTCACCAACCTCAACGCCGCCCTCGCTGCCTGCGAGGCCGTGGAAACCCTACGCGGGGAGGTGTGCGTGAGGAGCCTGCAGGAGCTGGGCCCAGAATCCATGGGCCGCCACTGATCGCACAAGCTCCCGCTATCATCTTCCCCGTGGAGGTCCCATGTCTCGCATCCCTTCCCCACGCCTCTTGCTGCTTCCCTGGCTTCTCATGGGCGCCCTCTGGGCCGAGGGGCCTGCCGGATTTCACCGGACCCGGGTGGGCACCCTGGAGATCACGGCCCTGCTGGATGGGGAAATGCAGCTCCCCCCTTCCCTCCTCAAGAGCATCGCCGCCGAGGACCTGGAACGGATGCTGGGAGGCAAGGAAGGCGTCCCGACTCCCGTGAACGCCTTCCTGGTGCGGACGGGCCAGCACCTCGTGCTGGTGGATGCGGGGAAGAACGCGGCCATGGATCCGAGCATGGGCCACATCCTGGCCCGGCTGAAGGAGGCCTGGGTGGACCCTGCCGCCATCGAAGCCGTCCTCCTCACCCACCTCCACGGGGATCATGTGGGGGGGCTCATCACAGCCGATGGCCGACGGGCCTTCCCCAACGCCGTCGTGCGGGTGGCCCAGGCCGAGCATGACTACTGGATGGGCACCGCCCTCCCCAAGAGCTACGGCCCCATGATCGCCATGATCAAGGCGGCCCTCGCCCCCTACCAGGAGGCGGGAGCCTACAAGCCCTTCACCCCCCAGGAGACCCCCTTCCCAGGCGTTAAGGCCATCTCCGCCCCGGGCCACACGCCGGGCCATACGGTCTACGCCTTCGGCCAGGGAGCCCACACCTTCTGGGCCATCGGCGATCTCGTCCACTTCGGCAAGGTGCAGTTCCAGCGCCCGGAGGCCACCGTGACCTTCGATACCAACCAACCTCAGGCCGCGAAGGCCCGCCTCGCCTGCTGGACCCTGGCCGCCCAGAAGGGCATCGTCCTGGGCGGGGCCCATCTGGCCTTCCCGGGCCTGGGCCAGGTGAGGGCCACGGGCAAGGCCTTCGCCTGGGCGCCCCTGCCCTGAAAAGGGATGGGCCCTTTCGGACTCTGGATCGAAAGCGCCCTCCGGGGGCCCTGGGGTCCAGACTTTTCCTTGGATTTCAAGCCATCTCCAGGGTAGGCTGGTCGTTCTGCCGGACGCATGTGCCGGGATTCCAGCCCCTATAGGAGGGGGCAACTAAATCGAGGTGGACTGAATGTCCAAACTATCTTCTCTCATCAAAGGCAAGGCGACCAAGCAGATGGGCGGTATCACCGTGCTTGATGCCTCGCTGATCGGGGATGAGACCCCTGAAAGCCAGGAATTCATGGCCGGACTCCAGGGCGAAACCCGGGCCCTGCGCGAAGAACAGGTCGTGCGTGGCGTGGTGGTCGAGATCCGCGGCAAGGATGTCATCGTCGACATCGGCTACAAGGGTTCGGGCACGGTCAATATCGATGAGTTCAATAACCCCGATGGCACCCAGGGTGTCCAGGTGGGTGAGGTCGTCGAAGTTCTCGTCGAGCATCTCGAGGACGCCAACGGTAACGTGCGCCTCTCCCGCGACCGCGCCGAGAAGATGAAGATCTGGGACGAAGTGGAGAAGGCCTTCAAGGCCAACCTCACGGTCCACGGCGTCGTCCTCGAGAAGGTCAAGGGCGGTCTGGCTGTCGATATCGGCATCCGCGCCTTCCTGCCCGGCAGCCAGGTGGACACCAAGCCCGTCCGCAATCTGGATCCCTTCCTCGGCAAGTCCTTCGATATGAAGGTCATCAAGGTCAATCGCCGCCGGGGCAATATCGTGCTGTCCCGCAAGCTCTTCCTGGAGACCATCAACGCTTCCCTCAAGGAAGAGACGCTGGCTGGCCTGGAAGAAGGCAAGCTGGTCGAAGGCCAGGTCAAGAACATCACCGAATACGGCGCCTTCATCGATCTGGGCGGCGTGGACGGTCTGCTCCACATCACCGATATGTCCTGGGGCCGCCTGAACCACCCCAGCGAGATGTTCCAGGTGGGCGACAAGGTCGAAGTCGCCATCCTGAAATACGACAAGGAGACCGAGCGCGTCAGCCTCGGCTACAAGCAGAAGTTCCCGGATCCCTGGCTCACGGTCGAGGAGCGCTTCCCCGTCCAGGCCACCGTCAAGGGCAAGGTCGTCTCCATCACCGACTACGGCGCCTTCGTGGAGCTGGAACCCGGCGTCGAGGGCCTTGTGCATGTCTCCGAGATGAGCTGGACCAAGAAGGTCAAGTCCGCCAAGGGCATGGTCAATCTGGGCGACCAGGTCGAAGCCATCATCCTGGCCGTGGACACGGACAACCGCCGCATCTCCCTGGGCATGAAGCAGATCACCCCCAACCCCTGGATGGCCATCGCCGAGAAGTACGTCCCCGGCCAGATCGTGACGGGCACCGTGCGCAATATCACGGAGTTCGGCGCCTTCGTCGAACTGGAAGAGGGCATCGACGGCCTGATCCATGTCTCCGACTTCAGCTGGACCAAGAAGATCAAGCACCCCGGCGAAATCGTCAAGAAGGGCGACCAGGTCACAGCCAAGGTCCTGAGCCTGGATCCCCTCCAGCAGCGCATGAGCCTGGGCGTGAAGCACATGGAGCCCAATGTCTGGGAGATCTTCTTCGAGCAGCATCATGTGGGCGCCGTCATCAACGGCAAGATCGCCCGCATCACCGATTTCGGTGCCTTCGTCGATCTCGGAGACGGCATCGAGGGCCTGGTGCACGTGAGCGAAATCGCCCGCAAGCGCGTCGAGGACATCCAGAAGGAATTCGCCGTGGGCCAGGAGCTGACGATGAAGATCGTCAAGCTGGATCCCACCGAGCACCGCATCGGCCTCTCCGTGAAGCAGTGTGAGATGGACGCCGAGCGTGGCGAGATTGACGAAGCCAAGGCCAAGATGGAGCCCTTCAAGAAGGCGACGCTGGCCGACGCCTTCGCCAAGGCCGAACGCGTCGAGTAGTGGGTTTCCAACCCCCCGTCGAGGCCCCCGCAAGGGGGCCTCTGCATAGGGCTCAAAAAAAGTCGCCCTCTTGAAAAAATAATCCGAGACATCCACGGGAAGTCCGATCATCCTAAATAAGGCGATTCAGTTCGGGTCGTCCACCAAGTACCACCAGCTATGGCGGCTTCTGTCTGGGGAATGCCATAGCGTTAAACTTTCCCAGACGAATCTCAGGGATCCATCATGAATCAAGGCACAGTTAAGTGGTTCAACGCCGAAAAGGGTTTCGGCTTCATCACCCCTGATGGGGGCGGTGCTGACCTCTTCGTCCATCACACCGCGATCCAGGGCTCTGGCTTCAAGTCTCTCGACGAGAACCAGCGCGTCAGCTTCGACACGGGTCAGGGCCAGAAGGGTCCTCAGGCGACCAACGTCACCAAGATCTAATATTGTTCCCCTCCAGGTGCTGAAACCTGGAACAGATTTCCAGAAAAAGGACCCGCTTCCTGCGGGTCCTTTTTTGTATGGATCTGGGTTCGAACGCATAGGGCCTTTCGAATCGCAGCAAGGCCTCGGCTATGCGAAAGGCACGGTCCCGTGTTGCCAACAGGGATAGGCCACTCTCGGCAGCTCAGGCACCAACCCATAACGAGAAGCGCCCCGCGGCTGCGGGGCGCTTCTCGTGGGGGTGAAGGGTCCAG
The DNA here is from genome assembly GCA_963664825.1 of uncultured Holophaga sp. Taxonomy (GTDB): domain Bacteria; phylum Acidobacteriota; class Holophagae; order Holophagales; family Holophagaceae; genus JAYREN01. The sequence goes on from OY761614.1 coordinate 774,137, forward strand.
CTACTTCAGGTTCAGATCCATGGGCATCCGGGCATAGACGCCCCGGGGATCATTCAGGGTCTGGAGCATGACGAGGGAGTGCTCGAACTGGGCCTTCAGTGCGCCCACGGGCCCCTGCTTGACGAGCCTGCGGTTCTCGCCCTTATTGAGGGCCTTCAGCAGCTTCTCCATGGGTTCCTTGGGCGCCTCGGGGGCATCCACGCGGTAGTCCTTCTCGATCTTGGCCAGCTTGGCGGCGCAGGTGATGGCATCCCGCAATCCGCCCATCTCGTCGACGAGGCCAATCTTGAGGGCGGCCTTGCCGGACCACACGCGGCCCTGGGCGATCTCGGCCACGGCCTCCTTCTTCATCTTCCGCCCCTCGGCCACCTTGGAGAGGAACTGATCGTAGATGCCATCCACGATGGACTGGATGCGGGCCAATTCCTCCACCGTGCGGGGCCGGGCCAGGGAGGGCGCCGCCAACTTGGCGGTCTGGACGCTATCCCAGGTGATGCCGTGTTCGTTGGCCAGCTTCTTCACGTTGGGCAGGGCGCCGAAGACTCCGATGGAACCCGTGATGGTATTGGGCTGGGCGAAGATGCGATCAGCGTAGGCGCTGATCCAGTAGCCACCGGAAGCCGCCACGTAGCCCATGGAGACCACCACCGGCTTGCCGGCGGCCTTCGCCAGAATGATCTCGCGCTGGATGAGCTCAGAGGCCGTGGCGCTGCCGCCGGGGCTATTCACCCGGAAGACGATGGCCTTCACGTTCTTGTCCAGCCGCAACCCGCGCAGCTCCCGGCTCAGACGATCGCCGCCGATCTGGTTGCCCGCGCCCTCGCCGTCCACGATCTCGCCTTCGGCGTAGACGACGGCGATGCGCTGCTTGCCCCTGGAGGATTCCCCGGGGATCTTGACGTAGGTATCCATATCGATCTGGGGGAAGTCCTTATCCTTGGCCGCCTTCCCTGAGATTTTCTTCAGCGCGTCCAGCACCTCGTCGTAGTTGGCGATCCGGTCCACCAGCTTGGCTTGCAGGGCTTCAGGGCTCAGCACCTCCCCCTTCTCGTCGGCCAGCTTCTGGATGTCCTCAGGCCTAAGGCCACGATCCGAAGCCACGGTGGCCTTCCATTCGTCCCAGATATCGCCCAGGAACATCTGGGTCTGTTCGCGATTCGCATCGCTCATCTTCTCCAGAAAATAGGGCTCCACCGCGCTCTTGTACTTGCCCACGCGGGTGATCTGCATCTCGATGCCATATTTCTTGAAGGCACCGGCAAAGAACATGGGCTCGGAGGCGAAGCCCGTCACGTCCACGCCGCCCATGGGGTGGACGTACACGGTGGAGGCCCCCCCGCAGAGGTAGAGATCCTTCTTGGCGTAGGCCAGGTTGTAGGCGATGACGGGCTTGCCGGACTTCAGCTTGAAATTCTGGATGGCCTCCCGCAGTTCCCGGAGGGCCGCCGGCCCACTGGCATAGCCCTCGGACTGCACATTGCCGGTGAGGAAAAGGGCGCTGATGGAGGAATCCTTGGCCGCTCGGTCCAGGGCATTGAGGAGCACAGGGAGGGGCGTGCCTTCAGCCCCGCCGCCCTGCATGGCCTTCTGGATGGCCGCGGCCGGACCGGCATCCTGGGCGGAATCGGGGATGGGCTGGGAGAGATCGAAGACCAGCACGGCCCTAGAGGGCACCTTCGGGGCGCTGGGCCCCATGGTGGCCACGATCCCGATGAGGAATAGGATCGCAAGCCCCCCGAAGACCACGAGGGCCGTCAGAGATGCGAAGAACGACTTGAAGAACGCCTTCATAGGGGACTCCCTGGTGAGTGGATTCATGATGCCACACCCCCCAGGCCAAGGCCCCACCGGAGCGGTGAATGGACGCGTGGAGCCGCCGAACCGTGGGACCATGAGGCATGCGCGAGGATGCACCGATCTCCGTCAAACGCCTGCTGGAGCAGATCAAGGCGAGGCTTGAGCCAGCCTTCGCCGCGGTCTGCGTGCTGGGCGAGGTGAGCAATTTCAGGGGTTCAGGCCGCCACTGGTACTTCACGCTGAAGGAGGAGGGGGCCACCCTCCCCTGCGCCGTCTGGGCCGGGCAGCAGCGTTTCCTCAAGCACATCCCCAAGGACGGCCAGCGGGTGGTGCTGAGGGGCAGCCTCAATCTCTATGTGGCTGGGGGCAGTCTCACGCTGGCCATCACCCATTGCGAGTTGGCCGGCGTGGGCGATCTCCAGGCGCGTCTGCGGCAGTTGGAGGCGGAACTGCGCCTGGAGGGCGCCTTCGATCACCCCAAGCGGCCCCTGCCCCGTTTCCCGAAGCGCCTGGGCGTCATCGCCGCCCTGGGCGGCGCGGCCCTGAGGGATGTGCTGGAAGTGACCCAGCGCCGGGCTCCGGGCATCGATCTCCTCATCGCCCCGGCCTCGGCCCAGGGCTCCAATTGCGTGCCCGAGAACCTGCTGGCCCTCCAGGAACTCCAGGACGAGTTCTGGGGCTGCGAGGCGATCCTGATGGTGCGGGGAGGCGGCAGCCTGGAGGATCTCTGGGGCTTCAATGATCCCGAACTCGTGCGGGCGGTGGCCACCTGCCGCATCCCCATCATCACCGGCGTAGGCCACGAGATCGACACCACCCTGGTGGATCTGGCCTCGGATCGACGGGCCGCCACTCCCAGCCAAGGGGCCGAACTGGCCACACCGGATCGCCAGGAACTGTCCAGTGAGCGGAAGCGGCGCACCGAGGCCCTGGTAGCCAAGATGGATTGGCGACTGCGGGGACTCGAGACCACCCTGAACCTCCTGGTGGATCGCAGCCTCCTGCGCTGCGCCCCGGGCCTCGCCCCCCAGGAGCGCCTCGGCCAGCTCTCCCAGCGCCTGCATCTGGCCCACCCCCAGCGCCGCCTGGACCAGGCCACGCACCGCCTGGCCCTCTTGCGCCAGCGCCTGTCCCACACCTCGGCCCTCACGGCCGGGGAAGCCGATCTCGCCCGCATCCACCAGGCTCAGCAGCGCCTGGGCCCGGCCGCCACCTACGCCCTGGAGAACCGCACCCACCGCCTCGCCCTGCTGAGCGCCCGCCTGGGAGGGCTGGATCCCACGGGCCCCCTGGGGCGGGGCTTCGTCTTGGCCACCGACGCACAGGGCAGGCCCGTCACATCCTCCAGGACCTTGGCCCCCGGCGCCGATCTGGAACTGCGCTGGAAGGACGGTGCGCGGAAGGCGGCACTGGAATAGGACCCAAAGCCTGTCCACCTGGGAAAGCTCCAGACGATCCTGTAAAAGCGCCTCAGCACCGCAGGGCCACGTTCGCCGTGGCCCTGCGGGTTTCCCATCTACTCCGTGGCCTTGGCCCGGCGGCTATAGATCACCACGTAGGCACAGAGGGCCAGGAGGGCGACCAGGCCGATGGATTCGCCCATCTTGCCGGTGGCCGCCGCTTCCGAGAGCAGGGGGAAGCCGTTGGCCCACTTCAGTTTGATGAAGCTGGCCACCACACCCATGATGGCGCCGCCGGCCATGAGGCCCGAGGCGATGAGCACGCCGCGGTTCTCCCTCGCCTTGGCATCGGCTTCAGAAGTGCCGATCTTGGGGCGGTTCACCCAATGGGAGAGGAGGCCGCCCAGCACCAGGGGAATATTGAGTTCGATGGGCAGGTACATGCCCAGGGCGAACCCAAGAGCGGGCAGTTCCACCATGCGGAGCACAAAGGAGAGGACTACGCCCAGCCCGAAGCCATACCAGCGAAGAGGCATGGAGGTGGCGCCGAAGATGCCTTCCAGGATGGCCTTCATGGCGCTGGCCTGGGGGGCGGGCAGGGCGTTGGTGCCCATGAGGAAGGCGCCGTCCGCCCCCTTCTGGTTGGCCAGCAGCCACATGGCGATGCCCGTGAAGAGGGCCGCCACCAGGGTGCCCACGAACTTCCAGGCGATCTGCTTGGCGGGGGTGGCGCCGATCCAGTGGCCGATCTTGAGATCCGTGCTGAAGGCGCCGGAGGCCGCCAGGGCCGTGCAGACGATGCCGCCCACCATCATGGTGAGGAACATGCCGTAGCCGCCGGAGAAGTTGAGCTTGAGCATCACCACGCCGGTGATGACCAGGGTCAGCATGGTCATGCCGGAGATCGGGTTGGTGCCGATGGTGGCGATGGCGCGGGCGGCCACGGGCGCGAAGAAGAAGGAGATGACAAAGACCATCGCCGTGCCCACCAGGGCCGGGATGAGGGCATGCCGGATGCCCAGGCCGAAGGAGAGGAAGAGCAGGGTGGAAAGGCCCGCCACCACTAGGCCCACGGTGACCATGCCGCCGGGCAGGGTGCGGTCCGTGCGCTTGGGCACCGTCGCTTCCACCTTCTGGCCACTCATGAGGGCCTTCAGGTTGCTGATGATGCTGCGGATCATATTGGGCAGGGAGGCCAGCACGCCCATGACGCCCGCGCCTGCGATGGCACCCACGCCGATGATGCGCACGTAGTCCCGGAAGACGATTTCGGGGCTCATGTCCTTGATGAGGATGCCCCCCGGGGCCAGGACGATGGGGACGTACTGACCCACGGCATGGACCAGGGGCACCAGCACGAACATGCTGAAGATGGAACCCGCCGCGATGACTGCCGTGTAGCGCAGGCCGATGATGTAGCCGATGCCCAGGGTGGCTGCGCTATTGAGGAAATTGAAGGCGAAGAAGCGCTCCCGCATGGCCTGGCCAATCCAGACACTCTTCAGGGTGATGTTCTCCCCCATGGCGCGGAAGATGCTCACCAGGCCGTCATAGGCGGCGCCGATGCCCGCGGCCACGGCCAGCTCCTTGGCCTGGTTGCCCGCCTTCTCGCCGGTAACCAGGATCTCGGCCGTGGCCGTGGCTTCGGGCCAGGGGAAGATGCCGTGGTTCTCCACCATGAAGTTATGGCGCAGGGGCAGCAGGAACAGGATGCCGATGCATCCGCCGATGAAGCTCACCAGCACCACCTGCCAGAGCGAAGGGGTCGGCACGCCGCTGCCCGCCGTATTGGCCAACACGTAGAGGGCGGGAATGGTGAAGGCCGCCCCGGAGACCACATGGCTGCTATTGGCGCCGATGGACTGGATGATGACGTTTTCCAGGAGGGTGTTCTTCCGGGCGTAGAAGCGGCTGAGGCCCACGGCCAGGATGGAGATGGGGATGGCCGCCTCGATGCCCTGACCCAATTTCAGGGCCAGATAGGCCGCCGCCATGGAGAAGATGGCGCAGAAGATCAGCCCCAGGATCACGCTGCGGGACGTAACCTCGGGCATCCCGTCCTGGGGCACCAGGGGGACATAGGCCTCTCCTTCCCGCAGCGGCCGCCGGGCGTTCTCCGGCAGGCCCTTGATGACCGGGGTTTCAGTGTCTTGGGACATGCGGACTCCTCGCAAGAGTTCAATGGGAACGTGCTCTCAGATTGCCATGGGGCGGACTTCAGTTCTCGTACTTCCCGATCACGCCCTCCGCCACCCTCCGGGTGAGGCTGTGGTAGCCGGGGGCGGCCTTGGCGAAGACATCCCGCGCGAGTTCTCTTCCAGCCGTTGTCTTGCCCAGGGCCTGGTAGAGGGGGCGCACGTACTTCATGCGGCCGATTGTGGAAAGCACCTGCCGCACACGCTCGAAGGCGGGGGCGTAGCCGCTGCTCGCCGCGATGCAGAGCCATTCCACCAGGATCTCGAAATTGCCCCGCTGGGTGAGATGCAGCTTCCCGTCCAGCCAGACGCAATCCTGCTCCGGGATTTCGTGGGGCAGATGCTGGAGGTAGATGAGCAGCTCGCTCATGCCCCAGGCCTGGATCTGGGCATCGGCAGGGCGCTGGCCCGCCTTCCAGCCTTCGGCCAGGGTCGTCAGCGTCTCCAGCATGGGCGACACGAAGCGCGGCGCGTCCAGGGGCAGCCCGGCCTCGTGCAGCCAGGCGTCTGCATGCACCCGGGCCAGGAGCCCTGGGAACTGTGCCTCGGTGAAGGCGCAGAACTGCTCGGTGGTGATGCTCTGGAAACGGAAGCGGCCCATATAGGCCTTCAGGAATTCCGCGAAGGCCCCTTCCCCCACGGCCCGCTCCAGAGTGATCACGAAGCGGGCGCCCTTCTCGTAGGGGATGCTGCAGAAGGCGTCATCGGGATCGATGCCCTCCAGATGGGTGCGCAGCTTGGTGAGTTCGGGCTGTTCCCGGAAGCGCTCCAGGCTCTCGTCCAGGGCCCTCTGGCCGATGGCCCAGCTCAGCGCCTCGGCCTCCGCTCCATGGAGCGCCCGCAGGATGCGGCGTTCGGCCCACACCGTGAAGCCCTCGTTGAGCCAGACATGCTCGGCCGTGGCGTTGGTGACGAGATTGCCCGTCCAGCTGTGAGCCAATTCGTGGGCCACCACGTCCACCAGGCTGCGGTCCCCGGCCAGGAGGGTGGGCGTGAGGAAGGTCATGCGGGGATTCTCCATGCCGCCGTATGGGAAGGAGGGCGGCAGCACGAGCATGTCGTAGCGATCCCAATCGTAGGGACCGAAGAGGCCCTCGGCCTTGGCCACCAGGGATTCGGTTTCCGCAAATTCCCAGGCGGCCTTTTCGATGGTGGCCGGCTCGGCCCATACGCGCACGCGAGGGGAGATCTCCCGGCTCTCCAGTTCCCCCACGGCCAGGGCCAGCAGGTAGCTGGGGATGGGCTGGGGCATCCGGAAACGAAAGGTGCGCCATCCCGGCCCGGAAGGCGCGTCCCCCTGGGGCCCGGCGCTCATCACCGCGCTCAGGCCCTCGGGCACGAGGATCTCGGCGTCGTAGTTCACCCGCGCCACCGCACAATCCTGGCAGGGCACCAGGGTGCGGGCATGGATGGCCTGGCACTGGCTGAAGAGGAAGGGCTGCTTGCCACCGGCTGTCTGTTCGGGGCTGAGCCACTGGAGCCCGAGGGCCTCCGGGCTCGTCTCGTAAGCGATGGTGATGCCCAGGGTTCCCCCAGGCAACTGAAGGCGCAGGCGGCTGCCCAGGATGGGATCGGCCTCCCCCAGTTCGAAGGGCAGGTTCGCCGCCGTGGCCGTCACGTAAGCCCGGTGGATGGTCAGGCCCTTGGTATCGAGATCGAGGGTGCCCTCCACCCCCTGGCCCGGAAAGACCAGGGTGGCCTCGCCCTCCAGCACCCTGCGTTGGAAGTCCACCCGCAGGCGCAGATGCCAACTGCGAGTGCGGGGCTGGGCGTCGTCGAAATAGGAATGAGGATCGATGCGGGTCATGGCAGGCCTACGGAACGCGGCGGGAAGCGCCGCATGAAGCACAGGAATGGCAAAGGACCAGGGGGTGGGACTTCCGCCATTATCCCTAGGGAGCCCCCAGCATGGGGTCACAATTCCAGGTCCAGAGGGCCTAGAGCAGCCGGTTCACGAGCCGGTCGAGGCGGACGCGATTCAGGCGATTGAGGGCCTTCCGGATGGGCTGGGGATAGTGGCGAGGGGTCTCCAGATCCCGGTAGCCCTTCAGTCGGGTGGTGTTTGCAAGGATGGCCGCCCGCTCCGCGGCGTGCATCTGGGCCAAGAGCCCCCGGGGATCCCGGATGACCAGACCATTTTCCAGGTCCATGCTCCAGGCCCGGGGATTCAGGTTATTGCCCGTGACCACCGTGAATTCATCGTCGATGAACAGGCCCTTCAGGTGGAAGGTGTTGTCTTCATGGCGCCAGAGATGGATGTGCAAGCGTCCCTCCTCGATGGCCTCCTGGTGCTGCTTGGCGAAGCGGCGCAGGTTGGCTTCGTAGAGATAGGGCAGCAGGCCGATGGTCTTGAAGGGCTCCGAAGGCGGGATGTAAAAATCGTTGGCGGTCTTGTCGCCCACCACGAGGGTGACGTCGCGCCCGCTGGCCAACAACCGGGAAAGGGCCCTGTTCATGGGGCCCGGCAGATTGAAGTAGGGCGTGAAGAGCACCAGTTTGCGTTGGGTGGATTTCACCAAGGCCAGGATCGCGTCGTTGAGCATATTGGCCAGGCCACCAAAACCGATCAGGGGCGTGATCTCCACATCCTGGGCGCCGGAGGCCTCCCCCTGGAAAAGGTAGCGGGCGCTCCGCAATCCCCGGCGGAAGCCTCGGATGGCCGGCCCTTGGCTGCGGGTGCTGGGGAGGATGGACTGATTCAGGGCGCACACGGCCGGGTTTTCCAGCAGCGCGGAGCGCACGAAATCCGCCAGGCAATCGGCCAGAACCTTGCTCTCGAAGAGATGGTAGCGGTCCAGGCGATACCGTCCGTGGCGCGCCAGGTAGACATCATTGAGGCTGGCGCCGCTGTAGAGCACTGCGTCATCGAAGATGAAGCCCTTCAGATGCAGGACGCCGAACAATTCCCGACGATGGACGGGCACGCCGACGATATGGACCCCTTCGCCATAGCGGGAGGCATACTCCTGGTACATGGCCGCGTTCCCGGGGCTCTGGGCCTTGCCGATGAGGCCGCGCTGGGCGCGGTGCCAATCCACGAGAACATGGATCTCGAGTTCCGGCCGGACTCGATGCGCGGCGTAGAGGGCCTCCAGGATCTCCCGGCCCGTGGTGTCATCCTGAAGATAGAGGGCCACCAGGATGATGCGCCGCCGAGCCTGGGAGATCCGCTGGAGCAGAAGGGAACGGAATTCCGCAGGCGCAGGCAGCATGCGCACGGCTCCGGCCGCCACGGGAATAGAGGGCAGCTCGGTCACCCTGATGGGAGGCACGGCCCTGCCCCGCAGGCGCAAGGCTGTGCGCGCCAGACGGCCCTTCCCGGAGGGGAGCAGCTTTTCCATGGCACTCAGTATAGCGGTGCCCTGGGGCCCAGGGGAAAGCCGGGTCGCCCCGGCCTTCCCACAGGAAACCTAAACGCCGGTCTATTCCTCTTCCGGAGCCAGTCCCTTGACCTTCTTCACCTTGAGGATCTCGCCCCGCTCCTTGACGATGCGCTCGTACCAGTCCTTGGAATAGGCCGGGTGGGTCACTTCGCCCTTCTCATCCCGGACATTGCCATCGAGGTACTTCCAGATGAGGAATTCCCCCAGCTTCTTCCAGCGCTTCAGGGTGAGTTCCGATTGTTCGGCGCTGTATTGGGTGAGGTAGTCCCTGGCCAGGGCCGGGCTCTGGTCATAGAGCTTCCGGGCGGCGGCTTCCACTTCGTCCTGTTCGTTGATGAACTTGCCCTCCAGCTCCCGCTGGACCTTCTGGACATCGACGATCATGTCGCTCCAGCGGCTGTAGGTGTAGTTGCTCACGAAATTGAAGGTCCAGAAGGCGCTATCCCAGTTGAACTCGTTCCAGTTGCCCGTGCCTTCCGCGTAGGGCCTGGGGGCCGCCTTGATGCCGCAGTGCATGGGCACATAGACGGTGCAGTAGGTGTCGTCCACGCCGAACCAGAACACGCCGCCGATGGGGTTGGGCATGAAGGAACGGGCCTGGGCCACGAAGGAGAAGCCCGTCTGCTGGGTGCTGATGGCGCGTTCCTGGATGTAGTCCTGGCCCGCCACCTTGAAGGTCATGGGGCGCCAGCGATAGGGGAGTTTGAAGGGGCCCGCGCCCACATCCTGGGTCATATCGAAGTCCGTGCCCGTGAAGTGATCGCGCATGAGTTCCATGACCTCGTGCACATCGAGCTTGTGATCGGGTTTCACGGAGAGGGGCATGGGCTGGGCCCCCTCCACGGCCTTCACGAAATCCATGCTGATCTTCTGGGAGGGGCAGGCGCGGTTGAAGACGCTCCACACCCGGCCCTCACAGCCCCGCAGGCTGCCGAAGGTGAGAGGACAGTAAGTGTCGGCGAAGCTGAAGTCCTTGTCCTCGCCCTTGTAGAGGCCCTTCTCCCGAGCGAAGGCGATGACGTCCTTGCTGTAGAGGCAGTTCTTGGAATCGTTGAGAGAGAACTGGCGGATGCGGGCCTGGTTGGCGTGAGAGCTGATGGTGCCATCCGGGATCTTCACGGCCACCCACACGGCGCCCTTCTGGCCCTTGCCCTTGCCGATCATCTCCATGATCCAGGCCTCGTTGGGGTCGCCGATGCTGAAGCTCTCCCCTTCGGAGATGTAGCCGAATTCCTCCGCCAGCTTGGTCATCACCTGGATGGCTTCCCGAGCGGTCTTGGCCCGTTCCAGGGCGATGTACATGAGGCTGCCGTAATCGACCATCCCGGAGCGACCTTCGGAGAGGGCCTTGCGGCCGCCGAAGGTGGTCTCACCCACCATCACCTGGAACTCGTTCATGTTGCCCACGCGGGTGTAGGTGACGGGCACTTCCGGGATGCGGCCCAGGAACTTGCCCGTATCCCACTCGTTGATATCGCGGAGCTCCGTGGGGAGATGGCGGGCGCCGGCCTTGAAGTAGAGTTCCCCGTAGAGGGTGTGGCTATCGGCGGCGTAGGTGATGAAGGTGGAGCCATCCTTGCTCGCGCCCTTGGTGACGAGGATGTTGGTGCAGGCCTCGAGCTGGGGACTGACGGCTGCGGCCGCCACTAGCGCGATGGCCGCCAGGGATCGGAAGGTGAGCTTCATATGGACCCTTTCATGGGGAATGTGACATCGCAATGCGATGGTTGATTGTACGGGTTCCCTTCCCGAAGACCAAGGTCGACCTCGCTCCGGGGGACCCGTCCGGCAGAGACCTCCCTCCGATGGGCGAGAACCCGGGAACCCCGAGCCCACCCATGCCATCGTGAAGGGACAGGAGCCCTTCCCATGCTTGCCGCCCTCATCCTCCCCGCCCTGGTCCAGATCGCATCGTCCCCCGCCCCCCTCACGGGCCCCTGGTCCGGTGCCATCGAGGTGCCGGGTCTGTCCCTGGCCATCCAGGTGGATTTCGCCCACCAGGGAGCCTGGACGGGCACGATCGCCATTCCCGCCCAGGGCCTCAAGGCCTTCGCCCTGGCCGATCTGAAGGCGGAGGGCCCCGATATCTCCTTCCGCATGGCCGGCATCCCCGGGGATCCGGCCTTCAAGGGCCAAATGCAAAAGGACGGGAGCCTCCGGGGCGCCTTCACCCAAGGGGGCCAGTCCTTCCCCTTCGCCCTGAAACCCGGCGCCCTGGCCCCATCGGCCCCTCCTCCGCCCCTGGCCCCGTCCCCGGAGGATCGGGAGGTCTCCTTCCCGGGTTTCAACGCCTTCCCCTTGAAGGGCACGCTCCGGGCCGCCCAGGGCCGCGGATACTTCGCCGTGCTGGTGGCGGGATCGGGCCCCACGGACCGAAACTGGTCCAATCCCCTGATCCGGGATCCAGGCACGGGCAAGCTCCTGCCCAGCCACGGCGGGCGGGATTTCGCCCAGTGGCTGGCCCAGCAGGGCATCGGGAGCCTGCGATGGGACAAGCGTTTCATCGGGAGCAGGGATCCCAAGCTGGATATCTCCCTGGACGCCCAGACCGGGGATATTCGCGCGGCCCTGGCCTTTGCCCGGCAAAGGCCCGAGGCCAAGGGGAAGAAGCTCCTGCTCATCGGCCACAGCGAGGGTTCCCTGCTCTCCCTCCTGGTGGCCCAGGACTGTGACGCCCTGCTGCTCCTGTCCATGCCTCCCCAGAGCATGGCCAAGACCATCCTGGAGCAGCTCAAGCTCCAGCTCCCCTCGGACAAAGCCGCGGCCAACCTGGCCTATCTGGAATCGGTCTTCCAGGCCATCCGCGCCCAGAAGCCCGCCCCCGAGGCCGGGCCGGAGGTCTTCCCTGCGCTGGTGGCCAATCTGGTGCGGCCCCTCATGCGCCCGGAGAGCCTGGGCTTCGTGCGCGACACCCTGGACCTGGACCCCTGGGCCCTGGCGGCGCGGGTTCCCGTGCCCTGTGCCGTCCTCTGGGGGGATCGGGATATGCAGACCTGGAAGCCAGCGGCCCTGCCCGAGACCTTCCCCGGCACCGTCCTGGAGATCCCGGAGGCCAACCATATCCTGAAGCGGGAGACCCGTCCCCGGACCGGCCTCAGCGGCGCCAATGCGGGGTCCGCCTACGGCGACGACACGCCCATGGCCGATCTCGCGCCCCTGGCTGCCTGGCTGAAGGGCCTCAAATAGAACCCGCTGCTAATCTCAAAAGAGACCATTCCACCTTTCCAAAGGAGTCCTCATGCGTTTCCGCTTCCTCACCCTCGCCCTGGCCCTGACGGCCTTCAGCGCCTTCGCCGCGGATGCCGCCAAGCCTCGGGTGAAGTTCACCACCAACCTGGGCAGCTTCACGGTGGAGCTGGAGCCCGAGGCCGCGCCGAAAACCGTGACCAATTTCCTGGGCTATGTGCGCTCAGGGCATTACAAGGGCACCACCTTCCACCGGGTCATCGCCAATTTCATGATCCAGGGCGGCGGCGTGACGATGAAGGGCGAGGAGAAGGCCGCCAAGAATACCGTGGTGAACGAGGCCAAGCTGGCTTCCGAAAAGGGGCTGAAGAATGTCCGGGGCAGCCTGGCCATGGCCCGCACCAGTGAGCCCCACAGCGCCAAGGCCCAGTTCTTCGTCAACGTGGTCAATAATCCCGCCCTGGATTACCCCAGCCAGGACGGCTGGGGATACTGCGTCTTCGGCAAGGTGGTCGAAGGCATGGAGACCGTGGACGCCATCCGGGACGTGAAGACCGGCGCCGCCAACAAACCCCTGAAGCCCGTGGTCATCACCGCCGCTTCCGTGGAAGGCGACAAGGCTCCCGTCAAGAAGAAGACTTCCCACAAGAAGTAAGACCCCCGGCTCGGCCTTCGCCCTTCCGCGGCTCCCAGGCTGCGGGAGGGCGAAGGCACTGTTAGACTTTCCTTTCGTTTGAAGGAGTCCATATGTTCAAGCTCGACGGCAAGGTCGCCCTCGTCACTGGCGCCAGCCAGGGCATCGGCGAAGTCATCGCCAAGGAACTCGCCCGGCAGGGCGCCAAGGTCGTGTGCGCCAGCCTGGCCATGACCGAAGAAGACCTCAAGCGCGTGGTCTCCGAGATCGAAGCCACGGGAGGTCAGGCCGATTACGTGCTGCTGAACATGGCCGAGGGCGAAACCGTGCGGGCCGCCGTGAGTGAAGTCGTGGCGCGCCATGGCGCCCTCCATATCCTGGTGAACAACGCGGGCATCACCAAGGACAAGCTCCTCATCCAGATGAAGGAAGAGGAGTGGGACGCGGTGCTCAATATCAACCTGAAGGGCGCCTTCCTGGCCACTCAGGCCGTGGCCAAGCCCATGATGAAGCAGCGCTGGGGCCGCATCATCAATATCGCCAGCGTGGTGGGCCAGATGGGCAACGCCGGCCAGGCCAATTACGTCTCCGCCAAGGCCGGCCTCATCGGCCTCACCAAGACCACGGGCCGGGAGCTGGCTTCTCGCAATATCACCTGCAACGCCGTGGCGCCGGGCTACATCGCCACGCCTATGACCGAGAAGCTCCCTGACGACGTCAAAGCGAGCTTCAATAAGCAGATTCCCCTGGGCCGCATGGGCACGGCCCTGGATATCGCCGCGGCCGTATGCTTCCTGGCCACCGAAGAAGCCAGCTACATCACGGGCTGCACCATCCCCGTCAATGGCGGGATGCTGATGCCCTGAGGCAAAGGGGAAAACTCACCACGGAGACACGGAGTGCACAGAGGAGATCACGGAGATAGGACCATGATTCACGCATTCCTCCGTGTTCTCCGTGAGTTCATTTCTCAGTGGTCTCCGCGCCTCCGGCCCCGCTGGGCCTGGATCCTGTTCGCATTGGGCCTGCCCTGGCTGCTGACGCCCCTCTCCTGCGGGGCCAGCGCCCCGGGCTGCCTGGCCATGCTCTCGGCCTGGTCCTTCTGGATCGCGGTGCTGGTGCTGGCTTTCTTCGGCTTCCGGTGGCTCTGGCGAAGGCTGCTCTTCAAGGTGTCCCGGCGCCTCTGGGTGATCCTGCTCCTGGTCTCCATCCTGCCGGCCCTGACCCTCACGGTCTTCTTCCTGGGCTCCGGGTGGCTGGCCCTGGGGGCCCAGGTGAGCCGCTCCATCCAGGGCAATCTCAAACACCATGAGAGCGCGCTGCGCCAGGCGGCCAAGGAGGCCTCCGACGACCGCGCCCTGCAATCCATCCAGGTCCTTGGCGAGGCCTGGGTTTCCCACACGGAGAGCCTGCCCAAGGGCATGGAATCCGGCCTTCCCCTGCTGGTCTACACCCGCGTGCAGGGCTCAAAGCAACTCAAGGACGTCTTCTTGAGAGTGGCCACCCGGGAGCCCAAGGGATTCCGCCTGCTCACCCTCAATATCCACGACCTGGGGCTCGAGGGCCGTCAGGTCTGGGGGGGGCGGCTCCATTACCGGGTGGACTGGAGCCACCAATCCCAGCCCGAGACCCAACGCGTCAAGGGCGCCAAGGCCTCCCGGGAGAAGGATTTCTCCCTGGAGAACGTCAATTTCTTCACCCAGGAGGAACCCCTGGCGGCCTGGTCCCTGGGGGATGTGGCCAGGGGTTCGGGGCTCCTGGCTTCCTTCTCGCTGCCGCCGGTCTCCGTGCGCGCCCTGGACTGGGAGACCGGGCGCCCCATGGTGCTCACCCTGCGCCCCGAAACCAGCCTGCGGGAGATCTTCCTGGGCTTCGGCTTCGGAGAGGGCAATCTCTCCGCCCAGGCCTTCGGGATCATGGTGGGTTTCGTGGTCCTGGTGATCCTGCTGGGGGGCTTCCAGGCGGTGGCCTTCTTCATGGGCCTGGGCCTGGCCCGCAGCCTGGGGCGCTCCGTGGAGAACCTCTTCCGGGGGGTGAAGCGCCTGGCCCAGGGGGATTTCCAGGTGCGTCTCCAGCCCCGGAGCCGGGATCAGGTGGCCCAGCTCGCCACGGCCTTCAACGATATGGCCGAGCGCCTCCAGGAGGCCGAGGAACAGCGCTCCGAGCGCTTGCGCCTGGAGGAGGAACTGCGGGTGGCCCGGGAGGTGCAGATGCGCCTGCTGCCGGATGTCTCCCTGCTGGCCCCGGCCATCCGGGCCACCATCCTGCCCGCCCGGGAAGTGGCAGGCGACTACTTCGATCTCTTCAAACTGCCCGATGGCCGCTACGCCTTCTTCATCGCCGACGTGAGCGGCAAGGGCACGAGCGCAGCCTTCTACGCCGCCGAGACCAAGGGCGTGCTGGCGGCCCTGGACAAGGTGCGCCTCGGTCCCCGGGACGTGCTCACGCGCCTCAACGCCATCTGGTGCGAGACCCATCCGCGCCAGGTCTTCCTCACGGCCATCTACGGGCTCTTCGATCCCGCCAGCGGCGCCTTCGCCTTCGCCAGGGCGGGCCATCCCTCGGGCTTCCTGCGCAGATCCAGCGGGGCCGTGGAGCGCCTGCGCCCCCGAGGCATCGGCATCGGGATGAGCCCGGATCGCTTCGAAGCCCTGCTGGGACTGGCGGAAGGCCGCCTGGAGCCCGGGGATAGCCTGCTCTTCTTCACCGATGGCCTCAGCGAAGCCCAGGATCCCGAAGGCGCCCTCTTCGGGGAGGATCGCCTGGAGGCGGCCCTAGCCCAAGGCCAGGGAGATCCCAAGACCCGCGTCCTCCTCGCCGTGGACACCTTCCTCAAGGGGCGCCCCCTGGAAGACGACCTCACGCTGCTGGTGTTGCAGCGCTGAAGGGCTCTGATCGGTGCGTTCTGGAAGCGGAGCATTGAGCCTCCGCGATTATCGGCGTGCATCTGCGTTCATCAGAGTTGAAAGTTTTTTAACAATGATGGACGCCGATGAACGCAGATAACCTCGGGGTGGATGGTGCAGGCCCGGAACCTGCAGGGAAAGGGACCAGGTGCCCGAGGCCGAAAAGAACCTTCCAACATTCAGGCCCGCCGACAGGGCCACCTTCTGTGAGTCGCGTGAAGTCCGTGTTCCATGAAGGGTGCGAGGGCGGGTAGTCTATGAAAAACATTTATGACTTTCTCCGAATCGCCAACGCCCATTCCAGCAGGAGCTTGCATGCACCCCCTCCTTCCAGCCCTGAGTCTCCTGTGCGTGCTGCCGCTGTTGGGCCAGACACCCGCCCAGCCGCGCCCTGCCCTCCCGACCACCCTCCAGAACGGAAGCTTTGAGGCGGGCAACCTGGGCCAGCTTCCGAAGGGCTGGTTCGTCCCCAAACCATGTGTGGATTCGGGATTCCGCTGTGAGCTCGCAGAGGACCCTGTGCTTCCAAGGAAGCGCAGCGCCTTGCTCTTCCACGAAGGAACGAATACCGGAGCCTTCGGCAACCTGATGCAGATGGTGAATGCGACTCCTTACCGGGGGAAGCGCATCCGGCTGAAGGGACAGCTTCGCCTTGGCTCGGAAGAAACCAAGGGCACGAACGCTCAAGTGTGGCTCCGAGTGGACCGCGCCGGGAGGAAAATGGGCTTCTTCGATAACATGGACGACAGGCCTGTGCAGGCATCAAGCTGGACGCCCTTTGAGATCATCGGGGATGTCGCTCCCGATGCTGAAGAGCTGGCACTGGGCGTCATGCTCCCTCGCGGGGGCAAAAATCTCTGGATCGGGCCGATAGCCCTTGAAGTCCTTGGAAACACCCCTGTAATCAAGGCTGAGGGCCCGAAGGCGCTCACTCCGCAGAGTGTCCAGAACTTGGAGGCCTTTACTAGGGCCCTGAACTACGTCCGTTTCTTTCATCCCAGCGACGAAGCCGTCAAGGCCGACTGGAACCGCCTCGCTGCCGAAGGCGTGCGAGCCGTGGAGGGAGCGGCTTCGACACGAGATCTGGTCCAGCGCCTGCAGTGCTTCTTCGCACCCTATGCCCCCTCAGCCCAGTTTCTGGCATCGGGGCAGAAACCCAAGGTACCCGCGACACCGCCGGGTGCGGTCTTCGCTGTGCGTTGGAGCCACCTCGGCTTCGGCCAGAACAAACCTCAATCACCCTACAAGAGCACGCGGGAATTCATCCCGCTGAAGGAGCGGGCCGGAAAGGGCTGGGCGGATCCCCGCACGACCGCGACCCTGAATCTGGCAGGAGGTGTGAGCGTGTGGCTTCCCTCTGTCAGCTTTGCGGACGCGGCCAAGGCCACCCTGCCCAAATCCATGGCAAAGCCAATGCCCGTGGAAACGTCCAAGCTGCCCGAACCCACCGCTGGCCTCCCTGGCAGCGGGGACGATCGGGCCACGCGCCTGGGTGATGTGGCCCTGGCCTGGGGTGTCTTCCAACACTTCTATCCCTACTTCGATGTGGTGAAGACCGACTGGCAGGCCGAACTTCCCAGAGCTCTGAATTCAGGTGCCCAGGATAAGGATGGGGAGGCTTTTAGGCATACCCTGGATTGCATGGTGGCCGCCCTGAAGGACGGGCATGGGGCCGTTAACAGCGAAAATTCGAAGGATTTCTCGGCACCCTCCTTAAAGTTAGTAATTTTGGATGGCTACCCCGTAGTCCAATTTGCCGGTGAGAATGCCAAGGTCGTGCCTGCAGGCAGCCGCATCCTCAGCGTGGATGGCGAAGCCTCCGAAGTGCGCTTGGCAAAACTAAGGAAGGAAATCTCCGCAGCCACCGAAGGATGGATGAATACTCGCCTGGCAAATCTATTCCTGGTCGGTGATCTTGGCACGAAAGTGAACGTTCGCTATCGGACAGCCTCGGGGGATGAGGGTGAGGCGACTCTGTCTCGCGATGTGAATAATTGGGAGATCCCAGGCCCTCCGAAACCAGAGCCGCTGGCCGAACTCAAGCCGGGCATCTGGTACGTGGATCTGGACCGCGTTTCGGATCAGGAATTCGAGGCGGCTCTACCGAAACTCGCCCAGGCCAAGGGCGTCGTGTTTGATCTGCGTGGGTACCCGAAAGGCTCACCTAGTTTTCTCGCACATCTCACGGATAAACCCATGAAGAGTGCTCAGTGGAACAAGCCCATTGTCACCCAGCCCGATGGGAAGAACTGGGATTGGGACACCTCAGGCCGCTGGGACCTGGTACCCGAAGCGCCGCGTATCGCAGGCAAAGTGGCCTTCCTCACGGGCGGCGGCGCCATCAGCTATGCCGAAAGCTGCATGGGCATCGTGGAGGCCTATAAACTGGCGGAAATCGTCGGCGAGCCCACGGCGGGCACCAACGGCAACATCAATCCCTTCACCCTGCCGGGTGGCTATTCCATCTCCTGGACCGGCATGAAGGTGCTGAAACACGACGGCACGACCCACCACGGCGTGGGCATCCGCCCCACCGTGCCGGTAAAACCCACGCTCCAGGGAATCGCGGAAGGCCGGGACGAGGTGTTGGAGAAGGGCCTCGAGGTCGTCTCCCGCTGAACATGTGCACCCCACCTCCCTTCGGGGGATAATCGGAGCATGGTTCTTCGTTCTTTCCTGCCCTTGACCCTCTGCGCCGCGCTCATCGCCCAGGCTCCGCCCCCTTCCCCGGCCACGGACCCCGGCCCCTCGCTCATCACGGTGCCCATCCACATCGATCTGGCGCAGATGTTCACAACGGTCGAACAGGCCGCGCCCCGCGTGCCCCCGGGGGTGGAGACCTGGACGCCCCTGCCCGGAAAGGCCGGCACGGTCTTCCGCTTCAATCTCTACCGGGATCCCCTGAACTTCCGCCTCAATGCCAATCGCATCCAGGTGCGCACCACGGCCTACTATTGGCTGGAGGTGGGCGTGAAGGCGGCCTCCTACATCAAGGGCGTGGGCGCTTGCGGCAAGGGCCCCGAGGGCTTCCGACGAGTGCTCCTGGGCACGAGGGCCGAGCTGAACATCACGCCGACCTGGGGCCTCGAATTAAAGGCCCTGCCCGACGATCCCATGCCCTTCGCTCCCTGCGCCATCACCTTCCTGGGCTATGACATCACCAATCAGGTGGTGGCGAGCATGAAGGACGCCCTGTGCAAAGCCACGGGGGCCATGGAGCAGCAGGTGCGCAATTCCGCCATGCTGCGCCAGAAGGCCGAGGCCATCTGGGCCCAGGCCCAGCAGCCCATCGCCCTCTCCGAGGGCCTGTGGCTGAGCCTCAACCCCGAGCGGCTGCGCCTGGCCCCCTGGACGAGCCAGGGCAAGGTCGTCACCATCACGCCGGAGATTCAGGCCCGCCCCGCCATTTCCCTGGGGCCGAAACCCGTGGTTCAGACCCGGCCCCTGCCCCCCCTGGAGAGCGCCACCAATGGCCTCCAGCCCGGTTTCAAGATCCGTGTGGACGCCGATCTCAGTTTCGAACACGCCACCGCCCAGCTGAAGAAGCAGCTCGCCGGCAAGCGCTTCGATACCGACAAGGGCCGCTTCGAGGTGCTGGACGTCTCCGTCTCCGGCAAGGAGGGCAAGGCCCTCATGGAAGTCAGCCTGAAGGGCCGCATCACCGGCAAGCTGAACCTGGCGGGCCATCTGGTCTACAACAAGGCCCTGGGCACCCTGCAATTCCAGGACCTGGATTACACCCTGGAGAGCAAGAGCTGGATCACCAAGTTCGGCGAATGGCTCTACCGCTCCACCCTGAAGAAGACCCTCCAGGAGAAGGCCAACCTGTTCATGGACAAGAGCCTGAAGGATGTCCGGGCCCTGGCCCAGCAGGGCCTCAATCGCCCCCTCGCCTCGGGGCTCAGCCTGGCCGGCACGCTCACGGAACTGAAGCTGGGCCAGCCTCAGGTGCTGGCCGATCGCTTCCGCCTGGAGGCCTTCCTGGATGGCCAGGTGCAGGTGAACGTGGACCCCAAGGGGCTGCTGGGTTCCCTCGGCGGAAAGTGAAGGAGGTCGCCATGATCCGTAGAAGCTCGGAATGGGTGGAGGAGCCCAAGGAGAATATCCGCGGGGGCCAGGGCAAGGCCCAGGGCGTGGTGTTCCTCCAGGAAGGCGAGATGGAAGGTGTGCTCAGCCTAGGGCGCACCACCCTGGAACCCGGCGCCACCATCGGCGAACATGCCCACCCCGACACGGAGGATCTCTACCTGATCCTGGAGGGCCGAGGCTCCGGTGTCCTGAATGGTGAGAGGTTTCCCGTGGGCCCCGGTGATCTCTTCCTGGTGAAGGCAGGGGGCAGTCATGGCCTGATCAACGACTCGAAGGGGCCTCTCACCTTCCTGGGCGTGCTCACACGAAAGGTCGCACCCTAATCGATGCGGATATCGCCATCGATGGTGTGCAGGCGGATCTCCTGTTCCCGGCCTGGGATGCGGCCCCGCAGCAGGTGTTCCTTGGATTCCTGGATCTCCAGGCGACCGAGATTCTGCCGGATGGAGCCGTCGCTGGTGCGGGCCTCGAGCCTCCCGGTCGCGGCACCCAGGCTGACGTGGAGGGAACCGTCCGTCGTCTGCATCCGGATGCCCTCCCCCCAGCCGTCCAGCCCCCGAGCCTGGATGCGCCCGTCCACGGTCTTGAGATCGATGCCACCCAGGACCTGCTCAAGCTCGATATTGCCATCCACCGTGGCGCCCTTGATCCGGGCGTTCAGGTTCCGGGCGCTGATATCGCCATCCACCGCGTGAACATAGGCCTCACCCTTCAGGTTCTCGATGCGGATGCGCCCGTCCACCGTCTCGCAACGGGCATAGCCTTCCAGATCCTGGACGGAGATATCCCCGTCCACGCTGCGGGCCGCCACATTCAGTCGCCGGGGCACCTTCAGTGTCAGGTGGCAGACCGGCGCCCGATGGAAGCCGAAGATGAAGCGGTGCCGGGGGACCCGCACCTCGATCTCGAGGCCGCCCTTCACCGGCCGCACTTGCAGTTCGGCCTTGTCCCCCGCGCTGCCATCGTGGAATTCGGCCACCAGGGAGACTTCCGGCCGGTCCCACCCCTGGAGGGCCACGCGGCCATCCACCTGCTGGATCCAGAGTTTGGCCCCCATGGCCAGAGGCTCCGTCCGCTCCACCCTCCGGCTGGGGGTCTGGGCCCCCAGGCTGAGGGTGGCCAGGAAGAAGAGGGGAGCGAAGAAGAGGGAGAGGAGCTGGGCCAGCATGGGGCCTCCGGAAGGGATGCCTTCACGGTAGGCCACGCAAAGCAGGCTGGGAGACGCCATTCGGCGAAGGGGCCCCAGGGACCGGCCAGTGGAGGAAGGCACGGGGTGAGACAGGGATGGCCTCAGAGTGGGCAATGGGTTCGGCCGACTTGGAGTCGCGGTTCTCAGGCCAAACGCAGGCGTTGATGGCTGGGCGATCGGTTTTTCGAGCCGAAGTATGGACTGTCTAATAGACATAAATTGAATGTTTTCACCGTCTGAAGGCAAGGGTGAATACGCCGCCTGCAACCAAAAGGATTCCAGTCCATTCACGCAGGGATGGGCGTTCGCCAAGAAATATCACAGCGAAAACAGCTACGAGCACCAAACTCAGTTTATCAATAGGCGCGACTTTCGAGGCTTCGCCAACTTGCAATGCGCGAAAGTAGCAAACCCACGAAGCTCCGGTGGCGAGTCCGGAAAGAGAGAGGAATATCCACGTCTTGGTAGATATAGCGAACGGGTTGCTCCATTTCCCTGTAGCCCAAACAAAAACGGCTAAAACGAATATAATAATTGCCGTTCGTATGAGCGTTGCAAAATCAGAATCGATACCACGTATGCCTATTTTGGCAAAAATAGCCGTAAGTGCAGCGAAGATCGCCGAGAATATGGCCCAGATGAACCAAGACTGTGTGGGAGGCATGTGGCTATTACACCTCAGTCATAACCGAACGATTTTAAGCTACTTCACCTCTTCCTTGCCTGTTTCCTCTGTCTTCTTTGGCGCCACCGGCACGGCCTTGACCTTAGGCGCTTCAGCGGGGTTGACGGTCGTCTGATAGGCCTTCCAGGAGGCCTCGGCCTTGGCGCGGATTTCTTCGGCCTTCTTGCGGTGGGCCTCGGCCCGGTGCCGGGCCTCTTCGGCCGCGTGGCCAGCCTTCTCCGCCTGCTTCAGGGCTTCGGCCTCGGCCTTCTTGTAGCGGGCCTGGCGGACCTTCTCCTGGGTGGCCCGCTGCTTCTGGGCACGAGCCTCACCAGCCAGCCTATCGGCCTGGACCGTGCGCTTCTGGAGCTCCCGTTCGCGCCTGGCTTGGCGTTCCGCAGGCGCCACCGCTTTTACCTTGGACTTGGGGGCCGGGGAGCTCTGGACGGGCTTCGGGGCCTCGGCCTGGGAAGCGGGAACCTGGGCCTCCAGGGAGACCGCGAGCAGGAACATGGCGAAAATATTCATGGCGACTCCGGGATTTGAACCAGTGTGCGCCGAGCGCCTGCCTCCATGCAAGCCAGCGAACAGGGAGGCAGAGCCTGTCATCCATTCACCGGTTCCAGAGGCCTCAGGAGCTGAATGTTGGAACCAGTGAGAACTGTGAGGGCAGTGAGAACAGAGAAAAACGGATGAAGTTATTTTGTCGGAGCAGGCTTTCGGAGAGCACGGGTTTCTTGAGCCGCTTGGAGGGTCCATGATCCAGCAAGATCCCCTCACGGAGCGCATTCTTGGGTGCGCGGTGAAGGTGTCGGCGGGGCTTGGGCCAGGCTTCATGGAAAAGGTCTATGAGAATGCACTGCTCCATGAGCTTCGCAAAGCCGGACTCGATGCGGAAGCTCAAAAAGGCATTGAAGTCAGGTACGACGGCATAGTCGTGGGCCAATTCGTCGCAGATGTGCTGGTCGAGCATCGAGTGCTCGTCGAGCTCAAGCCATCAAGGCGCTGGATGAACTCTGTCTGGCTCAGGCCCTGAACTATCTCCGAGCAACCGGGCTCCCGGTCTGTCTGCTGCTGAACTTGGGACCCCGAAACTCGAGATCCGTCGCTTGGTGCCAAGCCCCGCCTGGCGCCGGCCTTGATCTTTCTTTCCAGTATTCTCACCGTCCTCACTGGTAGATCTTTGACCCACGAAAACCCTGCGGCAACCTCCGGTTCAGAAGGCCAGCACGCTCCGGGCGGCGGCCAGGACCTTCTCGGTATTGGGCAGGATGGCCCGCTCCAGGATGCGGTTGAAGCCCACGGGGGTGAAGGTGGAACCCACCCGCTCCACGGGGGCGTCCAGCCAGGGGAAGCATTCCTTGGAGACCTGGGCGGCCAGTTCGCCGCCGAAGCCGCCGAAGACCTTGTCCTCGTGGGCCACCAGCACGCGATGGGTCTTCCGAGCGCTGGCAAAGATCGTCTCGGTGTCCAGGGGCGACAGGCTGCGGAGATCCACCACCTCCACCTCGATGCCCTCTTTGCTCAGGCGGGAGGCGGCCTCCAGGGCGAAGTGCACGGGGGTGCCGTAGGCGAGGATGGTCAGGTCCTTGCCCTTGCGCCGCACCCGGGCCTTGCCGAAGGGCACGGCGAAGTCCACGGGGACATGGGTCTTGGCCAGGGCGGAGTTGTAGAGGAACTTGGGTTCCAGGTAGAGGGTCGTCCCCCGGGAGCGCAGGGCCGTCCGCAGCAGACCCGCGGCGTCATCGGCGAAGGCGGGCACCACGACCCTAATTCCGGGGAGGGTGGTGAGCCAGCCTTCCACGTTCTGGCTGTGGTAGAGGCCGCCGCCGATGTAGCCGCCGCTGGCCAGGCGGATGGTGATATTGGGGCTGAACTGGCCGTGGGTGCGCCAGTACTCGTGGCTGCATTCCACGATCTGTTCGGCGGCGGGCCAGACGTAATCGGCGAATTCGGCCCCTTCCACCACCACCCGGATCCTGTCATCGAAGCGGGAGAAACCATTGGCCGTGCCCACGATGAAGTCCTCGGCGATGGGCGCATTGAAGACCCTCCCCTTGCCGAATTCAAGTTGAAGGCCCTTGGACACATTGAAGATGCCGCCCTTCTCGCCATTGGCCATGTCCTGGCCCCAGATAAAGGTGTCCGGGTTATGGCGGAATTCATCCTTCAGGGTCTGGTTCAGGGCGTGGAGGAGGGTGATGGCCTCGCCCTCCTCATGGTGGAGGCCTTCGGGGAACTTGTCGCTGATCCAGGGTCCGGGCAGCACGAAGTCGAAGATGCTGGCGGGGTCGGGATCCTGGGAGACGATGGCCGTCTCGGAAGCCGCGTTGTAGCGGGCCAGGTTCTCGGATTCGAGGGCCTCCAGTTCAGGTTCGGAGAGGCCCTGTTCCAGGCAATAGGCCCGGAAGCGAGGCAGGGGATCCTGGGCC
This sequence comes from uncultured Holophaga sp., assembly GCA_963664825.1. GTDB lineage: Bacteria > Acidobacteriota > Holophagae > Holophagales > Holophagaceae > JAYREN01. The sequence continues at coordinate 798,012 of OY761614.1, forward strand.
TTGGCCGCGGCCAATTCCTGTGGGTCCCGGTACCAGTCCTGGCGATCCGAATTGGAATGGGCTCCGATGCGCACGCAGAGGGCGTAGACCATGGCGGGCCCTTCTCCCGTGCGCACGTGGGCGATGGCCTCCCCCATGGCCCGCAGGCTATCGATCACATCGAGACCATCGCAGGTGAAGATGCGGAGATGGGGCAGGCCGGAGAAGTTGTCGCAGAGATGCGCGTTGGCGGCCTGATCGCACTTGGGCACCGATATGCCGTAGCCGTTGTCCTGGATCACGAAGACCACGGGCAGTTGTTCCCGGTCGGCCCCCACGATGGCCTCATAGCAATAGCCCTCGGAGAGGCTGGATTCCCCCTGGCTGCTATAGACGATGGCCTCGCTCCGGTAATACTTGGCGGCTCGGGCCAGTCCCGCGGCGTGCTGCACGTGGTTGCCCGTGAGGCTCGAGACGTTCTGGATGCCGATCTCGGGCTTGGCGAAGTGATTGGACATGTGGCGACCGCCCCCGGCCACGTCGTCCTGCTTGGAGATGCCATTGAGGATGATCTCCAGGGGTGTGAGGCCCGCCGCCAGGCAGGTGAGCAGGTCCCGGTAGTAGGGGAAGAGGTAGTCCTGCCCGGCCCGGAAGCTGAGGCCCAGGGCCAGCTGGATGCCTTCGTGGCCGGCGCAGGGCGCGTGATAAGACCATCCGAGGGCCTGTTTGAGGTAATTGGGCGCCTTGTCGTCCAGCACACGGCCCAGATGCATGAGGCCGTACCATCGCTTGAGTTCAGCGCAGTCCGGGTGCAGCCCTGGGGCGGCGGCCTTCTCCAACATGGGGATTTCCAAGTCTTGCCTCCCTACCTCTGATGCACTCAAGGGGGGGAAGCGTTCACCAGGGATTCGTGATATCGGCCAAATCCTCCGGGCGCTCCAGCAGGAGATCCCAGACCACCTCGGGAGCCCCGAGTTCCTGGCTGCGCTGCAAGGCCAGGGCGGCCCGCCGGATCCCATGGGTGAGCACCAGATCGTCCCGATCGGCCTTGTGGATGGGGCTCCAGAGGGTGGCTCCCATGGCCATGGGGCCGAGCCTCAGCAGGATGCGGTCCAGCAGGATCTGGGCGCCCTTCTGGGCCGTGCGGGGCAGGAGAAGAAGAAATTCCTCCCGTCCCAGGTCCACCAGCAGATCCTCCCCCCGCAGGGCCTCGGAGATCTCCTGGAGCGCATGCTTGACCTCCCGGTCCAGGGGCATCCGCCAGCGCACCACGGCCATGCACTCGCAGCGGCGGCGCGCCAGGAAGAGATTGGCCTTGAGCCAGATATCCAGATAGTGCAGGTTGGGTAGCCGGGAGCCGGGGGCCTCCAGGGCGCTATCCTCCACCACCGCGGTAGTGAGATCCAGGGCATCCCGGGTCACCTGGAGTTCGTGCTTGAGCTGTTCGACCTCCAGGGTCTTGCCGAAGAGATTGGCCAGGGCCTTCACCATGGCGACCTCCGCGCGGCTGAAGGCCTTGGGCCGCCCACTGGTGACGGAAAGCACGCCCCGGATCCGCCCCGCGGGGTCGAGGGAGGCTCCCAGATAGGCCCTCACGCCCAGTTCCCGGGTGGCGCAGTGATCCTTCCAGGTCGGGTCCGTGGTGGCATCGCGGATCATCAGCGTGCGCCCCGGATGCTCCAGCACATGAGGACAGAAGGTGTGGGCGGGTTCATGGATGGCCTGGTCCGGCCGCACGCCCTCGGCGGTGGCCCACCAGAAAGCCTCCCAGCCCAGTTCCGTCAGGCGGCTCATCACCGCGCAATCCACCCCCAGCTGCTGGACCAGCAGCGCTAAGCCATGGTCGAAGAGCTGGGTGGGATTGGGAAAGACCCGGTCTACCAGCTCTCCCAGGGCGTGCAGGTGATTGCTGGAGAGGCTCCCCCGCACGGAACGTGCGTGCGTGGACGCCGTGCGCGTGCGCTTCGGGAGATCGGTCATGGCGGAACCCGTGGAGTGGAGAAAGAATACGCCCGATTCCGGTCCTGACGGATCGGACCTTTAGATAATCGGACGAACCTCAAATCGCCCCAGGCGATTCGCCAGGGCTGCCCCCTGAGTTATTCACAGAAAATGGGTCCTCAGTAGCTGATCACCCGGATGGCCGGGTCCACTTCCTCCTGAAGGATCCCTTCGATGTAGGCGAGGGTGCCCCCCTGGGCGCTAGGGCAGGAACCGCAGGCGCCGTGATAGCTGATCTGAAGGGTGGTGCCATCGAAATCGAGCACCTCCACGCCGCCTCCGTCCCCTGCGAGACCAGGCCGGACGCGCTCGTCCAGGAGGGCGTTGATGCGCAGAAGTTTCTCGTCGGCGCTGCCCCCGGGAAGACCGGGGGTCTGCTGTCCCACTTCCTCTTCGGAATTCTGGGATTCCACCACGTCACAGACCGCATCGATGAGATCGCTCCAGTCGGCCCCGGGCTCCTTATTCACCGTCACGAAGCGGTCCATGTAGAACACAGAGGTCACGCCCCCTAGGGCGAAGAGCGCCGAACCCAGGGGATCCCCCACGGCTGCACCGAAGTCCCGGAAGGAGCGGACGCCGGACTTGAGGATGGGCCGCTGGAGAATGAACTTCAGCGCATCGGGATTGGGTGTGGGTTCGATATTGATGACCTTGGGCATCGGAGACCTCTGGGCCTTTATACCTTACCATTTCTGTCAGGTTTGACCACACCGAATCGTCCCATACTGATGCCATGACGAAGAAGGTCCTGCTGCCCTGGTCCAGCGGAAAAGATGCGGCCTGGGTACTGCACCTGTTGCAGGATGACCCTGGAATCGAAGTGGCGGGACTGCTCACCACGGTGAGCGCCTCTACGAAACGAGTGGCCATGCATGGCGTCCGGGAATCCCTTCTGGAACTCCAGGCCCAGGCTGCGGGCCTGCCCCTCTGGAAGATCCCCTTGCCCTGGCCCTGCCCCAATGAGGTCTATGGGGTCCGCATGTCTGAGGCCATGGCGCGCATGCGGGAGGAAGGGATCGCGGCAGTGGCTTACGGGGATTTCTTCCTGGCCGATATCCGCGCCTACCGCGAGGCCCGCCACGCAGACTCGGGCATCGAGGCGCTCTTTCCCCTCTGGGGCCGCGACACGCCCACCCTGGCGCGGGAGATGATCGCCGGCGGACTCCAAGCCCGCCTCGCCTGCGTGGACACTTCGCGACTCGAAGGCCGCTTCGCGGGTCGACCCTTCGACCTCGAACTGCTGGCTGCACTTCCATCCACCGTGGACCCCTGCGGCGAGAACGGCGAGTTTCACACCTTCGTCCTGGACGGCCCCATGTTCCTCCATCCCGTGCCCGTTCAATCGGGCGACACAACCCTGCGCGATGGCTTCGCCTTCGCCGATCTGCTGCCCACCCCTGAATCCGAGCGATGAATGCCATGATCCCCATTCCTAATTTTCCCCGCGCGCTGGCCAGGGCCTTCCTGACCGCCCTGGGGCCTCTGCTCGCGGCCCAGGCTGCGGGCAGTCCTCTGCCCATCGTGGCCCTGGAAACCCTTGCCGCGAAGGATTGCCAACCCAATCCGGATGCAGGAATCCCCCCAAGAGCCCGCGCGGCCCTGGAACACTTCAAGGACCATCTGGGCCCCTGGATCCAAAAGCAGCTGACTTCCCTGCCCGATGGTTCGACGGCCGAACTCGGGCAGCGGCTCTCCCAGAGCCTGGAGTCCCTCGCGGCCCAGGCCCCCAAACCCGAGGACAGTTTCTGGCACCCCCTGCGCTTCCAGGTGGAGACGCCGGAGGCTCATTCGGAGCTCATTGCCGTCACCGCGCGCTTCGGCATCGATGCCACCCTGCTGCTCTTCCGGCGGGGCGAGGGGGGCTGGAAGCTCCTCTGGCAGGACCGGGCCCCGGCCTTCGACGATATCGATGGCGCCTTCGGCAGCTACACCACCGCTTTCACACCCAAGGGCACCGACGGGGCCTTCTTCCTCGCCGCCGCCCGCATCACACCCTGGTACCAGTCCCACTGGCAGACGGCGGAACTGCGCGTATTCCGCATCGACCCGGACGGCCAGGCCCGGAAGATCGGCGCCCGGGAGGAAGGGGTCTTCCTCGGGGTCGAGGACCCCATGTCCCTCAAGGCCCAGGACGCCCAGCACATCGTCCTCCGGCTGCGGGCAGCCTCCAATGATCCCGTCCGCCACACCTTCTCAAGGGTCTTCCATCTGAGCCTGGATCCCGGAGGCCTCCACCGGGTGCCACCCTACGCCGAAACGCCCCTGGATCTGGCGGACGAGTGGCTGAGTCTGCCCTGGCCCGAGGCCGCGGCCCTCAACGATAGCGCAAGCCTCAAGCGGCTCAAGCCCCTCCATGCCCGGCTCAGCGATCACGAAGAGGACCTCCTGAATTTCGATGAGAAGGCCACACTGGACCAGGCCAGCGGCCTCTGGGAACTCCGCGCCGAACTGGAGCGGGACGAGAAGGTGGAAGACTACGTGTTCCGCATCGGGAAAACCGAGGGAGAACTCCGGGTCCTGGATGTGCTGCGCCAGCACAAGCCCTGAGCGCCGCGTGTTCTCAATCGGCTTGCGACGGGTCAATGGAAAAGAATTAATTGGGAGGTCCTGATGTTTGAAGCCCAGCGTGAAGCGTGTGTGGAGGCGGCTCTGGCCGGCGGACGGGTGCTGGTGCCCTATTTCCGGAAGCTCGAACCGAGCGCCATCACGGAGAAATCGAAGAACGACTACGTGAGCGACGCCGACCGGGCCTCGGAAGCCGCCATCAAGGCCGAACTGGATAGGCGGTTTCCCGGCTACGCCTTCCTCGGGGAGGAGAGCGGCGCCTCTGGTGAGAACGCCCGGATGTGGATCGTGGACCCCTTGGACGGCACCCTCAATTTCGTCCAGGGATTCCCCCAATGGTGCGTCTCCATCGCCCTCTGGGACGCCCAGGGCCCCATCGTGGGATGCGTCTGGGACCCTCTGCGGGAAGACCTCTTCGTGGCCACCCGAGGTGAGGGCGCCACCTGGAACGGACAACCCATGTCCATCTCTTCCCAGGCCAGCCTCGATGGCGCGTTTCTCTCCACGGGCTTCGCCTTCCAATTGGGGGAACGCTTCCGGATCTACAGCAAGGCCCTCGAAGCGGCCTTCTACCGCGCCAAGGGCATCCGCAGGGCCGGCAGCGCCGCCCTGGATCTAGCCCATGTGGCCGCGGGCATCTACGACGGTTTCTTCGAGATGGGCCTCCAGAAGTGGGATATGGCCGCAGGGGTCCTGTTGGTGCAGGAGGCGGGGGGCCTGATCTCCGACTGGCAGGGCGGCGATCAATGGTTCCAGACAGGCAATGTCATCGCCGGGAACCTCTGGGTGCAGCAGGGTATGGTCGACGCGTTCCGCCCTCAGTGAGGAGCCTTTTCCTCGCCCTTGGAGGCCTTGGGTAATTCCAGGAAACGCACCTTCCCGCTGGCCAGATCATAGATGGCCGGAACCACCTGGAGCTTCCCGGTCCCCACTAAATGTCGCACGATCTCGCTATGGTCCAGCACCACCTGGGCTTGGCGGAGGGCGTTGTTCGTCTCCAGATGCCGCAGATGCTCCTGGGCGCTCTCGTTGGGATCCTCAAGGGTGGTCTCCAGCAGGCCCGCCATGGCGGCCTGGAAGGACCAGAGATTGCCCGGCAGGGGCTTGCCCCCCGCCTCCAGGACGGCCTTCACCGCCCCGCAATTCGTGTGCCCCAGCACCACCACGAGCTTGGAGCCCAGGTGTTCCACGGCGTATTCCACCGAGGCCACCCCTTGGATATCCGGGCAGTTGCCCGCTTCGCGGATGGTGAAGAGACGGCCCAGCTCCTGATCGAAGATGAAGTTATCCATCAGGCGGCTATCGGAGCAGGTGACAATGACGGCAAAGGGCGCCTGCCCCTTGGAGAGTTCTTCCCGAAGGGCGGGATCCTGGGAGGCCATCAGGGAACGCACCCGCCTCCCCTCCACGAAGCGCAGATTGCCAGTCTTCAGCTCCAATAGGGCCGCCTCGGGGGTCTTGATTTCCATTGGGGCGCTGAAGTCCTTTTTCGCCAGGGCCTCCTGGAGCCGGGCATTCTCCGCCAACAGCCGGGAGGCCCTCGCCTCGGCCTCGGCCAAGCGCTTGGCCTCCTCGGGTTTCACGGCGGGCACCGCCCTCATCTTGGGCTTGGGTTTGGGGGCGGGCCGCTCGACCTTGGCCAGGGCTTCCGGAGCCTGGGTGGCCTTCCCCTCCGTTTCTGGAACGGCCACGGAACCATGCTTCTTGACCGCCTTGGCGGGCACGACCTTTTCCGTCTCGATGGCCTTGGGCGGTTCCCCCGGGGTTCCGGGCAGGAGATTCAGGCAAAGGGCCAGGCTGAGTATGGAGATCGGATCGAACATGAAAGGCCTCGGGTTCCCTTCCATCATCGGCAGGCCACCCCAGGTCTTCAATCCTGACGGCCCCACGCGCATGCCCTCGGGTTCACCAGCCTCACTCGTACCTCAGCGCCTCAATCGGATCCTGCTTGGCCGCCTTCAATGCGGGCCACATGCCGAAGATGAGGCCAATGGCCGTGCTCACGCCGAATCCCAGGACGATGGACCAGAGGGGCGCCGCCGTGGGGAAGTCGAAGGCCAGCCGAGCCAGGAGACCGACGCCAAGCCCCGCGGCGATACCGATGGCCCCGCCCACTCCGGTGAGCGAAATGGCCTCCACCAGGAACTGGGCTGCGATATCCCGGCGGGTGGCGCCCATGGCTTTCCGAACTCCGATCTCCCGTGTGCGCTCGGTGACCGTCACCAGCATGATGTTCATCACGCCCACACCCCCCACCAAGAGGGCAATGCCCGCGATGAGGATCATGGCCCCGGCCACCCCTCCGGTGATCTGCCGGAACTGCTCCAGCTGGGCCTCGCTGGTGAATATGGCAAAGTCGTTGGGCTGGTTGGGCCTCAGGCCCCGCCGGGCCCGCAGGATGGCCACTTCCTGGTCGGTCATGGCCACCATGCCCTTGGGATCCTTGGGGATGGTGGCGATGTGGAGGGTATCCCCGCCGCCATTCTTCACTTGGGGGAAGAGTTCGTCGAAGGTGCTGATGGGGATGAACACGATGTTATTGGCGCCCCCATCCCCGAATTCGGGCTTCTTCTCCAGGGTCCCGATCACCTGGAAGGGCATTCCATTGACCATCAGTTCCTGGCCGATGGGATCCTTCCGAGGCCAGAGGGCCTTCACTACATCCTGGCCCACCACGCAGGTGCGGGCGGAATGGCTGAGATCGGCCTCTACGAAGAAGCGCCCATCCTCGACGACGCTATTATTGGCCGGCATGTAATCGGGGTTCGTGCCGCAGAAGATGGGTCCATTGGCCTCATCCCCCCGGCGGTTCTTGAGGGTGAGCCCTTCTCCGGGGTGGTAGCGCTCCTGGGAGACCGCCGCCGCCAGGGTCGACAGGCGCTTCAAGGCCTCGGCATCCTCCCGGTTCAGATCCCGGCGATGCCGCTGTTCTTCAGGGATGCCCCCGGGGCCGAAGCGCGCCTCGTACTTCTGGAACTGCACCAGCGTGGTACCGAAGGCCGTGAAGGCTTCGGTCACCGAGTTATTGAAACCCACCACGAAGCTCACCATGGCGATCACCGTGGCCACCCCTGCGGTGATGCCCAGGAGGGTGAGGCTGCTCCGAAGCTTCTGGGCCAGGATCGCCCTCATGGCGAAACGGAAGTTCTCCCGGCTGATGGCCCGGAGGACTCTCGGTTTGTGGAGGGCAGCAGAGGCCATGGCTCACTCCGCCCGGATGGCGTCGATGACGACGAGATTCGAGGCGCGCCAGGCCGGGAGGAAGCCCGCGGCGAGCCCTACGAAGGTCGAAAGGGCGATGCCCGCCAGGATGATGCCGCTGGTGAGTTCGGCGGGGAAACCCACCAGTCCCTTCACCAGCATGGCCGCCGCCCCTCCCAGGAGCACACCCACCACCCCTCCGGAGAGGGAAAGCAGGGCAGCCTCCAGCAGGAACTGGGAGCGGATGTCCTTCTTGCGGGCGCCGATGGCCAGGCGGATGCCGATCTCCGGCGTGCGCTCCGTCACGCTCACCAGCATGATGTTCATGATCACGATGCCCCCTACGCCCAGGCTCACCGAGGCCACCAGGACCATGAGGATGAAGGCCGCGCCGCTGATCTGGCGCCAGATCGCTTGAGCGGCCTCCTGGGTGATGATGCCGAAGGGATCGGGGGCCCGGAAGCTCGTATGCCGCATGGCGCGCAGGAGCGCCCGGGTCTCATCCAGGGAGGCCTCCATCCCGGCCACCCCACCGGTGGGCTTCACGTAGATCTCCAGGGACTGATTGGCGGCCATGAAATTGGTCCGGTAGACCTGCAGGGGCAGGTAGACCCGGTTGTCCTGGGTGAAGCCGATGCTGCGGCCCTGCTTGGGCATGAGGCCGATCACGCGGAAGGGCAGGCCTCGCACCAATACGGTCTTCCCGATGGGGTCCAGGCCCGGAAAGAGCTCGTCCCGCACATTGGCGCCGATGACGGCCACGGGCCGGAAGGCGTCGTTCTCCATCTCCGTGAAGAAGCTGCCCGCCTCGAATTCCAGACTGAAGAGCCGGGCAAAATTGGGCGTGACTCCCGTGATCTGCACATCCTCCAGACGGCGCGTGCCCGCATTCACCGCGCCTCGCTGGCCCGTGCCCGCCCCGATCAGTTCGACCCGGTTCAGCGAAGAAGCCGCGCGCTGGTATTCCTGCCAGGTGACGGGAGGGCGCTTCAGGGCGTCCAGGAACTCCTTGCGGCTTTGGATGATGCCGAAGCGGGTGAGGATGTAGACATCCGGCGAGAGGACGATCACCTTGTCGCGCACATAGGCGTTCAGGCCATTGATGATGCTCACCACGCCCACGATTGTCGTGACGCCGATGATGACCCCCAGCAGGGTGAGGAAGCTCCTCAGCTTGTGGGCCCGCAAGGCGCGCAGGGAGATATGCAGGGTTTCCGAGAATTTCATGGGAGCCCCGCTACTTGGCGGCCTCCTTCTTGGGTTCAGGCTTCTTCTCCACTCGCAGGGCCTCGCCCCCCTTCAGGTCCCGCAGGGTGCGGAAGGGCCCCGTGACCACGCGCTCGCCGCCCTTCAGGCCCTCCAGGACCTCCACGTTCAGCTCCCCCAGCAGGCCCGTCTTCACGGGGACGAACTTGGCCTTGCCGCCCTCCAGGACGTAGACGCCCTCCTCTTCCTTGGGGGCGCCGGGCTTGGGTTGTTCGCCTTCCTTAGCCTTGATCTCCTTCATCACCAGGGCCTGGATGGGCACGGCCACGGCGTTCTCCCGGCTGCCCGTGCTGATCTCGGCCTGGGCGCTGAGGCCGGGCTTGATAGTCGGAGGCGGGTTCTTCATCTGCACCTTGACCTTGAATTTGATGGCCTCGTTCAGATTGGTGCGCAGGATGGGACTCCCGCCCACTTCGGTCACCATCGCCTCGAAATTCTGGTTGGGGTAGGCGTCGATGCGCACCACGGCGCTCTGGCCCAGCTTCACGCTGGGGATGGAGGCCTCGTCCACTTCCAGTTCCGCCTCCACCCGACTCATATCCGAGATGGTGAGCAGCACGGTGCCCGCCTGGTTCTGGACCCCGATCACTGCCGTCTCCCCCAATTCGATGCGCCGGGCCGTCACGACCCCATCCATGGGAGACGTGATGGTGGAGTACCGGAGATTCACCGAGGCTCCGCGCAGATCGGCCTGGGCCTGCTCCACCCTGCGGCGGGCGGCGGCGGCCGTGTGGGTGGCGGTGGTGAGCGCGGTGCGCAGCTGTTCGAAATCGGCCTGGGCGATGATGCCGGCCCTGCGGTTGGCCTCGGCCCGGGTGAAATCGGCCTTGGCCTGAGAGAAGCGCGCCTCGGCGCTCCGCATATCGGTGCGAGCGGCCTCCGCGTTGGCCTGGAGACTCTCGGCGCTGGCCTTGGAACGGCTGGGATCGATCTCCATGAGGAACTGGCCCTTCTTGACCACGTCCCCCTCCTTGACGGCCAGGCGGGTCACCTGGCCCATGATATTGGCGGAGATATCGACCTTGGCCACGGCCTGGATCTTGCCGTTGGCGCTCACTTTGGCCGTGATGGTCTCCCGGGCCGCGGCCGTCACCTGCACGGGCTGGCCGTTATCCCCTCGAGTGGCGGCCACGCCGATGATCACCAGCAGCAGCGCCCCGCCCCCCAGCCACCAGATCTTCTTCCGCTTCATGTCAAAGCCTCCGGCCAAAGGGTCGTCCATTTGGGATGGAGACGCGGCACAGCGGGTTCTGGTTTAGCGCCGACAGGATTTCAGGGGACCTCCCAGAGAAGGTTATTGAAAATAGTTTTCATTTAGATCAAACTTTCGTCTGAGGTTTCTATGCGCCGACTCTACCTTCCCACCCTTACCCTTCTGGCCCTCTCGCTCAGCTCATCTCCGGTCCAGGCCGCCACCGGCAGCGCCGGCCTAACGGGACGCCTCCTGGACGACCACGGGAAACCCGTGGCCCAGGCCAGGCTCGTGCTCGTCAACAAGGTCTCCGGATACCGCCAGAGCCTCCAATCCGACGCCCAGGGCCGCTTCACCTTCACCAACGTGCCCTTCAACGACTACCACCTGGAGGTCTTCGCCCGGGACCTGGAAACGGTGCACCGGACCGTGGAACTGAGGAGCACACTGCCTCTGGAGCTCACGATACCCATGAAGGCCCAGGGCGCCACGATCACGGTGGAGGAAACCCTCTCCATCGTGGAGGACCACCCCTCCGTCCATCTCGATATCGACAAGAGCACCATCGAGACGATCCCCACGGCCGTGCAGAGCCGCGCCATGGAATCCATCCTGCTGGCCACGCCGGGTTTCACCCAGAACGCCGATGGGCGCTTTCATTTCCGGGGCAGCCACGGTCAGGTCATGTACGTGGTGGACGGCATCCCCGTCACCGACCAGATGCAGGCCACCTTCTCTAATAGCATGGACCCCTCCCAGGTGGAGAGCATGGAGGTGATCACCGGCGGCATTTCCGCGGAATACGGCGGCAAGCCCGTGGCGGTCATCAATATGACCACCAAGTCCGGACTGGGCACCCCGGGCGGCTTCGAGGGCGATGTATCCCTGGGAGCCGCGCGCTTCAATACCCATGAGGCGGGCCTGAGCGTCCGGGGCGGCGGGGATCGCTTCGGGTATTTCGTCACCGGGGCCGTCAGTGAGAGCGACCGCTTCCTGGATGCCCTCGACTTCAATGGCCAGAACAACAACGGCCACACCGGCAGGCTCTTCACGCGCTTCGACTGGATGATCGGCGACCAGGACACCCTGCGGGCCTCCATCTCCGGCGGCGACACCCACCGCCGCGTGCTGAACCTGGCCAGTCAGCAGGTCAATGGCCAGGACCAGCGGGTCAGCACGTCCGATATCAACCTGAACGTGGCCTGGACCCACCTCTTCAATGCCCAGCAGAGTCTCGATGCCGCCCTCTTCTACCGGCGTTCGGAAGCCCAGCTCGACCCCACCCAGGATCTGGCCCCCGGCTTCCAGACGGGAGGCCCCGATTCCCCCTACTGGGCCAAGCAGAACCGCAACCTGGAGAACCAGGGCTTCCAGGCCACCTACACCCAGCGCTTCGGGGGGGAGAGCACCCTCAAGGCCGGGATCCAGTACGTGGCCTATCCCATCCAGGAGGATTTCCGCTTCGCCGTCACCCAGGACGGCCTCTTCCAGGCAGACAGCCCGCTCTATCCCTACACGCCTGCAGGAGGAGGCGCCATCTGGCACTTCCAGGACCACATCCGGCCCCAACTGGCCTCGGCCTTCGTGCAGAACGATCTCCACCTGGGCGACTGGTTCCTGGCCCTGGGCCTGCGCTACGACTCCTACACCGTCAAGGACATCTCCCAGGGCCAGTTCCAGCCCCGCCTCGGGGTCTCGTACCGGATCCCCTCCACCCGCACCATCTTCAGGGCCTCGTACGACCGCCTGCTCGTCACCCGGGAGAACGAGAACCTGGCCCTCTCCCTCTCCCAACAGGCCTGGGATCTGGGGCCCTATGCCGGCACTCCCGTACCCTCCCTGAAGCCCGAGCTCCAGGACAGCCTCAACGTCGGCATCGAACAGCAGATCGGGAATTCCTTCCGCCTCATGGCCGACTACTGGGAGAAGCGCAGCCTCAACGCCGCCGATTCCAGCCCCTTCCTGAATACCGATGTGGTATTCCCCGTGGGGATGAACCGGGGCCGCTTCCATGGCTGGGATCTGCGCCTGGACGTGGTGCCCGTGATGGGTTTCTCCGGATACTTGAGCCTGGGGAAGACCCGGGCCCGGGTGCAGGCTCCCGTGGTGGGCGGCCTTCAGATGGACGCTCCGGAAGCCGCTCCCGGGGAATGGTTCCTCATCGATCACGATCAGAAGCTGAGCGCCCAGCTCGGCACACGCTTCGAGCAGAAGGGCTTCCATCTCCAGGTCATCGGCCGCTACGACTCGGGGCTGGTGAGCGGAGACCCCGCCGACGAGGCCGGCAACAAGGATTACGCCTTCGGCCTGCCCTACATCACCCAGGACAGCGAGGGCACCTGGCGCGCGAAATCCCGCACCGTCTGGAACCTCAGCCTGGGCCAGGAGATCAAGCTCAGAGGGAAGCAGAGCCTCATGCTGGGGGCCGATCTGCTCAATGCCTTCGACAAGAAGGCCCTCTACACCTATCTGAGCGGCTGTGGCGGCACCCACGTCATCCCGCCCCGCACCTGGGCCCTGCGGGTGAAGTATGCCTTCTGAGATGGGCCATTCCATCTGGATGGCCGCCCTGGGAGCCAGCCTGGTCACGGGCCTGGGAGGCGTGCTTCTAGCAGCCCTGGCCCTGACCCTCTCGGATCGCCTCCTGAAGGCCGTACTGCCGCTGGCCGTGAGCTTCGCCACCGGCAGCCTGCTGGCGGCGGCCTTCCTGGATATGCTGCCCGAGGTGTCCCTGGCCCTTCCGGGCCAGCGAGGTTTCCTGGCGGTGCTCGCTGGGATCCTCCTCCTGCACATCCTGGAGCGCCTCCTGCTGTGGCGGCACTGCCACGAATCTCACTGCGGCCTGCATCCCAGCACGCGCCCCATCGTCTTGTTGGGGGATGGCCTCCACAACTTCGTGGATGGCCTAGCCATCGCGGCGGCCTTTTCGGTGTCCTGGGCCACGGGCCTGGGCATCACGCTGGCGATCCTGGCCCACGAGATCCCCCAGGAGCTGGGGGACTTCGCGGTCCTGCTTCAATCCGGCATGAGCCGGGGCAACGCCCTCCGATGGAATGCCGCCATCAGCCTCACGTCGGTGCTAGGCACCCTGCTGGGCCTGGCCGCCCTGGGCTGGGGCAGTCATCTCCAGCCCTATGCCTTGGCCCTGGGCGCCGCCAGCTTCCTCTACATCGCCCTGGGGGATCTCCTGCCCGCCCACCGCGTCCCGGGCACCCTGCGCACCTTCGCCAGCCGCCTCGCCTGCATGGGAGCCGGTGTGGCCTTCATCGCCTGGACCGTCGCCTGTCATCACGGCTGAGACGCATCTCCCTCCAAATTCAGGACCCGCCGGATCCAGAGGCTGGAACGCAGGAGCCCCGAGAGGACTCCAAGGGTTAGGGGATGCCAAGGGTTCCCCCCAGGAGGTCATCATGATCAGTCCGAAGATGCAGGACGCCCTCAACGCCCAGATCAATGCCGAACAGTATTCGGCCCAACTCTACTTGGCCATGAGCGCTCATTGCGATGCCAAGAGCTTCAAGGGGTTCGGGTCCTGGCTGCGGGTCCAGGCCTCCGAGGAGACGCTCCACGCCGCCAAGCTCATTGATTTCCTGCTGGATCGCGGCGGCAGGCTGGAACTCAAGCCCATCCCGGCTCCCCCCATGGAGTTCGGCGGCGTGATCCAGGTCTTCGAACAGACCCTGGCCCACGAGAAGGGCATCACCACCAAGATCAACGCGCTCTTCGAGCTGGCCAGGAACGAGAAGGACTTCGCCAGCGAGATCACCCTCCAGTGGTACGTGAGTGAGCAGGTGGAAGAGGAATCCAATGTGGGCCAGGTCCTGGAGCACCTCCGGGCCGTGGGCGACCAGGGCGGCGGCATCTGGTACCTGGACGGCAAGATGGGCAAGCGGGGCAAGGCCTAAGCCTCTATCCAAAACAGGGCGGGGCCGCGTTGCGGCCCCGCCCTGTTTTGGATGAAGAAAACTATTTCTTCGGCCTCCACATCGCGCCCTCGAAGCTCAGGTAGAGGAAGATGGCCCGCTCCCCCTTGCTGGGACCGACGCCGATGGGCACGGAGATGCCGGGGACGATCTGGAGGCCATTCCTGAAGTTGAGGGCAAAGCGCAGGCCCGGATTGATGTAGAAGCTGTTCACCCGCGCCTTGAGGCCCGGACCGGCCACCACTTCGCCGCTATTGAAGGCGAATTCCAGCATGGCATTGGCATTGGGATGGGCCAGCCAGACGAAACTTTGGCCGATGTTCCAGGCGCTGAGATCGGCCTTCTCCCCTGCGGCATTCTTGGCCCCGGGCGTGTAGGTGGCGCCCAAGTTCCAGTGGGTCACGAAGGTCTTCGACAGCGCCACGCTGATGGGCAGATTGACCTGGTAGCCCAGGGCCCCGTTGCCCCTCAGCTGTTTCTCGTCTCCCGTGGGCAGGATCAGCGAAAAGCGGGGGGCCACGGCGATGGCTGCGTCCCCGTTCCCCAGCAGCTGGTAGCGGTAGTTGAGCACCACATCCCCGAGAGCCCGCTTGCCGTCCAGGGAGGCCTCCATGCGCTGGTAGGGCAGGGTGAAGCTGAGCTGGTGGGTCTCATCAGGCACGGGCCATTCCTGGGTGAAGGTGTAGATCCAGTCCTTGCTCTGGCGGTACCGGGTGAAGGCGCTGATGTGCTGGACCACGCCCGGTTCCTGGTTGTAGGCCTCCTCCAGCAGGAAGGAGTTGTCCTGGATCGCCTTTGCTTCGGTTTGAGGGGCCTCCTGGGCCCCCAGGGCCAGGCAACCCACGAGGCAGGCTGGGGTGAGGAAGTGAAAGGAGAAAGGCGTCATGGAATTTCCTATGTGAGAAGGTTGGCATTACTGATGAGATTGAGTCTCACTCGAAACGCATTTTTTCGCAAGCCCCCGAAGGGAGCCGCTCTGCTCATTCCATCGGCCTCCTGGCCCATGCTTCTAAGAAGCATCCCATTGGGCTAATCTGGAGGGAGGCATCGTAAATCGATGCACCATGGAGTCGAACGCATGCGCCTTCCGATCCGAGCCCTCGGCCTGAGTTCCATCGCCCTCCTGATCTCCGTCGCCGCCCGCGCCGACGAAGGCATGTGGACCTTCGACAACCTGCCCATGAAGCAGATGAAGGCGAAGTTCAACTTCGAGCCCAGCCAGGCGTGGCTGGACCATGTGCGCCTCTCCGCCCTGCGCATGTCCGGGGGCAGCGCCTCCTTCGTCAGCGCCGACGGTCTCGTGCTCACCAACCACCATATGGGCCACGGCGCCATCCAGCAGGTCTCCGACAAGGACCACGACTACGTGAAGAACGGCTTCGTGGCCAAGACCCGGGAGGAGGAGAAGAAGGTCCCGGGCCTGTCCATGTTCAC
Organism: uncultured Holophaga sp.; assembly: GCA_963664825.1. Lineage (GTDB taxonomy): Bacteria > Acidobacteriota > Holophagae > Holophagales > Holophagaceae > JAYREN01. The sequence continues at coordinate 813,576 of OY761614.1, forward strand.
CCTGATGGAGATGGAGAACGTCACCGCCCAGGTGGACAAGGCCGTGAAGCCCGAGATGGACGAGCAGCAGGCGGCCGCCGCCCGCAAAGAGGCCTTCGATAGGCTCGTGAAGGAGCAGACCGAACATACGAAGCTGGCATGCGAGCCCGTAAGCCTCTACCAGGGGGGCCAGCTCTGGATCTACCGCTACAAGAAGCACGAGGACGTGCGCCTGGTGATGGCCCCCGAATACGATGTGGCGGCCTTCGGCAAGGACTGGGACAACTTCACCTGGCCTCGCCATGATCTGGACTTCAGCCTCTTCCGCATCTACGAAAACGGCAAGCCGTACAAGCCCGCACACTTCCTCAAATTGGCCCAGCAGGGCGCCGCGTACGGCGACATGACCTTCACCGTGGGCCATCCCGGCCGCACCAGCCGCCTGATGACCCTGGCCCAGATGGAGGCCGACCGGAATGCCTTCGGTCCCCTGCGCATCAAGACCCTGGATCGCGCCCGCAGGGGGCTTCATGCCTACGCCGCCCAGGGCGAGGAAGAAGCCCGCCAGGTCTCGGCCCAGATCATGGGCACGGAAAACGCTTACAAGGTGACCGTGGGTGACACTGCGGGGCTCCAGGACAAGGCCGCCATGGCCCGCGTCGCGGCCGCCGAGAAGGAACTGCGGGAGAAGGTGGCCGCCGATCCCACCGTCAAGGCCCTGGCCGGGGATAGCTGGACCAAGATCGAGGAGGCCCTGCAGGTCACCACCTCCCTGACCAAGGAGATGACCGCCATCGGCCAGCTGAGCCGGGCCGCTTCCACCCTCAAGCGCGCCGGGGACAAGCCCCTGCCCCCTTCGGCCCGCGTCTCCCTTCTGGTCTCCATCCAAGGCATCCGTGAGGATCTGGGCGCCGAGCATCCCCTGGTGAAGGCCCTCTTCCAGGACAAGACCGACGAAGCCGTGCTGAACACCCTGAAGGGCGGCCTGCCTGAGGACTTCCAGAAGGCCGCCAAGGAGCTGACCCAGCGCCATCAGGCCGCCCAGGCGATCATCTCCGAACACCAGGTGCGCATCGCCAAGGCCCGTTTCGCGGTCTATGGCGCCTCCACCTACCCCGACGCCACGGGCACCCTGCGTCTCAGTTATGGAACCATCGAGACCTACCCCATGGTGGGCACCCTGGCCCAGCCCTTCACCACCTTCGCCGGACTCTTCGACCGCGCCAGCGCCTGGGGTCCCAAGGCCGAGGAGGGCTCCTGGGCCCTGCCCTCCCGGTGGCTGCAGCGCCGGGACAAGCTGGACCTGACGACGCCCTACAACTACATCACCACCAATGACATCACCGGCGGCAACTCCGGCAGCCCCATCGTGGACCGCCAGGGCGAAGTCATCGGCCTGGCCTTCGATGGCAACATCGAGAGCCTGCCCGGCCGCTACTACTTCGATGGCCGCGCCAACCGCACCCTCTCCGTGGATACCCGAGCCATCGTGGAAGCCCTCGGGAAGGTCTTCGACGCGCCCCACTTGGTGAAAGAGCTCAGGGGTCAGAAGTAGTTCCCAATTTAGGTAGGGAAGGCCGCGGAGAAGCCTCTTTTCCGCGGCCTTCGCGCTCTGCTCAAGGTTTCCCGGAGATCCCATGCGCCGATCCGCCCTCATGCTCCTGCTGGCCCTGCCCGTCCTCCGCGGCGAGGAGGGCATGTGGACCTTCGATAATCTGCCCTTGAAACAGTTCAAGGCCGCCTGCGGCTTCGAGCCCACCCGAGCCTGGCTCGACCATCTGCGGCTCTCCAGCCTGCGCTTCCCCGGCGGCAGCGGCTCCTTCGTGAGTTCCGAAGGCCTCGTGCTCACCAATCATCATGTGGCGAGAGGCTTCATCCAGCGCCTCTCCACCCGGGAGCGGGATCTCCTCAAGGAGGGCTTCGTGGCGGCCAACCGGGACCAGGAGCTGAAGGTGCCCGGCCTGGAGCTGATGCAGCTGGTGGATATGCAAGACATCACCCAACGCGTCGCCCAGGCGGTGGGGAAGACCGAAGCCGAGAAACTCCGCGCCCAGGCCCTGGAAGTGCAGAAGGCCCGGGAGGAACTGCACGGGAAGACCGGCCTCACCGTCGAACCCGTCACCCTCTACCAGGGTGGGGAGACCTGGCTCTACGTCTACCGCAAGTTCACGGATGTGCGCCTGGTGATGGCGCCGGAGCTCTCCGTGGCGCGCTTCGGGGGCGACTTCGACAACTTCACCTTCCCGAGGCACCACCTGGACTGCGCCCTGCTGCGCGTCTACGAGAAGGGCCAGCCCTTTCATCCCGCACACCATCTCCAGTGGACCCGGCAGAACCTGAAGCTGGGGGATCCGGTCTTCGTATCGGGCCACCCCGGCACCACCAGCCGCCTCTGGACCCTGGCCCAGATGCGCCACGCCCGGGACTTCGCGACCCCCTTGCAGATCCATTCCATGGAGCGCCGCCGGGCCGTGCTGGAAGCCTTCGCCCATCGCAGCTTCGAGGCTCGGGCCCTGGTGGGCGGCCAGATCTACGGCATCGATAACGGCCTGAAGGCCACCAGGGGCTATCTGGCGGGCCTCCGGGACCCTGAAGGCATGAAACAGGTGGAGGAGGCCGAAGCCAAGCTGAAGCAAGCCGTGATGGCCGATCCGCAGCTGAGGGCCGAGGCCGGTGGGAGCTGGCATAGCCTCGAACAGGCCCTCCAACGGGAGGAAGGCCTGTCTAAAGAAAACCTCCTGATCAACGCCCGGGGTTCCGAGCTGTTGGCCGCCGCCCTCAGCCTGGTGCGCGTCCCGTTCGAGCGCGCCAAACCCGAAAAGGATCGCCTCCCCGAATTCTCCGAAGCGGGCCTGAAGGCCCTCCAGGAGCGCCTGAGCCGACCCCGGCCCATCCCCTTCAATCCGGAGCTGGAGATCCATCTCCTCACCGAGGGTCTCAAGGAGGCCCAGGAGGTGCTGGGTCCCCAGCATCCCTTCGTGAAGGCCATGCTGGGTGGCCTCCAACCCGAAGCCGCGGCCCGCCAGGCCGTACAAGGCAGTGGCCTCCAGGATCCCGCGGAAGTGAAGCGCCTCCTGGAGGGCGGCCCGGATCATGGCGACGCGATGCTCCGGCTGGCCCGCCTCCTGGATCCCTTCCAGCGGGATCTGCGGAAGCGCAACGAAGAACAGGTGGAGGGCCCCATCCGTGAACACGCCGCCCGCCTGGCCCGGGCCCGCTTCCAGATCTACGGCAAGTCCGCCTACCCCGATGCCACCTTCACCCTGCGGCTTTCCTACGGAAGGGTGGATAGTTACCCCGCCAACGGCACCATGGTCCAGCCCTTCACCACCGTCGGCGGTCTCCTGGATCGCTTCGAGGGCTGGGGTGGCACGCGCTTCAACCTCGAGCGGGAGAGCTGGCGCCTGCCGGAACGCTGGCTGGCGCGGCGGGACAAGCTGGACCCGGCCACCCCTTACAACTTCGCCAGCACCGTCGACATCATCGGCGGCAATTCCGGAAGCCCCATGGTGGACCGTCAGGGCGAACTGGTGGGCCTGGTCTTCGATGGCAATATCGAGAGCCTGCCCGGCCGCTACTACTACGACGGCCGCATCAACCGCACCGTCAGCGTGGACGCCCGGGCCATCCTGGAAGTGCTGACGAAGGTCTATGACGCCCCCCACCTCGTCCGGGAACTCACCGCCCGCTGATCTTGGAGTCTCCATGCGCATTTCCATCCTCGCCGCGACCCTTGTCATGGCCCTGCCCTCGCTGCGTGCCGACGAAGGCATGTGGACCTTCGATAACGTGCCCGTGAAGCAGATGCAGGCCAAGTACGGCTTCACCCCCAGCGCCCCCTGGCTGAAGCATCTCCAACTGGCCACACTGCGCTTCCCAGGGGGCACGGGCTCCTTCGTGAGCGCCGAGGGTCTGGTCATTACCAACCATCACGTGGGCCGCAGCTCCATCGCCCAGGTATCGAGCGCCCAGGCCGATTTCATCAGGAACGGCTTCATGGCCGCCAGCCGCGAACAGGAAATCCGGGTGCCCGGCCTGGAACTCATGATGCTGGTCGCCCAGGAGGACGTGACGGCCCGGGTGAACGCCGCGGTGAAGCCCGGCATGAATGAGGCGGAGGCCCTCAAGGCCCGGCGGAATGCCCTCAGCCGATTCCGGAAATCGGAGGAAGCCAAGAGCGGCCTCACCTGCGAACCGGTCACCCTCTACCAGGGGGGCGAATACTGGATTTACAGCTACAGGAAGTTCACCGACGTGCGCCTGGTGGCCGCGCCGGAGCTCCAGGTGGCCAGCTTCGGCGGCGATCCCGATAACTACACCTACCCCCGCTGGAACCTGGATTTCAGCCTCTTCCGCGTCTACGAAAACGGCAAGCCCTACAGGCCCCAAGCCTTCCTGCCCTTCACCCACACCCCCCTGAAGGCCGGAGATATCACGCTCATCTCCGGCCACCCGGGCACCACCTTCCGTCAACAGACGCTGGCCCAGATGATCTACGCCCGGGATCTGGGCATCCCGTACCGCCTGAAGTCCCTGGATCACCAGAAGCGCGCCCTCCAGGCCTTCGCGGCCACCGGCAGCGAGGCCAACCGCATCGCCTCCGATGCCATCTATGGCATCGAGAACGGCTACAAGCGGCTCTCGGGCCAGCTCCTGGGCCTTCAGAAAATTGAGAACCTCCGCAGGGTCGAAGAGGCCGAAAAGAACCTGAAGGCCGCCGTCTCCCGGGACCCCCAGCTCCAAGCAAGAGTGGGCCAGAGCTGGGCCACCATCGAAGGGGCCGTGAAGCGCCAGGAGGCCCTCCTCAAGGAATCCAGCCTCATCGATGCCCGGGGATCGGTCCTGCTGGGCCAGGCCCTCACGCTGGTGCGGATCTTCGAAGAAGGGGCCAAGCCCTCAGAAAAGCGCCTGGCGGAATTCAGCGAGGGCAGCCTCAAGGCCACCCGGGATCGCCTGCTGAACCCGCGCCCAACGCCCAAGGCGCTGGACGAGGCCCGCCTGGGGGCGGGTCTGCGGGAGGCTCAGGAGGAACTGGGCGCGGAGCATCCCTTCGTGAAGGCCATGCTGGGGGGCCGCAGCCCAGAGGCGGTGGCCAAGACCGTCATCGAAGGCACCCAGATCCACGAGGTGGCCTTCCGCCAACGGCTCCTGGAGGGCGGCAAGACCGCCGTGGAGGCCAGCCAGGATCCCCTGATTCGCCTGGCTCGCATCCTGGAGCCCTTCCACCGGGCCATTCGTCGGCACGTGGAAGAAGAGATCACAGGCATCTTCAACGAGCATGGCAGCCGCATCGCAGAAGCCCGCTTCAAGATCCAGGGCAAGGAATGCTATCCCGACGCCACCTTCACCCTGCGCCTCAGCTTCGGCCCCGTGGCCACCTACGCCACCGGCAGCGGCACCAAGGCCCAGCCCTTCACCACCTTCCTGGGCCTCTACGACCGCAACCTGGGCTGGGGAGGCAATGCCGCGGCGGCCGAAGACGGTGCCTGGACTCTGCCTCAGCGGTGGCTGGACCGCGAAGGCCGCCTGGATCTCGCCCTGCCCTTCAACTTCATCTACAACTGCGACACCGTGGGGGGCAACTCCGGCAGCCCGGTGGTGAACGCCCAAGGCGAATTCGTCGGCATCAACTTCGATAGCGTCTTCGAAGGCCAGGGCGGCTACTACGTCTACGACGCCGATACCAAGCGGGCCGTGGCGGTAGACGCCCGCGCCATCCTGGAGAGCCTCCGCAAGATCATGGACGGCGAGCACCTTGTGAAGGAACTTGGATCCGCCTCGGACGCGAAATAGGCTACTCTTGATCCATCAGGCGCGGTTTCCGTCCTTGACCCTCTTTGAATCTGCAGGCAGAATATCCTTTCGTGCCGTCCACGGCATGGGCCCATAGCTCAGTCGGTAGAGCAGCGGCCTTTTAAGCCGTTGGTCGCGCGTTCAAGTCGCGCTGGGCCCACCAGATCCTCCCCATGGGGCTATCGTCTAGGGGTCAGGACACCGCCCTTTCACGGCGGTAACACGGGTTCAAATCCCGTTAGCCCTACCAGTAAACAAAGCACTTAGGCCCGGGAAACCGGGCCTTTTGCCTGCCAAGTCAAAATGGAGTCAAAAACCCCTTCCCGAACCGGGCCGTTCCCTCCCGAACCGGAATGCACTCCAAGGCTTCACTTTTCCAACATGGTGCGCTGTTCCCTCAAGAGCCGATTCAGCCCCTTCATGAGTTCCCGCCATTCGGCCCGCTTGCCCCCCTTCCAGGCGTTCCGGGATGCGGCGGCCTTGCCTTCCCCGCTCTTCGGCCCCGTGGATCGTGCCCAGGGCTTCCAGCGCCGAATGGCCTCAGCTTGCTTTGCTCTTCGTTCGGGTGTCCACCCTGAGTCGCCAACTAGGGCTCGCATAGGGACATCAATCTGTCCTGCCATAGTCACGCTCCTATTTGTCGCGCTAAGCTCAACTTGCCTGCGCCGCATCAACGAAGCTACCGTGCCGCAAGGCAAGCAGGGAGAAAGCGTGCCAACGGATTTCCAGAATGCACATGAACGTCATTGGGATGATGCGGAACGACTGTTCCAGGCTCAGCGCTGGGCCAATGCGGACCACCTCTATGGTTTGGCAGCCGAATGTGGGCTAAAGCGACTCATGCAGGCTTTCGGAATGCAGCTTGATCCAGTGCAGGGTCGGCCCATCTGCGACAGGGACGCCAAGCATGCCGATGCGGTTTGGCGGCGCTTCGAAACCTATCGTGGCAGGCATGCCCAGGGCATTGGATACGCTCTACCGACCCAAAACCCGTTTGCCAACTGGAACGCCTCCCAACGCTATTCGCCGCAGGGTGACTTCACCGAGGCCATCACCCAAGAACACCAAGACGGTGCCCGTATAGTTTGGGCCCTGGTCAGGAGAGCCGTATGCGAGGGGCTGATATGACGACCTTCGATCAGATTGAGCCAATCGTTCTTGATCTCCTTGAAACAAAACGAGAATGGCTCAAGACCATTCCTTGGTTGCTCGTCAACCGTGATCTAAACGGTAAGGTTCGGTTGATCGCCCCTGAGGAGATTTCGGATGATCCGGTAGGGCGCCAAGAGTTGGAGGCGATGGCAGTCACCCTCGCCGAGCGCCTGGGGCCACATTCCTATCCAGCCGACAAGGCTCTGTTGTTTGAACCTGATCGAAGCGTTGTCTGCCAAGGAGCTCCCCATTTCCGCATCGAAGACCACGAAAACGTCTGGGTAGTGGACCGTCTGGCCACCGAAGGCGATTGGGCTTGCATTACCCCTGTATCGAGTGGGGCACCGCGCATTGCCTTCTACTCCATCAAAGGAGGGGTCGGACGATCTACCGCCCTTGCCGTCACGGCTTGGTGGCTGGCGCAGGCAGGCAAGCGCGTGTTGGTTCTGGATCTAGATCTGGAATCTCCGGGCCTCTCATCCTCGTTGCTGCCTCCCGATCGCCAACCGGCCTACGGCATCGCCGATTGGTTGGTAGAGGATCTGGTGGACAACGCCAATGACTTGCTTCTGGACATGGTTGCCACCAGCGGGCTCTCCCACGACGGCGAGATCTTTGTCGTCCCCGCCCATGGGGTTGAGCCTGGTGATTACGTGGCAAAGCTCGGGCGGGTCTGGATGCCCAAGGTTTCCTTCGGGGGAATATCCGAGAATTGGTCTAAGCGTCTTCGCCGCTTGATTGACAACTTGGAAACCCGCCTGGCACCAGATGTCATTTTGATCGATTCCCGTGCCGGAATCGATGAAGTTGCCTCCAGTTGTGTGACCGATTTGGGGGCGGGTCTTGTGCTCCTGTTTTCCCTCGAAGGCGCCCAAACCTGGACCGGTTATCGCATTCTTTTCCAACACTGGTTGAAGCGAGGAGTCGCTGAAGAGATTCGAGAACGTCTCCAAATTGTGGGCTCCATGCTGCCAGAAACCGATCAGATCGAGTACCTCGAAGGCCTTCGGGACCATGCATACGATCTATTCGCGAATGCCCTCTACGATTCTGTCCCAGCCGGTGAGACGTTCGGTGAGCGGTGGCATTTCGAACCCACAGATGATTCCGCACCGCACTATCCTTGGGGTGTGAAGTGGCAGCGGGGCCTTGCGGGGCTGCGATCACTTCATGGTCGACTGGCCGTCCTGGAAGTCCCCGAGGTCCGGAGCATTTTTGGGCCTCTTCTTGACGGCATCACCTGCGCTGTTGGCATGGAGGATCGCAATGCCTGATCCCGCTACCTTGCGTGACGCCATTCTCGCGGCTCCTATCGAGACCAGTAACCACAGTGAGCCTCCCCGGCCGGGTACGCTCTACATCCCCTTGTCCCATCTCAAAGCACTGCGGCTCGATGCCCACGTTGTAGTGGGGGGTCGAGGTGTCGGCAAGTCATTTTGGACCGCAGCCTTGGTGTCGCCGCTGCTTCAGGCGACCCTGGGCACTATAGTGAAGGAACTCGATGGGCTCGACATCCGCATCGGCTTTCAGAATGACCAATCGGAGAATTATCCGAATGAGGACGCTTTTGAGAAGCTGCTAAATGTCGGCACCGATCCCTACGACATTTGGCGGTCCGTCATGCTTCGATGGGTAGCCGAGCGAAATGGATTGTCCCTGCCCAAGGAGACATGGGAGGAAACCGTAGGCTGGCTAAAAATGAAGCCAGAAGAAGCCGTGCGTGTAATGCGGGCGCCTCGGGACTGGCGCGGGTTGATTGTGTTTGATGCCCTAGACCGCACCAGTAACGACTGGCAGCGGATGGACGCCATTGTGCGTGGCCTGCTGCGGGCCATCCTCTGGTTAAAAGCCGAACAAGGCCTGCACACCAAGGTGTTCTTGCGCGAGGACCAAGCCGAGCGAACGGTCTTCAATTTTCCGGATGCTTCCAAGCTCTTGGCGACCAAGGCGGAACTCACCTGGGCCCGACACGATCTCCATGGCCTACTCTGGCAGCGCTTAATCAATGCCCCCGAGGCTCACGGTGAACGGATCCGTGAGATCTGCCCAGCGAGCATGAATGCTGGCTTGTGGCACCTCCCGGAACCCATGAAACGAGAATCCGAGGCACAGCGCCAAGCATTCGAATATCTCGCGGGCCCTTGGATGGGAAGGGACAAACGCCGCGGTGTGCCCTATACATGGGCAGTAGGCCATCTCGCTGATGGTCGCTCCCAGACCTCCCCGCGCTCTTTTCTAGCAGCCATTGCACAGGCAGCCGAAGATTCGCGAGAGCGTTATCCGAACCACGATTACGCACTGCACTTCGAAAGCCTGAAGCGGGGCATCCAGAGTGCTTCGGAAATCCGAGTCCATGAGGTAGTTGAGGACTACCCCTGGGTCAGCGATGTCCTGGGCGTGCTCAAGGGGATGAATGTTCCGATCGGGTTCGAGGAAATTCGAGCTAAATGGGCGGAATTCTTCCCGAATGGTCCGCAAGATCTCCTGACCAACCGCCTGCCTGCACAGCATGCCATGCGAAGCTGGGAGGGCATTTGTGACGACCTGCAGCGATTAGGACTCCTCGAATCCAAAAAGGATGGCCGAATAGATATGCCGGATTTGTACCGCGTGGGGTTTAGCTTGGGGCGTAAAGGTGGGGTCGCTCCCAAGGGGTGAGGACCGTATCCGTCTCAAGTTTACGGATCAGGTACTCGTCTAACCCTAAATCCGCCTCCTGGAAGTGCGTCGCAGGGCATGCTCCGGCATGGCCGCATGTAACCCGACTCCATAGCTACACCACCCCAGCCATTTCCGGCGAGGCATCCTGGAACCAGGAAACACCCTGCCCGGTTAGGACCAAAGCAAGTGATGGCGAAGGTTTCCGCAGAAAAATGTTGTGACCAGTTGTGTCAGAAACCACGAGAAATGGTAGAATTTAGGCTAACCTGCGGGTCTCGTTTTGATCTTCGGATAGATAGCGGAAACCCCCTAAACTTTGCAGCCTAAGGGGTTTGTCTGGTGCAGCCGACTGGAATCGAACCAGCGACCTTTGGCTTCGGAGGCCAACGCTCTATCCAGCTGAGCTACGGCTGCTTCAGGTTCCATCATGCCTTCGAGTGGCTCCCTCCGCAAGGCGCCCGTGCATGAAGGCCTGGAGTGTGATCCTGTCCTCGGGGCACACTTGGAGGATGCGAACCCCACAAATCCTGATCCCCACCCTTCTGCTCCCGGTTCTCCTGCAGGCCGCGCCGGAGCGTCTCCAAGCTCCCGATGCGCACTGGAAGACCTTCAAGACAGTCCACTACCGCATCCACTTTCCGGCCAGTCCGGCTGGGGGCTTCGAACCCTTCGCGCGAGAAATCGCTTCCAAGGTGGAGGGCATCCACGCCCGGGTCACGGAATGGGTGGGCTACGAGGCCAAGGGTCCCATCGATATCCTGGTGCGGGATCCGGTCATGGACGCCAATGGCATGGCGGTGCCCCTGCTCCAGCGGCCCTTTGTGGAACTCTGGAAGACGCCCCCTGAGCCCGAATCGGCCATCGGCCACTTCAATAATTGGGTTCTTCGCGGATTTGCGTGAAGTAGGTCGGCAGTGGCGGATTTCAGGCATCTTGGGTTTGTCGAGAACTCGAGATGAAGGAGGCCGCCACTGCCTACCAAAGAGCTTATGTCCCGCTTGGGCGGGTGGAAAGGGCAACGCGTCGGAATCGTGGAGCGCTTCGAAGCCGGGGTGAAGGGGCCGCGGGCCGAGGTGTGGATCGAGTTGCTTGGGTTCGGCGATCATCCCCGGAAGTGCAGCGGTTGTGGGCATTTCGTGCGGAGCGTCCACGACTGGTCAGAGCGGGAGATCCGCGACCTTCCGCTGTTCGACGCCGACACAGTCCTAGTGGTGTGGCGGGCTCGAGTAGCCTGCCCCCGGTGCGGCCCGAAGCTGGAAGCCCTGGACTGGTTGGAGCCCCATGCCCGGATCACGAACCGGCTTGCCGCGAGCGTGGCGCGGCTTTGCAAGGTCATGCCCATCAAACAGGTCGCGGAGCACTATGACCTGCACTGGGGCACGGTGAAGGCGATCGACAAGGCTTACCTGGACCGAGAACTTGGGCCCGTGAAGCTGAGCAAGGCGAGGCTTCTTCTGATGGACGAATTCGCCATCCACAAGGGACAGAGCTATGCCACGGTCATCACGGATGCGGAAACGCGTCGCGTGCTCTGGGTCGGGAAAGGGCGTGGCCGCGAGGACATCCGCCCGTTCTTCGATCTGATCGGGAAGAAGGGCTGCAAACGGATCCAGGCCGTGGGCATAGACATGTCGGCGGCCTTCGAAGGCGAAGTCCGGGCGCGCTGTCCCAACGCCGAGATCGTCTACGACCAGTTTCATGTCGTGGCAAAGTACGGCCATGACGTCATCGACCGGATCCGGGTGGATGAGGCCAATCGATACCGGCACGACAAGGCCTCGCGGGAGCTCGTCAAGGGCGCGAAGTGGCTCCTGCTGGGCAATTGGGAGAACCTGCCGAATCGGGATGCCAAAGTCCGCCTCAACGAGTTATTGGACGCGAACCAGCCTCTGATGACCGCCTACGTGCTGAAAGACGCCCTGAAGGCACTGTGGCGCTACACGCGGGAGGGCTGGGCTCTGAAGGCCTGGGAGAACTGGATGGAACTCGCCACCTCAAGTGGACTCCAGCCCCTCGTGAAGTTCGCCAAGAATCTCGCCCAGCGGATCGACGGAATCCTCTCCCATTGCCGCTGGCCGCTCAATACCAGCGTCCAGGAAGGGATCAACAACAAGATCAAAGTCCTCAAGCGCATCGCCTACGGCTACCGGGATGAGGGCTACTTCTTCCTTAAGATCCGTGCGGCCTTCCCCGGAAAAACGTGAAGAACCAATAATTGGGTGGAGCTGCTGGTGGTCCACGAGCTGACCCACATCCATCACATGATGCGTCCCCAGAATCATCCCAATCTCTGGGAGAAATGCCTGGACCTCCCCATCGGCCCGGTAGCCCAGAAGGCGCCGCGCTGGGTGACGGAGGGCTACGCCACGCTCATCGAGGGCCGCATCACCGGTTCGGGCCGCCCCCACAGTGCCTACCGTGCGGCCGTGCTGCGGCAATGGGCGCTCCAGGGCAAGCTGCCGGACTATGGCGCCCTTTCCGGCATGGGCGGCTTCCGCGGCGGTTCCATGGCCTATCTGGTGGGCAGTGCCTACCTGGAATGGCTGGAGCGCCAGAATGCCCAGGAGCCCGATATCCTGAAGAGATTCTGGAAACAGCTCGCCTCCAAGAAACGCCGGGATTTCGATCCCAGCTTCCGGGCCACCTTCGGGGTCGGTGCCCGGGACGGCTACGACCGCTGGCGGGCAGAGGTGACCCACGATGCCCTCGCCTTGGAAAGTCGGGCCAAGGGCCTGATCCGCCAGGGGGAACTCTTCGCCCGGATTCCGGGAGAGGTGACCGATCTGGCCGTGAGCCCCGATGGAACGCGGCTCCTGGCGAGGGTGTTGACGAAGTCCAAGCCGGGCATCCAGGTCTGGGATCTGGTGGTCAAAGCCGAGGAAGGGAAGGCCACTAAGAAGGCTGATAAATCCGATCCCAACGAGGTCCAGGACCGCAAACCCGAATTCATCGCTCCCAAGGTCCTGGCGACCCTCGGCAGGCGGAATGGCGCCTTGCCGCGACATGCCTGGTGGTCCGGGAAGGACCAGATCGGCTTCGAGCTGCGCACCGCCAACACCGAAGGCGTGCTGAGGCCCCACTTCTTCGTGGCTGATCTCCAAAGCCACCGAGTCAGGGAGGGTGGCGCCCCCGGGGCGCAACCGGATTCAGCCATCACCTGGAAGGAACTGAATGGCACCTGGGACCTAGTGAAGCGGCTGCCCGATGGCCGGGAGCAGCGCCTCACCCGCACCCTTGGCGCGGCCTGGCAGCCCGCTCCCACCCCCGATGGGAAGGCGGTCTACTACGTCCAGCTCTGCGCCACCGGTTGCGAGGTCCGCAGGCTGGATCTCTCTCTCCCTCCCCTCCCGGATGTGCCGCTGCCCGTGGATGACAAGGCCCTCGCGATCCGCACGATCCTGCCCGCTGCCGACGAGCCGAGCCTCCTTCCACCCCCAGGAAAAGCGCCGGAGCCTCAAGATTATTCGGTGTGGGATTCGCACTTCACCGGAAGCCGGGTGGGATATACGGCCCTGCCTTCGGCCAAGGGGCTGCAATACGGCTGGGGAGGCAACGATCTGCTGGGGCGCCTGAACTGGCATGTGCTGGGCGGTTTCGGCGAGGCGGCGGGGCCCCGGGGCGCCACCCTGGGCCTGGCCTACCGAGGCTGGCGTTTCGCGCCGAGTCTGGAGGTATTCTCGAACCTGGAGAAGCCCTCGCGCCAGGCATTCGCACCGGTGTCAGGATTCGATCGGGAGCGTCGGGGAGCGGAATTGGCTTTCACTTGGCAGCAGCTCGGGGCCTGGCCTTTCACGTTCCGACCGGTACTAGCCTGGGAATCCGTGAAGGCTTGCGATGCGGGCGCGAAAGAGCTGGGGCGTGGCTTCGGGGGGGCCGAGGGGCGAGCCTCGCTGAACCGTTCCCGGGGCGAAGGATGGGGCCTTGGGATGAGCGTGCGCGCCCAGGGCGGCGCGGGCCGCACGGAGGGTCAGGCCTGGGATTTGGAGCGGGGGGACCTGAGCCTGCGCCTAGGAACCCCCGTGGGGCGCTTCGTGGCCAGGGTCTCGGAAGGCCGCGTCAATGGTAATCCCACGGCCCTGGACCGCTTCCATCTGGGAGGCCAAGGTTCCAGCCTGGTGCCCGCGAGCCTGGATTGGAACCGGGTGGAGCAGGTGGCGCTGCCGGACTACCTCCAGACCGGCGACAGGATGCGGTGTTTCCGAGGGGAATTCGGCGACGGGCTGCGCCTCTATCTGGAACACCTGGCCGTGTGGAACCAGGGCCAGGGCCGTCCCGCCTACCAGCGCATCGTAGGCGTGGAACTGCCCATCCACGAGATGCTGCCCACGAGTCTGGCTCAGCTCCTGCTGGGTCATTTCACCTTCACCCTGGGGATCCATCGCACCCTGGATGGGGTAATGAAGGACCGCACCGTTGGAACCTTGAGCCTAGTGCTGCGACCCTGAGGACATGCTGTTTTTCGGGTTGACCCTCCTGATCCTGGGCCTCCAGGCCCTGCATCGGCGCCTGCTGTGCAGGATCCTGCCGACGCGCTGGAGCCCCTGGATCCCGGGCGTGCTCATCGCGCTGCACCTGCCGCTGGCGGTCTACATGGCATTCCGGCTCATGGGCCTCTCCACCCATCCCCTGGCCCTGGAACTGCGCCCCCTCTCCCGGGCGGCCCTCTATTTCCAGGTCCTCACCGTCGTAAATCTGCTGGTCTGGGGCATGGCCTCGGCATTCTGGGCCTTCCGGATCTGGGTCAAGGAGGCCCCCCGCACGCTCCCGGATGATCCTTCGCGCCGTCACTTCCTCCAGGGAGGCGCCGCCGCCAGTCTGGGTGTCCTGGTCGTCACCAGTGGGGCTGGGGTTCGGGCGGCCTATGGCGACCCTGAAGTGACCCGCTTGGAGATTCCTCTCCAGGATCTGCCTCCAGGCTTCGATGGCCTGCGCATCGCGCATCTCACGGATATGCATGCCGGGCCCCTGGTGCATGCCTCGCTGCTGCGCCGGTGGCGCGTGATGGCCGAGCGGGAGAGACCCGAACTGCTCCTCTTCACCGGGGACTTCGTGGATAGCCTGCCCCGGGAGATCGAGCCGCTGCTGGAGGCCTTCCGGGATTTCCCGGCGCCCCTGGGCCGTTTCGCCATCCTGGGTAACCACGATTATTTCACGGATCCGCGGCCCATCTGGGCGGCGCTGGAGCGCAGCGGCATCGTCTGTCTGGAAAACCGCCATGTCATCCTTCCACGTGGCGGCGAGCGGATCGCGCTCTTCGGCCTCCAGGACCCCATGGCCCGGGATGGAAGGCTCCAGGGCATCCGGTTCGGCCCGGGGCCCATGCCCCAGGACGTAGCCCTGGCCCTGCCTCCGGAACTCTGGCGGATGGCCATGGTGCACCGCCCCAGCAACTGGAACCTGGCTCGGGAAGCCGGGGCCCAGTTCACCCTCGCGGGCCACACCCATGGCGGCCAGATCAATCCAATCCCCGGCGTGAATAGCGCCACCCTGCTGGGCCCCTTCACCCATGGTCTGTATCGCCAGGAGGGACGGGCTCTTTACGTGAGTCGAGGCCTCGGTGTTGTGGGCATCCCGTTGCGCATCGCCGCCCCCCCCGAACTGGCCATTCTCACCCTGCGTCGAGCCGAAAATCCCGCTTTGCGTCCCGCCTGAACCAAGCTAGACTTGGGGTTCGTTCGACCGTGGCCCCATCGTCTAGCGGTTAGGACGCCGCCCTCTCACGGCGGTAGCATGGGTTCGAGTCCCATTGGGGCTACCAACAAACACCCTAGAGGAATCTAGGGTGTTCTTGTATATAGGCGGCATTATTTTGGGTGAGGAGCCAAGCACCCGCCAGGGGGTCCCCTTTTCGCGTTGCACCAGACCGGGGATCACCGATCCTTGGGGCTACCCGGTATGCCGTTTATCCTCCTTTGGCGAGTCGAGGTTTCAGCCATGCGGAAACCCAGAGAAAACGCTATGACACCGCGGTGTGCCTGGTGTGCCCTGATCCGGGTGGGTCAGACCTGGAAACCGGAGCGGAGAAGTGCCTTTGAGGTGATCTACACCCATGGGATCTGTGACAGGTGCATGGCCCGCCTGCTGCGGGAAGGAAACCAACCCAGTGCCATCAAGTGGTTTACATCTGAGGGCCCCGGGTGCAATGTTTGACCGTCACCTGCTTCCATACGAGACATCGAGGGCAATCCACCGGGAGAGTCTAGCGATCGGTAAGAACCGCGCCTATCTTGGGATGGGCCGTTCCCCTGGAGCCGTCACCCATGAAAGCGTCCAATCAGCGGGAATTCACCCGAGTGCCCACCCGAGTCCAGGCCGAAGTGAAGGGAGGAGGGCTCACCATCACCGGTGTAGCCGCGGAGACCCTCAGTCTGAAGGGCATGTTCGTGAACTGCGCCGAGCAGCTGCCCGTAGGCACAGCCTGCCAGATCACCCTCTTCCTGGGGGAAGGCGATATCCAGATCCAGGCCGAAGGCCAGGTCGTCCACAGCTACCCCGAGGGCATAGCCCTCCAGTTCAGTCGGATCCTCGGCCTGGAAAGCTTCGAACACCTTCGGAAGCTGGTCCTCTACAACGCCCCGGATCCAAGCCTCGTGGAGAGCGAGTTCCTGAGTTCCACAGGCATCCACAGGAAGGCCTGAGGGCTTTTCACCGCGAAGAGCACTAAGGAAGCGAAGGGACGCGAATGGGAATCCCTTGGCTGTTTTCATTGCTTCGCGCTCTTAGCCCCTTCGCGGCCTTCGCGTTCTATCCTTTCCTGATGTCGAGAACCCGCTCACTCCGGTGATTTCACCGATCAGGTTGAAAATAGTTAGTAAATCGGGTTCGCGGAACCAGAGCGTCCGCATGGGTCGGCGCGATCACGCGCAACCCGATTTACGGTCTTGGACAAGCCCGGAGCGGCAGGGGGCGGCGCGACCGGACTATGGGCAAATCGAACTTGGCCGGTCGCCTTGGAGGGACCTGATCGGCTGACCGTGGGTGGGCATGCTCACTGATGTCCTTGTTGAAACCGGGCCGGAGTCCGCGCCAGTCATTCCGAGGCAGGCCCCTGGCCACCGATCGAACCTCGACAGGTCAGGGCAGGACTGACTGGGCGTTGTGGGGAAGATAATCATGGCGCGGGTGGCGGCGGTGCGCGGGAGGTGGGTGCCAGGGGGATCCGCCGAAGCTCGCCTCCGCATGCCGGACAGGTGCGGGCGATCCGCTCCCATTGCTCGAGCTTGGCCCTGGCCCTCTTGGGCCGACGATAGCTGCCAGCGAAGGCCTTGGCCCGCTCCAGCAGGCCACCTGGACGGACCGACCCGTACAAACCCGCGTGACGGATCTTATGGAAGCCCGGGGGGAGGACGTGCTGAATCAGTCGACGCAGGAATTCCACGGGGTGGATGGTGGCGGTCCGGCCGTGCTTGGTTCCGAACGTGACTTGCTCGCGGGTGGAGGCCTGGATGCGGGAGTTGGAGATGCCGACCCGGTGCGTATATCTTCCGAGGTATTCAACGACGTAGGCCGAGCGCCGGAATGGCTTCTTGGCGTAGACGATCCAACTCTTCTTCGACAGCGGGGCCATGAGGGCGCCGTAGGCGCCATCCGTGAAGGCAGGGAAGGCGCCCCGAGCACGAAGGAGCCCAAGTTCATGGAGCATCTTGGCCCGGAATACGACGCCCATCACGTCCAGCGGGAAAAGGTAGTCCTGCCGGGTATGTGTGAAACCGCTACCGTCCAGCGCCAGCCCCCCGGCCGTGACCAGCACATGCAGGTGGACATGGAACCCCAGTTCTCGGGTCCCCCCGACAACGCATGCGTTGTCGGAGATCTATGGTCACGTGTGCAGCACCATCGTCAGACCCAGGGTGGCCTTCAGGCGGGTGCGCCCCAATTCCAGGAGGGTGGCGGCCACGGCCCGAAAGAACGCTCCGTAGACCTCGACGGGGTGCCACGAGGCCAGGGGGCGCAGTTCCGAGGGGAGCGTGAACACGCCGTGGAAGTGGCCGAGGTCCAGGAGTCGTTCGGCACGGGCCGCGATCCAGCGTTCCTGGGCCAGGGCCTGACACTTCATGCAGTGCCGGTTTCGGCAGGAATTGTAGGCATTCCGCCGGAAGTCCCCATGCTCACAGACCTCCTCATGGCCACCGAGCTTGGCGGTGCGACATAGGCCGATGGCGGTGAGCATGCGCCGCTGCTCGCGACTCGGACAGGCCTGGGCCTCCAGTGCGGGGCGATGCTCACGAACAATGTCGGCAATGTCGAACTTGGGCCTGGCGTAGGCCACGGCCTCAATCCGGCAGATCCTCCAGCGGACTGCGCACGGCCGCGATCTGGCTGGGAGCGACCTGGGTATAGATCTGCGTGGACTTGATGCTGCCGTGGCCGAGCACTACCTGGATCTTGCGCAGGTCGGTGCCCGCCTCCAGCAGGTGGGTGGCAAAGGCGTGCCGGAGCAGATGCGGGTTCACGATCTTGCCGATGCCCGAGGCCGCCGAGGCGCACAGCAGGGCCCTCCGGGCGGTTTCCAGGCAGATGGGTTTGCCCGCCATGGACGTGAACAGCCAGGGCTTCGCCGGCTGCGCGTGCTTGTAGTAAGCCCGAAGCAGGCCGTAGAGCTTGGTGTCCATGGGCACCATCCGGTCCTTCCCGCCCTTGCCGTTGCGGACGTGGATCACCTTTTGCATGACGTCGATGTCCCGGGTCTCGAGCAGGCTGGCCTCCCGGATGCGCAAGCCCGTGGCGTAGATCAGGGTAAAGAACATGCGGTACTTGGCACTGGTAAAGCCGTCCAGGAGGCGGGCGATCTCTGCCTTGACCAGGATCGAGGGCAACGGCGCCTTGGCATGGGGGAGGGTGATCCAGGCCACCTTCTCCGGTTGCCCCAGGGTGCGAGCGTAGAGGAACTTCAGGGCCGCGTAGTGGAGCCCCAACCGGGAGGGCCCAATGGCCTGCTGCCGGAGGACGTCCACCCATCGCCGCACGGCCTCCTGGCTGGCCTCGCCAAGGTCATGGCCAAGGAATTCCTCAAACCGCCGCGCAGAGGCGACGTATTGCTGGATGGTCTTATGGGCGCGGTTCGCCATTTCCAGATCGCCCGAGAATCGGGACAGAGATACACTGACTGCCATTGCAGTTCCTCCTTGAATGTGGGGCAGGTGCTAGTAACACCGCCATATTCAAGGAGACTGCAAGCAGCCGATTCAGCAAGCTTTATCGGGCGACCGGGCTGGACGGGCGCGGTTCACCCCTGCCGCGCAAGCGGCTTCGTCCAATAGAGAACACTATGGAAGTGAAGGGGGCGGATGAGGGATCTCCTCTTCAAGGACGAAGTCTTTGCGGCCATCGGAGCTGCTATTGAGGTGCATCGGATTTTGGGGCCAGGATTCCTGGAATCTGTCTATGCGGAGGCGCTTGCCCTGGAACTCGGAAGACGCGAAATACCTTTTGAAAGGGAAGTCTCCCTCCGGATCTCCTACAAAGGGGAACTGCTCAGCAAGCGGTTCCTGGCCGACATGGTCATGGATGGAAAGCTGGTAGTGGAACTCAAGGCCATCGAAAAGATCGGCCCGGTCGAGCGGGCCCAGATCGTAAACTATCTGAAGGCGGCAGGATTGAAGGTCGGCCTGCTCATCAATTTTGGTTCCCATCCCAAGCTTGAATGGGAGCGGATCGTTCATCAGGCACCGGATTGAGTGAAAAGAAGAACGCGAAGAGCGCTGAGGAAGCGAAGGACGCGAATGGGAATGCCTTGCCTGATTTCATTTCTTCGCGCTCTTGGCCCCCTTCGCGGTCTTCGCGTTCTATCCTTTCCTGATGTCGAGAATCCAGATCCTCTCTGATAACGTCGCGACCATGTGGGTCACGCAGCACGCTCCAGTGGAGCGCGCGGAGTGGGGCCCCACAGGGAGCGAATCACGGACGGGAAGGAACTGAGATGCCACGTATCCGTATACTCCCCGACAATGTCGCCAACCAGATCGCGGCGGGCGAAGTCGTGGAGCGGCCGGCCTCTGTGCTCAAGGAACTGGTGGAGAACGCTCTCGACGCTGGCGCCACGGCCCTGGAGATCCGCTGGGAGGAGGGCGGCAAGCGCCTGCTGGAAGTCTCCGATGACGGCAGCGGCATGGGGCGGGACGATCTCTACTTGGCCCTGGAACGCCACGCCACCAGCAAGGTCCGCACGGCCGACGACCTGGGCCACCTGGAGAGTTTCGGGTTCCGGGGGGAGGCCCTGCCCTCCATCGCCTCCGTGGCGCGCTTCGAACTCCACAGCGCCGAGCGGGATGGGGAAGGCCATCGCCTGCGGAGCGAATTCGGCGTCATCAAGGAGGTGGCCCCGGCGCCCCGCTCCCACGGCACCACCGTCACGGTGCGGGATCTCTTCGCCCAGCTCCCGGCCCGCAAGCGCTTCCTGAAATCCACGGACACCGAGCACGCCCATCTCTGGGGCGTCGTGACTCGCATGGCCCTTTCGACACCCGGTGTCCGCTGGACCCTCCGCACGGATCGCAGCAGCGATCTCGTAATGCCCCCGGTGACGGATCCCGGGGCCCGCCTGGCGCCCCTCTTGGGAGATAAATTCGGAAGCCTCGTGCCCTTCCAGGAGGGCCAAGCGCCCTGGCAGATCCGCGGTTACATCTCGGGACCCGAACTCTCCTTCCGGGACCGCAATCATCTTTATCTCTTCGTGAATGGCCGCTCCGTGCGGGATCGCCTGCTGCTGGCGGCCCTCTCGGCGGCCTGGCAGGGCTACTTTCCCAAGGGCGCCTACCCTGCGGCCGTGCTCTTCCTGGAGCTTCCCGCCGACGCGGTGGACGTGAACGTGCACCCCACCAAGGCCGAAGTGCGCTTCCGGGATCCCCAGCGCATCTTCCCCTGGGTGAGCCGCGCCGTGCGGGAGGCCTGGGCCCAGCTCCGGGGGGATCTCCCTTCGGTATTGGACCTGCCCCCCAAGCCCCTGGAGGCCGAATTCGATACGGCCCTCAAGCCCGTCACCGCCCAGCAGCCCCATCTCTGGACGGAGCCTGCTGGCGAGGCTTTTCACGTCCTGGAACAGGCCTTCGAGAAGCGCCTGGACACGGCCTACGCTGCGCGCCCCCAGGAAAGCAGAGCCGCCGAAGCGGAGAGAGGAACGCCGGACGTGGCTTACCTCGGCGCCTTCGATGCCACCTACCTGATCGCCGAAGTCCAGGGAGCCCTGGAACCCGAACTCTGGATCATCGATCAGCATGTGGCCCACGAGCGCATCCTCTTCGAAAGGCTCTTCCTGCGTGGCCACTCTCCCGCCATCCAGCCCCTGCTGCCCCCCCAGGTGGTGCACCTGGGCCCGGCAGCCCTTTCCCGCCTAGCCCCCTTCCTGGAGGAACTCAACCGAATCGGCGTGGAGTGCGAGGGCTTCGGCGAGGATGCCCTCGTGATCCGCGGCCTGCCGGATTTCCTCATCGATCGCGACCCCCAGGGCCTCCTGGAAGATCTGCTGGCGCGGCTAGAACAAGAGGGCCGGGTGGATCTCGATCTGTTTCGCCGAGAACTCAACGGCGAACTCGCTTGCCGCGCCGCCATCAAGAAGCATCACCGCCTGAGCCCGGAACTGGCCCTGGGCCTCATCCAGGACCTGATGGCCTGCCAGGTCCCCCACACCTGCCCCCATGGACGACCCGTCATCAAGAAGCTGACCCGGGGGGAACTGGAGCGGAGCTTCGGACGGAGAGTGTAGGAACAGAGCCACGCGTTTCCCCCTGCTTTTCTCCGTGAGCTTCCGTGGTGAATCCGCTTAAAGCGCCTCGGGACCTCCTTCCCATTTCTCCCGTTCGGAAACCAGATCCAGTCCCATGCGCTTGGCGGCCACGTAGAGGGCCGGGCGGGTGATCCCCAGGCTGAGAGCGGCTTCGCTGACCTGGAAGCGGTGCTGGCGGAGGGTGTCCAGCAGGAACTGGCGCTGGAATTCCCGTGTGGCCTGTTCCCAGGTGCGGTTGCGGAGGATGGGCGCCTGGAGTTCGGGGAAATGCTCGGGTTTCAGGGGGCCGGATCCGCAGCGGAGGAGGGCGCGCTCCAGGGCGTGGCGCAGCTCCCGGAAATTGCCGGGCCAGGGCAGACGGCTGAGGGCCTGGGCCAGGCCCGGCGCAACTTCGGGAAAGGGCGCCTTGGCCTCCTGGGTGATCTGGGCGATGAGCCTCGGGATGAGATACGGGAATTCGTGGCGGCGCTGCCCCAGGGAAGGCAGCCGCAGGGTGGAGCCCTGGAGGCGGTACAGGAGATCCCGGCGAAAGGCGCCGGAGGCCGCCAGTTCTTCCAGAGAGCGATGGGTGGCCGCCAGAAAGCGCACATCCACATGGATGGCCCGATCCGAACCCACGCGCCGCACCTCGCGCTCCTGCAATACCCGCAGGAAGAGGCTCTGGAGCCTCGGCGAAAGATCGGCCACCTCATCGAGGAAGAGGGTGCCCTTATCGGCGCTCTCGATGGCTCCCCGGCGCTCGTGATCAGCGCCCGTGAAGGCCCCCTTCACGTGTCCGAAGAGTTCGGATTCCAGGAGGCTCTCGGCCAGGGCCGAACAGTTCACGGGCACCAGCTGACCCGGGCGGCCGGAAAGCCGGTGGATCTCCCGGGCCGCGAGTTCCTTGCCGCTGCCGGTGGGACCCAGGATGAGCAGGGAGAGTTCCGAAGGGGCCACCCGATTCAGCTCCCGGAGCAGGCTGGCCATCGGTTCCGAACCATCGGCCAGGAGGGCGCCCCCCTCCAGGGGTGGCGCGGCTTGCGGCGCAGGATGGACCAGGGCCAACCAGGGCGCCAATCGCCTCAGATCCGCGCAGGGGTCCGGGGGAGCCTCCGGATCCAGGGCCGCCAGGGCGTGCCCCACCACGCCGCCCTCCCAGACCAGGGGAAACCCCCACCAGAGCCTGCCCTGGGCCTCGAAGGGAGGCAGGGATCCCTGGCGATGGAGATGGCTCAGGGCCCCTTCCGGGGCCATAGCACCGGAACCCAGCAGCCTGGGCCTTTCGGGGGGGCCCCAGACCAGCCACGTGGGGAACGGGCGCCGGGCCAGGGCCTCCTCCAAGAGGCCGATCGGATCCTCGGGCTCCTGGGATGAGACCTCGGGCCAGAGGGCGCGCAGGCGCTCCTGATGGCGGGGGGATTCCATGCGGTCGACCAGCACCTGCAGCTCCAGCAGGCGGGCCGCGGAACGCTGGGAGGGGAGCTCTTCCAGGAGGGAGAGGCCGGAATCCAGCCGCAGGGGCTGATTGGGACACTCCTTCCAGAGGTCCCAGAAGGCCTCGCACTCGCTGGAGGCCCCCAGGGCCCGGTGGTAGCGCCAGATCAGGGCCTGCTCCGGGACCAGTCCTGAGGGCGGGGCCGTGGGAAAGCCCTCCAGGTAGGCCTCGAAGAGCCTCCGGGCCCCGTCATCGGCGAGGTGGGGGAGCGCTTCCTGCACCCAATCCCGCCTCCCGAGATCCAGGCCGCGCTGGGCCAGGATGTACCAGGGATGGCCCAGCTGGGGGTACTCCGAGATCAGCTTCCGCAGCAGGGGGAGGGCCTGGGGCCATTCGTCCCGGACGGCCAGCAGCGTGAGTTCCTCCAGCTCCCGGTGGGGCGAGGGTTGGGGGCCCCGGAGGGCCCTCCACCGAGCCAGGCCCGGGAGATCCCCCCAGAAGAGGGCCGCCTGCGCGGCGTTGGCCGCCGCCCGTTCGGCCCAGAAGGAGCTGCCCAGGCGCAGGAAATGGGCATGGGCCCAGGTGAAGGCCCTCAGGGCCCGCTCGATCCCTTGAGCCCGGTAGGCGAGGATGCCCTCGGCCATCCAGTGGAAGGGGTCTGCACAGGGATGAGCGCTCGCGCCCCAGGCGGGATAGCCGGGAGCCTGGGGAGCCGGGGCGCTGCCCGGCCAACGCATGCGCAGCCTGTCGAGGGCGGGGTCCCCGCAGGGTTCCGGTGCCTGGGCCACGGCCTCCCCGGCCAGATCCCCTTGGACAGGAGCTGTCCAGCCCCCGGGCAGGGAGCCATCCGGTGGCTGGGTTCCCGCCAGGATCTCCACCCCGGGACTCCCAGGGAGGTCTCCCAGGGCCAGGGAGGGCGGGAGGAGTGCCTCCAGGGCCGCCGAGCAGGCGCCGAGGCCCCGGCCCCAGGCCCGCAATAGGGGCGCCACCGCAAAACCCAGGCCCGGCACCCCGTGGAGCCACTTCGTGCCCTGAAGGCTCAGGAGCGCCGGAGGGAGTTCCGGGAGCACCAGGGGCAGGAAGGGGGTTGGACCCTGAGCCAGGAGTTCGGTCCAGGGCAATGCCCCGGGGGGCGTTCCCGTCGGCAGGAGGCGGCCCTCCGCGTCCATGGAGCCCAGGAGCGTCTCCCACCAACCTGGGGGGAGCCCGCGCAGGGGGGCCGGGACGAGGGGCTCGAGGAAGGGCGGCAGGCAAAGGGTTCCATCCTCCTCCACCGCTCCCAGCAGGGCCACCCAGCGCTCCCGAGTCGGCCGGTCCAATAGCACGGTCCCCAGGCTCATCCAGGGGCTCCCGTCCCCCTCCAGCAGGGCCTGCCAGCACCAGGCCCGGAGTTCGTCCTCCCGCTTCCCCCGCCGCTCGGCGGGAATGGCCGCGCTCCCATGGCGGAGCAGGGAGACCCAGGCGGGATCGGGGCGGGCCGTCCAGGCCCCGGTCAGTTCCTCCACCCAGGGGCCCCTCCCCTTCCCGGCCCTCCACGAGGCCCTGGGCCAGCGCCCTTCCCTGCCCCCCAGCATCCAGCCCTGGGCGATGGCGGCCAGGGCCCAGGGCGCGTCCCCCCAACGGCGGCCCCGCCCCAGTTCCCAAGGGGCCTCCCAGGCACCCAGCCAGGGGGCCCGCAGGCCGTTCATCCCCCCGCCAGCATGGAACACCAAGCCTCCCAGAATCCGGGGAAGGTCTTGGCCACGCAATCCGGGTCCTTCAGGTCGCCCCCGCAGACCAGGGCGCCCACGGCCGCGGCGAAGGCCATGCGGTGATCCCCCCTGGGATCAAAGGCCGGGCGGGACCCGGGCCCAGGACCTGGCTGGATCCGCAGGGCCGCGCCCCCCTGGATTTCCGCCCGGCCTCCCAGCCACCGCACCAGTGCAACACTGGCCTCAAGACGGTCGCATTCCTTGAAAGGCAGGGTGTGGAGCCCCGTGAGCAGGGATTCCCCCGGAGCCAGGGCGGCCGTGGCCGCAAGCACGGGAGCCAGATCCGGACAGTCCCTGAGATCGGCCTGAAGGCCGTGCCGGAGGGGCCCGGAGAAATGGAGCGTCGCCCCCTTCCAGAGGCAGGAGCATCCGGCCCCGGCGAGGATTTCCAGGATCCGGCAATCCCCCTGGGGGTCCATGGGATCCAGGGATTCCAGATCGATGGGACGGCCCGTGACGGCCGCGGCGCAGAGAAAGGCGGCCGCGCCGCTCCAATCCCCGGGCAGGTTCACATCCTGAGGCCGCAGGCGCCCCCCCGGGATCTCCAGGGAGGAGCTTCCGAGCCTCCCGACGCATCCGAAGCGCCCCAGCCAGTGGAGGCTCAGTTCCAGATAGCTCCGGGAGGCGGCCTCCCCCGCCCAGCGGATGCACCCCCCCTGGGGCAGGCCCGCCGCAGCCAGGGCCATTCCCGTCACGAACTGGCTGCTGAGTGTGGCGTCGAGCGAAACCTCCAGGCGTTGGGGTGGCAGGGGGACCGGATGTAGGGTTCCTCCCCGGGGACCCTTCTCCCAACGAGCGCCCATGCCTTCGAGGGAGCTCAGGAGGGGTTCCAGGGGCCTTTCGAAGAGGCGGGGTTCCCCGGCAAGGCTCACGGGCCCATCGGCCTGAAGGGCGAGCCAGGGTAGGAGGAAGCGCAGCGTGCCCCCGGAGGCCCCCAGCCAGAGGGGTTCCAGGGCGCGGGGAGGGGTGCCGCCGCGGATCTCCCAACCCGCCTCCGATCGGGAGATGGACACACCCAGGCCTCGCAGGGCCTCCTGCATCCAGCCCACGTCCTCGGCCTCCAGGTCTCCCTGAAGGCGCGAAAGCCCCCGGCACTGCGCGGCTAGCAGCAGCGCCCTGAGGGCGACGGACTTGGAACTCGGGACCGAGGATGGCCCCAGGGCCTTCCCGGGCGGGAGGGAATCCATGGGAAGCGGAAGGATCATGCCCTCAAGGTGGGGGAAAGCGTTCCCCGGGGCAAGGGGACTAGCGGGCATCCATGTAGGGGACCACCTGGGTCTTTTCGGTCACCAGGGGATAGGTGAAGACGCCGTAGAAATCGATCTTCCGCGTGTAATTGATCCGCACGGTGCAGCTGCCGGCTTGGCCGTCTCCGACCTTGGTGACGACGATGGCCCCAGGGGCCAGGGCTTCCGGGATGTTCTGTTCCCGCGCCTGCTGGTTGATCTGGGCCTCGATGGTGGCCTGGGGCAGAATGCCCGCCCGCCCGACCACATTCTCCACGGCGGTAAGGAACTCGTTATTGGAGAAGTAAACGGGCACAGCCTTGAAGCCCACCGCTCCCAGGAGGGCGATCACGAGCAGGGTGACGATGCAACCGATCTTGCCTTCGCCGCGCTGTTGTTGTGCGTTTCGCATGGGATCCTCCGGATCAGAATTTGAGGTCTTCCAGGGCCTGTTTGACCAGGGGAGCCACCAGGGGCCCCTGGGGTCCGAAGAGGGTCGCCTGGGGGTATTTCAGGGCCTGGTTGAAGGACTGGATGGCTTCGGGCACGTAGACGTTGCCGAGGCGCAGCAGACAGAGGCCCGTGTAGTAGTCCAATGTGCCCTGGCTCACGCCCTGGGTGGCCATCATGCGGGCATCCCGCAGCACTTCCATGGCCCGGTCGAAGAGCCGGAAGTGCATGAGGGCCAGGGCCTGGTTCAGCCGGAGCAGGCCGGCCTCGTCTCCCCGGGCCCCCAGATAGCGCAGGCGGAGTTCGGCGAGCACGAAGGGGTAGCAGAGATCGGAGCCATTCAAGGGGATCTCCAGGCCCTGCCGACTGAGGGGCACCTGGAAGGAGGCCTCGCCCTGGGCGAGGGTGATCTGCTCCCCCGGCGTCTCCGCCAGGGCCCTGCGGAAGGCGCCGACGCTCTCGACGGCCTTGCCATTGACCTGGGTGATGGGACTCGAGGCCTTGATCCCGGCCTTGAGGGCCGCCTCATCGGCGCGGAGCACCCAGGGACCGGCTTCCCCCGGCAGATCCAGCATATTGAGCCCCGCCCAGGGTTCCCAGAGGGGAGGCATCCGGTTCAGCCGGGCGGCCAGGGCGGCCAGGGGATCCTGTTCCAGGGCCTTGACCACACTGTGATCCTCTTCGCCCTGGAGGGTGGAGACCACCAACTCGATCTCGTGGATGGGCTTTCCGGGCACGGGGCGGGCCGTGAGGGTGAGCTCGACTTCCTTGCTGGCCCGGACTCGGGCCAAGGCTTCCGCCGGGCTCTCGCCCTTGGCCGGACTGAGGAAGGCCAGGGCCTGGAGCCGTTCCCCGAAGCCCTCCAGGAGGCGCAGGATCCGCTCCCGCCCCGCGAAATCCTCGGAACCCTCAAAGCCCAGATAGATCATGCGGACCTTGGGCCGGGCGTTCACCCGGATGGATTTGCCCTCGGGCACCTCCACGCGCTGGGTGAAGCCTCCGGCGGGGTAGCGCACCTGCACGTCATAGACGCCGCTGCACACCTGAAGATCCTTGACCGGCACGGGACCCATGCTCTTGCCCGAGAGCAGGAGTTCGCCGGGGCTCCCGCTGGCCACCGTGAGCAGGCCCCGGCTGGCCTCGAGCTTGATGGCCTCCAGCAGATGATCGGCGAAGGGCATCGCGAAGGTGGGATCGAGTTCCATGCGCCGCGTGCGGAAGCAGGGGGCCTGGAATTCCAGGACATGCTTCCCGGCGGAGAGTTCACCCACCACGCAAGGGGCCGAGAGTTCCTCCAGGCGCAGGCCCGCCTTCGCCGCCAAGGGCCCCATCTCTGGAGGGGCCATGCCCTGGGAGACTCCCACGCGCTTGCCATCCAGCCAGACCTCGACTCCCCGAGGGGAGGTGCAGAGGATGACCGTGCTGGAGACCCGGGTGAGCTTGAATTCCAGGTTCTTGGCTTCCCGGAGGGCCAGCTCCACCTGCTGTTCGACGCCCTGGTAGCCGGGCTTGGCATACAGGATCCTGTGGCTGCCGGGAGAGAGGAAGCGCAGGGCCAGGCCCTGGGGCCGAGGATTGCCGTCCACGCTCAGGCTCCCCCCCTCGGGGTCCAGGCTGAGCTTCACGCGCACGAGCCGCCCACTGCGCAGGGTCTCGAAGAGGCCCTGGAGCCGGGCATTGGTGATGACCCGGTCCAGATCGAAATCAGGGTTGAGGGCGAGCAGGGACTCCAGATCCTTGGGCGTCCGGGCCCTCCGGGCCGGGCTCCGGTCATCGAGGACGGCCAGCCAATTGTAGGTCTCGCAGAGGACCTGCAGCCATCCCCCTTCGAGAGCCTTCCCCTTGGGTTCCAGGGCGCCGAGAACCTGTTCGAATTTGGCAGTCGCCCCCTCCCGGTCCCCTTGAGTGGCCCAGAGGGCCTTGGCCTCCTGGAAGGTTTCCTTCAGGGCGGGCTCCTGGGCCCAGAGACCCGCACAGGCGAGGAAGATTAGGGCGCGGCAGATACGCATGGACATCTCAGTTCAACCGGACGATGAGGTCATTGGAGCGATCGGCCAGGAGGATGCCCCCCTGGCGGTCCAGGGCGATGGCGCGGAACTTCCCGTTCAAGCCCAGGGCCTTGAAGGTGGCCTGTCTCAGCAGGGCCCCATCGGGACCCCAGAGCACCACGCCTTCGAAGTCCCCGTCTACGATAGCCGCCACATGCCCGGTGGGATCGGCGCAGAGGGAGAGCACGTATTTGAAAGAGGACGGGAGTTCCTTGCCATAGGGCACCGTGAGCCGGGGCTGGCCGGTGGCATCCAGGAATAGCAGGCTGCGGTTGGCGTCGGAGGCCACCACGGCTCCGCCCGTGGGCAGGGCGGCCATGGCGTTGGCGGCCGGGGAGGGCAGGTTGCGGGTGCTGCCATCCCCGGCCAGGACCGTGATGGAGGCGGCCTTGGCATCGCTCACCCAGAGGTTCTGCCAGCCATCCAGGAAGGCGCCGGTGGGCGCCCCAAGGCCAGGGATGGGGACGGGAGGCGCCCCCTCCTCGCGGAGGACGCCCAGCTTGGTCACCAGCCAGGGAATGCCCGAGGGGGTGAGGGCCATGGTCCGGGCGCTCTTAGCCAGGACTCCGGCCGGGAGGAGTTCGCCGCCCTTCAGCAGGAAGGCCCGGTCCAGATCGTCCTGGTAGATGAAGAGTTCGCCCTTGGGGCCCGTGGCCAGGAGGGTGGGCGTCTTGAGCCACTTGGTGCGCCCCTGGGGCCAGGGGCCCTCGGATTTCAGTCCCGGTCTCTGGAGGCGGTGCCTGACCCGCACGGCGATGCGCCATTGGGCTTCCTGGGCCTCGGGGCTCTGGGGGAACTGGGTGAGGATCCCCTGGAGGAGGCGTAGGCAGCCAGGCAGATCGCCCATCACATCCAGCAGTTCTCCGGCCTGGAGCTGAGCCATGGGGGCCACGGGAGAGGTGGGATCCTGGCGCAGGACCTCGGTGAAGTGCTGGAGGGCCCGGACCCACTGGCCCTGGAGCCGAGCGGCGAGGCCCAGCTGGTAGCGGGCGGCGGGCACGGCGGGATGGTTGGGGAAGAGATCCACCACCCGGTTGAATTCGCCGATGGCCTCCCGGAGATCCTGGGGCTTCCGGGCCTGGGAGGCGAGGATCTGGCCCCGCAGCAACAGGGCATCGGCGACCAAGGGAGCCTTGATGTACTCCGCCTTGAGGCGCTCCAACAGGGGAAGCGCGGCATTAGGCTTGCCTTCCACGTCCAGTTGATGATGGGCCATGCGCAGCAGAGCCTGAGCGCAGAAGGGCGATTTGGGCGCCTGGACCAGCAGCTGGTTCCAGGTTTCCAGAGCCTCCGCGTAGGACTTGGCGCCGTAGGCCCGCTCTCCCGACCGGAAGAGCCCTTCGGCCAGATCCCCATCCTGGGCACCGAGGGTGACGCAGACCGCCAGCACCAGGGTGAGGGCGCGGATCCGAGAGAAGGACAGGGGCATGGGGGCCTCAAAAGAAGGAAGGGATCTGATCCGATTCTAGTGCAACTCGCGCCTTCAGTTCTCGATGGCGCGCAGAAGCTGTTCCATGGGATAGGGTTTGAAGAGCGTGCCCTCCACCCAGGAGGCTTCAGCCAGGGAGCCCACGTCACGGCTGGCGGTGGAGAAGAACACGGCCCGGCAGCGCCCCTGGTTCCACTGCTGTTCGAGCCAGGTGACTAGGTCGCCCTCCCCATCCTGGGCCTCCGAAATGACCAGATCCACCGGGGAGGCCTCCAATAGGCTCCCGGCCTCCCCGCGGCCCCCGGCCTCTCGAATCTGCCAGCGTCCCGCAGCGGCCAATGCGGAGACCAGGCGCTTGCGGAAGAAGGCACTGGGCTCCAGCAGCAGAATGCTCTGGACGGGGGGCTTCCGGTTCAGTTCGGCCTCCGTGAGCCCGAGGTGGAGCAGGCTCTGGCGCGCCGCGCTCTTGAGGCCCAATCCCGAAGCCCTCAGGAAGACACTCCGCACGGGTTCCACCAATTCCGGATGGCGCGTGAAGCCTCCGATCTCACAGAGATGGGCCAGTTCCTTCCAGTCGGTGCTCTGCTTCCCCAGATCCAGGAGCACCATTCGGGCCAGACTATTGGCCAGTTCCGGACGGATGATGAATTCGGAATCCGCCAGGGACTCCCGCAGGGCCAGCAGGGCCTCGGCCCGCCGAGGGCCGCTGCTCGGGATCTTATGGATCTGGCTCTGGATATCGGATTCCTTCTTGGCGAGCAGGCCCAGGCTGGCGCTGCGCCGCCCCAGTTCCTTCACGACCCCGGCCACGGCTTCATTGCTCTCGTGGTCCCAGGTCTCCTTGGTGCGCATATCGAAGAGGAAATCCGAGAGCCGATCCTTCAATTTGTCGTAGGCGCCCTGATCGAAGGTATAGAGGTCCTGCATGGCCAACATGGCCGGGAGGCGCTGTCCTTCGCCTTCCCGCTCATCGCAGCAGCGCTCCACCAGGGCCAACAGCGCAGGCACATGCTCCGGCGGCAGGGGATGCTCGAATCCGGGGAAGGCCGCCAGGGTGCCTTCGAGGCAGAGGATGAGCACCTGCGGGTGTTTGAGTTGGGGGGCTTTCTGGAGCAACCCCAGGGAGGCCTGAGGCTTGTTCAAGAGGCCCAGGGCCCGCACCAGGCTCAATTGAAGCGCCAGAGGCTTGCCATCGTGCAGCAGTTCGAGGAAGGTCGGGAGGGCTTCCGGGCTGCGAATCTGCGCCAAGGCGTCCACGGCCTCCACCAGGAGTTCGTCCCGCTGGTCCTTCTGGAGGAAGGCCAGGAGCGGAG
This sequence comes from uncultured Holophaga sp., assembly GCA_963664825.1. GTDB lineage: Bacteria > Acidobacteriota > Holophagae > Holophagales > Holophagaceae > JAYREN01. The sequence continues at coordinate 844,514 of OY761614.1, forward strand.
CGGCGGCAGCGCGGGTCTGGTTTTCGCCGAAGGCCCAGATGGCCCGGCGCACCTGCTCGGGATGGCCCGATTCGAACTGGGCCATCAGGGAAGGCACGCTGCTGGGGAGCTTGCCCAGATGGTGGCTGGCCAGCTGCCCCACCTCCACGATGGAATCCTGCATGGCCTTCAGGAAGAAGGGCGTGAAGGCGTCCTCCTCCCGGCTGCCGATGGCATCGATGCAGTGCTGACGCCGCCGGAGTTCAGGCTCGGCGAGGATCTCGTCGAGCAGGGCCTCCTCGGTGGCCGGCACAAAACGGAGGAAGGCGTGGATGAAGGCATCCCCCCCCAGCCGCAGGCGGAAGGGACCCGCCAGGGCCGGGATGACCTCCTCGGCCCTGGCCAGTCCCACATCCACCCGCCGCGCTAGGCCTTCCGCGGCCTGGTCGAGGGTGGCGTTGAGACGATCCTGGCGGGCCTCTGCGGCCTCGAGGCTCTCGGACTGGAAGGCCGAATAGCGGGCGACCTTGTTCTCCAATAGCAGCCCCAGGGCCTCGATGAGGAAGGCTTCCCGGACACCCTGCTGGGCGGCCCGGAAAGGATCCAGGAGGGCCGTGGGATCCTGTTCCTCGGAAGGCTTGGCTAGAGCCTCCGAGAGCGTGCGCAGGGGCTCGGGGAGCCGCTTTCCAAAGGCTTCGGCGAGCAGCCCGAAGAACTCGTCCCGGGCGTTGCCCCGGGCCATGTTGTGGATCTTCCGGAGGAGTTCCAGGAGCGCATGGTTGTCCTGCAACTCCCCGGTGCTCCGCTCCGCCAATGCGGCGAGGAAATCCGTGGCCTCGGGACCGGGAATCCCCGCCAGGATCCGGAGGGCCAGGTGGCTCACCATCTCATCGCTATTCTGCTGGGCCTCGATGAGCTCCGGCAGATCCTTGGCCTCGGCCAGGGGCGCCAGCACCCGGGCCCCCTGCACGGCCAGCCGGGGATTCCCTGAACCCTCCAGCAGACGCCCCAGGTAGTGGGCGAAGGGCTGGGAAGCCTGATAGAGAGTGAGTTCCCGGGTCAGGATGGTCTGGCGATCCACATCGAGCCGGGCCTTCTGGAGTTCCAGGAGGGCCTGGAAGGCCTCCCGGGTACCCAACAACCCCAGGGCAGCGGACCCCTCGTCGAAGATGCCCAGGTCTCCTTCCAGGAGCAGGGCCTCCCGGATGAAGGGGACCCATTCCGGCCAGTCGAAGCGGGCCACCAGGGAGAGCAGCAGGCGGCGCAGGCCCTTGGGGGCAGCGCCGGGAGCCAAGAGCGGGCCCAGCACAGGCAGGGCCTGCTTCCGGAGGCTCTGGAGCCCGTGGGTCAGACGGACGGGAAAGCTGCTGTCTCCATCGGCAAATTCCCCCAGAAGGGCGCGCAACGCGTCCAGGGGAGTGAGCGGGGCGACACGGGGAAGGATCGGCATGCTTCATTGTCTTCGGACAAGGGCGGCCTGGGAATGAACCTCGACATCTTTTCATTGAAGAGCCGAAGGTCTAGCGTTGTGGAATGCACCTCCCTGGCCTGGCACTCCGCGGACTTCAGGCCCTCCCTGGGGAGGCCTAGTGTCGCTCCTCCGGAATCTCTGGCGAGGGGCCTTTTGGCCCACCCGCACCTTCGGGCAACGGGCCCTGGAGGCCCCCCCCCTCAGGGCTTCCCTGGGCACCCTCCTCCTGCTCAGGACGCCCCTGGCCTTGGCCTCCATGGCCCTGGGCTACTGGGGCTTCCGCAGGACCTGGGGCGAATTCCTGAGGCCAGAAGGCGGGTTGGCGGAGTGGATCGGATCCCAGGCTCTGCCCATCAATCCCGAAGATTGGCGGAAAATCTGCGCGGAGTTGCCGACCCTCCCGGGGCTAGGCCGGGTCCTGCCTTGGCTGGTCCTGCTGGCCCCCTTGAGCGTCCTGAGCCTCTGGCTGCACGATGCGGTGTGGGATCACGGCTGCCTCTGGATGCTGGGAGGGGTGAAGAGGCATTCTTTTCGGGCCACCCTGATCGCCGAGGCCGAGGCCCTCTCGGTGGGTTCCATCGGCGCCGCGGCGGGTTTCCTGGGCTACTTGCCCCACCTTGGCTGGGTGATCTGGGTGGCTATCGCGGTCTGGTTCTGGATCCTGCGGGGCTTCGCCCTGGCGGCCTGGCACCATTGCCCCGTCTGGAAAGCCATTGCGGCCACCCTATTCCACGCGGTGCTGGCTGCGTGCTGCCTGGCGGTCCTGTTCGGACTCTGCGCCACTGTGCTCACCATGGCCTTGGCGTGAAGACCGGGCCCCGCACCCCCTGGCTGGCCCTGACGATCCTCGGGGCAGCCCTCGGATGCATGTGCCTGGCCTGGGCGGTGGGGACGCTGCATCTCCAGCCCCCACGCTGTCAATTCAAGGCGCTATTCGGGATTCCCTGCGCCACCTGCGGGGGCACGCGCTGCGTCTTGGCCCTCACGGGAGGGCATCTGGGGGAGGCCTTCCACTGGCACCCGGTACTAGCCCTCCTGGGTATCCTCTCCCCCCTGGCGCTCCTATGGGATCTGCGCCGGGCCTGGCGGGGAGAACCCTACCCTTTGCCCTCCGGGAAATGGGCCCCCCTGACCGCGGCGACCCTGCTGGCCGCCACTTGGCTCCTGCAACTAGCGCGAGGCCTTTGATCGGGGCATGATGGTTCCACGTCCCTTTGGAGACTCCCAATGCCCTTCCAGGATATTCTGGACCGTTTGATCGAGCGGATCCCGGAATCGATCGCCGCCAGTTTCAATGACAAGGATGGGGAACCCATCTGCGCGCGCACCATCGAAGTCCCCAATGATGCCCTCCAACTGCTGGGCGCCTACCGCAATGTGGTCAAGCGCCATCTGCAGCAGGCCGTGGAGGAATTCGACAAGGGCGAGATCGAACAGGTGGCCTTCTGCACGGATCAGCATTGGATCCTGATGATGGGCGCCGCGGAGCAGTGCTCCCTGGTGGTGGTCATGCACCGGGAGGGCATCCTGGGGCGCGCCCGCTTCGAGATGGGCCAGGCAATCGAAATCCTGAACCGGGAGCTCTAGGGGCCCGTTGAACATCCGTTAAATTAAATCAAGGAGGAACCATGGCGCGATTCATGGGCTTGGTAGGTGTGCTGGTCTTTCTGAGCCTGGCATTCTTGATGTCCCGGGACCGGAAATCCATCCACTGGCGCACCATCGGATGGGCCCTGACGCTCCAGTGGATCTTCGCCGTGATCGTCCTCAAGGGCGATCTCATTTCCGGAGGCCTCACCCATCTCCTGCCCTGGCCGGGTATCTGGCTCCACCCGGGCCAGCCCACCATGAAGTTCGTGGGCCTGGGCTGGATCGTGCTGCTGCTCATGTTCACGCCCATGCTGCTGAAGCGCTTCGCCGCCTACCAGAACAAGCGGCTGAACTGGACCATCTTCGGCGCGGTCGTCTTCGCCATGCTCTGGGGCAACCTGGTGGGCAAGACCTTTAGCACCATGCGCCAGGTGGTGGAGCACCTCATGGCCTTCGCCAAAGAGGGCGCCACCTTCGTCTTCGGGGACCTGGCCAGTGGCGCAGGCGCCACCGTCATGGGCCCCAATGGCCTCAACGTGGGCAGGCTGGGGATGGTCTTCGCCTTCGTGGTGCTGCCCACCATTATCTTCGTGGCCAGCATCTTCGCAGTGCTCTACTACATGGGCATCATGCAGTGGGTGGTAGGCGCCTGCGCGAGGGCCATGGGACGCCTGCTGAAGGTGTCCGGCGCCGAGAGCGTGAGCGTGGCCGCCAGCGTCCTCATGGGCCAGACCGAAGCCCCCCTCACCATCCGGCCCTACCTGCCCAAATTCACCCGCAGCGAGCTCATGGTCATCATGACGGCGGGCATGGCCCACGTATCGGGATCGATCATGGTGGCCTACGTGCAGATCGCCCATGTGGATATCGTCCATCTGCTCACGGCCGTGATCATGACGGCGCCGGGCGCCATCATGATCGCCAAGATCATGGAACCCGAGACCGGCACCCCTGAAACCGCAGGAACAGTGCAGGTCAATATCCCCTGCACGGACGCCAATGTCCTGGACGCCGCCGCCCGAGGCGCGGGAGAGGGTGGGAACCTGGCCTTCAACGTGGCCGTGATGCTCATCGCCTTCATCGCCCTGGTGGCCCTGATCAACGGCCTCCTCAAGGCCGTGCATCCGGGCCTCTCCATGGAAGCCATCATGGCCGTGGTATTCAGACCCTTCGCCTTCCTCATGGGCGTGCCCTGGCGGGAATCCGGCATCGTCGGCGCCCTGCTGGGCAAGCGCATGGTCATCAACGAATTCGTGGCCTTCATCGAGCTGGGCAATCTGCCCCTCCTGAGCGCCAAGGCCAAGCTCGTGGCCACCTTCGCCCTCTGCGGCTTCGCCAACTTCTCCAGCATCGCCATCCAGATCGGCGGCATCGGCGCCCTCATCCCCGAGAGGCGCGGCGATCTCGCCCGCCTGGGCTTCCGGGCCATGATCGCCGGCACCCTGGCGAATTTCCTCAGCGCCTGCATCGCCGGCGTGCTGACCTAAACCGGGAAGCCCGTTTCCAGCCAGGCCAGCGGTTCTACCGTTTCAGCTCTCACTGCTCTCACTGCTCTCACCGTTCTCACTGGTTCCAAGACTTCACCGGTGAGGACAGTGAGAAAAAGAAAGAGGGCAGCGTGTGGGCGGAGTGGATGTTCTCCATCCCCCATCACGCTCCCAATTTTTTCAAGGGCGCGGGCAGGCGCTCGGAGGCCATGTGGGCCCAGACCATCTGGCAGAACCAGAGGGCGGTTCGGAAGCGCTCCAGCACATTGAGCCTGGCCTGGAGCCTGAGGATGCGAAGGGCGGGATCCTGCGTGGGCGCAGCGCTCCGCTCGAATTCCAGCATCCTCAGGGCACTTCCGTTCAGGTGCTGGGCCAGGGGCTTCCAGCTGCGGGCGAGCTGGGGAGCCTGGGCATCGGCCAAGGCGGCGGCACCCCTAGCCAGGGAGCCCCAGCCCCGGTAATCCAGCCCATCTACCGCCAGGAGATCGAAGAGGGACCAGGGCAGATCGCTCAGGTCCTGGGAACGCAGCTCGTTCCGCCGGAACGCGAGCAGGACCATGCGGGAGGTGATGGCCGAACCTCCGGGCTGGACGAGGCCCTGGCGGACCAGGAGGGTCTGCCAACGCACCCATTGGTCCAAGACCGCCTCCTCCATGGTCTGGCAGGATTCGTCGTGCAGCATGGAGGCCAGGAAGCGCCCCTCGGCCGTCCCTTGGGAGGGCATGAGGTAGAAAGCGGCCGAGGGCCCTTCGGGCCTGAGGGCCGCGTAGATCCCGGCGAGATCCCGCTCCAGATCCTGGAGGGCGGTCTCGATCCGGGGGCGCAGCGGCCCGTAAGCGGCCCGGGCCTGGGCCACCCCTTCGGGCAGAAAGGGCAACTCGATGGCCCGGTCCTGGACCGTGATCTCGATTCCAACAGCCCGAGGCCCTGGCGGTGGCGTTGCCGGTGCCCCCAGCAGCAGGCCGAGCACGAGGAAAGAGGGCATCCTAACCTCCCATCACCACCAGCCCCACGCCCAGGCTCAGCAGGATCACCGCCAGGATCTTGGGCAGGCCAATGGGTTCCTTGAAGATGAGGCGGCCGAACAGGATGGCGCCCACCATGCCGATGCCCCGTTTGAGGGTCTCGATGAAGCCCACCGGGGCGATGCGCAGGGACTCCAGCTGGATGGCAAGAGCGGCCGAACCGATGAGCGCCGCACTGACCAAGAGGGCCGGATGTTTGAAGAGCACCTTCCCGGCCTCCCCCAGGGCCGGCCCCTGGCCCCGCAGGAGCAGGATCGCGCCCAGCAGCAGGGCCACGCCAGCGGTGATGGCCGGGGCGTACCAGTAGCCCGCCCCGCGCTGCAAGGCCACCTGGTCGATGACGGCCGTGAGGCTCCAGAGGAAGGCCGCCAGGGCCATGCGGCGCACGCCAGGATCCCTGCCATAGGCCTTGAGCCCCGGCCACTGGGCGCTCTTGAGGCCCAGGGTGAAGGCCCCCGCCACCACCAGCGCCACGCCGCCGATCTGGAGATGGGTGGGGGTCTGGTTCCGCAGGCACCATCCGATGAAGGTGGTGCCCACGGGCGTGAAGCTGAGCAGGGGGATCGTGAGGCTCATGGGGCTGAGCCGCAGGGCCTGCATGAAGGCCAGCAGGCCGCCCAGGTTCAGGATGATGGAAAAGGCCATGGGCACGAGGCTGGCGCGGGGGAGCAGGATGGGCCCGGTGCTGGCGGCCCAGGCGCAAAGCAATGGCACCTGCATCAGGGGCAACCACACGGTCAAAAGCGTAGGCAGCACCTTCTGGGACAGCCCCTTGCGGACCACGTCGAAGAGCGTCCAGCCGAGAGCCCCGAGGAGCGCGAGGGTGAGGCCAAAGGAAGTGACGGTCATGGGGGATCCTTGGCTCCAGAATAGGCGAGCCTCGGGAAAGCTTCGTTGCCATTCCGTCACAGGGTTGGTTTACCTTGGAAGTTGGCCAGAACCGATCCTGACCCTTCGGCCATTCGCCCCAGGTCATCCTGGATCTCCATTCGCCCGTGACGGGAAGGGTTCCATGACCTCCAGACCCACCCCAGACCCAAAGCCCCCGGCCTTCCACGAGGAAGGCATGGCTTCGCTCTTGGACCAGGCCCTGCGGATCCTCCGGGTGACGACCGAGATCATCGCCCTCTCGGATCCAGAGGATGTCTCCCGGCATGTGGTCCGCAGCCTGGTGGAAGAACTCCATTTCCAAGCCGTGAGCGTCGTGCTCCTGGACGCCACCAGCGGCCAGCTGCGCTATGCGGCGGAGACCGGCGTCCCCGAAGCCGTGAAGGCCCTGGGCTTCCGAGAACAGGGCCTGACCATGCACGCGTTCCGGACCGGGGAGGCCATGTTCGTGGAGAACATGGCCCAGGACGCAGGCACGAACCCCGATGCCCGTCCCTATTTCCAGAGCTATGCCGTGCTCCCCATCCAGCACCGGAACCGCCCCTTCGGCATACTCATCGTGAACTACGAGCGAGTCCACGCATTCGCTCCCCTGGAGCGCCAGATCCTGCGGACCTTTGCCAGCCAGATCGCGGTGGCCCTGGATAACTCGCAGCTGCTGGCGGCCACCCAGCAGAGGGCCGATACCCTCTCCGCCCTGGCGCACCTGGGCCAGGCCCTCGCCGAGCGCATGGATCTCACCCACGCCCTGAGCGTCTTGGAGGACAGTCTCCGGACCCATCTCCCTCAAATGGAAACGGCCGCGTTCTGGCTGTTGGAGGGCCGGAACCACCTGGTGCCGGGCTTCCATTACGGCCTCGGCCTGAAGGATGGGGAGCTCCTGCCCCGGGATCTCATCGAAGGCGTCGACGGCGGCCTCTTGGCCAGCAAGGGACCCCAGATCCTGCCCTTCCTCCAGGTGCTGGGCCAAGACCTGCCGCCCCGGAAGAGGCCCTGGGGGGATGGCCTGGCGCTGGTGCTCCGGACGGCCTCGGGCGTGGAGGGACTCCTGCTGCTCCATGCGGCGGCGGGCCCCGGCATTCTCCGGCCCCTGGATCTGGATTTCCTCTGCGCCCTCACCGATCAGGCCGCGCTGGCGATCCACCACGCCCGGATCTTCGCCTCCACCCGGGATTCGGCCTCCCTGGATAGCCTCACGGGTCTCCTCAACCATGGCGCCCTCCTTACCGCCGCCCAGGAGCGCATCACCCAGACCGCGCAGGAGGGCAGCCCACTCTCCCTGCTGATGCTGGATGCGGACCACTTCAAGATCTCCAACGACACCCATGGACACCCCTTCGGCGACAAGGTGCTGGTGGCCCTGGCCAAAATTCTGAAGGCCCATGTGCGGCCCTCGGATCTGGTGGGGCGATGGGGGGGCGAGGAGTTCGTCGTGGTGCTGCCTGGAGCCGACACGGAGATGGCCTTCAGGGTGGCTGAGCGCATTCGACGCGCCATGGCCTCCATGGTCCTTTCGGCCCCCGGGGGCCAGAAGGTACCGGCCCCCACCGTGAGCATCGGCATCGCCACCCGGGAAGCCGGGGGAAAGGGCTTCGCCGAACTCCTCCAATGCGCCGATACCGCCCTCTACCAGGCCAAATATGCGGGCCGGAACCTGACCATCCGCTTCGATCCGACGCTCTCTATTCCCGGAGAATCCCTGCCCACGGCCCTTTGAGGGGGAGGCAGGACGGGAATTCGGGAGGAGCGGAGAAGAGTCAGGTAGGGGAGGGAATAGTTCGCTATAATTTCGCCAGCCACCTTCCTGGATGACCGCGTGCCTTCGCGCCCTACCCCTCCCCGCATCGCCCACCTGGATATGGACGCCTACTTCGCCTCCGTGGAACTGCTGCGCCATCCGGAATTGAAGGGCCGCGCCGTGATCATTGGCGGGAGGCCCAGGCCCGGGGAGGCGGCGATCCGGAAACTCCGCGAATACACCGGCCGAGGTGTGGTGAGCACGGCCACCTACGAGGCCCGAGCCTTGGGCGTGCACTCGGGGATGGGGCTCATGAAGGCCGCCGCCCTGGCCCCGGAGGCCACCCTCCTCTCCGGCGACTACGAGACCTACAGCCGCGTCTCCCGCACCTTCAAGGCCGCCGTGACCCGGATCGCCCCCCTCATGGAGGACCGGGGCATCGATGAGATCTTTCTCGATCTGACCGAGGTGGAAGGAGAGACCCGGGAACTCGCCCAGCGCCTCCAGGAGGCCGTGCGCCTCGCCACCGGCCTCTCCTGCTCCATCGGCGTCACCCCCAATAAGCTGCTCTCCAAGATGGCTTCCGAGCTCGAGAAGCCCGGTGGCCTCACCATCCTCGGCCTGGAGGATCTCCCGACCCGGATCTGGCCCCTGCCCTGCTCGGCCATCAATGGCATCGGCCCCAAGGCCACCGCCAAGCTGGAGAGTTTCCAGATCCGGACGATCGGGGAACTGGCCAAGGCCGACCCGGGCTTCCTCCTGGCCCACTTCGGCAAAACTTACGGCGCCTGGCTCTTCGCATCGGCCCATGGCCGGGATGACCGCCCCCTCACCCTCACCCGGGAGCCCAAGTCCATCAGCCGGGAGACCACCTTCGAGCGCGATCTCCACGTCAAGGGGGACCGGAGGGAACTCACGGGCATCCTGCTGAACCTCTGCGAGCGCCTGGCCCAGGATCTGGCCCGCAAGGGCTATATGGCGCGCACCGTGGGCATCAAGCTGCGCTTCGAGGACTTCTCCACCCTCACCCGGGATCATTCGTTCCGGGTGCCCATCGCCGAGGCGGCCTCTCTCTGCGAAGCCGCCCGCGCCAGCCTGAAGCGGGTGCCCCTGGACCGGAAGCTGCGCCTCCTGGGCCTCAGGGCCGGCGGGCTGCTGAAGGCCGAGGATTACCGATCGCAGATCTCTGAAGTCGACCCCGGAACCGAGCCCAGCCTCTTCGCGGATCTGGAGCCGTGATGGAGGAGATCACGCGCTCCGTGCGCGATTTCGTCCTGCCCCTGGAGCGGAGCGGTAGCCTGGACGCCTCTCTCTCCTTCCAGCTGGAGGAGGATGCCGCCGCCCAGGGCACCCGCCTGCACATCAAGGTCCAGAAGCGCCTGAAGGGGGAATATCCCGATCTCCAGTCGGAGCGGACGGTGCTGTGGACCTTCCAGCGCCCGGATTTCCAGTGCCTCCTGCGGGGGCGCATGGATGTGTTCATTCCAGGAGACAGACCGGTAATGGAGGAGATTAAGACCACCTTCCAGCCCCAGGGGCTCCTGCGGGCCCTGGACGCCGATCCCCAGCATCCCTTCGCCCAGCAGGTGCGGATGTATGCCTGGATCCTCGCCCAGAGGGAGGAGCGGGTTCCCGCCTGCCGCCTGCGGGTGATCTCCCTCCTGGACGAGCGTGAAACCCTGGTGGAGGTGCCCTTCGATCTGGAGGCCTTCTCGGCCTGGGTGGAGGCCCAGATGGATGGACTCCGCGCCCAGCACCTCCAGGCCCTGGCCCGGGCCGCGGAGCGGAAGCTGATCGGAGCCGGGCTCCGCTTCCCCTTCGAGGCGCCCCGCCCCGGCCAGGAAAGGCTTCTGGCCCTGGTGGAAGAAGCCCTCGGCGCGGGCTCCCGCCTGCTGGTCCAGGCCCCCACGGGGCTGGGCAAGACAGCCGCTGTCCTGTATCCGGGGCTCCGGAAGGCCCTGGAGGAGGATCTGCGGGTCTTCTATCTGACCCCCAGGAACAGCCAGCATTCCGTGGCCGAGGCCTTCCTGGGGCGCCTTTGCAGGGCGGGCCATCTCCTCCGCTCCATCACCCTGCGGGCCAAGGAGCGCATCTGCCCCCAGGAGGAGCTCCACTGCCACCCCGATGTCTGCCCAAGGGCCAGCGGCTACTACGACCGCCTCAAGGAGTCCAAGGCCCTGGAGCGCCTGATGGAGCTGGGTTGCGTGGAATCGGCCACCCTCCAGGCCCTGGCCGAAGAATGCACACTCTGTCCCTTCGAGCTCTCCCTGGACGCGGCCCGGAATGCCGATGTCATCATCGGGGACTACAACTACGCCCTCGCCCCCTCGGCCACCCTGGCGCGTTTCTTCGGTGACGAAGCCTCCCAGGGGCGGAATCTCCTGCTCCTCGACGAGGCCCATAACCTGCCGAACCGGGCCACGGATTGGTTCTCCCCGGCCCTGGACACCGATCAGCTCCGGGCCCTCAAGAAGGGCTGGAAGGGCAAGGGCCGGGGCCTGAAGGGCAGCTTCACCCGCCAGCTCGAGCGCTGCCTCAGGCTCCTGGAAACCCACGCCGGTCCCCACAGGCAGCTGGACGTGGACCCGACCCTCTTCAACGCCGAGGAACAGCGGCTCCGCAAGCTGCTGGCCAAGGCCGCTTCCGACGGGCAGGAGCTGGCCCCGAGCCATCCCCTGGTGCAGCTCTTCCGCCAATGGTCGGAATTCTGCGGCGTGCTGCGGGAGCGCAGCGAGGCCCACCTGCTCACCTGGATGCCCCCGGGGAGGCTGCAGATCACCTGCGTGGACGCTTCCCCATACCTGGCCGAACGCTTCAGGTCCCTGGCGGGAGCCGTGCTCTTCTCGGGCACGCTGAAGCCCTTCGCCTACTACCAGAGGCTCTGCGGCCTGGCCCAGGCCCGCTGCGAGGAGATCCCCTCCCCTTTCCCGCCGGAGCATCGCTGCCTGCTGGTGGTGCCCCAGATCTCCACCCTCTACCGCCAAAGGGAGCAGCAGACACCCCGCGTCGCCGAATTCCTCTCCAAGGTGCTGCCCCTGCGGAAGGGCAATTACCTAGTCTTCTTCCCCAGCTTCGAGTTCCTGGACAAGACCCGGCCCTTCCTGGATCTCCCGGGTTTTCGCATCCTGGCCCAGCCCCGGAGGGCCAGCCAGGACGCGCTCCAGGAGATCCTCGGCGCCCTTGAAACAGAACGCGGGCTGGTGGTGCTGGCCGTGCAGGGAGGCTCCCTCTCCGAGGGCGTCGACCTGCCCGGGGAAGCCCTCATCGGCAGCATCATCGTGGGCCCGCCCATCCCCCCCTTCGACCTGGAGCGCAAGCTCACCAAGGCCTACTTCGGCAGGGCCCTGGACACGGCGCCGGGGTCGCAAGCCAGCCCCCCTGCGAGCACAGGCGCTGTGGCCGGGCTCCGCCAGGACGCGGCGCGGGGGGCCAAGGGGGGACTTCGCGACCCCAGGGAGCAGGCGGTCCCCCCTGCGAGCACCGGCGCTGTGGCCGGGCTCCGCCAGGACGCGGCGCGGGGGGCCAAGGGGGGACTTCGCGACCGCAGGGAGCAGGCGGTCCCCCCTGCGAGCACAGGCGCTGCGGCCGGGCTCCGCCAGGACGCGGCGCGGGGGGCCAAGGGGGGACTTCGCGACCCCAGGGAGCAGGCGGTCCCCCCTGCGAGCACAGCCGAGGCCTTCACCTACATCTACCCCGCCATGGCCAAGGCCATCCAGGCCGCAGGGCGCGTGATCCGGGGCCCCGAGGAGCGGGGCCTCCTGGTCTTCCTGGATGGCCGCTTCCTGGAGCCCGCCTTCGCGCAATGTTTTCCCGGCGACTGGTTCATCCAATCCCCCCGGGAAGTCGTCTCCGAAGCCATCCTGGCCGATGTCGCCCGGTTCTGGGAGCACACTCCTGGAACCGAAGAGCCCCCTGCCCCGAGATGAAGCAGGAAGCTCGGGCCCTGGAGAACCAGCCGGAAGGACCCTCATGAACAGGAGAACCCCGGGCCACCGGGGTTCTCACTGGGCATCCTGGAATCCGCTATTGGACCCAGTAATTCAGAACCTTGAAGTCCTGCTTATTGTAATCGGCGGTAGCGGGGATGGTCTTGTTGTAGGAGAAGATGCCCCACTTGAAGATCGTGCCCCCACTGTAATCGGCGGCGTCCAGGCCGCCCACGCAACCCACGATCGAGCTGCCCAGGGAGACCTGGCTGCTGAGGGTTGCCCCCACAGAGAACGACTGGGAGCCTCCGGCAAGCACCACGAGGGAGACCTCGGCTTCGATACTCGTCTCTGAGGTCCAGCTCGCCGAGATGCCCGTCTCCAGGCTGGTGGAATAGGTGATGGTGTTGTAGAGGTTTCCCTCGGGCACGATCCCGCTCTGGGAATTCGCCAGGAGGAAGCCTTGGTTGAGGTCCAGCACAACCAAGGAGGCGGCCTGGGCGCGGGTCGGGTAGGTGAAGGGCCGCCCGAGAGTGTGCTGAAGGATCGTGCGATCGATCTCAGGGCCCTTCCCGCAGTGGGCATTGTAGAAGTCCACATCCGTGAACTGAAGGAGCGCCTCCCGTTCCCGCTGAATGAAGAGGGTGTCGCCCACCTTCACCTTCGAATTGGACCCGGAGCGGGTCACCCGGTAGCCATAGACATCCACCGGAACCGCCGCGAAGAGTACGGCGTCGCTGCCCGCGTAGGTGGCATAGGAAATATCCCGGGTGTATCCGTAGGTGGTTTCGAAGGCAAAGTCCCAGGCGTATTTCTGGGTCACCTTGATCTCGACCTCCCCGTTGGAGACCACGGGAAGCGTGATCTTGACGCCCCCCATGGTCGCCACCGAGAACCCCATGGAGGCGCTGAAACCCCCACTGATCCCGCTGGAATTGCCGAACTGCGTGAAGGAATTGCCGGTGTTCTGGTCGTGGGTCAGGCCCGTCCAGTAGGGAGGCGAGGCCAGCACGGCCTTGATCATGGGCTTGGTGAAGGTGAGGGCGTGGCCGAGGTATTCCACGACCGTGCCATCGTCATTCAGATCGGCCAAGCACAGGAAGGGAGCGAACTGGCCCGTGGTGGAATACTGGATCTCCGTACCCTGGAGCATCCGCTTGGTCTCGCTATCGTAATAGTAGCGGCGGAGCTTCTGGTTCCGGAAATTGAGGATCAGGATCTCCGGGAGGCCCTTGGGATCGCTGGTCAGCCTGCTCACCGCCGCCTGACCATACATGGACGAAGGATCCCGGCGGTTAATGTTAACTTCGTTCACAACGTCGCCCCAGAGGAGTTGTTTGCTGGTGCTGTCGTAGGCGTAGTCCAGGGAGGCCCCGGCAAGGCTGGTGGCCGCCGTATAGGTCAGGACATCATCGGCAGAGATGATCTCTTCCATGCCATCGCCATCCAGATCCGCGAGGGCCAAGACGGGCACGGCGGCGTCATGTTCTTTTCTATTGGTTTCCTCCGTAGAGGAATAATTTCGATACAGCCAGCGGCTGGAACAGAGGTCACCATCCACGCCCACCGGCAGGAAACTCGGCGTCCAGACGCCACCGGAGATGCCGACCTGGGCCATGAGTGTCCGGTTCTTGCTCGTGCCGGAGACGAGCCCGGATAAGACGATCTCCACCTTGCCGTCGGCGTCGATATCCGAAGCCGCGATGGCCCCGCCACGGAGGGAGATCCCCGGGGTCGGGTGGGAGGTATCGATCTGGGTCACGTTGAAGCCATCGACCTTCTTCGAGATGGAGTTATCGCTATTGAGCTGCCAGATGGAGAGCTGGCCCACCGTCGCAGAGGTGTAGCCCCCGTTGAAGAGGAGGATCTCATCCCGACCATCATGATCGATATCGGCACAGGCCACCCGGACGAAGGGAAAGCTCTCCACGGGCGCCAGCGAGGTGGGACCGCTGATCAGGTTCAAGGCACTATCGAAGATGTAGACCTTGTCCTCGGCCATCAGCACGATCTCTTGTTTCCCATCCTTGTTGAGGTCCCCCGCCACGGCGCTGAACTTCTGGTACCACTGTCTCGGATCGCCATCGGTAGTGTTAAGGCTGGTGGGAGTCCAGGGAACGGTGCCCTTCATCGTCAGGGTGCTTCCTGATCCGCCGGTCAGGAGCGAGACCGTAAAGTGGTCGTTACTGCTACCCCTGGACGGGCCTGGGAAACTGAATAGGACCACCTCCTGCTTGCCATCGGCGTAGAGGTTCGCGGGCACCGGGATCACGATCTGATCGGGGGTCGGCGCGCTAGTGCTCAGACTCGATACGGGAAGCTGCGTGAAGGCATGAGCCAAGTCGGAGCTCAGCAGATAGGCGTTATTAGCGGTATCGACCACCAGGGGCTCGTCGATCTTCCGGATATTGACGGTCCCGTTGCCCAGAGGCTGATCGGTGGAGGTCATATCCTGGCCTTGAGCGTTCTTCCGCGGGCCCAGGTCGGTGTTGATATTGAGGCTCGCCAGCACATCGGCATCCGTGAAGGTGACATCCACCGATTTGGAGGCGACTGCGCTCTGAACGCCCAGGCTATTGACGGCCATGCAGGTGAGAACCAGTGGGCTCTTGGCGCTCACAGAAAAGGACACGCTATTGCCGGTGGTGGAGGTGGTGAAGGTCCCCCCCTTGAGAGTCCAGACATAGGTGCAGTTGCTCTGGGAAGTCACCATGGCCGAACCGACGCCTCCGGCCGCGAGGGCTGTACTCAGCAGCGTGATATCGGGGGTGGTGGGACCATTGAGGATCGAACAGGCCGTAATCCCTGGGAGGGAGGCCGTTCCTGCCAGGTTGGTCAGGACACAGGAGAGCTGAAGCGCACCCGAGGCTCCGGCAGTGAAGGTCACCGCGTTGGTGCCATCACCTGCGGTAATGGCGCCGCCACTGATGGTCCAGGCATAGCTGTACCCGGCCTGGGCCGGGACACTGGCGGTATAGCCCGCCTGATTGGGAGATATCAGGGAGGGTGCGGTAACCATGGGCGCAACTGGCAATGGCAGAATCGTGGTGATGGCGCTTCCCGCAGGAGAAGCCACCCCCATCGCGTTGCTCACGATGCATGAGAGAAGCGCGTAGCCGCTGGTTCCGGCCGTGAAATTCACCGTGCTCGCATCGCTTCCAGAAAGCAGACTGCCTCCGCTGATGGACCAGGCGTATTTGCATCCGTCCTGGGCGCTCACCGAGGCACTGCCGGTGGCGCCCACCGTCAGATACGTCGGGGCATTCACCATCGGCTGCCCAGCCAAGGCCACCACCGGAATGACGAGGGTTCCCGCCGGAGAAGATACACCAGCCTTATTGGTGAGGACACAGGAGAGCTGAACCACGCCCGACGCCCCGGCGCTGAAGATCACCGCATTATTGGCATCCCCGGCGGTGATAACGCCTCCACTGATGGTCCAGGCATAGCGGCACCCGTCCTGGGCCGGCACGCTGGCGGTGCAGCCCATCTGATTGGAGGCCACCATGGAAGGCGCCGAAAGCGTCGGCACCGTGGGAGCCGCCACCACCGTGGTGATGGCGCTTCCCGCAGGAGAGGCCACCCCCAGCGCGTTGGTGACGATACATGAGAGAAGGGCGTAGCCGCTGGTTCCGGCCGTGAAATTCACCGTGCTCGCATCGCTTCCAGAAAGAAGACTGCCTCCGCTGATGGACCAGGCGTATCTGCATCCGTCCTGGGCGCTCACCGAAGCGCTGCCGGTGGCGCCCACCGTCAGGTACGTCGGGGCAGTCACCGTCGGCTGCCCAGCCAAGGCCACCACCGGAATGACGAGGGTTCCCGCCGAAGCGGAAATTCCGGCCTTATTGGTGAGGACGCAGGAGAGCTGCACCGTGCCCGTCGCCCCGGCGATGAAGACCACCGTATTCGTGGCATCTCCCGAGGTGATGATGCCCCCGCTGATGGTCCAGGCATAGCTGCACCCATCCTGGACCGGCACGCTGGCAGTGCAACCCATCTGATTGGAGGCCACCATGGGAGGCGCCGAAAGCGTCGGCACCGTGGGAGCCGCCACCACCGTGGTGATGGCGCTTCCCACAGGAGAGGCCACCCCCATCGCGTTGGTGACGATGCATGAGAGGAGCGCGTAGCCGCTGGTCCCGGCCGTGAAATTCACCGTGCTCGCATCGCTTCCAGAAAGCAGACTCCCCCCGCTGATGGACCAGGCGTACGTGCACCCGTCCTGGGCGCTCACCGAAGCGCTGCCGGTGGCGCCCACCGTCAGGTAGGCCGGGGCGGTCACCTTGGGCTGCCCGGCCTGGGGAACCGCCTGGATGGTGAGTAACTGGGTGGCCGTCATCCCATTGTGCCCCGTCACCGTCAGGGAGTAGGTGGTATCAGCCAGGACGGCCCCTGTAGCCCTCGGAGCGCCACTGAGAACAGTGCCCACACGCTGGTCCACGACCCCTGAACCATTCGAAAAAATGGCCGTCAGCGTGGTCTCCTCACCGGAAGTGACCGTATTTTTTGCAGCCGTGAAGCTGGTAATGGTCGGAGGCGGGAAATAATCCTTCCCGCCGCCACATCCACTCAGCAGAACGCACAGCCCCAACAGGGCCGCGCGACTCATGGTCCGGAAAATCATATTGACTCCTTTGATACGGGATATCCCGATCGATCGGCGGCAGGGCGCCACGGCACTTATCCATGGCGGCAGGCCGTGTGTGGCCCAATATCCAAGGAAGGCCCCGTTACGGCATCGTGCGTACCAGTCTTACTAAGTGGCGGTTGCTGCGGAGGACCCCCTGATGGGTGCCACCATAAGCAAAATAGACCATCATGCAACGTGAAGGATAAGAAGGAAAACTGGACGAAGTCCACGTGTAGTTTTCAGTGTCGGCAAAGTATGCATAGAAACCATAGGCATCGACTAATGCAGACAATTCGTCCTCGGTCGGAAGCCGCCAGTCAGTGGCTCCGCACAGGCCTGCCGCATTCACGGCATTCTTGAAGCCCACCGAGTTGGTGCTGGCATCGATCTGGGCCTGGGTCGGCGCATTTGTACCATCGAGCTGCGGTTCACTCGTGCTGTCGTAATTGGTATAGATATTCATGTAATAACGCAGGTTTGAGCTGTCAGTCGTGTTTTTGACTTCCCAGGCCAGATTGTTGACATTGTCGGCCACACCACTCCAGCTTGTGGCGCTGGCATCCAGTGCCGCGCCAGTGGCATCCAGCTTGACGAACTGGGCAAACGTAATGGTGACCGTTGCAATATTGGTGCTGGTGAGTTTGCCATCGCTGACCACCAACTGGGCCACATAACTGCCTACCTTGTCGGCCGTGAAGGTGGGTTTCTGCGCCGTGACGTTCAAAAAAACAGCGGCACTCCCGCTTGGTTTGCTGGTCAGCACCCACAGGTAGGTGAGCGTATCGCCATCGGCATCCGTGCTGCCAGAGCCATCAAGGGTGATCGTGCTGCCGCTGTGGGCGACCTGGTTGCTCCCGGCATTCGCCACAGGCGCCGTATTAGTAATGGCCGCCGTGGCCGTGATGACCACCGTGGCCACGGCGCTATTGACCTTGCCATCGTTGACGATGAGTTGGGCGACGTAGGTGCCGTCTTTGTCGGTGGTGAAACCAGGTTTCTGCGCCGTGGAGCTGGAGAGCGTGGCCGTGCTGCCGTTGGGAATGCTGCGGAAACTCCACAGGTAGGTGAGCGTATCGTTATTGGCATCGCTGCTGCCTGAGCCATCGAGCGTCACGGCGCTGCCTGTCGCCACGCTCTGGTCGCTGCCCGCCTTAGCCACGGGGGCGGCGTTGCTGGTGGCGGCGGTGATGACGACGGTCGCCACAGCGCTATTCACCTTGCCATCGTTGACGATGAGCTGGGCGACGTAGGCGCCATCCTTATCGGCGGTGAAGGTGGGCTTCTGCACCGTGGAACCGGAGAGCGTGGCGTTGCTGCTGCTGGGGATGCTGATGAGGGTCCAGGCATAGCTCAGCGTGTCGCCGTTGGCATCGCTGCTGGCGCTGCCATCCAGGGCGACGGCCGCGCCCGTGGCGACGCTTTGCGCATTCCCTGCGCTGGCGACGGGCATGGAATTGGCGGTGGCCGCCGTGATGGTCACGGTATCCGGGGCGCTATTGAGCCTGCCATCCGAGACGATGAGCTGGATGACGTAGGTGCCATCCTTGTCGGTGGTGAAGGTCGGTTTGGCGGTGCTGGCGCTGGAGAGCGCGGCGCTGCTGCCGGTGGGCAGACTGGTCAGCGACCAGAGATAGCCCAGGCTATCGCCATTGGCATCGCTGCTATCCCGCCCATCCAGGATGACGGCGCTGCCGGTGACGACGTTCTGCGGGCTGCCCGCTTTGGCCACCGGAGCGACGTTGAGGACGGCGGCTGTGAGGGTGACGGTGGCCGCTGTGCTATTGACTTGGCCATCATTGACGGTGAGGGTGGCCACGTAGCTGCCGCTGATATCGGCCGTAAAGCTGGGTTTGACGGCCGTGGCGCTGGAGAGGGTCGCACTGCTGCCGCTGGGGGCGTTCAGGGTCCAGGCGTAGGTGAGCGCGTCCCCATTGGCGTCCGTGCTGGCGCTGCCATCCAAGGTGACGGAGCTGCCGGTGACGACATTCTGATTGCTCCCCGCGCTGGCTGTGGGGGCCACGTTGGCCATGGCGGCGCTGATGGTGACGCTGATGCTATTGCTGTTCACCTTCCCATCATTGACGACGAGGCTGGCGACATAGCTGCCGCTGACATCGGCCGTGAAGCTGGGTTTGACGGCCGTGGCGCTGGACAGCGCCGCGCTGCTGCCGCTGGGCCTGCTGGTGAGCGTCCAGGCATAGGTCAGCCTGTCGCCATTGGCATCCGTACTGGCGCTGCCATCGAGCGTGACCGTGGCGCCGACCGGGACGCTCTGCCCCGCGCCCGCGCTGGCCACGGGCGCCACATTGGCTGGGGTGGCGAGGACGACGACGGTGGCCGGAGCGCTGTTGAGGGCGCCATCATTGACGTACAGAACGGCGGTATAGACGCCGCTAACATCGGCCGTGAAGCTGGGTTTGACGGCGGCGGCGTTCGATAGCGTGGCGCTGCTACCGCTGGGCACGATCAAAGTCCAGGCGTAGGTGAGTGTGTCGCCGTTGGCATCGCTGCTGGCGCTGCCATCCAGGGCGACGGCCGCGCCGGTGGCGACGCTTTGCGCATTCCCTGCGCTGGCGACGGGAATGGAATTGGCGGTGGCCGCCGTGATGGTCACGGTATCCGGGGCGCTATTGAGCCTGCCATCCGAGACGATGAGCTGGATGACGTAGGTGCCATCCTTGTCGGCGGTGAAGGTCGGTTTGGCGGTGCTGGCGCTGGAGAGCGCGGCGCTGCTGCCGGTGGGCAGACTGGTCAGCGACCAGAGATAGCCCAGGCTATCGCCATTGGCATCGCTGCTATCCCGCCCATCCAGGATGACGGCGCTGCCGGTGACGACGTTCTGCGGGCTGCCCGCTTTGGCCACCGGAGCGACGTTGAGGACGGCGGCTGTGAGGGTGACGGTGGCCGCTGCGCTGTTGAGTTCGCCGTCATTGACCGTGAGGGTGGCCACGTAGGTGCCGCTGACATCAGTGGTGAAACTTGGTCTGACGGCGGTGGCGCTCGATAGTCTGGCGCTGCTGCCGCTGGGGGCGTTCAGGGTCCAAGCGTAGGTGAGCGCGTCCCCATTGGCGTCCGTGCTGGCGCTGCCATCGAGCGTGACCGTGCTTCCGGTGACGACGCTCTGCGCCGCACCCGCGCTGGCGACGGGCGCGACATTGGCCATGGCGGCGCTGATGGTGACGCTGGCGCTATTGCTGTTCACCTTCCCATCATTGACGACGAGGCTGGCGACATAGCTGCCGCTGACATCAGCCGTGAAGCTGGGTTTGACGGCCGTGGCGCTGGATAGCGCTGCGCTGCTGCCGCTGGGTCTGCTGGTGAGCGTCCAGGCATAGGTCAGCCTGTCGCCATTGGCATCCACGCTGAGGCTGCCATCGAGCGTGACCGTGGCGCCGACCGTAACGCTCTGCCCCGCGCCCGCGCCCGCGCTGGCGATCGGCGCCACGTTGGCCGCTGGCAGGGTGATCGTGTTGGTTTTATCGCCGCCGCCACAGCCCATCCAGGATAGGGATGCCGATAGCACCAGCAGCAGGAGTGCTATGATTCCAATTGGTTTTCTGGCAACACTTTGCATGGACTTCTCCATTATATTCATTACTTAATAATATTTAACCCAAACCAGACCATTCCCCGTTGGCCCATAAGGCGACCCGGGTTTCCTTCTCTCGGTTTGAGGTTAGAGCGGCGATGTTAATGGGATGTTAACGAGCGCATGATCCTGATATTTTTTTTGCGTGAGGCCAGGGATGAGCAGGGAGTGTCGGATTCTGATTGTGGAAGACGATCCTGCCCAACGCCTACTGCTCGTGGGGTACCTGGCGCGCACGGGCTTCAAACTCCTGGAGGCAGGCAAGGTCTCGGAGGCCGAGGCATGGATGGGGCAAGGGATCGTCGATCTCGTCCTCCTCGATCTAAATCTGCCGGATGGCGACGGGCTGGACTTAGCGCGGAAGCTTCATAGTTGCGAAGTCCCGGTGGTCATCGTGTCCAGCCGCGATGCGGACCGGGTGGTCGGCCTGGAGATCGGCGTGGACGACTTCGTGAGCAAGCCTTACAACCCCCGCGAGTTGGTGGCCCGGGTGATCAATCTCGTGAGGCGTTGCCATCGGATGCCCTCCCATGAGGTCAAGCCCTTCGGGCGGTTCCGCCTCCATGGGGGCCAGCGGATCCTGCTGGATGATCAGGAACATGCCATTCCCCTGACGCGAGGCGAATTTGATCTGCTCGACCAGCTCCTCTCCGTCAAGGGCATGGTGAAGACCAGGGATCAGCTCAGCCAAGCCATCAGCACAGAGGATGGCATGGCCTCGAGACGGAGCGTCGATGTGCTGGTGTCCCGCCTTCGCCAGAAGCTTGAGGATAATCCCAAGCACCCCACCCTCCTCCAGACCGTGGCTGGCCTGGGATACCGACTGAATGACTGACCCCATGCCCATGGAACTCCCCCTTCCCTCTCCCTGGACCGGGGAATTCAGGGACCCCGCCGCTGAAGAGGCCTACTACCGCCACACATGGCCCAGGCTCGGCACCCAGAGCAGGATCGTCATGGCCATCGCGGGGGTCATGTACCTGGGAGCCACCTATCTCGATTATGACGTGATGACGGCCTGGAGGCCCTTCTGCATCATGCTGGGCCTGCGCATCCTCGTGGCCCTGGTGCTGGCGGGCTGCATCCTGGCCGCCGCCCGCCCCAGCCTCTTCTACCGCTGGCTCCTCATGGCCGTGATGATCCTGATCGGCATCACCGAACTCTCGGAGCTCTACATCTTCGCCCGTCAACCCTCGGGGGCCGGGGGACTGCCCTTCATCCTGGTGATCATCCTGATGGCCTATGTGATGGTCCCCAACCGGGTCTGGATGACGGTCCTTGGCAGTTCTTGCGTTTCACTCATGTTCCTGGGCTATCAGGGCCACGTTTCAGGCTGGGAGGCCCCAGCCAGCTTCCAGATGGGCCTCTACCTCCTCATGGCTAACGCCACGGGATATGCCTTCCAGGTCCATTGGAACCGTCTGATGAGGCAAGACTTTTCCTTGCGGATCAAGCTTCAGCACGAGGTCCGGGAGAGGCAGCGCGCCGAAGAAGCGGCCCAGCGGGCTAACGAAACCAAGAGCCGCTTCCTGGCCGTCGTGAGCCACGAGATCCGCACCCCCCTGAACGGTGTGCTCGGCGGCGTGCAGCTCCTCCAGGAAACCACCCTCCACCCCGAGCAGCTGGATTACCTCGAACTGATCGGACACAGCGGAGATCATCTCGCCAGGCTGCTGGATGATGTTTTGGACCTGGCCCGCATCGAAGCGGGCCATACGGAACTGCGGTGCGAAGCCTTCTCCCCGGCCGCACTGCTCACCAGCGTCCAGGCGGTGCTGAGGCCCCAGGCCCTGGCCAGGCACCTGGAACTCCATGTCGAGGCCCCGGCGGAGCTGCCCCAGGCTCTCCTGGGGGACGCCATGCGCCTGCGCCAGGTCCTGATCAATCTCCTGGGCAATGGGGTCAAGTTCACTGAGACAGGCACTGTCAGCCTCGCCCTGGAGGTGCAACCGCCCACGGAAGGTTCCGGCAAGGCCCAGTGCACCTTCAGGGTGCAGGACACGGGCCCAGGCATGGACGAGGCCACCCAGACCCGGGTGTTCGAGGCCTTCGAACAAGGCGATAACAGCACCCGCCGCAACCATGGGGGCACGGGGCTGGGGCTGGCCATCAGCCGGGAACTCGTCACGGCCATGGGCGGCGAACTGCATCTGGAAAGCGCCCCCGGCCAAGGCTCCCGCTTCCACTTCACCCTCCTCCTGCCCCTGGCGGCCCAGGGGAAGCCCCAGCAGCCCCTCCCTCAGGCCTCGGTCCCCCTGCGGGTGCTGGTGGTGGACGATCTCCCGGCCAACCGCATGGTCGCCACCGGACTCCTGCGCAGCCTCGGCCACCAGGCCATCGAGGCGGCCAGCGGAGCGGAGGCTCTGGCCACCCTCCGCACAAGCCCCTTCGATGCCGTGCTGCTGGACCTGCACATGCCGGATATGGACGGCATGGAAGTCTATCGGCGCTTCCGTGCCGAAGCGGGAAAGGGCCTGGCCTTCTTCCTAGTCACAGCCGATACGGAACAGCGCAAGACCCAGGCCTGCCTCGAGGAAGGCCTCCAGGGCCTCATCCCCAAACCCATTCGGAAGGAGGTCCTGGCCGCCAGGTTGGCGGGGATCCAGGCGAAGCGCCCCCAGGAGCCCGAGGCCGAGGAGCCCCTGGTGGATCGGGGCCGGATCGAGGAGACCAGGGAAGACCTCGGCCCGACCTTCTGGTCCAAGGCCCTCGAAGCCTGCCATCAATCCATGCAGGCGAGTCTGGCCCAACTGGAGGATCCCTCCCTGGTCCCGGAGGCCCTCCATCGGTTGATGGGCCTCTCCGCGTGCTACGCCATGCCCCGCCTCCACCGGGAGCTCACCCGGATCAAGGAGGCCTGGACTCCGGGCGGCACCCTGCCCCTGACCTCCCTCCGGGCACTGGCGCGGGATTCCCTGGACCAGCTGGGTTCCGGGATTTCGGATATTCCAGGGTCCTGGCTCCATGAGTAGAAAGGTGCAGACCTTGGGGGAACATCGAGACCTGGAGATTGTCATCCGAGGGGCGGAGGAGCATAACCTCAGGGGCTTCGATGTGCGGATCCCGCGCCAGAGCCTCACGGTCATCACCGGCGTCTCCGGCTCCGGCAAGTCGTCCCTGGCCTTCGATACCCTCTTCCGGGAGGGCCAGCGCCGCTTCCTGGAGACCCTCCCCTCCTTCGCGCGCCAGTTCACAGGCGGGTTTGCGCGCCCCAGGGTGGGCAGCATCGAGGGCCTGGGACCCGCCGTGGCCCTCGGCCAGCACGCCAGCCTCTCCAATCCCAGGTCCACCGTGGGCACGCTCATGGAAGGGTGGGATCTCCTCCGCCTGCTCTTCGCCCGGCTGGGCTCTGGCCCCGAAGGCGTCCACCCCACCCGGGGCCTCTTCTCCTTCAATGGCGAGGCAGGAGCCTGCCCCCATTGCCAGGGCCTGGGCGTGGAGGATCGCCTGGACCCGGAGCTCCTCATCGCCGATGCCGCCAAGTCCCTGCGGGAGGGCGCCCTGCGCCTCAGCACCCCCAACGGCTACCTCATGTATTCCCAGGTGACGCTGCCGGTGCTGGACGACGTGCTCCAGGCCCATGGCGGTTCCGTAGACACCCCCTGGCGGGAACTCAGCCCAGAGCTGCGCCGAGTGGTGCTCTACGGCTCGGAGCGCCTCAGGGTCCCCTACGGCAAGCATCCCTTGGAATCGCGGTTGAAGTGGACAGGCATCACAGCCCGCCCCCGCCAGGAGGGCTTCTACCGCGGCATCCTCCCCGTGATGGAGGAGATCCTGAAGAGCAAGCGGAACGATTCCATCCTGCGCTTCGTCCGCACCTCCACCTGCTCGGCCTGCGGGGGCGCGCGCCTGCGTCCGGAGGCCCTGGCCGTGACCTGGCGGGGGAAGCGCATCGTGGATCTGGCAGCCATGCCGGTAGAAGAACTGGCCGCCTACCTGGCCAAGCTCCCGGTCTCGCCGAGGGAAGCCCCTGTGTTCGAGCCCATCCGCGCCGAACTCCTGAGCCGCTGCCATCTGATGGTGGAGCTGGGCCTGGGCTACCTGACCCTTGACCGTCCCACGCCCACCCTCTCCCGCGGGGAGGCTCAGCGGCTGCGCCTCATCGGCCTGGCCCTCGGGGAACTGCGGGGGCTCCTGGTGGTCCTGGACGAGCCCTCTTCCGGGCTCCATCCCTCGGACGTGGGCCGCCTG
Source organism: uncultured Holophaga sp. (assembly GCA_963664825.1). Lineage (GTDB taxonomy): Bacteria > Acidobacteriota > Holophagae > Holophagales > Holophagaceae > JAYREN01. Next base: position 869,028 of record OY761614.1, read on the forward strand.
ATCCAAGTGCTGAAGCGCCTCCGGGACCAGGGCCAGACGGTGGTCGTGGTGGAGCACGATGCCGCCATCGCCCGGGCCGCCGATTGGCTGATCGATCTGGGGCCGGGCCCCGGAAAAGATGGGGGGAGTTTGCTCTGGAGCGGGCCACCCTCGGAACTCCTGGCGAAAAAACAGGATGGGGAGGCCACGCCCACCCAGCGCTGGCTGGCGGGCAGTCCTGCGGTCGCCCCCCGGAGGCAGGGCCATGCCAAGGGCACACTGGGCTTGGAGGGCCTCCAGCGGCACAACCTGAAGAACCTCCACCTGGAACTGGCATTGGGAGCCCTCAATGTGGTCTCCGGGGTCTCGGGAGCGGGCAAGACCTCGCTGCTGGAAGAGGTGGTGGCCCGCTTCCAGGGGGATCCCGGGCCCTTCGGCCGCCTGGTGACCGTGGACGCCGAGCCCATCGGACGCACCCCCCGCTCCAATGCGGCCACCTACACCGGCGCCTTCGATCTCATCCGGGATCTCTTCGCGGCCACCCCGGAGGCCAAAGCGCGAGGCCTCGGCAAGGGCCACTTCTCCTTCAATACCGCAGGAGGTCGCTGCGAAGCCTGCGAGGGGGCCGGCGTGCAGGAAGTGGGCATGCGGTACCTGGGCACCGTGGGGGTGCCCTGCGAAAGCTGCGGCGGGCGGCGCTTCCATGCAGAAGTTCTCCAGGCGAAGTTCCAGGGCCAAAGCATCGCAGACGTCCTGGAAGGGAGCGTCCAGGAGGCCGCGGAGCTCTTTTCCGCCCACCCCAAGCTCAGGCGCATCCTGGACGCGCTGCGGGATGTCGGTCTGGGCTACCTGCCCCTGGGCCAGCCCGCGACGACCCTTTCCGGGGGAGAAGCCCAGCGGGTGAAGCTGGCCACGGAACTGGCCAGGACCGGCAGCGCCCCGGCCCTCATCGTCCTGGACGAGCCCACCACGGGCCTCCACGCCGCAGACATCGCCGTGCTGCTGGAGGCCTGGGACCGGCTGTTGGAGGCTGGCCATACCCTGCTGGTGGCCGATAGCGATCTCGATATCGTGCGTCACGGGGATCGCGTGCTGGATCTGGGCCCCGGAAGCGGCCCCGCAGGCGGCTCCCTGGTGGCCTGGGGGACCCCGGAGATGATCGCCAGTTGCGAGGCCTCCCTCACCGGGGCCGCCCTGCGCGCGGGGCCCTCACCCTTTCCTGCCCCGCGGCCTCCGGTCGAACATCCCCCCATCGAGCTCCGGGGTGTGCGCACGCATAACCTGCGGGATCTGGATATCACCATTCCCCCCCGGGGCCTCACAGTGGTGACGGGCCCCTCGGGCTGCGGCAAGTCCTCCCTGGTCTTCGATACGCTCCTGGCCGAGGCCCAGAACCGCTTCAATGATCTGGTTTCCCCCTGGGCGCGCCGCCTGCTGCCCCGAAAGGGCGGGGCCGAACTGGATAGCGCGAAGAACCTCCAGGCCACGGTGGCCGTATCCCAGGATAGAGGCCGCAGGAATCCCCGCTCCACGGTGGGCACCCTCACGGAACTGGACGCGGGGATGCGCCTCCTCTTCGCTCGGGGGGGAGAGCGCGTCGGCCCCGAGGGCGGAACACCCGTCCTGGGGACGCTCCTGGCTTCGGATTTCTCCCCTCATTCCGAAGGTGGCGCCTGCCCCTGCTGCAAGGGCCTGGGCTTCCTCCAGCGCTGCGATCCCCAGCGACTGGTGAGCCATCCCCAACTCCCCCTGGATGGGGGCGCCATGGAGGGCACGCGCTTCGGGGCCTATCTGGGGGAAAGGGCTGGCCAGTTCGTGGCCACCCTGAGGCGGGCCGCGGAACTGGGAGGCCTGGATCTCGCGCGCCCCTGGTGCGAACTGGGGACCGAGGAGCGCCATCTGGCCATGGAGGGCGCGGGGGACGAGGCCTTCGACGTGGCCTGGCATTACCGGCGGGGCAAGGTGGAGGGCGTGCACCCGTTGAAGACGGTCTGGGTCGGCTTCGCCCGGCTCGTGGAACGGGAATACGAGCGCGTCCACGGGGTGGAACTGGAGGCCCTCCTGGTGGACATTCCCTGTCCCCAATGCGGCGGCGAAGGACTCCGGGAGGAGGCCCGCAGCATCCGCTTCGGGGGGCGCCGCCTGCCTGAACTGAGGACCCTGCCCGTGGAGGAACTCCTCAGCTGGCTGGAGGATCTCAAGGTTCCTCGCCTCAGTGCGCGCACCTTGGAACTCACCGGATACCTGCGGGAGGATATCGCCAGACGCCTCCGGAGCCTCCGGGAGGGGGGGCTCGGATACCTGTCCATCCAGCGGGAATTATCCAGCCTTTCCGGCGGAGAGGCCCAGCGGGTGCGCCTGGCCGCGGCCCTGGGCGGGGGCCTCACAGGCGTAACGTACGTCCTGGACGAGCCCACCCGAGGACTGCATCCCCGGGATACCCAGCGCCTGGGGGGCGTGCTGCGGAACCTGGCGGAGGCGGGCAACGCCGTCGTCCTGGTGGAGCACGAGAACACCCTCATCGCCCAGGCCGATCACATCCTCGAACTGGGCCCGGGGGCCGGGCCCGAAGGGGGCCGCCTGGTGGCTGCCGGTACGCCCGAAGAGCTGAAGCGCCTCCCGGACTCGCGCACGGGCGCCCAGCTGCGCCGCACACGCATGCCCCTGGAAGGCCGCCGACAGCTGGTGTCCATGCCCGGACTCCGTGTGCGGGGGGCCCATCTCCACAATCTCCGGGATCTCGATATCACCTTCCCCCTGGGGGCCCTGGTGGCCGTGACCGGCGTCTCGGGCAGCGGCAAATCGAGTTTGGTCTTGGAGGTCCTGGCCCCCTCCCTGCGGAACCACCTGCAGGGCCGCGGTCCCGTGGGCTGCCGGGGGATCGAGGTGCCGGAAGCGATCACGGAAGTTATCGCGGCGGATCAGGAGGCTCTTCCCATCGCCGGGAGCAGCACGGTGCTCACCCTCACGGGCCTGGGGGAGGCGCTCCGCAGGCGCTTTGCCGGGACGCCCCGGGCCAAGGCGCTGAAACTATCGGCGAAGCATTTCTCCACCGCCGCCCCCGGCGGACGCTGCGAAGCCTGCGGGGGACGCGGGGTGATCACGGTAGCCATGGACCTGCTGCCGGATGTGAACGTGGGCTGCGAGGCCTGTCAGGGCAGGCGCTTCCAGCCCCAGGTGCTGGAGTGCCTCCTGGAGGGCCGGGATATCGGCCAGGTGCTGGATTCCACCCTCGAGCAGGCCGATGGTCTCCTCCCGGCCCCTACGCTGAGGGCGCTGAAGGAGGTGGGCCTGGGATACCTGCGGCTGGGCCAGGAGGGTTCCACCCTTTCCGAAGGGGAACGCCAGCGCCTGCGCCTGACGGGGCTCATCGCGGAGCCCCCCAGGGGCAGGGCCGCCATCCTGCTGGACGAGCCCACCCGGGGCCTGGGCATGGAGGATGTGGATCACCTGGTGGCCGCCCTCCATGCCCTGGCCGCAGGGGGCCATCTCGTGGTGGCCGTGGAGCACGACCCGGGCTTCATCCAGGCCTGCGACTGGGTCATCGATCTGGGCCCCGAGGGGGGCCCGGCCGGGGGAGCCGTGGTGGTGGAGGGCCCGCCGGAGGTCATTGCGGCCTGCCCGGAATCCCATACGGGGAGGGCCCTGGCGGGCCTATGGGAATCACCCGAGAGACGGCCCTGGTTCACGCCTTCCGTCCCGAAGAACTGAAGCGCTATCTATGATGTCGATTGGGAGCAATCCATGCGCTTCATCTTCGAGCAGGTGCGGGTGGGTGGGGATCGGAACTTCGGCTATTTGCTGGGGGACAGGACAGCGGGGGAGGCCTTCCTAGTAGACCCCTCCTACGACCCGGAGGCCCTGGTGGCGCGCGCCAAGGTTCAAGGGCTGCGGGTCGTGGCCATCCTCAACACCCATGGCCACCTGGATCACACCCAGGGGAACGCCCGGGCACAGGCCCTGACCGGCGCTCCCCTCCTGGGTGGGCCAGGCCATCCGGGCCCCCTGGATCGCGTAATGGAAGACGGCGAACGCCTGTCCCTGGGGCGTTTCCACCTGGGCGTCCGCCATGTCCCCGGGCACTGCCCGGATCATCTGGCCCTCCTCCTGGAGGAGATGGCCGCAGGCCTCACGGGGGATCTGCTCTTCGTCGGCAAAGTGGGCGGCACGGCCTGCGATGCGGATGCGCGCACCGAGTGGGAGAGCCTCCAGCGCCTGCTGCGGGAATGGCCGGAGCACACAACCCTCTGGCCGGGCCACGACTATGGCGCAAGGCCTGCTTCCACCCTGGCCTGGGAGCGGGAGACCAACCCCTTCCTGATGTGCCCGGACCTGGCGGCCTTCATCGACCTGAAGGCCCAGTGGACAGGCTTCAAGGCGCGCTTCGGGCTGAAGTAAAACCCGAAGGTAAAATCGCGCCCAACAAGCCCTGGGAACCTGAAATCCGAAAGTACGACGTTTCCCGTTGACGCCCACGACAGAAGACGTACGATTATCGTCGTAGGAAGAGGAGCCTCCATGTCCCATCGCCCCATGCCCACCGATGCCGAACTGGCGGTCCTGCGCTGCCTATGGGCCCGCGGGACCGCCACCGTGCGGCAGCTTCATGAGGACCTGACCCAGGAACGCGACCTGGGCTACACCACGGTCCTCAAGACGCTGCAGGTGATGCTGGAGAAGGGACTGGTGGCGAGGGACGATTCGGAGCGCAGCCACGTATACCGTGCGGCGATCCCGGAAAATGACACCAAGGGCCAGCTGGTCTCCGATCTCATGACCAAAGCCTTCGGAGGATCGGCCCAGCAACTCATGGTGCATGCCCTCCGGGGCGGAAAGACCTCCAAAAGGGAGCTGGATGCCATCCAGCTCCTGCTGGACGATGCGCGAAAGGGCCGGTCATGAACGGCCTCCTGCACGCCGCGATCTTCCAGGCGCCCTGGCTTTCGGCTCTGGGTTGGGCCCTGGTGCATTCCCTCTGGGAGGGCAGCTTGGTCTGCCTCGCCACCGCTTTGATCCTGCGGGGAATGCGGGGTTCCAGCTCCCGTGCCCGCTACCTGGTGGCAGCCCTCGGTCTGCTGCTCTTCGCGGGGCTGCCCCTGCGGCGCGTGGCTTCCGAGCGCCTTTACCCCTCGACGCCGAAACTCACGGTGCATCTGGAGCAGGGAGTCCCGCTCCAGGCCACACCCCTGGTCCCGGCGCCGATCCCAATCCCCGCCCTGCGGACGCGCATGGCGGGAGACCTGGAAAGGGCTCTGCCCTGGGTGGTGATGGCCTGGGGGCTGGGGATGCTCGTCTTCCTGCTCCGCCTGGCCGGGGGTTGGCTCTGGATTCAGCGGCTCCGCTGGCGCAAGGCCTGCCTGGCGCCGGACTTCCTGCAACAGCAGCTGCTGGAGCTCTGTCGCCGGGCGGGTCTCAAGCGCGCCGTGACGCTGCTCGCCTGTGAAGGCCTGCCCGGTCCAAGTGTCGTGGGCTTCCTGCGTCCGGCCATCCTGGTGCCCACGGGCTGGTTCCTGAATCTTTCCCCCGAATACGTGGAGGCGCTGCTGGCCCACGAACTGGCCCATGTACTCCGCCACGACTACCTCGTCAACCTGATGCAATCGCTCTTGGAAGTGATCTTCTTTTACCACCCGGGCCTCTGGTGGCTCTCCCGGGCCATTCGCCAGGAACGGGAAATGGCCTGCGATGCCTTTGCCACACGCCTGATCGGAAACCCTCTGCCCCTGGCAGAGGCCCTCACACACCTGGAACGCCGCGGCCTCGGCCGCAGGAACTTCGAACCCTCACTCGCAGCCCACGGAGGCTCCCTCATGGAACGCATTCAGCAGCTCTTGCTCCCCACGCCTCGCACCTCCTCGACCCCTGTCTTCGGCGCCGTGGCCCTCCTCACGCTGCTCCTGGCCACGGGCCTGCATATGGGGGCACAGAGCCCCAGCGCCGCGCCGGGCATGCCCACCAACATGGAACTACCCAAGGGCGTGACCGTGAACTGGAACAGCACCCACCTCTACATGAACATCCATCACGCCAAGGATGCCGAAGGGAAGAAGATCCCTTACACCTTCCTCGTGGATTTGGTCGCCAACGAGGTCCCTCTGAAGCAGGCCTGGAAGACCTTCCAGGATGGCTTCCAGGCCGTGGTCGGCAAGGATCTCGAAGTACAGACCTTCGGGCACCGCGACGAGAAGGTGGAAGGTCCGAGGATCAACCTCGACCTGAAGGGCGCCACACCTGCGGAAGTGCAGACCACATTGATGCGTCTGGCCAAGGAGCACGGCGTGGCCCCCTACCAGGCGCCTCCAGACCATCCCCTGGGCGAATTCAAGGTGGGCAAGCGCACGGCGGAAGATGGCAGCACACGGTACAGCCTGCACGCCCCTCAAGTGAGCGTGGGGTATTTAAGGACCATGCTGGAATCGGCCCGAGATTTTGACGAAGACCCTGAATTCAAAAGTGGCTATGCATGCGACCCCCGTGACAAGGACACCCACCCCGGCCCCAAGGTGGACGCCATCTTCGAGGACCTGCCTCTTCCGGAGCTGGAGAAGCGCGTGAAGGCCCTTATCGAAAACGCCCGATAGTGACTTCCGCAGCACCGAAGGGCCCCGGCAGCGGGGCCCTTCGGGTTCCGGATAGAACCGTGACGTTCGTCCCGGGCCCTGCCGCTAAACTGGGCCCTGGAGCAGTTCTTTGCAGAGCAAAACCCACATGAAGCAGGGCCGGATCCTGCGAGCCTGGGCGCCCCTGGAGGCGGCCTGGCTGCTCATGGCGGTGGAGGGCCCCTTCATCGCCGCCGTGATCGCGCGCCTGGCGAGCCCCACCCTCAACCTGGCGGCCTTCGGCGTGGCCTTTCCCCTGGCCATGCTCTTCGAGTCCCCCATCATCCTGATCATGAGCGCCTCCACGGCCCTGGTGGCCGACCGGGATTCCCTCGGCAAGCTCAAGCGCTTCACATGGAGCCTGAACACGGCCATCACGCTGGCCATGCTGGTCTTCGTGCTGCCGCCGGTCTTCACCTTCTTCACCCGCACGCTCATGGGCCTGCCTCCGGAAGTGGCCCGACTGGCCCACGGCGCCTGCGCCCTGCTGCTGCCCTGGCCGGCCGCCATCGGCTACAGGCGATTCTTCCAGGGCATCCTCATCCGCCACGGGCTCACGCGCCGGGTGGCGTACGGCACGGCCATCCGCCTGGGCAGCATGGGCGGAACGGCGATACTGCTGGCCGCCTTCACACCCTGGCAGGGGGCGTGGATTGGGGCCGGGGCCCTGTCGGTAGGCGTCGTGCTGGAGGCGGCCGCCAGCCGCTTCTGGGCGCGGGAACCGCTGCGGAAGCTGAAGGACACCGAGCCCACAGGCCCGCGCCTCACCTACCCCGCCATCGCCCACTTCTACGTGCCCCTGGCCATGACCTCCATCCTGACCCTGGGGGTCAACCCCATGGTGTCCTTCTTCCTGGGGCGCAGCGCCCACCCCCTGGAATCCCTGGCGGTCATGCCCGTGGTGAATTCTTTCATCTTCATCTTCAACACGGCGGGCCTCACCTTCCAGGAGGTGGCCATCCCCCTGATGGACCAGGGCCGCCGCGCCCACGAGGCCCTTCAGCGCTTCGCCAAGACGACGGCCCTCACGGCCTCCGGAATCCTGATGCTGCTGGTCTTCACGCCCCTGTCCCGGTTGTGGTTCCAGGGAGTGGCCGGGCTCACGCCCCAGCTGGCGGCCTTCGCGATCCTCCCGGTGGCCATCCTCTTCCTCCAGCCCGCCCTCACGGTGCTGGTGAGCTATCAGCGGGCCACCCTGGTGGTCTCCCGCACCACCCGCCCCATCACCTGGGCCACGGCCATCGAAGTGGGCGGCATCGCCCTGGTGCTGCTCTTCCTGACCCGCCTCGGATGGGTGGGGGCCACTGCCGCGGCCTGCGCCCTCGTGGCGGGAAGGGCGGCCTCCGGAATCTACCTGATGCCCAAGACCTGGAAGCTGGCCCGAGGGACGGAGTAGATCACCACGGAGGACATGGAAAACAGAAGGAGGCTGCGTTTGACCCGCTCCGCTTCGCAGATCGCTATCTTCGAACGCACCCTGGTATCAGACCCTGACGACATGGGTGCCCGCCATGAGGTCGTGGAGGCAGCGGCGGGTGGGTCCGAAGATGAAGAGCACGTCCAAGAGGTAGACCAGGCTCCCAAAAGCCATCAGCACATGGCCGGAGGTCGTGCGATCCCGGGCGCCGAAGAACTGAAGGAAGAGCGCGATGGCCGGAATGCCGAATTCCCGCACCAGGAGCCAGCCGATGTGGGGAATGCCCCCATCCGTCCGCATGATGTAGATGCCAAGCGCCTTCTTGCCGAGAGTCTGGGCCTGGGTGACCAAAAAATAAACCTGGGCGATGAATATGCCCAACAGCCCCCCCAGCATCAGGATGGGCCCCAGGCAAGGGAAGAAGACCAAGGGCAGAGGGGCGAACCAGACGAGGCCGTCCACCAAGCGGGCCGCGAAACGGCTCCAGCGGGAGGCCGCCTCGATCTCCTGGGTGTCGCTCACCAGGTGGGGGTTCTCGATGGGCATGAAGCACCTCCTTGCTCCTAAGCTGCCCCAGGGTAGCGGAGAAAGGCATTCAGGGCTGTCCTTGGTAGGCTATAGCCTGGGAGTTCGTCCATGTCCACGCCGATGCAGATGCAGATCGCCGCCCTCAAGCGCGAGGCGGGGGATGCCATCCTGCTCACGCGCATGGGGGACTTCTACGAACTCATCGGCGAAGATGCCGTGAAGGCCGCGCCTGCCATGGAGATCGCCCTGACCACCCGGGGCAAGGGCACCGACAACGAGACGCCCATGTGCGGCGTGCCCCACTTCGCCCTGGAATCCTATCTGCCCAAGCTCCTGGCGGCGGGCTATTCGGCGGCCATCGCCGACCCCACCGCCAAGCCCGAGGAGGTGAAGGGCCTGCTGCCCCGGGCCATCACGCGCATCATCACGCCGGGCACCTGGCTGGATGACGATGCCCGCTGGTTGGCCAGCGTCCATCGCCTGGGGGAACACTGGGGCATCGCCCTGCTCCAGCTCGCCTCGGGCCAGCTGCGGGTGATCCCGGGGGAAGGCGCCGAACTGCTGGCCTCCACACTGGAGCGCCTGGCGCCCCAGGAGCTGATCCTCGCAGAAGGCAGTGCGGACGCCTTCGAGCTGGAGGCCGCCCGCACGCCCCTGCCGGGATGGCGCTTCGAACCCTCGCGGGCGCGCCAGCAGGTGCTGGCCTTCTTCGGCTGGACCCACCTGGAGGGGGTGGGCCTCGACCCTTACCCGGCGGCCATCGGCGCGCTGGGAGCCCTGCTGGACCAGGTGGAGGCCACCCAAAAGGGCCGCCCCGCCCACATCCAGGGCGTGGCCCTGGAACTGGGCGCCACGGGGCCCCTGCTGGACGCCGTGAGCGCCCGGCATCTGGAGATCTTCGCCAATACCCTGGATGGTTCCAAGCACGGCAGCCTGCTGGCCCTGCTGGACCAGACCCGCACGCGCATGGGTTCCAGGCTCCTGAAAGCCTGGCTGGACCAGCCCCTGCGGGAGCGCCAGGGCCTGACCCGCAGATGGGACCAGGTGGCCTGGCTCACGGAGGATAGCCGCCGGGATCCCCTGCAGAAGCTCATGGCCCAGGTGCCGGATCTGGATCGCCTGCTGGGCCGCGTGGCCCTGAATATGGCCACGCCGCCGGAACTGGGCCAGTTGCGGGAGGGCCTGGGCCAGCTCCAGCGCCTGCCCGGCCTCATCACCGATGGGGGCTGGCTCGAGGACGCCAAGGAACTGGAACTCTGGCCCGAGGGCACTCCCCTCTGCGAAGGCCTGCTCTCGGAATTGCGGCGCTCCCTGGCCGAGGCGCCCCCTCTGGACGTGGAGAAGGGCGGCGCCATCCGCGATGGCGTGGACCCCGAACTGGACGCCGTGCGCCGCCTGGCCCGGGACGCCAAGCAGGTCATGCTCGAATTCGAGGAGGAGGAACGCCGGGAGAGCGGCATCCAGAGCCTGAAAATCAAATACAACCGCGTGTTTGGCTACTACTTCGAGATCACCAAATCGAACCTGGCCTCCGCGCCCCCCCACTTCATCCGCAAGCAGACACTGGCCAATGCAGAACGCTTTACCACCGAAAAGCTCATGGCCTTCGAGCAGCGCCTGCTCTCGGCTGAAGGGGACCTCTTGAGGCTGGAAGCCCTCCAGTTCAAGCGCCTGCTGGGCCTGGTGCTCGATAGCCGGGCCGATATCTGCGCACTCTCCCTGGCTGTGGCGCGGCTGGACGTGCTCTGCGCCTTCGCCGAAAAGGCCCGCCACAGCGGCTGGATGAGGCCGGAGCTTTCCGAGGACCGGGAGCTGATTCTCGCCGGTGCCCGGCACCCCATGCTGGAGGCCCGCATGGGCCGGGAGTGCATTCCCAATGATCTGGCGCTGAAGCAGAGCCGCCCCATGGCCGTGGTGACCGGGCCCAATATGGGCGGCAAGTCCACCTTCCTGCGCACCTCGGCCCTCCTGGTGGTCATGGCCCAGACGGGCTGCTTCGTGCCCGCCGATCTCATGCGCTTCGCCCTGGTGGACCGCATCTTCACGCGCATCGGGGCCTCGGACTTCCTCTCCAAGGGCCAATCCACCTTCATGGTGGAGATGACGGAGACCGCCCGCATCCTCAATCAGGTGACCCCCGCCAGCCTGGTGATCCTGGACGAGATCGGCCGGGGCACAAGCACACGGGATGGTCTCGCCCTTGCGGAGGCGATTGCCCTTCATTTGCGGGATCTCAAGGGGGGCGCGCCGCGGACGCTCTTTGCCACCCACTACTTCGAACTCACCAAGCTGGCCGGGGATGGCCGATTCCAGAACCTCCACGTGGAGGTGCAGGAGTGGGAGGATCAGCTGCTCTTCCTCCACCGCATCGGCGAGGGCCCCGCGGACCGCAGCTACGGCATCCAGGTGGCCAAGCTGGCGGGTCTGCCCAGGAGCGTCATCACCCGGGCCCAGCGCCTCCTGGCCGAGGCCAAGGAGGTTTCCATCGAGCCCGTCCGGAAGCCGAAGCGGACACCCGATGTCCAGCAGCCCATGCTGCCCCTCTTCGATGAACCAGAGACCGATCCCCTGCGGGAGGAGCTGAAGTCCCTGGACCTCACCCGCATGACGCCCCTGGAGGCCCTCAATTGGCTGGCGGCCAAGCAGCAGGGCTAGGACCCACTTCCGAGCGAGGCAGGTCTTACAGACGGGTTCCTAGACCTTCACACCCAGGGCCTCCAGTTCCCGAATCAGGCTCTCGGCGTCCCTGTAGGTGATGCCCTGCATCCCGAGCTGCCTCGCGCCCTCGGCGAATTCAGGCCGGTCATCGATGAACACGCAGGCCTCGGCCGGCAGACCCAGCTGGGCCAGGACGTCCTCATAGAGCCGGGGGTCGGGCTTGAGGGCCTTCAGGACGTGGGAGAGCGTGACGGCCTGGAAGAGGGGAAAGATCTCGCAGGGGCGGATGGTGTGTTCGAAGTGCCAGGGGTTCGTATTGGAGATGAGGCCAAGACGAAAGCGGGGGGCCAGGCGCCGGATCAGTGCCAGGGTGCTTTCGATGGGGGTGAAGATATCCGTGAAGGCCCGCAGGAAGGCGTCTTCCGGGAAGGGGTATCCGCAGAGCCTGGAGACGCCTTCCAGGAAGGCGGGAGAATCCAAGCGGCCGGACTCGTAGTCCTCCGAGAGGGTCGAGGCTGCCAGCAAGGCGGCGAGTTGGCTCACCGGTTTCCCGCAGAGGGCCGAGAGGCCTGCCAGGATCCGCCCATTATCGAAGCGGTAGATCACATTGCCGAAGTCGAAGATGACCCCGCGAATGGGGCCTGGGTGGGAGGTTGCCATGGCTAAGAGCATCCGTGAATGCGGCATCCACTACAATGGCCCTGGAGGATTTCATGAAGATTCTGCGCATCAGCCATCTGGGCATCGCCTCTCCCACCCTCACGGCAGCCATGGAGCGCCTGGACAAGCTCTTCGGCATCCAGGCCGAGCATGTGGAGGAAGTGGCCGACCAGAAGGTGCGCACGGCCTTCTATTCCGTGGGGGAGAGCTCCCTGGAATACCTGGAGCCCAAGGACCCCGAGGGCCCCGTGGCGAAATTCCTGGAGAAGAAGGGCCCGGGCATCCATCATCTGGCCTTCGAGGTCGATGACGTGGACGCCGCCGTGCAGGAGCTGCTGGCCAAGGGCGTCCGCATGATCGACAAGGCCCCCCGCCCGGGCGCCCACGGCAACCGCATCGCCTTCATCCACCCCAGCGAAACCGGCGGCGTGCTCATGGAGATCTGTCAGGCAGCGAAGCACTAGCGGGTGGCATTCAAGGCTCCCGTGGAACCTCGAATGCCGGGACCCGCTGTGCTGAGCATCAGGCCTTCGGTGCGTGCTTGAAGATGGCCGAGCAGCCGTGGCGGCCATCCATGACCACGTGGAGGGGTGCCTCCACCCGGGTATGGACGAGGGCTCCCCGCCGACTCAGCACGGGCTGAGCCCGCAGCCATGCCCAATCCAGGAGATTGGGACCCGGCGGGTGGGGCACGGTGAAGTAGCCGATATTGAGGGACGTCACGTTGTGGAAGAAATGGGAGCCCAGGGAGGCATCCGCCTGGAGGCCCTCCATGGAGAATTCCACGATCACCGGGGCGCAGGAGATCATGGGCCAGCTGATGGGGATGCCCAGGAAGCGGTCGCTGCTGCCCCAGCGGCCGGGGCCCAGGAGCACGTACTTGCCTCCGCTGGCCCGGAATTCGTCGTTGAGCTTCTCCACTTCGGCGGCCAGTTCCTGGGTGGCGAACTTATCGAAGAGGTCCGGATCCACCCAGACGATATCCCGCAGACCCTCCACGAGCCCGTTGCCCACGCACTTCTCGGAAAAGAGGAAGAGGCTCTCTGGATCGAGCTCCCCGCGCTCCAGGTTCACATCGGCGGAATCCATGAGCTGGTGCTTCACCTGGAGGAGGAAGAAGGTGGGCCTGCCATTGGCCGGGTCGGGCCTCAGATCCACGGCGAATTCCATTTCCACCGGGGTCTCCATGGCATCCCGGATGAGATCCAGGGCCTCTTTCAGGACGGCGGCCAGGGGGAACTGCTCGTACTTGATCACGTTCCTGAAATTCACGATGCGGGGCCCCGGGCGGTCCAGGCCATCCCGGAGGCGATCATCCTCGAAGTCCCAGGTGGAGGCGCAATGGGTGAGGGCGCCATCGGCTTCGGCCTGGGCGATATCGAGTTCCAGGAGGGTCGCATCCTCCCCATTGAAGAGATCGACCGTGTTCTGGCTCATATCCAGCGCGAAGAAGCGCTCCTGGGTGGTCCGCAGCTGTTCCTGGGGCACCAGCATATCCATCTGGGGGTAGGCCGGGCAGAAGCGGAAGGCCTTGCCGCCCTCCACCACGTACTTCCCCAGGCCCAGCCCCAGGTTCGCGATGCCGTCCTGGGGCTGGAGGTAGGCCAGGGGGTAGTAGTTGAAGGACTGGGCCACCCCGGAGATATGGGGGTAGAAGCGAGTCCCGAAGGCGCTCCCGGCCACCTCCTGGAGGAGGACGGCCATCTTCTCCTCCTCGATCTTGTAGTCGATGGCCTGGAAGTAGGACCGAGCCTCCCTGGAATAGACCGAGGCGTAGACGAGCTTGATGGCCTCGGTCAGCTGGGCCACCCGCACGGCCAGATCCGGGTGGTTATTGGGCAGGAAGAAGGTGCTGTAGAGGCCGGCGAAGGGGTGGGAGAGACTATCCTCCAGGAGCCCGGAAGAGCGCACGGCCAGCGGGTGCCGCATGTGCTCCAGGAGCCGGTGCAGCTTGTTCATGAGGGCCGGAGACAAGGCCCCCATGAGGAAGCGGCGCTTCACGGCCTCCGGGTCCAGTCCATCCTGGAGGGTGTGTGAAAGGCCATTGCGCTCGATGAATTCGGCGAATTCGTCGGTGCCGATGACGGCGCTGCGGGGAATGCGGATATTGGCCTGGGGGAAGCGCTCCTCCAGATCCAGCCCCACCAGGAGGGAATTGGTGAAGGCCACCCCCCGGCCCTTGCCGCCCATGGAACCCCCCGCCAGGCGCAGGATATTCGAGGGCTCATGGAAGGCCGCTTCCGTGAAGGGCACCACCTTCCCCCGGGACTTGGTGGCCTGGATGTGGTCCCCCATGTGGAGGAGGAAACGGCGCAGGGCCTCCGCATCCTCGAAGTCCGAAGGCCGCACCCGCTGCACCACCTGGGCGATCTGGATCTCCCCCCGGGCCATGAGCCAGGCCGAGAAGTGGTTCCGGGTGGCGTGGTAGACGAGGGATTCCGTCGGCAGGATCCGCAGCTTTTCCTCCAGATCCGCCAGGGAACCGGCCCGGGCCAGCTCCCGGCCCTCCTGATCCCGGAAGATGAAGTCCCCGAAGCCCAGGTGCTCGTAGAAGAAGCTGGCCAGCTCGGCGCCCAGGGTGGGGGAATTCTTGTTGAGGAAGCGGATGCCCAGGGAGGCCGCCAGGGCCTCCTTGTCGGGATCCGAGGACTGCATCAGGGTGGGCAGATCCGGCTGACGCTCCCGCAGATCCCGGATGAGCTTGATGCCCGCCTCCCGATCCATGACCCCGGCCATGGGGAACTTCCGATCGGAGATCACGCAGAGCAGGTAATCCCGGTACTGTTCGCAGAAGGCCACGGCCTCCTCGAAGGTGGTGGCCAGGATGACCTTGGGCCGGGCCCGCATGCGCAGGGTGCGGGTCATCCCGTCGATATCCTGCTCCTCGGCCAGCCGCCGGGTCTGCTTCATGATCACCCGGTAGAGGATGGGCAGATAGCGGGAGTAGTAGCGGATGCTGTCCTCCACCAGGAGGATCACCCGCGTGAGCCCGATGGTGGTGTCGTTGAGGACATTGCTGCGGTCCTCCATGAACTTGACCATGGCCGGGAAGATCTCGGGATTGCCGTTCCACACGAAGATGTTGTCGTAGTGCCGGAGGAACTCCTCCCGGCGCCGGTCCAGGATCCCCAGTTCCACGTTGTCGTTCAGGAGCAGAAAGATGGGGATGCGCCCGTCGGCCTCCCTCAGCTTGCGGGAGAGTTCGCAGTGGCCCCCCTGCCCCAGGCGGCTCATGACGATGATGAGATCGAAGTGGCGCGTGGTCAGCTTCTCCAGCGCCTCTTCGCTGGAGGAGACGTTCGTGATCCGGGGAGGATTGCTCATATTCAGCTGGTAGTAGCCTTCGAAGAGCACCTCCGTGAGCAGCCCATCCTCCTCCAGGGTGAAGGCATCGAAGGCGGAAGCCACCAGCAGGATCTCCCGCATGCGCAGCGGCATCAGATCGTGGAAGATCTCCTTGTCCGATCGGTATTTCCGGAAGCTCTCGGGAATTTCGCGGTCAATCATCGAGGACTCCGGGGATGCACTATCCTAAGCCCCCTGGAAGGGCCCTGCCCATTCCCTCTCCGGGGCAATGACACCATACTGCGGGCAAATGACGAGGCTCCCATGTCCCTGGCCCTGCAGCTCCTCCTTGGCCTATCCATCGCTACCGTCACGATCTTTCTCGTGATCCTCCTGCTCCAGGCCCGGCGCACGGCGGCCTCCGTCCAGCGCCTGGCCGAAAGCGCCGCCCAGGATCTCCGCCGGGTCGCCGAGGACGTCCATGAGGTCCGCCTGAGGGTGGAGGAAGTGACGCAACTGGCCAAGACCACCTTCGAGGGCCCCTCCCTGTTGAGCCAGATGATCACGGGCCTCGTCAGCGGAATCCCGGCCCTCCTGGGTCGCCCCAGCCCCTCCGAAAGCTTCCTGGAAACCCTCCTGACAGGCCTTCAAACCGCCTTACATTTGTTCCATCGGCGAAAAATGGCGCCGCCAAAGGAGGCATCCCATGAGTGAAGAACGTGGGTCGCTTGGAACTTCCATGCTCATCTTCCTGGCGGGTGCCGCCGTCGGGGCGGCGGTGATCGCCCTCACCACGCCCAAGACCGGCCCCGAACTGAGAGGCGACCTCAAGGGCTTCGGCAACAAGATCAAGGACCGCTTCTCCCGGCTGAGGGAGGAGGACAGAGTCGACGGGTGAGGGCAACTGGGATATTCACCACGAAGAACGCGGAGAACACGAAGAAAACATTGAGGGCACAGGAGCGAGACCTGTGCCCTTGATGTGTACGGGGGGAGGGAACGAGCAGGGTTAAGGGGCGGTGACGAAGCGGGGCGGAAGGGAGCGACGAGAAATCGGAAAAATCGGAGAGGGCGGTGACTCACAGAGGCGACGTCAGAGTTAAACAATTGGTTAGGGCGCCGATGGGGGAAACCTCAAATTGCACTCCTTTCGATTTCCAAACCGTGAGAAATTGCGTATAAAACCTTAGGGTCTTTGATTTTGTATAGCGCGGCACCATTGAGCGCCTTGGATTCAGAACGCACAATCAGTCCCATATTTTCCATGTTTGTGACATAATTAGTAGTGGAGCTGCCTGTGCCGGCCTCTGTATTCAGTTGATCCTTAGTGAATTCCGTTGTTGATAATTTCGAAAGATGCTTAATATATGAGTACACATCCATGCTATTTGATCTAGCATTCGACCTTTTTGGATAGTATTCATAATAGTTGAAGCTTTTAACAAAGTCGCTAATTCCGTCATGAATTGCTTCTTTTGATAATTTAACCGAAATCGGTGAAATTCTAAATTCGCTTATGATGATTTTATCCATAATGTGCCAAAGATCACGCGGATTTTCGTTACATATGGCAATAATTTTATCTACTTCATCTATTGATTCCACTGAAAATAGTTGTTCGTAGGACGTAACCATGCTTTTTGAAAACACATTAAGTCGTCGCGAAAGTGCATCAAGTAGATCGTGACGTGTCCATGCAAGCTTTTGGACGGATAATTTTTGAGTTCTAACATTTCCTTTGAGGTAATTGAATGGCACAGTCCATATAAATAGTAGAACATTAAATCTATTATGTAGAAGTATTTTGTTATCAGATGCAATATTTTCTAAAAATTCAGCAATGTCCTCGGCGTCATTTTCTAGTCGGGTATCTTCATCTATCTTATCTATTATAACAGTTGTATGTTTGAATTTTGATTTATTAATGAGTTCAGTCAATCTGCAAAGATAAAAATACTCTTTATGTCCCTTGTCGAATGTTGTATCAACTTCTGTTTTAATCGGAGCCAGATATTCTGGTACTTTTGAATCAACTGGTGGTAGGGCGGCAAAGTGTTTCGTAATTGCATTGTTGGCGGCATATGTGAGCGCATGAATGCCATAATTCATAAACACACGAAAGGCATTATAGGTCCAAATACATGCTCTTTTTGGAAGATGGTTTTGAATCGAGGAAATCTTTGCGGTGAGTATTTTCCTACTCGCAGGTTTAACATACTCCGCCAAAAAGAATGACAACTCAACGCGCTCTTCTTTAGTATATTTCCAAAAACTGGAGGCATCATCTGTCATAGCCTGGAAAAAAACTGAAGCAATTTGTTCAGACAAAAACCTATAATAATCCTCCGGTTTATGATTAAGTTTAAGTGAAGAGTAATCATCAATGTATACAATTAAATTAATTGAAATATCTATGCTGCGTTTCATTTCGTAGCTCAATGCGGTTTTGCCAGTCCCTCTTTCCCCTATAATTAAATGGCTCAAGTTATTTTTTAGGCCTTGAAGTAATACGGAATGGTTCTGTGGCTGGATGAACAGATTGTGACCATTCCTTTTCTCACTTTCAGCATTAAATGTTGAAAATGGATATTCTTCCAGATTTAAGTGTGAGCAAAATTCGAAAAAGGTGATTGTTTGTTCCATTTGGTGCCTCGGTGGTGGAAAAGTCCTAACGCGAATTAGACGGCTCAGGCCATCCGCTGTTCAGGTTTGTATAACGGTGGAGGTAAAGGGTGCTGATAATAAATTCCATGAATTCCATGAATTCCATATAGCATCACCCATCAGAAGAGGTTCACGATCCATTCTCCCCATTTGGGCGGCCTGAACACGACAATCCCAAGGCCTTTGGATTCACCCTGCGCCTCCGGCCAAGGGGATAGAGGGCAAATGAACGATGGGAAGGAACTGGGTTGCGGTTGCGAGTCTGACAGGGAGGCCGGGACAAGCCAAGCCTTTCATGGCCTCGAATCGCCATCCGCGTTTATCGGCGTGCATCAGAGTTGAATTTTTTTTAAACAATAATGAACGCCGATGGACGCAGATGAGATCCCTGCGACCACCCGAAGGTTGCGACCCACATCATCTGGGGAATTCACCACGGATGAACACGAATGCACACGGATGAAGCCTCGGGCCATGTCTTTGCGCCGATTGGTCAGCGGGCACGCCCGCTCCGTGGGCGCGTGGCGGGGCCACGCGGATCGCGGGGGCGGCCCAGGACGCTTCCAATGGTGTCCCCGCGCCGCCCCCGTGATCCGGGCCCGCTGACCCGATGGGTCCGTGTTCATCCACCTAAATCCGCGTGTATCCGTGTTGGGTTTCCCGGCGGAACCAAGCCGATCCTGCTGCCCTGCATCCGAGCCAAAGGCGCTGCGCTACTTGAACCACTCGTTCAGATCGATGGGAATCCATGCGGTCAGTGTGGGGAAGCGGACCCACATCTTCCGTTCGGAAGGCTGGGCGATGACCTGCCAGACGGTGACCTCGTCGTCCTTGGGATTCTTCTTCAGCACCGCCACGCCCTTCCCGATGGAGCCGTCCTCGTTGTAGAAGGGCACATCCAGGACGCCCATGAGGCTCTTCTCGTCCACCACGCCCCCCGGCACCTGCTTGATCAGGTTGAGCAGCGTCTCGCAGCGGTAGGAGGAATACCAGGCGGCGGGGCTGGGCAGGGACAACATGCCCCAGGCTGGATGCTGGAACTGGTTGGCGGTGGCGATGAGGGTGTCGCCCTGGGCCTCCCGCCGCTGCATATCCCAGGTAGAGGTCTCGTAGAAGCGCGTCCCGGAGGCGTCCGCCTGCATCAGGATGATGGAGTAGTTGAAGCGGGTGCTCTCCATGAGGGCGCGAAACTCGTCGCTATTGGAGGCGTCGAAGAGCACATTGTTGACCTGGGTCGACACGTCCGTGCGGTTGGGGAACATGACCATGCCCCCCGAATCGGCGCCGTTGTTCTGCTCGATGTAGAGGCCATGGCTATTCATGGCATCCAGGAGGGAAACGCCTCCGGCCAGGGTGAGGCCGGCCACGGCATGGGAGCCGTCGGTGGGCTTGTAGACGACCATCACCCGGTATTCCTTGGCCAGCCTGCGGAAGATATCCGGGTAATCGAAGTCCCTGGCCGTGAAGACCTTCCCGTCGGCCGTGTAGCGGCCCCAGGCGGCGCCGGAGGTGCAGGAGGAGATAGTGCCGCCGAATTTCTTGCGGGCCACGATCTGGACCGCCGCGATATTGGCCGTCAGGACGGCCTCCTGGCGGGAGATGCGGGCCCCTTCGGCGATGCCCCGCAGGAGTTCCTTCTGCCGCATGGGAAGGGTCTTGTAGAGGCCGTCCGCGAGTTCGTTCAGTTCGTCCTGCTTGAACTGGCCGCTCTTGATGAAGCAATCCCGGATGGCGGCGTCGTACGTGCCCCGGATCTTGTCTCCCAGCAGGGCGCCGTACTGGAGACCCATATCGTGGAAGGTCCCGGACAGGACGACCACGGGCAGACCCTCCTGATAGTAGAGCCTGCCAGGACCCTCCTGCTTGAGGAGCCGAGCGGCGGCCTCCCCCGGCACCGAAGCCGCCAGGAACATGGACAGGAAGACCGTTGAGGCAAGGGCTTTCATGGGAAACGAGAAGACCGTGTTCATGGACCACCTCCGTCTAGGTTGTAGAGCCTGGGGTTCCACTTATGACCACTCTGTTTTTTTATTTGCAGGCAGTGTATGCCTGCATCAGGAACCGGTGCAACTCGAAAACCCGGATCAGGAGGCCTGCGCAGATGGCCAGGAATCCAGGGTTGGGCACGCTTTGAGAAGCCCGCCCAACACGGGCAGGTCCCATCGGCGTTAATCCGCGTGTATCAGAGTTAAAAGCCTTTAAACACTGATGAACGCCGATGCACGCAGATAAAGGCGGATCATCCCGATCCCCTCGAAGTTCAATCCCTGTTCAGCGCATCAATGCCAGGTATCCCATCCAGAGGGCCGGGCCATAGAAGACGATGGGGAAGGTGGCCAGGGCCAGGAAGCAGCCCAGGGGCAGCATGGTCTGGGCCTTGGCTCGCCCCGTCACCAGCAGGGGCAGGGCGAAGACCACGGCCAGGAGGCTGGCGCCGAAGAGGATGCCCAGCATGGCCCCCCAGCCCCAGAAGGCCCCCAGCCATGCCAGCATCTTGAAGTCCCCCATGCCCAGGCCATCGGTCTTGCGGAAGAATTTGTAGATCGCGTTCACGATCCAGGGCAGGCCATAGCCCGCCACCAGGCCGATGAGGCTCTCCTTCCAGGTCACGGGCAGTTGCCCCAGGGCCAGCCAGCCCGGGGCCATCTGGAGGCCATTGGTGAAGGTATCCACGGAGAGCAGGTTCCAACCCAGCGCCAGGACCCGGGTGCTGTGCTCGGGCCAGAATATCTGGGGCAGTGTGAAGAGCAGGCCGAGGGCCATGAGGGGGAACTGGATCACATCGGGCAGCATGAACTCCGTGAGATCGGTGAAGAAAAAGACCAGCAGCGCGAAGGCGCAGATCACGCCCTTGAACCAGATGAGGGTGGCGAAGGGGAAGAGCCACACGGAACCCGCCAGGATCAGGCCCCCCAGCAGCTCCACCAGCGGGTAGCGGAAGGGGATGGGGCAGCCGCAATCGGCGCAACGGCCCCGCAGCGCGATCCAGGAGAGGAGGGGGATGTTGTGGTACCAGCGGATGCGCGCCTGGCACTGGGGACAGTGGCTGGGCTTGGTGACCACGTTGCGGTCTGAAGGCGCCTCCAGGGGCAGGCGGTGGATGAGCACATTGCAGAAGGAACCCAGCACCAGGCCGAAGGGAGCCAGCAGCAGGGAGAGCATCCAGGGCGGGAGATCGAGGGTGGCCATGGAAAGAGGATAGAGCAGCCCGAGGGAAATAGGCGGGCACTCCCGGACGCATCACGTCCCATATACGCCAGCCCTCCAGGCCTCTTTCGGGGCCGAACCGGAACTCTTTCCCGCATATGAGGCACAATTCTTGGATCAGGAGCCCCCATGTACCGCCTTCCCATCGCCGCCCTACTGCTCGCCCTCCCCCTCTTCCCCCAGGCCAAGCCCAAATCGAAATCCAGGCCCAAGCCCGCCGCGGTGGCCGAACCCGCGCCAGCTCCCGCCCCAGCGCCCACCCCCGCCCCCAAGCCCAAGCCCCGGGTGAAGCTCGAGACCAGCTACGGCCCGGTCATCCTGGAACTGGAACCCGAACTGGCCCCGGCCACGGTGGCCAACTTCCTGCGCTACGTGAAGGAGGGCTTCTACGCCGGCACCATCTTCCACCGGGTGATCCCGGGCTTCATGGTCCAGGGGGGAGGCCTCAAGGAGGATCTCTCGGAGAAGCCCACCCACCTGCCCATCCCCAACGAGGCCCCCGCCACCTTCAAGGGCGGACTCAAGAACGTGCCCGGCACCCTGGCCATGGCCCGCCAGGACG
Organism: uncultured Holophaga sp.; assembly: GCA_963664825.1. Taxonomy (GTDB): domain Bacteria; phylum Acidobacteriota; class Holophagae; order Holophagales; family Holophagaceae; genus JAYREN01. The sequence continues at coordinate 890,587 of OY761614.1, forward strand.
ACCCCCAGAGCGCCACGGCCCAGTTCTACATCAACACCAACGCCAACGATGTCCTCGATCACCGGGCCCCCACGGGCAAGGACTACGGCTACTGCGTCTTCGGCCGGGTGGTGGAGGGCATGGAGGCCATCCAGAAGATCGAGAAGGTCACCACCGTCTGGCGTAGGGGCATGCAGAACGTCCCCGAATACCCCGTGCGGATCAAGTCCGCCGAGCTCCTGCCGGAGAAGTAAGAAGACGGGGATCTGCGGGGATGACGTTTCGGGATCCAATCTCACAAGTTCCGGGTTTGCTTTGATCCTCGTCCATCCCCGTGAATCCCCGGCAAATGCAGCTTGAGGAGGCGGTTCAAGTTTGAATTCAGCCTCAGGCGTTCAAGGCGATGAGGTGCTGGAGGGCCTCCCGGAGAGATTCCTCTTCCAGGGGCCGTTCCAGCCGCACGTGGGGACCCTCGGTCTGGGGACCGCCCATCTGAATCCAGCGACTGCGACGGCGCACCAGATCGTGTTCTCGCCAGACCGACAGGATGCTCGGTTCCCGCATCCAGAGCAGGATGCTGGGAAAGGGGCCCTCCCGGGGAGGCACCGTGCCCCAGAGCTCCACCTGGGCCCCCCAGCCCCTCAGCCAGCCCAGGATCCGCTGGCATTCCTCCCCCTCCTCCATGCCGAGGGCCAGGGTCCAGCCCCCCAGGAAGCTGCGGACGTCCTTCTCCCGCCGGGCCTCCACCCAACCGAGCTCCCTTCCCTCGGCCTGGGCCCGGTGGACCAGGTAGGTGGATCCATCCCGGCCCGGCATCCGATCCTCCAAGCGGGCCGCCCACCCGGCACCGAAGAGATCCTCCATCAGGGGGGAGGCTTCCCCCGAATGCCAGGTGGAACCCGGCAGGAGCCCGCGCCAGGCCGCGGCCTCCCCTTCGGCCCGGGCCAGCCGCTCATGCATGGCATGGGTCAGGGCCCACATCCAGGAAGCGCCCAGGGAAATGGCCATGAGCATGATGCCGATGCCGGAGATCCGGAACTGGACATCGAAGCAGACCCGGAAGACCACTTCCACCACCACGGGAATCATCGTGATCAGCAGGCCGCCCAGCAGGCGGCGCCCGAAGGGATCCTCTGCCCGATGCGCCCTGACCAGCGCCAGGAGGGTCAGGGCGCAGCTGGCCATGTAGACCGACAGCGTGACCAGATGCAGGCCCCGGGCCAGGGAACTCCCCAGGGGCAGGAAGGCGCAGCGGACAAGATTCGGCAGCATGCCCAGGCCTATCCACCGGACCATGTGCCGTGGGTAGAAGGTTGGAAATACCAGGAACAGCGCGCAGAACATGGCCGTGTAGCCGAGGGAGGCCAGGGCGCTCTGAAGGCGATCCGCGATGTCCAAAGGGAAGACCTGGGCCGCCTCCAGGATGCCCACCCCGTGGCGCAGGGCGATCATCAGGCAGGCCAGCCCCACCCAGCCCGTGAGCCGGTCCCGGCGATGGAGGCTATCGGCGCTGAAGGCGGCCGCCAGCGCCAGGAGGGCTCCCGCCTGCAGGGCATCGAGGGTGAGCCAGGGGAGGAAATTCATGGGGCTGGATCCTGGGACTGTGATTCCCCTAACGGCCGGTCCGGTCACCGACCTTAGGAATCACCGCCCTTTGCCGAAGAGACGCCCGGTGGGATCATGGAACGGCCCCGGGGCTGTGGGTTCATCCCCAGTAGCCATCAAAAACAAAAACATGGAAACTCACCACGGAGATCGCATGGCATCCTTCGACCTCATCGTCATCGGCAGCGGCCCCGGCGGCTACATCGCCGCCATTCGGGGCGCGCAGCTGGGCCTCAGCACGGCCCTCGTCGAGAAGGACCCCGGGGGCCTGGGCGGCACCTGCCTGCGCCGGGGTTGCATCCCCGCCAAGACCTGGCTGGAGAGCGCCCGCCGCTTCGAGCAGATGCATAGCCTGAAGGAATTCGGCGTCGCGGGAGTGGATATCAGCCAGATGAAGGCCGATCTCACCACCATCGTTGCCCGGAAGAACAAGATCGTCTTCAAGAACGGCAAGGGCATCGAGTTCCTCATGAAGAAGAACAAGGTGACGGTCTTCAAGGGCTTCGGCAAGCTCCTGGGCGGCGGCCGGGTGGAAGTCTCCGGGGAGACTCTTGAAACCCACGAGGCCAAGAAGATCATCCTGGCCACCGGCAGCGTGGTCAAGGAACTCCCGGGGCTGGAGGCCGATGGCCTGCGGGTGCTCAATAGCAATCACGTGCTGGACCTGCAGGAAGTGCCCCAGCATCTGGTGATCCTGGGCGCAGGGGCCATCGGCGTGGAATTCGCCTCGGTATTTGCGCGCCTGGGCTCCAAGGTGACCCTGGTGGAATTCATGGACCGCATCCTGCCCATCGAGGACGCCAGCATCGGCGAGGAACTGGCCAAGCTGCTCGCCAAGCTCCACAAGATGGATATCCGCGTGAAGACCAAGATCACCTCCATCGAGCGCCAGGCCGACAAGGTCATCTGCCACCTGAAGGGCGAGAAGCCCGGCGTCCTCGAGGCCAGCCATCTGCTGGTGGCCGTGGGCCGCGGCCCAGTCACCCTGGGCGTGGGCCTGGAGACGACCCAAGCCCAGGTGGAGCGCGGTTTCGTGGAGGTGGACGCCTTCATGCGCAGCGCCGAGCCCGGCCTCTTCGCCATCGGCGACATCGTGAGGACGCCCATGCTGGCCCATGTGGCCGGAGACGAGGCCGTGCTGGCAGCCGAAACCGCGGCCCAGGATCTCGGCCAGGATGTGCAGCCCCACCCCCTCAATTACGGCCGGGTGCCCAGCTGCACCTACTGCGATCCCGAGGTGGGCTGCATCGGCCTCTCGGAAGCCAAGGCCAAGGAGATGGGCCGCGATGTGATCACGGGCAGCTTCCCCTTCATGCCCCTGGCCAAGGCCAATATCCTGGGCGAGCCCTACGGCTTCATCAAGATCGTGGCCGACAAGCAGTACGGCGAGATCCTGGGCATCCACATCCTGGGCCCCAAGGCCACCGAGCTCATCGCGAGCAGCGTGGCCCTCCTGGGCGGCGAATACACCGTCGAAGAGCTGATCCACACGATCTATCCACACCCCACCCTCAACGAGGCCTTCCCCGAAGCCGCCCGCGCCGTCTACGGCCGCGCGCTGAACATGTAATCCCATGCAGGAGAAACCGATGACCCCTCTCGGCAAGACCGGATTCGTGAAGGAAGGCGCCCTCAAGGGCTGGTACGTGCGCGTCGCGCACATGGAGCTCCCCAAGGGCTTCCTGGTCTCCCGGGCCCGCAACGCCGAAATGGATCAGACCCTGATCCTGGATGGCATCTTCCCGGAACGCCCGGAGCTGGAGACCTTTTTCGCCTCCCAGGCCCCCGGCGTGGAGTGGAGGGACTGATACCAGGGTGCGTTCGAAGATAGCGATCTGCGAAGCAGAGCGCGTCAAGCGCAGCAGCGCAGACCGGCCAGGGGCCGAGGCTGCGATGCGGAGCGACTTCGAACGCCCGACTACATTCTAGATTATTGAATGCGAATCGGTATGAGGCATCAGCCCAGTCCCATCTGCTGTTCCGCCAGCTGGGAGAGGGCTTCGTCCAGGGCGTAGGGCTTGACCAGCAGCTGGGAGATCCCGGCCCGTTGCGCCGCCACCACCAGAGCCCTGGACACCTCCTCGGCGGCGAGCACGATGGCCGGGAGCTGCATGCCTGCGTCCCGAAGCCGTTGGGCCATCTCCATGGATTCCAGTAGAGGCATCTGGGTATCGATGAAGAGCAGGCCGACTCCGGGCTCCTGGAGATGGGCCACCACTTCGTCCCAGCCTAGCGCCAGCAGGACCCGGCCATAGCCTTCCTCCAGGAAATGATCGCGCAGGAGTCCGCCAGGCCCCGCTGAGGCCAGGATCACCACCGCCCGGGAACGCTTCTTGAGGCGCAGAAGCGCCGTATTGCGGCTCAGGCCTGCCCCCTCACCAGCGGGAACGGGCGGCAGGGGCTCAGGCGTCTCCGAGGGCACCGCCACATGCGCCGCAAGAGGGAGTGCCTCGACGGTTTTGTCCGCGATGGGTTTTTCCGCTCGTTCCATGCGGGGAGCCGGTTCCGCCTCGGGCTCGAGTGCCCGGCGCCGGGCCTTGGGGGGGACGGCGCTGGGAATGCTCCCCGCCCGATTGGAGACCATGTTCCGGATGGCTCCCGCGAATTCGGATTTCTCGAAGCGGATGCCCAGCGCCAGTCCCCCGGCATTGCTATCCAGGTAGGCGACCCTGCCCCCCATCTCCATCACCGCCGGGCAGCGGGGCACCTTGTTGAGCTTGAGGATCATGAAGGTGTGCCCCACGGGCAGCAGGGCCGTGCCGATGCCGAGCTTCTTCTGGTCCTTGATGTTCATCGCCTTTTCCACCCGCACCCGACATCCGCTCTCGGAGAGGTTCTCCAGCACACCGGTGATCCCCACCCCTTCGAAGAGGCTGCTGAGGCCCGTGAGAGTCGCCCCCTCCTTGGCGTTCAGCCGCGCCCGGGGCTGCTTGCGCCGCTCCAGGAGTTCCAGTGCCTCGGGAATCTCCAGGGTGAGGGTGCCCCCGCGGACCTCCACCACCCGGGTGGTGGCGCCCAGCCGCAGGTTCTCGTGGATGAAGACCAACTCGGCCTCGGCCCCCTTTTCCAGGGAGAAGGAGCCAGCCACCTGGAGGTTCAGGGTCCCGGCCTTCTCATCCAGGGCCTGGAGCACGGCCGAGCACTCCCTCTTGCGGCTATCCCGGACCAAGAAGGGACTGCGCACGCGCTGGGCGTCTTCGAGATAGGCCATCACCAAGTCGGAGATGCCGACCTCCCGCTTGTCCTTTCCAAAACTGAACAGGGCCATGGACTCCGCCAATGTTTCCTATGCATCGTCCCACCTTGGCCCCGGCTTGAGAATGGTGCATAGACCCAGGGGCCATCCTGGGCTATTTCCGATACCCTCGAAGCCATGACCGAACGCCTGACCCGCTGTTTCCTCCTCGCCCACCAGGGCCCCCAAGACCGGGAGGCGGATATCCAGGAGCACCTCAGCGAACTGGCGGAGCTGACGCGGGCCTGCGGCATGGAACCCATCGGCAGCCAGCAGCTCCGGAGATCCCTGGTGGATGCCCGCCTCTTCTACGGGAAGGGCCAGATCGAGGCCGTGGCCGATGAAGCCCGGCGCCAGCAGGCCGCGATCCTCATCTGCGATGACGAGCTCTCCGGCAGTCAGGTGCGCAATATCGAGAAGACCACCGGCATGAGCTGCCTGGACCGCACGGGCCTCATCCTGGCCATCTTCGAACAGCGGGCCAAGAGCCGGGAGGCCAAGGCCCAGGTGGAGCTGGCCCGCTACGAATACGAGCTGCCCCGGCTGAAGGGAGCCTGGACGCACCTGGAGCGCCAGGGCGGCGGCGTAGGGTTGCGGGGGGGCCCCGGGGAGACCCAGATCGAGGTGGACCGGCGCATGACGCGCCTGCGCATCAGCCAGCTCAAGAAAGAGCTGCAGCATCTGGAGCAGGTCCGGGAAACCCAGCGCCAGGGCCGGGCCCCAGGCATTCCGCGCATCTCGCTAGTGGGCTACACCAACGCCGGCAAGACCAGCCTCTTGAAGGCCCTCACCGGCGAAGGCGAGCCCCAGGACATGCTCTTCGCCACCCTGGACACCACCACCCGCAAGGCCTACCTGGGCTGGGACGAAGGCGCCACCGAACCCCGCCACGTGCTGCTGAGCGATACGGTGGGCTTCATCCGCAAGCTCCCCCACCAGTTGGTGGCGGCCTTCCGCTCCACCCTGGGCGAGGTCCGCACGGCGGACGCCCTATTAGTGGTGGCCGACGCCGCCAGCCCCGAACTGGACGAGCAGCTCAAGGTGGTGGGCGCCACCCTGCGGGATATCGGATGCGGGGACCAGCCGCGCCTCCTCATCCTCAACCAGGTGGACCGCCTGCCCCGCCCCCGGCGCCTGGATCTCAAGCGCCAGCACCCCGGCGCCGCCCTCACCTGCGCCCTCACCCGGGATGGCCTGGAGGATGTGCGAAGCTGGCTCATGGACCTCATCCCGGGAGCCCCCAAGCCCCGGGAACGGGAGGCCTGGGAAGATCCGGATCCCGCCTAAACAAGCCAAAACCAGAGTCCGGCCTTCTGCAATTGGGACCCTCCCCATGGCATCTGGCCCCCTCGGGTTGCCAGCGGAACCCTTTGGGGACAAGATTGTTGCTTATGCAACTACTCGTCCCCTGGGAAGAGGCTGGCCTTCCCCTGATGCTCACCGTGGTCCGCAGCCGCCTGCGGCAGGTCTCCTGGCACCTCCTGGCGCCCTATGGGATCACACCCCAGCAGTACCAGGTGCTCCGCGCCCTGGCGAACAAACCTGGCCTCTGCCACCGGGAACTGGCCGGGGCCTTGGGCCTCGATAAGCCCACCACCACCCGCATCCTGCAGGCGCTCCAGCGCAAGAACTGGGTGGAGGTGCTCCCGCACCCCGAGCATGGCCGCAAGCTCCGCCTGGAACTGACCTCCGAGGGACATGCTCTGGTGGGGCGCCTACAGGCCTTCCGGGAAACCATCCGGGGAGGCCTTGAGCAGGGCCTGGACGGCCAGGAGAAGAAGGCCCTGCGGGCCCTCCTCCTCAAACTCAAGCACAACCTGGACCGGATGGACGCAACCTTGGCCGCGCCGTCCCAACCCTGAGGAAGCCCCATGTGGATCGTCCGGCTGGCCCTGCGCCGCCCCTACACTGTCGCCGTGATGTGCCTCCTGGTGCTGCTCATGGGTGTCCTCTCCATGCTGCGGATGCCGGTGGATATCTTCCCCAGCATCGATATCCCCGTGGTGGCCGTCGTGTGGAGCTACGGGGGCCTGAGTCCCGAGGAGATGGAGCGCCGGGTGGTGGGCGTCAGCGAAAGGACCATGTCCACCACCGTCAATGGCATCGAGCGCATCGATTCCCAGAGCATCCAGGGCGTGGGCATCCTGCGCGTCTACTTCCAGGCCGGCACGGATATCGGCGCGGCCATCGCCCAGATATCCTCCTCCTGCAGCACCGTCCTGCGCGTCCTGCCCCCGGGCATGACGCCCCCCAATATCATCCAATTCAACGCCAGCAACGTACCCGTGGTGCAGCTCACGGCCAAGAGCGAGTCGCTCTCCGAGCAGCAGATCTACGACCACGCCACCAACGTCATCCGCCTGCGCCTCTTCACGATCCCCGGTCTCTCCACGCCTGCCCCCTTCGGCGGCCGGAGCCGCCAGATTTCCGTGGACCTGGATCCCGCCAAGCTGGCGGCCAGGGGCCTCAGTCCTGCGGATGTGCTCACGGCGCTCTCCTCCGAGAACGTCATCACGCCGGCGGGGCTCGCCCGCTTCGGGACCCAGGAGATGCCCATCCTCACGAACTCCAACCCCTCCAAGGTGGAGGAACTGCGGAGCCTCCCGCTGAAGCTGGTGAACGGTTCGGCCATCTATCTGCGGGACGTGGCCCAGGTCTATGACGGTCACGCCGACCAGTCGAACATCGTGAGGGTCAACGGCCACCGGGCCACCTACCTGGCCATCCTGAAGAAGTCCGATGCCAGCACGCTGGCGGTGGTGGACGCAGCCAAGGAGATGCTGCCCCTCATCAAGGCCGCGGCCCCCAAGGGGCTGGAGCTGAACTTCGACTTCGATCAGAGCCGCTTCGTGCGGGGTGCCATCTCGGATGTGGTGAAGGAAGGCGTCATCGCCTCCCTGCTCGTCTCCCTGATGGTCCTCTTCTTCCTGGGTTCCTGGCGCAGCATGCTCCTGGTCTGCACGAGCATCCCCTTGGCCATCTTCGTGGGCATCATCGGCCTGAAGCTCTCGGGCCAGACCCTCAATATCATGACGCTGGGCGGCCTCAGCCTCGCCGTCGGCATGCTGGTGGATGACGCCACGGTGGAGGTGGAGAATATCCACCGCAACTACGCCCTGGGCAAGCCGCTCACGGTGGCCATCCTGGATGGCGCCAGCCAGATCGCCGTGCCCGCCATCGTGGCCACCCTGGCCATCTGCATCGTGTTCTTCCCGGTGCTGCTGCTGGTGGGACCGGCGAAATTCCTCTTTACGCCCCTGGCCATGGCCGTGGTCTTCTCCATGCTGGCCTCGTACCTCCTCTCCCGCACGCTGGTGCCGACACTGGCCCGCATGCTCCTGGGGAAGGACATTCACACACCGAAGGGCCAGGCTGCGAATGCGGGCTTGACCCACGTTCGCAGCGGGGGTCCCAGGGAGGACGTAGAGGCCGGGCTGGTTCCCAATATCCCATTGGACGACTTCCCGGACGCGGCCGGGCGGTCCCCCCTGGACAGAATGGCCCGCTTCAATGCCTGGAGGGAACGGGGCTTCAGCCGCTTCCAGGCCGCCTACATGCGCGTCCTGGATCGCGTACTGCACCATCGGAATTTCGTGCTGGCGGCCGGTGCGGCCTTCGCCTTCATCAGCCTGGGACTCCTTTTCTTCCTGGGCCAGGATTTCTTCCCCGCGGTGGATTCGGGGCTGATGAAACTCCATGTGCGCGCCCCTGCGGGCCTGCGCCTGGAGGAGACCGAGCGCGTGGTGACCGAGGTGGAACGCACCATCCGGGAATGCGTGCCCGCCCGAGAGCTGACCACCGTCAATAGCAACATCGGGATGCCCAGTTCCTTCAACCTAGCCTTCATCCCCTCGGATAACGTGACGAGCCAGGATGCCGATATCTTCATCTCCCTCCAGAAGGAGCACCATCCCACCCGGCGCTACATGAATCTCCTCCGGGAGGAACTGCCCCGGCGCTTCCCGGGGGTGAGCTTCTACTTCCAGTCCGCAGACATCATGAGCCAGGTGCTCAACTTCGGAGTCCCGGCGCCCATCGATGTGCAGATCGAGGGGCCGAACCTGGCCGCCAGCGCCGAGGTGGCGCGCCGCCTGGAAACTGCCCTGCGGCAGGTGCCCGGCGCCGTGGATGTGCGGCTGAAGCAGGTGGTGAATGCCCCGGCCTACCGGGTGGAGGTGGACCGACTCCAGGCCGCCCGCCTGGGCCTCACCCAGCAGGCGGTGGCCAATGGCCTGCTGGTAGGCCTCTCGGGCAATGGCCAATTGGCGCCCTCCTTCTACCTGGATCCCGTGACAGGGGTGAACTACACCGTGGCCGTGAAGGCGCCCCTCTCCCAGATGACCTCGCCCCAGGCCCTGATGGCCACGCCCTTCAGCCTGCCGGGAGGGGCGACCTTCCTCCAGAGCGGCACCCCGACGACGGGCCCGGCCTCCCAGCCCCCGTCCGAGCCCCTCTCCAATTTCGCCAGCCTGCAGCGGATGAGCGTTCCCAACGAGGTCAATCACGCCACGGTGCAGCGGGTGATGGACGTGATGGCCAGCGTGGAGGGCCGGGATCTGGGGGCGGTGGCCGGGGATATCCAAAGGCAGATCCAATCCCTGGGACAGCTGCCCCCCGCCACGCGCATCCACATCCGAGGACAATTCGAAGTCATGACGGAGGCCTTCCGGAACCTGGGGGGAGGCCTGATCATCGCCATCGTCCTGGTGTATCTGCTCATGGCGGTGCTCTATCAGAGCTGGCTGGATCCCTTCATCATCCTGTTTTCCGTGCCCGGCGCCCTGGTGGGCATCCTGTGGATGCTGGCCCTCACGGGCACGACCCTCAATGTGGAATCCCTGATGGGCGCCATCATGGCGGTGGGCATCGCCACCTCCAACTCGATCCTGCTGGTGAGCTGCGCCAACGACGCGCGGGTGGCCAACCCCGATCTATCGGCTCTCGAGGCCGCCCGCCTCGCGGGCCAGACCCGCCTGCGCCCCGTGCTGATGACAGCCCTGGCCATGATCCTCGGCATGGTGCCCATGGCCCTGGCCCTGGGCGAGGCGGGCAGCCAGAACGCGCCCCTGGGCCGCGCCGTGATCGGGGGTCTGCTCATGGCCACGGTGGTCACGCTCTTCATCGTGCCCGTGGTCTACAGCCTCTTCCGCAGGAAGCCGCCCACGGCACACCTGCTGGACCAACGCTTCGACACCGAACAGCAAGGAAGTGAAGCATGAGCATGGATCCGAGTTTCTCCCGCCTCCGCCTGGGAGGCATCGCCCTCCTGATCGTGGCCGCATCCTCCGTCACCCTCCTGTGGGCCGTGCAGCGCTCCGGTGTGCGCCATGAGGGCCAGCTTCTGCACGCGCAAGCCGAGGCAGGCCCCCGCGTGCGTGTGGCCCTGGCGGGCTCGAGCGGGGATGCCCGGCTGCTGGAGCTCTCCGGTGAGGCCATGCCCTACGTCTCCACCACCCTCTACGCCAAGGTGAGCGGCTTCCTGCGGGAGATCCGCGTGGACAAGGGCAGCCCCGTGCGCCAGGGCCAGGTGCTGGCCGTGATCGAATCCACGGAGGTGGACCGGGATGCCCAGGCCCTCAGGGCGGACGCGCAGAACAAGCGCCGCCAGGCCGAGCGCGTGCGCCAACTGGGCCGCCAGGGCATCATCAGCGCCCAGGATTTGGGAGACGCCGAAGCCGCCGCCCGCATCGCCGAGGAAAAACTGGCCTCCCAGGGCGTCCTTCAGAGCTACCGAAACGTGGTGGCCCCCTTCCCCGGCGTCATCACCCAGCGTTTCGCCGACCCCGGCGCCCTCATCCAGAACGCCAGCAACAGCACCAGCGCCCAGCCCATCCTCGCCCTGGCCCAGGTGGGCCGCCTGCGGGTAAGCTTCTATCTGGATCAGCAGGTGGCGCCTCTGGTCAAGGTGGGCCAGGAGATCCTGGTGCGTCCCGCAGACCGCCCGGATCTCGCGCGCACCGTGAAGGTGGCGCGCTTCGCCGGGGCCCTGGATCCCAAGACCCGCACCCTCCTGGCGGAGGCCGATCTCGATAACCGGGATGGGGCCTTCCTGGCCGGAGGCTCCGTGCAGATCTCCCTGAAGCTGGCTCCAGAACCCGGCAGGCTGGAGATCCCCTCCGAGGGAGTCCTCCTGAAGGGCGACAAGACCTTCGCCGTGGTGGTGGGCCCGGACCAGAGGCTGAGCCTCCGCCCCATCCTGCTGGGGGAGGATAGCGGCACCCGCGTCCGGGTACTGGGTGGACTGAAGGCCGGGGACCGGGTGCTCCTCAACCCGCCGGTCACCTCCAAGGAGGGCGACAAGGTGCAGCCGGTGGATGTGAAGGGGTGAGTGTCTAGCCTCTCCCAACCCGGGGCCTATGCCTCTTTGGACTTCGGCAAAAATCCGACGCCCGCGGCGAGTCCCAGGGCCAGCAGCATCCTCAGGACCAGCATCTGCCTGGAGACGCCCTGGGCCCGGCCGAAAGCCGCGCGATCGGAAGGATCCTGGGAAAGGGATGGGGTGGCAGCAACCATCCGGCCGTTGTAGAACGCCATCCTAGGTGTCACGAGAAAGGCGCTGGCGAAACACATGAGCAGGGCGGCCAGCACGGCGGCGCTCCAGAGCCGCAGGGGACCGATGCCATCCTTTTCCTGGAAGTCCCCCAGCCAGCGGGCACCCCAACTCAAGGCCAGGGCCAGCGCGAAGGCCGCCCAGGCGACGCCATCCAGGCGACCCAGGGCCTGGAGGGTCGGGGGGCCCAGAAAGAGGAAGCCCAGGGCCATGCCCACCCAGAGCAGGAGCAGGGCCTGGGAGAGCGCGTCCATACGGCGCAGGGTCGCTTCCGGCATGGCTTCAGAAGCTCCACTCGTTGTACGGCATGCCGTTATCCCCGATATCCGTGGAGCCGCTGCGGATGCGGAAGATCCCCACCTCGGCCTCGGGGTTCTCCGGATCCGGAGCCTCCATATCGTAGGTCCAGGTGTCCTTGGAACCGGTCATGGGATCCACGGGGATCCCACGCAGATAGCCCAGTTCCCGCAGGCGGTCGATGCTGGCCGGATACTTCCCCCGGTCGGCCCGGTACTGCTCCAGGCCATGGTTGAGCTGGAAGAGATCCTCCTTGAGCACGGCCTCCTTCGCCCCCCGGATCTGGTGGCGGTAGCCCACGATGCCCACGGAGGTCAGCAGGGCCAGGATCGTCATGGCCGTGATGAGTTCAAGGAGCGTAAAACCACGCGCGCGTTTCCGGGAATCCATGGGCTCACCTTACCATAATCAAAAAGAGGCCGAACCTATGGGGCCCGGCCTCCTTCACGTGCGTCAAAGCTACGAAAGGCTCGTGGCCGTGATTTTCTCGTGGGTGTAGAACTCCAGGATATCGCCTTCCTTCAGGGCGTCGAACCCATCGAGGCTGATGCCGCAATCGAGGCCGTTCTTCACCTCGTGGACATCCTCCTTGAAGCGCTTGAGGCTCTTCAGGCCGCCATCCCAGAGGATCTCTTCGCCCCGCTTCACGCGGACCTTGTAGCCCTTCTGGACCTTGCCTTCAGTGACGAAGGAACCCGCGATCATGTTCTTGTCGATCTTGAAGAGCTGGCGAACCTCCGCCAGACCCTGGATGGTCTCCTTGTCCGTGGCGTCCAGGAGGCCGACCATGGCCGCCGTGATCTCCTCGGTCACCTTGTAGATGATCTCGTGATACCGGATCTCCACGCCCTCTTCCTGGGCCAGGTCCGCCGTCTTGCGCTCGGCCTTGACGCCGAAGGCGATGATGGTGGCCTTGGAGGCCTCGGCCAGCAGCACATCATTCTCGGTGACGGTGCCGGCGGCGGCATGGATGATCCGCACCCGCACCTTCTCAGTGCCCAGCTTATCCAGGCTGCCCACCAGGGATTCCACGGAACCGGAGGTATCGGCCTTGATGATGAGGGGAAGCTCCTTGATCTGGCCTTCCTTGAGGGTGCTGAAGAGGTTCTCCAGGGTGACCCGCTGCCGGGCCTGGGCGGAGGCCTTGGCCTTCTCTTGACGGAAGGCCACGATGGAACGGCCCTTGGCCTCGTCCTCCACCACCTGGAAGTTGTCGCCCGACATGGGGACTTCCTCGAAACCCAGGATCTGCACGGCATTGGAGGGGCCCACCTCGGTGACGCGGTTCCCCTGGTCATCGAACATGGCGCGGACACGGCCCATGGTGGCGCCTGCCACGAAGATATCCCCGGCCTTCAGGGTGCCCTGCTGCACCAGCACGGTCGCCACGGGACCGCGACCGCGGTCCAGTTTGGCTTCCAGGATGCTGCCTGCGGCGCGGCAATCGTAGACGGCCTTGAGTTCCTTCATGTCGGCCATGAGCAGGAGTGTCTCGAGCAGTTCCGGGATGCCCTCCTTGGTCTTGGCGGAGACCCCCACGCTGGGCACATCCCCACCATAGGTCTCGGTCTGGATATTGTGCTGCAGGAGCATCTGCTGGACATGATCGGCGTTGGCGCCGGGCTTATCGATCTTGTTGATGGCCACGATCATGGGCACATCGGCAGCCTTGGTGTGGTTGATGGCCTCGATGGTCTGAGGCATCACGCCATCATCGGCGGCCACCACCAGGACCACGATATCGGTGACCTTGGCGCCGCGAGCCCGCATCTTGGTGAAGGCTTCGTGACCGGGCGTATCGATGAAGACCACCTGACGCATCAGACCCGTATTGGGATCCTTCACGTCCACATGGTAGGCGCCGATGGCCTGGGTGATTCCACCGGCCTCACCGGCGGCCACCTTGGTCTTGCGGATGGCGTCCAGCAGCGAGGTCTTGCCGTGATCCACGTGGCCCATGATGGTGATCACGGGGGAGCGGGGCAGCTTCTCGCCGAGGCTCTCGTTGCCCTCTTCCTGAGCCAGCTGGACATCCTCTTCGAAGGAGACGATATCGGCCAGGTAGCCGAATTCCCGGGCCACTTCCTTGGCCAGCTCGGTATCCAGGGGCTGGTTGATGGTGACGAAGATGCCGCGATGGAGCAGCTTGGCCATCACGTCCTTGGCGGCGCGGTTGCACTTCTCGGCCAGTTCCTTCACCGTCACGCCCTCGGAGAGCATGGCGATGCCGATCTCCTCTTCGATGTATTCGGTGGCGATCTGCTGGGCGCGGGAGCGGGGCTGGCGCAGCTTGAGATCCATCTCCTGCTGAACCTTGGTGTAGCCCTTCTTCTTCTTGCCGTGGGCGGAGGCGCCGCGACCGGGGCCCTTCTGGGCGTTGGGGTCGATGGGGCCGGTATTGGGGATCGAGGGCCCGCGACCGGGGCCACCGGGACGGCCGCCGGGGCCGCTGGGACGATAGGGTCCGCTGGGCCGAGCACCGGGTCCGCTGGGGCGACTGCCGGGTCCGCTGGGGCGGCTGCCGGGACCACTGGGGCGACTGCCAGGCCCGCTGGGGCGACTGGAGGGGCCACCCACGGGCCGGGGCGGAGGAAGCTGGATGTACCGGGCCGGTTGCTGAGACCTGGGGGCCGGAGCCGGGGTATCCGACATGGTGATCTTGGTGAAGCCGCCCTCGGGCTGGAGCTGGCTGATGGAGGGCAGGGCCGAGAAGCGGCGCGCCGCGGGCCCCGGCGTAGATTCATGCTTCACAGCGCCCTTGCCCGTATTGGTGGCCATGGGCAGGACGGCCCTCTCGGGCTGCGGCATGCCGGAGCGCTGCACCTGATTGGACTGGCCCGGTCGCTGGACGACGGCCTTGGCGCCGACCTCGGCCTTCGGTCGGGGAGCGGACTGCTGGGGAAGCTGGATGTAGCGCGCGGGTTCCTGGACCTTGGGGGTGGGAGCCGGAGTCTGCGATAGGCGCAGATGGGAAAAGGTCTGGGGAACGGGAATGGGTTCCGGGGAGGGTTCTGCCGTCCGGACTTCGGGCACAGGAATCACTTCGGCCTTTGTGGGAGTGGGGGGCACGGGAGCAACGGCCGCCGAGGAGACCACCGGAACAGGGGTGGACGCCGGTTCCGGTTGCTCGACCCGGATTTCTTCCACAGGAGCCGGAGAGGGCTCGGGCATGGGAGCCTTCTTGAGGAGGACGGCCGGAGGAGGCGGCGCAGGGACAGCCACCGGCGCCGGGGCGCTGGGGGCAGCCTTCACGATCCTCACGGCGGCCGTGGCCCCGTGAAGCGCCAGGGGCGTGGATTCCTCCCCACCCTTATTCTTGGACTCGAAGGCCCGCTTGAGCACGGCGATCTGGTCGTCCGTGAGATTAGAGCTGTGGCTCTTTCCAGCGAGACCCAGGCGCTTCTCGAGCACCTCGATGACCTCGTGGTTACTCACACCTTGATCTTTGGCGAATTGGTTGATGCGCAGCATGAAAGGGCGTACCTCGATCGTTGTGGGTCATGGAAGAGCTTCAGTTACCAGCCTACTCTCCGAAGCGCTCATGCACAGCATCGATCAGCCGGAAGGCGAGATCCTGTTCCAGGCCTTCGACGCCGAGGAGCTGCTCGGCAGTCACGGTGTAGAGAGATTTGGCATCGGTATAGCCCGCCGCGGCGAGTTTTTCGGCCATGGATTCATCCAGGCCCTCGACCGCACCGAGTTCGGTGAGGAGGTTCGAAGTGGGAGCCGACACTTCCTGGGCGACCGGCGCCTCGGGCATCGCGATGCCCATGGCCTCTTCGGCATCCCGGCGTTTCTCGCCCTCGCTGCGGACATCGATATTCCAGCCCGTGAGTTTGGCGGCCAGGCGGACATTCTGACCGCGCTTGCCGATGGCGATGGAGAGCTGTTCGTCGTCCACCACCACCTCGACGCGCCGGGTCTCCAGATCCAGGATATTGACCCGCAGAGCCTTGGCCGGATTCAGCGCATTGGCGATGAAGCGCGTGATCTCCTCGTCGAAGCGGACGATATCGATCTTCTCGTTCTTGAGTTCGCGGATGATGGCCTGGACGCGGCTGCCCTTCAGGCCCACGCAGGCGCCCACGGGATCCACATCGGGATCGACGCTCTGGACCGCCACCTTGGCACGATCGCCGGCTTCCCGGACGCAGGAGCGAATGACCACGGTGCCATCGTGGATCTCAGGCACTTCCTGGTCGAAGAGTTTTACCAGCAGCCTGGGATCGGTGCGGCTCACCTGCACCTGGGGATCCTTGGCGCTCTTGTCCACGCTGACGATGACCACCTTGATGCGCTGCCCCTTGTCGAAGCGGTCACCCCGCAGGGCCTCGCTGCGCTTCAGCATGGCCTCGACGCGGTCGACTTCCAGGACGATGGCGCTCTTCTCGAAGCGCTTCACCTCGCCCACCACCACTTCGCCCATGCGGTCGGCGAAATCGATATAGACCCGCTCCCGCTCGGCCTCGCGCACCTTCTGCACGAGCACCTGCTTGGCGGCCTGGGCGGCGATGCGGCCCAGCTGGCTGGTGTCCTGGGGCAGCCAGAGGGTGTCGCCCTCGGCCGCATCCGGATTCAGGCCCTGGGCCTCCTCCAGGCTGATCTCCAGGTCCTCTTCTTCGACTTCCTTCACGACCTGCTTGAGGGCATAGACGTGGAACTCGCCGGTCTCCCGGTCCATCTGGGCCTGGAAGTTGCCGTAGAAGTCCAGACTCTGGAAATACTTCTCCGCCGCCTTGACGAGGGCTTCCTCCACGGCATTGAAGACATCCTCTTCAGGGATGTTCTTTTCGGCGGAAATCATCTTCACGCTATCGAAAAAGCTGGTGGCTACAACTGCCATTCTAGATCTCCTCGCCGAGGCTTTTCTCTACATCGGCTGATGCGTCGGGCGCGGCCGGGGCCACGATCCGGGGTTTAGGGGTCTTTGTCTCTTCGCCCTGTGGGCTCAGACTTCCCCGCTGAGAGTCGAGGCCTTCCTGTTCGGCTTCCGCCCGCCGGACCTGCTTGGGGGGAGGAGCGCTGTTCTCGTCAAAAGGCGCGAGACGCGCCTTTTGGATGGCCTCGAAGGGAATGGTCTTCAGGACACCATCCTCCTCCACGGTCACCTGCTCGGCCGTGACTTCGCCAATCCAGCCCTTGAAGCGCTTCTGGCCATTGAGGGGCTGGGCGGTCTGGATGCGGCAGAGCCGCCCGGCAAAGCGCCGGTAGTGCGCGGGCTTCGTGAGGGGGCGCTCCAGGCCGGGACTGGAGATCTCCAGTCCGATTTCCTCTCGCAGGGAAGGGAATTCCACGTCCATCCAGGCCACCAGGCCATCGTTGGCCGCCACACAATCGTCCAGGGTGACGGGACGCTGGGCGTCGAGATGATCGATGTAGAGCCGGAGGATCGCATCCCGGCCCTCCTGAACGGATTCCAGGCTCACCAGCTCGAAGCCGAGGAGGCCGAGCTGGCGTTCGATGGGTGCATGAACTTTCTGGAGATCCATTGTGTGTTCCCTGAAACCCGGAAGAGGCGGGCGAACCCACCCGACAAAGCCCGTTCGCATTCGAGGTCTCCGTTTTTCGGCGAAATCCCCGAACCCGGCAGGCAAGGCCAGATTCAACCGCTGAGTCTACCGGGAATCGCCTTGACAAACAATGGAGATTCAAGGGCGGGAGCCCCCCGGTCTTCATCCCTTCGCCTTGTCCCCCCTTTGCGTCACCCTGGAAGTTCGCCCGGAGGTTTTCATGGCCCAGATCCTGGATGGCAAGGCTCATGCCGCCCGCATGCTCGAGGAAGTCAAACAGGCCGTAGACGCCCGGCTCAAGGCCGGACTGCGCCCGCCCTGCCTGGCGGTGGTCCTTGTGGGGGAAGACCCCGCCAGCCAGGTCTACGTGAAGGGCAAGGTCACGGATTGCGCCAAGACGGGCATCCGCTCCCTGGAATACCGCCTCCCGGCCGAGGCAAGTCAGACCGAGCTGGAGGCCCTCATCGATAGCCTGAACACCGACCCCACCGTGGACGGCCTCCTGGTCCAACTGCCCCTGCCCAAGGGCCTGGATTCCAAGGGGGCCCTGCATCGCATCGCGCCAGCCAAGGACGTGGACGGCTTCCACCCCATGAACCAGGGACTGCTGCTGGAAGGCCTGCCCGGACTGCGCCCCTGCACCCCCAGCGCCGTGATGAACATGCTCAAGGCCTACGGTGTGCCCCTGAAGGGGGCTCGGGCGGTGGTCCTGGGCCGCAGCGAGATCGTGGGCAAGCCCATGGCCCTCATGCTGCTGGAGGAGCACGCCACCGTCACCATCGCCCATAGCCGCACGGTAGACCTCCCCGCCCTCTGTCGGGAGGCCGATCTCCTGGTGGCCGCCGTGGGTCGGCCCGGCATGGTGGAGGGCTCTTGGATCAAGCCCGGCGCCGTGGTGGTGGACGTGGGCATCAACCGCGTGGAGGACCTGGCCCTGGCGGAGCGGATCTTCGCCAAGGAACCCCGCAAGCTGGAGACCCTGAAGACCAAGGGCGGCGTCCTCTGCGGCGACGTGCGCTTCCAGGAGGCCATGGAGGTGGCCAGCGCCGTCACCCCCGTGCCCGGGGGCGTGGGCCTGCTCACCCGGGCCGGACTGATGATGAATACCCTCCAGGCCTGCCAAGGGCGCTGAGACAGGATTCGGCGTTCCGACCCACACGCTCGCCGATTTACACCACGGCGATCCCGCTTTCCTTCAGTGTGGCCTCCAGCTTGCGGCGGGAGATGCGGGGATCGGCCACCACGCAGGGGCCATTGACGCAGCCCCCTTCGCAGGACATGCATTCCAGGAAGTTCCCGACGCCCTTCCCGGCCCCATAGACCTTGAGTTGGCGCAGCATATCCTTCCCCAGACCGGAGAGCTTGTCGGGCCTGAGCACGACCCTGTCACCGATGCGGCGGGCCACGGCATCCCGCACGCCCCCCTCCATGGCATAGCCCCGCCCCTGGGCCGTGGCCCCCAGCTCTGGCGCGGTCCCTTGGCATTGACCGACATCGACGCCCTTGGCCACCAGGGCCGCGCCCAGTTCCTCGAAGGTCAGCACGCGATCCACCAATGGGTCGGCGAGAGCCTCCCTCCGCTTGGCCACGCAGGGGCTGATGAAGACCCGCAGGGCCTCCGGGAACCGCGCCGCGGCCATCTCCGCGGTGAAATGCAGGGGGGTCGGCGTGTGGGAGATGCGCGGCGCCAAGGCGGGCAGGTTCTTGCGAACCAGGTCCGTGTAGGCCGGACAGCAGGAGGTCGTCATGAAGGGATCCCCCGCCTCCAGGCGCTCGATCAGTTCCTCGGCTTCGGCTTCCGTGGTGCGATCGGCTCCGGCAGCCACCTCGGCCACCTGACTGAAACCCAGCGCCTTCAAGGCGCTCGCGAGTTGCTCCGGGGAGGCCTCGAACTGACCCAGGAGGGCCGGGGCGAAGAGGGCCACGGCGGGCCTCTCTTCTCCCAGGGCCCGCAGGATCTCCAGGAACTCCGACTGCTCCACGATAGCGCCGAAGGGGCAGGCCTGCATACACTTGCCGCAGTGGACGCAACCCTCGTGGTCCAGCGTCTGTTTGCCGGAATCCCCACGGGTGATAGCCCCCACAGGGCAGGCCTCCTCGCAGGGCACAGGCACCCGCACGATGGCGTGGAAGGGGCACATGTCCACGCAGCGCCCGCAGTTCACGCAGAGATCGGGGTCGATCTTGGATTGCCCCCCCTCGAAGGTGATCGCCTTCTTCGGGCAGTTCAGCACGCAGGACCGGGCCATGCAGCCCTGACAAGCGTTGGTGACGAAGTAGCGGCTCTTGACGCAGGCGCTGCAGGCGTCGTCGATGACGGTGAGCACCCGGGGATCCCGTGCCTCGCGGGCAAGGGCCTCTCCTGCATACTCGGACAGGGGTTTCAGCTCGTCGGTCTCATCTCCAATATTGAAGCCCATGAGGGCCATGATCCGGTAGCGCAGAATGGCGCGCTCTGTGTGGATGCAGCACCGCAGGCGCTGGCCGCGGTAGTTCCGGGGGCGGATTTCCACCGGGAGGCGGTCGATGCGTTCCAGCAGCGTGCCCTCGAAGAGGTGCCGGGCCAGCTTGACCATGAGCTCCCGGCGGATGCGGGTGGTGTTGTTATCGGGCTGCATCGTTCACCCTTCCCGGGAGGCCGCCAGGACCTCCAGGCGCTCTAGGATTCGCGGCAGGGTGGCATCCGCCAAGATTTCATCGCCGATTTTCACGTAGGGGGCCTCATTGGGGTTGCGACCATCGCAGAGTTCCAGGCAGCGCGCCCCCCTCACCCGGACCCGGCCCCGCAGATGCTCGGGCAGCTGTTCTTCCAGCATCAGAAGATGGGAACCGCCCATCACCACGCAGGTGGTGCCCGCGCAAACGGTCACGACGATCGTGTCCATTCCGGTCTCCTCTAGTAGTACGTGACATGGACCTTCTTGAGATACTTGGCCTCCAGCAGCCCCGCCAGACGCTTGATGACGTTGCGGCGGATATCCAACTCGATGGGGAGCGTGGGATCCTGATGGGCCTGGTTCACCCGGGTACCCACCTGGAAGGAGATGACATCGCTCTCCAGGAGGAGTTCCATGAGGCGGGTGGCGGCGTTGCGGCGGTGGGGCGGAGGCCCGAACTCGAGATAGTCCCCGAGCTTGCCCAGGGTCAGGCAGCCCTCGGTCACCAGTTCCACCCCTTCCATGTGGGAGGGCATGGGGACCTCCCGGTCGTATTCGCTCAGATCCATCTCGATCTCCCGCCGCAATTCCCGGGCGACGATATTGGAGGTGGTGCCGCCACAGACGACCTTCTTCACGCCGGGCTCCTCCACCAGGCGGGCGTATTCGGGGTCCCGGGATTCCTCGTAGGGGGGCCCCGTGATCACATACATCTGGCGGGGATGCCGGAAGCAGAGGATCCCGCAGGTGATGTCATCCCCCGGCAGGCCGCCGTCGTAGCCCACCGCGCGGTCCACCACCACTTCGGCCAATCGCCGGGCGGAGAGGGCCGGATACTGCCGCAGCCTCTCGAGGATGAAGGCCTGGGCCTCAGGTTCCCCCCAGCCCAGGGGCAGTTCCTCGGTGCCCATGCCGGCCTGGGTGACGCCATCGGAATAGAGCAGGATGCGATCCCCGATGTTTGTTTCGAACTCCGAGACCTGGAGGATGCGATTGCCCCAGCGGGGACGCCCCAGCAACCGGCGTTCCACGGGCACGGCCTCCCCATCCCGGAGCAGGAGGAAGGGCGGATTGCCGTGTTCGAAGACCCGGGTGCGCCCATCCATGTGGGCATCCACGATGGTGAAGGTGGAGTGGCTGATGTGGCGCCGGGGTTCCACCGGCAGGGAATCCATAAGGATGGTGGCGGCCTTGGCCGTATCGATATTCCAGGCCACGTACTCGAGGGCCATGGCCGCCGTCAGGGAAGCCGGAGCCGCGGCCTGCACCCCATGGCCCAATCCGTCGGCGAGCACTGACACCATGCGGCGCCCCTCGTCCAGTTTCTGGGAGAGGAAGACATCCCCCGCCAGGTTCTGGCCCTTGCAGGCCAGCTGGCAGTAGTCCACCTCGATGAAGAGGCTCTCAGGCATTGGGCCCCCCGGGGCGTTCCCGGACCGCGAACTCCTCGATGATCGAATTGAGGATGCCCTCGGACTTGGCGGCATTGCGCCCCAGGCTGAAGGCGATGTCCTGCACGTTGGCCAGCATGTTCTGGATCACCTGCTGAGCCTTCTCGATGACCTGCTGCTGGCGCTGGTCGGTCTCCGTCACATCCAGCAGGAGGGCCCCGATCACGCGATGGGCCTCCACGGTGAAGATCGTCACGCTCAGGGTGCGCTCCCCGCAGGGAATGCTCTCCCGGATGATCTCCTCGCCGCTATCGAGCACCCTCTGGAAGTAATCGGTGAAGGACAGGAATTTCTCCAGATGGGCTCCCGCCAAGTCCGGCTGCGTCTCATGGACCAGCCAGGCGTCCTCGCCCATGAGCCGGACGAATTCCTCGTTGCATTCGATGACTTCCAGCTCCTGCCCCAGGATGACCACCCCGAAGGGCAGGGTCCGCAGCAGGGCATTGGCCTTCTTTTGCGCCAGGTTCCGCATATTCGAAACGCACATGCGGCCCTCCGCCCGACCATCGAGAATGGCCCGGGCCAGCTCCCGGCAGCTGTCGTATCCGCAGGCGCCGCAGTTGAGTTCATCCTCCGCACTGCGCTTGCCGATGCGCTCCAGGATCTGGGTGATTTCCTCCTCAGCGAAGGCCGTCTCCACCAGGGGATTGGGCAGGTAATGGCTGGCCACGGGGGCCTCGGGGCGCCTGGGACAGGCCTTCGGGTCCTCCTGGACGTAGTCGAGCACCTTCATACGGGAGGCCACCGCCTCCCGGCGGGAGACCTTGGGACCGCAGACGCAGCCCCCCTCGCAGGCCAGCAGTTCCAGGAAAA
Organism: uncultured Holophaga sp.; assembly: GCA_963664825.1. Lineage (GTDB taxonomy): Bacteria > Acidobacteriota > Holophagae > Holophagales > Holophagaceae > JAYREN01. The sequence goes on from OY761614.1 coordinate 912,684, forward strand.
TATTCCGCTCCCGGGGCTGGGGCAGATCCTCAAGGGCGTCCTGGATCTGCCCCAGGCCGCTCAGGGTCATGAAGCGGGTGTTCGAACCGCGCATATTGAGCCGCGTGGCCTCCGCCATGCCCCCTTCCACCGGATAGAGGGCGCCTTCGGCGGCGGGTTGGAGGAGGAAGCGATCCTCCGCTCCGGGTGTGAGGCGGGCGGGGTTGATGCCTGCCCGGTCAAACCAGGCCCGCAGATCCTCGAAGGTGAGCACGGCCCCCAACAGACCCGGATGGGCTTCGGCCTCCAGTTTCTTGGCGATGCAGGGGCCCACGAAGACCACCGCGATATCGGGTCCCAGGTGGACCCGCAACAGCTCGGCATGAGCCAAGAGCGGGGAATGCACAGGCGAAAGATGCGGCACCAGCTCTGGGTGGTACTTCTGCACCAGATCGACCGCCACGGGGCAGGCCGTGGAGAACATCATGCGGCCCGTGCCCCCATCCAGCTCCTGGGCGATCCAGGCCGAGACCTGCTGGGCCCCAAGCGCCGTCTCGCTCACCCCGTGGAAGCCCAGTCTGCGGATGGCCGCGATGAGCTGGCCGGGCTCGATCCCTTCGAATTCGCTGACGAAGGAGGGCGCCAGCGAGACCACCACCCGGGCACGGCTCTCCAATAGCTGGACCGCCAGCGCCGTATCGTTCCGAACCACCTTGGCCCCGGAGGGACAGGCCGCCACACAGGCGCCGCAGGCGATGCAGCGCTCTGGCATGACGGTGGCGTGACCCACTGTGACGCGGATCGCCTTGACGGGACATCCCCGCACGCACTTGTAGCAGTCGTGGCATTGAGCCTGTTCGGAATAGACGGCGCCGTGCATCAAATCATCCTTCCCTGAGTCCCAGTCTTGCTAGGCTTCCTTCCCCGCCTGAACCTCCGCGAAGGGACGGCCGTAGTAGGTGTCCAGCAGGATCTGGCGCAGCTCGCTGATCAGTGGGAAGCGGGGGTTCGTGCCCGTGCATTGGTCGTCGAAGGCCTCTTCGGCCAGACGGTCCACCTTGGCCAGAAATTCCTCCTCGGGGACGCCAGCCTCCCGGATGGAGGCAGGGATGCCCAGCTCCCGCTTGAGATCGTCCACCCAGGCGATGAGGGCCTCCACCTTGTCGCCGGTGCGCGCGCCTCCCAGGCCCAGGTGATCGGCCACCTCGGCGTAGCGCCGTCTGGCCTGGGGCCGGTCGTACTGACTGAAGGCCGTCTGCTTGGTGGGATTATCGTTGGCGTTGTAGCGGATCACATTGGAGATCAGTAGCGCATTGGCCAGGCCATGGGCGATATGGAATTCGGCCCCCAGCTTGTGGGCCATGGAATGGCAGACCCCCAGGAAGGCGTTGGCGAAGGCGATGCCTGCGATGGTGGCCGCGTTATGCACCGCTTCCCGGGCCTTCGGGTCCTGGGCCCCGTTATGGTAGGCCGAGGGGAGATGCTCCTGCAGGAGCCGCAGAGCCTGGAGGGCCTGGGGATCCGAAAACTCGTTGGCCATCACGGAGACGTAGGCCTCCAGGGCGTGGGTCACGGCGTCGACGCCGCCAAAGGCCGTGAGGCTCTTGGGCATATTCATGACCAGGTTCGGATCCACGATGGCGAGAGTCGGCGTGAGTTCGTAATCGGCGATGGGGTACTTCATGCCTGTCACTTCGTCGGTGACGACGGCGAAGGGAGTCACTTCTGAACCCGTGCCCGAGGTGGTGGGAATGGCCACCAGCGTGCACTTGACGCCCATCTTCGGGAACTTGTAGATGCGCTTGCGAATATCCATGAAGCGCAGGGCCAGATCCTCGAAGTGGATCTCGGGATGCTCGTAGAGCACGCCCATGATCTTGGCGGCGTCCATGGGCGATCCGCCACCGAGGGCCACCAGCACATCGGGTTTGAAGGCGCTGAGCATGGCCACGCCCTTGCGCACGATGGCTAGCGTCGGATCGGCCTCCACCTCGTGGAAGACCTCCACCTCCAGGCCCATCTTCTTCAGGATGCGGATGACCTCGTCGGCGTACCCGTGGGTGAAGAGGTAGCGGTCCGTCACGATGGCCGCCCGCTTCTTGTCGGCCAGTTCCTCCAGGGCGAAGGGCAGGCAGCCGCGCCGGAAGTAGATGCTCTTGGGAAGCCTGTGCCACAGCATATTTTCAGCCCTCTTCGCCACGGTCTTCTTGTTGATCAGGTGCTTGGGTCCCACATTTTCTGAAATCGAATTGCCTCCCCAGGAGCCGCAGCCCAGCGTCAGCGAGGGGGCGAGCTTGAAGTTGTAGAGATCCCCGATGCCCCCTTGAGAAGAGGGCGTATTGATGAGGATGCGGCCCGTCTTCATGCGCTCGCCGAAATACATGATGCGCCCCGGCTGCCCGTCCTGGTCGGTGTAGAGCACGGCCGTGTGGCCGATGCCCCCCAGGGCCACCAGGGCTTCGGCCTTTTCGGTGGCCTCCTGGAAATCCTTGGCGCGATACATGGCGAGGGTGGGAGAGAGCTTCTCGTGGGCGAAGGGCTCTTCCAGCCCCACCGATTCCACTTCCCCGATCAGCACCTTGGTGTAGACCGGCACGTCCAGACCGGCCATGGAGGCGATCTTCACCGCGGACTGGCCCACGATCTCGGCGTTGAGCCCTCCATTGATCAGGATGACACCGCGCACGGCCTCGCATTCCGTGGCGTTCAGGATGTAGCCCCCATGGGAGGCGAAGCGCTCCTTCACGGCCTCATAGACGCTCTCGACGATGATGACGGACTGCTCCGAGGCACATATCACGCCGTTGTCGAAGGTCTTGGACATGAGGATGGAAGCCACGGCCCGCTTAATATCGGCGGTCTCGTCGATGACCACGGGCGTGTTGCCGGCGCCGACGCCGATGGCGGGACGGCCCGAGGAATAGGCCGCCTTCACCATGCCGGGACCACCGGTGGCCAGGATCAGATTGATATCCGGGTGGTGCATGAGGACGTTCGAGAGCTCCACGCTGGGTTCGTCGATCCAGCCGATGATGCCCCGGGGAGCGCCCGCGGCCACGGCGGCCTCCAGCACGATCCGAGCCGCCTCGCAGGTGGAGCGCTTGGCCCTCGGATGGGGATTGAAGATGATGCCGTTGCGGGTCTTCAGGCTGATAAGCGCCTTGAAGATGGCCGTGGAGGTGGGATTGGTGGTGGGCACGATGCCGCAGATGATGCCGATGGGCTCGCCGATGGTGATGGTGCCGAAGGCGTCATCCTCGGAAAGGACACCGCAGGTCTTCTCGTCCTTGTATTTGTTGTAGATGTACTCGGAGGCGAAGTGGTTCTTGATCACCTTGTCCTCGATGACGCCCATGCCGGTCTCGGCCACGGCCATCTTGGCCAGGGGGATGCGGGCATCAGCCGCCGCCAGGGCCGCCATGCGGAAGATCTCGTCGACCTGCTCCTGGCTATAGGTGGCCAGCACGCGTTGGGCCTTCTTGACCCGGGCCACCAGGGCATCCAGTTCCTGAACGGTTGAGACAGACATGCCATCCCTCCTTGGGTTAGGTTTCAAAGCTATCGACCAGGGCCGCAGGGTGAACCGAGGCCGTCTCACAAATACTTTTCGAGGATTCCGTTGAGGTCCTCGAGTTTGATCTCCTGGATGAGGGTCTCGCCGATGCGGAGATTGGGCCCGTTCAAACAATGCCCCTCGCAGCGGCTGCCCTTCAGGAGCACCTTGTCCTCGAGCTGGTGCTCCCGCAGGAACTGGCGAATCACCTGCAGATGCTCGTTATTGCCGCGGGAGAAGCAGGAGCTCCCCAGACAGACGGTCAGCGGAATCTTGGCCTCGTTCGTCATATCGCCTCGGCTCTTCGATGCCGCGTCGCGGGGCATCCGTTATCGAGAATTTTATATCGAGATTTTTTTCTCGATAACCTAGATTTGCATCCACCCTTCGCCCTGTCAAGCCCCTGCCCAGGAGAGGCCTAGACACAACGAAACCGGGCGCATCGAGCCCCATGAGGGGACAGAATGGCCCGGCTTCTCGGCGGAGCTAGGTTGGAACTAAGCCTCGAGTTCACTCGTGCAGAACTTGCAGCGGGTGGCGGCCTTGGGCACGGTCTCCAGGCAGCGGGGGCAGGTCTTGATGTCTGCAGCCCCCTCCTTCTTCTTGGTCACGGCGGCCAACCCCTTCACGAAGACCAAGAAAACCACCAGGGCGATCAGGAGGAAATCGATGATCGCGCCCAGGAGGGTGCCCACCTGGAACTTGCCGACCATGAAGGCCTGCCAGTCACCGGCGGGGAGTACGTAGCTCACCAGGGGCATGATGAGCCCCCCGACGAAGGCCGTCACGATCTTGCCGAAGGCGCCGCCCAGGACCACGGCCACGGCTAGGTCCACCACATTACCCTTGGCCACGAAGGCCTTGAACTCCTGAATCAACGACATCGATTCCTCCCGGAAAATGAGCGCCACCGAAGCATCTGCGGCGCAAAGACAAAGGATTACTGGGCCTTGGCCTTCGAAGCGGGAGTTTCCTCCACCGAAGTCTCGTGTTTGCGGACTTCGACGTTCTCGCCCTGAACCTTCACGTCGATCTCGACCCGGCGGTTCTTGGCCTGCCCAGCTTTGGTCTTGTTTTCTGTGATAGGTCGATCGGGACCGATGCCTTCGCTCTTAATGGAAGTCGCGGGAATGCCCGCACCGACGAGCACCTTGACCACCGCATCAGCCCGGCGCTTGCCGAGGCTCTTGTTGAGGGCCACGCTGCCCACAGAAGACGTGTGGCCGCTCACCACCAGCGTGTAATCACCCTTGTAGTCCTTGAGGCTCTCGGCGACCTTCTGCACGGCCTGGACGCCCTCCAGGGAGAGGGCGGCCTTGCCGTTGGCGAAGTGCAGCACTGCCTCGTCCAGGATGATCTTTGCGGGTGGAGGTGGCGGCACAGGCTTCGCATCCTCGATGGGTTGAACGGGAGCCGGAACCGGCTCTGGGGGTGGCGGAGGAACGGCCTTCACTTCCTCCACGGGTTTGGGAGGCTCGGGCGCGGGTGCCGGCGGAGGAGGAGGCGTCGCGACCGTGCGCCCACCCCCCCAGCGGTATCCGAGGCCCAGGAGGGCCATGTACTCGCTCCGGCTCGTATCCGTCTCAATCCGCACGGCCCGTGCCTCCAAGCTGGCGATGAAATTCGCCGCCAGATGGGCCTGGACGCCCAGACCGCCGTGGAAATTGAAGCGGGTCGTGGTGTCGGTCGAGTAGGAATACGGGCTCTCCATCTGAGTGCCGCCGAGGCCCAGGCGCAGGTAGGGGAACCAGGTCGTCCCGCCGGGATTGAAGTTCATGAGGCCCGATAGGAAACCGTGCGTTTCCCGGCCGCTTGGAATGCCACCCTTTCCGTCCAGGTCGGTGTTGAGGGCAGAGAACTCCACGCCCCAGCGATCCGTGATCCAGGTGCCAAGTCCGAGGCCGTAACCGAAACCATCCTTGATGTGAGAGCTGTCCTGGACGATGTAGGCCCCCTGGGCCTGGACCCATTTGGTGCCTTCCTGGGCGAACAGACTCCCGGTGGTAGCCAGCAACAGGGCGGTTATGACTGTAACTCTCATGCTTTCCTCCTACGGGAACTCAGCTGCGCCTTAAAAGCTATTCCAGCTACTATCGATGGTCAATGCCTTAAATATACAGCCTGCCACCAGACTATTTGGACCGCTTGGGCCGACTCGTGTAGATCTTGGCAGGTTCTCCTCCCCCCACCGGCCCCTTCCCGGGCCTGGGGCTTGGTTTCGAGCGGCCAGCAGGCCCCCGCTTGGGCTCCGGGGCCGCGGCCGAACGGGGTTTGAAGACTCGTTTGTCGCCGGAAGGGCTCCCGGTGCGGGATTGGGACGCGCCCGCAGGCCGCCCTTCCCCAGTGGGACGCTCGGCACGGGAAGGCCTGCCCTCCTTTGAAGGAAGGGGAGCCTTCCCCTCGGAGCGGGGTCGCGGGGTGGGCTCGGCCTCTTCGGGTTGTTCACCGGCATAGCGCTGGGCGCGTCGCACCCGGTCCAGTTTCCGTTCCTTGGTGATCTTGGGTTTGTAGATGCCTTCTTCCCCTTGGATCCCGGCTTCGGCCCGCTCCACCCGGCGCTGGGTGCGCAGGAACTTCAAGGCCCCCTCCATATCCGTGGGCAGGGGCGAGGTGACGGTGACCGGTTCGTCGGTGATGGGATGGCGGAAGCCCAGGATCTCGGCATGCAGGGCCTGCCGGTCCAGGATCTCGCTCTTCTGGCCGTAGACCTGGTCCCCCAGCAGCGGGAAGCCGCGGTCCGCGAACTGCACGCGGATCTGGTTGCGGCGGCCGGTCTCCAGCTTGACCTCCACCACGGTGTGGCCCGGCAGGCGCTCCAGCACCCGGTAATGGGTGATGGCGGCCTTGGCCCCCTTGTGCTCGTCCTTCTTGGGCTGCACCACGGCCATTTTCAGATCCTTGCGCTCGATCAGATGACCCAACAGAGTGCCGGCGTTCTCGGGCAGTTCGCCCACCAGGATGGCCTTGTAGACCCGGTTCAGCTTGTGGGCCCCGAAGGTCGTCTTCAGCCCGTGAAGGGCCTCGGGGGTCTTGGCGAAAACGAGCACGCCGGAGGTGAAGCGGTCCAGGCGATGCACGACGAAGAGTTTCATGCGCTTGAAGCCCCGGCGCCGGTAGTGATCCGTCAGGGCCTCGGCGAGATTATTCTCCTGGCCCTTCTCGGCCGGCACCGTGAGCAGCCCCGCGGGCTTATCGACGAAGACCAGATGATGGTCCTCGAAGAGCACCTTGAAGCCCGATTCGTCCAGGGCCTTCCGGGGCTTGGGCAGAGCCTGGTAGGTCCGCGCCGTATCGAAGGCCACGGCCACTTCGTCCCCGGCCTTCAGGCGCAGGCCGTAGCTGTGGGCCTCGGTGCCATTCACCTTCACGCAACCCGAATCCACGAGGCCCTTGGCCTGCCGGTGGCTGATTTCCAGAATCGTATGGAGTTCCGCAGCCAGCGCAGTTTCCTCGGCTTCGGCCTGCCAGGTCTTGTTCAATCGTGCCATATGCACCTCCGGGCCCGGCGTTCATCGGAACGCTGCGCGAACTTCCAGTAGATCATCCAATTGGGAAATCCCCCAATAAAAACAGCGGCGGCAAAGCCGCCGCTGTTTTTATATCGAAGGGATTGCTACTTCTTCTCCGCGGCCTTCTGGGCCTTGGCGAAGTCCCCGGCCTTCACGATGCTGATCTTGGAAGGGTCGAGATGCTTGCGCAGGGCGGCCAGGATCTGATCGTTGGTCAGATCGGCCACCTTCTTTTCCAGATCGGCACTGAACGCCAGGGTCCGACCCGTGAACAGGTTGGCCATCATGCGGCTGGCCAGCTCGCGGTCCTGGGCCCGGCTCACCTGCTGGGACTGGAGCCACCCACTCTTGGCGGCCTTGATCTCCTCGCCAGTGAAACCCTCCTTCAGGATCTTGGCGATCTCTTCCCGGAAGGCGATCTCCAACTTGGCGGCGTTTTCCGGAGCATAGATGGCGTAGGCCCCCCAGCTCCCCACCTTGTCCAGGGCCCCGGCGTTCAGCATGGAACCCACACCATAGCTGAGGCCTTCCTTCTGGCGGATGCGGGTGGCCAGACGGGAATTGAGGAATCCCCCACCGGTCATGAAGTTGCCCAGCACCAGGCCCGGATATTCGGGATCCGTGTCCTGGACCTGGAGGTTCAGCCCGGCCATGAAGAAGGCGTTGGCCTTGTCGGGCGTCTCTATGGCTGTGTTCAAGGCCTCCGTGCCCTTGTACTGGTTCGGGATGCGCGCGAAGGCCATGGGGCTCTTCCAATCCCCCAGGAGCTGCCCGACGAGAGCCTGGACTTCCTTGGCGTCGAAATCGCCCACCAGGGAGATCTCGCCATTGGAGGCTCCATAGAAGTCCTGATAAAAGGCCTTCACGTCCGCAAGCTGGACGGTCTTGAGTTCGGCAATCTTCTCTTCAGGCGTATCCACGTACCGGGGATGACCCGGTCCGAAGGGGCTCTGGTGGCGGCGGTAGGCCCGCTGGGCCTTGGCCGTGGGCTCCGTGCGTTCCTGCTCGGCACCCGAGAGTTCCTCCTGGCGGAGCACCTCGAATTCAGCCTCCGGGAAGGAGGGTTCGCGGAGAATCTCCGTGACCAGCTTGAGCACTTCGGGCAGGTTCTCCCGGGAGGTCTCCAGCATGACCATCGTGTTTTCCGCGCCTCCGAAAACATTCACCTGGGCCTTGAGCTTGTCGAAGGCATCGGCGATCTGCTGGCGGGTATGCTTGGCGGTGCCGCGCATGAGCATGCTGGCCGCGAGGTCCCCGGGGAGGGCCTTGCCCATGAGGTTCTGCTGGTCACCAAAATCAAGTCTCAGGAAGGCCGAAACGGAACCACCCCGGGTCTTCTTAGGCACCAGCACGCCCTTCAGGCCCGCGGGTGTCGCGAAACGGATCGCCCGGGCCTCGATGGCGCTAGGCGCCGTATCGAAGACCTCGCCAGCCGATTTCGCGGCCTCGCCCTTGTAATCCTTCACCATCGCCGCCACGTCCTTCATGGCCGGGATCTCGGAGCGATCCGTGGTGGTCGTGGGAATGAAGAGGCCCAGGGTGCGGTTGGTGGGCTTGAGGTAGGCCTGAGCCACCCGCTGGACGTCCGCCGGGGTAACGCCCTTCACCCGGTCCCGGTCCAGGAAGAACATGCGCCAATCGCCCAGGGAGATGTATTCGCTGAGGGCGAGCCCAACCCGTTCGGCCTGGTTCAGGGACATATCCACCTGCTTCAGGAGCTGCTGCTTGGCGCGCTCCACTTCCTCTGGCGTGAAGGGAGTGGTGGCGGCCTGTTCCGTGCCCTTGAGAAGGAGCTCCTTGGCCTCCTCCAGGTTGCCGTCGGGGCGCAACTGGGCGCCCACGAACAGCACGCCGGGTTCCTTCAGCTGCATCGGGAAGGCGAAGGTGGCCGTGGCCTTCTTGCCCTCCACGAGGCCCTTGTAGAGACGGCCCGTGGGCGTGTCGCCCAGGATCTGGCTCAGTACGGAAATGGCCGCGAAATCGGGGTCGGAACCTGCGGGCACGTGATAGGCCGCCATGGCCAATTGCACATCCCCCACCCGCCGCACGATCACCTGACGCTCGCCATCCTGGGTGGGATCCACGGTGTAGGTGGGCTGGATCACCCGGGAAGGCCTGGGAGTGCGGCCGAAGATCTGGTTCACGAGGCCCAGAGTCTTGCCTTCGTCGAACTTCCCGGCCACCAGGAGCGTGGCGTTATCGGGCTGGTAGTAGGTGTGATAGAAGGCCTTCAGATGCTCGATGTTCACGTTCTCCACGTCGGAGCGGGCGCCAATGGTCTCCTTGCCGTAGTTGTGCCATTCGTAAGCCGTGGCCTGGACACGCTCCATGAGGATGCTGAAGGGATTGTTCTCCCCGGATTCCATCTCATTGCGCACCACCGTCATCTCGCCCTTCTTGGCCTCGGGATCCCAGAGGTCCTTCTTAGCGATGAAGCTGTTGATCATGCGATCGGCTTCCAGCTCCAGGGCCCAGCGGAGATTGGTTTCCGTGGCCTGCACCGTCTCGAAGTAGTTGGTGCGGTCCAGGGAGGTACTGCCATTGGGGCGGGCGCCGTGCTCGGTGAGCTCCTTGGGGACATCCGGATGCTTGGGCGTGCCCTTGAAGAGGAGGTGCTCCAGGAGGTGGGCCATGCCGGTCTCGCCGTAGTTCTCGTTCCGGGAGCCCACCATGTAGGTGATATTGACCGTGATGGTGGGTTTCCCGGCATCCGGGAAGAGCAGGACGCGCAGACCATTGCCCAAGCGGTACTCCGTGATGCCCTCCACGGAAGTGATCTTGACGGGGGCCGTGAGCGCCTGGGTGACTACAGGCTTAGGAGCGTGCTTCCGGACTGGGGCCTGGGCGGCGAGGAAGGGGGACCCCGCCACCAGAAGGGTGGCGAGAAGACCCATGAAGGGCGAGCGGTTAGGCATCGAAGGACTCCAAAAGAATTGGGTGAGAAGGCGGGACGGATGGGATTTGACCAGACTCTATCCCTGGTGGGATCAGGAGCCGTCACGCTTATGTAAAGTTGTGTTAAACCGACAAAAGTTCCCCGAGCTGCCGCTCCCAGCCTGCCTGGAGATCGCTCAGTTTCAGACCCTTCCCCTTCCCCGGCGCGGCCTGGAGGAGGCCCTGGGCCGAAGGGTGCGGCAGAGTGCAGAGTTCGAAGAGGGGGTCCTGGATCCGCAGGAACAGCCACTCGGCCCGCTTTCCCATGGCGATGACGCGGAGGGTCCCAGGGCAGCGCGCCGCGGCCACGGACAGTTCCTGTCCGATCCGGGCCAGGTTTTCAGGAGAAGCCAGTTCCCGGTCCGTAGGCGCCTTGAAGGTCTGGCCATCGCGAGTGGGACAGCGGGGAAAGGCGTTGCTGAGGGCCACACCCCAGAGGAGAGGCGCCAGGCCGCGCGCCTTCATGCGCGCCCCATCCCAGTCCTCGTAGGCTTCAGGGGGCACCTGGGCCATGCCCGCCGCTTCCAGCCCCCGAAACACCGAGCGCCCCGCCCGGTCGCCCCAGAAGGGGATCCCACTCTTATCGGCCCCCAGGGGTCCCGGGGCCTCCCCGAAGAGCATGACGCGCACGGAGCCCTCCAGGGGAAAGAGGGGTCTCACGGGAGTCTGAAAAATGCGATCCATGGCATAAGTTTGCCATAGGCCTATCATGGATGGTGCGCCGTCCTGGAGGCCCCGATGCGCCTGGCAGCCCCGGCGGAGGCTCGACCCATCCCCCCCGCCCCGAATCCCGAACCCCACAAGAAAGCCGTTCCAAGTCCCCGGGGACAAGTCTTGATCTTCACCCTCCGGGAGGAATGCCCTGCCCGCCTGGGCCCCGAGGACCTGAGCGATCCCCGCCGCTACCATCAGCGGCTCCAAGAGTGGCTGCTGCGGCAGAAGTAGGGCGGCGACGGGAGACTTCCATACGCCGCCACTCGTGTCGGCGGCTATCGGGAGATGCACCTTCGAGTCGGGCACTCCCGGACGCCCTGCGTCCCAGTTTGGCCTTCGGCCAAGCCTGGTTCGCAGGGCTCTACGCCATCGCCTTCGGCCTCGTCGCCCCCCCTTCGGGGGCAGGCTTCCGGGAGCTGCACCCTTAAACCGCGAAGTACCGGGCCTGGGGATGCCAGGCCACCAGGGCGCTGGTGGCATATTCGGGCACCATCTGGAAGCCTTCGGTGAGTTTTACGCCGATGGCCTGCCCGTCCAGCAGCTCCAGCAGCTGCCCGTTCCCTTCCAGATCCGGGCAGGCGGGATACCCGAAGGAGTAGCGCGAGCCCTGGTAGCCCTGACTGAAGAGCTGGCGGCGTTCCTTCGAATCGCTCCCATGGATGCCCAGTTCCCGGCGGATGCGCCCGTGCAGGAGCTCTGCGTAGGCCTCCGTGAGTTCCGTGGCCAGCCCGTGGTAGGTGAAGTAATCGGCATAGCGGTCCGCGGCGAAGAGTTCGGTGGCAAAGTCCGCGGCCTCCTGCCCGAGGCTCACCAATTGCAGGCCCAGCACATCGAAGCGACCCACAGCGGCGGGCCTGAAGAAATCCGGAATGCTGAGGCGGCGCCCCCCTTCTTGGCGGGGGAAGGCCATATCCAGCAGCACCCGGCTACGGTCCTGGGGATCGAAGACTCGCAGGGTATCGCCCTGGGCCTGGACGGGGAAGTAGCCGTAGCGGGCCCGAGGTTTCAAGAACGGCTCCGAGAGGAGGCGGCGCTTCCAGGTCTCCAGCAGGGGTTCGGCCTTCTCCCTCAGCACGGCCTCGAAGGCGGCATCGCTGAGCCTGCCTTGGGTGAAGGACCAGCGATCCCGGATCACCACGAATTCGTCCAGGAAACCGAAGAGTTCCTCGGGGCCGTGGCTCAATTCCCGCACACCCCAGAAGGGGGGCTCGGGCACGGCCTCCTCCCGCTGCACCCAGGCGCTCTGGCCGGTGGGGGTGAGGGGCGTAGATTCGGCGCCCCGATGGAGCACGGTGATGCCCGGCAGGGCCTCCCCGGGCCCGGTGGGCGCCCCCAGGGATTTCCCTTCGGCCAGGGCCTGCATGTGGCGCAGGCCCTCGAAGGCGTCGGCCGCATAGCGCACGTCACCGGTGGTATAGACCCGGCGGCACTCTGTCTCTACATAGTCCCGGGTGAGGGCGGCGCCCCCCAGGATCACGGGCACCCCATAGCCCTGCTCGGCCATGAAGGCCAGGTTCTCCCGCATGATCACGGTGGACTTCACCAGCAGGCCCGAGAGCCCGATGGCATCCGCGGGCCAAGCCTCCAAGGCCTTGAGGATGTCCTCGATGGACATCTTGATGCCCAGGTTCTTCACCTCGAAGCCGTTATTGCTGAGGATGATATCCACCAGGTTCTTCCCGATATCGTGGACGTCTCCCTTCACTGTGGCCAGCAGCATGCGCCCCTTGGTATAGGCGCCAGCCTTGGGCAGATGGGGCTGGAGGCGTTGGATGGCCACCTTCATGGCCTCGGCGCTCTCCAGGACGAAGGGCAGCTGCATCTCCCCGGCCCCGAAGCGCTCGCCCACCACCTTCATGCCATCCAGTAGCACATCGTTGAGGAGATGCAGGGCCTCGCGGTCCTTCAGCGCCTCGTCCATATCGGCCGGAATGCGCCCCTTCTCGCCATCGATGATGTCCAGGCGCAGGCGCTCCTCCACATCCAGATCGCCGAGATCGGCCCCGGAGCGCTTCACGCTCTTCACGCCGCTGAAGACCTCCAGCACGGCCTTGAGCGGATCGTAGCCCTCCCGGCGCCGATCGAAGAGCAGATCCTCCACCACCTCCCGCTGCTTCGGATCGATCTTGGCCACGGGAATGACCTTGCCCGAATTGAAGATGGCCATGTCCAGACCCGCCTTCACTCCGTGATAGAGCATGAGGGCGTTCACCACGTGCCGGGTGGCGGGGCTGAGGCCGAAGCTGATGTTCGAAACACCCAATATGGTCAGGACGCCGGGCAGTTCCCTCTTGATGTCCTCGATGGCTCCAAGGGTCTCCAGGGCGGCGGAACGGAATCCCTCCTCCCCGCTGCCCAGGGTGAAGGTCAGGGTGTCCAGGATCAGATCGGAGGGATGGAAGCCGTATTCCTCCACCACGAGGCGATGGAGTCTCCGGGCCACGGCCAGCTTGCGTTCGCGGGTCTTGGCCATGCCCGTCTCGTCGATGGTCAGGCCCACCACCGCGGCTCCGTAGCGCTTGCAGAGATCCAGCACCTTCCGGGCCTTGGCCTCGCCATCCTCGAAATTGATGGAATTGACCATGCACTTGCCGGGAGCGGCCTGGAGGGCGGCCTCGATGGCGGCCACCTCCGTGCTATCGACCATGAGGGGCAGCGTCACCTGGGTGGCCAGACGGCGCACGTACTCCGCCATATCCTGGGCCTCGTCCCGTCCCACGTAGGCCACGCACACATCCAGCATGTGCGCGCCCTCCTTCTGCTGAGCGCGAGCGATGGAGACCAGGCCATCCCAGTCCTCCTGGGCCAATAGTTCACGGAAGGCCTTGCTGCCATTGGCGTTGGTGCGTTCCCCCACGATGGCGGGAGCGGGGTCCTGGCGCAGGGGCACGCTCACATAGAGGCTCGAGACGCTGCCCTCGGCGGCCACCCGGCGGGGACGCGGCGCGGGCAGGCCCTCCAGGCGGGCGGCCAGGGCGCGGATATGCTCCGGCATCGTGCCGCAGCAGCCGCCGGTGATGGAAAGCCCGTACTCGCCCACATGATGGACCACCTTCTCGGCGAAGAGTTCCGGGGTCATGGGGTAGACCAGCTGGCCGCCATCATTCACGGGCAGACCCGCATTGGGTAGACAGCTGATGGTAAACGGGCTCAGCTCATGGAGGGCCTGCAGGGGAGCCCGCATCTCGTCGGGACCCGTGCCGCAATTGAGGCCCAGCACGTCCACGTCCAGGGCCTCGATGGCCGTGATGACGGCCGCCATCTCGGAGCCCAGCAGGAGGGTGCCCGAGCTCTCCACCGTCACTTGGGCCCAGAGGGGGATCCGCACCCGCTGTGCGGCCATGGCATCCCGGGCCGCGGCCACGGCCAGTTTCACCTGGCCCAGATCCTGGCTGGTCTCGATGAGGATGGCATCGGCGCCGCCTTTCACCAGGCCCCGCATCTGGGCCAGGTAGCTGCGGTAGAGCTGGGCATAGGTGATGTGCCCGAGGGTAATGAGCTTGGTGCCGGGCCCCACGCTGCCGATGACGAAGCGGGGCCGGTCGTAGGAACGCGCCACCTCCCGGGCCAGCCGCACCGCTTCGATATTGAGTGCCTCGGCGCGCTCAGGGATGCCGAAGTCCGCCAGCACCACCTCGTTGGCCCCGAAGGTATTGGTCTCCACCGCATCGGAGCCCGCGTCGAAATAGGCCTGATGGATGGCCTGGATCCATTCGGGGCGGCGCTCCGAAAGCAGTTCCATGCAGCCTTCCAGCGCCTGCCCCCCGAAGTCGTCGGCGGTGGGTTTGCGCAGCAGGATCTGGGTTCCCATGCCGCCATCCAGGAGGAGCGGCCTTTGAAGGAGGAGGGAGGCTAGGGAAGTCATAGAGGCGTTTCCATGGAGAGGGCTAAAGCCCAAGGTATTCGATCTCGAGATCCCCCTCCACCCGCAGTTGGCAGGCTAGGCGGTGATCGGAGGGGGCCTCGAGGGAGGCCAGGCAATCCCGTTCCTCGGGACTCGGCCTGGAGGCATGTTCCAGGCCGCGGGCCACGCGCACCCGGCAGGTGCCGCAGGAACCCGAGCCGCATCCGAAGGTGATATCGGCACCGGCAGCCTCGGCGATTTGACGCAGAGAGGCCCCCCTGGGGGCCTCCACCAGGAGGTCCTCCCTCAGGAAATGGACCTTCACCTGGGTCATGGCTGGGGGCGCTGCCCGCCCGGCAGGAAGGGCGCCACCAGTTCCACCTGGCCGAAGGGGGCCGAGAGTTGGATCCCCGCCACGCAGCCTCTCACGGCCTCCAGGAGCTCCTGGGTGATGGCCAGCCCTTCCTGAAGCTGGTCCTCGGCCTTCGCCCAGCGCCCCATGCGGTCGAGAATGCCCTGGGGCATGCGGACGCCGGGGATTTCCGTGGCCATGAACTGGGCATTCCGGAGGCTCTTCAGAGGCCATAGGCCCACGATGACGGGAATCTCCAAATGGCCAGCCAGGTCCAGGAAGCGGAAGAGACCCTCCGTATCGAAAACCGATTGGGTCACGGCCCATTCGGCCCCGGCCTCCGCCTTGCGCTGGAAGCGCGAGAGCTCCCGCTCCTGGTCCGGGGCATCGGGATTGACCCCCACGCCCACGCTGAAGGCCGCGGGCATGCCGATGGCCGTGCCCCCCAGATCCAGACCGCGGTTCAGGTCCCGCAGGATCCCCGCCAGGCCGATGGCATCCACGTCGAAGACGGCGGTGGCCCTGGGATAGGGCCCGAGTTTCGGCGGATCCCCGGTGATGGCCAGGATATTGTGCAGTCCGAGGGCCGCCGCGCCGAGGAGGTCGGCCTGGATGCCCAGGAGATTGCGGTCGCGGCAGGCGTAGTGGAGCACGGTCTCGATGCCCACCCGCTGCTGGATGAGGAGGGCCGTGGAAAGGGCCGAGAGCCGGGCCATGGCCCGGGGGCCATCGGGCACGTTCACGCAATCGGCGCCCAGATCCCGGCACTGCTGGGCCTTGACCAGCATCTTCTCCATGTCCAGGCCCCGAGGGGGCACCAGCTCCACGGAATAGACGAATTCCCGGCGCGCCAGTTTGCCACTGAGGGTCGAGCGCTCCGCGAAGGGCATCGGTTCCACGCCCTGGGGCTCCTCTTCCCGGACCCGCGTTTCCTGGCCCTGATGGAAGGCCTGCTCCTGCCGGAGGGCCCCGCACATGGCCCGGGTGTGGATGGGACTGGTGCCCGCGCAGCCGCCGATGGCCCGGGCCCCGGCCAAGAAGGCCTGCCTGGCGAATTCGCCCAGGTATTCCGGGCTGGCCATGTAGAGCATGCGCCCGTCCACCACCCGAGGCAGGCCGGCACTGGGTTGCACCAGGATGGGGGAAGTGGCCACCTCTTTGAGGCGGGGCAGCATTTCCAGAATCGTGGCGGGCCCCGCGCCTTCGGAGATGCCCACCAGATCAGCCCCGGCCTCGGAGAGTTTGCGCACGAACCACTCGGGATTCACCGAGAACCCCACGCCGGCGGCTGTGCCTTCATCGGCACTAAAGAGGGCCGCCACGGGAAGATCGGAGACGGCCTTCACCGAGGCCAGGGCCTCCAGGGCCTCATGCAGATCCTGGAAGGATTCCAAGACGAAGAGATCGACCCCTCCTTCCGCCAGGGCCAGGGCCTGTTCCTGGACGATGCGGTGGGCATCCTCCAGGGCTAGGGGGCCGAAGGGCTCCAGGGTGAGGCCCAAGGGACCGATGCAGCCCGCCACCCAGCCGTTCCCCCCTTCCAGGGCCCTGCGGGCCAGCCGGGCTCCTTCGCGGTTGATATCGCCCACGCGCTCCGCCAGCCCGAAGGCGCCCAGTTTGGCGCTATTGGCCGCCCAGGTATTGGTGGTGAGCACCTGGGCCCCGGCGTCTGCGAATTCCCGGTGGATGGCCAGGACCAGATCCGGCCGGGTGAGATTGGTCTCCTCGAAGCTGCTATTGATGAACACGCCCCGCTCGTAGAGCACCGTGGGCGTGGAGCCGTCGAAGAGGAAGCGCTGGCCCGCTTCCAGGGCGTCCTTGAAGGATGGAGACATGGAACCTCGAGGGAAAAGGCCCGCCAAGCCCATGTGCGACACCCCCCGAGGAACCATGGACTCCCGGGAAGATCCTTGCCGTTCCTATTTCAGCTCAGCATCTTTCCCGGATGGCAGCCTCGCCACCCCGGGGGGAATTGGCACCACGCTTGGGAGCAAGCAGGTTGCCAAGGTTTCACAGGGCCCGTCCCTCCACCTTTCTGGATATCGCGCTATGGAACTGGCAAAGACCTGGACGAACCAGGATGGGGCCCCGCCCCTGCCCCGTCAAGCGAGCGCTCATAATCCCAGCGCGGGGAACCCCACCACCTGGTTGCGGCCATTCCCCTTGGCCCCATAGAGGGCCTTGTCGGCCGAGGCCATAAGGGTCTCCCCATCCGAGCCATGCTCGGGGAATGTGGCCACGCCGATGCTCACCGTCACCCGACATCCGGCAGGGAAATCGGGTTCGGGCAGGGAGAGCGCTTCCACGCAGAGGCGCAGGCGATCCGCCATGATGAGGGCTACCTCGAAGGCCGTGAAGGGCAGCAGGATCGCGAACTCTTCGCCACCATAGCGGGCCACCACATCGCCCCCGCGCACCTGTTCCCGGAGACAACGCACGACGGCGCGCAGTACCTGATCCCCCGCCTCGTGCCCGAACTGGTCATTGAACTGCTTGAAGTGATCGATATCGAGCATGAGGGCCGAGAGCGACTGTGCCCCCCGCCGAGCCTGATCGACCAGCTTGCCCAGGATCTCGTCCAGGAAGCGGCGGTTGTAGATGCCGGTGAGTCCATCCCGAATGGCCTGGTCCTTGGCCAGATGCAGGGCCCGGAGGGCCTGGAGGGCGGAGGCCGCGATGGAGATGCAGGCCTCGGCGATGCGGCAGAGTTTCGGGGTGAAGTGGCCGGGCCGCCGGGATTGCAGGTTCACCAGGCCCAGGATCTGACCGGAGGCCACCAAGGGAATGCAGAGGTAGGCGCCCCTGCCGGGCACGCCCAGGGCACAGAGGCAGGCCGTGGGCGCCTTGGAATCGAGCTGGACCGAGCTGCCCTTCTGCATGGCCCGGCAGGCCATGGCGTCCTCGAACATGCGAGAGCCGGTCTCGTCCATCTCCAGTGGCAACGCGGCCTGGAGGCCATCCCCCACAGAAGGCCGCAGCAACACCTGGACGAGGTCCACCTCCAGGCGGCGCCGCAGGGCCTGTTCCAGGGCCGCCAGGAGATCCTCCTCCCGGTCGATGCGCTGCACCAGTTCCGTGAACTCCCGAATGGCCTGGGCCTCCTCCTGGTCCTGAAGCAGGGTCTGCTCCCGTTCCCGGGCTCGGATATCGAGTTCGAAGAGGGCCTGGCCGAGCACCTCCACCTCGCGCACGGAATGGATCGATTCGGGTTCAGGGAATCCTGCCCCCAACCTAGCCGCGTCGGCGAGCTCGATGAGGGGGTCGGCGATCTTCCGCAGGATCCAGCGGGAGATGCTGAGCCCCAGGAAGAACATGACCAGCATCGCGATTCCCGACATCCACCGGGCGGCTCCAAGGGAGGCCTCCACCGCCTCGAGACGGGCATTATCGCGCTCGTCCAGGAACCTCAGGAGAGAATCACTGGCCTCCCGGATGGCCTCGAAGCTCCGCTTTTCCGCTTCAAGGTCCCCCTTGAGATTGGGGAGGGGGGCCACCCTCCGCCGCCGCACCAAGGGATCGGCCACATCCTCATGCCAGCCCCGGATGATCCCCTGGAGCCGATCGACCCGGAGCCGGGCCTCTTCCTGATCGGAAGGATCCAGGTTTTCCAGTGTGCTCCGAAAGGCCTCGGCCTCGACCTTTATTCCCTGGTAGTAGGACCCCAGCAGGCCGACATCGCCGATGCCCAGGAAGCCCCGAAGGCCCACCTCCTCATCGAGAAGGGTTGCCATGAGCGACTGCTGTGACCGGTAGCGATTCAGGGCCCGGATCTGGGCCTCCGCCTGCTCGGAGATACGCATCTCCACGAAATACCTGAGGCCATAGCTGGCCACGGCGAAGGCCAGCGAAATCCCGACCAGGCCCAGATAGAGGTGGGTCCGGAGGGAATGATGTCGGGGCAGGGGGTCCAGCATGGTTTGGGCTCCGCAAAGGCTATCGGCAGAACCCACCGGAACTCATGAACAGGCATCCGAAAAAACCCCAGCTGGGCTAGTCTGTGATTATGCTTGCCTCTCTGCGAATCCAGAACCTCGCCCTGGTCGAGGACCTGACGGTGCCCTTCGAGGCCGGCTTCACCGTGCTGACGGGGGAGACCGGCGCTGGGAAATCCCTCCTGGTGGATGCCTTGGCCCTGCTGGTGGGGGCCCGAGGCGACCTGGAGCTGGTGCGTGTGGGTTCGGAAAGGGCCGTGGTCGAAGGCGTCATCGAGGATGGCTTCGAGGGCTGGAGGGGGTTTCTGGAGGCCCGGGGCCTGCCCGCGGAACAGCCCGTCGTGCTGCGCCGGGAAGTGGGGGCCCAGGGCCGCAGCCGCGCCTGGATCAATGGCGCCAGCTGCAACCTGGGCGATCTCCGGGAAGCCGGGCGCATCTGGATGCGCCTCACGAGTCAGCATGACCACCAGTCCCTGCTCTCAGAAGAACGCCATCTGGGCCTGCTGGACGAGGCCCTGGGCCTCCACCCGGATCTCTCCAGCGAAGCCGAAGCCGTGCGCGAGGCCGAGGCCGCGCTGAGGGCGCGGCGCAAGAGCGAATCCGAGCGGGAATCCCGCCTGGCGTGGCTGGCCGATCAGATCCAGGATCTGGAAAAGCTCGCTCCCAAACCCGGCGAATGGCTCCAACTCCGGGATGAGCGCGAGCCCTTGCGCCACGCCGCCCACCTCGAACAGGCCTTTCGGGAGGCCAGCGAGGCCTTCCGGGAGGCCATGCCCCAGATCGAGACCGCCCACCGCGCCTTCATCAGAGCCGCCAGTGTGCTGCCCGATACCCAGCTCGAAGTGGACCGCCTGCGCTCGGCTCTGCTGGAACTGGAGGATCTCCAGGCCCTGGGCCAGGAACAGGCCATCCACTGGTCCAAGTCCGGCGTGGAGCGCATCGAGGCCGTGGAATCGCGCCTGGCCGCCTTCGAGAGGCTGGCCCGCCGCCACCACTGCGAGCCCGAGGAACTGGCCGATCGGCTGAAGGTCTTCCGGGAGGAACAGCGGGATCTGTTGGCTGGATCATCTTCCATCCAGGATCTGGAGAAGCGACTGGCCAAGGCCGCCGAAGCCTACCGGAAGGCCGCCGAAGCCCTGCATGAGCGGCGGGGCACCTGGATCCCCAAGCTCGAAAAGGAAGTCCACGCCCGGCTCCAGAAGCTCGGCATGGGGGGCGCGCGCCTTCAGGCTCGGCTGAGCCTCGCCGGGGAACCGGGCAGCCCCGTGCAACAGGCCGGGCAGTCCGTGAGGGTCTCGGCCTCCGGATTTTCCGCCCTGGCCCTCTGGATCGAGCCCAACCCGGGCGAAGGCTTCCGCCCCCTGGCCAAGATCGCTTCGGGCGGAGAACTGAGCCGCGTGATGCTGGCCTTCCTGGGGGCCGGCATGGCCCTGGGCGAAGGCACAGAAGAGGGCCTCACCCTCGTGCTGGACGAAGTGGACGCCGGCATCGGCGGCGAAACGGCCCTGGCGGTGGGCGCCGCGGTGCGGGAACTGGGAAAGCGCCACCAGGTCCTGGCCGTCACCCATCTCGCCCAGGTCGCCGCCCGAGCCGAACACCACGGCCGTCTCCGCAAGGCCACTCTGGCAGGCCGCACCCGCAGCGAACTCAGCTGGCTCGAGGGAGAGACCCAGGTGAAGGAACTGGCCCGGCTGCTCTCGGGGCACCCCGAGGGCCTCGAAGCCCAGGCCCACGCCAGGAGCCTGCTGGGATCACTCTGAGGTAGAGGAACAGCCAAGAAGAGGGGAGACCCCATTCGACCCGCCTGTTTTCCTGCCTACAGGGTTCCCATTGAAGCCACCAACATGGAGATGATCCGGTTCGCCAGAGTGCTTCTCCAGGGCCTTGTTCTGCGGACCCACCCCATTGGCTTATGCGAGTCTTACTTGGTTTTCGGCGCGTAGGGGCCATCTGGGAGGCCCTGATTTACCCGAAACACAGCTTGACCGTTGGCCTGCTGGGCGAGCGGAATGTAGTTAGGGGCAGCCTTGGTCACGCCGGCAGTGATGGCCGCGCTAATCAGGTCCACGAGCGGGTTGCCACTGGAATTATTCTGCGGAGTATAAACCAGGGACTCTTGGGCGGCCCATAACTCCTCACCCGTCTTCCCGCTCTTCAACGAATACTTGAAGGCAACCTTCACGGATGTGGAAAGGACAGCGTATTCGGCAGTCCAAGTGTCAATGGTGATGTAGAGAATGGTGTCTGTGCCGAACAGTGCGCCGAGACGCTTGGGACTCGCATTGTGGACGAGGTTTGCATCGGCGAGACCGTCGTCCTCGAGTACACGTTTCACGAGATTGACCGGGAAGACGTAGTAGCCCCGCTCAGCCACAGGCCTGCTGATGGTGGCAAGGAAGTAGTCGGCCGCGGTCACATCGACACTCCTGTTGATGACGGGGACGATGAGGATGGACTTGGGGTTTTCCGCTCGAAATTTCGTGTAATCCTTGGGGTACGCTTCGGGGGGGCGGCAGCCAAGACCAAGCAGAGCCGCAGACACACAAATCAAAAGGGCTTTCATCGGACACTCCCAGCGGCTGCCGCAACAACGGGCTTGGTCTCCGCAGCGGCGCTTGCTTTGGCAGGCATCGCCTTTGGGTTTTGGCAGGTGAGGATCATCTTGTCCATCAAGAAGGTAGACTCAGGCCACTTCGCCTTTTCCTTCTGAAACCAGGGGACGGCTTCGTTGTGCTTCTGGGCGGCCATCAGGAAATAGCCGTACTCAGCGTAAATGCCGGGAGGAATGTTCCCGAGGGTTTCGGCCTTCACGATCTGTTCGTTCAGGGCGAGGCCGTATTTGTCGAGACTGGTCGGATCCTTCATGAGCCGGTATAGGGAGCCTTCGTAGTCTCCCCAATGGTAAAGGGTTGGTGGGGTACAAGCGGTGGTTGCCAGCAGCACGAGTGCGCCTGCCAGAAGACCATATTTCATCAGTTCACCTCACGGGGAACAATGATGGAGCGCATCTCGCCGCCTCCAAAGAACACGCGCTGGCTAAGCAGCGTCGACCCTCCAGACCTGATCTCGATCAGGTGGGTTCCGGGCTCGACAGACAAGACATTGGGGTCGCCCGCGAAAGCAACGGCATTTCCGACCGGCTTCCCGTCGAGGCAGAGAATCGCGCCTGCAGGCGCACCCACCACCCTCAAGGTCGAGCGGCCGTCAACGGTCTGGACCGTCGTATTGGGAACCTTGCAGCAGATGGAACCGAGGCCAAGTAATGCGATAGCAACAAACAACCTCATGGCTATTTCGCCTCCGCAACATAGAGCTGATTCTGGGATTGGATGTTCCCTTCCGTGATTTCGCAGACCGCGCCTTCATTGACTTCGGACTCGCCGAACAAGCTAATCACACGAGCCGAGCCGATGCGTTCAGAGGGAAGGGCGATGTCGAAACCGCTCTGGGCGCTCTTGACCTTCTGCCCATCCCTGAAGATCGCCAATTTGTCACCAACCTTGAGGCCCTGCCGCTGGCCACCCGTGATGTAGATGCGGTTGTTGTCCACCTTCAGGATGTCTGTGCGCCATGGGCGCTCGTTGATCTTACTGACGAGGTCGTTCATCACGTCCGAGATAGCCGCACCGATAGCGCGGTCGTTGAGGGTGGCGTCGTAATCAGCGCGGCTGCCATAACCAGCTATAGACCCGGTTTCTGTATTGGCCTCACCAGTCCCAGTGGCCGTAAAAAAGGCGAGTCCGGTCTTTACATCGACCAAGCGAATCTCCACCTTGGCGCGCGCAACCTGATTCTTGGTTGAGCTCAAAAAGCCAACCTTGCCGCCGGTACTGCGACCGAATTCCGTCACGGAGCCAACGATCAGCGTGTCCACACCAACCAGATTCTCCTGGCCTGTCAGGCGCTGCTCACGCTTGATCTTCTCCAGATCGGGGCGCTCAAACACCAGGAACTGACCGGATTTGATCAGGCGGTTGTAGAGCATATCCGAGGCCTGCTTGCCCAGCGGGTCTAGGTCACCATCCGTGAGCAGAGAGCGTCCATAGCGCGTTTCGTTGGTGAAGCGCCCCACCGCAATCTTTCGCTTGAACCATTTCTCAGGCAGAGCATTGGACTGCTGCTGAGCCGTCGCAACAGGGGCAACCGGGACGACCACAGGGGTAGAAACGGTCGCACATCCTAGGCCGACGAGAAGTGCAGCGATAGACACAGACAGCGCAATAGTCCTGGACATCTTCACCTCCATTGCAGGGATTGATCTCATTGCGGATTTCGGGACAAAGCTCACTTCGGTCGGCACTGGCTGAGAATGGGATCTTGCATCAGACTACATCACCCCCTCGACCAAGTGATTGTTTTATTATTTTTCCTACCCACAGGATGCCCTTAGAAGACAACCAGACACCGCATGCAATCTTCTCCGCGGACACCACACCCTGTGTTGAATCCGCTCCTTTGAACCCGGAACCGGTTCACCCCAGCCTGGTCTCCCCCCGGGCCACCTTCACCAGCGAGGTCAAGGTCTCGTGATTGCCCATCGCCAAGAGCACGTCCCCGACCTGGAAGGTCTCCGTGCCCCGGGGATTGAAGATGAGTCCACCTTCGGCGCGGTGGATGCCCACCACGAGGGCGCCTGTGGTGTCCCGCAATCGCGCCTCCCGCATGGACAGGCCCACGAGCTGGGAAAGGGGGTTCACCAGCACATGTTCGATGGCCATCTCCGTGTGATTGTGGTCGAGCACCACGTCCACGTAGTTCACCAGCTCCGGGTCCAGCAGCAGGGCGGCCATGCGTCGCCCGCCGATTTCATAGGGGCTCACGATGTGATTGGCGCCGGCGGCCCTCAGTTTGTTCTCCGTGCCCCGCTGGGCCGAACGGGCCACGATGGGCAGTTCCGGCGCCAACTGCTTGGCTGTGAGGGTCACCAGCACGTTGTCGGCGTCGGTGGTGAGGGCCGCGATGAGCCCCCGGGCCCGGTCGATCCCAGCCCGCTGGAGGATCAGCTCGTCCATGGCATCGCCATAGAGGAAGACCTCCCCCTCGAAGCGGGGGTTCTTGGAACCCTTGCCCAGTTCCTTTTCGATGATCACGAAGGAGACGCCCATCTGCTTCAATTCCCAGGCCGCCTGAAAGCCCATCTTGCCGAAACCGCAGACGATGACGTGATCCTGGAGATTGGAAAGTCGTTTTTCCATGCGGCGCTCCCGGAGGTAGCCCTGGAGGTCTCCCTCCACAATGAGGGCCGTGAGATTGGAGAGGGCGTAGGTGGCCACGCCCAGGCCCGTGATGAGGTAGACGATGGTGAAGAGCTTCGTATGGTTGTTGACCTCGCCCAATTCGCGGAAGCCCACCGTGAATAGCGTCGTGATGGCCATGAAGCAGCTGTCGAGGTAGTTCAGCTTCGCCAGCCACCGGTAGCCCAGCACCCCCACCAGAACGACGAGGGCGAGCAGCAGCAGCGTGTGGCGCAGCCGCTGAAGCGGAGGCGAAGTCTTCGATATGGCCATTTCAGCCCTGCCAACCCTGGCGCGCGAAGCGCCGCAGCCGATCCTCGCTCCCCTGCATCCCCAGGACCCGGGCCACGTAGCGCCCAATGGGGTCCACCTCGAGATTCACTTCAGAACCGGGCCTCAGGGTTTCCAGACGGGTATGGATCACCGTCTCCGGGATCAGCGCCACGGAAAACCAGTCCCCGCCGCACTCCACCACCGTAAGCGAGATCCCATCCACGGCGACGGAGCCCTTGGAGGCCAGCATGGGCGCCAGCGCCGCAGGCATTGCGAAGCGCCAGATGCCCTCCCCCTCGGGCCGCTCCAGCACCTGCCCCACGCCATCCACATGGCCCGAAACCAGATGGCCGTCCAAAGGTTCCCCCACGCGGAGTGCGGGTTCCAGGTGCAGCAGGGCCCCGGTGGCCATGCGGCCGAAGGTGGTGCGTTCCAGGGTCTCTTCGGAAAGATCGGCTTCGAAGGTCTTCCCATCCCGCGCCATCACCGTAAGGCAGGCGCCATTCACGCAGACGCTCGCTCCCAGTTCGGCTCGCACCAGTAATTCCGCGGGAGCCTTGATGCGCAGCCGCGCCCCACCGGGCCGGTGTGTGCGGCCATCGAGGGCCCCGAGATGACGGATCAAGCCTGTGAACACGTGCCCTCCCCAGCGGCTCGCTTTTCCTGGCGGAAACAACCATGATGGCATGGCAGACCCACGGCCACACGGAACCCATGAAGCTCTGGAATGATCGTCGCCTCCACCTCTCCATCACGCGCCTGGGCCTCGAATACCTGGCGGCCATGCTGCTGGTGGGCCTGTTCGCGGTGCATACGGGCAATAATCTGCTCTACCTCGTCTTCTCGCTGATGGTGGGTCTATTCCTCGTCTCGGGCTGGGTGAGTCGGCGCACCCTCCAGGATCTCGAACTGACGGCTATCGAGGAGGGCAACATCTTCGCCCGGGTGCGAGGCGGCCTCCGGGTCCGCCTGAAGGACCGGGCCCCCGGACGGATCCGAGCCATGGAAGTGCGTCTTGAGATGGACCAGGGCCGCGGGGAACCGGGGTTCTTCCCCGGAGGTCAGGGGCGAGAGGAGGTGTTGGTGGTCCTCCAGGCCCGCGCTGAGCGCCGGGGCCCCTGCCGTCTCCGGAGCCTCGAGCTGCGCACGGCTTTCCCCTTCGGCTTTCTCGAGAAGGCCCGGCGCTTCCCCCTGGACCAGAAGATCCTCATCCTGCCCCACCCCCGGGCCGTGACTCCACGGCTGGGGCTCAGGGGCGAATCCAGTGAATCCCAACCCAAGCCGGGCTCCCAGGCCCCGGAGGGCGCACGCCCCTTCCGGGAAGGGGATCCCCTCAGCCGCATCCACTGGAAGCGCACAGCCCAGCGCGGAGCCCCTTGGGTGCGCACCTTCGAAGACGAAGTCCCTTCCAGGATCCGCCTTTGGCTGGACCCGCGGCTCTGGAACGCCGGAGCCGCCTTCGAGAAGGAACTGGAGCACCTCTCCGGGGCCATCCTCCAGGCGCGGCTCCAGAAGCGGGAGGTTTCCCTGGAGCTCCTCTCCGACGCGGGCCACCAGGAAATCCACGGTTTCACCGCCTGCTGGAGAGCCCTGGCCCTCCAGCAGGCCCAAGGCGCCCCGCATTTTTCCGATGTCTCCTAGCAAGAGCCGGGCCCCGCGATTAACCTAGACCCATCAACTTCGGGAGTGAAATGCCCTACACGACCCCCCAAGATCCCCAATGGAATGCCCTCCTCGACGCCGCCTGGCGCGCCCGGGATTGCGCTTATGCGCCCTATAGCCACTTCCAGGTGGGGGCCGCCCTCATCCGGAAGGACGGTTCCATCCAGGCCGGATGCAATGTGGAGAACGCCAGTTATGGCGGCACCATCTGCGCCGAGCGCAATACCATCTGCGCCGCCACGGCCCAGGGCATGCGCCCCGGGGATCTGGTGGCCATGGTCATCGTCACCGAGGCCGAGGACCTGACGCCGCCCTGCGGCCTCTGTCGGCAGGTGATCGCCGAATTCGCCGAGGAAGTGCCCATCCTCCTGGCTAATCGCCACACCCGCTCCCTGCATCACATCTCGGAGCTATTGCCCCATTCCTTCACCGGACGGAATTTCCAGACGCCCGCCTGAACTGCCTCAAGATTCCCTGATCCCACCTATTCGAGACGAACCCCCATGGCCATTGATCGCACGAAGGTCCAGAAGCAGGCCGAAGCTTACATGGCCGCGGGGAAGATGGATCGGGCCATCGACGAATTCCAGAAGCTGCTCGATGACAAGCCCGAGGACTCCAACCTGATGAACCGCATCGGGGACGCCTACCTGCAGGTGGGGAAGCTGCCCGATGCCCTCGATATGTTCAAGCGCTCAGGCATGGGATTCGAGCGCAGCGGTTTCACCAACAAGGCCGCCGCCGTCTTCAAGAAGGCCCACCGGGCTGCCCCGGAAGATGTGGACGTATCGGCGCGCCTGGCCGAGACCTACCGCGCCACCAACATGATCCAGGACGCCATCCAGATCTACATCGAGGTGGCGGAATTCTTCACCAAGAAGGGGCTCCTCAAGCGCGCCCTGGAGGAATTCGCCAAGGTCGTCGAGCTCGATCCCAAGAACCTGAAGAACAAGGTGAAACTGGCCGACCTCTACAACAAGGAGGGAGTCAAGGAGCGCGCCGCCGAGATCTACCTGGAGGTGGCTGAGGCCCTGGCCTTCGAGCAGATGCCGGCCGAGGCCATCCAGGTCCTGGAGCGGGCCAAGGCCATGACGACCTCCCCCAAGGTCTTCCTCACCCAATCCAAGCTCTGCATCGTGCAGAAGGATCTGGTGGGTGCCGCCCAGCATCTCAGGGAGGGCCTCGAAGCCAACCCGAGGAGTGCCGAGATCCTGGAAGCCTTGGCCGAAGTGGAACTCCAAGCCAAGGCGCCGGAGCGCGCCCTGGAAGTGCTGAGCCAGATCCCCCAACTCCCGGAGAAGGCCACCGCCCTCTGTGAGCGGGCCCTGCGCGAGATGATCCGCACCAACGCCATCGATGAGGGCCTCCGGCTCTTCAAGAGCATCGGCCACGAATTCGCCCGGAGGGGCATGGGCGAACAGGCCACCCGCACCCTTCGCAATGCCTTCCAGGGCCTTTCCATCCCCATCGAGGCCTGGGTTCAACTGGCCGATATTGCCTACCAGGGCAACGATCGGCAGGGACGCATCGAGGCCCTCAGCCAGGCCCACGCCCTGGCCGTGTCCACCAACGATAGCTCCCTGATCCGCAACCTGGAGGAGCAGCTCCAGTCCCTCAATATCGACCCCACCCAGATCGAGGCCCAGCCCCAATCCGAGGACTTCCAGGACAATTTCGGAACTCCGCAGGGCGCGCCCTTCTTGGAGACGACCGAAGTCGATCCCATCAAGCGGATGCAGATCCAGCAGCTTCAGCGCGAGGCCGAAAGCTACGTCCGCAGCCGCTTCAACGACCGGGCCCAGGATACCTACCACAAGATCCTGGAATGCGATCCCACCAACCGGGACGCCATCAACCGCATTGCCGAGATCCACAAGGCCTCGGGCGTGATGACCAAGGTCCAGCAGCACTACGTCAAGATGGCCGAGAAGCTGGCTCCCATGGGGCACCGGAACCTGGCCCTGGAGATGCTCGATAAGGCCGAGGAACTCTTCCCTGGTTCTACGAGGCTCCATCGACGGATGCTGGGCCTCACCAGCCTGGCCCCCGCCGCGCCCGCCCCCTTTGCCCCCGCTCCCATCGCCCTGGATTCAGGCATTGGGGCTCCCCCTCCCAGCGATCTGGATGTGCTCATCGCCCTGGATGACACCAACGGGGGCTATGAGCGCCCCGGGGCCTTCGTTCCGCCCCCCCCGGCAGGGCCGCCCTCCATCGCCCTTGGCGTGGTGGGTGAACCCGCCGCCCTCTACCCCGAGGATCTCCAGTGGACCCCTCCGGAGGATCTCCTCGAGGAGGAGGAAGAGGAGGTCCTTTCCCCAGACTCGGAAGTGCTCCCGGAGATCGAGCCCCTGGAGCTGGAACCCCTGCCCTTCGCCCAGGGGAAGGTGCCCGTGGCCCCTCCCCAGATGCCGACGCCCAGTGCCCCGATCAGCGATGAGCTGGCCTCCACCCTTTCGGATATCGATTTCCAGCTCGATTACGGCAGCCCCGAAGAGGCCAAGATCGAAATCCAGAAGGCCCTTGCGGAATGGCCCGGCCAACCGGGACTCCTGGCCAGCCTGGAGCGCGCCGAGGAGGCCCTGCACAGGATCGGCCATGAGGCCCCAGCCCCCAGCCTGGAGGCGGAAGCCGAACTGACCCATTCCTTCTTCGATCTCACCGATGTGCTGGGGGACTCCCTGCTGGAGCCCGGC
The DNA here is from genome assembly GCA_963664825.1 of uncultured Holophaga sp. GTDB lineage: Bacteria > Acidobacteriota > Holophagae > Holophagales > Holophagaceae > JAYREN01. The sequence goes on from OY761614.1 coordinate 941,363, forward strand.
GAAGGCGAGGAAATGCACGACGCCACCAATGTGGTGGAAAAGATCCATAGCGTCGACGAGCTCTTCAATGCCTTCCGGGAAGGCGTCGAGCAGCAGGTGAAGGTCGACGACTACGAGACCCACTACAACCTGGGCATCGCCTATAAGGAGATGATGCTCATCGAACCGGCCCTGGAGGAATTCAAGAAGGCCATGCGCGACCCCGAGCGCACCCTGGAATGCTGTTCCATGCTGGCCATCTGCGAGCAGGTGCAGGGCAATCTGGAGACGGCGGTCCAATGGCTGCACCAGGGCATCGATGCCCCGGGCTTCCCCCCGGAGGACTCCATCGGCCTGCGCTACGACCTGGGGGATACCCTGGTCCAGCTGGGGCGTCTGGATGAAGCGCGAGAACACTTCCAGATCGTCTTCGACATGGACCCCGAATACAGGGATGTGGCCAAGAAACTCTGATCCCGGCCAAGGGCTGGCATCGCCTCAGTGGACTTCGATCCGCCCTTGAATACCCCAGGGCTGAAGGGCCTGGAGGGCGGGCTGGACGGGTTTACCCGATCGCTGGAGCCGGGTCAATTCCAGGGCCCAGCCATCACCCGCCGCGAGCCAGGCGCCCCCGCGGTCCCAGGCCAGTGTGCCCGGCGCCTCCGTCGTGGCGCGAATATCGCCCACGGCGGCGATCTTGAGGACGGTACTTTCCAGCATGCATTCCGCGCCGGGCCAGGGATGGAGGGCCCTCACCTGGCGATGGAGTTCCAGGGCGGGGCGACTGGGATCCAGCCGCGCCATCTCCCGGCTCAGTTTGGGGGCCACCGTGGCCAGCGCATCGTCTTGGTCCACGGGCGCGGCCTCACCCGAGAGGAGCAGCGGTAGTTCCTGAATCAGCAGCTCGGCGGCATCTTCGGCCAGGCACTTCAGCAGGCCAGGCGCCGTGTCCTCCAGGGTGATGGGGCGGCGGCTCACAGCCAGCAGGGGGCCCGCATCGAGACCGGCCGTGATGCGCATCAGGCTGACGCCTGTTTCCAGGTCCCCGGCCAGGACCGCATGGTTGACGGGGGAGGCGCCCCGCCAGCGAGGCAGCAGGGAGAAGTGCAGGTTCCAGGCACCCAAGGGGCAGGAATCCAGCATCCACCGGGGCAGGATATGGCCGTAGGCCGCCACGATGGCCAGATCGATGCCGAGCCCCTCCCAAAGGGCGCGAGTCTCCGGCAGCTTCCAACCCTCGGGCTGATGGATGGGCAGTCCGAGGCTCAGTGCCTCCCCCTTCACCGGAGGCGCCTCCAGATGACGCCCCCGGCCTTGGGGGCGATCGGGATTGCAGAAGACCGCTTCCACCCGCTGAGAGGCTGCAAGCCTCGCCAGCACGGGCACGGCCACGGCAGGCGTACCCAGAAATGCGATGCGCGGAGGAGGCAGGCCCATGGGCTAGCGCCCGGTGCGGTTCTTCTGGAACCTGCGCTGGAGGATCTGGCGCTTCACGGGGCCGAAGTACTCCACGAAGAGCTTCCCGCGCAGATGATCGATCTCGTGACAGAAGGCCCGCGCCAGCAGATCCTCGCCCTCCAGTTCCTCCCAGCTGCCATCCCGCCGCCGGTTCTTCACCCACACATGCTGGGGCCTTTCCAGGGTCTCATGGACGCCGGGGATGGAGAGACAGCCCTCCTGGCCCACCTGCTTGCCCTCGGTGCGGACGATCTCAGGATTGATGAGCACCATCTGCTTGGCCGGATCCAGGCCACTGGAGACATCGATCACCGCCAGATTGAGGTTCACGCCCACCTGGGAGGCGGCCAGGCCCACGCCCTCCTCGGCCACGGTGGTCTCGAAGAGATCCTGCACGAGGACCTCCAGTTCCGGGGTCCATTCGCCGATATCGGCGCTATTGATCTTGAGTCGGGGGTCCCCCCAGGTGATGACGGGTCGGATGGTCATGCGTTCTCCTACTTCAAGTTTATTCGATAGGCCATTCCTTTGATACGCTAGGAGGTTCGGATCCCGCTTGAGCCATGCTCCGGGACCACAGGAATCTGCATTCGGGAGTCTCCATGCTTCGCAATTTCCGCCAAGTCTTCAAGGGAAACCAGATGCCCATGACCGTCGTGATGGGCGTGGTGCTCGTCGGGATGGTGGCCTATCTGGCGCCCAGTTCGGGGAATCCCGAGGCCCCCGATAACGTCGTGGCCCGGGTGTATGGCCGGGATGTGCTCAAGCGGGATTCGGACCGCCTCATCTCCGACATGGTCCAGCGCATGGGCAAGCAGGCCAACCTGGATCAGATGCTGCCCTTCCTCCAGCAGCGCGCCCTCAGCGAACTGATCGGTTCCAAGCTGCGGGAGGAACTCGCCGAGCGGCATGGCATCCTGGTGACCGACGAAGAAGTGCGCCAGGCCTTGGAAGCCAGGCTGCGCCGGGAGCCCGTCTTCCTGACCCCCGAGGGCCAGCTCCGGGATACCGCCGAGATCCGCGCCATCCTCCAACAGGCCGAACAGAGCCTGCCCCAGTGGGAACAGGAAGTCCGCACAGGGCTCACCATCCGCAAGCTCCTGGACCAGGAGGCCGCCAAGATCCCCGTGGACGAGGCCTGGCTCAATGTCGAGTACCGGGTGCGCAACGAGAAGCTGAACCTCGAGACCTTCACGGTGAGCCCCGATCCCTCCACCGTGGCCGACCCCGGAGACGCCAGGCTGGCGGCCTTCCTCAAGACAGGCGGGGCGCGCTTCCAGGTGGGTCCCCGGCGCGTGATCCAGTTCGTGACCCTGGACGAGGCCTTCTTCGGCAACGCCCTGGCCGTCGACGACACAGCCCTGAGGGCCGCCTATGAATCCAAGAAGGCCCATTACTCCGAATTGAAGGCCAGCCACATCCTCTTCAAGGCCCAGAATGAGGCCGAGTTCGCCGCCGCCCGGAAGAAGGCCGAGGATCTCCGCCCCAAACTCGCCGGCAAGGATTTCAACAAGGTCGCTTCCGAAACGAGCGAAGACCCCACCGCCAAGGCCAATAAGGGGGATCTGGGCTGGTTCAAGTCCGGCAGCATGGCCAAGCCCTTCGAGGACGCGGCCATGGCCCTGAAGGATGGCGAGATCAGTCAGCCGATCCGCACCCAGTTCGGCATCCATCTCATCAAGCTCGGAGGCAAGCGCACCCGGAGCTTCGAGGAGGTCCGGGAGGAACTGCGCGCCCAGCTCACCGGGGAGCGCTTCACGGCCAAGGCCAAGGAACGCCTGGAGCAGCTCCGTAAGCGCAGCGGCGAACGGGGTGATCTATCGGCGGCCGCCCGCAACCTGGGCCTCAAGGTTCAGACCAGCCAGCCCTTCCTCAACGAAGCCTCCGTCACCCTCCCCGGCCTGCAGGATGCGGGCTACGTCACCAGCGAGGCCTTCCGCCTGAAGGTGGGACAGGTCTCCAAGCTGCAGCGCACGGGCAATAGCTTCACGGTTTTCCGGGTGCAGGAAGAGCGCCCCATCGCCGTGCCGCCCCTCAAGGAGATCCGCGACCGGGTGCTGGGCGCCTGGAAGCTGGAAGAAGCCCGCAAGGTGGCCCTCGCCAAGGTCCAGACCGCCCTCCGGAACGGTGACCTCAAGGCCCTCGGGGAAGCCAAGAGCCAGGAGACCACCATCACGGCCCTCGGGGAACTCGGCCAGCATCCGGCCATCCGCAGGGCCCTGCTGGGAACGGGCGAAGGGAAGTTCACCCCCGCCCTCTGGAACCCGGAGGGTCAGGTGTGGGTGGCCCGGGTGAAGGGCCGCACAGCCGCCGAACCCCTCAACTTCGAGAAGCGCCAGGCCCTGGTGCGCGAGATCCAGCAGGCCGGGAGCCAAAAGCTGCTCGTCTCCGAACTCCAGGACATGGAGGCCAAGGGCCGCCTGCGCCCAGGCTTCAGCTCCCTCTGGGGCCGCTTCGGCGGGATCTGGATCAACACCGAAGCCCGAGGCAAGGAAGACCTGCCCGACATCGGGGACATGTAGCACCAAAGCGCTGCATGAAAAGGGCCGCTCTCGAGCGGCCCTTTTCATGCAGATCTATCAGGATCAAAAACCAGCAGCGCCGTCTTTGATCCGGCTACGCTGTCTGGTCATTTCATCGAAGTGCCATAGTAGGCGGCGGTGTAGATCGCCTTCACGTCGGCGACCGTGGGTTTGCCGGGGTTGGTGAGGGTGCAGGGATCGGCCAGGGCATTGGCGCTCATGCGGTCCAGGACCTCCTTGAACTTCGCCTCGCTGAAATCCACTTCCGTGCAGTCCTTGAAGGCCGCAGGGATGTCGAGCTTCTTATTGAGCTGGCGGACCTCCTCGGCGATGTCTGCGACGCCCAGGGCTTTCTCGACCTGGTCGTATTTCTTGGTGAACTTGCGGTTGAAATCAATGATGTAGGGCAGCAGGATGGCGTTCGCGAGCCCGTGGGTGACGCCGAACTCGCCGCCCAGCTTGTGGGCGAGGGAATGGACCAGGCCCAGGGATGCGTTGGTGAAGGCCATGCCCGCAAGGGCTGAGGCGTTGTGCATGTTGTAGCGCGCCTCCATATCGTCGCCCTTCGCATAGGCCCGCTCGAGGTTGCCGAGCACCAGCCGGATGGCCTCGATGGCGTAGGGGTCGGTGAAGGAGGTCGCCGCGATGGAGGCGGCAGCCTCGATCGCGTGGCACATGACGTCCATGCCGGTATTGGCTGTGACGCTCTTGGGCATGCGGGCCGGGAGAGCAGGGTCCAGGATGGCGACATCCGGCACCATGTCGGCGGCGACGATGGGGTATTTGATGTGCTTGGCATGGTCGGTGATCACGGAGAAGGCCGTGATCTCACTGGCTGTGCCGCTGGTGGAAGGCACGGCGGCAAAGCGGGCCTTGTTGCGCAAGGCAGGCATGGAACCGGGCTGAATGATGTCTTCGAAGGAGAGTTCGGGGTGCTCATAGAAGCACCACATGACCTTCGCCGCGTCGATCGCGGAGCCGCCGCCGATGGCGACGATCCAGTCGGGGCCGAACTTGAGCATCGCCTCGGCGCCCTTCCGGACCGTCTCCACCGAGGGGTTAGGCTCGACGCCGTCGATGACGATGGTCTGCATGCCGGCCGACTGGAGGAGTTCCACCGCCTTGTCCAGGAAGCCGAACTTCTTCATCGAGGAGCCGCCGGTGACGACGGCGGCTTTCTTGCCCTTCAGTGTGCCGAGTTTTTGAAGCGCGCCTTCGCCGTAGACGATGTCGCGCGGGATTGAGAAGTTGAGGGTTGCCACGATCTGCCTCCATGCCGGAATGGCAATTCATTATCGATAAAATTTTATCGATTGCGACGCACACCGTCAAGGGCATTCGAAATCATCGGCAGGGGCGTGGTCAGAGCCTCAGCCCGTGGTCGCAGAGGCGCCCCACGGCTCGGGGATCATGACTCAGGAAGAGGAGAGCGAGGCCCTCGGCCTTGAACTCCAGCAGCAGGTGCAGCAGATGCCCGGCCAGAGTGGGGTCCAGGGCCGAGAGGGGCTCGTCCAGCACCAGCAGGTGGGGCCCTGGCATCAGGGCCCGGGCCAGGGCCAGACGCTGGGCCAGACCACCGGACCAGGCTGCCGGGCGCTGGGCCAGGGAGGCCTCGGGGAATTTCACCCGGGCCGCCATGGAAGCGCAGGCCTCTCGGCGCTCTGCGGCATCCCCTCGACGATGGATGATCAGGGGCTCCTCCAGGATTTCCCAACCGCTCAAATGGGGCGGCAGGGAGGCCTGGGGATCCTGAAAGACCGCTTGGATCCGGCTCCGGCGGGCTCGCCGCTGACCTTCAGGAAGGGAGGACCAGGGTCCGCCATCCAGGCGAACTTCCCCCTCGGCGGCCTCCAGCAGGCCCAGGACCGTCCAGGCCAGCGTGGTCTTGCCTGCGCCGCTCTCACCCATCACGCCCCAGGCTTCCCCCCGCTGGACCTCGAAGGAGAGGCCTCTCAGCACCCAGCGGTCCCCTCGCCGCACACCCAGATCTCGGACTTCCAGGATCGGCACCATGCAATGTCCAAGGGCCTTCCAGGCCACACGCATTGTAGTGCCCAAAGGGATGAAGATGAAGAACGCGAAGAGCGCTAAGGAAGCGAAGGCCGCGAATGGGAGCTCGGGAAATGGGCAATGCCTCGGGTCCCTTCCATTGTCCCCGTTCTTCGCGGACTTCGCGTTCTCTCATGGCGAGCTACCGGGAGGGCACCTTTAGCGAATGACGTCACATCCCAGGTAGGGCTGGAGGGCCTTGGGCACCTGGATGCTGATTTGAGCCTGTCCATCCTGGCCTTCATTCTTTTCAGCCGGGATGCAGGGAATGAAAGCAGAACGCGAAGAGCGCTAAGGCAGCGAAAGCCGCGAATGGAATTTCTGGGATAGGAGAATGGCTCAGCCCTGTTCCTGTTGGTCTTTATTTCTTCGCGCTCTTAGCGCCCTTCGCGGACTTCGCGTTCTCTCATGGCGAGCTACCGGGAGGGCACCTTTAGCGAATGACGTCACATCCCAGGTAGGGCTGGAGGGCCTTGGGCACCCGAATGCTGCCATCGGGCTGCTGGTAGTTCTCCAGGATGGCCACCCAGGTGCGGCCCACGGCCAGGCCGCTGCCGTTGAGGGTGTGGAGGAGCTGGGGCTTGGCCTTGGGCTCGGTTCCCTTGAAGCGGATATTGGCGCGCCGGGCCTGAAAATCGCCGAACCAGCTGCAGGAGCTGATCTCCCGGTAGGTGTTCTGGCTGGGCAGCCACACTTCCAGGTCATAGGTCTTGCGGCTGGAGAAGCCCATATCGCCCGTGCAGAGCAGCATGCGGCGGTAGGGAAGCTCGAGCGCCTCCAGGATGGCTTCGGCGCATTCCGTCAGATGTTCCAGCTCGGCCTCGGCTTCAGAAGGGTTGGCGAAGGCCACCAGCTCCACCTTGTGGAACTGGTGCTGGCGGATGATGCCCTTGGTGTCCTTGCCGTAGCTCCCGGCCTCGCTGCGGAAACAGGGGGTGAAGGCGCAGTGGCGCAGGGGCAGCTGATCGCCGGGGAGCACCTCGTCCCGGTAGAGGTTCGTCACGGGCACTTCGGCGGTGGGGATGAGGTAGAGCGCGTCCTCCCCGCGGTGGGTCTTGAAGAGCTCCGCCTCGAACTTGGGCAGTTGGCCCGTGGCGTACATGCTCTCGGGCAGCACCAGGTAGGGCGGCAGCACTTCCCCCCAGCCCGCTGCGGTCTGGCGATCCAGCATGAAGGAGATGAGGGAGCGCTCCAGCTTGGCCCCCAGGCCCTTGAGCACGGCGAAGCGCGATCCGCTGATCTTGGCGGCCCGGTCCAGATCCAGGATGCCGAGCTGCGTGCCCAGTTCGATGTGATCCTTGGGCTTCTCGATGGAAGCGGGATTCCCCCAGCGCTTGGTCTCCTGATTGGCCCGCTCGTCGCGGCCCACGGGCACGCTGGGGTCCGGCAGATTGGGGATGGTGGCCAGGAAATCCTTGAAGGCGGCCTCGGCCTCGCGCTCCGCGGCCTCCAGGCAGGACAGTTTCTGTCCCACCTCCCGCTGAGCCTGGATGAGAGGCTCCGCATCCTGCTTGGCGCGTTTGAGCTTGGCCACTTCGTCGGAAACGCGGTTGCGCTCGGCCTTCAGCACTTCCGCTTCCTGGATCACGCGGCGCCGCTCGGTCTCCAGCCTCAGATAAGTCTCCCGATCGAAGGCATAGCCCCGGCTGGAGAGACCCTGGAGGGCGGCTTCGAGGTCTTGACGGAGGAGAGCGGGATCGAACATGGGAGCCTCTGAAACAATCAGTTTACGGCAGAGGACGGAGGATTCGCGCCAACGCAAATGGAAACTGCACAGCATCTTGGGGCAGCCCCCTTGATCAGACCGATTCGTCCGCCCAGGACGCGCCAAAGGCCTCTCGTGAGAACGCCAACATTTGGCATATCCACGCTCACATCCCAGGTCATTACACACCCAAAAGTATCTAGATTTCCCCTAGGTACGAGCATTGATCAATTATTGCGCCCAATTAAAAGATCAAAGGCGAAATTCACCCTCCCATATAGCGCAAGAACAACCTCATAGGGTTTATCAAGAGGGTTTGTTATCGCAATTCTACGGGACCGCAAGCTCTTCGGGGCTAGGTTGGCCCTCCGAATTGCCGAGGCTACCTCATCTGCCGTTGGCGTCTTGACGAACTGCATCCACACTTTGTCGGTGGATTCACATTGCAGTTCGAGTTTCAGACATTCTTTCGGAGCAAGTTTGAAAACATAATAATTTGAGCCATTCGGGAGTTCTGACTGTAGATCGGACATCCGATCATTCCCCTGCGGCGATATATTCATGTTACCGAGCAGCCCCGTGTTTCTCGCTGCCAATCCGCTGTTCTGAGAGGCCTGAAGGGCCGAAGTCAAACGAAGACCTTTTTCGTGAATGAGGCGAATGGCCCCATCCACAAAAACCAGCTGACGCCCCCCAGAGGGAGAGCCAGAACGAGAAGGTCCCAGTTCGCCCTGTCCAAAAAACGGTATATAGACTAATCCCAGAACAAAACAAGAAATGGGCATTTTGAAACAATTCATACAATCCCCATAGTAAAATCCCCTTCTATCAAAAAGAGAAGGGCCCCCACACTGCGGGGCCCCTTCCCTTTACTAAGATTAAGATCAGAAGTGGAACTTGGCACCTACCTGGAGCCAGGAAGGATTATAGTTCTGGCTGGCGTTTCCGTTAACACCCATCTCCACGACCTGCAGCATGGCATGGGCGGAAAAACTCTTGTTAATGGCGTATTCGAGTCCAATACGGCCACCGATCTTCATACCCTTGACGGTCTCCGTGGTCGTGACTGTGGGGGCTGTTGTTTTCATCCGCCATTTGTTCACAGAGACGCCGGTCACGATGCTAAGGCCTTTATACCCTGTGTTGATGAACAGGTCTCCGGCCAATTGGTAATCATCGAGACGCACCTTGTTCCCATCCGAATTGGGATCACCGGCGGGAAAGATATTCGCCCCTAGGCTCACCCGAAAGGGAACCGCGGAATCCATAACATGGCCATTATAGCCGAAATCCACACAGGCACCCGCCACGCTGCTGTGGTTGGTGATGTTCTGCAGGGTATTCAGCGACCAGGGAAGCGCGATTCCCACATCGAAGGTCTTGACATCCTGGGCGGACAGCCCTCCCGAAAGGAGTGTCGCCAACCCGATCATCATCAGTTTACTTTTTTTCATATTATCTCCCGGATTGGCTTAGAACTTGAGGCCCAGGCTCGTGCCCACCGAACGCCCGTAATTCCAAAAATTAGCGATCTTATTATCCGCAGTCATTTGGCTTGGGTTCAGCATCATGTTAAGGTTCCCGGAACCATTGGCTGCCGTCGTAATGTTATAGGTCCCCTGCAGCTGGGTATTGAAGAGGTTGTTTACAGATACATCCCCTATCAGCTGGAGACGCTTGAAGCCCAAGGGAATCATCCAGTTGAGTTTGAAGTCCACCTGGTAGGTGTCGTTATAGGTGTAGGCACCGCGATCGCTGTAGAACTGCGCATAGGTGGTGGGATAGGCGGGAATCCCGACACCCTGATACTTTCCACCCGCGTAGGGGGCCCCAGTGGCCGTAAGGTTAGCCAAACCCGTATTCTTGTAATCAGTCAGGGACCAATTGTTGCCACTGTCATAGCGCAGTAGCCAACTGAAGGAGACCTGACCCTTGCCTACGGGCACGACAGCCGTGGCCGCAACCCGGGCCCTGTGGGTCTGATCCATAAGCAGAGGGCCCGTGGGGGCGAAATCGTTGGTCGAAAGCCCTAACCCGGTATAAGTCCCATTGGTTCCGGTGAGCCATGCGCTGTTGCCGTAATACCCGGGTACACCGTTATCACGGAAGGAAGAGGTGCTATCCCCACCATTGTTATTGCCGATCAGTCGGCTATATGTGTAGTTGCCGGAGATCGTCCAAATCGAGTTCACACGCTTCAGCCATTCCATCTCCAGCGCATGGTAGCGCCGGGTCAGATCGTCCGAATTGAAGACGTAGGTCTTCTGGACCCAGGCTGGATTGAGATGCGTCACGGGATTGGCAATCTGGATCCAGTTCGCAGGATCGTAGTCCTGCTTGAAGGCCCAGTTGGCCTTGTAATCGCGGTTCACATAGGTAAGACGCACGAAGGAACCATCGTTGAAATTGCGGCGATAGGTCAGGGTGAGCTCATCCACATGGGGGGCCTTGAGCTTGCCCTGCATCACATAGGATTTCGACGCATCACCATAGGAAAAGGCGTTATTGACACCTGCCACCGCCTGCCCATAGTTGGCGGGGTCTGTCAGCTGGGCATAGGTAAGCCAGCGGAGACCAAGGGCGGGGTCCGTAGCCGTGCCGGGAGCCGGCTGACCGGCAATGCCGCTAAAGCCGTACTGGACGTAGGAGCTATCAGCCTTCTTGATGAAGGCATCCGTGAAGCCCGTGTAGAAATCGCCACCATAGCGGGCCGCCGTCGCCGTCAGAATATGTTTGTTATCGCCGAAGGCATCAAAGACAACTTGAAGACGAGGTGAGAAATCTGAGCTGGTAGTGAGGGTCGCACCATCCGTATCCTGGATCGACATGTGATCCCAGCGGAGGCCCATCATTACATTCCAGTTCTTATTTATGGTCCATTGATCGTTGGCATAGCCACTGGTGGTGGTGTTCTTGGTGATGCCGTCATGGCCCGCATACTGGATCATCATAGGGGCAAGGCCCGAGTTTCCAGATCCGCTCTGCCCGTTGATGCCCTTACCCATCCAGATGATGGAAGGAAAGAGATAATCGTCCGTGGTGGGATTGTAGACAGCGCCGCCGGCCCTGAAGGTTGCATTCCCAGGTCCCTGTTCGCGGGAAGTGCCGCGATCCGACTGGTAGTATTCCATGCCGAGATCAATCTCATGGCTACCCGCCAATTCTCGGTACATCTTCAGATTGGCACTGGCATTGGTGTGGTTGCGGGTATCAGGCGTGGTGGAGATGCCGAAACCAAAGGGATATCCTACATTCGTCCAATTGTGATTGGCCGTGTTATAGGGAGTCTGATCTGTATCCATCCAGATGCTGACCTGCTTGTTCCGAGTCGGGTCCCCAGTCGGGAAGGTCGTGGTGGATTCGAAACGGGCGTACTTCGCATCAAGGAAGGTGGTGCTGCTGAGGATGCCCCTGTAGTTGGCAGACCAAGAAGTCTTCTTCGACTCCTGGGTGCCCAGCATGGCAAGGCGGCGAACGGTGTAGTTGAATCCGCTCGTTGAGTCCCCATAGGGATCCCGATTATTGGTCGTCACCTTGTCGGAGGACATGGAAAATTCGAGCGTATGATCCTGCGTGATAGCGCCTGTGAGCTTACCTTCGTAGTAGGACTCGTCCTGAGTCTTGTTGTAGAACTTATTTTCATCAAACAGCGTGAGCGCATACCCGCTGGGTGGCGTCTGGAGCTGGCTGTCGATTCCAGCGATACCCGAGCGCTCGATCCACTTGGCGCTGGGTCCGGCAGTCCCAAGGCTATACACATTCGAATTCTTGGGAGACAAGTTCGTGCCAAGGGAGAACCAGAGCCGGTCCTTGACGATTGGACCCGAGAGCGTGACCTGGAATTCCCGATTGAGGGTATCGTTAGTCTCGTTGACTGCGCCCTGGGTGCCACGTCCAGCCGCACCCCAGGAGGGGCGACTCAGAGTGGAGCGGATGGAACCCGCGAAGTCATTGCCGCCGCTCTTAGTCACCACGTTAACCTGGCCACCGAGAGCCCGACCATTGCGGGCATTCAGGGGGGAGGTAATAACCTGGATGTCCTCGATGTTGTCTTCAATGACCACACGGCCTACCTGGGCACCCTGGTAGTCATCCTTGACATCCACGCCGTTGACCCGATACAGCGTGTCCTGGGTGGACCCGCCACGCACCGTGAACTGGCCGTTGGCACCAGTGGCGACACCCGGGGCCATGTCGGCGGCACCCGTAAAGCTGCGATCGATACCGGGAAGGACCGCCATCTGTTCGGCAGAGAAGTTCGTCGCCGTCTTGGTATCGCTCTTATCCTGGATTTCAGAATTGGCAACAACTTCCACGGTCGCCGTGGCCGTTGTCACGGCCTTCAAGATCAGATCCTGGCGTCCAGCACTACCGAGGCCCACGCGAACGTTATCAACGCCTGCGGAGATGAAACCGGTCCGGTTAGCCACAATCCTGTAGTTCCCGACGGGAAGCATCGCAACCCGCCACTCGCCTTTCGCCCCTGTCGTCAGGGTGCGGGGAGCGAAAAGCGCAGGAGAGCTGAGGATGACCTGAACACCCGCAAGAGGGGCGCCATTGGCATCCTTGACAGCGCCAGTCAGAGTGCCGGTCGAAACCTGAGCGAAAAGCGCGGAGCCCGCAGCGAGAGTCATCGCCACGCTGCCAAACCGCGTCATGCCCGTGCAAAATTTCATATTTTCCTCCAGTTACCAATAATTTCGGTGGCTCAGAAGTGGAAAGCGTACGCGACCTCGAGGTGGAGACGGTTCCGGCTCTTTTCCGTAAGGTAATCCAGAGAGACATTGTTCCCATATTGGCTAATAGACGTGTCTGCCGGAACCGTGCCCGCAACGTGGATATAGTTGATGGATTTGTAGCTCACGGAGATGAGGTTCAGCTCAAGGGATGAGTTCTTATCGATCAGATAGGAAACCCCCACAAAGGGACTGATCGCCAGTGTCGACTTCTTGGGTGTACCATAATAGGTATCCAAGAAATCTACACTTCCATCGGGGATGCTGGCATAGCCACCGTAGGTCTGTCCGAGGACCTCGTGGGTGAACTTGGCCCCACCCACCTGGACACCAATCTGTGCAGAGAAAGGTGAGCCCAGAATGGGCATCGTCTCGAAGGCAAAGCGTCCGGTGACGCCTTCCAACTTATTCTTGCGACTATCTACGGAGCCAAAACGGGACTCTGTACCCGTCGGAGCCTGAATGACGACATCGGAGGAGACAGGGACCACACTGCTCATGTCATTCATATACTGGTTGCCTGGTTTGTACTGGTACCCAAGCTCAGCCGAGATGCGTCCGAAGCTGAAGGTATACCCAAGATCCACACCAAATCCAAAGATCCGATTGGCGAGGTGGTCGGGGTTGGAGCTCAATTCAAGGCCCGTCCGCACTTTCAGCCGGGAATCCAGGCCAGTGTCCTGAGCTGAAGCAACGCCGACACCCAAGGCAAGGGCCAACGCGATACGACCCCAGTTGTTGAACGTAAATTTCATAGGGAGTCTCCCAAAGGAAAACCAAAAAGTTCAACCGGAATGGCGGAACCTTGGTCGGTTGAAACGCATGTGCTCAGGCAGAAGAGGAGGTGGAGGTGCTCGACACAAAACAGGCAGCACGACTTGAGGTAGCTAGCATGATTTAGATTTATGATCGAAGTCCCAACCAGGGTCAAGACATTTTTGTGACCGTTTTTTGTCGACGTTACAGCCCCTAGGCAGGGATGGATACTCCCCCTTGCCCTTTCAGGCCAGATCCGACGCAGGATCCTATTCCAGATTATACCCAAAACCATCCTCAGGCCCCAGGGATGGCAGCATTAAGTATCCAAAACAGAATCACATGCGGGGTCCTGCCCGACGAGCCCCTGTTGCTTTGCTAGATCATTTCAATCAGGTGGACATGGGTTCGCCAGCCCATGATGTGTCGAAAGCAGCCCTAATTCGGGAGGAATCCCAGCCCATGCCCAGGACCAGTCCCAGCTTGGCCAGGGCCGCCCACCGCGTATGCAGGCCTCCCCCGATGGCACCCTCGCCAGCGGCCTGGGCTCCCAGTTCGTAGGTCTCCAGATCCACGCCACCCCAGAGGCACTGGGTAGTGACCACCATGGGCAGCTCCCGCTCCCGGCCGAAACGGAACAGCGCCTGGAGATCCGGCCGCCCCATGGGCAGATTGCCCGCCCCATAGGCCTCGATCAACACGCCCCGGGTGCCCTCGGCAGGCAGGGGCCAGGTCATGCCCGGAAAGGGCGTATAGACGGCCAGCTCCGAGGCGAAGGCGGTTCCCAGCCCCGGGGGGGTCCGCGGGGTGAAGGCCCCCGCATGGGCATGGAAGCGCACATGGAGGCCCAGCTCCGCCAAGGGGGGCAGATTGGGCGAATCGAAGGCCCCGTAGCGGTCCACGCTCAGCTTATCGGAGGCCACGCCGCGGTACCAGTGATCCCCGAAGCAGATGCCGATTTCCGCGACGCCCTTGGTGGCCAGCGTCACGGCGTCCACCAGATTGCTGCGGGCATCGCTGCGCACATAGGCCAGGGGCCGCTGGGAGCCCGTGAGCACCACGGGCTTGCCCAGATCGGCCAGCAGGAAACCCAGCATGGAAGCCGTAAAAGCCATGGTGTCCGTGCCGTGGACCAGCACCACCCCATCGCATTCCTTGGATTCCGCGCGAATGAGGCGGGCCAACTGGAGGATATCCCCGGGCTCGTTGATGGAGGAATCCTGGTTGAAGGCCACCACCAGCTTCAGATCGGCCAATTGCCGCAGTTCCGGCACCTGTTCCAGGATCAGTTCGAGGGAGGGCCCGGGGGCCAGCGAAGAGGGCTCTCCCGAGGGCGCCATGCCCAGGGTGCCGCCGGTATGGAGGAGAAGAATGGTCGACATACATCCATTCTAGCTCTCCATAAAGCCCATGGCGAATCTGCCCCATTCATTGGGCCAGGAGTGAAGGATGTAATTGGTCTCAAACGAATCGGAATAGTTTATTGCACCCTCCGGGCTTTCCAAGGCAATCAACTCCGCGACCGCGAGTCCACTAACTATTTGGTTGTCTTGTGCCTTTCAATCTTGAGTGCATACGGGTAACCGACCTCTCCATAGAGCAGGAGAATCATGTGGAAGGGTTCGGATAGCACGTTTTCAAGCTCAACCCGATGGGCACGAAGAGGACGAGGCGCTCTGTTAACCCGCTGGATCATGGATGTCATGGCGTTGGGCTGCAGGGGTTCCACGAACCGCATCAACACCTTTCCCGGATTGTCTCCTGATTTTGTGATCAGCACCCTTTCTCCAGGCTGAAGGAGGAAGCCGTAGAGCGCAGTTCCATTTGGCTGCTCAGTTTTGTCCGCTTTTTCCTGAAGAAGCCCTCCTAAGTCAGTCCCACGATTTGCGAAACCCTGGGATACGGATAGCGCTCCCCCGCTGGCGCTTGAGGCCACCGCATTGTTGTGGAGGAGTGAGCGTTCACGAATGACCGTCACCGTCTCTTCAACCGGCGTCACCTCCATGGCGGCATTCTTCGGTTCACCTGCCAAGAGGCCAATACCCGCCAAGATGATGAGGCCCCAGACATTGGGCTGCCAGAGCCGACTCGCATGCATAAATGCTCCACCACAAGTGACGACCCAAAGAATATCACAT
Organism: uncultured Holophaga sp.; assembly: GCA_963664825.1. Lineage (GTDB taxonomy): Bacteria > Acidobacteriota > Holophagae > Holophagales > Holophagaceae > JAYREN01. The sequence goes on from OY761614.1 coordinate 956,706, forward strand.
CACACAAATAAATAATACATTCACTCAGATATCAAAAAAATATGCGCCATAAACCTTGCCGGCTCCACACGCAAGGCATAGATGAAAATAATCCCCATAATCCAAGCCAGAAGCCCAAAAAGGGGCCTCCGAAGAGGCCCCTCTCAGCGCTAGCGCTGGATCAGAAATGGTACTTCACACCAGCCTGAATCCAAGTAGGATTGATGTTCTTCCAGTTCACATCGGCCGTGGGGCTACCGAATTCCACCATCTGGAGGAGGACTTCAGCCGTCCACTTCTCGGTGATCTTGACATCCAAGCCACCCCGGAAGCCAAACTTCAGTTTATTGGGAGCCTTGCTGCCATCCAGGCCCCAGGGGTTCTCGCCCGTGCCGGTTGCGGGGCTGGCGAGGTAGCGCCAGAGGTTAAGGGAAATACCCGTCACCAAGTGGAGCCGATCGATACCCGTTGGCACAATCAGATCCGTGGAGATCTGGAGATTCGTGAGGCTCGTCTTCGACCCATCGGCAACCACCTTGCCCGGCAACCACGTGACGCCGAAGGCAGGACGGAATCCAATATTGGTGTCCGCAATGGTGCGATCGAGGCCAATGTTCAGGTTCACGCCATAGGTCTTGCCCGTGACCTTTTTCAGCGAATCATTGGCAACCGTGACGGCGCCGCCGACAAACATCCCCTGGACATCCTCTGCCCTAAGGGAGGGTAGGGCGACCAGAGTCGCTGCTGCAGCGATCCAGAGCGTTTTCAGTTTACTGTTCATGCTAATAGCTCCTTATATTCTGCGTTCAGGCGGTTCAGAACTTCAACCCGATGCTGGCGCTCACATTGCGACCCGCAATCCAGTAGGCATAGTTACCAGCGTCCGTACCAAATGTACTGGGATCCGCCACAGCGATCGAGGAGGCGCCGTAGCTCTGCTTCCCAGCAGAGAAGGTGTTCACAAAGCCCGTCCGGATCTGCGTGTTGAACACATTGTCCACCTGCATGGACCCCATGAGCTGGAGCTTGCCATAGCCGAGGGGCAGGGACCAGTCGATCTTGGCGTCCACCTGGGAGCTATCGTTGGCGGTGAAGGCGCCAGGCTTCGAGAACCAAGCCGTGTAGGCCGTAGGCATGGAGCCTGTCGGAACCCCCGCGCCGGTAGGCAGTGTGCCGGGAGTGGCAACAGATCCACTGGCACCATAGTTCACGCCAGAATCGTAGCGCAGGAGGGCCGAGTAGGAGATGCGCCCCTTGCCCATGGGCAGGGAAGCCGTCAAGTAGAGGCGGGCCTTCTGGGTCTGATTGCTGATGAGCAGGCCCGTGGGCGCATAGGAGCTGACAGGCGTGCCATGGCTTGCGAACCATCCCTGCAGGTTCGTGGGAGCAGAAGCCGTCGTGTCGTAGAAGCCCTGACTGCCGTTGTCCCCACCATTGTTATTGCCCGTAAGGCGGCTATAGGTGTAGTTGCCACCGAACAGCCACGTGCTGTTGATATTATGGCGGAATTCCAGTTCCACGGCATTGTATTCACGTTTTAACAGGCTGCTATTGCCCCAGCGTGTGGCCAGTGCCGATTTGGGGGTAAGACCACCCCCGGTGGGATCCGGCACGTTCACATAGTAGGATGGATCGATATCAGTAGAGATGGAGAAATCGTTCTTCCACTGCTTGGAAATGGCGGTGACCTGAACGTAGGAACCGTTCTGATAGGCCCGACGATAGCCCAGGGTGAACTCAATCACATAGGGGTTGCTGAATTTGTCCAGTTGGTTGTTCTTCGAGGCGTCATAGAAATTCATGAGCGCCGTATAATTGTCGGTATTCGTGATATTGGCGTAGTTGACCCAGGCTGCGGTCGGCACACCGGTGTAGCCGTACTGGGCATAGGTGGTATTGGCCTTCTTGATGAAACCATCCGTGAAGCCCGCGCTGAACTCGTTCACATACTTCGCGGCCGTGAACGTGAAGAGATGGCGGGTGGACCCGTCCGGATCGTAACGGAGCTGGAAGCGGGGAGCCAGCGGCCCCCACTTATCGATCAGCACGGTCTTGTCCGTATCCTCGACCCGGAACTTGTCGAGGCGCAGGCCCAGCATCATGTTGAAGTGACTATTGATGCTCCAGGAATCATTGGCGTAGAAGGAGGTGGTGCGCGTCTTGGAGGTGCCATCGGCGCCGTAATACTTCCGGAGAACCGCGGCCTGACCAATGGGGCCCGTGCCAGTCTGGATATAGCCAGGACCGTAAAGACCGCCATCAGGGTCATCCGGATTGACCCTCTTGGCGACTATGGCGTCCATCTGCCGGGCATAATTCCAGTTGACAGCCTGGAAGGCCACGTGATTTCCGTAAGGATCGGCCGCAAGTTGACCGACAATGGTGGGGTCATCTGTGACCGCCGGAACATAGAAACGGAGATTGCGGCTGCCATTCTGGGTCTGGGTGCCCCGCAGAAATTCATAGAAATCAAAACCGAAATCGAGTTCGTGATTCCCGTAGAAATCCACGAATTTCTTCAGGTTAATATTCCCACTCTGATTATCGCGCTTATCGAGGGCGGGAGACAGATTGAACCCGTAGGGGGACAGGACACCAGACGCGGTGCCCCCATAGGTGAGGCGCATGTGGTCTTCGGCCGGACAGGGGAAGGCCGTGTGCGCAACCGTCTTGGAATAGCGGGCTTCGATGAAGGTGCTGGCTCCCAATACGCCGCGGTAACCGTAGCTGTAGTATTTTTCCACACCATCATAGGCGAAGGAATTGTTCTGGATCGTGGCCGGAACCGCAGAGCCATAAGGGTTTTCGTTGGTGATGGTCTGATGGTTCTGCTGGAAGGCGAAATCGATCGTATGATCGGGGGTGATGGCGGCCGTGAACTTGGCGTCGATGTAGTTCTGGGTGGTCTCGCTGACCAGGGCCTTCCCTGTGTCATACCCATAAAGGCGGCCCTGGGCGAAGGTCGGATCCCAAGTGTGCCATTGCTGCCCCGTGGGGGTCGCAGCGGTCCACTGGGACGGAACCTCACCCTCGAGGATCACGTTGCGGCTGCCCTCGGAGGGTTTCTGAATCGTGGAAACCGCGAACCAGAGTTTGTCCTTGATGATGGGACCGCTGAAGAAGATATCCGTCTGGCGTCGACTATAGACGTTGGCGCGGCCATCAGACCCGTCTGGTTCCGCATGACGGGCGGTTTGCCAGTCATCGCGACTGATGTAGCTGCGGAGAGATCCAGCAAAATCGTTGCCGCCGCTCTTGGTGACCACATTGACCATGCCGCCACCGGTGCGGCCGAAGCGGGCATGGAGGGGTGACTGGATGACCTGGGTATCCTCCACGGCATCCTCGATGAGCCGCGTGGTATTCATCCTGCCTTCGTAGTCGTCCTTGATGCTCGTGCCATTCAGGGTGTAACCCGTTTCCTGGGTCTTGCCACCTCGGATGGAGACGCCGCGATCACCCATGGAAGTGACCCCGGGCGCGAGATCCATGGCGCCGATGAAAGCACGGTCGCCACCACTTGTCGGAAGGGCCAGCATTTCCTCGGAGGAAATCGAAGTCGCCGCCTTGGTATCCGATTTATCCATACTGGCACTTGTGCTGATCACATCAACCATGGCGGATGCCTGGGCGATGGGCTTCAGGGTGAAATCCTGGTGAATGCTCGCACCCACACCGATGCGGACATTGCGCGCCCCCTGTCCGGCATATCCATCCTTGATGACATCCACCTGATAATCACCGGGAGGCAGGAGGGGGGCCCTGAACGTGCCCGAGGCATCCGTCACAACCTTGCGGGGGGCGATGAGCTGGGATGCACGAATAAGGACCTGGGCACCCGCCAGTTTGGCGCCCTTGGAATCCTTCACGGAGCCAGAGAGCGTACCGGTTACTTCCTGCCCCTGAAGGACGACACCGGCCGTGATGGCCATGGCCACACTACCGAGCATCAATGAGCGTTTCACGAAAGACATGTAACCTCCAATCATCAATGAGTTTCGATTGCAATCAGAACTTGAAGGTGTAGCCGATCTCGATCTTCGGCTTATTGACGCTCTTCTCCCCGATCTGGTAACCCGTAGTAGTTGTTCCGTACACGGGATCCACGGTCGTCACCTTGTTGCAGGCGAAGATGACGTTCAACTCCAGTGCGCCAATTTCATTCAGGTCCCACTTGACGCCTGCATAAGGAGATGCCGTCATCCAGGACTTATACGTGGCCAATTCCCAGGAGCCATACTGTCCCGTCGAACCGAAGGTTCCGATGGACTCATTGTGGTTCTTGAGCTTCGCGATGGAGACCCCAACCTGGAAGCCGAAGTCCTTGACGATTTCCTGACTCCACCCCAGCCGCAGCGCGATCCCATCTGTGGAGTTCTTGCGGGAATCCACGGCTGTAGCGTCCGTAAGTCCGAAGGGGTTGGTCCCAATGGGCTGACGGTATTGCTTGCCCGAGAAATACTGATAGCCGAGTTCAGCATTCAGGGCGCCGGGTCCAATCTTGTAGGCGTAATTCACACCGACACCGAAGCCATTCCGCATCCCTTCCGTGGTTTCAAAACCGCCCTGGAAGCGCAGTTTAAGGGAGAGCGGCGACGCATCATCGGCGGCGCTCAAGGCTCCAGCCAACAAAAAGGCCGAAACCACCAGCAGTGTTTTCTTCATTGCAACTCCTCCTAGGAATTTTGGGGAAGGGCTGGGCACATCCAATGCCCGGAACCCAGGTGATGGAGCAGGTCTTCCTGGTCCATGTGGCAGCACCAAAAATCACCGCCGTGGCTGGGAACGGTAAAGCTCAGCCAACCATTCTTCGAACGGACATCCATGGGCCAAACAAAATGTCAAAGCGGAAACCTTTGAAAGGAAAGTAGCACTATCGGCTTCCCTTAGATGAATTTTTTTCACATCCATGACACGCCGTGACATTCGTCACACGTTCGCCACAGCCCATATCTGACTTGGCTATTGGTTTTTTTACGCCCCGATGACCACTCTCATCTCGTCGCTGCCGGCGTCGGAGCTGCAACCCACCAGCAGGGCACAGTGGCCGGGCTGGCTGGGGGGGAGCTCCACCTGGCCCTGGAAGAGGCCCTCGGCGTCGGTGCGGCCGCTGAGGAGTGTCACGGCTTTCTTGAGGCTGGAGATCAGGCGAATGGTAATCTCGGCATCCGGGACGGGATTCTGGCTGATGCAGAGCCGGGCCATCACCTTGAGGGGGAAGAGGGTGCCGAAGGTGGGCTTCAGGGGTTCCTCCACCACCAATTCCAGCGTATCGACATCGCCCTCCTGCTGGAGATACTCCAGGATGGCCTGATCCAGGGGACGCTCGTTGAAGACCAGCGATTCCGCGCCCTCTCCCTCGACGGGGGTCACGTCATACTTGCCATTCTTGATATCGCGGATGACGGACTTGTGCTGCTCGTCCATGCGGATCTGGATGACGTTATCGGGGACGGCGCCCCCCAGCAGATCCTCGTAGGAGGAGCGGTAGTTATCCAGGATCTCTCCGCCCACATAGATCAGGGTCTCGATCTTGGGGTTTGCCAAGCCCTTGTCCTCGGTCTGGACGTGGAAGGTTCGGCTTCCGTGGCGGACATCCGTGTTGTAGCCAGTGATCATGCCGGGTTCCCGTCCTTCTTCCTGGTCAGTGCCGCTGGAGGCGCTCAGCCACTTCGGGCATCACCTCCCAGGCGATTTCCCGGAGCACCTGATCGCTGAGCTTGGCCACCAGGGCCTTGGCCAGCATATCCAGGAGGACCGGGTCTGAGGCGATGGCCCGTACCAGGGCCTCCCCATCGGCCGAGGCTGGAATGGGGGTCGGAGCCAGAGTCGGGGTCGGAATCGGCACCAGGGGCGTGACGGCCTGCAAGGGGTCAAGGGCTGCGGGCACCTGCGGGGGCAGCATTTCAGCGGCGGGCGGCACTTCGGCAAGGGCCGGCTCGGCCAAGGAAGAATCCGGGGCCGGAGCGGCCTCCGGTATCTCCCCCAGATCCAGTTCCTCCTCGGGCTCAAGGGGAGGCATGGGGTGGGAAGGGGTCAGGGTCCCCAGCAGTGCTTCGCTTTCCTCCGGCCAGTCCACCATCGCCACGCCCGGCGTGATGGAAGTCTCGCCCAGCCCGGCCAGGAAATCAGGATCCGGAGCCAGAGCCGCGGGGGAGAAATCCAGGGGAGACCTGGGTTCGAAGGCCTCATGGGAGAGGGCTTCGAGCCCGGCCAGGGCCTCGGCATCGAAGGTGGCTTCCCCCTCGGGGCCCAGATCCGGAAGCTCCTGGGTGGCATGCTCCTCCAGCAGGTTCTCCTCCCAGAAGGGATCCAGGACTGGCGAGGTTTCAAGCGCCGGGGCAGGAATCGAGACGGGTTCGAGGGGTGGAATGACTGGGGGAGGGACCGCTGCCGGAGCCTCCATCCCTTCAGGCTGGGGCTGGGGCTCGATGACCATCCCCTTCAGGCTATCGAGATCGAGATCCTCCAGATCCAGGGATTCCTCCGGTGGGATCTCAGCGAAGATCGAGAGATCCTCGGTGCCTGTGCCCGGGGTCTCCACCCAGAGATCGGATTCCGTGAGGACGAGGAGATCGGCCTCAGGGCTTTCCGATAGGGGTCCTACCGGGGACAAGGGTTCTGTCGAAGGCGTGGACTCCATGGAAGGAACGGCTTCCACCGGGGCTTCCATTCCCAGGGGCTTGCGGTATTCGGGCAGAGCCGAGAGTTGCACGGCCGGGAAGGTGGCGAAGGGCGAGGGCGAAGGCTCCACCCGAGCCTCGAGGAAGGCGTGGACGCGTTCCCCCAGATCCCGCAGTTCCACGGGTTTCTTGAGGAAGCCCTGGATGGAGGCCTTCTCGATCCGCAGGGGATCCACCGTATCCAGGACTCCCGCCATCATGGCAATGGGCATCCCCGCGGTGGCGGGATGCATGCGGAACTGGTCCAGCAGCTGCCATCCGTCCATGCCCGCCATCATGATGTCGAGCAGGGCCACGTCGAAACGTTCCCCCTGGGCCACCAGATTCAGCGCCTCCTGGGCGCTTTCAACGCATACAAGCTGGATATCGGTGGGCGCCAGTAGCGTTTCCGCAATCTTGTGGATGCTCGGGTTATCGTCCACGAGGAGGAGACGGGGCATAGGAACCTCGGGAGGCCGGGGGTGAGAAGGCTGCGCCTAAACTAGCAGAAAAAAGGGACTACGAGTGTGGAAATGCGGCTGAAGGCATCATCGGGCCCGCAGCAGGTGGCGAATCTTGCGCGGGCGTTCACCGCCCTGGAGCCGCACCAGCAGGATGCGATCCCCCACCCAGACCCAAGCCACCTCGGAGGCCTCCCGCATGGCGATATCGGGACCATCGGGGAGCCAGCCCCGCACGGAGGCCCGCAGGCTCGAGGCCGCCCGCCAATCGGCGCGGAAGGCGTTCATGAGCCCCTCCCGCTGCCTCTCCTTGGGAATCTCCTCCAGGCCCTTGCCCCAGCGCAGATCCCAGGCCGTGAGGGCCCCATCCTCTCCCTGCCAGGCCCAGGCCGCGTCATAGACGGGCCAGGATGGGCTCCCTTCGGGCAGATCCTTCCACTCCAGGGAGTTCAGGGAAGAGATGGACCGGATCATGCGATCCTTCTTCTGCGGCCGGATCCGCCCCATGCGCAGGGGAGGCAGGGCCGCCAGTTCCCCATCCCCGGCCCCCAGGCGGCGCCAAGTGCCCCCTTCCAGGCCCCAGAGGCTCCAGGCATCCCGACTGCTCACCCAGAGGCGATCCTTCCGGGGAAACCAGATCCGGGCTTCCGGACGCAGGGAAACCAAGAGGCGCGGCCCCTTGAGATCCTGGCCATCATCCCAGAGCTGATCGGCCTTGGTGATCCAGCCCTTGGGGGCCCTGGGCATTCCGGATTCGTCCCAGGGGGCCAGGGTCTGAGGGGGCACTTCGCCCTCCACGGGAAGCGTAGTCAAGAGCCAGGCCCCTTCGGGTGCGGGAGCCCGCAACCCGAAGAGCACGGCCTTGCCATCCCAGCTGAAACGGCTCCAGGGGCCGCTATCCGAGGCCCAGAGCACCCGCCCCTCGGGCATCTCCAGCAGCCGCGTCTCGAAACGATCCGCACCCAGCACAAGGGTCACCAGCAGGTGATTGCCCTTGTCGGGATCCAGGCGCGCCGAGCAAATGGGCGCCTCGAAGCGGAAGCGCCGCCACTCCAGGCCCCGCCAGATGAGGATCTCGCCCCGTCCCGTGGGGCCATTCATGGCGAAACCCTGGTCCCCCAGGAAGGGGGAAGCGGGTTCCCAGGGGGCCTCAAAGCCCCCCGCCGAAGGCCAGGGCTTGCCCTGATCGGGATCCTGGGCCCCCTGAAAGCGAGGAGCCCACCCATCGGCCAGGCGGTACTCGGCCAGGGTTTCGAAACTCTCCAGACTCAATGCCGACGGGACATCCCCCTTCCCTACCCCGCCCTGATTCTTGGAGCGCGGCGCCTGCACCACCGCCAGCAACACGAGCATGGCCGCGATGAACAAGGTGGCGATGAGATAGCGTTTCGGGATCACCGGGGTTCACCCACTCCTTCCCGCCCATGATGAAGTGAATGGGGGCATCTCCGCCATGGAACATCGCGATCGGCGGAAAACCCAAGACCCCGGCCGGACTTAGCAGCCTTGTTGCAGAAAGGTCTCCCGGAATTGACCCGGGCCCCACGGAAGCGTCACGGCGGCTATGGATCCTCAGAGCCGAGGAGGTGCCCCATGGCCCCGATCCAGCTCCAGCCAACGCCCACCCCGGACCCCAGCCGCTTCCAGGTGCGGCCGCTGGTATCCACGGACTTTCCCGCGCTCCAGCGCCTCGAGCGGGCACTCTGGTCAGAGGACTCCGCGGGGCTCCTCTGCCCACACTACTTGCGCCTCTGCACAGAGATGTACGCGGACTGGTGCTTCATCGCCTGGAGGGGCGAGGAGGCCGTGGGCTACGTGCTCAATTTCCCCAAGGGCAAGGTCAATTACTGCGCCACCCTGGCCGTCCTGCCGGAATTCCAGAAGACCCGGGCCAACTACCTGCTGATCCGCGCCATGGTCAATAAGCTCCTGGAAGAAGGCATGGAGGAATGCCGCTTCCTGGTCGAACCAAACAACCGCGAGGCCCGCAGCGTCCACCAGGCCCTGGGGGCCCGGGTGGTGGCCGAAGTGGAGGACTACTACGGCAAGGGGGACACGCGGCTCTGGTCGGTGATCGGCCAGGAGGATCTGGAACGGCTCCGGGCCAAATACACCCGGCTGCGCCTGGTCTCCTGATGAATATGCTCGGGACCTCCTTCCGCCTCGGGGCAGTCCTGGCCGAAACCCTCTGGGCCCTAGGCCGCATCTCCCTGTCTCGGAATCCCCACAGGCTCCTTTCCCCCTCCTGCCATCGCCTGCTGGAGAGCCTGGGGGTGGAGATCCGGGTGGAAGGGCATATCCCGCCAGGTGGCCAACTCTGGGTGGCCAATCACCTCAGCTGGCTGGACCCCCTGGTGCTGATGTCCCTTCGCCCCAGCAGCACCCTCGCCAAGCGCGAGATGGCGGACTATCCCCTGGTGGGCCGGGGAGCTCGACAGGCCGGTGTGCGCTTCGTGCGCCGGGAAGATCCCTTCAGTCGGGCCACGGCCCTCTGGGGGATGCGTCGGGAATTGGCGGCGGGCCGAAATTTTCTGATCTTCCCCGAAGGCACCACCACCCATGGCGAAAGCCTGGCCCCCCTAAGGGAAGGCGCCCTGCGCCTGGCGTTCCGCAAACAGGTGCCCCTGCTGGCCCTGAATCTATCCAGCGGACATGTCAACTATCCATGGGTGGGGGATGACGCCCTGCTCTCCCACATCCAAGGCCTGTGCCGCTCCCGGACGGTGGTGCGCGTGCGCCCTGGAACCGTGCTCCACCCCGGGGAATTTCCCTCGGAGGCAGCCTGGATCCGCCGGATCCGGGCAGACATCCACCCCAGCTCCTCCATCCAGGAATGTGCATGAACCCCTCGGAAGCCCTGCTTGGCCATCTCCAATCCGGATTGACGCCCTTCCTGGGCCTGCCCCACGGCAGCCAGCCCAGACCCGTTTCAGGCGTCGTGTTGGGCGCTCCCTTTGATGGCGGCGTCATCAACCGCCCCGGTGCACGAATGGGCCCCTGGGCGCTGCGCATGGCGACCCTCGGCATGGGCAGGCAGCCCATGCCTCTGCGTCTCCAGGGCCCTAGAGAGGAATACCGCCCCTTCGCCGGGCTCGATTGGGTGGATGGGGGCAATATCCCCACCCGACCCTTCGATATGATCGTGGCCCTGGACGCGGTAGAAGAGACAGTGGCCGCCTGGATCGCTCAAGGGGCCCGCACATTGATGCTGGGAGGCGATCACCTGATGACCCTGGGCGCCCTGCGGGCCCAGGCCAAGCGGAACGGCCCCTTGGGCCTCCTTCATTTGGATGCCCACCCCGACGCAGGCCACGGCGAGGCCTGGGGAACGCCCCTCCATCACGGCACCTGGGTGCGCCAAGCCATCGAGGAAGGCCTAGTGGACCCCCATCGCACGGTGCAGGTGGGCCTGAGGGCCCCCCGCTTCGAGGAAGGTGAACTCGCCTTCCTCCATGGAGCAGGCGTCCACCTCTGGACCCCCTGGGATCTGAAGGATCCGCGCCTCAGCAGCCAGCTCCAGGGTGATCTGGCCCGAGTGGGCCAGGGGCCCGCCTATGTGAGCCTGGATCTGGATGTGCTGGATCCCGCCTTCTGCCCCGCGGTGGCCGAACCCGTGCCCGGGGGCCTCACGGTGATGGAGGTGATCGGCCTCCTGCGCCCCATCCACCACTGGAGCGTCCCCTTCGTAGGCGCCGATGTGATGGAACTGGCCCCCACCCTGGCCGGCGCCGAGGAATCCGCCCGGGTGGCCGCCCATCTAGCTCTGCATCTGCTCGGGTAACGCCGAGATATCACCTCGTTGTCAGAGCAATGCCACGGCCTCTTCACAGGGCCCCCCGATACTTTCCTTGAGGTGATGCGATGGTGATCGGCAACTGGTTGGGCCTTCTTTCGAGGCAGTCCCTGAAGGGCGCGGCCATCGGATGGGACGAGATCGTCGTGGGCTACGACTTCGGGTTCCTCAAGGCCGAGGAGATCCAGGCCTGGGTGCGGGATCAGGGCTTCGCAAGCGAGGCCTGCCAGCGCCTCATCCAGCTGGAGGGCCCCGGCCTGGAGGTCTTCGAGGCGGCCCTTTGGCTGGCCTCGGCCGAACTCACCGGCAAGACGCCCCGGCCCGGGGGACGCCGCTGGGCCCGAGCCCAGGACCGATGGAGAATCGCGCTCCTGAAGGATGTCCTGGAGGCGCCCCTCAGCGCCGAGGCCCTGGGCATCGCTGTGGAGACCGTCTACGAAGCCGTGGGCTGCCCGGAGGACATGCTGGATCTGTGGAGCCGGGGAAACCGCTGGACCCAGACTCCAGCCTCGGCCCAACGCCCCACCATCGAAGCCTTCCTGCGCCGCAGCGAAGAAGGACTCGTCCTGGCGAGTTGAGCTCTCGGATAAGCTGGCAGGGCCCCGAGGCAGATAGCCCATGAACAGATACAGCCCCGCGATCCTCCTGTCCTGCCTTTTCCTGGCCTGCGCGCCCTCCAGCCCCGAGGCTCGCGTGAAGCGCGCCTTCGAGGCCTGCGTGAAGGGTGTGGAGACAGGCGACATCGACGCCGCCCTTGAGGCCCTCGATCCGAAATTCACGGGTCCCGAAGGCATGGATAAGGCCTCGGCCAAACTCTATCTCCTGGGCGTGCTGCGCCGGGAGAAGATCGGCCTGACGATCATCTCCAGCCGGATCCAGGTTCAGGGCCGGGAGGCCCTCCAGACCGTGGAGATCCTGCTCACCAGCCGCAGTGGCGGCATCCTGCCCCAGGACGCCTCCCGCCATACCTTCCTCCTGCGTTGGACAGAGACTGACGACACCTGGCGCCTCCGGGAACTGGTGGAGGAAAGGGCCGCCCCGATTCCAGCGGGATGATCCGCCAGGAACACCGATCACCCTTCGCAGTGTTTCAGCTTTTGACTGCAACCCGCATCGGCAGTTTGCGCTCGATGAGATGGCCCAGCAGGGTGGTCTCCCGCCCGGGATGGGGCAGGAGGAGCAGATGGAGGGTGGTCTCCACATCGCCCATGGCCCGGTGGGCCGTGCCCTTGGGCACCCGGAAGGTCTCGGCCAGATCCTGGAGCCGGGCATTGGGAGCCTGGGGGAAGAGGCTGCGCCAGGGAATGCCCCGGCAGGAGCAGGCCCAGCGCATCTCGGCGGCCTCCGGTACCACCTGGGCCACGAAGCCCTTGTCGAAGCCGCTATTGTGGGCCACCAGGAGATCGGCTGCGCCCAGGATCTGCGCCACCCGCGCCCCATCGATGCGCTGGCCCCTCACCATGGCGTCCGTGATGCCATGGACGGCCAGGGCCTCCCAGGGCATGGGCCGACCGGGATCCTGGAGCCCCTGGTAGGAATCCATGACTCGCAGCAGGCGCCCCGAAGAGCGTTCCACCTCCAGGAGCATCACGGCGATCTCGATGATGCGGTCCTGACTGGGGTAAAGCCCCGTGGTTTCGGTATCGAGCAGGGCGATGCGGACGGTCAAAGGTGCTCCTTCTGGCCTAACAGCCATGCCTCATCCTGCACGGTAATCCCCAGTTCCTGGGCCTTGTTCAATTTCGAACCCGCCTTTTCGCCCGCGATGAGCAGGGTGGTCTTCCGGGAGACGGTACTGGTCACCTTGGCGCCGAGGCCCTTCAACAGGGCCTCCGCATCCTCCCGGGAGAGGGTCGGCAGGGTGCCCGTCACCGCCGCCGTTTGGCCTGAAAGCGGCAGGTCTCCGAGTGCGCGGAGCTCGGGAGGCGTCGGCTGGATGCCCATGGCCACAAGCTGGGCGGGCAATGTGGGATGGAGGGCCGTGAAGGCCTTGATGGAGGCGGCGACCTTGGGGCCCACTTCCTCCACGGCCTGCAGGTCTCCTTCGGGCACGGTCCAGAGGCTCTCCAGGCTGGGGAAGGCCACCGCCAGGAGATCTGCGGTCTTGGTGCCCACCATGGGAATGCCCAAGGCATGGATCCACCGGCCCAGGGTCTTTCTGCGAGCCCCCTCCAGGCCATCCAGGACGTTCTGAGCGCTCTTCTCACCCATGCGCTCGATGGTCGACAGGAAGGCCAGGCTCTGGGGCGGGTCCTGCAGGAGGGCGAAGACCTCCCAGGGCTGGTTGAAGCGCTTGGAGGCCACGAGCTGCTCCACCAGCGCGCCCCCCAGCCCTTCGATATCCAGCGCGACGCGGCTGCCCAGGTGCAGCAGGCGGGCCTCCAGCTTGGCGGGACATTCCGGGTTGAGACAGCGGATGGCCACTTCGTCCTCGGTGTCCTTGCCCACGCCTCCGCCACAGACGGGGCAGGCCGCCGGGATGCCCGGTTCAGGCACGCCTTCGGGCAGGGAACCCGGCACCACGGCCACCACCTTGGGGATCACGTCCCCCCCCTTCTCGATGAAGACACGGCAACCCAGACGCAGGCCCAGGCGCGCCATCTCATCGGCATTGTGCAGGGTGGCCCGGCGCACGATGGAGCCCGCCACCTCCACGGCCTCCAGCTCGGCCACGGGCGTGAGCTTGCCCGAGCGGCCCACCTGCCAGGTGATGCCCATGACCCGGGTCGTGGCCTGGATGGCCGGGAACTTGAAGGCGATGGCCCATCGGGGCACGCGATCCGTGGTGCCCAGGAGTTCCTGGAGGGCCAGCTCCCGCACCTTGAGGACCACGCCATCGGTATCGAAGGCCAGCCTGAGCCGGGCCTCCCGCTGTTCCTCGATGAAGGCCAGCATCGTCTCCAGATTGCCCTGGGCGCTTGCGGGCATGGCGGTGAAGCCCCAACCCGCCAGACGCGCCATGGCCTCCGGGTGATCGGGGGCGCCCAGCCACTGCCAGGGCAGGAAGGAGAGGCGCCGCTGGGCCACCATGCGGCTATCCAGCAATTTGAGCGTGCCGCTGGCGGCGTTCCTTGGATTGGCGAAACGGGCCTCCCCCCGCTCATCCCGCTCCCGGTTGAGCTCCTCCCAGCGGCGGCGGGAGAGGAAGGCCTCGCCCCTCACCTCCACCAACTCAGGCGCATCTGCGGGCAGCGTGAGCGGAATATCGGCGATGGTGCGCGCGTTTTCCGTGACCACTTCGCCGGTCTCACCATCCCCCCGGGTGAGAGCCTCCACCAGCTCGCGCTGCTCATAGCGCAAGGAAAGGGAAAGGCCGTCCACTTTCAGTTCAGCGGCGTACTGGGGAATCCCACCGGGCAGTCCCTTCAGCACGCGGCCCTCCCATTCCCGCAGTTCCCCTTCCGAATAGGCGTTGTCCAGGCTCAGCATGTAGACCCGGTGCTTGGCCTTGGGAAAGGATTCCACCGGCGGCGCCCCCACGCGCCGTGTGGGGCTATTGGGATCTGCGAGCAGCGGATACTGGGATTCCAGATCGCGCAGTTCCCGCTCCAGGGCGTCGTACTCGGAATCGGAAATCACCGGCTGATCGAGCACGTAGTACCTGCGCCGGTGTTCCAGCACCTGGGAGGCCAGTTCCTTCATGCGCGCTACCGGATCCATGCTCCCTCCTACTTCACTTTCGTCCGGTACGCCACGGCCATGACGATGCCCAGGCCCATGAAGTAGCTCAGCGTGCTGCTGCCTCCGGCGCTGAAGAAGGGCAGGACCATGCCCTTATTGGGCAGGACCCCCACCACCATGCCGACGTTCACCAGCAGATGCAGGCCCAGGATGCAGGCGGCCCCCACGCAGAAGTTCGTCTCCGCAAGTTGCTTGGCCGAGCGCGCGATATCCAGGATCCGCGTGAGCAGCATGCCGAAGAGGCCCAGAGCCAACAGCACGCCGAGGAAGCCGCGCTCCTCGGCCCACACGCTGAAGACGAAATCCGTGGTCTTCACCGGCAGGAAGTTCAACTGGGTCTGGCTCCCGGCGGTGAAGCCCTGGCCGAAGAATCCACCGGCGCCAATGGCGATGCGGCTCTGATTGATCTGATAGCCCTTGTCCTGGAGATCCTCGCCGGGCTCCAGGAAGGTGAGGACCCGCTGTTTCTGGTAGGGCTTGAGCACCTTGTGCCATGCCGCAAAGCCGCCCAGGCAGGTCAGCACCAACCCCAGGGCCACCCACTTTCCTTTCAGCCCCTTCAGCATGGGAATGAGCACCAGGATGGGCAGGAAGCTGATGGCCATGCCCAGATCCGGCTGTTTGAGCACCAGCAGCATGGGGAAGAGCACAAGGGCCGAGGTCTTCACCAGCTCCCATCCGCCCAGCTGTTCCGGGGGATGCTGGCCCAGGCGATGGGAGACGAAGAGGAGCGCCAGCCACTTCATCAGCTCGCTGGGCTGGAAGGTCTGGCCCGCGATGAGGATCCAGCGCTGGGCGCCGCCGATCTTCTTGCCGATGAGAAAGACCGCGATGAGCGAAAGGATCCCAAGGGCATAGAGCACCAGGCTGAAGCGGAAGATCCGGCGAGGGCTTTGGGTGGCGATGGTGGCCATGACGCCAAAACCGAGCACGTACCAGAGGCTCTGTTTGAGCCACAGATGCGACTGGCTGGTGCCCCGCCCTGCCGAAAAGAGCGTGAGGGTGCCCATGAGCACCAGCAGGAGCATGGGCAGGAGCAGGGCCCCGTCCAGGGCGCGGAAGCGGTTCTTCAAGGTGCGACCTCGGAGCTCTGCGCCTTCTTGGGATCCAGCTTGAAGGCATCGGGCAGCTTGCCCCCGGGCGGGGGCAGCGGGTTCTTGAAGCGCTGGAGGAACCAGTACTCGCAGAGTTTCTTGGCGATGGGCGCGGCGCTGGAAGCTCCGAATCCGGCGTTCTCGGCCACGATGGCGAAGGCGATCTGGGGGTTCTCCCGGGGCGCATAGCCCGCGAAGAGGGCGTTGTCCTTCAGATGCTTGGCCAGCTGCGCGTAGTGGGCCTTGTCCACGAAGGTGGTCACCTGACTGGTGCCCGTCTTTCCCACCATTGAAAGGCCGGGGATCTTGCTGGCGGAGGCCGTGCCGATCTCCACCACCTGGGCCAGGCCCTCGTCCAGCACGGCCCAACTGCTGGGATCCAGGCCTGTCTCCCGGGGCGTGGGGGGCCGGAAGGGATCCATCTTCCCGGTCTGTTCGTTGCGGAAGCCATAGAGCAGATGGGGCGTGAGGAGCTTGCCCCGGGTGGCCAGCATCCCGTAGAAGCGGGCCAGAGCGATGGGCGTGAGGGCGTTCTGCCCCTGGCCGATGGCCACGCTGATGGTCTCGCCTCCGTACCACTTGGGTTCCTTGGGGCGATACTTCTTCGCCCAGGCCCGGCTGGGCACGCGGCTGGTGGCCTCGTGGGGCAGATCGATGCCCGTCTTCTCCAGGAGCCCGTACTTCACCGCCGCGGCATTTATATCGTCCACATCGAGACGCATGCCCAGCTCGTAGAAATAGACATCGCAGCTATGGGCGATGGCCTGGATGAGATTGACGGAACCGTGCACGGCGTCGCATCGGTAATCCCGGTTGTAGAAGACCTTGTGGCCCGCGCAATGGAAGGCCGTCTCGGGGGTGATGATCCCCTTGTCCAGGGCGGCCAGCGCCACCAGCAGCTTGAAGGTGGAGCCCGGAGGATAGAGACCCTGGACGACCCGGTTGAGCATGGGCTTCACGGGGTTGCGCATGAAGTAGTCCACCTGCTCCTGGCTGAGGCGGTTCAGGAAGACATTGGGATCGATGGAGGGCGCCGAATAGAGGGCCAGGATGCCGCCATCCCGCAGATCGATGACCACCCCCGCGCCATTTTCCGTGCCGAAGGCCTCCTTCATCACCTGCTGCAAACCCGCGTCCAGGGTGAGGAAGACGCTGCGCCCGGGGACGGGTTCCTGCACGCCATAGAGCGCCATCTCGCGCCCCAGATGATCCACCAGGATGCGCCGCATCCCGTCTACCCCCCGGATATCGTCGTTGTGGGTGGCCTCGAAACCGCTGCGGCCGATGATCTCCCCCAGGTGATAGCGTTCCGGATTCTTGGCCAGGAGCTTGTCGTCGACCTCCCCCACGTAGCCCAGGGCATGGCCCGCCAGATCCTCGCCGAGATAGGAGCGCCGGGGAGCTGCCTGGATGCTGAGGAAGGGGAAGCGGGCCCGCAGCAGTTCCGCCTGGGCCAGACCGGCGTCATCCAGATTGTCCTGGAGCACCACCATGCGGTTGCCCCCCACCTGGCGACTGAGAGCGATGCGCCGCTTCAGGTCATTGGGATCCCGCTGGATCAGCTGGGCCAGGGCCTCCACCTGGCTGAGATCCTTGGGCAGTTCCTCGGCCTGGATCACCAGATGCAGGGCCCTCCGGTTATCCACCAGCTTATGGCCATTGCGATCGAAGATGATGCCCCGGGGGGCGGGCGTCGTGCGGTTCTTCACGGCCTGGCGCAGGGCCAGATCCTGCATCTCCCGGCGCTTGATCAGCTGGACCCACCCATAGGCCAGCATCAATCCGATGATGCCCACCCACACGAGGGCCTTGAGCACCTCGATGCGCTTCTGGACATGGCTGCGGATCCGCCCCTCCAACACGGCCTACCTCCGGTGGATGGGCTGGTGGAGCTTGAAGGCCACCGTGCCCCAGAGGGGGACTGCGAGAAGCGTCCAGAGCCAGCCCCATCCCCAGGGATGGGGACCGCAGGCGATGCGCACCGCGAAATGGATCAGCAGGGATTGGAACAGCGCAAGAGCGGCCAGCCGAGTCCAGAAGGCCTTGCGATGGCTGGGAGGCCACTGGGTCAGGGCCCAGCCCGCGATGAGAGCCACAATCAGATTGGCCAGGGCCGTGCCGCCCAGGTGCGGGTAGGCGCGCATGGCGCCCTCCAGCACCCAGCCCGCCGCCGCCGCCCAGCAGGCGCCCACCAGGGGGGAACGGAATTCCGGCGCCAGCCCCAGGACGAGGAAGGCGTTGAGCACGGCCTGGAGGGCCGGCCAGGGGGCCGTGTGATAGATACCGCCGAGGACGAGCAAGACGAAGATCAGGCGCCGCACGGTGATGGAGACGGTGGAGGTGCTCACTTGTCACCCCCCTTGGGGAGTTCGGCCCCGGGTTCCGAGGGGGGCTGGACCTGCATGGGGGGCTTGGGCGGCAGGAGCAGAACCAGATGGACCCGGTCCAGGGGGGCCGCCAGGGCCACCTCCACGCCCAGTTCCGCGTCCCGGGGCTTGGCGGAGGTCACGTACCCCACCAGGAGGCCCCGGGGAAAGACCCGGTCCAGCCCCGAGGTGTAGACGGGCTCCCCCACCTGGGCCACTTCCTGGCTGCTGATATAGCGGATCTCGGCCCGGCCAGGGCCCACGCCCTGGAGCACGCCAGTGGCCCGGCTCCGAGCCAGCATCACGGCGGTGGAAGCGTTGTAGGAATCCAGGGGCAGCACGCTGGCCTGCCCGTGGACCACCGACCAGATGCGGCCGACGACCCCTTCGGGGCAGATGACGCCCTGGTCCGGCAGGAGGCCCGCGTCCTCCCCCTGATCGAGCACCATGCCCCCGAAGGGCGCCCGGCGAAGATTGGCGATGATCCGCGCCCCCCGGGTCTCCAGGGGCAGGAGCTGCTTGAGGCCCATCAGCCGGAGGGCCTCGTCGGCTTCCATGCGCCGGGAGGCATCCTGGATGGCGGCCATCTGCAGATATTCCACCCGCTGGCGCAGCATCTGGATCTCCCACAGGGCCTTCCGGTGATCGCCAGTCCTCTGGCTCCGAGCGAATCGCCAGGCCTCGAAACGGGCGCTCAGCACCTGGGAAGGCCGGGACAGGACTCCCAGCAGGTTCTGCCAGCGGGTGGCCGGGCCCCGTCCCAGACAGACCCACAGCACATGGCCCACCACAAGCACCAGGATGCCCCAGCGGCGGCGACCGGAAGGGTTCCAGCCCCAGGGGCGCTCACGCATGGATGGCCCCCCCGCCTTCCCAGACGACAGGAATAGACTCGCCACCGAGGCACGAAGAAAAGAGCACCGGGAGAACACGGAGAAATAGGTGTGTCCTGGTCATTCCTCCATGCACTCCGTGTCTCCGTGGTGGTGGGTCGGACTAAAGCCCTAGTCGAGAATCTGGATGCGCCGCAGGAACGGGATATCGTCCAGCAGCTTGGCCGTGCCGCGCACGACGGCGGTCTCGGGGTTCTCGGCGCGGTAGCAGGGGAGGTGCGTCTCCTTGGAGAGACGGATATCCAGTCCCTGGATCTTGGAGCCGCCGCCCGTGAGGCAGATGCCGCGGTCGATGAGGTCGGCCGCCAGCTGGGGAGGCGTCTCGTTGAGGGCCTTGCGCACCAGATCGATGATGGCGCTGATGGGCTCCGAGAGGGATTCGCGGATCTCCGTATCGTTGAGCACCAGGGTCTTGGGCAGGCCCTCGAACTGATCCCGGCCGGAGATGTTCATGGTGCGCGGCTTGTCGGAAGGATAGGCCGAGCCCAGGTTCCACTTCACCTCTTCGGCGGCGGATTCGGAGATGAGGACGTTGTACTTTTCCCGGATGTACTTGATGATCGCCTCGTCCATCTCATCGCCTGCGATGAGGATGGAATCGGCGAAGACCTTGCCGTTGTAGGAGATCACCGCCACATCCGTGGTGCCGCCCCCCACGTCCACGATCATGCAGCCGCGCTTCTCGTTGATGGCCAGCCCGGCGCCGATGGCGGCCACCATGGCCTGATCCACCAGGAAGACCTCCCCGGCCTTGGCGTCATAGCAGACCTGCTTCACGGCCCGGCGGGCCACCTGGTGGGCCCGGGGCGGAACGCTCACCACGATGCGCGTGCGGGCGATGCCGCGGTTAGGGCGGGCCTTCTTGATGAAGGCCGCCAGCATCTTCTCGGCGGCATCCACCTCATAGATCATGCCGTCCTTCATGGGGCGGATGGTCTGGACGCCCTGGGGAGCCCGGCCCAACAGCTGCTTGGCCTCGTCGCCCACGGCTTCCACCTCGTGGGTCTGGGTGTTCAGGGCGACGATGGAAGGTTCGTAAATCACGATGCGCCCAGCCTGTTTGGTATAGACCAGCACGGAGGCCGTGCCCAGATCGATAGCCAGATCAGTGGTGAAGAGGTTGGACCAGAAATGGGATGAAAAGGGATGCGACAAGGCAGGCTCCAAAGGAACCTCCTAGTTTTCCACGAATTCGATCCCTTGGACAGGCTTCACGGCGCTGCGCGCCGTGAAAGGGGCTCAGGCCCTCCCGGCCTCCACCAATTCCCGAACGAATAGCTCCGCATCGAAGCGGCCGGGCCGTTCGGGATGGAAGTCCCGGACCCGCGAACCGGATGTGGGTCGCGAGTGGACAGCCCAGTGGGCTGTCCCGAGCGGGGCACCCACACCGGTGAGCATCAAAGCCGGATGTGGGCCGCGAGCCATCCCAGGCTCGTCCCCATCGACGCAGGCATCAGGCGCGTGTCCGGGGCTCAGGCCCTCCCGGCCTCCACCAATTCCCGAACGAATAGCTCCGCATCGAAGCGGCCGGGCCGTTCGGGATGGAAGCCCCGGACCCAGCGCCTCCCGTCCACGAGAATGAACGGGATCGAACGCTTGCCCGTTTCCCGTTCCAGCCTCTCGGCGGCCCCCTCCACCTCTTCGATATCCACCACGGTGTGGGCCAGGGCATTCTCCCCGAGCCAACGATCCAGGCGACGGCAATCCCCGCACCAGGTCGCCGAATAGACCTGGAGATCGAGTCCTTGGAGAAGGCTGAGATCAGGCATGTTCCCTCCGATGAGACAGCTTAACCCGGGGTCATCCTGCCCCCTCGACGAAGGCAGCCCCCTCTTTCTATGGCAGGATAGGATGCACAGCCCAGTCATGCTGGGACAACAGGATTAGAGGAGAACGATATGAAGCTGCGCCACGCGCACGGGATTGCCATCGCAGGACTGGCCCTGGTGGCAAGCCTTGGCTGCCACAGGTTTTCCAGGGATAACAGCAAGGTCATCGCCAATGTCGCAGGCGAAAAGATCACGGAAAAGGCCTTCGCCGAGACCATCAAGGCCATGGTGCCCGACGAAGCCAAGGCCAAGGAGATCCTCACCAGCGAGACCCTGCGCGATAAGCGCAACGAGTTCCTGGGCCAGGTGGCCAAGGCCAAGGCCCTGATCCTGCTGGGCAAGGCCCAGGGCCTGGACAAGGACCCCGCCGTCAAGCTCCGCATGGAACAGATGACGGCCCAGGCCTACGTGCAAACCCTCATGGAGCGCCGCCTGGCCAAGGCCCAGCCCACGGATGCCGAGCTCAAGGCCACCTACGACGAACTGGTCGCCGAGCGGAAGGCCCAGGGCCAGGACCAGGCTGTCCCGCCCTTCGAGCAGGTCAAGGCCCAGATGCCCGCCCTCTGGAAGCAGCGGCAGGAGACCAAGGTCTTCGAGCAGCTCATGAAGGAAGCCACCCAGAAATACCAGATCACCTACGCCGACGCCTACAAACCCGCGCAGCAGTAAGGCCCAATTTGCTTTATGGGAAAGGGGGCGCTGGCGCCCCCTTCTTATGTCCCGACGGGACCAGCCGTCGCATCTTCGTCATGCCTTCCGCCCCCGCTTCTGCTTGACCTGGGTCTCCAGGGCTTCCAGCTCCGCGAGATCCTGGCGATCGGCTTCCTGGGCATCGAGCTGTTTGCGGCGGGCGTCGAAAGCCTCGAAGCGGGTATGGATTTGCTCGGACATGGCTTCGTGGCTGATGCTGCCCTTACCCTTCAAGAGTGGCAGTTCCTGGAAGGCGATGAGGCTGTCCTGCTTGCGCACGATGCGGCCCTGCCAGGTGGTGAGGGCCATGTGGGGTTGGGTGGGATCGGCCCGCTCCAGGACGAGTTCGGCCGCCGTGCGCTCGGTGGCGGCAAAGTTGTTAAGTAGTCCTTAACAACTGAACCAGCGTTCAACTCCTTTTCCTGCAATATCTTAGAGATGTGCATGCTGGTATTAGGCACCGAGGTGGCAAAAAACTCAGTGAGCTGGGCCTGGTTCATCCAGACGGATCCATCCCGGGCCATCAGGGACAAGGCGGCCTTGCCGTCATCGGTGCGGTAGAGGATGACTTGGGTATCGTCGGCCATTAAAGCAACTTTCAAAGGCTAAGGGAGGGATGCCGTTACCGATGGGAGTCCACCTGGAACCCGGCCTTCAAGTCTAGTTCATTCCCGTCCCCACCCTTCACCGCCCATCACGAAAGAAGCCCAGGCGGGCCCAGGCTTCTCTTGACCATAGAATCATTGGGCGCTCGCGCCCCCCGATTCTATTTCCAGTGCTTCTCCACGAAGGCGTCCACTTCGGGCAGGCCGCCCTGAAGGATCAGGTAGCCGTTGTGGGGCTCCCGGGTCTCGATCTCGTGGTTGATGGCGGTGGTCATCATCTGGCGGATCGTCGCAGGGTCATCGGTCTGCCCCAGCACCCAGGCCAGCTTCATGTAGGCGGTCTCAGGCAGCATGTTATCCATGGGGATGATGCCCAGATCCAGCAGATCCCGCCCCGTGTCGTAGACGTACATCTGGGCGAAGCCCCAGAGGGTCTGCACGCACATCACCACGGTCATGCCCTTCTCGATGGCCCGGCGGATGGCCGGATAGAGGGGCTTGTTCACGTGCCCCAGTCCCGTGCCGGCCATGACGAGGCCGCGGTAGCCCATGGAGGAAAGCCCATCGATGATGTCGGGATTGAAGTTGGGGTAGTAGTACTGGATCGTCACCTTCTCTTCGAAGCTGGGGTTGATGATGGGCTTGCGCGTCTTGTCCCGGCGGAGGATCTCCTCGGAGATGTAGGTAAAATGGCTGCCGTTGGCGTTGGGGTAGCGGCTCACGGTGGCCAGGGGGGTGGCGCCGATGGTGCGGAAGGTGCTGCGGTAGGAGGAGTGCATCTTCCGACAGCGGGTGCCCCTGTGCAGCAGATCGTAGTTGTCCGAGGTCGGCCCGAACATGCAGAGCATGACTTCGGCGATATCGCATTCGGCGGCCGTGCGCACGGCGTCCATGAGGTTCAGGGCCGCATCCGACGAGGGCCGGTCCGAGCTGCGCTGGCTCCCCACGATGACGATGGGCACGGGGCTCTGCTGGACCATGAAGCTGAGGATGGCGCCCGTGTGGCTCATGGTGTCGGTGCCATGGCCCACGACGATGCCGTCGACGCCCTTCTCGATCTCCTTGCCGATGGCGATGGCCAGGGCCTTGTACTGCTCGGGGCCCATATTCTCGCTGAAGACGCCGAAGAGCTTTTGCGTATCCAGATTGGCGATATCGGCCAGTTCGGGCACGGCGCCATAGAGCTCCCCCGGCGTGAAGGCGGGGATGACAGCGCCTGTCCGATAATCGAGGCGCGAGGCGATGGTGCCCCCCGTGCCCAACAGCGTGACGTTCTTCTTCTTGGGGTCGTAGGGGAAAGCCTTCTCGGGAATCTTGTAGACGGCCTTCTTGTAGCCCTTCTCCTGGACAGAGACGATGCGGTCGGCGTGGATGCCCACGTTGTAGCCGTTGAAGAGCTTGATGACCACATGCTGATCGTCGGCGGTCTCGCTTCGGGGAAGGATCACGCCGATGAAGCTCGAGCCCTTGTCATTGAGGATCTCGACCTCGCTCCACACGCCGATTCCAAACTTCTCCAGCGTCTCCTTGGCCAGGCCTCGATAGCCCTGGAAGGGGTTGGTGCGCTCTGCGAAAGGTGTCGTTGTCATCGCAGGACCTCCGCGGAGCCCGTGCCAGGGGCGCCTCCGCTGGTGTTGGGGCTGGAACCTCCCTCAAGCTTGGCGCGCAGGTAATCGGCGACGTCCTTGGCCGGAGCCTTGCCCAGGAGTTGTTCCATGGCGCGCCCGGCCAGAAAGCGCAGGCGCTTTTCCTGGGTATCCACCTTCTCGCCCTGGTAGCCCTCCATGGTGAGGCGGTCCACCTGTTCCTTCCACCTTTCCCGGGGCTGGATCGCCACGCCTTCGGCGCTGGCGGCCGCTTCCGCGGAAAGGCCATCCTCGGCCACACGGGCCGCCACGATGGAGATGGTCTCCCGGGGGATGAGCCCCCCTGTGAAGAGATCAAAAATTTGCACCCATTCGGAAACGCCCAGGCGTTCCACGGGGATGCCCGCCCGCTTGAGGGCCTTGCTGTGCTGGCCGATCTCGATGGCCGCCAGCAACCCGTCCACGCCGGTCTTCTCGATGACCGCATCGAGGATCTCCGCCCCGCCCCGGCGAATGAGATACTGGCAGGTTTCCTCGGGCACGCGCCAGGACATGTAGCGCTCGATGCGCTTCCAGGGCACGGGTCGCAGGCGGGCCCGCAGACCCTCCACGCGGTCGTTGGTGACGCGGGTGGGCGGCGAATCCGTATCGGGATACATGCGATCGGGACCGGGCAGGATGCGTTCGAAGGTGGTGAAGCCACCCGTCACCGCCTGGCGCGTCTCCTGGGGCACGCCCTGGGTGGCGTCGGCAAAGCGCAGGCGGATCTCTTCTGCGGCCGTGCGGCAGTCGTCCTCGGGGCCGAAGACGAGGAAGAAGTCGTCCCTTTCCCCCACCCGGGCCCGCTTGCGCAGGCGTTCGAGCACCCTGTGCTTATCGGGGAATTCCGGTAGCAGGGCACCACTCAGCACGATGGGCGCCTCGTCCAGGCACGCGATGACGCGGATGCGGCCGGAGAGTTCGTCCAGGAAGGTGGTATCGGGCTGGGTGGGATACTGGGCCAGGCCCGCCACACCCTCCACCTTCACGGCAAAGACCTTCCCGCCCACCTTGAGGGCCCGGCGCAGGAAGCCCAGATCCACCTCGGCGCAGATATCCGAGACATCGAAGGGCTGGACATGGATGGATTCACGGGTGCTGAGGCCCCTCGCATGGAGCTCGTCCCGCAGCTTCAACAGATTGCACTGGCGGACGCCTTCGTTGTGGACCAGCTTCACGGCGTAGCCCGCCCGGGGCACGCCCTTGATCTCGCAGCGATTGCCACCCCGCACGCTGACATTCACGTCCTGGCGGCTGGCGCCGATCCCGGTGCGCACGCGCTGGGTGGAACGGGCGGTCATGCCGCAGAGGATGATGGCGTCCCGCACTTCCTGGGGCGAGCGCAGCTCGGGACCGGTCACGGTCTCCGTGAGCGGCATGCCCAGGCGATCCGTGCGCCACACGATCTGGTGGCCCTTGTCGCGCACCTCCCGGCAGGAATCCTCCTCCAGGCTCACATGGGTGATGGTGAGATCGCGGCCGTGGAAGGGCAGCTTCCCGTTCATGCCGATGATGGCCGTGCGCTGGAAGCCCGTGGGGATGGAACCATCCAGGTACTGCTTCCGGGCGATATGGATCTCGTCGATGATGTCCATGCCCATCATCAGGCAGAGCTCGATGGAGGCGTCGATGGCCTCCTGGTTCACGAGGAAGGGCGGCGTGTCGTCCATCTCGTAGGTGCAGACGTTCTGGTGGTTCAGGAGGTAGATGATCTCCTTCTTCGTCTTGAATTCCATGAGGGCGGTGCCATCGTACTCCCCCAGTTCCGAGAGGGTCGGTCTCATGTGGCGCAGCACTTCCCCATCGTGGGTCTCGGTGTAAAGCCCTGCCGGGCAGCGGCAGAACAGCTTGTGCTTGGTCAGCAACTGCTGATGCACCTCCAACCCAGAGATGAGTCCTACGGCTTCGTAATCCAGACGCTCAAGCATCGGAATCCTTCCGGTAATGGGTACACTCACGGAAGGGTCCCGCCTTCGGGGACCCATCGTCAAGCCGCAAAATCTTCTGAAATCGAGGAATGACGGGCGTCACAGCCTCTGGACGACAAAAGACCGCCCGGCCTCCGAAAAGACCGGGCGGTTTCTATTGACGCTGGCAATCTCGGTTCAGGCCTTTTCCAGCACGGCCGTCACCAGTTTCCAGCAGTTGCTCACGGACGGGATGCTCAAGTGCTCGTCGGGGGTGTGCACATCCCACATATCGGGGCCGATGGAGACCATCTCCATCTCGGGATATTTCTCGCCGATGAGGCCGCACTCCAGGCCCGCATGGATGGCCACCACCTTCATGGGCTGGCCGAAGAGCTGCTTCTGCAGGCCGTCCACGAGCTTCACCAGGGAAGCATTGGGCTCGGGCTTCCAGCCGGGATAACCGCCCACCAGATGGGACTCGAAGCCCGCCATGGCGCAAACCGCGGCGATGCGGTGGGTCAGGGCGAACTTGGAGGCATCGATGGAGCTGCGGGAGAGGAGATTGATCTCGATCTTGCCATCCTTGGTATCGATGACGCCCAGGTTGGTGGAAGTCTGGACCAGGCCCTGGATATCGGGGCTCATGGCCTCGACGCCGTGGGGCAGGCAAAGGATCAGGCTGATGACGGAGACCGCGTCGTGATCGGACATGACCTGGCCCGCCACGCCGGCTTCCAGGCTCATGACCAGCCCGGGATCGAAGGCGCCGAAGGCGGCCTTCCAATCGGCTTCCTGCTTGGCCAACTCGGCCTTGAAGGCCGCTTCCTGGGCAGGCGCCAGATAGAGATAGGCGGAAGCCTCTCGGGGAATGGCGTTGCGCTTATTGCCGCCCTTGATCGCGGAGAGCTCGAAGGCGAAGTCCGGCCGCAGGGCATAGAGCACCTGGCCCAGGATGCGGATGGCATTGCCGCGGCCGGCGGGGATATCGATGCCGGAATGGCCGCCCTTGAGGCCCGAGATCTTCAGGCGGAAGGGCTTCTTGGCTGCGGGAGGCGCGCTCAGGGTGAGCTGGCGGGTCGTGATGGTATCGACGCCCCCGGCGCATCCGATGGTGAGAAATCCCTCTTCCTCGCTATCGAGATTGAGGAGGTACTTGGACTTCAGCCAGTTGGCCTGGATGTTGGTGGCGCCCGTGAGACCCGTCTCCTCGTCGATGGTGACCAGCAGCTCCACGGGACCATGGGCGATGTCCTTGCTGGCCATCACCGCCAAGCCCATCGCGACTCCGATGCCGTTATCGGCGCCCAGGGTCGTGCCCGTGGCCCGGAGGTTATCGCCATCCCGGCGCAGCCGGATGGGATCCTTGAGGAAGTCGTGCTGGGTGTCCTCGTTCTTCTCGCAGACCATGTCCACATGGGCCTGGAGACAGACGCCGGGGCGGTTCTCCTTGCCCTTGGTGCCGGGCTTGCGGATGAGCACGTTGCCGATGGCGTCCCGGGAGACATCCAGGCCCAACGCGCGGCCCTGGTCGGCCACCCAGTTCGCAGCCTCGGCTTCCAGCTTGGATCCCCGGGGGATCTTGGAGAGTTCGAAGAAATAGTTCCAGAGCGGATTGGGCTCTAGGGTTGCGAGAAGCTTATCCACGACAGACCTCCAGAAAGGGAAACTTGGAACCATCGGATTTCTGTGGACCCCGAGGCCACGCCCCTGAGCCCTCATGGCACGAGGGTACCAGGAACGGGCTCCCGGGGGGCCTCATCCCCTGATATTCATCTCAGCCATATGCGCCAAAGGGGGGAGGCGCATGGCCTCCCCCCTTGCATTCGCGTGGTGAGGCTAGAAGGTGAAACTCAGACCGGCTGTGACCCCGTTCAGAGAACCCCAGCCGCGGTTGGGCTCAGCATTGTAGACGGCCAGCATGGGCTGCTGCGAATCGGCCGTCACCTTGCCGAAATCGCGCATCTCGCAGCCCAGATAGCCGCTGAGCTGCTTGGTGAAGGCCATGTTCAGGCGCACCCGGTAATCCAGCTGCTGGAAGGAACGATGGTTGCCCTTGTTGGTGATCATCCGCCAGCCGTCATCTCCGTTGCCCATCTGGAAGACGCCCCGGATATCCCCCTGGAGCATGGCGCAGGTGACGCCCGCACTGAGCCAGAGGCTCTTGGTGAGCTCGTAGCGGGTGTTCAGGCCGAAGGTGAAGCCGTAGGCCGCGGTCTTGGCCTTGTTGAAGAATTGCTCACTGTTGGTGCCATCGGGCAGGGCATCGATCACGCTCCCCGTGCTTGCCGTCCAGGAACCGTAGCGAAGGCCGAGCTCGTAGCCGAAGGAGGCCGAGCCCACGGTGGCCAGGGGACGCATCCACTTGAGATCCAGGACCACGGCCTCCAGCTTGCTCTGGCCATCGATGCGATCGGCCGAACCGCCGGGGCCGAAGCTTCCCCAGACCAGGTTAGGCCCCACTTCGGTCTGCCGCGTCGTCTTGGAGGTACTCATGTAGTCCAGGACGAAGCTGTTGTCCCCGAGCTTCAGGCCGAGGTTGATCCCGAGAGGCGTGTGGGAGCCGGCCTTGAAGTTGATATCCTCCACTACACGGGTCGAGACCGAAGCGAATTTGGCCCCCGCGGCCTTCTCCACACCCTTGGGGTTCACCCCCGCCCCACGCATGGCCAGGCTCCGATCGGTCCCCTGGACGGTGGCATAACCGGTGTTGATTCCAAAAGTGAACTCCTGAGCCTGGACGCTGCAGGCCGCAAGGGCGAGGGCCAGGGTGGTAAAAACTGAGGTCTTCATGATCATCTCCAAAGGGAAGGTGGGAGCGCTTGACGCGCTCCGCTTCAGGCGGCCCCACCTGGGCCGTCCTATCAGCGTGGCAAGGGAAGGCATTCCCGTCTGTCCGGGAAAAGTACGTACACCGCCCCTCGGAGTTCCGGCTGATCGGCGAGAAGTCCCTCGGCCGCCCCCGGCGTTTGGGGCACACTGGAGGGCTATGGAAACCCGTGACCGCGCCGCGCTGAACGATCTCCTGCGCCTGTTGGACGGCCCCGCGAAGGCCCTTGCCCTCGAGGGGGCGCGCCTGCGATGGACCGCCGTGCCAGGCCTGGCGCTGCTCCTGGCGCGCTGGGCCCGGGAGGGAGGGCGCGTCCAGACCCTATGGGTGGACGCCCCCACGGAGCTGGAAGCCCAGACCCTGGCCCATGATCTGGCCGTGCTGCTGCCCGAGGCCGGCGTGGCCTACTTCCCGGGCTTTGCACCCTTCGCCGGAGGGGAATCGAGCCCTCCGGGCATGGTGCTCCGGGAACGCCTTTCCACCCTGGTGGGCCTCCTGGAGCGCCGTATCCAGATACTCGTCGCCACTCCGCTAGCGGCCCTTGAGCGCCTGCCCCATCCCACCTGGTTCGCCAAGCAGACCCTTCAGCTGCAGAAGGGCGCCGAAGTACCCCGAGAGCTGCTGCTGGAAACGCTCGTGGCCTTGGGCTACCGGCGCACGGATCTGGCCTCGGAGCCCGGGGAATTCAGCGCCCGGGGCCTGGTGGTGGATCTCTGGCCCGATCATCTGGAGACGCCGCTGCGCATGGAATTCTTCGGCGATGAGCTGGAGCAGCTCTCCCCCTTCGACCCCGATACCCAGCGGCGCACGGGGGATTCCCTGGAGTCCCTCACCCTCTACCCCCGCTTCGAGGGCGCCAAGGGGGATGGCGCGCCCATGATGGCGGCCCTGGAATCCCGGGCCGACAGGACCCTGGAGCCCGCGGAGGACCTGGGGTTCCGCCGGAGCCGCCTGGCCACCCAGGGCCACTTCCCCGGCGAAGAGCTGTTCTATCCCATGCTGGACCAGCCCAAGGGCCAGCTCACACACTGGGTGCCCCCCTGCCTGCGGGTGAGGCTCGAACCCGAATGGGCCGCCGCGCTGAAAGAAACCGAGAAGAATCGCATCGATGCGAGCCTGGCCGTGCTCCGGCGGGGAGGCGTGGTCTGCCCCGACTTCGAGGACCGCTACCTGGATGCCGATCCCAGCCGCCCCACGCTGCTCCTCACGGAATGGCAGGCGGAGGCGAGCCTAGCCGATGCAGACCAGGATGGACCCCGCAGCGAGTCGGGGCAGAGCCCCACCTCGCTGCCCCCGATCCAACGGATGACCATTCCCTTCAAGGCCCTGAAGGCCCGGGAATTCCAGGGCCGCCTGGGAGAACTCCACACCTATCTCCGGGAGCTCACCGACACCGGCACCCGCGTCTTCCTGGCGGGTTCCACCGCGGGCATGCGGGATCGCCTGAGCGAAATCATCTCCGAATACGAACTCCCCCTCTCCCAGGGCACCGAAGCAGGATGCCGCGCCATCCTCCTGCCCTTGAGCGCCGGTGTGATGATCAAGGAAGGGGGCCAAACGCTATTGGAGGCCCTCCCGGGCGCTTCCCCCTTGAATATCTTGAATGTCCTGCTTCTCACGGAGCGGGAGGTCTTCGGCCGCAAGGCCATCCAGGCCAAGCCCCAGAAGAGCCGCACGGCGGCCTTCCTCTCGGACCTGAAGGATCTGAAGCCGGGGGATCGCGTGGTCCACATGGACCATGGCATCGGGGAATTCCTCGGCCTCGGCACCCTCATCGCAGGAGGGGAGGAACACGAGGTCGTGGAACTCCGCTACGCCGACGGGGGCCGGGTGGACGTGAGCCTGGAGCGGGCCGATCTCATCCAGCGCTACGTCTCTCCGGATGGCACCCAGCCTCCCCTGGATAAGCTGGGCGGCGCCAGCTGGGCCAGGATCAAGCGGAGGGCCAAGAAGGCCATCCGGGATATGGCCGAAGAGCTGCTGAAACTCTACGCCAAGCGCAAGCTGGAGAAGGGCCACGCCTACGCCCCGGACGGCCCGGAGATGGCGGAATTCGAGGCCACCTTCCCCTTCGAACCGACCCCGGATCAGATCGAGGCCATCCAGGCCATCAAGGCCGATCTCGAATCGGACAAGCCCATGGACCGCCTGCTGGTGGGGGACGTAGGCTACGGCAAGACCGAAGTGGCCATGCGCGCCGCGGCCAAGGCCGCCCTGGACGGCAAGCAGGTGGCCATTCTGTGCCCCACGACCGTGCTCTGCTTCCAGCACTTCAGGACCTTCAAGGAACGCTTCGCGGGCTTCCCCCTGCGCATCGAGATGATCAACCGCTTCGTGGATCCCAAGGAGGCCAAGCAGATCCTGAAGGATGTGGCCGATGGCCGAGTGGAGATCCTCATCGGCACCCACCAGCTCCTGGGGGCCCGGACGAAGTTCCACGATCTGGGCCTGGTGGTCATCGACGAGGAGCAGCGCTTCGGCGTGGGCCACAAGGAGAAGCTCAAAAAATTCCGCGCCAATGTGGAAGTGCTGGCCATGAGCGCCACGCCCATCCCCCGCACCCTCCACATGAGCCTCACGGGCCTGCGGGAGATCTCCCTCATCGAGACGCCCCCCAAGAATCGTCTCGCCATCGAGACGGTGGTGGCCCCCTGGTCCGACGAACTCATCGCCACGGCCATCCAGTTCGAACTGCGCCGGGGAGGCCAGGTCTATTTCCTCCACAACCGCGTGGAATCCATCGTCAGCATCGCCGAGCATATCCGCACCCTGGTGCCCGACGCCCGGGTGGGCGTGGGCCACGCCCAGCTCACGGACGAGGCCCTGGAAAACGTGATGCTGGGCTTCATGGAGGGCCGCATCGATGTGCTGGTTTCGACAACCATTGTAGAAAACGGCCTGGACGTGCCCAACGCCAATACGCTCATCGTCCACCGGGCCGACAAGTTCGGCCTCAGCCAGCTCTACCAGCTCCGGGGGCGGGTGGGCCGCAGCGATGTGCCCGCCTACGCCTACCTGCTGATCCCGGGGAAAAATGAGATCAGCGAGGACGCCCGCAAACGCCTCCAGGCCCTTGAAGACTTTTCGGAACTCGGTTCGGGCTTCCGCGTGGCGGCCATGGACCTGGAACTGCGAGGGGCAGGCAACCTGCTGGGGGGCGAACAGTCCGGCCACATCCACGACATCGGCTTCGAGCTCTACATCAAGCTGCTGGAGGAGACCCTCCAGGAACTCCAGGGCCAGCCCTCCGGCACCTTCGAGGTGAAGATCGAGCTGGGCCAGGCCCAGCTGGGGCGCCGCTGGATCGATATGGCCGCCGAGCGCCTAGTGGCCTACAAACGCGCCTCGCGCCTCAAGACTGAGCGGGATCTGGAACTCTACCGGCTGGAACTGGAGGACCGCTTCGGCCAGGTGCCCCAGGACGATGAGGACAGCGCCCGCTTCTTCGAGCTGCTCAAGGTGAAGCTCCGGGCCCAGGCCATCGCCGTAAACGAGGTATCCCTCGACAAGGGCCGCCTCAAGCTGCGGGTCAGCCCCCAGACCTCGGTGGATTCAGCCAAGCTCCTGGACTGGATCGGCGCCCAGAAGGGCGCCCAGTTCGCCCCCGATGGCTCCGTGTTCCTACCCGTCCAGGGCCACGAACTGGGTGCAATCCACCAGGCCCAGCGCGTGCTGGAGGAATGGGCGAAGCTGTAAATCGTGATCACGAAATGACAATGCGATTAGGGCCGGCCCCTACTGGACTCCAGCCGCTTCAGCGGTTTCAGGTTTCGGTGGCGCCACCAGCAGGGTCGACGGCTGGGGTTTCCCATCGATTCCCATGAGAAAGCGGAATCCCGACAGGAGTTCAGGCTTCAGCAATCGGCTCGGCAAGCCCTCTGGCGTGGCGACCGGATGGAAGGTGCCTCCATCGGGCCGGAACTCCCACCACAGGACATCCGGATAGGCATCCAGGCTCCGCTGATGGGTCGCGTAGTTTCCCACCTGCCACGCCGAGACGGTTGCGCCCAGTCCCGAGGTCGGATGGACTTTGCGGGAGAAGAGCACGGCGTCCATGCTCCGGCTGGCCAGCAGCAACTGGCCATCGGGACACGGCTGGACACCCAGCACCGCGAATTCATCCTCGGAGCTCAGATCGGCGATATCGCGGCCAAACAAGGTGCATACCCTCTCTAGGTTACCGCGTTCGGCATTGAAGACCAGGAGCAGGCCATGCCATCCGTCCACGGCCACCACGCGGCCCTCTGTGTGGACAAAGCGGGTCCAGATGCCGAGGGAGTCCATCGCGGCAAAGGGTTTCCGGAGGGACCATCTCTGGGTTCCAGGAATGGGCTGCCACATCGGAATGCCGAGATCGATGGATTCTTCGAGGGTGACCTCGCCATCTCCATGGATGTTGGCAATCGCAAAATAGGAAGGTCGGCGGTCGATAACGAATGGATCGGCAAACCCGGCCAGGAGCAGCTTGCCGTTGGCAAGCAGGCGGAAATCCAGCACCGAGCCCTGCTTCCGGAGTTTCCCCAAGAGTTCCCAATGGTGCCCATCCGGACTCCGATAAAAGCCGTAGCTCCGATCGGCCTTGTCGTAGCGCCCGCCGAAGAAATACCCCTGGGCTGCGTACCGTGGGGCGATCCCTCCAGGCAGCGGGATGACTTGCGGCCCAGGATCCGCGCGCTTGTGCCTGAGGTCCTTCGGCAGAGGCTGGAGCACCTCGAAACTCCTAGGGTTCGTGTCCGGCCGAACGCTGACCAGCCTCCCCTCATCCCAGCATTGGCGCGGGGATGGGGCAGGAATCTGCTGCGCGCGCAGAGCCCCAAGACTCAAGAACAGGCAGGCCGCGCAGAACATCCTTGAGCATTCGCGCATCGGGGACCCCGGAGGAAAAGTGCTGTGTGCAGGCAAGGCTAGCCGCATATTCGTCGGCAGGCCCCTGGACGTGATCTTCATGACGCGCTGGTTGATTGTTTATAAAATCCTGTCCCCCACCTAGGCACATGTCAAAGGGTAAACAGGCGGTGCCCGGGTTCATTGCCAGGCGCGGAAAGGCCTGGCAAGGCCCTTTCCCTGTTTGATCCTCGCGTTACGAGGGCTATCCTGGAGCCCGTATCAAGGAGTCCCCATGCGCATCGCACCCTCCTCCCTCACCGTCCTGCTCGTTCTGGGGGGCCTGAACTTCGCCCCAGCCGCCGCGCCCGTGGCCAGGGTTCACGCGACCAAGGGCAAGGGCATCGATCTCGCGGCCATGGACCGGACCGTCATCCCCGGGGACGACTTCTACGCCTTCGCCAACGGGGCCTGGACCAAGCGCACCGCCATCCCGGCGGATCGGGGTTCCTACGGCATCGGCACGGAGGTGCAGGAGCGCACCAGCGAGCGCATCGCCGCGCTGATCCGGGATATCGCCCAGGGCAAGGCGAAGCCCAGTGCGGACGCCGCCAAGATCCGGGACTTCTACACCAGTTTCATGGATGAGGCCGGCATCGAGGCCCGGGGCCTGAAGCCCCTCCAGCCCACCCTGGACAGGATCCAGGCCATCTCCGACCGCCAGGCCCTGTCCCAGGCCCTGGGAGATACCCTGAGGGCCGACGTGGATGTGCTCAACGCCACGAGCCTCACCACCCGCAATCTGCTGGGCCTCTGGGTGGCCCAGGACCTGAACGATCCCTCCCGCTACGTGCCCTTCCTGCTCCAGGGAGGCCTCAGCCTGCCGGACCGGGATTTCTACCTCTCGGCCACCCCCCAGATGGAGACCATCCGCGCGCGCTACCTGGCCCATATCGCCAAGGTCCTCCAGCTGGCGGGCCTCCCCGACGCCGAGGCCAGGGCCTCACGCATCCTCCAGCTGGAACACCGCATGGCCGAGGCCCACGGCAGCCGCACGGAAACAGGCGACGTAAAGAAGGGAAACAATCCCTGGACCCGCCATGACTTCGACACCAAGGCTCCCGGCATGGATTGGGAGGCCTACTTCAAGGCCGCAGGCCTCAAGGACCAGCAGGCTTTCGTGGTATGGCAACCCGGCGCCCTCACGGGACTCTCGGCCCTGGTGGGTTCCGAATCAATGGATACCTGGAAGGACTACCTCACCTACCAGGCTCTGGATGGCGTCTCCAGCGTGCTGCCCAAGGCCTTCGCCGAGGAGCGCTTCGCCTTCTTCGGTCAGACCCTCCAGGGTGTGCCCCAGCAGCGGGAACGCGCCAAGCGGGGCATCGATTTCACCAGCGTGGCCCTGGGGGAGATCACCGGCAAGCTCTACGTGGAGCGCCATTTCCCCGCTGCCGATAAGGCCCGAGTCCAGGCCCTGGTGGCCAATATCATGAAGGCCTTCGAGCGCCGCATCGATAACCTGGAATGGATGGCCCCCAGCACCAAGGCCAAGGCCAAGGCCAAACTGGCGGTCATGAAGGTAGGCGTGGGCTACCCCGATCAATGGACGGACCACGCGGGCCTCACGATCGACCCCAAGGATATCGTCGGCAACCTGGAGCGCATCGGGCGCTTCGAGCTGGCGCGGAACCTGAAGAAGCTGGGCAGCCCCGTGGACCGCGCCGAATGGGTGATGACGCCTCAGGTGGTCAATGCCGTGAACCTGCCCGCCATGAACGCCATGAACTTCCCGGCAGGGATGCTGCAGCCCCCCTACTTCGACCCCCGGCAACCCGACGCCATGAACTACGGCGCCATCGGCGCCATCATCGGCCACGAGGTCAGCCATAGCTTCGATGACCAGGGCGCCCTCTTCGACTCGAAGGGCAGGCTCAACAACTGGTGGACCGACGAGGACATGGCCCACTTCCAGGCCAGCGCCGCCAAGCTGGTGGCTCAGTACAACGGCTACCATCCCCTCCCGGATGTGGCCGTCAATGGCCAGCAGACCCTTGGGGAGAATATCGCCGATGTGGCGGGCCTGGCCGTCTCCCTGGACGCCTTCCATCTCTCGCTGAAACACGGCAAAGCCCCCAGGCTCCAGGGATTCACCGGCGATCAGCAGTTCTTCCTGAGCTACGCCCAGAGCTGGCGCCAGAAGAGCCGCGAGGCCATGCTTCGCCAGCAGCTCATCACCGACGGCCACACCCCCGCCCAATACCGCACCTACACGGTCCGGAACCTGGACGCCTGGTACGAGGCCTTCAACGTGAAACCGGGCCAGAAGTTCTTCCTGGAGCCCAAGGAGCGGGTGAGGATCTGGTAGGGGCTCGTCGGATCAGATCCAGGAGCCTCGAGAGGGAAGCCTCCGTCTCCCTCTGGAGGCCCCGCAGTTTCTCCAGAGCCTCCTGGCGGGCCATGGGGCCCTGCCGGAGCTGAATGGCGGTTTCTTCCAGGGCGGCCCGGAAGGCCGACCAATCCTTTCCCAATCGGGCAAAGGCCTCCCGCTCCCTGTCCTCCATAGGCAGGGACGCGAAGTCCTGGAGATCTTGATCCACAACTCGGAGCTGGTGATCCAGGCCCGCCAGGAACTCCCAGGGCGGGATTTCCCCCCGGAGCACCCACCTCATCGAGTCGCCCGTCGCCCTGAGGGTCACCCCCCCGTGGACGAGCCGCGCCAGGCGCAGGCGCCCCACATCCAGGGCGACCCGGGGGCCCCGTTCCCGGGCGTGAATCCAGTGGGATTGTAAAAGAGCATCCGTCAGCCCCAGGACGAGGCAGAGAGAGACCAGGAGGGCCCAGGGCCTGATACGGGCCCGGCCTCCGCTGGGGCTCAGCCTCAAGGCCACGCCCCCCAGGGCCAGCAGCACCGCACCCAGGATCATCCGCCCCCCCGCCGCGGCGGCCGCCAGGGCGCCCACGGGGCCGGGCCGAGTGAGATCCAGCGAAAGGCAGAGCAGGAGCCCCGAGAAGAGCCCCGCCAGCCCCAGGCCTGCTAGGGCCAAAGCGGAAATCCTTTCAATGCCCCGGGGAGCCTCCCCCACATCGGCCGCCGCCAAGCACTTCGTCGCCAGGCAAGCCCCCAGCAGGGTCAGGAGCACAGCCCCCAGGATATCAAAGGGAGGGTGATGGCCCCCCAGGAAGAGGGCGCAGCTCACCAGGGCCGCGCCGAGCCCCCCCACCGGCGCAAGCCAGGGGCGCCACCGAGGGGGAGCCAGCAGCAGGAGGGATAGGGCCAAAGAGACGGCCATCGTCGTATGCCCGCTGGGAAAGCCCACGGGCAGGCGGACCGGGAAACCCAGGTAGGGAAGGCCGCTCTTGATCATCTGCGTGCAGAGATTGGCTCCCCCGAAGAAGAGCACCGTGATGCCGAGGCTCCGAGGGAAGGCCCGGGTGCGCACCCATTGGAGCAGGAGGGCCAGCAGGAGCAGGATCCCCCAAAGGATTGCCAGCGCCTGGGAGCCGGAGATGATCCTCCCCAATAGCCCCTCCGGGCCTGCCTCCAGGAGCATTCCAGCCCCTCCCTGGGCCAGCCGATCGAAAGCCCAGAGCCGCCCGGGACCCAGGGCCCCCCGGGCCAGGAGCAGGAAGCAGCCAAGGGCCGAGAGACTCAGGAGCATCCCAGGAACTCCCAGGACGCGCCGAGGAGAGGCCGTGGCCCGCAGGGTCAGCCCCGCCTCGCTCATGCCTCGAAGGGTTCTTCGGCGGAGAGGGCTGGGGAGAGAGGCGGCCCCCCCGGGCTGCTGGGATCATGGGGCAGGCTGCCCCGGGGGGAGCGGAGATAGACATAGGGTGTCGCATGGAGGAAGTTGGAGACCCGCGACGTGTAGACATCGGCGTAGCGCTCCACCTGGCGGGCCAGATGGCTCTTGTCGTTGCCCGCCCGGGTGAGGAGGCCCCAGCGCCCATTGGTCAGCTCGGTAGAGGCCTTGGCCAGGGGGGCGATGGTGGCGTCCAGCACCAGCAGGCGGCTTCGCAATTCCTGGATCGAGGCCTCCAGTTCCCCGGCACTGCATTCAGGCACGGGCCCGTACCCGCTGCGCAGACGCTGAAGGGCGATGCGCGCCTGGGAAAGCTGGGATTCCAGGCCCTCTTTTTCCTCCATCTTGGCCGCGAGGATCACTTCGGTCTGCCGGAAGGATTCCAGAGCCGCCACCTCGGCCTCCAGCTCCCGCAGCACCAGCGCCGTACGCCAGTGCAGGAGGCGCTTGCTCACATGCACATCGCCGAACATGTGATCGCCCACGTAGAGGATCTGATCACCGGCGATCCCCAGATCCAGTTCCACCTGGGCGGCGCATCCCCCCACGTAGGCGGCCCCGTGCTTCAGGGGGCCCACCAGGGGACGGAGTAGTCCCTCATTGGTGACGATCTCGTAGAAGGGCGCGTGCGCCGTGAAGAAGTCCGGCTTGCGGGCGCTGACGATGACCAGATCAAAGAGTTGGCGCCAGGTCATGCCCCCGGGCAGGAAGGGGTCGAAGGCGTAGGCCATCATCCGCCGGGTGAAGCTCCATTCGGAATTGGTGATGAGCACCAGCTTCTTGCCCGCGGCCCGCTGATCCAGCAGCGTCAGGGCCGCCTCCGGGTCCAGCACCACGTAGCGTTCGGGCTCGGCGGCCATCTCGGCCTTGAGCTTGCCCTCCAGATGCTGGGCGTCCACCTTGGCCCGCACCCGGCGGTAGAGTTCCTCGTAGCCCCTCACCTTGGGAAGCTTGCCCTGGTCCAGCAGCTCCACCATCTGGGCGTAGAGACATCCCTCCGAGAGCGAGAAGAGCGTATTGAGGAAGACCCAGCGGCTCTCGGCCAGATCCACCAGGGCATGGGTGTAGGCCTCCCGCTGGGTGGCGAAATCCAGGGCCTGGGTGCCGTGCATGGCCCGCTTGATGAAGCCGAAGCGGTTGGCCTTCACCAGATTGCCCAGTTCCGTATCGATCACGAGGCCCCGGGCCACCATCTCCGGGTCGAAGACCAGATCCTGGACCGGCCAGCCTTCTCTCAGGCAACTCTCCAGGGCCATATCGAAGACCCGCCGCTCCAGCACCTCCACCTGGTAGTCCACCAGCGTATAGTCCATGTCGTAGCCGACAGCCTTGAGCGCCCGGAAATTCAGGGTCCGGTTGCAGAAGACGCCCCGGCCCCGGGGAAGAGTGCGGGATGAATCGGGGTTATGGGCATCGGGGGTCATGGCTCTCAGGATACAAGGGACGAAGGCGGCTGCGGCCCCTAAGCCCTGGGACAAATCCTGCCCTGGACGAAGGAGCCCCTCCCACCTCAGTCTGGACGTGGAGAAATCGTGAAAGCCATGTCCGCACGCCACCTGATCCTCCTCACCAACGATGACGGTATCGCCTCTCCCGGCCTGAAGGCCGCGGTCCGGGCCGTGCTGGACCTGGGAGAGCTCCTGATCGTGGCGCCCTCCACCCAGCAGACGGCCATGGGCCGGAGTTTCCGGTGCCGCAAGGAGGGCCGATTGGAGCCCATCGCCTATGAGGTGGATGGCCATAGCCTGCGCGCCTTCCACGCCGAGGGCACACCGGCCGCCGTGGTGCGCCACGCCCTCCAGGTCCTCTGCGGGGAACGCCATCCAGACCTGCTCATCTCCGGCATCAACTATGGCGAGAATGTCGGCACCAGCATCTCCGCCTCCGGCACCGTGGGCGCCGCCATCGAGGCCGCCAGCATGGGCATCCCCGCCCTGGCCGCAGCCCGCCAGGTCCATCCCGACGATTTCATGGAGCACGGCCAGCAGGATTGGCGGGCCTCGGAGCACTTCCTGAGGCTCTTTGCCCTGAAGCTCCTGGCCAATCCCATGCCCTTCGACGTCGATATGCTGAAGATCGATGTGCCCGATGGGGCCACGATGGATACGCCCTGGCGCCTGAGCCGCCTGTCCCGCCAGCGCTACTTCGAGTTAGCGCTGGAGGCTCCCAGCCCGGAGAGCCCCATGGGCGACGGCCGGATCGCGGTGAGGATCGATCACGCCACCCTGGAACCCGATTCGGATATCCATGCCCTGGCCGTGGACCACGTGGTGGCCGTCACCCCCCTCAGCCTGGACGCCACCTCCCGCACGGATTTCGGGATGCTCCGCCGGATCCTGGGCCAGGGCTGAACCCGATCGTGGCCGATCATCCCGCCAAAACCTGACCCGGATTCAAACCCGCCCCTCCTCCTGCCGAAGGGGTTCCATGGCCACCCTTCAGATCCGAAGTTCCTGGGGCAACCGTCAGACCGCGCTCCTCACCCTGGTCTGCCTGCTGTTCGCGGGAGCGGCTGTGTTTTTCGTCATGGACTACGGCAGTCTCAGGGACTTCGAGCCCAACGGGATCTCCACGGCCAGCCGGGCCTTCAACCAGTTCATGGCCGTGGCCACCACCAGCATCGCGCTCATCATCCCCCTCACCGCCAATCTCTATACGCCCAAACTGGTGAAGCTCTACGTGACCCATCCCCTCATCGTCGGGGGGATGGTGGTCTTCATCGCGGGCCACGCACTGACCATGTCCCTGCACTTCTTCCCCAGGGAACACCTCGTCAGCCAGATCATCGTTGTCCTGATCGCAATCATCTATGTGATCGTGCTGGCGGGGGCCCTGCCCTATCTCTACGGCATCAGCCAATTCCTGCGGCCCAGTTTCTTCATGCCCATGCTCACCCGCAAGGGCGCCCGCAGCCTGGAGGAGCTCAAGGAGGGCAAGCGGCCCCGCCAGAACGGCCATGATCTCTTCGAGACCATCGACGTGGTCACCAATATCGCCCTCACGGGCATGGCCCGGGGCGATCGCCAGATTGTGCTGCTGGCCCTCCAGTCCCTGAACGCCCTCTTGACGGAGATCATCGGCAGTTCCAGCCCCGCCTGGCGTGCGGCACAGCCCTTCTTCGTGCCCGGCCTGGCCATGGAGGGGCAGGAATTCCTCATCCGCGAGCGCATCTGGCCCGAGGCTTACGTGCTGGCCCAGACCCTCAAGGTGATGGAGGGGGCCACCAAGCGCCAGCACGAGGTCATGGCTGAACTGGCTGGCCAGATGGTGGAGACGGCCCATCTCGCCTCCGTCCTCCAACGGGATGCCGTGGTCGAACTCCACATCATGGCCTTCAATTCCCTGCTGCGGGAGGCCATCGAGGAGAAGGATCTGCGCCGTTTTCAGAATCTCTCCTACCACTACCGCCTCCTCATCGAGGGCTTCCACGACACCCCCGCCCGCATGCACGAGGCCACCCAGCACCTACTCCACTACGGCAGGCTCGCGGTCCGCCAGGGGCTCCATTTCGGGCTGGAGACCGTGATCTACGATATGGGGGAACTGGTGCTGAGCCTGGGCCGCCACGACGAGGAGCGGGCGGTGGAACTGGTCCAGGCCTGGGCGGGCCCCCTGTGGCAGGACGCCATCGACCAGGGCAGCCTGATGAAGAAGGTGGGCTGGCGCACCCTGATCCGGGTCCACTGGGAGGCCAAGGCCCTGGACCTGGAGGAACTGGCCAGCTCCGTCTACTGGCGCTATCTCTCGGACGAGACCATCCACCGGGACCAGCTGGAACTGATCCTGGGCGAAAATAACGAGCTCCACTACGAATTCAACGACCGCCTCATGCGCTTCGCCCATCTTTCCCCCGGGGCCGAGGCCAGGGCACGGGAATTCCTGGAGAGCTGGTGAGGGCTCCCCGTGGGATCCTGGAACCTGGACCGACTCCGCTCTGTCGAGGTGAATCATGTCGTTGAATTGGATCCTGGCCCCGGCCCTCATCCTCACGCTTCCCGTTGCGGCGGCAGAGAAGCGGGCCTTCACCATTGAGGATCTCTACAAGCTGAAGGGAGTCTCCGGCCTCAGCCTCTCGCCGGACGGTTCCAGGCTGCTCTTCCAGGTCTCCACCCAGGATCTCCGGAAGGCCAAACGCAATACCCAGGTGTGGATGCTGGATCTGGCCACGGGGGCCTCGCGCCAGATGACCTTCAACGACAAATCCAGCACTTCCCCCCAGTGGTCCAAGGACGGGAAGACCATCCACTTCCTATCAGCCCGGGAGGGGGGCAACCAGCTCTGGTCCCTGGATTTGGCGGGCGGAGAGGCGAAGCGCCTCACCACCTTCGAACCCGGCATCGGCACACCCCGGTTGCTGCCCGGAAACCAGGTGGTCTTCGATGCCCAGGTCTTCTGCGAAAGCATGGCCGATGGCGCGCGCCACAAGGAGCTGGTGGAGAAGCTGGAGAAGGGCCCGGTGCAGGCCCATCTCGCCGATAGCCTGCTCTACCGCCACTGGACCGAATACCGCGATTTCCAATACACCCATCTCTTCCGGGCCTCCTTCGGGGACGTCAAGGTGGAGGCCCTCACCTCTGGGCCCCAGGACTATCCGGCCGATGCCACCAGCGGCAGCCCCCAGACCTTCGATGTCAGCCCCGATGGCCGGGAGCTCTGCGTGGTCACCAACACGGATCCCATGCCCGCCCGCTCCACCAATAAGGATCTCTTCCTGATCAGCCTGGACGGCGACCGAACGCCCCAGCGCATCACGGGCAACAACCCGGCCTTCGACGGCGATCCTAAATACTCCCCGGACGGCCACGCCATCGCCTACCGGATGCAAAAGAGCCCCGGACAGGAATCCGATCGCTTCCGCCTGGCGGTGTACGACCGCACGGCCAAAACGAGCCGCGTGCTCACCGAATCCATCGATAACTGGGTGACCTCCTTCCAGTGGTCTTCGGACGGGAAATACCTCTGGTTCACGCTGGACGAGAAGGGACGCCATCCCCTGCTTCGCGTCGACATTGCCACCGGCCGCATCCAGCGCATGCTGGAGGGCCATAGCATCGGCGAATTCGCGGTGGCTCCCGACCAGAAGTCCGTGGTCTTCACCCAGAGTCGCGTGGGCGAGCCTCTGGAAATCTGGCGCTACGGCTTCGGAAACAAGGAACTGAAGCGCCTCACGGCCTTCAACCAGGCCCTGGCCGACGAAATCGATATCCGCCCTGCGGAGGAGATGTGGGTGAAGGGCGCAGGTGGCGCCGATGTGCAGGTCTTCATCGTGAAGCCCCACGGCTTCGATCCGGCGAAAAAATACCCGCTCATCCTCAATGTCCACGGCGGTCCCCAGATGATGTGGTCGGATACCCTGCGAGGCGATTGGCAGGTCTACCCCGGCGCCGGATACGTGGTGGCCTTCCCCAATCCCCACGGTTCCACGGGCTACGGCCAGGCCTTCACCGACGCCATCAGCGGCGACTGGGACGGTAAGGTCATGACCGATCTCGAGAAGGTGACCGACGCCCTGGCCGCCCTGCCCTTCGTGGACAAGGACCGCATGGGCGCTATGGGCTGGAGCTGGGGCGGCTACGCCATGATGTGGTTGGAGGGCCACAGCACCCGCTACAAGGCCCTGGCCGCCATGATGGGCGTCTACGATCTGCCCAGCATGCACGGCGCCACAGAAGAGCTGTGGTTCCCCGAATGGGATGTGAAGGGCACGCCCTGGGATAACCCCATCGGATACGCCCGGGCCAACCCCAGCGCCTCCGTGAAGAGTTTCAAGAC
This sequence comes from uncultured Holophaga sp., assembly GCA_963664825.1. Taxonomy (GTDB): domain Bacteria; phylum Acidobacteriota; class Holophagae; order Holophagales; family Holophagaceae; genus JAYREN01. The sequence continues at coordinate 999,520 of OY761614.1, forward strand.
CCCCTGCCTCGTCATCACCGGTGAAAAGGACTACCGCGTGCCCTACACCCAGAGCCTCCAGTTCTTCACCGGCCTCCAGATCATGAACGTGCCCAGCCGCCTCATCGTCTTCAAGAACGATGGCCACTGGCCGGATGGTTTGAAGTCCATGCCCATCTACTACAACAGCCACCTGGAATGGTTCCAGAAATACCTGGGCGGAGGAGCTGCGCCCTGGAAGACCGAAGACATGGTGAGGAATGTGGCCTTCGAGGAGAAGAAGTAGCTTTCAAAATCTCTCTGTTTCTATAAATCCGGGCTCGCGCCCGGATTTATATTGCAAAAAACGCGATTACCCCAGCGCCTGCACGAGCACTTCCCTGCGCCCTTCCAGATACCGCGCTGCGGCGGGAAGGATCACCCGCCTGTAGACCAAGTACAGGAGGCCCAGCAGCAGGGCCATGACAGGGAGCAGCAGCAGGGGCGCCAGCCAGGCCGTGAGGAGGTAGATGCCGCCGAATACGGCGGTCCCAGCCAGTGTGCACGCCATGCCCAGCCAGATCACGGGTTGGGCCATGTTGTTGTTCTTGAGGCTATCCCTGGGCATGGGCCGGGGCAGCCAGGCGCTGGTCCAATGGCCCAGGCTTACTTGCAGGATGAACAAGCAACCCATGAGGCATACGCCCGCCACGGCCTGGAGGGGGCCCAGGTTTCCGGCGATGCCCAGCAGGATCAGCATCAGCAGGACCTGGAGTCCCAGGAAGGCCAGGAGTCCCAGGGCCTTGCCCACCAGCAGATCCCTGGACCGCAGCGGCAGGAGCAGCAGGGCCTTCACGCCGGAGCCGTCCAGGCCGAACTGGTTGAGTTGCACCTGCATGCCCGCCATGGAGAGGTAGGCGAAGGCCATGGGCAGGCTCCAGACCCCGGCCCCCCAGGCGCGGGCTAGGGGCCCCTTGATCAGCACCAGCACCATCAGGGGAATGAGGAGCTGGAACCTGCCCAGATGGCTGGAGATGACGGCCCGCCACTGGAGCCGAGCGATGCCGTACATGGGCTCGGAAAAGCTCCAGAGTTTTTCTGAGGAGTCCTTGGCCACTGACTCGAACGCCTGGGGCTCAGAATCTCGCCTCAGGGTGCTCGCCGCGGCCAGTAGCAAGAGCACCAGCATCGCGATGGGATAAACCTGCCGCCCCAACGCCTGTCCCCAATGGCCCGCCAGTCCCTCTCCCATGCCTCGAATGGACTGGGTGGTGGGCAGCGCATCGACGACCATCAGCAAATTCCCAATTCGTTGCTGCATCTGTACTGATTCGGCAGCAGGAACTTTGCTTTTTTTGGCCGACCGGGCGGTCATGGCAGGCAGGAGGGTCGTGGAGATCCAGAGGAGGAAGGCGAGCACCCCAAAGGCCAGTCGGAGGTGCTTGGCGATGCGAGCGGTGAGGCTTCCGACCAGATACTGGACGCACAGAAGGGCCACCATCGTGCCCAGCCAAGGCAAGGGCAGGAAGACCAGCAGCAGGGGCTTGGCCACGCCAACGCCCAGAAGCAGACATCCGGCGACCAGGCCGATGCAGAGAGGCAGGATATCTCCCAGCCCCGCGATCAGCTCCGCCAGGAATAGACTCCGAACACGAAGGGGGAAGAGACGGGTGCTCTCCCACCCCAAGGTGCGGGTGCCCCCGAAGAGTCCGCCGGTGATGCCTCCCAGCAGGGCCAGGCAGGCCAGGATGGCGCCCAGGCCCCGGACAAAGGCGGGATCCGGCAAGCCGCGGCCCAGGAAGTAGCCGCCCACCAGAATGCCGAACACCGCAGGCAGCGCCGCGAAGAGCCCAAACAGCGTCACGACGATGACAAAGGCCGTACGGCCGGATTTGCCAAGTTCCTTGCGGGAACGGTTCCAGCCCGCCTGGAGATGGGCGCTGAGGAGCGTGCGGACGGGGCCCACTACAGCCATGAAAGCTCACCCGTCTTCACACCACCCACAAGATCCACGAAGAGGCTCTCCAGGTTCTCGGCCCCTTCGGCGGCGCGCAGTTCCGTGAGGGGACCAAAGCCTAGAAGGCGTCCCTCATCGAGAATGGCGATCAAGGGGCAGAGCTTCTCCACCACCTCCATGATGTGGCTCGTGAGGATGATGGTGACCCCGCGGCCCTGGAGGGAATGCAGGATGTCCTTGATGGTGCGGCTGGTGACGGCATCGATGCCCTCGAAGGGTTCGTCCAGGAAGACCACGCGAGGCGCGTGGATGAGGGCCGCGCAGAGGGCCAGCTTCTTCTTCATCCCGTAGCTGTACTCGGCAACGAGGCCTTTGGGCGCAGGGGCAAGGTCCAGCTTGGCGAAGAGCTCCTGACGCCGGGCGTCAATAACGGCGTCCTCCAGCCCATACATGCGGCCCACGAAGCGCAGATACTGAGGGCCTGTGAGGTATTCCAGCAGCGCCATGTCCTCGGGCATGACTCCGATCTGACGCTTGATGGCGAGTTCGTCCGTGGCAAGATCCAGCCCCAGCACACGAATGCGACCGCGGGTGGGCTTCAGAAGGCCCGTCACCATCTTCAGGGTCGTGCTCTTACCCGCACCATTGCGCCCCAGCAGTCCCAACAGGCTTCCGGGCTCTATGCGTAGCGTCAGATCGTCCACGGCGACTTTCTCGCCGAAGGTCTTGGTCAGGTTTTCGAATTCCAGGGCGTATTCCATGCTCTCGACGCTACCGGGGGACGCTTATGAGGTCCAGCACAACGCCAAGCGGCTCCCCGGGGAGGCCGAACCACACCCAGTCGCCGCCCATGGGCTCCAGGATCCACACCCGGAGCCTCCAGTTCTTCACGGGACTCCAGATCATGAACGTGCCCAGCCGCCTCATCGTCGTTCAAGAACGATGGCCACTGGCCCGATGGCCTCAAGTCCATGCCCATCTACTACAACAGCCACCTGGAGTGGTTCCAGAAATACCTGGGAGGAGGAGCTGCTCCCTGGAAGACCGAGGATATGATCCGAAACCTAGCCTTTGCCGATAAGCTATAAAGGTCAGAATCGAGGCAGAAACATGAAAATAGGGAAGAAGGTTTCCCTGGCGAGCGGGGCGATGATCGCCTTCGCCACGGCCCTGGTGGCCTTCACCACGCTCGCGATCATGTACCGGTCCCTGGAGGACCAGGCCATCTCCATGCAGGAGAGCCGCATCAAGACCCTCAGGGAGCTTCTCGCCCACAAGGGAAGGGATTTCAGGATCTCCGAGGGCGCCCTCTTCGCCGGGGAATACCAGCTCAATGGAGACTTCGAGATCCCCGACCGGCTGAAGGAACTCTGCGGCGGGACGGCCACCATCTTCATGGGGGACGTGCGCGTCTCCACCAATATCGTGGACAGCCAAGGCAGGCGGGCCGTGGGCACCCACCTCCAGGGCCCGACCCGGGAGGCCATCTTCGAGAGGAAGGAGAGCTTCCGTGGCCAGGCCGTGATCCTGGGGGAGCCCTACTTCACGGCCTACGATCCCATCCTGGACACCCAGGGGAAGGTCATTGGTGTGCTCTACACCGGGGTCAAGAAGAGCGAGTATTTCAGCGGTTTCTACCACCTCCTCTGGATCGTCTCAGGCATGACCGCGGCGGTCATCGCCGGGTCCTTCCTCTTCATGCGCTACCTCGCCAGCAGGATCAGCCGCCCCCTGGATCACATGATCTCCGGCATGGAGCGCTCGGATCTCACGCTGGTCCTTCCCGAAGAGGGTGATGACGAAATCCGCGCGCTGGCCAAGGCCTTCAACCAGCACAACGGGGAACTCCGGGAGGCGCTTCGGCAATTCGGTTTCCAGTCCCACCAGGTAGCCAGCGGGAGCACGGAGCTCTCTGCCACCGCCGAACAGCTCTCGGCGACCACCGAGGAACTCGACCGCGGCATCGAGACCCAACGGGAGCACACGGACCAGATGGCCAGTGCCATCACCGAACTGACGGCCTCCATCGCCGAGGTGTCCCAAAACGCCGGCCTCTCGAGACAGGTGTCCGAGCAGGCCGCCCAGGCGGCCACTGCGGGGGCCCAGGTGGGCCAGGAGACCTCTAAAGCCATGGAGACCGTGCGCGAGAGCACGGAGCGGATGGTGCAGGCGATCCGCGTCATCCGGGAGATCGCCAATCAGACGAACCTGCTGTCCTTGAACGCGGCCATCGAAGCCGCGAAGGCCGGATCCCTGGGCAAGGGCTTCGCCGTCGTCGCCGAGGAGGTGCGGAAGCTGGCCGAGCGTTCCCAGACGGCAGCCAAGGAGATCGAGGGGCTCATCTCATTTTCCCAGACCGCTGTCGAGGGAGGCAACCGCAGCGTGGAGGCGGTCGTGGCCCAACTCGAGCAGATCAAGGAACAGGCGGAGCGGGCCGCGGAAACCGTGCATCAGATCGCTCAGGCCAGCGGCGAGCAGGCCCGCACCGCCGAGGAGGTGGCGCGTACCATGGCCCAGGTAGCCTCAGAAAACACCCGGACGGCCGCAGCCAGTGTGCAGATCGCCTCGACGAGCCGAGAGGTAGCGCGCACGGCCAGCGAACTAGCCAAGATCGCCGAGGCCCTCCAAGCCGAGGCAGGCAAGTTCAGGATCTGAGGCCCCCATCTTCGGCGTTCTTGCGGTGGGATCCCCCTTCAGTCCTTCACCTTCGCCAACAGTTCCTTCACCGCGTCCTTGTGCACCATGAAGGCCAACACCTTCAGCTTCACGTAGTCCTCCCGGTAGAAGTAGTAGCCGGGGTGTTCGCTGTTCCAGGAGCTGCTCCAGGAGTCCTTCACCAGGAACCAGTCCTGGCCATGCCTCTGGGTGAAGCCCACCACGTGCAGGCCGTGATCGTCGGTGGTGCTGCCGTTCTGGAAGCGGAACTGGCGGGCGGCCGCGTCGATATGGCTCGCGGGGATATCCCAGGTGGGCACCACCGCCAGGCCCGGACCACCGATGGAATAGCCGGGCTCGGACATATCGGCGGCGATGGCCAGGGAGTAGCCCTTCTGAATGGCGCCCTTGAAGGCCCCCATGAATGCGTCCAGGGGGATATTGAGATACTCCTTCCCGTGCCACCAATTGTCAGGCACCTCGTATTCCGTGCGCTCCCAGGCGGGCTTCCCGAGGAATGAAACGAATTCCACGTAATCGTCGGGGTTGAGGCGCACCACCTGGGCCAGGTATTCCTGGGGCGTGAGCGTCTTCCCTTCCACCTGCACGGTGGCAGGCGGCGCTCCCAGATAATGATCGAGGATGGCCCGCACGGTCGATACCACCTGCTCCTCGTTCCAGGCGTTTGAAGCCTTCACGCCATCCAGGTAGGCCTTCAGCTCCTTGAAGAGGGGAGCGTGATCGTAGTTCTGGCGGCCATCCTGCAGGCCGGTGTAGGCCTCCAGGGGAATTACGCCGTGTTCCTTCCAGGCCCTCATCACCGCCGCCCCTTGAGAGCCCTCGCCGAAGACGGACTTCCCGCGGCTCCGCACGAAGCCCCGGGCCTTCTCCACGTACTCCCAGTAGACCGAATGCATCACGGAGAAGCGCAGCTTCCGCTGGGTCAGGCGGTAGGCCTCGGATTCCAGGAAGGAGGTCGTGGAGAAGCACCAGCACATCCCCGAGAGCCCCTGGCAAATCGAGGGCTGATGGAAGACCTGGGTGAATGCCGAAAGCCCCTTGGGGGCGTCGATGGTGGCGAAGTCCACCCACATGGTCTTCTTCTCGGGTTCTTCGGACTTCTTGCGAAGTTCGGCCCGGATGCCATCGAGCTTGGCATCCTTTTCCACCTCGAAGAGGACCTTGTCCCGATGTTCCTGAGCTTGAGCCTGAGCCTGGGCCGGAGCGATGAGGACGGTGCCAGCGATCAAAAGGGCGAGTGTGCGCATGAAGGCTCCTCCGGGAATGACCTCGTATTAAGATGATGACGTCCATTCTGCCACCCACGTCCAGTTCCCGGAGGATCTCATGCGTTCCCTCATCCCGCTGACCGCCCTGGTCTGCCTTGCGAGTCCCGCCATGGCCAAGCCCACCGACAACCCCTTCTTCACCCAATGGAAGACGCCCTTCGGCGTGCCCCCCTTCGACCAGATCAAGGCCGAACACTTCCTGCCGGCCTTCCAGGAGGGCATGCAGCGCCATAAGCAGGAGATCGAGGCCATCACCAAGAACCCCGCCAAGCCCACATTCAAGAACACCGTGGCGGCCCTGGACGATGCCGGCGAGGACCTGGCGCGGGTGGAGCGAATCTTCCTGCTCCTCACCAGCGCCGAGACCAACGAACAGCTGCAGGCCCTGGAGGAGAAGGTCCAGCCCCTGCTCACATCCCACAGCGACGACCTGAACCTGAACGAGGCCCTCTTCCTGCGGGTGAAGGCCGTCTATGAGCACCGCGCCCAGCAGAAGCTCGGCGCCCAGGAAGCCATGCTGCTGGAGAAGACCTATCACCGTTTTCTGAGGGGTGGAGCGGGTTTGGGTGCGGCCCAGCAGGAGCGCTTCCGGGCCATCAACGCCGAGCTCTCGGCCCTCCAGGTGAAGTTCGCGTCGAATCTTCTCAAGGACACCAACGCCTATCGCCTGGTGATCGATAAGCAGGCGGATCTGGCCGGACTCCCCGCCGATCAGATCGCCGCCGCTTCTGAGGTGGCCAAGAAGGCGGGCCAGGAGGGTACGTGGGTCTTCACCCTGGCCTACCCCAGCATCTGGCCCTTCATGACCTACGCCGAAAACCGGGAACTGCGCCGCCAGATATTTACCGCCTACACCACCCGCTGCTTGACCGGGGAGACCGAGAACCGCACGGTATTTGCCAAGATCGCCGCCCTGCGCGCCGAGAAGGCCCAGCTCCTGGGCTTCAAGACCTGGGCGGCCTACACCCTGGACGACACCATGGCCAAGACCCCCGCCAAGGCCTATGAACTCATGGAGCAGCTCTGGAAGCCTTCCCTGGCGCTGGCCAAGCGCGAGGCCGCCGATCTCCAGGCCATGATCGACCAGGAGAAGGGGAGTTTTAAACTGGAGCCCTGGGATTGGTGGTACTACGCCGACAAGGTCAAGAAGGCCAAGTTCGCCCTGGATGAGGAGGCCATGAAGCCCTACTTCCCCCTGGAGCAGGTGCGCCGCGGCGCCTTCGCCCTGGCCGGGAAGCTCTACGGCATCACCTTCACCGAGCGCAAGGATCTGCCCGTCTATCACCCGGAGGTGCAGGCCTTCGAGGTCAAGGAGAAGGACGGACGGCATCTGGGGGTCCTCTACATGGACTTCCACCCCCGGCCGGGCAAGACGGTCGGCGCCTGGTGCGACACCCTGCGGGATTCCTGGATCAAGAACGGCAAGTTCATCTCGCCGGTGGTCTATAACGTCTCCAATTTCGCCCGGCCCTCAGCCAATGCCCCGGCCCTCCTCAGCGCCGACGAGGCCGAGACCCTCTTCCACGAATTCGGCCACGCCGTGCACAACCTCCTGGTCCATGTGCGCTTCCGCAGCGCTGGCGTGAACGGGGTGGCCATCGATTTCGTCGAGCTGCCCAGCCAGGTCATGGAGAACTGGGTCTTCGAGCCCGAGATGCTCAAGCTCTACGCCAAGCACTATCAGACCGGCGAAGTGATTCCGGCCAGTCTGGTGCAGAAGAAGCTGAAGGCTTCCACCTTCAACCAGGGATTTGCCTGGACGGAGAAACTGGCAGCTTCCCTATTGGACATGGACTGGCATTCCCTCACCACCACCGTACCCCAGGACGCCGCGGTCCTCGAGCGGGCCAGCTTCACCAAGTGGGGCCTCATCCCCGAGATCGTCTCCCGCTACCGGACTTCCTACTTCAAGCACTCCGCCACGGACTACTCCGCCAGCTATTACAGCTACACCTGGTCCGAAGTGCTGGATAGCGATGCCTTCCAGGCCTTCAAGGAGACGGGGAATATCTTCGATCCCAAGACAGCCAAGGCCTTCCGCAAGATGCTCTCCAAGGGCGGCAGCGAGGATCCCGCAGTCATCTACCGGGAATTCCGCGGACGGGATCCCAAGGTCGAGGCCCTCCTGGAAAAGCGCGGACTCAAGTAGGGCCACCCGAAATCCAGCCTCCGTATTCCCGTCACTCCATTTCTGAGGACACCATGAAATCAAGCGCCCTCTCCGCATTGCTGGCCCTGCCCATGCTCGCGGCCACCCCCAATCCCACCCAGGCTTCCAATCCCTTCTTCCGGGAATGGAAGGCCCCCTTCGGCGCCCCTCCCTTCGCCCAGATCCAGGAGGACCACTTCCTGCCCGCCTTCAAGGAGGGCATGGCGCGCCAAAAGGCCGAAATCAGGGCCATCACCGCGTCCAAGGCCAAGCCCACCTTCAGGAACACCGTGGAGGCCATGGAGCGTGCCGGGGCCTTCCTGGAAAACGTGGCCTCGGTCTTCGGTTCCCTTTCGGGTGCCGAGACCAACCCCAAGCTCCAGGCCATCCATGGTGAACTGGCCCCCCTCATGGCGGCCCACGATGACGATATCAATTTCAACGAAAAGCTCTGGCAGCGGGTCAAGGCCGTCTGGGAACACCGCCCATCCGAGAAGCTGAGCCCAGAGCAGGCCCGCCTCCTGGAAGAGACCTACAAGGGTTTCAAGCGCACGGGAGCAGACCTGAATGCCGAGCAGAAGACGCACATGCGCGCCATCAACGCCGAGCTCTCCCAGCTCGGCGTGCAGTTCGGGGACCGGATACTGAAGGCCACCAAGAATTTCAAGCTGGTGGTCGAGAACCCCGCGGACCTGGCGGGCCTGCCCGAGGGTGTGCTTAGCGCCGCGGCAGGCGCCGCCAAAAAGGCAGGACAGGACCACAAGTGGCTCTTCAGCCTGGATGGCCCGAGCCTCTGGCCCTTCCTCCAGTATGCCGAGAACCGAGAGCTGCGCCGCCAGATGCTCACCGCCTACACCGAGCGCTGCAACGGAGGGGACCAGGACACCCGAGCCATCGTCAACCGCATCGCCGCCCTGCGCTCAGAGAAGGCGCAGCTCCTGGGCTTCAAGACCTGGGCGGATTTCGTCCTTGCCGAAAACATGGCCAAGGACGCCAAGGGAGTCTATGGCCTCCTCGACCAGCTCTGGAAGCCTTCTCTCGAAGTGGCGAAGAAGGACCGGGTCGACTTGCAGGCCCTCCTGGAGAAGGATCTGCCCGGCGAGAGACTCCAGCCTTGGGATTGGCGATTCTACGAAGAAAAGGTGCGCAAGGCGCGCTTCGAACTGGACGAGGAGGCTCTGAAACCCTACTTCCCCCTCGATCGGGTGCGCGAGGGCGCCTTCCGAGTGGCCGGGAAGCTCTACGGCATCACCTTCACCGAGCTGAAGGACATGCCCGTCTATAACCCGGAAGTGAAGGTCTTCGAAGTCAAGGAGAAGGACGGGCAGAGCCTGGGCCTCCTCTACACCGATTACCATCCCCGACCCGGGAAGCGGGGCGGGGCTTGGTGCGGGCGCATCCGCGCGGGCTACGGCAAGGTCAAGCCCATCGTGACCAACGTCTGCAACTTCACGCGACCCACGGGCGATAAGCCTGCCCTGCTCACGCCCGATGAAGTGCAGACCCTCTTCCACGAGTTCGGTCACGCCATCCACGGGTTCTTCTACAAGGGCCATTACCGGGGGCTGGCCGGAACGCCCCGGGACTTCGTGGAGCTGCCCAGCCAGATCATGGAGAACTGGGCCCTGGAGCCCGAGGTGTTGAAGCTCTACGCCCAACACTACAAGACCGGCGAGACGATTCCCGACGCGCTCCTGCAAAGGATGCAAAGGGCTGGGACCTACGGTCAGGGTTTCAAGACCGTGGAATACCTGGCGGCCTCCCTGCTGGACATGGCCTGGCACACCCAGACCGAACCCGTGACCCAGGACGCCATGGCCTTCGAAAAGGCCACCTTCGACAAACTCGGCCTGATCCCGGAGATCCCCTCCCGCTACCGCACACCCTACTTCAACCACATCTGGGGCGGCGGGTACAGCGCCGGGTACTACGCCTACATCTGGAGCGCCGTGCTGGATAGCGACGCCTTCCAGGCCTTCAAGGAGAAGGGCAATCTCTTCAACCCCGCCACCGCCCAGGCCTTCCGCAAGCTGCTATCCAAGGGCGGCAGCGAGGATCCCGCCGCGCTGTACCGCGCGTTCCGTGGCAGGGATCCCCAGGTGGAGCCGCTGCTCGTGAAGCGAGGCCTGAAGTAGGGTTCAATCACCACGAAGGCATGGCCCACGGAGGGGAATCCCGAAAAAAAGCGGGTGGAGAAACCCGTGATGATTCGGAAGCCTCTCCGTGCCCCTTGTGTCTCCGTGGTGTTCTAACTTTTTTGAATGCAGCACAGGTGTCCGAGAAGACGGGCCGTCTACTTCTTGCGGGTTTTCCTGCCGGGCACCACGGCTCCCGCCCGATCCCGCGAGCTGGAAGGCCGCCGGGAGGGCTTCAGTCCCTCACCCACGTCCATGATCCTGCGGACCTTGGCCCCTTCCTGAGGCGCCTCATCCCCCTGCTGTTTCTTCTGGATGCTCAGGCGGATGGGCGTGCCCACGAAGCCGAAGGCCCCGCGAAGACGATTCTCGAGGTAGCGCATATAGCTGAAGTGCAGACCCCGATCGGTATTGGCCTTGATGACGAAGGAGGGCGGGCGCACGCCCACCTGGACCATGAAATAGAGTTTGGGGAGTTTGCCATCCACCGCGTGAGGCGACATCGCCTCCACCGCATCGCGCAGGAACAGGTTCAGTTTCCCCGTGGAAATACGCCGGGCATGGGCCTCGGCACATTCATGGATGAGCGTGAAGAGTTTGGACACCCGCTGTCCGGTCAGGGCGGAGATGAAGAGCATCGGCGCGTGCTGAAGGAACCCCAGGTCGTAGCGGATCTTTTCTTCGAAGGCGATGGAGGTGTAGGTGTCCTTGGGGACCAGATCCCACTTGTTGATCACCAGAATCACCGCCGCGCCGGCCTCCTGGGCGTAGCCCGCGATGACCGCGTCCTGGTGGGTGACGCCCTCCACGGCGTCGATGAGCAGGAGCGAGACATCCGCCCTGGCCATGGCCTGCTTGGCCTTCAGGATCGACAGGATCTCGGCCCCTTCGGTGGTCTTGCCCTTGCGGCGAATGCCCGCGGTATCGATCAGGCGATAGAGATGCTCGTCCACATTGAAGACCGTATCCACGGTATCGCGGGTGGTACCGGCCACCTCGCTCACCAGGCTGCGTTCATATCCCAGCAGCTTATTGGTGAGAGACGACTTGCCCACATTGGGCCTCCCGATGATGGCGAAGCGCAGCTCATCTCCCGGATCATGGCGCTCGGCTTCCTCCGGCGTCAGGTGATAGGGCAACTTCGCCCGAACGGAGGCTAGCAGTTCAGGAACGCCCGAACCATGGCTGGCGCTGATGATATGGACTTCGTCGAAACCCAGCTCGTAGAAGGCCCCATCCGGGGACCCGCTCTTCACCCCATCGATCTTGTTGACCACCAGGACCGAGGGCTTGCCCGCCTGGCGGATGCGGAGGGCGATTTCGGCGTCTCCGGGGTTCCAGCCATCATGGGCATCCACCATCATCACAAGCACGTGAGCCTCGGTCATGGCCGCCTGGGCCATGCGGGTGATGCCCGCGGTGATGACATCGTCACCCTCGAAGTCCAGGCCACCGGTATCCATCAGCTCGAAGACTTCCTCCACCTCACCCTCTTCACTGAGGCAGTTGACCTGGGAATAGGAGCGATCCCGCGTCATGCCCGGAAGATCATGCACCAGCGCCGTGCGCGTGCGCGTGAGGCGGTTGAAGAGCGTGGACTTCCCCACGTTGGGGCGACCACAGAGAGCGACGAGGGGGAGTTTCATGGGAGCCGATCGGAAGGCAGAGTTGCCTGGTAATTCAATGGTATGTCAGAAGGATGGGAAGAACTTGGAATCAATCCCATCGGGCGCAGGCTCACCCTGGTCCAGGGAGTCGACCTTGCCATGGCGAATAGGGCTGCACTCGAGAGAAGGTCCTGGGCCACCAACGCGTGAGTTCGGGTCTGGAACTTCCTAGCAAAAAGCCCCCCATGCGGGGGGCTTTTGTTGGCGGGGCTGACGGGACTCGAACCCGCGACTTCCAGCGTGACAGGCTGGCACTCTAACCGACTGAGCTACAACCCCATGTTTTCAAACTACCAGAACGAGTCTGGTGGGCGATGACGGACTCGAACCGCCGACATCCTCCGTGTAAAGGAGGCGCTCTACCGACTGAGCTAATCGCCCGTCTCGCCGAACCGAAATCCTCCCATGCCCCAGGGGCAGAGTCAACTCAAAAAGCATCCTTTCAGGCTGGGGGACCTAGCGGTAAGATGGCGCGAGCCTCGTCCTTGGGGCCGATACAACCCGCAAACCGCAAGGTTCCGACCTGTCGGAATGGGAACTGGGGGGGAGACTGTGACTCCAATCGCTTTGGAAGGTCTGACCGGGATGGGCCTCCTGACCGAGGGGGCATCCCCAAGTTTCATGGACGCCCTGCCGGACCCCATGAAGCTGGACCCTTACCAGATCGGCTTCGTCATCGTGCTATTGACGCTGCTCTACCTCTTCCTGAAATTTGCCTTCTTCAAGCCTGTCACCCGGGTGATGGACGAGCGCGAAGCGGCTATCGCCGCAGGTGGCGCCGCCAAGGCGGAGGCCTCCTCCAAGGTGGAACAGCGCCAGGCCGATTACGCCACGCGCCTGCGGGAACTCCGCGCCCAGGCCTTTGAACATCGCAAGGCTCTCGCCGCGGCCGCCGCCCAGGAGAAGCTATCCCTTCTGGAGAAGGCTCGGCAAGATTCTATCGAGACCCGGAACGCCGCCCTCCTGGATCTGAAGGCCCAAGGGGAAACCGCCAAGGCCGAGCTCGTGGCCCAGGTGGATGCCCTCTCCGAATCCATGGTCCAGCACCTTCTGAAGCAGGCTTGATCCATGACGCGCCGCCGCAATCTTCCCTTCGTCTGCATGATCCTGGCCTGCGCCCTGTGGCTGGGCACCCCCGCCCTGAAGGCCCAGGAACACGCTCCCGCCGCGCAGGAGGCCACTGCTCACGAGGCGGTGGGTCAGCCCTCTGCCGCACCGTCCGCCCATGAGGCCACCTCCCACGAAGCTGCGGGACACGAGGCTGCGGCCCATCACGGGCCCGAGATCAAACTCTTCGGCAGGAGTCTGGGCCCCTTCAGTCAGTTTCTGGTCAAGCTCTTCAACTTCGCCATCTTCTTCTTTGGACTCTTCTTCCTCCTGAAGGGTGCACTGGGATCGGCCTTCAAGGCCCGGACCCAGGAGCTGAAGGAACAGTTGAGCCAAGCCGAGCGGGACCAGGCCCAGGGCCAGGCCCAGATCCAGGAACTGGAGACCAAGATGGCCGGGCTCCAGCAGGAACTGGACGGCATCATGGTGAAGGCCGAGGAAGAGGCCGAACTCGAAAAGCAGCGGATCCTCGAAGCCGCCCGGCAGGAGGCCGACCAGATCCGGACCCAGACTCGTCAGGAGATCGAATACCAGAAGCGATTGGTGGAGCAGGAGCTGCGGGCCCTGGTGGCCGAACTGGCCGTTCAGGGCGCCACGGAGCGTCTGAAGATCCGCGTCCAGGGGGCGACCGCCGAGCAGGTTCTGGATCGTTCCATCGCGCAGGTCGGAGGTGCCGAATGAGCATGCAGCAGGATGCGAAGTGCCACACAGGATGTGCCGAATGAGCAGCAACCGCCTCATCGCTCGTCGCTATGCCAAGGCCATGCTCGAAATCGGCATAAAACAGGGCACCCTCCAATCCATCCAGAAGGAACTGGCCGCCGTCGACACCCTGGTGCGGGGCAACGCCGATCTGGAACGTCTCGTGACCGCTCCCCTAGTGGGCCCCACCAAGAAGGCCGCTACCTTCGATGAGATCCTCTCAAAGGCCGGTGTCACCGGGGGGATCCGCAAGTTCTTCATGGTGGTGGCCCAGGCCGCGCGGCTCAATCTGATCCACGAGATCATCGAAGCCTTCGACGAGCTGTTGGATGAGCACATGGGCGTGGTGAACGCCAGCGTGGCAAGTGCCCAAGCCTTGAGTCCCACTCAATCCAAAGCCCTGGAAACCTCGCTCGCCTCGCGCACAGGCAAGACCATCCGCCTGCGATGGAACCAAGACGCGACACTCCTCGGCGGCCTCAGGGTCCAGGTGGGTTCTACCGTCTACGATGCCTCGCTCCTGGGTCAACTCCGCCAGCTCAAGACCCGTCTCCTTTCAGCCTAAGTACCCCCCATTCCGGAATACTCGGAGGATTGCATGGACATTCGCGCGGAAGAAATTTCCCGCATCATCCGCAGCCAAATCGAAGGCTTCGACGCCCAGGTGGACGTCGCGGAGATCGGCACGGTCATCAGCGTCGGTGACGGCATTGCCCGTGCCCACGGCCTCGAGAAAGCCATGGCCGGCGAGCTGCTGGAACTGCCCCATGGCGTAATGGGCCTGGCCTTGAACCTGGAAGAGGACAATGTCGGCATCATCCTCCTGGGGGAATACACCAAGATCAAGGAAGGCGATACCGTCAAGCGCACGGGCAAGATTATGAGCATCCCCGTGGGACCCCAGTTCGTGGGCCGCGTGATCAATTCCCTGGGCATTCCCATCGACGGCAAGGGCCCCATCGAAGCCGTGGCCTACAATCCCATTGAGAAGATCGCCCCCCCAATCGTCGAGCGCCGCAGTGTGCATGAGCCCATGCAGACGGGCCTTAAGGCCATCGACGCCCTGGTGCCCATCGGCCGGGGCCAGCGCGAGCTCATCATCGGCGACCGTCAGACCGGCAAGACCGCCGTAGCCCTGGACACGATCATCAACCAGAAGGGCAACGGGGTCATCTGCGTCTACGTCGCCATCGGCCAGAAACGCTCCACCGTCGTCCAGGTGATGAAGACGCTGGAAGAGCACGACGCCATGAAGCACACGATCATCATCAGCGCCACGGCCTCCGAGCCCGCGCCCATGCTCTACCTGGCCCCCATGGCAGGTGCCGCCATGGGCGAGTATTTCATGTGGCACGGAGTGAACGGCGAGCCTGCTGGCGCCGATAACCCCGGCCAACACGTGCTCTGCGTCTATGACGATCTCTCCAAACAGGCTGCGGCCTACCGCGAGATTTCCCTGCTGGTGCGCCGCCCTCCTGGCCGCGAAGCCTACCCTGGCGACGTGTTCTACCTCCATAGCCGCCTGCTGGAACGGGCCGCCAAGCTGAGCAAGGAGCGCGGCGGAGGTTCCATGACCGCCCTCCCCATCATCGAGACCCAGGCCGGTGACGTTTCCGCCTACATCCCGACCAACGTCATCTCCATCACCGATGGTCAGATCTTCCTGGAGACCGATCTCTTCAACGCAAACGTGCGCCCGGCCCTGAACGTGGGCATCTCCGTATCCCGTGTGGGCGGCGCCGCCCAGATGAAGGCCATGAAGGCCGTCGCCGGCACCCTCAAGCTCGACTTGGCCCAGTACCGGGAACTGGCGGCCTTCTCCCAGTTCGGTTCGGACCTCGACAAGGCCACTCTGGCCCAGCTCAATCGTGGCCAGCGCCTGGTGGAGATCCAGAAACAGCTCCAGTACCGACCCATCCCGGTGGAAAAGCAGGTCGCCATCATCTGGGTGGCCACTAAGGGTCATCTCGACGATGTGCCCGTGGAGGCCATCAAGCGCTTCGAGAAGGGGCTCTTCGAATACCTGGATGTGAACGCCGCCGATCTGCTGCGCCAGATCCGCGAAACGGGCCAGTTCCCCAAGGAGACGGAAGCGGCCCTGAAGGCTCAGGTAATGGCCTTCAAGGAGACCTTCGCCATGTCGCTCAGTTCGGGCGCTGGAGCTTAGGCCATGGCTTCGATCCAGGATATTCGCCGCCGCATCCGGTCGGTGAAGAACACCCAGCAGGTCACCAGGGCCATGAAGATGATTTCCGCTGCGAAATTGCGGAAATCCCAGGACCGCCTTGTGGCCATGCGGCCTTATGCCACCAAGCTGCATGAGGTCGTCGGTCGTGTGGTGGCTCGCTTTGAGGAGGGTGTGCCGGTGCCGTCCTCCGCTCTGGCCCAGGCCTTTCTGGCGCCCAGGGAAGAACAGCACATTCGCGTGGTGGTCGTGGCCAGTGACAAAGGCCTCTGCGGCGGCTTCAACGCCAATCTCCTGAAGGCAGCCGACGCGTTTTTCCTCGAAAGAGGAGAGCTGGTGACCCACCTGGACGTCGTAGGCAGGCGCGCCACCGACTGGGCTCGCAAGCACGAGCACGCCGTTTCCGGGGAGTTCCTGCAGGTGGCCCTGCCCGGCCTCTTGCCGGTGGCTCGGGAGATCGCCGAGGGCGCCATCGGGCAGTACGCCCGGGGCGAGATCGATGCGCTCTACGTCGTGCACAACTACTTTCACTCCGCCATCAGCCAGGGACCGAGGGTCATCAAGATCTTCCCCATGGCCCTCGAGGCGGCCCCAGAAGGCAAGCCCGAGGTGAGCCATCTCCTGGAACCCGATCCCACGGGTGTGCTGGAGAGCCTGCTGCCCCGTTTCCTGGAGACGGAGTTGTATCGTTCCCTGGTGGAGAGCTGCGCTTCCGAGCACGCGGCCCGCATGTCCTCCATGGACAAGGCCAGTTCCAACGCCCAGGAGATGATCGACAAACTGACCCTCAATATGAACAAGGTCCGTCAGGCTGCCATCACCAACCAGATCATCGAAATCGTCTCCGGCGCGGCATCCTAGATACCAGATTCATTCGCGGTTCCCATTTTTTTGAGGTCATCCCATGTCCGACTTGAAACAAGGCCGCGTGATTGCCGTCATCGGCCCCGCCGTGGACGTCGAGTTCGGCGACCACCTTCCCGAAATCTACAACGCGCTCACCACCCAGGTAGGCACCACCAAGGTCACGCTGGAAGTGCAGCAGCATCTGGGCGAGAGCCGCGTTCGCTGCGTGGCCATGCAACCCACCGACGGCATGACCCGGGGTCAGCTGGTCACCGACACCAACGGCCCCATCATGGCGCCCGTGGGCCCGGCCACCCTGGGACGCATCATCAACGTGGTGGGGGACCCCGTGGACGAGCGCGGCCCCGTCGTCACCGATACCTACCTGCCCATCCACCGCGAAGCGCCGAAATTCGACGAGCTGAGCACCGGCAAGGACATGCTGGAGACGGGCATCAAGGTCATCGATCTCCTGCAGCCCTTCGCCAAGGGCGGCAAGGTGGGCCTCTTCGGCGGCGCAGGCGTGGGCAAGACCGTGCTCATCATGGAGCTCATCAACAATATCGCCAAGGCCCGCGGTGGCTTCTCGGTCTTCGCCGGCGTCGGCGAGCGCACCCGCGAGGGCAACGATCTCTGGAACGAAATGATGGATTCCGGCGTCATCGACAAGGAGAACCTGCCTGAATCCAAGGTGGCTCTCATCTATGGCCAGATGACCGAACCTCCCGGCGCCCGCGCCCGGGTGGCCCTCACCGGTCTCACCGTCGCCGAATACTTCCGCGACACGGAGGGCCGCGATGTGCTGCTCTTCATCGATAACATCTTCCGCTTCACACAGGCCGGTTCAGAGGTCAGCGCTCTTCTCGGTCGCATGCCCTCCGCCGTGGGATACCAGCCCACGCTCGCTACCGAGATGGGCGAACTGCAGGAGCGCATCACCTCTACGAAGAAGGGCTCCATCACCTCCATCCAGGCGGTGTACGTGCCCGCGGATGACTACACGGACCCCGCGCCCGCCACGACTTTCGCCCACCTGGACGCCACCACGAACCTCTCCCGGGAGCTCTCGGCCCTGGCCATCTTCCCCGCCGTGGATCCCCTGGCCTCCACCAGCCGATTGATGGATCCCAACGTGCTGGGCGAGGTTCACTACAACACCGCCATGCGCGTGAAATCCATCCTTCAGAAATACAAGGAGCTCCAGGACATCATCGCCATCCTGGGCATGGACGAGCTCTCCGATGACGACAAGAACACCGTCATGCGGGCCCGCAAGCTGCAGCGCTTCCTCTCCCAGCCCTTCCACGTGGCCGAGCAGTTCTCCAATATCCCCGGCGTCTACGTCAAGCTGGAGGACACCATCCGCGACTTCACGGAGATCTGCGACGGCAAGTGGGATCACCTGCCCGAGCAGGCCTTCTACATGGTTGGCACCATCGAAGCCGCCGTGGAGAAGGCCAAGCAACTCGGCACCGCGGTCTAAGCCATGGACGGCCACCTGCAACTTGAAGTCGTGACGCCGGAGCGGAAGGTCTTCTCCGCAGAGGTGTCCGAACTCTCCTTTCCCACCGCCCACCGCGGCTACTACGGCATCCTGCCGGGCCACACGCCCATCATGACCCCCGTGGGAGACGGGCTCATCACCTACATCCAGGAGGGCCAGAAGCATCTGCTGACGGTCTTCGGGGGATTTGCCGAAGTGGGCCCCGATCGCGTGACGGTCCTGGCCCGGGAGAGCGAGACGCCGGAGATGCTCGATGCCACGGCCCTGGAGAGCGCCCGTCAGGATGCCCTCCTGCGCCTGAAGGCGGCCCAGAATCCCGAGGAGATGGGCACTGCCCAGGCGGAACTGGACGCCGTCGCCATCCGCGTCCAGGCCCTCAGCCCTGCCGCCTCCTGAACCCAAACCAGCGCTAGAAGAGGGCCTCCCGCGGGAGGCCCTCTTCTAGAATGCGAAGACCGCGTCCTGCTCCAGAAGGCTCAGTCGGGGGTGGCCGAGGGCCTCGATCTGGGGCAGGATCACGGGCCGATCGCCGGGCGTGAGATGGTAGACCGCCACCGGCACTTCACGCTTCAGCTTCTTCAGTTCCTCCCCGAGCCTGGCTGGCGTCAGGTGCTTGGAGGCCTCCGCCAGAGCCCCCTGCTCGTTGGGGAAACTGGCCTCGGTGATGAAGAGATCCAGGTGCTTGGCGCCATTGGCCGCCTGGTAGACGGCATCGGTATCGGCGGTATCGGAGGTGAAGAGGAAGCCCGAGCGCGCGTCCTCCACCAGGAACCCAACGGTGGGCACCAGATGGTTCACGGGGATGGGCGTGATCTTTAGGCCCTCCACCTCGTAGACGCGGCCGGCTTCGATTTCCGAATAGCGGATGATGGGCGCGTCTGGATGAGGAATGACGGAGAAGTCCGGCCAGATCTCGTCATTGAAGAGGTGGCGGCGAAGGGCGTCCAGGGTCTCGGGCAGCGCGTGGATCTCCACCGGCGCCCCCACGTGGCCAAAGATGTTCTTAGTGAAGAAAGGCAGCGTGCAGATGTGATCCAGGTGGGAATGGCTGAGGAAGATATGGCGGATCGCCACCTGCTCGGAAATCCTCAACGCCTGGGTGAGACTCCCCGCATCCAAGGCCACCGTGCCGTTCACGAGGAAACCCGTGAGCCGATCCCCCTCAGCCTCGCCACCCGAACACCCTAGGACACGCAGGATCATGAAGCCTCGGAAGTTGCTGCCATCATAGCCGCAAAAAGGGCGCCCCGCGGACGCCCATTTTTAGTAACGAAGAGTCTCGACATGGTGGCTGGGCTTTGCCCGGTCACCATGTGGGGGTCCCCCGGACAGCATCAGAAGCGAATGCCGCCGTAGAGGGCGACCTGGTACTCGGGGGCCAGGGCCTTGCGTGTGTTTTCCGTAGGCGGAACGCCATCCACTGTCTTGTCGTCCTTCGAAGCGGCCATGGCCACCTCCAGGCGGAAGAAGGGGCTCACGACAGGCGTTGGGACCGAGAATCCGATGCCAGCCTTCACCCAGGGCCGCGTGACGGTGTTGCTCGCCTTGCTGCCACTTATATCCGAGGTGTACTTCTCGCGGCGAAGATCCACGCCCGCATAAAGATTCGCCAGGAACTTCCACTCCACCTGGGCGCCGATGGCGATGTATTCCGTGCCCAACTTGCCTTTCGTGCCATTGAGGACCAGATCGCCCTCGGCCTTGGGATGATAGGTGGCCGTGAGCCCGAGTTCGGCCACTTTCAGGTCCAGGAGGCTGAAGCCCGCGCGAATGCCGTAGCCCGTGGGACTCACGGAATCGTACTTGCCGGTTCCCGCAGTGACCGTCTGGGCCTTGCCGAACTGCTTGTCCAGGAGGATGCCCACTTCAGTGGCCTGGGCAGGGATGGTCGCCAGGACAGCGGAAACCAGGGCGATACGAGCCAAGGTCTTCATGGGAACTCCTTCGATGGATCGAACCTTTCTATGTTCGGCAGCATCGGCCTTCCAGTCAATGAAATCCTCGCCCAAACCCCGTGCCACCTCACATTATCGAAGATTTCCACCTCTCGCCTCGCGCCTCGGCTCCGGCTGTTTTACTCTCGATCCATGCGGTCCCATCTCCAATACCTCCTCCTGGACGGGTTCGACCCCGAAACGGGGGAACTGACGTTGCGGGTGGAAGCCTTCGAAGAGGAGAGCCAAGCAGCCCAGGTGCTGCGCCTCAAACTCCACCTGGGACGCAACGTGGATCCCCTCCAGCCGCTGCGCCGCGAGCTTCAGACCCATGTGCAGATGCCCGTGCCCCCCCTGTGGGACAAGGGGCTCAAGATCATCGTCCGCGCCATTGAGGACGAACTGGCCAGCGATCTGGGCCGACAACCCCAGCGCTACGTCTGGGTCCGCACCCAGATCCTCCACCCCACCGACGAGCGCCGGGGGACCCTGAACCATCCCGTGGCCCGACAGACGGAAATCCTCTGGGACTGGGCCCAGCGCTTCGACCAGGACGGGGATGCCATTCACGCCCTGGAAATCTACGAGCGGATGCTTCTGCTTTCCCCCCAGCACCTGCCCGCCCTGGCCCGCCTGACCTCCCTGCTCCGCCAGCAGGGCATGATCGAAGAGATGCTCAGCGTGGCCGATCGCTGGCTCCAGGTCCGGCCCAGCGAACCGGAGGCCCTGCTGCGCCGGGGAGAGGCCCTCCTCCACCTGGAACGGCCGCGGGAGGCCCAGGAGGCCTTCACCTCGGTCCTCAAGCTGCACCCCGTCCATCCCCTCGCCCATCTGGGCGCCGCCCAGGCCAAGAGCTACTCGGGCGGCGATCCCCTCCCTCACCTGGATGCCGCCATGGAACTGGACAAGGAGGCCACCCTCTCCGTGCTCCGGGAGACCTTCGATTTCCGGGTGCTGGTGCCCATTTCCGGCGAGACCCTCTACCCCCTGGACGAACTCGCCAGCGTCCTGGGCGTGAGTCCCGGAGAGGTGAGGGCCTTCATCCGGGAGCGGGGATTGCCCGCCACCGGGCCCGGAGGCACGGTGCGAGAGCCCGAGCTCTCCCGGTGGGTGACCCTCCAGAACCGCTACCAGCTTCTGCCCATGGGCCTCCACTGGATGGCCCCCACGCCCCGGCACATTCCCGAACTCCCCTTCCCCTGAGGTGCCCATGACCCCCATCCTCTCCACCCAGCTACCCTTCCCAATCTTCCGTCGCGGCAAGGTGCGGGATGTTTACGCCCTGGGGACCCAGCTCCTCATCGTGGCCACCGACCGCATCTCAGCCTTCGACTGCGTCATGGGCCAGGGCATTCCAGACAAGGGGCAGATCCTGACGCAGGTGGCCAATTTCTGGTTCCAGGCGACCTCGGATATCCTGCCGAACCATCTCCTGGCCACCCGGGTGGAGGATTATCCGGCCGAACTGCGCCCCTTCGCCGATCAGCTCCGAGGCCGCTCCATCCTCGTCCAGAGGACCCGGCCCCTGCCCATCGAATGCGTGGTGCGGGGCTATCTGGCCGGTTCCGGCCTGAAGGAATACGAGGCCCAGGGCACCGTGTGCGGCATCCAGCTGCCCCCCGGCCTGCGCATGGCCGATCGGCTGCCGGAACCCATCTTCACCCCCTCCACCAAGGAGGACGAAGGCCATGACATCAATATCGATTTCGCGCGCATGTGCGAGATCGTGGGCCCCGAACTCGGCACCCGGCTGCGGGATACCAGCCTGGCGCTCTACAGACGGGGCGTGGAACTGGCCGCCCAGCGAGGCATCCTCCTCGCCGACACCAAGTTCGAATTCGGCCTCCTGGAGGACGGGCGCCTCCTGGTCATCGACGAGGTGCTGACGCCGGATTCCAGCCGCTACTGGCTGGCCGATCAATGGGCCCCGGGCAGCAACCCGCCCAGCCTGGACAAACAGTTCCTCCGGGACTACCTGGAGACGCTGCAGGACTGGGACAAGCAGGCCCCCGCTCCGGATCTGCCCCCGGAGATCATCGCAGGCATTCGCGCCCGCTACCTGGATCTCGCCAGCCGCTTCGGCGTGGCCTTGGACTAGGCCGCCTCAGTGCCCCTTCACCAGCCAGTGGAGGGTGGACAGGCGCACACGCAGAGCGGCGTTCACCTCCTCCAGCCGCACCACATCCAGTGTGGCCCCCGGGTCCCCGAAGAGACAGCCCTGGGTCCAGGCCGAAAGATAGGCTTCCGGGTGGAGCGCCAGGGCACTCCGTTCCGCCCGCCACTGCCCCTTGGCCACCTCCAGTTCCTCAAGGCTGAAGCCCCGGGCTCCGAGACGCTCCAGCTTGGTCCGCAGGAGGCCTTCCGGATCGGGAGACTTGCCAAGGAGCGTCTGGAATAGGATCGGCCCCGCATCCCCCAGGGGCCGTGGAGCCTCCACCCGGATGGAGCTTTCCCCGGTCTCCCGGAAGGCGCGCTCCAGGAGGAAGGAGACAAGCACGTGGGCCGTCCGGGCAGGGGCCTCTCCTTCCGGGGGCAGGGAACCCGCCCAGGCGAAGGCCCCCTCGCCGGGGATCGCTTGTCGAAAGGCCCATTCCGGAAGTTCCTGCCCCTGGGGAGAGGGCTCAGGAGCCGGGGCCCAGGTGCCCAGGTGGAGCATGACGAGCTGGCGGGCCTGAGGCAGATTGAGGTCCCCCTGGATGATGAGCACGGCCCGCTCCGGGCGCACCAGCCGCCGATGAAGGGCCAGACAACCGGGAAGGTCTAGCTTGGGCAAGGCCCCCTCTCCGGTGGGAAGACCCAGCACAGCGAGGAAGGACTCCTCGGGGCTGGCCGCCTCCTTGGTCGCCTGTCGGAGTGCGGTGATCCCTTCTGCCAGCGCGGGTCGGAAGAGCGCGTGGGCGAAGAACTCGAAGGCATCCTCCTGGTCCTGGCTATCGGTGAGCATGGACCAGGCCAGGGAATGCCTCCCGGCCTCCAAGTTCATTTTCAAACCCCGATCCGCCAGGGCCTGCTCCAGGGCCGTGCGACTAAATCCGCCGGCGCCCCCGTGGCCCAGGACGGCACACATCGAGGCGCTGTCCTCGCGGCCCTCCCAGGGCACCCTCAGCTCGAAACGCACCAGGGGCTGCTCGTGACGTTCATCGAGGATCACCCGAAGGCCATTGGGGGCGCGGAACTCCAGGGAAGGCGCCGGAACCGCCACGAGGATGCAGGGGAGGAGGAAGGGCAGGATGTTCACGCTCCCGCCTGGGCTTCGAGGAGCTTGAGGGTCTGTTGGCGCTCGGGCAGGGAGAGCATGCGCAGCTGCCGCAGGGTCTCCCGCACCACCGTTCCGGTCTGGGCCGGATCATCCAGCTTGCGCTGCACCAGGATCGTCAGGACCTTGCCCAGCTTCTCCTCCAGAGGATCCCGGGGGGCCAACAGCGGATCGGCCTCCAGGAGGGCCGTGACCCCTTGGCCGGGGACGAGGTAGCGCCGGGCCACATTCTGAATATCTTCCGGCCTGAGATCCCGGCCCAGGCTGCGGGTTCGGAAGGCCTGACGCCAGTCCCCGGACTGGACCACCGCCCGGCCCAGGGTCCGGGCCAGGGCAGCCGCGTCCTCCTGGAGCGTCAACGCCTCGGTTTCAAGCTGGCGTTGGGCCTTCCGGAGTTCCTCCTCGGGGAGGAGTTCCCGCTGAATACGGAGGATCTCCCCCTGGATCCCCTCCTCGAGTTCCACCAGGCCGTGGCCCTGGGAAGGCCTGGCCTCGATGATGAAGAGAGAGGGATCGCGGTCCCCGGGGACACCGGCCCGGACATTCAGGCTGGCAGCCAATCCGCGTTCCTCCTGGAGCCGTCGGACGAGTCGAGAGCCCTTGGCCCCTCCCAGCGCCTGGGCTAGGAGCCGGAGGGCCGGTTCATCGGGATGGTTGGCCGAGGGGATCCGCCAGGCCACGAAGAGACGAGGCTCCCCGGGGATGCTGGCCTGGAGACGACGATATCCGGGTGCCTCGGGCAACTCGGAAATCCGTTCCTCCCGCCGCCCCCACCCCTCCGGGGCTGGGGACAGGGCCCCGAAACTGGCACCCAGGGTTGGCACCAGCGCCTCCAGATGTAGATCGCCCACCAGAATGAGCGTCATCCGCTCCGGCGAGCACAGGCTGTGCGCGAAGGCGCGCAGCTCGGACCAACTGAGGGCCTCGAGGCTCCCCTTCTGGAGATCGCAGGTCTGTGCATAGCCGTGACCGCTGAAGGCCGTGCCCAGGAGGATGGAGAGCCCCCCCTCGCCCTCGAAATACGCCTTTCCAATCTCCTGGATCAGGCGCTCCCGCTCCAGGGGAAACTGGAAAAGGGCCATCCGCTGGAGGTGCCGCCGTTCCAGGCGACACCAGGCTTCGAAGGATTGGACGGGCAGATCCAGGCTGAAGGCGATCTCATCGGCCGAAGAGGAGGCTTCCCGCCGGGTGCCTCCAAGGGCCTCGTAGGGATCCCGAGCGGCCGCGACCTCGATCCTTTTCCGCAGTGCGGCCATGTGCTGGGCCTGCATTTGGGCCAGGGTCAAGGCCTCTGGAGAGCCCTCGGACTCCCCCTGACGGGCCCGACGGATGCGCTCCAAGCGCAGCGTCTCGGTCAGTCCCTCCTCCTGCTTTACCAGCGCCTCGAAGCCATTCTCGGGGCCCACCTCCTCGGGGAGGAGGCGACGGAAGAGGGACCGCGTCAACAGTTCTGCGGCCGCCGCGGGAAGGGTGCCCGTATCGGCCCGGCCTCCACGGATCACCAGCCGGGCATGGAAGGAGCCTGAGCCGGGCCGTTCTACGCACAGGACCTGGAAACCGTTGGCAAACCGGTGTTCCCGAACCTCGGGGACCTGGGCGAGGGCCGTGACCGCCAGGATGGGAGCGAAAACGCTGGAGAGAGAGAGACGCATGCGCCTAGATTAGCGCAGCCGGGCCCCCTTTTTACCGGACGCGGATACTGCCGTTGGTGGTGGCGAGGGTGATCCTCTGGGAACGGCCTGGCACCTTCAGGTGGGCGCTGTGCTTGGAGAGATCAATCACCTGGGCGCCGGGCAGCTTCACCTCCAGGCTGCCATTGCTGTTCGAGGCTTGCAGTTCGCCGCTGGCCTTCCCCAATTCCACCTCGATGGACCCGTTGGTGGTCTCCAGGGCGATGCCCTCGCCCCAGCCATCGAGATTCCGGGCCCGGATGGACCCGTTGGTGGTCTCCATCCGAATGCCGCCCTCCACCTCCTCGAGGATGATCCGCCCATTGGTCGTGCCGCCCTGGATGCGGGCCCGCAATTTCAGGGCCTCGATGGTCCCATTGGTGGTATCGGCGTGGACCTCCCCTGAGATTTCGCGGACCTTGATATCCCCGTTGGTGGTCTCGCAATTGGCAAACCCATCGAGGGCGGTCACCGTGAGCGTCCCGTTGGTCGTGCGGAAATGGGCCAGGAGCCTGCGGGGCACACTCAGGGTCATCTCGCAGCGGGGACTCTGCACGAAGCCGATCCCAAAGGTCCATTTGGGCTGCTGGAAGAGGGCTTCGATATCGAGATCCTGCCCCTTGCGCTGCAGGACGAGCTGGATCCTCCGGCGCTCGGTGTCCCGGATCTCGGCCGTGAGGGCGACTTCTTCCCGGTCCCAGCCCGTCACGTGGATACCACCGTTCCGGTTCTTCACCCAGAGCTTGGAACCAAAGTTCAGCTTCTCCGTGCGCCTCTCGGTCCGGGTATTGCCCGTCATGGAGGGCGCAGGGGGAGGGGTCGGCACCTGGGCCGCCAGGGCGCCACAGACCAGAAGGGCCCCCAGAGTCACGGAAACGCGAGCGGATTTCATGGCCTCTCCCTTGGAAAAGAACCGGTACGACCCCGGACATATGTAAAACGCACGAACCCTCAAATAGATTAGCAAGGGCTGGAGGATCCCAGGACTTCCGAGTGCGTCCCAACACAGGGGGCGGGCTCGTGTACACTCTGGGCGAGAAGGCCTCCGGACCGGCCTGGCCGGGATTCCAGGGGACGAGCCGCGGCTATCACGAGGTACGTGCAATGCAGATTTCCCTCCACCTCCTCCCCCACGGTGCAGGCCTTCCCCTGCCTGAATACGCCACGGCCCATGCGGCCGGCATGGATCTCAGGGCCGCCATTCCCGAAGGAGAGACCTGGGCGCTGGAGGCCGGAGAGCGGCGTCTGGTGCCCACGGGCATCACCCTCGCCGTGCCCGTGGGCTTCGAGGCCCAGGTGCGCCCCCGTTCGGGGCTCGCCCTGCGCCACGGCGTCACCGTGCTCAACGCGCCGGGCACCATCGATGCCGATTATCGCGGCGAAGTGGCGGTCCTCCTCATCAACCACGGCCTGGAGCCCTTCGAGATCCGCCGGGGGGATCGCATCGCGCAACTGCTGGTGGCACCGGTGGCCGTGTGGGAATGGGAGTTCGAAACGCAGCTCGCCGCCCTCGGCAAAACCGAGCGCGGCGAGGGAGGCTACGGATCTACAGGCCGCAGCTGAAGGGAAGAACTACTTCTTCTTCGGAGCGGGCTTGGCTGAAGACTTGGCGGCTGCGGGCTTCTGGGCCGACTTGTCGGCATCTGGCGCACCGTTCTCATACTTCTTGTCGTAGCGCTTGGCTAGTTCGTCCGAGAAGGAGGAGATGGCGGCGGCATCCACAGGGATCATGATCTGCTGGTTCCACTGGAAGAGCATCTGGAGCTTCAGGTCCTTGGCCAGATCCATCAGAATGGGGCCGATCTCCTGGTTGAACTGGCCCATGGCCTTCTGCTCTGCCTTCTGGAACTCCGCCTGGCTATCCTCCTGGAGGCGCTTGAAACCCAATTCGCCATCCTGGAATTCGCGCTGCAGCTTGGCCCGTCCCTCTTCGGAAAGGGCAGGAGACTTGATCTGCTGCTCCAGCTTCTGCAGCTCCTCGGCCTTGGCCTTGACCTTCTCGGTGAGGGTCTTGTTGAGCACCTCCAGTTCGGCAAAGACCTTCTTGGCGCGCACCGAGGTTTCGATGACCCGTCCGGGATGGAAAACCCCAAGGCGGGTGAGAGGCTCCTGGGCGAGAAGGGGAATCGCGGCAGCCAGGGCCAGGAGGGTGACGAAACGGCGCATGAGAAACTCCGAAGAAAGAACCAGCTTAGCGCAGCGACCGAGGATGTGTCGTCGGGGATCAGAAGGTGGTCCCGATGCTGAATTGGAAATCGGTCCTGGATTCGGTATCGAAGGGATAGGGGTTCAGCTTCTTGGACCAGATCAGGCGCAGGGGAGCCGGGCTGATGGGCAGGAAGAAGCGGAACTCGATCCCGGCTGAGCGCACCAGGGTGGGATTCCGGTAGGTCACGGCATTCCCGTAGGAGTCGTTGCCCTTGACCAGATCCCGACTGAAGACCGAGGTGCCCGGCGCCCAGGCGTTGCCGGCATCGTAGAAGAGCACCGTGCGGAACTGATCGGCGATCTTGAATTGGTATTCGAAATTGGCAATCAGCTGTTTGTTTCCCCCTACCACCACCAACTGGGTGTTGCTGTCCGTGTAGGCACTGCCCACCTGACCGTAGCGGTAGCCGCGGATGCTGTTCTCACCCCCGGGCCGGTACATCTCCCAGATCGGGAGGCTTTCATGGCTGAGGTTGCGCAGGTAACCATAGGTGATATTGGCCGCGAAGATATGGCGCTCGGCGATATTGCCGATCTTGGTGAACTCCCAGGTGGCCCGGTAGAAGGGTTTGTCGGTGCCGAACTGCCAGCCACCATACTCCAGGCTCATACCCAGCTTGGTGCCCGACGTGGGTTTGAAGGGGTGATTGACCGTGCTGTAGGTGAGGCTCTGATTGATGGAGGAGGTGAGCTGAGGGGTGCTGGAATCCCGGTAGTAGTAGTTCTGCCCGCCCTCGATGCGCATGACTCGGAAGTTGTAGCCCACGGCATAGCTCGTGAAAAAGGCCCAGCGCTGCCCCGGGAAGAAGGTGCTCAGGCGCGTGCCCGTGGAAAGGCCCAGGCCCCGGGTGTACTGCTTGTAGGCGTTGGCCGTGCCCACGCGAGATGCATCGTAGTCCGTGGTGCCATAGGAGACCGAGGCCGACATGGAGTAGGGCTTATCGAAGATGTAGGGCTCCATGAAGGAGAGCGTGACGTTCCGCTGGTACTTGCCCCCGTTGTAGCTGAGCCCCAGAGTCTCACCGTTGCCACCCAGGTTCTTGGTGGAGAAGCTGGCCCCCAGACTGAACCCGAAGAGCGATCCGTAGCCCCCCTGGAACAGCAGTTCGTTGACACCGGACTCCTCGCCCTTGATCTTGATATCCACCAGGGGTTTTTCGGGATCGGGCTTGATATCGGGCTCCTGGTTCTTCACATCGAAGAAGCCAAGCTGGCCAAGACCCGTGAAGGAATCCTTGAAGCCTTCCATGCTGAAGGGATCGCCTTCCTTCACCATCAGGGAACGCCGGAGGACCTTGTCCTTGGTGGTGGTGTTGCCCTCGAAGGTGATCCGCCGAATTGTGTAGGGTTCCCCCTCCTCCAGCTTGAGGGTCGTGTCCACCTTCTTGACCCCGCCCTCCTCCCGGACCTCCAGCTTCTTGTCGGCTCGGAACATGATGTAGCTCAGGTTCGAATAGGTCTCGCGGATCTTGTCCACACCCTTATTGAGGGCATCGAGATCGAAGGGCCTCAGGTCCTTCGAGGGCAGATCGGCCGCGGAGGGTTTCAGATCCAGGAACTTGGCGATCATGGAGCGGTTGTCCCGCTTGGCCTCGGCGATCTTCAGCCTGAGATAGTTGACGCCGGCCTCGTTCTTGAAGAGCTTGTTGTTGCCCTCGAGCTTGAGGCGGCCCTCATAGAACTTCTCGCCCTCCAGAATCGGAACGGTGAGGGTGGCTCGCATATCGTACTTGGGGGACTTGGCCTCCGCGATCCGCTTCACGTTCTTCTTCTTCTGCCGGGATGTCGTGAAGTCGTTCACCTCGATGGTGGGTTGGCCCACGAAGACATCCTTGTAGCCCTGGCGCCAGTATTCCTTCTTGATGTTCTGGAGGTCGTCCTCGAGGTTCTTGTCCACCAGCAGATCGTGGGAGGTAAGCCAGCTCCACATCCAGTGCTGGCGGGTCTTTTCCATGGCCCCCCGCAGATGAGAGCTGCTCATGAGTTTATTGCCCCGGAAAACCACCTTGTAGATCTTGACCTTGCCGCCTTCCTTGATATCGAAGACCAGCCGGGCTAAGCCTCCGCCCAGGGGTTCCAGCGTCACGTCGATCACGGGATTTCGGAAGCCCTTCTCGGCGCACTGTTCGACAATGAGACCCTTCACCTTCCGGGTGGCGTCCGGATCGTAGACCGCGTTCTCGAGGATGGTGAGCTTCTTCTCTTTGATCTTGTCCTTGAGATTGCTGAGGCCCACTTCCGTGCCGCCCCGGTAATCGATCTCCTTGACGATGGGCCGCTCCGCCACGCGAATGACGAGCTTTTTCCCATCCTTGGTGTCCTCGACCTCGAACTTGATGTCTTCGAAGGCCTTGGAATCCCAGAGCTTCTCCAGGATGGAGGTGAAGTCCAGCGTCCGGAGATCATCCCCCACCTTCAGGCCGGCCTTGAAGATCACCGTCTCGGGCGAGAGCTTCTGGGCTCCCAGCACCTCAATCTTGGAGATGACTTCGGAGTCCTGGGCCAGGACGGGGAGGGAGTGGAGGCCCGCTACCAGGGCGAGGGGCAACAATCCACTGCACAGAAAGGGTCTTCGCCGGGCGTCGTTCGGAATGGGCATTCAGGATCCAGAGAGAGGGGGGTTCTTTCGTCAAGAAGTCACGGACCCCCGCATGAGGGAGGCGCTTCGCTCATTCATTCTAGGTGCGTTCCCCGCAAAAAAGGGTTCACCTCTCCAGAGAAAGGTTCATTCCGGGGGAACGGCGCATGCGGGCTCGCTGTGGGACTGGGCCGTGAAGGCCGGAACCAGATGGTCCTCGGCCAGATCGAAGAACACGTTGCCCGCCGGGACGCTATCCTGGGCCACCATGAGCTCCGCCAAGGGATCCTCCACCTGCTTCTGAATGGCCCGCCTGAGAGGCCGCGCCCCGTAGGAGCGATCCCGGGCCGTGGTCTTCACGATGAAGTCCACGGCCGCATCCGAGAGGTCCACCACGAGGTTGTGCTTCTGAAGGGTGATATTGAGGTCCCCGATGAGGAGGCGAACGATCTTGCGGAGCTCCTCATCGCCCAGGCGGCCGAAGACCACGATCTCATCAATGCGATTCAGGAACTCTGGCGAGAAGGTGCGCTTCAGCACTTTCAGAGCGTCCCCCGTCTTCGCGTCCGGGCGCGTGTCTTGCTCCACGAATCCGAGGCTCTTGTCGGCGAGCAGTTCCCGGCTGCCCACATTGGAAGTCATGATGATCAGGGTGTTCTTGAAATCCACCACATTGCCGAAGGCGTCCGTGGCGATGCCATCGTCGAAAATCTGAAGCAGGATATTGATCAGATCGGGATGGGCCTTCTCCACTTCGTCGAAGAGCAACACGCAATACGGATTGCGACGCACCCGGTCCGTGAGCAGACCGCCCTCCTCATAGCCCACGTACCCGGGAGGGGCGCCGAGAAGCTTGGAGACCTCGTGTTTCTCCATGAATTCGCTCATATCGAAGCGGATCATCTTCTTGGGATCCCCGAAGAGGAAGGCCGCGAGGTTCTTGGCCAGCTCCGTCTTGCCGACCCCCGTGGGCCCCAGGAAGAGGAAACTGCCCATGGGACGGTTGGGGTTCTTGAGGCCCGTACGGGCCCGGCGCACGGCCCGACTCACCGCCGAGACCGCCTCCTGCTGCCCGATGACCCGGTCGTTGAGGTGATCCTCCATGTGGGAGAGATTGGCCTTGTCCTCGTTCTTGAGGGCCTTCACCAGGATCCCCGTCCAGGAGGCCACCACGTCCTCGATATCCTGCTCGGTGACCAGGGCGAACTGCTCGTAGTCCTCCTCGCTGAGTTCCTGGGTCGAGTGCTGGATCTTCTCCCGGAGCTGAACCTCCTTCTGACGCAGCAGGACGGCCCGCTCGAAATCACGGTTCAGGACGGCCTCGTTCATCTCGTTGATGACACGGTGCAGCTCCTCTTCCACTTTGTTGGAATCGCCCCCCCCGGGCCCCACCCGCAGCTTCACCCGAGCCCCGGCCTCGTCCAGCAGATCGATGGCCTTATCGGGCAGGAAGCGGTCCGTGATGTAGCGGTTCGAGAGATAGACGGCCGCCTGGAGGGTCAGCTGAGCGTAGCGGACCCTGTGGAAGAGTTCGTAGCGGCCGCGGATGCCTTCGAGGATCCGCAGGCTCTCGGCCTCGTCGGGGGGGTTCACGTTCACCGGCTGGAAGCGTCGCACCAGGGACCGGTCCTTGTCGATGTACTTGGCGAACTCCTTGTGGGTTGTGGCCCCAATGCACTGGATTTCCCCCCGGGAGAGGGCGGGCTTCAGGATATTGGCTGCGTCCAGGCTGCCCTCGGCGGCGCCGGTGCCGATGATCGAATGGATCTCGTCGATGAAGAGCACCACAGAGGTGTCCTTGGAGGCCTCCTGGATGATCGACTTGAGGCGCTCCTCGAACTGGCCCCGGTACTTGGTGCCGGCCACCACCAGACTGAGATCCAGCGCATAGATGCGCTTATCCAAGAGGCTCGGCGGCACGTGCCCCTCGAAGATCCTCTGGGCCAGTCCCTCGACAATGGCCGTCTTGCCCACGCCTGCCTCACCCAGCAGGATCGGATTATTCTTGCGGCGGCGGCTGAGGATCTGGATGATGCGCTCGATCTCCGTTTCCCGGCCGATCAAGTTATCGAAGATCCCCCGTTCCGCCAATTCAGAGAGGTTGCGGGCGAATTCCGACAGGAGCGGGTGTTCCTTCTTCTTTTTCGAGATCGTCTCTTCCTTGGTGGCTTCCAGCAGAATCTCCTTGGCGGCGATGAGATCGGCCCCCATCTCCTTCAAGAGCCGACCCGCAAGGCCCTGCTCCTCCTTCAGCATCCCCAGCAGCAGATGCTCGGCCCCGACATGCTTGTGGTTGAGCTTGGCGCTTTCGTTGGCCGCGTGCTGGAGGATGCGCTTGACCTCCTCCTCCATGGGGATATCGATGCTGGTGGAACTCGGCGTGACCTTCTTATCCCGGGGGGTGAGCGCGGCGATGAGGCGCTCTCGGAGCAGGCTGGTCTGGACGCCCATGCGCTCCAGGAGTCCGATGGAGGTCTTCTCCGCCTCCCGGAGCAGTCCCAGGAGCAGATGGCCGCTGCCGATGCTCTCGGCGCCGAACTGGCTGGCCTCGTAGCGCGCGAAGAACATCACGCGACGGGCTTTTTCTGTGAACTTTTCGAACACAAATCCCCCGGGGCTGGAACTCGAGCGGGACCCCAAGATGGGGTTCCTACCCGGTTGGCTACAGGGTAGCGCCATCCCTCACCGGTGTCCCCGATCGGGAATTGCGGGTAGGAAGAAAGCGCGCCCGGCGGTAATCTTAAGGGCTGGGAGCCCATCATGATCGATCGTTCTAGGAACCTCGCCATCCTCGGACTGCAATGGGGCGACGAAGGCAAGGGCAAGCTCGTGGACCTCCTGAGCGCCCGCTTCCGCCACGTGGTCCGGTTCCAGGGGGGCAACAACGCGGGCCACACGGTGGTAGTCGACGGCCAGAGCATCGCGCTCCATCAGGTGCCCAGCGGTGCCCTGCATCCCCAGTGTTTCCTAGTGGTGGGCTCCGGCGTACTCCTCAACCTCGGGGTGTTCCGCCAGGAGCTGGATCGCTTGTCCCAGCGGGGCGTCGATGTCACAGGGCGCATGCTCATTTCGGACAAGGCCCACCTCATCCTGCCGCACCACATCGCCCTGGATCAGTGGAGGGAAGGCCGCGCCGGCGCCAGCAAGATCGGCACCACCGGACGCGGCATCGGCCCGGCCTACGAGATGAAGGCCGCCCGCATGGGCGTGCGCATGGGTGACCTCAAGCATCCGGAGTTGCTCCAGGAGCGCATCCGGCCCAGCTACGAGGAAGTGCGGCTCCTGCTGGGGGCCGAGGCCGAACTGCCCAGCATCGAAGCCATCGCCGCTCAGTTGATGGAACAGGCCCAGCCCCTGCTCCCGCTCATCGGGGATATCCAAGCCCACTTGAGGGAGGCCGACGCCAAGGGCGAGGCCATTCTCTTCGAGGGGGCCCAGGCGACCCTGCTGGATATCGACCACGGCACCTATCCCTTTGTCACCAGCTCCAACTGCAGCATCGGCGGCCTCTTCACGGGCACAGGGCTCTCTCACAAGGCCCTGGGATATGTGCTGGGGGTCGCCAAGGCCTATACCACCCGCGTGGGCGCGGGCCCCATGCCCTCCGAACTCCTGGATGCCTCGGGAGAACGGCTGCGGGAGGTGGGCCGGGAATTCGGAACCACCACCGGCAGGCCCCGGCGCTGCGGCTGGTTTGACGCGCCCATCACCCGCCACGCCGTGCGCACCAATGGCGTCGATGGCCTGGGCGTCATGAAGCTGGATGTGATGGATGGCTTCCAGGAAGTGGGTCTGGTCATCGGCTATCGCGACGGCGAGGGGGGCCTAGTGGCCAATCTGCCTTCCTGTGCCCAGGACTGGCTGAGCCTCAAGCCCGAGGTCCGGATGCACAAGGGATGGAGCCAGCCCACCCGAGGCATCCGGGACCTGAAGCAGCTGCCCAAGGAGGCTCATGCCTACCTGGACGCCCTCGCTGAAGCCGCCGAGGCCCCCATCGCCTACCTCAGCACGGGCCCGGACCGGGATGAAGGCTTCGCCTGGCCTGGACGATTCCTGAAAGGGATGATCTAGCAGGACCTGCGACTCTCACCTGTCATCCCCCCAAAAGGGGGACGGTGGTGATGGCTTGATTCCACACTCAGCGCGCCAGAGGCCAGGGAACCCATTGCTCCACGACGACAAAAGAAGCGCCCCTTGCGGGGCGTTTCTTCGTTGAAAGCGGAAAATCTACTCCGCGGTTTCCTCGACAACCTTGGGCTCAGGCATGATGTAGTCCACCATCTCGATGAGGGCCATGTCCGCCGCGTCGCCGCGACGATGATCGGTCTTGAGGATGCGGGTGTAGCCGCCGGGACGCGCGCTGAAGCGGGCCCGGAATTCGGCGGAAAAGAGCTTCTGTACCACGGTCTTGGAACCGAGGCGGGCCATGGCCAAACGGCGATTGGCCACGGTGTCGCTCTTGGCGAGGGTGATGAAGGGCTCCACGTAGCGGCGGAGTTCCTTGGCCTTCACGAGGGTCGTCGAAATGCGCTCATGTTCGATGAACGAGGTCGCGAGGTTCTTCATGAGGGCCTTGCGCTGGTTGGTATTTCGGCCCAGGCGCTTGCCGGCAACATTGTGACGCATGGTCGCGACTCCTTAGACTTCCTGTTCGATGCGCATTCCGAGGGAGAGCCCGATGCGCGCGAGCTCATCCTTGATCTCCTGCAGAGACTTCTTGCCGAAATTCTTGGTCTTCATCAGCTCGGCTTCGGTCTTTTGAACGAGTTCTCCGATGGTGGCGATATTCGCATTCCGGAGGCAATTGTTGGCCCTCACGGAGAGTTCGAGTTCTTCCACCGACTTGCCCAGCATGTTGTTGACGTTTTCGGTGCTGAGGATCGTCTGGCCGGGTTCTTCGTCTTCGACATCCTCGTCCTCGCGGGCGAAGATCATGAAGTGCTCGCGGAGGATCAAGGCGGCGTCACTGACGGCATCCTTGGGGTCCACCGTCGCATTGGTCCAAACCTGCAACGTGAGTTTCTCATAGTCGGTGCTGTGGCCCACACGAGCGGGCTCGACCTTGTAGTTCACGCGGATGATGGGGCTATGGTTGGAATCCATGGGAATCCAGCCCATGCCGAGCTTCTCGTCGATGTTACGGTCGGCCGTGATGAAGCCGCGGCCGTTGCGGATCTGAATCTCGATCTCCAGCTCGCCATCCTCACCGAGGGTGGCGATGTGGATATCGGGGTCCAGCACTTCGACATTCTGATTGGTCTGGATCATGCCGGACTTGACCACCCCTTCGCCCTTGTGGCGAAGCACGACCACCGCGGAATCCACGTTGTGGAGCGTGAAGGGCACTTCCTTGAGGTTCAGGAGGATGTGAGTGATGTCCTCCCAGACACCCGGCAGGGTAGTGAATTCGTGCTGCACGCCCTTGATGCGGACGTTGGTTACTGCGGCGCCACGGATGCTGCTCAGCAGCACGCGACGCAAGGCATGCCCGGCGGTCGTCGCGAAGCCTCGCTCAAACGGATAGGCGACGAACTCGCCGAACTTCTCCGTCTTGGTGGCAGCATTGACTTCCGCGAATCGCGGGCGCTGGAAATCACTGATGTTCAGCATCCTCGTCCCCTTACTTGCTGTAGAGCTCGACGATCAGCTGCTCGTTAATTTCCAGGGGCACATCCTCACGAGTGGGGACGGCAATCACCTGGCCCTTAAAGGCAGCGGCGTCGAGGGTGAGCCATTTAGGGATTCCACGACCTGCAGCGGTTTCCACGGAGGACTTCACGAAGTCGTTCAGTTGGGCGCGCTCCGAGAGCTCGATGCTCTGGCCGCTCTTGGTCTGGAAGCTGGGAATATCAACACGGGTACCGTTCACCTTGATGTGTCCGTGCATGACCATCTGGCGGGCCGATGCGCGGCTGGGAGAAAAGCCCAGGCGGTAGATCACGTTATCCAGGCGGCTCTCCAGGAAGGCCAGCAGGTTGTGGCCGGTCTGTCCCTTCTTGCTCTCCGCCTTCTCGAAGTAGAGCCGGAACTGGTTCTCGAGCACACCGTAAATGCGCTTGACCTTCTGCTTCTCCCGAAGCTGCAGGCTGTAGCCAGTGGGCTTCTTCATCTTGCCCGCGCCGTGCTGGCCGGGGATCTTGCCCTTGCGGGTTTCAAAGGCGCACTTCTCTTTGAAGCAGCGCTCACCCTTGAGATACAGTTTCATCGCCTCGCGTCGGCAGAGGCGGCATACAGCGTCACAGTATCGTGCCATGTCTCTCCTCCTCTCTTAAACCCGGCGCCGTTTGGGGGGCCGGCAACCGTTGTGGGGAATGGGGGTGACGTCGCGGATGCTCGTCACCGAAATGCCTGCGGCGTTCAGAGCGCGAATCGCGCTCTCGCGGCCTGCGCCGGGCCCCTTCACGCGGACATCCACCGAGCGGACGCCCTGTTCCTTGGCGGCCTCTGCGGCCACGCCGGATGCGATCTGAGCAGCGAAGGGCGTGCCTTTACGGGTGCCACGAAAGCTCTGGTTCCCGCTGGAAGCCCAGCAGAGCATATTCCCCATCGGATCGGAGATGGAGATGATGGTGTTGTTGAAGGACGCCTGCACATGGGCAATCCCGTGCGGTACGTTCTTCTTTTCCTTCTTCTTGACCACCTTCTTTCCGGCGGTCTTGGACTGAGTCTTGGCCATATCAGTTCCTCACCTTACTTCTTCTTGCCGGCGACGGTCTTCCGC
Source organism: uncultured Holophaga sp. (assembly GCA_963664825.1). Classification (GTDB taxonomy): domain Bacteria; phylum Acidobacteriota; class Holophagae; order Holophagales; family Holophagaceae; genus JAYREN01. Next base: position 1,036,041 of record OY761614.1, read on the forward strand.
TTGCCCTTGCGGGTGCGGGCGTTGGTATGGGTGCGCTGCCCGTGGCAGGGCAGTCCCTTGCGATGACGGATGCCGCGATAGCAGCCGATATCCATCAGACGCTTGATATCCAGACCGATGTTCTTTCGGAGATCGCCTTCCACCGTCTCATCAGTGGTGATGACGCGGCGGATACGGCCAACCTCGTCCTCGGTGAGGTCCCGGACTTTCGTCCCGAAGTCGACCTTCGCGCGAGTGAGGATGGTGTGGGCCTTGGCCCGGCCGATCCCATAGATATAGGTCAGCGCGATCTCTACGCGCTTGCCGACGGGCAGATCGATTCCTGCGATGCGTGCCATGTCGTCTCCTTAACCCTGACGCTGCTTGTGCTTGGGATTTTTCTTGCAGATGATCCGATTGATACCTTCACGCCGGACCACCTTGCAGTGCTCGCACAGCTTCTTGATAGAGGGCCGTACTTTCATGGTTTCCTCTCGTTAGCTTACTTGAATCGGTAAATGATGCGGCCCCGGGTCAAATCGTAGGGGGTTACCTCTACGAGAACCCGGTCGCCGGGGAGGATGCGGATGAAATTCTTCCGCATCTTGCCGCTGATATGGGCGAGCACTTGGTGTTTGTTCTCGAGCTCCACGCGGAAAACCGCGTTGGGTAGGGATTCCACGACGGTGGCTTCCAGCTCGATGGCTTCTTCCTTGCTCAAGCGTGCTCCTCAAAGATCTTGACTACAGTGGCGTAGACTTCATCCGGCATCCCGGATCCATCCACCAGCCGATAGCTGGGACCACCACAGTAGAAGGCCTGGAGCGGTTTGAAGGTTGCGTAAAACTCCTTCATCCGACTCTTGAAGGCTTCGGCGGTGTCGTCGGCGCGATGTTTCAGGGGACTTCCACACTGATCGCAGACGCCAGCCACCTTGGAGGGCTTGCGTTCCAGGTGATAAATCGCACCGCAGGCGTTGTTGCTGCACACGCGGCGCTTGACCACCCGATCTTCCAAGGCTTCCTCGGGAACTTCGATGTCGACTACGAGCCCTAATTCGATGCCCTGCACGGAGAGGAAAGTCCCGAGAGCTTCGGCTTGTTGAAGGGTCCGCGGATAGCCATCGAACAGCACGTTCTGGGTTTCGTCTTGCAGCCGCGCAAAGACCAAACCGTTTACCGTGTTGTCGTCCACGAGTTTTCCAGCGGCCATGATGGCCTTGGCCCGAAGGCCAATTTCCGTTCCTTTCGAAACGGCATCTCTTAGAATATCACCCGTTGACAGGTGAACCAAGGAGAATTTCTCGACTAGGCGTTTGGCCTGGGTACCCTTCCCGCTGCCGGGAGGGCCAAGCAGAATATGAACCTTCATGCCTAGCTTTGTGCTCATTTGGACTTCCCCCCAGCCCGCGCCAGACGGCCACCGTGGACTCTCCCCTTTTCAAGGAAGCCATCGTAGTGACGCATCACCTGGTAGCTCTCGACCTGGGCGACGGTATCCATGGCCACACCCACCACGATCAGCAGCGATGTGCCACCGAAGTAGAAGTTGAGACCAGGCATGCTGTTGGTGATGATCAGCGGCACGATGGAGATGGCAGCCAAGTAGATGGCCCCCGCGAAGGTGAGCTTCGACAGGACGCTATCCATGTAGACGCTGGTCTCCTTTCCAGGACGGATGCCTGGGATGTAGCCACCGGACCGCTTCATGTTATCGGCGGTTTCATCCGGATTGAAGACGATGCTGGTGTAGAAGAAGGCGAAGAAAATCACCACACCGACAAAAACGGGGGTGTAGATCCAGAAGTGAGTCTGGGGGCTGATGAAGCTCGCCCCGGTCTGGAGCCAGTTCCATTTGACGAACTGGGCGATGGTCGCCGGGAAGAAGATTACCGAGCTGGCGAAGATGACGGGCATCACGCCGGCAGTGTTGACCTTGAGGGGCAGATAGGAACTGCGCTGGCTGGCCATGGTGGAGGAATCCACCCGTCGGGCATAGTGGATGGGAATGCGCCGATAGGCGTTTTCCACCAGTACCACCGCCAGGAGCACCACACTCATTGCCGCAATCAGCAGGATGAACACACCCGGAGGGGCGGTATTCCCCTCCTGCATGATGGAGGCGTGAAACATCGTCCAGAGCGTCTGGCCAGCCTTAGGGAGGCCCGCCACGATGCCCGCGAAGATCAGCAAGGAGATGCCGTTCCCGACGCCTCGTTCAGTGATCTGTTCGCCGAGCCACATCACGAAAATGGATCCCGTCGAGAGGGTGAAGGCGCACATGAGCTTGAAGCCCATGCCCGGATTCACCACGACGTCGGGCCCCAATCCTTGAGCCATGGCCGCGATTCCGAAGCCCTGAACGAAGGCCAGGCCGACGGTCAAGTAGCGGGTCCACTGATTGATCTTCTGCCGACCCGCCTCGCCTTCCTTCTTCTGAAGGTTCTCGAGGGTGGGGACCACCGCGCCCATCAACTGCAAGACGATGCTGGCCGTAATGTAGGGCGTGATGCCCAGGGCGAAGACGGAGAACTTTTTGAAGGCGCCCCCCGAGAACAGATCGACCACGTTCAGCAGATCCCCGGCCTTCCCGAGGTTCTTGGCCAGTTCGTTGGGGTTCACGCCGGGCACGGAGACATGCACTCCGAACCGGTAGATCACCAGCATGACCAGCGTGAACAGCAGGCGTTTGCGAAGTTCAGGATTTGTGAAGAGTTGCCGGATTCGTTCCATCAGGATCAGGCCTTACTGAGCGGGCGTAGGAGTGAGTTCCTGGATGGTGCCGCCCTTGGCGGTGATCGCCTCGCGCGCGCCCTTGGTGATCCGGTCGGCCACCACGGTGACCTTCAGGCTCAGTTCCCCAGAGGCGAGCACCACGATCTTCTGAATCGTGGAATTGACGAGCTTCTTTTCGCGCAACGTCTGGATGCTGACCGTCTCGCCATCCTGGAAATTATTGGAAATGACGGCCAGGCCGATTTCCTTGGTAACCAAGGCGTGGACATTGGTGAAACCGCGCTTGGGCAGACGGCGCACCAAGGGCATCTGGCCGCCCTCAAAGGCGCGCTTGGCGCTGTAACCACGACGGGACTTCTGGCCCTTCTCGCCGGCGCCGGACGTCTTGCCCGTGCCGGACCCGGGGCCGCGGCCCACACGCTTCCGGTTCTTAGTCGCGCCCTCGGCGGGCTTGAGTTCGTTTAATTTCATGGCCTACTCCTTGACCGTCACTGCGACGAGGTGCGGAATGCGCTTGACCATGCCATGCACATTCGGGGTGTACTCGCACTGACGGGTGTCACCCACCTTCTTGAGTCCCATGGTCTGCACGAAGGCCCGATGTTTGGGGGGCGTGCAGATGATGGAACGCACGAGCGTCAAGACGACCTGCTTTCCGATCAGGTTGGTCATGTTAAGCCTCCGCCTGGTCGATGCCACGGTTGGTCATGACCGTGTAGGGATCCATGAGACTCTGGAATCCAGCAAAGGTGGCGCGAACCACATTGTGAGGATTGGAAGATCCCAGGCTCTTGGTGAGCACGTTGTGAATGCCGGCGGCTTCCATGACGGCGCGCACCGTGGCCCCAGCGATGACGCCAGTGCCCTCGGGAGCGGGCTTCATCAGTACGGAACCCGCACCGAAACGACCCGTGATCGCGTGAGGAATGGAACCGGTAGGAGTCACCGGAACGGATGTCAGATTGCGCTTGGCGGCCTCGATGCCCTTCTTGATGGCGGAGGGAACTTCGAGTGCCTTGCCAAGTCCGAAGCCAACCTTGCCTCGGCCATCGCCGACGACGACCAGCGCGGAAAAGGAGAAGTTCTTGCCTCCCTTTACCACCTTGGTTACGCGACCGACGTAGATGACCTGGTCCTTGAGTTCGCCCTGTGGGGTCTCAGCGTGGTTCTTTACATCAGCGGACATGAGCCCCCCCTCAGAACTGCAACCCGGCGGCCCGGGCGCTGTCAGCCAGCGCTTTGACGCGGCCGTGATAGACATAACCATTGCGGTCGAAGACCACCGCCTTGACGCCCAACTCTTGGAGTCGGGTGGCGATGCTGGCACCAACGACCTTCGCGGCCTCGATGTTCGCGCCATTCTTCAGCGTGCCGCGCAGATCCTTCTCCAGGCTGGAGGCAGAAGCCAGTGTGACACCCTTGGTGTCATCCACCGCTTGGACATAAATGCGCTTGAGGCTCTTGTAGATAGTGAGACGCGGACGCTCGGCAGTCCCCGAGAGGCGACTCCGGATCTTCGTCTTCGTCTTCTGACGACGTACCTTCATTTCATTGGCCATGGTTTCCCCTTACTTCCCAGTCTTGCCGGCCTTGCGGCGGATAACTTCGCCGGTGTATTGGACGCCCTTGCCCTTGTAAGGCTCGGGTTTGCGGAACTGGCGGATATCGGCAGCGACCTGTCCCACGATCTGCCGGTCTTGACCGGTGACGATGAGATGGGTGCCCTTCTCGACGGCGATGACAATGCCTTTCGGCGCGTCGTAGAAGATGGGGTGGCTGAAACCGAGGTCCAGGCGGAGCTTGGCTCCCTCCATGGCGGCCTTGTAGCCGACACCGACGATATCGAGTTCCTTCTTCCAGCCCTCGGTGACGCCGGTCACGGCGTTCTGGATGAGGGCACGGCAGAGACCGTGGAAGGCCCGGGTCTGGGCCTCTTCGTTGGCACGAACAAGGTTGATGGAATCGGCCTGAATATCGAGGGAAATCCCTGTGGGGACCGGGCATTTCAACAGGCCCTTGGCGCCTTCGACGACAGCCTCAGCCCCGTTGACAGTGACTTTGACGCCTTTCGGCAGCGTCACGGGCTTTTTTCCGATGCGAGACATGATTGAATCCTTGGAAACGGGTTGAACGAAGGACTACCAGACGTGCGCGAGAATCTCGCCGCCTACGTTCTGCTTCCGGGCATCCTTCCCCGTGAGCAGTCCCTTGGGAGTGGTGAGAATGGCGATACCGAGACCGGAGTGGACATCGGTGATCTCATTGGCACCGACGTAGACACGCAGGCCGGGGCTGGAGATGCGCTTGAGGCCGTGGATGACGGATTCTCCGCCCTTCACGTACTTCAGGCTCACGACAAGGTACTCGCGGCCCTCATGCTCCACGCTCTTGTAACCGTGGATGTAGCCCTCCTGCTTGAGGATGGCCGAGAGACGCACCTTCATCTTGGAGGTCGGCACGACGACAGCGTCGTGACCAGCCATGAGGCCGTTGCGTAAACGGGTGAGGTAATCGGCGATAGGATCGGTGTACATGGTTTCCTCTTCTTACCAGGAGGACTTCTGAACGCCGGGAAGCTCGCCTGCGAGGGCGTGTTTCCGGAAGCAAAGGCGGCAGAGTTCGAACTTGCGCATGAATCCGCGGGCACGACCGCACAGCTTGCAACGATTGCGGTGCTGGGTCGAGAACTTGGGCTTAGAAGCGTCTTTATATCTCTTCGCGATGCGAGCCATTGGTTCTCCTGACTACTTGCGGAAAGGCATTCCGAGGTGGGCGAGCATCGCTCGAGCCTCGGCGTCAGTGGGTGCGGAGGTCACGAAGGTCACGTTCATGCCCTTGATCTTCTCGACCCGCGAATAATCGATTTCCTGGAAAATCAGCTGATCCTTGAGACCCAGCGTGTAGTTGCCGCGGCCATCGAAGGACTTGGTGGGAACGCCGCGAAAATCGCGAACGCGAGGAAGGGACAGACTGACCAGACGGTCAAAGAATTCCCACATACGCTCGGCACGCAGCGTCACCATGCAGGCGATGGGCATCCCCTCGCGCAGCTTGAACTGAGCGACGCTCTTCTTGGCCTTCCGGATCACGGGCTTCTGGCCCACGATGGCGGTGAGCTCTTCCACGGCCACATCCAGGGTCTTGATGTTCTGGATGGCGTCACCAACGCCCATGTTGATGACGATCTTCTGAAGCCGAGGCACCTGCATCTTACTGGTGTAGGCGAATTCCTCTATGAGCTTCGGCACCACTTCGGTGCGGTAGCGAGCCTTGACGCGCGGCTCTGCTGGGGTAGGCATCAGTTCCTCCATTTCCGGGGGGCGACTACGTCCCACGGGTTCGGGAGAGCGAAAGGGCTTGGGTTCCGGCGGTCCGGCCCGTTTCCTTTCAACCTCGAGTTTTCAAGCAATTCCGTCGGCGGCGTTCCGCCGACGGAATGAACAGTGTCTCACATAATCTGAAATCGCGAAGCGATTTTAACGACTTAGACCGTGCGCTTGCGCGTGGGCTTCTGGGTCGCAGGATCCACCAGCATCACGTTGGAGGCATGGATGGAGGCTTCCTTGGTGACGATGCCGCCCTCAACCCCAGCTTGGGGGTTGGGTTTGGTGGCCTTCTTGATCATGTTCATGCCGGCCACGACCACGCGATTGGAGCTGGGGCTGACCTTGGTGATCTGGCCCCGCTTTCCGCGATCCTTGCCGGTAATGATGAGGACTTCGTCCCCCTTCTTGAGCTTCATCTTGACTGGCTTTTCCATCACAGCACCTCAGGAGCGAGGGAGACGATCTTCATGTATTTCCGCTCTCGCAGCTCGCGGGCCACGGGGCCAAACACGCGCGTTCCGACCGGTTCGCCATCCTTCTTGATGATGACGGCCGCGTTCTCGTCAAAACGAATGTAGGACCCGTCCTTGCGGCGGAAAGCCTTCCGCTGCCGCACGATGACGGCCTGCACGACGGCCTTCTTTTTGACAGTGCCCCCGGGGATAGCTTCCTTGACGGAGGCGGTGATGACATCGCCGATCTGGGCGATGTTGCCCACCCCGCCACCTAGCGGCAGGATGCAGCAGATCTTCTTGGCGCCGGAATTATCGGCCACCGTAAGCATGGTTCCCATCTGGATCATGTCGCCTCCTTACTCGCCAGCTTTCTGGACGATCTCTAGGACCATCCAGCGCTTGCGCTTGGACAGGGGCCGCGACTCAACGATCTGAACCACATCGCCAATCTGACAGGCGTTGGTCTCGTCGTGAGCCATGAGTTTCTTGCTCTGTTTGACCGTGCGATTGTAGAGAGGGTGCTGGTACTTGCGTTCCACCTTCACCACGACCGTCTTATCGGCCTTGTTGGATACCACGATGCCGCTGCGGATCATTTTCTGTTCTAGGCTCATGGTCTACCTCACGCCAGCTTCATCTTGAGCGCGGTCTTGACGCGGGCGAGTTCACGGCGTGTCTTCCGGATCTCGGCGGTGTTTTCCACCTGGCCCACGGCGTGCTGGAAGCGGAGAGTGAAACGCTTGGCGGCCAGATCGGCCTCCAACTGCGCGAGCTCTTCGATGTTCTTCACAGCCAGTTCGCTGAATGGATTCTTCTTATTCATGTCGGTCCTCTCACTCTTCCGGCGGCGTACGGGAGATGAAGTCGGAGGCCACGCAGAGCTTCATCTGGGCTAGACGCAAGGCTTCGCGAGCTGTTTCCTCGTCGACGCCCTCCATCTCGAAGAGAATCTTGCCGGGCCGAACCACCGCCACCCAGCCATCGGGCGCGCCCTTGCCGGAACCCATACGGGTTTCAGCGGGTTTGCTGGTGGTGGGCTTATCGGGGAAGATCCGGATCCAGATTCGACCACCGCGCTTGATGTGGCGCGTCATGGCAATACGAGCGGCCTCGATCTGACGATTTGTGACCCAGGCGTGTTCGAGGGCCTTCAGGCCGAAATCGCCGAAGGAGAGCTCGTTGCCGCGGGTCGCGACGCCGCGGGTGCGGCCCTTCATGACTTTCCTGTGCTTGACTTTATTCGGCATCAACATGGGTTCACCTCAGCGCTTCACGGTTTCGAGGGCCGCTTCACCCAGATTGACCCAGACCTTGATGCCGATGATGCCGAAGGTGGTGTGGGCTTCTGCGAAGCCGTATTCCACGTTGGCGCGGATGGTCTGAAGGGGCATCTGGCCGGAGAGGTAATCCTCGGTCCGGGCGATCTCCGCGCCATTGAGGCGACCGGCGACCTTGATCTTGAATCCCTTGGCGCCGAAACGCATGGCGGCCTCTTCGGCCTTGCGCATGGCGCGACGGAAGGCGATGCGGCGCTCGAGCTGCTGGGCGACGCCCTCGGCCACGAGCTGGGCATCGATCTCAGGCTTCTTGATCTCCTGAATATCGACACTCACGGGACGCTTCAGACGAGTCTGAAGATCCTCACGCAGCTTGTCGATCTCGGCACCCTTGCGGCCAATGACGATGCCGGGCCGGGCGGTGAAAATACGCACCGTCACCTTATCGGCGGCGCGCTCGATATCGATCTTGGAGACCATGGCGTTGAGACCATGGAGCTGAGCCTTAAGTTCCCTGCGAAGCTTCAGATCCTCGTGGAGCAGAGAGGCGTATTCGCGCTTGGCGTACCACTTGCTCTTCCAATTCCTCGTGTAGATAAGACGGAAGCCGTACGGATGGACTTTCTGACCCATGGTTACTCCTCCCGACCCAACTGCAGTGTGATGTGGCAGGTGCGCTTCTGCACCCGGTAGGCCCGGCCCATTGGCGCAGGGCGGACCCGCTTCATGCGGAAGCCCTCATCCACGAAGGCGGTCTTGACGACCAGGGCATCGGGATTCACAGCGGGATCCTTGTCGATGGCGTTGGCCACGGCGGAGTCGAGCAGCTTCTTGATGGGCGCAGAGGCGTACTTCTTGGTGGACAGAAGAATCCACTGAGCCTCGCCAACCTGCTTGCCGCGGATCAAATCGACGACGAGACGGGCCTTCTGAGCGGAGCCCCGCAGGTGTCGGATAGTGGCAGTAGAAACGATTTCAGACATATTACCTCCCCTTCGCCTTGGCGTCGGACTTGCCGGCATGCCCTTTGAAGGTGCGGGTTTGGGAGAACTCACCCAGCTTGTGACCGACCATGTTGTCAGTGACGTAGACGGGGATGAACTTGTTTCCGTTGTGGACGGCGATGGTCATCCCGATCATCTGAGGCAGAACCGTGGACCTACGGGACCAGGTCTTGATGACGCGCTTGTCCATCGAGGCCTGAGCCGTGTCGATCTTCTTCTGCAAATGGGTGTCAATGAACGGACCTTTTTTCAGCGAACGTGCCATGGCATCCTCTCCTAGTTGATCCGCTTGACGATGAACTTGGCGGTGCGCTTATTGCGCCGCGTCTTGTAGCCGCGCGTCGGCTGGCCCCAAGGCGTGACGGGATGGCGTCCGCCGGATGTACGGCCTTCACCACCACCGTGGGGGTGATCCACAGGGTTCATCACCACACCGCGGACGGTGGGGCGGATGCCCATCCAGATCTTGCGACCGGCCTTCCCCAGGGACACGTTCTCGTGCTGGAGGTTGCCGACCTGACCCACTGTCGCGAAGCAATCCAGATGGATCCTGCGGATCTCACCGGAGGGCATGCGGAGCTGAGCGTAGTCCTCGTCCTTGGCCACGAGCTGAGCGAAGGTCCCTGCGGCGCGGGCGATCTGACCACCCTTGCCAGGCTTCATCTCGATGTTGTGCACCGTGGTGCCAAGCGGCATGTTCCGGAGGGGCAAGGCGTTGCCCACCAGGATATCTGCGTCCTTACCGGAGAGGACCGTACGGCCCACTTCCAGGCCGTCGGGTGCCAGGATGTAGCGCTTCTCGCCATCCGCGTAGATGAGGAGGGCAATGCGAGCCGTTCTGTTGGGGTCGTACTCGATGGTCGCGACCTTGGCGGGAACGCCGGGCTTGTTGCGCTTGAAGTCGATGATTCGATAGCGACGCTTGTGCCCACCACCGATGTGGCGAGTCGTGATACGTCCGTTGTTGTTACGTCCGCCGGTGCGTTTGAGCGTGCCGATGAGGGAGCGTTCGGGAGTATCAGAAGTGATCTCCTCGAACCCCTGCTTCGACATGCCCCGCTGACCGGGGGTCGTAGGCTTGAGCAGCTTGATGCTCATGGGATCCTCTTGCCTAGATGTGCGGGCGATAGTGGCAAGGCCTTGTCCGCCCGCGGGGTTTAAACGAAGGGGCGACTATTCGGCGACCGGGGCAGAGCCCTCGGCGAGTTCGATATAGGCCTTTTTCATGGCACTGGTGGAGCCCAACCAACGACCGAGGCGCTTCGCTTTCGAAGGCACCCGAACCGTGCGGACGGACTTGACCTTGGCCTGGAGCAGGAGTTCCGCAGCTTCCTTGATCTGATGCTTGGAGGCCCATGTGGCCACCTCGAACACCTGAACATTGGATTCGCGGAGAATCTGGCCCTTCTCGGTGAGAAGGGGCTTGCGGATCACTTCGAAAATCTTGGTCATGGCTTCACCACTTCCTGCAGGGCGAGGATGGCGTCTTTGGAGAAGATCACCTGGTCGTACTTCAGAAGTTCATAGACATTGACGCCCAGGCTCTCGATGATGGCCAGCTTGGGGTTGTTGCCCGAAGCGAGCTGCATCTTTTCGGAGGTCTCGGCACCCACGAGGAGAGCAGTGCCGTTGACACCCAGCTTGGCGAGTGTGTTGGAAAGGGCCTTCGTCTTGTGGGATGCGAGGTCCCAATTCTCCACCACCATCACCTGTCCATCCGCCATCTTGACGGAAAGGGCATTGCGAAGGGCAGAGCGGCGGGCCTTCTTGGGGAAGGCGTAATCGTAGGAGCGGGGGTGCGGCCCATGGACCGTAGAACCGCCCTTCCACAGCGCGCTGCGGATGGAACCGATGCGGGCGCGACCGGTGCCCTTCTGCTTCCAGAGCTTGCGACCGGAACCGCTGACTTCCCACTTATCCTTGGTGGAGGCAGTGCCTGCGCGACGCTTGGCGAGGAAGTGACGAACGGCTTCCCAGATCAGATGTTTGTTGATGTCCTCGAGCTTGAAGACCTCGGAAAGCAGGTCGACGTTACCGACAGACTTGTTTTCAAGACTAATGACGGGGTGCTGGAAGGTGGCCATTCTTACGCCTCCTGCTTGATGACGACGTAGCCGCCCTTGGGGCCGGGCACGGCGCCCTTGATGAGCAGCAGGTTATTCTCGACGTCCACCTTGGCGATCTCGAGATTGCGGACGGTCACCTGCTCCGAACCCATGTGGCCGGGCATGCGCATTCCGGGCCATACACGACTGGGGTAGGACGAGTTGCCGATGGAACCGGGAGCGCGATGGAACATGGAACCGTGGGTCTCGCGTCCACCCTTGAAGTGGTGGCGCTTCATCACGCCGGCAAACCCCTTGCCCTTGCTGATGCCCGTGACATGGACCTTGCCCTTTTCCTCGAACTGGGCAACAAGAATGCTGTCGCCAGCCTTGAGTCCACTCTCGGTCTCGATCTTGAATTCGCGAAGCACTCGCACGGGAGCCACGCCATTCTTCTCGCAGTGGCCCTTTTCCGCCTTGGAGGCACGCTTGCCGCCCTGGGGATCCACGAAGCCCAACTGCACGGCCTCGTATCCATCGTGGGAAGCAGTCTTGCGCTGGACGACCACACAGGGGCCAGCCTGGATGACAGTGACGGGGACAACCTGTCCCTTGTCGTTGAAGATCTGGGTCATGCCCAGTTTCTTGCCGATGATTCCGTTCGTCATGTTCTCCACCCCCTTTACCGGTTGCCCTGGCGGCTGAAGACCTTGATCTCGACGTCGACGCCCGCGGGCAGATCGAGACGCATCAGGGTGTCCACCGTGTTCTGGGTGGGATTGAGGATGTCCAGAAGACGCTTGTGAGTGCGGATCTCGAACTGATCACGGCTCTTCTTGTCCACGTGAGGGGACCGGTTGACCGTGTACTTGCTGATCCGGGTCGGGAGAGGGATCGGGCCCGCAACCTGAGCGCCTGTGCGCTTGGCGGTATCCACGATCTCCCGCGTCGACTGATCGAGCAGACGGTGGTCAAAGGCTCGCAGACGGATGCGAATGTTGTCCTTCATATTCACTCCATTGGGACGGACAGACCGTCCATAGATGTGGGGCGCTAGTCGCCCTTACGTTATAGATGTCCCGTCAACGGGGACAGGGCCATCCAGAATACCAAAAGCCAATGCAAATGCAATGGCTTTTTTTGATTTTCAAGGCCGTCCGGAGGGACCGTGCGGCAGGATCAAGAGGCCTCGATCAGGGATCTCGGGCGGCCTCACCCCCCTGACGGGGGCTGTGATGGGTATGACTTCATGGGGGGCCCGACGCGAACGAGTCTCGCAGGGCCTAGACCCGAGGGGCCCCTCGGGCTTCGTCTTACTTACTGCCCTTGACCTTGGCCACGATTTCCTCGGCCACATTGCGGGGGGCCTCGTCATAGTGGCTGAACTGCATGGTGTAGGTGCCGCGTCCCTGGGTCATGGAACGCAGGGTGGTGGAGTAGGCGAACATCTCGGCCAGGGGCACCTTCGAGGTGATGACCCGGGCGCCGGCCCGCTCTTCCATGTTCTCGATGCGGCCGCGGCGACTGTTGAGGTTGCCGATGACATCGCCCATGTAATCGTCGGGCGTCTCGATCTCCACGGCCATGATGGGCTCGAGGAGCACGGGATGAGCCTTCTCGCAGGCCGTCTTGAAGGCCATGGAACCGGCGATCTTGAAGGCCATTTCGTTGGAATCGACCTCGTGATAGCTGCCGTCGTAGAGCGTGACCTTCACGTCCACCACGGGGAAGCCGGCCAGGACGCCCGAACGGAGGGCCTCCTGGACGCCCTGATCCACAGGCTTGATGTATTCCTTGGGCACGACGCCGCCCGAAATGGCATTGACGAACTCGTAGCCCTTGCCTGTCTCGTTGGGCTCCACCGTGAGGCGGACATGGCCGTACTGGCCGTGGCCACCTGTCTGGCGCACGAACTTGCCTTCGGCGTCCACCTTCTTGCGGATGGTCTCGCGGTAGGCCACCTGGGGCTTGCCCACGTTGGCCTCCACCTTGAATTCGCGCATCATGCGGTCGACGATGATCTCGAGATGCAGCTCACCCATACCGGCGATGATGGTCTGGTTGGTTTCGGGATCGGTACGCACCTTGAAGGTGGGATCTTCCTGGGCCAGTTTCTGGAGGGCGACGCCCATCTTCTCTTGGTCGACCTTGGTCTTGGGCTCGATGGCCACCTGGATGACGGGATCGGGGAAGTCCATGGATTCGAGCACCACCGGACTATCCTCGTCACAGATCGTCTCACCCGTGTAGACATCCTTGAAACCCACGGCCGCGCCGATATCACCGGTGCGGACTTCCGTGATGTCCTCGCGCTTATTGGCGTGCATCTGAAGCAGGCGGCCGATGCGGTCCCGACGCCCCTTGTTGGCGTTGTAGACGGCCGATCCCGCGGCCAGGATGCCGGAGTAGACGCGAATGAAGGCCAGGCTGCCCACGAATGGATCGGCCATGATCTTGAAGATGAGGGCGCTGAAGGGCTCGCTATCGCTGGCCTTGCGCTCGGTGGGCTGGCCATCGAGGTCATGGCCCTGGATGGGCGGGATATCGACGGGACTGGGCATGTAGCTCACCACCGCGTCGAGCAGGGGCTGGACGCCCTTGTTCTTGAAGGCAGAGCCGCAGGTCATGGGCGTGAAGAGGAGTGCGAGGCAGCCCTTGCGGATACCCGCCCGGAGCTCGTCCTCGGTAAGCTGTTCGCCGCCGAGGTACTTCTCCATCAGTTGCTCGTCGGTCTCGGCCACCAACTCAACCATGTGCTCGCGCCATTTGTTGGCCTCGGCCACGAGTTCGGCGGGAATCTCGCCATAGACGACATTGCTGCCCTTGTCGCTCTCGTCGAAGGTGAGGGCCTGCATGGTGACCAGATCGATGAGGCCTTTGAAGTTATCCTCAGCGCCGATGGGAATCTGAATGGGCATGGGCTTGGCGTGGAGGCGGGTCCTCATCATCTCGATGACCCGATAGAAATCCGCGCCTGTGCGATCCATCTTGTTCACGAAGGCCAGCCGGGGCACCTTGTACTTGTTGGCCTGCCGCCAGACGGTCTCAGACTGGGGCTGCACACCGCCCACCGCGCAGAACACGGCTACAGAGCCGTCGAGCACCCGCAGGGAGCGCTCCACTTCGGCGGTGAAATCCACGTGACCGGGGGTGTCGATGATATTGATGCGGTGCTCAACGCCGGTCAACAGGCCGGTCTGAGGGATCCAGGCCGCCGTGATGGCAGCCGAAGTGATGGTGATGCCGCGCTCCTGCTCCTGAACCATCCAGTCGGTGGTCGCGGCGCCGTCATGCACTTCGCCGATCTTGTGGATCTTCCCCGTGTAATAGAGGATGCGCTCCGTGGTCGTCGTCTTCCCGGCATCGATGTGGGCCATGATGCCAATATTGCGATAGCGCTCGAGAGGGGTCGTGCGGGCCACGGGGGCCTCCTTACAAAAAAGAATCACCACGAAGGCGCGAGGCCCCCGTGGTGAACATTTTCCTGCCTACCAGCGGAAGTGAGCGAAGGCCTTGTTGGCTTCAGCCATCTTGTGGACGTCGTCCTTCTTCTTCATGGCGGCGCCACGGAAGTTCATCGCGTCCAGGATCTCGCCGGCCAGCTTATCGCGCATGGTGCGCTCGCCACGAGAGGCCGAGTAGGCCTTCAGCCAACGCATGGCCAGGGACTGGCGGCGGTTCTGAGGAACCTCCACAGGCACCTGGTAGGTGGCGCCACCCACACGACGAGACTTGACCTCGACGGAGGGCTTGATGTTGGTGATGGCCTTATCGAAGGCATCCAACGCCAATTCGCCGGACTTCTTGGCCACGATTTCCAACGCTCCATAGAGGATGCGTTCGGCCGTGGCCTTCTTGCCGCGCTCCATGAGCACGTTGACGAACTTGGTGATGGTGACGCTGTTGTAAACAGGATCAGGAAGAATATCGCGCTTTGCGGGAGTACTGCGACGGGACATGGCCTACCTCACTTCTTCTTCGCAGCGGCAGCACCGGCCTTGGGCCGCTTTGCGCCGTACTTGGAACGGGACTGGTTGCGGTTGGCGACGCCCGTGGCGTCGAGGGTGCCGCGAACCACGTGGTAGCGCACGCCAGGCAGATCCTTCACACGACCACCACGGATGAGCACGATGCTGTGCTCCTGCAGGTTGTGTCCCACACCGGGAATGTAGGTGGTGCACTCGATGCCGTTGGTGAGACGGACACGGGCCACCTTACGAAGCGCGGAGTTCGGCTTCTTAGGCGTGGTGGTGAAGACGCGCGTGCAAACGCCGCGCTTCTGGGGGCAGGCGTTGAGCGCGGGGCTCTTCGTCTTGTTCTGGAAGGTCGTCCGCCCGTGGCGGATCAGCTGATTGATGGTTGGCACTCCAACCTCCTTGCGTGGGCACCAGGAACGTCCTGGGCCTGAGCCCGAGAGGTCGAACACCGCAGGGGCGGCGACATCGGACAGACGTGAAACGGCGCGACCCACCGGGGTCGGGAACCTTTGATCCTAGCAAAATGCCAAGGAAAGTCAAAGCCAAATGCCGCAGAGATCAAGCCTCCGTCCGAGAACAACCCGAGAAGGTGAGGCGATCAGCAGGGGGCCTAATGGCAGGCGCAGGACCCACCACAGCAGCTGGTTGGTTTAGCAGGGGTTTCCGACTTCTCGGAGGCGCCCTTCCCGTACCCTTGGGCGTACCAGCCGCTTCCCACGAGAGTGAAGGCCCCTACAGAAATCTGGCGGTGCATGCCATCAGCCTGTCCACAGGCGGGGCAATCGTGGTGATCCGGGGCCGAGATTTTTTCAAGGTTTTCTTCGGACTGCCCGCAGGCATCGCACCGATATTCGTAAAGCGGCATGGCTTCCTCGTGTTCTAAGGGGGCGTTTAGCCCTAACCTTCAAGTTTAGCCTGGACGCCCCATGCCTGCACTCGACCGTTTCTTCCCAGATCCCGAAGCCTACTGGCGCGCCTTCCCAGAGCGCCCAGGAAAACTCTGCTTCACTAACGGCTGCTTCGATCTGATCCACCCCGGCCACGTCCAGTACCTCGAGGAGGTTCGCGCCCTGGGTGACTTCCTGATCGTGGGCTTGAATAGCGATACCAGCGTGCGGCGCCTGAAGGGCCCCAGTCGCCCCCTTCAGGACGAATGGGCCAGGGCCCGGATCCTGCTCGGCCTACGGAGCGTGGACGCGGTCATCTGCTTCGACGAGGACACGCCCATGGAACTCATCCAGGCCCTCCGTCCCGATATCCTCGCCAAGGGCGGCGACTACACACCTGAGGCGGTGGTGGGCAAGGATATCGTGGAGGCCAGAGGGGGAAGATTGGTCCTGGTGCCCTTCCTTCCCGGCCATAGCACCTCCCTCATCGAGGACCGTATCCGGAAGGGATGCGGCGTCCTGGGCGCGTGACAGCCACGCAACCCAGGGCCTCCAGTCCTTTTCGAGGCTGAACGCTACGAGCCCAGCCCACAGCCGCCATACTCAGATCCCTATGGAACTTCCGCCCTGGCCTTCCTCCACCTTTTCCAGCCACCGACGCCTCCTTCTGGCGGTCGGCATCACCCTGATCACCGGCCTCCTGCTGCGCGCCGAAGGTTGCGGGGCCTTGTCCTCCGGACTCCTGGTGCTCGTCGCCTGGTGGGCCTGGAGCCTCGCCGAGGCCTGGTTCCATGCCCTCCGACTCAGTCGCGGGGAGCGTCTCTGGTCCGCAGACGCCTCCGGGGAAAGCATCCTGCGGGAAGTCTCCCGGGCCAGCCTCGCCCGGGGCGAAACGGGCTACCGCCTCCATCTCCTCGCCTCCCGGGTCTGGCTCAAGGAGGGCGACCGGGCCCAGGCTTGGCAGGAATCCTTCCTGGCCCATCTCTGCCGTCTGCCCCTCTGGAAACGCCTTCCGATCCTCATCTACGGCCACCTGGGCCCGCACCTTCCCGTGCAGGCCGCCACCGCCTGGGAAGCCCGCCTGTACCGCTTCGCCCCGGAGATGCCCTCCTTGAGCCATCGCCTCGCCTCGCGAACCCTGGCCACAGGAGTGTCTGCCCTCGAAAAATCTGCCTGGGAGCTGTTCCTCGCCACCCTGCCCACGGCCCAGGATGACCCCCTGCTCCTGGAATCCATGCTGCTCGGCGCCCTGGAACGCATCCAGCACGCCGACCAGCTGGGCCATCAGGACTGGAGCCCCCTGGTTCCCTATCTCTTCGAGGAGGTACTTCGCCTGCTGCTCCGGCGCCACGGGGAGTCCCGGGTGGCCTGGGATCGCGAGGCCCCGGCCCTCCATCTGCTGCGCCAGGGCCGTCTCCGGGAGGTGATCCAGCTGGCCCAGAGCCTCCCCCTCTCCCGGAGGAGTGCGGCGCTCTGCGAAGGGGAGATCAGCGCCCTGCGCCAGACAGGGGACCTCCGAGGGGCACAGGCGGCCATCCGCGCAGCCCTGAAGCTATATCCATCCTCCTTCCGCCTCTGGATGGAGCGCTTCCAGGCGGCCATGGCGGCATCGGAAACGGGCATCGCCCTGGATTCCATGGAGAGGGCCGAAGGCTTGCTTCCGGCCCTTCCCGAGAGGGACCGCCCGAGGCATGAAGGCGAATGGCACCTGCGACGCGCTGAATACGCCCACTGGATCCAGCGGGACCCAGACCTCGCCTGGATACACCTCCAGGCCCTGTCCGAGGCCTCCCGGGAAGAAAATGGACTCCTGGTGCTCCAGGTCCAGATGGCCCTCGAACACTACGCGGCCGCCCAGGAAGGGGCCCGCAGACTCCTGACCCGCCACCCCCAGGATACGGAATTGCTGCTTCTCCAAGCCGAGTGCATGGCGGGAACGGACGCCTGGGCGACCCTCCTCCCCTTCCTGGAACGCCTCCCGGAAGAAACGCGGGAGCGGTCGGTTTTCTGGCACCTGAAGGGCCTGGCCCAGGCTCATCTCGGCAGCGCCCAGGAGGCCCGGGAGGATCTGGAAATCGCCGCCCACATGGCTCCCCGGGACCTCCAGATGACCCTGGACGCGGGCCACGCCGCCGCGGAAATGGGGGATCATGTCCGGGCCGAACACCACTGGCGGCGGGCCCTCCAGCTGGACCCGAAGTGTGAAGAGGCGCTCATCCAGTTGGCCGACACCCGTCATGCCAGGCAGGACCCGGAAGGAGCGCGGCGCCTGCTGCGGGAGTGCCTCCTCCACCACCCCGATAGTGAAGGGGCCCAGAGCTTCCTGACGGAGCTGGAAGCCAATTAGCCTTCATTTCGCCTTGGGCTCCCCGACCTTCCCCTTCTGCTGCTCCCGGATCGCGGCCAGCTTGCCGTCGTAGCGCTCCCGTTCCTCCGGGATCGCCCAGTGTTGGGCCTGTTCCAGGGCCTTAACCGCGGCCTCGGTACTGCCCAGCAGGATCTGAAGCCGGGCAAGCGTCAGGAAGAATTCGGGTTCGCGGGGCTGGAGCTTGAGGGCCGTCTTGATGCGCTTCTCCGCTTCCCCGTAGTCCCCCGCAGCCATGGCCTCCTCGGCCAGGAAGGCGTGGAAGAAGGGGTCCTTCTTCCGAACGACCTCTCCCAACATCCGAAAGCGGATGGCCTCTTCTAAACGCCCCTGTTCCCGCAGGAGGGTCTCCATGTTCCCGATGGCGGAGCTATCCTTCGGGTCGCAGGCCAGGGAGCGCCGGAAGGCCTTTTCCGCGGCCTCCAGCTCCCCCCGGGACTTGCGGACCACACCCAGAATGTTCCAGCCCACGCTCATGGCTGGGTCGATCCGGATGGAGGCTTCGGCCTTGGCCAGGGCTTCATCGATTTGCGCCCCCTCCAGCAGTTCCACGGCCCGGTTGGCGAAGAAGAGGGCCTTGACCCGCTCCCGAGACTGCACCATCACCCGGTAGACCCCCACCCGGCGCCGCAATTGGGGCAGGAAATCCGCCACCACATCCTCGCTAGGAGGCAGGGGTACGAGGGCGACCAGATGGCGTTCGAAGCGGATCACCGACCCCACGCGCCGCCACCGGTTCGTATTGAGGGCCTCGGCATACTGGGCGCGGATGCCGACGGAATCACAGGCCGCGATGTAGAAGGCCGTCAGGGAGAGGCAATTCGCCTTCCGGTCCCGCCAAACCTCTGCCACCGTCCGGGTATGGCTGTTGTCATAGACCATCCCCAGGCCCCCGTCGGCTTCTGGTCGGAAGATGGCATCCAGCAGGTGCTGCAGCTTCGCCTTTGTGGGGGATTGCGCGGCTGTGGCCCTCCGGGCAAAAACCTGGATTTCCGGGAGAACCGCCAGGGGGTCCTGTTCCTCCCCCAAGGCCGGGAGGCAGCAGATCAGGGCTGGGATCGCGCCATAGCGCACGGGCACCTCACAGGCCCAAGATACAGCCCTCTCAGGCCCAGGCCACTGCGATCAGGGACAAAGGGCGCCCTCCCAGGGGCAGACCGGAACCTCAAACTGCTTCAAGATGGAACCCTGGAGTCCAACATGACCACAGCCATCGTCTGCGCCTATTCCCCCGTGGGCCGCGAGGCCCTTGGAGGCCTTCTCGAAGCCGGCGTGGAGGTATTGGCCCTCTACACCTATGTTCAAGGCCCCGATGAGAGTTGGTTCGAGGCCCCAGCCGTGTTGGCCGAGGCCCGTGGCATCCCGGTTCATCGGGAGCCCGACTTCAACGCCGATCACGTCTTCGAGGACATCCGCAAGGCCGCCCCCGATCTCCTCCTGAGCTTCTATTTCCGGGAGATGATCCAGGCGCGCTTCCTGCAGATCCCCCACCTGGGCGCCTACAACCTGCACGGCTCCCTGCTGCCGAAGTACCGGGGCCGGGCGCCCATCAATTGGGTCCTGGTGAAGGGTGAGACTGAAACCGGCGTCACCCTGCATGCGATGACGCCCCAGCCCGATGACGGGGAGATCCTCGCCCAGGCCCCCATCCCCATCGAATGGGACGATACGGCCCTCAGCCTCACGCTCAAGGCCGCTCGCGCAGGACGTGAACTCGTGCGCGACTGCGTTCCTCGCATCGCCGAAGGGAAGGCGTCCAGGGTCCTCCAAAAGCAGATCGGCCCTTCCACCTACTTCGGAGGACGAAAGCCCCAGGACAGCCGCCTGGATTTCGGGATGACCCTGCGGGAGGCCTTCAACCAGATCCGCGCCGTGGCCGATCCCTGGCCCAACGCCTTCCTGGAGACCCCGAAGGGGCGGGTCAAACTGCCCTGGGCCCTGCCCTCGACTGCGCCCTGCCCCGTCGGCCACTTTCGTTCCACCCCAGAAGGCGTGCTCCTGGGCTTTGCCGACGGGGCCTTGCGGCTCGTGGCCCTGCACCAGGACGGGTCCCGCAGCGAACGTCCCACGGAGCACGCAGCCTGGCTCCGGGCCCTGGACATCCCCGAGGCGAGAACCTAACTTGGGTTCCTTCGTCCCGGGAGGTCAACCATGAAGCGTCTCACCGCCCTGTTGCTGGTGCCTTCCATCCTTCTGGTGGCAAGCGATGGGGCGCCGAAGAAGCCCTCCCGCAGGGGAGGCCCTGTCGGTTCAACCCGAGAGGCCAAGGCCATCGCCGAGCAGGAAACCGGCGGCAAGGCTCTCAGTGCTCGCCGGATCCCCCTCAATGGCGCCTCGGGAGGCTGGGAAGTGGATGTCCACATGCCCAGGGAGAGCCAGGGCTGGCGCTGCATCATCGACGCCGACACCCATTCGGTCCACACCAAGGACCGCATCCCCAATCCCCCGTTGAAGCCTCGGCGCTGAGCCCCGTTCGGCTCCCTCTTCCCTCCTCTCGGCGAGGGAAAGCACATCCTCACATCCCACCTTGACCGGACGCTTACACTTGTCCTGCGGCGGAGGTCGCTTCGGAGGTCAAAATGGGTTTGATGGACTGGGGCAAGGCCCAATTCCTCGATATTCTCGAGTGGCTGGACGACTCCAACGACACCATGGCCTGGCGCTTCCCCATGCGCGGCCAGGAGATCCAGAATGGCGGCAAGCTGGTGGTGCGCGAAAGCCAGGAGGCGGTCTTCGTCAACGAGGGCCAGTTTGCGGACTGCTTCACACCGGGCACCCACAATCTGACCACACAGAACCTGCCGGTTTTGGCGACACTCAAGGGCTGGAAGTACGGCTTCGAGAGCCCCTTCAAGAGCGATGTCTACTTCCTGAACACCAAGCTTTTCAATGATCTGGGATGGGGCACGCCCAACCCGATCATGATGCGCGATGCGGATTTCGGTATGCTGCGCATCCGCGCCTTCGGCATCTACTCCATCCGGGTGAAGGACTCCAAGAGCTTCCTGAAGAATGTCGTGGGCACCAACGGCCTGTTCACCGTGGCTGATATCCAGGAGCAGCTGCGCAAGAGCATCATCAGCAAGTTCACGGACGCCCTCGGCGAAGCCAAGATCCCCGCCCTGGATCTGGCGGCCAAGTACGACGAGATCAGCGATCTGCTGCGCCAGAAGATGGACCCCGAATTCCAGACCATGGGACTGGAGTGCTCCAAGCTCTTCATCGAGAACATCAGCCTCCCCGAAGAAGTCGAGGCCATGATGGACAAGCGCACCAGCGTGGGCATGATGGCCCCGGTCATGGGCGCCTACACCCAGATGCAGGTGGCCGATTCCATCCCGCTGGCCGCCTCCAACCCCGGCGGCGTGGCCGGCATGGGCATGGGCGTGGGCCTGGGCTTCGGCATGGGCAACATGATGGGCAACCAGATGGGCCAGGCCGCTGCCCAGATGAACCAGGGCCTCGGTCAGACGGGCCAGGCGGCACCCATTCCCGCCGCTCCGACCAAGACACTCAAGGAAGAACTGACGGATCTGAAGGATCTCTTCGATTCCCAGCTCATCACCCAGGCCGAGTTCGACGCCCAGCGCGGCACCATCATGAAGAAGCACGGGATGGGCGTGTAGCTTCCCCCACACTTCGCATCAGCGCTCCAGGAGGATGGAATCCTGGAGCGCTTTTACGTGATCCAGCAGGAGGTCCGGAGCAAGGACGGGTCTGTCTTGGGGGGCTGGCCTAGCCTCGATGCGCGAGAGGATGGCAGGGCCCCAAGGCTCCCAGGCATCCAGTCCCAAACGGTCTGCCAACGGGCGCAACACGGCCTCTGGGCTCGCCACAAGCGCCTCGTACGAGATCGCCGATTGTTCGCGAAAAACGCCTTCGGCCTGCAACTGCCCGATCAAATCGCCGTAGGCAGACAGGGCCTTTCCGAGGAAGTCCTCGATCTCACCCCCGGGAGCGTTCCAGAGACCATAGCGCTCGGCCATGGCCCGCCACATGACCACATTGGATCGCCAGAGTTCCTGGGGCGAGCGCAGGATCCACAGGAAGCGCGCCCGCGGATACCGAGCCGCGAGGGCCCTGTAGCGGAAGAGATGGTTCGGCGATTTCACGACCATCCGAGCCTGATCCTTCCTCCGGCACCAGGAGAGAAAACACTCCAAGGATTTCAGCCAACTGGTATCGCTCGAACTCCAGAACCCCGGATCCAGGAGGGCCTCCAGCTCTGGAAGGCGGCGGGGATCCAGGAAGCCCCGGTAGACACTGGGCACCCCCATGGCCATCAGGGCGAATTCATCCTCCTGGGGCGAATCATTCGAGACCAGCACACGATCCATGGGCCTTTGGATCGCCCCAGAGGAGGCCTTCCCCCGGCTGAGCAGCAGGGCCGAAGGATCCATGCACTGCCAGGTGCGGGGCGCGCCGCACCCTGGAGCTTCCGTGAGCAGTTCGTGCAGCAGAGTCGTGCCCGAACGCCAGAATCCCAGGATGAAGATCAGGCCCTCACCCTCCGGAAAGGGGAAGGGCTGGGTGCCGGGCCCCGTGCCCCGCAGGAGGGCGAAGTGAGGCTCCAACCAGAGGGCCCGCCAACGGTAGAGCCAGAGGACCGAGGGAGGAACGCGATCGGGACGGCCCCCCTGGCGCGCCCAATGCACCAAGTCCCGCCCGGCGGCCAGGAGGGGGCGAGGATTCAAGGCGCCTCCGGTTTCAGGCCTCTCTTCGTGAGTTCCTCCAGGATCCGCCGGTGCATGGGGCCCACTATTTCCGGCCGGCCTTCGATCATGTTCTGATTCTCGTTCGGATCCCGGTCCAGATCGTAGAGCTCGCGCCGGGGCCAGGGCTGGGCCCAGGGGCCGAAGTGGACCACGTATTTCCAGTTCCCCTGGCGCATGGCCAGCGAGAAGGTGGGCTTCCTGGTGCTGAGATCCCTGTTCATGGAGAAGGTGGGCAGGCCTTCGGCCTTGAGGGGATAGGGCTGGCCTTCCATGCCCAGGGGAATGGGGAGACCCGCCATGTGCAGCAGGGTCGGCGCCAGATCTGCCTGTTCGAAGAGCCGCGAGACTCGCTTGGCCCCTGTGTGCCCCGGAGGCTTGATCAGGCAAGGCACGCGCACCAGGTCCTCCGTGAGTAGGGGGCCGCCGTGGCCCCCATAACCATGGGAGAAGGATTCTCCATGGTCGGCGCTCACCACCACGAGGCTGCCCTCGAAGCGCCCGTGGGCCTTCAGCCAATCCAGCAACTGACCCACGGCGGCATCCACGTAGGAGACGGCCTCGTCGTAGCGCCCCTCCAGGAGCTTCTGGCGTTCGGGATTCCCCCCAGCCGCAAACCGGTAATCAGCGGCGCTCTCCCGGACCCCCCGGACCAAAGAGGAAGGTTCGAAGCGCCCAAGGAAGGGATCCGGTGTCGCATAGGGATCATGGGGCGGCACGAGATGGAGCCAGAAGAAGCGCGGACGGCCTGTGGGCGCCCGCCCGAGCATCTCTTCAGCCCAGGCGAGAGGAAGGCGTGTCCTGTCCCGGGAGGGTGACTGGAACAATGAGGGAACCCCCTGCTGTAGGTACAGTGCAGGCCCCACCCCATTGGCGAATACTGAAGACGGAAGGAGATCAAGGCCAACCGTCGTATGGAATAAGCCGCCTTGCACCAGCACCCGTTCGGTACAACGCGTCGGCGTCCCCTGCCAGGCGTGATCGGCAAAGGCATTCGAGGAGACCGTGCGGATCTCATATCCCGCCCGAGCGAGACAACCCAGGAGGTTCTGGTTCTCCCTGACGCTCCGGAGGGGACGGCCCAAATCTCCGGCATGGGTCCAGGGCCTGGCCCCGTTCAAGAGACTGGCGAAACCTGGGCGGGTCCAGTTGGCATTGGCGTAGAACCCTTCGAAGAGGATGGCATCCTGGGCGAAGGCATCCAGGTGGGGACTCGTGGGCCGGGAATATCCGTAGCAGGACAGATGACGGGAGGAGAGGGCGTCCAGGGTCACCAGGATGATATCGGGCGCACTCCGGGACAAGGCGACGGGCCCACGGCCCTGGACCCGTTTCTGTTGGATCAAGGCCTCCTGGGTCAGGAATCCCAGGGCCAGAGGCAGGATGCAGAGGGCAATCCAGCGGGGGATCACCAGGCACCGCGCCAGGAAGAGGCCCCTCCAGACAAGGCCCAGGGCGCCTAGGACGAGGAATACCAGAACGCCTCGCTTGATCCAGAGGGGCGCGGTCTCGGATCCCATCCAGGCGAGCTTGATCGCCAACGCCGTCACGGCCAGGATCAGCAGATTGGCCCCATGGCCCATTCCCCAGCTCACAGCCCGAGGATAGGGCACACGGGCAAACAGCGAGAGGGCGCCGCCCAGGTAGATCAGGAGCGCCACCGCGAGAGCCGCCGGGAGGAAATTCAGGAGGACCGACGCCCCCAAGGCCTGGCACTTCTCCAGAGGGGTGGTGCTCCCCAGCATCACCCAACCCCGCAGCATCCACTCCAGTGGAAGCCAGTAGCCCAGGAAGACCGTGACGAGGGGCATGGGGGATAGATCATGCTCCAACAGCGCATTCAGGCGATGGATCCCATCACGCAGTGTCATGGTTGGCTCTCGTCATCGGGCTTCGTGCGATGAAAGGCCCTGCGGATGAGGCCTCCGATGCGGTGCTTGAACTGGATTCCGAGGACGGAGACCAAAATGAAGACGGGGGCCAGCACGCGCATGAGCGTCCCGGCACTGCCCGGATCCACATAGGCCATGGCATGCAGCTCCTGGGCGAATCCCAGGAGCATGACCGAGAGGAGCACCTTAGACAGCTTCGACAATTCCCCCTCCCGGAGAAAGGAAGGTGGAACACCCCAAGACCCGCACATAGCACGTCATTGTTCCCCCCGCCTGTCATGGATGGCGTGAAGTGTACGCCTCACTTCACATGGGGGGAATCGTTTTCACTGCTTCTTTAGCGCGCCAGGATTTCCTTGCCCAGCCCTTCAGCCCCAGACCTGCCGGCCTCCCACCCAGGTGCCCAGGATCTTCCCGGGGAGTTCCCAGCCCTGGAAGGGCGTGTTGAAGGCCTTGCTCTGGACGAAGGCGCGATCCACGCGGATCTTCCCGTCCAGGTCCACCAGCGTGAAATCCGCGGGATTCCCCACGGCCAGGCTGCCGAGGCCCTTCCGATCCAGATGGAAGGCCCGGGCTGGGCCCGTGGTGAGCAGTTCGATGGCTCGCGCAAGGGAGATGACCCTGCGGTTCACCAACAACTCGAGGGTGAGCGGCAGGGCCGTCTCCAGGCCAATAACGCCGAAGGCGGCCTGGGGCAGCTCGCATTCCTTGTCGTCCCAGGCATGGGGCGCGTGATCGGTGGCAATGGCGTCCACCGTACCATCCGCCAGGCCCTCCAGGATGGCCTCGATATCGGCCTGGGTGCGAAGGGGGGGGTTCATCTTGAAGTTCGGGGCGAACTTCGTCAGCTCCTTATCCGTGAGGGCAAAGTGGTGGGGCGTCACCTCGCAGGTGACCTTCAGGCCCCGCCCCTTGGCCGCCCGCACCATGGCGAGGCTGCTCTTGGTGGAGAGATGAGCCAGATGGAGATGGCCGCCGGTGTACTCCGCCAGCACCAGATCCCGGGCCACCATGACTTCCTCTGCGGCGCTGGGGATGCCCAGGCATCCGAGACGGGCACTCACGGAGCCCTCGTTCATGTAACCTTTGCCCGAGAGATTCGTGTCCTCCTCGTGGGCCACGATGGGCGCATCGAGCCAGGCCGTGTATTTGAGGGCCCGGCGCATGATGGCGGCGTTCATCACGGACTTGCCGTCATCGCTGAAGGCCACACAGCCCGCCGCCTGGAGCGTGCCATAGTCCGCCAACTCCTCGCCCTCCATGCCCCGCGTCAGGGCGCCGATGGGAAAGTAGCGGCAGAGATTGGCCCGGGCCGCGCGGGTGAGCATCATTTCCGTGATGGCCACGGAGTCATTGACCGGCTTGGTATTGGCCATGGCGCATACGGAGGTGAAGCCCCCGGCGACGGCGGCGCGGCTGCCGGATTCGATATTTTCCTTGGCGGTCTGGCCCGGCTCCCGGAAGTGGACATGCAGATCGATGAAGCCCGGCACCAGGAGTCGGCCTCCCGCGTCCAGCACCTCGGCACCCTGGGCTTGGGCGTCAGTCTCCGCCCCTGCGCCAATGGCCTTGACCACGCCATCCACCACCAGCAGGGATCCGAGGCCATCGAGCTTCTGGAGGGGGTCCAGGATGCGGGCGTTCTTCACGAGCAGGGACATGGGCACCTCGGCGGAAGGCTCCATGGTACCGCGCCCGGCCCTGTCATGGCGATGTCGCGGATCAATGATGGTGCTCTTCGGCCTCGTGCCTATGGCAAAACCTGTGATCATGGCCTTCTGCCATGGCCGGAGTCTCGAAGTGGATGGTCAGATGGCGAACATCGAAATCCTCCTTGAGCACCCCTTCGATGGCCACTAGGTAGCGCGAGGTCTCATCCAGGCGCTGGGCTTCCACGGCGATGTGCGCTGTCGCCACCACGAGATGGCTGCAGACTCGCCAGGAGCGCAGGTCCTCCACACCCAGCACGCCCGGGATCTCCAGCAGCCGCTGGCGAGCCAAGGCATGATCGAAGGCCGCCCGATGCATGAGGATGCCGAAGGCGTCCCACAATAATCCGAAGGCCCCCCGCAGAATCACCAGCACGATCACCAGGGCGATGACGGGATCCACCCACCACCAGCCAGTGAGGCGCATCAGAATCATGGAGACCACCAGGGCGATGCTCGTGAAGGCATCCGAGGCCGCATGGACGTAGGCCGCCCTGAGACTCGCGTCCCGCTGGAGCAACCCTTTCTGCTTCGGCCTCAGGGCCCAGGTGGCCGCCAGGTTCAGGACCAGGCCACTCAAGGCGAAGACCAACACCCAGCCCACCTGGATGGGTTGAGCGTGGCCAAAGCGATGGAAGGCCTCCAGGGAGACAGCCCCAGCCAGCACCAGCAGCATGCCGGCACCGAAGATGGTATTGAAGACCTCCAGCCGGTGCCAGCCGTAGGCATAGCGATCACTGGGCTCCCGGCCATTGGCGACCACCAGGCTCGTGAGGCCCACCAGATTCACAATCACGTCATTGAGGTTCTCCAGGCTATCGGAGATGAGCCCCAGGGAACCCGTCCACAGCCCGCCAATACCCTGGCAGAGCGCGCTGAACCCGAAGATCGCCGCACTCCAGGCCAGCCGCCTGGTGGTCCCGGGTTCCTGATGCGCCTGCCCGCCTCGTTCCTGCCCCCTCAGGGTCTGCCGCGCCACATCCACCTCCCGATACCCGGGAGTATAGCGGCGAGCCTCCCTGCCGCACCCGTGCGGGGAACGGCCCTTCAGCCTCTCGCGAAGGCGAACCCCTGACTCTGCGACTGGAGGCTCGAACCCTTCACTCGACTTCGACAACTTCGATGAGTTCGTCGTCTTCCTCGGCGAAATCGCCCTCTTCCATCAGGATCTTCTTGATCCGACAGGCCTCGGGGGCGTTCACGTAGAAGGGCGTCCGAGCGGAGTCCGCCCCTTCCATGAGCACGAGCGCCTCGTCCTCCTCCACTTCCTGGCCCAGCCGGACGAACACGTCCACCACGGTGCCCGGCCATTCCGCCCTGATGATCATGCAGCCTCCCGAATCTAGGGGGGAAGGTAAGGTGACGGCCCGAAAAGCGCAAGGCACCATTTTGGGAATTCTATTCACGCCCAGGTGGGCAGCCCCCTCAAGGAAGGCGGGAGACCTACCCTCCCATGGTAAACTTTCCGGGAATATCAATCGCCTCGGCGGCGACCTCTGCAGGAAGCCCACCTCCCCATCAATCTCGATCTGGCGGAGGGTTTCATGGAGCGATCGCGCCGGGGACATGAGCGGGGCCATTACCCCAGGAGACTTCATGAATACATTAACTTTCCACCCCACCACCGTCAGCGTGGATCTCGGCGGAACCCCCATCAGCCTCGAGACGGGGCGCATCGCCAAGCAGGCCGCCGGCTCCGTGGTCGTCCGCCAGGGCGACACCATGGTCCTGGTGGCCGTCTGCACCGCCGATCCCCGGGAAGGCATCGACTTCTTCCCCCTCACGGTGGACTATCGCGAACCCGTCTTTGCCGCCGGCAAGATCCCTGGCGGCTGGTTCAAGCGCGAGGGCAAGCAGACCACGAAAGAAACCCTCACCAGCCGCCTCATCGATCGCCCCCTGCGCCCCCTCTTCGAGGAAGGCTACAACGGCGACACCATGATCACCTGCCAGGTCATCAGCTACGATGGCCAGCATGCCCCGGAAGTCCTGGCCCTGGTGGGTGCCTCGGCGGCCCTCATCATCAGCGAGATCCCCTTCCACAGCCCCGTGGGCGGTGTGCGGGTGGGCCGCGTCAACGGGCAGCTCGTGGTGAACCCCACCACCGATCAGCGCGAGGGCAGCGATCTCGATCTGGTCGTGGCCGGCACGGACGAGGCCCTGGTGATGGTCGAATGCGGCGCCCAGGAAGTGCAGGAAGCCGATATGGTGAAGGCCCTGGAATTCGGCCAGGAGCAGATCCGCATCCTGGTGAAGCTCCAGCAGGAGCTCCAGGCCAAGGTCGGCAAGGCCAAGATGGTGCCGGTGAAAGTCGAGCTGAACCAGGATATCTATAAGCAGGTGGCTGACACCTTCGCCGAGAAGCTCTTCAAGGCCCTCACCATGAAGGTGAAGATCGAGAGCTACAAGGCCATCGACGCCCTCAAGAAGGAAGCCGTCAAGGCCCTGGCCACCGAAAAGCCTGAGCTGAAGAAGGAGGTCGTCGCCAGCTTCGAACTCCTCAAGGAGACCCTGTTCCGCAATGCCGTCCTCAAGCAGGGCGTGCGCCTGGATGGCCGCAAGTTCGACCAGATCCGCCCCCTCAACATCGAAGTGGGCGTCCTGCCTTCCTCCCACGGTTCCTGCCTCTTCACCCGCGGCGAGACCCAGGCCATGGTCACCACCACCCTGGGCACCCTCCAAAACATCCAGATCATCGATGGCCTGGAAGAGGAGTACAAGAAGAAGTTCTACCTGCACTACAACTTCCCCGGCTACTCCGTGGGCGAATGCAAGCCCAACCGTGGCCCCGGACGCCGGGAGATCGGTCACGGCATGCTGGCCGAGCGCTCCCTCTTCGCCATGATGCCTGACGCCGAGCAGAACCCCTACACCGTGCGCGTGGTCAGCGATATCACCGAGAGCAACGGCTCCAGCTCCATGGCCACCATCTGCGGCGGCACCCTGGCACTGATGGACGCAGGCATCAAGCTGAAGGCACCGGTGGCCGGCGTGGCCATGGGCCTCGTCAGCGATGGCGACAAGTTTGTGGTGCTCACCGATATCGCCGGTCAGGAAGACCACTATGGCGATATGGACTTCAAGGTGGCCGGCACGCCCAATGGCATCACTGCCCTCCAGATGGATATCAAGATCGGCGGCATCACCACCGCGATCCTCACCAAGGCCCTTGACCAGGCCAAGAAGGGCCGCCTGGAATTGCTGGCCGCAATGGGCAACGTGCTGGCCGCACCTCGCGCCGAATTCGCGGGCAACGCTCCCCAGATGCACAGCCTCCAGCTCCCCAAGGAAAAGATCCGCGACGTCATCGGCAAGGGCGGCGTGACCATCCGCGGCATCATCGAGACCAGCGGCTGCGACGTGAACATCGATGACAACGGCCTCTGCCAGGTTTCCGGACCCACCCAGGAGAAGCTGCAGGTCGCCCTCAAGATGATCGGCGATCTCATTCAGAGCGCCGAAGTGGGCGCCACCTACCTGGGCAAGGTCGCCAAAGTCGTCGAATTCGGCGCCTTCGTGACGATCCTCCCCGGCATCGATGGCCTGCTGCACGTGAGTGAAATGGCCCCCTACCGGGTCGCCAATCCCGCCGACGAAGTGAGCGAAGGCCAGGAGATCATGGTCAAGTGCATCGGCGTCGACGAGCGCGGCAAGATCAAGCTTAGCCGCAAGGCCCTGTTGCCCAAGGTCGAAGGCGAGGAAGGCCAGGCTCCCACCGAAGGCGAACCCGCCGCCAGCGAGGAGCGCCCCCGGCGCCCCCGCGCACCCAGGCGCTAAGCCCCAACACCGTTAACTCCGCATAACAGAAGGGGCCCCGTCAGGGCCCCTTCTGTTTGCCAGCGCGGATCGTTCGAGAATTAGAAAAGCAGGCCAAAAAAAACGCCCGCCGGATGGCGGGCGTTTCCCATTCAGAGAGGAACTTCCTAGATATCCTCGCCGTCCACTTCGGACATGCCCTGCAGTTCTTCGACGTGGGCAGCCATGCGGCTGTATTCGTCGTCGAAGTCCTCGGGGCCGATGGTGCTGTCCTCGCGCGCTTCGGGATACTGACCCTCCTCGATCTCCAGGTTTCGGTAGATCGGCATGCCTGTGCCCGCCGGGATCAACCGACCCAGGATCACGTTCTCCTTGAGCCCACGCAGATAGTCTACGCGACCTTCGAGGGCGGCTTCGGTGAGCACGCGCGTGGTTTCCTGGAAGGAGGCCGCAGAGATGAAGGACTCGGAGGTGAGAGCCGCCTTGGTGATGCCCAGGAGCTGGGGCTCGCAGGTGGCGGGTTTGTTGTCCGTATCCTTCTGGAGCGTCTGCTCGTTGATTTCCTTGAAACGGTGCTTGTCGACCTTCTCTTCCACGATCATCGGCGTATCGCCCACATCGGTGATGAGGACCCAGCGCATCATCTGCCGGATGATCACCTCGATGTGCTTGTCGTTGATGACCACACCCTGGGCCCGATAGACCTCCTGGACCTCATTGACGAGGAAGGCCTGGAGGGCCTTTTCGCCCTGGACCTTGAGGAGATCGTGGGGGCTGACGGCGCCTTCGGTGAGCTTTTCGCCCGCGATGATCTCGTCGCCGTCCTGGACCTGGATGTGCTTGCCGCGAGGGATGAGGTACTCGCCCTTCTCGCTGGTCTCGACATTTTCGACGATGACCTTCTGCTGGCCGCGGACGCGATTGCCATACCTCACGATGCCCGTCACCTCACTGATGATGGCGGGATCCTTGGGACGGCGGCCCTCGAAGAGTTCGGTCACGCGCGGCAGACCGCCCGTGATATCCGAGGTCTTGGCCTGCTGGCGAGGCGTCTTGGCGAGCACATCACCGGGCTGAAGTTCCTGACCATCCTCGATCTCCACATAGGCGCCGGTGGGGATGTTGTAGCGCTGCAGGATCTTGTGGTTCTCGCCCTTGATGTTGATGTGGGGGTGCAGCTTGTCGTCGGTGGGGTCGATGATGCGCTTGCGGAAACGACCCGTGATCTGATCCTTCTCTTCCTGATAGGAGGAGTTGAGTTCGAATTCCTTGAAGTCGGCAATGCCGGCCTTTTCATTGATGAGGTAGTCGTTGTATGGATCCCATTCGGCCAGCAGGGTCTTGGGTTCGACCACTTCGCCATCCTTGACGCGGATGATGGCCCCCGGCGCGACCTTGTAACGTTCGCGTTCGTTGCCATCGGCATCCACCACCAGGATGGAACCGGAACGGGATAGAGCGACCATCTCTTCGGTGGAAGCGCCATCCTCAGCAATGATGACCCGCTCCACGGCCTTGATTCCATCGAGCTTCACATGGCCCTTGATCTGGGCCTCGTGGGTGCTCTTCTCGCTGGCGCGGCTGGCGGCCCCACCCACGTGGAAGGTGCGCATGGTGAGCTGGGTGCCCGGTTCTCCGATGGACTGGGCGGCGATGACGCCGGTGGCCTCGCCCAGATCCACGAGCTTGCCCGTGGAAAGGTTCAGACCGTAGCACATGGCGCAGACGCCACGACGGGCATCGCAGGTGAGCACCGAGCGGATCTTGACGCTCGTGATGCCCGAGGTCTCGATGGTGAAGGCCAGTTCCTCGCCGATGAGGGTGCCGGCGGCGGCCACGATGGTCTTGTTGTAGGGATCCACCACATCTTCAAGCACCACACGACCGAAGATCCGGTCCCGGAGGCGAGCGCGGATGGTGCCGTCGCTGTTGACGATGGCCTTCACCTCGATGCCGTCCAGGGTGCCGCAGTCATCCTCGTTGATGATGACGTCCTGAGCCACATCCACCAGCTTGCGGGTGAGGTAGCCGGAATCGGCGGTCTTGAGGGCCGTATCGGCCAGGCCCTTGCGGGCGCCGTGCGTCGAGGTGAAGTACTCGAGCACGTTCAGGCCTTCCTTGAAGTTGGCCTTGATGGGGGTCTCGATGATATCGCCCGAGGGCTTGGCCATGAGGCCACGCATACCGGCCACCTGGCGGATCTGGGTCTTGGAACCACGGGCGCCGGAGTCGGCCATGATGTAGATGGAGTTGAGATAGGGATCGTTGTCGTTCCGCTTCTCGAGCTCCTTCATCATGTCGCTGGCCACCTGCTCGGCGGTCTTGCCCCATACCTCGAGGATGCGGTTGTAGCGCGTGGCGGCGTCCAGTTTGCCTTCGTGATAGTACTCATACTCGATGGCCTTGACCTGGTCGGAGGCTTCCTTGAGAAGCTTGGCCTTGGTGGGCGGCACGACGAGATCATCGATGCCCACGGAGACGCCGGCGCGCATGGCCCACTGGAAGCCCAGATCCTTCATGGCGTCCAGCAGCTCGATGGTGACTTCGGGACCGTTCAGCTTGTAGGCGCGATTCACCAGGGAGAGCAGACCCTCCTTCTTGAGCAGGCCGTTGATGAAGGGGAATTTCGCCGGCAAGCCGCGGTTGAAGATCACGCGGCCCACGGTGGTC
Source organism: uncultured Holophaga sp. (assembly GCA_963664825.1). Lineage (GTDB taxonomy): Bacteria > Acidobacteriota > Holophagae > Holophagales > Holophagaceae > JAYREN01. The sequence goes on from OY761614.1 coordinate 1,068,830, forward strand.
GTGAGCAGTTCCCGCTCCGCCATGCGGCTCGGGCACTCGAAGACTTCCTGTTCGGAATGTTTCTTGGGATCCAGCCGATGCCATTCTTCGGTGTCGACGACCTCGCCGGTATAGCGCATGCGGATGATGGCGTGGGTGTCGACGACCTTGGCATCGTGGGCAGCCACGATCTCGTCCATGTTGCCGAAGGTCATGCCCTCGCCCCTGCGACCCACCCGCTTCTTGGTCAGGTAGTAGGCGCCGAGCACGATGTCCTGACTGGGCACCACGTTGGGCTTGCCGTTGGAGGGATTGATGATGTTCTGGGTGGACATCATCAGCACCTTGGCTTCGATCTGGGCCATGGGACTGAGGGGAACGTGGACGGCCATCTGATCGCCGTCGAAATCGGCATTGAAGGCCGTGCAGACGAGGGGGTGCAGCCTGATGGCCTTGCCCTCCACCAGCACGGGTTGGAAGGCCTGGATGCCCAGGCGATGCAGCGTCGGTGCGCGGTTGAGCAGGACGGGATGGTTCTGGATCACTTCGTCGAGCACATCCCAGACCTCGGGCACACCCTGTTCGACCATTTCCTTGGCCTGACGGATGGTGGCGGCATGGCCCTTGTGTTCGAGGCGGTTGAAGATGAAGGGCTTGAAGAGTTCCAGGGCCATCTTCTTGGGAAGGCCACACTGGTGCAGCTTGAGGTCCGGGCCCACCACGATGACGGAACGACCGGAGTAGTCCACGCGCTTGCCCAGCAGGTTCTGACGGAAGCGCCCCTGCTTGCCCTTGAGGGCGTCCGAAAGGGACTTCAAGGGACGGTTGCTGACGCCTCGCAGGAGGCGGCCCCGCTTGCCGTTCTCGAAGAGGGCGTCCACGGCCTCCTGGAGCATGCGCTTTTCGTTGCGCACGATCACTTCGGGAGCCCGCAGTTCCAACAGCTTCTTCAGGCGGTTATTGCGGTTGATGACGCGGCGGTAGAGATCATTCAAATCGGAGGTGGCGAAGCGGCCGCCGTCGAGGGGCACCAAGGGGCGCAACTCGGGGGGCAGCACGGGCACCACATCGAGAATCATCCATTCGGGCTTATTGGAGCTGTGCAGGAAGGCTTCGGTCACCTTGAGGCGCTTGGCGATCTTGAGGCGTTTCTGGCTGGAGCTCTCGGCCTTCATGGCCACGCGCAGCTCGATGGCCAGGGCCTCGATATCCACGCGCTTGAGGAGTTCCTTGATGGCCTCGGCACCCATCATGGCGCGGAATTTCTCGCCGTGTTCCATCTTGTACTCGCGGTACTTGTCCTCCGCGAGGATCTCGCGCTCTTTCAAGGCCGTTTCGCCGGGGTCGACGACTGCATAGGCCTCGAAGTAGAGCACACGCTCGAGGTCCTTGAGGGGAATGTCCAACAGGTATCCAATGCGGCTGGGGACACCCTTGAAGAACCACACATGACTGACCGGAGAGGCCAGCTGGATGTGGCCCATGCGCTCACGGCGCACGGCCTTCTTGGTGACTTCGACGCCGCACTTGTCGCAGATGACGCCCTTGAACTTCTGACGCTTGTACTTGCCGCAGAGGCATTCCCAGTCACTCACAGGCCCAAAGATGCGAGCGCAGAATAGGCCATCACGCTCGGGTTTGAGGCTGCGGTAATTGATGGTCTCGGGCTTTGTCACTTCGCCGTGGGACCAGGAGCGGATCACGTCTGGACTGGCCAGGCTGACCCGGATGCATTCGTAGGCATTGATGTTCTGGGGCTCAGGAAACATAGTGACCTCGTCAATCTATTCGCTGGATCAGGCTTCTCGCTGGATCAGGCAGGCGGGACCGGAGTCCCGACGTCACGCTTCGATCGTAAAGACGGGAGCTTCCTGTTCTTCCTGGGGCTCCAGTTCCTCGCGGGTGAGCATGGACACATCGATGCACAGGGCGTTGAGTTCCTTGGTCACGACGTTGAAACTCTCGGGCAGGCCCGGATCCTTGATGGGTTCGCCCTTGATGATGGCCTGGTAGATCTGGGTGCGTCCGTGCATATCATCGGACTTGTAGGTGAGGAGTTCCTGCAGCACGTGAGCCGCGCCGTAGGCCTCCAGCGCCCACACTTCCATTTCGCCGAAGCGCTGGCCACCGAACTGGGCCTTGCCGCCGAGGGGCTGCTGGGTGATGAGGCTGTAGGGCCCAATGCTCCGCGCATGGATTTTGTTATCCACAAGATGGTGGAGCTTCAGCATATAGGTGCATCCGACCACCACGGGCTGCTCGAAGGCTTCCCCGGTGAGGCCGTCGTAGAGAATGACCTTGCCATCGGGAATCGCCAGGGTTTCCATCTGGCCCGTGGAGGAATCGTAGCGCTCCACCTTGACATTGACGCCAGCACCAGCGGGTTTCTTCTCGTGAGCCTTGGACAGGAAATCCTTGATGGCTTCCACCTTGGCGCCGTCGAAAACAGGCGTGGCGAAGGTGATGCCCAGGACCTTGCCGGCCCACCCGAGATGGGCTTCCAAAATCTGCCCGATGTTCATACGGGAAGGCACGCCCAAGGGATTCAGCACGATATCGACGGGAGTGCCGTCGGCCAAGTAGGGCAGGTCCTCCATGGGAAGGATGCGGCTGACGACGCCCTTATTGCCGTGGCGACCGGCCATCTTGTCACCAACCTGAAGCTTGCGCTTCACGGCCACATAGCACTTGACGGTCTTGAGAACGCCGGGCATCAATTCGTCGCCCTTCTCGAGACGCTCGACTCGCTCATTCAGGATGTCGCGCAGCACCTTCAGCTGGCTCTCGGTCTTGTCGAGGATATCCAGGACCTGAGCCTCCAGACGCTCCTTGCCGGCGGCCACCGTGATCTGGCGGAAGCGCTGGTAGGGGACGGCTTCGAGCATGTTCTGGGTGAGTTTCTTGGCCTTGGGCAGGAGTTCCTTGCCCTTCTCATCGGCCAGAGGATCGGACAGCTCCTTGTTCTTCAGCAGAGCCACGATCTTCTTCTTGGCCTCGGCGCGAATGATGCGCTCTTCGTCCTCGAGATCCCGGTGCCACTTGAGGATCTGATCATGCTCGATCTGCTTGGTGCGGAGATCCTTCTCCTGGCCCTTGCGCGTGAAGACCTTGACATCCACCACGGTGCCCTCGATGCCGGGAGGCACGGTCAGGCTGGCGTCCTTCACATCGGAGGCCTTCTCGCCGAAGATGGCGCGGAGGAGCTTTTCCTCAGGGGAAAGGATGGTTTCGCCCTTGGGCGTCACCTTACCCACCATGATGTCGCCGTGGCGCACGGTGGCGCCGATGCGGATGATGCCGGATTCGTCGAGGTTCTTGAGCATCTCCTCGCGGATCTGCGGAATATCCCGGGTGATCTCTTCGGGACCCAGCTTGGTGTCCCGAGCGTGGACCTCGAACTCCTCGATATGGATCGTGGTGTAGAGGTCCTCCTTGACGACGCGCTCACTGATGAGGATGGCGTCCTCGAAGTTGTAGCCACGCCAGGGCATGTAGGCCACGATCAGGTTGCGGCCGATGGCCAGCTCACCCTTGTCGCAGCAAGGGCCGTCGGCCAGGATCTGCCCGCTGGCCACATACTCGCCCTGTTTGACCAGGGGCACCTGGTTGTAGCAGGTGTTCTGATTGGAGCGGGCGTATTTGACCAGCGTGTAGATATCGACGCCGCTCTCTTCGCCCTCGGTCTCGGGATCGTCCTCTACCCGCACCACGATGCGGTTGGCATCCACCGTCTCCACGATGCCGGATCGGCGACAGATGGCGCAGACGCCGGAATCCTTGGCGGCATAGTATTCCATCCCGGTGCCCACAATGGGGGCCTCGGTGCGGATGAGAGGAACGGCCTGGCGCTGCATGTTGGCGCCCATCAAGGCTCGGTTGGCGTCGTCGTTCTCTAGGAAGGGAATGAGGCTGGCGGCCACGGAGACGACCTGCTTGGGGCTCACATCCATGAGCGTGATCTTCTCGCGCTCCACCATCTTGGTTTCGCCGGCGACCCTGGCCGCTACGAGTTCATCACTGATGACGCCATTTTCGTCCAGTTCCACGTTGGCCTGGGCAATGACATGGACATCCTCCTCCCACGCGGAGAGGTAGAAGGCATGCATTTCGAAGCGCGCCGGACGCGCGCCAGCCTTCTCCAGTTTCTTGTTGGCCGCCTCCATCTGCACCAGGGGAACGACCTGCTGGTAGAGCGAGGTGAGGGCCTTGAGGGCCTCGGGACGGAGTTCCACACCCGTCTTGGCGTCGACGATGGTCACGTCCTCGAGCTTGAGATCGCCCACATGCGTGATCTTGGCGAACTGCACGATCTTCCCGTTCTCGACCTTGAGATAGGGGCTCTCGATGAAGCCGAACTCGTTGATGCGGGCGTAGCAGGACAGGCTGGAGATGAGGCCGATGTTCGGGCCTTCCGGCGTCTCGATGGGGCAGATGCGCCCGTAGTGGGACGTATGCACGTCGCGCACTTCGAAGCCCGCACGGTCGCGGCTCAGGCCTCCCGGTCCGAGGGCGGAGAGGCGACGCTTGTGCGTGATCTCCGAGAGCGGATTGGTCTGGTCCATGAACTGGGAGAGCTGGCTGGAACCGAAGAACTCCTTCATGGCCGCGATGACGGGCTTGCTGTTGATAAGATCGTGGGGCTGCAGAGGATTATTGGGATCCTGCGCCATGGAGAACTTCTCCTTGATGGCGCGCTGCACGCGGACCAGGCCCACGCGGAAGCAGTTTTCCAGAAGCTCACCCACCGACCGCACACGGCGGTTGCCGAGATGATCGATATCGTCCTTGCGCACGGGAGCCACTTCATCCACCCGATCGGAACGCGTGGTGTCGTATTTCTTCAGGCGCAGCAGGTAATGGACGGTGTTGACGAAATCCTCTGTGCGCAGGGTGCGCAGATCCAAATCGGCATCCGCACCCTCACCCAGCTTGGCGTTCATCTTGTGACGGCCAACCTTGGAGAGATCGTACTTCTGGTTATCGAAGAACATGGCGTAGATGAGCTTCTTGCTGGATTCCAGCGTGGCGGGCTCACCGGGCCGGATCTTCTTGAAGAGCTCCTTGCCCGCTTCCTCGGGATCCTCCGTGTGATCCTTGGAGAGCGTTTCGCTCAGCACCTTGCCGGTGGCGTCCTGGTCGGGGAAGGCCACCACGAAATCGCTGACGTTATTGGCGAGGAACATCTCGAGATGGGTCTGCAGGAAGGCGTCATTGGACTCCAGCAGTACCTCGCCGGTGTTCATGTTGACCACGTCCTCCAGCAGGATGGCGCCATCGAGCAGGCTCCGCTCCACCAGGACGCCCTTGATCTCGGCCTTCTGCATCTTCTCCATGAGGCGGCGGCTGATGACCTTGCCCGTCTCGACGATGAGATCCTTGGTCTTCGGGTCCTTCAGGTCTTCCAGCGCCTTCTGGCCCACCAAGAGCTCGCAGGGTGCCAGATAGATGAGTTCCTTCTTCAACGAGAAGTGGTAGGGCGTGTAGAAGTGGGACAGGATGGCCTGGTTGTCCGCCAGGCGCTCATCGAAGAGCCCCAGGGCACGCAGGAAGGTCGAGCCCAGGAACTTGCGCTTGCGATCGATGCGGGCATACAGCAGTCCCTTGGTATCGAGTTCGAACTCGATCCAGGAACCGCGGTAGGGAATGATCTGGGCGCTGTAGAGGGACTTGTCGTTGGAGATCGCGAAGAAGACCCCAGGGCTGCGGTGCAGCTGGGAAACGATCACGCGCTCCGTGCCGTTGATGATGAAGGTGCCGCGATCGGTCATCGTCGGAATATCGCCGAAGTAGACCTCGGATTCCTGGCTCTGCTTGTACTTGCGATTGCCCTTATCGTCCTTCTCGAATTGATTGAGGCGCACGCGAATCTTCAGGGGCGCAGCCATCGTGGACCCGCGCTCCGTGCACTCCTCGAGGCTCATCTTGGAGTGGAGCCCCACAGGCTCGTTGCAGACATCGCAGATGGTGGCTTCGTTCTTGTTTCGGGTGCCGCACTTCGGGCAATCGACGGAGGGATCCTTGGGATGCTCGGCCACGATGTGATGGCCGCAGATCTTGCAGGTGGTGCGCAGATGACCGAGCCCTTCGTTCTTGCCGCACTTGCAGGCCCAGTGGCCGACGGTGTAATCGACGAACTCGACCTCGAGGACGGCATCCGAACCATCGGGGTTCTTGCCGTTGTGCACGGGGAACATGGAATCGAAGACGGATTTCAGCCCGCGATTCTCCCGCTCACCATGGAGCAGGTTCATCTGGAGGAATTCGTCATAGCTGCGCTTCTGAATATCGATCAGGTTCGGGATCGGAACCAGGGAGCGAATCTTCGAGAACGAATGACGCTGGCGATAAATGTTCTGCTGGACGCTCATGGTTCACTCCAGGATCATGCCGGGAACCGCCGCAGCGGCCCCCCGGAGAGGCACAGGTTTGAATTCTTCAACGGCATGACACGCGCCCACAAGCCAAGGGCCAGTCTTCCATCCGTTCCGGAAGGAAGCTGACCCCAACGACTTGGACATGCACGTGCAGGGGATGTATAGCAACCGAAGCCCTTCGTGGTGGCTGGGTTCTGCCTGCCCGGGGCGCCGACCCGGGCGTAAGGAATAAGCATACCACTTTACGCGAGAGGCGCAAAGCGCAAAGCGCAAGGCACACCCGGCGCCTCGCGCTTTGCGTTTCCAGCGGGAACGGTCTACTTAATCGTGACCTTGGCGCCGGCTGCCTCAAGCTTTTCCTTGATCTTGGCAGCCTCTTCCTTGGTCGCGCCTTCCTTGACGACCTTGGGAGCGCCGTCCACCAAGTCCTTAGCCTCTTTGAGGCCGAGGCCGGGGACGATCTCGCGGACCGCCTTGATGACGTTCAGCTTGTTGGCGCCCGTTTCGGTGAGCTCGACGTCAAATTCGGTCTGCTCTTCGGCGGCGGCGGCAGGGGCGGCGGAACCACCCCCCACGGAGACGGCGGCGGCAGAGACGCCGAAGCGCTCTTCAAGAGCCTTGACCAAGCTGGCCAGCTCGAGAACGGTCATGGATTCGATTTCCTGGATCAACTGATCGGCGGTGAGAGCCATGGGGTACTCCTCTCGGAATTGAGATTCGGGGTTGAGGTGAAGCGACTCTAGCCAAGCAACGCTTCGCTAAGCCGCGCCTTCCTTCTGCTGCCGGATCTGGTCCAAAGCAATGGCCAAGCCGGAAACAGGGTACTGCATGAGATAGAGCAGCTTGCTGATGAGCACGTCGCGGCTCGGGAGTTCGGCAATGGCCTGGAACTCCTGGATCGAGACGGCCTTCCCATCGAGGATGGCGCCCTTGAAATTAGCCGCCGGATTATCCTTCAGGAAGACGCTCACAGCCTTGGCGAGGGAGACGATATCGCCTTCGCTGGTCGCGACGGCCGTGGCGCCCTTGAAATGTGGAGTGAGCACTTCAAAGGGGGTTTCCTTCACGGCCAGGCGCAACAGGGTGTTCTTGGACACCCGGTAATGGGCCTTGCTCTCGCGGATGTTCTTTCGGAAGGCCGTGTCCTTGACCACGCTGAGGCCCTTGAAGCCCAGCACCACCGCAGACTTAGCCGAGGTGAATGTACCCTGGAGGAGGGTCACTTCTTGATGCTTCTGTTCGCGTTCCATGCTCCGCCTCACTTCTCAACAATGCTGGTGGACACGGTCACGCTGGGGCCCATCGTCGAAGCCAAGTGAATGGCCATGACGTACTTGCCCTTGGCTGCGGACGGTTTGGCCTTCTGCACGGCGTTGATGAGGGCGCGGGCGTTTTCCACCAGCTTCTCAACTCCGAAGGACAGCTTGCCCACACCAGCATGGATGATGCCGGTCTTGTCGACGCGGTATTCCACCTTTCCGGCCTTGATCTCCTTGATGGCCTTGGCCACGTCGAAGGTCACGGTTCCGGTCTTGGGGTTCGGCATGAGGCCTCGGGGACCGAGCACCTTACCGAGACGACCCACGCCCTTCATCATGTCAGGCGTCGCCACGAGGGCGTCGAATTCCAGAAAACCGCCTGCGATGCGTTCCACAAGATCGTCGCCACCGACGATCTCTGCGCCCACGGCTTCCGCCTCTTTGATCTTTTCGCCTCCAGCGATGACGGCCACCCGCATTGTCTTGCCCGTTCCATGGGGCAGGACGATGGTGCCGCGAACCATCTGGTCCGCGTGGCGGGGGTCGACACCGAGCCTCATGTGCAATTCCACAGTCTCATCGAACTTGGCGTAAGCCACGTCCTTGATGGCAGTGAGCGCATCCTTGAGGTCATAAGGGCGATCCTCGATCGTGGAGGCGGCAGCCCGGTACTTCTTGCCAGGTTTTGCCATAACTACTCCTCTTCGGAAGATCTTCCGCGATAACGGTCGCGGTTACCGGGAGTTCCGCACGCTGCGGTCCTCCGCAAAAAAACAATCAGTCAACGACCTCGACGCCCATGGAGCGCGCGGAGCCGGCGATGGAGCGCATGGCCGATTCGAGGCTGCCGGCATTGAGATCGGGCATCTTGGCCTTGGCGATCTCTTCGAGCTGCACCTTGGTGAGCTTGCCCACCTTCTGTTTGTTAGGCGTGGCGCTGCCCTTGTCGAGGCCGAGCTTCTTCTTGATGAGGACGGCCGCGGGGGGCGTCTTCAGGATGAAGCTGAAGCTGCGGTCACCAAAGACCGTGATCACCACGGGAACGATGGTGCCCTTCTCCACGGCACCCACGGACTTCGCGTTGAACTGCTTCACGAATTCCATGATATTGACGCCGTGCTGGCCAAGAGCCGGGCCCACGGGAGGGGCCGGGGTGGCTTCGCCTGCGGGAAGCTGCAGCTTGATGTATCCGGTGACCTTCTTTGCCATGTTCGTCTTCCTTTCCCGCAGCGGATTCCGGCAAATGCCGGCGACTGCTGCCTTCAAGGGCGTGCGGCAGGATTACCGCGTGCCTGGTCTGCGTTTCGAAGCCTTTTGAAAACGCGTCAGCGTTTTTCAACCTGGATGAAATCGAGTTCGACGGAGGTGCTGCGCCCGAAGACCGTCACCATCACCTTGATGGTGGAACGTTCCTCGTGGATCTCATCCACATCCCCTTCAAAATTAGCGAAGGGGCCGTCTATGATACGGACCTTTTCACCCTTTTCAAAGTGGAATTTAGGCTTGGGCCGCTCCTGGGTCTCCTCGGTGTGGTTCATGATCTGCCGGACTTCATCATCCGTGAGGGGCGTGGGCCGCTTCTTATTGGCGCCGACGAAGCTGGTCACCTTGGGCGTATTACGCACCAGATGCCAATCGGCATCCTCCATTTCGGAGATCGCGCCCTTCTTGGTGACGGCGATCTGCACGAGCAGGTAGCCGGGGAAGGATTTGCGCTTCTTGAGAATGCGCTCCTTCTTCCCGCTCTTGGCATCCACCTTCATTTCTTCGTAGGTCTCTTCTGGGATCTGAATATCGCCGAAAGAGGTGTCCCGGGCTTCCATCTTGATGCGCTGCCGCAAGCTCTCCATCACCTTGGCTTCGTAGCCCGAGTAGGTGTGAATGATGAACCAGGCCAGTTTCTGTTCTGGAATAGCCTCGACGGGAATCGGGGCCTGCTGAGTGCCGATGAGATCAGTCATGCGTCCTCCAGGCCTAGTGGTTAGGGAGGATGAAGCTCATCCCCCAGGTAATGCACCGGTCTGCGGTGTACAGGAAGACCGCCACAAATAGGGAGACGACGACGACGGCTCCGGTGGAGCTCATCACCTTCTCCTTGGTTGGCCAATCCACGCGGTTGAGTTCGGCGAGGAGGTCCTTCGTTTGCTGCTTGATGGTGGTGATCAAGATGTACCCCCTCAGCGGGCGGACTTTCAATAAACCGGCCCCAGCGCGAAAGGCTGGGGCCGAAACGAAGTGGCAGGGGAGACAGGGGTCGAACCTGCGACCTGCGGATTTGGAGTCCGCTGCTCTGCCAGCTGAGCTACTCCCCTATAGTCAAGAGGCTAGCGCCGAACCCCGCCCTGAGGCAGAGTCCGGCGTCCGACCTACTTCGCTTCGCGATGAATCTTGTGGCCGCCACAGAACCGGCAGAATTTCTTGAATTCAAGCTTGCCGGTGGTGGTTCTCTTGTTCTTGGTTGTGCTGTAGTTCTTGCGCTTGCATTCAGCGCACTGCAATTGAACGATATCGCGCATGACGGAATCCTTGCTGTTTCAGCTACTCGATGACTTCGTCGACGCGACCAGAACCGACCGTGCGGCCGCCTTCGCGAATGGCGAACTTAAGACCCTTTTCCATGGCCACGGGGCAGATGAGCTCCACCGTCAGGGTGACGTTGTCACCGGGCATGACCATCTCGCGACCGGCTTCCAGGGTGATAGAGCCCGTCACATCCGTGGTCCGGAAGAAGAACTGGGGACGATACTTATTGAAGAAGGGCGTGTGACGACCGCCTTCATCCTTGCCCAGCACGTAGACCGCAGCCGTGAACTTGGAGTGGGGCTTGATGCTACCGGGCTTGGCCAGCACCTGACCACGTTCCACATCCTTGCGCTCGACACCGCGGAGCAGGATGCCCGCGTTATCGCCCGCTTCACCCTGATCGAGCAGCTTCTTGAACATCTCGATGCCGGTGACGACCTTCTTCACAGTGGGCTTGATGCCGACGATCTCGACTTCCTCGCCAACCTTGACCACACCGGCCTCGATGCGGCCGGTCACGACGGTGCCGCGACCGGTGATGGTGAACACGTCTTCGATGGGCATCAGGAAGGCCTTGTCCTTGGGACGGGCCGGATCCGGGATGTAGTTATCAACGGCGTCCATCAGCTCATAGATGCAGGCCACTTCAGGGGCGTCGATATCGCCGCCCACGGCCTTGTCCAGAGCCAGACGAGCCGAACCCTTGATGATGGGGATCTCGTCTCCAGGGAAGTCATAGGCGGAAAGCAACTCGCGGAGTTCCATCTCCACCAGTTCGGCCAGCTCCAGATCGGCGATGTCCATCTTGTTCATGAACACGACCAGAGAGGGCACACCGACCTGACGGGCCAGCAGGATGTGCTCGCGGGTCTGAGGCATGGGGCCGTCGGTGGCAGCAACCACGAGGATCGCGCCGTCCATCTGGGCCGCGCCGGTGATCATGTTCTTGATGTAATCGGCGTGACCAGGGCAATCCACGTGCGCGTAGTGGCGCCGGGTCGTCTGGTATTCCACGTGAGCGGTGTTGATCGTGATCCCACGGGCCTTTTCCTCGGGAGCGGAGTCGATCTCCTCGTAGCTCTTGGTAGCGCCACCAAACTTCTTGGCGAGCACGAAGGTGATGGCAGCCGTCAGCGTGGTCTTACCGTGATCCACGTGACCGATGGTGCCGATATTGACATGCGGCTTCGAGCGATCGAATTTCTCCTTGGCCACTGTTGCCTCCTGAGGTGGGTGGAATTGATGAAACGTGCGAGGGACGAAAGAAGTGGAGCCCACAGCCGGGATTGAACCGGCGACCTCGTCCTTACCAAGGACGCGCTCTACCACTGAGCTATATGGGCCTGGAACTTCTGGAGCGGGAAACGGGGTTCGAACCCGCGACATTCAGCTTGGAAGGCTGACGCTCTACCAACTGAGCTATTCCCGCTTGCTGACCAGCCTTCCTCGAAAGGACTGGATGGGTGGTGCCGAGAGAAGGATTCGAACCTCCGTAACGCGTTGCGTGGCAGATTTACAGTCTGCTGCCATTAACCACTCGGCCATCTCGGCATTGTATTCGGTTGTCAATCTTCCTCATCCGGTAGCTCTGCGGGGCAAAGCTTTCCTGATAGGGAATCCGAAAGATATCACGCACATCGCCCGACCACAACCGGAAAAGTTCAGCGGCTTCCATTGGCACGCACCGCCAACACACGGAAAAGCATGACCGAGGCCGCCGCAGAGACATTCAGGCTCTCGATTCCGCCAGGCATGGGGATGCGGAGCAAAGCGTCACAGTGCTCGGCGATCTTCTCGTGCAGTCCCTCCCCTTCCGAACCGAGCACAAGCACCGTGGCCCGATCGAAGGGCTCCCGGAGGTAATCCGTGCTCTTGGGTCCGGCCGCCAACCCGAAGGTCCAGGCTCCGACCTCCTTGAGCTCCTCCAGAGCGCGGGCGAGATTCACCACACGCACCAGCGAGACCCTGGCGGCCGTCCCGGCGCTGGCGCGGACCACGGTATCGTTGACCTGGGCGCTGCGCCGCTCGGGGAAGACGACCCCATCCACCCCCGCCGCCGCGGCGGATCGCAGGATCGCCCCGAAATTATGAGGGTCGGTCACGCCGTCCAGAGCCAGGACCAGAGCCGCGTTCCCCCGTTCCCGCACACGGTCCAGCAGGGCCTCCATGGAATCCAGACGCAGCTCGCCCCCTTCTCCCAACACACCCTGGTGGCGCTGGCCCTCGGCCCTGCGGTCGAGGCTATCCATGGGCTCCCGGTGCACGGTCACACCCGCGGCCCGGGCCTCGGTTCGGAGCTTGGCACACCGCTCCCAGGCCGGAGGAGCGATGCGGAGCACCTGCAGCTCCCCCTGGGCTAGGGCTTCTTCACACGCATGGGGACCGAGAAAGCGCATGGGATTCAGAAACTCCGCTTGAAGCCGATGGACCAGAGATGGCCCATGGCCTCGATGCGGGTCTTGGTGCCCACGGTCCGGTACCCCAAGTTGTCCCAAGTCCCCTCGGTGTTGTAGCTATCGAGATCCAGGTTCTGCCGGAACTGGTAGCCCACATTCAGCTCGCCACCCCAGATCCGGTAGCCCGCACCAAGGGAAAAGGCCGCCGACCGCGACCCGGAGAGGAGCGGATTGACGTTGGCGTCATCCTGGAGGGCCGGTTCGAAGGAGGCGCCGGCCCGCAGCGTCCAGAAGCGGCCCACCAGCACCTCCGCCATGGCGCTCACCCCAAACCCGCTGCGGAAGCCCGTCGGCAGCTCGGTGCCGATGTCCCCGCTGAGGGTGGTCACGGTGGGCGAGGAAGGCAGTTCCATGCTGGAGCCCTCGATATGGTGCACGTCTAGTTCCCAGGTGACGAACTGGTTCACACGCTGCCGCAGGCCGAGGGTGGCCTTGCCCGGCAGCACGATGCGGCGGGAGCCGGGCTGGTATTGGAGCCCTGCCACCGTGGCCGCCTCCCGGAGGTTCATCTCCGGGCCCTGGTTTGGAAGGCCATACCCCGAGGGGTTCACGAACAGGGGCTGATCCCCGCCCTGGCTCGCATGAAGATCCAGGTTCCCCCTCAGGGCCGCCTGATAGGTCCCGGCCAGGGTCCACCGGGGATGGAGGGCCCACCGGAAGCCCAGGGAATAGGAGGGCACCGTGACCTTCCCGCCCTGCTGGGCCCTCACTTCGGCCAGGGCCTCGATGGGGTTCGTGGAACTCGCTGGCAGCGAGGGATCCTCCAGCACGAGGGCCCGGTAATTGGCGCTGAAATCGTAGGACAGTCGGGCCAAGCCCACGCCCACCCCCAGGGAGAAATCCGGACGGATGGCCCAGGCCCCCTGGAATTCCAGGCGTTCGGCCTTGAGGTCGAGGCTTCGCCCCAGGAAACGGATGGTGCTCTGGTTGGAGATCTCCCCATGACGAAGAAAGGGCTCGTCGAACTTGAGACCAAAGGAAAAGCGATCATTGGCCTTCCAGGCGCCCCCGAAGGAAGGCAGCGCGCGATTCCGCTCACCGGTGAAGAGGCTGCGCTGGGTGGATTGCAGGGAATCCTGGGCGGAGGCCATATCCATACCCAGACCCAGATAGGCGCTGGAGGCATCGCGAAGGGTGACGAGAAGGGCTGGATTGAGGGTGCAGGCCTCCAGGCTCTGACCAAAGGCCACACCCGTGCCGCTGCGGGCGATACCCACCGGGTCAGAGGCCGGGAGCCAGAGGCTCTGGGCAGCCAGGGGACCCGAAAGCCCCGCCACGAGGCCCGCCAGGCCAGTTCCCAACCATCGATACAAACGCGCCATGCTCCAACCTCCGAAAAGGGTCCGCTTCCCAAATGGCGCGGGGGCCCCACAGGTTCAATACCGAACCCCAGGATGGCCGAAGGTCCCCCAGCCACCAAGGGGCTATTCTTGAGGAATGGCCTCTGCCCGCCCTCCCACTGGCATCGCCGCCCGCCTGGGCTGGGTCTCCTTCTTCAACGACTTTTCCAGCGAGGTTCTGGCCCGGGTGCTTCCCCTGCATCTGACCTTGACCCTCGGCATCAGCCCCGCCTTCCTGGGCCTCATCGAGGGCCTAGCCGAAAGCATCGCAGTGCTCTTGAAGGGCGTTTCCGGCTGGCTTTCGGACCGCTTCACCAGCCGCAAGAGCTTCGTAATGGGGGGCTACGCCCTCTCCGTGGCCGCCCGAGCCTGTTACTTGGCGGTGTTCTCGCCGACCCTACTGGGCCTTTCCCGAGTCCTGGACCGGGTGGGCAAGGGCCTGCGAGGCGCCCCTCGGGACGCCATGGTGGCCGATGCCGCAGTCTCCGGGAAATCCGGCCGCGACTTCGGCATCACGCGGTTCCTGGACACCCTGGGGGCCATGGCGGGCCTGGCTCTAGTCCTGATCCTGGGCGTGGGTCATGGCCCCTTAGGCGCCACCACCTTCCGGATATGTGCATGGATCGCCCTGCCCCTGGGCATAGCGACCCTGGGGTTGCTCATCTTTTGGGTGCCCCGGATCCCCCGCGCCACCCTTACCTCGAACCGCTTGGCCTGGCGCCTCCCCAAGGAGATCCGAGGCTACCTGCCCATCGTGTTCGTCTTCGGGCTGGCCAATTCCAGTGATGCCTTCCTGGTGATCAAGGCCCAGCGGGTGGGCTTCGGGTTCCGAGAGATCCTGGGCCTGTTCCTCGTCTTCAACGCCCTGGCCGCAGCGCTCGCCGTGCCCGTGGGAAGGCTCTCGGATCGCTTCGGCCGTGTGCGTTTCCTGGCTCTCGGATGGGCGGTCTACGCCATGGCCTATGCAGCGATGGGCCTGGCCTCCTCCCGCGGGACCTTCGCCATGGCCCTCCTCGGGTATGGGGCTTTCTACGGCCTCACCGAAGGCGTGGAGAAGGCCCTTCTGGCGGACCTGCTGCCCGCCGAACAACGAGGCACGGGCTTCGGAGCCTTTCAGACGGCCCTGGGCCTAGCCGCCCTCCTGGCCAGCCCCCTGATGGGCCTCCTGATGGCGCGACGGGGCACCACCTTCGCCTTCCTGGTCGCAGGCGGAACCGCACTGGCGGCCATGCTGGCCCTGATCGCCTGGTCAAACCTGCGCAGAAAGCAGCTTTTTTCAAAAAAGTCTTAACACAATGTCAATCACACCTTCCCCTTGCCCCACACCGGAGGGGGGTCTGTCAGACTGTCCCGGCGATCAATGGAGATCCCATGAGTGATGTCATTTCTCTCAATCCGAACAAGCTCGTGCGCGCCCTCGGGAAGCCCGCGGCCGAGCTCACCAAGCAGGACATCATCCGGTTCATCGAGCAAAACGATATCCGGATGTTCAACTTCCGCTACGTGGCCGGGGACGGGCGTCTCAAGAAGCTGAACTTCGTCATCAATAGCCGGGCCCACCTGGAGAAGGTGCTCTCCATGGGGGAACGGGTGGACGGCTCCAGCCTCTTCCCCTTCATCTCCGCCGATTCCAGCGACCTCTACGTGGTGCCCCGGTACCGCACGGCCTTCGTCAATCCCTTCACGGAAGTGCCCACCCTCGACTTCATCTGCTCCTTCTACAACAACCAGGGCGAGCCCCTGGAGAGCGCCCCCGAGTACATCCTGCGCAAGGCGCAGAAGGAACTCAAGGCCAAGACCGGATGCACACTGGAGGCCCTGGGCGAGCTGGAGTACTACCTCTTCTCCGAGGTGGATCGCATCTATCCGATCATCGAGCAGAAGGGCTACCACGAGAGCCACCCCTTCTCCAAGTGGGGCCTGGTGCGGCGCGAGGCCATGCAGGTCATCAGCGAAATGGGCGGCATGATCAAGTACGGCCACGCGGAAGTGGGCAACATCATCTTCGGGGATCTGGAGATGGTGCAGCACGAGATCGAATTCCTGCCCGTGCCCATCGAGGACGCCGCCGATCAGCTGGTGACCGCCAAGTGGGCCCTCCGGGAAGTGGCCTATCGCCATGGGCTGGAGGTGAGCTTCGCCCCCAAGATCATCGTGGGCCAGGCCGGCAGCGGCATGCACTTCCACACCCGGCTGGTCAAGGACGGCGTGAATCTCATGGCCGACGAGAAGGGCCTCACCGATACCGCCAGGAAAGTCATCGCGGGATACCTGATGTGCTCGGAATCCCTCACGGCCTTCGGCAACACCGTGCCGACTTCCTTCCTGCGCCTGGTGCCCCACCAGGAAGCGCCCACGAGCATCTGCTGGGGCGACCGCAATCGCTCCGTGCTCGTGCGCGTGCCACTGGGCTGGGTGGGCGTGGGCGACAGGATGCTCCGGGATGCCAATCCCCTCGAAGCCCCCGGCACGGGCATCTTCGAGAACAATCAGACCGTGGAAATCCGCAGCCCCGATGGGTCAGCCAATGTCCATCTGCTCCTGGCGGGTCTGGCGGTGGCCGCGCGCTTCGGGATGGAGCACCCCGACGCCCTGAAGATCGCCGAAGAGCTCTACGTCCGGGCCGACGCCAGCAAGATGGAGGGACTCAAGCAGCTTCCCGCCTCCTGCTTCGAGGCCGGCCAATGCCTGAAGCGCGACCGGGCCCGCTACGAAGCGGCGGGGATCTTCCCAGCCGGACTCATCGATGCCCTGGCCCAGAATCTCCAGTCCTTCGACGACCAGGACATGAGCGAGAAGCTCTTCGGCAACGCCGAGAGCCTCCGCCTGCTCGTCCAGAGGCATCTGCACTGCGGCTGATAGGGTCCGAACTCAGATCAGCGGCGCCAATAGTTCCCGGTAGACGGGCATGGGCCAGAGCCGGGCGGCGCAATCCTTCTCGGCCTGGTCCAGCAGCAGGCGTAGGGCTTCTTGAGCCTGCTTCACGGACTTCCCGAAGGCCTCCGTGCGCGCGGTGGGTTCTTCCACCGCTTCCGCAGCCACCATGGCGGCCTTGAGGGCCACCAGGCGTTCCTGGGCCTGGCCCACCAGATGCGTCTGCCCCTTCAGGGCGGCTTTCAGGGATTCGGGCACTTCGATCCCGGCGGCCCCCAGCTTCACCAGCGCATCGGCGCGTAGCCGCAGATCCTCCAGGAGGGCCGGCAGCACCAGGGTCTCGGCCATCTCCCGCAATACCTGGGCCTCGATGGAAAGGGTCTTCTGGTATTGCTCGTGGCGGATATGGATGCGGGCCTCCCATTCCTCCGGCGTGAGGATGCCCATGCCCGTGAGAACCTCCCGGGTGGCCTCCTCCTCGAAGATGTGGAGGGCGGCCACGGTGTCCCGGGCATGGGGGAGGCCCCGGCGCTCGGCCTCGGCCTTCCATTCCTCACCGTAGCCGTTGCCCTCGAAGCGGATGTTCTGGGTGTCCAGGACGGCCCTGCGCAGGACGGCGAGGAGGGCGACTGCGTTCTCCTTGCCCGAGGCGATCTCCCCCTCCAGTTCGGCCCTGAGGCAATCGAGGGCCTCCGCCACGGAGGCATTGATGACGGCCAGGGGAAAGGCGATGGGCTGACTCGACCCCACGGCCCGGAATTCGAATTTGTTGCCCGTGAAGGCGAAGGGGCTCGTGCGATTGCGGTCCGTGGCATCCCTCTCCAACTGGGGCAGGTTGGCCAAGCCGAAGTCCAGGATGCGCTTGACGCTGGCATCGGCCACATCGCCCCGGGCGATGGCGTCCAGCACGGCATTGAGTTGTCGGCCCAGGAAGGCGCTCATGATGGCCGGGGGAGCCTCGTTGGCCCCCAGGCGATGATCGTTGCCCGCGCTGGCGATGGCGGCCCGCAGGAGGCCGCCGTGGCGGTGGATGGCCTTCAGGGTCGCCGCCAGGAAAAACAGGAACTGCAGGTTCTGTTCCGGCGTGCTCCCGGGTTCCAGCAGGTTCTGGCCCTCATCGGTGGCCAGGCTCCAGTTCACATGCTTGCCGCTGCCATTGACCCCCGCGAAGGGCTTCTCGTGGAGCAGGCACATCAGGCCATGCTTCTCGGCCACCCGCTTGAGGAGTTCCATCAGGAGCTGGTTGTGATCGCTGGCGAGGTTGGCGGGTTCAAAGATCGGCGCGATCTCGAACTGATTGGGCGCCACTTCGTTGTGGCGGGTCTTGGCGGGAATGCCCACCTTGAAGCACTCCACTTCCACGTCCTGCATGAAGCCGAGCACGCGGTCCTTGATGGAGCCGAAGTAGTGATCCTCCAGTTCCTGGCCCTTGGGAGGCCGCGCCCCCTGGAGGCTGCGACTGGCGAAGAGCAGATCCGGGCGCTGCTGGGCCAGTTTGAGATCCACCAGGAAATACTCCTGTTCCGCGCCGCACTGGGCGATTACCCGGGACGTGCGGGTGCCGAAATGGGCCAGAGCCCCCTGGGCCGCCTTGCTGAGGGCCTCCATGGAACGCAGCAGGGGCACCTTGTGATCCAGGGCCTCGCCGTGGTAACCCACGAAGGCCGTGGGGATGCAGAGGGTCCTCCCGCCGGGCCCCTCCATGAGGAAGGCCGGACTGCCCGGGTCCCAGGCCGTATAGCCCCGGGCCTCGAAGGTGGCCCGGAGGCCCCCGCTGGGGAATGACGAGGCGTCTGATTCCCCCTGGATGAGCTGGGAGCCGCTGAAACACTCGATCACGGTGCCGGCTTCGTCCCAGGCGATGAAGGCGTCGTGCTTCTCCGCGGTGGCCCCTGTCATGGGCAGGAAACAGTGGGTGTAGTGGGTCGCCCCCTTCTCCATGGCCCATTCCTTCATGGCGTGGGCCACGGAGCGCGCGATCTCCGGCGAGAGGGGTTCCCCCTTGCGGTGGGCGGAGCGGAAGGCCTTGTAGATATCCTTGGGCAGCTTCTCGCGCATGGCCCGGTCGTTGAAGGTATTGCAGCCGAAATAGCCGCTCACCTTCACCTGGTCCAGAGGACTCGTTCCATTGGAAAATGGGGTCGGGGTCATGGGGGCCTCCTTCAAATGGATAAAAGCAAAGCCACCACAGGCCTAGGACCCGTGGTGGACACGCTTGGGAGCAAGCTCTCGCTGACCAGATTACCAGCGTGTGACTCAGATCACAAGTCCAAACCCGTGAGGATAGAGATCCTGAACGCCCGGGCCACGGGCCCTGGGATTACACTTCAGGCATGAGTCTTCCTCCCTACCACCCTGACCTGGAGAGCATCGAAGCCGGCCTGGATCTCCGGGCGGAGATCACTCGGCTCAGGGGAACACGCAAGGCCGTGATCCTGGCCCACTATTACCAGGAGCCTGATATCCAGGACCTGGCCGATTTCGTGGGGGACAGCCTCCAGCTGAGCCAGGCCGCCGCCAAGACCGATGCCGAGGTGATCGTGTTCTGCGGCGTCCACTTCATGGCCGAGACCGCCAAGATCCTGAGCCCGGGGAAAACCGTCGTGATCCCCGATCTGGACGCGGGGTGCAGCCTGGCGGATCGCTGCCCGGCGGGGGAATTCGGCCAGTGGCTGAAGCAGTATCCCGACCATGAAGTGGTCAGTTACATCAACTGTTCCGCGGACGTGAAGGCCCTCTCTACGGTGATCTGCACCAGTTCCAATGCGGTGCGGGTGGTGGAGAGTCTGCCCAGGGGAAAGAAAATCGTCTTCGCTCCGGACCGTCACCTAGGCGCCTGGGTCATGGCGCAGACGGGGCGCGATATGGTGCTCTGGCCGGGCTTCTGCATCGTCCACGAGCAGTTCACCGCCAAGCGGGTCGCCCGTCTCAAGGCCCAATACCCCGAGGCCAAACTCATCGTCCACCCCGAATGCGATGCCACCGTCAGCCGCATGGCCGATCTCGTGGGCAGCACGGCCGCCCTGCTGAAATACGTGATTGAGCGCCCCGAGCTTCAATTCATCGTGGGCACGGAGGCGGGCATCCTCCATCAGATGCGCCTGGCCCGGCCCGAGGCCGAACTCATCCCCATCCCCGCCGATAGCGGTTGCAATTGTTCCCTCTGTCCGTACATGAGGCTCAACTCCATCGAGAAGCTCTACCTCTGCCTGCGGGATCTCCAGCCGGAGATCACCCTGGAGGAAGATGTCCGTCAGAGGGCCCTGAAGCCCCTGGAGCGGATGCTGGCCCTGGGGTAGTCTGCTCCAGACATGCACACTCGCCACCTCACCCGCTTCCGCGCCGCCCGTTCCACGCGGCGGAATCCGCCTTGGTGGCAGCGGCTCCAGATGCGAAGCGGGGCGGTCCTGCTGACCCTGGCCATCACGGCCATCGCCCTGATCCTCGTCTGCGTGCCCCTCGTGTGGATGTACGCCCAGGTGGCCGATATCAGCGATTCCATCTCCACGATCTTCTCCCATGACATAACCCGGGTCGAGGAACACTGGATGGCCCTGCCCCGCATCACGGCCCTGCGGCAGGGTGACGAGCCCGGGGTCTGCAAGCTGCTGGCCGAACAGCCCCTCCTGGTGGCCGTGATGGACCGGAACGAACCCGGCCGACTCTGGCTGCGGAAGGGCGATCACCTGGTGCTCAAGGGCCAGGAGCCCGAGCGCACGCGCTACCTCCAATGGATTGCCCAGGCCGCGGGTTCGGGGCGTTCCCAATGGACTCCATCCCTGGCCGAGAACACGGACCCGAATCTCGGCCCGGCTATCGTGCTCTTGGGAGAGCGCTGGATCATCGTGAAACACTGGCGGCTGGGCAGCCCCCAGGTAGAACAGGCTCTGCGCCTCGTCCTCGGCCCCACTCCCAGGTTCCGGGCCGGCCTTCGCCGCACGGGGCAAGAGGAGGACAGACGGCAAGGATGGGGCGCGGAGCCCAACCTCCAGGTCGATCCGGCCCGCCTGACGGCACTTTGGTTCGCTTATCAAGGCACCAGCCCGGCCCTGGAAGGCTGGGATGTGGTCGCCATTCCCTTCAACCAGGAGAGAAGAGCCCTGGAGAGGCAGGCCCTCCGCCATGTCTGGATGGTCTTCCTGGCCACGGCAGGGGTGGTGGCTTGCCTGGGCCTCGGGCTCTGGCTGCGGCGCCGGGCGCGCCTGAGATCGGTGCTGGACGCCGATCGGCTGGCTTCCCTGACCCATAGCCTCAAGACACCCCTGGCCATCCTGAAATTCCGCTGTGATTCCATCCGGCTGGGGCGCCTGGACCCCGACCAGACGGATGCCGAACTGATCAAGGTCGGCGAAGAGGTGGACCAGCTCACTCTTGTGATCGAGAACGGCCTCGAATCCATACGGGGCGTGGCCGAGGCGGGCCCCCTGGGCGAAGTGAGCACGGCCTGGCTTTCGGAAATCGCCCAGGACCTGGAGCCGGCCTTCCAGGCCGAGGGAAGGCCCTTCCGCCTGGAACTCACCTCCGATTCCGGACAGGCAGCCCGCCCCTCCCTGCGGGCCGCCATTCTCACCCTGTTGGAGAACGCCCTCTACCACGGCAAGGGAGAAGTCCTCCTCCAGACGGTCCGAATCCGCCGCCGCCTCCAGATCCGGGTCCAGGATTCCGGGCTGGGCATGGAGCCACACCAACTGGCGGCCCTGGGGAAACCCTTCCTCCGACTGCGCATCCATGGCAAGGAAGGCTTCGAGCAAGAGGGCCAGGGTCTGGGGCTCAGCCTCCTCCTGCAGGTGGCCCGAAAGGAGGGCTGGGGATTAAGCTTCGCGTCAGCCCCTGGAGAGGGACTCCTGGCGACTCTCGAGATCAAGGCTCTGGAGTGACCCTGAACTAACCTTGAAAAAATCGAGATCCCAGCCCTATGTGTCAAATTCACCGTTGCCTTTAAATCGTCCCGAGCGCACTGTAGAAGCCATTCCCCTTGAATCGAGCCCATCGTGACCCACCTCCTCGTGGTCGAAGACGAACCCAACCTCCAACAACTCCTTGTGAACAACCTCACCTTCGAGGGATTCACCGTGGAGGCCGTGGGTGATGGGTTCCCGGCACTGGCGGCCCACCGGGCCCGGAAGGCCGATCTCATCGTCCTGGACCTCATGCTGCCCCAGCTGGATGGCTACCAGGTAATCCAGGAGCTGCGGGGTTCCCAGGATCCTGTGCCGGTGCTCATGCTCACGGCTCGCGGTTCGGAAGCCGACCGGGTGCGGGGCCTCAGCCTGGGCGCCGACGATTATCTGGTGAAGCCCTTCTCCGTCCTTGAATTCATCGCCCGCATCAAGGCGATCCTCCGCCGGACCCAATCCCTGGATCAGCCCACCCTCCTCCGTTCAGGCCCCTTCCGCTTCGATCTGGTGGCTATGGATGCGCGGAGGGAACTCCGTAGCCTGGAACTCACCCCCCGGGAGTTCCGCTTGCTGGAGATCCTCATCACCCACCCGGGTCGCACCCATGGCCGCGTCGAGCTTCTCCAGCAGGCCTGGGAGGCCGATGCCCGCCCCACCCCCCGCACCGTGGATGTGCATATCGCCAATCTCCGCAAGAAACTGGGCGACGAGAAGAAGCGGGAGCTCATCGCCACGGTGGGAGGGGAAGGCTACCGCTGGACACTGCCTGTCGAACCGGGAGACTGATGCCGGGAGACTGATTACTGAACGGTCGGATGGATAAGTTCCTGGGCCAAGCGGAGATTCAAGACTTCCGAGCCGGCACATAGGGTGAATTCGGCTCCGGCCATCAGTTCGGGCAGGGGCTTCAACCGGGGCTGGGGCAGGAGCATCACCTCGCCGGGGCAAAGAGTCGGCAGGACGATGCCCTCCCAGGCCTCCAGGGGCGCCGTGCGACGGCGTCCACTAGCCTTCAGCTCCAGGACGCCCTTCCAGGGGAAATCCACTTCCAGCCATGCCCCCAGCGCCGCGCCCTGGGCATCCTCCACCGCCAGGCAGAAGCCCGCGGGCCGCCCCCCGTGCTGGCCCACGGCCGCCAGGGTGGGCTGAGGCATCCGATGCAGAAGACCTCCCGGTCCCTGCACGACCATGCGATCCAGCTGCCGCCCATCGGCCCCTCGGAGCAGCCGAGGGCGCGGCAGGCAGGGCAGCAGGCGGACCTGCGCCAGGTGAGGTGCCAATTCCTCGGGCAGATCGCCTCGGTGATGCCACTTCTCGGCGTACGCCAGGGTCTGGCGGAGGCGCTGCAAGGCCCGGGGCCCGGCTTCCAGCGTTTCCCGCAGGGTGGAGGCCACGAGGGCCTCGGCCAGGAGCTCCGGTCGGCCCTCTCCCAGCTTGGCCTGCCGGGCCCGCTCCATCCGGTGGAGATCCACCACCCGGTCGGGATCGGAAGGGAGGGGCGCCACCAGGGCCTGCCTTTCCTTCGGGGCATCCAGCCAGAGGGCCGTGCCCAGGCGCAGGGAAATGGGAACTTTCGCCGCTGCCGTCATAGGGCCTCCCCGGGGCGGGGCCTGGAATCCATCGAAAAAGGCAGGGGCAGGAATCCTCCTGTCGCGTTGGGAATGTTCACGTCGTCTCCCGTGGCGCCGCCCAATGAGGGCTTTCGGTTCTTGAAAATGCGCAATCCGGAATGAAAGACCCGAGTGGGTCTTCCAATGAGCCTAGCCGAGGGATCATCCTGGGGTATGGATGAACCCTGCACCAGGCCCTGGAACCCGGATCGCCGCTGGGCAGATCCGCTCATCACGCTTCTGCTGCTGCTTTCGCTGATGAGCGCCTGGGGGACCATGGCCGCAAGGCGAGGCCCTCGCCCGGAGCCGCAGCGTCCAAGCCTCCAGGCCCGGGTCCAGGAGCTCCGCCAATCCGCCCAGGGCCTCCTGCATGCCCCCATGCCTTCCAAGCCAGAAGAGGCAGCGGCCTCCCCATTCTGGGATAGGGCCCTCCTGTCCATCCTGGCGGCCGAGCAGGGGGATCTGGCGCAGGGCCACAGGCTGGCCCTGGAGGGTTCCGGCACTCCGGGCCCCCTGGGAGAGAGCTTCCGCCGGAGCTGGCGGGCGGCCTACGAAGGGGGCAACGCGCCCAAGGCCCCGGAGCTGGACGCACTGCGGGAGCCCCTGGGCCGGGGATATGCCTACTGGAACCTCCGGGCCCGCCTGGCGGAACGCGCCTCCCTGGACCCCGGCCCATTCAGGGCCCAGGGCCGGGCCTGGGCCCTGCCGCGCCTGGCGGCCCTGGCCCTGGGAGCCTTGGTGGCGCTTGGCCTGGGGATGCTGGGCCTGGTCGCCGCAGCGGGCCTAGCCTTCACCCGCAAGGGGCCTCGCCCGCCGGAAGCACCGGCCTCCTTCGCCATGCCCTGGCGCGCCCTGGCGCTGGCGCTCCTGGGCTGGTTCCTAGCCCAGCAGTGCGCCGGGACCCTGGCCACCCTTGCCCTCAGGCTCCTGCCCCTGCCCAGGATCCTGGCGCTCCCTATCGCCTACGCCTTCCATGCCTTCGTGGGCGTCTCCCTGCTGCTGCACGCCGAGGGGATCAGCCTGCGGGAAGCCTGGAAGCGGGCGACCCCGGGGCCTCTGCCCCGGGCCCTGGGATGGGCTATCGCCTTCCTGGGCATCGCCATCGCGGCGGTGGTCATCGTGGGAACCCTCGCCAGTCCCCTGACCCGGGGAGCCACTCCCCCCCAACGCGAACTCCTCGATCTGGTGACGGGTCTCCGCAATCCCCTCCCGATGTGCGTCATCCTGCTCACCATCGCCGGCCTCGCCCCCCTCTTCGAGGAGTGGGTCTTCCGAGGCGTCCTCCTGCCCTGGCTCGGGCCGCGCCTGGGGGCGCGATGCGGTGCCCGTGGCGGATGGGCGCTGGCGATCCTATTGTCTGGCCTCGCCTTCGGTGCCATGCATCTCCAGCCCGCGGGCCTGCCGACCCTGGCCACCCTGGGCCTGGTGCTAGGCTGGGCCTTCTCCCGCACGGGCAATCTCTGGACCAGCATCGCCGTCCACGCCTGCTGGAATGCCAGCGTCTTCCTGCTGATGCGCCTATTGGCTTAGCTCAGGCCTACTTCTAAAAAAAGGAATCCAATGAAAAGCCTCAAGACCCTCGTGGCTCTCCTGGTCCTATCCATGGCCTCCCTCGCCCATGGGGGGGATAGGGTCACGGTGGCCGCCGCCGCCTCCCTCAAGCAGGCTCTTGCGGAAGTGGCCGAGGGCTTCCGCTGGGCCCACCCCGGGGATGAAATCACCCTGGTGTTCAGTTCCTCCGGCAAGGCCATGACCCAGATCCAGCAGGGCGCGCCCTACGATATCTTTCTCTCTGCCGATACGGAATTTCCCCAGCAGCTGGTGCAGGCCGGACTGGCGGCCTCCCAGGTCAAGATTTATGCGGTGGGCCATCTCGTCCTCTGGAGTTCGACCCTGGAGGCCCGGCAGCTGAACCTGCAGAACCTCACGGATGCCCGCATCCAGCACATCGCCATCGCCAATCCCAAGCTGGCCCCCTATGGCAAGCGGGCCGAGGAGGCCCTGAGGGCCACCGGCATGTGGCCCAAGGTGGAGAGCAGGCTCGTCTACGGTGAAAACATCTCCCAGGCCGCCCAGTTCGCCCTGACGGGGACTGCCCAGGTGGGCCTGGTGGCCCTCTCCCTGGCCCTCACCCCCGAGATGAAGGGCAAGGGCAACTACACCCTGGTGCCCGAGCATCTGCACCAGCCCCTGGCCCAGGGCTACGTAATTCTCAAGAAGGGCGCCCATCGGCCCCTGGTCAGGCAGTTCGGGGACTACCTCCTCACACCATCCGCCCAGGCCATCTTCGGCAAGTACGGGTTTTCCTCCCCCAGCAAGTAGTCCGGAAAGGGTCCATGTTTCTCGCCGAGGGAGATCTCCAGGCCCTGCTGCTCACCACCAAGCTGGCGGCCACCACCACCGCCATCCTCCTGGTGGTGGGAACCCCTGTGGCCTGGTGGCTGGCCCGGAGCCGCTCCTGGTGGAAGGGGCCCGTGGGAGCGGTGGTGGCCCTCCCCATGATCCTGCCCCCCTCGGTGCTGGGCTTCTACCTGCTCCTGCTCCTGGGACCGGCGGGACCCGTGGGGCGCCTGACCCAATGGCTGGGCCTGGGCACCCTCCCCTTCACCTTCCCGGGACTGGTCCTGGCCTCGGTCTTCTATTCGGCCCCCTTCCTGATTCAGCCCCTCCAGACGGCCTTCGAGGCCATCGGAACCCGGCCCCTGGAAGTGGCGGCCACCCTTGGGGCGGGGCCCCTGGATCGCTTCTTCACCGTGGCAGTGCCCCTGGCGCGCTCGGGACTTTGCACGGCTGCGGTACTGGCCTTCGCCCACACGGTTGGAGAGTTCGGCGTCGTGTTGATGATCGGCGGCAACCTCCCGGGGGTCACGCGAGTGGCCTCGGTCCAGCTCTACGACCATGTGGACGCCATGGAACATGCCCAGGCCCATCACTTGGCGGGGGTCCTCCTGGCCTTCTCCTTCCTGGTGCTGCTGGCGGTACACCTCTGGAGGAAGAAGGCGTGAACGGTCTGATCCTGGCCCGCTTCTCCATGCCCCTGGACACCTTCTGTCTGGAGGTGGACCTCCGGCTGCCGCACCAGGGGATCACGGCCCTCTTCGGCCCCTCGGGCTCGGGCAAGACCACCCTCCTTCGCTGCATCGCCGGCCTGGAGCGCACGACGGGCCATCTCTCGATCAACGGAGAGGTCTGGCAGGACGAGCACCACTTCCTGCCCACCCACCGCCGCCCCTTGGGCTATGTGTTCCAGGAGGCCAGCCTCTTCCCCCATCTCAGCGTCCGGGGGAACCTGGTCTATGGCCGGGAGCGCTCCCGTCAGGAACCGCGCGTCAGTCTGGATAAGGCCGTGGAATTTCTGGGCATCGGCCCCCTCATGGATCGGAAACCGGACAAGCTCTCCGGCGGAGAGCGCCAGCGCGTGGCCATCGCCCGCGCCCTGGCTGTGAGCCCCCGGCTCCTCCTCATGGACGAGCCCCTGGCTTCCCTGGATCAGGCCCTCAAGCAGGAGATCCTGCCCTACCTGGAGCGCCTCCACGACGAACTGGATATCCCCATCCTCTATGTCAGCCATTCCGCCGACGAAGTGGCCCGGCTGGCCGATCACCTGGTGCTGCTCCAGGAGGGGCGGGCCGTGGCCCAGGGCCCCCTGGCGGAGACCCTGGCCCGCCTGGACCTCCCCATCCGCCTGGGGGAGGAGGCCGGCGTGGTGCTCGAAACCCAGGTGACCGAGAGGGATGCAGCCTGGCACTTGGCCCGTCTGGATTTCCCAGGCGGTAGCCTCTGGGCCCGGGATGGGGGGCACTCCCTGGGAAAGCACGTCCGTGTGCGGGTCCTGGCCCGGGATATCAGCCTGGCCCTGGAGCACCCGCAGCACACCAGCATCCAGAACCTCCTGCCCGCTCGGGTGGAGGCCCTTGCCCCCGACGAACACCCGGGCCTCAGCCTGGTGCGCTTGAAGGTCGGCGATTCCGCCCTCCTGGCCCGCCTCACCCAGCGCTCGGCCCATGCCCTGGAGATCCGGCCGGGGCTGGAGCTCTACGCCCAGATCAAATCCGTGGCCCTCCTCGACTAGGGAGCCATGTAGGGCCGCAGGTACCCGTAGACCCACCAGGCAAGTTGTCCGAAGACCAGGACGATCAAAATCCACTTGATGAGGGTCTTGGGACTGACACCGTCTTCCAGGGGAGCGGAGGCCGGGGCACTGTGGGGGATGGGCGCGGGACGGAAACCGGGATTGGTCTGTTCGGATTCCAGTTCGATGCGCATCCCGGCGCCGGTGGGCGAGAGGTGCGGCCGCCCGGTCGTGCGGGAGACCGCCATCCCGGACCCGGAATCCATACCGGCCGAAGCCCGGGAGCGAGAGCGCCGCAGGGGAACGATATCCCCGGCATGATCATCGTGACGGAACAGCTCTTCCACCCGGTCCCGGGCCGCGTCTTCCAGGGGATAGGCGTCGATGAGGGCCGTCAGGAATTCCATCAGGGTCTCGTAGCGTTCCTCGGGATCGAAGTTCAGGGCCTTCCGGAAGACATTGGCCATATCCCCGGACATGCCCCGAGGCACGGCGATGGGTTCGTGGAGCACATGGGTGATCACAGCGGCCAGGTTGGGCCCCGGATGGGGCAACTGGCCCGTCACGAGCTCGAAGGCGGTCACACCGAAGGCATAGCGATCGGAGCTGGGGGTCGGTTCGACGCCCTTCAGGAGCTCCGGCGCGCTGTAGGCCGGGCTGCCCAGGAACTCCCCCTGAGTCGTGAGGCGCGGGGCCATGGTCTTGGCGATGCCGAAATCCATGAGCTTCACGCGGCCATCTTCGCTCACCAGGATATTGTCGGGCTTCACATCCCGGTGGATGATGGCGTGCCGATGGGCAGCCCGGAGGGCTCGCATGGCCTGCACCAGGATCCCGAGGCGGGTCTCCGCGTCCAGGCTCCCTTCCCGGATGTACTTGCCCAGGCTCTGGCCTTCGACCAGTTCCATGGCCAGGAAGGGACCGAAGTCGGGTTCCTCCCCCACGTCATAGATGGTGACGACATTGGGATGGTTCAGCTGGGCCGAGACCTCGGCCTCGCGCTTGAAGCGCTCCAGGGCCACATCGCGCTCCTCGCCGATGGCCCGCACCACCTTGATGGCCAGGCGCCGCTTCAGGAGGGGGTCCTCGGCGAGGTAGACCGTGCCCATCGCCCCCTGGCCCAGGGGACGAATAACCTGGTATCGCCCGATATTTCTGGGGTGTTCAGCCATGAGTCTACCGATCTTCAATGATAGCCGTGGGGAGTGCCCTGGGGTCCATACCTTTCCTGGAGGCCATGGCGCTAGAATCGTATTTCCTGTCTTGGGTCGCGACTGAGCGGACCCACCGGCATGGATCAACCCCCTGCAAGGAGCCCCATGGCCGCCCTCATTGAAGCCATCAGCATCAAGCGCAAGATGTACTTCGAATTCGAAGGAACACCCTACCACTGCCTGGACGTGGAGGTCTCCACGCCCACGGCCCGGGGCGGTCAGACCCTCGTCCGCCTCAAGATGCGCAACATGCTCAGCCGCGCCGTCTTTGACAAGACATTCAAGGCCGGGGACAAGTTCGCCGAACCCGATCTCGCCATGGTGCCCGCCAGCTTCCTCTATGCCGATGGCCAGGGAGCCCACTTCATGGATCAGGAGAGCTACGAAACCCATACCCTTAACGCGGAGATGATGGGCGATGCCCTGGATTTCCTGGTGGACGGCCAGATCATCCAGATCCAGAAGTACAACGGAAACCCCATCGGCCTCCAGCTGCCCACCCATGTGGAACTGGCCGTCACCTACACCGAGCCCGGCGCCCGGGGTGACACGGCCTCCGGCAATGTCATGAAGCCCGCCAAGCTGGAGACCGGCCTCGAGATCAAAGTGCCCCTCTTCATCAAGGAGGGCGAGAAGGTGAAGGTGGCCACCGAGACCCGGGAGTTTGCGGGGCGCGCGTGAGAAAATTCCGTCTAGGCCAAAGCCGCGAGGCCCGCGATCTGGACGGTTCAGATGTCTACGCCCGGGAGGGACGGGCCCAGAGCAAGCGCCGCCAACAGAGCGCCGATCGCCTCCAGACGGGCATCGAGGCCCACGATTCGGACACCATGCTCTTCCTGCCCGATGCCGCGCCCTGGATGCATTACGAAGAGGCCACTCTCATCCAGCGGCACAGCCAATGGGTGGACCTGGAACTGGCCGACCGCAGCCTGCTCCACGCCACCCTAGCCGGGAAGCTCAAGGGCGTGAAGCTGGTGGTGGGGGACCGGGTGCGCTATTCGCCAGTACCCATCGATGCGGTGGACCCCACGGGGCCCCAGGCCCAGGTGGTGGCCGTGATGCCCCGGCGGACCCTGCTCAAGCGGGGCGGCATCGACGACCGGGAGCCCTGGCAGCTCATCGCGGCCAACGCCGACGAACTGTGGGCCTGCGCCGCCGTGGTGGACCCGGTGCTGAGACCGGGCCTGCTGGAACGGGCCCAGACACTCGCCCTGGCCGCAGGCCTCACGTTCCGGGTGATCGTCACGAAACGGGACAAGGCCAGTCCCAAGGACACCCTTCCTGAACTGGATCCCCTGCGGGAGCAGGGTGTGCCCATGGTGGAGACGAGCTCCCTTCATGCCACTGGCCTGGAAGAACTGAAGGAATTGCTCCGGAGCCGCGTGGTGGTGCTGGTGGGCCACAGCGGCGTGGGAAAGAGCGCGCTGGTGAACGCCCTGATGCCCGAACTGACTCTCAAGACCGGGGTCATGAGTCGCTATGGCACGGGGCGTCAGACCACCACGGCGGCCCGTTGGCTGCCCACCCCCTTCGGCGGCACCCTCATTGATACCCCCGGCATCCGCACCCTCAGCGTGCGCGGTATCGACCGCGCCCTCCTCCATCGAATCTTTCCGGAACTGCCCTCGGAATGGGTCGAGGATCCCTCTGGCCTGGATCCCGAAGACGAGGCCCTCGAGCTCCGCTACCCGGAGCGCCTCCAGAGCCTTCAGCGCTTATGGGAGGAAATGGGCGAACGGAATCCCAACCAGAGCAGCTACAGCTGAGGGCGCGATGCCTCTTGCCCGAGGTGAACCCGATCGGCCCTATCGCAGCTGGGGACGCGCGGAAGAACGGCGCCGCGCTGCCCCCCAGAAATAGACCCTCCGGGCGCAGGACGAGACGCCAGGAAGGCCCATCAGGGGCGCGAGCAGGCGCCAGCGCGGCAGGCGGCGGAGGACCCAGGTGAGCACCTCGGCCCCCGCGCGCACCTCGCGGGTCCCCATATCCACGGCATGGATCTCCAGATGCAGGGGGCGCCCAGCCAGTTCAGGGGCCATCCTGGGGAGTTCTGCATTCTGAAGGGGAAAAGTGACCACCAGACCCCATCGATCCCGGCGCCGCACCCAGTCCATCATCCTGCAGCAGAGCGCACATTCCCCGTCATAGGCCACCAGCAGAGGCGCGGGCCGAGACATCAAAGGGGCTGCGGGACCAGAAGCCCCAGGAGGGCCTTGCCCCAGGCAACCATGGACAGGACGCCCTTGGGAGGCGTCAGGGTTCTTTGGTAGCGGCGCAGTTCGCCCTCGTGGTTGATGACGAAATCACTCTCTTCCAGGTAGGTCGCCACCGGCAGACGGGCCGTGGCGACCTGACTCAACTCCGAGGGGAGGGGTTCTAGCACCAGGCTGAAGGCCGCCCCTTCGACGATCTGACGCAGCTGCTGGTTCTCGTGATGGCTGCTGAATTCGGCATCGTGGAGCACCAGTACGGCCTTCACTTCCCCCTCTCGGATGAGGTCCAACAATTCGCCCAGGTGACCGAAACGGTAGCCCCGCTCGGCGAAGCCCCGGCGATTGAAGATGCCATCCCCGCTGCCCTGGAGTTCGGGATAGAGCAGGGGGTAGCGCCGGTCCCCGCTGCCGAAGCAGAGTTCCTCGCGGCCCGCCAGGGCGGCCCAGCGCTGGGCCGCATCACACCCGAAGGTGCCTTGCCCCACCACGGCCACCGTGCCAGCCCCACGGAGAACCTCGGCGATGGACTCCAGGGTGGCGGGCTGGCCCTTCAACTCGGGCTGGACCAGCCGGGTTGCGGCCTCGAGGTTATAGCGGGCATAGGCCTGGCGTTCCTCGTCGAAGAGGAAACGGGTGGCCCGCTTCCGCTCCAGTGGCCTGGGACGGAAGCGCCAGACCCGGTTCTCGTCCACATCGGCCCACAGGGGGCTGGCCATGGCCGAATGGCGACTGATGGTGGGGATGGGTTTGAGATACCAGACCCGCTTGGTGAAGCGGAAATCCCGGCTGGTGAGCGCTCCCACCGGACATAGATCCACCACGTTCCCCGCCAGGGGATTCGAATCCATGGAGAGCCCTTCGAAGGTCGTCACTTCGAGCTGGGCGCCCCGATTGGCCATGGTCAGTTCGGAGGTCTTGGAGATCTCCTGGGTGAAGCGGACGCAGCGCGTGCAGTGGATGCAGCGGTTCTTGTCTAGAACGATCTTGGCGCCCAGATCCTCGTACCGGTAGCGCCGCTTGGGCTCCCCCATGCGGGAATCGCCGCTGCCGTACTGGTAGCTGTAGTCCTGGAGCTTGCATTCACCAGCCTGGTCGCAGATGGGGCAGTCCAGGGGATGGTTGAGGAGCAGGAATTCCATCACGGCGGCCCGGGCATCGGAGACCGCGGGCGACTGGGTGCTGACCTCCATGCCCTCGGCAGCGAAGGTCGTGCAGGAGGTCGCTAATTTAAGCTGGCCCTTGATCTCCACCATGCACATGCGGCAGGTGGCCACCACCGTCAGGGCCGGGTGATAGCAGTAGTGCGGGATCTCGAAGCCCGCCTCCTGGCAGGCATCCAGCAGCAGCGTGCCGGGCTCCACAGTCACGGAGATATCGTTGATCTTCAGCGTCGGCATGAACCACCCTGCCCTTCAGATGTCCTGGTGCGGAGGATCCGCTCCCAATTCAGGCATGGCCAGGGCTCGCGACCAGGCAATGACGGCAGAAAGCCAGGAAATCCTTCAGGTCCGGAACGTCCACATTCACGTTGGAGGGCACCACGTGAGGGATCACGATGCGCTTCTGGAGTTCCCCGCAGGCCTCCAGGGAAAACACGAACCAGGCCATCCGATCCCCCTCGGAGGAGAGGTTGACCGATACCACCCGGGTCTCGAAGAAGAGCTGGGGACGGGTATCGGTATCCTCGATGACGCGCCATCCGGGGAAGTGCCCGCGTTTGACGAAGGCCTCCTTCAGTTCCTCAAGCGTGTGCTGGACCGTGAACTGGACTTCAACCTGGACATCCATGATCCCTCCCATGTCTTTCCATCGGCTTGCAAAACGGGCGATACCCTAAAGATGGATGCCCAGGGCCACTTCCACCACGGAGCCGGACTTGGATCCGCCCTGGACGTTCTCGGTCTGGAGCCCGGCCAGATGCAGCTCCAGGCTCAGGGCTTCCGTGAATCGGAAACCCACACAGAACACCGGTTTGGTCGAAGCCGCTCGGACGCCCTTGAGCTTGATCCGAAGATCGCCCCCGTCGGCTGCGGCGCCAGGCACGGTAGTGGTCTGTTCGGCACGCAGGCTGTAATGCCTGAGGCCGCCCTGAAGGTAGAGCCCATCCAGGGAACTGGCCGTGAAGCAGTAACGATAGGCGACGCCCCCGAAAAAGCCATCGCTTCCACTATCAATGGTCGTGTTCGAAGCCGCCTGGGTCCTGGAGGTAGGGAAGACCCGGTAGCCCCCCTCGAAGACCAGGTGATGATTCCGGGCGAAGGGATAGACCCCCTCGATGCCCAGCCCATATACCTTGTCCTGTCCGATGCTGGCCTTTTCGGCGCCGCTCATCATTCCGGCGGAAAGATTGAAACTCGAATCCCAGAGATCCTGACCCTGAAGACAGAGCCCGCTTCCCAGGATAAACGCGAGACTCAGCATGGCAGCGCGCAACATCTTTCCCCCAGTGGGGCCGATGAAAGGCAAGGCCCACCCAATGACCGAGAGAATAGCAGGGAACCCGAGCTTCCTACAGACGCCTCCCCCGTGGGAAAATGCCCTTTTGCGAGGCATCCATGGCCACAGCCCTGTTCTCGGTCTTCGATAAGACGGGGCTCGTCCCGCTGGCTCAGGGCCTGAAGGGGCTCGGTTGGGATTTGCTGGCCACCGGCGGAACCCTCAAGGCTCTGCGGGAGGCGGGCATTCCGGTCCAGGAGGTGGCCGAATACACCGGCGCCCCGGAATGCTTCGGGGGCCGCGTCAAGACCCTCCATCCCAAGATCCATGGCGGCCTGCTCTTCCGGCGGGACGAGGCGGCCCACCTCCAGGACGCTCAGCGCCTGGGTATCCCGCCCATCGATCTGGTGGTGGTGAACCTATATCCCTTCGAAGCCACGGTGGCCAGGGAGGGCGCCACCTTCGCGGACTGCATCGAACAGATCGATATCGGCGGTCCCAGCATGCTGCGCAGCGCCGCCAAGAATCACGCCTCCGTCACCGTGCTCACCGATCCCGCCCAGTACGAGCCCTTCCTTGAAAAACTCAAGGCGGGCACCTGGAATGAGGCCGACCGCAGGGCCTGCGCGCTGAAGGTCTTTCAGACCACCAGCGCCTACGACACCGCCATCGCCACCTGGTTCGCAAATCAGATGCAGGGTTCGGCAGGCGACAGCGACCGAACCTGTCCCCTCCCCGAGCGCCTCACCCTCGGCCTGCGCCAGAAGCAAAGCCTCCGCTACGGCGAGAACCCCCACCAGGACGCGGGCTTCTACGTGCAGCCGGGGACCACCCCGGAAGGCCTGGTCGCCTGCCATCAGCTCCAGGGCAAGGAACTCTCCTTCAATAATCTGCTGGATGCCGACGCCACGGCCCGCCTGGCCTGGGCCTTCCAGGAGCCCAGCTGCATCATCGTCAAACACAGCAACCCCTGCGGCGCGGCCTGTGCCGACACCCCTCTCGAGGCATTCCAGAAGGCTCTGGCCAGTGATCCCGTGAGCGCCTTCGGAGGCATCGTCGCCTTCAACCGCCCCGTGGACGAGACGACGGCCCGGGCCCTGGCGCCCACCTTCTGGGAAGTGATCCTGGCGCCGGCCTTCAGCCAGGAGGCCCTTTCCTTACTCGCTGCCAAGAAGGCCCTGCGCCTCTTGGAAACCCCCACCACCTGGCCCATGGGCGCCAGCGGCCTGGATGTGCGCGCCATCGGCGGCGGCTACCTCGTCCAGCGCCCGGACAGAGCCTTCGCCCCCTTCGAGGACTGGGAAGTAAAGGTGGAGGGCCGAGGCCCCAGGCCCTCTCCCCGGGACCTGGTGCTGGCCCAGCAGGTGGCCAAGCTGGTGAAATCCAATAGCATCGTGCTGGTGAAGGATGGCGGCACCGTCGGGGTAGGCGCGGGCCAAATGAGCCGGGTGGATAGCGTCGATATCGCCTGCCGCAAGGCCGGCGAGAAAGCCAGGGGCGCCGTGCTGGGCAGTGACGCCTACTTCCCCTTCGCCGATGGCCTGGAACTCGCGGCCTCCCATGGCGTGACCGCCTGCGTCGAACCCGGAGGCAGCATGCGGGACCCCGAGGTCATCAAAGCCGCCCAGAGACTCGGGGTCTGGCTCTTCTTCACGGGAATGCGGCACTTCAGGCATTGAGCCATCACATTCTCGGCGACAATGGAGAGATTCAGGCCCTAGCCCCCGCATTACCCAACCCCCTCGCGTTCGTTCGCGTCATTCCCGGTCCAAACCCATGAAAACATCCGAGCTCCGTTCCTGCTTCCTCAAGTATTTCGAGAAGCACCGCCACCGCGTCGTCTCCTCCAGCCCGGTCATCGGACCGGCCGATGATCCGACCGTGATGTGGACCAATGCGGGCATGGTGCAGTTCAAGGATGTGTTCCTGGGCAAGGAGAAGCGGGACTACACCCGGGCCACTACCAGCCAGAAGTGTCTGCGGGCCGGGGGCAAGCACAATGATCTGGAGAACGTGGGCTTCACAGCCCGCCATCACACCTTCTTCGAGATGCTGGGCAACTTCAGCTTCGGCGATTACTTCAAGGCCGATGCCATCCGCTTCGCCTGGGAATTCGTCACCGGTCCGCTCGAAGCGGGCAACCTGGGCCTGGATCCCGAACGCCTCTGGGTGACGGTCTTCGCAGGCGCCGAGGGCGTGCCTGCCGACACCGAGGCCGAGGAACTGTGGAAGGCCGCCGGCGTGCGTCCCGACCGCATCCTGCGCTTCGGGAAAAAGGACAACTTCTGGCAGATGGGGGATACCGGCCCCTGCGGCCCCTGTTCGGAGATGCACTACTACCGGCCCAAGGATCTCTCCGGCAATCGCCCCGAGCTGGTGAATGGCGAGGGCGACGACATCATGGAGATCTGGAACCTGGTCTTCATGCAGTTCGAGCGGGATGCTCAAGGGGTGCTCACCCCCCTGCCCAGGCCCAGCGTGGATACGGGCATGGGTCTGGAGCGCACAGCCTCCATCCTTCAGGGCGTGGAGAGCAACTACGAGATCGATCTCTTCCAGCCCATCTTCCAGGCCCTCTGGAAGCTGGCGAAGGTGAAGGCCGAGGAGCGGGGCGAGCTCACCAATCGCACGGCCTCCCAGGTGGTGGCCGATCACATCCGCGCCGCCACCTTCATGTGCTTCGATGGCGTCGTGCCCAGCAACGAGGGCCGCGGCTATGTCATGCGCAAGATCATCCGGCGCGCCCTGCGCTTCGGCCGCAAGCTGGGTATCGAAGGCACCTTCTTCGCAAGCCTCGTGCCGGCGGTCATCGAAGCCATGGGCGACCAGTACCCCGAATTGGCCGGGGAACTGCCCCGCATCCAGAAGGTGCTGGACCGCGAGGAACGCCAGTTTTCCACGACCCTCAATGCTGGCCTCAAGGTGCTGGAAGGCTGTGATATCTCCAGCGGCACACTGATCGGCAGCGAGATCTTCAAGCTCTACGACACCTATGGCTTCCCCGTGGATCTGGTAGAGGACTGGTGCCGGGAGCACGGCCTCACCTGCGATCTGGAGGGCTATACCCGGGAATTGAACGGCCAGCGGGCCCGGGGACGCGATGCCCTGAAATCCCACGATCTCCGGCTGGCTGGCGACCTGACCATGCTGGCCGATCTGCCGCCCACTCAGTTCCTGGGCTACGACAAGCTGGAGACCACCGCCCACGCCATGGCCCTCTTCGACGCCGATAGCCACCGGGTCAAGCAGCTGACGGGCGAGGGCTACGTGCTCCTGGACCACACGGCTTTCTACGCCCAGAGTGGCGGCCAGACGGGCGATACGGGCATCTTCAAGTTCGATGGAGGCAGCGCCGAAGTGCTGGACTGCACGGCCCCCGCCCCCAAGCGCAACCTGCATCGGGTGAGGGTCCACGGCCTCCTCACGGAGAACCAGTTCCTCACCGCCACCGTGGATGCCAGCCGCCGGGCCCGCATCCGGGCCCACCACACCGCTACCCATCTGCTCCACGCCGCCCTGCGCGAAGTGCTGGGCACCCATGTGAAGCAGGCGGGTAGCGCCGTCGACGCCGAGCGATTACGCTTCGATTTCTCGCACTTCGCCCCCATCGAACCCGACCAGATGCTGGAGGTCGAGCGCCTGGCCAACGAGCAGGTATTGAAGGCCACCACCACCCATATCCGCGAAATGCCCATCGAGGAGGCCCTCACTTCGGGTGCCATGGCGCTCTTCGGTGAAAAATACGGCGAGACTGTGCGGGTCATCTCTGTGCCTGGCTTCTCCAAGGAACTCTGCGGCGGTACCCATGTCTCCAATACCGGCCAGATCGGCGCCATCCAGATCGTCTCAGAAGGCGCCGTGGCCTCAGGCGTTCGGCGCATCGAAGCCGTGGCCGGAATGGCCGCCGTGGAGCGGCTCCAGGAGGACGAGAACCTGATCGGGGGCCTCTCCCGCCAGGCCAATACGGCCCGGGAAGCCCTTTCGGCCCTGCTTAGCTCCAAGGAGGCCCGCATTCAGCAACTGGAGCGCGAGTTGAAAGAAGCCAGGCTCAAGGCCGCCGGAAGCGGCGGTGCAGGCGAAAGCGTCGAAGAGGTCAAGGGCCTCACGGTGGTGACCGCCGCCGTCGAAGGCCTGGAGACCTCCTCCCTGCGGGAGATGATGGATCAGATCCGAACCCGCCATCGCAGCGCCGTGATCGCCCTGGCCTCTACCCTCGCCAAGGACAAGGTGGCCCTCCTGGTGTCTGTTTCCGTCGACCTCCAGGACCGGGCCGATGCCGGGGCCCTGCTCAAACTCATGGCCTCCCCCATCGGCGGCCGGGGGGGTGGCAAGAAGGATCTGGCCCAGGGCGGCGGCACCCAGCCCACCGGAATTCCCGCCGCCTTCGATGCCATGAAGTTGGCTCTGTAGGCCCCATGCGCCCCGTCCGCAAGCTGCTGCTCCGGGAACTCCTGACCCTTCTGGGCCTGCTGATCCTCGTATCGGTGGCCCTGGTCTGGTTCGGCATGCAGGGCACGCTGGAACGCCAGATCGATGCCCGGACCCAGGAGAGCGTGCTGCGCCTGGAGCGGGATCTCCATGGCTACCTCCAGGAAGCCGAGCACCTGGGACAGATCGCCGCGCACTGGGTCGAAGAAGGCCGAATCTCGCCGGACCAGCCTCGCACCGCTTACGGCCTGTTGAATCCCCTGCTGAAGGAATCCCCCAGTTCCGCCGATGTGGTCCTGATGGGGACCGATGGATCAGGCAGCGCGATCTACAAGCGGGAAGGCACCCTGAGCGCCTATGGATTCCAGGCCACCGAAGACACCATGCACCGGACACTGTATGTCGAGGCGGGCAAGCCCCTCGAAACCCCTCGGGTGAAGGACATCCCCGTACGTTTCCGAGAGCGCCCCTGGTTCCTGGCGGCCCAGGCATCCCCGCTGCCTCAGTGGGTGAGCGCCTATCCCTTCCTATCGGCCCCCAAGCATGGCCTCTCCTACGTCGTACCGGTGCAGGATGACTGCGGCCAATTCAAATCCGTCATCTGTGTGGATGTGCTGCTGGACACCCTCTCCCAGAGGGTCTGGGACACCCGCCCCACGCCCAGGTCCCGGATCCTCGTCTGTGACGCCAAGACTCAGGTCCTCGTGGCCCCCAGAGGCACCGAGCAGACAGGCCAATTCCTGAGACCCCTGGGCGAAAGCAACTTCCCCCTCTTCCATGAACTGGTCCAGACCTGGAAATCCACGGGCCACACCTCCACCCTGATCCGCTTCACCCACGGGCACCAATCCTATGCGGGCCGGGTGCTGCCTCTGAGGGGCAGCCGGGGCGCCGATTGGCTGGTCTGTCTGGCCGCCCCGGAACGGGATTTCCAAGGGGGCCTTCCCCGGCTCGCGGCCATGCTCCTGGGTGCAGGACTGATCTTCCTGGCGCTGGTGGCCTGGCGGCTCCAAAGGCTCTCGACACGGATTACGGCGCCCCTCGCCCGCCTTGCCAACGCCGCCGAGGCGCTGGGGAAAGGCGCGACACCGGTGCCACCGCCTTCGGATATCCAAGAGATTTTCACCCTGGGCCAGGCCTTCCAGAGAGCCGGCCAGGCTCTCGAGAAAGATGCCGAACTCCAGTTGAAGTTCCAGCATAGCCAGCGCCTGGAGACCGTCGGCACCCTGGCCGGCGGCATCGCCCACGATGTAAACAACCAGCTGGCGGCCATCGTGGGTCAGCTCAACCTGGGGCGGGAGTACCTGCCCAAGGAGCATCCCGCCGCCCGGCGCATGGAGAAGGCCGAGGACGCCGCCCAGCGCTGCGCCCAGATGATCAAGTCACTCCTGGGTTTCACCCACCAGGCCCGGCCCGAATTGGAGGATCTCGACCTCAATGATCTGGTGCGCCGCACAGGCAATCTGGTGGAACGCCTCCTGGGGGGCCGCGTGCGCCTGGAGCTCGATTTGGCTCCGGAGCTGGGATCCGTGCGGGGGGATCATGTGAGCCTGGAGCAGGTCCTCATGAACCTGGCCGTCAATGCCCGGGACGCCATGCCCCAGGGGGGCAGGCTGGTAGTGAGCACCCGGCCTGCGGCGAATGGCGAGATCTGCCTTGCGGTGAAGGACACGGGCACGGGCATCCCCGAAGAGATCCTGCCTAAGATATTCGATCCCTTCTTCACCACCAAGGAAGTCGGCAAGGGCACGGGACTGGGCCTGGCCATGGTCTTCGGCATCGTACAGGCCCACGGCGGACGCATCGAGGTCGAGAGTCGGATGGGCAAGGGCACCGAATTCCGCATCCTGCTGGCCTCCCAAGCCCCCTGCCAGGGCCCCGCTCAGCCAGACCCCACCCAGGACTTGGACGAGGTGCCCTTCAAAGGCCGACGGATCCTGGTGGTGGATGACGAAGCGCCCCTGCGGGAACTGCTGGCCGAAGCCTTCCTGGGCCACCAGGCCCAGGTCGACACCGCCCAGAACGGCGCCGAGGGCTGGGCCCTCTGGCAGGGCAGTCACTACGATCTGGTCATCAGCGATCAGCGCATGCCTGAACTCACAGGCCTGGAGCTGCTGGCCCGCATCCGCGCCGCGGGTTCTCACGTGCCCGTCATCCTGGCCTCGGGCCATGGCCTGGAAGGCCTCGAACCCGAACTGGCCCGGGACCCGCGGCTACGCCTCCTGTCCAAGCCCTTCAGTTTCAAGTGCCTCTTCTCCCTGGCAGGCGAACTGCTCCAGGAACAATAGGCCCGACGGTTTCTCCCCGTCCCCCCTTGAGCCGCCAGCCCGGAGTGTCCGGGGAGTGCAACCTTGGCTGCCGAGCCCTCCTCTGGGGATGCCCTGAAACAGGCATTTGTCACAGACGAGTACCGCAGACCGTAAGGATGGACCCTGGAAATTTACGTGATTATGGCGTTTTTGCTTGGGAATGGCTCATAGGGAAATTAACAAAATTTCACACCCTCGCCGGGAAGCCGCGTGAGAAGGTCGTTTCAACACACTTGTTCTTTCTTTATTGCTGCATCAAGAGCCCCGCACCCTGAGGAGGATGCTGGGCTCTGATTCTTTTCCTCACGACTGCATAGGAGATAGCCATGACACATGGCCGCATCGGTCTCACCCTTCTCACCGCCGCCCTGGTGGCCGGCCCCACTTTCGCCCAGGAACGCGCCCTGGCCAAGGATTCCCTGCTGCCTGCCCGGACGCGGGCCATGGAACTCCGTCAGACCCTCGGCCTGGACGATCAGCACGACTTCCTCGTGCGCCGCGGCCACACGGATTCCCTGGGCCAGACCCACACTCGCTTGGACCAGCGCTTCCAGGGCGTGCGCGTCTGGGGCGGAGAAGTCATCACCCACGTGGACGCCGATGGCGCTAACCGCCCGATGACCAAGGTGCTCCACAGCCGCATCGGGATTTCGGTCCGGCCCACCCTGGATGCCACCGAGGTCCTGGGCTTGGTCCACACGGATCTGAACCCCCAGGGCCCCTATGCCTACACACCCACCACCGAGCTGGTGATCTTCCCTGACGAGCAGAACCACACCTACAAGCTCGCCTACCACGTCCACACCCAGCTGGAGAATGGCGTCGGAGAGACCGCCCACACCGATTACATGATCGATGCCCACAACGGCGCGATCCTCAAGAAGTGGTCCACCCTCCACACCACCGACGCCGTCGGCACCGGCAAATCCCAGTACAGCGGCACCGTCAGCATCCACACGAACCTCAACGGCTCCTCCTACGAGCTCTATGACGTCTATCGTGCGATGAACATCAAGACCTACAACCTGAACCACGCCACCAGCGGCACGGGCACCCTCTATACCGACGCCGACAACACCTGGGGCGATGGCACCAACTATCCCACCGGCACTGGCACCTCCACCACCGGCGCCACCGGCCAGACCGCCGCCGTGGATGCCCACTACGGCATCGAGATGACCTACGACTTCTACAAGAATCTCCTCGGGCGCAATGGCATCGATGGCAACAACAAGGCCACTTACAGCCGCGTCCACTACAGTTCCTCCTACGACAACGCCTTCTGGGACGACACCTGCTTCTGCATGACCTACGGCGATGGCAGCAGCTTCAAGAGCCTGGAAGCCATCGACGTGGCCGGTCACGAGATGAGCCACGGCGTCTGCGCCAACACGGCGGACCTGAACTACTCCGGGGAGTCGGGCGGCCTGAACGAAGCCAATTCCGACATGTTCGGCAATATGGTGGAGCTCTACGCCAAGAACGGTGGCAGCCTGCCCGCCACCGTGGCCAACACGGACGGCTGCTGGACCGTGGGCGAGGTGCTCAGTTCCACGCCCCTGCGCTACATGTACAAGCCCAGCCTGGACGGTTCCAGCCCCAATGCCTGGTCCAGCACCGTCGGCAACCTGGACGTGCACTACAGCTCCGGCCCCGCCAATCGCATGTTCTTCTTCCTGAGCCAGGGTGCCAGCAGCACCAGCAGTAGCAACTACTACAGCAGCTACGCTCCCAGCGGCTTCGTCGGCATCGGGCCCGAAAAGGCCATCCGCATCTGGTATCGGGCCCTCAGCACCTACATGACGAGCACCACCAACTACGCCACCGCCCGCACCGCCGCCCTCAGTGCAGCCACCGATCTCTATGGCGCCTCCAGCGCCGAATACGCGGCCGTGCAGAATGCCTTCGGCGCCATCAATGTCGGTTCCCTTGCTCCCACGGGCGTGACGGTCGCCATCAGCCCCGCCACCGCCACCGTCGCCGCCGGCGCCACCTATCAGTTCACCGCTAGCGTCAGCGGCAGCACCACGACCAGCGTCACCTGGACCTGCACGGGCGGCACGGTGAGCACCAGCGGCCTCTTCACCGCTCCCACCACCGCCGGGACCTACACCGTGAAGGCCACTTCCACCGCCGACACCACCAAGTCCGCCAGCGCCACCGTCACCGTGACCGCCGCCGGCAGCGTGAGCGTCTCCATCACGCCCACCACGGCCACCGTCACTACGGGCGGCACCCAGCAGTTCACGGCCACCGTCAGCGGCAGCACCACGACCACCGTCACCTGGACAGCCACCGGCGGCACCGTGAGCACCAGCGGCCTCTACACCGCTCCCACCACCGCCGGCACCTACACCGTGAAGGCGACTTCCACCGCCGACACCACCAAGTCCGCCAGCGCCACCGTCACGGTAACGGCCAGCACGGGCACCATCTATGCCGAGGTCGAGAGCAACGGCACCCTCGCCACCGCCAACGCCGTGGCCGACACCGTCAAGACCATCACCGGCAAGATCGGAACCACCACCGATCTCGACTACTTCAAGGTCAAGGTCCCCGCCAGCACCACCCTGAAGGTCGCCATGACCGGCCCCTCCGGCAAGGACTACGATCTCTACCTCTACAACGCCTCCGGCACCAAGCTCACCAGCAGCACGAATAGTGGGTCGACGGAGAGCATCTCCTATGCAAACTCCAGCACCTCGGCGGTCTACTACTATGTGAAGGTCCTTGGATACAGCAAGGCCTATTCGACCAGCACGGGCTACACGCTGACCCTCACACGCTAGACAACGCACTGAATTTAAAGAGAAGGGCCACCCTCGGGTGGCCCTTCTCCTTGTGTATTCAGATTCCACCCAAGATATTTTGCAATTCCTACATAGAAATATTTTCCTCAAAAATTCACAACAATTAACACCCCAGTCGGCGCCCATTGTGGGAAGGTCGGGCCGGCATCCCAGATCCTTACGCATTTCCTGTTTCAAGAGTCCGCCGCCTCGAGGAAGGCACCGGACTTCCCGTCCCATTCCTCGACTTAATATGGAGACCGCCATGGCCCTAAGCCGCACCGCTCTTTCCCTTCTCGCCGCTGTCCTGGTGGCTGGCCCCATGCTCGCCCAGGAGCACCACTTCGCCAAAGAGGCGGCCCCGCTACAATCAGCGCGCTCCCGCGCCCTGGAGCTCCGCCAGAGCCTCGGCCTGGACAGCCGCCACGACTTCGCCATCCGCCGCGGCCACACGGATGCCCTCGGCCAAACCCACGCCCGCCTGGATCAGTTGTTCCAGGGCGTGCGCGTCTGGGGCGGGGAGCTGATCACCCAT
Organism: uncultured Holophaga sp.; assembly: GCA_963664825.1. Classification (GTDB taxonomy): domain Bacteria; phylum Acidobacteriota; class Holophagae; order Holophagales; family Holophagaceae; genus JAYREN01. The sequence goes on from OY761614.1 coordinate 1,112,139, forward strand.
GTCGACGCCGATGGCACCCAGCGGCCCATGACCAAGGAACTCCGCCATGGCATCGGCATCTCCGTCGAGCCCTCCCTGGCTTCCACGGAAGCGCTGGCTCTGGTCCACGCGGACCTTAATCCCAAGGGACCCTACGCCTACGCCCCCACCGCGGAACTGGTCATCTATCCCCTGGAATCCGGGTACACCCTCGCCTACCACATCCACACCCAACTGGAGAATGGCGTCGGGGAGACCGCCCACACCGATTACATGATCGATGCCCACACCGGCGCCATCCTCCAGAAGTGGTCGACCCTCCACACCACCGACGCCACGGGTTCGGGCATTTCTCAGTACAGCGGCACCGTCGCCATCCACACGAACCTCAGCGGCTCCACCTACCAGCTGTACGACGTCTACCGTGCGATGAACATCAAGACCTACAACCTGAACCACGCCACCAGCGGCACGGGCACCCTCTACACGGACGCCGACAACACCTGGGGCGATGGCACCAACTATCCCACCGGCACCGGCACCTCCACCACCGGCGCCACTGGCCAGACGGCCGCCGTCGATGCCCACTACGGCATCGAAATGACCTATGACTTCTACAAGAATCTCCTCGGACGCAATGGCATCGATGGCAACAACAAGGCCACCTACAGCCGGGTCCACTACAGCTCCTCCTATGACAATGCCTTCTGGGACGACACCTGCTTCTGCATGACCTACGGGGATGGCAGCAGCTTCAAGAGCCTGGAATCCATGGACGTGGCCGGTCACGAGATGAGCCACGGCGTCTGTTCCAACACGGCCAACCTCAACTACAGCGGCGAACCCGGTGGCCTCAACGAAGCCAATTCCGATATGTTCGGCAACATGGTCGAACTCTACGCCCGGAATGGCGGCAGCCTCCCGGCCACCGTGGCCAACACGGACGGCTGCTGGACCGTGGGCGAACAGCTAAGCTCCACGCCCCTGCGCTACATGTACAAGCCCAGCCTGGACGGTTCCAGCCCCAACGCCTGGAGCAGTTCGGTCGGCAACCTGAACGTGCACTACAGCTCTGGCCCTGCCAATCGCATGTTCTTCTTCCTGAGCCAGGGCGCCAGCAGCACCAGCAGCAGCAACTACTACAGCAGCTACGCCCCCAGTGGCTTTACCGGCATCGGCCCAGAAAAGGCCATCCGCATCTGGTATCGGGCTCTCAGCACCTACATGACGAGCACCACCAAGTATGCGGGCGCCCGCACCGCTTGCCTCAGCGCAGCCACCGATCTCTATGGCGCCTCCAGTGCCGAATACGCGGCCGTCCAGAACGCCTTCGGTGCCATCAACGTCGGTTCCCTGGCTCCCACGGGCGTGACCGTGACCATTAGCCCCACCACGGCTACCGTGGCTACGGGCGCCACCTATCAGTTCACGGCTAGCATCAGCGGCAGCACCACGACCACCGTCACCTGGACGACCACCGGCGGCACCGTCAGCACGAGCGGCCTCTTCACCGCTCCCACCACCGCCGGGACCTACACCGTGACGGCCACCTCCACCGCCGACACCACCAAGTCCGCTTCAGCCACCGTCACCGTAACGGCCGCTGGTAGCGTGAGCGTGACCATCACGCCCACCACGGCCACCCTCGCCACCGGCGCCACCCAGCAGTTCACGGCCACCGTCAGCGGCAGCACCACGACCACCGTCACCTGGACGACCACCGGCGGCACCGTGAGCACCAGCGGCCTCTACACCGCTCCCACCACGGCCGGGACCTACACGGTGAAGGCCACTTCCACCGCCGACACCACCAAGTCCGCCAGCGCCACCGTCACCGTGACCGCCAGCACCGGCACCACCTATGCCGAGGTCGAGAATAACGGCACCCTCGCCACCGCCAACGCCGTGGCCGATACCGTCAAGACCATCACCGGCTACATCGGCACAACGAACGACAACGACTACTTCAAGGTGAAGGTGCCCGGGAAAACGACCCTCAAGGTCGCCATGACGGGCCCCTCCGGCAAGGACTACGATCTCTACCTCTACAACGCCTCCGGCACCAAACTGAAGAGCAGCCTCGGCTCCGGATGCACGGAGAGCGTCTCCTACACGAACTCCAGCTCCTCGGCGGCCTACTACTACATCCGCGTCTACGGATACAGTGGCTACTCGACCACCTCGGGCTACACGCTGACCCTCACCCGCTAGATAAAACCTCAGGGAGAAAGAGGCCGCCCCTGGGCGGCCTCTTTCCGTGGTTGAGCCGAATCGGGAGCACTCAGGGGGCCGCAGGCCGATCGCACGGACGATGAAGGTTCTACTTCCGGACGTGAGCCCGGAGCAGGAGCGGAGGGCCACCGTCGCGCAGGAGGTGCGGCCGTGATGAATGCGATGCCCCTTCCTACTTCTTGAAGGTGAAGAAGACAGCCCCCAGGAGACAGAAGGCCGCGTAGAGGTGGTTCAGCGTGAGCCTCTCCTTCATGTACCACGCGGCAAAACCCGCGAAGACCGTCAGTGTCACCACCTCCTGGATCACCTTGAGCTGGGGCAGCGTGTAGCGGCCAAAGCCCAGGCGATTGGCGGGCACCATCAGGGTGTATTCGAAGAACGCAATGCCCCAGCTCACCAGGATCGCGATCCACAGAGGGCTGGCCCGGAAATGTCTCAGGTGCCCGTACCAAGCGAAGGTCATAAATATGTTGCTGATCACCAGCAACAAGATCGGGAAATAGGTCCGGATCGTCACGATCTCATTCCATCAGCGGTTCCCTCGACTACCTCGCGTACTCCACGGCCCGGGTCTCGCGCATGACCGTCACCTTGATCTGGCCGGGATACTGCATTTCGGCCTCGACGCGCTTGGAGACGTCCTTGGCGATCCAGTAGGCTTGGTCGTCATTGACCTGGCCCGCGTCCACAAGGATGCGGATCTCGCGTCCCGCCTGCATGGCGTAGCTCTTCTGCACGCCCTTGTAAGAGTTGGCGATGCCCTCGAGCTGCTCGAGACGCTTGACGTAGGTCTCCAGCATTTCCCGGCGGGCACCGGGCCGGGCCGCGCTGAGGGCATCGGCAGCCGTGATGAGCATGGCTTCGACGGTCCTGGGCTCGTGATCCCCGTGGTGGCAGCTCATGGCGTGGATGACATCATCCTTTTCGCCAAAGCGCTTCAGGAGATCCATGCCGATCTCGATGTGGGTGCCCTCCACCTCCCGATCGATGGCCTTGCCGATATCGTGGAAGAGCCCAGCCCGCCGCGCCAGCTTGGCATTCGCACCCATTTCCACAGCCATGTATTCGGCGATGTGGGCCACTTCCTTGGTGTGTTCCAGGACGTTCTGGCCGTAGCTGGTGCGGTAATTCAGACGCCCAATGAGCTTGTGCAGCTTGGGATGGACATCCGGGAAGCCCATGGCGATGGCCGCGCTCTCGCCGAGTTCCTTGAGGTGCTGATCCATGTCGATCTTGGTCTTCTCGACGACCTCCTCAATGCGGGCAGGGTGGATGCGGCCGTCGGCCAGGAGCTTGAGGATGGCCTGACGGGCCACTTCGCGGCGGATGGGATCGAAGCTCGAGACCACGATGGACTCGGGCGTGTCGTCCACGATGAGATCGCAGCCGGTGGCCTTCTCCAGGGCGCGGATATTGCGGCCCTCACGCCCGATGATGCGTCCCTTCAGATCATCCGAAGGGAGCTGCACGGAACTGACCGCCGCCTCGGAGATCACATCGGAGGCCACCCGCTGGATGGCCGCTCCGATGGTCCAGCGAGCCTTCTTCTGGGCCTCTTCCTGAGCCTCCTCCTCGATGCGGCGCACCATCTTGGCGGCGTCCATCTTGGCGGTGTACTCCAACTGGCCGATGATCTCGGCCTTGGCCTCGTCCCGGGTGAGTCCCGCTAACTCCTCAAGCTTGCGAGACTGTTCCTCCACCAGCTTCTTGGCCTCCGTGCGCAGGGCCTCCAGCTTCTCCTGCTCCTCTCGGGTCCTCTCGGTCTTGAGTTCCAGTTCCTTGGCCTTCTGCTCGGCCTGGGTCAGCTTCTTGTCGAGGCTCTCCTCCTTCTGCTGGAGGCGCTGGCCCTGTTTATCCAGGTTGCCCATGCGCTCGTTGACGAGGGTCTCGGCCTCCTGACGGGCCTGGATGGACTGTTCCTTAGCCTTGAGTTCGGCTTCCTTCCGGAGGGCATCGGCCTCCCGCTGGCCCCGCTCCAGGGTCCGGGCGGCCTCCTTCTCGGCGGCCAGCAGGGTCTTCTCCCGCTGAACCTTGAGATCCTCCTCGGCCTTGGAGGTGGCCTTGGAGACATCCACCACGGCCTCCTGTGCCTTCTTCATCTGAAGAAGAAACCCGGCGCAGGCCGCCACGGCAATGATCAACAGAATCAAATCGAGCGCATTCATCGGCTACCCCTTGAGTGAAAGGAGCCGCCAACATGTCCAAGAAATCAGGATCCCCGCTCAGTCGTGGAGGCTTGCCAGTTCCCTAGTGAATAGGGGGGTGGTCAGAAACCCGGTTTAAGGCGCTCCGTCGCGCGGTGCGCACAAGGCCGGGGGAAGGCCTCCCTGGCTTAATTACGGAACAAGCGCTCGGCCATGTCACGGGCCTCGCAGGGATCAGATTCAAACTCGGATCCTCAATCACCCTCAGGAAAGAGGGGACCGGGAGCGAGAGGTTCATCCGGAACATCATCGAGCAGTTTCGTCAGTTTCTGTTCCAGATCCTGGGTGTGCTGGCTGGCTTCCTGTTCCGAACGCACCAATCGATGAGCTAGGTTCAGGGCCCCCATCAGCATCCAGGTCGAAGTGTCCAGGGCCGATGGCAGACCCCCCCATCTTAGCGCATAGGCCTGTTCCATGTCCCGGAAGGTCTGCTCCAGAAGTGCCACGGCCCGGGCCAGGGACTCCTCATTTTCCTGGGTGTGAACCCTCAGGGTGTGGCCCAACACTTCAACCCGGAGCTCGCCCGGTCCGGCGGGAGTGACTTCGTTCAGGATAAGGGTCACGCAATGTCCTCGAGCGTCTTGATGATGGCTTCGACCTGCAGACGGATCTCGTCTCGTTCCTTGACCAGCAAAGCCTTCTCGCTCTGGAGGTCCTCCAGGCGGCGGCGCAGGCCCTGGAGTTCCTGCTCCATGGGCTCGCGCTCCCCCCGGAGACGCTCCACATCCTCCTTCAACGTGTTCCGCTGCTGGACGAGCGTGTGGAGCTTGGCTTCGAGCTGATTGAGGATATCCATGGCGTGCCCCTAGACGATCAGTTTAGCCCCGTAATCCCGCGCCGAGGGCTCGAGCTGCTTCCAGTGCCACCTCCGTCCAGCCATCCACCTCTTCTGAGGTCAAGGTGCGGTCCAGGGCCTGGAAGCGCAGGCGCATCAGCCAGGCCTGCCGACCCGCCGGAAGGCTCTTGTGGCGGAAGACATCCACACAGCTCAGGCCTCGGAAGATCTCCCCTGCGGCCCCTCGGGCAGCGGCGGACATGGCCCCCTCCAGGCTGCGGTAGGACTGGGCGAGGTCCACCAGCAGCGAGAGATCCCGCTCCATCACGGGAAAACGGCTGAAGGCCTTGAATACGGGGATGATGCGTTCCGCGTGCTGGGGGAGGCTCGAAAGGGGGATCTCCAGGGCCAGCATGCCCTCCCCCAAGTCCCTCACTTCCGGGACGCCTTGGGCCCCGAGATCCTGGGCGATGCCCAGCAGATCGGCGGCCTGGACGGGCCGCGCCCGGTTCAGGTAATCGTTCCCCCCCAGCGTTCCAGCCCAGACCAGGGCCAACACCGGAAGCTCGGTCGGCCCCTGGGGACCGCTCCGATAGACGGGCGCGATCTCGAAGAGCTTCACCTCCTGGGCGCCCTGACGGAAATTCAGCGCCCCAATGACCTTCAGCGAAGGCAAGAGGGAAGCGCGCATGACGGAATACTCCTGCCCCAGGGGATTGGCGAGGGTCCGCCCCGCGGCCGGGTTATCGGGAGCCGCGAAGGGCGCATCGGCCTCGGGACTGATGAAACCCAGGGTGACGGTCTGATGGAAACCCGCGTGGGCGAGGCGTCTGGCGAGATCCCGGTTCTGCAGGTAGGCCTGGGAAAGCGGCAGGGGCGAACCCTCCATGGGGGGCAGGGCCGACCCAATCCGGTCGTAGCCTCGCAGCCGCAGCACCTCCTCGGCCAGATCCTCCTCGATGGCGAGATCGTGACGCCAGGTGGGAGGCATCACCCGGAGCGCGCCGGGCTGGATATCCACGCGGCAACCGAGACGCTTCAGAAAATCGGCCGCCTCTTCCAGGGGAATGGCTTCGCCGTTGATGCGGTCCAGGGCCTCGCTCCCGAAGTCGATAGCCTCCAGCCGCTGGGGAATCGCTCCCACGGACCAGGCCCCCTTCAGGGTGGCCCCCGCCCAGGCCTGAAGCCTCACCACCAGAAGATCCCGGGCAATGGCCGCCATGGCAGGATCCACGCCGCGTCCGTAGCGATAGGAGGCATCGCTGTGCAGACCATGGTGATGGGCCATGCGGCGCACCACCCGCGGATCGAAGTAGGCGCTCTCCAGGAGCACGCGCCGGGTGGTCCCGGTGACCTTGGTGGCATCGCCTCCCATGACGCCCGCCAGGGCGATGGGACCGCCCTCGTCGGCGATGAGGAGATCCTCCGGCCCGAGCTTCCGATCCAGGCCGTCCAATGTAACCAGCTTCTCACCACTCCGAGCCCAGCGCACGATGAGGGCGCCCTTCAGCTTGTCGGCATCGAAGGCGTGGGTCGGGTGACCGTAGCGATGGAGCAGCTCGTTCGAGGCGTCGACGGCCGGGAGCTGTTTGGCGTTGGAACTCATGGAGGCCAGAAATGACACCACCGATTCAGGCGTGCCCTGATTCATGCCGAGCTCCAGGATGGCCGTGCAGTAGAGCGGGCAGGCCTCCGTTTCCAGGCGCACGGGGAAGAGGGGGGCACCTTCCGGAAGAGGCTCATGGGCGATGGGCGACAGGCAAGCGTTCTGCTGGGCCGCCAGATCCCGGGCAAGGCCCCGATGGGAGAGGGCATCGCCGCGGTTGGCCGTCACATCCACATCCAGAATGACCTGGCCGTTGCGCTCCTCGACCCCATCGACGGGAAAGCCAAGGGAAGCCAGCAGCTCGCAGAGTTCCACCGTGCCGAGACCAGCAATCGCGGGCAATTCCGCGTGAAGAGCATGTCGTTCGATGAGCATCAGTCAAGCCCTCCCATGGCCTTGAGGAAGCGCTGGTCGTTTTCGAAGAAGAGGCGTAAATCCGGTGTCTGACTCACCATCATGGCCGTGCGTTCCACGCCCATTCCGAAGGCAAAACCGCTCCAGGTCTTCGGATCGAGTCCGGCATAGGTGAGCACGTTGGGATGGAGCACACCGGCGCCCAGGATCTCCACCCAACCACTGCCCTTGCAGACCCGGCAACCGGAACCGCCACAGAGTGGACAGCGCACGTCCACTTCGCAACCGGGTTCGACGAAGGGGAAGTAGCTGGGCCGGAAGCGCACGTCGGCTGCGGGGCCGAAGAGGGCCTTCATGGCATAGGCCAGCGTGCCCTTCAGATGCTGCATACCGATGCCGTGGCCCACCAGCATGCCCTCCACCTGGTGGAACATGGGGCTATGGGTGGGATCGATCTCATCCTTGCGGTAGACGCGCCCCGGCGCGAGGAAGCGGATGCCGCCGGTCTGTTCAATATCCATCGCGAGGCGCTTGAGCACGCGCACCTGAACGGGGCTGGTGTGTGTGCGGAGCAGGCGCCCCTGGTGGGCGGCGAAGTAGAAGGTGTCGGCACTGCCGCGGGCCGGATGATCCTCGGGAATATTCAGCCCGTCGAAGTTATTGGCTTCGGTCTCGGCTTCCGGCCCCTCTTCCACGTGATAACCCAGGGGACGGAACACCTCGATGAGGCGATCCATGAGGCGATTCAAGGGATGCAAAGCGCCCCGGGCTGGCATGGGCGGCGACAGATCGGGATCCCAGTTTGTGGCCAGGGAGGCCGATTGTTTTTTGGAAGCCTCCAGTTCGGCCTGGCGGGCCTTGAGGCCTTCGTCCCAGCGGTTCTTCAGGCCGTTGATCGCCGCGCCGAGTTCGCGTTTCTGTTCCTTGGGAGCCGCCTTCAGGATTTCCATCATGCGCGCGGCATGACTGCCCTCCCGGCCAATGTAGAGGCCCTTCAGGCGCATGAGGGCATCGAGGTCGACGCAGGCCACCAGGGCTTGCGGAAAGCACCCTTCGGCCATGAGGATTTCGGGTGGCAGCAGATTCGGTTCCATGGATTCCCCGCACTCTAAACAAGGAAAGGCCGCTTTCGCGGCCTTTCAAGCTTAATCGATTTCGATCTCAGCCCTTGGCCACGGCCACGAGCTGGGTAAAGACATCAGGGTTGCGCACAGCCAAGTCGGCGAGCATCTTGCGGTCCAGGGTCACATTGGCCTTCTTGAGTCCACCCATGAACTTGGAGTAGCTGGTCTGGTTGATTTCGCAGGCCGCGCTGATACGGACGATCCAGAGCCGACGGAAATCACGCTTCCGGGCCTTGCGATCGCGATAGCCATAGCCGAGAGCCTTGGCCACGGCCTCTTTTGCGGAGCGATAGAGGCGGGACTTGGCGCCGTAGAAGCCCTTGGCGAACTTGAGCATCCGCTTGCGGCGCTGAACACGCTTGAATCCGCGTTTGACACGAGTCATGGGATTTCCTTTCCTTGTGGCAGCTCAGGGAGCTTTGAAGGCCACGTCGGGGGTGGCATCGGCCACCGAGTTTAAACAGTGAAGAAGACCGCCTGAAACCCCGTGAAGTAAGCCCAAACAGGCTCAGCCTGCGCAGGGCGCGGGGTTCGGGGGGGATGAGGCCCCCCGAAATGACATCAGGCGTAGGGCAACATGGCCCGGACGCGCCCGAGATCGGACTTGTCCACCATTCCACCCATGTCCAACTGCCGCTTGCGCTTCGTGGACTTGCTGGTGAGGATGTGACGCTGGTGGGAGCATCCACGCTTGAACAGGCCGCTGCCGGTCTTCTTGAAGCGCTTCTGGGCGCCCTTGTGGGTCTTGAGCTTGGGCATGACGAACCTCTAGCTTGGGTTGGTTTCGACGGGACTGCCTTCAGGCTTGGGCGCCTTGGGCTTCTTGATCAACTCCACGGGCTTGGGAGAGATGATGGCGTGCATGTCGCGCCCATCAATACCCGCGGTCTTTTCAACAACACACTTGTCGGCGACACGGACCAGTACGTCTTCAATGATCCGGAATCCGATATCACGGTGGACGACCTCGCGGCCTCGGAACATCACCACCACTTTCACCTTGTCACCTTCCTCCAGGAACCGGAGGATGTGCTTGACCTTGAAATCAAAATCGTGATCGTCGGTGCGAGGCCGGAACTTCACTTCCTTGAGCACGATGTTCTTCTGCTTTGCACGGGCGGCGTGATCGCGCTTCGCCTCCATGAACTTGTACTTCCCATAATCCATGATCCGGCACACTGGAGGCTTGGCCGAAGGGGAGACTTCCACCACATCCAGGCCTTTTTCTTCCGCCATCCGCATTGCCTGGGCAGGAGTCATGATCCCCAGCTGGGCTCCGTCTTCGGCGATGACCCGGATTTCGAGAGCCCGGATGCCGTCATTGATGTGCGTTTCTGTCGCTCGAATACCGTCCTCCGCAAGAACACAAGGATGAAAATGCTACCAGCTAAACCCGGGAATGCCAATCAAAGATGATCATGGGCCCGGGTCCGGACTTCCTCCAAGACCTGCGTAAAGAAGGCCTCCAGGGACTGACCCCCCAGGTTTCCCTTCTGGCGATGCCGCACGGAAACCGTGCCCTCGGCGGCCTCACGGTCCCCAACGACGAGCATGTAGGGGATCTTCTGCATCTGGGCATCCCGGATCTTGGCATTGACCTTCTCGTTCCGCAGATCGATCTCGGCCCGCAGGCCGAGAGCCTGGGCCTTGTCCCGAATCTCGGCAGCGTAGGCCTGAACGCGGTCCGTGATGGGCAGCACCGTGAGCTGAACGGGGGCAAGCCACACCGGGAAAGCTCCCGCGCAGTGTTCAATGAGGATCCCCATGAAGCGCTCCAGACTGCCCAGGATGGCGCGGTGGAGCATGACGGGCGTGCCCTCTGTGTTATCGGCCCGGGTGTAGCGCAGACCGAAGCGTTCGGGCAGGAAGTAGTCCACCTGGAGCGTACCGAGTTGCCAGGGGCGCTTGAGCGCATCGAGCACCTGGAATTCGATCTTGGGGCCGTAGAAGGCACCATCGCCTGGGCTCTCCTTGAAATCGATGCCGGCTTCCCGCAGGCCGTCAGCCAGCGCGTTCTCGGCCAAATCCCAGATATCATCGCTCCCGATCCGCTTCTCCGGGCGCGTCGATAGCATGACCCGCACCTCCTCGAAGCCGAAGGTGTCGTAGATCTTCATGATGAAGGTGAAGAAGGAGGCCATCTCAGCCTTCATCTGCTCGGGCGCACAGAAGATATGACCGTCGTCCTGGCAGAAGGTCCGCACTCGCGTCAGGCCCTGGGTCACACCGCTCCGCTCGTAGCGATGCAGGCGGCCGAAATCCGCATAGCGAATGGGGAGGTCCCGGTAGCTCTGCTTGCCCGCACCGAAGATGAGGCAGTGGGTGGGGCAGTTCATGGGCTTCAGGGCGTACTCCCGCTCCTCCACCTCGGTGAAATACATGTTCTCTTTGTATTTGTCGTAGTGCCCGGAGGTCTTCCACATGCTCACGTCGAGGGCCTGGGGCGTGATGACCTCGCTGTAGCCTTCCACCCGGTAGTGCTCCCGCATGAAATCCACCAGCAGGTTGTAGATGATTGTGCCCTTGGGATGGAAGAAGGGCGAGGCCGGCGCTTCGGGATGGAAGGAGAAGAGGCCCAGTTCCTTGCCCAGCTTGCGATGATCCCGGGCCTTGGCCTCTTCGAGGCGCCGAAGGTGCTCGTCCAATTCCTTTTGGGTATGGAAGGCCGTCCCATAGATGCGGCAGAGCTGGGCATTCTTCTCGTTGCCCCGCCAGTAGGCCGCAGCGACGTGGAGCAGTTTGAAGGCCTTCAGTTTGTTTGTGTTCGGAACGTGGGGGCCACGACAGAGGTCATAGAAATCCCCCTGGCGATAACCTGAAATTTTTTCGTCCGCGGGAATATCCGAGACCAGTTCGACTTTTAGGGGCTCACCCATGGCTTGGAAACGGGCGATAGCCTCGTCCCGACCCAGGTCTTCCCGGACCACGGCATGGGCCTCCTGGCTGACCTTCCGCATTTCATCTTCGATGGCCACTAGGTCTTCCGGCGTGAAGAACTTCTCCACCTGGAAATCGTAGTAGAAGCCGTCCTCAATGACGGGACCGATGCCGGCCTTGGCCTCGGGAAACAGGCGTTTCACGGCCTGGGCCAGGAGGTGGGACGTGGAATGGCGAAGGATCTCCAGGCTATTGGGATCCTTGCTGGTCACCAGGGCCACCTTGACCCCATCAGGAAGGGGGGCGTTCAGGTCCTGGAGATGACCGTCCACCTTGATGGCCAGGGACGCTTCCAAGAGCCTGGGGCCGATACCCTGGGCTAGGTCCGCGCCGGTGGCGCCGTCACGGAGTTCGCGGACGGAATCATCGGGAAGGCGGACAGAAATAGGCATGGAATCCTCGCGTGGAATTGATCAGTTTACGATAATTTCCCGCGCACGTCAGCCTGCGCGCAGGTACAGGAACGCCCCCAATCTCGTGAGAGGGATGGGGGCGTTCTAGAAATTAACGTCGCGGCGACCTACTTTTCCACGCTTAAAAACGCAGTATCATCGGCCCTCTGGAGCTTAACTGCCGTGTTCGGAATGGGAACGGGTGTGACCTCCAGGGTATAGCCACGACGAAGGGTTGGAAGGGTTTTACAAGGCTGGCGTCTCTGGGGACGCGGACAGTCGGGGTGCTCACCGTGCTGTCCGGGGATTTCGGTCGCTTCGCATTATCCGAAATGCCCACTTCTATGTAATTGATTGATGAAAGGTCAAGTCAATGGACCTATTAGTATCGCTCAGCTCAACGCATTACTGCGCTTACACATGCGACCTATCAACGTCGTGGTCTACGACGGGTCTCGTGGGGATATCTCATCTTGAGGCGTGCTTCGCGCTTAGATGCTTTCAGCGCTTATCACTTCCCGACGTAGCTACCCAGCATTGCACCTGGAGGCACAACTGGAACACCAGAGGTCAGTCCATCCCGGTCCTCTCGTACTAAGGACAGCTCCTCGCAAATATCCTACGCCCACACTAGATAGGGACCGAACTGTCTCGCGACGTTCTGAACCCAACTCACGTACCGCTATTGATCGGCGAACAGCCGAACCCTTGGGACCTGCTCCAGCCCCAGGATGCGATGAGTCGACATCGAGGTGCCAAACCTTGCCGTCGATATGAACTCTTGGGCAAGATCAGCCTGTTATCCCCGGCGTACCTTTTATCCGTTGAGCGATGGCCCTTCCATGCGGAACCACCGGATCACTATGACCTGCTTTCGCATCTGCTCGACGTGTGTGTCTCGCAGTCAAGCTCCCTTATACCATTGCGCTCTGCGGCTGATTTCCAAACAGCCTGAGGGAACCTTCGCACGCCTCCGTTACTCTTTAGGAGGCGACCGCCCCAGTCAAACTACCCATCTGACACTGTCTCCCACCCGGATTACGGGCGAGGGTTAGAGATCAGCATTGCGCAGGGTGGTATCTCAACGTTGGCTCCATCGACCCTAACGAGCCAATTTCAAAGCCTCCCACCTATCCTGCACAGCACAATACCGACCTCAATGTCAAAATATAGTAAAGGTGCACGGGGTCTTTCCGTCTAAGTGCGGGTAACCGGCATCTTCACCGGTGCTACAAGTTCGCTGAGTCTTGGATGGAGACAGTTTCCAGATCGTTACGCCATTCGTGCAGGTCGGAACTTACCCGACAAGGAATTTCGCTACCTTAGGACCGTTATAGTTACGGCCGCCGTTCACCGGGGCTTAAATTCGCAGCTTCGCTTGCGCTGACCGCTCCTCTTGACCTTCCGGCACCGGGCAGGCGTCAGCCCCTATACCTCCTCTTTGGAGTTTGCAGAGACCTGTGTTTTTGTTAAACAGTCGCCTGGAACATTTATGTGCCACCACATCGGGCTATGAACCCTACCGTGGTACCCCTTCTCCCGAAGTTACGGGGTTAATTTGCCGAGTTCCTTCACCCAAGTTCTCTCAAACGCCTGAGGATTCTCTCCTCGACTACCTGTGTCGGTTTGCGGTACGGTCACAAATACCTCTCCTTAGCAGCTTTTCTCGGCAGTGTAGGATTAGGACTTTTCGTCAGAATTCTTGGGCGCACGGCCACCGGACTTCCCTGGCGACCACCCTTGAAAACTTTCACACGACATTCCATAGACGTGCGTCCCTACCTTCCTGCGTCCCTGCATCGTACAAACGAGATACTCATGGTGCGGGAATATTAACCAGCTTTCCATCGCTTACGCCTCTCGGCCTCAGCTTAGGGACCGACTAACCCAACGCGGATTGACCTTGCGTTGGAAACCTTAGTCTTACGGCGGACGGGGTTCTCACCCGTCTTTACGCTACTTATGCCGACAGAGTCTCTTCCCATGCCTCCAGCTGTCCTTACGGTCAACCTTCACAGGCGTAGGGAATGCTCCCCTACCACGTATACGTTCGCAGCTTCGGTAATCAGCTTAGCCCCGTTGAATTGTCGGCACAGACCCGCTTGACCAGTGAGCTATTACGCTTTCTTTAAAGGATAGCTGCTTCTAAGCTAACCTCCTGGCTGTCTAAGCACATCCACATCCTTTTCCACTTAGCTGATATTTTGGGACCTTAGCTGGCGATCTGGGTTCTTTCCCTCTCGACTACGGATCTTATCACCCGCAGTCTGACTGCCGGACTTCACGGCGTGCCATTCGAAGATTGGTTGGATTCAGTAAGCTGGTAAGCCCCCTAGTCCATTCAGGTCTCTACCTGCACGACGAAACATCCGACGCTAGCCCTAAAGCTATTTCGGGGAGAACGAGCTATCACGGAATTTGATTGGCCTTTCACCCCTATCCTCAGGTCATCCAAGCGGTTTTCAACCCACACTGGTTCGGACCTCCACTACGTTTCACCGTAGCTTCATCCTGCCCAAGGATAGATCATCCCGTTTCGCGTCTATTCCCAGCGACTGTCGCCCTATTCAGACTCGGTTTCCCTACGGCTTCGTCTCTTCGACTTCGCCTCGCCACTGAAAATAACTAGCCGGCTCATTATGCAAAAGGCACGCGGTTCCACTGGTAAACCTTAGTGGTTCCACTGCTTGTAGATTGACGGTTTCAGGTTCTATTTCACTCCCCTCATCGGGGTTCTTTTCGCCTTTCCCTCACGGTACTGGTTCACTATCGGTCTGATGGACCTATTTAGCCTTACGGCATGGTCGCCGCAAATTCCAGCAAGGTTTCTCGTGCCCCGCTGTACTTGGGAAATCCACTCAGAGATCAATGCGCTTTCGCATACGGGGCTATCACCCTGTCTCGCCGACCTTTCCAGATCGTTCCGCTAACGCTTGATTTTGTAACTCTGTGTTGGAATTGCAGCTCCAACCTGTGGCTCCCACGACCCCCCTTACGCAACGCCTGCAAGCTTACACGTAAAAGGTTTGGGCTCTTCCGGGTTCGCTCGCCGCTACTTCCGGAATCACTATTGTTTTCTTCTCCTGTGGGTACTGAGATGGTTCACTTCCCCACGTTCGCTTCTCAAAGCCTATGAATTCAGCTAAGAGATTCTTTGGCTTTCACCAAAGAGGGTTTCCCCATTCGGACATTCCCGGATCAATGTTCGCGTGCAACTCCCCGAGACTTTTCGCAGCTTACCACGTCCTTCATCGCGGCCATCAGCCAAGGCATCCACCGTCAACCCTTAATCACTTGACCTTCCATCAATGAATTACATCGATCGAAAATCCCTTTCAGAGTCTTGATTTCGGGAAACGCTCTCGCGCTTCCACAACTTGCCTCGCCTTAAGCCCACCATGCCCTTAAGCACGATGGATCACCCTTCCATTCCACTCTATTCATCTGTCAAAGAATTTTACTCGTCAGTCCTTGAACTGAATTCAACAGCCATCGCTGTTCACTTCAATCCAATAACTTCGTTACTCTGAAAACTGGTGGGCCTAGGTGGATTCGAACCACCGACCTCACGCTTATCAGGCGTGCGCTCTAACCAGACTGAGCTATAGGCCCTCGTTTCACTCGGGAGGCTTCCGTGGTGGACCCGACCGGGTTCGAACCGACGACCTCCTGGATGCAAACCAGGCGCTCTCCCAGCTGAGCTACGGGCCCTCACGACTACGTGGATCTCGCCGCAGGCTCCTCTGGAACCTACGAAGTGGGGACCCACTCGACCCCTTGCACTCGCACCAAAGAACCTCGCAACTCCGAGGCATCTTTGAAAGCCGGATAGATCATTGGGCCTTTTCAGACCCAGCGAATGGAAACGTTGACCTTACGTCACTCCGTAGAGTGACTCTCCTTAGAAAGGAGGTGATCCAGCCACAGGTTCTCCTACAGCTACCTTGTTACGACTTCACCCCAATCACCAAGTTCACCATCGAGACCTAGCTCCCTTGCGGGTTACCGCAGCCTCTTCAAGTGCTCCCGGCTTTCGTGATGTGACGGGCGGTGTGTACAAGGCCCGGGAACGTATTCACCGTATCGTTCTGATACACGATTACTAGCGATTCCACCTTCATGCAGTCGAGTTGCAGACTGCAATCCGAACTGAGGACGACTTTCTCCGATTAGCTCCACCTCGCGGCTTGGCAACGGTTTGTATCGCCCATTGTAGCACGTGTGTAGCCCTGGACATAAGGGCCATGAGGACTTGACATCATCCCCACCTTCCTCCCGGTTAACCCGGGCAGTCCCTGTAGAGTTCCCGCCATGACGCGCTGGCAACTACAGGTAAGGGTTGCGCTCGTTGCGGGACTTAACCCAACATCTCACGACACGAGCTGACGACAGCCATGCAGCACCTCTACTACGGTTCTTGCGAAAAGGCGTATCTCTACACCGGTCCATAGCAGTTCAAGCCCAGGTAAGGTTCTTCGCGTTGCGTCGAATTAAACCACATGCTCCACCGCTTGTGCGGGCCCCCGTCAATTCCTTTGAGTTTCAGCCTTGCGACCGTACTCCCCAGGCGGAACACTTAACGCGTTAGCTCCGGCACGGCAGGGGTCAACTCCCACCACACCAAGTGTTCATCGTTTACAGCGTGGACTACCAGGGTATCTAATCCTGTTTGCTACCCACACTTTCGCGCCTCAGCGTCAGTTACTGTCCAGGTGGCCGCCTTCGCCACTGGTATTCCTCCACATCTCTACGCATTTCACCGCTACACGTGGAATTCTACCACCCTCTCCAGTACTCTAGTCTCCCAGTCTCAGATGCAGTTCCCAAGTTGAGCTCGGGGATTACACATCTGACTTAACAAACCGCCTACGCGCCCTTTACGCCCAATAATTCCGAATAACGCTTGCCCCCTCTGTATTACCGCGGCTGCTGGCACAGAGTTAGCCGGGGCTTCCTCTCCAGGTACCGTCAAGTTGCGCATCTCTTAAACTCG
Source organism: uncultured Holophaga sp. (assembly GCA_963664825.1). Taxonomy (GTDB): domain Bacteria; phylum Acidobacteriota; class Holophagae; order Holophagales; family Holophagaceae; genus JAYREN01. The sequence continues at coordinate 1,128,735 of OY761614.1, forward strand.
CAACCTTCGTCCCTGACGACAGGGTTTTACGATCCGAAGACCTTCATCACCCACGCGGCGTTGCTGCGTCAGGCTTTCGCCCATTGCGCAAAATTCCCCACTGCTGCCTCCCGTAGGAGTCTGGACCGTGTCTCAGTTCCAGTGTGGCCGATCACCCTCTCAGGCCGGCTACTGATCGTTGCCTTGGTGGGCCGTTACCTCACCAACTAGCTAATCAGACGCAGGACCCTCTCTTCGCGCCAGGTCTTTCGATCCCCAGCTTTCACCACCAGCATCCCAGCCAATGGTCTTATGCGGTATTACCATTCCTTTCGGAACGTTATTCCCCACAAAGAGGTAGGTTCCCCACGCGTTACTCACCCGTCTGCCATGCACCCTTGCGGGCACATCCGACTTGCATGTGTTAGGCACGCCGCCAGCGTTCATTCTGAGCCAGGATCAAACTCTCATGTTTAATCTCTTAAGCTCTCGACCGATTCCTCGATCGCGCTAGTGTTTTTATTGGTCTCCCGCTCACCCGAAGGCTCGCGAGAAGCTCAAAGGCTTCCATTCTTCTCTATCCGGCTGTCAAAGACGCCCTGAGTCACTTCAACCAAAAACCCTCGAGTCCCTGATTGCTCTGGATCAGCCACCGTTCCCGGACTGCCAACCCCTCGTGTTCCCGGCACCGATTGTGCGTGCCGGAAGACTTAGATTACACCAGGCAGGGGGGAATGCAACCAAAAATCTCAGACGAATGGCTCTCCGCCTCGAGTCCTTTCGAATTACCTTTGCCATCTTCAATCATATATTCACTTAAAACCCACGTAATTCATTTTCTCCCAGAATCGATTCCAAGGATTACGCGGAGAGGGAGGCCATGAGGGAATATGGATCCATGCAAAACATCCGAAAAGCCCTCATCCCTGTCGCTGGCTTGGGCACGCGGTTCCTCCCCGCCACCAAGGCTCAACCTAAGGAGATGCTCCCCCTCGTGGACAAGCCCGTGATCCAACATGTGGTGGAAGAAGCCATCCGGGCTGGTATTCAGAGCATCACCTTGATCACAGGCCGCGGGAAGCAAGCCATCGAGAACCACTTCGATGTTGCCTTCGAACTGGAGGACACCCTTCGCCGACGGGGGCGCCAAAAGGATCTGGACCTGGTTCAGACCATCACCCACATGGCGCAATTCGCCTACGTGCGCCAAGGGGAGCCACTCGGTTTGGGCCATGCCGTGCTCTGCGCTGAACACGCCATTGGCCTGGAGCCCTTCGCCCTGCTCCTGGGAGATGACGTCTTTGATGAAGAGGCTCCTGCGCTCGAAGCCCTCATCACCGCCTACCAGGCCACCGGGAAGTCCATCGTGGGCGTCCAACGGGTTCCCCTGGAGCATGTTTCCCGCTATGGCATCGTCAACGAACCCCATCACGAGGCGGAATGGTGGAATGTCTCGACCATCGTGGAAAAGCCTCAACCCGACCAGACTCCCAGCCGGTGGGCGGTGGTCGGGCGCTACATCCTGGGGCCGAGGGTCTTCGAACACCTCCATCAAGTTCAGCCGGGCGTCGGAGGCGAATACCAACTGACCGACGCCCTGGCCATGCTCGCCCAGGAGGGGGAACTGGTGGCCGCCCCCATCCCTGCGCGTCGCTACGACACAGGCAACAAGCTCGACTACCTGAAGGCCAACGTGGAATTCGCCCTCAAGCGCCAGGACCTCGGGTCGGATTTCCTGGTCTATCTAAAGAAGCTCGTCGCCGAGCGTTCCTAGTCCGTCGCGAAAGAACGACTCGACCCTAAGCGCTTCGGCCCCGCTCGATCATCAGGTGCAGCAGGGTCACAGCCGCAGGCGTGATGCCAGGGATCCGCGAGGCCTGGCCGAGGGTCTCGGGGCGGTGCTTGGCGAACTTCTCCTTCACTTCGCGGCTCAGCCCCGGCAGATCCTCGATGAGGAACGTCGCGGGGATCCGCACATGGTCCCAGGCGCGCTGTCCCTCCAGGAGGCGCGCCTCCCTTTCGCGGTAGGGGGCGTAGCGCACCTCAAAGAGGAGGAGATCCCTTTCCCAGAGGGGATCCCAATCCGCACCGGCCTCGTTCCACACAGGCAGTTTGGCCAGCAGGGCATCGGCCATGGCTTCAGACACTTGCTGACGCTGGAGCAGCGCAGCAAGCGTCATGCCCGAGGCCAGGAGGAGACCCGATTCCAGGGCGATGGGGCCGAAGGGGGTCGTGCGGGTCACCCAGGAGTCCTCGCACTGGGCCCGGAGCCGGGCTCGCCTTTCGCAGCGCCGTTCCACGGCGGCGATATCTTCCGGCCTTAAGGTGCCCAGCGCCTTGGCAATGGGAAGGAGACGAGCATCCGCAAGATCACAAGCTAGGCCAAGGCGGTGCTCCGCCCGAGCCGTGAGCATCCGGTAAGGCTCATCGGTGCCCTTGGTGACCAGGTCATCGATCATCACGCCGATATAGGCGAGATCCCGGCCAAGGATCACGGGAGGCTGTCCTCGCAGGCTCTGGACCGCGTTGATGCCCGCCAGGAGCCCCTGGCCCGCAGCCTCCTCGTAGCCGGTGGTGCCATTGATCTGGCCGGCAAACCACACGCCTGCGAGTCCTTCCACCGAAAGATCCTGGTGAAGCTGAAGGGGGTCGAAGGCGTCGTATTCGATGGCGTATCCCGGCCTCAGGATCACAGCCTGTTCGAACCCGACCATGCTCTGGACCATGCGCTCCTGCACATCCATGGGCATGGAGGTGGAGAGGCCCGCGAGATAGATTTCATCGGTCTCCAGGGAATCGGGTTCCACGAAGATCTGGTGGTGATCCTTGTCCGGGAACTTGACGAACTTGTCCTCGATGGAGGGGCAGTAGCGCGGCCCCACGCCCTCGATGTGCCCCCCGTACATCGAAGAACGATGGAGGTTCTCCCGCACGGCGGCCTCGGTCTCGGGCGTTGTCTGGGCGATATGGCAGGGCACCTGGGGCAGGCCGGGCCTCGGTCCGAAGAAACTGAAGGGACGGGGCAAAAGGTCTCCGGGCTGGGCTTCCAGCTTCCCGAAATCGATGCTGCTGCGCGCGATGCGCGGACTCGTGCCCGTCTTCAGGCGCCGCCAAGGCAGACCCAGGGCGCGGAGCTGAAGCCCCAGATGAGTCGAGGCGGGTTCACCGGCCCGCCCAGCCTCCAGGCGACGGTCACCCATGAGGATGCAGCCATTGAGGAAGGTCCCAGCCGTGAGGACCACGGCATCGCAGGGGAGGAAGGATCCATCCAGGAGATCGACCCCTTGCAGGCACCGGGTCCCCTCGGCCCAGCGCAGGCTAGAGGCGATGCCCTGCCGGAGCTGGAGGTTCGGAGTCCGCTCCAGCATCTGGCGCGCCCCAATCCGGTATTTCACCCGGTCGGCTTGAGCCCTGGGGCCCCGCACAGCCACGCCACGGCTGGCATTGAGGATGCGGAAATGAATACCCGCGGCATCCGCCAACCGCCCCATGGCTCCCCCGAGGGCGTCCACTTCCCGGACCATGTGGCCCTTTCCCACCCCGCCGATGCTGGGGTTGCAGCTCATCTGGCCGATCTGATCCAGGTTCAGAGTCAGGAGCGTGGTGGGCATGCCCATGCGGGCAGCGATGTGCGCCGCCTCGATCCCCGCATGTCCTCCGCCAATCACCACCAGATGCATCCCGCCTCCCTTCTCTCGAGTGTAGAGGAAGGAGGACTCCCTGAACGCCGGGATCCATCCCCCCTCGCGCTCCCCCGCGAAAGGGAGGAAACTGAAGCCATGCGAAAGCGCCTAACCCTCGAAGAACGCCGTGACCGTCGCCGCAGAGCCGTGCGCCGATCCAAGTTCGCCCTGCCCTCCATCGTCACGATGATATCCGTCCTCTGCGGCTTCTCCAGCGTCGTGATGTCCATCAACGCCGCGGGAGACAACCCCCAGGGATATTTCCTATGGGCCGCGGGTCTCCTGGTGCTGGCCGGAGTCTTCGATGGCCTGGATGGCCGCATCGCCCGGGCCACCAATACCGCCACGGATTTCGGAGTCCAACTGGACTCCCTCGCCGATGTGCTCAGCTTCGGCATGGCGCCGGCCATCCTCGCCTATCGATACGGGTTCTTCACCCTGGGTTTGGCCGATCACCGGCTGCGGGCCATCGGATGGGCGGCCACCTTCTTCTTCATCGCCTGCGGGGCCCTGCGCCTGGCGCGTTTCAACGTCCAGGTGGGCGCGGTGGATTCCCGGTTTTTCGTGGGCATGCCCATCCCCGCCGGAGCGGCCTGCGTGGCTGCCGTCATCCTGGCCTGGCCCACCCCGCCCGCGACCCCCTTCCACGCCTACCTCTTCGCCTTCGAGCTCTTCACCGTGGGCCTCCTGATGGTCTCTGCCCTGCGCTTCCCCAATTTCAAGAAGGTCTCGCCCAAGCCCTGGGTGCGCCGCTGGATGACCATTGGCTTCATCGGCTTGCTCTGCCTGCTGATCATCTTCCCCAGGGATTTCTTCCTGGCCTTCTTCGCCGTGTACACCTTCCTGGGACTGGCGTTGAACCTGGCGTGGCTCCTGGGTTGGCGGGGCGTACAGCCCCCCCAAAGGATCTTCCCCTCGGTGGAAGTGGAAGACGACGAGACCATCCAGTAGGAGTGAAGCCATTCCAAAATCCCGGTCCAGGTCTATCGCTGAGGGACGATTCGAGAAATTCCGCAGACGGGGCCCCAGGGCCCCGTCTGCATAGAGGAAACAGGAGGCTGAAATCCAAGGAGGACCCTCAGGGGACCCCACAGGCACCCTGGGAAGGCACGCCCAGCCAAGCCAGGAGCCTCGACATCAGACACCAGTTGGTGAACCCGCTCTGCAGCAGATTGGCCCCCACGAAGACCGTGAGCCAGAGCCAGTTTGGATTGTGCCATTGGGCGAGGGCCAGGCTGGCGAGAATCAGGGTTCCAGCGACCGAGTGGACGATGCGATCGACGTGCACGCGGGACTTCCGTGGCCCGCGCAATGCGGGCGTTGCCTGCGGCAACGTGGCACTTCGCTCCTGCTTTGCGCTCATAGGGATCTCCTCTGGTTGATCTGTCCCTGCCTCTGCAGGAGCGCCGCCCGCCCCCTGCCGGCGACCAGGAAGTAGAGGACGGGCACGGCCATCCTCGAGAGCAGCGTGGCGGCCACTTCCCCCGCCATCAAACTGATGGCGAGGCCCTGAAAGATGGGATCGGCCAACATGACGGCGCTGCCCACCATGACGGCAGCGGCCGTGAGGAGCATGGGGCGGAAGCGCACGACGCCGGCCTCTTCCACCGCGCTCTCCAGCGCCATGCCCTCCTTCAGCTTCAGCTCGATGAAATCCACTAGGATGATGCTATTGCGCACGATGATGCCGGCGCCTGCGATGAAGCCGATCATGCTGGTGGCCGTGAAGAAGGCGCCGAAGAGGCCATGGGCGGGGATGATGCCGATGAGCGAAAGGGGAATGGGCACTAGTATCACTAAAGGAACTTCGAAGCTCTCGAACCAGCCCACCACCAGGATGTAGATGAGGATCAGCACGGCGGCAAAGGCCAGCCCGAGATCCCGGAAGACCTCCAGCGTGATGTGCCACTCGCCGTCCCACTTCATCACCAGGTTTTCCGTATTCTCCGGGTGGGCCAAGCCCAGACGGGCCACGGGCTGACCGGCTGTGCCCTTGAGGGCGTCGATCTTCTTGTTCAGGGCCGAGAGCGCATAGACGGGACTCTCGATGACCCCCGCCAGATCGCCGAAGACGTAAGCCACAGGCATCAGGTTCTTGTGGAAGATGGGCGAGTTCTCTCGGCCCTCCTGGACGCGCACCAGTTCGGAAAGGGGCACGGGACCGCGCATTCCGGGCACCGTCATCTGGAGCATCTGGTCCAGGCGCTGGCGCTGGAAGCTCGCGAGCTGAACAATCACGGGCACCTGCGTGCTGCCACGCTGCACGTGGAAGCTGCCGAGACTTTGGCCGTTGCCCGCCATGTACAGGGTCTGGATGACACTGGCTGGAGCCACGCCATGGAGGGCGGCCTTTTCCCTGTCGAGAACGAGACTGATCTTGGGGCTTGTGGAATTGAGTGTGGAGTCGATATCCACCACGCCCTCCACGCTGCGAAAGGCCTGCTCCACCTCACCGGCAAAGCGCCCTCGCTCTTGTTCCGTGGGACCGTACACCTCGGCCACCAGCGTATCCATGACGGGTGGCCCCGGCGGAATTTCGACAATCTTGACTCGGGCCCTCCGTGGCCCTCGCCCTTCGGGCCGACCTTCGGTCGGTCCTAATGGCCAATCCGGGCCATTGGTGATCCGTGCTTCGGCTTCACTCAAAATGTGTTCCAACACAGGGCGCAGGCGCACGGCGATGGCGTGGCTCTGCTCCTTGCGGTCCCCCTTGCCCACCAGGTTCACCTGGATATCGACCATCTGGGCCTCCCGGCGCATGAAGCTATGGCGCACCATCCCCACAAAGGTGAAGGGCGCGGCCTCGCCCGCATAGACCTGCACATCGCGGACGACCTCCTCCTGCAAGAGCCTCCGGGCGATGTCCTGGCCCAGGGCCAGGGCGTCTTCCTGGGGGGTTCCCGCGGGCAGATCGAGCTGCACCATGAACTCCGATTTGTTATCGAAGGGCAGCATCTTCACCTTCACGGTGCCCGTGCCCACCAGGGCCATGACCGAGGCCAGCAGTATCAGGACCCCAGCGAAGAATCCCCAGCGGACTCTTGGGCTCCCCAGCAGGGCCCGCATGGCGCGCCGGTAGAGCCGTGTGCTCCAGGTATCGGGCACCACCTCGGGATCGTGGTCCTGGAGGGGCTCGGCCGAAACGCTTTCATCGCTGGCGGGATGGAGGCCAGCCTCGTCCGTCTCGGGCAGGTGGGCTTCCTTCTTGAACACCTTCAAGGCCGCCCAGGGGCTGATGACGAAGGCGATGACCAGGCTGAACACCATGGCCAGGCTGGCCCCGATGGGGATGGGCCGCATGTAGGGCCCCATGAGCCCCCGCACGAAGGCCATGGGCAGGATGGCCGCGATGACGGCAAAGGTGGCGAGGATCGTGGGATTGCCCACCTCGTCCACGGCCTCGATGACCACCTGGGAGAACCTCTTGCGTGGCGACCGGGACGGCGAGGAAGGGCTTCGCCCGCCCGAGCCGTGGGGGCCGAGGGGGGACGCAGACCCCGTGAGGGCGGGCGGTCCCCCCCAGTTGGCATCAAGATGCATATGGCGGTGAATGTTCTCCACCACCACGATGGCGTCGTCCACCAGGATGCCGATGGAAAAGATCAGCGCAAAGAGGGTGACGCGGTTCAGGGTGTAACCGAAGAGGTAGGTGATGAGCAGCGTCAGGGCCAGGGTCACGGGCACGGCCACGCCCACCACCACCGCCGATCTCCAACCCATGGCCAGCAGGATGAGGGTGATGACACTGAGGGTGGCGATGAGGAGATGCTCGATGAGCTCGTTGCTCTTGTCCCCGGCCGTCTCGCCATAATTGCGCGTCACGGTCACGTTCAGGTCCCGCGGGATGAGGCTACCCCGCAGGGCCTCGACCTTTCGCAGCACCCCGTGGGCCAGTTCCGTGGCATTGGAGCCCGCGCGCTTGGAGAGCGTCACGGTCACGGCGGAATCGAAGCCGCCACTCCTGGTCCCGTAGAGCACGATGGGAGGATTGGGTTCCGGACCATCCCACACCCGGGCCACATCGCCCAGGTAGATCGGACGGCCATTCTTCACGGAGACCACCAGGCGATTCAGCTCGGAGGCTTCCAATACGAAGCCCGAGGCCTCCAGCACCGTGCGTTTGTTGCGATCCACCAGGCTGCCTGCGGGAAGCTGGCTCTCGGCACTCTGGAGGGCAGGCTGCAGTTCCCCCAGGCTCAGGCCGTAGGCGCGGAGCTTCTCGGGATCGGGTTCGATGCGCACCATGCGCTTGGCGCCGCCAATCACCTTGGCCTGGGCCGTGTTGGGCACGGTGCCCAGCTCCCGAGCCAGGGCCTCGCCCATCGCCCGCAGTTGGCCGGGGGTCGAGCCTTGGCTGTGGAGCGTGAGCCCCAGGAAGGGCACGTCGTCGATGGTGAGCAGGCGCACGATGGGCTTCAGGGCGCCGCTGGGCAGTAGATCGGCATTGGCCGCCAGCTCCTGGTGGACCTTGACCAGGCTGGATTCCTGGGGCTCGTTCACCTTGAAGCGCACAGTGATGAGCGCCATGTTGGGCAGGCTGGTGCTGTAGAGGTATTCCACCCCAGATAGGCCCCAGAGGCGCTTCTCCAGGGGGATCGTGATCTGACTCTCGATCTCCCGGGGGCTGGCCCCGGGCATGGGAACGTAGATGTCGACCATGGGCACGACGATCTGAGGTTCCTCCTCCCGAGGGGTGAGTACCACCGCCAGGAGGCCCAACAGCAGGGAGGCCCCCACGATGAGGGGGGTCAATTTGCTATGGAGGAAGGACTTGGCGAGGCGACCCGCCAGGCCCAGAGGACCGCTGCCGCTCACTTCGTCACCTCGACAGGCTGACCGTCCCGGAGCCCTCCGGGAGCGTCAATGACGGGTTCCCCCTGAACCAGACCCGCGCGAACGGGGATGCGATCCCCCTGCCCTGCGCCCAGGGATATCCAGCGCAGCTCGGCCTTGCCATCTTTGACCACAAAGACGCCGTTCAATTCGCCGCGTTGCACGAGCGCGCTCCTGGAGACGGATAGCTCCGGACTTGCAGGCCCATTCATCCCCGGCAGTTTCAGGCGCCCGAAGGCCCCGGAGCGGAGGCCCTCTCCCCCCTTGACCACGCGGGCGCGAAGGCTACCCCGGTGGGAGATGGGGTCGCCCCCGGTGGAAAGGCCCGTGATCTGGGCGACGCCAGTCTTTCCATCCACTTCGAAGGACAGATTCTGTCCGATCCTCAGGCCCTTGGCCTCTCCTTCGGACAGGCTGCCTGTGAATTCCATGGCTCCCTGCCCTTCCACTTCCACCAGCGGCATTCCGGGGGCCACGAAATCCCCCTCGCTCACGCGACGGGACTGGACGACTCCCGCGAAGGGGGACCGGATCTGGGTGTATCCGATGCTGGCCTTCACAACCGCTAGGCCCGCCCGGGCCTGGGCGAGCTGAACATTGGCCTGGTCCAGTTCCACGGGAATGGCGGCATTCTGCCTAGCCAAGTTCTCCATGCGATGGAGCTGGGTGGTGGCGGCGGTGACCGCCGCTTCCGCGGCCTTCAATCCCCCCTGGAGATCCTCATCGTGGAGGCTCACCAGCAGCGCACCTGCGGCCACGGGCTGGCCCTCGGTCACGTAAACCCGTCTGACTGAGGCTGCCAGGCGCGTGGCCAGTGTCGCCCGCTGGGTGGAGCCGAGGCTCACGGCCACCCAGCCAGCCTGGGCGGCATCAATGGTGGAGGCCAGACGCACCCTCACCCTGGGAAGTTGCGGGGGCTTGGGTTCCTCAGGCCTGCCGCAGGCGACGGTTCCCAGGAGGAGGGCCAGGGCGGACGGAAACAGAATGGACTTCATCGATTCACTCCTTCACATTCTCAATGGGTTGGCCAAGGGCGAGGGCCAGTTGGGCCTGCCCCAGGCGCCGCTCCAACTGGCTGCCCAGCAGGAGCGTGCGGGCTGCGGCCAGACCGGATTCCGCATCCAGCACTTCCACAAGGGACAGGAGCCCTTCCCGGTGACGGGCGGTGCGGATGGCCCGCACGGATTCGGAAGCTTCCAGGGCGGTCTTCGCGAAAACAATCTTGGATTCCGCGGTCTGGATGGCCCGGCGGGCCTCTTCGACCTCGCGGCTAGCCAGGGATTCCTGCCACTTCACGTTGAATTCCGCGGCGCGGGCCTGGGCCCGGGCCGCGCTGATGCGCGCTGTGTCCGAAAAGGAAAAGGTCCATTTGGCGCCCAGGCTGGCCGTGGTCCAATTGCCGCCTGCGTTCCAGGACTGGCGCAGGGTCCCGGCGACGAGTTGAAGACCGACTTCGGGTTTGAGGCTGCCGCGAGCCGCCTTCACGCCCTCCCGGGCGGCCTGGGATTGCTGGCGAGCCGCTTCGAGATCCCCGCGCATCCCCGGGGCGACAAGAGCATCGGCACCGTCGATGGGCGTAATCAACTCCACGGCGCGGGCATCCAAGCCCACCAACAGGCTCAGAGCCGAACGGGCCGAGGCAAGGCGCGCCTTGGCCTCCAGGAGTCCAGCCTCGGATTGGGCGTGAAAGGCCCGGCTGCGCTCCCCTTCGGAGCGAAGCATCAGGCCCTGGGCCACTCGGGCCAGCACGAAGCGCTCGGTTTCTAGGGCCTGATGAAGGGTGTCCTCGGCATAGCGCAGCCCCTGTTCGGCCACCTGGGCCCCGAAGTAGGCCTGGGTGATGGCCAGAGCCACCTGCTGCTTGCGATGTTCCTGGGAAGCCCCTTCAGCCCTGGCCTGGGCCGCCCCGGCGCGCCTGGCGGCCTCCAGGCGCCCTCCCGCATAGAGGGGCTGGCTCAGGGCGAGCGTCGCGCCCCCGCCCTGGATCCCATCCGGATGGTTCAGATTGGAAGGCATGAAATCCGTTGGGGCGATGCGGGCCTGGTTGAGCTTCGTCCCGAAGGCCATCATGGGCTCGTCCGTGTGCATGAAGCCCAGACCAAGGGTTGCCGTGGGCAGACGCAGGGCGGCCATCGCCTCAGCCTCGGCGCGGGCCTTGGCCACCATGGCCTCGCCGGCCTGCAATCCCGCTTGCTGGGACCAGGCTGTCCGGATGGCCTCCGGGAGGCTCAAGGGGGCCTGGGCCTGCAACACGAGCGTCGCCAGGGGGAGGCATAAAATCAATCGATCAACCATACAGGAATATTCCTTTCCAAAAAAATCACGCCAATGAACGGTAGGCATTCTGGATGCGGGCCTTCACATGACCGCAGACGAGATCACAGAGTTCTTCGACAATGGGGGTCACAGGCTTGAAAAACACGAGATTCCCCTGCTGTTCCCGCAGGATCAATCCAACCTGCACCAGCATGGCCAAATGTTTACTGGCGTTGGCTTGGGAGAGGCCCGTGAGTTCGGCCAACCTGCCCTGGCAGAGGGGTTCCTTGGCTTCCAGCAGGGCCCGCAGGAGCTTCAGGCGGGAGACGTCCCCCAGGGAGCCGAAGATGAGGCTGACGTGACTGATGATCTGATCGCTGATGGGAGAGGTCTTCACAGTTCCACCTTACAACCATTAAGTTATACCGTTGATTCACCCTGTCAAGGCCTTTCCCTAAGCACCCCGCCATCTGGCCGCTTGCGGATCCGGGGCCCCGCCCTGAGACTGAGCCTGGAGGATCTCTTGGCCCGTCGTCCCTGCTGCAAGCGAGTCGAGGAAATGCCCGGCGTGAACTATTTCAAGCCTCGGGCTGTGCCCCTCTCGGTATTGGAGGAGGTCCTCCTCTCGGTCGAGGAACTGGAAGCCCTACGGCTGGCCCACAAGGAAGCCCTCTACCAGCAGGAAGCGGCCGAACGCATGGGCGTCTCCCGAGCCACCTTTGGCCGCGTGCTGGATGCCGCTCATCGCAAGGTCACCAAGGCCCTGGTGGAAGGCTGCGCCCTGCGCATCGAAGGCGGTTCCTTCTGCATGATCGGCCCGGAGCGCTGCGAGCGTTGCTTGGCTAAGGCCGCCGCCGAAGGCGGTGCTTCTCCCTGCGACGCGTGCCCCGTGAAGGCCCGCTGATCAGGCTCCCCGAGGACGCTTCCCCTTGGTATTCCCGCTGGGAGCCTCGTCTAGGCCTGAATAATTGGGCAACACCGGGTTTCGCGCAAACTCGAAGATGAGCGACGTCTCGATATGGGAGACTTCGGAACGGGTCGTGAAGGCGTCCATGGCCAGATCCCGCATGTGCTGGGCATCCTGGACCGCCACATGGACCAGGAAATCGTGGCCTCCAGCCAGGTGGTAGATCGCAAGGACCTCAGGCAATCCCCGCAGGTATTTCCAGAAGGATTTCACCTGGGGGCGGCTGTGCTGGCGGAGCCTGACCGAGACAAGAGCCTGAAGCCCGATGCCCAGGGCGGCGGGCGCCACTTCCGCATGGGCCTCCCCCAGGATGCCCGCCGCTCGAAGACGCTGCGTCCGGCATAGGCATGTGGAAGGAGCCAGACCCACGGCCACGGCTATTTCCTTGTTGGACAAGCGAGCATTCTTCTGAAAATGCCGCAAAATATCGAAATCGATTCGGTCAAGGTCCATATTCACGAGCATTCTCCAAATTTTATTCGTTGGGCACGAATCGTTTCGAATTCTATCTTGAATCAGTGCCCAGAGGAGGTGCTGCCCTTCCCATGGATCGGCAAAAGACGGTTCGGTTTTTCAGGCCGAACAGCCCCCTCGAGAGCGGCTACCAGGAGTGCCTATGAGCCACAACGTCAAACCCCAGACTGAGATCTTCTCCAAGGGCTACGATCCCCAGCGCTCCGAAGGGGCCGCCGTGCCCCCGGTCTTCCGCACCTCCACCTTCCTGTTCAAGACCGCCGAAGAAGGCAAGCGGGCCTTCGAGATCGCCTACGGGCTCTCCCCCATGAAGGAGGGCGAAAGCCCGGCCCTCATCTACACCCGGGTAAATAATCCCAATACGGAAATCCTGGAGGACAAGGCGCGCAGCTGGGACCGCGCCGAGGATGCCGCCCTCTTCGGTTCGGGCATGGGCGCCGTGAGCAGCACCTGCCTTTCCTTCCTGCGCCCGGGCGACACCCTGCTCTTCGCCGACCCCGTCTACGGCGGCACGGAATTCTTCTTCCGCCACATGCTGCCCATGTTCGGCATCAAGACCCGGCATTTCGCTGCCGGGGCCACCAAGGCCGAGATGGAGGCCATGGTGAAGGGCGATCCCACCGTCAAGGTCATCTACCTGGAGAGCCCTGCCAACCCGACGATCATGATTTCGGATATCGGCTCGGCCCGGGAGCTTGCCGACCAGTACTCCACTCCTGATCGCAAGATCCTCGTGATGGTGGACAACACCTTCATGGGCCCCATCTTCTGCAGCCCGCTCAAGCACGGCGCCGATCTGGTGATCTATTCGGCCACCAAGTTCTTCGGCGGCCACTCCGACCTCGTGGCGGGCCTCACCATGGGTTCCAAGGCCCTCATGGGCCAGGTGAAGGTCTTCCGCACCATCCTGGGCTCCATCGCCGATCCCGACACAGCCTGGCTCATTCACCGTTCCCTGGCCACCCTGCAGGTGCGCATGGAGAAGCAGCAGGAGAATGCCCTCAAGATCGTGGAATTCCTGTGCAAGCACCCCAAGGTCCAGTCCGTGAGCTATCCCGGCCTGCCCGAGATGGGCGCTCGTCAGGTGGAACTCTGCAAGAAGCAGTGCACGGGCACCGGCAGCCTCATGAGCTTCTTCATCAAGGGCGGCGAGGCCGAGGCCTTCCGGGTACTCAACGCCATCCAGCACATGAAGCTGGCCGTGAGCCTGGGCGGCGTGGAGAGCCTCATCGAGCACCCCAGCAGCATGACCCACTCCGATATGGCCCCCGACGAGAAGCTTCACGCCGGCATCACGGAGAACATGATCCGCATCAGCGCAGGCCTGGAGGATGTGGACGACCTCATCGCCGACCTCAAGCAGGCCCTCGACCAGATCTGAACCAGCCACGCCTGAAGACGGTCCTCCTCAAAGCGACGCCGCGAACCTCCTGGATCGCGGCGTCGTTTTGGGCTGATAGAAACGCGGCCGAGGCGGCATTCACGTCCCGGCCTGGGCAGAGGGCTAACCATGCACCATCAGGCGCGCTTGAGCTTGTCCTGCATGATCCTCAGGATCTCGGCGTCCACGCCTGCCATGCCGTGCTGGGCGAGACGGCCCAGGTTGGCCAGGGAGCTTTCGCCATTCTCGCCCACGATGCCATCCGTGACCGGGATCGCGATGCCCGCCATGGCCAGGTTCGCGGAGCGGAAGGCGGCGTCCACCCCCGTCATGGTCTTCATGGCGCAGCCGATCTTGGCGCCATCGCAGATCATGCCCGCCACATTGCCCACCATATTGGAAACGGCCATCCCCACCTGCTGGGCACTGCCGCCCTCCAGCATCACGAGAGCCGATGCGATGCCGATGCCCGCAGCATTGGCCGCGCCGCAGACAGCCGACAGGGTTCCGAGCTGCCAGGTGGTGGCCGAGGTCATGAGGCAGGCGAAGGCCAAGGCTTCTTCGATCTCCCCTTCGGTGTGGCCGGACTCCCGCCCCCAGAGGCTCAAGGGCACAGCCACCGTGATGCCCTTGTTGCCCGAGCCAGCCAATGTCATCACCGGAAGGGATTCCCCGGACATGCGGGCAAAGACCCCCGCGCTCACCAGATGGGCGAGACGGGTCCGGGAATCCTGGCCCGCGGGCACGAAGCCCGGAGGCAGCAGCGAGAGGCCATGGCGGGCGATGGCCAGATTGAGGGCCACTCCCTCCTGGAGGCGTTCCCGGTCCTCCGGATTCACCGTGCGCGCCAGATCCATGAGTGCCTGGATGGAAAGGGCCGCCACCCCTTCCCGGGGCGAGGCCTCCTCGGCGGATTTCGGCGAGGATTCGGCCCCTCCCACCAGCTGGCCATCCATCTCCAGGCGGGCCAGGTGCGTGTGCTCCCGCTCCAGCACGGCCCGGCCCACGCCGCGCTCCCGCACGACGGTCACGTCCACCAGAAGGTGGCTCTGGAGGGCATCCACCTCTACATGGACGCCGCGATGGGCCAGCAGGGCTCCGGCGGCCTCGATTTCGGGGGCGTCCGTCCCCTCGAAACTGCGCAAGCCCAGGGAGCCATCCGGCAGATGGGCCCCGAGAGCCAGGGCCCAGAGGATGCCCGTGGCTCGATCCGAATTGGGAAGACCCACGGCGTAGCAGTTCTTGTAGGTGCGGGGGTCGCAGACCAGGCGCACCTGGCGCACCTGCCCGCCCCCCTGCTCCGCGGCCAGAGAAGCGGCCCAGGCCACGGCGGCGGGTTCCGTGCAACCCAGGGCCTGTTTCCATTCGGCAGCGAGAAAATCGGTCATGCGCATGGTGTCGTCTCCCAAAGAGGGGCCCCAGGGACAGGAAACCTCCGGCCTCTGAGATTATTCAAGTATGCAGCATATTTAACAGACAGCCATGAATATGTGCATATGCTCACAGTTGCCCCGGAGATCCCCCCCTTCCACACTTCCCTGGGGGAAGGATGGCTCTGCACTCCTCCCCTCAAGAGATTCTGGACCCAGGGGGATTGACAGATACTGAGCATATGCGCAGTATCTGCTCAGAGGCATCTCATGACCGTTGCGCCCATCCTCCGGATCGCCATCACCAGTGAAGGCCCCACCCTTGCGGATCCGGTGGATTCCCGGTTCGGTCGCGCGGGCGGTTTCGTGGTCGTGGACCTGGAATCCATGGCCACGACCTACGTGGACAACGGGTCCTCCCAGGTGCTGGCCCAGGGCGCCGGCATCCAGGCCGCCGAGAATCTCGTGAAGGCGGGTGCCCAGGCCCTGCTCACCGGCCATGTGGGTCCCAAGGCCTGGGTGGCCCTCCAGGCCGCCGGGGTGAAGGTGGTCCAGGGCGTCGAGGCCATGACCGTGGGCGAGGCCGTGGCGAAATTCAAGGCCGGGGAGTTCGCCTTTTCCGATGCTCCCAGCCGGTAGGAGCCGCCATGATCATTGCGGTCGCCAGCGGTAAGGGAGGAACGGGCAAGACCACCGTCTCGGCTTCCCTGGTTTCAGTCTGGAAGCGCCCGGTGATGGCCGTGGATATGGATGTGGAGGAGCCGAACCTGCATCTCTTCCTGAAGCCGGAATCCGTGAGTAGCGAAGCTGCCTACCTGGAAGTGCCCGTGCTTGAGAAGGCCCTCTGCAAGCTTTGCGGGGCCTGCGCGGAACTCTGCCAGTTCAAGGCCCTCAGCCTCATGGGATCGCACCTCCTCGTCTTCCCGGACATGTGCCACGGCTGCGGCGGGTGCATGCGCATCTGCCCCGAGGGCGCCCTCCAGAAGGGGCAGCGGGAGCTGGGTAGAGTGGAGACGGGCATGACGCCTGGGGGGATCCCCTGCCTGACGGGTCGCCTGCGCATCGGGGAAGCAATGAGTCCCCCCCTCATGGGCAAGCTCGGCCAGCGCATGCACGCCCTGGCCGAGAAGGAGGCCAGGGATATCATCGTCGACGCCCCTCCGGGCGTGAGCTGCCCGGCCATGACATCCGTGCAGGATGCCGATGTGGTCCTGCTGGTCACGGAGCCCACGCCCTTCGGCCTCCATGATCTCCGCCTGGCCTGGCAGGCCTTCCGGCC
Organism: uncultured Holophaga sp.; assembly: GCA_963664825.1. GTDB lineage: Bacteria > Acidobacteriota > Holophagae > Holophagales > Holophagaceae > JAYREN01. The sequence continues at coordinate 1,144,957 of OY761614.1, forward strand.
CCTGGGCAGGCCCATGGGCGTCGTCATCAACCGCGCGGGCCTGGGCGATGAGCGGGTCCAGGCCTTCTGCCGGGAGAAGGACCTTCCCCTGCTGGCGGAGATCCCCTTCCGCCGGGATATCGCCGAACACTATGCCAAGGGCGGCCTCCTGGCCCAACTCGATCCGGGCCTGCAGACCACCTTCGAGGATCTGGCGGAGCGCCTAGAACGCATGGGCGCGGAGGTGAGCCATGCGTGAACTGGTCGTCATCAGCGGCAAGGGCGGCACGGGCAAGACCTCCCTGACGGCCGCCTTTGCCCATCTGGCCGAGAGGATTGTCCTGTGTGACCTGGACGTGGACGCGCCGGATCTCCACCTGATCGCCGAACCCAAAGTCCAGCGGAGCGGCCCCTTCCTGTCGGGCCATGGGGCGGAGATCGATCCCGCAACCTGCACGGGATGCGGCACCTGCATGGACGTCTGCGCCTTTGGTGCCATCCACAGGGAAGGGGCACGCTTCGTCGTGGACACCGCCCACTGCGAGGGCTGCAAGGTTTGCGTGGCCTTCTGTCCCAAGAAGGCCATCGCTTTCCCGGAGCGCCTCTGCGGCACCTGGTACGAAAGCGAGACCCGCTTCGGCCCCATGGTCCACGCCCTTCTCGACCCTGGCCAGGAGAACTCGGGCAAGCTCGTCACCCTCCTCAAGGCCAAGGCCCGGGAACGGGCATCGGAACTGGGCCTGGAGCTGATCCTCAGCGATGGCGCGCCGGGTATCGGATGTCCCGTCATCAGTTCACTGTCTCAGGCGAGCCTGGTGCTGCTCGTCACCGAGCCCACCCCCTCGGGCCTCCACGACCTGGAGCGGGTGGCCGAACTCTGCCGCAGCTTCCGCATCCCCAGCGCCGCGCTCATCAACAAGGCCGACCTGAGTCCGGAATACCAGGAAGCCATCCACGCCTTCTGCCAGACGCGGAAGATCCCCGTGGTGGGCCATCTGCCCCACGACCCGGCCGTCACCGAGGCCATGGTCCGAGGTCAGGCCGTCACAGAAGGCATGGAAACGCCCTTCGGAGTGCAGGTCCGCCGGATCTGGTCGGAACTGCAGTCCCTTCTCGCAGCACCTTCACCTTCCTTCAAGGAGTCCCGAACATGAACGATTCCCGCATCGCCATCCCTTCCACCCTGCCCGGCGGCCTCGAGGCCGGGGTCGGGGCCCACTTCGGCCACTGCGACATCTACACCATCGTGGACGTGAAGGCAGGTCTAATCGCCGAGGTGAGCACCCTGCCGAACGTTCCCCACCAGCAGGGGGGCTGCCTCGCGCCCGTCAATCACCTGGCCCAGCATGGCGTGACGGTGCTCATCGCCGGTGGCATGGGGCTGCGCCCCCTGATGGGCTTCAACCAGGCCGGCATCGAGGTCTTCCGCGGCACCGAGGCCCCCAGTGTGGGCGTCGCGGTGGAGGCCTTCCTAAAGGGCGACCTGGCCCGCTTCAGCCGCGAATTCACCTGCGGCGGCGGCCAGCACTGAGGGCATACCGATGACACAACCGAAGGGGAATGTCGGCCTGCGTGTGGCAATGGCCTCCTCCCGTCCTGAACGCATGGCCACCTTTGCTGCTGAACTCGAGCTCCGCGGTTTCCAGATAGAGAATTTCCGGGATGCCTGGAGCCTGCTCGAGGCGGCCCGCCGCAGGACCTGGAACCTCGTGCTGCTGGATGGCCAGACGCTGCCCGTGCGCGAAAACCTCGAACACCTGATGGAGATCAATGCCTGCCAGCAGGTGGCCGTCCTCACGGACCAGGAAGCCCATGCCTTTCACGAAGCCACGGAGGGTCTCGGCGTGCTCGCACCACTCCCGGTCAATCCGACTCCCGAGGATGTGGAGCCTCTCCTCGAGCGTCTCCGGGCCGTGGGGGGACTGGATCCGAAGGTGGAGGCCGCCCAAGCCCATCTGGAGGCCATGAGCCGGAAGCTCCATCCCAACTGCGTGGTCTGCTGGGATCGCCATCCCTTCGGCCTGAAGGTGGACTACCGCGTGACCGGGGAGCACAGCGTCGAAGGCACGTTCGGCTGCGGGAAATTCTACGAGGGCTATTCCAATGTGCTGCACGGTGGCATCGTCTCCAGCCTCCTGGATGGCGCCATGGCGAGTTGCATCCTGGCCAAGGGCCTGGAGGCCTACACCGTGGAATTGAAGATCCGCTACCGGGCGGCGGTGGAAACGGGCGTCCCGGCCACCATCTGCGGCCAGTGGCTCCGGAGCGCGGGTCCGGTCCATCTCCTGCACGCCACCATCGAACAGAAGGGCAAGGTCTGCGCCAGCGCCCGGGCCAAATTCTTCGAAGGCACGCCCAATGAGCCCAGCCAAGCCATGCCCGGGGGCGCTGAAGTCCGACGCCTGCTGAGTCAGGCCCGCAAGCGCCTCGTCTGAGCCCCCTGCCCCTTGATTCAAGGCGCTGCGACCCTTTGGCGCCATCCCATCCTTCCAGGAGACCGTCCATGAACCGGCTTGAAGCCATTGCTAACCGCACCATCCCCACCAACTTCGGTCCCCTCCGGGGCTTCGACGCCCACGCGCGAATCGAAGGTGGGGGCGGGGACACCATGGAGGTCTGGCTCCGCATGAAGGGCGCAAGGATCCTTCAAGCCTCCTTCATCAGCGATGGAGGCGAAACCGCTATCGCCAGCGGCAGCATGGCGGCTCACCTGAGCGAAGGGAAAAGCCTGGGGGAAATGCGCGCCGTCCGGCCCATCGATGTGCTGGAAGCCCTCGGACAACCGAACAGCACGGAGGCCCATCCCTGCGCCGATCTGGCCCTCAGCACGCTCGCCAAGGCCCTGGGGGAATACGAGAAGGCCCTGAAGGCCAAGGATGAACATGGCTGCGGGGATGGCGGGTGCAGCGAGGCTTGCTGCGAGGGCTGCGCTTCGGAATGCGGCGATCGGAAGGCGCCCCAGGGAATGGCCGGTGAGCCCGGCGTAGGGAACGTCCAGCGCCGCATCCTGGTGATGTCAGGCAAAGGCGGTGTAGGGAAAAGCACGGTGGCTGTAAACCTCGCCATGGGCTTTGCCGCCGAAGGCCTGAATACGGGCCTATTGGATGCGGACCTCCACGGCCCCAGCGTGCCCAAACTGCTCGGGCTGGAGCGGGAAACCCTCCACACCGAAGACCAGGCGCTGCTGCCGGTGGAGCTGGGGCCCCTCAAGGTAATGTCCATGGGCTTCGCCCTGGAACCCGACCAGGCGGCCATCTGGCGCGGCCCCATGAAGGCCAGCGTCATCGACCAGTTCGTGAACCGGGTGAAATGGGATGCCCTGGATATGATGGTGGTGGATTGCCCCCCCGGCACCGGGGACGAGCATCTCTCCGTCCATCAGGCCCTGGGCGGGGTGGAGGGCGCCGTGATCGTCACCACCCCCCAGGAGGTGGCCACCCTGGATGCCCGCAAGGCCATCACCTTCTGTCGCACTTCCCATATTCCGGTGCTCGGCATCGTGGAGAACATGAGCGGCTTCCAATGCCCCTCCTGCGGCACCTGCACCCCCATATTCCAATCGGGAGGCGGGAAGCGCCTGGCCACAGAACTGGGGCTGCCCTTCCTGGGAACCCTGCCCCTGGATCCCTCAGTGGGAGCAGGAGGCGAAACCGGACGCCCCAGGCTCTTCGCGGGGGGAGACGACGCCGCCGCCCGGGCCTTCCAACCGATCCTCCAGGCCCTGCTGGAAAGACCCAAGGCCAGCGCCTGATGGGCCTGAATCTCCAACCCCTAGGCCTCATCCGCACGCCCCACAAGGAGCTCGATCAGACCCCCATCCAGCCCTGTTTCGCCGAAGGGATCCGCGGAGAGATCCACCTGGATCCAGCCTTCGCGGAAGGGCTGGAGGGGCTGGATGGCACCCCGCTGCTGGATATCAAGCCCTACTACCCCAAGGCGGATCGTCCCGATGCCGCCTGGGGTGGCTGGACGGAGCACCTGGATCCGGAGGAGGCCCGCAGGATCGGCAGCCGCAAGGCGAGCGACTGACCCATACCCAGCCGCCTCCTTCATCCAGGGAGCTTATGGTGGCTTGGGAGCCCCTGCATCCAGGCGAGTCGCTAGAATTCAAGAGCGTCATCGCCCCAGCGGGGGGACCAGCCTCCAACCTCGATCCCTGCGGGAGGACGACTTCATGAAGAACTCCCGGAAAGGTGTCTCCCTTGCGTGAACAGGATGCTTTGAATACATGGACGGCCGTGCAGGACATCAGGAGGCAGGCTCCGGTCATCCATAACATCACCAACTATGTGGTCATGAACACGACGGCCAATGCCCTCCTGGCCATCGGCGCCTCGCCCGTGATGGCTCATGCCGAGGAGGAAATGGCCGACATGGTGGCCATCGCCTCCGCCCTGGTCATCAATATCGGCACCCTGAGCCAGCCCTGGGTCAAATCCATGTTAAAGGCCGCGGAACACGCCGCCCAGCGCGGCATTCCCATCGTGCTGGACCCGGTGGGGGCCGGGGCCACGCCCTACCGCACCCAGACCGCCCGGGAACTGGTGGCCGCCACCCGGCCCACCCTCATCCGGGGTAACGCCTCCGAGATCATGGCCCTCTGCGGCGACCTGGCCCATACCAAGGGCGTGGATAGCACGGAGGCGTCCAGTGACGCCTTGGAAGCCGCCCAGTCCCTCCAGGAGCGCCTCGGTTCATGCGTTTGCATCAGTGGGGAGACGGACTACATCGTCGGCAATGGAACGCTTGCCCGCATCCGGAACGGCCATCCCATGATGACCCGGGTGACGGGGCTGGGATGCACGGCCACGGCCCTTTGCGGAGCCTTCGCCGCTGTGACTTCGGATCCAGCGCGCGCCGCGACTCAGGCCATGGCCGTCATGGGCATCGCCGGAGAGATGGCCGCGGAGAAGGCCGAGGGGCCAGGCACGCTGCAATTGCACTTCCTGGACGCCCTCTACCGCTTGACCGAAGACGATATCCTGCGGCGCATGCGCCTGGAGGCCTAACATGAGGGGCCTCTATCTGGTCACGGACCGCGGTCTCTGCGGCGAGCGTTCCTTGGAGGAGATCGTCGTGCAGGCGGTCCAAGGTGGGGTGGCCTGCGTGCAGCTCCGGGAGAAGGACCTTTCCACCCGGAGCTTCCTGGAGGAGGCGACCCGGATCCAGGCCCTGCTTGCCTCCTTGAAGATTCCCCTGATCATCAACGACCGGGTGGACGTGGCCCTGGCGGTGGGGGCCGAGGGCGTCCATGTGGGCCAGAGCGACATGCCCTGCGAGCTCGTGCGGCGCCTCCTGGGCCCATCGGCGATCCTGGGGCTTTCCGTAGAGACCTGGGAAGACGTGGAACGGGCCCAGGATCAGCCCGTGGACTACCTGGGTGTGAGCCCCATCTTCGAGACCTCGACCAAGACCGATACCCGCGGCGCCTGGGGACTCGAAGGCCTGGCCCGCATCCGGGCCTATTCCCGCCACCCCCTGGTGGCCATCGGGGGCCTGAACACATCCAATCTCGCGGACGTGGTGCGGGCTGGCGCCGAAGGCATCGCGGTGGTCTCGGCCATCTGCGCCGCCCCCGACCCGAGGCAGGCCGCACGGAGGCTCTCTCAAAGTTGGCCGGTCGTGCAAGGATAAGCGCCTCCCACCTCGGGGATCCGAGCCCGAGCCGCATTCCGTGCAAGCCCATAGAGGAGCCTCCATGACAGCAAGTGGCCATTTCGATGATGCGGCGGCGACCTGGGATCTGGCGGAACGCCGGGTGGCCCTGGCCCAGGCCGTGGCCGCAGCCATTGCGGCGCGGGTGGCCCTCTCTGGAGAGATGGCGGTAATGGATTTCGGCTGCGGCACGGGCCTGGTCACCCTGGCATTGGCCCCAAGCGTCGGTTCCATCACGGGAGCCGATACCTCTTCGGCCATGCTGGCGACCCTGGAGGAAAAAGCCAAGGCCCAGGGGACACCCCTGTCTCTCTTGCTGCTGGAAGCCACGGCCACGCCCCCTCTGGGCGGCCCCTACGATCTGGTGGTGAGCAGCATGACCCTCCACCACGTCGATGATGTGGCGGCCCTATTCCACCAGTTCCATCAGCACCTTCGCCCCGGCGGGCGGATCGCCCTGGCCGATCTGGATGAGGAGGATGGCGGCTTCCATGGCGACACCATGAGCGTGCCCCATCGCGGATTTTCCAGGGCACAGATCCAGAACTGGCTGGAGGAGGCGAGTTTTCGGGAGATTCTCCTGGAGACCGCCACGGTGACCCGGAAGGAGGGGAAGGACTATCCAGTATTCCTGGCTTCGGCCCGGCGGATTTGACCTTACAATCTGCTGGATTTGTCCTTTCCGGTCATCGCGTTCTGAGGCCTAGAGATGAACCCATCCCCCGAAAGCCCCTGGGCCGAAGCCCCGGATCCATTACGGGTCCCCTCCGATCTGGACCTGGCCTCCATCCTCGACCTGCCGGCGATCCAGGCCCTGATGGAGGACTTTCAGAAACTCACCCAGGCGGCCGTGGCCCTGCTGGACCTCAAGGGCCGGGTGCTGCTGGCCACGGGCTGGCAGGATGCCTGTATGCAGTTTCACCGGGTCCACCCGGAGATGGCGCGAAACTGCACCGAGAGTGATCTCTTCCTGTCCGGGAACGGGAAACCCGGGCAGTACGTGGCCTACCCCTGCCGGAACGGCCTCTGGGATGTGGTGACACCCCTCATCATCGACGGGCTCCACATGGGAAACATCTACACCGGGCAGTTCTTCTATGACGACCAGGTGGTGGACCTCCAGGCTTTCGCAGCCGCCGCAGAGGCCCATGGCCTGGACCGAAATGCCTACCTGGAGGCCATTGCCAAGATCCCCAGGATCAGCCGAAACCAGGTCAAGACGACCATGGACTTCCTGATGCACCTGACCACGCTGGCCGCCGAGCAGGGCCTCAGCGCGTGGCGGGCCCGTCAATTGGCGGTGGAACAGGCCAAGGCCCTGGAGGCCCTGGTGCGCTCCCAGGAAAGCTACAAGGCCCTGTTCGCCAGCGTCCTCCACGGCATCATCTACCAGGATCCCAGCGGCGCGATCCTCTCGGCCAACCCCGCGGCCGAGCGCATCCTGGGCCTGTCCCTGGATCAGCTGCAGGGCCGCGCCGCCATCGATCCCAGCTGGCGGGTCATCCACGAGGACGGCAGCCCTTTCCCCAGCGAGGCCTTCCCCTCCATGGAGACCCTGCGGGAGGGCAAGCCTGTTTCGGACGTCGTCATGGGCGTCCTGGATGACCAGCGGAGCAGCCCCACGTGGATCGAGGCCAGCGCCGTGCCCTTGTTCCGGCAGGGCGAGGCTGGCCCCTACCTGGTCTGCACCACCTTCCTCGAGATCACCTCCCGGAAGGAGGCCGAGGAAAATGAACGCGTGCTCACCGCTCAACTCCACCACGCCCAGAGGCTGGATGCCCTGGGACAGCTGGCGGGAGGCATCGCCCACGACACGAATAACATGCTCAGCGTCATCATCGGCTATACGGACCTGCTCACGGAGGATGACACCCTGGCGCTGAGGACCAGGAACGATCTGGGGCAGATCCGAAAAGCCGCCCTGCATTCCGCCGAACTCATCCGCCAATTGCTGGCCTTCGCCCGGCGCCAGACCATCCAGCCCCAGGCCGCCAACCTGAATGTCCAGGTGGAGGACACCCAACAGATGCTCCGGCGCCTCATCGGCGAGCAGCACACCCTGGTCTGGAAGCCCGGCGCCAACCTCTGGAATGTGTGGGTGGATCCCTCCCAGGTGGACCAGGTCCTGGCCAATCTGACGGTGAATGCCAGGGATGCCCTCGCCCCCGGGGGCACCATCACCCTGGAGACGGCCAATATCGCCGTCGACGAAGCCTATGCCCATCTGCATCCCGAGGCCGTGCCCGGGGACTACGTGGTCTTGATGGTGACCGATACGGGACACGGCATGAGCCCCGAGGTGCAGGCCCACATCTTTGAACCCTTTTTCACCACCAAGGGACCGGGACGGGGCACGGGACTGGGGCTGGCTACGGTCTACGGCATCGTCCGGCAGAACAAGGGTTTCATCACGATCTACAGCGCCCTGGGCCAGGGCACGACCTTCCGCATCCACCTGCCGCGCTATCAGGGCGAGGAGGGCGCCCGGGCGGCCTCGGCGGAACTGGACATGATGACCGGCATGGAAACCATCCTGCTGGTGGAGGACGAGGAGGCCCTGCTGGTGCTGGGGCAGAGGCTCCTCGAGGCCGCGGGCTACCGGGTGCTGGCCACCTCCCGTCCCCTGGAGGCCCTGCGCCTGGTCCAGGAATCCTGCGAGGACATCACCCTGGTGGCCACGGATCTGGTGATGCCGGAACTCAATGGCCGTGAACTCTTCGAAAAGATCCACGCCCTGCGCCCCGCCATCCGGGCCCTCTTCCTCTCGGGCTACCCCTCCGGGACCATCAGCCTGGAACACCTGCCCGAGGGGGGCACGGGATTCCTGCAAAAGCCCTTCACGCGCCTGGGACTGCTGCGCAAGGTGCGGGAAGTGCTCGAGAGCTGAGAAGGCGTCTGCCAGGTGGCGCGGGCTAGGCCTCCAGCCGAACTCTCATGCCCTGGATGACATTCCACAGGACATCCAGGAAGAACCGCGTCAGATCCCTTTGCCCGCTCTGGGGATGCCAGACCACATCCACGGGAATGCTCAGGGAATCCGTGAGGATGGGTTCCGACCGGATCGAAGAATGGCCCTCCGGCATGCAAATTCCAAAACAGCCCGGGAGAACGGCCAGCACTGGCAGGCGTTCCAGGATCGACGGCAGGGCCAATAGGCTGGAGGTCGACGCGATGACCCTTCGGGCCAAACCCTTGCGCCGGAGGGCTTGATCCAGCAAATCGAGGCTCTCCCCTACATACATGGCGAAGACATGGGGGTGGGCGCTCAGGGCCTCCAGGGGCACCGGTGAGGGGAGAGCGAGCAACCGATGGTTGAAGAAACATCGGACGGAGGCTCCAAAGAGCCGCTGCCGCTCCACAGGGCAGCGCAGATGGGGGAAATATCCCAAAGCCGCGTGGATCCTCCCCTCCGCCAAGGCACTCTCCATGGTAGCCATGGGTAGGTTCTTCACTTCCACGGCGATACCCGGAGCCAATGTCAGAAGCCTCTCCAGCATTTCAGGAAGCAGGACCATCTCCATGAGATCCGACATGGCCACACGCAAGACCCCCTTGGTCAGGGCAGGATCAAAGGGCGTCGCCCCACCCAGGAAGCCCTGGGCTTCCTCTAGCCAGGCATTGACCCGGGGTTGCAGTTCAAGGGCGAAGGGGGTGGGTTCCATGGCCATCCCCCGCCGCCTCAAGATGTCATCCCCGAAGGTTTCCCTCAAGCGTTTCAGGATATGGCTCGCTGCGGGTTGACCCACACAGAGGCGTCGGGCCGTTTCGCTCACACTGCGGGTCTCCAGCAACGTATCGAAGGCCAGCAGAAGGTTGAGATCCAGGCGACGTAATCCGAGGAGGTGATTATTACTTATTTTCATAGACTCTATCCAAACTATCGATTCATGACATGCGTTTTTTTGGCCGAATCCTTAATGGTAAGTCACTTTCATATATGAACCCTTCCCACCCAGGCCCCCGAACTTCGACTTCATGCCAATGATCCAATTCCGTCGAAGAAAGGAAGAACCACGGCCTGTGGGGTCAGATCCTTCAAGTCAGGTCCATTGCGGATCGCGGCCTCCAAACCACCCTGCCCTAATTCTCAACCATAATAATGAGTTTATCATGCTAACCTATAAACCCACACACCCGAACGGCCAGGCCACGCTTCAGCTCACAGGGGCCCTCACCATCTACACAGCGGCCGAGGCCAAGGCCGAGATCCCGGCACGGATGGCCAAGGCGGGTACCCAGACCCTGGATCTCTCCGGCGTTGAGGAACTGGATACCGCAGGCGTGCAGCTCTTGCTCTGGCTCAAGCGCGAGGCGGCGAACCAGGGCAAGGCCCTGGTGCTCGCCCACCACAGTCCCGCAGTCCTGGAAATCCTCGATCTGCTGAAGCTGACGGCCACCTTTGGCGATCCCATCCTCCTTTCCCCCTCCGCTTCCTGAAGGAGCCACCATGGATCTCGATAAGGCGAAGCAGACCTTCATCATCGAGGCCAGAGAATTACTGGCGGCCATGGAGGAAGCGCTCCTGGGCATCGAGGGCGAAGTGGATACGGGCGAATCCATCAACGCCATGTTCCGGGCCGTCCACACCATCAAGGGTTCCGCAGGCCTCTTCGGCCTGGACCCGGTGGTGCGCTTCGCCCATACGGTGGAGAGCGTCATGGACCGGGTGCGGGCCCGCCAGATCACGCTGGACCCAACCCTCATCGGGATCCTGTTGGAATGCCACGATCACCTGGAGAGCCTCATCTCCTCCACCCAGGAGGGCGTCGAGGAGGCGCCCGAGAGCCAGGAGGTGAGCAAGAGACTCCTGGGAAGCTTGGTGCCCTACCTGGAGAACGGGGGCGCCTCCGCAGCCCCTTCGGCCTCCCTGGCCACACGCTCCGGTGAACACGCGAAAAATGGCCGGAACGAATGCTGGCACCTCTCCATCCGCTTCGGAAGCGATGTGCTGCGCAATGGCATGGATCCCCTCTCCTTCATCCGCTACCTGGGCACCCTGGGGCGCATCGTCCATCTCGTGCCGCTGCTGGAGAGCCTGCCGCTGGGTGCCACCTATGATCCGGAGTGCTGCTATCTGGGCCTGGAGCTGGATCTGGAAACCGATGCCGAGCGCCAGGCCATCGAGGATGTCTTCGAATTCGTGCGGGACGATAGCCGCATCCGCCTGATCCCTCCCCATTCCAAGGTGGAGGAATACATCGCCTTCATCCGGGAGATGCCCGAAGGCGAGCGCTTCCTGGGGGAGATCCTGGTGGCCGGGGGCTGCATCACAGCCAAGGACCTGGAAGAGGCCCTCCATACCCAGAAGAGCGAGGCCATGGAAGAGGGCGCCATCCAGGGCCGACGCATCGGCAATATCCTCATCGAGGATCAGGCCGTGCCCCCGCCCCTGGTGGCGGCGGCCCTGGATAAGCAGAAGAAATTCCAGGAACGCCAGGCCCAGGAGATGAAGGTCGTCAAGGTCCAGGCCGACAAGCTGGATCGGCTGGTGGATCTGGTGGGAGAGCTGGTGATCTCCGGGGCCTCGGCCAACGCCATGGCCGCAGAAATGGCCATCAATTCCCGGGACGCCCGGCTCCTGGAGGCCACCACCATCGTCAATAAGCTGGTGGAGGAGATCCGCGATAACGCCCTCAGCCTGCGCATGGTGCAGATCGGCGACACCTTCAACCGCTTCCGCCGCATCGTGCGGGATGTGTCCCAGGAGATGGGCAAGACCATCGAACTGGAGATCCACGGAGGGGATACCGAACTGGACAAGACCATCGTGGAAAAGCTGAGCGATCCGCTCATGCACATCGTCCGCAATTCCATCGACCACGGCATCGAGCCCCTGGAAGTGCGCCGGGCGCGGGGGAAACCCGATATCGGTTCGCTCTCTCTCACGGCCTTCCACGAATCCGGCAGCATCGTCATCGAAGTGGCCGATGACGGCGGCGGGCTCAATAAGGCCAAGATCCTCCAGAAGGCCATCGAGCGGGGCCTGGTGCGCGAGGGGGCCGAACTCAGCGAGAGCGAGATCACTAGCCTCATCTTCGAACCCGGCTTTTCCACGGCCGACGCCGTCACCAAGCTCTCGGGCCGGGGCGTGGGCATGGACGTGGTGCGGCGCAATATCGATGAGCTGCGAGGCACCATCGAAGTGGAATCCTATGAGGAGGGCGGCACCACCATTCGCATTCGCCTGCCCCTGACCCTGGCGATCATCGACGGGTTCCGGGTGGGCATCGGCGGAGCCTCATACGTCGTGCCTCTCGATATGGTCATCGAATGTCTGGATCTGGGTCCCTTCCTGGAATCCGAGGAGAACCACCTCATCAATTTGCGGGGCGAAGTGCTGCCCTTCCTGCGTCTGCGGGAAGTCTTCCAGATGAAGGGAGAAGCCCCGACCCGGGAGCGGGTGATCGTGGTCCAGTACGGGGAGACCCGGGCGGGCCTGGTGGTGGACAAGCTCATGGGCGAATTCCAGACCGTGATCAAGCCCCTGGGCAATCTCTTCAAGAATGTGCGGGGCGTGGGGGGGTCCACCATCCTCGGTTCCGGCGAAGTGGCCCTGATTTTAGATGTGCCCCAGTTGGTGGCCCTGGCTTCGGAACACCGCACCTCCCTCTCCAGGCTCCTGGCACCCCAATAGCCGCATCCCTCGAACGCTTTTCATCCCTTTCCAACTTCTTTGGAGTTTGATCGTGCTCAAGAACATGAAGGTCGCCGTCCGGCTCGCCACCGCTTTCGGGCTTCTCCTCCTGCTAATGCTGGTCATGGCCACCGGAAATTACATCAGCATGCGTTCGGCGAGCACACAGGTCGGTGCGATCGTCCATACCAACACGCCCGAACTCGTGGCCGCCAAGGATACGGTTATCGCCAGTTGGGTCATAGGTTCAACCTCTCGGGATGTCCTACTGGCCAACACGAGTCAGGAATATCAGAAGGCCAAGGAGAGCCTTAAGGCCTCCCAGGAGAAGTATCTGGAATCATCCGGAAAGACCATGAAGCTCTTCGAGACCTTCGATGCCAGCACCACGGCCAAGGAGAAGGATCTCCTCAAACAGGCCAAGGATTATCGCGAGAAGGTCTGGACCAGCATCGATCACATGATGAACCTCTTGGACCAGGGCAAGAAGGCCGAGGCCGAGCAGGTGCGCATCTCCGAAGTGCGCCCTGATCTGCTGGGCATTGTGGGGAAGCTCACGGAACTGGCCGACTATGAGACGGAATTGAATGCCAAGACCGGTGAAGAAGTGAATAGCGGCATGAGTTCGGCTCAGCGAACTAGCATCATCCTATTCGTTTTGGCCATCGCCTTTGGCGTGGCCGCAGCGATGGTGGTCACCAAGAGCATCACGGGCGATCTGGGCGGTGAGCCCGGCTACGCGGAGGAGGTCGTGAAGCGCATCGCAGGGGGCGATCTGAGCGTGGATGTGCAGACCCTCCCCGGGGACAAGGCCAGCATGATGGTCTCCATCAAGGAGATGGTCTCTAAGCTCGTGGAGATCATCGGCCAGGTGAGGGAGAACTCGGGATCCCTGGTGGGAGCCGCCGAACAACTGAGCGCCACGGCCCAGACCCTGAGCCAGGGGGCCTCGGAGCAGGCGGCCAGCGTGGAAGAGACCTCGGCCAGCATGGAAGAGATGAGTGCTTCCATCGCGCAAAATAACGAGAACTCCAAGGTCACAGGCGATATCGCCACCCGCAGCGCCAAGGAAGCCGTGGAGGGCGGAGAGTCCGTGCGGGAGACCGTGGCGGCCATGAAGCAGATCGCGAAGAAGATTGCCATCATCGATGACATCGCCTACCAGACCAACCTGCTGGCGCTGAACGCCGCCATCGAAGCGGGCCGGGCGGGCGAGCATGGCAAGGGCTTCGCCGTGGTGGCAGCCGAAGTGCGCAAGCTGGCCGAACGCAGCCAGGTGGCCGCCGAAGAGATCAGCCAACTGGCCTCGGGCAGTGTAGGCCTGGCCGAAAAAGCGGGCGGACTGTTGGAAACGATTGTTCCCTCCATCCAGAAAACGGCCGATCTCGTGCAGGAGATCGCCGCGGCTTCCGCCGAACAGAATTCCGGCGTGGGCCAGATCAATGGGGCCCTCACCCAGATCACCCAGGCCGTGCAGCAGAATGCTGCCGCTTCCGAAGAACTGGCATCCACCTCGGAAGAAGTGAACGCCCAGGCTCAGGAGCTCCAGAACACCATGGAATTCTTCCGCCTCGCTGGGGGAACTCAGAAGAAGGTGCGGACGGTTTCCCCCAAGGTCAATATCCGACGGCCCGCCACCGAAGACATCGACGACCGCCAATTCACGCGCTTCTAGCATGGCTGAATCGATGCAGCTCGTCCCCCGCAGTCCCGAGGCGCTCAATACCCCGGGAAAGAGCGCGCTACATAGCCAGTTCCTCACCTTCTCCCTGAGAGGCGAAGTCCTCGCCATGGAAGTCCGCTTCGTCAAGGAGATCCTCCAGTACGGCTCCATCACCGAAGTGCCCCTCGCCCCCCCCACCGTGCGGGGAGTGATGAACCTGCGGGGGGCCGTGATCCCGGTGATCGATCTGGCGGTGCGCTTCGGCCGTCCGGCCACAGCCGCGGACAAGCGGACCTGTGTGGTCATCCTGGAGGTGGAAGAAGAGGATCGGACAACCGTTATGGGCATCGTGGTGGATCATGTGAGCGAGGTCCTGGATATCTCCGAGAACGAGATCGAAGCCGCACCCTCCTTTGGAAGCACCCTCCGGGCCGATTTCGTCCGGGGGGTGGGGAAGATCGGAGGCCGCTTCGTCATCCTGCTGGATATCGAACGTGTGCTCTCCGCCGAAGAACTGGGGAGTTTCGAGTTCGCCCAGGATCGTGCCTGCGTTTCTGAACCCGCATCCTGAGGAGGAGCCTGTCATGGCGGAACCGAGACTCGGTGCCCGAAAAATCAAGACCGCTCCCCCGGCGGAGCCGAAGAAACAATACCTCGCCTTCGGGCTGGGGGGTGAAGCCTTCGCCATGGAGATCGGCTATGTGAAGGAGGTCATCCAGTATGGGGAACTCACCGACGTGCCCCTGATGCCCCCCTTCATCCGGGGCGTCATCAATCTCCGGGGCGCCATGGTGCCGGTGATCGATCTCTCCGTGCGCTTCGGGAGGCCCCCGACGGAAGTGGCCCATCGGAGCTGCGTGGTCATCCTGGAGGTGCCCCGACCGGAGGGCCCCGTGATCGTGGGCGTCATCGTGGAAAACGTGAGCGAAGTGTTGGAGCTGGCCGCTTCGGAGATCGAAGCGGCGCCTTCCTTCGGGGGGGATCTCCGCAGGGAGTTCCTGAGCGGCGTCGGCAAGATCGGCACCCGCTTCGTCATCCTCCTGGACGTGAACCACGTGCTCTCCACCGATGAACTGTCGGCCCTCTCAAGCGACAAGGCCCCTCAGGCCCAGGTGGAATAGCCCTCCAATACAGGGAATCCGGGTCCTCCGAGCTGATTAATACGATGATCGTAATTTACGGTTATCGTACTAATTCACTCGTGCCCCAGAGATCCCATGCCCTCCACCCCGATCCCAGCGCCCCCCGACGATATCCCCCACCTCTGGCACGCCCTGCTCGGCTGCATGCGCACAGTGAAGGCCGAAGCCCGGTTCCAGGCCATCCACGGCCTCTCCCCCCTGGAGACGGAGACCCTGGACCGGGTGGCGGAACACCCGGACCTCATCCTGAGGGAACTGGCCGCAGCTTTGCAGATCCCCCAGAGCACCCTCACCAGCCTCATCAACCGGCTGGAACGCCAGGAACTGCTGATGCGGATCATCAGCCCCCGGGACCGCCGTTCCTATGGCCTGGCCCTCACGACACAGGGGCGCCGGGCTCAGGAGGCCCATCGGGAGTTCGAGCGAGTCGCCTGGACCCGCCTCCTGCGCCCCCTGGACCCTCCCAAGAAAAAGGCCTTTCGGGGCATGCTGGAAGCCCTGGTCCAGGGTTTCCACGAGAAGCAGAAGGGTCCCTCTCATGAATGATGCCCCGGCGGTACCCGCCTCGTTGAAATGGTGGACCCTGGGGGTGGTGGGCATCGGCACCTTCATGTCGGCCCTGGATACCAGCGTCATCAATATCGCCCTGCCCAGCATCGGTCGGCAGACGGGAGCCTCCATCTCCACCCTGGAATGGGTGGCCCTGGCCTACCTGATCACCGTCAGCTCCACCCTACTGGCCTTCGGCAGACTGGGCGACCTCCAGGGCAAGCGGCGCATCTACATGCTCGGCCTGGCCGTCTTCGGAATGGGTTCCCTTTTCTGCGGCCTCTCGGGAGGCATCGGCCTGCTCATCGGCTCCCGGGTCATCCAAGGCCTGGGGGGCGCCATGCTGTTCGCCCTCAGTCCGGCCCTCCTCGTGGCCGTCTTCCCGCCCCAGGAAAGGGGCCGCGCCCTGGGCATGCAGGCCACCATGACCTATCTGGGCATGTCCATCGGACCGGGCCTGGGGGGCTTCCTGACCCAGCACTTCGGCTGGCCCTCCATTTTCTTCGTGAACGTGCCCATCGCCATCCTCATGCTGGCGGTCTCCTTCAGGGTGCTGCGGGTGGACGCCCGGCAACAGGCCCAGCCCTTCGATCTGCGAGGTTCGGTGACCATGATGGTCGCCCTGGCCTTCCTCCTGTTTGTACTGAGCAAGGGCCTGGACCTGGGCTGGACCAGCCCGGGAATCCTCGCGGCGGGCACGGTGGCGCTGCTGGCCTTCACGTTCTTCCTCCGCACCGAGACCAGCATTCCCCACCCGGCCTTGGATCTGCGACTCTTCGGCTCTCGGGTGTTCTCCTTTTCCACCCTGGCGGCCTTCCTGTGCTACGCCACCACCGCGAGCATCAATTTCATGCTGCCTTTCTTCCTCATCCAGGGCTGCGGCCGCACCATCGCCCAGGCCGGTCTGGTGATGATGATGATCCCGGTGGGCATGCTGGCCCTCACAGGTCTCAGCGGCTGGCTTTCGGACCGCATCGGCCCCCGCATCCCCACCGTGCTGGGCCTGCTGTTCATGGCCATGGGCTTCCTACTTCTGCGCACCCTGAGTCCCGCGACCCCCCTGCATCCCACACTCGCCATCACGCTGCTCATCGGCCTGGGCGCGGGCCTATTCACGGCCCCCAATAACAGCGCCATCATGGGCGCGGCCCCCAGAGCCCGCCAGGGAGTGGCCGGCGCGGTGCTCGCCGCCGCCCGCACCACAGGATTTGCCTCCGGGGTGGCCCTGGGCGGTCTGTGCCTGACACTCGCCATGCGCCATCTGGCAGCCCCGGCCGCGGTCCAGGTCGGCCTCCGCCACGGGTTGCTGCTCCTGAGCGGAATGGCGATCCTGGCCGCGGCCCTATGCCTGGCCCGCAACAGGACACGGGTCAGCGGGGCCTGAACCCAGGGTGCGATCAAGGATAGCGATCCGGAACGCGTCAACGACTTTGAGACAGAAAGTTGCCTGAATTCTCGCTTGGACCCACCCGCTGCGGAGAGGTGCCGGGGCCATGGACAAGTCTTTGACTTGACCACAGCCCCTTGGAAAACGTATCGATTCACCCCCCTTGTCCCTGTGACCACGTAAGCCGGTGGCAGGCAGCCATGATGGGCTGGTGATGTCCCGCTTGCCCTGGCAGCCTCAGGCTGGTTCCAGTGCCGGTAGGGGCTGGTTGGATCGGGCGGAGTGGAGGGCCCTGAGCAGCCAGTCGAAGTAGGGGACGCCGCGGATGCGGGCGGTGGTGCCCAGGCTCAGGAGGCGTTCGAAGAATCGCTTTCCGTCCGCGCTGGGCAGTCGCTGGAAGATCCGCTTGAGGATCACGAGGGGGCGCAGGGCCCGCTCGGCCGCATTGTTCGTCGGCTCCACGCCCTCGACCTTCAGGAACACCCAGAGCTTGTCCCATTTCCGGAGGAGGTCCTTCCCGAGGTTTCGGGCGGCCTTGTGATCCATCGCGCTGGCCTGGATCAGACCGCGTTTGAGCCGCGCCAGATTGATGGCGGTGCAGGCCCGGAGCTCTTTCCGGCTGATGTCGCCCGCCCGGAAGGTGTGCCACAGCGCAAAGATCTCCTCCTGCTCGGCGAGCAGTCGCTTTCCCAGTGCGGCCACCTCGGGCTTCTGGGATTCGCTCAGGGCGACGAACTCGCGGCGCAAATGGGCCCAGCAGAACTGGCGAACGGCAGATTTTAAGGGTTCTTCACGTTTTTCCGGGGAAGGCCGCACGGATCTTAAGGAAGAAGTAGCCCTCATCCCGGTAGCCGTAGGCGATGCGCTTGAGGACTTTGATCTTGTTGTTGATCCCTTCCTGGACGCTGGTATTGAGCGGCCAGCGGCAATGGGAGAGGATTCCGTCGATCCGCTGGGCGAGATTCTTGGCGAACTTCACGAGGGGCTGGAGTCCACTTGAGGTGGCGAGTTCCATCCAGTTCTCCCAGGCCTTCAGAGCCCAGCCCTCCCGCGTGTAGCGCCACAGTGCCTTCAGGGCGTCTTTCAGCACGTAGGCGGTCATCAGAGGCTGGTTCGCGTCCAATAACTCGTTGAGGCGGACTTTGGCATCCCGATTCGGCAGGTTCTCCCAATTGCCCAGCAGGAGCCACTTCGCGCCCTTGACGAGCTCCCGCGAGGCCTTGTCGTGCCGGTATCGATTGGCCTCATCCACCCGGATCCGGTCGATGACGTCATGGCCGTACTTTGCCACGACATGAAACTGGTCGTAGACGATCTCGGCGTTGGGACAGCGCGCCCGGACTTCGCCTTCGAAGGCCGCCGACATGTCTATGCCCACGGCCTGGATCCGTTTGCAGCCCTTCTTCCCGATCAGATCGAAGAACGGGCGGATGTCCTCGCGGCCACGCCCTTTCCCGACCCAGAGCACGCGACGCGTTTCCGCATCCGTGATGACCGTGGCATAGCTCTGTCCCTTGTGGATGGCGAATTCGTCCATCAGAAGAAGCCTCGCCTTGCTCAGCTTCACGGGCCCAAGTTCTCGGTCCAGGTAAGCCTTGTCGATCGCCTTCACCGTGCCCCAGTGCAGGTCATAGTGCTCCGCGACCTGTTTGATGGGCATGACCTTGCAAAGCCGCGCCACGCTCGCGGCAAGCCGGTTCGTGATCCGGGCATGGGGCTCCAACCAGTCCAGGGCTTCCAGCTTCGGGCCGCACCGGGGGCAGGCTACTCGAGCCCGCCACACCACTAGGACTGTGTCGGCGTCGAACAGCGGAAGGTCGCGGATCTCCCGCTCTGACCAGTCGTGGACGCTCCGCACGAAATGCCCACAACCGCTGCACTTCCGGGGATGATCGCCGAACCCAAGCAACTCGATCCACACCTCGGCCCGCGGCCCCTTCACCCCGGCTTCGAAGCGCTCCACGATTCCGACGCGTTGCCCTTTCCACCCGCCCAAGCGGGACATAAGCTCTTTGGTAGGCAGTGGCGGCCTCCTTCATCTCGAGTTCTCGACAAACCCAAGATGCCTGAAATCCGCCACTGCCGACCTACTTCACGCAAATCCGCGAAGAACCATTTTAAGGCGTTGTAGGCGCCGTAGCGGTCCGTGCCAATCACGCCTTGGAAGTCCTCGGGAAGTATCGCCTTTAGGGCCCTCGCCCCACGGGTGTCACTGAAGTGGAAGAGGGCCGTACGGGCGGAAAGGGCCACCCAGATCCAGTCCCGGTCCTTCCGGCCGAAGCCGGTCTCGTCGAGGTTGAGCACATCCGCCGTACGGATCTGCTGGGAGAGGTCCTCCCAGGCGGGGAGTAGGTGGCTCCCCAGCGCCACACCGCTCTCGTGCAGCCAACCGCGTGAGACCGCTACGCCCGTCACCTCCGAGAGGAAACGCTGGAGCGGCGTCAGGCTCATGCGGCCCTCTGTGCGCAGATAGGCCGCCGCAGCCTGAAGGCGCGGGCCGATCCCGCCCGGCGCAGCCTCTGGGGGAAGCGGCGCCTGCACCTTCCTCTGGCAGTGCGGGCAGATCCCCTCCTCCAGCGCGTAGGCGATGACTTCTGTGAGGCGCTGAGCCAGATCCACCACCCGGTGCAGGCGCGTCCCGGTGATGGCCCCTGAAGGAACCTCGCCTCGGCAGTGGGGGCAACAGGCGAGGGGCACCGAAACCGTACGGTCCTCGCTGCCTTCCGGCAGCATCACCCGAGCGGATCCCTTCCGTCCCGGTTGGCCGCCGCGCTTGCGCCCCGTGGGCGGCGCCGGTGGCTTGGGTGGCGCCGCGGGTCCGTCCGAACTGGGGGGCTTGCTGCTGTTGCGACTGTCCTTCCCGAGGCGATCCTGGAGCGACTCCAGCAATTTTTCCAGGCGTTCCATCGCCTCCCGCAGGCAGACCATTTCCGCACGCAGTTCCCCGTTCTCGGCAGCCAGGGCCAGATAACGCGGATCAGTCAGAACAGGATCAAGCTCCATCCTTCAGAATCTGACTGGTTTGAGACCAAAGTACAAGCGAATTATTCACTTGCGGTGATTTTATCCTCAATCACGAGTTGAGCCTGCATGGGGGGGGGGTGAATCGATACTGGAAAACGCTGCGCGTTTCCCACACCTCACAGCAGCCGAAGGAGATCATCATGCTGCGATTTCCTTTTTTGGGGGATTGATCCACGCCGGACTTGGCAGTGCGGGCGGCTTGGGGCGTCCCTGGGAAAACCGCTCGGGGTGGGCCTGGAACGCCTGATCGAGCACGACCTGGCGGGCGGCGTGGATCTCCTCGGCGCGGCCTTCGTGGACGCTGGCGGGCGTCATCATGCCGATGCCGCTGTGCCGATGCAGATGGTTGTACCAATGGAAGTAGCGGCGGCAGAAGCTTCGCGCGTCCTCGATGGAACCGAACCGCTCCGGGAAGTCGGGGCTGTATTTCAGCGTCTTGAACTGCGATTCGGAATACGGGTTGTCGTCGGAAACGTGAGGCCGACTGTGGCTCTTCGTGACCTTCAGGTCGGTGAGGAGGGTGCCCACCGTCTTGGAAACCATGGCTGGGCCTCGGTCCGAATGCAGGGTCAGTTCACCCGGCCGGATGCCATGCTGGAGGAAGGTCTGGCGGTGGAACTCCCTGGCGAGGTCCTCGTCCTCCCGCTCCTGCACGGTCCAGCCCACGACCAGGCGGCTGAACAGATCGATGGTCACGTAGAGCTTGAAGCGGCTGCCTCGCACGGGACCCTTGAGATCCGTGATATCCCAGCTCCACACCTGGTTCGGCGCCTGCGCGCAGAGTTCGGGTTTCACATAGACCGGATGCCGCGCCTGGTCGCGCCGTTCCTTCACTTCCTGAGCCTCGTCGAGGATTCGGTACATGGTCCGCGACGAGCAGAGATAGCGGCCTTCATCCATCAACGTCGCCTGGATCTCGGCGGGCGCACGGCCCACGAAACGCTCCGAATGACACACCTCCAGCACTGCCTGTCGTTCCGAGTCCGAGAGCGCCCGCGGGGATTTGGGACGAGGCCCGGGTGGACCTTTCGGCTTTCGGCGGCGGTAGAAGGTCGCCCGCGATACGCACAGCAGATCACAGGCCGGCTGAATCCCGATCTCTTCCGCCAAGGCTACCGCCGCCGTCATTCGCTGTCCTCGTTCTCGAACCGATGGCCCAGCGACAACTTCTCCATCAGTTCGGAGGCTTTTTTTGACATCTCCAGCATCCACTCGGCCCGCGCCAGCTTGCGTTTCAGGGCCTTGTTCTCCTTCTCCAGTTCCTTGTTCCGGGCCTCGTGCGGATCCCGCGGCTTCGGTCTCGGCCCTGGTTTTACCGGGTTCAGGGCGCCCAACGCCCCGAGCTCACGCTGCTGCCGCCAACTCGAAAGGTGCGAGGAATAGAGTCCCTCTCGCCGAAGCAATGCGGCGATCTGGCCCGGCACCGAGCACACATCCACCTCGGCCAGCACCTTCAACTTGTAGCTGGCGCTGAACCGCCGCCGTTTGGGGCGGCTCAACTCCACCTCCCCGTTCCCCAACTTCAAGACCTTGCTCATCCCATTTCCTTCCCCGCCCCGACAAAAGACTCTGAAGTGTCTCCTGTCTCAAAAAGCTTGGCGCGGGGGGATCTCGAAATTCGTACGGACCTGCACCAGATCCACGCCCCGAGCCGCAGTTTGGCGGGCCGCCAGCACCAGAGCGCGAATACGCTCCAAGAGCCACGTTTGGTCGGCTAGAACTGGGGGCACGGAGACAGGCTTCGCGTGCGTCATTGCAGTCCCTGATGATTGCTCGCGTCCTTGCGTTCGTAGAACACGACCCCCACTCGCTCGATGTGTTCTTCGAGTGCGGGGTGTTTCAGTTCTGCGAAGAGGGAAAGATCGATGGTGTAGGGCAGCAGCAGATCGTCGAGGGCCTCGGCGATGGTCGCGCAGAGGGCGTCGGTGAGCGCCGCGCCATGGAGGGTCAGATCAATATCGGAGCCTGGCTTGTAGTTGCCCTTGGCGCGCGAGCCATAGAGCACGGCCTTTTCGATCTCGGGGAACCGGCCCATGACTTGGCAGATCTGTTCGACCGTTTGATTGGAGAGGCCATAGCTCATAGATCGGGTTCTTCGCGGACGCCGAGGGTTTCGAAGGTGCTCGCCATCGCCGCGAAGGCGGGATAGAACCGCGTCAGGATGTCATGGGCGATGCCCTCGGCCACTTCAGGGTTGTAGGTGTGGGAAGTCAGGTTGCGCGCCTTGATCATGTCCATCCAGACCTGTCCCTCGCTGATCAGGGCATTCTTGAAAGCTTCCCGCGTCGCATTCTTCGAGCCGATGATGTCCACAAAGCCCTGCTCTTCGAGATAGTCCTTCAGGACATTCCAGGCCAGTTCATGGGTGAATTCAAAGCCTTGGATCAGCCCCTGCTGCTCGAGATTGGAGAGCGCCCGCTGGTCGGCCAGCGCCACGGCGTCAGCAAGGGTCTGCAGGGCTTTGCCAAAATTATCGAAGCGTTGTTTCCAACGGATATCCTGCATGATCTAGCTCCTCGCCAGCATGGTCCGAATGGTCCCCAGTATTTCCGAACTCTCCGCGTCCAGGGCCACGATCTCATCCAGGATCTCCTCGGGGCTGCGCAGGGTCACTTCCTCGCCGCCATCGGGGTTCTTCGTGGACAGATCGAAGCTGCCTTGGTCGATGCCCGCCACGTCCACGGTCCAGGACCTGGGGCCTTTCGCAAAGGTCTTCTGCAAGGCCACGAATTCGGCCAGGTCCTCGTCGTTGAGGGGATTGGTTTTGCCCATGTTGCGTCCAGGCTGGATCTGGTAGTACCAGACCTTCCGGGTGGGCGCGCCCTTCTCGAAGAACAACACCACGTTTTTCACGCCCGAGCCTTCGTATGTGCCACCGGGGCAGTCCAGCACGGTGTGCAGGTTGCATTCAAGCAGGAGCTTCTTGCGCAAGGAGGTGGAGGCGTTATCCGTATTGGATAGGAAGGTGTTCTTGAGAACGATGGCCGCCCGGCCCCCAGCCTTCAGGCTCTTGATGAAGTGCTGGAGGAACAGGAAGGCCGTTTCGCCCGTCTTGATGGGGAAGTTCTGCTGGACCTCCTGGCGCTCCTTGCCGCCGTTGGGTACTGCGGACAGCACGATATCAAACCGGTCCTTCTCCTGGATGTCCCCCAGGTTCTCGGCCAGGGTATTGGTGTGCAGGATGTGGGGCGCCTCGATGCCATGGAGGATCATGTTCATGATCGCGATGACATAGGCCAGGCTCTTCTTCTCCTTGCCGGTGAAGGTGCGTTTCTGGAGAGTTTCCTGGTCGTCTGTGCTGAGGCCGGGCTGGGCCTTGAGGTAATCGAAGGCCTCGCACAGGAAGCCCGCGGAACCCACGGCGCCATCGTAGATGCGCTGGCCGATTCGGGGCTGGACCACCTGGATCATGGCGCGGATCAGGGGCCGGGGCGTGTAGTACTCGCCGCCGTTGCGACCGGCGTTGCCCATGTTTCGGATCTTGGCTTCGTAGAGATGGGACAGTTCGTACTTCTCCACCTGGGTCCCGAAGTTCAGCTCATCGACCAGCTCGATGACTTCCCGCAGGGTGTAGCCGCTCTGGATCTTGTTCTTGATCTCCCCGAAGATCTCCCCAATCTTGTATTCCGTCGTATCCGGGCCACTGGCCCGCTGCTTGAAGCCGTGCAGGTAGGGGATCAGCTTCAGGTTCACGAATTCCTGGAGATCGTCCCCCGTCAAGGCCCTGTTGTGGTCCAGCCTATCGTCGGCCCCCTTGGGCATCGCCCAGGCTCCCCAGCGGTAGGGGGGATCCAGGATGAATACGTGGCGTCGGCCCGCCAGCTTGGAGCCAAGAGCATTCTCGGCCTCCAGTCCATCCAGGTATTTCAGGAACAGCAGCCAGGAGGACTGTTCGGTGTAGTCCAGTTCGCTGGTGCAGCCCGCATCCTTGTGCAGGATGTCGTCGATATTCTTGAAGGTCTGTTCGAACATGAAGTTCCTTTCCATGCCCGACAGGACCTTCTGGAGGGGGCTCCCTTGAGCGATCACGGCAGCATTACAAACTTGTCATGAGTCTACCCCATCCCTCACCCAGGGCCGAGCCAGGCGGCCTCGAATGGCGGGTCCCGGAGCAAGGTCCAATGAGGCGCCGTCCCATCCGAAGCGGGTTCGCCGGGCGGGAGTCCCCTCCGCGCGCGTTGCGCGCTCCGGGCCGCGACGCTGGCTGCGCCCGCGCCTTTTCGTGTGTGATCGTCCACTGGACGACCACACACGGGCGCTACCGGCGCGCCATCGTCGATTTCGACTCCCGCTTCAAAAACCACCAACGAAAAGGACGGGGCCAAGTGGCCCCGTCCTTTTCGTTGGTGGAGGTGGCGGCAATCAAATTAGAGATGCAAACTCATCATTCAAAATGGTTAACAAAAACAGCAATCTAGACTTGCCCCCAAAGTTGCCCCCAAAAAGAGGGGCTTTCACATTGTTTTGTCAGCCCACTACCACCCACACAGGCCGTCCCTCTTCACGGGCCTTGCGGATAGCTTCAGCGGCCTTCTTCGCCGTGAGGGGTTCGGAGCCTTCCTCGCCACGGTGGACGAGCGCGATGCCATCCTCGCCCACGGGAGGCAGCTTCACGAGGTCAGCCGCGAAGCTCTCCGCCACGAGCCTGCCGCCGATGAGCCGGGGAGGGTCGGGCACCCGGAAGCCTTTGCCCGTGGTCAAGGCCTCGACCTCCAGGCCATAGAGTCCGGCCAGGGCCCGGAGAGTCGCGTCCGTGGGGCTCTGCCGCTCGTGTTCCCAATGAGAGATGGTCTGCTGGTTGGTGCCCAGAGCTTCAGCGAGGGCGAGTTGGCTCCACTTCCAGACCAAGCGCACGTACCGGATGCGCTTCCCCAGAGTGTCTGGCTTATCAGAAGCCTTGCCATAACCACCTCGCTTGGGTCGGATCATGCCGCACCTCCCAGAGGAGAGGCAAGGCCTGAATAACTCCAAACGTGTTGTTTGAGCCGCCCGGCATCCTCGCTCTTGAATCCAGAGCGAGAGAGCTGGCGAAATGCCATGGCTCAACTGTAGCTGAAGCCGAGATAACCAGCCCATCTTCCCCGTAGTTGCAGGAAACTCGCGGAAGAGTGCAAAATACACCTTTCGAGTGTTTCATAAACATAGGGGTTGCCATGACACAGGCGCTGTGGGGCATGCACGCAGGTTCCGAAGGGTCTGCGGACCCACTCTTCCGCGAGAGCGGATACCTCGCTCTCAGTTGGTCTGCCTTGGGCAACCTGTCGGCCCTGGAACACACACGGGAAGCCTTTAAGACCGCGCTCTCGGCGGCCTACCCGGACAAATCCGCTGGGGCCATCCCCGTGGAGGCTGGCGTGCTGTTCCGTTTCCTCCACGAAGTGAATCCGGGGGACATCATCGCCTACCCCAGCCAGGAGGACCGGCAAATCCACTACCTGCGGGTGAAGGACACTCCCTACGAATACCGGCCTGACCTTAGCGAGGAGTTCCCGCACCTTCGCGCCGCAGACCTTCTGAAGAGCATCCCAAGGAACGAATTCAGCGCCGGGGCCCTGAATGAGATCGGTGCCGCAATCAGCCTTTTCAGGATCAAGAACAACACCGAGGAGTTTCTGGCCAAGCTCGCGGGAACGCCTGTGAAGGCAAAGCCACAGGAGGAGGACCAGGAGGCCAAGGCTACCCTCCCAAATCTGGAGGAGAGCACCCAGGACTTCGTGCTCAAGCGGCTCTCTCTGCACCTCAAGGGGCATCCCTTCGCCCACTTTGTGGCCCACCTGCTGAACCTCATGGGCTATCGCACCCAGACCTCACCACCCGGGAAGGACGGCGGCATCGACATCCTGGCCCACAGCGACCCGCTGGGGGTCACGGGGCCATTCCTCAAAGTGCAGGTCAAATCCACGGAGGGACAGACCGGCGAGAAAGATGTGCGCGACCTCGCAGGGCTCCTGCACGACCACGAGCGCGGGCTGTTCGTCACCCTGGGCACCTTCAACCTCGACGCCCGCAAGACCGCGCGTGGGCCCAAAGGAATCCGCCTAATCGACGGCGCCGAAGTTGTAAGCTTCATCTGCGAGCACTACGAGCGACTCGACCACAAATACCGGTCAATGCTCCCCCTGCGCCGGGTCTGGATTCCCGACCCACCTATCAGCGCGGGCGATTAAGGCATCTATATTGCCGGAGCACTATTAGGCTTCCCTGTGCCCGATGACCGCCCCATGATCTACGCCCTGTCTGGAGGCAACCCTATGGGATTTAAGCTCGCCTGTTTCTCCTTCCTCACGACCTGCGCGGCACTGGTGGCGCAGGTTCCCGCGCGACCGGACATCTCCCCTGACGCAAGGGTTCGGGCGGCTTACTTCCTCCCGGATGCCAAGCTGAAGCCGGTCACGGACCCGGCATTCCTGAAGCTCTTCGGGAAGGAAAAGAAGGAGCATGTCTTCCAGGCATCCATCGTAGGGATGGACGGCAACGTGGCCTGGATCAAAAGCCCAAGACTGGAAGAGGCCACCCTCGGCGGCAAACCACAGCCCTACAGGTTCACGATCATGGTGGACCGCACACCAGCCGCCAGTGCCGAAGGAGCGCAGCGATGACCAACAACTGTCCAGAATGCGGAAGCGATCAGACTCAGGCCATCCGGATGGTGCTGGCCACCGGAACCCACGAAGGTGGAGGCATGACTCTGGGCTATGCCCCACGAGGAGGGTTCGGCATCGCCGGAACGGGGATGAACCTTCAGAGCACCCTAGCCGCGAAATACGATCCAGGAATGAAGCCCGCACGATTTGGAACAGTCCTTTTCCCGTTCCTTGGAGGGATCCTGGGCTTCATTGGAGTCGGCATGCTAATCGCCCTCCTCGCTAACCCACCGCAAGGGCCCAAAGAAATCCAGACGATCATCGTGCTGATCGCGATAGTGGTTTTCATCCTTCCGGCTATTCTCTGTTTCAAGGCTCTCATAGGCGGGAATGCACGGCATGAGAGCAATGTAGCCCGCTGGGAGGAGAAACGCCGGATCGCGGACCATGCTTGGGTTTGCCTGCGCTGTGGAAAAGACTGGATGCCGGGTGAAACGACGCCTCCGGTGATACCCAGGACACAGGAAACGGCAAATGAGACTTGGAACTCACCTCTTCCGTCCCCACCTGACTTTGGGTCATGAATCACCACAAGAGCCGCCCCTCTGGGGGGCCTGAGGACCACCCCTGAGGCCAAAGCAACCACCGAAAGCCTCTTTCTGTGAGCCCATTTTCCAATTAGTCCCAGTTGGCTGGATGTCACCAGAAAGTGCAATTCCCACGCAGTCCACACCAGGGGAGCGATTCATTCGTGGTGCGAGTTGGTCGTTTATTTGCATCATTAAACCCCCTGCTTGCCCTTGTTGACGGGCCCCGTGCCAAGGCCCCATCACAGGGCCCTAAAAGCATGGCCGTGGATTGCCACTGATTTCGCCCTTGCACGTTTCCAGGAGCATCGGGTTAGGTTCCCGACATGCCCTTCGGTAGGCCACGCGCTACCATCAGGTATGCTTCTCTAAGGGAAATTCATGTCCGCTCTCGCAGTGCTGCTGTCCTCATTCCGTCAAGCCGCCGTCACCGAGCGCGAGAAGGGCACCTACTTCGAGGAGCTGACTCTCGCTTACCTGCGCAACGAGCCCAGCTATCGGGACTACTACAGCGACGTGTGGACCTATACGGAATGGGCCAAGAGCCAGGGACTGGACGGCAAGGACGCGGGCATCGACCTCGTGGCCAGGGCGGCCGGGACGGGCGAGTTCCACGCCATCCAGTGCAAGTTCTATGCGCCGGACTACAAGGTGCAAAAGGCTGACATCGACAGCTTCTTCACGGCCTCGGGCAAGAAAATATTCACTCATCGCATCATCGTCGCCACCACCAACTTGTGGAGCGAACACGCTGAAGATGCCCTCCGGGACCAGCAGCCACCCGTCACCAAGATCGACCTCCAGGCCTTGGAAGAGAGCCAGATCGACTGGTCCCAGTTCAAGCCGAAGGCCGCGCCAGTCCTGAAGCCCAAGAAGCAGCTCCGCCCCCACCAGGTTGATGCCTTCAAAACCGTTACCTCCGGCCTACTTGAAGCGGCTCGCGGCAAGCTCATCATGGCCTGCGGCACCGGCAAGACCTTCACTAGCCTCAAGATCGCCGAAGCTTTGGCGGGCAAGGGCAAGCGTGTGCTCTTCCTGGTGCCGAGCCTCGCCCTGCTCTCCCAGGCCTTGACGGAGTGGACCCAGGAAAGTGGCACGCCCCTCCACAGCTTTGCCGTGTGCTCCGACAGCGATGTGGGCAAGAAACGGAATAGTGACGAAGACATCGTCCAGACCTTCACCCACGAGCTGCGCTATCCGGCCACCACGGAACCATCGCGGCTGGCTGCGGAGATGGCCAAGCGTCAGGACGCTGGGCACATGAGCGTGGTGTTCAGCACCTATCACAGCATTGAGGTCATCCATCAGGCCCAGCATGACCACGGGCTGGAGGCCTTCGACCTGATTGTGTGCGACGAGGCTCACCGCACCACCGGGGCCACCTTTGGCGACCAGGACGAGAGCGCCTTTGTGCGGGTTCACGACGCCGACTACATCCGGGCCGCCAAGCGGCTCTACATGACGGCGACCCCTCGCATCTACGGGGACGGCGCCAAGGCCGCTGCCGAGAAAAACGACATTGCTATCTGCTCCATGGATGACGAGGCCCTCTACGGCAAACAGCTTCACGTCATCACCTTCTCGGAAGCCGTGAAGCGCGGGCTCCTGGTGGATTACAAGGTGCTGGTGCTGGCGGTGGAGGAATCCCACATCAGCCGGAGCCTTCAGAAGCTCCTGGCCGATGGAGATAACCAGCTTCGGGTGGATGATGCCGCCAAGATCGTGGGCTGCTGGAAGGCCCTGGCCAAGCAAGGCGTGACTCACGACCTCAACGGGGACGAATCCCCTATGAAGCGGGCCGTGGCCTTCTGCCAGGTCATCGAGCCTGGAGGCCCCAAGGCCAAGACCCACAAGGTCAGCTCCAAGAACATCGCGGGCATGTTCCAGGCCGTGGTCGAGGCGTATCAGGCACAGGAGGAGATTGAAGAAACCAGCCGCCTGATCTGTGAGGCCGCCCATGTGGACGGCAGCATGAACGCCACAGAGAAGGAAGCCAAGCTCAACTGGCTGAAGGCTGATAGCCCAGAGAACACCTGCCGCATCCTCAGCAATGTCCGCTGCCTATCCGAAGGCGTGGACGTGCCAGCCCTGGACGCCGTGCTCTTCCTCACGCCACGGAACTCCCAGGTGGATGTGGTGCAGTCCGTGGGCCGCGTCATGCGCAACGCCCCAGGCAAGAAGCGGGGCTACGTCATCCTCCCCGTCGTCATCCCCGCTGGAGTCGAGCCCCACGAGGCCCTGAACGACAACAGGACCTATGCCGTGGTCTGGCAGGCTCTCCAGGCCCTCCGCTCCCATGACGACCGCTTCGACGCCATGATCAACAAGCTGGAGCTGAACGGCCCGGACCCCCGGAAGATGGAAGTCATCGCCGTGTGCGGCAAGGTGCCCACCAAGGTCAGCAAGGGATGTTCAGCCAGCCAAAAGAAGCTGCCCCGCCAAGGCTCGCAAACCATCGGCGTGGCGGAGACTCCCGTGGCCTACCAGGCGCCTCTACCCTTCGAGATCGGCGAGATCGAACGGGCCATCTACGCCAAGGTGGTCCAGAAGTGTGGCAACCGGCACCACTGGGAGGAATGGGCGGGCGACATCGCGAGGATCGCTCGCACCCACATCGACCGCATCACCGCCATCCTGGAGGCTCCCGAGCACAGAAAGGAGCAGGCTGCCTTTAAGGCCTTCGCCGACGAGCTGCGGGATGATCTGAATGACAGCATCACAAATGCCGAAGTGGTCGAGATGCTGGCCCAGCACCTCATCACCAAGCCCGTCTTCGATTCCCTGTTCTCCGGATACAGCTTCGCGAGTCAGAACCCTATCTCCCAGGCCATGCAGGGCGTTCTGGATGTGCTCCAAGAACACCGGCTGGAAAAGGGAACCGGCACACTGGAGGCCTTCTACGAAAGCGTGAGGATGCGAGCGGACGGCATCGAGAACGCCGAGGGCAAGCAGAAGATCGTCGTGGAGCTATACGACAAGTTCTTCCGCAACGCCTTCCCGAAGATGACCGAGCGCCTGGGCATCGTATACACGCCGGTAGAGGTGGTGGACTTCATCCTCCACAGCGTGAACCACCTGCTGAAGACCGAGTTCGGACAGACCCTGGGCAGCAAGGGCGTCCATATCATCGACCCCTTCACCGGCACGGGCACCTTCATCACCCGTCTGCTCCAGAGCGGCCTCATCCAGCCGGGCGAACTGGAGCACAAGTATCGCCACGAGATCCACGCCAACGAGATCGTGCTGCTGGCCTACTACATCGCCGCCATCAACATCGAAGCCACCTACCACGACCTAGCGGGCGGGGCATACGTCCCCTTCGAGGGCATCTGCCTCACCGACACCTTCCAGCTCTACGAGAAGGAAGACATGATCAGCGCCCTGCTGGCAGATAACAGCGACCGGCGGAAGCGACAGAAGGATCTGGATATACGGGTGATCGTGGGGAATCCGCCGTATTCCGCCAAGCAGGAGAGCGCCAACGACAATAACGCCAACGTGGCCTACCCCAGTCTGGACGAACGCATCCGAGCCACCTACGCCGCCAGATCCACCGCCACCAACAAGAACGCCCTCTACGACAGCTACATCCGGGCCATCCGCTGGGCCAGTGACCGCATCGGGAAGAGCGGCATCATCGGGTTCGTAACCAACGCGGGATGGGTGGAAGCCAACACCGCAGCCGGACTCCGCAAGTGCTTGGTCGAGGAGTTCTCCTCCATTCATGTCTTCCACCTCCGGGGCAACCAGCGAACCCAGGGGGAGTTGTCACGCAGGGAAGGAGGAAAGATTTTCGGCGGGGGTAGCCGCGCCCCCATCGCCATCTCCTTCCTTGTGAAGAACCCCGCCGCGAATAAGCAGGGCCAGATCCGCTTCCACGACATCGGTGACTACCTAAGCCGCGAAGAAAAGCTTCAAAAAATCATCGAGTTTCAGGACATCGCGGGGATCGAGAGCGCCAAAGGTTGGCAGGCCATCGCCCCTGATGACCACGGGGACTGGCTCAAGCAGCGTGATGACAGCTTCGGTGAGTTCATCGCTATCGGGGACAAGGAGAACGTGGGGGCAAAGGCACTGTTTGAGAATTACTCACGTGGCCTTGAAACAGCTCGAGATCCTTGGGTTTTCAATATGTCCCGTGAAGCGCTGATTTTGAACATGAAACGCATGATTGCTTGTTACAACATGCAAGTTGCTTCCTTCGAGAGAGAACACACTGGTCTAGATCGCAAATCGAAAGCTGAAATTGCCGGGAATTACATCGAAACAGACTCAACTCAAATTAGTTGGTCAAGCAGCCTTGTGGCACATCTAGTTTCTTCAAAAAGAGCGGAGTTTGAGACTACGAGATTAACGAAATCTCTATACAGACCCTATTCGAAGCAATGGGTTTATTACGACGGGATGTTCAACCATCGAGTTGGCCAAATGCCGAGCATATTCCCAAATGCAGATGCTGAAAATTTGATAATCATGACAAAGGGAAATTGGAAAGGGGACGGCCAATTCGCAATAATCAGTAATTCCATAGCGGCACTCCAGGTTGATGGTGGCTCTCAGTGTTTCCCCCTCTACCTCTACGACGAGCCCACCAAGGGCACCCAGCCCGGCCTCTTCGACGAGGAGCCTCCCCAGCCCACCCGCCGGGACGCCATCACGGACGAGGGCCTGGCTCACTTCCAGGCTGCCTATTCCGGAGAGAAGCTCACCAAGGAAGACCTCTTCTACTACGTCTACGGCCTGCTCCACTCCTCTGACTACCGCATGGCCTACGCCGACAACCTGGGCAAAGAGCTACCTCGCATCCCCTGCGTGAAGGAGGCCAACGCCTTCTGGGCCTTCTCCAAGGCGGGCCGCGCCCTGGCCGACCTCCATCTCAACTACGAAACGGTGAAGCCCCACCCCGTCGAGATGGTGGCCACGGGCCACCTTACCGATGCCGCCTACCGCGTGGAGAAGATGCGCTACGGCAAGACCAAGGTGGACGGCAGGGCCGTGGAGGACAAGACCACCCTGATCTACAACGACCACATCACCCTCAAGGGCATCCCCCTGGAGGCCTACGACTACGTGGTCAACGGCAAGAGCGCCCTGGATTGGGTCGTGGAGCGCCAGTGTGTGAAGACCGACAAGGACTCGGGCATCGTCAACGACGCCAACGCCTGGGCGTGTGAAACCATGGGCAACCCCAAATACCCCCTGGAACTCTTCATGCGCGTCATCACCGTCAGCCTGGAGACCCAGAAGATCGTGAAGGGGCTCCCGCCATTGACGTCGATGGGAATTGCCAAATCTGCCAATCAAGATGATGATTAAACGTCACTAACAATTTAGGAGTCCAGCAATGGCCCTATACGATTTATCAGTTGATCGCGACCACATTACAAGCTTGTCGAAGGGTAGTCCTATCCTTGCGATTGCCGAATTACTTTGGAATGCCTGGGACGCAGACGCCAAAAACATAGTTGTGAAAATTGCGAGGACCGGGCTCAATGGTATTGAAAAAATAACAGTTACAGATGACGGCAATGGTCTTGAAGGAAAAGACCCAGAACCTCTATTTACTAAAATTGGTGGTAGTTGGAAAAATTTAGCAAAAAGAACCCCGACTGGAAGACCGCTTCACGGAGAGCGTGGGAGGGGGAGACTCAAGGCACTTTCGATTGGAGACCAAATTCGCTGGCAAATACCAGACAGATCTTCAAAAAAACTTCATCAGATATCCCTTAACGCAGGAACAATAAATAAAATTGAATTAAGTAGTGTTGATATAGAAGATAGTTCAGAACGAAAATCTGTTGTAGAAATTACAGAAATTGGAGACAGGGCTGGAGAACTATTAAATAGAGACAAGGTAGAATCTATTCTTGCAATTCATTTCGCGCTATCAATAAAAAATTATCCAATTGTTTCGATCAAATTTGACGGCAAAAAAATTGACCCATCCATATTGATTGAGGAAAGCACTTCAATTCCCATTCCAATTATCCATGAAGGTAAGGCATACAATCCAATTCTTGAGATCATTCACTGGAAGCATAAAACAGAAAGAAAACTATATATTTGCGACTACAAAGGTAGAATTCTTAACGATACAGATGTAAAACTAAAACCAGGGTCAGAGTTTAATTTTTGCGCATATATTAGGTCTGATGAATTTCTTGATTCGATTGGCGATTCAAACGACATAATTATATCAGGCGGTCTGTGCAATAAAATCCTTGAAGAGGCCAGGGATCAAATGCGCACCTATTTTAGAGAAAAGAAAGCCTTAGCTGCGTCCGGATTGGTTAAATCCTGGAAGGATGAGGGCATATATCCCTTTGAAGAGGACTCAAATGACCCTGTAGAAGTAGTCAAGCGTCAAGTTTTTGACATCTGCGCCTACAACATAAACGAATACTTAGATGGTTTTTCGAACCATGATACACAATCTAGACAACTCACTTTTTATATGCTTAGCGAAGCAATTAATGAACATCCATCAGCACTGAAGCGCATATTTGAAAAAGTGTTGAAACTGCCAAAGGACAAGCTAGAAGACCTTGCGGACATATTTGACCAGGCTGATATTGGCAAAGTCCTTGAGGCAACCCAAATGTCTCTTGGAAGACTTGCATTCCTTGACGGATTAAATGCTCTTATTTTTAACGACGAAAATTCAAAGCTATTGGGAGAAAAACACCACCTACACGCCATGCTGGAGCACGAACCATGGGTGTTTGGTGAGGAATATGCCCTTGCGGCAAGCGAAGTGACGCTTACTACACTA
This sequence comes from uncultured Holophaga sp., assembly GCA_963664825.1. Classification (GTDB taxonomy): domain Bacteria; phylum Acidobacteriota; class Holophagae; order Holophagales; family Holophagaceae; genus JAYREN01. The sequence continues at coordinate 1,178,933 of OY761614.1, forward strand.
CTTAAAAGGCACCTACCCAAGCTGAGGCCTGGCGAAAAAATAAAGGATGTCAAATCAACAACTGGGAAGTCACTTCGAATAGATATGCTTCTTGGGTGTGAGATTGGGACAGGTTCAAAAGAATTTAAGGAATTTCTCGTTGTCGAACTTAAAAGACCAAGCGTAGTGATCGGACTTAAAGAACAAAATCAATTACAGGAATATGCCCACGCTGTGTCAGAGGATCCTCAATTTGACAAAAAGAACACAAAGTGGACTTTTATCATTGTGAGTAAGGATTTGCATCCAATTATTGAAAAAGCTGTTGCGCAAGATCATTTACCTCCAGGTTTCTTTCAGGCAAATTCGAACCTTAAAATCGGCGCAATGACTTGGGGACAAATTCTCACTAGAAGCCGCGCTCGCCTTCAGTGGTATAGAGAGGCCATGAGTTTCGATCTAAATGAATCTCAAGCTCTTGATTACATGCGGAAAAAATATAGCGAATACTTACCATCTAAGCTAAAATAATTGTCGTGAATATAAATTAATTCACCAAATAATCAATACGTGCCAGCACTTTTTATATGTTTTTTGCATTTTATCATCCCCAATCAAATGTCGTTTACTCGACGTAGGGTGCGAAAAGGGATGGACACGCCAGCTAGGCCAGTCGGGCACCAGGCCCGACGAGCCGCATCGAAGACAGCGATGCGCTCGGCTGATACACCGTGAAAGTTGGTGGTGAGACAGCCCCATGGCCGCGCCCGTGGGAAGTCCCAGTAGGCCGCCAGCGTGGGCCAGTGCTCGCTCTACTGGGGGTAAGGCGGCTGTAGAGGTTGAGGAGACTCTGGGCCTGTTCTTGCGTGTAGTGAGCTTGTGGCAAAGTGCCCTCCCAATACTGAGCCCCTTCCATCATGAACAGAATTCAGCGCACAGACAGCAGGAGACCCCACACACAGGCATGGAGCCTCCTTTCAGGCTGGGTTGTCGCCGTGAATCGGACCCTGCACTTCATCCATGTCCCAAGTGCCCCAGCCGGCCCAGATTAAGTCGTAGCGAAGGCTTCCGATGGGACACTTACCATTGCGATTTGCCCCACGGGCTCATACTGCCCCGCCTCCCTCTGATCCCCCCAGAGCTTGGACAGGACGAGCACATAGAAGTCACTACGCCCTAAGCCGGGCATCGTCCGCCGGGTAAGGAGGCGGGGGTGCCGCTCAAGGAGCAAACATCCCTTTTCATTCAAACGCTTCCACAGGGCCCCGGCAGAAACTCCGATGGGTTCCAGCTTGACCACCTCGGCATAGGCTGCGGTTCCAATCAGCCAGACCTCTCCTTTGCGCGGAGCCAGATAACCCAGCCTCGGCCCCTTGGGCTGCCCATCCTGCCACCCACAGCGGGATTCCCATTCCTTCGGGAGTTCTCCTGGCTCTCCATGGGCAAGGTGTCCGCGTCCAGAGGCCAGCACATCCATCAGCTGGGCTAGGAACCGCTCCGCAGGATCTGCATCTTTCACGATGGCCGTCTGGGCTCCAGTCATCTCCAGCACGGCGGCCCATAGACGGTGACCCAGGGCGTGCAGGTCAAACGCTGGCAGGATGCCACGCTCAGTGGAGAAGGCTGCTAAGACAGGCCAGACGCTCCAGAGGTCGGCGGCGATGTCTGCCGTGCGGTTGTTCTCACCAGCCATCCGAATCTTTTGGCGTGCCACCTTGTGGGCTTCCCGGCGAATACGGATGGACCGTTCTCGATCTTGGGCTTGCCACTGGATGAAGGCCGCCATCAATCCGGCATGAAGTCCATTGGCCCTGTCTTCCTGGAGGCCATCCAAAACAGGCCAGCACATACTTCCTGCGGGCCACTCCAGACAGAGCACACGAGAGCGCAGGCTTTCACCACCCGGAAGATCTTCGCCTGTGCTCAAGACCAAGCCTCGTGGCACGTATGCTTGGCGCTGTGTCCTCGCATCGGAGGATAGGCGACCTCTGGAGGCCCGATTGAAGGCCCCACGAAGGAGGCGGTCGGCCTTTTTCATAAGGTCCGCCGTTTCCTTTGCATTGCCACCTGGGCGGAAGTCATCTACCAAGCCCAGGACGTCCTTGGCGAGGAAGAGGGTCCTCTCCATGGCCGAAGCTGTGCTCTCCCAGGATTCCAGAGATTGTTTCGCGTCAAGATCAGGCCCGAAATGCCCGGCGGCGATGCTGGCGAGTTCTGTTTTCCCGCCCCCCTTGCTCCCGCTGATGTGCAGAGAGAAGGGGCACTCTTCCACCACAGCTCGGAAGGGAGCCAGCCAAACGGGCACAGTCACAGACTCTGGGCCGACATCAAGGAGTTTAGCGCTGGATCGGAAGGCCCTCATCAGATCCTCTGCTTGCAGGGGTGCCCCCAAGTTGAAAAGGGCTAGGCGTGCTGAAAGATCCAGTTCGACTCCAGGCACTGGACCATCCGGTCCGATGGCGCCCCCAGCGTGCAAAAAGCACCATATTCCTTCCAGCCTTCGCCATCCAGTGTTCAGGTAGGTCCGTCTGTGGATGGGCCTAGAGAGGTGCTGAATCGCGGCTCGAAGCTGGTCTTTGGTGGAGGTTCCAGGGTTGATGATGGCTCTGGCGCCCCATGTCTTCATCGCCCAGCCCATTCCGGCGAAGGATTCCGCAAGAACTCTGGCCACTCCAAGGGACTCACCGGTAGCCAGTCGACCGCCAACCAGGAAGAGGAACTCCTCGCTCTCCCCATCATCCATGACCACTTCTTCCCTGATCCGGGCCGTGAAGTTGCAAAGAGGCTTCGGTGCCCCTCCCGGAACATCGATGCTCATCCGACCTTCGTGAATCAGATAGGCTCCAGAGCGATTTGGCAAGTCGAGATGGCCTGAATGGGAGGCCGTCCTTTGCCCCAGGTCGACTTCAACGGCACCGTCGAGAAGGGCTCTAAGCTCCACTCCGGCAGGCACGGGGTCCGCCAAATCCCATCCGCCTCGTTGGGACTTCCCAGGTTTGCACCAAGCCTTGATGGGCTCAGGCAGTAATACACGGCGCAGAGAATGGGGTCCGATGGCACGAAGGCTGGATTCCACGGCTAGGGCATACTTCTCCCCTGCTTCATCGGCATCCGGCCATATGGCGACGTCTCTGTCAGCAAGAGGGCTCCAATCGGCCTTCTTGGCGCTCTGGGCGCTCCCGGATGTCACTGCCACCCAGTCTGGGAAGCACACCTCGGCTGCAAGCGCGGTCTTCTCGCCTTCTACAATCAGGACTGGAGCATCAGGGCGAAGGGCCAAGCGGTCCAGCCCGAAGAGGGGTCGGGGCTCCAATAGATCAAGGCTCTTCCAGCCGAAACGCACTGGGGCCAGTTCACACCACGTAAAGGGCCGCAGTATTTTTCCTTGCGCGGGCTCTGAGGTCCGCACTGTCACTTTAAGGAGCAGCCCCGCCGAGTTCCGCCACTCCCACCGACCCTCTTCGTTTCGCTGAATCGGAAGCGATGGCGCATCGACTGGAACCGGCGTCACTACGCGAGGGAAGGCCGGATGTTTTGGTTTCCGAGTCGGTGTTGCGCTGGGGGCTGTCTCCTGGAATCCCAGGCACTCCATCAGCCATCGAGCGGCCTCTGCCTGCCTGTTCCCCAGGAGGAAGGCCACCAGCGAAACGGGATCAGCCCCACCTTCCCCTGAAGCGAAATCTTTCCAAACCCCTTTGTCCAGGTTGATGGAGAAGCTCCCTGGCGCTGAATCCGCCCGGTGCGGGTTTCGGATGAGCAGTTCCCGCCCTTCCAAGCGCCCTTCCTGCCCAGTAAGTTCCGCCACTATGTCCTTGAGGTGTGGAAGGGCTTCGGCGTTGATTCGGTCAAACTCCAAACGAGGCCGAGCAATCATTGGAGGCCCCCCAACTGTGGGACGATTGGGACAAGCCTGGACCAACTCCAGACAGCGCTGTCCCATCGGAAATTCCGATCATTGTTGGGGAAGGGACATTTGGGACACTTGGGACAAGAAAGAAAACCCCAGCGTCGTCGTTGCCTTCGCTCACTTGTATCCATTGAAACCCCCTGGGTAGAGGGAGAGCGATCCATAGACCTTCCGGGCGAATTGCAGTAATCCCACATCCTGGCGACCCTTTACCGCAATACCGGCTTACGCGCCGCTTCAAGCTGCGTCACTAAGGTTCGGATCTCGACATCAGTCATCCCTGCGATGCGCGCCGCGTTCAGGGCTGCAACCTCGTGCTCGGGCCAGCCTACTGCCCTGGCTCCCAGCAATACAGGGCGAGGGAAAAGCCCCTGCTTGATATCAGTGTAGTGAGTGCTGCGCGACCGTCCCCGCGCCTTGAGGACCTGTCGCAGTCGGAGAATGGCGTAAGAGTCCGTGCTCAGCCCGTTCCGTGACGGGAGTTCATCCATATCAGGATGGGCACTCACCGGTTTTAGAAGTGCGTGATTGAGTTGATGTCTCATGGGTTCTCCCAGCATCCGGCTCAAGCCCGAGCCGTCCTATGCCAGGAAGGATCTCTTCCAATAGATCTGAAAATTTTCGACCTACCTCGACTTACTAAAAATCACACCCAGGGCATAGCCGAAGGCCGCAGCCGACCCTGCCCCTTTGGCTCCAGTTCGGCCTTTGCGGCCAATCGGAATCGTTCTTCCGAGGGCAGGTGGTTGAACGCCTTGAAATCGCTAACCCCTTCCGCCTTGAAGAACTTCTGCCAAGCCCGTTGGGTAGCGATGGCCTTCCGGATGGGATCCGGCCCCATGGTCCAATCCCGAGGCCCCTCGTCGCCGATGGCCATGGCATAGATCTTCGCTACAAATTGTTCAAAGAAAGTTCCATCCAAGTCCCGGCGCCCAGACTTGCTCTGCCGGGCGGACTTATGGCCGACCACTCGTTCGAAGACGATGATGCAGCTAAAGGCCAGGGTATCCTTCAATGAGGCCTGACGGCGACGCTGAGCAAAAGTGGTCCTGCCACCACAATCAGCGCCCCCAACTTCCAGTAGAAGGAGTTCATAGGCCCAATCCAACACTTCCAGCAAGACATCGGGGCGGCACTCCCACTTCGGGCGCCCAGTCTCCAGCCTCACGGCATCCATGGGATCCATGCACCAATCGGAAGACAGGCCCAAAGGCGCAAGCTGGAAATGATCCGGCACACCTTGAGGCAGGGCACCGGGGCAAGGCGGTGGAGGTGCGAAGGAGGCAGCCCCTGCTTCCAGCCAACAAGCCTTGAGGCGCTCCAAACGGACGGAACTTGTATGACCATCCCTGTCGGGAAGACGGGTCACAGCCTTCTGTAGGGGCAGCTCAGCCACCCAACGGCGCGATTCGCGGTGCCAGGCCTTGATGCGTTCCCGCACACGGTTTTGGTCATCATCCGTCAGCGCGCGCCCTTTGAGGGGGTTCAACCGCTCTACCAAGGCATCAAAATCCTCCGTCATCTGCTTCACCCGGACAGAGTGGACCTGCTCGAAGATTGCCTCCCGGAAACCATCGCAGATCCTCATGACCACCTTGAGAGCCTCCTGGATTTGCTCCTCATCATTAGGCTGCATCAGGTGTCCTTCCCGCTTGAGCCGTTCCCGGGCGGCCTTCCCGAGGAGCTGACCGATCTCGTTCAGCCGAGCAGAATCGTCCGGGACGATTTTCGACATTGCAGCCATACCTCCTCCACGGCCAACAGGGCCATTACCCTCGGTTCGGGAACCCACTGCTATTTTCATTGAGGAGGGTTGTGCTTCAGGCGGTCTGCACCACCCTTCAAATCGTCCAGGTAGTCCGCCCAGGCCTGCATCATCTTCCGCCGCCCTTCCAAATGGGCCGTACGATTGTAAGCACGCCCGTTGGGGTCCTTCACAGCATGGGCAAGTTGGTGCTCAATGAAGTCGGGACGGAAGCCTAGCACTTCATCCAAAATGGTGCGGGCAACGGCACGGAACCCGTGGCCGCTCATCTCCTCCTTGCCGATGCCCATGCGCCGCATAGCGGCAAGTATTGCATTATCGCTCATGGGGCGAGCGCTACTGCGGGCACTGGGGAAGACATACCGCCCCTTCCCAGTCAGGGGCTGGATCTCTTTCAGAATCGCGACGGCCTGAGTGCAGAGCGGGACAATGTGAGGCGTCTGGGTCTTGGTCACGAGGTAGCGCCACTCGGCCGTTTCGAGGTTGATGTCGGCCCACTGGGCCATCCGCAACTCTCCGGGACGGACAAAGACGAGGGGAGCCAGTCGCAGGGCACAGCGAACGATGAGACTTCCTTCGTAGCCCTCCATGGCCCGAAGAAAGTCGGCGAACTTCTTGGGGTCCGTGGTGGCGGCCATGTGCTTGCCTTGGGCTGGGGGTATGGCTCCTTTCAGGTCGCCCGAAGGATCCCGTTCGACTCGGCCCGTGGCCACGGCATAGCGGAACACCTGCCCACAGCCGCTCAAGGCCCGGTGTGAGGTTTCCACGGCCCCCCGCGCTTCAATCCGACGCACGGTGGTCAGCAGCTCCTGAGCTGTGATCTCTGAGATGGGGCGAGCTCCCAACCAAGGGAAGATATCCCGTTCGAAGCGCTTGAGCACTCCAGCCCAATACTTTTCGGTCATGGTGCCCGCGAATTTCTGGAGCCATTCGCGTGCAATCAGTTCGAAGGTATTGGCCGCAAGGTCAGCCCTAGCGGCTTTCTGGGCCTTCCGGTTAGTGCTGGGATCCACGCCATCGGCCAGAAGCTTGCGTGCCTCGTCGCGCCGCTCACGGGCCTCCTTGAGGCCCACATCTGGATACACACCCAGGGACAGGCGCTTTTCCTTGCCTTCGAAGCGAAATTTGAGTCGCCACCACTTGCCCCCGCTTGGGGCGATCTCCAGGTAGAGGCTTTTTTCATCCGAGAGCCTGATGACCTTCTCAGCGGCCTTAGCTTTGCGGATGGCAAAATCGGTCAGGGCCATGGGGGCAACTCCCGAGGGCAACATCCCAGTTGCCCCCAATCTTGCCCCCAGTTGCCCCTGGATTTCAACGGATATAAAAAGACCCAATAGGACCATGAATTCAGTTAAATTCGCGATTCTACTGGGTTTTTTGGATGGCTTCGGATGTTCTAGGAAGCCGTTTTGGTGGAGGTGGCGGGAGTCGAACCCGCGTCCAAGAAGCGTGATGTGGAAGCTCATCCACAGGCTTGGTCCGTTTTGCGTGACCTCTGCAGGGGGAAGACGGACAACCCTGATCGAGGACTTGCCCCCTTGTCTCGGACACCGCTCGGGGGCGAGGCGGCATCCCATTCCGTTCCCCCCTCAGGCAGGCCGAAGCCACCCCTTGGAAGGTTTTACGAGCCCGCTACCGGAAGATCACGGGGACTCGCTCATCCGCCCGGTTAGGCGGCGAGAGCCAGTTCGAAGTTATCGTTGGCAGTTTTGTTTTGATCGGCTTGATGAGGGGGCCCACCGATCAACCCCCGCCTGCACTCCGCACCCCAGCGTCAACCTGTCGAAACCGGTCACCCCCAAGGTTCTCTTCCGGGGCCCCTCGAGGCCCGCCGTGGATGTCTGTGAGTATGGGGGCCCTCGGCAAGGGCCACAAGGGAAGTAAGATGAGGGTCGGGAGTTCCTTTGCCTCAGACCGGATCCATCTTCGTCCTCTCCGCGCCCTCGGGAGCCGGGAAATCGACACTGGCCAAGCGCCTCGTGGCCGAGACGCCTAGCCTCATCTTCTCCACCTCCTTCACCACACGGAAGCCGCGCCCCGGCGAAGAACATGGCCGGGAATACTTCTTCGTGGACGACGCCACCTTCGATGAAATGATCCAGGAGGACGATCTCCTGGAGTGGGTGCAGGTCTACGCCAACCGCTACGGCACGGGCAAGGCGTGGCTCCGGGAGCAGGTGGCCAAGGGGCTCGATGTGCTCCTCGATATCGAGACGGTGGGGGCCAAGCACGTGAAGGCCACCCTGCCGGAAGCGGTGATGATCTTCCTGCTGCCCCCTTCCGCCCAGGTGCTGGCCCAGCGCCTGCGGGGCCGGGGCGATACGGACGAGGCCCAGATCACCCTGCGCATGGCCCACGCCAAGCACGAGATGGAGCAGTACCCCCAGTACGATCACCTGGTGGTCAACGAGGATCTGGAGGGGGCCTACCGGCGCCTGGAATCCATCGTCCTGGCCGAGCGGGCCCGCAGGCCCCGCATGGAAGCCACAGCCCGTCAGATCATTCAGACCTTCATTTAGTCCGAGACCCGGGAGCGGCAGTGGCATCATTCCAGAAACAGGGCAAGGCGGGGCACACCATGGCGCGATGGATGGGGAAGAACTGGATGTGGACGGTGGCCCTGGGCACGGCCGTCATTTACGCGCCCCTGGCCGGACGCACCGGTGAGGAGCGGGCCAAGCAGCGCCAGCTCGACACCCTGACCGAAGTCATGGGGCTCATCCAGAGGGAGAGCGTGGAACCGCCCACTCCCAAGCAGATCACACACGCCGCGATTCAGGGAATGTTGCACACCTTGGACCCCCATTCCAATTACATGGACGAGAGCGAATTTCGCATGATGCGGGACGATCAGCGGGGCACCTTCTTCGGCATCGGCTCCATCATCCAGCAGCAGCCCGATGGCATCGTGGTCGTCAGCACCGTGCGCGGGGGCCCCTCCGAGAAGGCAGGCATCCGCCCCGGCGACTACTTCCGGGAGATCGACGGCAAGAGCACCGAGGGCTGGACCAGCACCCAGGCCGTCCAGAAGCTCCACGGGGACAAGGGCACGGTGGTGGAGATCGCCATCCAGCGGGTGGGTTCCCCGGGCCTGCTACGCATCAGCCTCACCCGAGCCGAGATCCCCTCCAATAGCGTTTACTACAGCTTCATGCTCACCCCCACCACGGGCTTCATCACCATCAAGGATTTCGGGGAGACCACTTCGGAAGAATTCGAGAAGGCCGTCTCCGCCCTCAAGAAGCAGGGCATGAAGGAGCTGATCCTGGATCTCCGGGGCAATCCCGGCGGCATCGTGGACGCCGCCGTGGGCATCTGCCGCCAACTCCTGGGGCCCGACGAGATCATCGTGAGCCAGAAGGGCCGGGAGGGCGTGCTCGTGAGCGAGACCCGCACACCCAAGGGCGCCGCCCTCGATCCCTTCCCGCTGGTCGTCTTGATCAACCGGGGATCGGCCTCGGCTTCCGAGATCGTGGCCGGAGCCATCCAGGATCACGACCGCGGCCTGGTGGTGGGGCAGACCAGCTGGGGCAAGGGCCTCGTGCAGGTCGTGCTCTCCATCGGGAGGACGAGGGGCCTGGCGCTGACCACCGCCCGCTACTACACGCCCTCCGGCCGCTGCATCCAGCGGGACTACCAGCATGGCCTCGACGACTACCTGCTCCCGGAGGAGGCCAAGGAGACCGCGCCCAAGGGGCCCGAGTACAAGACCTTCCTGGGCCGGAAGGTCTACGGGGGCGGGGGCATCACGCCGGACTACACGGTGGAGACAGCCAAGCTCACCAATTTCGTCGCCATGCTCCGCATGCGCTACGCGCCCTTCTTCAAGTTCGCCGTCTTCGAGAAGGACCGCCACGCGATCAAGGCCCAGGAGGTTCCAGACGAGGCCCTGATGGCGCGGTTCCGGGCCTACCTCAAGGAGCAGAAGATCTCCTGCACCGATGCCGAATGGAACGATGCGCAGAACCAGTCCGATATGCGGGACCAGATCGCCTTCGAGATGCAGAACATCGCCTTCGGCGTGGAGGGCGGCTGGCGCTACCTCTGTTCCAAGGATCCCCAGGTGCAGAAGGCCCTGGAGGTGCTCCCGGAAACCGAGCAGCTGATGAAGAAAAATATCCTCGCCCAACAGTTGCAGAGCGAGAAGAACGTCGCGACCAAGATCTGATCCAGGGAGTCCCCATGCGTATTCCAGTCCTAGCCTTCGGCCTCGCCGCCGCCACCCTCATGGCTTCCCGGCCTCTGCGGGTCGACGACCTCTTCAAGGTGCAGCGAGTGGCCGACCCCCAGGTCTCCTCCAGGGGTGATATCGCCTACCAGGTGGCCCTGCCGGACCCCGTCGCCAACACCATCACCACGAAGATCTGGTTCAAGGCCGCCGGGAAACCCGCCCAGGAATTGGATCTGGGGCCCGGCAGCCAGGATCGTCCCCGCTTCAGCCCGGACGGCCAGCGCCTGGCCTTCGAGGCCCAGGACCAGATCTGGGTGCTGGATCTGGCCACGGGCAAGCGCGCCCAGATCACCCATCTCTCCGGCGGCGCCTCAGGCCAGATCTGGAGCCCGGATGGCACAATGCTGGCCTTCACCAGCACCACAGTACCCAGCGGGGACGACGGAGAAAACGCCGCCTACCTGAAGGCCAAGGGGGAGCGCAAGAGCAGCGGCATGGTTTTCGATACGCTGATGTACAAACACTGGATGAGTTGGCGGGACCCCAAGCAGGTCTCCCACATCTTCGTGGTGAAGGCCGGGGGCAGCGCGCCGAGGGATCTCACGGCGGGTTGGACCGAGGACGCGCCGGGCTTCAATTCCGATACGGTGGCCGCCGGGGATGATATCTCCTGGAGCCCCGATTCCAAGGTGCTCGCCTTCGCCAGCAACCTGGAAGCCGGGAAGGCCATCAGTACCAACCACGAGGTCTTCGAAGTGAGCGCCCAGGGCGGCCCCATCCGCAAACTGAGCAACAACCCCGCGGCCGATTCCACGCCCCGCTATTCCCCGGACGGGAAGTACCTGGCCTGGCGCGCCCAGCGGGTGCCCGGCTTCGAATCCGATAAGTGGGAACTCTGGGTGATGGACCGCCGGAGCGGCCAGGTGATCCGCACGACGCAATCCTTCGACGCCCAGGTGAGCGACTTCGAATGGGTGGGCCAGGACATCCTGTTCACCGCCGCCGACAAGTCCCATCAGGAGCTCTTCCGCTGGGATGGCCTGCATCAGCCCAAGGCCCTCACGAAAAGGCTCTTCGTGGCGGGCTTCGCGGCCATGCCCGGCGGTCTGAAGGCCCTGGCCCTGGTGAACGATTCGGCCACCCCCCCCGATCTCTATGAGATCGATCTGGCCAGCGGCACCACCGCCCGGGTCACCCACCACAACGAGGCCCTGGACAAGGAACTGGGCCTGAACCGCGCCGAGGAACTCTGGTTCAAGGGCGTCGTCGGCCTCGATGGCAAGGCGCCCAGGATCCACACCCTGGTCCTGAAGCCCGTGGGCTTCGATCCTTCCAAGAAATACCCCGTGGTCTTCCTGGTGCATGGCGGCCCCCAGGGCTCCAACGAGGACAACTGGCATCCCCGGTGGAACTACCAGGCCTTCACGGGCCAGGGCTTCATCGTGGTCGCCCCGGATCCCAGAGGCTCCGTGGGCTACGGCCAGGCCTTCACGGACCAGATCAGCGGCGACTGGTCCGGCCTGCCCATGGGCGATCTCATGAACGTGCTGGATGGCGTCCTGAAGACTGTCCCCCAGGCCGATCCCAGCCACGTCGTCGCCGCGGGGGCCAGCTACGGTGGCTACGCCATGAATTGGATCGCGGGCCACTATGCGGACCAATTCTGCGCCTTCATCAGCCACGCGGGCATCTTCAACACCCAGAGCATGCAGCTGGCCAGCGAGGAGATGTGGTTTCCCCGGCACGAATTCAAGGGCTTCCCCTGGGATAGCCCGGAGACCAAGGCCCTGTGGGAGAAGCACAGCCCCCACAACGCCTATGCCGATTTCAAGAAGCCCATGCTCGTCATCCACGGCATGCGGGATTTCCGCGTGGTCTATACGGAAGCCCTGCAGCTCTACAACGTCCACCAGCTGCGGGGCATCCCCAGCGAGCTCCTGATCTTCCCCGACGAGGGCCATTTCGTGGCCAAACCCGCCAACGCCATGCTCTGGTTCGATACCATGCTGGCCTGGTGCAACAAGTGGGGGAAGTAGCCTGACAGCCGGGCCCCCACGGGGGCCCGGTTGCTATTATCAGGTATGAAACGCGCGGCCCTTCTTCCCCTCCTGCTGGTCATCGGCCTGCAGGCCCCCGCCCAGCCCGGGCCCGGCATTTCCGAATCGCTGGCGGCAAATCGGCGGGCGCGGATCCGCGCACTGCGCTACGAACTGAGCTTCCTCATCCCAGCGGAGCCCAGGGCCCCCATCGAGGGCCGCGAAGTGCTGCGCTTCACCTTGAAGCAGGCGAAGCACCCCCTGGTGCTGGACTTCGCGCCCGGGGCGGCGTCGGTAGCCTCCATCGTTTCTCCCCGGGGCCCCGTGGCCTGGAGGGCCGCGGAGGGCCATCTGATCCTGCCGACCTCGGCGCTCCGGGTCGGAGAGAACCGCTTCGAGATCGCCTTCAGGGCCGGAGACGCCCCCCTCAACCGCAACCCGGACTTCCTCTACACCCTCTTCGTACCGGCGAGAGCCCACCAGGCCTTCCCCTGCTTCGACCAGCCCGACCTCAAGGGTCGGTACCGACTGACCCTGGAGCTTCCCGCTACCTGGCAGGCGGTGGCCAACGGCGCCGAGACGAGCCGGGAGCTCCTGGGCGACCGCATGACGGTGCGCTTTGCCGAGACACAGCCCCTGCCGACCTACCTCTTCGCCTTCGCCGTTGGCGCCTTCCAGGTGGAGACCGCGGAGCGGAATGGGCGCACCCTGCGCATGTTCCATCGGGAACGGGATGCCGCCAAGCTCGCCCGGAATCGGGAGGCCATCTTCGATCTGCACGCCTCCGCCCTGGCCTGGATGGAGCGCTACACGGACATACCCTATCCCTTCGGCAAATTCGATTTCGTCCTCATCCCCGCCTTCCAGTTCGGGGGCATGGAACACCCCGGGGCCATCCTCTACAAGGAGGCCTCGCTAATGCTGGACGAGAGCGCCACTGCCCACGACCGACTGGCCCGGGCGGAGCTCATCTCCCACGAGACCGCCCACATGTGGTTCGGGGATCTGGTCACCATGCGCTGGTTCAACGATGTGTGGATGAAGGAGGTCTTCGCCCAATTCATGGCCTCCCGGATCGTGAGCCCCTCCTTCCCCGAAGTTACCCACGAGCTGCGCTTCCTCCTGGACACCACGCCCGGCGCCTACCGCGTGGACCGCACGGCCGGTGCCAACCCCATCCGCCAGCACCTGGAGAACCTCTCCGGGGCGGGCTCGCTCTACGGGCCCATCATCTACAACAAGGCGCCCATCGTGATGCGCAACCTGGAGCTGCTCTTAGGGAAGGCGGGCCTCCGGGACGGCCTGCGCACCTACCTGAGGCGCCATGCCTTCGGCAATGCCGCCTGGCCGGACCTCATCGGACTCCTGGCCCGGGGCGGCCATAGGGATCTGCGGACCTGGAGCCGTGTCTGGGTGGAGCAGGAGGGGCGGCCCACGGTGAAGACCCTGCTGGAACTCCGGGACGGGAAGATCCACCGCCTCGCCTTCAGCCAGGAGGATCCCCGGGGACGGGGACTCCTCTGGAACCAGCCCCTCAGGGTGATCCTGGGCGGCCCTGCTGGCGAGCGGTGCCTGGAGGTGAAGCTCGACCGGGCGGTGGTGGAAGTGCCGGAGGCCATGGGTCTGCCGGCCCCGGAATACGTCCTGCCCAACGGGGGCGGCCTGGGCTACGGCCAATTCGAGCTGGATCCGCGGAGCCTCTCGGCCCTGTGTGCGCGCCTGCCCGAGGCGCCCCTGAGCCGCGGCGGCGCGCTCCTCACCCTCTGGGACGCCGTGCTGACGGGCGCCCTGCGCCCCCAGGCCCTGGCGGAATGCTTCCTCGGAGTCCTGCCCCGAGAGACCGATGAACTGAACACCCAGTTCATGCTGGATCATCTGCAGCGCCTGGTATGGGACTTCCTGAGCCCGGAGGCCCGGCTGGCCCTGGCACCCCGGGTGGAGGGGACACTGCGGGCGGCGCTGGAAGCCTCTCCGACTCCGAGCCGGAAATCTGCCTGCTTCAAGACCTTCCGGAGCCTCGCCCTCACGAGAGAGGGCACGGACTGGCTGGAGGCCCTCTGGCGGAGGACCCGCACCGTGCCCGGCCTCACGTTCGCCGAGCGCGACGACATGGTGCTGGCCCAGGAACTGGCCCTGCGGGAGGTACCGGGCTGGAAGGGCATCCTGAGCGAGCAGCTCGCCCGCATCCAGAACCCGGACCGGAAGGCCGAGTTCACCTTCCTCCTGCCCAGCCTGGACGCCGATCCGGCCCCGCGCCGCACCTTCTTCGAAAGCCTGAAGGAACTACCCAACCGCAGCCACGAATCCTGGGTCCTCCAGGGACTGCGGAACCTCAATCATCCCCTCCGGGCGGCCTCGGCCCTCGACCAGGTCCGCCCCGGCCTGGAAATGCTGAGGGAGATCCAGCGCACCGGCGATATCTTCTTCCCCCAGGGCTGGGTGGCCGCCCTCCTCAACGGCCACACCTCCGCCGCCGCCGGGGAGGTGAAGGCCTTCCTCGCGGGCCTGGGCCCCGAATACCCGATGCGGCTGCGCATGGATGTGGAAGTGGAGGCCGACCGGCTGTGGCGGATCCAGCGGGTGCGGAGAGAAGAAGGAAAGCCCTGAGGGGCTTCCACGATATCCCCCCATACCAAAGTGCGGACAGGGTAGAGGGAAGCGACCTTGGAAGGCTCAGAAGCAGTACTTGGCCTGGAGGGAAAGGACATCAATATAGCTCCGGTAGGAGCCCGACAGTTTGCCACGCAGGAAGTCCGGGCTGCCGGGCGCGCCAGCTTGCAAGGCCAGAACCGAATCCTGGACGAAGATATGGCTGAAACTCAGATCCAGGCCGAAGGCGGGCGTAAAGGCGTAGCCCGCGCCGACGCTGAGCCAGGTTCGATCCGCATCGGGAATGCGGGGCGTGCGATAGGCATCCGTGGTGGCGGCCTGGTCGTAGGCGAGGCCCGTACGAAGGGTCCAGGCGTCACAGGGACGCCAGGTGCAGCCCAGGGCCAGGAACCAGGTGTCCTTCCACTTCTCCTCGGTCACGGAGTCGTTCTGGCCGGACGCGAACTGGATGCGGATCTCGTGCATGCATTTCCAATAGGTCCGTGCCGCCTCCGCCTGTAGCGTGAAGGCGGGCGCGAGATCCCAGGCGATGCCCAGAGAAGCCGTGGCCGGCTGGTTGGCCTTGGGCGTGGCATCCCCATCGGGAATCGCCGTTCTGAGGACGGCGGGCACGTTCTCGTAATGCACATCACCCTTGAGCTGAAAATCCATGCGCGAATGGTAGGCCACGCCCACGCGAAGGGCCTGGGTGGGTTCAAAGAGGACGCCCAGCTTGTAGCCGGGCTTCCATTGCTTGCCCTGCACCCTAGCGATGCCGTCCTGGCCGCCCGGCATGAAACCGGGAATTTTTTTGGCCGCCCCGATGGCGCCGAAATCCACGGCATTGGTCAGTTCGGCATCCACATGCCGGGCCACCAGAGCGGCGCCCAGGGACCACATGGGGTGCACGCGCCAGGCCACGTTCGCCCCGATCTCCACGATGGTCATCTTGGATTTCAGGGCGTGGTAGCGGCCAATCCACCCGCTCTCGTACTCGCTGCCCAGGCCGAAGGGACTATTCACCGAAAGCCCCAGCTTGAGATTGGCACTGAGGCTCCAGAGCCCGTAGGCCATGGGCACCAGGGTCGGGCATCCCGCGTTGCCGCCGGCATTGCCGGAGATGGCCGAGCCCCCCAGGGCCGTGGCCCGGGAGGCGCTGCCATCCTCCAGGCGCACGGTGGGATCGATGCTGCTGAATCCGATGATGGCCTGGTTCCCCTGGAAGCGGGTGAGGGTGGCCACATTGAAGAACATGCTGCCGATATCGGAGCCCCCGGCGCTGATGCCGGCGAAGGAATTTCCCTGGGCGCTGGGACTCTGCTCCCGAAGCTGGAAGCCCGAAGCCTTCAGCGCTCCCGAGGCTGGGCCCGCGAGCAGGAGGGCCAGAACACCCTGGGAAGTGCGAAACGTGAGATGCATGCGGAATTCTCCGGGCCAAAATAGGAAAGGGCGGAGACTTCTCCGCCCTGGCAATGGGGACAGTTTGTCCTTCGAAGCAAAAGGGACCCTAGGCCCCTGCTTGCCTCAGGCAGTATCTCAGAAAGAGAGGCGTTCCCGGCCCTCAGGAGCGCATTGGGCTTGGAGGGCGCGCCAGGGCTCCATCACGAAATCCCGCTGAAGGGCTCGGGGATGGGGCAGTTCCAGCACCAGCTCCCCCCAGGGCACAGCCAGATCCTCGGGCCGGGGCCATCGCCAGGTGCCTCGGAGCCCTTCGATGGCGATGAGATCCAGATCGAGAGTGCGGGGGGCGTTGCGTCCCCCGTGGCGATCCCGTCCCTCCGCCAGCTCGAGGCGGAAGAGGGCCTCCAGGAGGCGCCGGGGGTCGGTCTCCTCGGATTCCAGCAGGGCGATGGTGTTCAGGTAGGCGGGGCCCAAACCCGATTCGTCCGGGGTCTCTAGCACCAGGGGGGAAGGCCTCAGGACCCCCAGGCCCCGGAGCCCCTCCAGACCCGCCTCCAGATGGGCCTGGCGATCCCCGAGATTGGAGCCGAGGGCGATGAGCGATTTCACGCTCAGTCCTCGATGTAGTGGGGCAGGAAGGAGCTGCCGTTATCGGTGATGGGCCCGGAGGCCTCGCGGATGCCCATGCCCGCCGGTTCCCCGTCCACCACCCAGGAGCCCAGCACGGGCTGGAAGCCCTCGAAGGAGGGCAACGGAGCGTAGGCCTGGAAGACATGGCCCTCGGCGCCGTAGCATTCCAGATTCTCCCCCGCCTCTACACGGGAGCCCCGGTGGATCTCGACGTTCGCCCCCTCCCGAGCCAGGATGGGCTTCTTCACGTAGGAGCCCAGTTCCCGGGGGCCGTCCAGATAGGTCGGCAGGAGGTAAGGGCAATCGGGGAAGAGCTCCCACAGGATCGCCAGCAGGGCCTTGTTGCTGAGGAGCATCTTCCAGGCGGGTTCCAGGAAGATGCAGGGGCGGGGCTCCCGGGCCAGATGGGCGCCGAAGGCGTCCTTCCACATGAACTCCCAGGGGTAGAGTTTGAAGGCCGCCCGCACAGGCCGACCATCCAGATCCACGAACTGATTCCCATCCCAGCCCAGGTCCTCCAGGGCCATCTGGGCCGTGGAAAGGCCCGCCTGGTCGGCCGTATCCCGCAGGTAGGCCACGGTCTGGTGATCCTCCCAGGTGTCCTGGTAGAGGAAGTAGATCGTGCCCACGGGCAAATAGCCCGCCGCCCGCCTCCAGGCTTCCACCAGGCGCTCGTGGAGGGAATTGAACTGGTCCTTGCCCGGGAGGCGCTGTTCCAGCCAGTACCACTGGGCGATGGAGGCCTCCACCAGGGACGTGGGGGTGTCGGCGTTGTACTCCAGCAGCTTGGGGAAGCCCGTGCCGTTATAGGCCAGATCGAAACGCCCATAGATGGAGACCTCGTCCCGCTCCCAGCTCTCCCGGATGAGGGGGATCAGCTCCGAAGGAATACCGTATTCCTGGAAGCGCCCCCGCTCCAGCACGTGTTCCACGGCCTTCAGGCAGAGCCTCTGGAGTTCAAGGGTGGCGCGCTCCAACACATCGATCTCGCCCTTGGAGAAGACGTAGCAGGCGTCCTCCCGCCAGTAGGGGCGGCCATCGTCGTGGGTGTGGTAATTGAGGCCCTGAGCTTCCAGGCGGGCCTTCCAGTCGGGACGGGGACTGATTACCTGACGACGCATCCTAGCTCCCCGCGTGGCCCGCGACATGACCTGCCGCCCCGAAGCCGCCCCGGGAGAGGCTTCCCATGGGCGCTCTCCCCGAGACCCCTGCCCCCCGGGCCGTGAAGGCCTGGCCCGGCAGGGGACCCACCTGGCTGGCCACGGGAGGCCGCCAGGCGCTCCCCCCCAGGAAGACCATGGAACGCCCGCCGGTGGCGGCGGCTGCCCCCCGGAAGGGCTGGGCATCCTCGGGCCGCATGGGATGGCCCGGATCCTGGAAGCGGAAGCCCGGCGCCATGGGGCGGAAGCCCTGGCCAGGCCAGAAGCCCATGGCCGAGGGACGACCGAACAGGAAGTGCCAGAGCAGGTAGTCGTCCAGCCAACTGCGATGCCCCCAGGAAGCGCCGTGGCGGTATCCGGGATCCTGGCGGCGGATGGCCTCGACCTCGGATTCCAGGCCGTGGCGGCGCGCCAGGACCTGCATCTTCTGGGCGTCCAGGTAATCGATCACCCACAGGAATTCCCCATTCTCATGGAGATCGCCCTCCTCATCCGGCGCCACGTCCCGGAGCCGTTCGGCCGTGAGTTGTTTGAGGTAGGCGTTCCCCCGCAGTTTCTCCCGCACCGACACGCCCACCAGGAAGAGGTTCGGCGTGAGGGCCGTGAAGGTGCTGCCCTCCAGGTTCAGATCGGCGTGATGCTCGGCCATGAAGGCCTCCGTGGCCGCCCGCACCTGGTTCAGCACCAGTTCCGTGGGGGCCTGGGTCTCGGCCTCCCGCCGCAGGGAATCCTCCAGCTGACGCTGGCGGGCCTTTTCCGCGGCCTCACGTTGACGGCTGGCTTCGGTGTCACAGCCCGTGATCCCGGCCGAAAGGGTGAGGATGGCCACCAGGGGAGGCGTCAGTGTCCGGTAGGCGCTCATTTCCGCTGCCCGTGTTCGGCCACCACCAGGGTACGGATGCCGCCCCGGATGAGGAAGTCCCCCTCGATGCGCATCCACTGAGGGTTCAAGGCCGCCACCAGATCATCCAGGATCTGGTTGGTGACGGCCTCGTGGAAGGCCCCCTCGTTGCGGAAGCTCCAGAGGTAGAGCTTGAGGCTCTTGCTCTCCACGCAGAGCTGATCGGGCTGGTAGGTGATGCGCAGCTTGGCGAAATCCGGCTGACCGGTCATGGGGCAGAGGCAGGTGAATTCTTCGGTCTCGAAGACGATCTCGAAGGGCCTGCCAGGACGGGGGCTGGCGAAGGTGTCCAGGTGCTTCGAAGGCTCGGTCACCTTGCGCTTGGGCAGTGTCTTGAGTGTGGGTTCCATCTTCTTGGTGGCCATGGCGCTCTCGTCAGGTGCGGAGGTTATCGGGGATATAAGAATAGGGAATGGGATCGGGCCTGCCCGCTTCCTGGAAACCTCTCAGGCGCAGGAGACAGGAATCGCAGCGGCCACAGGCCTCCTCCTGGCCCTGGTAGCAGCTCCAGGAGAGCTGGAGGGGAGCCCCCAGGGCCAGCCCCCGAGCCACGATCTGGGACTTCTTCAGGTGGATGAGGGGCGCGTGGAACTTCAGCTGCGTCTCGGGCTTGGTGCCCAGATTGGCGGTGGCCTCGAAGGACTCGAGGAAGACCTCCCGGCAATCCGGATAGCCGCTGCTATCCTCCTCCACGAAACCCACGAAGATGTGGCGAGCCCGCAGCACCTCGGCCCAGCTCACGGCCGTGGCCAGCAGGTGCGCGTTGCGGAAGGGCACGTAGCTCACGGGCACGCCCTCCCGATGCAGATTCCCCTCGGGCAGGGGGATGCTCGCGTCCGTGAGGGCCGAGCCGCCGATCTTGCGGAGGTTCTCGAAGCTGATGACAAGGCGACGGGCCTCGGGCACGCCATAGAAATCGGCGATGGCCTCGAAGGCGCGCCGCTCACGCTGTTCGGTGAGCTGGCCGTAGTCCGCGTGGAGCAGGGCCAGTTCGAAGCCTGCCTCCTTGGCCATGGCGGTGGCCACACAGGAATCGAGGCCGCCGGAGAGGGATACCAGGGCGAGTTCAGCCATGCTGGAAGCCCTCGGCTTGAGTCTCCAGGAGATTCAAGGTCTCCTCCAGGGAGGCCAGGAGGGCGTCTTCCTCCTGAACGGTGGTCACGCGGAAGGGCTCACCGTAGTGGACGCTGACCTTGGAGAAGGGCTTGGGCACCAGCATCTCGTCCCAGGTGTGGAGCCTCCAGGCCCGGCTGTAGCCCACGCAGACGGGCACGAGCCAAGCCCCGGTCTTGCGCGAGACGGCAAGTACACCGGCCTTGGCCTTCTGCCGGGGGCCCCGGGGGCCGTCCACCGTGATGCCCAGATCCCAGCCCTGCTTGACGATCTGGATCATCCTCACCAGAGCCTGGGCGCCGCTATGGCCCGCGGTGCCCCGCACCGCGTGGATGCCCAGCCAGCGCCAGGTGGCCGCGCTGCGTTCGCCGTCCTTGCTATCGCTGGAGAGGATGGCCACACCGCGCCGTTCGCCAGCTGCGTTCTTCCGCTTGAAGGGATAGGCCAGGGGCATCATCACCAGGCGGCGATGCCAGAAGGAGAGCACGAAGCGCTCGTCCCGGTCCACGAAGCCCTGCACGGCCTCGAAGCCCACACGCTCTACCCGCAGGGTCCCCTTGAGCAGCCAGTGGCAGCAGAAGACGAGGAAGGGCACCATCCGGAAATTCACCCACTGGGAGAAGGGTGAGCCCAGGGGCCGTCCCCGGTCGGCGATCTGCACATCGGGTCTAATGGGCATCGCGCATCACCTCCTGGCGATGGATCGCGAAGGCCTTCCCGCAGTATTCGCAGCGGACCTCCGCGGAACGGCCTTCGGCAAAGATCTCTTCGAGTTTCGCCTCTGAAAAGCGGCCGAGAGTTTCCAGCAGCGAAGCCTTGCTGCACCGGCAGCGGTATTCGATCTCCTGGGTGGAGAGGAGGGTCGCCTCCTGGCCCTGGTTGACCCAGCGGAGCAGGAATTCCGGATCCCGCTCCCAGTGGGGCACCACATCGAGGCCTTCGATGGCCGCCACCAGGCTCTGCATGCGCTCCAGGGGGCACTGGGGCAGGGGTTCCACCAGAAGGCCTCCCCCTTCGCCGGTGGCCGGGTCGCACCAGACCGTGAGGCTCGCCTGGATCTGCTCCGAATGCTGCAGGTAGGCCTCGATCTGCTGGGAGATGCCTCCCTCCACCAGGGGTAGCCTTCCGATGTAGGGTTCCCCCTTCGGGCCGGAACGCATCACCTGGAGCAGGCCCGGGGCTGCCACCCAGGGGCCCTGAAGGCCTTCGGCCTCGTCGAGCATCCCTCGCACCATGCCATCCGGCCAGGCATCGGAGACCAGGACCTTAGCCCGCCCGGCCCCGCGCACCAGAATCTGCAACCGTTCTTCGAAAAGGCCCCGGGACTGGCAGAGGAGGGTCGCCGCCAGGAGTTCCACTAGGCAGGCGCAAGCCTCGGCCTCCAGATGGGGATGGCCCATCCGCACGCCATTCCAAAGCGGACGGGCGTCCAGGGCGGCCAGGCGAATGTGATGATCAGTCGTGAGGGCCCGGACGACCCGGGCCGAAGAGGATTCCGTCATGGCACCAGTGTAGCGGGTGCCCGGCTGTCGCTTCGGGTACCCTCATAAGATCTGGATGCGCCCATGCCCACTGAAAGTAGAACCCGAGTCGCCGCTGCCCTCCATGCCGTCTTTGGACGCACCTACCGGGTGCCCGATGCCTGGGATGCAGGGCTTTCTTCTGAGGACGCGGCCTTGGCCCAGGCCATCTTGGGGCTCTGTTTGAGGAACTGGGGGCGCCTCCATCGCTGGTTCCGCCCTCGTCTCAAGAACCCCGATCGGGATATCCCCCTGGGCAGCCGGGTGGCCCTGACCATGGGTCTCGTCCAACTGGCCTGGCTCTCAGGGGTACTGACCCATGCCGCGGTGAACGAATCGGTCCTGCTGGCCGCCGATCCCCAAATCGGCTTCCCGCCCCACAAGGGGCTGGTGAACGCGCTGCTGCGCCAGGCCTCCAAGGACCGTTCCGCCCTCCAGGCCGAACTCGAGGCCCTGCCCCCCTCCCTGGATCGCACCGAATTCACCCATCGCGCGCTGAGCGCGGCCCTCGAGGGTCAGGAGGATCGTCTGGAGGAGCTCTGGCGCTCCCTGCAGGAGCCCCCTCGCCCCAGCTTCCGGGCCCTCAGCCCTGCCCCACTCCCGGAGGGGCTGGAACCGGATCCCCTCTTCCCCCAGGCCCTGCGCCTTGTCGAGGGGGCGCCCTTCCCCAGGACCTGGCTGGCCGAGGGCCACGGCATGGTCCAGGATCTCAGTTCCCAGGCCATGATGGCCTTCGAGTGGAAGGGACAGCCCACCCACATCCTGGACGCCTGCGCCGCCCCCGGGGGGAAGACCACCGCCCTCGCCCAGCGCTGGCCAAAAGCCGAGCTGCTCGCTCTGGAATCCGATGGGAAGCGCGCCCGGCGCCTGGAGGAGAACCTGGCGCTCCGCCGCGTCAAGGCCCAGGTGATCCCCGAAGAGGCCAGTGCCTGGCTGCGCCAGGATGGGAGCCCCTTCGAACTGATCCTGGTGGACGCCCCCTGCTCGGGCTCGGGCACCCTGCGGAAGCATCCCGAGCTGAACTGGCTGGGGGACTTCCTCGATCTGCCCCGGCTGGTGCGGAATCAGCGGGCCATCCTGGAGGCCGCCCTGCCCCGGCTCGCCCCCGGTGGATTACTGATCTACGCCGTCTGTTCCTGGCTCCCCGAGGAGGGACTCGCCCATCGGCAGTTCCTCCTGGAGCAGCATCCCGAACTGCGGCCCGCCGAACTCTGGCCTCCAACTCTCGGCACCGGCAGCCTCTTCCGGCCCAATCCCATGACCTGGCCGGGAGAGGGCTTCCAGGCCTTCGGTTTCACCCGTCCCGGAGCCTGATCCCGAATTCGGGATGCGTGCAGGAGACGCCATGCTCGGCCATCTACCCATAACCTGCCTTTTTTCTGCGGCCCTGGCGGCCCAGGCTCCTGTGGCCCAAGAGGCTCCCCTGCGGGCCCATATGGCCTTCCTGGCCGATGATCTGCTGGAAGGCCGGGGCCCGGGTACCCGGGGAGGGCGCCTCGCGGCCCGCTACCTCGAAGCCCAGCTCCAGGCCCTGGGCCTGCGCCCGGCCTTCGGAACGTCCTTTCTGCAGCCCGTGAAGCTCCTGGGCATCCGCACCCTCAGCGCTGGCACGCATCTCTCGTTCCTGGGCCCTGGGGGCGAGCTCGATTTCAAATGGGATCAGGATTTCCTGGTGGGCAGCGGAGCGCCAGTCTCGGAGCTGAAACTGGATGCCCCCCTTCTCTTCGTGGGCCATGGCATCACCCTGGGGGACCGGGACGACTTCAAGGACATGGATGTGCAAGGGAAGATCCTGGTGGCCCTGGTGGGCGATCGCCCCGGAGAAGCGCCGGATTGGGGCGGCCCCGGCCACTTCAAAGGACGATGGACCGCCAAGCTCGACGAAGCGCGCCGCCGGGGCGCCGCCGGCATCCTGCTCATCCACATGCCTGCTCGGGCGGGCTACGGATGGGACGTGGTGCGTTCCGGATGGACCTCCGAGCGCTTCCAGCGGGATCCGGCTCCGGCCAAGGCCGGGCTCCAGGGATGGATCACCGAGGGTGCCGCCCGGAAGCTCTTCAGCGCCTCGGGCTTGGATTTCGATAGGCTCTGCCAAGCCGCCAATGGCCGGGACTTCAGGCCCATTGCCCTGGGTGTGCGCCTGAAGGGCACGCTAAGGAGCGCCTTGCGCCGCTTCGAAGACCTGAACGTGGCGGGGGTCCTGCCGGGCACGGACCCCGCACTCCAGAAGGAACTGATCATCTATTCCGCCCACTGGGATCACTTGGGCGTGGAACCCACCACGGGGCGGATCTTCCACGGGGCCGTGGACAACGCCTCGGGCTGCGCCGGCGTCCTGGCCCTCGCCCAGGCCCTGCGGCCTCAGGCCCTCCGCCGCAGCCAGATGTTCCTCTTCACCTGCGCTGAGGAACCGGGCCTATTGGGAGCCGAAGCCTTCGTGGCCGCCAGTCCCTGGCCCCTGGAGCAGATCCTCGCGGTGCTCAATCTGGAGAGTCTCAATTTCGCGGGGCCCACCCGGAATATCGGGTTAGCGGGTTCCGAGCGCAGCAGTCTGGCGGACCAGGCCCAGCGGATCGCCCGGGAGATGGGCCTCACCGTCGCCCCCTCCAGGTCCGATTCGGCAGGGCTCGCCTTCCGGGCCGATCACTTCGCCTTCGTGAAGGCCGGCATCCCCGCCTTCTCGCCGGGTTTCTCCCTGGATGGAGGATGGGATTTCCTGGACCCCCAGCAGGGGAATCTGGCCAAGACCTTCCTGGCCCGGCACTACCACCGGCCCTCGGATATCTATGCCCCCTCCTGGGATCTGCGAGGCATGCTCCAGCAGGTCCAGTTCGTCCTGAACCTGGGCCTGAGCCTGAGCCTGGCCAATAGCCCGGAACGCCCGGTCTGGAAGGGCCAGGCTCCCGCCTTCGGCAGCTTCCTTTCGGACCCTAAAAAGTAAAGGGCGCGATCCACCGCGCCCTTCACTCTTCTTAGGATGCTTGATCAGTCCTTGCCCATGACGTTGGCCAGGTTGAAGATCGGCATATACATGGCGATGACGATGAACCCGATGACCCCGCCCAGGATGGCGATGATCAGGGGTTCCATGAGGGACGTGAGGGCCGAGACGGCATTATCCACTTCGTCCTCATAGAAGTCCGCCACCTTATTGAGCATGGCGTCCAGGGCACCGGTGGCCTCGCCCACACCCACCATCTGGACCACCATGGGGGGGAAGACCTTGGTCTCCGCCAGGGGCGTGGCGATGTTCCGGCCCTGTTCGACTGCGCTCTTGCACCTGAGGATGGCGTTCTGGATGACCATATTGCCCGAGGTGCGGGCCGTGATATCCATGCCCTCCAGGATGGGCACGCCGGAGCTGGTGAGGGTCCCCAGGGTGCGGCAGAAGCGCGCCACGGCCGTCTTCCGAAGGATATCGCCCAGGACGGGGATCTTCAGGAAGATGGTGTCGATCTGCAGGTGCCCGGCGGTGGTCTTGTAATACTGCTTGAGGCCGATGACGATGGCCGCCACCACGATGCCAACGATCCAGAAGTAGTGAATCAAGACATTGGACATGGCGATGCAGACGATCGTGGGGAAGGGGAGGCTGGAGCCCATGCCCTCATACATGGCCGAGAACACCGGGATCACCTTGACCATGATGACCACCACCACCACCGCGGCCAGCGTGAGCACGACGATGGGGTAGGTCATGGCGCCCTTGACCTTGCTGGTCAATTTCACAGCCTTCTCGATGTAGATGGAGAGGCGCTGGAGGATGATATCCAGGATGCCGCCGGCCTCGCCGGCCCCCACCATGTTCACGTAGAGATCATTGAAGGCCTTGGGATGCTTGGCCATGGCGGCCTGGAGGGTGGCGCCCTGCTCGACGTCGCCGCGCACGGCCTCGATGATCTTCTGGAAGCCCTTGTCCTGCTGCTGGGCCCCCAGGATCTCCAGGCACTGCACCAGGGGCAGGCCCGCGTCGATCATCACGCTGAACTGGCGGGTGAAGATGGCCAGATCCCTGGATTTGACCTTGCCGAAGCTCTTGGTGACCGTGGTCTGAGGCTTGACGAAGAGGACCTGGATGCCGTTGCGTTTGAGCGTAGCCGAGGCCTGGTCCTTGGTATCGGAGACAATGATCCCCTCCTGGACCTCGCCCAGCCGATTCTTGCCTTTCCATACGTATGCGGGCATGGGGACCTCTTAGTGAAGAATGGATATTCGTGGACTCAGCATAGGCCGGAAGAGAATCTCGGGGAAGCCCCTCAAGAGTACTTGATGTTCGGGTTCCTTCCCCCCAGGAGCGCAGAGCCCGCCCCCTTCTGGGCCGCATGGGAGGCGGCATTGGCCGCGGCACCCCCTTGAGTGCCCACGCCGCGATTGATGAGTTCCCGGAGTTCGTCCTGGTTCGAGCTGTATCCGAGGGCCATCTCCTGGGTGATCTCCCCCCGGAGCACCAGATCGGAGAGGCTCTGGTTGAAGGTCTGCATCCCGAACTTGAGCTGGCCCGTCTGCATGGAGCTGTAGACCTGGTGGATCTTGTCCTCGCGGATCAGGTTGCGGATGGCCGGGTTGGGAACCATCACCTCCAGCGCCAGAGAGCGCCCCTTGCCGCTGGCCTTGGGAATCAGGGACTGGCAGATCACCCCCTCCAGCACCAGGGAGAGCTGGGCCCGCACCTGGGGCTGCTGGTAGGCGGGAAACACGTCGATGATGCGGTTGACGGTCTGCACCGTGGAATTGGTGTGGAGGGTCGCGAAGGTGAGATGGCCCGTCTCCGCGATGGTGAGGGCTGATTCGATGGTCTCCAGGTCCCGCAGTTCCCCCACGAGCACCACGTCTGGATCCTGGCGCAGGGCGGAGCGCAGGGCCTTCTTGAAACTGTGGGTATCGGCGTGGATCTCCCGCTGGTTCACCAGGCAGCGCTTGTGTTTGTGCACGTACTCGATCGGGTCCTCGATGGTGAGGATGTGCAGTTGCTCCCGCTCGTTGATGTAATCGATCATGGCCGCGAGCGTGGTGGACTTGCCTGAACCCGTCACACCGGTCACCAATACGAGGCCCCGGGGCTTTTCGCAGAGGCTCGCGGCGACGGGCGGCAGGCCGAGAGCCTCGAAGCTGCGGATATTCTCGGGGATGGTGCGGAAGGCCCCGGCTGTGGCGCCGCGCTGGTTGTAGACATTGGCGCGGAAGCGCGCCACACCCTGGAGACCGAAGGAGAAATCGACCTCCAGATCCTCCTCCAGGCGGTGCTTCTGCTGGTCGGTCATGACGCTGTAGCAGAGCCAGCGGGTCTGGGCGGAATCCAGGGGGGGCAGTTTG
Organism: uncultured Holophaga sp.; assembly: GCA_963664825.1. GTDB lineage: Bacteria > Acidobacteriota > Holophagae > Holophagales > Holophagaceae > JAYREN01. Next base: position 1,205,418 of record OY761614.1, read on the forward strand.
AGGGGCACCATGCGCCCATCGATACGGATCTGGGGCGCGCTATCGGTCGTGATGTGGAGGTCGGTCCCACCATACTCCACCATGGTCTTGAGCAACTGCTGGAGCGGAGCGACGTACTGGGTATTGGCTTCGACCATGGAGACCTCCCGGGTTTCAGAGCACCGTCTCGCGGACGATCTCTTCGATGGTGGTGACGCCATCCAGCACCTTGCGGCAACCGGAGCGGCGAAGGGTGATCATGCCTTCCTTCACAGCCTGTTCCCGGAGTTCCATGGCGCTGGCTCCGGTGAGGATCATATCCCTCAGGGTTTCCGAGATCTCCAGCACTTCATAGAGACCCACGCGGCCCTTGAGCCCCTTCTTGTTGCAGGTGGGGCATCCCATGCCCTTCATGATCGTGATGCCCTTCCGGACCTCTTCCTCGGTGAAGCCCACCTTCAGGAGGGCCTCGGGCGGCGGCTGATGGGGATCCGGGGCCTTGCATTCCGAACAGATGCGCCGAATGAGGCGCTGGGCGCAGATGATATTGACGGAGGTGGCCACCAGGAAGGGCTCCACACCCATGTTCATGAGGCGGCTGATGGTGCTGGGCGCATCGTTGGTATGGAGGGTGGAGAGCACCAAGTGCCCCGTGAGGGAGGCCTTGATGGCGATTTCCGCCGTTTCGAAATCGCGGATCTCGCCCACCAGGATGATATTGGGGTCCTGGCGCAGGAAGGAACGCAGGGCGGCTGCGAAATTGAGGCCGATCTGCTCCTTCATCTGGACCTGGTTGATGCCCGCGAAATTGAATTCCACGGGATCCTCGGCCGTGAGGATATTCACATCTGGCTGGTTCAGTTTGGCGATGGAGGAATACAGCGTGTTGGTCTTCCCGGAGCCCGTGGGGCCCGTGACTAGCACCATGCCGTAGGGCTTAGAGATCTGCCGGTCCCACTGGGCCAGGCTCTCGGGCTCGAAGCCCAGCTTGGTGAGATCCAGCATCAACTTGTCGCTATCCAGGAGCCGCAGCACGATCTTCTCGCCGAAGAGGGTGGGCAGGATGGAGACGCGATAATCGATGGTCTTCTGCTGGCCGCCCAGACTCACCCGCAGCTTGATACGGCCATCCTGGGGGAGCCGCTTCTCGGCGATATTGAGCTTGGCCAGGATCTTGATGCGGGAGGTGACGGAATCCTTCAGCTTGATATTGGGCCGCATCACCTCCATCAGCTGACCGTCGATGCGGAACCGGATGCGGTAGCTCTTCTCGTAGGGCTCCACATGGATATCCGAAGCGCCCTTCCGGATGGCATCGATGAGCACCATGTTCACCAAGCGCACCACCGGCGCCTCTTCGCTGCCCTTGGCCAGGGCGGCCGCGTTGATGTTCTCCTCTTCATCGATGGTGTCGTACTGGGTCTCGCTCTCCTCCAGTTCGTCTTCCAGCCCCTTGAGATCCAGCGCCTCATCGGCGGCATCCTCGAAGGCACCCTTGTTGAAGGCCCCGAGGCTTCCGGCCTCGGGAGCCCCGAAGGCCTGATTCGCCGGTTTCTTCGCTCCCAGGGGCCCATCTTCCCGGAGGCGCAGGCCGCTGGAACCGCCGTAGTAGCGCTCGATCCCGCGGATCAGCCCCATCTCGGAAGAGACCACAGGATCGATGTTGTAGCCCGTATGAAAACGCACATCGTCCATGGCGAAGATATCGGTGGGATCGGACATGGCCAGGGTCAGCACATTGCCGGAACGCTGGAGGGGCAGGACCTTGTGCTTATTGGCCAGTTCCGAGGGCACCAGGGCGATCACGGAGGCCTCGATGGTGGGCCACTGATCCAGATCCGCCGCCGGGACTCCGTACTGCATTCCCAGGAAGCTTACGATGTCTTGGTCCGAGCAAAAACCCTGGCGAACGACGATGCTGCCGAGCTTCCCGCCCTCCCGCCGCTGGATCTTCAATGCGTCTTCCAGCTGAGGGTCGGTGATCAGCTGCGCCTTAACAAGCATTTCGCCGAGCTTGCTAGCCAATGGTTGCCTCCGATTGGGGGGAGGTCAGAAGTCTACCACCCCAATACTCAACGCGCCGCACATGGCGAGTTTCAAATGAGCGGCTATGCTGTGGAGCATGTCCTCTTCTATCCCGTCAACACTGCGCCTGGATAAGGCCCGGGAACTCATCCGGGAGAAGGGGCTCTCTCGCCAGGATCTGGAGCTGCTCGAGGAGATCCTCCGGCTGGGCGCTTCCGACCTCCCTCCCCTGCTCGCCGCCTCCGACACCACACCCCTCCTCGAGGAATCCCTTCCCCTGGCCAAATTGCGACGGGGCCTGGGACTGTTCCTGGCCTTCCTGAATCAGTTTTCGGATCGTCGGTTGGGTGAAATCCGTCCCGCCATGGGCCTCGTCCTGCAGCACAGCCTGACCCATCTGGGCCTATTGGCCAAGGCCGCCCATCGGGATCTGCTCTGCCGCCACCAGGAACCGGAGTGGGTGATCAATCTCCTGGATCTCATCGCGAGCCTCCACGCCATCTCCACTTCCCTGGGTACCGAGGAGGCGCCTCGGCTGCTGGAACACTGGGCCGCCTTCCTTCAGGAGAACCGCGATCACTTCCGGGGCCTCTTCCAGGCCGTGGGCGAAGGGGAGGAAGTCCACGCCCTCTCCCTCCGTTTGAACCAACAGATGAAGGCCCTCAACCAGGCCCTCCAAAACCCCACGGGCCGCCCCCTGGACCACATCCGTCGGCTGGAAACCCTGCTGGAAAGTGCCATTCCGGAGGCCACCCGCACACGGGGGGAACCCCTCCTGTTGGTCCAGCATGTCATCGCCAGCCTGCGGATGAGCCTGGTGCGTCCCCTGGATCGGGGCGTCCACTGGCCTGCGGTGGAGCAGGTCCGCGGCAGCCTGCAATGGCTCTGGAACCACCTGGGATGGACCCTGGCGCGCATCGAGGGGAGCTTCTTCGAAGAGCGCCTCCCCCTGGAAGTGCGGGATCTGCTCAAGCAGTTGCGCAGGGAACACCCGCTGGCCTTCAGGGTCGTGGCCCGGGCCCTGGCCAGCCACCTGGCCCTGCTCAGCCTGGTGGAACGCATGGAACCGGCGGCCAACGCCTCCATTCCCGAACGCTACGCCGCCGTGCCCACCTTCTTCGTGGTGGAATCCGAACTGGGCCGCCTCGCGGAGCGGGTCTACCACCCAAGGGCCGCCGAGCAATTGCCCAAGGGCAGCGAAGAGGGGCTGCTGCTGGGCGCCTTCCTCCGCCAGGCCGTGCTCTCCCTCATGCAGGACCAATCCACCATCCGAGGCCTCCTGCAGCAGGCCTTGGCCAATAACGATGTGGATCAGCTGGCCAGCAGCCTGGACAACCTCAAGGCCCTCCTTCTGTCCCACCAGCGCCAGCTCATGGCCGATCTGGTGGGGCTCTTCTCGCCGGATCTCCGCCAGCGGCTCTTCCCCGATTCCCCTTCCCTCACCGAAGAAGGCGATCGCCTCCGCCAACGCCTGCATCGCCTCTGGGAGTATCTGGACCCGGCCCACCAGCAGATCCTGCTCCACCTGGAACTCCTGGATCTGCCGCGGCTGGCCCTGGCCCTGGGACAGGCCCAGAACCAGGTGGCCTCCTTCCGCCGCAGTCCTGAATTCCTGTTGATCCGCACCCAGGACCGCCAGGAATTCGATCACCTCACCCAACAGCTCAGCCGCACCCTGGAAGGCCCCGGGGAAATCGAAAACGCGCTCCGGGATGGCAGCGAACTGGTGGGGGAACTGCTGCGTTTCCTGGATGTCTTCCTGCTCCGAATCAACGCCCGAGTGCCCCTCATCCGCCTGGACCTCAATACGGCCCGGGAGGCCCACCAGCTCTGCATGAGCCTGGCCGACCCAACTCATCCGTCCCCGGATCGGGCCCGGACGGCCCACAAACTGATCCAGGCCGCCAAATCCCTGGGCGTCCGAGACACCCAGGCTGTGAGCCTGCTCAAGCGCTGGGTCCGCGCCGAGCGGGGCGGCAAAGACACCTGTGGGGCCCTGGAGCCCCTGGGTTCTCATCTCGAACACCTGGCTGCGCGGCTCGAAGCCGCCCTCAACTGAGGTCAGCCATGGCCGATGTCTACTGGACGGAAATTCACCAGGCCAAAAGCGCCCCTCTGTTGCAGCGCGCCCTGGGCGAATGGGGCTTCCGGGTCCTGCCTGGCGCTGGCCGAGGGACGGTGCTCATCGTGGCCGATCGCCCGGACCCGCGGCTCATTCCCCTCCAAGCCATGGAGATCCTCTGGTGGATCCGGGAGGCCTGCCCCGAAGAGACCAGTGAAGTCCTGGCCCGGCGCCCCGGTTGGGTATTGCGCCAATCCATGCCCCTGGAGGCCGTGAGAGAGGCCCTGCATCATCTTCAACGGCGGGACCTGGGCAGCGAGGGTTGGCTCCGACAGATGCTGCACTTGGCCACGCTGGACGAGCTGCTGCGTCTCGTGCTGGTGCGCGCCGAACAACTCTCCGGTGCCCGACAAGGCGCCATCTGGATCCGCCAGGAGGGAGCCTACTTCCAGCGCTGCGGGGAAGGCTTCCCGGAGGCCCCCCTCAACTATCGGGAAGCCGCCGAGCTCGTGCGTCTGGGGCAGGCGTGGCTCCTGTGTCCGGGCACCCAGATGGGAATTCTCCGCCTTAAGGATCCCCAGGGCGACCCCGAGCACTACCTGGGCTGGATCAAGGATGTGGAGGATCTCCTGCTCAACGCCTGGAACCTGGAGACGAGCAAGGCGCTCTCCTTCCGGGACGATCTCACCGTGGCCCGCAATCGCCGCGCCCTGGAGGCCGATCTGCCCCAGATCATCCGCGAGGCCGCCGCCCGGGGGGAATCCGTCTCCCTCCTCTTCCTCGATGTGGACAATCTGAAGGGACTGAACAGCCAATTCGGACATCCCACTGGCAGCAAGGTCATCACCCATATCGCCCTGGAGGCCCAGCGGGTCATCCGCGCCCAGGACCGCCTCTACCGCTATGGAGGTGACGAATTCTGCGTGGTCATTCCCGGCACCACAACCCTGGGCGCCGCGAAGATGGGGGAGCGCCTCCTGCAGAAGCTCCTGGAAACGCCCATCCGCGTGGGGGACTGCGATGTGCCAGTTTCCACCAGCGTCGGCATCGCCACCTACCCCACCCACGCCGATGGGGCCGAACACCTGCTGGAAAGGGCCGATCAGGCTCTCTTCCAGGCCAAGGCCATGGGCAAGGCCCGGGTGGTGGTGGCCGAGTAAGCGTCGCGCACAGGGCCGAGGAGGGTTGCCCCCGCCGGGAGGTAGCCCGTTCAGCCCCTGAGGATGAGGGCGATCTCCCGGAGCAGGGACTCGGCCGAAGGGTTGCGCACCAGGTTCCGCTGAACCTCGTGGATGAGGGCCACGGGCCCCTTGAGATCCAGGGGCGAACGGGCCAAGCCCTCCAGGCCTTCCCTCCAGGACTCAAGGCTTGGGCTCCGCCCCTCCCGGAGGCGACCGATATCCCCCAGGATGCGCAGGAGGAGCTCCAGGCCTCGGGCCATCTGCTCGCTCTGGGCCAGGGTCGAATTCTTCTCCGGCAGGAGGGGACCGGCGGCTTCCGCGAAGGTCGCACCGCCCGCCAAGGCCAGCCAAGCCTCGAGCCGGGCTGCGGCCAGAGCGAAATCGGCCGGATCCAGGTAGCGCAGGGTGCCCGCCGACAGGGACGTCCAGCGTTCCCGGTCTTCCTCCCCCCAGCCCGCCGCCGCAGCCACCCTCCAGGCCTCTTCGCCTTCCAGGGCCTTCATGGGGATGCGCTCGCAGCGGGAACGGATGGTCTGGAGCATGGCTTCGGCCCGATGGGTCACCAGCAGGAAGTGAGTCCCGGCCGGAGGCTCTTCGAGCGTCTTCAAAAGCATATTGGCGCTGGCGCCATTCAAGCGGTGGGCGTCCTCCACCAGGATCCAGCGATGGGTGCCGGGCAGAGAGGCCTGGTGCGCCCATCGAATGACCCCACCCTCCACCAGATCATCCTCGCGGATGGCGCCGATCCGAATGAGGCCAGCCTTGCCTTCCGGGGCGATGCGCAGGAGATTGGGAAGTTCCACCGGGAGAGGCTCGGCCTTGAAAGGCTTGCAGCCCTCGCAGACGCCGCAGGCGCTCCGCCTGAAACAGAGTTCCCGTTGAGCCAGTTCCAGCGCGACGCGGCGCTTGCCGATGCCCTCGGGCCCCGTGAAGAGCAGGGAGCCCGAGAGCTGCCCCGATTGGACGCGCTCCCAGAGGCGCTGACGGATAGGCAGATGACCCTGGATCGCGGGATCGAACATCATGCCACCGGGAACCCGGCCCGCCGCAGGCTCGGCAGGATTTCGGCCCAGAGCGCGGCCTCCACCACATCGGCATCGGCCTCGGCCGGGACGAGCCGCACGCGCTCGGGCTCCGCCCGGACGATCTCCAGGAAGCGCGCACGCACCCGGTGATGGAAGGCCAGGGTCTCATCGTCGAAACGCGTCTCCTGGAAGGCTCCCCCCAGGGCGGCATTCCGGGCCGCCACCCGGCGCAGGGAGGCCTCCGGGTCCATATCCAGGACCAGGGTCAGGTCCGGGCGGAAATCCCCGAGCACCAGCTCCCGCAGGCGCTTCAGCGCCTCCTCCCCGACACCGGAGGCCCCCTGATAGGCGCGGGTGGAATCTTCGAAGCGGTCCACCACGACGATCTGGCCGCTAGCGAGGGAGGGCTTGATCAGCCTGGCCACATGCTGGGCGCGATCGGCGTAGAAGAGCAATAGCTCGGCCTCCGGGCACCAGGACTCCCCACTCTCGTGGGGCGCCAGGAGCAGGGTGCGCAGATCCTGACCCAGGGCCGTGCCTCCGGGCTCCTTGGAGAAGACCGCCGGCAGGCCAAAGGCCTGTAGCCTCGCCTCCAGACGGCGAATCTGCGTGGATTTTCCAGAGCCCTCCACGCCCTCGATGGTGATGAATATGCCCGTCAATGCCCCTCCGATGACACCTTGAGCATAAGGCACCCGAGATCGATGACGCTGCACATTCCCTGGGATTGCGCTTATCCTGGAGGCAAATGCCTCTGGAGACGACCGTGCTCGAATCCCTCAGCTGTCCCAGCTGCTTCACCCACTACGGACTTCGGCCCGAGCGGGTCCATGCAGGCATCCGCCGCGCCCGCTGTTTCCGCTGCGGGAACGTGTTCGGTGTCGAGGAGGCTGTCCAGCACCTCCTCGCACCCAGCCCCACGCCCGCTCTGGCCGAGGCCTCGGGCACGGCCACCCTGGAAGCCATCCATCCCGAGGATCTCCTGGAACTCGATTCGGTGCTCTCGAGCCCATCTCCCATGGAGGCATCTCCAGAGGATTCCGCCCTCACCCTGGGCGATCTGGAGGGATCCGAAGACGAGATCCTGGAGAAGACTCTGGTCATCGAGCCCACGCCTCAGGCGGAAGTGGCTGATGAAGGGCCTGCCGCCTTCAGCTCGGCCAAGGACGCCATCTCCAGGCTGTTGGGAGACGAGCCCTCTCCAACGGTGGAGCGCCGCACCAGCCGGAACAATTCCATGGATGTGGAAGCCACACTGGACGCCCTGGAGCACACCCTGGGGGGAACCCCCACCAGGAGCCCAGAGGCCGTGGCTCCGCCCCCGGGGCAGGCCGCGGCCCTGGGCAGCACGGTCCGCCTCAGTCCCAGCGAACTCCATGCGGCCATGGCCGCCGGGGCTCCCTCTTCCCGGGCGCCAACAGTGGCCTTGCCCCCCCGCCCAGCCTTCACACCTCAGCCCCAGGCACCCATCAGTCTGGAGGCCACTCCCTTGGGGGATTCCAATATCTTCAAGATCCAAGTGGGCCAGGAGACCTTCCAGAATGTCACCCTCGACCAAGTCACGGCCTGGATCGAGCAGGGCCGTGTCCAGGATTGGCACATGGTGGCCCGGCAATTCAGCGATAACTGGATCGAGGCCGCCAAGGTGCCCTCCCTGCGCCCGATTTTCGAAAGGGTCCGCCGCACCAACCCATCCGTTGCTCTTCCCCCGGAAGCACCCGCCCTCTTTGAGGTCGCCCCTGTCAAGAAGGGCCTCTTCGGGTGGATGACCCATCGCCATTAGAGGCTGCCCATGTTTCCCCTGCTGCTCTCGGCCCTCCTGGGTGTTCAGATGCCCGCACCCCAAGCCCCTCAGGCCGCCGAAGCGCCTAAGGCCCAGGAGCTGAAGCCCCTGGGCTTCCTCAGTCAGAGATTCCCCTACCAGTGGGATACGATCCTGCCGCTGAAGGTGGAGCTCGATGGGTTGAAGCTCAATACCATCTTCTTCAACCGCCGGGAGATCCGCTCGGGACTCCTGAAGGGAGCCGAATTCGGCACCCGGGCCCAGATCGAGGTCACCAACACGGCCCTGAAGGTGCGTGTGCCCCATTTTGCCGTAGCTGTCTTCGATGGCGAAAACCGCCTGCTGGGAGTGGCCACCGGTGGGACGAAGATCACCGGCGTGAGGCCCGGGGACACGGAGACCTTCGACTTGAACTTCTCGCGGATCACCCAGAGGCTGCCCAAGGGCACCTACTTCGTACTGAGCCTGGAATTCGCCGAATAGCGTTCCCCAGGAGCGCAGTCAAAAAGGGAAAGCCGCCACAGGACACGAAGGACACAGGTTCCTCTACCTGCTTTTCTTCGTGTTCTCGGTGCCGTGGCGAATCTGCTTTCGGAAATTATTGGGCTTCCTGTTCCCGGTAACGGGCGAGGATCTCTTCGGCCGTGACGGTGGCCGTGCCCATCTTCCCCACCACCACTCCCGCAGCGGCATTGGCCAGCATGGCCGCGTCTTTCCAGTCCGCTCCGGCAGCCACTGAGGCGCCGAATACGGCGATCACCGTATCGCCTGCGCCGCTGACATCGAAGACTTCCCTGGCCACCGTGGGGATCCACCAGGGAGCCTCGTGGGGCGTGTCGCAGGCGAGGAGGGCCATGCCCTTCTCGCTGCGGGTCACCAGGAGTCCAGCCAGACCAAGGGCCTCCGTCACCTTCCGCCCGGCCCGGGCCACCTCCTCATCCGAGCGAGCGGAGAACCCGGCCAATTCCGAGAGTTCCTTGGTATTGGGCGTCATCAGCGTGGCCCCATGATAGAGCTCGCTATGGGCGGGCTTGGGATCCACGATCCAGGGCAGTGCGGCTTTTCGGCAGAGTTCCCGGACCACATCCATGATCCCTGCCCCCACGACGCCCTTGGCGTAGTCCGAGACGATGAGGCCCCCCGCGCCCTCCAGGGCCCGCTGGAGGCTGGCCTTCAATCCTGCGAGGGCGCTCCCATCCATCAACTCCCCGGGTTCCTCGCGATCAATGCGCAGCATCTGCTGCTGCTGGCCGATGACCCGGGTCTTGATGATGGTGGGGCGGGAGGGATCCGTGACCACCCCCATCCCATCGACCCGGTGGCAGGCGAGCAGCTCCAGCATGCGTCGCCCCGCAGCATCATCCCGCAGAGTGCCCACCAGACAGGGCTCCGCGCCGATGGCCTTGAGGTTGGCGGCAACATTGGCGGCCCCACCCAGGACAGCCATCTCCCTCAGCACACGCACGACGGGCACGGGGGCCTCGGGGCTGATGCGATCCACTTCGCCATAGAGATACTCGTCCAGTATGAGATCGCCGAGCACCACCACTCTGCAACCCTGGATCCTCTCCAGCAGCGCCTTGGCCCGGTCCCGTTCCAGCCTCATCCCTCCACCTGCTTGGCCTCTTCCTGCAGCATCACGGGAATGCCGTCCTGGATGGGATAGAGAAGCCCGCAGGCCTTGCAGCGCAAGCCATCAGCCCGCTCTTCCAGATCGCCATGGCAGGCCACCCCCTCCCTTTCGGCGGGGCAGCATAGGATCTCAAGCAAGCGGGGATCGAGGGGCATGGGAACTCCTAGCACATCGTGTAGCAGCAGCAGTCCACGATCCGCCTCAGCACATCGTGTACTTCGGCCCGCCACCCCCCTCCGGGGCGGTCCAGACCACGTTCCCCTCGGGGCACTTGATATCGCAGGTCTTGCAGTGGACGCAATTGGAGAAGGCGATCTCCACCTGGGTGACCTTGCCCTTCTCATCGGGGTGCATCTCGTAGACCTGGGCGGGGCAGAAGACTGTGCAGGGCGCGCCCTTGGTCTCGAAACAGGCCACGCAGACCTCGTGGCCCTTGACGATCTTGAGATGGGCAGGCTGGTGCTCATCGTGCATGACACCCGCCAGGTAGACATCGTCGAGCTTCTGGTAGAGGCGCTGGCCATCGAACTTGATGCCGAGGTCCAGGTCCTCCCGGTGGAGGCCGGCCTTGCCGTAGAAGCGTTCGGTGCTTTCCGTCATGGCGGCATCCGCCTGGCCCTTCAGGGGATCTCCCGGCACCCAGCCGCCGGTGACCAGGCTCAGGCCGAGCTTGAGGCCAGCCCCCACCCCGAGGCCATGGGACAGGATGCGGTGGAAGTTGCGATAGGACTTCAGCTCCTCCCCGGCCCAAGATTCCAGATAAGCCTTGGAATAGCGCATCAGGCTGCTTTCGGAAAAGTCAGCCTCGACCAGGGCATCCAGGATCGTCTCCGCGGCCTCGATGCCACCCTTCATGGCCAGATGGATGCCCTTGAGGCGGGCGGCGTTGACCATCTGCGCCGCGTCCCCCACCAGCATGCCGCCCGGGAAGGCCAGGCGCGGCATCGAATGCCAGCCGCCGATGGCCAGGGCCTTGGCACCGTATTGGACGAGCTTGCCGCCCTCCAGCAGGGCCTGGATGCGCGCATGGGTCTTGAACTTCTGAAGGCCGAGATGGGCGTCGGCGAAGGGATCAGCCGTATCCAGGCTCATCACGTAGCCCACGGCCAGGTGGTTGCCCGACATCTTGTAGACGAAGGAACCGCCGCTCTCGCCGTCCGCCATGGGCCAGCCCGTGCTGTGCAGGACGAAGCCCTCTGGCACGCGCCCTTCGGGGATCTCCCAGATCTCCTTGGCGCCGGTCTCGAAGAACTGCGGGTTGGGGGCGTCCTTCTGGAGGCCCAGCACTTCCTCCAGTTCCCGGGCCAGATGACCCCTGGGCCCTTCACCGAAGACCGTCACCTTGGCCCTCAGGTTATTGCCGGGTTCGAAGTTGGACCTGGGCGTGCCATCCCCATTCACGCCCTTATCGGCGGTCTGGACACCCACCACCCGGCCATCCTCCCAGAGCACCTTGAGGCCCGCGAAGCCCGGCAGCAGCATCACATCCACTCCCGGCACTTCCCGGGCCTCGATCTGCTCGGCCATCCAGCGGACCATCCGGGAGAGCGAGACGATATGGGAACCGTGGTTATGGAAGAAGGGCGGCAGGATGGGCAGTTTGAAGCCGTTGCGCTCGCTGGTGAAGAGCCAGACCTCCTCCTCCTTGACCTTGCCTTCCGAAGGGAAGCCGCGCTTCCGGAAATCCGGGCAGAGTTCCTTCAGGGCGATGGGGTCCAACACGGCACCGGAAAAAGCGTGGTCCCCGATCTCGTCGGCCTTCTCGATGAGGCCGATGGTGAGGCCTTCCAATTTCTTGGAACCCTCCCGGCCATTGTGAGCCTCGATGAGGTCCAGCAGACGCCAGAGGCCAGCTAGGTTGGCCGGGCCGCCACCCACGAAGAGCACATCGAAATCCAGGTCCTCGCGTTCCACATCCGGCCGTAACGACTGGGTCGAAAAATCTCGCATGGGGGTCTCCAACTAACAGAACACCCAGTTTAACCGTTGTCGCGGCTTTCCGCCGAGGTGGCCTCAGCCCGCGATGAGCCTCACCAAGGGGATCACCGCCAGGCTGCAGATGACGCCGGAGTAGAAGCTGAGGAGGGTGTACTGGCGACCGCAGTAGCGCTGCACGAAGGGGAGCATCACGTCCATGCTGGTGGCGCCTCCCAGATACACCGGCAGGTAGGGCGACACCCGGGCCGCCAGGGGCGCGCTGAGGATGGAGAGCAGTTCGCGGAAGACATTGTGGATGAAGGCCAGGAGGGAGAGCAGCACCAGGCCGCGCTCGGCGAGGAGCACGGAGGACAGCGAGTACCAGCCCATGCCGGAATAGATCAGCATGCCTTCCCGGGCGGAATGCCGGGAGACCAGGCTGAACAGGAGGCCACACCCAAGGCTGGCCAGGATATTCACGAAGGGCGCCAGCAGCAGCAAGGGCGGGAGCTGGCGCAGATCCAGGCGATGCAGTTCGGCGCCCAGATCGAATCCGATGAAGAGGAGGAGGGCGCGCAGGATCCATTCCCCCAGGAGATCCATCGGAATGCGCGCCGCGACGGCCCCGGGAAGGGCCAGGAAGAGGAGGAAGCCCGCCAGGATGCAGCCGCTATTGAGGGCCACGGCCCCCAACTCATGGCCCTCACCGGTCTCGGCCGAGGCCTCCTCCGCGTGAGGCCCCACACCACGGCCGCGCACCCGGTCGACGAGGAGGAAGACGCCGAAGAAGACCGCCACCAGGAACAAGCTCGAGGCGATGGCGGCGAAAAATACGCTGAGGTCCTTGGCGAAGAGGCCCCGATTCAGCGCCAGCTTCATGCCCATGACGGCCAGCAGGGCCCACAGCGTTCCACGCCCGAAACCGCGATTGAGGAGGACGGCTCGCTCGGAATCCCGGGCGCACCAGCCCAGAGCGCCCCCAAGCACCAGCACAGAGAAAAGAATCAAGACGCCCATGGAAGGATCTCTTCAGCTCAGACGCATTTTCAGGGCCCGGGCGGCGCGGCCCCGGTGGCTGAGGCCGTGTTTGATCTCGGTGGCCAGTTCGCCGAAGGTCTGTTCGAACTCGTCGGGGATGAAGATGGGGTCGTAGCCGAAACCATGGATACCCCTGGGTTCCAGGGCCAGCGTGCCTTCGACTGCGCCGCTCACGGTGAAGGGCTCTCCCTCCAGGGGCGCGAAGGCCAGCACGCAGACGAAGCGGGCCGTGCGGGGGGCATCGGCGGGAATCATGGAGAGGAGCTTCCGGTTCTTGGCCGGGTAATCCAGGTCGGCGGCGAAGCGGGCCGAGAGCACGCCGGGACCGCCCCAGAGCGCGTCCACGCAGAGGCCTGAATCGTCGGCCAGGACGCCCTCCACGGGTTCAAGACCCTGCTGTTTCCACCAATCGAGCGCGTAGGTGACCTTCTGGAGGGCATTGTCCTGGAAGAAGGCGCCGTCTTCGGGGATCTCGGGGGCCTCAGGCGGCCAGAGCACGAATTCGATGCCCGGCAGCAGTTCCGAGAGTTCCTGGGCCTTGTGGGCATTGCGGGAGGCGAGGAGGAGCTTCATGGCTTCAGCATCCCACGACTTCCGTGTACCACGCCCTCGCCCGCTCCGGCGTCAGGTCGCCGTGGAGGAGGGCCCGGCCATCCCGGAAGAGCATGACGCGCCAGGCCCCGTCCATGCCGGAAAGAGCCAGGCTGCTGAGTTTCCAGGCGTTGCCCGTGCGCGCTTCCAGGCGCTCCTGAAGGGATGGCAGGTCGAGGTCGCCGGGGGGGTTCACACGGATCTGGACGCCTTCCAGGCCGCAGAGCCGAGAGGCTCGCAGGCTCCAGCGGGCATCCAGGAATTCGGTAATCTTCTCCGTGCAGAAGCGGCAGCGAGATTTCGGGGGATGGATGAACTGGCGTTCGTTGCGCCAGAAGTCGAAGCGGGCCAGCTCCGAATGGGGTTCCTTTCCCGTGAGGAGCTTGATGGCCTCTAGGGCGGCCCAGCTCCCCACCACGCCCACGGCGGGCCCCAGCACACCCGCGCTATCGCAGGTGTCCACGTCGCCGGATGCGGGCGGCTCCTCCATGAGACAGCGCAGGCAGGGCGTCCGGGGGGGGTGGATGGGCCAGACCATGCCCTCGGCGCCGAGAGCCCCGGCGTAGATCCAGGGCCTGCCCGTGAGGATCGACACATCGTTGATGAGGTAGCGCGCCTCGAAATTGTCCGTGCCATCCAGGATCAGATCGAAGCCCGAAAGCAGTTCCCGGGCGTTGCCGCTGGTGAGATCGGCGATGATGGGCCGGATCTCGATTCCCGAATTGGCCTCCCGGAGCCGGGCCGCGGCCACCTCGGCCTTGGGCCGCAGCAGATCGCTCTCCCCATAGAGGATCTGGCGCTGGAGGTTGCTCCGCTCCACGAGATCCCGGTCCAGGATCGTCAGATGCCCCACCCCTGCCCGCACCAGCCAGGGCGCGATGACCGAGCCGGTAGCCCCCAGGCCCACCAGCACCACCCGCGCCTCCCGCAGCCGGGCCTCGGCCTCGGCGCCAAGAAAGATACGCTGCTTCGCGTATCGGTCCATCACCGAAGCCCACCCCTTCCCTCGACCCACATGTCCAGAAGGGAGGGCCTCGGCATCGCCGAAGGCGGCACCGAGACAATGCGCTGTTTCCCGTGCCGGTCCATCATCGAAGCCCGTCCCTTTCCGCGGCCGACCTACCCAAAAGGGAGGGCCTCGGCATCGCCGGAGGCGATACCGAGAGGATTCGCTGCTTTGCGTGCCGGTCCATCATTGAAGCCCGTCCCTTCCCTCGACCCACATGTCCAAAAGGGAGGGCCTCGGCATCGCCGAAGGCGGTACCGAGAGGATACGCTGCTTCGCGTACCGGTCCCTCATCGAAGCCCACCCCTTCCCTCGACCCACATGTCCAAAAGGGAGGGCCTCGGCATCGCCGAAGGCGATACCGAGAGGATTCGCTGCTTGGCGTACCGGTCCATATCGATAGCTTACCTGGGCAAGGGGATCCACCCCCATCCGTGAGCCAGGATGTTCAGGAAGTTCTGAGCGCCCCGGGAGAACAGCGTGTATTTCACGGACATCTGGATGGTCCGGTCTTCGGGGCCCACCAGTACAAAATTGAAGGGGCGCTCGGAATTGGCCCACCTCTCGGCGCGCACCTTCCACCGAGCCGCGGCCTTGCCGTCTACGGTGACGATCTCCATGGCCTGTTCTTCGCCCACGGCCTTCGGTGTCCAGCTGCCCAAGGGCAGCGGCAGCGTAATCACCCAGAGGTCTCCTACCTTGCGGGCATCTGCTTGCAGCGTCTGAGCAGGGTGGCCGCTGATATCGGGAGTCAGGATGTGGTGGCGGCAACCCAGGCAGCAGAGCAAGGTGAGCCCAAGGCCCAGAGACAGCTTCAGTTTCATTCACGCACCTATCGCCCAAACAAAAGGGGACGAGCGTGAGCCCGTCCCCTTTTGGGTTGAAGGGAAGCCTAGGACTGGACGGGAGCGGGAGCGGCAGTGCCCTGCTCGGCCATGGCCTTCTCGTACTCGGCCTGGAGACGGCTGGCGTCGGAGACGGCGAACTTATAGACATACTCGAAGCGGTCCGTACCCTTGGTGAGGCCGATGATCACTTCGAAAACGCCCTCGGCGTTCACTTCGAAGGGGCTGGCGATGACGTTGAAGGTGCCTTCCTTGGCGCCGTCGGGGATCTGCACATCGCTATCGCGGATGATGTCCTTGCGCTCGCCATTGGGACTCACAATGGAGAAGCTGAACTTGAACTGGCCGTCCATGCGGCTGAAGCGGGTGTAGAAGCACACCTTGGGGAGGACGAAGGGGATCTGGGGCACAACGATGTGATGGTCATAGATGCCCATGAGGGAAGTCTTACCCCCCATTTCCTGCCGGATATCGTCGCAGAGCAGGGTGAACTCGTGCTTGGGGGCTTTGATCTGAACTTCCTGCATGGGATCTCCTGGGTGAACGGTCAGTTTACCTTCAGGCCGGGCCTTTTCCAATGAAAGCCTGAGAATCCAGCCTGGACGGCCTTCCAGGGTATCTTGGAGAGAGTCCCTGGAGGCACCCGTGTTTCGTTGGATCTGCATCCTGTTCGCATCCTTTCTGCTGTCGGCCCAGGAACTGCGCCTTCAGGTGCTGTCCACCACCGACATGCACGCGACCGTCATGCCGGAGGATTCCTATACCCTTCAGCCCGTCCCCCGAGGTTGGGCCAAGGTGGCCACCCTCATCCGGGAACTGAAGGCCAAGAACCCCAATACGCTGCTGGTGGATTGCGGCGACACCATTCAGGGCGAACCCCTGGCCTACGTGGGAGCCCGCCTTCACCCCGAACTGCCCGATCCCTCCATGGCCATCATGAACGCCCTGGGCTATCACGCCATGACCGTGGGCAATCACGACTTCGACTGGGGCATGGCCCCCCTCCGCCGGGCCGAGGAACAGGCCACCTTCCCCTGGCTGGGGGCCAATGTGCGCCTGAGTTCCACGGGCAAGAGCGCCTTCACGCCCTACGCCGTGGTGGAGATGGGCGGCGCCCGGGTGGGCATCCTGGGGCTGACCACCTCGGCCATGGCCCGACTGGGGGATGCCACCACCCTCGGGGCCCTGCGCTTCCAGGATGCGGTGGAGACCGCCAAGACCCTTGTGCCCATCCTCCGGGACAAGGAGAAGGTGGATGTGGTGATCGTCGCCCTCCACGGAGGCCTGGGCGATCCGGGAGCCGTGCCCTTCGAGGCGAACCAGGCCCTGGCCCTCATCGAGCGGGTGCCGGGCATCGATCTGGTCCTGGCGGGCCATACCCACGAAGCCATCACCCTCCGCCACAAGGGCGTGCCCATCCTCCAGAGCCTCTCCCAGGGCCGCGCCCTGGGCGTCACGGAGCTGGTCCTGAATAAGGAAAAGCGCCACTGGAAACTGGTCTCCAGCGAGACCCGGTTGGTGCAGCCCACGCTGGAGACCCCCAATGACCCCCAGGTGCTGGAACTCACGGCCCCCCTGCGCGCCTTGACGAATGCCTATCTCAACACCCTCGCCACCAACCTGACCATGGATCTGGATGGGCGCTGGTCCCGCATGGAGGATTCGGCCCTGGTGCAGCTCCTCCACAGCGTGCAGAAGAAGGCCGTAGGCGCCCAGCTCTCGGCGACCTTCAGCCCCTCCACCCATTACTTCGTGCCCAAGGGGCCCACCTCCATCCGCCAGTTTTGGGCCCTGATGCCTTTCGAAAACAAGGTCGCCCGCATCCGCGTCACGGGCCTCCAGGTGAAGCTCTGGCTGGAGCAAGCGGCCCGCTACTACAACTTCAGCCATCTGCCGGAGCTCTTCAATAAGGAAGTGCCCGGCTACGACTTCGACATGATCGATGGAGTCAGCTACGCCCTGGATATCTCCAGGCCTGTGGGCCAGCGGGTCGTGGACCTGAAGTTCCAGGGCCAGCCCGTGAAGGAGAACCAGCCCTTCACCATGGCCATCAATAGCTACCGCCTGAGCGGCGGGGGCGGCTACCTGGAGGCCATCCACTTCAAGGGGGAGGCCGAGGAAGTGAACCCCACGCCCCTGCGCAATCTCCTCTTCGAACGGGTGCTGGGACAGTCCAGCCTGAGCGTGCCCCTGGCCTCCAACTGGCACATCATCCCCGCCCTGGACCGGGTGCGGGTGCTAGCCCAGTCGAAATAGCCCTCATCGATGTTCATCCTGGCCATCTCACCCGGCGAGGGCTACGACGAGGCCCGCTGGAGCCGGGTGCTGGCCTCGGGCATCGACGGCCTCATGCTCCGGGAAAAGCAGATGGAGACCGGAGCCCTCCTGGGGTTCGCCCTTCGGGTTCGGGACGAGGCGCCGGGGCTCGAGCTCTGGGTCAACGGCCGACTGGACGTGGCGCTGGCGGCGGGTTGCGGCCTGCACGCCCCGGAGGCCTATCCCGAAGTGCCCGAGGGCCTGGTCCCCCTTTCGCGGCCCCTTCATGATCCGGCCTCTTTTCCTGCGCGCCGCCAGGCCCAACAGCTGATCCTTTCCCCCATCTTCGAGACACCTGGCAAGGGCCCCGCCCTGGGGGCGGCCACCCTTCGAACCTGGCTGGAGGCCCTGCCTCCCTTCCCGGGACGCCTCCTGGCCCTGGGGGGCATCGGGCCCTCCAATAGCGGGGAACTCCGCCACCGGCGCCTGGGGGGCGTGGCTATGATCCGTGCCCTCTGGCACGCGCCCGATCCCGAGGCCGTGGTGGCGGGATTGCGGGAATCCTGGCGATAGGGCTCCTCCTCTAGCAGTACAATCTCACCGGAGGCCGTGATGGAGATCCCCGAACATCTGCACGAACTCGTCGACCAGCTCGGCCAGGCACTCGTGCAGGCCCTGGCCACCGATCCCACCAGCCGGTCCCTGGCCCGGGAGATCCAAGGGGAAGGCTTCGAAGTGACCCTCCTCCTGGAAGCCACAGTGGCCCTGCACAAGCGGGAGGAGGCGGAGCTCGAAGCGGAGGGCGAGGCCCCCGACCGGGCCGATCCGGGGCCGGAAGGCGACCCCGAGGGTTGGCCCACGCCCGAGGCACGGCGCAGCCAGGCCGCACCCGAGCCCCCCTGGTCCGAGGAGGACCGTGCCTTCCTGCGCACCTTCAAGATTTCCTTGGATTGACCGGGCTCCGTGCCCCAGGCTGCAGAGTGGAGGAACTCGATGTCAGAACGCAGCCAAGGCCCTGCCTGGGATAGACCCGCGCCCGAGGTCGTGCCCTCCGTACGCCCCAATGCGGCCGGGATGTCCAAGGCTACGCTGAAGGAGCTGCTGAAGTCCTTCGGCGAACCGGCCTTCCGCGCCACCCAAATCTTCGAGGGCCTCTACAAACACCGCTGGGCCACCTGGGAGGCCTTCACCAATCTCTCCAAGCCCCTGCGGGAGCGGCTTCAGAGCGAGGTGGACCTGACCTGGCCCGAGATCGTGGAATCCCTTCCTAGCGCCGATGGCAGCACCAAGCACGCCTTCCGCATGGCGGATGGCCGCATGGTGGAAGGCGTCCACATGCCCTACGCGGGACGCACGACCCTCTGCCTCTCGAGCCAGGTGGGATGCGCCATGGGCTGCGTCTTCTGCGCCACAGGCCAGATGGGCATCATCCGAAATTTGAGCGCCAGCGAGATCGTGGGCCAGGTGATGGCCATGCTGAACGCCCACGGCCACGAGGCCGGAGTGCCGGTGAATCTGGTCTTCATGGGCATGGGCGAGCCCATGCACAACCTGAACCAGGTGATGAGGGCCTTCGAGATCCTGAGGGACGCCTCGGGCCTGGCGATCCCCCCCCGGCGCATCACCCTTTCCACCTCGGGCCTCGTGAGCGGCATCGAGACCCTGGCCAAGTCCAAGATCCGGCCCCGGCTGGCCCTCAGCCTCAATGCCACCACGGACGGCTACCGGTCGAAGATCATGCCCGTGAACCGGGTCTGGAACCTCCTGGCCCTCACCAAGGCGCTCCAGGCCTTCCCCCTGGAGCGGGGCGAACGGATCACCCTGGAATACGTGCTGCTGAAGGGCCTCACCGATAGCATGGAGGACGCCCGCCGCCTGGCGGCCTTTGCCCGGAAATTTCCCTGCAAGATCAACCTGATCCCCTTCAACGCCCATGAGGCCGAAGCAGGAGCGGAGGCCCACGGAACCGCCGGTTCCGCCCGAAGGGCGCGCGCCACGGAGGGCGCGCGTGACGCCGAAGCAGTTTCGGAGCACACCTTTGAGCCCCCCACCGAGGAGCGCCTCCACGAGCTTTGCAAATACCTCGCCTCCAAGGAAATCACCGTGAACGTGCGCCGCAGTCGGGGCCAGGACGTGGCGGGAGCCTGTGGGCAACTGGTGCGGGAAGGGCAAAAGAGACTCCAGGCCCCTTGATTCCTTGCTCCACGGCCTTGGCACCAAGGGGTCCGGACTGGGGCCGAGGGATCAGAAATCATGCTTTTCCGGAATGTACCGAAAACGATGGAAACGCCTTTGTCCCCCGCTTTTCTGCTATGAATACCGATCATGAGCCTCCCGCCTGACCAGTCTATTGAACCGGATTCACCTCCCGAGATCTCGACCCTGGGGTTGAACCTGGAGACTCTTCTGGATCTGCAGGCCCTTCAGGTGCTCCTGGAGCTCTTCCACAAACTGACCCGGGCCGCCATCGCCGTGCTGGACCTCCGGGGCCGGGTGCTCCTGGCCGTGGGCTGGCAGCCCGTCTGCACCCAGTTCCACCGGATTCATCCCGAAACCAGCCAGAACTGCCTGGAGAGCGATCTCTTCCTGGCCGGGAACGTGAAGGCCGGCGAATGCGTGGCCTATCCCTGCAAGAACGGCCTCTGGGACGTCGTGACCCCCTTCTGCGTGGAGGGCGTCCATGTGGGGAACATCTACACGGGGCAGTTCTTCTACGAGGACCAGGAGATCGATCTCCAGGCCTTTGCCGCTCGAGCCGAGGCCTACGGCCTGGACATGGAGGCCTACCTGTCGGCGGTGGCGCGGGTGCCCCGGCGGAGCCGGGATTGGGTGAATTCGCTCATGGGCTTCCTGGTGCATTTCGCCGCCATGGTCTCGGAGCAGGCCCTCAGCAACCGGCGCCTGAATGAGGTGACCCAGGCACAGGCTCAGGCCCTCCACGAACTGAGCAGACTGGAAGAGGAGAGGCATCTCAGCGAGGCCAGGCTGGAAATGGCCTTCAACGCCTCCCCCATCGGCCTGGTGCTGGTCTCGCTGGAAGGCCGCTTCATGACCGTCAATCCGGCCTTCTGCGCCATGGTGGGCCGCACTGAAGCCGAACTGCTGGGTGCCACCTTCCAGGACATCACCCATCCGGAGGACGTCGGCTTCAATATCCAGTTCGCCCAGGAGCTCCTGGAAGGCAGGCAGAAGACTGTCCAGTGGGAGAAGCGATACCTGCGCAAAGACGGGCAGGAGATCTGGGCCCAGGTGCACACCTCCCTGGTGAGGGCCATGGACGGCACGCCCCTGCACTATGTCACCCAGGTCCAGGACCTGACCCAGCGCAAACAGAGCGAAAGAGAACAGCTCCTCCTCCGGGCCCAGCTGGTGCAGACCCAGAAGATGGAGAGCCTGGCCGGAGGCGTATCCCACGATATGAACAATGTCCTCATGGCCATCCAGACCCTGGCCACCCTGCATCAGGCGACGGCCCCCGAGGGCAGCAAGCTCTGCAAGGACATGGAGACCATCACGAAGGCCTGCCAGCGGGGGGGCACGATGCTGAAGGGGCTGCTTGGATTTGCCCGGCAGAACCTGGCCGAGGAGCGGGAAGTGGACCTGAATGCCCTGGTGCGGGAAGAACTGGCCCTCCTGGAGCGGACGACCCTCCAGAAGGTCCACCTGGATATGGATCTCGAGGAAGGCCTCCGGCCGATCAAGGGGGATCCGGCGGCCCTCCTCCATGGCCTCATGAACCTCTGCGTGAATGCCGTGGACGCCATGGACAAGGACGGCATCCTCACCCTGCGCACGCGCAATGAACCCGGTGGAATGGTTCTGCTGGAAGTGGCGGATACGGGGACCGGCATGCCCAAGGAGGTCTTGGATAGGGTGCTGGAGCCCTTCTTCACCACCAAGCCCCAGGGCAAGGGCACGGGACTTGGGCTCTCCATCGTCTATGGCACCGTGAAGGCCCATCACGGCACCCTGAATATCCAGAGCCAGCCTGGCCAAGGGACCCGTGTGAGCCTGCACTTCCCTGCCATCGAGGCCAAGCCCTCCCTTCCGGAAGTGGGCGCCCAAGCGGTTTCCCCGCCGCCATCGGCCTCCCTGAGGGTGCTCCTGGTCGATGACGATGAACTGATCCAGATCGCCGTCCAGGCCCTCCTGGAAGCCCTGGGCCACACCGTGATCTCAGCCCTCAGTGGGGAGGAAGCCCTGGCGCGGCTGGAGACGGGATTGCATACCGATGTGGTGATCCTGGACATGAATATGCCCGGACTGGGCGGGGCCGGCACCCTCCCGCGCCTGCGCAGGCTGCGCCCCTCCCTGCCCGTCCTGCTGGCCACGGGCCGGGTCGACCAGACCGCCCTCAGCCTCGCTTCGGAATACGAGGGCGTGACCCTGCTCTCCAAGCCCTTCAGCCTTGCCGATCTCCAAACCAGCCTGGCCTCCATCGTGCGGGAATGACACGGTCATGGGAGGATGGGAGTCCAGGCCGCGTGCGGCCCTTTGGATAAGGCGAAGCCATGACCTCTCCCACCCCGGAAACCCTGAACTTCAAGAGCGAACTCAAGCAGATGCTCCATCTGATCACCCATTCGCTCTACTCCCACAAGGAAGTATTCCTGCGGGAACTGCTCAGCAACGCCAGCGACGCCATCGATCGGGCCCGCTTCAATAGCCTCGAGAACGAGGCGCTGCTGGAGGGGGACAAGGACTGGGCCATTCGCATCTCCGCAGACCGAGACGCCCATACGCTGACGATTTCCGATAACGGCCTGGGCATGGACCGGGAAGCCATCATCGAGCACCTGGGCACCATCGCCAAGAGCGGCACCCGGGCCTTCATGGAGCGCCTCAAGACCCTTGGGACTGCGACCCAGCCCGAGCTCATCGGCCAATTCGGCGTGGGCTTCTACAGCGCCTTCATGGTGGCCGACAAGGTGACCGTGATCTCCCGGGCCGCAGGTTCTACTGAAGCCGTGCGCTGGGAATCCGATGGCCAGGGGGAATTCACCGTGGCGCCTGCGGAGCGCTCCTCCCGCGGCACGGACGTGACCCTGTACTTGAAGGCCGAGGAGAAGGAATTCCTGGAGACCTGGCGCCTGCGTGGCCTGGTGAAGCAGTTCTCCGACTTCATCGAACACCCCATCCTGATGGCCGTCGAGAAGAAGGCTGACGGCAAAACGGAAACGGAAGAGGCCAAGACCACCGTTGAAGACGAGACACTCAATAGCCGGAAAGCCCTCTGGCTGCGCAGCAAGGCGGAGATCACCGAGGAGGAGTACAACGCCTTCTACAAGCAGGTCTCGGGGGATTTCGAGGAACCCCTCAAGGTGATCCACGTCCAGGCCGAAGGCACCCCCAGCTTCCGCGCCCTCCTCTACCTGCCCAAGCACAAGAGCATGGATCTCCAGTTCGGAGACGCCAAGGTGGGGCCGAGGCTCTACATCAACCGCGTGCTCATCCAGGATCCCTGCGAGGCCCTGCTGCCGGCCTGGCTGCGCTTCGTGAAGGGCGTGGTGGACTGCCCGGATCTGCCCCTGAACGTGAGCCGGGAGACCCTCCAACAGAACCCCCTGCTGGAGAAGATCCAGAAGAACCTCGTCAAGCAGGTGCTGAAGGCCCTCGAGGAGCTGAAGGCCAGCCAGCGGGAGACCTATAGCGACTTCTTCCAGGAGCTGGGTCAGATCCTCAAGGAGGGCCTGGGCCGGGACTGGGAGCGCCGGGAGGCCATCGCCGATCTCCTGCTCTTCGAGCACCTCCAGGGCGAAGGAGGAAAGCGCATCACGCTGGCGGAGTATGTCGGCGCCATGGGCGAGGACCAGAAGGACATCTACCACGTGGCTGGCGAGGAGCGCGCAGCGCTGGCCCATGTGCCCAGCCTGGAGGCCTTCAAGGCCAAGGGCTGGGACGTGCTCCTGCTCACCGATCCCATCGATCCCTTCGTCATCCCCGGCCTGCCCGAATACAAGGGACACCCCCTGAAGGCCGCGGATCGCCATGCCCCCGAGCTGCCGGAAGAGGACAAGAAGAAGGCCGAGGCCGCCGAAGGGGAGTACCGCCCCCTGCTGGAGCTATTCAAGACCCAGCTCACCGGGCTCAAGGATGTGCGGCTCTCCAGCCGCCTCAAGGAGAGCGCCGCCTGCCTAGTGGCCGCGGAAGATTCCATGGATCCCCGCATGGAGCAGCTCCTGGCCCGCCTGGGGCAGGGTCAGGGCCACGGCCCCAGCCCCCGGGTGTTGGAACTGAACCCCGGTCACCCCACGGTCCAGGCCCTGCTGGCCAAGTGCAAGGCCGATCCCAAGGACGCCCGCCTGGGGAGTTACGCCCAGCTCCTCCTGGACCAGGCCCTCATCGCCGAAGGCTCCCGCCCCGAGGACCCCATGGCCTTCCTGGCTCGCATCAACGAGCTGGTGACCAAGGAATTGGCCTGAGGAACTCAGGCTTCCTTCAGAATCGCGCTTGATCCCCTTGGATTCCCTTGGGATTCTGAAGGGATGGAACGTTACACGCCCTCCCTCATCGAACCCAAATGGCAGGCCTACTGGACCGAGCACAGGACCTTCCAGACCTCTGAAGACCTCCAGCTGCCCAAGAAATACGTCCTGGATATGTTCCCCTACCCCTCGGGAGCGGGCCTGCACGTGGGCCATCCCGAGGGCTACACGGCCACCGACATCTACTGTCGCTACATGCGCTCCACGGGCCACGCCGTCCTGCATCCCATGGGCTGGGACGCCTTCGGCCTACCTGCTGAGCAGTACGCGATCCAGACCGGCACCCACCCGGCCGTCACCACCCAGAAGAACATCGCCACCTTCAAGCGGCAGATCCAGGCCCTGGGCCTCTCCTACGACTGGGACCGGGAGGTCGACACCACCGACCCCACCTACGTGAAGTGGACCCAGTGGATCTTCCTCCAGCTCTTCAAGCGGGGGCTGGCCTACCAGTCGGAAAAGCCCGTGAACTGGTGTGCGGCCCTGGGCACGGTGCTGGCCAACGAGGAAGTCATCGATGGCAAGAGCGAGCGGGGCGGCCACCCCGTCACCCGCCTGCCCCTGCGCCAGTGGATGCTGAGGATCACGGCCTATGCCGACCGGCTGGCGGACGATCTGAAGCTGGTGCAGTGGCCGGAGAGCACCAAGACCATGCAGGAGGAGTGGATCGGCCGCAGCGAGGGCGCCGAGGTCCGCTTCCCCCTGGAGGACGGCAGCGGCTTTTTGGAGATCTTCACCACCCGCCCCGATACGCTCTTCGGCGTCACCTTCATGGTCATCGCCCCGGAGCACCCCGCCTTGGAGCGGCTCACCACACCTGAACAGAAGGCCGCCGTGGAGGCCTACGCCAGCCAGGCCCGCAACCGTTCGGACCTGGACCGGCGCGCCGCCAAGGAGAAGACCGGCGTCTTCACGGGCGGTTTCGTGACCAATCCCCTCACGGGCGCCCGGGTGCCCGTGTGGGTGGCCGACTACGTGATGATGGGCTACGGCACCGGGGCCATCATGGCCGTGCCCGGCCACGATCAGCGGGATTTCGAATTCGCCCGCAAGTTCCAGATCCCCGTGATCCAGGTGGTGAGCGGCGATGGGCGCCTGCTCCAGGGCGAGATGACCGAGGCCTTCACCGAATACGGCCTGGCCGTGAATTCCGGGGCCTACGATGGCCTGGCAACGGCCGACTTCAAGAGGAAGGTCACGGCAGATCTGGAGAAAGCGGGCCAGGGCAAGGCGCGTGTGGAATTCCGCCTGCGGGACTGGGTCTTCAGCCGCCAGCGCTATTGGGGGGAACCCATCCCCATCTATTTCCCCGTGGAGACGGACGGTGACCCCCGGAAGGGCGATTCCTACACCATCCGCTACGATCTGCCCCAGGCGGTCGATGAATCCGAATTGCCCCTCTGCCTGCCGGAGCTGGAGGACTTCAATCCCGGCGAGGATCCCGCGGGCACACTGGCCCGTGCCACCGAATGGAGGTTCTTCCAGAAGGACGGTCACTGGTTCGCCCGGGAGACCAACACCATGCCCCAATGGGCGGGTTCCTGCTGGTACTACCTGCGCTTCATGGATCCCAAGAACCCCGAGGCCCCCTGGAGCAAGGAGGCTGCCCAGCGCTGGCTGCCGGTGGATCTCTACGTGGGTGGCGCCGAACACGCCGTGCTGCACCTGCTCTATGCCCGCTTCTGGCACAAGGTCTTGCTGGACGCGGGGCATCTGGACGCGCCGGAGCCCTTCGCCAAGCTGGTGCACCAGGGCATGATCCTGGGGGAAGTGGAATACACGGGATATCAATTCTCTGGCAACTTCGTCTCCAGAGAATTGATAGAAGCAATCCCCGAGGGGGGATACCGACTCAAGACAACCGGCCAGGAAGTTGAAGCCCTGCGGATGCCTGAGGACGCCACGGAGAAGAAGGGCGGCAATGTGGTGTTGAAGGCCGATCCTTCGATCGTGCTGGATGGGCGGGCCTTCAAGATGTCCAAGTCGCGAGGCAACGTGGTCAACCCCGATGAAGTGATCCGGGAGCACGGCGCCGACGCCCTGAGGCTCTACGAGATGTTCCTGGGCCCCCTGGAGGCCACCAAACCCTGGAACACCAATGGCATCCAGGGCGTGAGCCGCTTCCTGGAGCGCACCTGGAACCTGGGCCAGAAGCTCATGACCGCCCCAGAGGCGCCCTCTGACATGTCCCCGGAACTGCGGCGCCTCATGCACAAAACCATCCGCAAGGTGGGCGAGGATATCGAGGCCCTGCGGCTCAATACGGCCATTTCGGCCATGATGATCTACCTCAACGAACTGGCCAAGGCCGATCCCTTGCCTCGGGAGGCCGTGGAAATTCTGGTGCGCCTGCTCCATCCCTTCGCGCCCCATCTGGCCGAAGAACTCTGGGAGAGCCTGGGCCACGCCCCTTCCCTCCAGGCCGTGCCCTGGCCCGCCTATGACCCGGCTCTCTGCGTGGAGGAGGCCGTCGTCGTGGTGGTGCAGGTGAACGGCAAGGTGCGGGGTCGCCTCAGCCTGCCCGCGGACGCCACGCCCGAACAGCGCCGGGAGGCCGCCCTCGCCTGCCCCGAGGCCCAGAATTTTCTCAGCGGCAAGGAGATCGTCAAGGTCGTCGTGCCCCCCAACGGTACGCTGGTGAGCATCGTGGTAAAGTAAGCGAGCCCTTAATAGGTATCTTCCCCCAAAAAAAAGAGACATGGATCCATCCAAAAAGATGGCCAGGTTTTTTTTACTTACACATTATCGCAAACAACATTTAATCACGGTGGGATTGTACACACCGTTCAATTGGATATCCCCATGGGTCATAGGTTATTTGTTAATCTCATAGCCGGAATGGTCTGTACACTAGTGGCAAACGCGACAGAACCGCTCCACAGGATGTTTATCGAGCCCATCCACCCAAAAATATGGGCCATGCGGGACGATGCAGCCCTTGTGGCAGGCGGGGCCGTGGTTCTGGAGGATCGGTGGCGGCTGGGGCTCCAGGGGTTCTTTCTAGAACACATTCTGCGAGTACGCGTTTTAAACAGTGCAGGTCAAGCCGCAGCCAAAATCGCCAAGATTACAGGAAAGCTGCTAGAGATCGAAGGCAGAATTGCCTACCCCGATGGAACTTTCCTAATCCTGGACAAAGTGTCGGATCTCCACGAAAAAACAGGGCTTAACTACAAGCAATCCATCAATGACTATGTTTCACGCACGTACCACATGAATCGCACCATCCTGGACGTTCCAGGCATTACTTCCGATTGCGTTTTTGAACTCAAGTTAAAGATTCGTCCAGAAACCATCAATTGGATGGAGGTGGTCACGCTTCAGAACACCTTTCCAACCCAGGCACAGAGTGTTGAGATCAATAATGGATTTGATTTTAAAGTACTATTTTGTGCCATTGCGGAATTAAAACCTAGCATCCAAAAAAAAGGCAACATAATCACAACAACATTCTTGAATCTCCCCCCCATCCAATCAGCACCATTCAGCGCAAATTTCACGAAGTCGGTGAATATGTTGTTCATATATCCTCCACAGATTGGTGTTGAATCCCAACAAAATGAAAGCCCTGGTGCATTTTGGGGAAATGTGGCTACAGAAATATGGAAAAGGGAACTTGAATTCGATCCATTCTTTCGCATCAAGGGTGGCTACAAGCAGGGACAATTCATCCCAGGCTCAACTCCCAAGGAGCGAAAGCACTATGACAACCTCCTGGCCTCCATAAGCAAGGACCTTCCGGCTTCACCCCAAGCCAAAGCCAGGGAACTTCACGCCCGCCTATCCTCACGGATCAAACAATGGCCTTACTGGTCTAAAGAATTCGCGGAATGGCACAAGAAGTTGGACAGTCCAAGAGATGCTTTAGATGCTTCCGACATTGAATGCATTATCAAAAACGGAGCAACCTTCGAGAAGGCCTGGGGAACCCTCTATTACAATCTGCTACGGGACAATGGATTACATCCAAGCCTTGTAATGGCGGTCTCTGCTCACACGCGCCCATTCCTGGTCAACCTACGCAGTACTCTTCAGTTCGAGAGAACTTTTTTAAGAATTGAGGAGGAAGGAAAACCTCCCCTGTACCTCGACACAACGCAGGAAGAGGGAAACCTTGGAACCATACCTCCCTGGTTTCAGGGAACAGAGGCGATGATTATAGAGACCGCGAATTGGACCCCTGCAACGCTTCGACTACCCTGGCAATCCCCCTCCAATGAATCCACGGAAATGGCGTACACGATAGAACAGGACGGCCCCCGTTTCCGGTTCCAGACCCGGGCGAGCTTCTACGGAGTTGCACAATCCAAGGCCCGAGAGGATTTCATCCATGAGAGTGATACCAGCCGGAGCGACCATCTGGCGAAAAGCCTGGAAAATGCCTGCCTGTATCTGGCAGTAGATGAGGCGAGCGTCAGTGACCCCGAGGACAAAAAGACTCCATTCACATGGTCGGCCAAAGGGCATTTGGCCATTTCCGGCGAAGACACCGTTTTCATCCCCCCTTTTCCGGCCCATTCAGAGTTCTTTCCATTACCCCATTTTTTCCCATCAGAACGCCATGAGAGCCTTTATCTTGGTCCGCCACGCAAGATGAAATGGACGTCCAGGATCGCAATTCCCAAGGGCTTCAGATGGGTTTCAGAGCCACCCACCGAATCGACTTTCGATTTCGCACTTATCCGACGCGGGGCTCACCTTTCCGAAAACGGAACTCACCTGGAGATCACCACAGAAGTTACAACTACCCGCGGCCTTCTTCCCGCCTCCAGCTACAAGGACTTCCGAAAATTCCTGACCCATCTCCAGTGCGCAACCAATGACCCCCTCGTCCTGGAAAGAATTTTATGAACCACCTCGCACATCGCATCCTATTGTGCATTCTTCTCCTGGGTCCCATTGCCGCCTTCGGGCGGACCACCGATTTACCCTTGTGGGCAGCCAAGGCCGTAGCCGAGGGAGCCAAGGAAACAACTCCTCTGAGGGCTGCAGCCTGGATCCTCTTGGATCGCACCAGCCTGTTCTATAAAGGGAAAGGCCAAATCCAGATTCAGCGGCAAAAAGTCGTCAGGGTTCTCAGTAGGGAAGGTATGGACCACGCAGTGTTCAACCTCTTCGGCGACGAAGGCCCGAGCTATCGAGTTCTGGATGTCCAAGGCTGGAATTCCCCCCCCAAGGGCAATGTCAACAAGCTGAACCATAATTCAGCTTTTCAGTTGGATCCTGACGCCAATCAAGTGCTTACCTCCCAGATCAAGACCGTAATTGCCCTACCGGAAGTGGTGCCTGGGAGCATCGTGGCCTTTGAATCCATGGAGGTCATCACACCACCCCAGGGCCCTATTCTCACGGAATGGGTGGGGCAGCGGGATCCCATATTGCGTTGGGAATTAAAGGTGGACAGTGAATGGGCCCTTACAAATAACATTCGGGCAGTATTCAAACCTTGGAACCTGGAAAAATGGACCCGGGAAATGGAGTTGGTTCCAGAAAGAACCCTGACACTTCATCACATCCCCGGCGTCCGGTCCCCAGAAACCGCAGCTCCGGGCTCGTTTGAATATAAACCTATTGTTTCTATTCGTTTTTTCGATCCCTTCCACCCCCTGGCTTTTGAGGGATCTGGGAAACAGCTTGGGAAATCGACTTACGAACAGATGAACTTCACAGAGCCACCGCCCACAGAGTTACCCGTTTTTGAGGGAGATCCGCTGTATCGATTCACCCCCCCCCCATGCAGGCTCAACTCGTGATTGAGGATAAAATCACCGCAAGTGAATAATTCGCTTGTACTTTGGTCTCAAACCAGTCAGATTCTGAAGGATGGAGCTTGATCCTGTTCTGACTGATCCGCGTTATCTGGCCCTGGCTGCCGAGAACGGGGAACTGCGTGCGGAAATGGTCTGCCTGCGGGAGGCGATGGAACGCCTGGAAAAATTGCTGGAGTCGCTCCAGGATCGCCTCGGGAAGGACAGTCGCAACAGCAGCAAGCCCCCCAGTTCGGACGGACCCGCGGCGCCACCCAAGCCACCGGCGCCGCCCACGGGGCGCAAGCGCGGCGGCCAACCGGGACGGAAGGGATCCGCTCGGGTGATGCTGCCGGAAGGCAGCGAGGACCGTACGGTTTCGGTGCCCCTCGCCTGTTGCCCCCACTGCCGAGGCGAGGTTCCTTCAGGGGCCATCACCGGGACGCGCCTGCACCGGGTGGTGGATCTGGCTCAGCGCCTCACAGAAGTCATCGCCTACGCGCTGGAGGAGGGGATCTGCCCGCACTGCCAGAGGAAGGTGCAGGCGCCGCTTCCCCCAGAGGCTGCGCCGGGCGGGATCGGCCCGCGCCTTCAGGCTGCGGCGGCCTATCTGCGCACAGAGGGCCGCATGAGCCTGACGCCGCTCCAGCGTTTCCTCTCGGAGGTGACGGGCGTAGCGGTCTCACGCGGTTGGCTGCACGAGAGCGGTGTGGCGCTGGGGAGCCACCTACTCCCCGCCTGGGAGGACCTCTCCCAGCAGATCCGTACGGCGGATGTGCTCAACCTCGACGAGACCGGCTTCGGCCGGAAGGACCGGGACTGGATCTGGGTGGCCCTTTCCGCCCGTACGGCCCTCTTCCACTTCAGTGACACCCGTGGGGCGAGGGCCCTAAAGGCGATACTTCCCGAGGACTTCCAAGGCGTGATTGGCACGGACCGCTACGGCGCCTACAACGCCTTAAAATCTGCCGTTCGCCAGTTCTGCTGGGCCCATTTGCGCCGCGAGTTCGTCGCCCTGAGCGAATCCCAGAAGCCCGAGGTGGCCGCACTGGGAAAGCGACTGCTCGCCGAGCAGGAGGAGATCTTTGCGCTGTGGCACACCTTCCGGGCGGGCGACATCAGCCGGAAAGAGCTCCGGGCCTGCACCGCCATCAATCTGGCGCGGCTCAAACGCGGTCTGATCCAGGCCAGCGCGATGGATCACAAGGCCGCCCGAAACCTCGGGAAGGACCTCCTCCGGAAATGGGACAAGCTCTGGGTGTTCCTGAAGGTCGAGGGCGTGGAGCCGACGAACAATGCGGCCGAGCGGGCCCTGCGCCCCCTCGTGATCCTCAAGCGGATCTTCCAGCGACTGCCCAGCGCGGACGGAAAGCGATTCTTCGAACGCCTCCTGAGCCTGGGCACCACCGCCCGCATCCGCGGCGTCCCCTACTTCGACTGGCTGCTCAGGGCCCTCCACTCCGCCCGATCCAACCAGCCCCTACCGGCACTGGAACCAGCCTGAGGCTGCCAGGGCAAGCGGGACATCACCAGCCCATCATGGCTGCCTGCCACCGGCTTACGTGGTCACAGGGACAAGGGGGGTGAATCGATACGATCCGCTGGCTCGTCTGGAGGCCATAGGGAAATGGATGGGTCGCACGTTCATGTACCAACAGGTCTATCTCACTCCCAACCGGTCCTGGAAACCTCTCCCCCCTGCCCAAACCCTTCGCCAACGAGCGGGAGATTGCAAGGACCTGGCCGTCATGGCTATTGCCGCCGCAAGACAAGCAGGGTTCCAGGGCTTTCCCGTTCTCTGCCGAATCCATGATGGAGTTCTCCACGGAGAAGAGCCCGCGAGAATGGAAATGTGTAATCACGCCATCACTGCAATCCAGGTCCCTCCTCCCGTGGATCTGCCTTCCATCGTAGAGGTTAATGGCGCACGCTACCTCCTGTACGATCCAACGTCACGCACAACACCCATCGGTCGACTGCCCGAGGCCCATCGGAATGCAAAGGTATTGATTTGCTTCCCCACCGGAGGTCAATGGGTGGAAGTCCCCGCGAAAGCGATCCCGGACGCCCGCGTGAATGTCACCCTCACGGCCGACGTGGACAAGACAGGCCACCTTGTTGGAGTTCTCTCCGTGCAGGAATGGAATGATGCCCTGGGACTTGCCTCGACCCATCTTGAGAGGGGACCATCGACAATCACGGAGCTTCTGGCTTCTCTTTTCTCCATCAACGCCACGTCTGACTTCAGGATCCTGAAAACCACAAGCAGTTCGCTTCCCCAGGCTTCCATCTTTGAGATTCAACTGGCCGTTGATGCCGACAATGCCAGGAGAATTTCTGGGGAATTCGACCGACTTAGTCTGCCAGGCCTTCCACCGGGTCCCCACCCGATTCAACCCCTGGACCAGCCTAGGCGGACAACCATCAAAGCGGGTCGAGATCTCCAATGGCTATGGAAGGGCTCAATCAAGTTCCCTTCCGAGATGAAACTCCAGCACCCGGAATGGAGCGCGAGTACGGCATTTCGAGAGATCCACTGGAAAGGCCAGACCGTTCAGAACCGGCTGGACTTAACTCTGGACATGAAACAGAGCCAGGGCATTTGGGAAGGAGACCAGATCCCCGAAGGGCTGAGGAAGATTGATTCAGATCGCCATACCTGGGAGTTGTTTCTGGGGACATGCCTAAAAATCAAACCAGAGGTCCACGAATAGGTGTCGAGAGGGAGTCCGATCAAAACGCTTCGAGACCAAAACAGCCTTCATTCCTGTTTCTGAAAACCCGCGTGAACGTTGGCTTTTGGTTCACATCAGGGCTTCTGGCTCCGCTAGAATGAAGGATCGGGAGCCCTGATGTCTGCACCTGCCGTGATCGATTCCATCCTGGAACTCGTGGGGAATACCCCGCTGCTGAGGCTGCACCGCTTCGCCCCGGAACTGGAGATCTTCGGAAAACTGGAATACCTCAATCCGGGCGGCAGCATCAAGGATCGCATCGGGGTGGGTATGCTGCGGGCCGCGGAGGCCCGGGGGGAACTCATCCCGGGGGCATCGACGGTGATCGAGGCCACGGCGGGCAATACGGGCCTGGGCTTGGCCCTGGCCTGCAAGGCCCTCGGATACCGCTGCATCATCGTGATGACCACGAAATACAGCCGGGAGAAGATGCAGCTCGTGAAGGCCCTGGGCGCCGAACTGGTGGTGCTCCCCAAGGAGGGGGGCATGGATAGCGCCGTGGCCCACACGGAAGCCCTGGCCAAGACCATCCCCCACGCCTGGCTCGGCCATCAGTACGACAACTGGGATAATCCGGGCACCCACGCCGCCACCACCGCCGAGGAGATCTGGGAACAGATGGAGGGCCGGGTGGATGGCATCACCATCGCGGCGGGAAGCGGGGGTTCCTTCACCGGCATCGTCCGGCGCTTGAAGGAGC
This sequence comes from uncultured Holophaga sp., assembly GCA_963664825.1. Lineage (GTDB taxonomy): Bacteria > Acidobacteriota > Holophagae > Holophagales > Holophagaceae > JAYREN01. Next base: position 1,238,426 of record OY761614.1, read on the forward strand.
TCAATCCCGGGCTCGTGGCCTGGTGCGTGCAACCCCAGGGGAGCTGCTACGGCGACAAGGCCGTCTCCGAATGGAAGATCGAGGGCATCGGCAGCACTTCCGTGCCTGCCGTATTGGATCTCTCCCTGGCCGATCACATCCTGGATGTGGCCGACGAGGATAGCCTGGCCACGGCTCGCCGGCTGATCCTCACCGAGGGCTGCCTGGTGGGCGGTTCCAGCGGCTGCAACGCCTTTGCGGCCGAACAACTGGCTCGCACGCTGCCCAAGGGTAGCCGGGTGGCGACCCTCCTCTGCGATGGGGCCGAGCGCTACCTCAGCAAGTTCCCCGTGGCCGATATCTCCCAGGAGTTGCTGTGACGGCCCTCGATCTCGCCTCCGGTCTGATGGACGCCGGGGCCGTGCGCCTTTCCCCCCGGGAGCCCTTCACCTGGGCCAGCGGCATGAAGGCGCCCATCTACTGCGATAACCGGCAGATGCTGGGGACCCCGGAATTCCGTTCGCGCATCGTTGAGGCCCTGGCCCAGCTGGCCCTGGAAGCCAAACCCACACTCATCGCAGGAACCAGCACGGCCGGCATCCCCTGGGCCGCCCTGGTGGCCGATCGCCTGGGCCTGCCCATGTCCTACGTGCGGCCCGAACCCAAACAGCACGGCATGGGCCGCCAGGTCGAGGGGCCCGATACCTGGGGCCACCGGGTGGTGCTGCTGGAGGATCTCATCTCCACCGGAGGATCCAGCCTCAAGTGTGCCGCAGGCCTCCGGACCGAGGGCGCCGAGGTGCTGGAGATCCTCGCCCTCTTCAGCTACGGCCTGCCCGTGGCCGAAGAGGCCTTCCGCGCTGCCAACGTGAAGCTGCGCGTCCTGGCCACCTTCGATGAACTGGTGACCCGAGCCGAGATCAAGGGCATCCTCCTGGGGGATGACCGCGCGTCCCTGGCGGAATGGCGGAAGGACACTGGCGCCTGGAGCAAGGCCCGAGGGGGAGCCTGATCGTGAGCCGACTCTACACACGTACCGGGGATGAAGGAATGACAGGCCTCTTCGGGGGCAAGCGGGTATCCAAGGCCGACGCCCGCATCGGGGCCTACGGCACCCTGGACGAGCTGAACAGCGTCATCGGCGTACTGCGTCTGCATGTCTCCGAGGGCTCGGGCGCCCGCCAGCGGCTGCTTGAGGTCCAGCAGGATCTCTTCGTCATCGGCGCAGTGCTGGCCACACCCTCGGATCAGCTTCCGAAGCTCGGGACCAAGATGACCCGCCCCACCTGGGAGATCGCTGCCATGGAGGCCGATATCGATCGCCTGGGCGCGCTGGCTCCCGCCATGCAGCACTTCATCCTGCCCGGCGGCTGCCCGGCTTCGGCCTACGCCCACTGGGCCCGCACCCTCTGCCGCCGGAGCGAAAGGGAGGCCGTGGCCCTTTCCCGGCTGGATCCCCTGCCCCCCCTGGTGCTCACCTACCTCAACCGCCTCAGCGACTGGCTCTTCGCCCTCTCCCGGGCCGAAAACGCCCTGGCCCAGGTGCCGGACGTGGAGTGGGTGCCCAAGGGGTGATGCCCCGGGAACAGGATGACTGCGGTCCGGTTCGCGCACCCTCTGTCCACCTCAGTGCCCTGTGGTTCAGCTTTTGTGGCCAGGAGCCGAAGTTGAATATCAGATTCCCCGCTCCGAGTGGCTATCCCCCATCCGAGCCTCCACCTCGGCCAAGAGGGCTTGAGCCCGGGGTTCACCGGCGACAGAGGCGCGGAGCAGCCAACCCTGGGCCGAGGCCAGATCCCGGGGACCACCCCGGCCCTCCCGCAGATCCTGGGCCAGATCCACCATGGCCGCGGGCACACCGGCGCAGGCGGCCTGAATGAGCCAGGCCCGGGCCGACCCGGGGTCCCGGTGGCCATAGTGGAGGCCCAGGCGATGGGCCGCGAGGCCGTCCCCCCCTTGGGCCGCCTTCAGGTCCCCATGAATGGCCGCGGGCTTGCTCCCCCGGGCGAAGTGCCACCACACGTAGTAGAGCGAGACACCAACGATAAAGAACATCGCGCAGAGCCACAGGAGGGCCATGGGGTTGCCCTTGGAATATTCCGCATCCTCCCGACCGGCCACGGCTCCGAGGATGATGAACCCGGTGGCGATGAGCACCAGGAGGCTGAGTATCACCAAGAGAATGGCCAGCAGCAGGAGGTATCCCATCCAGGGCCGCCCCTCAGAGGCCCAGGAATCGAGGATCTGCTGGAGCCGGGCGTTGAGCTTCACGCGTCCTCACCCTTGAGCAGGCGCTTCTCGGCGATGCGCATCCAGTGCTCGGCGGCCAGGACCCCTTCGCCGTGGTTCACGCGGCGGAAATGGCTCAGGATGTGGCGCAGGGTGCGGGGAATGGCCGGGGCGAAGTAGGCCTTGTTCTTGTGCAGCAACTGGTGGCCGAAGGTGCCCAGGGCCTTGAAATTGCGCTGGAGGGCACTGAGGTTCAGCTCCTCCCAGAGCAGGCGCTCGGACCAGCCTAGTTCCTCGCGAACCCTCTGGACCAGCAGGTTCCCGGCTTCCGGTGACCAGTCCCAATAGCCATCGTAGAGGATGGAAGCCAGATCGTAGGTGGCCGCACCCCGGCGGGCATCCTGGAAATCCAGCATCACCAGGCGATCGCCGTGGATCATCAGGTTGCGCACATGGAAATCCCGATGGGCCAGGAAGCGCACCCGGGGCTCCAACCCCGCGTGGACCTCGTGCATCAGGCGCTCCAGCCACTGGGGCGGTTCTTTCTGGAGGAAATCGTGGAAGAAATTCTCCCGACAGTAGCCCCATTCGAATTCGAACTTGGCCTGATCGAAGGCCCGCAGCATGAAGAAGGCCCGGCTGGGAGCCCCCTCGGTGAGGAGCCCCAACCAGGTGGCCAGGAGACCGGCCACTTCCTCGGCCCAGTGCAGCTCCTCCTCGGGGTGGAGGGTGAGGCGCTTTTCCAGGGAGACATCCCCCAGATCCTCCATGAGCATGGCCCGTTCGCCATCGGCGCACTGGATGATGGTGGCCACCCGCACCACGGGATCGAGGTAGGCCTGGAGGGCTCGGTAATCGTAGTAGGGATCGTCGAGCTTATCGGGATCCTTGGGGGGATAAAGCACCACCAAGGCCTTCCCCAGCTGGGGATGCTCCACCCGGAAATACTGCCGTGCCCCCGCGTCTCCGCTGAGGGGGCACGGGTTGCGGCAATCCCAGCGTTCGAGCACGGCCTGCAGACGGGGTTCCATGGCACCAGTTTGCCACGAAGGGAAAGCCCTGGCCCGAGGTCCTCCTGGAACACCTGCGCGAGTGTCCAAACAAGGCCCAAGCGCCTCTAGTCCAGGCCCAGTCGCACCTGCCGCCCCTCATCCAGGAACCAGAGGGCATTCGCGTCCCTGAAGGCCGGATGGAGCCGCGCTCCGGGGCCCAGGACGCAGCGCTGAAGCTCTCCGGCGGGAAAGGCCTCGGGATGGACGTAGCATCCGGACAGGCGGCCTTCCATCCCCGGTGCCAGTGCCGCGGCAGCGGCGATGAGATGATCGGGGCTGCCGATATCGAACCAGGGGAAGGGCTCCATCACGATGCCCGCGTGATGCCTGAGCCGGGGCAGGATATCGCCCTTGGTGTCCGAAAGTCCTTCCGGCAGCAGAGCCAGCGCCTCCAGTCCCCAGAGGGCGGCGCCCGTGAAATGGTAGGGGCCCTCACCCGTTTCCCCCGGGGGCAGTACCCGGCCTTCCTCGTCCAGCCAGACGGGGTTCCAGGGGCCGCCGGAATGGGGCACCAGAAGCCAGCTCAACTGGGCTCGTCGGCGCATGTGTTCGGCCCGGAAGGCCGCCCAGGGTACTTCGGCCAGGGCATCGCCATTCCACACCGCGAGCGGGTCGGCGGCCCTCCCCAGGGCATGACGGAGACCCCCCGCACTTCCCAGCAGGACCGGCTCCATGCAGACTTCGATTTCACTCCCCGCGGCGGCCCTCAATTTATCCGGCAGGTGATGAGCGTTGCAGGCGATGCGCGTCATCCCAGCCTGGCGCATCCCCTCGGCCCCCCACTGAAGCAGGGGCTTCCCCCCAAGAGTCCAGGCGGGCTTGGGCAATACGCAGGAGAGGGGCCCCATGCGCGTGCCCAGGCCCGCCGCGAGGATGAAGCCGTCAAGGCTGGAGGGCATGGCCATTCCCATTCATGGGTCTCAGCAGGAACTTGCCCGGCGCCATCCCCCGCATCTCCAGCACGCGGATGCGCCAGCCCTGGACCTGGATTTCATCGCCCACCCGCAGGATCCGCCCCAGCCTCTCCTGGAAGAAGCCGCCCAGGCTCACGGAACCCGCCTCGGCCTCCAGCCGGAGATCCAGATGATCCTCCAGCTGCTCGAGGGTGACGGCCCCTTGAGCCAGCCAGGCCCCCCCCCGGGTGCGGCGCAGATTGATGACCTCGCGGTCGAATTCATCCTGGATCTCCCCGACCAGCTCCTCCAGGATGTCCTCCAGGGTCACCAGACCATCCGTGCCGCCGTGCTCGTTGATCACCAGGGCCAGGTGCTGCTTCTGCTTCTGGAAGTCCAGCAGGAGATCCTGGATCAGGCGCATCTCCGGCACCAGGAAGGCCGGGCGCGCCAGAGCCCGCAAATCGAGTTCCTTCCCCTGGTCATGGAGGGCCCAGAGCAGCTCCTTGAGATGGATGACGCCCACCACGTGATCCAGATCGCCCTCCGCCACCGGAATGCGCGTGTGGGGCGAGGAGCGCGCCAGTGCGAGGTTTTCCTCCAGGCTGCTCCGCAGATCGAAGAAGGCGATCTCGCTGCGGGGCACGGCCACTTCCTTCACCGTGCGCTTGGAGAAGGCGAAGACATTCTCGATCAGCTCGGCCCGGGAGAGTTCGAGATCCCCGCTGGCCTGGCTCTTCACGAGCATGCGCTTGAATTCATCCTCGCTGGGGGGGCGCTCCTCCAGGCGGTGGTTCTTCACATCCACCCCCAGGAGCCGCTCGATCAGGCGGGTGAGCCCCACCAGCACCCAGGTGATGGGTCGGATGAGGCGCGACCAGAAGAGGAGGGGGCGGGCCGTGCGCAGGGCCCATGGAAGGGCCGAGCGGATGGCGAAGCTGCGGGGCAGCAGTTCAGCCAGCACCACCTGGAGCAACGTGAGGCTGAGCAGGCCCAGGGCCGAGCCCAGGACCAGTCCCACCCGGGGCCAGAGCAGACATCCGAAGAGGAATCGCCACCCCCGCACGAAGGCATCCTCCCCCACGGCGCCCAGGCAGACGGTGAGGAGGGTGATGGCCACCTGGATGGCCGAGAGATGCAGATCGAGATGGCGATGGATTTCCAGGGCCAGGAAAGCCCTGGGGTCCGCATCCTGAAGGCCTTCGAGCTGGGTGGACCTCACGCGGATGGCGGCGAATTCCGACATCACGAAAAAGCCCGTGAGCATGATCAGGATGGCCGTGGCCACCAACGCGCCGAGATGCATGAGCCGCGGCTAGACGGGACGGGTGAGATCGGAGGCTCGACGGATGCCCGTCTCCAAGTCCGAGACCGCTTCGCTGAGGGCCGAAAGGCGCGCGCTCTTCTCATTCAGGTTGCCCTCGAGCTCCCGCTTTTCCATCTCGAGGGAGGCGATGCGCTCCCGCTGGGCGTCGATGCCGGCGTTGAGGCGATTGAGGTGGGCCTCCCGCTCGTCGATGCCCTGCATCAATTCCATCTGGAGCTTCTCGTGCTCACTGACGGCCCGGGCCATCGCCTGCTGGGATTCCGAGAGCCTGGATTCCAGGTCCCGACGAAGCTCCCGGAGTTCGGAGGCTTCGGTCGTGGTGGCCTGGAGCAGGGATTCCTTTTCGAGGAGCGTGGCATCGAGTTCCAGGCAGCGGGATTCCTGCTCCGTGAGGCGGGTCTGCAGGGCTTCGCATTCCCGGGTGAGGCCTCCCAGGCGGCCGCCCTGATCGGCGAGCTCCCGGCGCTGGCCCCGGAGGGTGGCCTCCAGGCCCGCGATATCGACCTTCAGGGCATCGCCCTCCTTGGTCCGCTCGGCCAGTTCGACATTCCGAGCCTCCAGTTGGTTCTGGAGTTCCTGGAGCCGGGCTTCATAGCCATTGACCTGGCCTTCCAGATCCCGAAGCTTCTCGTCGACCCCCTGGCTGGCCTCCTCGTGTTCCCGCAGACGCCCAACCTCTTCCTCGAATTCAGCGCAGCGGCGTTCGGCGGCATCCTTGGCTTCGGCAAGTTCGGCGAGCTGGCCCTGGGAGGCAGCCTTGGCCTCCTCCAATTCGGTGGCCCTGGTCTCGGCGGAAGTCTTGGCGGCCTCGAGTTCGGTGCAATGCCGTTCGGAGGTGGCCCGGGATTCTTCGAGTTCAAGGGCCTGGCGCTCCTGCGCCTCGATCCGGCCGCGGAGCTCCTCCCGCTCCTTCTCGGCGTCTTCCAGCGCCTCCTGGAAGTGAACCGTCTGGTGTTCGGCCTCGGAGGCGCGGCTTTCCTGGGAGAGCAGGGCCTCCTCCGTGTCCTTGAGCTTCTGTTGGAGTTCGCCGAGTTCGCCCTGGCGGCGCTCGGCTTCATCCAGATTGCAGGTGACCCTCTGATGATCGGAACGGAGGCTATCGAGTTCCTGGTCCCTCTTGGCCAGGAGTCCCTCCTGGTCCTGGAGCTTGGTCTCCAGATCCCTCACCCTGGCCTCCAGCAGCTCGACCTTGCCGGCATCCCTGGGGGGAAGCGCCGAAGGCAGGGGAATGGCGATGACTGGCCGGGAGGGAGCCAGGGGCGCCGTACTGCGCAGAGGAGGCGGGAACGGAGAAATGGATTCTTCGTCGGTCTCCAACTCGGTCTTGAGGCTCTCCAGCCATTCTTCCCCCAGATCGGCGCCGGAGAGATCCCCCAACGGATTATCCGGATCCACCCCCCGCAGGGGCACCAGGGGCGTCAATTCGGCCACCAGGGAGGTGGAGTCCATGGGCTTGTGCAGGTAGAGATCGGCCTTCCCCTTGAGGCTCCGATGGCGGTTGTATTCCTCCTCGGTGGCCTTGGCGCTGATGAGGACGACCTTGACGGCGGCCAGGAGCGGATTCTTCCGGATGGCAGAGCAGAGGGCGTAGCCCTTGTTCTCGGAGACTTCCACGCAAATCAGCACCGCGGCGTAATGGCCGCTCTCCAGGCGCTGAGGAACCCCATCGGTGCTGAAGCAGAAATCGACTTCGAAGACGGATTCCAGGGCGACCTGGTGATCCTGGATGAATCTCCTGTCGCTATCCACGAAGAGGAGGCGTTGGGCCATGAGGCGATCCTTGAGCTGGCTTGTAGTCTAAACCTAATCCCCCCGGAAAAACACACCGCCGGGACGGGCCCGGCGGCGCGTATCCAAGGCGGGAGAATTAGCGGGCCGGAATGGCCACGGTGTAGGGCTGGTTCACCTGGCGATCCCGCACAAGCAGGATGAGAGGCTTCCCATTGCACTTGCGCACTTCCGCATAAAACTCCGGCAGGCTGCCCACGTTCTTGGTGCCCACGGCGCTGATCACGTTGCCCACGCGGAGCTTGTCGGCCGAGGCCGCCCGGGTGGCCACCGCGGTGACGATCACGCCCTTCCAATCATTGGCAATGCCGTACTGGTGGCGGGTGGCCGCGTCCAGCGCCGCCACGTCGAACCCGTAGAGTTTCTCCAGGTTCAGTTTCTTGGACTGGGCGCCGCTTTCCTTGGGCGTAGCCGTGTCGTCGTCCTCGCCACTCCCGTCGTTCTTCTGCATATCCTTGCGGTCCCCCAGGGTCACGGTGAGTTCCTTGGCCTTGCCATCGCGGATGATGGCCAGCTTCACCACATCCCCAGCCCGATGACTGGAGATGACGGTGATCAGCTCCTCGGGGCTATTGAGCTTCTGGCCATCGATGGCCGTGATCACGTCCAGGCGCTGGACCTTGGCCTTATCGGCGGCCTGGCCCTCCATGACGCTATTGACCACCACCCCCTGCCTGACGCCGAGGGCGCTCTGGAAATCCTTGTCCAGCTCGACGGGGGTGATACCCAGGGCCCCCCGGCTCACGGGTCGACCCGAGCGGAGATCGCGCAGGATGCGCTTCACCATATCGATGGGCACGGCAAAGCCGATGTTCTGGCCATCGGCGCGGATGGCCGTATTGATGCCGATGATCTCCCCCCGAAGGTTGAGCAGGGGGCCACCAGAATTGCCTCGGTTGATGGCGGCGTCGGTCTGGAGGAAGGACTCCAGGCCGCTGGGACCGCCCATGGCCCGGGCGCTGCGCCCCTTGGCGCTGATGATGCCCTGGGTGACCGTGTGGTCCAGGCCCAGCGGATTGCCGATGGCCACCACCCATTCACCCACCTTGGCTTTTTCAGAATCCCCGAGGGCCGCGAAGGGCAGATGATCGGCCTCGATGCGGATCAAGGCGATATCGAGCTCCTTGTCCTTGCCCAGGACCTTGGCCTTGAAGGTGCGGCCATCCGAGAGCTTGACCTCCAACTCCGCCTCCCCGCCCTGCACGCCCTCGATGACGTGATAGTTGGTGAGGATCTCGCCATTGGCGCTGATGATCACACCGCTGCCGCCGGCCAGGACCTTCTGTTCCTCCTCGGCGCGAGGCTGGCGGGGAGTGCCCTGGCCAGGCCGGGGATTGAAGAAGAAATCGAAAAAATCGTCCCCCCCAAAGGGGCTGCCCGTATTGGCGCGCGTCTTCACGAAGCTCGTGTTCTTGATGGAGACCACCGTGGGATTGAGCTTCTCGGCCACCTCCGCGATGGGGGGCATCCGGTCCAGCCCCTTGGCGTCGACCATCACGGGCTTCTCCTCCTCGGCCTGAGCGACCCAGTGATAGCTGAGCCCCATGCCAAAGGCTAGACAACCGGCCGCGAAGACCGAGAGCCCCAGTGTCTGCTTGACCTTGCGATTCATGCTTCAACCTCGCATAGAAAGACCCTAGGCATTGGGTCAGACCCAAAATGATGCCACCATTCCAAAGGTTTCACCCTAGCCAGGAGGAGCGAACCGGGTTAGTCTAAGGGGCTCCAATGGCGGCTGTAGTTCAGTTGGTTAGAGCACTGGATTGTGATTCCAGGTGTCGTGGGTTCGAATCCCATCAGCCGCCCCAGATCAAAAGCCCCGCAGACATTACGTCTCCGGGGCTTTTCGCTGCCTGCTGAACCCAGTGTTTCTGGGTGCAACTGGGGGCTTCTCGGTGCTCCTAAGTCCTTTGTTTGAGCACTGGGTTCCGGTGGTTGTGGTGTATGTGTGGGGTGGATTCTTGACCCACACCACCCCGGGTGGTGTGGGTGGGGGCAAGGGGGGCACCAAAGACCCTGGTGGTTGCCCTCCGAATAAACGAATTCTCCCACACCGGCAAGGAAGACCACGTGATCTCCCAGATCCTCATCGGTTTGTACCACTGTCGTCGCGCCAAGGTTCTGCGGGGCGTCAGCTGGGCCAATAGGTTCCCTCCGCCCTTCAACGGCACCAACGGGGCCGAGACTGACCAGGGCGTTGAGCTGGTTGGACCAGATGGCCTTGCCCTGCAGGCTGTTCTCGTAGCGTGGAAGCCAGATGATGGCGGCGGGCACCTCCAGGGGTGTCCGCCGTTTATCTCCCAGGGCTGGAATTGGGTGCGCCGATACCTCGGCTAGGCTGGTAGTCACCGAGGCCCAGAATGCCCATCCCTACCTTCACCGACATGATCCCCCCGCTGCTGACCGTCTTGGCGGCTCACCCGGATGGCATCGAGGTCGCCAAGGTATACGCGCTCGTGGCGGAAGCCGTGAATCTCACGGATGAGGAGAAGGCCCAGTTGGTCCCCAGCAAGAGCCAGGCGGTCTACAAGAACCGGATCGGCTGGGCCCAGGACAGCCTCAAGCGCATGGCGTGGTCGTCCTCGCCAAGATACGGGGTCTGGAAGATCCTCCCCGCAGGTGTGGACGCCTTGAGCCGCCACACAAGTGGCTTCACGTCGGCAGAGTTGAAGACCATCGGCACATCGAACTCTAGAATCAAGATGGCGGACCTGTTCCCCTCGAGTGAGGCGGCCTCGACCAACTCGGAAAAGGTGCCCCTCGCCCAGGACACCTCATTGCTGGCTGCGGAGTCCGACTCCCCCGACGACATGATGCAGAAGGCCCTGGCCCAGATCCAGGGCAGCGTTGAACGGGATGTCCTTGAACGTCTACGGCAGGTGTCACCCCAGAAGTTCGAGACCCTCGTCCTCGACCTCCTACACGCCATGGGCTACGGGCTGAACCGCGAGTCCCTGAAGCGAGTCGGTGGCTCCGGCGATGGCGGCATCGACGGGATCGTTCCCCTCGACCGCCTTGGGCTTAACAAGGTCTACGTGCAGGCCAAGCGGTGGCAGGGGTCCGTAGGTAGCCCGGAGGTCCAGACCTTCATGGGTGCCCTCCAGCTCCACAACGCGGACCGTGGTGTCCTGATGACCAGCGGGGACTTTTCCAAGCCTGCGATCGACATCGCCGCCAGGGCCAAGGGCGTCATCGTCCTGATCGACGGGCCGGAGATGGCCCGGTTGATGGTTGAGTTCGAAGTCGGAGCCGAGCACCGGGCGATGAAGGTGCCAACCCTGCGGGCAGATGCCTTCGAGGAGTAGCCACGTTTCGCCAGCCTCACGAATCTGATGGCCCCTCTCCTCGGACCTAAAGGTTCATTCTCTCGATTAACCCGCTGAGGTCATAGGGGGGAGGTTCCATCGTCACCGTCACCATCCCCGGGCTCAGCCAGTCCAAAACCCCGGGGCCCAGCTCTGGGTGATCCCAACGAAAGACCAGAGATGGGAGGAGGCAGGTCCCGTCCAATGCCCGGGTCAGGACATAGACCCATACTAAGGCCAGCTCTGGTCGAAGATCAGAGAACAGCCCATCGGGGACAGGTTCAGCGACCCCGGCAATCAGACCCACCATGAGGGCTGGGAGGGATTCCTTCTCTGCTTTGTGCAGGCCCAGCAATAGCCCTGTGGGTTGACTCTTCAGAGGGCCGCCTGTGACATCGGCATTGAACTTATCCTCGTACTTATTAATGGCTTTCCCAACCAGCTTCCTTACCAGTTGAGCCTTCGACATGGCCGGGAACGATGCCCGTGGCAAGGGCGATTTCTCCCGAGCGGGGGGTGAAAGCTCCATGGAGTTCACATCCAGCCAGAGCCCGGCGCCTCGCGGTCCAATCAGGAAGTCGGCATTCGCACGCTTGGTCGGTTCGAGGAAGAAGCGGGCCTCGGATTCAAACGCGATATCCCGTCGGTGAAACAGCAATGCCCAAGCTAGCTCGGACATGGTGTCAAGGAACATGCTCTGGTTCCCGGTGCTGAGCCTGCGCCACAGCTCAGTGGTTGGGATGGGCACGGACCATTGGATCGACAAGTAGGTATTAATCGTCGAGAGGTAAGGGTGACGGCAAGGAGGTGGTAGACCTGCTGGTGGTCTTTGGCAACGATGTGCTGCTTTTCTCCGATAAGCACTGCGCGTTTCAGCCGGATGTGGACATCAAGGTTGCTTGGCCCCGTTGGTACAAGCGGGCTATTGAGAAGTCCGCAAGGCAGCTTGCCGGAGCTGAAAGTTTCCTCCGTCGGTTCCCTGAACGCGTGTTCATCGACAAGTCATGTCACACCAGGTTGCCCGTGGCACTCCCGGACCCCACCCTAGCCCGCTACTTCCTGATTGCTGTTACGCGAGGTGGCCATGATGCAGCGGTTCAACACTTTGGCGGAGGAAGCAGCGGCAGCTTGATGCTCAACAGCATGCTCGAGGGGGATGCCCACCACGAACACCCGTTCGAAGTTGGCTTCCCTTTGAAAGGTCGCCGATTCATCCACGTCCTCGATGAGGTGACAGTCGACGCTCTCCTGGAAGAACTGGATACCGTCCCGGACCTTGTCAACTACCTCGCTTGCAAGGAGCGGTATTTCGGTGCGAGCAACGTCATCACGCACGTTGCCGGTGAAGAAGAGCTGCTAGCGCATTACATGTGCACGATAGAGAATGGCGAGCATACGTTGCCCCAGGTGCCGCCAGGAACGGATTCAGTCCTCATCATGGAGGGGCATTGGCATCCCTATCGCTCAAGCCCTCAACGAACGGTCAAGCGTGAGGCCGATCAGGACAGCTACATGTGGGATGCACTCATTGATTACCAAGCGTCCTTCGTCCGCGCAGGGACAGCGATTGGGCTCCCGGGGATCCCCGAGATGCCACCGGAGCCCAGCGACCACGAGCGAATCCTGCGCGCCCTCGCAGCAGAGTCCCGACTGGCAAGACGGGTGCTCGCCAACCACCTCCGCTTGGCGCTCTCTAGGAGCGAGCCCGGTCAGAAATTCGCACAAATAGTTCTGAGCCGCGACAACGTTGCCCGAGCGTACGTTTTCCTAACGGCCCCGAAGCCGCCGGATGTGGACTATCAGGCTTACCGGGAGGTGCGTTCGGCTTCACTGCTCGCTTACTGCCACGGGATCAAGGTGCGATTCCCTCACGTGACCGAAGCGATCGGTATCGCGTCTGAGCCTTTCTCGGAGAAGGCAGCCTCCATAGACTTCCTATACGTCGATCTCACTAAAGAAATGAGTCAAGAGGAATCCACCCTTGGGAAGGAGATGATGGAGGAGCTTGATGTAATGCAGACACCGGCCAAGGATGTGCGTTTCTTTGGAAGTAGGAGTCACGAGTTCCCGATGCCTTTCAACTTCGGCGGACCGAAGTCCTACGACTACCAGTCTTGTGCCCAAATGAACCGGGCGGAGCGACGCCGGATGGCCAGAGAAGCTCGGAAAGAAGCGAATAAGGCGAACAAGCAGAGGCGCTAACCGCATTAAGCGAGTCCCGGAGCACCATGACCAGCGAAGCGGAGCTGAAGGAGAAACTGAGGCAGATTGAGGGCCTCTTCGCCGGGGCTGCCACCGCCGGGGAGCGGGATGCCGCCCAGGCGGCCAGGGAGCGCATTCAGGTCAAGCTGCGGGGCCCGGAAGGTCAGGAGCCCCCCATCGAGATGCGCTTCACCCTTGGCGACGGGTGGAACCTCAAACTCTTCCTGGCCCTCTGCCGCCGCTATGGGCTCAAGCCCTACCGCAAGAATGGTCAGCGTCGGACAACCTCGCCGGAATCCGCCAGGTGAGCGCATGGGACGATCATTCCTTCGCGGTGGGCCTGGATGGCACGCTGTGGGTGTGGGGTTCCGACGCCCCCGCTGGCCAGCTAGGGCTTGGCCGGACCTTCCCGACCCTCGGCCTGGGCGAGGTAAAGGCGGGGTTCCACCTACCCTGAGGCGGCGTTGCTACGATCGGCTCTTCAGCCAGTAGTACGTTGCCTCTGCCACCGTCAGATTTCTCTCCAGGCCCTCCTGCTGACGGAGCAAGTCGTCACGAACTTGGATGCGTGGCGCTGTTGGCGGTGATTGGGGCCATGGTCGTGAATGCCGAGGGGAAGCGGGAAGGGCTGGGGCTGGGCTCGACCTCCGTCTCCCACCTGGGCTGGGGCGCAGGGGCCTCAAAGTAGATCCATACCCCTCTTCAGAACTTGAAACAACCGGTCTCACTATTTTAAAAACTTGCGCCATCGCAAAATAAGGTCCATCCTTGTTTTAATTCTGGGGGGGACCATGAAGCGGGATATCTCAGGCCGCTATGTCGTTCAATCCACCCAAGGAGAGGAGGTCCGGGCTTTCGTCCCAACCCCCCTTCCCCCCAGCCCGGGCATCGAGTGGACACCCTCCCTTCTGGCTGCCCAGCAACGGGCCGCTCTGGCACTTGGCCGTCTTGACGGAGTCACAGCCCTCCTGCCAGAACCTGCCCTGTTCCTCTATAGCTACATCCGCAAAGAGGCCGTGCTCTCCAGCCAGATCGAGGGGACGCAATCCTCCCTCTCGGATCTGTTGGCCTACGAGAACCAGCACGCTCCGGGGGTCCCCCTCGACGATGTGGTCGAGGTATCCAACTATGTCGCCGCCTTGAACCACGGATTGAAGCGGCTCAAGGAGGGCTTCCCCCTCTGCCTGCGACTCATTCGTGAGATCCATGAGGTCCTGCTCTCCTCGGGCCGAGGCAGCGGGAAGCAGCCCGGGAAGTTCAGGACGAGCCAGAATTGGATCGGTGGAAGCCGCCCCGGCAACGCCAAGTTCGTTCCACCCCCCCACGAGGAACTCCTCGGCTGCCTGGGTGCTTGGGAAGCATTCCTGCACGAGGACGCGGCCATCGCCGATCCCCTCACCAGGGCGGCCCTGGCACACATCCAGTTCGAGACCATGCACCCCTTCCTGGACGGCAACGGGCGCGTTGGGCGTCTACTCATCACCCTGCTCCTCAGCGCGGACGGCGTGCTGCGCGAACCTCTCCTCTACCTCAGCCTCTTCCTGAAACAGCACCGGGAAACCTACTACGAGCTGCTGCAGAAGGTTCGCCTTGAGGGTGACTGGGAAGCATGGCTCGACTTCTTCTTTCAGGGTGTCGCTGAGACCTCCGACAGCGCGGTCAGCACGGCCCAACGGCTGCTCCAGCTCTTCACCGACGACCGGAAGCGCATTCAGGGAAAAGGCAAGATCGCGGGCTCCGTGTTGCAGGTCCACCACTACTTGAAGGGACGACCCATCGCTTCTGCCTCCGCCGTCGGGAACGCGGAGAACCTATCCCCAGCCACGGTGAACAAGGCACTGAAGGCCCTGGTCGAGATGGGCATCGTCCGTGAGATCACCGGAGGGCGACGAAACCGGTTGTTCGCCTACGAGCAAGTCTTACAGATACTGTCTGAGGGTACGGAACAGTAGGTGCTGTGCCCCCGGGTTAGCATCACACTTCTGCCGTTGATAAACTGATGCACAACCTCCCCTCCCCAAGCCCAGGTCTGGCCGAGCCAAGGAGACCAAATCCCACTCGCGGACTGTCGATTGATGCAAGTCTGTGGCGTATGTGTGGGGCACCTGCAAAGGTGTCCCGTCAAACCCTCACCATCACTAGCTCTAGCAATTTCGGGACCTTTCTTGTGATTCCAGGTGTCGTGGGTTCGAATCCCATCAGCCGCCCCAGATCAAAGGCCCCGCCCAGCGGGGCCTTTTTGATCCATGGGGGCGGCCGACGGGATTCGAAATCCGCCGCGCCACCTGCTTGAACAGGCGGTCCGGTAGAATGAAGGACCTCGGATCGGAGCCGCAGTGGAAGTCTTGAACACCAATGAATTCATGGAGGGCCTGCTCGCGGGTTTAGACCCCGGCGTACTAAGCGCTTGGCGTGAAGCGGTGGAAGCGGAGAAGGCCCGCCTGTCACGGACCCTCCCCATTCCGGACGCCGTGACCCTCCAGGACCGCCATCGGCTCGCCACCTTCGCCCCGGATGACGCAGGGGAATGGGGTGAGACCCTGGTAGGCAATCGGAAATACCCCGTCCTGACCCGGGAATTCTGGACTTCGCGGCAGCGCCAGGCCTCCAACCTCCACGAGGTGAGCTATCGTGCCTGCTACAAGCCGCAGTTGCCCGGGCTGTTCATCGAGAAGCTCACCCAACCGGGGGACTTGGTATACGACCCTTTCGGGGGCCGGGGCACGACCGCCGTCGAAGCGGCCTTGCGGGGACGCCGGGTCATCAGTAACGACATCAATCCCCTTTCCCGGATGCTGGCGCAGCCAAGGCTCACCCTACCTGAACCGGAGGCCGTCAGAGCACGGCTGGAAGAGATCCCCCTCTCCGGCACGGCCACCGACGACCTCGATCTCACGATGTTTTACCATGCGGATACGGAAGCGGAGATCCGGGCCCTGCGGGCCTACCTCATCGAACGCCAGGAGGGGGGCAATGAGGATGATCTGGACCGGTGGATCCGTATGGTGGCCACCAACCGCCTGACCGGTCACAGCCCTGGTTTCTTCAGCGTCTACACGCTCCCTCCCAACCAGGCCGCCAGCGCCAAGCGCCAGGTCCTGATCAACCTCAAGCGGGACCAGGTGCCCCCCTATCGGAGCACCCACGCCTTGATCATGAAGAAGACCCGCCAGCTCCTGAAGGGGATCACCCCGGAGGAACGCCGAAACCTGAGCGAAGCGGCATCCTCGGCCCGATTCCTTACGGGTGACGCCAGGAGGACGCCCGAGATCCCCAACGACACGGTCGCCCTCACGGTGACCTCGCCGCCGTTCCTCGACGTTGTGCAATATACACCGGACAACTGGCTGCGCTGCTGGTTCAACGGCCTCGATTCCGATGCCATCGGGGAGGGCATCACGATGGCCAAGACCCTTCGGATCTGGAGCGGGGTCATGCAGGACGTCCTCCACGAGTTATTCCGCATCACCCACCCAGGGGGCCATGTTGCCTTCGAGGTGGGGGAAGTCCATGGAGGATCGGTCTGCCTTGAAGATGCCGTGCTTCAGGTGGGGGTGGCCGCAGGCTTCGAAGGACTGGGGATCCTTGTGAACGAGCAAGTCTTCACCAAGACCTCGCACATCTGGGGCGTCGACAACCAGGACAAGGGGACCAATACCAACCGGATCGTCATGTTCAAGAAGAGCTGACCGAGGTCGGCGGCACCCAGCCCTGAGCGCCTTTCCAACCCCACCTTCCAACCCGAAGTCCTTCAGGGTCCAAGTTGCCGACGGCCTCCATGGTGTGTCGCCAGACATTCATCTCTATCGTCAGGGCCCACGGGGAGTACAGGAGGCATCATGAAAGCCATCGCCATCAACGGAAGCCCGAGAAAGGGCGGCAATACCCACAGGCTCTTGGAAGCCGTGCTGGAGCCACTGACCGAGGCGGGATGGACCACGGAGATCGTGCAGATCGGCGGCAGGAATATCCATGGGTGCCGCGCGTGCAACCAGTGCTGGGAGCATCGGAACAACCGCTGCCTGTTCGCCAAGGACGATTTCAACGGGGTTTTCGAGAAGATGCTGGCGGCCGATGCCATCCTCCTGGGCTCGCCGACCTACTTCGCGGATGTGAGCAGTGACATGAAGGCGCTCATCGATCGGGCGGGCTTCGTGGCCATGGCCAACGGTTCGGCCCTGGCGGGGAAGATCGGCGCGGCGGTGGTGACCGCGAGGCGCGGCGGATCCATCCATGTCTTCGACACCATGAATCACCTTTTCTTCATCTCCCAGATGATCGTGCCGGGCTCCACCTACTGGAACATGGGCTACGGCCTGGGGCCGGGGGAGGTGGAGGGCGATGCCGAGGCCCTGAGCAACATGGCCCACCTGGGGCGGGCCATCGATTGGCTGGGCCAGGCCCTACAGAAAAGCGCCGCACCCTACCCCACGCATGGGAGGGGGGAGGCGTAGGCACTGGGCCTGTAACTAACCCTTGAGGCCCTTGGCGGCCCTGACTCGGCGCTCCGCGCCTCGCCCCTTCGGGGCGGCAATGGCCCTACGGGCCATTCCGTCCCATCCTCCCTCCGCTCTGCTTCGGTCGGATGGTGAAGACGACCTCGCACGGCCGCAAGGTCGTTTCCCACAACGACGGAGGCCGCCTTACGGCGGCCTCCTGCGAGCTATCCCACTCGTGGCATAAGCTCCTCGCCGGGTCCCGACTTCGAACGCGCCACTGGCGCGTCCTCCGTCACCCGGCGGTCGCTTACATCTGGTCTTTCAGGCCCTTGGCGGCCTTGAAGACGACCTTGCGGCCGGCGGGAATCTGGATGCTCTCGCCGGTCTTGGGGTTGCGACCGACCTTCGCCTTGGTGTCACGCACTTCGAAAGTGCCCAACCCGAAGAGATTGACGCGCTTGCCCACCAGGAGGTTCGCGACGATATCGTCACGGAGACCGTCCAACATGGCCTTGGCACGAGCCTTGGTCAGATCATGGGCCTCGGCGAGAGATGCGGCCAGTTCGGGGATGCCCAGGGTTTCGGGCTTGGGGGTCGTGATGCTCATGGGTGTCCTTTCAACGTGAGGATGGATGCTTAAAACCGACTACTCGGCGAGGGCGGCGACTTCGAGGTTCAGCTTGGCATGGACTCCGGTATAGACGCGGATCTCCACGACGTAGGTGCCGAGGTCCTTGACATGGGGCAGGGTGATCGACTGCTTGTCGATCTCGAAGCCCTTGCCCTTGAGCAAGTCGGCCACGTCTGCGTTGGTCACGGAACCGAACAGATGTCCCTGCTCGCCGGTCTTGCGGGCGGTACGTAGGCTCAGGACCTCGAGCTTCTCCTTGAGGGACTCGGCCGCAGCCAGTTCCTTGGCGCGGAGCTTCAGGTTCCGCTCCTTCTCCAGCTCGATCTGGCGCTTGTTGCCCGCGGTGACGGGCAAAGCCTTCTTCCGGGGAAGCAGGAAGTTGCGGGCATAGCCGTCCTTGACGTTGACCACGTCGCCACGAACGCCAAGGTGGGGGATGTTCTCGATGAGGAGGACTTCCATGATTTACTCCGAATTAGGTGTGGCCAGCGCGATTGCGTCGTCCCCGTTTGGTTAGGCAGGGTACCAATCCCTGCCAGGGCTCCCCGGTGGGGCCCCTGTCCCTCGTTGGGTTAGGCCGTTTTCCGTGCCCCTTAGTCTACCCGCTCCGCCCCTCCCGGGAAAGGGTGTAAGCTTCGGCCTCACCCCTTCCGCAAGGCCCACCATGGACTCCTCCGATGAACGCAGGGATGGCCGCCGCCTGTTTCTGGGCCCGGAGCATTCCATTCACTTTCTGGTGAAAGGCCACCCTTTCCGCCAGGTCCGGATCACCAATGTGAGCCTGGGTGGATGCTTCGCGATGGTCGGCCTACGGGACCAGGGCCTCTTCGCGCCTGAGACGATCCTGGAACAACTGGGCTTCGAACACCCCGATCTGCCCCAGGGCTCCATCACCGCCCAGGTCCGCTACGCCATCGGCGCCCAGACGGGGCAGCCCGGCCTGGAATTCATGGGAATCGGCATCGGCTTCACCACCATGCCCCCGGAAGCCCGGGAGGGCCTTGCGGCCTTCCTGGCGGCCTCCCTGGGGGCCTAGTGGGTGTCGCTCCAGGCCTTGGCGGCCTGGAGATCGGCCCAGACCGCACGCCGCACCTCCTGGGTGTACTGGCGCAGCACATAGGCGGGATGGAAGGTGGGCATGACGGGAATGCCCCCCAGCATCTCCAGACGCTGCCACTGGCCGCGGGTCCGCGTGATGCCTGTCGTCACGCCCAGGAGCTCCCGCAGGGGTGTGGCTCCCAGTGTGATGATCACGGCCGGATGCACCAGTTCGATCTGCCGCCGGAGGTAGCCCATGCAGCGCTGGGCCTCCTGGGGAGTGGGGGTGCGATTATCCGGGGGACGGCATTTCACGATATTGGAGATATAGACATCGGCGCGCTGGAGGCCGAGGGCTCCGATCATCTTGTCCAGCAGCTCGCCGGCCTTCCCCACGAAGGGACGGCCCTGCAGATCCTCATCCCGGCCCGGGCCCTCCCCGATGAACATGAGTCTCGAGGTGGCGCTGCCTTCCCCGAAGACGAAGCGGAGGCGACCCGGGCCCAGGGGGCAGGCCAGGCACCCCTGGATGCAGCCCTCCAAGGCCTCCAGGCTCGAGGCGGCGGCGAGGGCCTCCGGAGGCGGACAACCCACGGGATCCGTGGGAGGCGCGAAGGCAGGGGGAGCCACTGGCCGCCTTGGGGGCACGGGAGTGGGCTCACTGGGCCGGGATGCGGGCTCCGGTTGAGACTCCAGGGGAGGCGGCACCAGCCCCATCAGGCCCAGGTCCTCCAGGGCGTCGCGCCAGGGTCCCAGGGGCCCTTCCCAAGTTGCACGCTCGTGACCCTTCCCGTTCCCCATGTCCCCTAGACTACTTGGTCTCGGGGCTCTCGACCCCGGGGCCGGGGAACATTGTCCACCCCAGGCGCATTGGATTGCCGGAGCCCCGCATGCAGCTTCTGAACAACAGCACCACTCCCTTTGGCCCCCATTCCCAATTCCATGAGGCCTTTGCAGCGCTCTATCCCCGTCTCGTCAGCTACGCCCTCCGCTATGGCGCGAGGTATCCCGAGGATATCGCCCAGGAGGCCTTCGTCATCCTCATGCAGCGTGAAGTCGCCGTGGATCACCCCACGGCCTTCCTCTATGGCACCGTGCGCACCCTGGCTCTCACCGAACGCCGCCCCATGAAGAACAAGAACCTCAGCCTGGAATCCGTGATGGAACCCGGTCGCCCGGCCGAGGCCGACGAGATGCTGCTCAGCGCCGAGGTTCGCGAACGCATGCGCACCCTGTCCCCCACCTTCCGCGAAGCGCTCTGGCTCTTCGTGGTGGAAGGCCTGTCCATCAAGGAAATCGCCGATATCCTGGCCATTCCCCAGGCCACCGTCAAGACCCGCATCTTCAGGGCCAAGGCCCAGCTTCGCGATCTATTGAATCCATCTGGAGGCATCCATGTCCTGGCTTGATCCCGCCCGCATTGGCGAATCCGCCGAAGATCGCGCACTCCGCGAGGAGCTCCGCGGGCTCCTGGGCGGCCCCGCCGCCAACTTCTTCCAGGCCGAGGCCACCCCTGAGATCATCGCCCTGGCCGAGGATCTCCGCCGGGAAGCCGAGCGCCGTCGGCGCACCTCTCGCCAGCGGCCCAGCTGGATGCTCCTGGCCGCGGCCCTTCCCTTCGCCCTTGTGCTCACGGGCATGGGCCTCTGGGGCTTCCACCAAAAGCAGCGCGCCGATATCCTCGCCCAGAATCTCGTTCATCAGGACCAGGAACACCGCGCCCAGCTCGTGGCCGTGAGTGACCAGCTCAAGACCGAACGCGAGGCCCGGGAGGCATTCATCCGCACCCTGCAGAAGGAAGGCCCCAAGAGCCCCCGACGCCAAGGCAAGGAACTGGTGATCCCCGTGAACCGCAGTCCCCTTCCCTCCGCCGCCGACACCCAGATGGTGAAGGGCCACTGATCGAGGAGCACCCATTCAAGCGAAGGGCGGCGTAGCGCTGGGAGACCAGGTTCGCCGCCCTTTGTGATTCATGCCGATTCGCACTCAATAATCGAGAATGTAGTCGGGCGTTCGAAGTCGCTCCGCATCGCAGCCTCGGCCCCTGGCCGGTCTGCGCTGCTGCGCTTGACGCGCTCTGCTTCGCAGATCGCTATCTTCGAACGCACCCTGGTATCAAGCCCCGGCGAAGCCGCTACGATGAAGGAAACGGAGGCGTTCCATGAGCAACGGCCTGCTCTTCCTCATCCTGATGGTCTCGGCTCTGGCCGCAGTCCTCGCGGGCATGGCGGTCTTCAGCAATAGCCGCCCCCCTGATTCCCGAGTCAACCAACTCATGGACGACATGGATGAGATCAAGGGGCTGGTCAACCAGCTCCAGAAATCCGTGCTCCAGATCGAGCGGAAGATGGACAAGGACACCAAGGATGGCCGCGCCGAGCTGAAGGATCTCCTCGAGCGCATGGCTGATCGCATCGACAAGCGCCTTCAGGAAACGGCTGGCTGAATCCCTTTGCGCTCGTTGCGTTCTTTGCGGTGACAGGACGCTGCCGGAGGGGGCTCTCACCGTCCAGAACGCCAAGAAAAGACTGCGATCACCAGGAGGGCTGGCCTCAGCCCCAAAACCTCGAGGGTGGCTAGCCCGCCTGGGACTGAAGTCCCGGCGTCCAACCCTTCTCGTTGAGCAGGCGGACCCCCACGATGCGGCTCAGGCGGAAGGACATCTCCTCCTGATGTAGGTGGCAGAAGGCGCGGAGATGCTCGCCATCCACGGCCTGGGGCGTGACGCGGCGCAGCTGGCTCCGGTGGGCGGCCAGGGGCATGTAGGTCAGTTCGGCCATCAGGTTGTAGGTGACACCGTATTCCAGGATGCGCTGGGTCTCTTCGGTGGCCTGGGGACCACCCCCCAGGTTCAGCATGGGAATCCGGCGCTGGACCTCGGTGTAGAGGGCGGGATCCTCGCTCTGGATGCGCTGAAGGGCGGCCTGGATCATCTGCCTCACGGGCTCCAGGTAGTGGTTCATGCCCTTCTCGTTGACGAAGGCGAGGCAGGCCAGGGCCCAGAGATACAGCGATTCGTCGCCATCTAGGCTGAGGGGCAGGAAGCGGCCCGGCTTGGGCAGGAAGCCCGCCTGCTTGAGCAGGGCGAAGGCATTGCCGGGGCCGCTGGCCTGCAGCACCGTCTCCGAGATCGCCTTGAGACCCAGGGGGGCCATTTCTGGCCGGAGCAGCAGTTCCTCGGCCAATTCCTTCGTGCGGGCCTTCACGAGCCTCACACCCTGGACCACCTCCACCTCGCCGAGGCGGTTACCCAGATCGTCCAGCAGCTGCGTTAGGGTCTGGGGAATGCCCGTGTTCCCGCTCCCCAGGCGCATCCTCAATTCCTCGATGCTCAACCCAGCATCCAGGGCGCGGATGAGGGTATCGGGCCCCAGACGCAGGCCCATCATGGTGTCCATGGATTCCACGTCGCCAAGCTGGGCCAGGCGCAGGAGCCGGTGAGGGTTCTGACCCATGGGCGTGAGGAGTTCGAGATTGGGCTGGACCACCAGGGGCTGCTCGGCCAGGAAGGGCACCCAGTGGGCCTCCGTGCCCCTGTGATCCCGCAGCAGGTATTCCTGGGCCAGGGCTTCGCCATGGGCCGTGAGCATCACGTGCTCCCGCTCCGCATCCATGGCCACGATCCCCATCCGGCGGAGGAAGGGCAGGAAGACATCCCGGGTGCGGTCCACATTCAACGCGTGCAGGGTCCTGAGGAAGGCCAGGAAGGGATGGATGGAGAGGATCTGCCCCCGGCGTTCCAGGAGGTGACGCATGAGGAAGGCCCGATCCTCCGCTGGAGGCATGGTCCAGAGCTTGAGATCGTCCTCCAAGAGCTTGGCGAAGGCCCGCTCCGCCACCCAGCGGGGGGGGTGCAGCAGCACGGCTGGCAGCAGGGTATCGACGCGGCCCTCCCGGCTCCAGAGCAGACCCAGGCGGTGCAGAAGGGCGAAGGCCAGGGTGGCATCCCGCTCTTCCTTGAGATGGGAATTGCGATTCAGGAGCTGGCCCAGTTCCTTCTTGGCCGGCAGGCCCCCCTTGAGGACCCGGATGCCCCCCATGCAGCGGAGCAGCACCGAAGTCAGCGCCAGGGAGAATCCGTAGAGGGGCGCCTCTTCCACCTGGGTGCCGAGTTCGGCCTGAAAGTTGAGGGCGCTCTCGTCGAAGTCCGCCAGGGCATCGGCAATGCGGGCTGCGAGCGTCCAGCCCTCCGGAGCAGGCAGTACCAGGCCGAGATCGGCCAGGAGGGGCACGAAAGCCTCGGCGGGCTGGGCGCCATCCTCGGCCAGCCGCTTGAGGGCCTTCAGATGAGCGCTATCGAGATCGGCCAGGGCGTTGGTGAGGTTCCGATTTTCCTCGAGATGGAAGGCCATGGTCTTGAGCAGGCGCACGCGCCCCTCGGCCCCCTCTTCCCAATGTTGAGGCAGCGGCAACTTCCTGCGCTCACAGATCCTGCGAAGTTGCTCATCACTGCAATGGGACAGCAACTGGTAGTGGGTCTGAGCCATGGAACCTCGCCCGCACCCGCATGTACAGGTGATCGATCAGGCTCTCACGGAAGGCCCGCAAAAGCCAGTTTTCTTCTCCATCGGTATCCTCCTACACCCTTCGTTGACCCTCTTGGAATCCCGCTCTAGGCTCAAGGGTTTGAGTAGGTCTTCCATTGATCGCACTCCGTCCAGAGAATCCCCTGATCGTCCAGAGCGATCGCACGCTGCTATTGGAGGTCGCCCATCCGGCTTTCGAGCAGGTGCGGGACGAACTGGCCCGCTTCGCCGAACTGGTGAAGAGCCCCGAGCACATCCATACCTACCGCATCACGCCCCTTTCCCTCTGGAACGCCTCGGCCTCGGGCGTCCCCTGCGATGAGATCCTGGAGACCCTCGAGCGCTGGTCCAGATACCCCCTACCTCAGAATCTCCTCCAGGAGATCCGGGACCATGCCACGCGCTACGGGAAGTTGAAGCTCGTGCGCAGGGGTGAGCGCCTAGCCCTGGAGACTTCCGACCGGGGCCTCTTCTGGGAGCTCGAAAACCAGAAGAACCTCCAGGGCCTCCTGGCCGAACCCTATCCCGACCAGCGGGGCGTCTATTTGCAGGAGGGCATGAGGGGCGAGGCCAAGCTCCAGCTCGTCCGCCTGGGCCATCCCGTGCAGGACATGGCCGGCTACAAGGATGGCGACGCCCTGCCCTTCCAACTTTCCGCGAATTTGGCAGGCACCGGACGCCCCTTCCGCCTCCGGGCCTACCAGAAGGCCGCGGCGGACGTCTTCCATGCGGGAGGTGGGCCCGAGGGCGGCGCTGGGGTATTGGTGCTGCCCTGCGGCGCGGGCAAGACCGTCATCGGCATCGCCTGCATGGCCCGGCTCCAGACCCATACGCTGGTGCTCACCACCAATGTGACGGCCGTGAAGCAGTGGAAGCAGGAGCTTCTCGACAAGACCACCCTCACCGAGGACCAGATCGGGCTCTACACCGGCGACACCAAGGAGATCAAGCCCGTCACCATCGCCACCTACCAGATCCTCACCTATCGCCGCAGCAAGGGCGCGGCCTTCGAACACTTTAAGATTTTCGAGGCCGCCAACTGGGGTCTGGTGATCTATGACGAAGTGCACATGCTCCCCGCGCCGATCTTCCGCGCCGTGGCCGAGCTCCAGGCCAAACGCCGCCTGGGCCTCACAGCCACGCTGGTGCGCGAGGATGGCAAGGAGGAGGATGTCTTCTCGCTGATCGGCCCGAAGCGGGTCGATGTGCCCTGGAAGACGCTGGAGAAGGACGGCTTCATCGCCACGGCCCACTGCCTGGAGATCCGCGTCCCCCTGCCGACCGACGAGCGCATGGAATACGCCGTGGCCGACCAGCGTCAGCGCTTCCGCATCGCCAGCGAGAACAGCATGAAGCTGATGGTCGTCGACGAACTGCTGAAGGGCCATCCCCACGATCCCGTGCTCGTCATCGGCCAGTACCTCGAGCAGCTCAGGATCCTGGGCGAACGCCTGAAGGCCCCGGTCCTCACGGGCCAGACGCCCGAGAAGGAACGGGAGCGCCTCTTCGGGGAATTTCGCTCCGGTCACCTCAAGGTCCTCATCGTCAGCAAGGTGGCCAATTTCGCCATCGATCTGCCCGACGCCTCCGTGGCCATCCAGGTGAGCGGCACCTTCGGCTCTAGGCAGGAAGAAGCCCAGCGCCTGGGGCGCATCCTCCGCCCCAAGGGCGAACGCAATGTTTCGTACTTCTACAGCCTCATCAGCCGGGACACCAGCGAACAGGAATTCGCTCGCAACCGCCAGCTCTTCCTCACCGAACAGGGCTACCGCTACCTCATCGAGAGCCGCCACTTCGAGGAGAGCGGACTCCTCAGCGCACCGGTGGTCTGGCCCCAGCTGCTGGAGGAAACCGGCGCCTGAGCCTCATTTCACCGCGACACTTCGAAGCTCACGGCATGCACGGGTCCCTCGCCGCAGTCGATCCAGGCCACCTGGGCCCCGAAGGCGCGAGCCAGCTGATGCACGCCATCCCGGGTCTCGGGCAAGAGGGCCAGCCTGTACTCGGGGTGCATGGAGATCCTCAGGGTGCCGCCCCGCAGGGTCTCGCCCAGGCGGGCGATCTCCCGATACACCGCCAGGAGGGCGGTCTCGGGACTGAGGCGGCGCCCCGAACCATCACAGTGGGGGCAGGGAGCGGTCAGGATGCGGTCCAGGCTGGGACCCGTGCGCTTGCGGGTCATCTCTACCAGGCCGAAGTCGCTTATCTCCACGGCCCGCGCGTGATTGCGGTCTCGCTGGAGCTCCTCCTGGAGGCGGTTCATGACGGTCTCCCGATGAGCGGCCTCCATCATGTCGATGAAATCGATGACGATGATGCCGCCCATGTTGCGCAGGCGCAGCTGGCGCACCACCTCGGGAATGGCCTCCAGGTTGGTGAGGAAGACCGTCTCCTCCAGATCCTTTTTGCCCACGAACTTGCCGGTGTTCACATCCACGCTCACCAGCGCTTCGGTCTGGTTGATGACCAGGGAGCCTCCCTGCTTGAGGAAGACCTTGGGGTGGCGCGCCAGTTCGACTTCCTTCTCAATGCCGAAGGCGTCGAAGATGGGCAGATCGCTGGTGAAATGTTTCACGCGACTGACCCATTCCGGGTGCAGCCGGGCCACGAAATCCACCACCTCCTGATAGGTATCCGGACTATCCACCCAGAAGCTGGCCACCTCCTCCCGGAAGAGATCCCGCAATACCTTCTGGAGCAGGCGCGAATCCTGCCACACGAGGCAGGGCGCATGGCACTGGCCACTGCGGGCGCGCACCTCGGCCCAGAGTTCCCGGAGGAAGGCCACGTCGGCCACCAGGTCCTCGTCCTTTTCGCCGATGGCCGCGGTGCGCACGATGAAGCCCTCGCCGGCCTGGGTGTGGCTCTTGATGAGCTGGCGCAGCCGGTCCCGTTCCATGGGGTCCGTGATCTTGCGGCTGATACCCACGTGTTCCACGCCCGGCATGAATACGAGAAAGCGCCCGGGGAAACTGATATGCCGCGAGAGCCTGGGCCCCTTGGTGCCGATGGGGTCCTTCACCACCTGCACCAGCACGTCCTCGCCTTCCTTCACGGGAGGGAGCACCACCGGGAGCGCTTCGAACTCGAGAACCGCCTCGGGATCCTCCTCTTCGGCGCTCTCCTCAATCCCCAGCCGGTGGGCCTCGGGCTCATCCAGGTAGAGGAAGCCATCCTTGGGGCCGCCGATGGCCACGAAGGCGCTCTGCATGCCCTGCAGCAGCTTGGCCACCCGGCCCTTGTAGACATCCCCCACCTGACTGATATGGGAACTGCGTTCAATAAAGAGCTCGCACACCTGCCCATTCTCAAGAAGGGCGATGCGCGTCTCCAGGGGGGTCGCATTGACCACCAGGGATCGGCGGACTTCCATGGCTAAAACCTCTCTTCGAACTCGGCGAAGATGCGGCGCGCATCCCCCCAGGTTCCCGCGGGCGTACCAGTCCGTAGGACATCCTTTTTTTACCAGGACCCGAGAAACCTGGGAAGGCCTTCGTTCAAGTATTTTCAGGCGAAGGCGTCGGTCACGCCTGGAGTCCTCTCCTGGTGTGCCTTCGAAGTGATCCTGTTCCGCTCGTCCACGAACACCACCCTGGGCTCGTGATGCTGGGCCTCGGCCTCGGTCAGGTAGCCATAGGCCGCCAGGATCACCAGATCTCCCTTGGTGACCAGATGGGCCGCGGCGCCATTGATCCCCACTTCACCGGAGCCTGGCTGACCCGGGATGACGTAGGTCGAGAGGCGCGACCCGTTGGTGATGTCATAGATATCGATTTTCTCGTTTTCCATGAAGCCGGCCGCTTCGATGAGGAGGGGATCGATGGTGATCGAACCCACATAGTCCAGATCGGCCCGGGTGACGGTGACGCGATGGATCTTGCCGAGCAGGAATTGTCGAAGCATGGTGGCCTCCGGGTCCAGGCCTCCCCAGGAGGTCCCGGCCTATCTAAATCATCGCGCCTTGAAGGATTCCCGTCCAGGACGCCGTGACCAGCATCCGCGCGGGCCCTAGTCCATCTCCAGATGGCTTGTGAAATGGGCCGAATCGGGATCGGGAGCCAGGAGCACGTTATCGATGAGGCGGGTCTTGCCGATGATGGCCGCCACGCACATGGCGGCGGTCCGCGTCACCTCTTGACCCAGGGGGTCTAAGCTCTGGGCATCCACCAATGCCAGGTACTGCAGCTCGTCGACTTCCCCCAGGTGGGGGCGGGCCAATTCCAGAAGGCGTTCCGAACGACGCTCCCCTGCCTGGAAGGCCTCCTCGGCCGCGAAGAGACCCCGGCTCAGACAGAGGGCCCGCTTGCGATCCGCCGGGCTGAGATAGGCATTCCGGCTGCTGAGGGCCAACCCGTCGGCCTCCCGCACGATGGGCGCCACCACGATATCGACGGGCATGTTCAGGTCCCGGACGATACGGCGGATCACGACGGTCTGCTGCAGATCCTTCTGGCCGAAGAAGGCCAGATCCGGCAGCACCATGTTGAAGAGCTTGGCCACGACGGTGGCGACCCCCCGGAAATGCCCGGGCCGGAAGGCCCCGCAGAGTTCATTGCCGAGCTGGCCGGGTTCCACGAAGGTGCAGAAACCCGTGGGATAGACCTCGGAGACCTCAGGTAGGAAGAGCACGCTGACGCCCAGTTTGAGGCAGAGGGCCTGATCCCGGTCCAGGTCCCGGGGATAGTTGGCAAGATCTTCCGTGGGACCGAATTGGGCGGGGTTCACGAAGATGGAGACCACGGTGTGATCGCAGCGGGCTGTGCTCTGCCGGATCAGCGCGGCATGGCCCTCGTGGAGAAAGCCCATGGTAGGCACGAAGCCGATGCGGCTACCATTCTCCCGCAGCGCCTTGAGAACAGCACGCAGCTCAGGGATGGTACGAACGATTCGCATGGACAATGGGGGGACTCCCGTTCAATCGGTGGCTTCGGGTTCAGTATGGGCCGAAGGGCGCCATGTGCTCAAAAGCTTCCGAGTAGCCTCTGGAAGCATATAGGATTCCGCAGGTTCCGGGAACCCACCTTCACGGATGTCGCTGGCCCACTTAGACATGGCCTCCACCATCAAGCCGTACCCATCGAGGTACTTCCGAACAAATTTAGGCCCGGTCCCGGGCAGGATGCCCAGCAGGTCATGGAAGACCAGCACCTGCCCCGAGCAGCCGGCTCCCGCCCCGATGCCGATGGTGGGGATCTCCAGGATCTCGGTGACCTTGGCGGCCAGTTCGGCTGGAATGCCCTCCAGGAGGAGGCCGAAGCAGCCTGCATCCTGGAGCCGCAGGGCATCCTCCAGGAGTTCGAGGGCATGCTGGCCATCCTTGGCCTGCACCCTGTAGCCGCCCATGGCGTTGAGGGATTGGGGCGTGAGCCCCAGGTGGCCCATCACGGGGATTTCCGCATCCACCAGCGCACGGACCACGGGGACCCGCTTAACGCCGCCCTCCAGCTTCACGCCCTGGGCCCCCACTCGGATGAAGGCTCCCGCATTGCGGATCGCGTCTTCTTTTCCCAGGTGGTAGCTAAGATAGGGCATGTCCCCCAGGAGCAGGGCCCTGGGTTGGGTCCGGGCCACGGCCTCCAGATGGTGCTGCATCATCGCCATGGTGACCGGAAGGGTGCTTTCAAAGCCCAGGCACACGTTCCCGAGGCTATCGCCCACCAGGATCGAATCGACCCCTGCGGCGTCGGCGATGCGGGCCGTGGGCGCGTCGTAGGCCGTGGTCATCACGATCTTCCGCCCCTGGGCCTTTAACTTCGCCAGTTCCGGAATCGTCACCTGGGATCTGGACTCGGACGCGTGGCTCATCATTTCCCCCGAACAGCCTTCACCACCGGCAGATTCACCAGGGTGGGAGTCCAGTCTGCCAGAGGGTCCACCCGCTCGGGGAGGATGAAGCGCAGACCGGCATCTTCCACCGCCTGCCTGAACCGGTGCATATCGGGCCGCCCCAGGAAGGCCATGGAATGCTCCTCGGGAACCCGGGACCAGAGTTCCTGGAAGGTGCCGTAGGCGTCCTGGAGCCGGGAGCGCGCCCCCAGTTTTTCGTGGCGCTTGAGGAGCAGGGCCGCGCTCTGGGAACTGGCCTCCAGGGCCACCGCCGGGAAGCGGAGTTCCCGGGCCGCGGCCTGGACCTCGCTCCAGGCCGCAAGGGCCTCCGAGGCCACCGATTCGGTGGGTTCCAGGGCCATCATCAGGAGGAGGGCATGGGCCCTGTGCCACTCCATCTCCAGCCACCGGGATCCGGCACCTTCCACAGGGGCCTTCAGTTCCTCGAGGCGGGCCCAGGCCCCTTCGAGGCGCCCTCCATCCCCCTTCTCCATAGAAAAAGAGGCCTCGGCCTGAACGTGGCGGAGCCGCGCGAAGCGTTCCCGCCAGACCAGCCCGGCCCCCTCGAAGATCTCCCCAGCGGAACGGAAGAGCCGTATGGCGTCCTCCAAGGCCCCTCGGAAGACCGAGATCTCGCCCTGGAGGAAGGCGAAGTCCCCACGTTCCGCAGCGGTGAGCCCCTCGGGAGGCATGCTCAGGGCATTCAGGAGCTCCATTTCCGCATCCAGGGCTTCCCCCAGGGCGGCCAGGGTGCGCGCCTTCCAAACCCGCACCCGGGCTGAACCTACGGAATCGCCGATGGCGTTGAAGCGCTGGAGGGCGCTATCCAGGTGTTGCAGGGAGGGCGCCAGGTTCTGTTCCAGGCTCCGGAAGCTGCCCAGCAGGAGATGGCACTCCCCCTGCTTCTCTTGATCGTCCAGGAGGCGGGCCATCCGAAGGGCTTCCCGCAGATGTTCGTAGGCCACATCCGGCTGGCCGAGGGCGAGACGCACCTGGGCCAACACACCGAGCACCTCCACCTGTCTTCCCGGATCCTGACCGTGCCCCAGGAGACGCTGGGCCGACTGGAGCGAGCCCAAGGCCCTCTGGAATTGGCAGCGCTGCCCTTGGGCGCGCCCCAATTCCAGCAGGAGTGCCACCCGATCCTGCTGATCTCCCAAGGGGCCTTCGGGCCCCAGGATCTGCAGCCCCTCCTCCAGGGCCTTGACCCCCTTGGAATGGAAGCCCTCCAGCAGATGGACCCGGCCCAAGGCCAATCGCAACCGGGCCTGCTCCGGGTGGCCGGGCCATTCCGCGAGCACTTCGGCGGCCGCCTGGATGGCCCCAAGAGCCATGGGGAGATTGCGCAGACGGATCTGCAGGAGGGCCCGCTTCCGCATCACCCGCGCCAACTGAGTCCGGAAGGGTTCCTCCCGCTCCAGGCATTCCCCCAGAGCCACTTCGGCCAGACCCAAGGATTCCAGGGCGAATTCGTACGGAGAGCGCTGGGCCAGCACCTCGGCGGGCACCCGTCCCTCCAGGGTTCCCAGGGTCCAGGCATCGGCCAGGAACTCCCAGAGCCGGGCCCGCTGGGCCGGATTCGGATGAAACGCCAGCGTCTGTTGCACCACGAGTTCCGCCTCCAGGGGCGGAGGGGGATCCTGTTCGATGGCTTGCAGGACGTGAGCCAGGGCGGTCTTCTCGTCGGAGGCCAGGAACTGGAGATGCACCGCCAGCACGGGGCGGCCCGCTTCCTCCTGGAGGGCCCGGAGAAGGGCCTTGGCCATGCGCCGGGTCTCGGCCTGGGAACTGCCATTCAGGGCCAGGGAGGCTAGGCGGGGGTCCGCCAGGGAGGCCCGTCCCTCCTTGAGATGGACCAACCGGGCACTGGTGACGGTCCGCAGGGCCTCATCCAGAGGATCGCCCGCGATCCCGAGGGCCATGCCCAAGGTCCTCTGTTCCAGGGGGCGGTCCACCAAGGCCAGGGCCCGGGTGACGGCCAGCCCCACCGGACCGATGCGCTGGAGGCGGCCCGCCAGGATCTGGACCACCAGGTCTTCGTGGACCCGAATGGTGCCGGGGTTGCCCTTGGCCAGACGCCAGCCCTGGGGCCCCCAGACCAGGGTTCCATCCAATTGGGCCTTTTCCAGGATCCCCCGCAGGAGCCCGGGATTGCCGAGGCTGGCCTGGAGGAGATCCCGGGTAAAGGCCTCGGGGAACCCGTGGGGGCCCAGGAGATCCGAGATCACCTCCAGGAGCCCCGCATCCTCCAGACGATGGAGCGTCATGAAGGAGACCGCCGATTCGCCCTTCAGGGGGCCCAGGAAGCCCCGGAGGGTACCCGGCTGTCCGGTGAGGGTGAAGAACCAGGGGAGGGAAGAACCCAGGGCCAGTGCGGAGAGAATCCGCTGTAGATCCCCGTCCCCTCGATCCACATCCCTCACGAAGAGCATGCGCGGATGCAGCTCGGCGGCGAAGATCAGGACCTGGAGAGCGGCCTCGATCTCCTCGGCATCCACCGGGGTCTCTTCGCAGGAGGCCTTCCGCCCTCCCCGCAGGAAGGCGAAGGTGGACAGGCGCCGGGCCAGGATCCGGGAGGCCTCCGCGTGGTCGGCATAGAAATCGGCCTCCAGGCCCCGCAGGAGATCCAGGAGCATGCGGGCGAGAAAACAGCCCGCCTTCTCCTGGTGTTGCACCTCAAAGGCCGCCACCCAGAGGCCCTCGGTCTCCACGGCTGCGGCGGCCCAATGGGCCAGGGAATCCTGGCCGAGACCCTCCTCGCCCTGGAGCACTAGGATGCGTTCCCTGGGGCCCGGGGCGCCCAGGCCGAAGACCAGGGACTTGAGATAGGTGAGTTCCTGGGAGCGACCCCGGATGGGGCGGGCCACATCATCGGAGATCCCGGGGGCCTCCTCCCAGGGACGCTCCCCCTCCTGGAGGCCCGATCCCCCCAATGCGTCCAGGGCCGTCTTCAGGTCCTCCAGACCAAAGGGGGCTTCCCCCAGCACCCGAGGAATCAGGGTGCGACCGGGCAGGAACCTCAGGGCGGCAGGGGAGAGGAAACGAGGGTGGCTGCTGCCCCGGAGGAGACCCTTCACGTGATCCAGGAAGGCCGCTCGATACGAGAGACCCGATTCTGGCCAACACTCCCCCAATTCCCGCCCCGGCAGTGCCTGGAGGAACCAGGCGCGGTCGGCGTCGAAACCGAAGCTGCAGGAAACCGGATCCAGGGGCTCCGCATCGAGGAATCGCTGAAGATATATTTCCCGGAGCTTGTCGAGTTCCCGATCGCTGGGCCTGGGGGTCCAGAGCTGGAGGAGCAGGGAGTCCCCACCCTCCTCGGCCCGCACCAGTTGCCAGGAGCATCCCCGCCCCGTGCCCCCCAGATCCGATACGAGACAGTAGGCGCGACCGCCCAGTAGCAGGTTCCGACTCACAGGCCGACCCCTGAAGCCGGTTTGACTTCGAACCTGAATTCCGCTGGAAACATGGGGGGAAGTCTACCAGAGGCCCTCCGCAATCCGATTCTTCCCTTCCTCTACCCGTTCACCGGAAACGGCGTTCCACTGACCGGAGGCCAGGTGTGTGCCGCCCTAGGCAGGTCATCATGGTGGAAGGCATTTCCCCATCTCAACCCATCCGGTGATCCATGCGCCCAGCCTCCTTCCTCCTGCCCGGTTTGCTCCTCCCCGCCCTGGTGGCCTCCGCTCCGGAATCCCTCACGCCCCTCCAGCGCAAACAGTTCTCGGAATCCTTCGAACGCGTGTGGACTACGGTCCTCGAGCGGCATTGGGACCCCAAACTGGGTGGGCTGGATTGGCAGGGGGTCCATGACGAGCTGAAGCCTCGACTCGACAGGGCCGAGACCGCTGACAAAGCCCGGGCCATCATCTCCGAGATGCTCTCCCGGCTGGGGCAGAGCCACTTCGGGATCCTGCCCGCAGAGGTCTACTCCGAGCTGCACGCGGGTCAGAAGGGCGGATGCGCGCCGGGCCTCGATGTGAGGGTGATCGGGGGCAAGGCCCTTGTCACAGGGGTTCAACCCGAAACCTCAGCGGCCCGGGCGGGCGTGAAGCCCGGCTGGGAAGTGGTCCGGGTGGACGGGAAACCCTGCGAGCCCACCCTTCAGAGGATCGCGGAGCGCTTCAAGGCCTCCACGGAGCTCGATCTCATGTCCAGTCGCGCCGTGCTCGCCCTCCTGGATGGGGGCGTTGGCACGGAGGCGGAGGTCGCCTTCAACCGGGGCGGCGCCGATATCTTGACCCTGAAGTTGCGCCGGGAGCCGCCCAGGGGAAGGGCCATCACCTTCGGCAACCTGCCCTCCATGCCCTTCTGGGTGGTGGCACGGCCCCTCCCTGGAGGTGTCCGCTACCTCAGCTTCAACGCCTGGTTCGAGCCCGAGACCCTCCAGAGCGCCTTCCAGGCCTCCATGGCAGACCAGGCACACTGCCAGGGCTTCGTCCTGGATCTGCGGGGCAACCCCGGCGGCCTGGGCGGCATGGCCATGGGTGCCGCCGGATGGTTCGCCACCACCCCCAGCCAGAAGCTGGGCACCATGATCCTGAGGGGCTCCAGCCTGAATTTCGTCGTCTTCCCCAGGCCCCACAGTTTCAAGGGGCCCCTGGCGATCCTGGTGGACGGGTGCTCGGCCTCCACTTCCGAAATCTTTGCCGGTGGCATGCAGGACGCGAAGCGGGCCCGCATCTTCGGCACGCGCACGGCGGGCGCCGCCCTTCCCTCTATGTTCGAGCGCCTGCCCAACGGGGACGGCTTCCAATACGCCATCGCCAATTACATCTCCGACGGTGGTCAGGCCCTGGAGGGGCGAGGGGTCATCCCGGATCAGGAGGTGCGCCCTTCCCAGGCTGAACTCCTGGCGGGCAAGGATCCGGTTCTGGACCAGGCCCTCGCCTGGATCCAGCGCGGGTCCCGCTGAACCCTCACCACAAAACACCCCTGTAGGTCCACAGTCAGCAAGTATGCTGAATTTTCGTCGCGATTTCCAAGGAGAGAAGATGTTCCAGTTCCGGTCCCCCTTCGCACTCAGCGCCATCCTCATGATGGGCCCCGTTCTGGCCGCCCAGCAGCTCCCCAAGGCCGAGATCATCCTGGACAAATTCGTCCAGGTCACGGGAGGCCGCGCGGCCTACGCCCAGCAGCACTCGGCCATCATCAAGGGGACCATGGAGATCGGGGGCATGGGCCTGAAGGGCACCCTGATCAACTACCGGGCCGAACCCAACCTGAGCTATTCCGAGATCGATCTGGCGGGCCTTGGCAAGATGCAGGAAGGCTTCGACGGCAAGGTGGCCTGGGCCTTCAACGCAATGCAGGGCCCCCAGGTCAAGACCGGCGACGAGAAGGCCGCCGCGGCCCGGGAAGCGCGCTTCCATGGCGAAAACTGGAAGGAGGACTTCCAGCAGGTGCAGACCCTCGGCGTCGAGGCCGTGGAGGGCAAGCCCTGCTACAAGGTCCAGATGACCCCCCATACGGGTTCCCCCAGCATCAACTTCTACGATCAGCAGAGCGGACTCCTACTCAAGAGCGTGGTCACCCTCAAGACCGCCATGGGCGAGATCACGGCCGAATCCCTCCCCAGCGATTACCGCAAGGCCGGCAGCGTGCTCATCCCCTTCAAGGTGATTCAGAAGGTGGCCGGCCAGGTGATCACCATGACCTTCACCAGCATGGAAAACAATGTCCCCATCCCCAAGGGCACCTTCGAACTCCCCGCGGAGATCAAGGCACTCCTGGGGAAATAGCCCTAGGGAGCCGATCGATGAATGACATCTGTCCATTCCGCACCCGAACCCTGACCATCTTCATGCACTGGAAACGCAGACCCGCGCCCGACGCCTGAGAATGCCGTCGGGCCAAGCCCGAATAGTGAACACGAGACGCGGAACCATCAGGTTCCGCGTCTCGTGTTCACGGCATGCCCAGCCAGCTCTGCAGGAGACCCAGCCTGGCCACCAGCTCGGAGAAGCGCTCCACGGGGAAACCCATCACCGTCGAGAAGCTGCCCTCGATGCGCTCGATGAAAAGCGCCGCGATGCCCTGGGCGGCGTAGGCTCCGGCCTTGTCCATGGGTTCGCCCGTGCCCGCGTACCAGCGCATGCGCGCCTCGCTCACCCGGCGGAGAAAGACTTCGGAGGTGTCCACGAGACTATGGATCTCGTCATCCTTTCGCAGGCAGAGGCCCGTATGCACCTCGTGGCGCCTCCCCTGGAGGAGTCCCAGCATCCGGGCGGCATCGGCCTCGTCGACGGGTTTACCCAGTACATGGTGATCCACGGCCACCGTGGTATCGGCCGCGATGACCCAGCGCCCGGGATTGACCCCGGAGACGACCTCGGCCTTGGCGCGAGCCAAGCGCTCCACCATGAGCGCGGGATCCTCGTCGGGCAGGGGCGATTCGTCCACCTCCGGGGCACAGATCTCGAAGGGAATCTGGAGGGCCTCCAGCCATTGGCGCCGCCGAGGAGAGGCCGAGGCCAGGATGGGGGGAAGGAGCATGAGCGTGTGGTCTTCGATCATCGGGGGGCAACCTTCCTTCTCGCGCACGTCAGGGTCGCAATGCCAAGGCCCACCAGCAGAACCCAGATGGCCAGGGGGCTCCGGGCCGGTGTCCAGCGGGGACGCCAGACGAGGGAGAAAGCATAGACCCCCTCGCTGCGAGGTCCGCCCCAGAGGACCCAGGAACCGTCCTCCCGGAAGACCCCTGATTTGCCTGTGAGGGTGGCCCGCAACAGGGGCACACCGGCCTCCACCGCCCGCAGACGGATCTGGGCGGCGTGCAGATCGGTGGCGATGCTCTTCTCGAACCAGCCATCGTTGGTGTGATTGCTGAGCAGATCGGCCCCAGCGATTTCCACGCCCCTGGCCGCCCGCAGGGGAATGAGCGCCTCGCTGCAGATGAGCGGGTGGACCCGCAATTCCCCCGTGGGCGTCGGCATAGAAAAACTGCTACGAGCGCTCAGGACACCGGGTTCCTGGGACATGCGGTCCAGGAGGTGGTCCAGGGCGTGGCGAAGAGGCGCGGGCCCCGGCATGCGCTCGCCGAAGGGCATGGGCTCCACCTTGGCCTGGAGGAAGGACTGCCGCCCGGCCACCTCGCCCCGCAGCAGGTTATAGGCCCCCCCCTCGGTCCCGAAGAGCCACGCCACACTCCGGCGCTGGGCCTCGTCCTGCATGCGCAGGCTGGGACGCAGATCATCCCGGCCCAGCACCGAACTCTCCGGCCAGAGGACCAGGGTGGCCACTCCCAGATGGGGCAGGTGCTCCCTGGCAAGGGCTGCGTCCGTGCGGGCCCACATCTCGGCCTCCATGCCCGGGACCCGGAGGCCGGGTTCGAAATTGGGCTGCACCATCACCACATCCAGGCCTCGTTCCGCACTCCTGGGCAGCAGGAACCAGGCCGCCGATAGCAGGACCGGCAGGGCCAGCCAAGTCAGGGGCACGCGCAGGGCCTTCTTGGTGGAACCTTGGGAAAGCCACGCGGCGAAGAGCGCGCCACATCCCCAGCACCAGGCTGAAAGTCCATGGGCGCCCAGGAAGGCGGCGCTCCGGGCCATCCAGGGCAGGCCTCCCAGGGCCGCGCCCCAATTCCAGGGATAGACATGGAAGATCAGGATCTCCCAGAACGCCACGCCGAAGGCGGCCGCCAGTGCGCCCGCCCAGGGACCCGAGCGGCGGAAGGCGTAGCGGGCCAGCAGCAGGACGCCCAGATAGCCCAGGGCCTCCCAGGCCATGAGCAGGAGGGAGGCCCCGAGCGCCATCGGATAGGGCATTGGACCCTGGATCTCCAGGGTGCCGGGCACCCAGTGGAAGAGCATGGCGAACCCGGCCAGCAGGGCCCCATAGAGCCATCCCGGGTGGCGGCCCTTGAACAGGGCGTCGAAGATCAGGGCCGGGAAGAGGAAGGCCAGGGCGGCCTCTGCGAAGCCCCAACCCGAGGCCGCCGGGAAACGGAACGTGAGGGCGAAGAGGGCCCCCAGGATCAAGGCCTCCAAACTGCGGCGCAGGATGGTCATGGGCGGGGGCTCCGGGAGGCTTCATAGCAGGCGATACCCGCAGCCACGGCGGCGTTCAGGCTCTCCATGCCCTGGATGGGGATGGCCAGGAATTTCACCGTCGGCGGCAGTTCGGTCTCCCGCCATCCATGGCCCTCGTTGCCCACGAGGATCCGCAGGGGCACACGGAGATCGGCCTCATTCAGGAGCCCGGCCCCGGGAGCTCCGTGCAGGGCATACCAGCGCCCCTCGTCCAGGGGCAATGGATCGCAGCGGCGCAGAGGCAGCAGGAAGGCCGCGCCCATGGAACCCCGCAGGGCCTTGGGGCTGAAGGGATCGGCGCACCCTGGACCCAGCAGGGCCTCCTGGAAGCCGAAGGCCGCCGCGCTGCGGAGCACCGCTCCCAGGTTGCCCGGATCCTGGATGGCCCAGGGCACGATGACCCGATCCCCCAGGGGACCCGTGGGTTCGGGCCCCAGTTCCATCAGGAGAGCGTAGGCGGGCGGACTGCCGGCCTCGCTCAAATCCCGCATTAGGCCTTCCCCCAGCAGGAGGACTTCGGTGCCCAGCTCCTCCTCCAGGGGATGGGGCTCGGCTCCCTCCAGGCGCATCCAGAGGACCGGGCGCAGACGCGCTCCCGCGGGGCTCTTGCGAGCGTCGTGCCAGGCCTCGATGAGCTTTTCCCCCAATAGCAGCGTATGGGTTCGCTTGGTCCCTCCCGGGGAGACCTGGGCGCGAAGGGCCTTGAAACGTGGGTTGGCACGGCTGGTGAGGAGCTGGGGCATATCCATGGATCCAGGGTAGAGCGTAGTCACGAGAGAATCTTTCCCTTTTAGGGTCTGGCCGGGGGATAGGGCACCGATCATGTCTCCAGGTGGCGAAAGGGGTTTGAAAGTCAAAGCTCTGGGGAGACAATGAAAGTCTGCTTTTGAAACAGCCCGGCCCGAGTCGGACATCTATTGTGCCATCCACTCTTTAGGGGGATCTGCATGCAGCCATTCGTTTCCAGCGACCAGAACTTGAAAGAGTTCTCCTTCCGGGCGGTGCTCATCGGACTGGTGCTCTGCATCGTCCTGGGGGCCGCCAACGCCTACCTGGGCCTTAAGGCCGGCATGACCATCGCCGCTACCTACCCGGCGGCGGTCATCGGCATGGCCCTCATCAAGCTCCTCAAGGGCACCATCCTCGAGGAGAACATGGCCCGCACCGTGGGCAGCATCGGTGAGAGCGTGGCGGCAGGCGCCGTCTTCACCCTCCCCGCCTTCGTCATGAGCGGCATCTGGCCCCGGTTCTTCACGGCCGGGAACTACATGACCTCGGCCTGCATCATGTTCAGCGGCGGTCTCCTGGGCATCATGTTCGTGGCCCTCCTGCGCCGCGTCATGGTGGAAGATGCGGAACTGCCCTACCCCGAAAGCGTGGCCGCAGCGGAAATCCACAAGGCTGGCCAGGGCACGGGAGGCGGCACGGGCCTGCTATTTGGCGCCATGGCCTTCGGCGGTTTCATCCAGATTCTCAATCAGCTGAGCCTCTTCAGCACCTCCTGGAAGAAGTTCGTCTTCTTCAAGGACGCCGCCTTCAACCTGCTGGATAAGGGCAAGGCAGCCGTCGCCAAGGGCGGCATCCTGCTCACGTCCCCGGGCATCAGCCCGGCCTACATGGGCGTGGGCTACATCATCGGCCCCCAACTCGGCGCTTTGAACTTCGCAGGCGGCGTCCTCGCCTGGGGCCTGCTGGTGCCCATGATCACCTACTTCCTGGCCCCGGGCTCCATGCCCGCGGACGCCTCGATGACCGACTGGCTCACCCTAGCCACCAGTGTTTGGCAGAATATTGTCAAGCCCATCGCCATCGGCGGCATGCTGGTGGGAGCCTGCACCACCCTTTTCAAGATGAGAAATAGCCTCATCACGGGCCTCAAGCGCTCCATCGGGGACGTGAAGAAGGCCGCCACCGGTGAGCACACGGTCGATCGCGTTAACCAAGACATCCCCTTCAACTGGCTCCTGGTGGGCGTGGCCGTGGCCGCACTCTGCACCTTCCTCATCGCGGCCTTCATCTTCAAGACGAACCTGCTGGTGGCCTTCGTGGCCGCGCTGTTGGCTGTGATCCTGGGATTCTTCTTCGCGGCCGTCTCCGGATACCTGGTGGGCATCATCGGGTCTTCCAATAACCCCATGTCCGGTCTGACCCTGACGGCCCTGGTCATTACCGCCCTCGTGATGGTGATGCTGGGCGTCAAGGGCAATAGCGGCGTCGCCGCCGTGCTGGGCGTGGCCGCCATCGTCTGCGTCAGCAGCGGCGTGGCAGGTGAAATGCTCCAGGATCTCAAGGCCGGCCATATCCTGGGCGGCACGCCCTGGCGCATGCAGGTGGGCGATATCTTCGGCGTAGTCCTCGCCGCCAGCCTGCTCTTCCTTCCCCTGGCTTATCTCCACATGGGGGATATCAATATCGCCGCAGCCAAGGAACTCGATAGCCGCCAGGCGGCCAAGGTGCAGATCGTCACCTACTCGGGCACCCGCAAGGATCTCCAGAAGGAATACACCCTGGAACAGGTGAAGGCCCTCGATCCCGAGACCAAGAAGGAAGTCCTGAACCTGCAGGATGCGGGCTTCGGCAGTTCGCGCTTGGCGGCGCCCCAGGCGGGCCTCATGGCCATGCTCGGCCGCGGCATCGTGGAGGGTCGCATGCCTTGGGCCCTCATCATCGCCGGCATGCTCATGGGCATTGGCTTCGTGCTCATGCAGGTGAAGAGCCCCATGCTCGTCTCCGTGGGCATGTATCTGCCCCTGGAGACCACCTTCGCCATCTTCCTGGGTGGCTGCATCAAGGGCATCGTCGAGATCATCGGCAAGAAGAAGAAACTCACCGATGGCCAGAAGGTGCGAGTCGAGAATAGCGGCGTACTGGTGGCCGCAGGCCTCATCGCCGGTGAAGCCCTGGTGGGCTTGATCTTCGCGGGGCTCGCCGCCAAGAACATCAACTACGCCATCATCAAGAACCCGGGCATGTTCTTCATCAGCCTGATCATCC
Source organism: uncultured Holophaga sp. (assembly GCA_963664825.1). Classification (GTDB taxonomy): domain Bacteria; phylum Acidobacteriota; class Holophagae; order Holophagales; family Holophagaceae; genus JAYREN01. The sequence continues at coordinate 1,278,688 of OY761614.1, forward strand.
TGGCGATCATCGCCCTGATCCTCATCTTCGTGCCCCTGCGAGACCCCGGTCCCGCCGACGCTCCCGCGCCGCCCAAGGCCTAATGCTCCAATAACGGAAAAGGGCCCCGCATGGGGCCCTTTTCGTTAAGCCTGAAAAGACGAGAAGAGAATGAACACACCCAAGACACTGAACGAGATGCTGGCCGCAGTGCCCGAACCCGCGGTGGAATGCCTCGCCCGCGAGGGCGGTCTCCTCACGCTGATGCGGCCCAAGTTCGTGAGCCCCCGGTTTCAATGGCTCCAGCGCCTACTCAAACGGCCCCACTTCAAGGTGAAGTTGGATGCCGTGGGGAGCTGCCTCTGGGCCCACATGGACGGCACCCGGGACGGCTATGCCCTGGTGGAGATCCTCCACCTCGCCTTCGGCGAACGGGTGGCGCCCGCCGATGAACGCACGGCCCGCTTCCTGCTCCAGCTCACCGAGGGCGGCTTCGTGCGTTTGAAGCGCCCCTGAGAGTCTCCAACAACGATCTGCATCACCCCAGATAACAAAGCGCCCCCGTCTCCGGGGGCGCTTCCTGTTGAGGGAATAGGTTCAGAACCAGACCTGGAAGGCCGCCACGACGCTATCGCCACCCTGCTCGCCGGTCTGACCGGTGCGGGGAGCAAGGAAGTTCTTGCTGCGGAAGATGTAGTCGACCTTGATATTGGCCTTGCGGATCAGGGCCGGATTGAAGGCGTAGGTGTAGCCTGCGGTGAACTCCGTGTACTTGGGCGTGTAGTCGGCGCCGTCAGTCCGAGCCACGCCGGGCGCGCTTTCCGTGTAGGGATTGTAGGTGGTGTACCACTTGTCGCCCTGGTTGTAGTTCATGAAGTCGTAGCGCAGGCGGAAGATGTGATGGCCCGTAGTGTAGGCGCCGGTGATCTCGTAGCCCAGGAACTTCTGATCCAGGTGCTGGCGCTTGGAGCCATTCACCGCCTGGAGGAAGGCAACGTTCCGGCGACCGAGAAGGCCCGTGGCCGCTTCGGCATCCGCATGCCAAGGGCCCTGGTTGAACGCGTAGTAGGCGCCGTAGGTGCTCGTCTTGTCCTTGTTGTCATAGATCTCAAGGACAGTGGGCGGCACGTTGGTGACAGACGGTGCGCCAAAGGCGGCCCCCTGGGTGCTGGCCCCGGTCTTGTCCGTGAGGTTGGTGGAGCCCTGCTGAAGGTAGACACCGAACTTGTGTTCCGTACCGGCATTCAGATCCAGCCGGGCCGTGACATCCTTCTGGGCATTGACATCATTCTGACGATCCGTGGAACCGTTGAAATAGCCAACGCCCAAGCGACCACCGAAGGCCTTGTCCCCGAAGATGTAGGTGCCCTGAAGGCCGCGATCCCGGTAATCGGAGGCGAAGCGGGCCACCTGGGCCCGGTCCGTGAAGAGCAGATCGGCGGCGGCCACCATGCTGGCTTCGTAGCCGATGGGCTTGAACTGACCCACCTTGACCTCGAAGGAGGTATTGGGTTTCCAGGTGAGAAAGGCGTCATAGAGCATGGGGCTGGGCTGATTGGGATCCAGCATGATATTGCCGCTGAGCTCGTCGGTGATATTGGCGGCCACGTAAATCTCTGCACGACGAAGGCTGAAGCCATTTTCATTGTAGGGGTTGATGCTGCTGGTGCCCTTCGTGCCACCCAGGGTGTAGTAGGAGAGGTTCCCGCCGGGCGCCGAATTCAGCCTCAGACTGTTGTCGGTCATCTGGGTGTACCAGGCGATGAGGAGAGCGTTGATCTTGACATCCTGGGCCTGGGAGGTGGCGGATCCGGCGACCACCAGGGTCGCGATGAGGGCGAGACGGGTTTTTTTCATGAGGACTCCTTCAAGATCCCGGGACCAGCCCGAGTGGGGTACATCGGCCTCCGATGCCCCTCGTGTGAATAACGCTATCTGTTCGAATCGTCCCGCAGCGTGGCTAGGCGGTAAAGCTCCGAGGCCCCCCGATCGAGATGACGACTCAGGGGCTTCACGGCCTCCCGCAGCGTCATGCCACCTTCCCGGGCGGCCTCCAGGAAGCGCCAGGCCCATTCCGGCAAGTCCTCCCCTTCCAGGCTCACGGAGAAATCTCCCACCACGCGCTTGGCCGCCGCCCCGGCGATCACCAGCACCATCTCGCCCCGGTGCTCGGAGCCCAGTTGCTGGTGCACCTGGGCGGGAAGACCTCGGTACCAGGTTTCGTGGAGCTTGGTGAGTTCCCGGCCCAGGGCGATCTCCCGATCCGGCAGGATCTCTTCCAGCTCGGAGAGGGCCTCGTGGATGCGATGGGGGGTCTCGAAGACCACCGTGGTCTCCTCTCGTCCCGCCAACTTCTGAAGGAAGGCGCGACGGGGTTCTCCCCGGCTGGGCAGATAGCCGAGGAAACTGAAGGCATGGTTGGGCAGGCCGGAGGCCACCACCGCCAGGGTGACGGCCGAAGGCCCAGGCAACACCGTCACCTTGATGCCCGCTTCCCGGGCCAGGCGGGCCAGTTCGAAACCCGGATCATTGACGCCGGGCATGCCCGCATCCGAACAATAGGCCACGGTCTCGCCCCCAGCCAAGGCCAGGCTGACGGCCTCCACGGAAGCTTCGGGCACATGATCATCGAAGCGCACCAGGGGCTTGTCGATCCCCAGGTGTTTGAGGAGCCCCCCCGTCCTCCGCGTATCCTCGCAGGCCACGCGGTCACAGGCATGAAGGGCGTCAATGGCCCTTTGAGTGAGATCGCCCAGGTTTCCGATGGGCGTCGGCACCAGGATGAGATGTCCAGCCACAGTGGCTCCTTCTCTTCCATTAAACACGGATTGAGCCTTTCGAGGCGACCACAGGCTGACGCGGCGCCCCGAGCGGCGCCACATCATTCCAAACGGGTGAAAAGCCCTGGGGGCTGGCAGACTCAGTAACCTTCGCCCTCGGGGGCGGCCTTCACCTTCCCCCGATGAATATGGAAGAGGTAGGCGAAGTAGAGGATCACCAAGGGGAATCCCACCAGCCACCACACGAGCCCAGCCCGGAGGCCGTGGGGCTCCACGCTGGCATTGAAAGCCGTGAGCGAGCCTGCAGGGTCCAAGGTGGAGCGCAACATCACAGGGAAGACGCAGGCCGCTGTGGTGGCAAGGATCCCCAGGATGAAGGCCCCCGAGCCCAGGAAGGCCAGGAGGTGCCACTTCCGGGAAAGGCCCAGGAAGACGAGCCCGAGACCCGCCACATAGACAACGAAGAAGAGCCAGGCCAGCGGCGCCCTGGGAAACGCATCGAAGATGCCGGGGTTCACGACCTTCGTGGCCAGGGTCGTCATGAGCCAGAGGGCCAGGGTGGCGATCCAGAGGGGCATGGCGGCTTTCAGACAGCGAGCCTGAAGGGGTCCTTCCGTCTTCCAGGCCAGGAAGGTGGCACCGTGGGCCGTGATGACCACCAGGGTGAAGACGCCCACCAGCACGGTGTACCAGTCCAGGATGCCCACGGGGTTGGAGGTTCCCAGGTTCGTGAAGAGGGGGAGATTGAATTCCCCTCCCACATTCAGGGGCACGCCCCGGATGACATTGCCCAGGGCCGCCCCGAGCAGGATCGGAAGCAGGATGCTGCTGAGGGCGAAGGTGCCATCCCAGAAGGCCCGCCACATAGCGTCCCGGACATGGCTGCGGAATTCGATGGCGATGCCCCGCAGCAGCAGCGTCCAGAGCACCATGAACATGGCTAGGTAGAAGCCCGAGAAGCCTGCGGCCAGCACCTTGGGAAAGGCCAGGAACAGTGCGCCGCCCCCGGCCAGCAGCCAGACCTCGTTGCCATCCCAGAGGGGACCGATGGCGCCGAGCACCTCCCGGCGTTCCGTATTGGTCCGGGCCACGAAGAGATGCAGGATTCCCGAGCCAAAATCGAAGCCATCCATCACGGCGTAGATGGCCACCATCACGCTCACGAGCCAGAACCAGAGTGTCTGCATGGGGATCTCCTCAGGCCTTGGGAGCAAGGGGGCCGTGGGAAATCTCTCGGCCGATCAGGAAACAGAAGAGGAGGCCCAGCACAAAGTAGAGCCCCGCGAAGCCCAGGGTGGTGAAGACGGTCTGACCCGCATGCACCAAGCCGCTGGCGCCATGGGCCGTGCGCATGAGCCCATAGATGAGCCAGGGTTGGCGGCCCATCTCCGCCACCATCCAGCCCGCCGTATTGGCGATGTAGGGGAAGGGGAAGGCCAGCATGAGAATCCAGAGCAGCCAACGCTTCCCGTCGAGCCCTCCCCGCCACAGGAAGAGGGCCGAAAGGCCCATGAGGGCGATGAAGAAGGTGCCCAGGGAGATCATGATATGGAAGCTGTAGTAGAGCATCTCCAGGCTGGTGGGCCACTGATCCTCGGGAAATGCGTTGAGGCCTTTCACATCGCTGGAGAAGGAGCCGTAGGCGATGAAGCTGAGGAGTCCGGGCATGCGGATTGGGTTATCCACCTTGCGTTCCGGCACATTGGGCTGGCCGATGAAATTCATGGCGGCGTAAGAGCCACTTTCGAAGCGCCCTTCCATGGCCGCCAGGGCCACGGGCTGGTGTTTGGCCACCAGCTTGCCCTGGAGATCACCGGTGGGAAATGCCACCAGGAGGGCCGAGACCAGACCCGCCCAGATGCCGATCTTAAGATTGCGCTTCGCGTGTTCGAGATGGATGCCCTTGAGGGTCCAGTAAGCGCCCACGGCGGCCACCACGAAGGAAGCCGTGACGACTGCGCCCATCATGTTGTGGAGGTACTGGGTGGGAGCCCAGGGATTCAGGAGGAACCTCCAGAAACTGGCCAATTGCAGCGTGGCATTCGGGCCAACGGTGTAACCCACGGGATGCTGCATGAAGGCATCCGTGGCCACGATGAAGTACCCCGAGAGCCAACTGCCCACGAAGAGCGCCACCGCCGCCCAGAAGTGGCGCCTGGGGCCGAGCCTCTTCTCCCCCCAGATCAGGAGGCCCAGGAAAGTGCTCTCCAGGAAGAAGGCGAACATCCCCTCCATGCCCAGGGTCTGGCCGATGACGCCTCCCGAGAAGCGGCTGAAGGAGGCCCAGTTGGTGCCGAACTGGAACTCCAGGGGAATGCCCGTCACCACGCCCACTGCGAAATTGATGCCGAAGATGCGGATCCAGAAGCGGGCCAGATCGCCATAGGCTTCATCGCCCGTGCGGTGCGCCACCCATTTCAGGATGACGATGAGGAGCGCCAGGCCCATGGTGAGCTGGGGGAAGAGGTAATGGTAGGCCGCCGTGAAGCCGAACTGAAGCCGGTGCCAGAAGACTGGGTCGCCCATGGGGACTCCGGGAAATGGTGGGATGCAGTCGGAGGATATCAGAGGCAGGGACTAAGGCCCATGCGCCATGCAATGATTACGATGCCTCTCGGGAATGCGCCGTTCCCCTTGACTACCTTGAGACAGGCTGGCCCTGGTGCACCACGCGCTGCGGCATGGCAATCTCGATCCCCTCGGCTCTCAGGGCCAGGAGGTAGCGGCGACGCAGCTCCCGGGCCACTTCCCACTGCTTCCCGGGCATGGTCTTGGTGAGGGTGCGCACCGTGACCCCGTTGGGGCCGATGGCCTCTACCCCCAGCACCTGGGTGGGTTCCAGCACACGCTCCGGCCAATCCTGGGCGAGCCCTTCCCCCACCTGGCCCAGCAGGGCCATGACCGCATCGATATCGGTACCGAAGGCCACCTCGATATCCACCTGGGCCCGGGCGAAATCCTTGGTGAGTACCACGACCTGGGTGATGGAGCCGTTGGGCAGATAGTGGGCCTTCCCCTCGGAATCCCGGATCTGGGTGACCCGCAGGGTCATGCGCTCCACCGTGCCCGAATGCTGGCCCTCCACGCTGATCACATCTCCCACACCAAACTGGTTTTCCATGAGGAGGAAGAAACCGGCGATCCAGTCCTTGATGAGGCTCTGGGCGCCGAAGCCCAGGGCCACCCCCGCCACCCCCGCCCCTGCCAGCAGGGGGCCCACGTTCACACCGAATTCCTGAAGGGTACTCAGAGTAAAGAAGGCTGCCACCAGGACCCAGGCCAGATGGTTGAGGACCGAGGCCAGCGTATCGGCCCGGCGCTCCGCCTCGCTGGTGACGTCCTCGTTCCCGTCATCCACGGCCCTGCGAACGGCCCGCCCGATGAGGCGCACGGCCCAGAGCAGCACGAAGCAGGTGATGAGCACCAGCGCCAGCTTCTGCAGTTTGGCCCAGCCCACCCGCTCGAACCAGATGGCCAAGGATTCCAACTTGGTGTTGAACAACAGACCCATTGCGACCTCAGTTGAAGGGAAAGCGCTTCGACAAGGATTCCGATTGTAGCCGGGAGAGTGGCTCACCCACCGGAAGCAGCCTGAATTTGGTGCCTACAGCCCCTTCAGAACGGCCCTGGCGAAATCCGGCAGGGAGGGATCCCGGGCGCCCATGATGAGCACCAGGTCCCCTTCTTGAGCTTCCGAAACGAGGCGCTCCACCAGCCACTCCCGGGAGGGTGCGAATTCAGCCAGGGTGCCCTTTTCACCTATTTCGCACACGATCTCGGCAGACGAGAAATCCCGGTTCGCCGTCCCCCCCGCGTAGTAGATCTCCAGCATCCAGAGCCGGTCCTGGGGCCGCAATTCGGCCTGGAAGGTCGCCACGAAATCCGGACGCAGGAAGCGCATGGGGGCGTATCCATGGGGCTGGAAGACGGCCAGCACACGCTTGGCGCGCATCTGGGCGGTGCGGATTGAAGCGGCCACCTTGGCCGGATTGTGGCCGAAATCGTCCACCACCTGTACGCCCCCCTTCGTGCCCAGGACCTGAAACCGCCGCGCCACGCCTTGGAAGGCCGCCAGAGGAGCCACCATCTCCTGCAAGGGCACTCCCACCGCGGCGCAGGCGGCGAGCGCCGCCAGGGCGTTCTCCACATTGTGTCTGCCGGGCACGGGGAGACTGAAGGTGATGCCATTCACCCGGAAGGTCGAGCCCTCAGCCTCCAGGACCAGTTCCTCACCCCGCAGCCCCGCTTCCTTGCCGAATCCGAAGACCGTGGCCCCCGAGGCCAGCTCCGTCAGGTTCTCGGCCTCGCCCACCACGAAGGCCTCCTGGACGCGGCCCCGGAAGATGCGGAACATCTCGGCCACCTCGGATTCGGCCTTGTGGTCCTTCTGGAGGTTCAAGACCACGCCCACGGCAGGTTTGTAGCGCACCACCGAACCATCGCTCTCATCGGCCTCGATGACCAGCAGATCGGAATCCCCCGCCCAGGCGTTGCCCCAGAGACCTTCCCCCTGAAGGGCCACCAGTTCGCCGCCGGTGATGATCGAAGGGCTGCGCCCTGCCCCCCGCAGGATTTCAAAGACAAGAGCCGCCGTCGTGGATTTGCCGCTGGTGCCCGTGATGGCCAAGGTGCGATGGGAGGCCACGAGATCGGCCAGCAGTTCGGAGCGGTGGATGAGCGGCACGCCCAGGCGCCGCGCTTCAGAGAAATCGGGCACTGTATCTTCCACCGCCGTGGAATAGACCACGCCGCTGCAATCCCCGGCCACGCCGCAGCCATCCTGGGGCAGGATAGAGATGCCCAATTGTGCCAGCCTCCCCCGGGCCGCCGCGTTCTGGCCTCGGTCGAAGGCGCGATCACTGCCGCTCACGGGCCTCCCCTTCATGGCCCAGAATTGCGCCAGGGCGCTCATGCCGCTGCCGCCCACTCCCGCGAAGTGGAGGCGGCCCGAACCTGACCCCTCGACCACCACCAGCGCATCACCTTCCCTGGCCAGCCCGAAGAGTTCCACCACATCGGCATTGGCCATGCGCAGGCAGCCGTGGGAGACGGCCTCCCCCAATCGGTGTTCCTGGTTGGTGCCGTGGATGTAGATGTAGCGCTCCAGCGTGTCGTGATCGGCACCCCGGTTGAGGCCTTCCTCCAGGCCCTCCAGCGTGAGGACCCGCGTGAGGATCAGGTCCTCCTCCCGGGTTTCGCCCTGCCAGATTTCCCCCGTAGCGATCTGGCTGCGGAAGATCATGCCGCCGGGAGCGCCCTCTCCAAGCTTGCGATGGATCCTGTGCCAGCCCAGAGGCGTCTGGTACGAGCCCTCCTGATAGCCGAGGCCATTCAGGGCCGTGGAGATGGGGTAGTCCCCGAGCAGCTCCCCGTGTTCCAGCAGGCCCATGCGCTGCCGCGCCACATCCACCACCAACAGGCGGTTCGGCAGGGCCCGGAAGGGACTTCCGGGTCTGGAGAGGGCGGCAAGCCCCAGAGATCGGTAGTGGGCGGCGAGAACGGGATTGGCCATGGGTAAGGGTACCGCGGGGAACCCCACCCGGGGACTGCCAGTGCGCGTCAGCCCATGGAAGCGGTGGGTTGCAATTCCAGATGGGATTGTCCGGTCTCCAGCCCGGGCGCAGCCCCAGGGATGTGAGCCTGGATGAAGGAGACAACCTCCGCTGGTTTTATGCCGAGAACAATGGCGAATTCGTCGTACAACAGCTTTTCCGCGGTGGTCATGATCTTGGTATCGGTAGCGTTGAGCCTCTTACCCGTCCCCTTTTTGCGGTCCTTCTCGAGGTACAGGGTCTTTATCAACTTCACCAATTCATGGCAATCGCCACTGTGAAGTTTCACGGAATACTCCCGATCCCGCTCGCGATCATCACTGATCCAGATGGATTCTTCCTCAGGCATCCCTTGGATCAAACTATTTATTTCGTCCCTGGTCAGGATCGGCCGGATCTTGGCCACGAGTTCCTCATCGGTTGTGGAGACATAGGTGATCGAATTGGAATCAAAAAAAGGTTTAAGAACATAATATTCTTGTTCCTCGGCGGAACGAAATTTTTCGGTTCTTATATCCACGATCTTGCATACACCTATCGTATTATACACGACACTGTCATTGATATTAAACATTTTTATCACCAGTGCCTGCCTAAAAGCCATGTACTTATGGCAGCAAGCAATCCTCTGTAATCAGTATAGCAAAAATGACTCTTCGCTGTAAGGTTCCAGGACAAACCCTGTGGAACCGATTCCCACTTGGATGTGGAAGTTGTCCCAACCCTGGCTTCGGAATGACCCTGGAGGGAATGGGGTGGGCATGGGAACTCCTGGGCACGACGAGGGCTTGAACGCCTCACGGAACAGCGAGTAGGGGTTGCGGGAAGCGATGTGTTTGCATGAAACTATCGGTTAACTCCTGCCAAGCAGCCTTGGGAAAGACTCGCGGCAGCTTAAAAGGCGCATCTCCTTGACGAACCTATATTCCCAGCGAGGACACCCATGCCCAACGCCATCTTCAATCTGCCGGATTCCTACAACGAACCCGTCCTCACGTACGCCCCCGGCAGCCCGGAACGTGTGCATCTGAAGGCCGAACTGGATCGCCAATACAATCTCGAAGTGGACATCCCACTCATCATCGGCGGCCAGGAAATCCGCACGGGACGCCTCCGGGAGGTGGTCTGTCCCCACGAGCACGGCCACGTGCTGGCCCACTACCACGAGGCCGGAGAAGCCGAAATCCAGATGGCCATCGATGCCGCCCTCCAGGCCAAGAGCGATTGGGAGGCCATGCCCTGGGAGGACCGGGCCGCCATCTTCCAGCGAATGGCCAGCCTCATCTCCACGAAATACCGCTACATCCTCAACGCCGCCACCATGCTCAACCAGTCCAAGAACGCCCACCAGGCGGAGGTCGATTCCACCTGCGAGACGGCGGACTTCTTCCGCTACAACGCCAAGTACATGGAGCAGATCTACCGGAACCAGCCCTTGTCGAACCCCAATATCTGGAACCGCATGCAGTACCGGGCCCTGGAAGGCTTCGTCTTCGCCGTCACCCCCTTCAACTTCACCGCCATCGCCGCCAACCTAGCCACGGCACCGGCCATGATGGGCAATACCATCGTGTGGAAGCCCGCTTCCACAGCTATCCTCTCCAACTACTACCTGATGCAGCTCTACCGGGAAGCCGGTCTGCCGGATGGAGTCATCAACTTCGTGCCCTCTCGGGGTTCGGTCATCGGTCAGATCGTGATGGGCCACGAGAGCTTCGCGGGCCTTCACTTCACGGGGTCCACGGAGACCTTCCGCTCCATGTGGAAGACCGCCGGGGAAAACCTGGACCGCTACCGCACCTATCCCCGCCTGGTGGGTGAGACCGGCGGCAAGGACTACATCTTCGTCCATAACAGTGCGGAACTCCCGGCGGCGGCCACGGCCATCGTGCGGGGTTCCTTCGAATACCAGGGGCAGAAGTGCTCGGCCTGCTCCCGGGTCTATGTGCCGGCCTCCACCTGGCCCGAGCTGAAGAGGCTCCTCCTGGAGCTCGTGGGCCAGATCCAGATGGGCGACGTGCGGGACTTCCGCAATCTCATGAACGCCGTCATCGACGAGACGAGCTTCAATGCCACGATGGGCTACATCGAGAAGGCCCGGGCATCCGAAAAGGCCGAGATCATCGCCGGAGGCAAGGGCGACAAGTCCACGGGCTACTTCATCGAGCCCACGGTCATCGTCACCACCGATCCCCACTTCCTCACCATGGAGGAGGAGATCTTCGCCCCCGTGGTCACCATCTACGTCTATGACGACGGGAAGCTGGAAGAGACCCTCCAGACCCTGGATCAGACCTCGCCCTACGCCCTCACGGGCAGCATCTTCGCCCGGGACCGCCAGGTCATCAATCACCTGTCGGAGGTCCTGGCCAATACCGCCGGGAATTTCTACATCAACGACAAGTGCACCGGCGCCATGGTGGGCCACCAGCCCTTCGGAGGCGCCCGGGCCTCGGGCACCAACGACAAGGCGGGGAGTTTCCTGAACCTGGTGCGCTGGACCTCCCCCCGGGCCATCATGGAAAACTTCGCGTCCCCCACGGGACTCGGATATCCCTCCATGGACGAGGCCTGAGCCACCTTTCGACCTGGGGGACGGCCTTCCCCTCTGACCTCCATCACGCTTTTTCCCACCTCGGGGCGCGCCTCCTTCACAATGAAGACTGGTGCGCCCCAAAGGGCGAAACAGGAGCCGGTGATGTCCCACTGCGTGGTCGAGTGTGTCCCCAATTTCAGCGAAGGCCGCGATATGGCCAAGATGCGGCTCATCACGGGAGCCATTGAGACAGTGGCTGGCGTGAAGCTGCTGGACGTGGATCCCGGGGCCGACACCAACCGCACGGTGGTGACCTTCGTGGGGGACCCGGATTCGGTCGTGGAGGCCGCCTTCCGGGGCATCCAGAAGGCGCTCGAAGTCATCGATATGCGCGGCCATAGCGGCGCGCATCCCCGCATGGGCGCCTGCGACGTGTGCCCCTTCATCCCGGTGGAAGGCGTCTCCATGGAAGACTGCGCGGGGCTCGCCCGGCGTCTGGGCGAGCGCGTGGGCCGGGAGTTGCAGCTGCCCGTCTACCTCTACGAACATGCCGCCAGCCGCCCGGAGCGCCAGAACCTGGCCGTGGTGCGCAAGGGCGAGTACGAGGGCCTGGAGGCCAAGCTCCAGGACCCGGACTGGGCGCCGGATTTCGGCCCGGCCACCTTCGTCCCCGAATTCGGCGCCCTCATCACAGGCGCCCGGGAATTCCTCATCGCCTACAACATCACCCTGAATAGCCGCGACAAGGCCCATGCCACCGATATCGCCTTCGATCTGCGGGAGAAGGGCCGGGTGGCCCGCCGGGGCCAGACCAGCGCCTTCTACAGCAGCGGCCGAGAACTGCGCTACGCGGAAGGCTGCTTCCCCTGCGGCAATTGCGAACTGGACTTCCCCACCTATGAGGCTCTGGAAGCCCATTGCCACACCGTCCACGGCTACGATCTGCGCCGCCTCCTCAAGCTCAACGATATCGATGCGACGAGGCCCATCCTCGGCAAGAAGGCCTACAAGGCTGGACTCTTCACCGAATGCAAGGCCATCGGCTGGTACGTGGATACCTACAAGCGGGCCCAGCTCTCCATCAATCTCACCAACTACAAGGTGACGAGCCCCGTGGATGTGCTGGAGACTACGCGCCGCATGGCAGTGGCCCGGGGCCTGGTGGTGACCGGCAGCGAGATCGTGGGCCTAGTGCCCTTCAAGCCCCTCTTCGATGCGGGTCAGTTCTACCTGCGCCAGCAGGGCAAGTCCCCCTTCGTCCCCGTGGCCGATGTGCTGGAGAACGCCGTCTTCAGTATGGGGCTGGCCGATGTGGCTCCCTTTGAGATCGAGAAGAAGGTGCTGGGCCTGCCCAAGGTTTTTGAAACCGGCCTCATGGCCATGAAGGTAACGGATTTCGTGACGGAGGTGAGTCGCGATACCCCCGCCCCCGGGGGCGGCAGCATCGCGGCCCTGGCCGGAGCCCTGGGCGCGAGCCTCGCCTCCATGGTGGCCAATCTCACCAAGGCCAAGAACGCCGAACATGGCGCCAGCCTCCTGGCCGCCGCCGACCAGGCCCACCGAGTGAAGGACGCGCTCGTCCTCGCGGTCGATGAGGACACCAACGCCTTCAACGCCTACATGGACGCCCGGAGACTGCCCCAGGGCAGCCCGGAGGAAAAGGCTCTGCGCGAGGCGGCCATGCTGGAGGGCCTGAAGATCGCCGTCAATGTGCCCTTCCAGACCGCCGCCCTCTGCCTGGAGGCCATGCAGGCCGCCGGCGCCGTCATTGAACAGGGCAACCCCGCCTCCATCACCGACGGCATGGTGGGCGTGCAGATGGGCTTCGCCGGTGTGCGGGGCGGCATCTGGAACGTGCTCATCAACCTCAAGGATATCGACGACGCCGCCTACAATGCCGACATGAAGGCCCGCTGCGAGAAACTCCTGATGGAGGCCATCGGCCTCATGGATCGCGCCATCAGCGAAGGCGATGCCCGCCTGGGAGCCATGCTGGCGAAGTAGGCGGCTTGTCGTTTTGGAAGCAGGTTCTTTCCAGAATGTGAGTTGGATAAGGATGCCCGAGCATGAGGACCTGAAGGCCTTCCCATAACCAGTCGCTGTCCCGCAAAAACCCTACTTCCGCTTCAATCGCCTCAGCCACCAGTCTTCAACGAAGGCCTTGCTCGGAGCGTAAGGGAAACGCATCCGGTTCGTCGGCATTCTTCATGGCCTTGTGCAGGGCTCTGGCCGTCTGGGCGTCATAGGCATGCAAGGCAAATAACCAGATTTCGCGCAATTCGAAACGCGTAAGCTGCTGTCCCCAGATGGACCTCAGAACCACCTCGACCTGATGCCCTGGTTCCACCACAAGGTGCCGGTAGCTCTCTTCGACAAGCTGGGTCTGGATCACTTTCCCTCCTCGGCAGAGGCCGGACCAGGAAACGGTTTCGACGGTTCGGCGGGGCCCACAGGACCCCAGCCCAGGCCCCCTATTCCGGACCTGGGCTGGAGACCTCATCCAAGGCCATCTCTCGCACCCGCCCATCAGTAGGCAGGTATTCACAGAGGCGTAGCGCCTTGACTACTGCAGTTTGAGGGTTCCCACCTTAAAAGTCACATCCTCCGTCTTGCGCTTGAGGATTGTGCCGATGCTCTTGGGAATGACCCGTGCCTTGATAACAGTCAAGGGCACGTCTCCTGGCGAGGCATTGAGGCTGGCATCGAAATCGAGGGCCACCTGGAGGACGACGCCGCTGCAGTCCTTGGCCGTGGCACCCTGTTCAGGCCCGTACAGCTCTTCATCTGTCTTCTGGAAGATTCCCACCATCAGCTTGCCGTTGGAGACCCCTCCCGCCTGCAAATTGGTAGGGATCTCCTTGTGGTCGGAGGTGAAGGGCTCTTTGTCCAGAAAGACACCGCCGTCCTTGTAGTAGCCCCCCGGCTTTCCCTGGGGATCCGGGAGGCGGGCGAACTTCACCAGGGCGGGATCCGCCTGGAGCGTGAACCCAATGCCTCGATACGTGCTGCCATCCGATGGACCCACCAAGTTCAATACGAGGTGCGTGTCGGTGCTGGCGGCGTCCTTGAGTAGCTTCCACTCCCCCGCAGCGGCGGTGGGATCTGTGTAGGAGAGGCTCTTGGCCGGGGCGAGGTGGTGATCACTGCCGCCACACCCCATGAGAAGAGAAAGGGCCAGAGGAACAACAATGGAATACAGCGTTTTCATATATAAACCTCAGTGATTGAATGCGTTGTTGAAGCCTTCGAGAAAGAGTTCGAGACAGACGTCATCCACCCCAGCGATGCTGTCGTAAAGCTTGGCGGCGGGATAGACGTCGATGCCGTTGTACGCAAGCGCCAAAGCACCCATGTCGCAGGCGTCCGTATCGGTGTCGCTGTCGCAATCCAGGCTGACCCCGAAGACCATGTTCACGGCATATGCCCTGGGATCCTGCTTGCTGATGGCCTTGACGGGCCAGTAGGCGCCGTTGGAGGCCACGGGGGCTATGAAATTGCCGTCCACAAACTTGCCGCCCTCTGGATAGCGAGCGGACAGACCGCCCAGATCCCAGGTGACCTCAGTATTTTTCGCATTGGCCACCGTGGGTGGGGGCAGGGGCGTCGGCACCAGGGCGGGGGCTACGACAATGTTTGGATTGCGGAACGGCGAATTGGCAACGGCCTTGAAGGTCACGAGAACGGGATCCTGTCCCACTTCAGCCCGCCCCACATTGATGGCGGCGAAGGCGTTCTTTACTGCGGCCACCTCGGGGGAGTCTGCGGCTCCCGTCGGTGGGTGGAGTTCGGTTGCCGCAGCCAGGACGGCTTCCCGGATCGCGTGATAGTCCGCCGAGGAATCGGTCACCGTGCTCATGGCCCGGTACCAGATGCGTATGGCATTATCGTTGCCGATGCCCGTCATCCCTGCGGGCAGATAGGATGAGTAGGTTTCCTTGGTCGGGTCGCTGGCGGCCCCTTGACTCAGGAAATAGAAGGCCCGGTTCGCGGGACCGTTGCTGTAGTGGCAATCCTCCATCCCCATCCCGTCAAACCAATGATCGAAGCTGAGCCCATCTTTGCTGGGCTTGTAGAGCCAGCGCGTGGGAGTGAGTCCGTCCTTGGAAAGCTGGGATCCCAGGGTCCAGAGGTAATCCGCCCTGTTGTGGCCGCCGGGTGCCTTGGTGGTGGCATCGGGAACGATCGGGCCGGTGCCATCGGCACCCCAGACGTAGTACTTAACCATGGTGGCATGGATGTCCGAATTGCCTTCATTGAGCCCTTGGCTCTCGCCGCCGCTCAGATTGGCCGTGAAGGTCATGACGCCGTGGCTCATCTCGTGAGCGGCCACGTCGAGGCAGGTGAGCGATCCCGTCGGGGCCCCGTCTCCGTAGTGCATGACGAACAGGGATGGAATCCATGCCGCGTTATTCAAAACCCGACCTGCCCCCATACCGTCATCCATGTGCACGATACTCACGGGCGAAGTCCCCTGGCCATCGATGCCGCCATCGCGTCCCAGGACGTTCTTGTAATAGTCCCACGTCATCTGGAGGGCATAGTGGGCGTCCACGGCAGCCGTTTGGCCGTGAGCATCGTATAGCCGGTCGGGCCATTCATTCTCCCAGTCGAATGGCTGCCCATCGCCCCAGGTGTTGCTGGCGTTGGTGAAGGGCATGGTCCCGCTATTGTTTGTCGAGTTATAGTTATCGTAACAGACGGTCTGGAAGCCAATTCCTCCATACTCCGGGAGCGGCAGGCCCTCGGGTGGAGCGATGGACCAAGGATGGGGCTTGGTGGCCCGGGTCGTATCGCGGAGGATGAACTGGTTAGAACTGTCCGTCAACTGCACGGTGTTGAGACTCACAGTGCCGTTGTACTGGCTGGTCCCCGTTCCCACGGCCGGCGTATCCGCGTAATGCACCCCGTCCCACTTCTTCAAGATCTCGCCTGTTTGTCCATCGATGATGAACTCAGTAACTGCAAAACCATGTGTTTTTGCCTGTATGGCGCTGATCTGGAAGGCCCAGCGATAGGGATCCGTCTTCTTCGACGTGCCCACGCTGTAGACCGGATCGACCACGAAGCGCCCGCTGGCGTCGCGCTTCATCTTGATGCCATCCTGGTACTTGGTGGGGAACACCAGGCGCTTGACCTGCAGGGGCCAGAGCTTGCCTTCCTGGGGGAGGTTCCTGGTGACGATCTCCCGAATCTTGGATTCGTCAAGCAGGGCAACGGAATCGAGACTGATGTCTTTCTGAACGGTGGCGTGGGGGGGCAGCATGCGACCCGTCGCGTCCATGTGACCGAGCACGATGCCGTTGTAGACTTCCACTCCACGAAAGGTCTGGTGGCAGCGGACGTGAGTCTGACCAAAGGCATCCGTGACCTGGTTGAACGCCTGAAGGCCATCCAGCATTCCAAGCCCCAGGGTGGTTTTGTCTCCTTCCAGGCTGCGGGTGAGTTGAGCCACGCGCTGTGACTGCTGGCCCCGGATGAATGCGAGCATGTCGTGGGGGAGGGGCCGCAGGCCCTCGCCCGCTGACAGCAGGCCGGTCACTGTTAGCAGTGCCAACAGCGTGAGATGTGGACGGACGCGACGTGCCATGAGGACTCCTTGAAACGGGGAACCCATCCGGAGCCGGAGGACCAGCCCACGGATGGGATACCATACGGAAAGACCTTGCGGTCTCAGTGACGAATCTCGGCAGAGGCAAAACGGATGGGGATTCACTGACCTTGGTGAACATTAACAAGAGCGGGTGTTACGTTCGGTTACTTTTCAAGGACCGACCATTCAGGGCGCCTCGGCCTCATGACATCGCCGTATACTCTCTTTATTTACGTGGCCAAGCCACCTTCCCGAACAGAGACCATAATCATGCACCGCATCCTCGTGGCCGATGACGAAGCGAACCTGTGCAGCCTGATCGTGCAGACTCTCCAGCAAGCTGGCTATGAGGCCGTGGCAGTGGGTAATGGAGCCAAAGCACTCGAACTGCACCAAGCCGAGCCTGTGGATCTCATGGTGCTCGATCTCAATATGCCAGTGATGGATGGCTTCGAGGTCCTGAAGGCCTTGCGTCCAAGGGACGAGGTGCCGGTATTGATGCTCACGGCACAGGGGCTCGAGCAAAAGCGGGTGAAAGGCTTCGGGTTGGGAGCGGATGACTACGTCGTCAAACCCTTCAGCACCACTGAACTGGTGGCGCGCATCGGGGCTATCCTCCGACGCACAACCCGTTACAAAGAACGCCCCAGACTCCGCACGGGCCCCTTCCTGTTGGACTGCATGAACAAGCGCCTCCTCAGGGATGGGGACTTGGTGAACATCACACCGGTGGAGTACTTCATCCTCGAGCTCCTCATCACCCATGCTGGGCAGCACCTCACCCGGGAGGCACTGCTAAATCTTGCATGGCCCGCAGATGCTCGGCCGTCACCCCGCACCGTGGACGTGCACTTGGCAAGGTTGCGTCCGAAGATCACACTTGAAGGTGATCCCAAATGGATCGTGTCGTCAGGAAGCCACGGCTACTGCTGGACCTGTCCTGTAGAAGCAGAGCAGTAGAACTGCCTCGGCGGAATCACACGGATCGCGTCAAACGATTCGACCATCTGCCTCATTGCGTGCCGCAGGCAATTCGACGAAAAAGGTCGCGCCGCATCCCAGTTCGCTGTCTACCCAGATGCGGGCTTCCTGGAGTTCGACCAAGTGTTTAACGATGGAAAGTCCGAGACCTGTGGACTTCTCCCCACCCGTGGGCTTGGCGCTTAGTACAGCATAACGTTCGAAAAGCCGCGAGCGGTCCTCCGCACTCAACCCCGGTCCCTGGTCCTCCACGGAGCAAATGACCGTCGATCCTCGAGGCTCAACCCGCAACGTGACACAGCTACCCGGCGGAGAAAACTTGATGGCGTTAGAGACTAGGTTATCCAGGATTTCCTGGACCAGCCTTGGGTCGGCATAAACGATGTGGCCAGAGGGAGGCAGAACCGTCAGCAGCGCAATTCGCTTGGATTCCGCGTGTCCCTGGTGGTGGCATTTCACCCAGTCCACCACTTCGGCCAGGGAGACCTCCTCGGATTCAACGTGGACTTTCCCAGTATCGAGCGCCGCGATATCGAGGAAGCGTCCCACCAAGGCGCTCATGCCTAGGCTCTCTTCCCGAATCATCTGGGCTTTCCTGGAGATCTCTTCAAGGTCTTTCTCTCTTGACATCATCTCGGCCGCCACGACGATGGTTGTGAGCGGATTGCGAAGATCGTGGGCAGCCATTCCGAGAAAGTGCTTTTGCTGTTCGTTCAGTCCCTCCAGTTCGACGTTCACGCGAACCAGTTCCTGGGCCTTGAGTTCGAGTTGGCGTTCGTGCTCGACAATTTCGCGCGTAGCGTCTGTCACCTGCTCGTGGAGGGTGCGGTTGTGAACCGCCAGGCGATGGGTGCGATACCGCACCATTCCCCAGATTCCGACACACGCCAGGAGGAGTTCGACCAACCTTGCGGGCCATGTCATCCACCAGGGTGGCCGCACCCGGAAGGCCAAGGTGGCGCAGGAGCCCCACCCCCCCCCCTCATAGCGGGCCCTGGCTTCGAACCGGTAATTCCCCGCTCCCAGGCCAGGAATGTTGAGAGTCAGCGCTTCACTGGGCCGCCAGACCGGATCCAGGCCCACAAGGCGCGTCTGGATTTGCCAGCGCGGATTCGCCAAGCCAGGGCTGGAAAACTGGACATGGAGGTTGTTCTGCGAGGAGGGAACAACGATCTCCTTCGATCCATAGAGATCCAGCCGCTGTTCCCCCAAGGTGGCCTCGAATATTCGGGTGATAGGCGGAAGAGGCCCCAGGTCCATGGCTTTCTCCCGGTAATGGGCCAGCCCACCCGAGGTGCCGATCCAGATTTCTCCGCTCGGCTCGGCCAGCATGGCTTTGTTGCTGACGTCACACCAGACCAGGCCATCGCCGGATGTGAAACGGGTGATGTTGCCATGATCCCGCACTTCCACCCCCAGGCCTCCTCCGAGCCAGATACGGCCCCGGGCATCCATGCAGGTTGCGTAGATGGGATCGCGTTGGCGGCGCTCGCCGCCTTCATGCTTTTCCAGGATCTCCATGCCCTCTCGCCCCTGCCGGAAGCGGATCCATCCGTTTGTGCTTCGGGAACTCAGGAACATCTCGCCCTTCGCGAAACGCCCCAGTGTGAACGGGTTGGGCAAGACGCCGTCACGGGTGGTGTAGCGCCGGCAACCCTGTTCATCGAAGTGAAACAGTGCGGACTGCGTGATGACCCAGATGCCGCCTTCTGAATCGGCCTCCAGATCCATGAACTCCTCGCCGAACGGGCTCTCGGGCAAGCTGACGGGCCGGAAAACCCAGGTCGTCCCAGTCTTCTCTCCGACGAACACCCCTGAGCTCTGCATGCAAATCCAGAGGCTTCCCCGGCGGTCCAGACCCATGGCCAAGCACCTGTCGCCCTGGCGCACGGGAAGCGGGTGTCGAATCACACTCAGGCTTTTGGGGTCCCACTCGAAGAGCACTGTCGGGATTCCCGAAGCCACCAAATGGCCACTCGGTAGTTCCGCCATGCAGGAGATCAGCGTACGCTCTGTTCCATGTAGGATTTTCCAGCCCGCCGGTGCAGCCCTGGCGATACCTTGGTGGGTGGCTGCCCACATTGTCCCACTGCGGTCTCGCCGGATGGACCACACGATGTTCGAAGGCAAGCCACTCTGAGTGTTATAGAAAGTCCAGTTTTCACGACCCAGGAGCTGGTATAGACCGCCTATGCCTCCGATCCATATTGAGCCTTCCGTGTCCTGGTACAGGGAATAGGCCAACGAGGTGGGCAGACCCTGTTTGAGCGTAATGATGGACCATCGATCCCCATCAAGGATTTCCACTCGGTCTTTGGAAGGAACCCAAAGGCGGCCCAGGCGGTCCGATAGGAGGCTGGCTCCCCGCCGAGAAAAGCCCTCCTTATTGAATTTCCTTACAGCAGTAAAAGATGAGCCATTGGAAGGGCGCATCCACAGGTGGCTTGCAGTTCGAGCCCAGAACCTCGACTGCCCATCCAGGGCCAAGGCAACAATGCCTTCTTCTCCAAGGCCCTGCTCGCGCTCCCAGCGTTTCCAGCGACACCCGGGAAGCCGCACCACGAGACCGGTTTCCGAGCCCACCCAAAGGGCATCCCCGGCGACCAGCAGGGCCTGCACGGATCCGAAATGCCAATCCGGCACAGCCGTGAAGCCCGTTTCCCGAGATCCCAAGAAAACGCCCTGGTTGGTGCCAACCCAAACCTGCCCCCCGGGAGCCATGGCCAAGGCGTTCACGGCAACCCTCCCGATCTCCCCAGCAGCGCATCGGATCCGGCCTTGATGAAGGTAAGCCAGGCCCTGATCAGTTCCCAGCCAGAGCGTACCTTCGGACGCGCATGCCAGGGAAAAAACCATGCGCCCCGGCAACCCGTCGTCGAGAGAAAATCGCTGGAAATGTTTCCCGTCATAGCGGTACAAGCCATTCGCCGTTCCAACCCATAGGAAACCATCCCGATCCTGGGTCAAGCTCGTGACAACAAGGCTCTCAAGTCCTTGCTCAATGCCGAAGAAGCGGAAGGGAATGCGTGCAGGTGGCAAGCCCACACCCAACTGCGCAAATGGAATCGGCTGCGAGTCGGGACCACCTGCCATGGCCAGGCATGAAAGCAGCAGGAGGGACATGGCACGCCTACACCAACGAAAGGCACCGAACAGTCCAACGCTGGATGCCAGGCGTTTCAGCGATCGTTCTGAGGGGGATTCCATCATTAGGACAAGAGGATTGCTCTGTACATGGACCTGGTTGGTGAGATGACGTTCGGGCAAACCCTTGGGTTGATCATGCCGTGACGGATTGGCCTTTGGCGAGGTTTATAGTGCGTCACGATTAAGGGCGTGGCTTGCCGTCCACACTTCGCAAGTAAGGTGCACCTCCCCCAGCGCGATACCTCAGCGCCGAGGTTCCGGTCTGCGCGGGGCGGCCTTGGGCTTGCCCCAGTAGCTGGTCTCGGCCACGAAGCAGATGTTCTCCAGGTCCGTCACCCGCTCCTGCATGCAGTTCTGGGCGTCTGCGATGGCCTGGCCATAGATCGCGGGGCCAATCTCCTTCAGGCAGAAATCCAGGAATTGCCCCGCCCCCAGTTCCCCCAGGTCCTGGCCATAGGATTCCGAGACGAAGCGCTGGATGCGCTCCTTCAGGCGCTTCTGGGTATCGAGGGGAAGCTTGATTTCCATGGGTCTCCCGGGGCGGGCCTCAGTGCTTGCCCAGCAGCTGATCCAGTTCAGCATAGGCCAAGTCCAGACCCAGCCTGGCGGCGAGGGCATCGGCCTGGGCGCTGCGGGCGGAGGCCTCGGCCTCGGCCATCTTGGCCGCGGAGATGAGGCCCGTCTTCTGTTCGTTGGCCGCGATACGGGCCTTCTCCACGTTCAGGGCACAGGCCTCCTCGGCCACCTCCACCATGAGCCCGGCCGTCTCCACCTTCCTTCGGAGCTTGCCCAGATCGATCTCCACGCGGTTGCGGACCCGACGCTGGTTCTCGGAGGCCTGGCTCACCACGGCGGCCCGCTGGCTCACGACCCCGGCCTTCTTGCCCCAATCGAAGATGGACCAGCTGAGGGTGAGGCCCACCGAGGTGGAGTTGTTCCGCAGGAAGGGCACGCCGTGCTGATAGGTCTGGCGGGCGAAGGCACTGACCTCCGGGATGTACTCGTTCTTCCCGGCCCTGAGGGCGCTGCGGCTCTTGTCCAGGGATTCCTTGACCATGGCCAGCTCGGGATTGCCCTTCAGCGCTTGCTCCAGCAGGACATCCTGGGCAGGCAGGGTGCGGGCCTGGAGTTCCACGGGGGCCAGTTCCAGGGGCGTATCCAGGGCCTGGCCCAGGAGATCGTTCAGCTCCGAACTGAGGTCGCTGATGGAGGCCTCGGCGGAGAGTTCCTGATGACGGTGCTGGAGGAGCTGGGCGCGACTGCCGGTCTGGAGCACCTTCAGCGCATTGCCCGCCTTCACAGCCACCCGGGCATCCTGGTCCAGGAGCTGAGCGGCCTGGACGCCGGAGCGAGCGGCCTCCAGTTTCGCCTGGGCGATGAGCAGGCCCATGTAGACCTGGCGGGTCTTGAAGGCGATATCGGCCTCCATCTTCCGCAGCTCGGCCTGGGACAAGCGCTCTTCGGCCGAGGCCACCTTGTTGCCCTGGTGGATCTTGAAGAGCTGGGTGAGGGGCTGGCCCAGGGTGATGTTCTGGAGGTAGATGGTATTGTCCCCCTGGCCCAGGGACGTCTCCTGGGTCGGAAAGGCGCCCAGGCCCGGGATGGTGCCCAGGGCGCCCTTGGGGATCTTCACCAGCTGGTCGCCCGTGGTATTGACCCACAGGGCATCGGCCCCCAGCTGGGGCAGGTAATCGGCCCACGCTGTGCGGCGCTTGGCCTGGGCCTCCTCCACCTTGGCCCTCGAGATCTTCACGCCGGAACTGTTCTGGAGCGCTCCCTGGATGGCCGTCTCCACCGTCAGGTGCTTAACGACGGGCGCTTCGGCGCTCGAAAGGGTCGGCGCCACCACCAGGAGGAGCACGAGGAGGGCCGTCGTGGCACCAGTGCCAGCTCCCGTTCCAGCGGCGCGCCTCTCCCGGCGCCTGAAGACGAGCACGTAGAGCACGGGCACCACCAGGAGCGTGAAGAACATGGAGAAGATGAGGCCCACCGCCAGCACGCTGGCCAGGGGGCTCCAGAGTTTGGAACCCGACAGGATCATGGGCGTCACGCCCACGGCGGCGGCCATGGTGGTGAGGAAAATGGGGCGCAGTCGGCGCACGCCCGCTTGCATGGCGGCCTCCGGGAGGGGCAGGCCCTCCCGCAGTTTTTCCTTCATGAAATCGATGAGGATGATGGCGTTGCGCACCACGATGCCGCAGAGGCTGACCATGCCCATGAAGGCCGTGAAGCCGAAGGAATTGCGGGTGATGATCAGGCCGAACACGACGCCGAAGAGCGAGAGCGGGATGGAGGCCATGACCACCAGGGGTTCCAGGAGGTTCCGGAACTGGATCATGAGGATGAGGAAAATGGCCAGGAGGCCGATGGAGAGGGCCATGGCCATCTCGGGGAAGGTCTCGTTCTGGTTATCCATCTCGCCGCCCATGTACAGGTTGTAGCCGGGGGGCAGGGGAAGGGCCTTCAGCTTGGCGAGGTTGTCCTTCAGCAGGGCGGAGGCATAGACCCCGGGAGCGGGAGAACAGCGCACGGTGAGGGTCGGCACCCCATTGCGCCGCACGATGCGGCTGGTCTGCCAGGTGGGTTCCAGGCTGGCGATGGCCCGCAGGGGCACCTTGCCCTCGGCAAGGGTGGAGCCCACATAGGTGTCCCGCACATCGTCGAAGGAGGTGCGGTGCTCCGGATCCACCCGCAGCAGGATATTCACGGCCCGATCCCCCTCCCAGAAGGTGCTCACCGGTGTGCCATCGAAGGCGCCCGAGAGGAGCTTGGAGACCCCGGCGTGGGTCATGCCCAGGCGGCTGGCCAGCTCGGTGTTGAGATTCACGTCCACCATGGCCGAATCGTTGCGGTAATCCGTATGGACGTAACGCGAGCGGCGATCGGCCCGGAAGATATCCTCGATCTGGCGCCCGAGGACCTTGAGCTGGGCGATATCCTCCCCGGAGATGCGCACCTCGATGGGGGCCTCCATGACGGAGCCCTGCTGGAGTTCCTTCACGATCACCATGCCCTCGGGCACGAGATGGGCCAGGCGGGTCTGGAGTTCACTCACCAGGGGCACGGTGGCCTTCACGTGATGGGTGTTGACAATCATCTGCCCGTAGGCTGGATCGGGCTGCTGGGGATTCACGTTGTAGTAGAAGCGGGGCGCACTCTGGCCGACGAAGCTGGCGAAGTGAGCCACCTCCTTGTCCTGGGAAAGATTCGTCTCGATGCGATGCAAGACCGCATCGGTGGCCTCGATGCGCGTGCCCTGGGGCATCCAGAGATCGATGACGAACTGGTTGCGCTCGGCGCTGGGGAAGAACTGGCGAGGCACGAAGCGGAAGAGCAGCCCCCCCATCAGGATGGCGGCGACTCCCAGGCCCACGGCCAGGGAGGGATGGGCCATGAAGTGGGTGATGGCCTTCATGTAGACATCCTGGAGGGCGTCCAGGACGCTGAACTTCTTCGCCTTTTCCGAAGGTTCCGCGCTGTGGTCGTGGAGCCCCTGCTTGATGAAGGTCCTGCAGAGCAGGGGCGTCAGGAAGATGGCCACCAGGAAGGAAACCGAGAGGGCCACGGCCACGGTGATGGGAAGGGCGATGATGAATTCACCCACGCTGCCCGAGAGGATCACCAGGGGCAGGAATGAGGCGATGATGGTGAGGGTGGCGGTGAGCACCGGCACGAGCACTTCGGTGGCGGCCCGCCAGGCGGCCTCCGGGCGCGGGACCTTGTGGTCCAGGAGCTCCACGTAGTTGTCCGCGATGACGATGGCGTCATCGACCACGATGCCCAATACGAGAATCAGGGCGGCGATGGAGACCTGGTGGAGCTGCACGCCAAAGGCGTTCATCACGCCGATGGTAGAGAGCATGGTCACGGGGATGGCCACCGCAGCGATGAGGGCCACCCGCATGGGCAGCAGGATCACCGTCACGAGGACTACGCACAGGATGGCGATCAGGAACTCGTGGCCCATGCCGGAGATCCGCTCCTGCACGACCTTGGGCTGGTTGGCGATGAAGTCCATCTTGAGATCCGGCGGCAGCAGGGGCCTCAATTGATTCAGCGCCTTGCCGACCCGGTCCCCCAGTTCGACGATGTTATTGCCCTTCTGCATCTCCACGGAGATCATCACGGCGGCCTTGCCGTCGAAGCGCACCATGAACTCAGGGTCCTGGTAGCGGCGCTCCACGTTGGCGAAGTCCCCGATATAGATGGGCTGGCCGGTGCGGGACATGCCCACCATGACCCTGCGGACCTCGTCTTCGGTATTGAAGGCGCCAGTGGTGTGGAGGGGGATCTTCTCGGCCTCCGTGCGCACGCTGCCGGCCCCCTGGACCACGTTGCGCTGACTGAGGGCGCCCATGACCTTGAGGGGATCGGTGAAGTACTGACTCATGCGCTCCAGACTGCTGGTGACCCAGATCTGCTCGTTTTGTTGGCCGATGGTGGTGATCTTGCCGACCTCGGGTACGGTACGCAGGGTGTCCTGGATCCGGTCCACGTAGTCCCGCAATTCCCGATAGCCATAGCGCTCGCCGCTGACGGCCACCAGCATGGCCACGGTGTCGCCGAAATCGGAATTGACGATGGGGCCCATGACCTCCCGGGGCAGGGAGGTGGCCTTCACCGTGTTCAGCTCGTGGCGCAGCTTGGCCCAGAACACATCCGGGTTCTTGACGTTCTTCTCCAGCTCCACGTTGATGATGGCCACCCCAGGTCGGCTGGTGGAGAAGGTCTTGGCCCGACGCACCTCCTGGAACTTGAAGATGGAGGCCTCGAGGGTCTTGGTGACCTGTTTCTCCACCTGCTCGGAGGTGGCTCCCGGATAGGCGGCCATCACCAGACCCGTGCGGATGGTGATGGTGGGGTCCTCGGTGCGGGGCATGAACATGAGGGAACGGATGCCCACCGAAACGAGCATCACCGCCAGGATGGCGGTCAGGGTGGGATAGCGGAGGCAGGCCTTGATCATCTTCTGCATGGCCTACTTCCCGGCTTCGGCGAGCATGCCGTTGCGAAGATTGTGCTGACCGGCCACCACGAGGAATTCGTCGCCCTTGAGGCCCGAGCGGATCTGGATATCCCGACCCAGCACCACGCCCACCTCCACGCGCTTGGAGAAGACACGCTTCTGGTCGGGGTAGTAATGGAAGACCAGGGTGGCGCCCTGGGGATCCCGGACGATGGCTTCCGCGGGCACGACGGTCATATCGAGCCTGTGGGTGCCCGTGATGGAGACCTCGGCCACCATGCCCACCTTGAGTTCCCGGGCGGGGTTGGGGACGCTGATGCGGGTCATGTAGGTGCGGGTAGCAGGATCGGCGGAGATGTTGACCACCTTCACGGTTCCCTTGAAGGCCTGGCCCGGCAGGGCGGGGAGCGTGACGGTGGCCGACTGGCCCACCTTCACCAGGCGGATATCGGTCTCGGGCACGCCCACGCTGACCTCGATGGGGTCGAGGGTGGCGATTTCGAAGACGGGCTGGCCTGGGGCCGCCATGGCCCCCGGCTCGATCAGGCGCTTGGCGATGTAGCCTCCGATGGGCGCCACCAGGCGGGCATCGGCCAGGTTCTTCCGCGCGACGCCCTCCCCTGCCAAGGCCTGCTGGAGCTGCTGATGGGAAGCATCCCGGGCCGCCCTGAATTTGGCAAAATCGTTGGGGGCGAGGCTCTGGGTGTCGAAGAGCTGCTGCATGCGCTGGAATTCCCCCTCGGCCCGGGTGGCGGCGGCCCGGGCGGCTTCCGTCTGGGCATGGGCGGCTTCCAGGCCATGAGTGAGGTTCACCGCGTCGAGCAAGGCCAGGACCTGGCCTTTCTTGACCGGCTCACCCTCCCGGGGGAACACCTGAAGGGCCCGGCCCGGCACCAGGAAGGCCACCATGGAAGAGGCCCCGGGAGAGGAGAGGGTCCCACTCACGGAGACCCTTTCCAGTTCCTGGATCCTGCGGGGTTGGTTCACGCCGATGGTGACGGCGGGGGCTTCCAGGCTGGGGTTCCCCGAGCGGCCGCAGGCCACCAGCAGGAGCAGGGAGAGGGGGAGGATCGGGCAACGGGACATGGAATTCCTCGCAGGAGGCAATGGAAGGGATGGGTTTCGAGTGGGCAGGAACAACGGGGTCTGGATCAGGGTGTGGCCCCAGGCTGGGATTCCAGCCCGACCAACAGGACCGGGGGCAGGCCCACCATCTTGTCGGCCATGATCGTGAGCGTCCGGAGGGTGGTATCGAAATCCTCGGGGCTGATATTGCGGGATAGAAGGGCGACATATTTCTCGACCTTCGCGTAGATGGACTCCCGGCATTGACGGCCCTTGGGAGTCGAGAAGACCCTCTTGGCCCGCTTGTCGTCCACGGATTGTTCGCGCTTCACGAAGCCCTTGGCCTCCATGGACTTCATGGCCTTGGCCGTGGCCGATTTGTCGATGGCCAGCAGGGTGGAGAGCTGCTCCTGGTTGATCCCCTCGTTGACCAGGATGGAAACGAGGAAGGCCGATTCCAGGGCGCTCAGGCCCAATTCCAGCACGGAGGCGTTCATGTAATCCAGGGATTGGCGGTAGACCACACCGAGCACCCGACTGATATGTTCAACTTCCATGGACACCCCGAAGGAATGGTTGACCAGAACCACCATTTTGACGATTTGGTGGTGCTTGTCAACCATTTCGTCTGCATACCCGAAGGGCCCGCCAGGCGGGCCCTTCTGAGGGGATCCGATCCCAGCTACTCAGCCTTGGGCGCTTCCTTGACCGGCTCCTGGGGGAGCTTGGGTTCTTCGGCCTTGGCCTTCAGCATATTGAGTTCTCCGAGGGCCTTCTCGAGGGTGATGGCGAGGTATTCCCCTCGCAGGCGCATGGTCTCCCCTTCCAGGATCTTGCCATCGGGCCCCACCAGGATGGGGCGGGGAATGGTGCTCAGATTCACGGCCTTGAGGAGGGGATCCTTGCTCTCCTTGCCCAGGAAGACATGGGTCCAGGGCATGGGATGGGCGGCATCGGCACGGAAGGGGATGATGTCTCCGGCCAGATTGTCCAGGCTGAGGCTCAGGATCTCGAAACCGGCGTCCTTGTACTTGGCATAGGCCTCGTGGAGCTTGGGCATCTCCTTCACGCAGGGGCCGCACCAGGTGGCCCAGAAATCCACCAGGAGGAGCTTGCCCTTGAAGGTCTCCAGACTCACGTCCTTGCCATCGAGATCCTTGAAGGTGAAGGCAGGGAAGGCGGTGCCCTTGCCCACATACTTGGCAGGATCCAGCTGCTTGGCAGACCGGGCGGCGGCCGTGTCCTTGTACTCGGTGATCAGGGTCTGATAGAGGGGCTTCATCTTCTCCGTGTCGCCCACCCGGGAGGCCGCGGCCAGCTGGTAGAAGAGGGCCAGGGCCCGGACCTCGGGATCGGGGTTCTCCTTGGCCACGACCTCCCGGAACCCTGCATAGGCTTCGTTGCGGCCCGCGGCGGCAAAGGAGGCGCCCATGATCTGGGGGGACATGGCCCAGTAGGGGCTCGTGGCGGGCAGCTTATCCAGGGCCAGGGCGGCGCCCTCGGCGGGCAGCTTGGCGCCTAGCGAGCCCAGGCTCAGGTAGCTCATGGCCAGCAGGCTCTGGTTATCGGCGTCCGTCTCGGCGGCCAGATCCTTGGCCAGGGCCTCCAGATCGGCATTCCAATCGATCTTCTCCTGGCTCTTGAGGGCGGCGCGGCCCTTGGTCTCCCGGGCCTTGAAGGCCGCGTAGATGGCCTCGCGCTTCACAAGCTGGGCATCGGCGCTGATGGACTTCAACTCACCCTTGGGCTTCTCGGGACGGGGCATCAGATCCATGCCCACCAGGCCATCTTCCCCCAGGAGGACGGGGATCTGGAGGGTCAGATGACCCTTGGCGCGCACATCCAGCAGGTAGAGGCCGGCCTTGGGGATGGGCAGTTTGAAGCCGGGCTTCTTCTTGCTGGGCATACCCAGGCTCTCGACGCTCTTGAGGGCCAGGGAGCTGGCGCGGGTGGACATGGGAATCAGGCCCACGGTGGCCTGCAGAGGCTTGCCTGCCTCGTTGTAGATCCAGCCTTCGATGGCTGGGCCCTTGACTGCGGGAGCGGGTGCGGCAAGAAACGCGGGGGCTAGCAGCAGAGGAAGCATGATGTCTCCGGAATGGAAGCCCCAAGAATACTCCAGCCCATGGGAAAACACCCTTATAACAACTCGCGCAGCAGGGCCTCCCCCCGGGGCCAGTCACCGAAGCCCGAGGCGGCATTGATATGGCCCCCGACACCGATATCGCTGAGGATCCCGTCCCAGGCCTCGGCGAAGATCCTGGCCCGGTCCAGGGAGAGGTAGGGGTCATCGCTGCTGACCACCACCCGGCTGGGGAAGGGCAGACCGAAAAGGGGCACGGGCGCAAAGCCCCGGAGAGCCTCCGGTGTCCCAGAGGCCTCCACATCCGGAGGGGCCACCAGCAGGGCGCCATGCACGGGTTCTTCGAAGGCTTCGGCCCAGTGGACGATGGCCAGGCAGCCCAGGGAATGGCCCACGAGGAGAGGTGGATCCCCTTCTTCGTTGGCCTTGCGGATGGCGTCATCCAAGGCCTCGATCCATTCGACCCGCCGGGGAAACTCCCAATTGGGCATCTCCACCCGATGGGCATTCCGCATCTGGGCCTCCCAGAGGGTCTGCCAATGGCCGGGGTCGGAATTCAGGTATCCGGGGACGATCAGGATCTGTCGCATGGGGCACTCTGGGGAAGCGTCCCCATTATAGTGTTCCCATCGAACAGGCGGGACCTACAGCTTGAAGCGCTGGATCATGCCCTGCAGCTTCTCGCCGACCCTGGCCAGATCGGAAGCCGTGCGGGCGATCTCGGTGGTGGTCGCCGACATCTGGGCCGTGGCCGAGGCCGTCGCGGTGGATTCCTGGACTCCCTGTTCCACCAGGCGCGCCACCTCGGCACCGGCCCGACTCTGTTCCACCGTGGCCACGGTCACCTGGCGGGTCTGGGAAGCGAACTGTTCCAGGCTGGCGCGGATCTGTTTGAGCAGCTGGGCGGTGGTCTCCACCGTGGAGACCCCCTTGCCCACCGCCTCCCGGGCCGCCTCGATGTTCTGGGCGATGTCCTTGGCGGAAGTCCCGCTGCGCTCCGCCAGCTTGCGGACCTCCTCGGCCACCACGGCGAAGCCCTTGCCCTGGTCCCCGGCCTTGGCCGCCTCGATGGCGGCGTTCAGGGAAAGCAGGTTCGTCTGGTTGGCGATCTCCGTGATGACATGGATGGCGCTGGCGATCCGCTCCGCCGTGGCGGTCACGCCCTTCATGGCCGTCTGGGTCGCGCCCCCGGCCTCATCCCCCTTCTGGGTGGCGTCCAGGGCGCCCTCCATCACGCGCAGGGAACCCTGGGCGCTCTGGCTCACTTCGTCGATGGAGGCCGAGAGTTCGGCGATGGCGGAGGCCATGTGCTCCGAGCTACCCCTCTGGGAATCCGTGGTCCGGGCGATCTGCTCGGTGGTGGCGGCCATCTCCTCGGAGGAGGCGGAGAGCTCCGTGGCGGAGGAGGCCAGGATCTGGACATCGCCCGAGAGCTCTCGCAGCAGTTTCCGGATGTTTTCGATCATGCTCTGGTAGTTGCGGCCCAGTTCCCCCATCTCATCCCGACGCGAGCGGAAGGCCTCGGGCACATCCACGGAGAAATCGCCCTCCTCCAGCATACGGGTCTTGGCGATCACGGCCTTCAGATCGCCCACGTAGAGGCGGGTGATGGTCCTGCCCATCACGGTGGCCAGGACCCCGCCCAGGAGCAAGGCCAGCACCACCACCAGCCGGGCCTGGGTATGAGCGCGCTCAGCCTGGGCGTTGGCCTCCTGCATAGAGACCTGAAGATGGTCCAGGTACAGTTTGAGCGCCGCGTCCGTATTGGCCTTGATCCTCCCGCCCTCCTGCAGGTAGATCTCCGCGGCCTGGGCGGACTTGCCGGCATCGGCCAGGGCGGTCACCTGGTCGTTGGTGGACTTGCCCTCTACCAGTGTGCGTTCGAAGGCCGCCAGCAGCTGCTTGCCCTCCTCCGAGGAGGAGGTACCCTTCAGTTCCGTGATGGTGGTCTTGTAGGTCCCCCGAAGTTCCTGGATGCGCGCATGGATGGCGCCCCTTTCCGAGGGAGTCTTGGCGGCGGTCAGTTCCCAGGTGGCCAGATTGATCCGGGAGAGGGCATCGATCATCTCGTGGGTGCGTTCGGAGCGATGGGCCGCCCGCATCACGCTTTCGCGCCCCTGGGACATCCGATCCATCCCCCACAGGGCCAGGGCGAAGATCACGAGCATGGCGGCGCCCAGGGAACCGAAGCCGAGGGTGAGCCGCTTCCAGATCGGCATGTTCTTCAGATCGAACATCGCGCGAGTCCTCCAAAATGCACCATGCATGGACCTGATTCTTCGGTCCCTCGGCCTGCATACTTGAGGAAACGGGCGAATTTCGGCCGCAGATGTGATCTTTCGCAAAAGGCGGGATCTCCCTACCAAGGCGATAATCCGAGCGCTTCTTTCCATGATTCATCGTGGGTATGCTTCCCCCTCTCGGACGGGCCGCCGTCCATGCCGCGGAGTCTCCATGGGAAAGCTGCTCACGATCACTGGCACCGCCGCGCTGCTGGCCTCCGCCGGACTCGCGGCCCAGGGGGTCCCGGAGACGAATGGCCTCTTCGAGGTAGGCTTCGAGGAGCGGGTACGCAGCGAGGAATACGACGACATCATCGATCATGATGCCGCCAATCCCTCGGATTCGAGGAGCTTCTACCGCTTCCGCACCCGGGCCTGGATCACCGCCAACCCCACACCAGACTTGGAGATCTCCGCCGGGATCTGCAACGAGAACCGCAAGCTCGTCCGTCCCGATGCGGCAATCAACGCCCGGGAGATCTTCTTCGATACCCTCTACCTCGACTACCGCTTCTCGAAGGCCTGGTCCGTACGGGTGGGCCGCCAGAACCTCATGCGTGGGGAGGGGTTCCTGCTCTTCGACGGCAGCTCGGGGGATGGCAGCCGCACCGCCTACTTCAACGCCCTCGATCTCACCTACGCCTGGAGCCGCTCCACCCTCGAGTTCATGGCCATCTCCGATCCCTCCAAGGACAATTGCCTGCCGAGGATCAACGAGGCGAAGGCCTCCGAGGGCCCCCAGCGCCTCAATGAATGGGACGAACAGGCCCTTGGCCTCTACTACACCGGCCGGGAATGGACCGGCACGACCCTCGAGGCCTACTACTTCCTCAAGACCGAAACGAACGATTATCGCCCGATGACCAACCCACTTTTCCAGCCCGATCGCCGGATCAGCACCCTGGGCAGCCGGGTGAACCAGGAATTCCGAGACGGCTGGAGCGTGAACGGCGAATTCACCTACCAATGGGGGAACCAGGAAGGCCGCCCGGGCACGACCGAGGGATCCCGGGATATCGCGGCCTGGGGCGGCTATGGCCGGTTCAAGAAGGCCCTGGACACCCCCTGGACACCCATCCTCTCCGTCGGCTACATCGCCCTCTCGGGCCAGGACCCGAATTCCGGGAGGATCACCGCCTGGGATCCCCTCTTCAGCCGTTGGCCCCGCTGGAGCGAGCTCTACGTCTATTCGGAGATCCCGGAGAAGGGCGTGGCCTACACCTCCAACACGGGGATGTGGGAGGCGGAGCTGCGCCTCCGTCCCAGCGTTCCCCTGGAACTGCGCGCCACCTGGTACCGCATGAAGGCCCTGGAAAGCCCGACCCCGGGCGGGACCTTCGGGCAGGGCCGGAACCGGGGCGATATTCTCCAGTTCCGCGCCGACTACCGCTTCAGCCCCCAGTTCAAGGGCCACGTCCTGTACGAGCACCTTGCCCCTGGGGACTTCTACGCGGGCCAGGCCTCGGGCCACTTCCTCCGCTTCGAACTCTCCTACCTGTTCAAGACCCGCTTCTGACGCTGGCCCTACCCCTCCCGCAGGAGGGATAGCAGCGCCTTGGCGTCCAACCGCGCCGCCGAGGTGCGCGCGTCCAGCAGTTGATCGGCCAGCTGGCGCTTGCTTTGGTGGAGGCCGACGATCTTCTGCTCGATGCTGCCCTTGATGATGAGGCGGTAGATGGTGACGGGCCGGGTCTGGCCGATGCGATGGGCCCGGTCGGAGGCTTGGTCCTCCACCGCGGGGTTCCACCAGGGATCCATGTGGATCACGTAGTCGGCGCCCGTGAGATTGAGGCCCGTGCCCCCGGCCTTGAGGCTGATGAGGAAGAGTTCGCCCTCTCCGCGCTGGAAGGCCGCCACGGCCTGAGTGCGGGCCTTGGTGGGGGTGGAGCCGTCCAGATACTGATAGGCGAAACCCTGGGCATCCAGGGCCCGGCGGAGGATGGCCAGGTGATCCACAAACTGGCTGAAGACCAGGGCGCGATGGTGGTTCTCCCGCAGGTCCTCGGCCAGTTCCATGAAGGCTGTGAGTTTCGAGGATTCGATGCCCAGTTCCGGCTGGATCAGGCTCGGATTGCAGCAGGCCCGCCGCAGGCGCGTGATGGCGGCCAGCACCTGCATGGTCTGGCCCTCCGCGGGCCTCGCGGCATCCAGGGCCTCCAGACTCTTCTGGCGCAGGGCCTCCAGGAAGGCGGCTTCCTCTGCGCTGGGCTCGAGCTCCAGGGTGATTTCGGTGCGTGTGGGCAGTTCTTCCAGCACCTGGGCCTTGGTGCGGCGCAGCAGGAAGGGAGCCGTGAGGCGCCTCAGGCGGTGGAGGGCCTCCGGGTCCTTGTCCCTCTCAATGGGCGTCTGGTAGCGGCGCTGGAAGGAATCCAGGCTGCCCAGCAGGCCAGGATTGATGAAGCGGAACAGGTTCCAGAGTTCACCCAGGTGATTCTCCAGGGGAGTCCCGCTGAGGATGAGGCGGAAGCCCGCCTGCAGTTCCATGGCAGCCTGGCTGCGCTTGGTGAAGGCGTTCTTGATGGCCTGGGCCTCATCCAGGATCACCGTGGACCATTCCACGGCCTTCAGGCGCTCGGATTCCGTGTGCAGGAGACCGTAACTGCAGAGCATCACATCCATGGACTCCAGGGAATTCAGAGTCTGTTCCCGGTCCCCCTCGGCGAAGGGCCGCACTCGCAGGCTCGGAGCGAACTTCAGGATCTCCGAGGCCCAATTGGCGCAGACACTCGTCGGAGCCACCACCAAGGCGGGACCGCCCCGGCCACGTTGCAGGAGCAGCGCCAAGGCCTGGATCGTCTTGCCCAGGCCCATGTCATCGGCCAGACAGGCGCCGAAGCCCGCTTCGGCCAGGCGCGCCATCCACTGGAAACCCTCCTCCTGGTAGGGCCGCAGCTCGGCCTCGAAGGCGCCGGGGACTTTCGGTACCAGGGACATGGCCGCGCGGATGCGCCCCTGGTGGGCCTTCCAGCCCTTGTCCGACTGGAATTCCCCCCAGCCTTCTCCGAATTCGTTCATGGCCAGGGCCGCGATGGTGTGCAGCCGCAGTTCCTGGCCACGGAACTCGCCAAAGCTGCGCAGATCCGAGAGTCGGCGGCGGAAGGTCTGGGTAAGGGAGAGGAAGCGCCCTTCCCCCAGGGGCAGGAAGCGGCCGGGGTTCTGGTCCATCAGATCCAGCAGCGTCTTCATATCGAGCACGCGATCCCCATCGATCTGGATCTCCCCGCCGATGCCGAACCAGTCCTTCCCGCTGGCCACCTTGAGGCGCATGGCGTCCATACCCAGGCTGCGGGGAGTCTGGAAACGCTGACCCTCGGGCCACTCCAGGGCAAGATCAGGGATTTTCTCGGCCTCCATCAGGAGCTGGAGACAGCTCTCGGGATCCTCCAGGATCCACTCCCTATCGGGGTTGGAATCCAGGGTGGGCAGCTCGCTCAAGCGCTGTTCCGCATTCCGGAGTTCCCCGGGCAGATCCCGCTGCACCAGCATGCGGACGCCCCCATGTTCCAGCACCAGGCTGGCCCCCCCGCTGCCGGGCAGGTAGGCCGGGCCCTCCGGGAGGGGGCGCACCCGCATCCGCACCTGGAGCCCCTGCTGGTAGGGCAGGAGCAGCATTCGGGGCAGCACTTCGCCCACCACCGTCTCCAGGCCCGCCATGAGGGGTGCCTGGTCCCCCAGCCCCACATTGGAATGGATCTCCGCCAGGGGCGCAATGGCGCCAAGGGTCTGCAGCACGCGGGCCTTGGCCTCCAGGGGCACGACGAGGCGTTCCCCCAGGATGGCGTCCAAGCGCCGGTGTTCCTCGGTGAAGGAATAGACGAGGCGCCTATTGGGGCCATCGGAGAGCACCAGCACTCCGGACGTATTGGGGCGGGGGCTGAGGCAGAGCAGGAGCCGGGCCCCCTCCACATCCAGATGGAGTTCGGGGCGGCCCGCGGCCAGTTCCATGGGCTGGGGATCGCCTCCCTCCTCCGCCCAGAGGACATGCGGATGCCCTAGCAGGGCCTGAAGGGCCTGGGCATCGTCGAGCTCGAAGCGGAGCCCCTGCCAGTCCTGGCTCACCTGGACGGCCCCGAGCACCCGGTGATCCTGGGCGCTGAGGTATTCGTACTGGGCCGTCTCCTCCCGGAGTCGGCGGAGGCTCACCAGCCGCCCCTTGCCCCAGGCGCCCTTGGGACCTCGGCGCTGTTCCAGGGGATGGATCTCGAAGTGGGTGGCACTTGGGGCTAGGGGCTTCACGGACCAGGCCAGGCGCACAGACCGGGCCGCGGCGGCGGAAGACGCGGGTCCGGCCACCTTCCCGAACTCCTGGAGGGCCTCCAGGGCGCGCTCCCAGGGCTCCACCCGGGGCACGAGATCCAGCAGGACATGGGCCTTGGCCACCCCGCCTCGATCCCGGGACTGGAGTTCCAGGGCGGCCCCCCGGAACCAGCCCAGGCACAGCTCCTTGGACTCCTCCAGGAAGCGCTCCAGGTAGGACAGCGGCACCTCTTCCCCCTCCAGGTGGGTGCAGAAGAGGGCGGCGATGAGCCCCATCTGGCGGGGTTCCCGGTGGTAGTCCCGCTGCAAGGGGGGCAGCTTGGCCCCGCTGAGGACCATGTGCAAACGCCTCAGACTCGCACCCTGCTTGGCCACGGGATCCAGGGTGGGACCCCGCTCCACCACTTCGATGCGCTCCAGGGCCGAGCGCAGGGCCAGGGGATCCCTCTGACCGAGGAGGGACAGGATGTGGAAGAAATCCATGGGCGCAGGCAGGGGCTGGATGCGCTTGCGGGTGATTTTCTTGAGCCGGGTGAGGGCCTCCTGGAAGCGGGCCGCCGCGCCCTCGGGCTTGCCCTGCATGAAGCGGAGGATGCCCTCCAGCCCCGCGAAGAGGGGGTGTTCCCGGTGATGGTTCTCCTGCGCCTTCAGCCAGGCCTGGGCCTCCTTGAGGCGGCCCTCCATGAGCAGGTAGAGGCAGATGGCCATGAAGAGGGACGTGGAACGCGGTTGCCGGGCCTGCCGGTCCAGCCAGGCGCAGAAAGCCGGATTGGGGTGGAAGAGCAGCACCTGATCCTTGACCAGACTCCAGGCTGCGGATTTCCGGAGCTCGCCCTCGAGACCCTCGAACCATTCCGCATCGAAGGGCTCCCCGCAGAGGAGGCAAAGGGGATCCCGGAATTCCAGGTTCTCGCTGTAGAGCTCCTGGATGCGCTGATGCAGGGGCCACAGTTGATCCCGGCGACCCTCCAGGAGCGCCAGCCGCAATTCGCTAAGCATGCGGGTGAAGGCCCCCTCGGTGACGTAGGGGGCCTGGCTGATGGCCATCAATTTCCGCAGCAGCCCTTCCCGGTGGGCCTGACGGGCGGCGAGTTCACGGGCGGCGGGCGTGCATTCCCAGACGCCGGAGCGGGGCTCATCGACCCATCCCTCCTGGCGCAGGGCCTGGAGGTGGGGGCTCATGCCCTGGGGCTTCTGGGTCCAGTGCAGGGCCTCGGGCCAGAGCCCCGTGCGCACCAAGGCTTCCGCCAGATGAACCCGCGCCGTGGGGCGTCCGATGGAACCTAGACCGATGAGCAGGGCCTGCTGCACACGCGGCAGGGTGGAAAACACTTCGTGGGAAAACACCATGCCTTCAGTCTACAGGCTCTCGCCTGGCCTCTCGATGAGGGAGGTGATGGGGGCGCTAGACTGGGAGCAGGAGAATGACCATGCTCACCATTGCCGACAAGACCTTCGCGAACCGCCTCGTTCTGGGCACGGGCAAGTACAAGGACTTCGCCACCATGAAGGCCTGCTACGAAGCCGCCCGCTCCGAGATGGTGACCCTGGCCGTGCGGCGCTTCGATCTCAAGGCCCAGGGCGGGGACAATATCCTCAATTGGATCCCCAAGTCCGTCCACCTCCTGCCCAATACCGCCGGATGCTTCACACTGGAGGACACGCTGCGGGTGGCGCGGCTGGCCCGGGAGGCCCTGGATAACCCCTGGATCAAGGTGGAGGTGCTGGGGGACACCAAGAGCCTCTACCCCGATGGGGAAGAGACCCTCAAGGCCTGCAAGGAGCTGGTGAAGGACGGCTTCATCGTCCTGCCCTACCTCAACGCCGATCCCATCCTGGCCAAGAAGCTCTGCGATGTGGGCGTCCACGCCATCATGCCCCTGGGGAGCGCCATCGGTTCGGGCCTGGGTGTGCAGAACCCCTACGTGCTGCTGCTCATCAAGGAGATCTGCGAGAGCTATCACCTGCCGATGATCGTCGATGCCGGCGTGGGCACGGCTTCCGACGCCGCCCTAGCCATGGAGCTGGGGGCCGACGCCATCCTCCTCAACACGGCCGTAGCCGAGGCGGGCGAACCCACCAAGATGGCCGAAGCCATGGATCTGGCCGTGCGGGCCGGGCGCCTGGCCTATGAATCAGGCCGCATGGCGCGGAGGCTCTACGCCAGCGCCTCCAGCCCCATGACGGGGATCGTGGGAAGGAACTGAGTGGGCGGAAGGCCTGGGCGCCTCGCTCTGGGCAAGGACCTGACGCGGCTGAAGGCCAGGCGCTGGGCGGTGGTGCTGTTCCAGAGCCGATCCCCGGTTCCGAGTTTGCAAGGCCTTTGATCCCCCCAACGGGCACGTGCATCGGGGGGCAAGCCGTGTTTGAATCCATTCATGCACGCCTCCCGCATCCTGATCGATCTGGCCCTGGTGCTGGGCGTGGCCGGGCTTACGAGCCTGCTCTTCCACCGCCTGAAGCTGCCCGTGGTGCTCGGCTACCTGCTGGCGGGGCTGGTGGTGGGCCCCCACGTGCCCATTCCCATCGCCGTGGACGAAGGCACCGTGCAGACCCTGGCGGACCTGGGTGTGACGCTCCTGATGTTCAGCATCGGCCTGGAGTTCAGCCTCCAGCGCCTCTTCAGGGCCGGGCCCACGGCCCTGCTCATGGGTTCGGTGCAGGTGGGTTTCGCCATGCTGCTGGGCGGCATGGCGGCAAACGCGCTGGGGTGGAGCCCCGCCGAATCGCTCTTCACCGGTGCGGCCCTCGCCATCAGCAGCACCATGGTGGTGGCGAAACTCTTCGAGGAGCACCGCCCGACCCGAGCAGTCAAGGAGGTGGTCTTCTCCGTGCTGGTCATGCAGGATCTCTATGCGATCCTCCTGCTGACGGCCCTGGGCACCTATGCCCGCGTGGGCGGGCTCCGTCCCTCGGACCTCGGCGGGACGCTCCTGCGCCTCACCATCTTCCTGGGCGTAGTGCTCCTGGCTGGACGCCTCGTAGTGCCCCGGTTCCTGCGCTGGGTGGCCGACCACACCCGGTCGGAGAGTCTGCTGGTCACCAGCACCGGGCTCTGCTTCCTCCTGGCCGCGCTCGCCGCCAAGGCTGGCTTCTCCGTCGCCCTGGGCGCCTTCCTGGCAGGCATGCTGGCTTCCGAGAGCGGCCGGATCCGGGCCATCGAACGCCAGGTCGCGCCCCTGCGGGATCTCTTCACGGCGGTCTTCTTTGTGGCCGTGGGCATGATACTGGACCCCGCCGCCATTCCCTCCCGGCTCCTGCCCATCCTGCTGTTCTCCGCCCTGGTGATCCTCGGGAACGCGCTTTCGCTCGGCTCCAGCGGCCTGCTGGCGGGTCTCCCCCTGCGCACCAGCCTGCGCACGGGCCTGGCCCTGGGACAGATCGGGGAATTCGGCTACATCATCCTCGGCGTAGGCATCGCCGCCGGCGTGGTGCGGAAGGAGCTCTACTCGGTCATCGTGGCGGTGGGCATCCTCACGGCCTTCGCCTCGCCCTTCCTGCTGAAGCTCTCCGCGCCCCTCTTGGATGCTGTGGAATCGCGGCTCCCGGAGCGCTTCCGGACCAGCCTGGCCCTCTACCAGGCCTGGGCCGAATCCCTCCGGCACCACGGCATCCGCCGGGGCGAGGGTCGGGGCCTGCGCCGTCCCCTCGCCTTCCTGCTCCTGGACGCCCTGATCCTGGCGGCCCTGGTGCCGCTCTTCGGAAACCTCCTGGCCCGCTGGACCCCCTGGGTCGAGGGGCGCCTCCACTGGGGCCACATGCTGGCGCAGATCCTGGGGGCGTCCCTGCTGGGTGCGCTGGCCGCGCTGCTGGTCCTGGGAATCCTGCGCCAGGGGAGGATCCTGGCCCTGGATCTGGCCGTGCTCGCCCCGGGCCCTGCGGACGGGACCTTCAGCCGCCGGGGCCGCCATCTCCTCGCGGGGGGGCTGCGCGTGGCGGTCCTGCTCATGGTGGGCCTGCCCCTCGTGGCCGGGCTCCATCCCTTTTCACCTCATGGTCCTCTCCTGGTGGTGGCGCTGGCGGTCTTTGTGTTCACCGTGGTTTTCCAGCTCCGCCGGGGCCGACGCTTCGCCCGGGAGCTGCCCGGCCCCATGGAGTGGCTGGCATCGAGGGTGCGCGATCCCTGGTCGGCCGAAGGGGAGGCGCAAGTCATGCCCCCTGGCACACTGCGCTCCCTGCGCCTGGGTGCCCGCTGCCCCCGCCTGGGTCGAAGGCTTTCGGAACTGGACCTGCCCGGCCGCGCGGGTGTCACCGTGGTGGCCCTCCTGCGGGAAGGCTCTGGCACCGTGCCCCTCCATCCCTCGCCTGAACTGCGGGAGGGCGATCTCCTGGCCCTGGCGGGGCCTGAATCCGCCCTGGACGAAGCCGAGGCCCTGCTGGGCGAGGAATAGACCGAGGCCCTTCGGCCAAACGTGAACGACCCCAAAGTCCGATCTGGGTTCAGCGAAGGATCTGATTCAGCACGGGCACCAGGAGCTGGGTGCCCGCCAGGGCGTAGAGCCCCGCCACCACGTCATCGGCCATGATGCCCTGGCCCTCGGGCAATACCTGAATCTGATAGATGGGCCAGGGCTTCCAGATATCGAAGAGGCGGAAGAGCAGGAAGGGGGTTAAGACCATGGGCAGCATCCTCCAGCTCCCTGGTCCGAGGAGGCGCGGGAGGTCCAGAGCCAGCTCCCAGCGCAGGGGCCACATGGCGATCCAAAGGCCCACCCATTCGTCCACCACGATGTAGCCCGGATCCCGAAGCCCCGTCTCCCGCACCACCCGATCCGAGGCCTTCACGCCGATCCAGGTCATCAGAAGGGGCATGAGGAGGAACAGGACTTCCAGGCCCCAGTATCCCAGGCCCAAGCCCGGCCCTCCCCGGGAAGACAGGGGCAGGCCCGAAAAGGGCGTGGTGATCTGGAGGGCGCCGTAACCCAGGAAGAGCCGCGACCCGCCGGAATGGCGCAGGGCCCAGGAGCCAAAGGGAGTGACCACCAGCCCCGTGAAGAGCAGCCAGGCCAATAGCGCCGCGAGGCTACCCCAGGTGCCTGGGGTCGGTTTCAGTCGGCCCGAGCCCAATCCCGTGGCGATCCACCAGGCCCAGCGCGGCGCGCGGGCAACATGCGATTGGGGGGAAGGGGCACTGTCCATGGGCCATTATCGCCCGGGAAGGCCGGGGGCGGCCAAGACCGCCTCCAGGCTTTCCTTTTCGGGCCCCCGGGGTTCCCTGGCCAACACGGCGCGAAGGGCCTCCTGGCTCTCCCGGGTGTTCAGGCATATCAGGGCCTTCAGGGCCGCAGTCCGGATGGGGAGCGGCTCCCGGTTATCGGTGAAGAAACCCCGGCGCCGGGCCATCAGCTCCACCAGGGCCGGGATGGAGGAGGCCGATCCCAGGCTGCCGAGCACCTCCAGCGCCCTCACCCGAACGCGCTCCTGCACGGCCTTGAAGCGGCCCTCCCGCTTCGCCATTTCGATGAGCGCGGGCACCGCCTGCTTGGTGCCCATCTCGTTGAGGATGAAGAGCACTTCCATCTGGATGCCCGGGTCCCGGTGGCCCAGGAGGGGAATCAAGGAGGTTTCCGCCGCTCTCCCCCCCATTCGGCCGATGGCACGAATGGCAGCCCCTGCCACGCGCACATCCGAATGGCCCAGGAAGGGCAGGAGGTCCTGGACGCGCTCGGGGCCCGCGATCTCCCCCAGCACGATGATCGCGTTCCGCAGGACGAACCATTCTTCGGATTTCAGGGATTCCAGGAGGGGAGCCTCGGCAATCTGGCCGCAGGCCTTGAGGGCCTCCAAGAGATGGTTCCTCCGGCCCCGATCCGGCTCGTCGGTGAGGCGCTCCACCAGATAGTTGGCGGCGGTGGGTCCCAGCATGCGGAGATAGGGATGGATCCTGGCGCTGCCCTCCTCCCGATCCATCTGGAAGAGCTGGGTGAGCACCTTGTTGAGGCGATCAGGCGCCCCCAGGCGGGCCAGGAGATCCCCAGTGGCCTGGGCCTTCCAGGGAGCCGGTAGGCTGAGCTCCGTGACCACGTCCTGCAAATCGGAGAACAGCTCGTGAGCCTTGGCCGGATTCCCGCTCTCCACCCAGAACCAGAGGATGTGCTCGACGGCCCTGGAGATGAACTGGTGGACCTCGGGATCCTTCTCGCGGCCGAAGGTCCTGGAGAGGAGTTCCATCAGCTCCTCCATCAGGGGCAAGGGCATGCCCGGGATATCCACCCAATCGGCGATCTGCTCGAAGGCCGAGGCCACTGCGGCCCGACGGGCCACCGCAGGCACGGAAAGGCCCGTGGAAAAATGCCGCATGAGCCGCAGAAATTCTAGGTTGCGCCCCCCTTCCAGCATTTCACGCATGAAGGCGAGCACCTTCTCCACCGGCATCTCGAAGATCCGCTGGCCCTCCAGGAGCTTGGCCAGCTTGACCTCAGGGGCCTGGCTTTCCCAACCCATGATATCGACCAGATTCCGCAGTTGGCCTTCGGTCATGCCCTCCTGGCGCAGGGCCTTCACCAGCTCATCCCGCCACTGTTCGGGGTTGGGACTCAAGGGATTGAGCTGCTCGGCGATCTCCCCGGCCTTCTCCTCGGAGATCGAGCCCCGGGCGTAGGCCGCCGCAAAGCTGGGAGCCGCCATGGTGTTCGAGAGTCGCGCGAACAGATTGCGCAGAGGGCCGGCATGAAGCCCAGCGGCCCCTCGAAAGAGCTCGATCTGCTGCTCCGGAGCCAGGGAGGCCAGGGCTTGGCGCACGGCCCCTTGAGTGCCCGGCTGCACGCCCTGTTGATCCATGCCCAGGCTCTGGAGATAGCCCCCGAGCCCCGACAGATCCGGCGCACCCGGGGACCCCGCGATCCGACCCAACAGGAAACCCCTCATCTGTTCCACCAGGCTGCCCAAGCCGTGGCCCTGGGTACCCACGCCACTGGCGGCCTGGCCCGTGAGGGCCGGGGCTCCGGAAGGAGGCACCGGGATCCGTGGCCCAACGGATGCAGGACCGGGAGTCCCAGGTACAGAGGTGGGTGCCCCGGCCGCAGAAGCCTGGGCCCCCGGCGAAGGCATGGCCGCCGCCCACCCTGCCATGGATTCCAACAGGGCCGCTGGGATCTCCCCCCGCTCCGAGACATCCTCCAGGCGCACCGCCAGGATCCGGATCCGGAGGACGCCCTTGTCCTCCAATAGCTTTTTGGCCCCCCCTTGAACCCGCATCTGGGCCGGTTTCAGGCACAGCACATCGATGAGCGCCTGCAACTCTTCCAGGGTGGCCCCGGGGTAGAGCAGCAGGGCATGGATGCCATGCTCCTCGAATTCGTTGGCCAGGGCCTTGATCTGGAGGTTCTGCGAATCCTCGATCACCTTATCGACGAACATCTTCCCGCTGCGGGCGGCGATCTGGATCTGCGCCTTGTCCTTGAGAAAACGCTGATAGCCCCCCTGCAGGGCGCTCACACCCTCGGCGTT
Source organism: uncultured Holophaga sp. (assembly GCA_963664825.1). Lineage (GTDB taxonomy): Bacteria > Acidobacteriota > Holophagae > Holophagales > Holophagaceae > JAYREN01. Next base: position 1,321,355 of record OY761614.1, read on the forward strand.
CCGAGCATGGGTGGGGCCGTAGAGGCGGCAGGTCTTCAGAGCCCACTGGAAGCTCACCAGGAAATCGAGGGAAGTGGTCATGGGTTGGGGTCCGCTGGAATGAACAATATTACCCAGCCCATCCGGGGCGGGGAGCCCGTTATGCCTTTTTGTCCTGCCCGGCTCGGAATTTCTTTTCAAAGTCCTTCACCGCCCCACCCAGGGCCCCCTCCAGCACCTCTCCCACGAGATCGTAGGCGTGGGACGGGGCCCCGTCCCTGAGCGCGCAGCGCGAAGGGGAGAAAGGCGCCGCGCGCCTTTCGATCCGGGGGTAGTCCTGGAGGCCCGGCGGCATCGCCGCCCCGGGGCCGAAGGCCCCGGAAAGCCTACGAGCGGCGCTTGATCCTGAAGGCCACCTCGAGGACCTACGCCCCGCCCTCTACCACTTCTCCCACGAGATCGTAGGCGTGGGCCTCCGTGATCTTCACCGACTGGATGGTGCCCACCCGGGGTTCGCCTCCGACGATGAGCACGCTGCCATCGACTTCCGGGGCCTGGCCCCGGTGGCGTCCCTTAAATACCAGCTCGGTCTCCTCGTGGGCGCCCTCCACCAATACTTCCAGGGTCTGCCCCACCAGGGCCTGGTTCTTGGTGCGGCTGATCTGCTGCTGGAGTTCCAGGAGCCTCCGCTTGCGGCTCTGCTTGCTCCGCTCCGGCACGGGATCCCCCAAGGGAAAAGCGGGTGTGCCCTCCTCCTGGGAGTAGGTGAAGACCCCCACGTGCTCGAACTCGGCCTCCTTCACGAAATCGAAGAGGCCCTGGAAGGATTCCGGGGTTTCCCCGGGGAAGCCCACGATGAAATTGGAACGGATGAAGACTCCGGGCACGAGGCGGCGGGCGCGCTCCAGCAGCTTGAAGAAGGCTGCCGCCCCGCCCCCCCGGGCCATGGTCTTGAGGATCAGGGGATCGGCATGTTGGAGGGGCATATCCAGGTACTTGCAGCAATTGGACGTCTCGGCCATGGCGCGGAGGAGGCCGTCGGTGGTGCGGTTGGGGTAGCTGTAGTGGATGCGGAACCAGGGCAGGCCCTCCACCTGGCCGAGGGCCCGCACCAGCTTCTCCAGGGCATCCGGGTCCCCCAGATCCCGGCCAAAATCCGTCGTGTCCTGGCCCACCAGGCTGATCTCCAGGACCCCCTGGGCCACCAGGTTGCGGGCCTCGGCCAGGATGCTCGGGATGGAACGGCTGCGCTGGGGACCGCGGATGGAAGGGATGGCGCAGAAGGCGCAGGCATGGTCGCATCCCTCGCTGATCTTAAGGTAGGCCGTGGCCTTGGGGGTGGTGAGGAGCCGCGGGCTGGCTTCGCTATAGAGGTAGGCCGGGTCCCGCTCGGGCTCGAAGAGGCGGTCATCGGCGCCGATGACTTCGGCGATGTGCTCGATATCCCGGGTGCCGATGCAGGCGTCGATCTCGGGCATATCGGCCAGCAGCTCGTCCCGGTAACGCTCCACCAAACAGCCCGCCACGATCAGCTTCCTGCAGGCTCCGGTCTGCTTCATGGCGGCGGCCTCCAGGATGGCTTCGATGGATTCCTGCTTGGCGGGCTCGATGAAGGCGCAGGTGTTGATCACCAGCACCTCGGCCTCCTCCATGGAATGGGTGAGAGTGAAGCCCTTGAGCCTCAGATGGCCCAGCATGACCTCGCTGTCCACGAGGTTCTTGGGGCATCCCAGCGAAATGAAACCGACCTTGATCATGGAGCTTCTCCGGCCGACCCGAGCGGGATCGGAACTCCACAGAGTACCGCCTCGGGGCGAAAAGCCCCCGTGATAGACTCCTGCACACCCTGCTTGGACTCCCTGGATGAAGATCACCCTCTTGGTGGAAGGCACCCGGCACTCCCTCGAATTGACCGAGGAGGGCCTGACCCTGGGCCGAGGCGACGCCGCCACCCTGCGCGTGCCCTCCAATGCCGTCAGCCGGGTCCATGCCCGCTTCTTCCTGAAGGATGGGAGGCCCCATGTGCTGGACCTCAAGTCCCTGAACGGAACCACCCTCAACGGGGTTGCCGCGAACACGCCCCTCCTCCTCCACCCCGGGGATAGCGTGCTCCTGGGGGAAGTCCCCATCCAATGGGTGCCAGAGGGGCCCATTGCTTTCGCGCCCTCGCCCGTGGTCCCCAAGGGCGCCACCGAATCGAGGATCGCCCTGGAGGACCGGGCCTTCGACGCCTCCGGCAGCATCCTGATTCCCCACGCCAGCCTAGAGGCCATGCTCCAGGCCGAGAAACCCCTCCTGGAGGTGGGGGCCCTCTTCCAGCGCCTAGCCACCATGGCCGGTCAGCTGCTGCGGGCCGCCAGCCTGCAGGAACTCCTGGATTCGGTGATGACCCTGGTGACGGGCCAGATCCCCTGCCAGCGAGGCTTCATCCTCCTCACGGGGCCTGCGGGGGAACTCGTCCCAGAACTGGTCTGGGAGGAGAAGCCCGGCGCCCTCACCAGTCCCATCAGCCGCACCATCGCCCGCATGGCCATGCAAGACCGGGTGACCATCCTCACCACGGACGCCCGGGTGGATCCGCGCTTCGCCGCAGGGGAAAGCATCAGGATCCATGGGATCACTTCGGCGCTCTGCACGCCCCTCATCGTCGACGAGCAGGCTCTTGGGGTGATCTACCTGGAGACCAGCCTGAACAAGGGGGGCTTCAAGGAGGAGGACGAGCATCTCCTCTCGGCCATGGGCAATTTCGCGGCCGTGGGCATCCAACGGGAGCGGGAGGCCCGCTTCCGACAGCGCCTGGAGCGCTATCACAGCCCCCAGGTGGTGAGTGAAATCCTGAAGGCCGCCCAGAGCCTGGACGCCCCCCTCCTCCAGGCTCGGCGCTGCGAGATCAGCGTGCTCTTCGCCGATATCTCGGGCTTCACGCGCATGAGCGAAGGGATGGAACCCCTCCAACTGGCCGCGATCCTCAACCGCTCCTTCGAGGTCATGACCGACCAGATCTTTGCCCGGGGCGGCACCCTGGATAAGTACATCGGGGACGCCATCATGGCCTTCTTCGGGGCGCCGGCTCCGGACCCGGAGCACGCCCGCCATGCAGTGGAAGCCGCCGTGGCCATGCAGCAGGCCCTGGAATTCATGAACGCGAACCGGCCCGAGGGCTATCCCGAGCTGCGCATGCGCATCGGCGTCAACAGCGGGGAGGCCTTCGCCGGCGATATCGGGTGCGAGAAGCGCATGGACTACACGGTCATGGGCTCCACGGTGAACTTGGCCTCCCGCCTGGAAAGCTCCGTGGCCCGGCCGAACCAGGTCATCATCGGCCCACGCACCGCGGAGATCCTGGGTCCCGAGCACCTGCGTCCACTGGATCCCGTGAACCTGAAAGGCATCGACCACGAAATCCGCCCCTTCGAAGTGCTCTGGCAGGAGTAGCCTTCCCGAAGGGGGACACTTGCCCTGGGACGCGCCTCCGTCCAGAATTCAGATCCACGGCCGAAATGACCGATCGATCCATGAGGATCAGGAACCATGTCTTCAGAACGCCGACAATTCACCCGCATTCCCCTGGGAGCCACCGTGGGCTTCCAGGAATTGACCTTTTCGGGGGCCCCGGAGCCTGCCCGAAGCGTCTTCAAGGATGTATCAGCCGGGGGACTCCTGCTGAGCGCCCCCCGGGAATATCCCTTGGGCACGCTCCTCAAGCTGGAGGTCCAGATCCCGGGCTGGGGAAGGCATCAGGGCGGCTTCGGCTCGGCCAGCGACAAGGACACCCGCCCCCTGGGGGCCATCGGGCAAGTCGTCCGGATCGAACAGATGGACGCCGGGGACTTCGAACTTGGAATAAAATTCATCAATGTCTACCCCGATGACTGGGCGGCCCTTCTAAAATTCATCGAGGCCGCCGCCCCTGCGGAAGCGAACTAGCCTGAACCTTTCGAAGGAGAATCCCTTGAAGATCCTGATCGTGGATGACTCATCGACGATGCGCCGCATCATCATCAACACCCTGTCCCGCATCGGCTATTCCGATGTGGTCGAGGCCGAGCATGGCAAGGTCGGCCTGGAAAAACTCAGCCAGGGCGGTGTGGAGATGATCATCACGGACTGGAATATGCCCGAGATGGACGGCCTGGAGTTCGTCACCACCGTGCGCACCACCAATGCCAATATCCCCATCCTCATGGTCACCACCAACGCCGCCAAGGAAGACATCGTGGCGGCCCTCCAGGCGGGGGTGAACAACTACGTGGTCAAGCCCTTCACGCCCGACACCCTGAAGGAAAAGATCGAGTCCTTGCTCGGCTAGAACCCATCGATCGCCAATCCCAGGGAAAGGCTCCGAAGGCCGTACCTGGGATCCGGATGATAGGTTTAGATCATGACGCGTGCGGCCCGGGGGTTCCATGGATCAGTCTGAAATCGATGCCCTGATGAAGCCCGGCGGCAAGCCCGCGGGCAAGGGGAAAAAGGCCCAGGAGCCCCCTCCCACGGAGGTGCCTGCGGTAGCCGCCGATAAGGACGGCCAGGTCATCTCCGAGATCGATACGGTCACCGCCGTCACCGAGCGCGAGACCAACAAGGTGATGGATCAGCTGGATCTGATCAGCCAGCTCGTCCTGAAGCAGCAGGAGCTCGTCATGAAGGCCATGGAGCAGCCCGGCGCCGAGGGGGCCTCGGCCCAGCAGGCCCTCCACGAGATCATGTCGGCGGGGAAGACCATCCAGGACAAGGTCTACGAGGCCATGGACCTGATGCAGTTCCAGGACATCACCCGCCAGAAGCTCGAACGCATCGTCTACCATCTGCGTCAGATCCACGACTACATCGTGGATCTCCTGGGCACGGGCCTGAAGAGCGAAGGGGAGCGGGCCAATATCAGCCGCACCATCGCCCAGACCGGCACCACGCCCGATGAACGCAAGTTCCATGCGGACTCCGTGGTTGAGGAGTTCAAGCGCACCCAGCAGAAGAGTTGAACCATGCCCACCGCGGATCTCCAGACTCGGAATGCCCAGGATCTCGTCCCCTCCGGCCAGCTCGTCACCTTCACCCTGGATTCGGTTGAGTTCGGCCTGGATATCGATCGGGTCCAGGAGATCACCCCTCGGGCAGGCATCACGCCCGTTCCGGGAGCCCCCAGCTTCGTGCTGGGGGTGGTGAATCTGCGGGGCATCATCATCCCCGTCCTCGATAGCCGCCTCCGCTTCCACTTGGCCCCGGTGGAGCCCACGCCCAAGACCCGGATCATCATCCTGGACCTGGCGGGCCAACCCACGGGCCTCCAGGTGGATTCCGTCGCCGAGGTGGTTCGCCTGGAGGACTTCACCCTCCGGGAGACGCCGCCCCTCGTGGCGGGCGTCCGCAGCGACTACCTGGCCGGCATGGTGACCGTGGGCAGCCGCCTCATCACTCTCATCAATCTGGACAAGATCCTCGATAGCTCCGAATTCAGCCAGCGGGAGCTGCTCCTGGAGGGCAGCGCCGGATCTCCAGCCTTCGGCGGCGCGGCTGCCGATAGCCTCCAGGACCAGGTGGATAACGAGATCCCCTACGTGACCTTCGCCATGGGCCAGGAATCCTTCGGCATCAATCTCCAGCTGGTGGAGGAGATCATCGAGCGTCCCCCGGTGACCAAGGTCCCGGACGCCCCCGATTACGTGATGGGTGTCATCTGCCTGCGGGACCAGGTGCTGCCCCTCCTCGACTTCATCCAGTTGCTCCCCGTGGAGGACGATGGCACCGTGGTTCATCGGGAGATGGTCATCCTGCTCTCCTTCGGCGAGGCGCGGGTGGGTATCGCCGTCGACGCCATCCAGGAGATCATCCGGGTCCGGGACGAGGATGTGCTGCCCCCTCCCCAGACGCTTTCGGAAGCCGAAGCAAGCAAGTTCGAAGGCGTGGTGGTGCGTTCGGATCGCATGGTCAGCCTCCTGAAGGTCCTCGATGTCATCGGCGGCGCCGATCAGGAAAAGATCGCCGCCATGGGCACGGCCCTGACGGAACGGCTAGCCCACGAGGTGGTGGTGGAGAATTTCGATCTCCCGCTGGTGGTCTTCCGCCTCGGAGACGAGTCATATAGCCTCCACCTGCAGGAGGTCCGCGAGATCATCATGGCGGGTCTCGTGACCCCTGTGCCCAGGGCCCCCTCCTTCATCGACGGCGTGCTGAACCTGCGGGGGGAGGTCATGCCCGTCATCGATCTCCGGGACCGCTTCGGCCTCCCGCGCCAGGAGCGCACCAGCCTCTCGCGCATCATCATCACCCCCATCGGCGGCGTCTTCACGGGCCTGGTGGTCGATTCGGTGGAGGAAGTGAAGAACGTGGACCAGCGCAGGCTCGAGGAGCCTCCCAAGGTGACGGCCGCCGGAGCCAATGCCTACATCACCAAGGTGGCCCGAACCGATACGGGGGTTGCCTTTCTCCTGGATATCCAGCACCTCCTCACGGACACGGAGGGCCGACAGCTCGACTCCTTCCAGGGCAGGAAGAGGACAGAATCATGAACGAGTTCTCCCTGGACGATCCCAGCTTCTACGAAGACTTCCTGGTCGAGGCCGGCGAACACTTCGAACTCATCGAACAGAACTTCCTGGTGTTGGAAGAGAACCCCCAGGATCTGGAGATCCTCAACGGCATCTTCCGCAGCGTGCATACCATCAAGGGCGCCTCGGGCTTCCTGGGCCTCACCAAGGTCCAGTCCCTCTCCCATATCGGCGAGAACATCCTGGACGAACTGCGCAAGGGCCGCATGACCGTCACGCCGGAAGTGATGGAACTCCTCTTCGAGACCGTTGATACCCTCAAGGTTCTCGTCGAAGACGTGGGCGTGAATCTCCACAAGCAGGGCACCCCGGCCGATCCCGATACCGCCGATCTCATCTCAAGGCTGGAGACCCTTCGCGCGGGGGGGACACCTCCGCCCGCGGCCCCGGCTCCCGTCCAGGCCTCCGCCCCTGCGGGAGCCCTGGTGCTGCCCGAGGGGCTCCGCAACCTGGAGGCGGCTTCCTGCAAGCTCCTGGAGGATTTCAGCGCCCAGGGCATCACGCTGGTGGTCATCAAGGCCACCCTGCTGCCCGAGATCATGGGCACTCCCTTCAACCCGCTCTCCATGCTTCCCATGGCCGAATTGGTGGGCAAGCTCGTCCATTCCTCCCACCTGATGGCGGAGGCCGCCGATCTGGAGAACTTCCAGCCCGATCAGTTCCCCTTCGATCTGGTGCTCTTCATCCAGCCTTCGGATTCCGTGGAGACGGTCCAGAAGATCTTCGATGGCGTGAAGCATGTCCACATCGAGTATTTCCTCGTGGGGCCCGATGGCGCCAAGGCCCTTTCGGCCCCGGTTCCGGCTTCGACTCCGGCTCCCACGCCCGTCGCTCCAGCGCCCCAGGCGCCGGTAGAGACGGCCGCCAAGAAGGCCTCCGCGCCGGAAAAGGTAGATAAGGGCTCCGACACCATCCGCGTCAGCCAGGCCAAGCTGGATACCTTCATGAATACCGTGGCGGAATTGATCATCTGCAAGACGATGATCAATCACGTGGTCGAGCGCTTCGAAGTGGAAGTGACCGAAGGCGCCGCGGGAGATCTCGTCAAGGAACTCCGCAAGGGCAGCGTCTACCTGGACCAGGTCTCCAAGGAGATCCAGGCCTCGGTGCTGAGCATCCGCATGGTGCCGGTGAAGACCATCTTCAGCAAGTTCCCCCGCATGCTCCGGGACCTGGCCAAGGCCAGCGGCAAGAAGATCGAGCTCCAGATGGTCGGAGAGGAAACCGAGATCGACAAGAGCCTGATCGAGGAACTCAGCGATCCCCTCATCCATCTCATCCGCAATAGCGCCGATCACGGCGTCGAGACGCCCGAGGCCCGCCTCAAATCCGGCAAGGCTGAAACAGGTGTCGTGATCCTCCGGGCCCGCCACGAGGGCGACTCCGTGCTGGTGGAGATCGAAGATGACGGCCATGGCATCGACCCCGCCGTGATCCGGGCCAAGGCCGTCGAGAAGGGCATGATGAGCGCGGAACGCGCAGCCGCCATGTCCGACGAGGAAGCCATCAATCTGATCTTCCTGCCAGGCTTCAGCACAGCCGCCAAGGTGACGGATATCTCGGGGCGCGGCGTGGGCATGGATGTGGTCCGTTCCAATGTGCGCCGCCTCAATGGACACGTTTCGGTCCAGAGCGTGGTGGGCAAGGGTTCCATCTTCACGCTGAAACTGCCGCTCACCCTGGCGATCATCGACGCGCTCTTGATGCGCTCCGGGGGACAGGTCTTCGCCCTCCCCGGCACGGCGGTGGAAGAAACGCTCCTGGTCACTTCTGAAACCGTCTCCCATTTGACGAGGCGCAAGGCCATCAATCTGCGGGGCGAAGTGCTGGGTGTCACGCATTTGCGGGAACTACTGGCCTTCAAGGACACGTCGGAAGGCCAGGCGGGGGAGAACGAGGAACTTCCCGTGGTCGTCATCTCCACCGGCGGCCGCCGCATGGGCCTCATCGTGGATGCCTTCATCCGGCGCCAGGAGATGGTCATCAAGCCCCTCGCACCCTATCTGGCCAGCCTGCCTGGCATCTCGGGAGCCAGCGTCATGGGAGATGGAGGCATCGTTCTCATCCTGGATCCTGCCGAACTCATGACCCTGGCGGTGCAGGAGGCCCTGTGAGCCTGCCCACCCCACCGGATTCAGCCCTCGTCGTCGGCGAGCGGGGCACGCGCCAGTACCTCTCCTTCACCCTGGAGGATCGCACCTACGCCGTGCCCCTGCTCCAGGTGGCGGAGATCTCGACCTACCGCCCGCTGAACCGCATGCCCCACATGCCCAAGGGGGTCGAGGGACTGCTCGATCTGAGAGGCAGCGTCATCCCCGTGGTCAATCTCCGGGTGCGACTGGGACTACCGGCCCTGGAGGCCACGGAGGCCAACAATATCCTGATCCTCACCCTGGCCGGGAACCTCATCGGCGTGCTGGTGGACCACGTCGATTCGGTCGTCACCGCCACGCCGGAGCAGCACGCCCCTGCCGGGCCCATCCTGGCGGGCAAGGAAGGCGCCTGGGCCTCGGGCTTCCTCCTCCAGGACGAACGGGTCACCGTGCTTTTGGACACCTCCCTGATCATCGCGCTGGGCGGAGAGCGGGTCAGCCGCGTCAGCGCCCAGGATCTCGATCTCGAGGGGAGGATGGACGACACGCTCCGGGAGCTGATCGCGATGGCTCCGGCGAAATCCGAAAATCCCACCGGGCGGGTCATCCCCCAGATGGAAGCGGCGATCCAGCATACCGAAGTGGAGATGGGCAAGGTCATCGAGCGGATCGAGCTGATGCTCGCCGGGGCCGATGGATGCTTCCAAAGCCTGGTGCGCCTCAAGCAGGACGCCAGCCTGGGCCACCTGAAGGGTCAGGAGGCTCTCCTGGCCGAACTGGAGCAGAACACCCAGGCCATCCAGGACCACATCTTCGACCTGCTCCAGCAGATCCAATTCCAGGATATCGCCCGCCAGAAGCTGGAACGGGTGCTCAATCACATCCGGGGCCTCCAGGCAGCCATCGGTCAGAAGTTCAGGGACATCGGCGATAGACCGGCCTGAATCGGGATTCCGCAGGCGGAGAAACGCTCACCGCTGGTGCGAGTTCGGGTGTCGGTCTTCTTCCGGGTCCTTTTGCGGATCCGACACAGGACTTCAGCGTGCCTTGGCTGTTTCCAGCAGGGCCCAATCCTGTTTCACCTGCCAGGCTGTGGCAAACGAACCGTAGGCCCGACGGGCCAATTCTGCGGCCGTCAAACTCGGGTCTCGATCCAGTTCGGACCACATATCCGCTCGGTAGCTGGGTCCCAAGAGAATGCGCCTCCGGTATGTTCGATGTCGCCTCGCGAGTTCGGCGGGGCTTAGCACATCCTCCTTCCGGTTCCGCAACACTCCCGCTGGAACGCAGAGGGTGCTGCCGAAAAAACGGGGATCTTCTCCCACACGGCGCAGGTGGAATGCGGTGCCCGTGGCCAGGAGATCCACAGGCGCACCCTGGTAGCTCTGGATCAGGCGGGCAAAGCGGCGGTCCTTGGAAAGCCAGTGGCCTACCGCCGCCCAGAACGCCCGCACACGCGCCCCAGGGTGTTCGGTCACCAGACGGGTCAGGCGGTCGGCGTTGATCCAACGGCTGTGCACCTCCAGCCAAGTCATGAGCATGGCCAACACCCGCAGGTCGTCCTGCTCCAGGCCCTCCACCGAAGCCGCCAGCAGCGTGTCTTCAATGTTGGGATCGGGCGAGCCCTCCTTCGCAAAGAGCATCCCAATGCCGACCATGGCCTGGGTGAGATCCTCCCCGCTTAGGGGTCTCTCCGGCGAAGATGCCCTCCTAAAGGCCATGGCCGAGCCTCCGGGCCAGGTCCTCCAGGAAGGAGGAAGGACCATTGTTCAGCCAATCATTTCGCAAAACGATGCCCCGCTCCCGAACCAACCCTGCGAAGGCCTGAGCGGCGCCCCGGACTGCCTCTGGGAGATCGGGCTCAATGACATCGAAGTCCCGCGTTTCGCGCTGCACGATGCCCAGCAGGGCCAGAGCGGCTCCCCCCGTGGCGATTGCCTCAAGGCGAAGCCCTCGTTCCGCAAGAAAGGCGTCAAACAGGGGGATGATCTGGGCGGGATTCATGGGGTCCTCAGTGCCTGGTATCAATATAACTGATACTCGCTCAAACGCCAGATCACCCAGGGCGGCATCCGCAAGATGGACATGACCGCAGACACCTCTCCACCCTGGCCTCGCTGCCCCCCACTATCCCGTTCCATTTGCCCCGACCGGGGGGGGACTGACATGGCGCTCTCGGCCTGAGCGTCCAAGGATCCGTGCAGCCATTCCCCCGGGAGCCGCGCTAGGCTGGAGAGGGATTCTGGCGGTCGCCCGGCAGGCCCATCCTCAATCCGGAGTATCCATGAAGCGAGACACGATCAAGGGCATCCTCGCCCGTCCCACAGCGGGAGGCGACGTCACCCTGATGGGCTGGGCCCGCACCGTGCGTTCCCAGAAGCAGGTCCTGTTCATCCAGATGAACGACGGTTCCTGCCTGGCCGATCTCCAGGTGGTGGTGCCCCCGACCCACCCCCATTTCGAAGCCCTGAGCCGCCTCAACCAGGGTTCGGGCCTGGCGGTCACGGGCGAACTGGTGCCCTCGGCGGGGTCGCGGCAGAAGTACGAAGTGGTGGCCCGGGAGGTCCAGATCTTCGGCCAGGCCGATCCGGCCACCTACCCCCTCCAGAAGAAGCGCCATAGCCTCGAGTATCTCCGGGAGGAGATCGCCCATCTGCGCCCTAGAACCCGCACCTTCGGCGCGGTGCTGCGCGTGCGCAACGTGCTGGCCCGGGCCATCCACGACTTCTTCCAGTCCCGGGGCTTCATCTGGGCCCACACGCCCATCATCACGGCCTCCGATTGCGAGGGGGCCGGCCAGATGTTCCGCGTCACCACGCTGGATCTAGAGAAGCTGCCCCGCATGGAATCCGGCGCCGTGGACTTCGCCCAGGATTTCTTCGCCAAGCAGGCCTTCCTCACCGTCTCGGGCCAGCTCTCCGGAGAGACCCTCGCCCTGGCCCTCTCCAACATCTACACCTTCGGGCCCACCTTCCGGGCCGAGAACAGCAACACCACCCGCCACCTGGCCGAGTTCTGGATGGTGGAGCCGGAGATGGCCTTCTGCGACCTCCAGGACAACATGGATCTGGCCGAGGAATTCCTGAAGCATCTCTTCCGCACCGTGCTGGACGAGTGCTCCGAGGACATGGCCTTCTTCGCCGAATTCATCGAGAAGAGCGCGGTGGAGACCCTGGAGCACATCGCCACCAGCCCCTTCGAGCGCGTCACCTACACCGAAGCCATTCGCCTGCTCCAATCTTCGGGTGAAGCCTTCGACTTCCCCGTGAGTTGGGGCATGGATATCCAGACCGAGCACGAGCGCTACCTGGCCGAGAAGCGCATGAAGCGCCCCGTGATCGTCACGGACTACCCCAGGGACATCAAGGCCTTCTACATGCGCGGCAACGACGACGGGAAGACCGTCGCCGCCATGGACGTGCTCGTGCCCCGGCTGGGGGAGATCATCGGCGGCAGCCAGCGCGAGGAGCGTCTCGATGTGCTCGAGGCCCGCATGGCCGAACTGCATCTCGACCCCGCGGCCTACTGGTGGTATCTGGATACCCGCCGCTTCGGCTCCGTCCCCCACGCCGGCTTCGGTCTCGGCTTCGAGCGCATCGTCCAGTTCGTGACGGGCATGGGCAATATCCGCGATGTCATCCCCTACCCCCGCACACCCCGGGCGGCGGAATTCTAGAGCGAGGGCATCCGGAAGCCAGAATCGGCAGACCCGCGGAGAGGGCCATGTCTCGCTCCAAGACCACGCCTTGAGGCTTGATCTGCAAGTTGAAACAAGGGAAGGTGTTATTTTACGGAAGGCCCACTCGCTAAAATAAGCCCGATCCTTGTTTTAACTTCCGAGGCATCCATGAAGCGCGCCATGACGGGCCACTACGCAGTCCAAACCACGCAGGGCGAGAGCGTCCAGGCCTTCATCCCGAACCCCTTGCCTCCGGATCCCCCCATCCAATGGACACCGGACCTCCTGGCCGCCCAGCAGCGAGCCGCACTGGCCCTGGGAAGATTGGACGGCGTCACCACGCTGCTGCCGGACCCCGCCTTGTTCCTATACAGCTACGTGCGTAAGGAAGCCGTGCTTTCCAGTCAAATTGAGGGCACCCAATCCTCCCTCTCTGAACTGATGGCCTTCGAAAACCAGGGCGCACCTGGGGTTCCCCTTGATGATGTCGTCGAGGTATCCAACTACGTCGCCGCCATGAATCACGGAATCCAACGCCTTCGGGAAGGTTTTCCCCTTTGCCTCCGCCTCGTCAGGGAGATCCATGAAGTCCTCCTCGCCTCCGGGCGGGGGAGTGCCAAGCAACCAGGTGCGTTCAGGACCAGTCAGAACTGGATCGGTGGGAGCCGTCCAGGAAACGCTAAGTTCGTGCCCCCTCCCCACGAGGCTCTTCCCGGATGCTTGAAGGCGTGGGAGGCCTTCCTCCATGGGGGTCCCGGGATCGCCGACCCTTTGACTCGCGCAGCCCTGGCCCATATCCAGTTCGAGACCATGCACCCGTTCCTGGATGGCAATGGTCGAGTCGGTCGCCTGATGGTCTCCCTGCTGCTCAGCGCGGAAGGCGTTCTTCGAGAGCCGCTGCTCTACCTCAGCCTTTTCCTCAAGCAGCACCGCGAGACCTACTACGAACTTCTCCAGTCCGTCCGCATGGAAGGAGACTGGGAGGCGTGGCTGGATTTCTTTTTCCAAGGTGTGACCGAGACTTCGGAGAGCGCCGTCGCCACGGCACAGCACCTCCTGCGCTTATTTGCCGAGGACCGGAAACGCATCCAGGGAACCGGACGGATTGCGGGTTCTGTTCTCCAGGTCCACCACCACCTCCAGGGACGCCCCCTTTGTTCAGCCTCAACGATCGGGCTTGCCGAGAATCTCTCCCAAGCAACCGTGAACAAAGCCCTCAAGACACTCGTGGAGATGGGCCTCGTCCGCGAAATCACCGGAGGGCAGCGGAACCGGCTCTTTGCGTACAGCCAAGCCCTGCAGATCCTGTCGGAAGGTACAGAGGCCTGATGGGGTTTCATGCACAACGAGAAACTCACGGATTCAGAACAGCATCCCCAGCCTCCAGTCCTGACACGGTTCTAGTGGCCCTTCAAGATATGCCATTGTCCGCGAGGTATTCCCTCGGAGAACGCATGTCCACACCATCCCGGATCGCTTCGGGGAAATGTCCCAGGTTCCCCGTCACCAGCACGGCGCCCGTAGCTTTGGCCAGCGCCAGAAAGACAAGATCATCGCTATCGGGTCCGTTCAGCGGCCAGGGAGCCGGTTCTGGCTCATGGAAGGCGACTTGGAGCAGGCGGGGCAGCCATGCCGGAGGAAATCCCTTTGGCCTGAACTTGGGACGGTTCAGCACCTCCCGGTACTCCGCCGCAATGGAGGCGCACACGTGAACCGGAGTCTGGCGCAACAGCACCTTTTCCACGATGCGGGCCAAGTCGCTTTCCGGCTTCAGTGCCGCCGATACAAGGATATTGGTGTCCAGGACAAGCGCCCGACTCACGCCGTGCGCCCCCGGCCCTTGGCGGCCTTCCGCGCCGCCCGAATTTCCGCGTCAATCTCATCAGCCGTGAGCTGGTCCAACCCGCTCTCCACGGCCCGAGCCTGGTCCTGGCGCAACGCCGCCACCGCCGCCAGGCCTTCCGCAAGGTCCAACATCCCCATACGGGTTTCAGGCGTCACCGGGAGCAGCAGGAACTCCTGTTCCCGACCCGCCAGCAGCCATGGTTCCGTGGAGACACCGGCCCCCAGGGCCTTGGCACCTTCACGTTGGAAATCCCGGAGGGGTATGGTCTTCATGGGGCACCTCCATTCCATTGTCGTCGTTTCGGCGACAATGGCAACCCGTGAAGGAAACCGGGCCTCACGCCGGTGCTGGAATTCCAGGGCAAGCTGTATTGGCCGGGGATTCACGGGGATGGACGAGGATAAAAGCAAGCCGGGAATTCGTGAGATTTGATCCCGAAACGTCATCCCCGGCTAAGGGCGGTTGGCACGGTAGCTTGCCATTTTTGTGACCTGCCATATATTTGATTATGGCAGGTCTTGTGGTGGCCTTGCCATGAACATCAACCGTTGTCCCGATGGGACCACCATGCCGCTGATGCTGGCGAAGGTGACACAAATGTCCTGCTCAAACTTCACTCTTCAGATCGCGCAGGGAGGAAGGGTTGTGATTCCGGCCAAGGCCAGACAAGCGCTGGGGTTGGCTGAAGGGGTACGTGTGACGCTGGAGGTTTACAAGGATCGCCTCACGATCGTCCCTTTGGATCGGGCTCTCGATGTAATGCTGGCGAAGGCCAGGAGCCTTCTCCAGGGTCCATCGCTTGCAGACGAGCTGATGGCGGAACGACGCAAGGAGGCTGAACGTGAATAAAGTCGTGCTCGATGCGAGTGCCGTCTTGGCCCTTCTTCAGGGCGAGGAGGGAGCGAATCGGGTCCGTGATGCGCTGCGCTTGTCGGTGTGCTACATCAGCGCCGCAAACCTTGCCGAGGTCGCGGGGAAGTTGTTTGAGCGCCTCGGTAAGAGGGATCAGGTTCGGGAACTGCTCACGATTCCGGGGCTGGAGGTGCTTCCGGTGACGGAAGAGGATGCCTTTCTAGCAGCGGAATTGACGGTCCAAGCGAAGGCCTTGGGACTCTCGCTGGGGGATCGTTTGTGCCTCGCATTGGGCATGCAGGAAGGGGCGAAAGTGCTCACGGCAGATCAGGTTTGGCTCCAGCTCAAGGTGGGCCCGAAGGTGGAGTCGATCCGGTGAGGCTCTTGATTACGGGAGCCAGCTTCCGCTGAACCTATCGGCCTCTCCGTGCCATCCGCGACTCCGCGTGGATTTCTCTCGTTTTGATACGGCTCGCCTTCACTCCAGTTTCGAGAAGCCTGAAGCATCGGTCAGGAGCCCCTTCCATCCACATTCCATGCTCACGCTCATCTTCCGGCCGGGGCGCAATATGCCGCTGCGCCAGTCCTGGACAAGGGGCAGGGCCAAGTAGCGCGGCGCTTGGCCGGGGGCCTGGAAGCTCAACACCACCAGGTCCGCCGTGCGGCGGGGAATGGTGTCCTTCACCCAGCGGCGATAGGCCACGGACAAAGGCAGGGCGTTCACGATCACGTTTTCGTCCGTGGGGTGGAGTTCCAGCGGTGTCCAGGCCGCTTTCGGCCATCGCCCCCGGGGCCCGGCCCAGACCTTCACCAGCGTCTGAGGCGGCAACTCCTTCACCCTCACCCGCAGGTTGAGCTTGGACGTGCCCGAACGCCTCGGAGTCTCCCAGGCCACCAGGGCGGCGAGGCTGGCCAGCAGCAGCCCGCACCAGAGCACGTAGAACCAGCGGCGGCGGTAATGGATGGATTCCATGGTTCCTCCTAGACTGCTCCAGCCCGCAGAACCGCGGCCAGTTCCTCACGGCTGGCTTCCGCCTTGGCCGCCTTCCATGCATTCGCATCGAGTTCGCCGAGCCAGGCCACATCTTCGCGGAGCATCACGCCATTCATCTCCAGGGTCACAGCGGCGGCCAGGGTGCCCACCCGCTTATTCCCATCCACGAAGGGATGGTTGAGGATGAGGGAGAACATGAGCGCGGCCGCGTAATCGAACAGGTCTCCCCCACCGTAAAGGTAGTGGTGCTGGGGCGAAGCCACCGAGCTTTCCAAGGCCCCAGCGTCCCGGAGCCCATGGGAGCCTCCCCATGCCTCGATCTGGCTGTAATGGAGGGCCTCGATCTCCTCCGAGGTCAGGAACAGGGGTATCACCTGGCGAGACTCTTGAGCACAGGGGCCAGTTTCCGCTCCGTGCTTTCCTTGGCCTTGAGGAACAGAGCCAGACGTTCGGCAGCCGGAAGCGCCACAGGAGTCACGATCAGCGATTTCCCATCCGTCCGCACCTCGAGCGGCGTCTCAGGCGTGAGGCCAAGCAGTTCCATGACGTTCTTCTCGACCACAAGGGCATATCCATTGCCGTGTCGCTTCAGATTGCGGAGCACATCGCACCTCGGTAATACAAGTGTATTACATCCGATTCCGTCGGCAAGACGGCCCGCAGGAACCCTATAACTGCATCACATAGCCCGGCAGGGCCAGGATCGCCTCCCGCAGGGGCCGTTCGGCCTGTTCACTAGGCAGGGTCACCCAGAAGGTGTAGGCGATGTAGGCGCCGTGTTCGTGGGCCGCGTGAATACCATCCCCCGCCGCTTGAGGCCCCAGATGCTCAAGGATCAAGGCCTCCACGCGAGCGGGCTCCAGTACGCCGGCCTTGCCGATCACCTTGAGCGGCACGCGTGTGGGATAGGTGATCTCGGGGCGGGGGCAGCTTTCCATGGACCCAGCTTAGCAAAAACGCTGCTTCATCCGAGCTTGGCACTGCCTTCGCTTTTACGTACAGTTGGACCAGCATCGGGAGGGCATATGCGTCATCGCAGCAAGGCTCAAGGGTTCAGCCTCATCGAACTCCTGCTGGTCCTGGCCATCATCGGCATTATCTCTGGCATCGCCATCCCGGCCTTCCTGGGTCAGCGCCGCCGGGCCCGGGTCATCGGGGATGCCATGGCCAACGCCAAGGTAGTCAGCATGCAACTGGAAGCCCGCAAGGCCGATAACGGTGTCTACGGAACTGCCGGGTCGACCTTCACCTGGATCGCCGGTTCCGCATCCGATCCCACGTTCCTGCCGGGATTCTCCCCAAGCGGCAATAGCAAGATGAACTACAGCCTCGACATCGGCACCAGCGGGCTTGCCTACACCCTGACCGTTGTCGATCCCAGCCTGCCAGGAAGCCCCACGGCCTACCAGACCGATCAGACCGGGGCCGAACTGGCGCGATTACACTAGCCGCTTATCTATGGTGCAGACACTCAGCGTGCTATATAATTTTACAACCAACGACGCTCCTCGACACGTGCCTGCCCCAATGCGTCACTTTTGGCACCCAGGGAAACCGGTCTTGCGAATCAGGCTTCCATTGACGTGTATCTTTCCCCACAAGATATTGGTTCCCTGCGTTAACATCCCCCCCTTCACTCTTCACCGAACCTTGGCCTGTTTCCTGCATTCAGAGCCAATGTTCCATTTCCCCAAAGGAGAACCACATGAAGAAGCAGTCAGGCTTCACCCTCATCGAGCTGCTGCTGGTGCTCGCCATCATCGGCATCATCTCCGCCATCGCCATCCCGGCCCTCCTGGGCCAGCGTGAGCGCGCCAAGGCCAAGGCCACCCAGGGCAACGCCGACGCCATCGCCGGTGAGCTCGCCCGCATTAACGACACAGCCAAGGAAGCAGGGACGACGCTAAATGCCACTGAGGTGGTTACCTCGGCGCTCCTGCTCTCGAATTACAACACTCCGAATACAATGAATCCCTACAATGGTGGCAGCGCGCCCTTTGTTTCCGCTGCTACGGCTGGTACCGGCCAAGTAGCTCTCGAAGGCACGGGGTATGTGGATCCTACCACCAATCAGTCTTACTCTGCCGTCATTGTCCGAGCCCTTTACCTTCAGGGTGGTGTATCAAAGACCACCACTAAGGTCATCGCACTCGACTAAGTTTTGGGGTATCCCATCAAGCACCCCCGGAGCCCTGGGGGTGCTTTTTTGTCGATACGGGTGGGGTGCTCACGCATCCTGCCCACTCCATGCGTCGATAGGTGATCTCACAGAAACCCGCTAACCTTTCCATGGATTCTGCTGTAGGAACGATATGCCATTTACAAAACTCCTGGGGCTAGGCAATGGGGGCCCTTCCGGTCAAACATCACTCTTCCGCAAGGATCGGGTATGGCCGCCCTGGACCCTGGGTCTTCTGCTGGCTGTGGCGGTCATTCTGGCCTACTCCAATAGCCTCAATAGCCCCTTCACCTATGATGATTACTCGGATGTGTTGGAACAGGTGACAATTCGCCACCTTTGGCCCTTGAGAGATGTCTTCTACCTCCCTGGCAAGGGCTTCATGAACCGCCCTCTCGTCAACCTCAGTTTCGCCCTTGATTATGCGCTGGGCGGGCTCCGTCCCTTTGCCTTCCATCTCACCAACCTCGCCATCCATATCTGCGCCTCCCTGGCCCTCTTGGGCGTCATCCGGCGCAGCCTTTCTCTGCCGGTCTTCGGGGAGCGTTTCAAGGCCCACATTTCGGCGCTGGCCTTGGTGCCAACAGCCTTTTGGGCTTTGCACCCGCTTGCGACAGAATCTGTGTCCTACATCACCCAGCGCTACGAATCCATGATGGCGCTCTTCGTGCTGTGCACCTTTTATACGGTGCTCCGAAGCGTGACATCGCCCCGACCTCGCCTATGGCAGGCCTGGGCGGTTCTGAGTTGTCTGCTGGCTTTGGGCAGCAAGGAGGTGGCGGTTTCCTTGCCTGTGCTGGTGCTACTCTTCGACCGCTTCTTCCTTGCCGGATCCTTCCGGGAGATATGGAGGAAACGGAAACTGCTTTATATCGGAATGCTCCTGAGCTGGGGCATCTTCGCCTATATCCAACTGCATGCTGTGCCACGAACCTTCGCGGCCTCTGGGTTCACAATTCCCTGGTGGCGCTATGCCCTCAACCAACCCAAGGTGATCCTCCACTACCTGCGTCTGGCTGTATGGCCCCATCCCCTGGTCTTCGACTACTTCTGGCGGCCGGAGACGGCTTGGAAACCCTTGGTGCCGGGGATGCTGATGCTGGCAGTGCTCCTGGGCTTGACCCTTTGGGCCTTGATCCGAAGCCCCCGGTTGGCCTTCCTTTCCATCTTTTTCATGGCCATCCTCGCCCCCACGTCCAGCGTCATGCCCATCCTTGATCTGGCGGTGGAGCACCGCATGCACTTGCCCCTGGTGGCCGTGATCCTTGCAGTGGTCCTCGGCCTGTTCGCTCTCCTGATGCGCCTAAAGGCGCGGATCCCGAAGGCTTCCACACTTGCGCGCCACCTGCTCCTGCCTGGGCTGGCCTGCATCCTGGCTTGTCTAGGGATCCTGACCTTCCTCCGCAACGAGGACTATCGGGATCCCCTTGATCTCTGGCGCAGCGTGACCCTCGCGGCTCCCAACAACCCTCGAGGTTACAATAATTATGCATACCAGTTGGCGGAGCGGGGACGCCAGGTGGAGGCGGCTCAGGCCTACGACAAAGCCGTGGCTTTGGCTCCCAACATGGGGCTCTTCCAGTCGAACTATGGCCTCACTCTTGCCAAGCTTGGGCGCTACCAGGAAGGTCTGGAGCACATGCGCATCGCCGTGAAGTCGGAACCATCCAATTCCAAATACATCAATAACCTTGGATTCGTATTATTAATGAAAGGGTCTTTGGATAATGCCGCTACCTGCTTTAAAACGGCACAGCAGGTCAACCCTCAAGATGAGGTGTCCCTAGCAGGCTTGGCATCGGTTCTCTATGTGCAAGGGGATTTGGCCAAAGCCCTGGAGTATATTCAGAAAGCCATCAGAATCAATCCTTACGTTCCAAATCTACGAGAGCATCAGGCTCAGATCCTCATAAAAATGGGAAACACGGAGGATGCCCGCAAGGCCTTCCAGGCCACTATCCGACTCCAGTCCAGCGCAGAAAAGATCTCAGATATTGGATGGTCCATGCATGCCCACGGTTTGGAGCCCGACGCCTTGGCAGCTTTGCGGCAAGCCCTGGCGATGGTGCCGACCCACATTAAGACCCAGATCCGTCTCGCTTGGTTGCAAGCCGCCAGTTCCGATCCTTCCGTCCGCAACGGTACTGAGGCGGTGCGTCTGGCCAAAGCGGTGCTTCACACCCAGCGCCCCATCCGATCTCCAGAAACCTTAGATCTGCTTGCAGTGGCCCAGGCAGAGGCTGGGCGCTTCCCGGAGGCCCAAGCTTCCCTCCGAGAGGCGCTAGCCAACTCCAAGGACCGGAAGGAGCCCTGGATTCCGAGTTTGGAGGGGCATTTGGCCCTTTTTGAGAAGAACCAGCCGTACCATGAGAATCGTCTACCCAAGTCGGCTCACGTTGACCAGCCGGGCGGTTCCGTAATGGTTGCATCCACAAAGAGGAACCCATGACCTTGGAGGCCGAGACACCTGAGGGGAAGCCCCTCATCAGCATTGTCGCTCCCTGTTTTAACGAGGAGGGGAATGTCGAACTCCTCCATGAACGGATCGATGCTGCCATGGCTGGGCTTCCGGGTTATCGCTACGAGTTGATCTTCATCGATAACAAGTCCCAGGATCGGACGGTCGAAAAGATCAAGGTCATGGCCGCCAAGGACAAACGCGTCAAGCTCATCGTCAACGCCCGGAACTTCGGCCATATCCGTTCGCCCCATCATGCCCTCCTCCAGGCCAAGGGCGATGCCGTGGTCATCATCGCTTCGGATCTCCAGGACCCCCCTGAACTCCTTCCGAAATTTGTCCAGAAGTGGGCGGAGGGCTTCAAAATCGTGGTTGGAGTCAAGACCTCCAGCCAGGAATCCCGCCTCATGTGGCTGGTGCGCCGAGCCTATTACCGACTTCTTTACCGCATCGCAGATATCCAGGTGGTGGAAAATTTCACGGGCTTCGGGCTCTATGACCGACAGGTGGTGGAGATCACCCGCCAGTTCGAAGATCCCTATCCATATTTCCGCGGGATCATTTCAGAGATCGGATTCGACCGGGCGGAAATACCTTTTGAGAAGCCCCAGCGCCATCAAGGCATCACCAAGAACAATTTCTATACCTTGTACGATATCGCCATGCTGGGAATCACCAGCTACTCCAAGCTCCCTATCCGGCTGGCCACCATGGCGGGATTCGCCTTGGCTTTTTGCAGCCTATTGGTGTCCATTGCCTACTTGGCTCTGAAACTGGTTTTCTGGAACCGCTTCAGCTTCGGTATGGCGCCCGTGCTTATTGGCCTCTTCTTCTTCTCCTCGGTGCAGCTCTTTTTCATCGGACTCCTCGGCGAGTATGTGGCTGCCATTCATACCCAAGTGATGAAGCGCCCCCATGTCGTGGAACAGGAGCGGATCAATTTTGATGACTGAATCGAAAGGCCTCATTGAATGGTGCCGTCTGCAATGGGATGGCAGCGAGAAGGCCCGATTCCTGGTGGTAGGGGTCTACAACACGCTTTTTGGGTATGTCGTTTTCGCGGGGCTCTACCTGCTTCTCGGGCACCGAGTCCACTACTTGGTGGTCATGGTGATAGCCCACATACTGGCGGTATGCAATGCATTCGTCGGCCACCGCATTCTAACCTTCCGCGTCAAGGACCATCTTCTCAGGGACTTCCTTCGTTTCAACCTCAGTTATACAGGGGTGTTGGTCTTCGGCATCTTTGCCCTTCCCGCCATGGTGGAAGGGCTTCACGCCCATCCCCTCTCGGCGCAGGCGGTCGTGATCGCCCTTACCACTCTGGGTAGTTACATCCTGCACAAACGGATTTCCTTCCACCGCAGCTAAGGGCTTATTGTGGCCTTTCCCTACTTCTTCAGATCTTCCTTTAAGTTCCTCGCTCCCTGATGCCCGGAATCGATCTTGAGGGCTTTGTCGGCGGCCTGGCGGGCTTCATCCTTCTGCCCCAAGTCCTTGGGGATCTGCCCCTTCCGCCACCAGGTGCCCAATAGCCCATTGCAGATGGTCTCCACCACTCTCGCGTAGGTCTTCACAGGACCCAATAGGCGTTGGCCAAACGGCGCTTCTGGTCCAAGCCCCCACAGCCAAAACCAAGCACGGGGGAATGCACGTGCTTCGCGAGGCGATAACACCATCGTGTCGCCTCGCCGAAAATCAGTCTTTCAGCCCTTCAAAAGCACGGCACGCCCCGTCTTGGCGAAACGGGTATCGAAGGTCAGCAGCCTGGAACAGCCCCGATGGCGGGCCACAAGGGCAATGAGGTTGTCGGAAAGCCCGGTCCCAGGGGTGGCCAGCTCCAGGGCCTCGCGCACCAGGGGCGCGGCTTCCACTTCGATCCCTGCGGTGTTGAGCAAGCGGCCCAGGGCTTCATGTACGCGGGTGGCATCCCACCCAGGAGCCCCCTTCAGCACCCATCCCAGTTCAACGAATACGAGGATGGGCAGGAAGAGGCCCGGCCCGCTGGAGGCTTCCATGATGGCTTTCTGGGCCAGACGGCTTTGCTTGGGATCATCCCCCAGGATGGCCCTGGCCCAGAGATTGGTATCCACCGCGATCATCGGCGGGCACCGGCCCTCTTGGCGGCCTCCATGTCCTCGAAGCTCATCCGGCGGGCCCCCGGAATGGCCAAATCCCACAGGTCTTCCGCGCGATACTTCACCGGCCCCATGGCGGCCTTGGCCTGCGTCGAATCCATCTCAAAGCGCACCTGGTCACCCTCATGCAAGCCAAGGGCCTCCCGGATGGCCTTGGGAATCGTCAACTGCCCTTTGCTGGTCATGGTTGCGATGGCGGCATGGAGCACGGTCTCACCTCCTTACCAGAATACGATTTCGTCCTTACTTGTCCACGGACATCTCCGGGAGAACTTGCTCCCAGCCCTTCCGCTAGGCAGGGTGGCCTCCTGGCAAACCAGAAAACGCTGCGTGTTCGCTTTTGGCCTGGGCAAGCCGATAATGCAGGCATTGGACTGTACCAACGGGAGTGGAATCGTGAGCCTGCCTCCATTGAAGCACCCTGGCTACACCCTGGAGGATTGGCAGTCCTGGGAGGGACGCTGGGAACTCATCAATGGCCAGGCCTTTGATCTGACGCCCGCCCCTTCCACGGAGCACCAGGAGATCTCCTCCAATCTCCATGCCAGGATCTGGAATGCCCTGGTAGCTGCCAAGCGCGGGCCTGGAGGCGGGGATTGCAAGGTCTTCGCGGCTCCCGTGGATGTCTATCTGGAAGCCGGTGTGGTCCAACCCGATCTTCTGGTGGTCTGCGACCCTGCCAAGATCAGTCCTCGCGGCATCGAAGGCGCCCCCGATCTGGTGGTGGAGATCCTGAGCCCGAGCACGGCCGGGAAGGATGTCACCCGGAAATGGTGGCTGTACGAGGCCGCAGGGGTGCAGGAGTACCTGATCGTCGATCCTGCGGAAAAGGTGGGAAGGCTGCTCCACCTGGTGGCCGGACGCTACGAAGAGGCCGCCCGGGTGGAATGGGGCACGGTGGTGGCGCTCCTGAGCGGAAGGGTGGAGATCACGCTGGGCTGAGGGATTCCGAGCGCATTCCGCATCCTGGGCCCCTCGGGAATAAAGAGGCCAAAAAAGCAGAACGCGAAGAGCGCGAAGGAAGCGAAGACCGCGAATGGGACATCTGGAAAAGGGGAACCTGGTTGTCGGCTTGGCTCAGCCAGAAAAGTTCATCACGGATGAACACGGATCGATTCACGCGGCGGGCAGGCCCGGATTCATCGGCATTCATCAATGTTGAAACCCAGGACCGATTCACCGCCGGGTGGGAAGATGAGCCGCCTTCACAGCCCTTCCATCAGTTTCCTCGCCCCGGGGTGTTTGGGATCCAGTTTGAGGGCCTCCCAGGCGGCGGCCTTGGCTTCCTGTTTCCGCCCCAGGTCCTTGAGGATCTGCCCCTTGCGCCACCAGGCGCCGGGATATCCCGCCGATCCTCCCTCCAGGGGCTCCCGCAGCACCTGGTCCAGGAAGGCCAGGCCCTCCTCCCGGTGCAGGCCCGAACGGGCGGCCAGCTTGCCGAGCTGGAAGCGCACGAGACTGGGGGCATCGGCCTGGCCGAGGGCCTCCCGGGCGATTCTCCAGGCCTCTTCCGCCTGACCGGCGTCCAGCAGGGCGTCGCAGATGGCCTCCAGGGCCCGGGCGCGTTTTTTCACGGGAGGCAGCAGGCGCCGGGCCTCCGCGGCCAGGCGACGCTTCTGCTCCCGATCCCCCAGCTGCTTACGCGTCTCCCGGCTGCCCAGGGCATCCAGGTATCCGTAGACCACCTCGGGATCCCAGGGGGCCAGGACCAGGGCTCGGCCGAAGAAGGGCTCCGCCTCCTTCCAGCGCCCCTCCATGGAGAGCACCATCCCCTGGAGGAGATCCCCCCGGGGGGGGCTGACCCTGCGCAGGCTGGCGGCGCAATCCAGGGCCTTCCGGGTGGAACCGCCCAGGAGGCCCGGGAGCTGCTCATAGGCCAGTCCCAGGCTCATCCAGGCCGTGACCAGGCGCGGGTCGGCCTGGGTGGCCTCCTCCAGATCATCCAAGGCGCCCGAGGCATTGCGAAGGCTCGAGAAATTCCGCTGCTGCACGGCGGTACCCGCCCGGGCGAGCCCTCGGGCCAGGATGGCATCGGCCAATCCCCCTTGAAGGGACAGGGCCTTCTCGGCAGCCCCCAGGCCTTCCCCGAAGCGCTGGAGGGAACTCAGGGCCTGGGACTTGGCCGCCCAGGCCAGGGAGTTGCGGGGATTGGCCTGGATCTGGGCCTCCGCTTCCCCCAGGGCTTTGAGGTAGCGCCCGGCCTCCAGATCCGGCCTGGGATCGTAAGCAGCGGCCACCAGGGCCGTCGCGGCAAAGAGAGGAATGAAGCGGCGAAAATACATGGACAACCCTTTAACCCAGCTTGATTTCCAGGCTCCCCTCCAATAGCCGGAGGGTGCCCTCCCATTCCACCCGGGAGACCGTCTGGTAGATGCCGTTGCCCCCCAGCAGGAGGAGCTCCGCTCGGCGTTCCTCGGGATAGACGATCAGGTACTCCGGCACACCGGCGGCCTCGTAGCACCAACGCTTGGTGGTGAGATCCTTCTGCCCGGTGCTGGGGCTGAGGATCTCCACCACCAGATCCGGGGCGCCCTCGATGCCGCGCTCGGAAATCTTGGCGGGATCGCAGACCACGAGCAGATCGGGAACCACGACGCCCGTACCCAGGAACGCATCCGTGGGGGCGCTGAAGAGCCGACAGCTGCCGCCCCCCTTGCGCTTGGCTTCCAGGAGCGCGCTGCCGATGGCCACGTGAAGGTCCGAAGAAATACTCTGATGCGCGATATTCGGGGAGGGCGTCATGTCATAGGCCACACCCTCGATCAGCTCCCAGCGCCCCTCCCAGGACTTCCAGTCCTCGAGGGTATAGCCAGGATGCTTGAGTTCAGGGAGGGGCATGGAGGTTCTCCAGGAGCGCTTCGTATTTTCGCATGCAAATGAACGGATTCACCACGGAGGCGGAGAAAACAGATGGAGCAACTCGTGGCCACCCATGTCCTCGGGTGCATCTCCCCTTTCATGCCTCCTGCCCGGCATTTTTGGGTATCGAAAGGGCCGCCAGCATGAGCACCACGGCAAGGGAGGCCCAGCCCAGGGCCGTGCCATCCGTGGAGAGGCGGGGCAACTCCTCGTGAAGGAGCAAGCCCAGGGAATCGTACTGGGGACCCGGTCCCAGGCCCAGGAGCCGGAGGGTGGACTCGCCCCAGAGGGCTCCCAGCCAGACTGTGGGAAATAGGCAGGCCGCCTGCTCCCCCACCCAGGGAGCCCAGACCCTGGCGCGGTGTAGGCGGCTGCCCCCCAACACCCGGTTCATGGCCCAGGCCGGCCCCCGGCGGAAGGGATCCAGCCGAGCCCGAAGGGGAGCTTCCAGTTGCAGGGCGAGGAGAAGGCCGAGCACCAGGCCCAGGGCCATCCAGCCCAGACCGCCCCAGGCAGCGGCCAGGGGCAGCAGGAAGAGCAGGGGCGGTATGGCCCTCAGGGCGGAACGGGCCCCCTTGAACCGCTCCGCGCCCAGGGCCGCCAAGGCGGCCAGGAGGAGGGCCAGGAGGGCTACAGCGGTCGCAAAACCCAGGCTGCGGGCCCCGCCCTGGAGGAGCCGCAGGCACCCGTCCCGGCCCAGGGCGTCCGTGCCCAGCGGATGGCCCCAAGAAACACCCAGATCCCCTCGGAAGGGATCCAAGGGCAACTCCGGCCAGAGGAGGGCCAGGAGAAAGACCAGGCGGACCTTCATGCCTCAGCCTCCGTCCGTTGAGCCAGTGTCCAGAGCGTGGCGTAGACCAGGATCCAGACCCCCAGGCCCCACCGGTCCTGGGCCGCCACCCGCCCCATCCAGTCCGAACCCAGGCCACGGATGGCCAGGATGCGCTCCAGCACGAGGGTCGCGGTCATCCAGAGAGGCAACCTCGCCGCGATCCAGCGGGGCAAGAGGCTCCGCAGCGAGAGCCCCCTGGAAAGCCACAGCGCCCGGTGCCCCCAAGCCGCCGGGAAGGGGTGCTCCGGAGGCAGGGCCTGGGCCAGCCAGCGCAGTTCGGTGGGAAGGGCCGCCAGCAGGAAGGCCAGCGCCCAGGCCCCCTTTCCGGGAGGGCCCCAGGCCGAGGGCCAGACCCCAAGCGCCAGCCCGCCCCAGAGCAGTTCCGGCGGAGCCTCCCAGAGGGCCAGCGCCCGGCTGCGCGCAGCCGAGGGTCCCAGGAGCCAGGCGAGGCCCAGGGCCGAGACCACCAGCGCCCCCAGCAGCAGAGCGCTCATGGGCAGGATCTCGAAGGGGAATTCCGGGGCCCGAGCCCCTCGCCAGGGAACGCCGGGCAGAGCGAAGGCCGCGCCCAGGGCCAGGATCCAGAAGGCCCAGCCCTGGGCGAGAAATTCGGCCTTCCGAACCACACCACTGAAAAACGGAACCACAGAGCGCGCAGAGCATGACAGAGGGCGCAGAGGAAAATACGAAGGGAAGCTGCGCTTATCTTTCCTCTGTGCCCTCTCTTGTAATTCTCTGCGCCCTCTGCGGTTCATTCTTTTGTCCCCCATCGCCCGGATTCAGGGCTTCCAGCTCCAGCCCGCCGCTCCCGGCGTGGATAGGTAGAGCCCCAGGGCGCTGGGCGCCACCTCCAGGCGGCGGTCCACCCAGACGCCGCCCATGAAATCCAACAGCGGCAAGGAGGTGGGCTGCTCGGCCCAGAGGGCCTGGAGTTCCTCCCAGGGCCACCCCTTGGCCTCCGTGAGCCTGGGCAGGAGGCCCGCCAGCTTGGGGTGGCGCCATCCCGAAAAGTTCATGCCCCCCTTTTCCGTGAGCAGATCCAGCACGGACCAGGGGTGGGGCGCGAAGACATTCACCGCGCAGGCCACCTGGAAGTCCCCCTTGCTGAGCCGCTGGAAGAGCAGGGCCGCTTCCACCGGCCGGGGCTCCAGGAGGACCCCCTCCCGCTTGGCCCGCTCCCGCAGGGCCAGCATGTACTTCCCCACCAGTTCATCCCCGGCCGTGTAGAGGATCTCCCAGCGCGTCCCCCGGGGCGGCACCCCCTGGCCCACCATGGAACGGACCGGGAATCCCAGGCTCTCGGGGAAGAGCCCCCGACTGGGCCGGGCCTGCCCCCCGAAGATCCCCTCGGGGATGGCCTCGCCGCGCCAGCGCTCCAGACAGGCCAAGGGCACGGGCCCCACCCGGCTCCAGACCAGGAGCTGGGCATGGAGGGGCTGGTGGATCTCCCTGTGGCTGGCCGGAGGCTTTAAACCCCTCCGTGGCGGCGGCACGCCGATGGTGAGCCAGCCCTTCTGGAGGTTCTGGAGCAGGGCCTGCTCATCGGGGATGAGGCGGAAGCGCAGCCCGGCAATGCGGGGATGGAGGAAGTGGGGCCTGGCCGTGAGTCGCCATTCGCCTGCCTGCGTCTTCAGCGAGAAGGGCCCGCACCCTTCGCCAGGGTGCCCGGCCTTGGCGATAGGCACCAGGGTCAGCTCGTAGAGCAGGCGCTCCGGGGCGCGATCCCCCTTCAGTTCGAGCACACCCTGGCTCAGGCTGGCTCGGACCCCCTCCAGGATGCCGCGTTTGGTGGGGCTGGCCTGGGGATCCCGCTGAAGAGCCTGGAGGGTCCAAAGGGCGTCCTCGGCCCGCACCGGGCTGCCATCCCCGAAACGGGCATCCCGGCGCAGGTAGAAGCGGAGCGCCCCGGCCTTCACCTCCCAGCGCTCAGCCAGCCGGGGCTGCAGGTGCCCTCGCGCATCCAGGCCCACCAGGGCATCCCCCGCGAGGGACTGGAGGATGGCCTGTTCGAAGCCTTCTCCCCGGACGAAATCCAGGGGGCCCGGATCCCGGGCGAAGGATTCCTGCACCACCTGGGCGGCCAGACTCAGGCAGGCCAGTGCGGATCCCAGGGCAAGAGCGGCGAGAGGCTTCATGGCATCCCCCGATGGGACAGTGGTGCCTCAAGGGTGGGCGATCGGGACCCCTCCGCCATGGGACTTTCGCGCTAGGCTTGCCGGGGGGGCGCATGACCGAGACCCGATCACGTTTTTTCTGGTGGTGGAAGCTGTTGGCGCCCCATCGGGGAACTCTCATGGCGGGTCTGGGGGCGACGGTGCTCTGCAGCGTCTCCGCGGCCTGGGTGCCCTACTGGAGCGGCCGGGCCGTCCACGCCCTGGAGCTGACCCAGTACGCCAGGTCCCGCAGGCTCCTCCTGGTCATGCTCGCCTTCACGCTGGCGGCGGGTCTGGGCCGCTACCTCATGCGCAACACCCTCATCGGCCTCAGCCGGAACATCGAGAAGGAACAGCGGGAGGGGCTCTATGCCTTCCTCCTCTCCAGATCTTTCGCCTTCTTCGAACGCCAGCGGATCGGGGACCTCATGAGCCGCATCGGGGATGACGTGGGCTCGGTGCGCATGGCCACCGGCCCCGGACTCATGAGCTTCCTCCAGGCCTTCAGCCTGCTGCCCGTCACCCTGGGCCTCATGTTCCACGATAGCCCCAGGCTCACCTTCGCCGTCATGGCCCCCTTCGTCCTGCTGGGAGCGAGCTTTTACGGCATCGGCAAGGCCAGTCATCGCGTCCAGCAGAGGCTCCAGCTGGTGACGTCGGATCTCAACACCTTCAGCCACGAGACCATCTCCGGCGAAAAGGTCGTCCAGGCCTTCGGCCTCGAGGAGCGGCGCATCGAGGGTTTCCTGGCCCTGAGCCGGAAGCAGGCCAGGCTCAGCATCCAGCAATCGGCCATCTTCAGCGCCTACGGCCCCCTCTCCATGCTCATGGGCGGACTGGCGGCCCTGGTCCTGGTCTCCTTCGGCGGCGCCCTGGTCCTTCGCCACTCCTTGAGCCTGGGGGATCTGACGGCCTTCACCGGATACCTCGCGGCACTCATCTGGCCTGTGATGTCCCTGGGCTGGGCCGCCAATCTCTTCCAGCGGGCCCGGGCGGGACAAGAGCGCATCGATCAGGTGCTGGCCAGCCCCGAGGCGGCCCTGCCGGAGCCCGGCCTTCCCTTGGCCGCAGAGCACACGTCCGGTCAACCCGTGGGCCTATGCCTGGAAAACCTCAGCCACCGCTTCGAGAGCGGCCGGGGCCTGGGGCCCTTGAGCCTGAGTGTGCCCTCCGGAGGCAGCCTGGCCATCCTGGGAAGCATCGGCGCGGGCAAGACGATCCTCCTCCAGATCCTGGCGGGACTGCGGGAGGCCCATTCCGGCACACTGGAGGCGGACGGCCTGCCCCTAGCGCACGAGGGGCTCCGCCGACACTGGGCGGATCTGGGCTGGGTGCCCCAGGAGGCCTTCCTCTTCTCCACGACCCTGCGCGAAAACCTGGCCATGGGGAGGCCCCAGGCCACCGAGGCAGAAATCTGGGAAGTGGCCCGCACCGTCTGCCTGGACGATCTCATCCGGCGGCTCCCGGGTGGCCTGGATACGGTCGTCGGCGAGCGGGGCGTCGCCCTCTCCGGGGGGGAGCGCCAGCGCGCCGCCTTGGCCCGCGCCCTCCTGCGCCATCCCCGGCTGATGCTGCTGGATGACGCGCTATCAGCCGTGGATTCTGAAACGGAAAGCCGCATCCTGGAGAACCTGAAGGCATTCCTTGGACACAGCACACTGGTCCTCGCCACCCATCGTGTCTTCGTCGCCGAACTCTGCGACCAGGCCCTGGTCCTGGAGGAAGGCCTGCAGGTCCAATACGGAAGCCCGACTGCGCTGGCCGCCCAGGAGGGCACCTTCGCCCGGCTCAAGCGGCTTCAGAGCCTGGAGAAGGAACTGGCCAGGGACCTGGCGAACTGAACCAATTGGGGCCACCCGCGCCGATTCCGGGGCAGACCGAGGCGCTTTCCCCTTTCCCGGATGGCATGCTTCATCCAGGTCTCCCTGGACGTTCCATGCGCACCCTGATCCTCGCCTGCCTCCTCTTCCACTCGGCCTTCGGACAGTCCCCGCTGCCCCGAGGTGAAGTGGTCCCCCGTGTGGCCTGCCGGGCCGAGCCGAACTTCAGCTATGCCCTCTATGTGCCAAGCGGGTACCGGGAGGACCACACGTGGCCCGTGCTCTTCGGGTTCTCCCCCGGGGGCTCCGGGGAAGAACCCGTGCGCCTCTTCCAGAAGGCCGCCGAGCGCTTCGGATGGATCGTCGCAGGTTCCAACGATGCCCGCAACGGCCCCCTGCGCCCGGCCCTGGAGGCCTCGGAGGCCCTGTGGAAGGATGTCCAGTCCCGTTTCAAGGTGGATCCCAGGCGGAGCTGCGCCGTGGGTTTCTCGGGAGGGGCCCGCATGGCACTCCGTCTGGCCCTGAGGCACCCCAAGAGCTTTGCGGGCGTCATATCCTTCGGCGCCTTCGGCACAGGCGATGGCCTGCTCACCGGACTGGGGCACCTTCACTTCTTCCTTGCCTGCGGACAGGAGGACTTCAACCACTGGGAGCTCCTGGAGGGACGCGAGGAGCTGCTCTCCAGGAAGTGGAAGGCCATGGCGGATCGTTTCGAGGGGGGGCACCAGTGGCCTCCGGAAGAGATGGCGGCCACCGCCCTGGCCTTCGTCCAGCTGGGAGCGAACCGGGAGGGCCTTTCCCCTGCGGATCCGGCGCTGGAATCCGAATTCCGCCAAGGGCTGCTGAAAGCCGCGAGGAAATCCGGAGAGACCCTGCTGGGACTGCGCCGCTGGCAGGAACTGGCCCGGATCTTCCCGGATGCCCCGGAGGGGCGCGCGGCCCTGCTGGCCGGGGCAGCCGTGGCGGAAGAACTGAGACTGGAGCGGCACTATGGGCAAGCCTCCCGGGAATTGTCCGGGATGCCTCGGGACAGGCAGTACCTGGCGGAACTGAAGCACTACATCGGCCTCCTAAAGAAGGCTGCCCCCCCGGAGAAACTCATGCTCCGGCGGCTCCTGGGAGGCCCGATCCTCGAATACCAGATCGCCCTGGGCGAGGCCCTGGAGAAGAAATCCTGGGAGCGCCTCCTGGCCCTCAGCACGAGCCTTGCGGCCCTGGACGAGCGGGTGGGCTGGCCCTCCATCTATGCTGCGGCCGCCCTCGTCCAGCTGGGCAGGCCCGACGAGGCCCTTCCCCACCTGAAGGCTGCCCGGGACCGGGGCTACCGGAAATCAGAGCGCATCCGGGAGCTGCCGGAGCTGAGGCCGCTCCACGGGCGGGAGGATTTCGAGGCCCTCCTCAGGGAAATGAAGGGGGAGCCGCCCCGGGAGTTCAGGCCCCTTCCCTGAAGGTCACCTTGTTGATCTCGGCGAAGGTCGTGACGCCCTGCCGCACCTTCTCCAGGGCGCTCTCCCGCAGGGTCTGCATGCCCAGGCGCCGGGCGACGGCCTTGATATCCCGGGCGGAGGCCCGCTTGATGATCAGCTCCCGCAGCTCGTCGTCCATGCCCATGAATTCGATGATGGCCTGCCGACCCCGGAAGCCCGTGCCATTGCAGTCCACGCAACCCACCTTCTCGAACACGGTGGCCCTGGCGGCCCAGGCCGCGTCCACGCCGTTGTCCTTCAGCTCCTGGGCGCTGGGGGTCGGCACCGGGCGCTTGCACTTGGTGCAGAGGCTGCGCACCAGGCGCTGGGCCAGGATGCAGTTGAGGGCGCTGACGAAGTTGTAGACCTCCACCCCCATGTGCTGGAAGCGGCTGATGACGTCCAGGGTGTTATTGGCGTGGACGGTGGTGAAGACGAGATGGCCCGTGAGGGCCGACTGGATAGCGATCTGGGCGGTCTCATTATCGCGGATTTCCCCCACCAGGATCTTGTCGGGATCGTGGCGCAAAATGCTTCTCAGCCCCACGGCGAAGGTGAGGCCCTTCTTCTCGTTGACCGGGATCTGGGTGACGCCCTCGAGCTGGTACTCGACGGGGTCCTCGATGGTGATGAGCTTGTCCTCAGAGCTGCGGATCTCCGTGAGCACGGCGTAGAGCGTTGTCGTCTTGCCCGATCCCGTGGGGCCCGTCACCAGGAACATGCCGTAGGGCTCCCGGGCGTAGCGCCGGATGCGGGCCAGCTCCTCAGGGGAGAACCCCAGGATCTCCAGGCTCAGGGTCTTGAACTCCTCGGAGAGGTTCTCCTTATCCAGGATGCGGATGACGGCATCCTCGCCATGGATGGTGGGCATGATGGAAACGCGGAAATCGATGGCCCGGCCCCGGACTTTCAGCTTGAAGCGCCCGTCCTGGGGCTTGCGCTTCTCGGCGATATCGAGCTCGGACATGACCTTGATGCGGCTGATGATGGGCGAGGCGAAGCGCTTGTCGATGGGCTCGGCGGCGGCGTAGAGGCTGCCATCGATGCGGAACTTGATCTGGAAGCCCCCGGCGGTGGTCTCCATGTGGATATCCGAGGCCCGGCGCTGAAGGGCGTTGAAAATGGTGGTATCCACCAGCCGGATGATGGGCGCCTCGTCCTTGTCGGTGATGCGCGCCAGATCCAGCACCTCATCGTCCAGGTCCTCTTCCCGAAGCACCTGGACCTTGAGGGCCTCTCCCGCCTCGTCCAGCACCTTCTGGCCCGATTCGGAACGCTTGAGCACTTCCTGGATCTGGGCCTGGCGAGCCCCGGCGAAGCGCAGGGGGCGCTTGAGCTGCATCCGCAGCAGATCCTGGGTGACCACGTCCAGGGGATCGGCCATGGCCACCCAGAGGACGCCCTCCTTCTCATGCACCGGCACGAAATGGTGGTTGAGCATGAGATCCAGGGGAATGGCCTGGAAGAGCGCGAAATCCACCGGCTCCTTGGTGAGATCCAGGGTCGGGTAGAGCTGGGGCGGCCGGTAGTCGGTCTTGGAGAGTTCGCCGGGATCCAGCACCTGTGTGAGATCGCCCGGCACGGTGGGCTTTTCGGGTTCGGTGGGGGGCGTGTTGGGGGAGGCCATGGCTAATAGTAATGCGTCTTTGAACCCGAAGGATCCAGAGCCAAGAGGGACCCTCCCTTCGGAATCCACCGTTGACCCCGTGCACCCCCAACGCCCACAATGAAATACCCTAGCGACAGCCCGGAGGTTCCATGCGTGGGTACGCACCCATCCTGCTCCTGATCCTTGTGGCCGTAGCACTGCCAGTCATCATCTGCAATTTGTCCTGGCTGCTCCGACCCCACTGGCCCACAGCGGCCAAATATTCAACTTATGAATGCGGTATCACCGCCGTCACCGAGGCCCGGGAGCAGTTCTCGGTGCGGTACTACCTCGTGGCCGTCATGTTCCTCATCTTCGATGTGGAGACCGTGTTCCTCATGCCCTGGGCCATCCAGATGAAGGAACTGGCCACCTTCGGATTGATCGAGATCGGCATCTTCCTGTTCCTGCTGCTCTTCGGATACGGCTACATCTGGTCCAAGGGAGCCCTCACATGGGAGTGAGTCTGATGCAGGAACGGACCCCAGGAGGTGTCGCTTGAAAAACCAGCCTTCCCCTTTGGAACACCTCCTGATCACCACCAAGGTGGAAAAGGTCATGAACTGGTCCCGGGCCACCAGCGTCTGGCCCATCTCCTTCGGGCTGGCCTGCTGCGCCATCGAGATGATGGCCGCCGGCGCCTCCCGCTTCGATATTGACCGCTTCGGCTGCGGCATCTTCCGCGCCTCGCCCCGGCAGGCGGACCTGATGATCGTGGCCGGCACCGTTTCCTACAAGATGGCCCCCATCGTCAAGCAACTCTATGACCAGATGCCCGAGCCCAAGTGGGTCATCGCCCTGGGCAGCTGCTCCACCTGCGGCGGGCCCTTCGACGCCTACCCCACCATCCAGGGCGTCGACAAGATCATCCCCGTGGATGTCTACATCCCCGGCTGCCCCCCTCGCCCCGAGGCACTGATCTACGGATTCATGAAGCTGCAGGACAAGATCATGAGCAGCAGTATGGCCGACCGCTACCGGGAGATCTTCGAGGATCCCACCCCGAGCCGAAGCCAAGAGGAGGTCGTCTGATGGCGGACGCCAATATCCCCGAGAGCGCCCAGGGTCCCTACGTCTACGACTACAAGACCGCCCCGAACCGCCAGATCATCCTGCCCCAGACGGTGCCCCTGCCGGGGTTCAAGGCCTACGCCGCCGAGCAGGAGGCCGAGACCCAGGCTGTTGAAGCCAAGTGGCAGAAGCAGCTCGCGGATTTCGAGGCCGCCAAGCTCCAGGCCGAAGCCGCAGGCAAGGAAGCCCCCAAGGCTCCCCTGAAGGCCGCGCCCAAGCAGGGCGATGGCGACCTGAAGTTCCCGGCGCCCACCGAGGCTGCCGATCCCGATCTGCTGCGCCTTATGGAACTCCTGGGGGACCGGGTCGAGGAAGCCTTCGAACAGGGCCCCGAACACACCTGCCAAGTCGGCAAGGACCACATCCTGGAGGCCCTGCGGCTCTGCCGGGAGGATGCCGCCCTGAAGTTCGAGATGCTGGCCGACGAAACGGCCACCCACTATCCCGCGGCCGAGGGCTTCGCCTTCAGCGTGGTCTATCACCTGACGAGCATCTGCCGCCGCAAGCGCCTGCGCCTGCGCATCCTGGTGCCCGAAGGCTTCGAACCCGAGAGCGCCACCCAGGTCTACCCTTCGGCCAACTGGATGGAGCGCGAGATCTGGGATATGCAGGGCATCCGCTTCGCGCACCACCCGGACATGACCCGCATCCTCTGTTCCGAGGACTGGGAGGGCCACGCCCTGCGCAAGGATTATCCGGTGGTGGGCTGGGGCCAGCGCGATATCGATTTCCGCGAGGACCGCAGCGGCATGCTCAACCGCATCGCCCTGGAAAAGGCCGGCCAGCTCGGCATCAACCTCAAGCGCCCCACGGCGGAGTGACCGATGTTCAAGAACGAGGAGATGGAAATCAACCTGGGCCCGCAGCACCCGTCCACCCATGGCGTGCTCCGGGTCAAGGTGCGGCTCGAGGGCGAGACGGTCAAGTACTGCCGTCCCATGATCGGCTACCTGCATCGGGGCGTGGAGAAGATCTGCGAGAACAAGACCTTCTTCCAGGGCCAGGTCTGGACCGATCGCATGGACTACACCTCCGCCATCGCCAATAACCTGGGCTGGGCGGAAGCCAACGAGAAGCTCTTCGGCATCACCGTTCCCCGCCGGGCCCAGTACATCCGCACGCTGCTGGCCGAGTGCAACCGCATTTCGAGCCACCTGATCTGGCTGGGCACCCACGCCATGGATATCGGCGCGCTGACGGTCTTCCTCTACGCCTTCCGGGAACGCGAAGACATCCTCGATATGTTCGAGGCCTACTGCGGCAGCCGCCTCACCACCACGGCCCTCCGCATCGGCGGCCTCCCGGCGGACCTGCCTGCGGGCTTCGAAGCCAAGGTCCGGAAGTTCCTGGCCAAGTTCCCGGCCTGCCTCGATGAGTACGAAGGCCTCCTCACGGAGAACCGCATCTGGAAGAAGCGCACCCTCGGCGTGGCCAAGCTCAATGCCGAGGACGCCATCGCCCTGGGCGTGACCGGGCCCCTGCTCCGCGCCGCGGGCGTGCCCTACGATATCCGCAAGGCCTTCCCCTACGCGGCCTACGCCGAGATGGATTTCGAGATCCCCACCCGCACCGAGGCCGATACCTACGCCCGTTACATGGTGCGCCTGGCGGAGATGCGCCAGAGCGCCCGCATCATCCAGCAGTGCCTGGACGGCCTGCCCGAGGGCCCCATCATGGCCAAGATCCCCAAGATCCTGCGCTCCGAGGTCAACGAGGTCTACCACCCCACCGAGGCCCCCAAGGGCGAGATCGGCTACTACCTGGTGGGGGAGAAGGGTTCCACGACCCCCTACCGCTTCCACGTCCGAGCTCCGGGCTTCGTCAATCTCCAGTCCCTGCCCAAGATGGCCGAGGGTGGCCTGATCGCCGATATCATCGCGGCCATCGGCACCCTGGACGTGGTGCTCGGCGAGATCGATCGCTGAAGAGGAACTGATTCATGCCCACACCGACCCTGACACAGTCCCTCCTGATCGCCCTCATCCAGGCCATCCTGGTGGTGATCTTCATCTTCGTGGTGGTGCCCCTCACCATCTTCGCCGAGCGCAAGGTGCTCGGCCATATCCAGGATCGCCTGGGCTCCACCCGCATCGCCGGCCATCTCACGGGCCTGACGGGTTGGATGAACCGCGGCATGTGGAAGATGGGCAAGGTGCCCGTGCTCTCCTACTGGCGCGGGCTGCCTGGCCTGGTGGGCGATATCCTCAAGATGCTCCTCAAGGAAGACATCCTCCCGACGAAATCCGACAAGTTCGTGTTCTGGATCGCACCGGCCCTGAGCTTCGTGGCTTCCGTTGTCGTCTTTGCCGCCATCAGCTTCGTGCCCGGAACCTTCTTCACCCTGCCGTCCTGGGTGCCCCTCATCGGCGGCCTGCCGGTGACCGGCGCCATCGCCGATATCAACGTGGGCCTGCTCTGGATCCTGGGAGTGGCCACCGTCGGCGTCTACGGCATCGTGCTGGCGGGCTGGGCCTCCAATTCCAAATACCCCCTCCTGGGAGGCCTGCGCAGCGGCGCCCAGATCGTGAGCTACGAAGTGCCCTTGGCCCTCAGTCTCCTGGCGCCGGTGCTGATGTCGGGCAGCCTCCAGTTCAGCGAACTCTCCCGAAGCATGGCGGTGGGCCAGCCCTTCTGGGCGGTGGTGCCCCAGTTCCTGGGCTTCTTCCTGTACCTCACATGCGGCTTCGCGGAGACGAACCGCCTGCCCTTCGATATGCCCGAGGCCGAAAATGAACTGGTGGCGGGCTTCCACACCGAATATTCCGGCATGAAGTTCGGATTCTTCTACCTGGCAGAATACATCAACATGACCGTGGTGGCCGCGCTGGCCTCGGCCTTCTTCCTGGGGGGGCCCTGGCTCCTGCCCTTCGGCCTCCAGGGCGTCCTGATCCCCTCGACTCTGCCCTTCATCGGCCAACCTCACGCCATCTTTTTCGTCGCGAAGATCGTATTCCTCCTCTTCACCTACATCTGGGTCCGCGGCACGATTCCCCGCTACCGCTACGACCAGATCATGGCGGTGGCCTGGAAATACCTGATCCCGGTGGCCCTCGTCAACCTGCTCCTGGCGGCAGCCGTCCGCTACTGCGCCTAGGGGGGAAGCATGAACAAGTTCCTGAAGACACTCATCCCCTTCGATATTGCCAAGGGCCTGAAGACCACCGGCACGCACTTCGCGAAGGTCTTCTTCACGGCCAATCGCCGGAAGGTGCCCTTCCACGTGGTTTCCGAGTACCCGGAGGTGCCCGCCAAGGTGGAGCCCCGCTTCCGCGGGCGCCTCCAGTTGCTGAGGGACGAGGCCGGCGAGGTCAAGTGCGTGTGCTGCATGTCCTGCGTGAAGATCTGCCCCACCCAGGTGATCACCATCGAGGCCACCAAGAAGGAGGGCCGCAAGGCCAAGCTGCCCGCGCGCTACGACTTCGAGATGGAACGCTGCATCTTCTGCGGTTTCTGCGTGGAGAGCTGCCCCTTCGACGCCATCATCCTCAACGATCAATTCGAACTGGCCGTCTACGACCGCGAGGAACTGGCCCTGGGTGTGGACGGGCAGTACCAGAACATGTTCAGCCCCTCCCCGGTGGCCAAGTTCTCCGTTGCAGAACCAGAGGATTGAGGGAAAAACCATGGAACAACTGCTCTCAAAGCTCGGACAGAACCTCTTCCTGATCTTCGGCCTCATCGCCCTGGTGGGCGCGGGGATCATGATCTTTGCCAAGAACGCCATTCATAGCGTCATGGGCTTCCTGCTGGCCATGCTGGCCGTCTCCGGTTGCTACCTCAGCTTCGGCGCCGAATTCCTGGGCGTGGCCCAGCTGCTCGTCTACGCCGGAGGCATCGTGGTGCTCTTCCTCTTCGTGGTGATGCTGGTGGAAATGAGCAAGGCCAAGGAGAAGGGAGTCTTCCAACGCCAGACTCCCTTTGCCCTTGTCCTGGTGCTGGCCGGTGCCGTGGCCTTCGTGGGCGTCTTCTGGAGGACCCTCTTCGGACCCAGTGCGCCGGTATCGCTCACCCTTTCACCGGGACTGGTGGAACAGGGAGAAAAGCTCGGCAATGCCCAGTTGGTGAGCCGCGGCCTCTTTGCGGAGAATCTCCTGCCCTTCGAGATCCTCTCGGTGATCCTCCTGGTGGCCCTGGTGGGCGCCGTGGTCTTGGCTAAAACGGAGCGTGTGTGATGCGAAACATCCGATCAGCCACGGGCTCGGATTTCGGACAGGCCTTGCATGTTGAAGTCTCGTGTATCCGCGCAGCGGATGCCGAGAGAACGGAGCGTGTGTGATGCCGGCGATGAACCAGGTTCTCCTCATCTCCTTCCTGCTCTTCTCGGTGGGTGTCGCCGGTGTGCTCATCCGGCGCAACGCGCTGATCATCCTCATGTGCGCCGAGCTCATGCTCAACGCCGCCAACATCAACCTCATCGCCTTCGCCCGTCACAGCGGCACCGTCGCCGGACAGGCCTTCGCGCTGATGGTGATGGGGCTGGCCGCGGCGGAAGTGGCCATCGGACTTGCCATCGTGGTCGCCCTCTACCGCAGGAAGAACACCATCGCCGTCGACGAGATCAATCTACTAAAGGGCTGAAACAATGCTAATGGAACCCGCAGCCAGCGCAGCCCTCTCCACCCCGGTTCCCGCCTCGGTGCTCTGGCTGATCCCCTTCCTGCCCCTCTTCGGCGCCCTGCTCAATGGCGCCTACGGGCTCTTCTGCAAGTCCACGGGCCGCAAGGCCCCCAGCACCAAGCTGGTGGATTTCATCGCCCTGGGCTCGGTGGGCGTGGCCTTCCTGCTATCGATCACCTACTTCGTCACCCTGCTGGGCCAGAGCCCGGCCAACCGCTCCATCACCCAGTCCGTGTGGACCTGGATCGATCTGGGCGGCGCCCGGGTGATGGATGGCCTGGCCCGCAATACCGTGGCCTGGGCCTACAAGTTCGATACCCTCTCGGGCGCCATGGCGCTGCTGGTGACCGGGGTGGGCTTCCTGATCCACCTGTTCTCCACGGGCTACATGCAGGAGGAACGCCAGGACGGCCGGTACTATCGTTTCATGGCCTACATGAACCTCTTCGTGTTCTCCATGCTGAATCTGGTGCTGGGCGCCAATATCCTCATGATGTTCCTGGGCTGGGAGGGGGTGGGCCTCTGCTCCTACCTGCTCATCGGCTTCTACTTCGATAAGGAATTCGCCGCCACCGCCGGGAAGAAGGCCTTCGTCACCAACCGCATCGGCGACTTCGGCTTCATGCTGGGTTTCTTCCTGCTCTTCCAGATCTTCGGCAGCGTGGACTTCGACACCCTCATGGGCATGACACGCGCTGTCATGGCGCGGCCCGAGCTCACCATCTTCGGCGTGACCCACGCACCCACCTGGTGGTTCAACCTGGCCGGCATCGCCCTCTTCCTGGGGGCCTGCGGCAAGAGCGCCCAGATCCCCCTCTATGTCTGGCTGCCGGACGCCATGGCGGGGCCCACCCCCGTGAGCGCCCTCATCCACGCCGCCACCATGGTGACCTCCGGCCTCTACATGATCTGCCGGATGAATTTCGTTTATGCCAACGCGCCATTGGCCCTCTCCATCGTGCTCTTCATCGGCGCCCTCACGGCGCTGGTGGCCGCCAGCATGGGCCTGGCCCAATACGACATCAAGAAGGTGCTGGCCTATTCCACCGTCTCCCAGTTGGGCTTCATGTTCATGGGCATGGGCGCCGGAGCCTACACGGCCGGCATGTTCCACGTCTTCACCCATGCGTTTTTCAAGGCCGCCCTCTTCCTCGGCGCGGGCTCCGTGATCGTGGCCTGCCATCACGAGCAGGACATGCGCAATCTCGGGGGCCTCCGGTCGAAGATGCCCTGGACCTACGCCTCCATGCTGATTGCGACCCTGGCCATCGCGGGCATCTTCCCCTTCTCGGGCTTTTTCTCCAAGGACGAGATCCTCTGGAAGGTCTTCGAGGGCTGGCAGACGGGTGGCCACACCCTGAGCCTGGTGGCCTGGATCATGGGCATGGTGGCCGCCTTCATGACAGCCTTCTACATGGTCCGCCTGATGGTGATGACCTTCGGCGGAGAATACCGCGGCGCAGGCCTGGACCCCCACGGCCACACCGTGCCCACTGAGGCCCATTCCCACGGCCATGGCCCCCAGGAAGTGGTCTGGAACATGTGGGTGCCCGTCTTCATCCTGGCGATCCTGGCCCTGGTGGGCGGTTTCCTGAACATCCCCCACAGCCTGCACTGGATCGGTTCTTCTCACTTCAGCCAATGGCTGGCCCCCCTGCTCTACCAGAAGGAGGCCCTCCACGCTAGCCACGAGGCGGCCCCGGCCATCGAATACGGCCTCATGGCCTGGACCACCCTCATCTGGGCCCCGGGCGCCATGCTGCTGGCCTACCTGTTCTACGGCCTGGATCCTACCTGGGCCCGTCCCCGCGCCTTCGTCAAGGGCTTCCCCGGCCTCTTCCGCTGGGTCCACAACAAGTATTTCGTCGACGAGTTCTTTGAAATGGCCTTCATCGGCCCCTGCAAGCAGCTGGGAGCCCAGCTCTGGGCCTTCGATACCTGGGCGGTGGATGGCATGGTGAATGGCGCCGCCCGCTTCACCCTCATCTGGGCCCGCCTCAGCTTCTGGTTCGATTCGCATATCGTCGATGGCCTAGTGAACCTGGTGGCCTATTTGATCCAGCAGCTCTCCGGTGGCTTCCGCAAGCTCCAGAGCGGCCGCGTGCAGAACTACGCCTTCGTGATGTTCCTGGGCTTTTTGATCTTCGCGTTCTGGAAGTTCCTGGCCTGAGCCTGCCATTCCTTTTGCATTGATGTCCGCTGGAGTTGATATGAGTCCGACCCTGATCCCCTGGTTCAAAAACCTGCCGCTGTGGGTCACCTTCATCCCGCTGCTGAGCGCGCTGTGCCTGCTCTTCGTGCCCAAGGAGAAGCGCCGGGTCTTCGAACTCGGCGCCCTGGGCATTACCATCCTGGACTTCGCCCTCAGCGTGCCCCTCTGGTTCCAATACGACCGGGCCAATTCCGCCGTCCAGTGGCCTACCGTGATGGACTGGATCCCCAGTCTCGGGGTGCAATTCAATATCGGCATGGACGGCATCAGCCTGGTGCTCTTCCTGCTGACCACCTTCATCGGCTTCATCGCCGTATGGTCCTCCTTTAGCGCCATCCAGGAACGCCACAAGGAGTATTACATCTGGCTGTTGGTCATGCAGACCTCCATGCTGGGCGTCTTCATCTGCCAGGACATGTTCCTCTTCTACCTGTTCTGGGAACTGATGCTGGTGCCAATGTACTTCCTCATCGCCATCTGGGGCGGCCCCCAGAAGCTCTACGCGGCCATCAAGCTCTTCCTCTACACCCTGGCCGGCTCCGTGCTGATGCTGGTGGGCATCCTGGCCATCTACTTCCTGCAGAAGAAGGCCGGGCTCACCCCCAGCTTCTCCATCGCCTCCTTCCAGGCCATGGCGCCCGTCATCGCCCAGCAGACCAAGAGCTTCCAGATCCTCTTGGCCCTGGCTCTGTTCGTGGGCTTCGCCATCAAGGTGCCCATGTTCCCCTTCCATACCTGGCTCCCGGACGCCCATGTGCAGGCGCCCACGGCCGGTTCGGTGATCCTGGCCGGTATTCTCCTGAAGATGGGCACCTACGGCTTCGTGCGTTTCCTGCTGCCCATCCTGCCGGACGCCACCCGCATCCTGATGCCCTATCTGCTGACCCTCACCCTCATCGGCATCATCTACGGCGCCCTGGTGGCCATGGTCCAGAAGGACATGAAGAAGCTCGTGGCCTACAGCTCCGTGAGCCATCTGGGCCTCTGCATGCTGGGCATCTTCGCCATGAATCCCAACGGGATCATGGGCGGCATGTTCCAGATGATCAATCACGGCATCTCCACTTCCGCGCTCTTCCTCATCGTCGGCATCGTCTACGAGCGCCGCCATACGCGCCTGATCGCCGACTTCGGCGGCCTGTCCAAGACCATGCCCGTCTACGCCACGATCTTCATGATCATGACCATGAGCTCCATCGGCCTGCCGGGCCTCAATGGCTTCATCGGCGAGGCCGCCATCCTCATGGGGGCCTTCCAGGTCCATCCCTGGTGGGCCGTGGCGGCCTGCAGCAGCCTGATCCTGGGTGCGGCCTACATGCTCTGGCTCTACCAGCGCGTCATGTTTGGGCCCATCAACCCAACTAATGAGCAGATGCCCGATCTCAAGGCCCGGGAGATCGCCTACTTCGTGCCCCTGGTGGTGGCCGCCTTCTGGATTGGCCTCAATCCCACCCCCCTCATGAAGGTGCTCGACAAGCCCGTGGAGAAGCTCGTGCGCCAAGTGGACCCCACCTACTACGAGGCCCAGGATCTGAGGGCTCGCCAGAAGGCCGCCGCCCGAATCGGCATGGCGGGCATGCCGGCTGAAGCAGCCCACGGAGGTCACTGATGCCCTTCGCCCAGAGCCTGCTGGAATCCCTCACTCGGGATCTCCCCTTCCTGTATGGGCCCCTCTTCCTGGTCCTGGCCGCCACGCTCATGCTCTGGCCCGGCGATCTTCTGGTCGGCAAGGACAATAAGCGCGTCTGGTCCGTGGTGGCCTTCCTGGTGCTGGTCTCCGGTGGCACGCTGGCCCTCCTGGCCCCTACGGGCACAGGGTTTGCCGGCATGTTCAAGGTGGATGGCCTCACCAAGGGCTTCCAGTTCCTCTGCGTGCTGGGGGGCCTCATCACGATCCTCCTGAGCCAACCCCAGCTCAACGCGCTTCGGGAGCAGACGGTCGAATACTACGCCCTGATCCTCTTCTCCATCAGCGGCATGATGCTGCTGGTGGGTGCGGCCGACCTGGTGTCGGTCTACTTCAGTCTCGAACTGATGGCCCTCTGCATCTACATCCTGGTGGCCTACCTGCGCACCCACGAACGCAGCATCGAAGCCGGCCTGAAGTACTTCCTGCTGGGGGCCTTCTCCAGCGGCATCCTCCTCTACGGCATCAGCCTCCTCTTCGGCGCCGCCGGTGGCACCACCACCAATCTGGCCGAGCTCAACGACAAGCTGGCCCTTGTGAGCCCCAATGGCAGCCTGATGGTCTTTGCGGGTGCCCTGATGGTGCTGGTGGGATTCGCCTTCAAGGTGGCCGCCGTGCCCTTCCACATGTGGAGCCCGGACGCCTACGAGGGCGCTCCCACCCCCATCACGGCCTTCATGTCCATGGCTCCCAAGGCCGCGGCCCTGGGCGCTTTCCTGCGCGTCTTCGGCACGGGCCTCCGGGGAGTATCGACGGAATGGGTCCTGCCCCTCTCCTTCATCGCCGGGGCCAGCATGATCCTGGGCAATGTGGCGGCCCTGCGCCAGCAGAGCTTGAAGCGCCTCCTGGCCTACAGCTCCATCGCCCACGTGGGCTACATGCTCCTGGGCGTGCTCAGCGGCGATGTGCAGGCCGGGGCCCAGGCCATCTGGCTCTACATGTTCACCTACCTGCTCATGCAGAGCGGCGCCTTCGCCGTGATCATCTACCTCCAGGGCAAGGGCGAAGGAGAGCGCATCGACGATCTCCGGGGCCTCGCCAAGCGCCAGCCGGTGCTGGCCTTCGCCATGATGGTCTTCATGCTGAGCCTGGCGGGCATCCCGCCCCTGCTAGGATTCTTCAGCAAGTTCTACCTCTTCAAGCTGGCCATCGAGCAGGGCTATGTGACCCTCACGGTGCTTGCCCTCCTCACCAGCGCCATCGGCGCCTGGTACTACCTGAACGTCGTGGCCACGATGTATTTCAAGGAACCCGCTGAAGCCAAGGCTGATGCGAGACCCCTGAGCAAGACCTTCACCTTCATTCTCACCGTCTCTTGCGCCCTGATCCTGGTGGGTTCTCTCTTCGGGCGCCACCTCCTGGACTGGACGGCCAGGATCGTGCTGGGCTGAGCCCGATTTTCAAGAAGATGAACCACAGAGAGCGCAGAGGAAAGGGCTGAGAGCACAGAGAAAAAAACAAAGAGGATAAAATCAGTTTTCCTCTCTGCCCTCTCTTTTATTTTTCTGCGCTCTCTGTGGTTCATTTTTCAGGACGCTGAATGATCTTTCGCCCCAAACCCAGCCAGGATGCCGACCCCCAGGAGCGGGCCCTCTGGGGGGAGCTGACCTCCCTGGGCATGGTCTTTCCCATCGCCATCATGCTGGGCTTCTTCCTGGGGCGATGGATCGGGCGGGCCTGGGGGCATCCCCAAGGGGGCCAGTGGGTCGGAATGGCCCTGGGCATCGCCACCGGCTTC
Organism: uncultured Holophaga sp.; assembly: GCA_963664825.1. Taxonomy (GTDB): domain Bacteria; phylum Acidobacteriota; class Holophagae; order Holophagales; family Holophagaceae; genus JAYREN01. The sequence goes on from OY761614.1 coordinate 1,366,221, forward strand.
TGGGAGCTCTACAAGGTCACCAAGCATCTGGAGAGCCTGGATCCGCCCCCTCCCGGAGAGACACCCCCGAAGGACCCCCATGATCCCCGAGACTGAGGATCCCGGTACCCACCATCTGGTCTGGATCGGACGTTTCATGCTGATCCTGTGGCCCCTGGGCGCCCTGGCGTGGCTCCTGCGCTCGAGATGGGCGGCCTTGGCCTTTGCCGTGGGAGCCTCTAGCAGCCTCGTCTTCTGGTCCCTCCACCGTTGGACCGTACGACGTATGCTCACGCCCTCCGTGCGTCGACGCTGGTTCTTTGCCTTGCTGGGAATCCTCAAGCTGGCGTTGATCGTCCTGGTTCTGCGTGGGATGATGGCTTGCCTCCCTCGGGAGGCTCTCCCCCTGGCGACCGGCATCCTGCTCTTCGTCGGAGCCATCCTGCTGGAGGCCTTGCGCCTCATTCTGCGGCCGGAAGCCGGAGCCCGAGATTGAACGCGTCGGAAAGGAAGAACGATGGAACACCATGCGTCGTACCTCGCCACTCTCCTGACGAATCTCCTGGTCTACCTGGGCGTCTTGACCCGGCATCCCTGGGGCACCTTCGCCCACGGCCAGGCCCTGTCCCTCCTGGAGCGCTACGACCATCTCTTCGCGGCCGTGCTGGCCACCCTGGTGATCATGGGCCTGGTGCTCGCCACCCGGATCAAGCTCTCCCGCATTCCCGGCCCCTTCCAGCAGACCATGGAATTCCTCGTCACCTTCGTGCGGAACCTGGTGGGCGATAATGTGGCCCACCATCCCGAAACCTATGTCCCGCTGATCGGGACCCTGGGCCTCTTCATCGTGCTGAACAATCTCTTCGGCATCGCCCCAGGCCTGCCCAGCGGCACGGGCAACTGGAACGTGACTCTGGGTTGCGCGCTGCTGGTCTTTTTCTACTACAACTTCCACGGCATGAAGTCCCAGGGATTCTGGAAATACCTGGGGCACTTCGCGGGCCCCGTTTGGTTCCTCTGGTGGCTGATGTGGCCGCTGGAGATCCTGGGCCTGCTCTCCCGCATCCTGAGCCACTCCCTGCGCCTCTTCGGCAATATCGCCGGCGAACACGTGGTCTCGCTCATCTTCTTCAGCCTCGTGCCCCTGCTGGTGCCCATCCCGCTGATGGTCATGGGCCTCTTCTTCGGCCTGATCCAGGCCTTCGTGTTCATCATGCTGGCCACTATCTACGTCTCAGGCGCCGTATCACACGATTGACCCGCTCCCACTCCGGCATCGGGATTCCGAACCCCAATGCCCTTTTTCCGAGGTGTCCCATGAAGAAGTTCCTCACCACCGCCTTCCTCTTCACCCTGGCCGTGGCCGCCTTCGCCCAGGTGCCCACCGGCGCCCCCGCCAAGAGCCTCTTCGAAGGCCAGTTCCTGGCTCATATCTCCCTCGCCATCGCCGCCGCCGGCTGCGGTCTGGCCCAGGGCAAGGCCGTCGTGGCTGCCTGCGAAGGCATCGCCCGCAATCCCCAGGCTGCCGGCAATATCCGCACCACCATGATCATCGGCCTGGCCCTCATCGAGGCCCTGGTGATCTATGTGCTCGTCGCCGCCTTCGCGGTGAAGTAGGCCTGAAGCTTCCTGAAGCGGGGCGTTCCATAGCGGCGCCCCGCTTTTTGATTTCCGCAGTCCCGCCCAAAGCCCTGAGGTCCATGTTGAAGCCCCACCTGTTCCCGCTGCCTTCGGATATCACCCGCGTGATTCTGGGCGGCGTTCCATCCGTGGACCAGAAGGGGATGTCCCTGCCCACCCTTGAGATGGCCAGGGATTTCGCCCTCGGGTACGGCTATGACATGGATATCCCCCACCACCGGGATCATCTGGTGGAGGTCTTCGAGGATGCCCTGGCCTTCCTGGAGGAAGTGATCCTCGAGGGCACGGGCATGGATATTCCGCCGGAATTCTTCGAACTGCAGGATCCCCTGGAACTGCTGGTCTGGGCCTCCGTGCGCCCCCAGGACCAGCGAGCCCGCTGGGCCTGCGCGCTCCTGCGGGTGATGCACACCCTCTTCCACGTGGACAATAACGTCTACTTGCGGTTCCTCCCCGATATCCAGCAGCAGATCTTCGACCGCTACGAGCGTTTCCTGGTGCCCACCCCCAACGGCGGATGGCTGCTCAAGGGGCGCTACGAAGTGCCCCTGCTGGCCATCAAGCGCAAGGAGAGCAAGGATCGCGTCTCCATGCTCCTCAAGCTGCTCCACAAGCCCGAGAACGTGGCAGAACCCATTTACGACCAGGTGGGCCTGCGCTTCATCGCTGAGGACCTCCTGGGCGTGTTGCTGGTGATCCGCTTCCTCCTGGATCACCACATCCTCATGGCCAACCACATCAAACCCAGCCGGACCCGGAACCTGATGGTGAATCTGGAGGAGCTGGAACGCTGGATGGCCTCGCTGCCGGAGGGTTTCTCCCTGGATAGCCTCAGCGCCGAGGAACGGGCCCGCATCTCCGAGAGCCTCACCCTCTCTAGCGGAAGGGCGGAAGTCAACCCTTTTTCAAGCAGCAGCTATTCCGCCGTCCAGTTCACCGCCCGCACCCTCATCCGCCTGCCCAACCCAGCAGCGGCGGTCCTTGAGAAGGTCCAGGCCCGCTTCCAGCAGGTGGGTCGGCCAGAAATCGGCGATCTATTGCACATTCCGGAGTTGATCCAGGAGCAGGACGAGTTTACCTTTTTCTTTGCACACGAAGTCCAAGTCATGGAAAGATCCGGGTTCGAAAGTATCGTCTCAGGTCCGGCCTCGCATTCGGAGTACAAACTCCGGCAGCGAGATGCAGTCAGGAGACGTGTTCTGCAAGGCATTGCGCCGCAGGAGGGCTCATGTTGAACATCCAGACACGCCAGGAAGCCAATGCTTCTGTGGTGACCATCCAAGGGAAGGTCAACTTCGAGGTGACGGCCCAATTGCGCGACGTGATCCGGGATACCGTCACCACGCATCAGCCCAAGCTCCTGGTGATCAACCTCGAAGGCGTGAGCTTCATCGATTCCTCGGGCCTCGGGCTCCTGGTGGCCGCACGCAATAGTGTCGACAAGAATAACGGGAAGCTGCACCTCTGCGGCCTGCCTGCCCAGGTGAAGAAGACCTTCGATCAGACGAATCTGACGAACTACTTCTCCATCTTCGCCACCGAGCAGGACGCGCTGCGTGGGGCCTGATCTGGTCTAGGGGAGACCACCCAGGGTGGCCTGCTGTTCTCTGTGATCGCGATATCCCTCCTTTGACTCCACGTGGTGTCCTGGCATCGCCCGGGCACCGCGTTTTTTTGGTACGATTTCCACCCCGGAGTCGACATGAATAACGGCGTTGTTCTGGTCGTCGATGACGAGGTCCAGATCCGGGATATCCTCAGCTTCTACCTCAAACGGGCGGGCTACCAAGTGCTCGTGGCGGAGAACGGCGCCAAGGCCCTGGAGGTCATGGAAAAGATCCATGTCCTCGCGGCCACCCGATCTCATCCTTTCCGATCTGCGGATGCCGGAGATGGCCGGAGATGAGTTCTGCCGCATCATCAAAGGGACCGCGGAAACCCGCGATATCTACTTCGTGCTGGTCTCGGCCATGGACGGCACGGCCTCCAAGATCGGCGGCCTGAATCTGGGCGCCGACGACATGATCGCCAAACCCTTCCACGCCCAGGAAGTGATGGCCAAGGTCGAGAGCGCCTTCCGCATCATCGAGATGCAGAAGGAGATCAAGCGGCAGAACCAGCAGCTCACCCGCTTCCAGGACCGGATGACCAGCGAACTGGCCCTCGCCGCACGACTTCAATTCGGCCTCCTGCCTCCGCTTCCGGGCACCGCGCCCAGTTTCAGCTACACCCACCGCTACCTACCAGCCGAAGGCATCGGCGGCGATATCTACACCATCCTGCCCATGGCCGGGGGCTGCCTGGCCCTGATGATCGCGGACGTGAGTGGACACGGCGTGACTGCCGCCTTGATCTCGGCCATGGTCAAGACCTCCTTCGAGAGCCAGGTCCGCCTGGGGGGAAGCCCCCTTGCCTGGGCCCAGGGCATGAACCGGGATCTCGCCCACAACACCCTGGCCGAACAGTTCGCAACGGCCTTCCTGGCCCGCTTCGACCCGGCCCAAAACACGATGCGCTACGTGGCCGCAGGCCACGACGCGCCCTTCCGCATCCCCAACGGTGCCAAGGGCGGCCTCCACCATCCCCAGGTGCTGAGTGGGCACGGATTCATGCTGGGCATCCAGGAGGACCTCCCCTTCGAGGAGAAGGAGTCGCCCTTCGAGATCGGCGATCGTCTCGTGCTCTTCACCGATGGCCTAGTGGAAGTGGAACGGGAGGACCGCCAGCTTCTGGGCGAAGAGGGCCTCCTCCGCTTCTGCGCCGAACTGCCCGCCAACGAGGACGAGGCCGCCGATCATCTGGTGGCCAAGGCCAAGGCCTTCAATGATCCGGCCCCCTTCGTGGACGATGTGACGCTGGTGATCCTGGACCGCACCCGATAGGGAAGCGATCGCCTTAGCCCAGGGCCTCCTCGGCGCCGGATCTGGATTTCAACCACCGGGGACCGATTTCGGCCAACAACATGGCGCTGAAGAGCAGGGCACCCCCCACCAACTGAAGGGCTCCCAGGCGCTCATGGATGCCGGGAACCCAGCCCGACATCGCCAGGAGCGCGGTGTAGACGGGCTCCATGGAACAGATGATCGCGGTCTCCGTGGCCCCCAGATAAGCCTGGAAGGTGGACATGCCCCAGAAGGCCAGGGCCGTGGCCAGGAAACCCTGGTAGGCCAGGGCGATCCACACACCCGGATCCGAGAGGGGCTGGAGGATGCCCTGGAATCCCAAGGGGGCCGGGAGGAAGGCTGTAATGGTCAATGAGATGATGGCCACCACGGCCACCTGGGTGGTGGCCAAGACCCATCCGCTGGAACGCCTGGCATAGCGCCCCGTCAGCACGATATGGAAACCGCAGGCCACCGCGCAGAGCAGCGTCTCCGAATCCCCCAGGGTCCATCCGCCCAGGCGCACGCCGGGTTCATGGACCAGCAGGTAGAGCCCCGCCGCAGCCACCAGAGCCCCGAGTCCGTGGGAACGCTTGAGGCGATTCCCGAACAGGAGGCTCACCACCGGCGTGAAGAGCACGTAAAGGCCCGTAATGAAGCCACTCTTGGAGGTGGTAGTAAAGCGCAGCCCATCGGCTTGCAGCCAGAAGACTGCCGTGAGCCAGAGCCCCAGGATGGCGCCATCCCGCACGGCCTGGCGCGGAAAGGGAATCCGGAAGGCCCGGGCCAGAATCCCCAGGGTCAAGGCCCCCAGGATGAAGCGGAGGGTGAGCATGGCCCCCACGCTCAAGCTCGAATTGAGGGTGAACTTCATGGCCGCGAAGCTGCCCCCCCACACCAGGGCGAAGGCCGACATGGCGAGGACGGCGGCCAGATGCTTGGCCGGATCGGGCTTAGGAAGGGACACGGGATATTCGACTAGCGGAGCACGGCTGAAACGCGGATCTCCATCTCGGGCTGTTCAGGATCATCCAGGCGCAGGATCACGCGCTCGTTGTAGTTGCCTGCCCGGGCCTGGGCTCCCAGGGTGATGGTCAGCTCCTGCTGGAGGGCAGCGGCCTTCCCGACCCCCTCCACGCGAAGCAGGGGATGGGTGGGCTTGGCGGAAAGCACACGGAAGGGCCTCCCGTCCGTGTGCTTGAGGGTGAGGGTGGCGCGGAGTTCCTTCCCGGCCTTCTCCACCCAGGCCACCCGGGCGGGCGTGGCCGTGACGGAGGGACGCAGGGCCCACTGCACATTGACGGGGATGATGGGCATCCGCTCGCTGCGGGTCCGGATGCTGAGCACATCGACCCCACTGGCGTGATTGGCGGGCACCTTGTGGCCATCCAGCAGGACCTCCACCACCACATCCTTGCCTTCGCTGTGGAAGGAAGCACTCAGATAGGGCGCGCCAGGAGCCTTGGCATCGATGACATGCACAGGCTGGCCGTTCCCGGAGGCGAGCCGCAGGGTCGCCCTCCGGGGGGCGCTGCGCAGCACTTCGTCGAAGAACAAGGCCGTGGTGCTGGGCATGATCTCCTGGATCACCTCGGCCTCGAAGGAGAGCGTGATCGAAGGACTGACGGGGTCATCGGAGAGGACCTGCATCGACTTGCGCACCATCCCCCGCATCCCGGCGGGGTTGAAGGTGGCCTCGATCTCCGTGGATTCCCCCGCCTTCAGGTACCACTGGCCCACCAGGGTATAGGTGCATCCGCAGGAGGGCACGACCTGTTTGATCTGGATGGGCGCCGTGCCGGTATTGGTGGCCTTGAAGCGGTACGACACTTTGCGGTCCGCCGAGATCCGACCGAAGTCGTGGTGCAGCTTGGCGAACTTGAGCACGGGCTGCTGGGCCTGGGCCATACACACACAACAGAGGGCAAAGGGGACGATTCGACGCATGGCAACCTCGCCTTCAATTCTAGAGGAAGTCAGTAGCGGGGGTCTCGCCCGTTTTGCCCACGATGGGCGGCCCAGACTCCGTGCCAAGCCGCCCGAAGAAGACTCGGCTTCCCCTGGAAGATCCGCATTTGAAAGACATATAAGGCGATGCAGAGGCGTTCCAGGGAACCGCGAGGGTGCAGCTCCCTGTGCAGCAGGAGGCGATTCCGAGCGCTATAGAAGGCTTGCAGTGGGCTGCGTTTCCCCACCGTGCGGGCGCTGCGGTGGAGGATCTGGAGATCGGCGAGGACGATGGGAAGCCCGAGGGCATGGATCCTCCGACACCAAGCCGCATCCTCCCAGTAAAGGAAATACCCCCTGGGCCAGGGACCAATGCGCCCCCAGGCCTCCCGGGACACAAGCATCGATGCTCCACTCAAGGTTTCACGAGGTTCGAGCTGACGGCACCCAGGAGGCAGAGCCATCCTGTGGGAACCAAGCCCGCGGCAGAACCACCCGTCCATGCGATCGGCCCCCTGCCGCCGCCGCCCGTTGACCTGGTGCGTCCCCCAGAGGCCCACTTCCGGGTGGGCCTTCGCAAGGTTCAGAAGAGGCGCAAGGGTCGGGCCCTCCAGCACGGCATCGTTGTTCAGGAACCACACGGCTGGCGCCCCTTGGGCGAAGGCGAACTCCGCCCCCCGGTTGCACCCACAACCAAAGCCGGGATTAGTGAAATCCTCCAGGATCGTCAGGTGCGGATGGGCACCCTCCAGGCTGCGCCCGAGGCCCGGCCCTGGGCCATGATCCACCACAACCACGGCGTGGGGTTCGGCCTCGATCTCGCGCAAGGATTCCAGACACCTGCGCGTCAACTCCGGCGAACCGTAGTGGATCAACACCACCGTGGGCAGAGCCCCGTCAGAGGCCTGGAATTCATGCAAGAATATCACCTCAAGACGAAGGTAGCGCCAACCGGGGGGGACATGCGAGTCAAAGGTGTTGTTCTAGCGGGTGGCACGGGTTCCCGCCTCTTCCCCCTCACGAAGGTGACCAATAAGCACCTGCTGCCGGTGGGATACGCGCCCATGATCTGGCATCCCGTGTGGAAGCTTAAGGAAGCTGGCGCCGAGGAGATCCTCATCGTCACCGGCACCGAACACATGGGGGCCGTGGTGCAGTGCCTGGGGTCCGGCAAGGACTTCGGATGCCGCTTCACCTACAAGGTCCAGGACGAGGCCGGCGGCATCGCCCAGGCCCTGGCTCTTGGAGAAAATTTCGCAGGCGGGGATTCCCTCTGCGTCATCCTGGGGGATAACGTCTTCCAGGATAGCCTGGCGAACGAATTCCAGGCCTTCGAGCGCCAGGGCGCGGGCGCCCGCATCCTGCTCAAGCCCGTCTCCGATCCCCACCGCTTCGGCGTCGCCGAAGTCGTGGGCGACAAGGTGGTGGGCATCGAGGAGAAGCCCAAGGCTCCCAAGTCCAATCTCTCGGTGACGGGCATCTACTTCTACGACCCTCAGGTCTTCGATATCATCCGCCGCCAGAAGCCCTCGGGCCGGGGCGAAATGGAGATCACGGACGTGAACAACGCCTATATCGAGAAGGGCCGGATGAGCTTCGGCACCTTCCAGGGCTGGTGGTCCGACGCGGGCACCTACCCCAGCCTCTCCCATGCCAATGAACTCGCCCTCGGGGAGGCCATGCCCTTCCCGGATATCCCGAGGAAGATCTGATGGAATTCAAGAAGGGCCCCATTCAAGGGGTCAAACTGACGCCTCTCAAGAAGTTCGTGGACGAGCGGGGCTGGCTGGCGGAGATCTTCCGGCACGACGAGCTGGAGCCTGAATTCCACCCGACCATGTCCTACGTGAGCGTGACGCTGCCCGGCGTGCTGCGTGGGCCCCACGAACACGTGGACCAGGCGGATCTCTTCGCCTGGGTGGGCCCCGGGGACTTCAAGCTGACACTCTGGGACAACCGTCCCACGAGTCCGACCTACCTGAACCGCATGGAACTCTGCCTGGGCATCAACAATCCGGGCTCCGTGGTGGTGCCCAAGGGCGTGGTGCACTGCTACCGCTGCGTGAGCCAGGAACCCGGCTTCGTCATCAACTGTCCCAACCAGCTCTTCGCCGGGGAAGGCAAGAAGGCGCCCATCGACGAAATCCGCCACGAGGATGATGCCGAGAACCCCTTCGTGCAGGACGAACTGGCCCGCAGGGTCCGCCCCTGATGCGCGTCGTCGTCGCAGGGGGAAGCGGCCAGCTGGCCCGGGCGATCCGGGAAACCTGGACCGGTCACGAGTTGATTTTCCCGCCGGAAACGGAACTGGATCTCTCCCGCCCGGAAACCATTCAGAAGGTGCTCCGGGAACTCCAGCCCCAGATCCTCCTCAACTGCGCCGCCTTCACCCAGGTGGACCGCTGCGAGGCCGAAGAGGCCACGGCCGCCCTCATCAATGGCAGGGCCGTGGGCTGGTTGGCGGAGGCCTGCGATGAGCTGGGCGCCAAGCTCGTGCAGATCAGCACGGACTACGTCTTCGACGGCATGGGCGCCCGGCCCTACAGGGAGAGCGATCCCACAAATCCCGTTTCGGCCTACGGCCGCACCAAGCTCCTGGGGGAGCGGGCTGCTCTCTCTGCAAGGCGCCATCTGGTGGCCCGCACGGCTTGGCTTTTTGAGGCCTGGGGCAAGAACTTCTTCCTCACCATGGTGAACGCTGGCCTTCAGGGCCGCGCCCTGCGTGTGGTGGACGACCAGAGGGGCACGCCCACCAGCTGTCGGGCCCTGGCCCGCCAGCTGCAGGCGGCCGTGGAGGAGGACTGGCAGGGGCTGGTGCATGTCACCTGCTCGGGTGAAACCACCTGGCACGACTTCGCCGCGGAGATCTTCCGCCAGACGGGCATCCAGGCCCATCTCAGCCCCTGCGCCAGCACCGAATACCCCACACCCGCCCGCCGTCCCGCTTATTCCGTGCTGGATGGTAGCCATCGCAGTGAACTGGGCACGGACCGGATGCCCCCATGGCAGGACGCGCTGGAAGAAGTGGTCCTGGCGTGGCGACAACCCGAACCCAAGGTCTGAAGAGGCACCCATGGCAGAAACCATCCTCATCACGGGCGGCGCCGGTTTCATCGGTTCGAACCTCGTCCACCGCTGGCACCGGGAGCATCCCCAGGATCGCATCCTGGTGCTGGACAAGCTCACCTACGCCGCCGATCGCACCCAGATCGAAGGCCTTGAAGGGGTCGAACTCGTCGTTGGCGACGTGCAGAACCTGGAGCTGGCCCGGCACCTCATCGAGCGCCACGGCGTGAGGAAGCTCTTCCATCTGGCCGCGGAAAGCCATGTGGACCGCAGCATCACGGGGCCCGCGGAATTCATCCAGACCAACGTGGTGGGCACCTTCTCCATGCTGGAAGCCGCCCGCCAGGCCTGGGCGGGCGACACGAACTGTCGCTTCCTGCACATCAGCACCGACGAGGTGTACGGATCCCTGGGTGAGACGGGCAAGTTCTCGGAAACGATGGCCTACGCCCCCAATAGTCCCTACAGCGCCAGCAAGGCCAGTAGCGACCATCTGGTGCGGGCCTATCACCACACCTACGGCCTGAATACCGTGACGACCAATTGCTCCAATAACTACGGTCCCCGCCAGCATCCGGAAAAGCTCATTCCCCTGGCCATCACGCGCATGGCCAAGGGCGAGCCCATCCCCATCTACGGCGATGGCCAGAACGTGCGGGACTGGCTATTCGTGGAGGACCACTGCGCGGCCCTGGAGTTAGTGATGCTGAAGGGCGTCAGTGGCGAGACCTACTGCGTGGGGGGCGATAACGAGCGGACGAACCTGGAGCTCATCGATCTGCTCTGCGATTGCGTGGACCAGCATCTGGGACGAGCCCAGGGCACGAGCCGCAGGCTCAAAACCTTCGTAAAGGACCGGGCGGGACATGATAGGCGGTATGCCATTGACGCGGGCAAGATCCAACGCGAGCTGGGATGGCACCCTGCCCATTCCTTTGCCGAGGCCCTCCAGGCCACCGTGGCCTGGTACCTTCCGGCCGGGAATCGCTGAGACCCCATGATCAAACACAGGCCAAGGGCCACATCCATCCGGGGGATTCGATGACTCAGGCCTTGCCAGGGCCCTGTGGGGTGGAGACTTCGAAACTGTCCCGGGAGTGGGCGCGCATCCTGCGCCAGATTGATGATGCCGTTTCTTCATTAATGTCCTACCGCTTCCGGCGCAGGTTCCTAAAACCACTCCGGCAGCGCGTCAAACATTTTGAATCCATTCCGCCCCAGGAGCTCCCTTCCAAGGTCAGCCAGGCCTTCGCCTCTGCCCCTATGACCGCACCTCGATTCAGCGTCATCATCCCGGTCTTCAATAAATTTGAATTCACGGCGAGATGCCTGCTGTCCCTGGCTGAACTTGTCCAGAAGGAGCCCTTCGAGATCATCGTTGTGGATGACGGTTCCAGCGATCAAACGAAACCGACGCTCTCCGGGCTATCGGGGCTCCGTTTCCACAGAAATCCCGCGAATCTCGGCTTCGTGGATTCTTGCAATGTCGGGGCCCGGATGGCCACCGGAGAGTATCTGGTCTTCCTCAATAACGACACACTGGTTACCCCAGGCTGGATCGAAGCCCTCGAGCAGACCTTCCATGCCCGCGAGGACTGTGGTTTGGTGGGCTCGATGCTCATCTATCCAGACATGACCCTCCAGGAGGCCGGAGGGATGGTCTTCCGGGACGGATCGGCCTCGAACCGAGGAAAGGGCCGGGATATCGGCGATCCCGAATTCAATTACCTTCGCCCCGTCGACTACTGCAGTGGAGCCTCGATCATGATCCGCGCCGAGCTGTTCAAGCAGATCGGAGCATTCGATACCCGCTATCGACCCGCCTACTACGAAGACACGGATCTAGCCTTTGCGGTGAGGCGCGCGGGTTTCCAGGTCTACTACCAACCAGCCTCAAAGGTGATCCACTTCGAGGGGGTCACCGCTGGGAAAAAGACCTCCCACGGCGTGAAGGCCCATCAAGTGACCAATCGCCTCCTCTTTCTTGAGAAGTGGACGGAAACCCTGTCACACCAACCCAAGCGGCAGGACCCACGGGATACCCAAGACCACGCGGGAGGAATCCTAGTCCTCGACCATAAGATTCCCAAACCCGACCGGGATTCCGGCTCCCTGGACATGTTCAATGCCCTGCGGATCATGACCAAACTGGGCTATCAGGTGGATTACCTGCCGCTCGCACGACCCGAATATGCTTCCCAGTACACGGAATTGCTTCAGCAGGAAGGGGTCCGCTGTCTGTACCGACCTTATTTCCGAAGTCTCAAAAAACATCTCAAAAAAAAACATAGCTACGACTTCGTATTCATTTCACGCATCAAGACCATCCAAAAAAGCTTCGACCAAGTTCGGAAGTGGGCCGCTGAGGCCAAGATCATCTTCAACACCGTAGACCTGAACTTCCTGCGGGTGGGCCGACGAGCCACAGTCGAACAAAGCCGACGCCTCGCCCGTAAGGCAGAGAAATATCGCGTGGCCGAACTCCATTACCTCAATCACGCCGATGCCAGTATCATCATCAGCCCGGTGGAGCGGGACCTGATCTCCCCGGATATCGACCCCAGCAGGATCGAGATCATCCCCCTGATCCGGGAATTCCCATCGGTCAGGGCCTCCTTTCGGGGGAGTCAGAACATTGCGTTCATCGGACATTTCACCCATCGTCCGAACGTGGATGCCATGCAGTTCTTCCTCTCCGAGATATGGCCCACGCTCAAGTCCAGGATGCCCGGTGTGCGATTCGATATCATCGGCCAGGGTTTCCCATCGGAACTCTCTCCGCTGGTGGATGATTCCGTCAAGATCCACGGCCTGATCCCGGATCTGGATGCCCTTTTCCCCACGCTCAGGCTATGCGTCGCTCCGCTCCGCTACGGAGCTGGCCTCAAGGGGAAACTCGCCACTTCACTGGGCTACGGCGTTCCCAGCGTCGTCTCGCCGATAGCCATCGAAGGCATGGGACTCCTGCACGGCCAGCACGTACTCGTGGCCGACAGCCCCGGCAGTTGGATCCAACAGATATTCGAGCTCTACAACGACCAGGAACAGTGGGAGAAAATTGCAGATGCCGGCTTAGCCTTCGTCGAGGGCCAATACTCAATGGCCAGGAATACGGAACGTTTCCAGGCCTTGTTTCAGAAACTGAAACCCGTCGTTGGAATTCAGGCATCTCTTCGTATGTGAACGCGTATCCTCTCCCGGATGGCCTCCAGGAGTTCCGGGAGGGGGTGAGCGCGGGAGCGGGCGCAGGCGTGGGCGGCTTCCCCGCAGAGGAGGCAGAGCCGGGGTGGAAGGTCCAGGAGCCTGCGGGAGAGGGAGCCCTGCTCGGGATCGATCACGTCCAGATCCCATAGGCGCCCCAGGGCATGGGTATCCTCCAGGCCGACGGTGGCACGCTTGAGCTCCAGCGCATCCGCATCGACTACCAGGAGCGCCTCGGGGCCCGTGGGGTCCAGGCGCAGTTCCCGACTTAGCAAAGGCCATTTCCGGCGGTCCAGGAGGACTTCCAGGGCGCCCAGGGCCCCATCCATGAGAAGCCTCGCCTCCGGGGAATCCTTGACGGGCCCCGGCATCACGAGGCTGATGGACACCAGGGGCCTCCGGAAGGCCTCCAGAGCCTGCCGCTGGAGGAGGACCCGGCGTTCGCGGTTCGCCAGGACCTCCTCCAGTTTGACTGTGGTTTCCCTCAGGGTTTCACCTGGCGGACGACATCGATGACGCTCCCATCCCGGTAGTGGATGATGCCCACGACCTTGTCCAGGAATTCGATGGGCGCGGGTTCCCCGGTGATGGAGACGGCGCGCTCGTAGAGTTCCTGGATCGTCATGACCGGAAGCCCCGCCGCCCGCAGGCGCGCCTCCACCTCGGGGCGGTTGGGGTTCACGGCGATGCCGTGATCCGTCACCAGCACTCCGATGCAGGGCCCCGGGGTCACGAGGGTCGTGACCCGCTTCACGACGGTGGGGATGCGCCCCCGGATCAGGGGCCCCACCACGATGGAGAGGTTGGCAGTGGCGGCCACATCACAGTGGCCGCCGGAGGCGCCCATCATGAGCCCATCGGAACCCGTCACCACATTCACGTTGAAGTCGAGATCGACCTCGAGAGCGCTCAGGATCACCACGTCCAGGCGATCGCAGTGGGTGCCCTTGGAACTGGGGTTGGCGTATTCGTTGGCGCTGACCTCGATGTGATCCGGGCTGGTGCGCAGGGATTCTATGGCATCCCCGTCGAAGCACTGCACGTCCAGCAGCTTGCCGATGAGGCCCTTCTTGTGTAGATCCACGATGCCGCCCGTGATGCCCCCCAGGGCGAAGCTGGCGGTGATGCCCTTGGCGCGCATCTTCTGCTCCAGGAAGCGCACCACCGCGGTGGAAGCGCCGCCGGAGCCGGTCTGTAGCGAGAAGTCCTGCTCGAAGTACCCGGAGTGTTCGATCACGTTCGCGGCGTGGCGGGCGATCAAGAGATCCCGGGGGTTCTTCGTCACGCGGGCGGCACCCACGCTGATCTTGGAGGGATCGCCCACCTGGTCGACCTTCACGATCCAATCCACCTGGTCCTGGCTGATGCTGGCCGGGGCGTGGGGGAAGGGGAGGATCTCCTCCGTGAGGAGGATCACCTTATCCGCGAACTGGGCGTCCACCTTGCCGTAGCCCAGGGAGCCGCAGTGGGACTTGCCGGAAACGCCATTGGCATTGCCGAAGGCGTCGCAGGCCGAGACTCCCAGGAAGGCCACGTCCAACTTCAGTTGGCCCGACTTGATCAGGTGCACGCGCCCGCCGTGGGAGTGGATGTGGATGGGCTGCTCCATCAGGCCGTTGGAGATGGCCTTGGCCAGCTCGCCGCGCATGCCCGAGGTGTAGATCTTGGTGATGACGCCAGCCTTGATGTGCTCCACCAGGGGCGCATTGCAGGTGAGCAGGGAGGATGAAGCCAGGGTGAGGTTCTTGAAGCCCATGCGGGCAAGGGTATCGACCACCCGGTTGATGACCTTGTCGCCTTCCCGGAAGGCGTGATGGAAGGAGATGGTCATGCCGTCCTTGAGGCCCGAGCGGCGGATGGCCTCCTCCAGGGAGTCCACGAGCTTGCGATCCAGCTTCTCCTTGGGGTCCTTCAGGTAGGGCGTGTGCGTCGCGTAGTCCCGGAAGCGCTCCAGCCCCTGGAGGCAGGCGTCCTGGAGATCGAGGGTGCGTTGGTTGTTGTTCATGATCACTTCCCCGCTTCCATGCGAATGCCGGAGGTCTTCGCGAGCTGCAGCGTGCGCCTGGCGCTATTGACCACCGGGGCGTCCACCATCTTCCCGTTCAGGGAGACCACGCCCAGGCCCTCCCGCTCGGCCTTTTCCGCGGCCTCGACGATGCGCTCGGCCTTGGCCACCTCGGCGGCCGTCGGCGCATAGGCGTTGTGGAGGAGCTCGATCTGGCGGGGGTTGATGAGCGACTTGCCGTTGAAGCCCAGGCGCTTGATGAGTTCGACTTCCTTGAGGAAGCCCTCGTCGTCGTTGACGTCCGAATAGACCACGTCGAAGGCGTCGATCTTGGCGGCCCGGGCCGCGTGGAGGAGGGCGCAGCGGGCATAGAAGAGCTCGGTGCCGTCCCCCCTGGAAGTCTGCATATCCACCACGTAATCGAAGCCCGCCAGCGCGATGGAATCCATGCGGGGGCTGGAGGTGGCGATGGAGACGGCGTTGACCACTCCCGAGGCCGATTCGATGGCGGCCATCAGCTTGGTGGATCCCACGGCCCGGCCGCATTCCCGCTCGATGCGCTCCACGTGGCTCTCCAGCTCCTGGATATCCTCGGCGCGATCGGTCTTGGGCAAGCGGATGATCTCGGCGCCTCCGCGCACGGCGGCCTCCAGATCCAGCAGCCCGTAGGGCGTATCCAGGGGGTTGATGCGCACCACCTTCTCGATGCCGTCATAGACGGGGTTCTGGATCGCATGAAACACCAGGAGACGGGCCGTGTCCTTTTCCCGCAGGGCCACCGCGTCCTCCAGATCGAACATGATGGAATCGGGCTTATGCACGAAGGCCGTGCTGAGCATGGCGGCGTTTGAGCCCGGGATGAAGAGCATGCTGCGTCGGATCTTGCTCATGCCAGGGTCCTCCAGTTCAGTTCCCCACCCTCGGTGCCGCGCAGGACTG
Organism: uncultured Holophaga sp.; assembly: GCA_963664825.1. Taxonomy (GTDB): domain Bacteria; phylum Acidobacteriota; class Holophagae; order Holophagales; family Holophagaceae; genus JAYREN01. The sequence goes on from OY761614.1 coordinate 1,381,881, forward strand.
CCGCCTGCACCCGGGCGCGGATGGTGCAATCCAGGGCCCCCTTGTCCTCGATGACGATCTGGCCGCCGGTGACGCCCTGCTTCTGCAGGGTCTCCTGGACCACCTTCCGGATCTGGGCGCCGAACTGGCGCATCACTTCGCTGGAAATGACCACCTCCAAACCCACGCCCGGAGAGACCTTCACCAGCAGGTCGTTGGACTCCAGCGTCCCCGCCATGGCTTCCTTTACGATTTCCATCCATCCCACCTCATGCTTTTGGCCCCTCGGGACCTGGATTACGGGAGCGCCTTTTGCGCCTAGGTGCAAGGGGCATACTTGATCCGCAGGCGCGCCAGGGTTGTCGCAGGCACCAGGGAGGCCATCGCCTCGAAGTCGCCCAGGGCCAGCAGACGCCTCACTTCCGAAGCCGATACGGGCCGCCCGGCCACCTCCAGGCGAGGCACCTCCACGACCCGGATGGCCGGGCCTGGGCCCTCCTCGGCCTCCAGCCAGCGATGCATATCCTCGTTGTACTTTCGCGTGAGCCCGCAGAAGGGCTCGGTGCCCACGAAGCGATGGGTGATGCCCAGGGCCGGAGCCAGATACTGGCGGAACATCAAGAGATCCATGGCCGTGCTGCAGGCCTCCACCGCGCAGGCATCCTTGATGAAGTAGCTGGGGAAGGTGGCCTTGGAGATGAGATAGCGGGAGCCCTCATGCACCGTGAGGCGCTCCAGCCCCCCAAGCCCCTGGCGCACCAGATCCAGACGATCCTCGTAGGCGATGGCCGAGGCGTCTTCCCCGACCACGAAGACGTGCAGCCAATCGCAATTCTGAAGGGCCTGGCGCACCAGATGGAGATGGCCCAAGGTGAAGGGATTGGCGTTCACGACCACGGCCCCCCCTTCCCGTTTCAGGAGCCGCAGGCTATCGCAGTAGGCCCGGATGCCGACGGGCGTGTTCTCCATGAGGCAGGCCTGGCCAGGCACTTCCACCAACTCGTGGAAGCCGCAGCCCCGGAAGAGGGCGGCATTCGAAGGCTTGGTATAGAGGAAGAGATGGGCCTGGCCCCGCTCCAGGGCCAGATGGACCAGCTCGTTCATGAGCCTCAGGGCCAGATTGGCGCCGCGATGCTCGGCGTCGATGGCCACGCACTTGACGACGCCCTCTGTGAGCCCGGCGCAGGCCACGAGGCGCGCACCGGCCCGTCCCACCACGAAGACCTGGATGCCCGGCTCCAGGTCCAGGCCGCTGGCGGCGAGAAGGACCTTCAGCTCCGCCGCCCCTCGGGAATCCTCCCGGGGGACGAGGGTGCCGAATTCCACTTCCTCTTCCACGAAGCGGTCCTCTTCAGGCCTGGGTCGTGAAGTTCAGGAGGCCTCCCGCCAAGAGGATCTGACGCTGGCGCTGGGAGAGGGCGTAGGTGCAGGACACGGGTTTCTGGCCAGCGACCTGGAGAAGGATGGGCTCGCCCTTCTCGATGGCCTGCCTCCAATCGGGAGCCTCCAAGGCCACGCCGACCTCGATGCGATCGTAGTCGGCGGGGTTCTCGAAGAGCAGGGGCAGAATGCCGAAGTTCACGAGGTTGGCGGCGTGGATGCGTTCGAAGGATTTCGCCACCACCGCCTTCACGCCCAGGTACATCGGGCACATGGCCGCATGCTCGCGGCTGGAGCCCTGGCCGTAGGATTCCCCGGCCACGATGACATTGTGGAGGCCCTTGTCCCTATTCTCCATGCAGCGGGTGGAGAAGGTGCCGTCCACATTCTCGAAGACAAACTTGGCGTAGGTCGGCACATTGGAGCGGTACTTCAGGCGGGCCCCGGCGGGCATGATGTGGTCGGTGGTGATCTTCTCGCCCACCTTGATGGTCGCCAGGCCCTTGAGGGAGGCGGGCATGGGCTCATTGCTGGGGGGTTCGCCGATATTGGGGCCGCGGAAGATCTGGGTACCCCGGGCGGCCTCGGAGGGGAAGATGAACATGGAGTCGTCCACCAGGAAGCTCTCGGGCTCCTGGATGCCGGGGTACGGAATGCCCGGGGTGGAGGGATCCGTGAAGGTGCCCGTGAGGGCGGCCAGGGCGGCCACCTCAGGGCTCACCAGGTAGACCTGGGCGTCCTTGGTGCCGCTCCGCGCCTCGAAATTGCGGTTGGAGGTGCGCAGGCTCACGCCGCCGCTCTTGGGGGAGAAGTGGTTGCCGATGCAGAAGCCGCAGGCCGATTCCAGGATGCGGGCCCCGCTATCGAGCATATCGGCCATGCTGCCGTCCCGGCTGAGCATTTGGAGCACCTGGCGGGAACCCGGCGCGATGCCCAGGCTCACGTTCTCATTCACCCGGTGCCCCTTGAGGATGGCGGCCGTGGTGCGCATATCCTTGAGGCTGGAATTGGTGCAGGAGCCGATGCAGACCTGGTCGACCTTCATCCCGGCCAGTTCCTTCACGGACTTGACGTTGCCGGGGCTGTGGGGGCAGGCGGCCAGGGGCTCGATGGAACCTAGGTCCACCTCGATGACCCGGTCAAAGGAGGCGCCTTCGTCATCCTTCAGTTCGCTCCAATCCTGTTCGCGCCCTTGAGCCTTGAGGAAGGCGCGGGTCACGGAATCGCTGGGGAAGATGGAGGTCGTCACACCCATCTCGGCGCCCATATTGGTGATGGTGGCGCGCTGAGGCACGGAGAGGGTCTCCACGCCGGGACCGCCGTATTCGAGCACCACGCCCACGTTGCCCTTGGTGGTGAGCAGGCTGAGCATGTGGAGCACCACGTCCTTGGCGGTCACCCAGGGGCGCAGGCTGCCCTTGAGACGGGCCAGATAGACCTTGGGGGCCGTCAGATAGAAGTTCCCGCCGCCCATGGCCACAGCCACGTCCAGGCCGCCGGCGCCGACGGCGATCTGGCCGATGCCGCCGCCCGTGGGCGTATGGCTATCGGAACCCAGCAGGGTCGTGCCGGGCTTGCCGAAGCGCTCCAGGTGGACCTGATGGCAGATGCCATTGCCGGGGCGGGAATAGACCAGGCCGAAGCGCTGGGCGATGGTCTGGAGGTAGCGGTGGTCATCGGCATTCTCGAAGCCCACCTGGACCGTGTTGTGGTCCACATAGGACACGGAGAGATCGGTCTTGATGGCGGGCAAGCCCATCGCCTCGAACTGCAGGTAGGCCATGGTGCCCGTGGCGTCCTGGGTGAGGGTCTGGTCGATGCGGATGCCGATCTCCTGGCCGACGACGTATTCGCCTTCGCGCAGGTGAGCCTGGAGGATCTTCTGAACGATGTTGCGCTGCATGGTGTCTCCGGTGCGCTAGCGGCCGAGGCCGTCGATGATGACGTTGAGCGTGGCGCTGGGGCGCATGGCCCGGGTCGTCTTGGCGAGGTCCGGACGGTAGTATCCACCCATGTCCACGGGATGGCCCTGGGCCGCGATCAGTTCGGCGTTGATCTGGGCCTCGTTCTGGCGCAACTGCTGGGCCACGGGGGCGAAGCGGGCCTTGAGTCCGGCGTCCTTCGTTTGAGCGGCCAGGGCCTCGGCCCAATAGAGAGCCAGGTAGAAGTGGCTGCCGCGATTATCGATCCGGCCCACCTTGCGCGCCGGGGACTTGTCGTTGTCCAGGAACTGGGCGATGGCCTGATCCAGGGCTTCGGCCAGCACGAGAGCCTTGGGGTTGTCATAGGTGTTGCCCAGATGCTCCAGGGAGGCGCCGAAGGCGCTGAATTCCCCGAGGCTATCCCAGCGGAGGTAACCCTGCTCCTGGAACTGCTGGACATGCTTGGGGGCCGAACCTCCCGCACCGGTCTCGAAGAGGCCGCCCCCGGCCATGAGGGGCACGATGGAGAGCATCTTGGCGCTGGTGCCCAGCTCGATGATGGGGAAGAGATCGGTGAGGTAGTCGCGCAGCACGTTGCCCGTGACGGAGATGGTGTCCAGGCCCTTGCGGATGCGCTCGCAGCTGAGCTTCATGGCCTCCACGGGAGCCATGATGCGGATATCGAGGCCCTTCAGGTCGTGCTGCTTCAAGTAGGTCTCCACCTTGGCGATGACCTGGGCGTCGTGGGCCCTGCGGGGGTCCAGCCAGAAGATGGCCGGGGCGCCCGTGAGGCGGGCGCGGGTGACGGCCAGCTTCACCCAGTCCTGGATGGGAGCGTCCTTGGCCTGGCACATGCGGAAGATATCGCCGGTCTCGACAGCCTGCGCGAGCAGCACCGCGCCGCTGGCATCCACCACGCGGATGACGCCCGCGCCTAAAGCCTTGAAGGTCTTGTCGTGGGAGCCGTATTCCTCGGCCTTCTGGGCCATCAGGCCGACATTGGGCACGCTGCCGATGGTGACGGGATCAAAGGCGCCGTGCTGACGGCAGTCCTCGAAGACCGCGTTGTAGATCGTTGCGTAGCTGCGGTCGGGGACCAGGGCCAGGGTCTCGTGCAGCTTCCCATCGGGACCCCACATCTGACCGCTATCGCGCACCACCACGGGCATGGAGGCGTCCACGATCACGCCATTGGGCACGTGCAGGTTGGTGATGCCCTTATCGGAATCCACCATGGCCAGGGCCGGACGCTTGGCGTAGACGGCCTGGATATCGGCCTCTATTTGAGCGCGCTGGGCCTCGGGCAGGGTCTTGATCTTGGCGTAGAGATCCCCCAGGCCGTTATTGAAGTTCACGCCCAGCGCCTTGAGGGCCGCCCCGTGCTGGGTGATCACATCCTCGAAGAAGACCTCCACCGCATGGCCGAACATGATGGGATCGCTGATCTTCATCATCGTGGCCTTGAGATGCAGGGAGAGCAGGAGGCCCTCCTCCTTGGCGGTCTCGATGGCTCGGGCATAGAAGGCCCGCAGGGCCTTCACGTTCATGACGGAGGCGTCGATGACTTCGCCGGCTTTCAGGGCGAGCTTCTCCTTGAGCACCTGAGCCTCGCCCCCCTCGGGCAGGAACTCGATGCGGGCCGTGGTGGCTTCCTTCAGGGTGGTGGAGGTCTCCGTGCCGAAGAAGTCTTGCTCGGACATAGAGGCCACCCGGGCCTTGCAGGAGGGGCTCCAGGCGCCCATGCGATGGGGGTGCTTGCGAGCGAAGTTCTTGACGGACTGGGGAGCCCGGCGATCGGAATTGCCCTCCCGCAGCACGGGGTTCACCGCACTGCCCAGCACCTTGGCATATCGGACCCGGATGGCCTTGGCTTCCTCGCTCTTGGCGGCTTCGGGATAGTCGGGCACGGCGTAGCCCTTGGACTGCAGCTCCTTGATGGCCGCGATGAGCTGGGGCAGGGAGGCACTGATATTCGGAAGCTTGATGATATTGGCCTCGGGCTTCAGCGCCAGTTCACCCAGCCGAGCCAGGTCGTCGGGAACCCGCTGGGCCTCGGTGAGCTTCTCGGGGAAGTTGGCCAGAATGCGGCCCGCCAGGGAGATATCCGCCGTCTCGAGGACGATGCCCGTGCCCTGGGTGAAGGCCTGGATGATGGGGAGCAGGGAGCGGGTCGCCAGCGCGGGCGCTTCGTCGATCTCCGTCCAGAGGATCTTCTGCATCGTCATGATCTGTCCTGTATGGGCCTGGCACAGCCAGGAAGGGATGTGGTCGGCACAGGGTTCCAGGGGCCAGGAGCACCCCGCGAAAGGCCATGCATGGACCAGGGTTGTACGGCCTCCGCGCAGATGCCCCGGGGGGGGCAGCGGTTCGAACGATGAAATCCATCGCCAAACCAGGAGGCCGTCCATCTAAACGCGAGATGCGTGCCAATTCCTCGAAGCGCACAAGGTTCCCCGAAGGAGCGCGTCATCCAGGCGGGCTGCGGCCCCGGGAGCCCCCCTCTCTCTCCGCCGGGAATGAGGGCATCACCCAGCCCCGGTTAATGGGCCAATAGGTTAAACAGTCGACCTATTCTTTGACCAGTTAATGAATGATTTCCCAATGCTCGAGAGTTCCGTGCCCTGGCGGCCCACGCTGGAGCGCACCAGCCCCAGCTCGGCCAGCAGCTGGAGGACGCCCCTCACCTCGGCCTCGCTCAAGGGGTTCCCCTGACCCTGGAGGGCGGTCTTGATGCTATTCCGCCCCGCCCTGAGGCCTCGGTTGGCAAACTGATCCAGGATCCCCAACACTCCCAGGGCCCGGTCCAGACCGCAGCGGGCGCCCAGGATGGCCTCCTCCGCTCCGAAGGATTCGGTCCGGCTCACCAGGTAGGCGGGTAGAGCCTCTACGGTGACCGTGGATTTGGCCATGAGGGTGATGTGGTTGGCCACATTCCCCAGTTCCCGGATATTCCCGGGCCACGCGTAGTGCTGCAGGAGTTCCCGAGCCTCGGCCGTGAAGGTCAGGCGGGCCTGGTGCTGTTCGGCCAGGAAGTGCTTCAGCAGGGGGAAAATATCCTCCGGCCGCTCCCTCAAGGGGGGCACGATCAGGGAGAGGGCGTTGAGGCGGTAGTAGAGATCCTCCCGGAACTGCCCGGCCTGGATGCGTTCCCGCAGATTGCGGTTCGTGGCCGCGATGACCCGGATATTCACCTGGGTCAGCTTGGTGGAACCCACCCGCATGATCTGGCGCTCCTGGAGGACCCGCAGCAGCTTGGCCTGGAGCATGGGCGGCATGTCCCCGATCTCATCGAGAAAGACCGTGCCATTGTTCGCCTGCTCGAAGAGGCCCTCCTTGCCCTCCCGGAGGGCCCCAGTGAAGGATCCGCCCACGTACCCGAAGAGTTCGCTCTCCAGCAGGTTCTCGGGCACGGCTGCGCAGTTCACGGCCACGAAGGGCTGCTTCTCCCGGGGGGAGGCGTTGTGGATGGACTGGGCCAGCAACTCCTTGCCCGTGCCACTCTCCCCCATGATGAGCACCGTGAATTCCGAACCCGCGATCCGCTTGGCCAGTTCGATGCACTGGCGCATCGCTGGGGAATGGGTGAGCACATCGGGGAAGGTGTAGCGGGCCGTGAGGCCGCGCTCCCTCAGCTTGCGGCTCAGGTTCTGCTCCAGCTGGCGGATGTAGGTCACCTCCTGGAAATTGAAGTAGCTGCCGCTGGGCTCGCCAAAATAGTGGATGTCCTGACGATTGACCACCAGGGAATGGCCCTTGGTCTCGACGATCCACTCCCGGCTCTGCTCCTGCCCCAGGATCTCCTGGATCTCCGGAGCGAAGACCTCGAGGCCGCGGCCCAGGATGTCCTCCCGCAGATCGAGCATCTCGGCCAGGGCCTGGTTATGGAGGGCGATCTTTCCCTGGTTATTGATCAGCAGGATGCCTTCGTGGGCCAGATTGATGATCGTGTCCAGTTCGATATTGCGCTTGAAGAGGTCCTTGTACTGGTGGTTGACCCCCGTATCCAGGGTGACGTTGTTCTGGGAATAGCGCAGCAGCCGCTGATCGATATCCCGGTCCACGATGCGCAGCCGGATGATGATCTCGATGAAGGTGGAGATATCGATGCAGCGGTGCCCGATATCAATGACGGTGGAGATGTGCTCGGGCACGAGATCCCGCTCGCCGGGGGTGACGGCGATATGGATATCGGAACAATCCATGCCCTCTTCAAACGGGATGAAGTGCAGGTGGTTGAACTCCAACTGCTGCATGAGGGCCACCATCTCCATGGTGGTCTCGGGCAGGTTATTGACCACCAGCACCTGGGTGCCCGGAGGAAGGGTGAAGATGCGGTGGGCATCGCTCTCCCGGATGGTGCGATGCACCGCCAGGATCCGCCGGGCCTCGGCCACGTGGTTCTGCACCTCCAGGGCCTTGCTTTGGGTGGTCACCAGCACCAGATCGGCTTCGATGGGTTCGCAGGGTTTGAGGTTCTCGAAGAAGTGGCTGCGGATCTCCACGCGACCCCCGAGGACCTCCATCAGGTCCCGGCCCAGCACATCGCCCAATTGCGAGTTCCGCTGGTCGGTGATCAAGGCGATCCGCTTCATGCCATCTCCACTGGACAGACTGTCAGGGATGGGCGCTTTTTCAAGTGCGATCCGAGGGCCGTTTGGGGCATTCTTTAAGGTTCGGAGCATACGGAATGGCCATCAATCCCAAGAGCAAGGAAATCCAGGTCCAGAAGCCGGCCCAGAGCCTGCAAGCCTTTCAGCAGAAGCTGGCCCGGGGGGAGGACTCCCAGACCACCCTCCTCAAGCCCCTGCTCATCGGGGCGGGGATCGTGGCCGTCCTGGTGCTAAGCACCTTCGGCTTCCTGGCCTGGCGCGCCAATGTGCTCGAGAAGCACGAGGTGGCCGTGACCGAACTCCTCACGGAAGTGCAAGGGGACGGCCTGAGCCCCGTGCCCCCCGCTGAGCTGGAGCAGCGCATGCGGGCCCACCTGCCTCAATTGGAGGCCCTGGCCAAGGGCGCCCCGAGCGCCGCCGCGGCCACCACCCAGGGTCTCCTGGCCTCCTGGCGCCTCCAACTGGATGGCCAGGCCCCCCAGGCGCCTGAGGGTACGGACCCCTGGGCCCGGCTGCGCTTGTCCCAGCGGCAGCTCGCCCTGGCCCAGGCCGACGCTGTGGCCTCGACCCTCCAGCCCCTGCGCCATGCCGCCAAGCCCGATACGCCCTGGGCCCCCCTCTACTGGACCACCCTGTTGGAACTCCACCGCCTGAAGGGGGACCGGGACCAGGCGTGGCAGGACTATGCCGAGTACAAGGCCCTCTTCAAGGACCGCGCCGATCCTTCCTTCGAGAAGGTGCTGGCCAGCATCTGATTGCACTTCTAACCCGCCTTCGGGAGTTCCCATGCGCATGTACGATTTGATCTACACCAAGAAGATGGGCGGAGCCCTCTCCCCCGAACAGATCGCCTTCTGGACCAAGGGCGCCGCCGATGGCAGCCTCACCGATGAGCAGAGCGCGGCGCTCCTGATGGCCATCTGCTGGCGCGGTATGAATACAGAGGAGACGCTGGCTCTCACCCTGAATATGCGCGACTCCGGCGACCGGGTGGATCTCTCCTCCGTGCCCGGCGTGAAGGTGGACAAGCACAGCACGGGCGGCGTGGGAGACAAGACCACGCTGATCCTCGGCCCCATCGTCGCGGCCTGCGGCGTGCCCTGCGCCATGTTCAGCGGTCGTGGCCTGGGTCACACGGGCGGCACCGTGGACAAATACGCCGCCATCCCGGGGCTCCGGGTCGAACTCGATATCGACCAGTTCAAGGAGAGCCTCCTCCAGACCGGTTTCGCTAATAGCGCCCCCACCGGCGATATCTGTCCCGCCGACCGCAAGCTCTACGCGCTGCGGGACGTGACAGCGACCGTCGAATCCATTCCCCTCATCACAGCCAGCATCATGTCCAAGAAGCTGGCCGGCGGCAGTGACGCCCTCGTGCTGGACGTGAAGTGCGGCGGCGGGGCCTTCATGAAGACGCCGGAGGATTCCAAGGCCCTGGCCCAGAGCATGGTGAATGTGGGCAAGGCCCATGGGGTGAAGATCAAGGCTCTCATCACGCGCATGGAAGAGCCCCTGGGCTGGGCCATCGGCAACGCCCTCGAGGTCGTGGAATCCGTGGAGATCCTCAAGGGCATGCATGGGGAGAGCGATCTGGCTCAGATGAGCTTCCGCCTGGCCGCCGAGATGCTCGTCCTGGGTGGCGTGGCGAAGAACTTGGCCGAGGCTCAGGCCCTGGTGAAGGAATCGGTCGCCTCCGGCCGAGCCATGGAGGCCTTCCGGAAGTGGACGACCTTCAACGGCGGCGACGCCGCCTCCCTCGATGATTTCAGCCGCCTGCCCCAGCCCGGCAAGGTGGTGGAGATCAAGGCCACCCATGATGGTTGGATCCAGGCCGTGGATAGTCGCGCCCTGGGCCTCCTGGGCATGGAACTGGGAGCCGGACGGCGCAGCAAGAACGATGTGCTTGATCTGGGCGTGGGCATTCGCCTGCACCACAACGTGGGTGACCGCGTGAAGATCGGAGACACCCTATTCACGGTCTACGCTAAACAGGGCAGTGAGATTCCCGTGGAGCGCTACCTCGAGACCCTGAGCCTCCGGGCCCAGCTCGTCCCCAAGACATCCTGGCTGCTCGACACCGTCGAATAAAGTCCAACAGACAACCAGTTCCAGGCCTCGAAAGTTCCTGCTTTCGAGGCCTGGATTGCGTTTGCACGGATTTTAAAAAGGTTCCCGAAAATTTGGCGAGGCATGACTTTTTGGTTGCATTCCGAGCGGGACGTGGGATAACTGGCCAACCTTCATTCACAACTTGAGCTTTTGAACACCCCGAGAGGGGTTTTCGTCGTTCCCTCCCCCGCGGCTTTGGCCGCGCCTTACCAAAGGAGTTATTCCATGACTCGAAACTCCAGGCTCCTCAGCTGCATCGTGGCGGGCCTTTGCACCGCCGGGATGGTCCAGGCCCAACAGACCTTCGGTGCCTTCAAGGGGCGCATCACAGACAAGGCGACCGGCGCTCCCAAAGGGGGTGTGCTCATCACAATCGATAACCAGGCCACTGGATATCATCGCCAAGGCGTATCCAACAGCGACGGGACCTTCCGTTTCTCCGTGGTGCCCCTTGGAAATTACCGCATCCTCTTCAAATCCCCCGATTCCACCGCTTCCATGATCCGCACTTCCATGCTGGGCACCGAAACAGAGGCCTCTGTCTCCATGGCTCCCGCCGCCACAGCGAGCGTCACAGTCGTAGCCACTGCCGATACCGTAGACCAAGCCAATACGACCTCGGCTGAAGTGGGCGTGAATGTCTCCTCTGAACGGCTGGAATCCCTGCCTGTCCTCAGTCGGAACGTGATTTCAGCGGCTGTCCTGGCTCCAGGCGTCCAGCTCATTGGTGGTTCCAACGTCGATCCCACGAAGAAGAGTGCGACCTACATGTCCACGGGCGAGGGCCAGGGGCGCGGCACCAATTTTAACATCGACGGCGGTGATAACAATTCTTCGGACGTGGGTGGTAATGTTTCCCCCATTCCCATGGATGCCATCGGCGAATTCCAGGTCGTCACCAATCAGTACAAGGCCGAGTTCGGCCGTTCCAATGCAGGTTTCCTGAACGTGGTGTCCAAGGCTGGCTCCAACACCTTCTCCGGGATCGTCAGCGGTCAGTATACCAACCAGGACCTGCGCGCCCGCAGCACGGACGAAGGGGACAAGAAGGACAACAACAGCCGAACGATTGCCGCCCTCGTCAGCGGTCCCATAGTGAAGGACAAGCTCTTCTACATGCTGTCCATGGAGCGCAAGGACGAAGAGGGTGCCGCTGCCACCTTCGCTCCACAATCGATCGCAACTTGGCCAACCCTGGGAAGCATCAAGACTAAGTTGAAGGAGACTGTGGCCTATCTACGCCTAGACTGGGCCGCTTCCCAGGTCTTGAACGTCACGGCCACCTATGGCTATGACAAGAACGAGACACCCAACCAAGCGTTCCCACACACCGGCCGCGCCAACGGCAACGTGGATCCATCCATGCTAGGGACGGGCCTGAACAAGACCAACCGATTCAGCTTGAAGGCGACGACCTCCTTCACGCCCAATGTAATCTGGGAAAGCAACCTGGCCTACTTCGATTACAAGAACGGCATCTCACCCAACGTCGGGGGTGGGGGAATGGGCACTCCCATGGAGATCCGAACCGTAACCAGTGATCTGCTGGGTATCCCCGCTCCCGACCGAGGCAGGTACGGAGAGGACCCCAACGCCTTCCAGAACACCGGCATCAAGCGCCTCCAATGGCGGAACGATCTGACCTACATGCTGGGTGATCATTTCTTCAAGGCTGGCCTGGATTTTCAGCACACTGAATACGCCGACCAGAATCTCTTTTACCCAGAAACGGGCGTATACCTCATGTATATTGCCGGCATGAATCGTAGCGATATCTACAACCCGACCACCGGTACGAATCCTGTCCTGGCAAATACCAATGTGGCTGGTATCAGCCTGACCCCCAATGGATTCCAGTCTGGAGAAAAATACAAACAATACGGCCTATACGCCCAAGATGATTGGACCATCAGCCCGAAACTCTCCGTCTACCTTGGTCTTCGTGCCGACACGGATACGGTTTTCGATTTCATGAAGCAGTACCAGCCCCTATACAACCAGATATACGCGTCAAACCCCGAATTCCTCTGTGGGAGTTCGGTGCCCAAGAACAAGACCTACGTATCGCCCCGCCTGCAGATTGTCTACAAGCCCAAAGGAGATGACAACCTCACCTTCAAGTTGGGATACGGGAAGTTTGTAGCCAATACCATCGACAACGTGACGGGCTTCTGCCGCCAACTCGGGAACAAGGCCAACGGCATTTCAGGCCTCCTCATCGGCAACACTGCAGCACTGAGCACCAGCGGTGCACCCGACATCTACGACGTCTACGTCCCCAATTTTTCAAAAGGGACCACCATTTCAAATGTTAACGGCAACCCCGTAGTTCTCCCCGCCGATCTTACTCCGTACAACTATGCGAACAATGTGGGGGGCCTTCGCGACTACTTCAAGAACATCGTCAACGGCTGGCTGACCACAGCCAGCTACTCCACGGCCGGCAAATACCTCATGGCTTCCGACTTCCAATACCCCACCACGGACACCATTAACCTGGGTGGAACATTCAAGTTCGATGAGCACAACACTGTAGACATTCAGTACATTTGGTCCCGCACACAACATTGCACTGTCCAGTATGCAGCGGACGGCGCCCTCGACCCGGACGGCAACCCCGTGCCACAGGCGTGGTCCCGTGGGCCCGGCGGCGAGAACATGGGCGACACCATTTTCCTGTCCAACCAGACGGCCCGCAGCAACCAGATCCAGGTGAAATACTCTTACACCGGTCCGAAGCTATCCGTCCTGTTCAACATCGTGGCCAAGGAGTTCCGCTCCTCCTACGGCGGCAATGCGGGTTCCTTTGACAACACGGGTTCCGCCGATTTCTATGGCAGCGGCGCCCAAATTCCATGGAACACGGGTCATGAGCGTCTTAGCGCCGGCTCCGAATTCCTCTCTGGCTCCTTTGCCGTGAACTATGTTTTCGATTTCGGAACCAAGGTGGGCGTGCTTGGAACTTGGCACAGCGGCAAGTTCTATGACACCTATACAGGCTTCAACGCCGAGATGGGCGCAGGCAACGAGAATTCAGCCTATCCAATCGACTGGGCCGGAACCCGGGAGGGTGATTGGGCCATGGATCTAGGCTTGCGGGTTTCCCATGCATTCAAGATGGGTAAGGGCATAACCATCGAACCGTTCCTCCAGGTCGCCAACATTCTGAACAACTACGATTACGGCGCAAATTACGACGGTAATATCAACGATCCGAATAGCACAGACCACAATAAGGAATTCGGGAATCGACGTGCCAATTGGCAAGCCAACCAACCTCGCACGGCAGCGGTCGGCTTCCGCCTCACCTTCTGACCCAGACCCAGAACACTAGCAAAAGGAAGGGGCCCTCACGGGTCCCTTCCTTTTTCGTTCGACTGCTTTCTTCACAGTCCCAGCATTTCCTTCAACCTCGGCGTCACGCTGCGGCTCACCTCCAGATCCACGCCTTCGGCCACGCGGATGGCGGCGCGACCTCCTTCGAGGGGACGCAGGCCCAGGACGGCCTCGGGGCGCAGAAGCAGATGGCGCTGGATGCGCAGGAGGCCCGCGCTAGGGAAGGCCTCCTCCACCTCCCCCAGGCTGGTCCAATCGGTGCGCTGGCGCGTGAGTTTGCCCCCCACAGGGGCCCAGGCGGAAACGACCTCCTCTTCCACTTCGAAGTGGGTGGTGCGCCTCAGTTCCAGGAAGACATGGCCCTCGCCGGCCTTCACGGGGAAGCGCGGGGAAGCCCCCAGGGCCATCTTGAGTTCACCGGCTTTGCGCCGGGGCACGGCGCCCTGGCGCAGGCGGGCGAGGGCCTTCTCCAGACGCTCGGCGGAGACGGGCTTCAGGAGGTAATCGGTGGCAGATGCCTCGAAGGCCCGCACGGCGTGCTCGGAAAAGGCCGTCACGAAAACCACCGGCGGGCATTCCTGACCATCGGCTAGCTCAGCCATGACCTCCAGGCCCGTGATGCCGGGCATCTGGATATCCAGGAAGAGGGCCTCCACATCATGGCCCTGCTTCAGCCACGCCAAAACACTGGGCCCGTCGGGGAGTTCGGCCAGCACCTCGCAGCCCGCCTCCCGCAGCAGGCGGCCCAGCCGCGCCCGGGCCAGGGGTTCGTCATCGGCCAGAGCTACTCTCAACAGGGTCATGGTCTTCTCCCGATTCTGTCCAAAGCGATCCGAATTTCGGCCAGGGTGCGCTCCCCTTCCGTGGATAGCCGGAAGGACGCGCCCTCGCCATAGGCGAGGTAGAGCCTGGCCTCCAGGTTCCCCACACCCACCCCGTTGCCCAGCAGCAGGGGCAGGGGCTTACCGCTATTGGCCACCCGCAGCAGGAGTTCATCGCCCTCCCGCGCCAGGGTGATCTCCAGATCGCCGCCGGAGAGAGAAGGCGCGATGCCATGTTTGATGGCGTTCTCCACCATGGGCTGGACGAGGAAGGGCGGTGTCTCCAAGGCCTCCAGGCTTTCATCCCAGCCCCATCGCACTTCCAGGCGCTGGCCCAGGCGCATGGATTCCACAGCCAGGTAGCGGCTCACCAGGGTGCGTTCGTCCCGGAGAGGGGCACTGGGCCTGCTGCCATGATTCAGCAGAGCCCGGTAGAGGGAGGCCAGATCCAGGATGCCCTTCTCTGCCGCCGGGGGATCGGTGTGCACCAGCTCGGCGAGCCCATTGAGGGCATTGAAGAGCGCGTGGGGGCTCAGCTGACCCCGGAGGAGCACCCAATGGGCCTCCCTCAATTTCTTTTCCGTCTCCTGTTTGAGGATCCGCGTGCGCTCCCAGTGGGTGATGGCGTATCCCGCCAGCATGGTGGTCGGCACCCAGATGGCCAGCACCGAACCCAGGGCCACCAGGGCCGCGGGGCGCGCCGTGGAGGTCGTGAAGAGGCTGAGGAGGACCAGGACGATGCCCAGCAGGAGGATGAAGGCCGCCGCGAAAAGACCCGACTGGACGAGTCCCTTCAGGAAGGGGGCGTGGGTGGCCCGGCCCTTGGTCCACAGCCAGGGGGCCGGAGAAAGCCAGAGGATCAGCACCGGCAACCCGAAGGCCGCCAACAGGGCGCCCAAGAAGGTGGTAGGCCGGTAGATGCCCGGCACCAGGGCCAGGTTCCCCGCGAACAAGAGGGTCAGGAGCAGCCCGAAACCGACCATGGGCATCCACACCCACGGGCTGCGAAGGCGAGTCTTCTCGTAGACGATCACATCCTCGGTGCGCATGCTCCGATTATGGCCAGTCCCAGCGACGACCGTCAGCCTTCCGCCCAGCGGGGGCCTTGGGGCGCCGAACCGCCCATCACTTGGGTGCCGAAACCTGGACCAGGGCGGGACGCTGCTGCTGAATCTCCAGGGCCAGGGTCTTCACGCCATTGATGAGGAACTGCATGGCCACCGCCGCGAGGATCAGGCCCATGAGTTTGTTCATGACCTTGATGCCCAGGGCGCCCATGCGCTCCATGACCCGGGGCGCCTGGCGCAGGAACAGGTAGCAGACCCATCCGTTGAGCAGGATGGCCACCAGCACCACCAGGTACTCCGAGAGACTGATGCCAGCGATCATGCCCATCACCGTCGAGATGGTGCCGGGCCCCGCCAAGAGAGGGATCCCGAAGGGGATGATGGCGAAATCGTCGGGCAGTTTCAGGGCGGCCTCGGCCTTCTCCTGTTCGGTGGAACGCTCCCGGGGATCCTCGCCGTAGAGCATGGAGATAGCACGGTAGAGCACCAAGACGCCTCCCACGAAGCGCATGGCCAACGCCGTGAATCCGAAGAAGGTGAAGATGAATTGCCCCAGCAACGCGAAGAGCACCATCGTGACGGTGGCCGTGAGACTCGCCTTCCAGGCCGCCCGCCTCAGGGAGGGCGCATCCATGCCGGTGGTTGCCGTCGCGAAGAGCATCGAGGCGCTGGGGGGGTTGATGACCGAGAAGAGGGAGGCCGTCACCCCCAGGATGAAGGGCCATGTGGGGAGCGGAGAAAAGGCGGGCATGCCTTATCCTATCGCTGGATGGATGATCTTCTGAAGTATCGCGAACAGCACAAGCTCCGGCTCTCCTGGATGACAGGGCCCAGTCCGCGATCCGGCGCCGCAGGCGACGGGAGCGGGAGCAGCGCCCAGTGGGCGCTGCGATCCGGGGGTAGTCAAGGGCATCCAGGAGCGGAGGACGGACATGCCCGATGACACTCTCCTGAAGTATTGCCAACAGCACAAGCTTCGGCTCTCCTGGATGCCCTGGCTCTATTTCGCCCTCAAGGACCGGCACCGCGCCTGGGCCGAGGCCTGGCAGGCGGAGATCCAGGCGCGGCTCCGGGAGCTGGAGACCGTGGAAATCGGCAGGGGCGGCTTCATCGCCCCTGAGGCGAGGATCTTCGGGGAACCCGGCCGGGGCATTTCCATCGGGGACCGCTGCGCCATCGCAGCCGACGTCTTCTTGCATGGACCCATCACCCTGGGCAACGAGGTCTCCATCAATGCGAGGGCCAGCCTGGATGGCGGCGCCAAGGGCATCCGCATCGGCGATGGCACGCGCATCGCCTCGGGCGTGGCCATCTATGGCTTCGATCATGGCCTGGCGCCCGATCGAAGCATCCGGGAACAGCCCGTCACCTCCCAAGGCATCCGCATCGGCGCCGATGTGTGGATCGGCGCCCTGGCAGGCATCACGGATGGTGCAAGCATCGGGGATCACGCCGTGGTGGCCATGGGCGCCGTCGTCACCCGCGAGGTCCCGCCCTGGGCCATCGTGGCCGGCGTCCCCGCCAGGGTGATCGGCGACCGCCGGGATCAGCCTCTGGCGGGAGGGGCCGACCCCACACGGGAAGCGTGCCCCGACCTCACTTCCATCCTTCCATCAGGTAGAGATCCGAGGTGAGCCTGCGCATGAAGGAATAGGCGTAGGAACTACCGTCCGGGGCCACGCAGAGGCTATCGAGTCGGCTCACGCCGACGGTGTCGGCGGGTCGCAGTTCCTTCCAAAGCCTGCGCCGCCCCGTGGCCAGATCCAGACGCCAGATCTTCGCGGGCAGCCCCAGCAGGGAGCCCAGGAAGAGCTCCCTCCCATCCGAACTCCACTGCAGGAGGATCTCCTCCTCGGAGATGCCGGAGACCTCCCGGATCCACTCACCCTTCGAGGTGTAGAGCTGCACCTTCCCATCCACGGGGCCGAGAGCCACCCGAGCACCATCCGGGGCCACCAGGCAGCAGGCCTCGGAACGCCCCGGCGAGGCCAGCCAGGGTTTCATCTCCCCGGTCTGGAGATCCTGCTGGTAGTAGCGAAAGACCTTATCGGCCCCGACCCCGCCCAGCAGGAGTCTCCCGGGCCCCAGGAACACGGCCCAATCAGACTTCACGCCATGGCTCGGAAGCCGACGGGCCTCGCCAGGGCCCGTCGGCAGCAGGGCCAGTTCGGTCCCATGGTTGGCGAGATTGCGCACCACGGCCCATTTCCCGTCCGCCGAGAGCACCAGCGGATCGCCATCCCCCAGCCGCACGGCTTCAGATCCGTCCGGCCGCCGAAAATAGGCGCCCCCGGGTCCGGCCCCTTCCCGGTTCTCGGCAAAGAGGATCCCCTTCCCATCCAGGGCCAGATCGGCCACCTTCGAGGACTGGAGCCAGGAGAGTTCCCGTTCCTTCCCGGCATGACCGAAGAAGAGATGGCGGCGCGCCATGCTGTGGCTCAGCAGCACCTTCCCCGTGTGCGACACATCCTGGATGAAGAGCCGACCCAACACCGAATAGAGCAGGTGCTGGCGCCCGGAAAGCGTGACGGTACGAAGTTCCTGACGGTCCTCCGACAACCGGACGGTATAGATCAGCTCCCGTCCGTCCGGGGACCAGGCCAGGGATTGGATCTCGCCCCGAACCAGGACCTGCCGCTGGCCCTTCCCATCCACCACCGAAAGGCACTGGTTCCCGGCGGAGATGATCTCCGCGAAGGCGACTCGGCCCCCCTTCGGAGACACCTTGGGGAAGTCGATGGCATGGGCCGCGGGCGCCTCGAAGAGAACATGGCCGATGGGGTATTCCAAGCGCTGGCGCCCGTTTTCACCCACACGGACCACAGCCAGTTGCTGTCCATCGGGGCTCCAGTCCGCAGAGCGGACCCTCTCCAAGATCTCTCGCGGCGCTCCTCCCCCCAGGGGTGCCCTCGCCAGGGTGCCCGAAGGGACCAAGATGCCTGCGCCAGCCGGATCGCCGGCCACCCGAAGCAGGAGCGCCATCTCACCGGTGGAAGCGATGGAGAGGATCTCGGTGTCGGAGGGGAGTTCCAGGGAACGCGCCCCCAGGCCTTCCACGCGCCCCAGCCAGAGATGGCTGGGGTCCTCGGCCCCGCTCAGGCTGTATACGAAACTGCGGCCATCTGGCGCGAGCCGGGCGCTTTGGATCTCGCCGGTGCGATAGGTGAGGCGATGCAGGATGGGGGGCTCGCGCTGGGCCCATGCCCGCCCCAACCAAAGCGCCGTTCCGCCGAGGACCAAGGCCCCCGCGAGGAGAAGGGGACGGAAGCGCCGCAACTTCCGGAAAGAAGGCCAGGCCATGCGGGAAATCGAGGTCGAGCCCAGCAGGATATTCTCGAGGTCGAAGGCCAGGTCCTGGGCGCTCTGATACCGGGCCCTCGGATCCTTTTCCAGGCAGCGCAGAAGCGTCCTCTGGATCACGGGAGGCAGGCGCAGCACGGAGGGTTCTTCCGGTGGATCCTCTTTGAGGATGGCGTGCATGATCTCCACGGCCGAATCCCCACGGAAGGGCCGCTTCCCGGCGATCATCTCCCACAGGATCACGCCGAAGGCGAAGATATCGGAGCGGGGATCCGCGGGGCGCCCATTCACCTGCTCCGGGGACATGTAGCCGACGGTGCCGACCATCACGCCCACCTTCGTCTCCATGGGCGGCGCCGATTCGGCCCGGGTCACGTCGCTATCCCCGGCCAGGGGACTCTGCAGTTTGGCCAAGCCGAAGTCCAGGATCTTCGTGCGCTCATCCCGGGTGATGAAGATGTTCTCCGGCTTCAGATCGCGATGGGTGAGGCCCTTCTCGTGGGCGGCCGCCAGACCCTGGGCTACCTGCTGGCTCAGTTCCAGGATCTTTCGCAGGGGGAGGGATCTCTCCTCCATGCGCTCCCGCAGCGTCTGGCCTTCGAGTAGTTCCATGACCAGGAAGGGCATCCCCTCGTGGAGCCCCGTATCGTAGATCTGGAGGATGCCGGAGTGATTGAGCAGAGCCACGGCCTTGGCTTCCTGCTCGAAGCGCCGCAGCCGATCGGGATCGGCCGCGAAGGAAGGCAGCAGCATCTTCACGGCCACTTCGCGCCCCAGGCGCAGATCCTTGGCGCGGTAGACCTCCCCCATGCCGCCGCTGCCGAGGAGGCCGACGATTTCGTACGGACCGAGTCTGCTTTCTGCTTCGAGGGTCATTTGGAACACTACCAGGAGGTCTTGGACACGCTGATGGAATCGTACCTTGCCGGAGGCGTGGAGGGGAGGCTTTGCTGTTCCACACTCCCCACCCCCAGCCCCTTCAGGGCCTCCTTCAAGGCCTCCACCCGCGCCTGGGTGATGGCCGCGGGGATCTCCGGCAGGGCCGGGATGAGAAGAATCCAGCGCCCATCCAGACCCCAGGCGCTCACCCATGCTCGGAGCTTGATCCGCGCCGCGCTGGAGAGTTCCGCATTGCCCTTGAGGAAGTAGATGGGCTCCCGATGACCTCCATCTGTCAGAGGGCTGGAGGGTATGGCGAGCTTGGGCTGGCGGGGCGCCATGGCCTCCGAGGGAATCGCCAACACGGCCCATGGATCGGGAATGGCGGGAAGGGGCAGGGCCTTCTCGTGGCGCACCGCCAGATCACCTTTCAGGGGGTAGGTCTCCCCGGGGATGGCCAGCTGGGCCAAGGCATAACCATCCTTGAGGACCGTGATCTGCAAGCGGCCCAGATTCCGCCTCTCGCCCTCCCGGCGGAGCGTCAGGAGTTCCCCCGGGGCTAGGGACGGGCAGCCCTCGCCTTCCAGGCGATAGAGCCGTTCACCTTCTTCGAAGGGCGGCATCCCGCTGCGCACCACACCCACCACCCGCAGGGGCTGGGCGGCGACGAGCATGGAGCCCAGCAAGCATCCCAAGAGCATCGGCTTCATATCCTCACTCATCGGGTCCGCACCTCCTAGGTCTGAGGAACGACACCCATCTCCCGCAGCAGATCCCCCAGGAGAAAGAGGGAGCCCGTCACCAGGCGCAGGCCCTCACGGGGTTCCTTCAGACGGGCCGCGAGTTCGGCAATATCGAGAAGGGGCAAGGTTTCCCCCCAGGCCGCGCAGAGGGCTGCATGCGTGGCGTAGCGCTCGTTTTCCCCCTTCACCAGCGTAATGGAGCGGGGTTCCATGAGGCGCAACTCGCTGACCATGTGGGCCAGATCCTTATCGCCCATGGCGCCGAAGATGAGGTGGGGCCGAACCCCACAGGCCCTCGCGTGACGGGCCACCATGCGGGCGCCATCGGGATTATGGCCCCCATCGATCCAGACATCGCTGCATCCGGGAATGGGCCACAGGCGGCCCGGCCACCGGGTTCGCGCCAATCCTTCCCAGGCCTGGGATTCGGGGATGGGAAAGCCCAGGCAGCGCAATTGCCGGAGGGCCTCCAACGCGGTGGCGAGGTTCTCCAGCTGATGAGCGCCGGGAAGCCCGATGGGCCTGCCCTGCACGACGCTGTGATCCCAAAGCAGCTCGTCGGCCACCAGGGCCGGAGACGGGCAGAGCCTGGGACGACACTCCAGGAGTGGTTCGATCCAGGCGGGCTCCAGCGTCGGCCCCAGCACGAGGGGCCGTCCCTCCCGGGCCGTGCAGAGCTTTTCCCGGGCGATGGCCTCCCGGGTCTCTCCCAGGAACTTCGTATGATCCAAGGCGACATTGGTGAGGACCGTCAGCAGCGGATCCACCGTATTGGTGGCATCCCAGCGCCCTCCCATGCCCACCTCGATGATGCCCACCTCCACGCCCGTCATCCGGAAGGCCAGCAGGGCCGAGGTGATCATCAGCTCGAAAAAGGTGGCCTGGATCCCGGCCCGGACCTCGCAGTCGAAGGCCTCCCCCAGCAGCAGATCCAGGGCCGAGGCCCCGATGAAGTGGCCGTCGATCCAGATCCGCTCCGTGGGCGCCACCAGGTGGGGCGAAGTCGTCCAGCCCACGGCCAGACCGCAGGCCCGCAGGGCCTGGGCCAGGAAGGCGCCCGTGGAGCCCTTGCCGTTGGTGCCGGCGATCAGGATGCAGGGGAAGCCCCGCTCCGGATGCCCCAGGCCCTCCAGGAGCCGCTGGGGATTGGAGAGTCCCAGCTTGATGCCCCAGTGGCCCCGGGCTTCCAGGCGCTGGATATTGGGATAGTTCCCCAGCCTCAGATCGCCCTGTGGAAAGGGATCCCCCGTCCCAGGCACGACCATCTCAGGCCTTCTTCGGACCGTGCTTCAGGGATTCGAAGAGACGTTCCAGTTCCTCTTCGCTGCCGAAGTGAAGCAGGACGGACCCGCCCTTGCCCTTGGCCTTGATCTCCACGCGTGTGCCCCAGGCCTGGGTCAGTTCTTCGGCGGCCGCCTTCAGGAATACCCCGGGATGGGGGCGCTTGGCGCGGGTCTTCCGCTGCTTGGCGAGCTGGTGGACCTTGGATTCCAGGGCGCGCACCGAGAGTTGCTTGGCGACGATCTCCTGGGCCAGATTCTCCTGGACTCGGGCGTCGTCCACGCCCAGCAGCACCTTGGCGTGGCCCGTGGAGACCGCACCCGTGGCCACCATCTCCTGAATGGCACTGGGCAGGCGCAACAGGCGCAGGGTATTGGCCACCTGGGGACGGCTCTTGCCGACCCGATCGGCCACCTGCTCCTGTGTGAGCCGCAGATGCTCGCCCAGCTGCCAGTAGGCCTTGGCCTCCTCGATGGCGTTGAGTTCCTGGCGCTGGATGTTCTCCACCAGCGCGAACTCCAGCAGGCGATCCTCCGGCACTTCCTTGAGCACCACCGGCACCATGGATAGCCCGGCCAGCTTGGCGGCGCGCCAGCGGCGCTCACCGGCGATGATCTCGAACTTGTCGCCCACCTTGCGCGCCACGATGGGTTGCACCATGCCATGGAGCTTGAGGCTGGCCGCGAGATCCTCCAGCGCCGAAGCATCGAAGTAGCTGCGGGGCTGATAGCGGTTGGCAACCAGGGTGCCCACGGGCACCTCCCGGGAACTGGCGTCCTCCGGCGCAATCTGGTTCATGAGGGAGGTCAGCCCCCGCCCCAGGGCAGGCCTTTTGGGAATCATCGTGCCTCCTCCTGGAGATCGGGTTCCAGCTGGCCCAGCCATTCCCGCGCCAGGTTCAAGTAGGACTGGGCGCCCTTGGATTTCAGATCGTAGAAGGCGACGGGCTTGCCATGGCTGGGCGCCTCGGCCAGGCGGATATTCCGGGGGATGAAGGTCTGGAAGACCTTGCCCGGGAAGGCTTGGCGCACCTCGTGAGCCACGGCGGCGCCCAGGTTGGTGCGTTCCTCCGCCATGGTGAGCAGGATGCCGCCCATCCGCAGGCGCGGATTGGGGCCCGCCTGCACCCGGCGGATGGTCTCGATGAGCTCGGCGAGTCCATCGAGCGCAAAGAATTCGCAGGGCATCGGCACGATAACTTCGTCGGCGGCCGTGAGCGCATTGAGGGTGATCATGCCCAGGGAGGGCGGCGGATCGATGAGGATGAAGTCGTAGTCGTCCCGCACGGCGTCCAGGGCCTTACTGAGCACCTGCAGCTCGGGCAATTCAAAGAGCTCGAATTCCAGCTGGGCGAGATCCTTGCCCGCGGGGATCACCTGGAGCATGGGCACTTCGGTGCTGAGGATCAGCGCCTTGGCTGGAGCGCCCTTCATTAGCGCAAAGGCCCCCGCCCGCTGGTCCGGCTTGGGGAAACCCAGGCCCGTGGTGCTGTGGCCCTGGGGATCGAAATCGATGAGCAGCACCATCTTTTCCATCATCGCCAGGGACGCGGCCAGATTAATGGCCGTGGTGGTCTTGCCCACTCCGCCCTTCTGATTGGCCAGCACCACGACCCTCGCAGACATGCTAGGGCCTCGACTTCACAGCATTAGGGCTGGAGGAACGTGAATTCACCGGTCAACCTCGTGTGGAACATTGGAAGTCTATCACGTTCCACGCGACCCGTCGCACAGCAGCTGGGGTAGAAGTTCCCTCAACGGGCCCCCCCAAACAATGCGACGTCAGGTTCGAAGAAACCGATGGAACGCACGGGTCCACCAAGCCAGAGCCCCGTCCAGCGTCCCTCTTCCATTCCCCCCACCGTGACGCGCACCGGGTCTTCGCCCGCAGGAAGGAAGCCCCAATCGCCAATGCCTGTGCGCTGGGCCAGCCAAGCCGCGGCCACCGCACAGCCCTGCCCACAACAGAGAGTCTCCCCTTCCACGCCCCGCTCCCAGGTGCGGATGCGGGCTCGCCCAGGCTCGAGGATCTGGAGGATGCTGATATTGGCACCCTCCGGCAGCGCGGCATGAAAACGCAGGGGGGGCGCAAAGGAGGCCAGATCCACGCGGTCCACCTCGGGCACCTCCACGATCAGATGGGGCGTGCCCGTCCATCCGAAGGCGTGGGGGAATTCCAGGGATAACGGAGAGGGTCGAAGGCCGTAGGCGCCCCCTTCGGGCAGACGCAGGCCCACGCCCGCCTCATCCAGGCGCAAGCTCACACGTTCGCCGCTCACCACGGCATCGAGCCCGCCGCGGAACCCGGTGGGCAGCATGCTGGCGGCGGCCCGAGTCCCGTTGGAGCAGAAGGTCCTTGTACCATCCGGTTCCCAGTGATCCATCCGCCAGGGTTCCCCCTGGGCAAAGCGATGCACCAGGAAGAGGCCGTCGAGGCCCAGCCCACGGCCACGGGGACAGAGGGCCCGGGCCCATGCGGGCCCATGGAAGGAGGGTGGCGCCTCCTCAAACCAGAGATAGGCAAACACATTGCCGGAAGCGGCCGCGATCTTGAGCATTCGGGAATCCTGCTGGGTCAGTGGCGGTCGCCGCGGTCGCGGAAACTGTAGACGGTTTCCCCTGGCCGGGCGTAGCCCTGTCGGCGGGCGAGTGCCTCGAAGAGTTCCGGATCCTTGGCCGCGAGGCGGCGCACTTCATCGGCCAGCTCACGGTTGTGTCTGGCCTTCTGGAGCAGATCTTCCTTGAAGGCCCGAAGCTCCCCCTGCCGCTGGTGAAGAGCAGGGAGGCCATCCGGCGCAAACAAGAGGATGCCCGTAGAGACCAGTGCAGAAATGACCAGGGCACCCCAAAGAGTGCGCGAACGAAGAAGCCAGGCGGCGTTCACGGCCTCAGCGGAGGAGCGGACCGAAGGCCTCGGAGCCGGCGTAGCGGGCGGCGGCCCCCAGCTCCCATTCGATCTGGAGCAGACGGTTGTACTTGGCGACCCGATCCGTGCGACAGGGGGCCCCGGTCTTGATCTGCCCGGCCCCGGTGGCCACGGCCAGATCTGCGATGAAGGTGTCCTCGGTCTCGCCGCTGCGGTGGCTGATGATGGCGCGATAGCCCGCCTTATGGGCCATATCCACGGCCCTCAGCGTCTCGGTAACGGTGCCGATCTGGTTGAGTTTGATGAGGATCGCGTTGGAAACGCCTTCCCGGATGCCCTTGTCGAGAATCTCGGGGTTGGTGACGAAGAGATCGTCGCCCACCAGCTGAATCTTGCCACCCAACTTGGTGGTGAGGGTTTTCCAATTCTTCCAGTCGCTCTCATCACAACCATCCTCGATGGTGAGGATGGGATGGCGATCCACGAGGCCTGCGTAGTAATCGATGAGTTCCTTGCCGCCGCGCTTGGCACCGTCGATCTCGTATTTGCCATCCTTATAGAACTCACTGGAAGCGCAATCGAGACCGAGATAGAAATCCTTGCCGGGCTTGAATCCGGCCTTCTTGATGGCTTCCTCGATGAGCTCGAGGGCCTCCTCGTTGCTACCGAGATTCGGTGCGAAGCCGCCCTCGTCGCCCACGCCGGTGGAGAGTTTCTTGGCCTTCAACACACCCTTGAGGGCATGGTAGACCTCGGCGCCCCACCGGATGCACTCGGTGAAGGAGGGCGCCCCCACGGGCAGGATCATGAACTCCTGGATGTCCACGTTGTTATCGGCGTGGGCCCCGCCATTGAGGATATTCATCATCGGCACGGGCAGCAGGCGAGCCGAAGCGCCTCCCAGATACCGGTAGAGGGGCTGCCCCAGAGCCTTGGCGGCCACATCGGCCAGGGCCATGGAGACGCCCAGTATCGCATTGGCCCCCAGGTCGGATTTATTCTCGGTGCCATCCAGGCTGACCATGAGCTCGTCGAGCTCGGCCTGCTGGAAGGGATCCATCCCCTGGAGGGCGTCATGGATTTCCGTGTTGATCGCGAGAACGGCGCCCAGCACACCCTTGCCGAGATAGCGTTTCTTGTCGCCATCCCGTTTTTCCAGAGCCTCCCGGCTGCCGGTGCTGGCCCCGGAGGGAACCAGGGCCTGCCCGAAGGTGCCGTCATCCAGGTAGACCCTGGCCAGCACCGTGGGATTGCCACGACTATCGAGGACTTCGAGGGCTGAGACGCGTTCGATCAGCTTCATTTCAGGATTTCCAGGACACCCGCCACAGGGCGGATCAGTGAAAAGAACCTTCCTATTTCTTAACAGCCTTCTTGGCCACAGGCTTCTTGGCGACGGCCTTCTTCACAACCTTCTTGGCCACAGGCTTCTTGGCAACGGCCTTCTTCACGACCTTCTTGGCCACGGGCTTCTTGGCGACAGCCTTCTTCACAACCTTCTTGGCCACAGGCTTCTTGGCAACGGCCTTCTTCACGACCTTCTTGGCCACGGGCTTCTTGGCGACAGCCTTCTTCACGACCTTCTTGGCCACGGGCTTCTTGGCGACGGCCTTCTTCATGACCTTCTTGGCCACGGGCTTCTTGGCGACGGCCTTTTTCACGACCTTCTTAGCCACAGGCTTCTTGGCGACGGCCTTCTTGGCCACAGGCTTCTTCGCGGCGACCTTCTTCACTACCTTCTTGGCGGCAGCTTTCTTCGCCACGGGCTTCTTCGCGACTGGCTTTTTGGCGACAACTTTCTTGGCCACAGGCTTCTTCACAGCTGGCTTCTTGGCAGCCGCCTTCTTAACAGCCGGCTTCTTCGCTGTGGCGTTCTTCACAGACTCGGCGGGCGTTTCGGGGACGACGGCGTTGGTCTCCTGTTCCATTGGGAACTCCTTTTTGCCCTTCCGGGCGGGGTGGGGTGAAGAGGTTGATGGAGAAAGTAGAACGGTGGGCTTGCTCGGTGATCGCTTCCCGATGCTGGGTGCGTCGGTCTTGCGTGCAGACTTGGAGGAGGCATCGGCTTCCATCGTCGCCGCGGCGGCCTCTTGGGTCTTGGCTTTGACCTTTGGGGATTTTTTGGTGGGTTCGATGCCCGCGAGAATCTGGGCGAGCCGTTTGCCTGGATAGAACTCGTCCAGGAAGACATCGCTGATGATCACGCCATGGACACCCATGGCCTCGAGCTGGCGGATCTGCTCCAGGTTGGAAACGCTGGCCTCGACCATTCGGAAACACTGCTGTTCCGGGACCAGCTTGAGAAGCGCCAGGGCCTTTTCGAAGGAAGGCTCCCAGGTATCCATGTTGCGGCCCACGACGCAGACGATCTCGGCCTCGGCTTCCAGGGCTCGCTGGAGATCGGCTTCACAGAACACCTCGACGACCACATCGAGAGCCTTGGCGGCAGCCAAGCGCTGGAGGGCCCGGAGGCGCTCGGGCTCAAGCAGGGCCGCCACGAGATAGATGGCATCGGCGCCGAGGATCTTGCTCTCTTCGATCTGGTACTCCTCGAAGATGAAGTCCCGGCGCAGGAGCGGCACCTTTACCTGCCCGCGCACCTCGGGAAGGTGCTTGTCCTCGCCGGAATAGAGGAAGCGATCCGTGGCCACCGAAACCGCACGAGCGCCATTCTCCACGAGGCTCTTCGCATGAGTGGCCGGCCGGTAACTCGCACGCACCTGCCCCCGCAGCGGATTGCCCCCCGCCACCTCGGCAATCACGGAAATGCCCGGCTGGCTAAGCTCTTCCTTGAGAGAGTGGTGCCCCCGGTACGCGTCCTTAACTGCGGCGGGACCCTTTTGCTTCTTGATCTCGATGTCCAGCGCCTTGAATATCTGGACTTTTTTCAGCATTTACGCTCCCTCGGAGGCCCGTGATCGCGGGATCGATTGTTCTGTAGATCTCAAAAGATGATACGACGTCTGATGTTCAACTAAAGCAGCGTTCTCTTACAGGTCAACAAAATTTCGAGTTGCTCGAACAAAATGTAATCCCCGGTTCCGCCTCGCTCAACCCTTTGCGTGTCGACCGAAGCGGAGGACACTACAGGGAGAACGCCCCGTGCATGTGCCGCACACTCCCGTTTCCACTCGATTTCGCACCATTCAACGCCCTTCGACAACCCCTCACCCCAAGGAGAAAACAGGATGGACGCGATCGTTCTGGATCATCCCCTCGCACACCACAAGCTCACGTTGGCGAGAGACCGGAAGACCAACGGGAGTCTCTTCCGGCAGCTGATGGAGGAACTCGGACTCCTCCTCGCGGTGGAATGCACGCGCGATCTGCCCACGGTCATGATCGTCGTGGAAACACCCATGGAACGCACCCAGGGCCGCTGTTTGAACCCTCTCGATCCGGTGCTCGTACCCGTGCTCCGTGCGGGCCTTGGACTCCTTCCCGCCTTCCTCCAGCTCCTCCCGACAGCAAAGGTCGGCCATCTGGGTCTCTACCGGGATCACGATTCCCTGGTCCCTGTCCCCTACTACCGCAACTTCCCCCCTCTCCTGGAAGAGCGCCCCGTCTTCGTGCTGGACCCCATGCTCGCCACGGGTGGCAGCGCCTCCGAGGCCGTAAGGCAACTGAAGGCGGCAGGTGCCCGAAGCATCACACTGGCCTCCGTCCTGGCAGCACCTGAGGGCATCACGCGCCTGCAGGAGGATCACCCCGATCTTCGGATGGTCATCGGCGCGGTCGATCGCCAGCTGAATGAACGGGGCTACATCCTCCCCGGGCTGGGCGACGCTGGGGACCGCATCTTCGGCACCGCCTGACATGGACTGAAGGGAAGGACTAATCACCATCCAGTGGGTAGCCGATAGGAATCCAGAGGGTAGGCATGCAGACAGACGTCGAAGGGAAGGCCGCAAATCAATATCTGGCCCAACGCATCCAGGGCGCGAGCCCGGAGCAGATTGTGGCCATGCTTCTGGAAGGGGGGCAGCGCTTCCTCAATCTAGCCCTCAAGGCCATGAAGGACCGCGATCTTCCGAACCAGGCCCGCTATGTGAACCGCGTCGCCGATATCCTCGTCGGCCTGAGTGAGCGGCTCAATCACGAAGAGGGTGGCGAACTGGTCGAGAACCTCGTCCGTATCTACGATTGGTGGACCAACGAACTCTTCGATGGCGCCATGAACAGCCAGCCGGATCGGCTCCAGAGGATTCTCAATCAGATGGGTGAGCTGCGAGGCACTTGGGAAGAACTGCATAGGCGTAAGACCCAAGGTGGACAGGTCTCGAATCCCACCAATTCCCTGGGCGAGCTGACGGTTTGAGCGATGAGGAAGTGAGGTCCGCCCTGGATTCCATGGAGCAGATGCTTCAGGGGGAACCCATGGATGCGGAGGCCATCGCGGCCTGGCGGCAGCGCTATGCCGCGGCCCTGGCTACTGCGGAAAAAGGGGAAGGGTGGTCCGAAACCACAGCCCGTGCCCGAGGTTTAGCGGAGCAACTCCACGCTGCCGTGAAAGTCCTTTCCCTTCGAAAAGCCGCGCTGCAAAAAGCGCAGGGCCTCCAGGCTCAGGGTGCCCGCGCCCTCAAGGGCTATCGACCCTATTGACCGCCCCCTAGATCAGCAAGGACTCGTTGGATCACGGATCCCCAGTCGCCGGGGCTGGGTTGACGGTAGATCTGCAGGTTCGGATACCAGGGGCTATCCTCCCGGTGGAGCATCCATCGGAAATCCGGTTGGAAGGGCAACAGGAGCAGGGTTGGAATGCCCAGGGCCCCAGCCAGATGGACCAGGACCGTGTCTACCGTGACCACCAGATCCATGCCGCTGAGGGCATAGGCGGTATCTGAAAAATTACTGAGCAGCGGAGCCAGGGAGGCCCAATTCCTCAAGGGTGGCTGCTCGGCCTGACCCAGTTGGAAACTGTGCCAATAAACGCCTGGAAGGCCGTCCAATGGACGGAGATCCTCCGGAGGAATGGATCGCTTGGCATCCCCTTTGTGATCGGGATTCCCCGCCCAGACCAACCCGACGCGAGCACCTCCATCAAAAGTTGCCAGGATTTCCTGGATGCTGTCCCGGTTCGGCACGCGCTCTGGCACATCCAGATAGGGCACGGCCCCAGGGATGCTCGCCAGGGTCGTCCGAAAGATCGCAGGCAGAGACATTAGGGACACCTGGAGATCGAAGGGCGGCAGTTCCGCGCCCTCTGGGATCACCCGATCCACCCCTGAGCAGGTGGCCACCAGATCCGCCAGTGGCGGCTGCACCATCAAGATGACCGTGCCCCCCAGAACCTTCACCAGGGGCAGGTACCGAATGAACATGAGCGTGTCCCCGAAGCCCTGTTCGAAGTGGACCAAGAGCGTTCGCCCTCGGAAGGGTTCGCCGTTCCAACGGGGCTCTGTGAAATTTCGTGGAGGCGTGATGCGACCTGGCACCCTCAGCCGGGATTCGGACTGGATCCAGCCCTGGGGCATCTCTCCGAACATCAGCTGCATGTGGCTTCGCTCGTACTCAGCCTCGGGACCGGAGAACACATCCAACTGGCGCTCCATGTCCTTGCGGAGTTCGGTCCAATCACCCTGCCAGATGTAGATGTTGTTCAAGCGGCGCCGTGCCATTTCATGGGAAGGCTGACCTTCCAGGAGTCGCTCCAGGATGGCACGGGCGCCTCCCAGATCCTTCGTCTTGACCAGAACATCGGCCATCACCAGCTGGGCATCCACATTCCGGGGATCCCTGGCCAACACGCATCGACTCAGGAATCCGGCCTCGTCCACCCTCTCCAGCTGCAACAAGGCATGAGCCAGGTTCACCATCGCCGAAGAGTGATATGGATCGAGACCCAGGGCCGTCCGACAGGATTTTTCGGCTTCATCCAGGCGGCCCATCACCAGCAGCAGGCCTCCGTAGTCCGCCCAGCCTTCCGCATGGCCAGGCTCCACCTCCAGGAACGCGCGATAGGCCTTCCGGGCCTCCTCCTGGCGCCCAGCCCTATCCAGCGCCTGTGCCTTGGCAAGCATCTCGATATGCGGCGAACAGGGGAGGGAAGGCCTCTCCGACATCTAGGCACTCTCCATCAAGTCGCCCAGCACCTCCTGAATCACGGAATTCCAATCCCCCGGAATACTCTGTCGGTAGATCCGAAGGGTCGGATACCAGGGGCTATCCTCCCGGTAGAGCATCCACCGAAAGTCCGGCTGGAAATGCACCAGCAGAAGGGTCGGGATACCCATGGCGCCGGCGAGATGAGCCAGGGCCGTATCCACGGTGATCACCAGGTCCATGCCGCTGAGGGCATAGGCCGTATCCGAGAAGGATTGCAGCGCTGGCGCGAGTGGGACGATACCAGGCAGGGGTGCGTCGGCCAGGACCCCGAACTGGAAACTGTGCCAGGCCGCCCCGGGGATTGCCCCCAGGGGTTCCAACGCCTTGCGCGGAATGGATCTCTCCTTGTCCCGGGCATGATTGGGACTGCCAGCCCAGGCACACCCGATCCGAAGTTTCCCCTGGGAAGCTACAAGAGCTCTGGCGATGCGATCCCGGTTGGGCACCCGCTCCGGCACATCCAGGTAGGGGATTGCCGCCGGAATCGTGCCCAACTCCGTCCGGAAGACATGGGGTAGGGAAGGCAGTGGAAGCTGAAGATCAAAATCCGGAAGGGGAGCTCCCTCCGCAATGACTTCGTCGAACCCCACACAGGTGGCAATCACGTCCGCCAGCGGTTTCTGGGCAAGCAAAATCACCCGCCCCCCCAGGGCCTTCACCATCGGCGCGTAGCGGGCAAACATGAAGGTATCGCCAAAGCCCTGTTCGAAGTGCAGGAGCAGCGTCCTACCCGGAAAGAGTTCTCCCTGCCAACGAGGCTGCGCGAAGGCTCGCTTGGGCTTCACCTTCCCAGGGATCCGAAGCCTGGATTCATACTGGTCCCATCCCTTGGGCATCTCGCCGAAGAGCAGGCTCAAGTAGCCGCGCTCGTACTCGGCCACGTCAGCGGGGTACTTTTTCTTCAAGATATCCCGCTCCATTTCGGAACGAAGACCCAGCCAGTTGATTTCCCGAATATAAAGAGCCGCCCTGACCCCGTGGGCCTGAGCATGATCCGGGTCCAACGCAAGGGCGGCCTGAATCGCCTCTCCCGCCTGGTCCAATTCCCCTTCGGCCAGGAAACGCTGAGCCTGGCCGATGAGTCCCTCGAGACCCGTGGCAATGGCCTGCTGCCCCTTGAGGTTTTTCG
Organism: uncultured Holophaga sp.; assembly: GCA_963664825.1. Classification (GTDB taxonomy): domain Bacteria; phylum Acidobacteriota; class Holophagae; order Holophagales; family Holophagaceae; genus JAYREN01. The sequence continues at coordinate 1,413,407 of OY761614.1, forward strand.
CTGGATGCGGATTCACATTTCACCTTTCATGACATCCGTTTCGGAATTATGCCTCGGGCTCACTCAGATCCCGAAGGATATCCCCGATGACTGATGCCCAATCCCCAGGGCGAGGCTGGCGGTAGATCCGCATCGCGGGATACCAGGGACTATCTGAACGCCCCAACATCCAACGCCAATCAGGGAGGTAGGAGATCAGGAGCAGCGTAGGAATACCCAGAGCCCCAGCGAGATGGGCCAAGGCAGTATCCACCGTGATCACTAGGTCCATGCCACTGAGGGCGTAGGCGGTGTCCGAGAAGTTGTTCAACAAGGGGCCCAGGGAAATGAGGTTGGAAACCGAAGGGAGTTCCCTCACCCCTGGCTGGAGGACACACCAAGTCACATTGGGCAGAACATCGAGGGGTGCGAGGAGTTCAAGAGGGATGGAGCGCTGGGAATCCCTGACATGGGCGGAGCTACCAGCCCAAGAAAGCCCCACCCGCGTCTGGCCCTGGGAAGGCACTAGGATCTCAGCAATCCCTTCCCGGTTTGGCACATGTTCCGGAATACCCAAATAGGGAACCTCGGCAGGAATGGAATCGAGGTCTGTTTGAAACACTCTCGGAAGGCTGAGCAAGGGCAGATGGAAATCGAAGCCCGGCAGGGGAGCTCCTTCGGGGATAACCTCATCCACCCCGGGACAAGTCCCCATTAGATCCTTCAACTCTGCCTGGGCCAGCAATAGGACTCTCCCGCCACGGCGCTTCACCATGGATGCGTAACGCACGAACATCAGGGTGTCGCCCAATCCCTGTTCACAGTGCAACAACAGAGTCTGACCCTCGAAAGATTGCCCGTTCCAGAGCGGCTGGGGAAATTCCCGTTTTAAGGCTTCGACGCCCGGAAGCTCCCAGCGGGACTCCTGTTGTTCCCAGCCCTCGGCCGTGGCCCCAAAAGCGAGATTCACGCAGCTTCGCTCCCATTCCGCCTGGGCACCGATATAATCAGTGTTCACGCGGCGGAGCATCTCTAGGCGCAAGGCTGGCCAGTCCTCCTGCTGGATGAGGACCTGGATGAGCAGATGAGTGACCATCGGATTGCCGGGCGCCTGCGCCGCAGCCCGTTCCAGGACAGACCGAGCCTGCGCCAAGTGGTTTCGCTGCATCAAGGACCACGCCAGATCCAAGCGGGCTTCCAATCTCTCAGGAACCGCCGCCAGCAACCGTTCAAACAGGGCCCCAGATTCCTCCCAGTGACCCAATCTGTGATGAGCCTTCGCGAGATTGGCCAGGATGCGAGGATTGTTCGGATCCATTCCAAGGGCTCTGGCAAGGGCCTCTCGGGCATCCTCAAGTCGATTCATGGAGAGCAGCAGGTCACCATACTCGGCCCAGGCTTCGAACATTTCCGGATGGAGCATCAACAGATTCCGATAAGCCGCGAGGGTCCGAGGGTCTTTGCCCAAACACCCCTGGACCCGGACTTTTTCAAGCATCTCCCAAGGGGTTTCAGGAACGTCCATCATGCTTCGCCCTGGCCCAAATCCCGAAGGATCTCCCCAATGACCGATTCCCAATCCCCGGGCCGGGGCTGCCGGTAGATCCGCATCGTGGGGTACCAAGGGCTATCCGATCGCTCCAACAACCACCTCCAATCGGGGAAGAAGGGAAGCATCAGGAGGGTCGGAATCCCCAGAGCCCCGGCCGCATGGGCCAGGGCCGTATCCACGGTAATCACTAGATCCATGCCGCTGAGGGCGTAGGCCGTGTCTGAAAAATTGCTCAACAACGGGGCCAGGGAAACGCTGGGAAGAGGCAACACCTCTGTCTCCGGCAGCTGGAAGCTATGCCAAGCAACCCCTGGCAACTCTGCCAGGGGGGCCAACAGACTGGGAGCAATGGATCGCCTCTTGTCGTTTCGGAAGGCCGAATTCCCTGCCCAGGCATAGCCGATTCTCGTTCGGCCTTCGGAGGCCGCGAGGACCTGGGCCAGCCACTCACGGTTGGGCACACGCCCGGGCACGTCGAGATAGGGGATATTGCCGGGAATTTCATCCAGGCTGGTACGGAATACCCTGGGAAGAGAGAGCAGCGATAAATGGAAGTCGAAGGAGGGAAGCGGATCCCCATAGGCCACCACCTGGTCCACCCCTGGGCAAGTGCCAACCAGATCCACAAGCGGCGCCTGGACCACCACAACCACTTGGCCGCCTCGAGCCTTGGCGAGAGGGGCGAAGCGAATGAACATCAGGGTGTCACCGAAGCCTTGTTCCCAGTGGAGGAGTACGGTTTTCCCCGGAAACGGTTCCCCATCCCAAACGGGCTGTTGGGATGGACCTAACTTGAATTTGAACTGGCGCAAAACTTGGAAACGTACCTCGTACTGCTCCCATCCCAGCGGTAGCTTCCCGAATCTCAGATTCAGATAACTCTGCTCCAACAGCGCCTCGGGGCATCCCGGCATGGCCCTCAATCGGCGCTCTATCTCCGCCCCCAGGGCCTCCCAATCACCCCGACTGGAATGGAGATAGGCCAAATTATTAAAGGCTTCAAAATTATCAGGCTGCCGGGACAGAATCATTTCCAAGTGTTTGAGGGCATCCTCTGGATCCCCTTTCCTGATGAGACATTCGGAAAGATCTACTTCCGCATCGATCCGTCGCAGATTCGCGGCCAGGATCTGCCGGAATATGTGCTCGGCCTCCTCCAGGCGTTCCTGTTTCAGTCTCGTACAACCGAGGTTGATTTGGGCTTCAGGATGAGCGGCATCCATTCCTAAGGCCCTTTCGCAAGCCTTGGAGGCCTCATCCAGGCGGTTCATGTTCAGCAACAGACCTCCCAGATCCGCCCAGGCCCCCACGCAGGAGGGCTGGACTACCAGGAAATGTCGATAGGCTTCAAGGGCTTCCGCGGTACGGCCAGCTCGTTGCAAAGCCTGGGCCTCCTCCCATTGGGCCCATCGGTCATGCGCCACAATCATCCCCTTCTTATCCAAGAGAGTCCCGCCATTGGGTTCATTTCATCCTGTCATGCAAATCACCTATATTCCATCCGTGAGGCCTCGCACCAGCTCGTTCATCACCGAATCCCAATCGCCCGGACTCGGCTGCCGGAAAATCCGCAAGGTGGGATACCAGGGACTGTCGTCCCGGTCCAGTAGCCATCGGAAATCCGGGACGTACGTCACCAAAAGCAGGGTGGGAATCCCCATGGCACCTGCAAGGTGGGCAAGCGCGGTATCCACGCTGATCACGAGGTCCATCCCGCTGAGCGCATAGGCCGTGTCGGAAAAATCACTCAAGAGAGGCGTCAGTGAGACGCAACCCGGCAAGGAGGGCTCGTCGGATTGCCCGATTTGGAAACTGTGCCAAGCCACATCCGGCACTGCCTCCAGACAGTTGAGGAGCGCCATCGGGAGCGAACGCTCCGCATCCCGAGCGTGGCCAGAATTGCCTGTCCAGACCAGACCAATACGAGTGCGGCCCTCAGAAGCGGCCAGGACCTCGGCAATGGGCCGACGATTGGGAACCTGAGGGGGAATTCCCACGTAGGGGATCTCCGACGGTATCGAGCCCAGGTCGGTTTGAAACACCCTCGGAAGTGAATACAGGGAAATCTGCAGATCAAAATGCGGTAGGGGGTCCCCTTGAGCAAGGACCTGATCCATACCCTGGCAGGTGGTCAGTAGGCCCGCGAGGGAAGGCTGGACCAGCAATAAGACCCTGCCCCCCCGCCCCTTCACCAGGGGCAGGAAGCGAACGAGCATCAAGGTGTCCCCGAACCCTTGTTCGTAGTGGACCAGCAGGGTCCTGTCGGCAAAGGGTTCCCCATTCCAGCAGGGCTCCACGAAATCCCGCTGTGGCGCCACACAACCTGGCACCCGAAGGCGAGCCTCCCACTGCTGCCAGCCGAGAGGCATGACGCCCTGGAGGAGGTTCGCGAAACCGCGCTCGAATTCCAGATAGGCCGAGAATGGGTCCTGCCTCTCGTAGCGCTGGAGTTCGGCTCCGAACTCCGCCCATTGGCCCTGTCCGTAGAAGATTTGCCCCAAATACTGATGCGCCGACACATTTGCTGGATTCCCCTGGAGAACCTTCTCCAAGACTGTACGGGCCGCCTCCCAATCCTTTTTCCCTAGTAGGCATTTCGCCAAGGAGAGGCGAACCTCGACCCGGTCAGGCTCCACCGCGAGGACCTTCCTGAACAGCTCTTCAGCCTCGTCCAGCCGACCATGATGCAGGGAAACGCAGCCCAAATGGTATTGGGCCGATATCTGACCTGGATTCAGGGACAGGGCCTTGCGACAAGCCTTCAGGGCCTCATCGTAGCGTTGGAGCCCCAGCAAGATCCCCGCGAAATCCGTCCAGGCCAAAGCATCCAGCGGCTGAGCCTCCAGATACCTCACGAAGGCTTGGGCTATTTCCTCAGATTCACCGCCCTGTAGAGATTCCCTGAGCAGGGCGAGCAACCTAAGAGCCTTAGCCTTCACACTCACTCCTCATGTCCGCCTCTTTTGTCTCACAAAAAGGGCGGATGTGAGCGGGCTATCACCAAATCCTCAGCTCAAGAGAGAAGCGGCGGCTTTCATCTCGGTCATCGTCGACTCCATCTTGTCGAATTGCTCCTTGAGCGCGGCCTCCTTCTTGTCGAGGCGGGCCTGAGCCACCTCGATCTGGGTGGCCAAATTCGTGTTCTGGGCATCGATGCTGGCCCGAGTCTTTTCAATGGTTCCCGAGTACGAGGTGAGGCTCGAGATCAGGTCCTGCAGCTTCTGACCCACACCGCGGCTGATGGTCAACGTGCCGCTCCCAGAGGCCGTCACAGCCAGACTGAGCCCTTCCAGGGGGGTGCCGGTGGGCCCCAGGAGGGTGCCATTGGTCCCAGTCAGGCCACTGTACGTGGTCCCACCATAGGTCAACGAACCGCTCACGGCCCCGCCTGTCCCATAGGTCAGATCAAAATCTACGGCTCCCGTTGAGGTCGCAGTGGTGCCTGAACCGAAGGTGACGGTTCCATTGGTGGATGTGCCCGAGAAGGAGAACACCTTGCTTACGGCGTCGGGGTCCTTGTCCAGGGCCGCCTTGAACGCAGTGGTATCCAGGGTAAGGGTGCCATCGGAGTTGGTCTTGAGGCCGATTTGCCCTGCGGACGTGAACGTGGCCGAGGAGGAGAGTCCATCCGCCCCACTGCCCAGAGTCGTCCGCAACTGGCTAATGACCGAACGGGCCACGTAATCACCCGCGAGGGGACCCGATGTGGTGTCACCGGTGTCCGCATCCTTGGTGACGGTCGAAGCATCCTTGTAGGTCTTGATGATTGCATTATACTTCGTGACCAGATCCTGGAGAGCAGTCGTTGCCGTCGCCTTATCCTGGGCCACCGTGAGCGTCGTGGCATTGGTGGCATCGCCCTTTTTTAGGGTGAAGGTGACGCCATCCACCACGTCCTTGACTGTGTTGGTCTGGCGGGTGAGGGCGATACCATTCACAGAAAAGAGCGCGTCCTGGGCGATGCCGCTGCTAGAAGAGGACAGGCCTCCACTCAACCCCGTGGGCGCAGCGATGGTCCCGGCCAAGGTTCCACTGGTGATGCCCAGGGAAGCAACCACCGTAGTGGCGGTATTGCCCGCATCCTCGTTATTGACGGCGGCCAACTCAACCACGCCCCCAGTCGTGCCCGTGCCTGTTTCCTTGGCGGTCACCACCAATTGGTAGGGGTTGGTTCCTGAGCCGGTATTGATGATCGAGGCCGTGACCCCGGCCCCGGAGGCGTTGATCGCATCCCGCAGCCCGTTGAGACTGTTATTAGTGAGTTTGAAGGCCTTGACGACACCATCCGTGCCTTTCACGGCAAAGCTTCCGCTAGTGCTGGTCAGGATGGCCGCATTGGGGTCCGAGACAACCATGTTGGTGGGCGTGGAACCCAACATGACGGGGCCCAATTTCCCCTTGGTGGCCACCTGGGTGACTTTTACCTCATAGCTGCCCGAGACTGCCCCGGTGGCAGTAGCGGTGGCATAGGTATTATCGGCATCCGTGCTGGAAACGGCCTTGGCATTGAGGGCATCGTAAACCTTGGCCATGCTGAGCGTGAGATCCGACAAACCCGTGCGCATGGAATTTAGTGCAGTGGAACGTGCAGTGTTTGTGGTCTTGCGAGCCTTCAGGCGATCCATAGCCCCACTATCGGCCGAGATGATGGCCGCAACGAGCTTGTCCGTCTGGAGCCCAGAGGTTACGCCTTGGAAACTAAGGGCTGATGTCATGACCCACCTCCATCCAGGACATAGACTCCTCGCGGAACCTCAGCCTTGTTTGTCCATCAGAACACCTGAAGCATCTTTGGTGCCATTTAGTTCCCGCAGTCTCTTAGCCATGGCCAGAACTTCTTCGGAAGGCACCTGACGAATCGTTTTCTGGGTCTTCGGATCTACCACCTTGAAGTAATACTCCCCGGTTTCCTTATCCACCCCAAACTCGAGATCCCTGGAGGATTGCTGCAGATATTCCTCTACACTCTTGGCCGCCTCTCGGAGACTGTCCTCAGACATACCCACAGCCTGTTGATCCTCAGCCTTGGGCTTGGATTCAACAGGTCTAGCTTGAAGGGATTTTGACGGAGAGGTAACAGCGAGAGCCTGCAGTGTCTGGGCCATCCCCGACGCCAAGCCCCCCGTTGGGTCAACTTGAGCGGCCATGGAATTCCTCCTTATGATGCATCATTGGGGACAGGCCTAGCCCGTCCCCAATGATGATCATAAAACCCGGCTACTTGAGGAGGCCCAGGACCGTCTGGCTGGCCGAGTTGGCATTGCTCAGCGCGCTGGTGCCGGCCTGGCTCAGGATCTGCCACTTGGTGAGCGAAACCACCTCGGCTCCGATATCGGCATCCATGATGTTGCTCATCTGGGCGGTCTTGTTCTCAGACTCGATGCCGTAGAGGTTGGCATTGGACTGGGCCGTAGCCATGGCGCTGGCGACCGTGGCGCGAGCCGTGGCAATGGCGGTGAGCGCGGTGCTGGCAGTGGCAAGGTCCGTGACGGCGCTCAAGGTTACGCTGGCCTTGGTCGCAGCTGCCAGGGCCAGAGTGCTGGTGGACGACATCTCGGCCGCGGTCGTATTGCCGCCGGAAGCCAACTCTACGGCTCGCAGCACAAGGTTGGTGGCCTCGTCCAGATACCCATCCTGAGCGGCGGCGGCATAGTAGTTGTTGTTCTCAATTTTCCGTTTCTCGGTGGCCACGCGGGAATCGGCGCTGAGGTTATTGGCCTGAGCCAGACCGGTGGCGTCATCGGAAGCGCTGTTGATGCGCTTGCCCGTGGTCAGCCGCTGGATGGTCTTGGACATCCCGGCATTGGTGATGCCCAACTGACGAGTGGCCTGCAGGGCGGAAACGTTATTGAGAATTGAAGCTGCCATGACATCCTCCGTGATGTGGCTCGGCAGCATCCGTGCTGCCTGGTTGATGTGGGGAGTCCCCCGACATGACTCTCTTCGGGTAATGTCCATGGCTTCTTAAGCTTTTTTTTTGGGCCAACCAAAAATTCCCGAGCAGTCTGATGGAGAATGATGGGGAATAGACCTCCTCATGGATCTCCTCTTGTTCTGTTCTATTGGCGTACACGGGTACGGCTGCCCTCGTTCGCCCGGAGAAGCCTCCGCCCCCCTTACCGGTCCCGGAAAGGCCCATGCCCATGAAACTCCTGGTTGTCATCCCCACATGGAATCGCGCGGATTACCTGGATAAAGCCATCAGTGCCATTTCTGCCGCCCGCTCCCGTGCTCGAAACTGCCATGTGGAGCTGTTCGTCTCGGATAACTGTTCATCGGATCACACCTCCGACGTGATGGCTCGATGGCAGGAGATCGGCCCATGGATTCACTACCTCCGCTGGGAAGAACATACAGGCGACTGGGCCGAAATTTTGAGAAGGGCCTTCCTGAGCTCTCAACTCGAATATGACTATCTGTGGCTTCAGGGGGATGATGATTACGTTTGCGACACAACAGCGTACATTCAGCTCCAAGAAGCCCTGATGACCTACACGGAGAATCCACCGGCCCTTGTCCACTGTTGCCAGGCCCGGCGTTCCCTGCCTGGAGATCGGCGCGTTCTCGAAGGCAACACCGAAGACCTTTGCAATACCTATGGCTGGCATGACCTGCTCGGCTGGGTTTCTAGCCTCGTAATATCCAAGGGAACTGTCGGCCGAATGATGGCCTCTCCCCAATGGGAGACGCCCGCCCCCTCCGCCTTCATCCATTCAGAGGCCCTGCTCGAGGCAGCCTACGGTCGGACCATGCTTATCCTCACAGCTGGGCTCATCGACCCCCAGGACGAGCAGCAGACCGCCGAAAGCCTACAACGCTGGGCAGAGGCCAATGTGGGGGAGCGTTACTGGCGCATTATTCCAGGGCTCCTGAATCTAAGACAGCGTGGCGTTCTGACAACCCCCATGACTCTGGGATTCTTCCGCTACCTCACCGGAACTTTTTGGGATCGCTTCGCAACGGAGGTGATGTCTCGAGCCTCCATGCCGGACACGCCCGAGGAAGAGCTCCGGAATAAGCTCCGCCTGCTCAGCTTCTTCTCGGTAATGACGGCATCCGGCCAAGATCAGAAGCTCTACGAGGACTGGTTCGATGGATTCCAGGATGACGTTTGGGAGGTCCGTCGAGCCATTCACTTGATCCAGAAACGCATTGAAGGTTCTACGCGCCCTTCCCGCTCCTTCAGTCTCCTCACTCCACCATCGGTCAGTAGCCCAACACCGGCAAAGAATGCCATCCATCCGGAATCAACCCTTAACTGTAAATGTTGTGGCAGCATATCTTCCTACCTCGGTTATCTTGATTTCAACAAATCATGTTCAGATAGAAATGGACGAGTACTCCCACTGAGTGAAGAAAGAGTACCATACTATGGATGTCCAAATTGTGGGTTTGTATTTACAAATTACTGCGATAAATGGTCATCCAATGACTTTAAAGAGCTTATTTACAATAAAGAATATTCAAGAGTAGATTTTGACCCAAATATTGCTGACGGGATAGAAGCTACAATATCTTATAAAAACGGAAAGGCTCTGGCTTCATACCTGGATGGAGGCCAGGGCAAACTCAGGTTGTTAGATTTTGGCGCGGGCGGAAATCCAGGAACAATGGGACATGCACTTATCGACAGCGGATTTGACGTAACATCCTTCGAACCCTATTTTTCCGACACTGCAGACACCTTAAAGCTATCCGGCAAATATGACGTCATTTACGCCATAGAGGTTTTTGAACATTGTCACGATCTGCCTGCTGTACTAAAAATTATAGATAAATATTTGTCAAATAACGGAATTTTATACTTTTCAACACTTTTGCATCCTTTTCCACCTACTGGAAATGTCCTAGACTCATGGTACATAGCGCCACGAAACGGACACGTGTCAATTTTTACAGAACAAGCTATTACAACATTATTTAAACAAATAGGAATCAACATAATGCACCACACTCTGGGCTGGATAGGATTCAAAAATCCACCCAATTTCCACAACGCTTTTTTTATAGACCATGATTAATTATTTAAATTATAATTTAGGATACTTTTTGCGGGATCACACTTGCGCTGACGCAATTGGGAGCCAATAATGCCTTTCAACGTATGCCAACCCTTCCCCTCCTTCGTAGAACTGACGCCAAGTCGTTATGGCCGCATGCTCTACCCGAAGAACGATCAGTACGTGGGACGTTCCTTCAAGGAATACGGAGAGTTCAGTGAAGGTGAGGTCGAAATCTTCACCCACTTTGTCCAGCCGGGGGCCATCGTCCTGGACGTGGGAGCCAATATCGGCGCCCATACCGTGCCCCTAGCGCAATTAGTCGGACCCGGGGGCGTGGTGGTTGCCTTCGAGCCCCAGCCAGTCCTACACCAAATCCTGTGTGCAAACTTGGCGCTCAACAGTATCCCCAATACCCTTACGCACGCCATGGCCCTTGGTGACCGCCAAGGCTCCTGTCAGATACCCTTCCTGGATTATGCCTCCTCGTTTAATTTTGGAGGCGTGAGCATGGATATGGTAAAGGAGGGAGAAACGGTCCCCATGGGCACGCTGGATGCCTTCCATTTGCAGCGGATTGATTTCATTAAGCTGGACGTGGAAGGCTTTGAATCCAAGGTTCTGAAGGGAGGCACCAAGACCATCGACCGGTGCCGTCCCGTCATCTACCTTGAAAACGACCGGGCCGAGAAATCCGCCAACTTGATTCAACTGCTTTTTGAAATGGGCTATCGCCTTTGGTGGCATCGCCCCCCACTCTTCAATCCTGATAACTTCAAGGCCAATTCGGAAAACGTCTTCCCGAACATTGGCTCTATGAATATGCTGGGCATTCACCGCGATCAGAAACCAGTGACAGGCCTCAGACCCATCCTGACCGCGGAAGATCAATGTCTATGAAAATTTAAGATATTCACGATTCCAGCACTAAGGCTGAAATCCCGGAGTTGATCACGGGGTTCAATCCTTGTCCTTGCCGCCTCCCAGCATGGCCTTGAATCGATTAAAGAGTCCGCCGGATTCCGAGGGATCGATGTCTTCTTCCTTGAGATTGATTTCGGGAGGAACGGGGACAGATGGGTCGAGTTCCAAGGCCTTCTGATAACAGGCCTTGGCGTTGGCCTTGAAGCCCTTTCGGTGATAGACCTCGCCCATGAGGGCCCAGGGCTCGGCGGCCCTGGGTTTGAGGCGAGAGGCCACCTGGAGGGCCTCGATGGCCCGGGTGGACCAGGCCGGATTAATAAGTCGGTGCTTGCCAAGCAGAAGCCAGGGTTCGTAGGCATGCTCCGTATCCGGATCCAGCCTCACGCTCTCCTCCAGAAGCCGGATGGCCTCCACGGTCCGGTCCTGCACCAGCAGAGCCTTCGCCTTGGCAAAGAACTTCCTCGCCCTGAGACTCGAATTCTCCCCAAGGGCCTCGACCTCTTGCAGGGGGATAGATGGGATCTCCCCATAACTGGGGAATGCAACCCCGGGCGCAGTGTCCTCGACCGAGGGCTCCGGCTCAATGCGAGGGGAGAACTCCAGCGGGGGAAGGGGTGGCGGCACCGCAAGGGGAATCACTGGGGGCGGAGGCTCCAGCACCAGCGGTTCGGCCACCGGCACCACCTGGGGCATCTCGCCCTGGGAGAGAGTCAGCGCACCCAGGGCCCAGAGGGTCACCAACAGACGCGCGGCCTCGGCTTCATCCAGGCTATTGAGGGACAGGAAGGTCTCGAAACCCATGGGCTCCCGGCCCAGGAAGGAGAGGGCATAGGCCGTGGAGGGTGTGAGGGGCAAATCGCTGAGGGACGAGAGGAGATCTGAATGCGCCTCCCAACGCCATTCGCTCTCCTGGAAGAGGAGATCGCAGAGATCGTCCTCATTGTGGGCCTCGTGGAAGGTGGTCCAGACAAAGTGCCGGTGGTTTACCTGAAAGCGCAGATCATCACTCAGTTGGCGTTGCAGGGCCCCGGGCTTCCACTCCATCTGGATGATGGGATGTTCCAAGGCATGGATCATCACCTGCTCCTGGAGGGAACGCAGATGCAGATCCCGCTCTTCAATCGACATCAGGCCCCATTGGATGACCTTTTCTCCCAACCGGAAGCGTTCCTCGTTGGCGAGCAGCTCGTTCAACGACGGGAAATCCAGGATCCCCTGGCGTAGCAGGTAGTTGCCGAACTGTTCCCCAGCCACATCGCTCTGGAGGTAGATGATGTTCCCGTCCACCCAATAGAGACGTCGACACCCATCGTTCTGCTCGAGAATGAGCGTGCCCTCGGCCTTCTGCTGACAGAGGGTTCCCATGATGGCGGGCAGGATCTGGGGTGGATCCGGTCGGGTCACAGGTTCTCCGAAAATGGAATTGACGAGTAAATCATGCAAATAGTCCTGATATTGACGCGGGAGCGGCCACCCTTGTCTTGGCCCCGCACGGGGTAGGCCGTATTCTTGTTCGTGTTTCCATTTTGCACCGAACCCGGTGGTTTCATGTTTGAAAAACTTGGCAGATTCCAGATCAAGCGACTCCTGGGGCAAGGCGCCATGGGGGAGGTCTACCTTGCCCTTGACCCCACCATCGGACGTGAAGTGGCCATCAAGACCATCCTCCCCACGGCGGCTCAAGGGCCGGAGGCCAAGGCGCGTTTCGAGCGCGAGGCGCGGGCCGCGGGGGCCCTGAACCACCCTCATCTGGTGACCATCTACGAATTCGGCGAAGACCAGGGCGTGCTCTATATCGCCATGGAATACCTCGAAGGGCAGGATCTGGAAGAGCTATTCCGGCAGCGGATGCTCAGCCCCAGGGAAGCCCTGGAGGTCTTGGCCCAGGCCTGCGACGGACTGAACTTCGCCCATCGCCATGGCATCGTGCACCGCGATATCAAGCCAGCCAATGTGCGTGTGACCCGGGACGGGAAGCGCCTCCACGCCAAGGTGATGGATTTCGGCGTGGCCCGGATCAGCAATTCCGATATGACCGCCACGGGCATGGTGATGGGCACCGTCAGCTACATGGCCCCCGAATACATCCGCACCGGCAAGCCCGATTCCAGGTCCGATCTCTTCGCCATCGGCGTGATGCTCTATGAAGCGCTCTCGGGCCGCAAACCCTTTGCGGGAGACACGACCCCCACCATCCTCTACAAGATCGTCAACGAAGCCCCGGAGGCTCTCGATGCCCGGGCCCTACAGGGCCTCAGCCCGGCCATTCGCAGGGTCCTGGACCGAGCCCTGGCCAAGGATCCCGAGGCTCGCTTCCAGACCGCCGAAGACCTAGCCAGGGCCCTGAGAGCCGTCCAGGATCCCACGTGGAGAGGCGATGCCGAGGAGGCCACCTCGTACCTCGGGGTCGAGGTTCCGACTGCGCCCATGCCTCTGCCGGCCGCTCCCCATCCTCGGCACCGATCCCGCACGGCCCTGGCCATCGGCCTGGGATGCCTCGCGCTCTTGGCCGGAGGGAGCTATGCCGCGCACCGGTTCTTGGGAACCAGGAGGATCCCTTCCAAGGGCATCACACCCGCGATGAACGAGGCCAGCGCCGCCTCCACAGCACATCCCGTCTCAACAATGCCACCCAAGGCTGTCCACCCCCCTCCAGAATCCCCCCAGGGAACGCCCCCTTCCCGCATCGCCCCGACCCCACCCCCTCGGGAAGAGCCTCAGTTCGCACCCGAGGCCCTGCGCCGGATGGATGTCCCGGAGCGCAAGAGCCTCAGCAACCTGACCATGAGCGAGGCGATCCAGCTGGCGGATAAGGACCCGACCCGCGCCCTTGAGGGCCTCCGCAACGCCATTTCAGCCAATCCCACGAACCCCAACGCCTACGCCTGGACCATCGCCCTCCTCTACGAGAACGGCCGCTACTCGGAGATCCCGCCGGTCTTCGCCAAGGCCCGCCAGCATGGCATTTCGAGGACACAGATGAACGCCAACCTCCGCTTCCGCATGGCCATGAACCGCGAGGCCCTCAACCACAGCCTCCCTGGCGAGGGGGACCAATGAGCGCCACGTCCACCAGCTTGGAGGGCCGTCTGGGCTACCAATTCCATGACCCCTCCCTGCTGCGCCAGGCCCTGACCCACCCCTCCAGCGGCATCCAACCGGATAATCAGCGCCTGGAATTCCTCGGAGACGCCCTCTTCGGGGCGGCCCTGTCATTGCTTCTCTACCGGGAGAAGCCCCAGTGGCCTGAAGGGGCGATGACCAAGCTGGGCCATCTGCTGGTGAGCACCGATTCCCTGTTCGACTGGGCCCAGGATCTCCAACTGCGCCTCCAGCTCCCCCCCAAGGCCGACCCCAGCCACCTGAAGACCTCCTTCAGAAAGCCCCAGGCCGATGCCGTAGAAGCCCTGTTGGCGGCCATCTTCCTCGACTGCAACCAGGTCGGCGAGGACGGGTTCCAAGCGGTCTACAGGCTCATCGAGCACCGCTTCCAGGAGCCCATACGCCAGGCCGGAGCCGATTCCTGGGAGAGCCACGACACCAAGACCACCCTGCAGGAGCGAGCCGCCAGCCGGGGGCTCCCCGCCCCGAAATATGAACTGGTGGAACGTTCAGGACCCGATCACGCCCCCACCTTCCTGGTGCGCGTCACCGTCGGGCCTCACCGGGGTCAGGCCGCGGCACGCTCACTGAAACAGGCCCAGGCAGAGGCGGCACGCAAGGTGCTGGAGTCGCTGCCCCCCCTATCCAAAGCCTAGTTATCTCCTCAAGGCGGGCCGCATGGGTTAAGATCCGGAGGGTGCGTCAGGGAAAGGTGTTCCTTTGAAGGTTTTGCCCACCCTCCAAATCCAGAATGGATCACTTCTGCCTCGCGTCGGCTGCGACACAGGCGCTGAGGATCCCATGGAAATCACGGCCTCCCTGCTGGATCGCGGATGCAACCGTCTCTGCCTGCTGGATGTGGATGCCGCGCGGAACCAGGGCCACAACCGAGAGCTGCTCTCGCGGATCATCCGCCGCTTTCGCCAATCCACGCCAAGGGTCTGCATCCAGGTCGGGGGGGGCATCCGGAGTTCGGACCAGGCCCAGTTCTTCCTGGACCTGGGCGTCACCTGGCTCCTGGTGGGCACCATCCTGCATCGCTCTCCGCTCATCGTGAACCAGCTCCTGGCGAGGTTCCGGGAAAACCTGACCGCAGCTATCGATGTCCGGGATGGGAAGGTCCAGGCCTCGGGATGGAAGGAGACCATCCAGTTCAGCCCGGAGGAAGCCGCCGCCCGCATCCGAGAGCAGGGCTTCCGCCGCATCCTCTTCTCGGATATCCCAAACGGCAAGGGCGCCGCACCGGACTTTTCCACCGCGGCCCGGATCGCCGAAGGCGGAAGGCTGCCCATGCTCATGGGTGGAAGCATCTCCGCTGCCCAACACATCGCCCAGGCTTCCACCGTGCCTGGGATCCAGGGCGTTCTCGTGGATTGCCGGATCGTCCTCCAGGGGCCGGATCTGCTTGATGCCCAGGCTCAGGCCTGCGGGTAGGAGACCCTGTGGCGGAATTCGAAGCTCCCTTCCTGGCGGGCCTATCCGAGCAGGAGAGGCTCCATTTCCGGAACCTAGCGCTCATTCGGCCTCAGCTCCCCTCCGAAAGGCAATTCCAGCTGATCGAGGGACTGGCCCGCAATCTGACCCAGCCTCGGCTGCTCACCCTCATTGCGCGCACGCCCCACTGGCTCATCCACCCCCCCGTACTCCAGGCCCTGGCCGAGAACGAGGCGACCCCTGAACCCATCCGGCGGGATCTGGAACTGGCCGTCTCCCTGTTCGATCTCATGCACACCATGGATCGCACCCCGCCCTCCGAACGGGAGGAACGGGCCGAGACAGCCAAGGTCGTATACGCGCAGCTGCCTCCAGAGCTGAAGCCCATCGTCAAGCAGCAGCTCAAGCAACTGGCGCGGCAGGTGAACCCCACCGGGATGACTCAGGAACTTCCGGCCCTTCCCGGAGAGAATCCGGACTGGGAGAAACTCACCGAGCTCCCCTTCAGCCGTGGGGCCACCCAACCCATCACCCTTCAGGCCTCCAAGGACGAGCTCGTCTCCCGGGCCGGCAGCACCCACGTGGTCGAGGATCTGCTGGAGAGTCTGGCCAGCCCGGAGGCCGAAGTCCGCCAGGCTGCCCTGCACAATCCGATGATTTCAGAAGAACTCCTGGTGGAGGCCCTCCGCAGCTCAAGCAGCCTCGATTTTTTCGAAGAGGTCTACGGCGAGGCCCGCTGGTATTTCCGGGAGCCCATCCGCGAGGCCCTCTACGAGGCCCCGGGCCTCCCCGATTCCTTCGCGAAGAAACTGCGGGTGAGCCGAGATCTCCTCGCTCAATTATCCCAGGGTGCCAAGGGGCCCCGGACCCTCAACGAAATCGCCAGCCTCTTCACCCAACTCGATGAGACCGAATACCAGTTCATCACCTTCTGGGCCAAACGAAGCGCACCGAATCTGCTGCGGGTCATCAAGATCTTCTACGACCGTTTGCAACGCAAGCGCACTACCCAGGTCAGCGGGCTGGGCTCCCAGCCCGAGGGCCGCTGGGCCTCCCTCGAAGAGCGCGTCTTCATGGCCAATCAGTCCACTCAGCCCGAGCAGATGATGGCCGCCCTGCGGGATCCCAACCCCACGGTTTTCACCGTTGTCCTGGAGAATCCGGGCCTCACCCCCCGGGAGCTGCTCTCCGCCATCCCTGTACTGGACCAATTCCGGGTGGAGAAGGTGGCCCATCACCACACTTGGGGAGAGATCCCGGCCATCCAGGAGGCCCTCCTCCATAGCCCAAACCTGACTCTCTCCACGGCCTTGGGGCTGCTCCATCACCTGAACACCTCCAGAGCCCTGCTGGATCTACTGAGGGACGCCCGCATTTCCCATTTGGAGGTCAAGCAGCAGGCCCTGGAAGCCCTCCGAACCCTCTACCTCTCCATGTCCATCCCCCAGCGGATCATCGCGCTCCGGGCCAGCGGGGGTGAGCTCATTCGTCACCTGCCCCAGGACGTCTTGAAGGACGAGGAGACTCTGCAGCAGATGGTGACGGATCGGCAGCTGGATCCGAGCATCCTGCTGCGCCTCGCCCGCAACAAGCAGACCCCCCGCTCAATCCTGGAGGCCATCGCCTCCCATCCCACGTTGATGGCTCATCCGCCGATCATGTCCGAACTGCTCCTCAACCCCAAGACGCCCAGGGAATCGGCGACCCGCGTCTGGGGCCTTCTCTCCGAGAGCGAACAACTCCAGCTTTTGCGCAGCCCCCATCTCCCGGCCACCCTCCGTCACCTGGCGTCCTGACTAAGCCCATGTGCAGCGCCCGCGTAGCCATGAGGCCCAGGAACATCATGAGAATCCCCACCACCCTGATCCTCTCCACCACCCTCCTCGTCCTTGCGGGGTGTGGGACGAGGCGCCACAAAGGGCCCGACTGGGCTCTTTCGGCCCCCGATGGCACCGTCATGGCCATCTCCACCCAGGCCGGTTGGGCCATCCAGCAAAAGGAATTCCAGGGCCTCCTGGGCCGATTTCCCGTGGCCGAGCAGGCCCTCGATCTCTTCCTCAAGCGGGCCCACGTCAACCCAGCGGGGGAGACCGGACGCATCTCGCTGTATGTCACGGACCTGCATATCAATACCACCCTTCCCCGGGCCGGGGTGGAGAGCTCCAGCTTCCTCCTCCAGATGGGCGGCTTCCGGGACCCCAAGAGCCTCCTCCTGGCCGTCACCGAGGCCTTTCCCCTGGAGGGTTCGCTCCAGGTGGGAAAGCGGGAATTGCCGCTGTACGTGATCCTGGACTACAACCAGCACCACATGCGCCTCCTCTTCGACGACCAGGGGCGGATCTGGATCGGGGAACTCTCGGTTCTCGCCAGCCTTGGCAAGGTGTCGGCCCCGGCCACCCCAACCCTGCGCGCCATCGAATGGATCAATCCCCAGGCCCCCGTTCAGGGGCTTCTGCTGCCCGAAAGCCTGCTGAGGAAGGCTCCCCAAGGGTTCACCAAGGAACTCCCCAAGGGCATCCAGGCCCTGGCCTGGAGCGTGACACCGGGTTCCACCAAGGATTCGCCCCATGCCTTTGAACTGGCCATCACCGGCACCCCCGAGGGCGTCCAGCAGGTTTCCCCCTGGATCCAACGCCTAGTAGCCTTCATCAGCAGCATGCCGGGTGCGCCTTCCCGCCCCGCGGATGTCCTTGAAGAGAAAACCCGCGTGGGACTGAGGGCCCAGCTGAACGCCTCCCAACTGGAGGCCGTCATGGCCCGCATCTCCCAGCCGGGGATCTTCAAATCCGCAGAACGGAAGCCATGATCGGAGCCTTGGAGGCCCAAGCCGGGGCGGAATTCCCCCCGGAATTCTGGATGGAGCGCCTCAAGACGGGCCATGAAGAGGCCCTGGCCCATCTCATGACCCGCTTCGAGAGGCCCGTGTTTTCCTTCCTCTACCGTCGGCTCCAAGGAGAAATTGGGGTCGTGCAGGAGCTCACCCAGGAAGTATTCCTAAAGTGTCTGAAGCACTGCGGGCGTTTCGAGGAGGGTCGACCGGTAGCGGCATGGATTTTCACCCTGGCGGCTAATGCGGCGACGGATCATCTCCGTAAACGTGGTCGGGAGCTACCCACTCCCGAGACCTTTGACGCTCCTGACCCTCACCAGCCCTCCCCCTGGGATCAGGTGGACCAAGACCGGAGACTCCAGGCCCTCAAGGGGGCCCTGGAGGGCCTCACGCCCCGACAGCGCACGATGATCCTGGCCTACTACGTCCACGAGAGGCCCGTGAAACAGATCGCCGAGGAACTCGGATGCGCCGAGGGCACCGTCAAGGCCACCCTCTTCCAAAGCCTCGCCAAGCTACGCAAGAACCTGGATGTGACACCATGAACTCCGCACAAGAAACCCGCCTCAAGCTTGATGCCGAGCGCTTCGAGCTTCTGGAGCACCCGGAGCAGTGGCCCGCGGACCCCGCGGTCCAGGCCGAGCTGGCCGAGCTGTTGGAGCTCCATCTGGCCCTCCAGGCCCACGCACCCGAGCTTCAGGCCTCCCTTCGCCCCGTTTCCCCAGTTCTCCGCCTGCGCTCCCACTGGCTCATGGCCGCCGCAGCCCTTTTCATGGCCATCCTACCGACCCTCTATGCCCTCCAGCACGCTCGTTCGCTCCAGCGCCAGGCTGGCCACCGGGCACGCATCGAAGCCTCCGCCCAGAAGCGCGCCCAGGGCCGTCTCTGGGCCGCCTTCTTCCAGCAATCCTCCGAGCTCATCCAGCGCTTCGGCCGGAATCCTCTGGTCTGTGAAAAGGATGGCGAAGACCGCAGTGAGGAACGCCTGCTCGCCATGGCCCTCCTGGAGGCCAGTCGCCAGCTCGAGGGCCAGACCGTGGCCCTCCCCGAGGCCGAGACTGCCCGCAACGAGCTGCATTTCTGGCTCACCGAACTCTCCCTGGAGGATGGCTGCATGAGCCCTGAGCGCGCCGCCGAGCTCCGCCAACTGGCCAGCGCCCAGGATCTCGAAGGCCAGGCCCAGCGCCTGGGTGAAATCCTGAAAGCCCAGGGGTCCTGATGCTGCTCTGGGTTCTTATCGCCTTCGCGCCCTCGGGCTCCACACCGGAACCCCGGGAGCTCCCTCGCCGAGTGGTCCAGGAGGCCCCGGGAAGAGCGCTCGTACGGGAGGCGAAGTCCCTCCGTTACGCCCAACGATTCTTCGAAGCCGCCGCCCTCTATCGCCGCTACCTAGCCCAATACCCCAACTCCGATCAGAGCGCCGAAGCCCGCTTCTGGCTGGCGGCCACCCTGGAACAGGATCAGCGCTGGGACGAGGCCGCCAACGCCTATGGCGATTTTCTGGCCCGGCACCCTGACGAACGGATGCTGGGCAAGGAGGCCCGATTGAACCGGGTGCGCTGCTGGGGCATCCGCCAGGGGCAGTCCCCAGCGGCCACCCCAGGACTCCTGGGGGCCCTGGCCGACGAGGCCCCGGAGGTGCGCGTGGCCTCCGCGCTCCAGCTCGCCAAGACGCGGGATCGGCGTGCCGTGGATATCCTCCACCAGGGCCTCGGCATGTCGGCCTATGCCGATGCCTGCAGCTTGGCGCTCATCGGCTTCGGCGTGAAGCCCGGAACCGTGTCCAGCCAGACCAATCGTTTCCTGGTCATGCGCATCCGGGAGAAGAGCAAGGGCGAGCCCGTCACCATCCGCCTCGCCCTGGGACTCGCCCGGGCCCTGGAGAATTACCTCACCGACGAACAGATCCGCCAGGCCCGCACCAAGGGCATCGAACTGGGGAACCTCTCCGACCACGCAGCCAACCTGCCCAAGGGCTCCGTGCTGTTCTCCGTGGAAGACGGTAAGAGCAACGTCACCGTGACGGTGGAATAGTCCTCGGCGGGTAAGCTAGAGATCCCACAGGACAACCAATGACCAATCTCTACCGCTTCTTCCGGGAACACCTTCGCGCCAACCTACCCCTCATCGCCTTGGGCTCCTTTCTCATGCTCCTGGCAGGGCTTTGCCAAGGCGCCCTGCTCTTCAGCCTCCAGTTTGTGTTCAAGAACCTGGGAGTGAACAGCTCGGAATTGCTCAACCACGCGGCATCCCAGGCTGTGCGGGCACCAGGGCATCTAGACTTTGCCATGCGGGCCAAGGACGGGCTGATGAACCTCCTGCCCAGCCAGTCCTTCCTGGCCAGGGATGCCTATTTCGTTCCGGCCATGCTCCTGGTCATATTTATTCTCAAGGGCATCTTCACCTACAGCGGCACCATGCTGATGGTTCGTTCGGGGTTGAAGGCGACGCTGGCCTTGCGCGCCCGGCTGTTCAGCCGAATCCTGGACCAGGAGCCCGCCTTCTTCCAGAGGCACCCTGTCGGGGAGTTGCTCACTCGCTGCATCGGAGATGTTGGTGCCGTCCAGGGTATCGCTTCGAACCAATTCGCCGCCGCCATACAGGAAATTATGCTGGCACTCGGCCTGTTCCTCACGGCGATGTACATGTTCCCCGGCCTCACCCTCGCAATCCTGGTGCTCGTTCCATTGGTGGTCTTTCCCATCAAAGCCCTCAGCCAGAGGATCCGCAAGATCAACCACCGCAACATGGAGGCTTCCAGCCGCCTCCTGCAGCGCATGAAGGAGGCTTTCGGAAATATCCGGGTGGTCATCGGATTCGCCCGAGAGGACTACGAGGTCGGGCGGTTCCACGGGATGAACCAGGAGTTGTACCGCCTTGGGATGAAGAGCGCCCGAACTTCGGCCCTTTCCCATCCAATCATCGAGATCCTGGGAGGCTTCCTGATTGGCGGGCTCCTGGTCTACGCCACCCTCGGCATCCATGCCGGGCGGATAGATGGCGCAAAATTTTTCTCCTACCTCATCGCCATCTTCAATTTCTACGAACCCATTCGCCGACTCACCAAACTCAACAACGAAGTGCAGGTGGCCCAAGCCAGTCTGGACCGCGTTTACACCATGCTTGACCGTCAACCGGAACTGCTGGGCCCCGCTCATCCCACGCCAGTTCCTGTCCAACCCGAGTCCATCCGCCTGGAGGGCGTCCATTTCTCGTACGACGACAAGCACCAGGTCCTGCGAGGCATCGATCTGGAGGTCCATCGGGGCGAGACGGTGGCTCTAGTGGGCGGCAGCGGGGGGGGAAAGACCACCCTGGTCAACCTGGTGCCGCGCTTCTTCGATCCCACGGAAGGTCGACTCACCCTGGATGGCATTGATCTGCGCCAATTCGATCCCCGCGAACTGCGGCGGCGCATCGGCATCGTGAACCAGGAGACGCTGCTCTTCATGGATTCCATCCACGACAATATCGCCTACGGCAAGGACGCCACCCGGGAGGCGGTGGTGGAAGCCGCCAAGCGGGCCCACGCCCACGACTTCATTTCGGCCCTCCCCAAGGGCTACGACACGCCCCTGGCGGAGACGGGCTCCAGCGTGAGCGGAGGTCAGCGCCAGCGCCTGGCCATCGCGCGGGCGCTGCTGCAGGATCCGCCGATCCTCATCCTGGACGAGGCCACTTCAGCGCTGGATACCGAGAGCGAGCGGGCGGTGCAGCTGGCCCTGGAAACCCTCATGCAGGATCGGACCACCCTGGTCATCGCCCACCGCCTCTCCACCATCCAGCGGGCCACCCGCATCTGCGTCCTCAAGCAGGGCCAAGTGGCCGAACAGGGGAGCCACGAGCAACTGCTTGCCCTGGGGGGCGAATACGCGCGGCTCCACCGCCTTCAGTTCGCGGAAGCCTGATGAAGCGGACTGATTTCTCCTTCGAACTGCCCGAGGAACTCATCGCCCAGCACCCGGCGGCGGAGCGCGATGGGGCCCGCCTGCTGGTGGTGGACGCCCAGGCCCGCACCCTGCGCCACGCCACCATCCGCGATCTGCCGGATTTCATCCCGGCCCGGACCCTCTGCGTGCCCAACGATGTGAAGGTGCGCCATGCGAGGCTTCTCCTGCGAAGATCCGGAGGCGGGGCAGGGGAGGCTCTCCTGCTCCGCGCCTTTCCGGATGGTTCCTTCGAAGCCCTGGTGCGCCCCGGCGTGAAGCTGAAGCCCGGGAAGACGACCACCGTCCTGGATCCCGCCAGCGGCGAGGCCATGGCCACCTGCCTGATCGAGGACACCCTCGAGGAGGGCCTTCGTCGGATCCGCATCCAACGCGATGGCAAGGACCTGGATTGGGACGCCGTGGACGCCATCGGCCGCCTGCCGCTGCCTCCCTACATCCATCACGCCCCGGAGGGCGAAGACGAGACCCGCTACCAGACGTCTTTCCACGCAGCCGAAGGCGAGGCCGTGGCAGCACCCACGGCGGGCCTGCACTTCACGCCCGAACT
Source organism: uncultured Holophaga sp. (assembly GCA_963664825.1). Classification (GTDB taxonomy): domain Bacteria; phylum Acidobacteriota; class Holophagae; order Holophagales; family Holophagaceae; genus JAYREN01. Next base: position 1,435,725 of record OY761614.1, read on the forward strand.
CATCGCGCGCCTGGAGGCCAAGGATTGTCTCTGGCGTCCCGTGCGCCTCCATGTGGGCCTCGGCACCTTCCGGCCCATGACGGCGGAAAATCTCGAAGACCACCCCATGCATGAGGAACGCTTCGAGATCCCCGAGGCCACGGCCACCCTGCTGGAGGCCCTGCTGGTGGAGCGCGACCGCGGCCTCCTCTCCATCGGCACCACGAGCCTGCGCACCCTGGAGGGTTCCTGGGATGGCGCGCATCTGCGGCGGAGCGGTGCCACGCGGATCTTCATCAAGCCCGGTCACACCCTGCGCACAGCCGATCACCTGCTCACCAATTTCCATCTGCCCGAGAGCACGCTCTTCGTGCTGGTCTGTGCCCTGCTGGGCCAGGATTTCGCCAAGGAGGCCTATTCGGAGGCCGTGCGGGAACGGTACCGATTCTTCTCCTATGGCGATGCCATGCTGATCCTCAACGCGCGAAAGCCCTGATCACCGCACCAGCAGAACGCCCGCGAGGAGAACCATGACCACGGCGAAGATCCTCTGGAGGCGCGGGCCCGCGATGCGCGTGGCCATCCTCGCGCCACCGAGAGCGCCGGCCTGGAAGCCCAGGGCCAGGCCAATGAGCACGATCCACGGAAAGAAGGCCTGGGAGCGGGCGTAGACGATGACGCCCGGCAGGCCCACCGGCGGCAGCATGACGGCGATGCTGGCGAGCTGGGCCTCGTGCTGAGGCAGCTTGAGCCAGATCACCAGCAGCGGAATCATCACCACACCGCCTCCGAGGCCCAGCATCCCGGCGAAGAGTCCCCCCAGCAGACCGATGGCGAGTCCCGGCGCCCATCGCGGCGGTGGCAGCGGCTGGGTATCGCCTTTGGGCGCCTCTGGCTTTTGCAGGAATGTGCGGGCCGCGAGCAGCAGCAGGAAGCATACGAAGCCGATGCGGAGAGGGCCCTCGGGGATCCGGTTGGCGATCTTCGCCCCCATCCAAACACCCGGGAGAAAGGCTACCATGAGGGCTCCCACCAGGGGCCAGTGGATGGGAATGCCCCGGTGGCGGAAGTGGAGCACGGCCGGTAGCCCATTGGGCAGCAGCATGGCCGCCAGGGTGACCCCTTGAGCCTGATGCTGGTTCAACCCCAGCAAAACGGCCAGCAACGGGATGAGGACGATGCCTCCGCCCACGCCGAAGAGCCCGGAGAGTGCGCCCCCACCTAGACCGGCCGCCATGCCCGCGAAGAACTGAAAGGTGGGGAGGAGGGGGCCGACCATCATCGAAGTTTACCCGGCTCCATGTTCCAATGGATGGGAATGGAATGACCCATGCAGATCAACTTTTCCGATGATGTGATCCTCGATAGCCGCCGGGCCGTCATCCTGCCCAAGCAGGAGACGCTCGTCATCTCTGATCTCTTCCTGGGCCTGGGTGCCGGGCGGAGGAAACGCCCCGATGTCATCCCGGCAGGGCAGCACAGCGATCTCTGGGAACGCCTCTTCGGCCTCATCTCCGACTACCAGCCCAAGCGCATCGCCCTATTGGGAGATGTGAAGCCTGCTCAAGGGAACGTGGAGGGCGAGGAGGCCGAGGAACTGCGCAATCTCTTCCGCAAACTCCAGGGTCCCGGCCGCGAAGTGGTGCAGATCGTGGGCCATCCCGAACGCAGCTGGGGACCGGCCCTGGAAGGCACCGATGTGCAGCCCGTGGACACCTACCGGGTGGGCAATCACACACTGATGCACCGTCGACGCATTTTCGTCTACCCGCGCCACGACCCGCCCCAGGGCTTCTGGATCAACGGCGGCCTCCATCCCCTCTTCGCCGTGCCCCTGGCCGGTCCCGATGGCCAGGAGGAGTTCCTGCGCTATCCAGCCTTCCTCTACACGGGCTTCGCCCTGGTGATGCCGCCCTTCGTGAGCTACGCCCAAGGCTGGGAGGTCATGCAGCCCGAGCGGTTACCCCGCCAGGCCCGGGCCTGGAAGGTGCTCGGAGACCACCAGATCACTCCAGTGGAGCTGCCCGCCCTGCCCCCCATCCCGGAGGCCCTGCGCACACTGGCTCGTCCCGCCAGCCGACGCAGGCCCGATCCCAAGGGCAATCCCGAGGCTTAGGGCTTACTTCCTGCGGGCCTTCCGGGCCTTGAGGCTTTCCTTCGGAAGCGGCGCGCCGCCTGTGAGGCCGCCGCCCTCCTTGAACTGCAGGTCCCAACCGATGCGCTCACCCACCTTGAGTTTCAGGCGCCGCACCGTGCCGACAGGGAATTCCACGAAATGGCGGGAGAGGACCTTGCCGCCGTAATTGGGGATATCCATCTCGGAACCCCGGAACATCATCGAGAGGGGAGGGGCGTTCTCCTTGATCTCCACCACCGTGCCATCGGCCTTCACCCACACCACATCCAGGGCGATGAGGCAGTTTTTCATCCAAATCGCGTGGTAGCTGTCCTCGTCATAGACGAAGAACATGCAGCGATCCTGCGCCAGGTTGGTGCGATACATCAATCCCCTGGCCCGCTCCTGGTCCGTCCGGGCCACTTCAGCCAGGAAGCGCTGTCCCTTGACGCCGACGGAGCCTCCATCGGTCTGGTTGGGGTTGAGGGCGAGCAGGAGGCTCAAGAGGAAGGCATGCATGGCAGCTCCAGCGGATATCCAATCTTAGCGGAGCAGGTCCTCCTGGGCCGAAGATACCTCAAGTAAGGTGGTAAGCTGGAGCCCCGGCGACCCGGTTCCGACGGCTTCCTGATGCTCCGCCACCCAGCTCTGCCCCTTTGTCTGGCCCTCTGCCTCTCCACCCAAGGGTTTGGAAATTCCCTGAGGGCCCTGCGCATCGCCACGCCCATCCGGATGGATGGTCGGCTCTCGGAAGCCGTCTGGGAGCGCGCCGAAGCCGCCACGGGCTTCACCGTATCCTGGCCTGAATTCGGCAAGGAAGCAGGCCTGCCCACGGAAGTGAAGGTCCTCTACGATAGCAACTTCATCTATGTGGGCGCCCGGATGCACCATCCCAAGGGCCAGGCCAAAGTCATCCGGCGCCTGCATCGCCGCGACCAGGACAGCTCCAGCGACTGGTTCACGGTGTACGTGGACAGCCTCAGGGACCGCCGCTCGGCCCTGGCCTTCGCCGTGAACGCCAGCGGCGTCCAGCGGGATGCCATCCACTCCGAGGACAGCGGCTCCGGGGATACCAGCTGGGATGGCGTCTGGGAGAGTTCCGTCTCGGTGGATCGCGATGGCTGGACCGCCAAGCTCAAGATCCCCCTTTCCCTCCTGCGGATCCGCCCCGGGCGCGAGGCCCAAGCCTGGGGCATCAACTTCAGCCGCTCCGATCAGGGGCCTGTGCGGGAAACGAGCTACTGGGAGCTCCCCCCCCGGGGGGAGAACGCCTTCGTGAGTCGCTTCCCGGAACTCACGGGCATCGAAGGCATCCGCCCTCAGCTCCGCCGCGAATGGGTGCCCTATGTGAGCCTGGAGCGGAAGTTCGAGACGACCCGGTCCTACGATGACCGCACCTGGACGCCTCATGCGGGCTTCGATGCCCATTTGGGCCTCACGAGCAACTCCCAGCTGGATCTATCCCTGCGGCCGGACTTCGGACAGGTAGAGGTGGACCAGGCCGTCCTGAACCTGGGCACCTATGAGACCTACCTGACGGAAAAACGCCCCTTCTTCCTGGAAGGCATGGAGATCTTCCATGTGGCCGGCAATACCCTCCTCTACAGCCGACGCATCGGCCAGGGCCTTGCGGACCCGGACTTGAACCCCGGGGAGACCCTCACCGATAGGCCTCAGGCTACTGATATCAACGGAGCCGCAAAATATACGGCCAAGCTGGAAGGCGGACTCAGCCTGGGCGTGCTGGGAGCCTCCGTGGCCCAGGCTAAGGCCACCCTTCGGGATGCTTCTGGCGATACCTTCCAACGGGAGATCTACCCCCTCACCAACTACGGGCTCCTGCGGGTACAGCAGACGCTGGGGGAGGGTGGGAGCTATGTGGGGGGCTTCGGTTCCTTCATGCGCCAGGCCAGTGTCGATGGCCGGGAGGCCCAGGTCCAGGCCCTGGATACGGTCCTCAAGAGCCGCGACCGCAGCACCACCGCGGAATTCACCCTGGCCCGCAGCCAGGCGGGCACACGGGAGCCCGGAGATCAGGAGGAGGGCTACCGGGGGCGGTTCCGCCTGAATCGCCAATGGCATTCCGGATGGACCCTGGAATTCCAGGCCATCAACGCTTCTCATACCTTCAATCCCAACGACATGGGCTACCTGAGCCGGGCCGACGAACAGCGCACCTACCTGGGCATCGATCGGCGCTGGGACGGGAGCTTCGGCATCTTCCGCAACCCGGAGTGGCAGCTGGAGACCTCCCTGGCTCGGGATCAGGCGGGCCATGTATTCCAGCGCTACATAGGGGCCTATGCCCGCACGGATTTCACCAATTTCTTCAGCACCTGGGTCAATGCCAGCCTGGATCTACCGGTCGACGACGACCGGGAACTGAGGACCTTCGAGGATCCGGTGAAGAAGTATCTCCGCACGGATCGGATCCCCTCCCTCAACCTGGGTTTTGACACTCCCGGCAACCGCCCCTGGTACCTGCGCCTCGGAATCAGCCGGGCCTGGTACGAAGGGGGGCCCACCACGGACATGAGCCTGTACCAGTCCATCAAGCTGAATTCCGCCATCGAAGTGCAGCTCAGCAGCACCACCACCCGCACCGAGGGGGAGCGGAAATACGTCACCCCCCCCGATGACACACCAGATGGCACAGCCCCCGTAACGGGCCTGCGCCGCCTGGGCGAGTTCGACCAGACCCTGCGCATCTCGTACGCCCTGAGTCCCTCCTTCAGCGTCCAGTTCTTCAGCCAATGGCTGGACGCCAACTGGGCCTTCCGGGACCTCAAACACTACCTGGATGACCGCACACTGGCGCCGGGACTTCCAGATGGCATGGTCAATCCCCAGGACGCCTACAGCAACCGGGTCTGGAACCTGAACCTCATCACCCGTTGGGAATTTAGGCCAGGCAGCGCCTTCTTCCTGGTATATACCCATGGGGTCGACACCGATGCGCTCATCAATAGCCGGGCCAGCCTCAGTCCCCGCCCAGATCTCGCCATCCTGCGCCATCTGCCCAGTGATGACGCCATCCAGATGAAACTCAGCTGGCTATTCCGCTGAGCCATTCCGCCAGGCGCGAGATATCCCCCTCTTCATGCCAGCCATGGAAGGCGATGCGCAGGTAGCCCTCGCGCGTGGAGGCGTAGATCCCGCGGTTCACGCCCTGGTCCAGGAGCTGCTGCAGGGCCTGGGGGCCGCGATCGCCGTGATGCAGGGCCAGGATGGGCCCCAGGCGCCCCCGCTCCAGCAGATCCCGGAGCCGGTAAGCCTCCTCCCGCCAGGCGGGCACGCCCCTGAGAGAGGCCAGGAATTGGTCCTGCATCTGCCATACATGGGCGGCGATGGCCTCCACGCCCACCCCCCGCAGCAGTTCGAGGGATTCCCCCAACCCCTTGCAGGCCATGAGATTGGGTGAACCCGGTTCCAGGCGACGCCCATCCTCCAGCCAGGCCCGGTCGTGGTCCGTGGAGGCTCGGGAGAAATCGGTGCCCCCTTCCACCGAGAGCCAGGTGCCCGTGGGGGTGAGCAGGGGTCGGAAATCCGGATGGGTCCACAGGAAACCGAGGCCCTGGGGGGCCAAGAGCCCCTTGTGTCCACCCGTGGAGAAGGCGCTCACATGCTGGAGATCAGGCAAGCCTGTGCCCGCGCCCTGGATGCCATCGACCACCAGGAAGACACCCCGCTCCGCGCAGGCCGCGCCTAGCCTGGCCAGATCAAGCTTGAGGCCATCCTGGAAGCGCACCCAGGAAAGGGCCACCATGCGCGTCCTCAGCCCCAGGGACTTCAGGATGCGGGCCTCGAAGTCCTCGTTCGTGGGCGGAGGGGCACTCTCCCAGGCCTGGGCACCCGCCCGCTGGCCCTTCCAGAGGGCGACCTCCCGGAAGGAGACGCCTCTCGATTCCAGGGCCTTCCAGGGGTAGACATTGCTGGGAAATTCCCCCAGGGGCACCAGCACCTCGTCCCCGGCCCGCCAGGGATAGGCCTGGGCGATGGTGACTAGCCCCGAGGAGGTCGTGGGTGTCAGGCTGAGATCCTCGGCACGGCATCCCAGCACGGCAGCTCCGGCCAGGCGGGTCGCCTCCGGAATACCCAGGCAATCCTCCTTCCACTGGACCTCCCAGGGCAGCAGCTCCTTGTGGAGCCAATCCCGCACGCCCTTGACTACGGCCCTGGGTACAGGGCCCTCGGAACAGTGCATCACCCAGAGATGGAAGGGATCCAGATGGAAGAGACCCGGGTTGAGGGGGGGAACGCTCATGCCATGGGCGCCTTCATGAGGGCCTTCAGGCTTTCGGGAAAGAGGGGCTCGATGAGCTGGCGCACGGCTTCTGCATACTGACGGATCTCCCACTGGGCATGGCCATCCAGGCGCAGATGCAGGAAATGGGCCGCGGCCTGGAGACTCACCGTCCAGTAGACCTCCGAGTAGAGTCCCAGGGGCAGGATGCAGCGGGCCTGTTCCCGGCAGACCCCCAGCTCGATCAGCTTCTTGTATTCGCTCACACTGTTCCGGCAGGCCGCCACGTAGCTTTCACGCGCCTGGGCACGATTGGCTTCGGCGATCTCCCCCTCGCTGCCTTGCTTATTAACCTTGGCCTGCTGACGGAAGCTCTCGGGAACGAAGAATTCGTCTTCGGGAAACTCCACGTAGCGGCCGCTGATCTCGTTGAAATCCGAGGCGACCCGGTGCTTCATCCACTGGCGGAAAACGAAGATGGGCGCCTTCACATGGAAGGTCAAATAGGCGTGGCGGAAGGGCGCCGTGTGCTCATGGGCCGCCAGATACTCCACCAGATCGGCGTCCTTGGCGTCGAAGGCCTCCTTGCGCTTGCCGAAGGAGACCCGCGCCGCGTTCACCACCGTCAGGTCCGTGCCCATGTGATCGATGAGGCGCACGAAGCCGCGGTCGAGGACGGGGATCGAGGTAGGGGACATGGGAGACTCCAGGCTTTCAGCTTTGCGCCCGTCCTGAGAGAATGGAAGGGTTTCACCAAGGAGACTCCCATGAAGTTCTTTATCGACACCGCCAATATCAACGAGATCAAGCGCATCAACGAATGGGGCATCCTGGATGGCGTTACGACCAATCCCAGCCTCATCGCCAAGGAATCCGGCAAGCCCTTCGAGGCGATCATCGAGGAGATCTGCGGCATCGTGGACGGCCCCATCAGCGCCGAGGTCATCAGCCTGGAGGCCGCGGGCATGATCCTGGAGGGTAAGAAACTGGCCAAGATCCATAAGAACGTGGTCGTCAAGCTCCCCCTCATTCCGGAAGGCCTGAAGGCCTGCAAGGCCCTCACCGCCGAAGGCATCAAGACCAACGTGACCCTCTGCTTCAGTGCCACCCAGGGCCTCATGGCCGCCAAGGCGGGCGCCACCTATGTATCGCCCTTCATCGGCCGCCTGGACGACTGCAACCATGTGGGCATGGAGCTCATTGAGGATCTGGTCAATATCTTCGCCAACTACGACCTGGACACCAATGTCCTGGCGGCCTCCATCCGCGGCCCCCGCCACGTCACGGAAGCCGCCCTGGCCGGTGCCCACGTGGCCACCATCCCCACCAAGGTCTTCGATCAGATGATCCAGCATCCCCTGACCGATAAAGGCATCGAGGGCTTCATGGCCGATTGGCGGAAGAGCGGCCGCTAGAACTTCCTTTTCTCTTTAAAAAGCGGGGATCGGCCATGCCGATTCCCGCTTTTTAAGCGTATAAATGGCCCCGGAGGATCCCATGACCGCCGAAGCCCGCGCCGAACGCCTTCTCGCCTATGCCCAGGGACCCGCTCATCTGCGGGAGTGCTTAGTGGCCTGCCCCGAGGAGGCCCTGGATTACCGTCCCGCTCCGGGCAAGTGGACGGTGCGGGAGGTGGTCTTTCACCTGGCTGAAGCCGAGCTCCAGGGTTATCTGCGGGCCCGCACCATCATGGCTCAGCCCCGCAGCCCGATACCAGCCTATGACCAAGATGCCTGGGCCTCCAGCCTGGACCCGACCCATCCACTGGAGGAGGCCCTGGAACTCTTCCGACTGCTCCGGGAAATCCTGGCCCGCCAGTTGCGAGGACTCCCAGAATCCGCATGGAGTCAGTGGGTCCTGCATCCGGAGCGGGGCGAGGTCAGCCTGGAAAGGTGGCTGGAGATCTACGAAAAACACCTGGGGGACCATCTGGCCCAGATCGCCCGCAACCTGGAAACCTGGAGGCGGCGCTGAGTCCTTGAGAACCAAGGACCTTAGGGATTCTCTGCCGGGGGGCTATAATTCAAGGTTTTGATCCGGAACCATGATGCTCACCCTCCTCCTCGCCAGCCTTGTCGCGGCTCCCCCTGCCGGGGACTCCTGGTCCGTCTCCATTCGTCCGGCCGTTGTGGTCGCGATGGAGGAACAGGGCTCAGACCTGCCAGAGGCCCCCGAAGGCCGAGGGGCTCAGACCCAGGGTGCACCCCACCTGGCGCGCGCCCAGGCCCTGACGCCTAGATTACGCACCCGTAAGTCCAGGGCCTCGCACAAGAAACGCGAGACGGGTTCCTTTCCGCCGAGAATTCGACGCCCCATTCAGGAGATTCCATGACCCTTCACGTGAAGATCGAGAAGCTACGCGCTAAATACGAGGCGGCCCTGAAGGGCGGCGGCCAGGCGCGCATCGAGAAGCAGCATCAGGGCGGCAAACTCACGGCCCGGGAGCGCATCGCCGCCTTCCTGGACGAGGGTTCCTTCGAGGAAGTGGATGCCCTCATGGTGAACCCCAATCCCGGCGAGCAGATCCCGGGGGATGGCGTCGTGACGGGCTTCGGCCGAGTGGAAGGCCGCCCCGTGGCCCTCTTCGCCCAGGACTTCACGGTGGTGGGTGGCAGCCTCTCCCTCACCCAAGCTAAGAAGATCTGCAAGGTCATGGATATGGCCATGAAGGTGGGCTGCCCCTGCATCGGCATGAACGATTCCGGCGGCGCCCGCATCCAGGAGGGCGTGAACTCCCTGGCGGGCTACGCGGAGATCTTCCTGCGCAATACCATGGCCTCGGGGGTCATCCCCCAGATCAGCCTCATCATGGGCCCCTGCGCGGGAGGCGCGGTCTACAGCCCCGCCATCACCGACTTCATCACCATGGTGCGCAATACCAGCTACATGTTCGTGACCGGTCCCGAAGTCATCAAGGCCGTCACCCACGAGGATGTGACCAAGGAGGAACTGGGTGGCGCCTCGGCCCATGGTTACAAGTCCGGCGTGGCCCATTTCGTGGTGCCCAGCGATCTGGCGGCCCTGGCCCACACACGGGAACTGCTCTCCTTCCTGCCCTCCAACAACATGGGCGAAGCGCCCCGCCGAGCCCCCCTGATGGATATGGCTCTGGAGAATGCGGCCCTGGACGAGATCGTGCCCGGCGACCCAGGCAAACCCTACGATATGCGCCTGCTCATCAAGGGCATCGTGGACGACGCCCACTTCTTCGAAGTGATGGAAGGCTATGCGGGCAATATCGTCGTCGGCTTCGCCCGCCTCGAGGGCCGCTCCGTGGGCATCGTGGCCAACCAACCCGCCCACTTGGCCGGCGTGCTCGATATCTCCGCCTCGGAAAAGGGGGCCCGTTTCGTGCGCTTCTGTGACGCCTTCAACATCCCCCTCATCGTCTTCGAGGATGTGCCCGGCTTCCTCCCCGGCGTGAACCAGGAGCACCACGGACTCATCAAGAATGGCGCCAAGCTCCTCTACGCCTTCTGCGAGGCCACCGTGCCCAAGCTCACGGTGATCACGCGCAAGGCCTACGGTGGGGCCTACATCGTGATGGCCTCCAAGCACATCCGCACGGACTTCAACTTCGCCTACCCCACCGCGGAAATCGCCGTCATGGGCGCCGAGGGCGCCGCCAACGTGCTCTACGCCAAGGAGATCAGCAAGGCCGAAGATCCCATCGCCAAGCGCGCCGAGATCATCGCCAAATACAACGAGGACTTCGCCAATCCCTATGTGGCCGCGGGCCTGGGCTACGTGGACGAGGTAATCCTGCCCCGGGAGACCCGCAAGAAGCTGGTGCGCGCCCTGGGATTGCTGGAGACCAAGCGTGATTCCATGCCCCCCAAGAAGCACGGGAACATCCCACTGTAGGTAGCCCTCCCGACCTGCCGCTATTCTCGAACATCCTACCCCCGGAGGCTCCATGCAATTGTTGATCGCCTTCACCCTGGTCGCCCGAATCAACGAGAAACCCCTCGCCCCAACCCAGGGCGTCCTTTGATCAGGCTGCCGGGCCTGCCCCCGCTGCCCCACCCCTCCCATGCGGGCTGGCCCGCCTTCCTGATGGCCTTTCTGCTGCGGAAGGACCGGCGCCTGCGGCAAGGTTGGCGCGTTCTGTTGTTCCTGATGGCCTGGTTCCTCCTGGGCCCCCTGATCTCCACGCCCGTGGGCCTGATCTTCAATGGCCGGCAGATTTCCGAATGGATTACGCCCCTCCTGGCAGGCCTCGTGACCCTGCTGGTGAGCTGGGCCTTCCTGGCCCTGGAAGGCCGTCCCATCACCTCCCTGGGCCTCCTGCTCAACCGCCGATGGGTTCGCCAGCTCCTGGGCGGCCTCCTGGGAGGACTGCTACTGGCGGGACTTCCGGCCCTCTTCCTGGCCTCCCTGGGGGGTATTCACTGGCACGTCAGTGAAGCCCACGTGATCCCCGCCATTCTCAGCGGCCTCCTGCTGGCGGGAACCCAGGCCTTCAGCCAGGAGATCTTCGCCCGGGGCTACATCTTCCAGCGACTCATCGCAGGGGTAGGACGCTGGCCTGCTCAGATCATCGTGGCCCTCGGCTTCCTGCTCATGCATGGGCTCGCGCCCACGGCGACCGGACTCCCCCGCCTGCTGGACCTGCTGGCCCTGGCCCTGATGTCCCTCATGCTGGGTGAAGCTTGGCTGCGGGGTCGCAGCCTCGCCCTGCCCCTGGGCCTTCACGCGGGTTGGAGCTTTGCCCAGTGCACGCTCATGGGCTTCGCCATCAGCGGGCATCACGCGCCGGGATTGTTTCTCCCCACACCCAATCCCGCCTTTCACCCCTGGCTCACAGGGGGTGCCTCCGGGTTCGAGGCTTCCCTGCCTGGCCTGGCCGTGGCCTCTCTCGCCCTCCTCCTCCTTCTCCTGGGCAACCGCCGCCTGAGGCAGACCCAAGCCCCCGATTGGGACGAGACCACGCGGATCTTTTAGGATGGAGCCCCGCATCTTCGGCCTGCTCCTGGATCCCGAGGGCCGCCTCCGCAGCGGCTGGAAGGCCTTGGCCTTCCTGGTCACCCTGTCCTTGGTCAACGGCCTAGCGCAATTCGGGTTCGGAAGATGGATGAACGGGCCTCTCGGAGAAGGGCTGCCCGCCCTCCTGGCCCTGGGCCTCAGCTGGGCCGCCCTGCGCCTCGAAGGCCGGACCCTGCCCAGCCTGGGCCTGCGCCTGGATCTCGCATGGGCTCGGGATCTGGCCCTGGGAATCCTGGCTGGAGGCACCATCATCGGAGCTGCCGCCCTGATCCTGAGGGCCGCAGGCGGCTTCACCTGGGAGACCTGCCCCCTGGCCAGCGGTCGTCCCCTGTTGCAGAGCGGCTGCGTCTTCCTCTTGGTGGCCATCAACGAGGAGGCGACCTTCCGGGGCTACCCCTTCCAGCGGATGGTCGAGGGGCTCGGCCCCTGGGCCGCCCAGCTGCTCTTCGCGGCCTTCTTCGCCCTCGGACACTGGAGCAACCCCGGCATCCAGTCTGCGGGCCCGGCCTTGAAGGTCGTGACTACCCTCAATATCGCCCTGGCGGCCGTCCTGCTGGGCCTGGCCTACCTCCGCACCCACAGCCTGGCCCTCCCCATGGGCATCCACTGGGCCTGGAATTGGACCCAGGGCAGCCTGTTGGGATTTCCAGTGAGCGGAACGGGCAGCCCCATCGCTCCCCTCAAGCCATTGTTGAATGCCCGTCCGGACTGGTTCACCGGCGGCCCCGTGGGACTCGAGGGCAGCCTCGCCTGCACCTTGGTCTGCCTCGGCTTCATCGGGCTGCTCCTCGCCTGGCGAGGCCGGGAGGCCTGACGCTTCGCGGTATCCTGAGACCATGCGCTACGCCTCCCTCGCCTCGGGTTCCAAGGGGAACTGCCATGCTCTGACGGACGGGGACCGGACCCTGCTCATCGATGCGGGCCTCTCCTACCTGCAGATCCGCACGCGCCTGGAGATCCTGGGCTGGAGCCTAGCCACCGTGAAGGCCGTGGCCTTCACCCATGAGCATTCGGACCACATCGCAGCCCTTCCCGTGCTGCTCAAACACACGGACTGGTCCATCCTCGCCACCGAGGAAACCCTGAAGGCCATCTGCCAAATCAAGGGCGTCCAGGTGCCCGCGGAGCGCTGGATCCCCCTGCGGCCGGGTCACGCCACGGACTGGGAGGGTTGGCGCATCCTGCCCTTCTCGACCCCCCATGACGCCACCGATCCCGTGGCCTACCGGGTGGAGATGGGAGGCATGGCCGCCGCTGTCGTCACGGACCTGGGACATCCCACGGCCCTGGTGACCGATCACTGCCAGGGCCTGGACCTCCTGGCTCTGGAGGCCAATCACGATATCCGGATGCTGCGGGAGGGCGATTACCCGCCGGTCCTGAAGGCGCGCATCCTCAGCCGCGTGGGCCACCTCAGCAACGAATCCACAGCCGAGCTCCTGGACCGGGTGCGTTCCCCCCGTCTGCGCGCCGTGGTGCTGGCCCATCTCAGTGAGCAGAACAACGAACCCGCACTGGCCCGTTTCGCCGCGGAAGAAGCCCTGCGGGAATCCGGGATTCTCGTCCATGTGGCCTCCCAGCGGGAGCCCTTGGCCGTTGCGGCGACCTCCTAACCGGCGCAGGATGGCTCCATGACACGCACACGACTGATCACCCTCCTGGCCCTGGCCTCTGGCGCGCTCTCGGCTCAGGCGCCGATCTTCGCCGATGGCGCGGCCCTGGGCGGTTCCCGGGTATTCTCCGAGGGCCTCAACCCCCTGGGCAATCCGGCCCGCTTCAATAAGCCCGCCACCGGCGTCTACCTGGGTTGGGCCGAGGGGGACGAGGGTTCCAAGGACACCAAGACGGCCCTCGAAGGTTTCTCCAATCCGGCCCGCTTCGCGAGCGACTTGGCCACTCTCGCCGATAAGTCCTGGGCCCAGCGCACCCGCAGCTTCGGCCTGGCGTACTCGGACAAGGGCACCTACGGCTCCTATACGAGGGAGGAAAACACGGGCCTCATGGCGAGGCCGGATCTGGATCCCAACCATCTGGGCACGGGCCTCGCCCTGAATACGACCACCGTGGATGTGCGGCGTACGGTGGTGGATCGAGTCTGCCTGGGGGCCGGGGCCTTTGACCAGGGCACGGGCTACGGCATCTCCCTCCGGGTGGAGCGATGGAAGACCGGCCAGGCCATCGCGGCCCTCAATCCGGCCCCGGATCAAATTCCCCTGGATGGACAGGATCTCCTCGCCTACCAGGACACCTTTGGCAAGACCCGGAACGTCCTCACCCTGGATCTCGGCTACATCCAGGAACTCGTGCAGGGCATTCGATTCGGCGCCACGGTGGACCGGCTCCTGGCCCGACACTTCGGGGATGTTTACGAGGGCCCCCAGGCCCGGGCGGGCTTCCAGGTGGACCTGGGCGCGACCGTGCAATTGAGCGTGGACTCGGATATCAACAAGGCCATGCGCATGCCCTTCCCCGTGCGACAGCGGATCTCCACGGCCTCCCTGCGAATGAATCCGAACGCCTCCTTCACCCTGGTCATCGGAGCCGAACGACGCGAACTGGAGGGCCAGGCCCTCATCCGGGGCGGCATAACCCTCTTCGTGCATGGGGGCGGATGGCACATTGGGGCAGGCATCCAGGCCAGCCAGGACCGCCCCATGAAGGGTGCCGCGCTCTCGGTGTTTTGATGAGGACCCGGATCCTTTCCTTGTTCACCGCCCTCACCCTGGGCGCCGCTGCCCCCCCCCCTAAGGAACTGGTGGAGCGCTTCGATGTGGCCCAAGCCAAGGTGGCCTCCCTTCAGGCCCCCTTCACCCTTACCCTGCGCCGGGCCATGCTCAGGACCCCTACCGTCACCCGGGGCACCCTCTACCTCCAGGGTTCGGAATTCGTGCATTTCACCTTTTCGGCTCCCGAGGACCTGATCCTGCATATCACCCCCAAGGAACTCGTCTCCTACAGCCCCAGCGGGGGCACGGGGGAGCGGCTGAAGATCGGCTTCATCCGCAACCACGACCGCCGTTTCCTGGGGCTGGGTCAGAAGCTCTCCGATCTCTCGGATTACTTCCGGCTCACCGTCGGCGAAGGCAGGGAGCTTCCAGGCTGCTACCTGGCCACGCTGATACCCCGAAGCTACAACATGAAAAAGCGCTTTCAGGCCCTCTACATCTGGGTGGACCGGGAGAAATACCTCCCCCGCCAGGTCACCTGGGTGGAGCGCAGCGGGGATACCTGGCTCCTGGAATTGGGCACCCTCCAGATGAACCAGCCCCTTCCTGCCACGGTCACGGGCTTCAGGGTGCCCACCGGGGTCCCCCTGCGCTCCGCATTCAGTTTTTTCGCCACCCGGAAGAGCAAGTAGACCCTTGCCAGAAGGCCCTCCTGCCCGCTTAACGGCGGCCTTGTCCTGGGGATCCCTGGCGGCAGGGAAAGAAAGGGTTATTTCCTAAGGGCTCCGCACCCGCGCCAACGCTAAACTAGCGACAATCAAGCTCGAGGCATCCATGATCGTCGTCTGTCCGTCCTGCTCAGCCCGCTTCCAGTATGACGAGGCCCGCTTTCAGGGCGCCCCTCACAAGCGCTTCCGCTGTCCGAAGTGCGCTGCAGTGTTCGAGGTGCCCAACCCCGCCCCCCAGGAAGACCCCACCTCGCCGCTGGCCGTGTCCTCCCCCCCCCTGCCGCCAAATAGGCCCGGCCTTGGCCCAGAGGGCACGGAAACCGTGGCTCTCGCCTCTGCCCGGGAAACGACCGCTCAGCGGAGTCGGGAGTCCATGCTCTCCCAGGCCGGGCTCGGCGCTAGCCTCCCGGCTGGCATGCACTACAGCCTGGCCTTCCTCTCCGGGCCCATGTCCTCCACCGTGCGACCGCTCACCACCTCCCAGACCATCATCGGCCGAGAGGAAGGCGATATCCTCACCAAGGACCCGGAATGCTCCCGGCGCCACTGCCGCGTGGACATCCACACCAACGGGTCGGTTTGGCTCACGGATCTGGGTTCCACCAACGGCACCTTCGTGGACGGAGTCCAGATCTTCGGCACCATCCAACTCACAGACAGACAGGAGTTCACCTGCGGCCGCAGCACCTTCATGCTGCTGGTCCGCACGGATGACCCGCACATGATGATGTGAACCATGACAACCCGAGATCCCTTCGAATCCTATCTCAAGAAGGCAGCCGTGCTCTTCGAGGTCGGAGACGTGGTCCAGGCAGGCCAGATCTGGCAGGCCATCCTCAAGAAAGCACCCAATCATGCTGAGGCTCGGGCCGGTCTCTACAAGGTGAAGCTCTACTTCGACGCCCGGGCTACCCAGGATGGCCTCATCTCCGAAGCCAAGCAGGAACCGGTCGCCCAACCAGAGCCCCATCCCGCCCCACCGCCGGAGGTGGCAGTCCCCAACGAACTCGTCCGGATGCTGGAACAGGGCTGCACCCTCTATGACGCGGGGCACTTCGAAGATGCCATCGCCAAGTGGGCCCTGGTCCTGGAGAGGGATCCCTCCAATGTGCTGGCCAAGGGCTACATCACAGGCGCCCAGCGGGCCCTGGGCCAACCCACCCCAGAAACGCCGAAGCAACCCAGTCCCCGCTCCACCGCCGCCCTGGCCCCGGAACTCTACCTGGGTACAGGGGCTATCCCCGCTCCGGCGCCTTCCGCACCGAAAGAGGCCCTGGCCCCAAATAAGGACGAGGTCGACCGGCTCCTCCGGGATGGCTGCACACTCTACGACATGGGCCAGCCCGAGGATGCCCTCCGCAAGTGGGAGCAGCTCCTCGGCATCGAACCCGAGCACCAGCTGGCCCGGGCCTACATCAAGGATGCCCGCCGGGATCTGGGCTTGGACACCCTCTCGGACGGGGCAATCCCCGTGCCCCAGGAACTCCCCCCCACAGGCGTCCATCCCGGGGAACAGGCGGCGCGAATAGAACAACTGATGCGGGAGGGCACCCAGCTCTTCGATATGGGCATGAGCGCCGAGGCGATTCTCAAGTGGGAGGAGGTCCTCGCGCTGGAGCCTCACCACCCGGACGCCGAGGCCTACCGGGCCCTGGCCCTGAAGGAATCCCAACCGCCCTCAGTGCCCATCGAAAAGCCCGCCGTGGAGCCTCTCTGGGAGGAGATCGAAACCCATCTTCGGAAGGCCGAATCCCTCCTCCATCAGGGACGCTTCGAGGAATCGGCTTTCCTGTTCCAGGAGGCCCTGAAACTAGCCCCCCAGAATGTCAGGGCGCTCCAGGGCCTTCACCAGGCCGAGACCCTCCAGGAGGCCCGCAGGGGCACCCATGCCGCCCCTTCGGCCCAACTCTACCCCCCGACACCGCCCCTGCCAGGGGCCCAAAGGGATGCAGCCATAACCCCTCCCCTGCCCCTAGAACCGCCCCTTCCAGAAACCGATCCCGCCGAGCCGCCCTCCCTGCTCACGGCTCCGGCTCCTCCCCCACGCAAGGGCCTGGAATTACCCCGCCTGCTGCGGCAGTTGGAAGCCGAGATCCCACCCTGGCTCAAGGAGCCCAAGATCATTGGGGCCATCCTGGGGAGCGTGGTGGCCTTGAATGTGATCTATCTGGTGATCCGGTGGAACCGGGGTGAGACGCTCCTGAAGCAGAAGACCATCTCCTTCAGGGAGACCGCCCTGGCCTCGGTGGCCCGGAACCTGGATATCACGAACCTGGGCGAATCCCCCGAGGCCATCCGCCGGGAGGCCGAATCCGCCCTCAGCGACGATCCCCTCCGCGCCTATTACCGCGCCCAGGCACTCATCGTCCAGAATCCTCTGGATGCACCCGCCGCCCAGCTGATGGGACAGGCCAGCGCCGCCATGGCCCAATCCCCGGCCGGAGGCCAGGGCTCCATCCAGGAAGTGGACAAGCTCCTGCAGGGCGGTGAACTCGATGGCGCCGAGCGAATGCTGCTGGGCCTGCTGAAGAAGACCCCGGACGACGCAGATCTCAAGGCTCGCTTGGCCCGTCTCAGCCTCAACCTGACCCAGATCTATGCCCTCAAGGAACGCTGGGGGGATGCGGAGGACCAACTCAAGCGCGGCCGTGCCATGTTCCCCGCGGACAAGGCCTGGGGGGCGCGACTGGTCTTCCTGGGGCGCATCAAGGCCATGAGCGCCGAGGAGCGCAGGGCCTGGATCCAATTCCTGGGGTGAGTCCAGCCGACGTGTCTACCCGCAATCAATGTCCCAGTTGCCATTCCCGGCTTTCACCCTTCGCGGTGGAATGCCCGGTGTGTGGATTGAGCCTGGCCCGGCAGGCGCTCCCCCGCCCCCTCCTGTTCCAGGCCAGTGCCCTTCAGCATTCGATCCCCACCGAAGACCGGACCCAGGCCCTCTCGGTGCCGGCCCTGGGCCGCGTCACGCCCGTGCTGATTCCGGAACCCACCCCTGGGCTTCCCATAGAGCCCCTGCCCCTGCCCCTGCCCCCACCCCAGCCTTCCCCAGACCTAGAAGCCCAGGAGACCTCCTTCTGGCCCCTGGTGCGCATGGAGCTCGCGGAACTGATGATCCTCGCCCTCCTCAACGGCCTCTTCGCCCTGCTGGCGGCCGCCCTCTGCCGGGCGCCCCTGGGGCGAGTCTACGGCGAACTCTGGCCCTTCCTGGTGCCTGTGCACGTCGGCATATCCTGGGCCTTCATCATGGTGCCCATGGCGCTCACGGGACAGTCCCCCATGATGGGTTCCCAGGGCCTGCTGCTGGACACGGGCCAGCCCGAGCAGCGCCTCACCTTCTCTATATTCCATCTCCTCTCGGTGGCCCTCTTCCCGCTCTCCTTCCTCTGCCTGATCCTCACCCCCAATCACCGCACCTTGGCCGAGCTGCTCACGGGCCAGGAGATCCTGGCGCGGCCCCTGCCTAGGCTGCGCTAAGCCGTCGGGGGCTCCTAATCCGGCAGGTGCATCCTCACGCTGGTGACGATGACTCCGGGCTTGAGCAGGAGCTGGGCCTTGATGCGCAGGGCCATCTGGCCATGGAGCACGCGCTCCCACCAGTGGCGGGTGACGAATTCGGGAAGGATGATGGTGAGGCAGACATCGGGCTCGGCGAGACGGAAACGATCCACTTCGGCCAGGATCGGCTCCACGATACGGCGATAGGGGCTTGGCACACTCCGGAGGGGCACACCCATGCCGTAGTAGACCCAATCGGCGCGGAGCTTCTGGATGGCGGGGCTATCGTTGTACCCGTCGGAGCCGAGGTCCACGGTGAGAGCCTCCACCCGATCACCACTGATCAGCCGGGCATAGCGCAGGGCCTGGACGACCCCCTTGTGCAGGCTTGAGATGAGCACGATGGCGTGATGCTTGGTGGGTAGTGCCGCGTCCAGGCGGCTGGCGGCCAACTTGGCCGTGAGGCCGATATAGTGGCGGTGGATATTCAGGAAGAGCACCACCAGGGCCGGGATGAGCACCACGATGAGCCAGGCGCCGTGGGCGAACTTGGTGATGGCGATATCGAGCATCACGATGCCTGAGGTGAGCATCCCCAGACCGTTGACGAGGGCCTTGGTATGCCAGTGGGGCACCTTCCCCTTCAGGTTGATCCAGTGCATCACCATGCCCGCCTGGCTGAGGGTGAAGCCCGTGAATACGCCCAGCGCGTATAGCGGCAGCAGCAGATCCGTATTGGCGTTCATCATCCAGACCAGGCCGCAGGAGAGCACCGTGAGGATAATGATGCCATTGGAGAAGACAAGCCGATCGCCCTGGACGGCGAACTGCTTGGGCATGTAGGCGTCGCGGCCGATAAGGGCGGCCAGGCGCGGGAAGTCGGCATAGGCCGTGTTGGCCGCCACCACCAGGATGGCGAAGGTGAAGCCCTGGGTCAGGTAGTACATGAGCTTGGGCAAGCCATGGGCCACATCCCCATAGATGACCTTTGCCAACTTCGAGAGCAGGGTCTCCGCGACGATTTCAGGGTTCGCGCTATGGGCGTAAATCACGCCGAAGTGGTTCGAGAGGAGGGTGATGCCCAGGAACATGGTTCCCAGCAGGAGCACCATCCAGATCATGGTCTTAGAGGCGTTCCGTTCCGGCGGATCCCGGAAGGCCTGCACCCCATTGGAGATGGCCTCCACGCCGGTGAGGGCCGTGCATCCCGCGCTGAAGGCCCGCATGAAGATCCACACCAGCGCCAAACCCGAGAAGCGCTGGGCGTGATCGAGGGCCCCTTGTACCTGCTGAAGGCTGGGGGTGAGGGCCTCGCTCCCGAAGGCCCAGCGGGAGAATCCCACCGAAAGCAGGATCATCATGCAGATCACGAATCCGTATGTGGGCACGGCGAAGAAGGCGCCACTCTCCTTCACCCCTCGCAGATTGGCCACGGCGATGAAGACGATGGCGACGATGGTGAGCAGGACGTTATGACCCAACAGGAAGGGTGCCGCCGCCGTCACGGCTGCAACCCCTGAGGAGACCGAAGCCGCCACCGTCAGGATGTAGTCCGTGAGTAGGGAGGCCCCCGCCACCAGGGCCGCCAGTTCCCCCAGGTTCGCCTTGGCCACGATGTAGGCCCCGCCTCCCGTGGGATAGGCCAGGATGGTCTGCCGGTAGCTCACCCCCAGGATGAGCAGCAGACCCGCGATGCCAAGGGCCACGGGAATGGACATCCCGAAGAGCGGCTGGGCCAAACCCGCCACAGACACGACCGCCACACCCTGGGGCAGGGCCATGGACAGGGAGGCCATGATCTCCTGGGTGGCATAGGCCACCGAGGAGAGGGCATCCGAGCTGAATACCGAAAGGCCGACAAAGTTGTTCAGCTTGGTGTGATGGGTCTCGTCGCTGGCTAGGCGTCGGCCGAGGAGGAAGCGCTTGAGTTCAGACATAGGGCGGAATTGGGCTAAGCATAAGCCATCGCCCACTGCCTGGGGAGATCAATCCATTGGAAAGTTCACTCCATCTCTGAATCCAGATGGTAGGGGATGGAGATGACCACCGTTTTGGGCCTGGAGAGGAGGGTCGCCTTGAGGCGCAGGGCCGTCTGATTGTGGAGGAGGTTGCCCCACCAGTGCTCGGTGACGAATTCCGGCAACACCACGGTGAAGGTGCACTCCGGCTCTGCGGCCCTCATGCGATCCAACTCCTCCGCCACCGGTTCGACGATCTTCCGGAAGGAATTCTCCAAGACCCGGAGGGGAATGCCTTCGCAGTACCGGTGCCAGTCGGCCTCGAGGCGCGCGCGCTCGGCGCTGGGTTTCCCGTAGGCATCCAGGAAATCCACCGTGAGGGCCTCCACCTGGCCGCGCTCGGCAATGGTCTTGGCGTATCGAATGGCTTCCAGCGTGCCCCGATGGATTCTCGAAACCAGCACAATGACACGGTTCTTCCGGGCATAGATGTGTTCCGTGCGGCTGGCGGCCAACCGTGAACGGACGCGAATGTAGTGGCGGTGGATACGGAAGAAGACGACAACCAGTCCTGGCACCAGGAGCACGATGATCCAGGCCCCATGCACGAACTTCGTGATGCCGATATCCAGCATCACGATCCCCGCCGCAGCCGCGCCGAAGGCGTTCACCACGGCCTTCAGGAGCCACTTCGGTTCCGACTTCTTCCGGTTGAGCCAGTGCACCACCATGCCCGTCTGGCTGATGGTGAAGCCGATGAACACGCCCAGGGCGTAGAGCGGGAGCAGGAGATCGGTGTTGGCGTGGCAGATCCAGACCAGGGCACAACTCACGAGGGTCAGGAGGAGGATGCCATTGCTGAAGACCAGACGGTCGCCCTGGCTGCTGAGCTGCTTGGGCAGGAAGCCATCCCCCGCATGAAGGGCGGCCAGTCTCGGGAAATCCGCATAGGCGGTGTTGGCTGCCACCACCAGAACGGCGAAGGTGAAGCCCTGGGTCAGGTAGTAGATCAGCTTGGGCAGACCATGGGTGACATCGCCATAGATGGCCTTGGCCAGCTTGGAGAGCAGTGTCTCCGCGACATGGCTCGGATCGGCGCTATGGGCGTAGACCACGCCGAACTTACTGGAGAGGAGCGTGATCCCCAGGAACATCACGGCCAACAGCGTGATCATCCAAACCATGGTCTTGGCGGCATTCCTGGAGGCCGGTTCCTTGAAGGCCGTCACGCCATTAGAGATGGCCTCCACACCCGTCAGAGCCGTGCAACCCGCGCTGTAAGCCCGCATGAAGACCCACACCAGGGCGAATCCCGAGATATTGGTGGCCTGCTGCACCGACTGATGGACCTGCACAGGGGTCGGTCCCCCGCCCAGGATGGCCTTCACAGATCCCACGGCCAGCATGAGCATCATCAGGAAGATGAACCCATAGGTGGGAATGCTGAAGAGAGCGCCGGATTCCTTGACGCCCCGGAGATTGGCCACGGCGATGAAGAGGATGGCGGCGATGGTGATGGTGACGTTGTAGCCGCCAAGAGAAGGCACGGCGGAGCTGACGGCCGCGACGCCCGAGGAAACGCTGGCCGCCACGGTGAGGATGTAGTCCATCAGGAGCGCGGCTCCCGCGGTCTGGGCCGCCACTTCACCCAGGTTCTCCTTGGCCACGATGTAGGCCCCGCCGCCGCCGGGGTAGGCCATCACCGTCTGCCGGTAGCCGATGCCGAGGATGACCAGTAGGCCCACGATGCTGAGAGCCACGGGAATGGAGAGCCCCATAAGGGCCGCCGTCGCACCCGCGAGGGTGATCCCGACCAAACCATGGAGATTGCTCGAGAGGCTGGCCATGATTTCCTGGGTGGCATAGGCCACGGAGGAAAGGGCGTCCGAACTGAAGACCGCCAGCCCCACGAAATTATTCACCTTCGTGTTGTGCATCTCATCGCTGGCGAGCCGACGACCGAGAACGAAACGTTTGAACTGAGGCATAGGCACCTGAAGGAGCTACCAACCCGTAGCCGCAAAGGATCCATTTGAACACAGATCCCGCCCTCTTCCAGGGCAAGTGGCCACGAAGGGGGAGATTTGTCCCGGCTCAGCAGGCCAGCGCTTCCACCACGTGCAGCTGCCCTGGCCCGAGGGGCCATAGCCAACGCTTCCCATGAAGGAGGGGCCGGCCCTGGAGAGCAGCCATCACATCCACACCCACCAAGGGATCGATGATTTCCAGGGGACCCGCGGCCCGCAACTGGGCCTTCCATTCCGCCGTGAAGGCCCCCAACTCCACCATAGGTCCCTCACCCAGCACGGCCCTGTCATGCACCATCCAGAGCCTGGCATCGCTCTCCTGCAACACCTCGAGGAGGCGCTTCAGGAGGCGGGCCGTCCAGAGATCCAGGGCCACCGCCAGAGGATCCACCTCGTCCGGATCGAATCCCCAGGGTCCCTCGGGGGCGAAGGCGCCTTCCACGATGCGCTGGGCCAAGGGCGCCAGCTGGCCCATGAAATTGGCGGCCAGGATGGTGCCGGGATGATGGTGCGCGATCCAAGCCTCCAGGGGGAGCGGTTCCACAGGCAGGGAGGGCAGCAGGGCCGCGAGTCGGAGGCGGGCGATCTCCCAGCGGCGGCGGCGTCCCGACCAGCTTTCCCGCACAGCCCGCTGGGCGGCGCACTGCAAGGGAACAAAGGCCCCCGTGATATCTCCGAAGACCCAAGGAGCCCGGCGGCCATGCCGGAGCAAGGTCCGCACCCGACTGAATGGATCGGCATCCCAGCCGGTGCTGCCCTTGGGGGCCCTATCCCAGGGCACTTCCAGGCCCGAGCCAGCCCCCAGGATGAGGATGGGCCGCTGAGGATCGGCGCATTCCAGGCCCTCGCCCAGGAAATCCCGGACCTGCAACAGGTGCTCCACCCAGTCCCGGCGATTCCTGGCCAGGAAGGCCCGCTGCTCCCGGGCTAGCATGCGCTGAAGGGGACTGAACATCCCTCCACTTTACAGCGGCCGTGACCCACTCCCGGATCCCAGGGTTCAAACTGGAGGGGAGGTGTCCAATGCCCCGTTTCTCCAAGCGTGCCGGTCGGGAGGTCCTGAATGGCCATGTGCGGCTTCCTGAATGGATCACCCGGGACCGCGTGAAGCTCTCGGAACTGCACGCGATGAAGACTGATTTGAGGTCCTCCGGTCTGCACACGGTCTGCGAGGAGGCTCGCTGTCCAAACCGCAATCACTGTTTCACCCATGGCACGGCCACCTTCCTGCTGATGGGTGACACCTGCACACGGGCCTGTGGCTTTTGTGCGATCCAGAGCGGGCGACCGAACCCCCTGAACGCCTGTGAACCCGAGGAAACGGCCGCTCGGGTCTCGGAGCTGGAGCTGAAGTTCGCCGTGCTCACCTCGGTGAATCGCGATGATCTGCCCGATGGCGGCGCCGCCCACTTCGCCGAGACGATCCGGGCGATCCGTCGGCGCTGCCCCGGCGTGGGCGTGGAGGTCCTGGTGCCCGATTTCCTGGGAGATCTGGAGGCCGTGGCCACCGTGGTCGCCGCAGGCCCCGCCGTCTTCAACCACAACACGGAAACCGTGCCCAGCCTCTATTCAACGGTGCGCCCTTCCGCCCGCTACGAGCGCACTCTGAGGGTCTTGAAGGAAGCCAAGAGCCTGGGCAAGGCCCTCTACGGCGACGAGTTCCGCACCAAATCGGGCCTGATGCTGGGCCTGGGTGAGACCGAAGAGGAGTTGATGGTGGTCTTCGCCGCCCTGGTGGAGGCGGGCGTGGACATCCTGACCCTGGGCCAGTATTTGAGGCCCACCCGCCACCAATTGCCCGTCCAGGCCTACATCCACCCGGACGAGTTCGCCGCGCTGGGCCGCAGGGCCAAGGCCCTGGGATTTCGCACCGTCTATGCCGGCCCCCTGGTGAGATCGAGCTTCAATGCCCAGGAAGTGAGCCAGTACGAAGGCATCTCCATTGCGTGATCTTAACATTTCTTAACATCGCAATCTGAGCCCCTCCTGGACAATGAAGGATCGGAGCCAGATGGCATCGCTTAGGCCATGTTCGAATCGAAAAGAATGGGGTCCACTCCCCCATTCGATGTTGGATCACACTATGGATCGCCTCGGAGAGCCTATGCAATTCTCGCGCAACCGTTCCGCCTTCACCTCCCTGGGGCTCCTGCTCGTGGCAAGCACCGCGGCCCTGGCGGCCCCGGTCAATTCCATGCAGGTCAATCAAGCCGTCCAGACGTGGCTCCAACGCACGCCTGCCCCCTTGAGGACCCCCCTCGGGGCCGATATCGCCACCATCGAAACCCACAGGGACGTCGATGGTCAGATCCTCTTCCACGAGGTTCGCCTAGCCCCCGAGGGATTCGTAATCGTGGCCCCGGATGATCTCCTGGAGCCCATCGTCGCGTTCTCGGCCCACGGGGTTCTCAAGACGGATGCCGAGAGCCATCTCTACCTGCTGCTCCAGCGGGATCTCCGGACACGCCTGGCCCGCATCGCCCCCACCTTGAATGGCAAGGCTCCGCACTTATCGCAGACCAGCACCCGTGCGACCCAGGCCAAATGGGAGGCGCTGGCGGGGAATGCCAACACCGTTTCCCTGAACACCGTCAACGATGTGCGCGTCGCGCCCCTGGTCGCCAGTAAATGGAGCCAGAGCACCGTCAATGATTCCAGCAATGGGCTCATTGCCTACAACTACTGGACGCCGAGCCACTACGTCTGCGGCTGCGTAGCCACGGCCATGGCCCAACTGATGCGCTTCCATTCCTTCCCAAGCACTGGGATCGGCGTCAATACCTTCACGGTCAAGGTGAAAACAGGGACTACGACCGTGACTAAGACCTTGAGCACACGGGGCGGGGATGGCCTGGGCGGTGCCTACGACTGGTCCTTGATGTCCTTCACGCTCAACTCCTCCACACCCGATGCCCAACGTGGGATGGTTGGATCCCTCTGCTATGACGCGGGCCTGTCGGTCAAGATGAGCTATGCCAGCGATGGATCTGGCGCCTACAGTGCCGATGTGTCGGGAGCTTTGAAGAATACCTTCAAATACACCAATGCCATCTACGGCTCCAACGGCGGCTCGCTGAGCGGCTCTGGCCTGACGGAAATGGTCCAACCCAATCTGGACGCCGGCTACCCCGTCATCTTCGGGATTTCCAGCGCCGATGGAGATGGCCACGAGATCGTCTGCGACGGCTACGGCTATGCGAGCTCAACCCTCTACCACCATCTCAATATGGGTTGGAGCGGTAGCGACGACGCCTGGTACAACCTGCCAGATATCGAGACTTCCCAGGGCACGTACAACGTAATCGATGATTGCATCTACAACGTGTTCAAGATTGGCACCGGGGAAATCCTCAGCGGCCGCGTCACCGATGGCTCCGGAAGCCCAGTAGCAGGCGTTGCGGTCGCCAGCGGCGCTGTCAATTCCACCACCAATACCAATGGAATCTACGCCCTGAAGGGCCTCAAAGCAGGCCCCCAGACGCTCACGGCAACCAAAACAGGCCTCTCCTTCCCCACCGCCGTGCGCGTGATGGGCACTTCCAGTGAGGGTGGCAGCGTGGGCAATATCTGGGGCGTGGACCTGGTCCAGGGGACTGGAGCCACACCCACGATCTTCCCCCAACCCCTGACCCAGGATGTGAAGCTGGGCGGCTCGGTCACCTTCGTCGCGGGAGCAACAGGCGTGGGCCCCCTCTCCTTCCAGTGGACCAAGAACGGCACCTCCGTAGGTGCCGATAATCCGACCTACACCCTCGACAACGCCGCAGACACCGACGACCAAGCCCAAGTCGTCCTGCACACAAACGGTGGCTCGGGCTCCGCTGATAGCACACCGGCAACCCTCAATGTGGTGCGGCTCTTCAATGGTGATTTCGAGAAGGGCAATATCGGCTGGACCCTCATCAATCCGGGAGACAACTCTGGACCAAACGCCAATGTGATCCTTGGCCCGTCCTCCTATGCGGAAGTGACACCCCATGGCAGCAGCTGGCTCTGCATCGGTGACTGGAGCGCGTCCTGCACGGACTACGCCTCCCAGGAGATCGTCCTCCCCAACGCCAGCGCCATCGATCTGAGCTTCTGGGTGGGCATCGCGAACAAGACCAAGACACCCAGCTCCGCCGCCAATATCTTCACGGTGAAGATCCTAGACACGAACGACAACCTGCTGACCACGCTGAAGACCCTCGATAACACCAACGCAGAGGTGGATGCCAACACGAAGGTGGTCTGGAAATCATATAGCGCGGATCTGAAGGCCTACGCCGGAAAGACCGTTAAGCTGCGCATCGAGTCCTATCAGCCCGGAGGTTCGGACACGGGCACCATCTTCGCGGTCGATGACGTGGCCCTCACCATCACCAAGGGACCCAAGGCCACACTCAGCCAGGGGCCCCTCACGCTGATCACAGGCGGACAGGCCTCCTTCACGGCCACCGTAAGCGGGGCTGCCTCCGATAATTCGGTGAACTGGACCACGACCCCTGTCGGCGGCAGTTTCAATCCCGCCCAGACAGCCGGGGACGGAGCCGCGGCCACCCTGTTCACGGCCGGTCCCAGCGTGGGCACCTACACCGTCACGGCGACGCCCGTGGAAGCCAACGGCACAGCCGCGAGCACGGCGGTCACCCTGGTGGATCCCTCCACGGTGAAGGTGACCCTCACTCCCAGTGCCACGGCGGTCAAACTCGGCCAGGATGTCTCCCTGACGGCCTCCGTCACGCCCCTCACGGACACAAGCGTGGACTGGTCCTGTAGCCCGGGCGGCCAAGGCACATTCGCCAGCACTAGTGCCACTGCGGCCTCATGGTCCTCCAACACCGCAGGCACCTTCAACCTCACGGCCACCAGCCATGGGGCTCCCACACGAAGCGACATCAAGCAGATCCGGGTCGTCGACACCTCCGCCATCGCGCTGGTCCTCGACCCAGCAGCGGCCACCCTGCTATCAGGAACCTCCGCGACCTTCACGGCCAGCGGCGACCTGGGCCTCGGCGTGAACTGGACGCTCACAACGCCCGCTTCCAAAACGGACAACGGTCTCAGTACCCTGGTCACCGTCCCCACTGCGGCGCCCTTGAAGACGGTCACCTACACGCTCACGGCCACCCACAAGCTGGATGCTTCCAAGTTTGCTATGGCCACCCTCACGGTGAAGGGCATGGATCTAATCGTGGATGGTGTCCTGGATCCCTTGGATCTGCTGGGATTTGCTGCAGAGTGGGGGAAGGACACCTCCAGCGCCGCCAATTTCAAGGGCAGTGGCACGGTGGATGAGACCGACCTGTCCGCCCTCCTGACCAGCTCAAGTAGGCCTGGAGAAGCTATGAACACACGCCTCATTCTCATTCCCACCCTCCTGCTGGGCGCCCTCTTGGCCTGCGGCGGAGGCGGCGGTTCATCCCCCGCAGGTCCCACCACCGCCACCAAACTCACCTATACGAACCCCACCTCTGGCGACTACCAGCTCAAGCAGAACACCACCCTCAGCACCGGCACCCACCTAGTGCTGGAGCTATGGGGGCCCGCCGCCACCAGCGGTTGCGGGATCAATGCCTCCTTCACCCTCGGCGGCAGCGGCGCCGCTTGGCGAAACGTGAATTCGACCGATGCCGCCAATACGTTCGTGGCGAAGGGCACCGCCTTCGATCTGGGAACGGGCGCACCGATCCTCAAGGCCAAGGTCAGCGGCAACACCTTGATGGCCACCATCGCCGAGAAGGGCCTCGCCTCCCCCAAGGTCCTGGACAAGCCGCTGCTCCAGGTGGCCGTGGATCTTCAGTCCGGCACCACCACCGGTACGGTGATCACCCTCACCCCCGGCGCCTCCAAGGTCCTCCTGGCCAACGGGACCCCATCTCCCATCACGGTCACGGCCTCCAGCATCACAGCTCAATAGTGCCGGTCGAGGCTCACGGTATGCTCAAGGCTGTAGCCTGAGGCAGCCCGTGACCAAGATTCTGGTGATCGACGATAGCTCGCTGATGCGGGTGTTGGTGAGGGACTACCTGGAATATGCGGGGTTCGAGGTGGAGGATTGGCTGCCCATGTCCGTCATGGAGATCCCTGAACGGATCGAGAGCTCCAAGCCGGACCTGATCCTCAGCGATTTCCGGATGCCTGGCGTCAACGGCCTCAGCCTGGCCCAGGCCGCTCAACGGGCCAATGCGGCCCTGCCCGTGGTGATCCTCACGGCCCTTCGGGAACCCGAGACGGAAGCCCGACTGCTGAAGTTCGGCGTGAAGCGGATCCTCTACAAGCCCATCGATCAGGACACCCTGGTGCAAGCCTTGAGGGAACTGCTCCCGGAAGCCCTTCCTGATTCCGCCCCCCCGACCGGAGAAGCGCCCCATGGTTGAAGTGATCACTCCCCTGCAAATGGCCCTTCTCCAACTGGTGGCCAAGAATCCCGGGATTCGCCGGGAACGCCTCCTGGCCACCAAGGGCGCCACGGCGGCTGACCTGGCCTATCTGGAGCAGCACGACATGATCCGGGAACGGGAAATCGATTGTTTCCGCATCTCCCATTTCGGAGAGATGGTCCTGCGGAGGGGCCTCTAGTCCGGAACCTCAGACCTTGGCCAGTTCCTCCAGCATCTGCTGGAATACGTTGCCCGTGACCACTCGCCGATAGTGGGCCGTGGAACGGATATCGTCGATGGGACTGAAGTCGGTCATCAGGGCCTCCCGGGCCCCTTCCAGAGGCAGGGCGGCCAGGGCACTGCCCAGGACCACAGCCTCGGCGTTCTTCGCCCGCACAGGAGTGGGCGCCACGGCGCCCAGGCCCACACGGAATTCCATCACCACGCCGTCCTCGATCCGCGCATAGGCCGATAG
Organism: uncultured Holophaga sp.; assembly: GCA_963664825.1. Classification (GTDB taxonomy): domain Bacteria; phylum Acidobacteriota; class Holophagae; order Holophagales; family Holophagaceae; genus JAYREN01. The sequence continues at coordinate 1,464,760 of OY761614.1, forward strand.
GCATAGCTTGGAGATGGCCATCGCCTGGCGGGTGCCTACCTTGCGGTAGAAGTGGAAGCCACGGCCCTGGGGCTTGGGCACGCGGATCCCCGCCAGCAGCTCATCGGGGGCCAGGTCCATCCGCTTGTAACCCAGGTGGAAGGCCTCATAGGGGACCCTTCGATTCCCGCGCAGGGACACCAACTCCAGCTCCGCCCCATAGGCCAAGAGGCTGGGGGGCGTGTCCGCAGCCGGGCTGGCATTGACGATATTGCCCCCCAGGGTGCCCCGGTTCTGGATGGCCAGGGCCCCCGTGGCCCGGGCGCTCTTCACCAGGTTGGGGAAGTGGCGATGGAGGGCAGGGCAATCCAGCATTTCGCTGAAGGTCGTCAGGGCGCCGAAATGCATCCCCGTGTCGTCCTCGGTGATGCCGCCCAGGGCCTGAATCCGGGTGAGATCCAGGAAGCGCCCAGTGTTGAAGCGCACCATCAGATCCGTGGCGCCGGCCATGGGGCGCCAGGCGCCCGGCTCGGAAGCCAGGACTTCCAAGGCCTCGGCCAGTGTGGCGGGACTCCTCACCTCGCAATCCGGGACCTGACCCCTCATAGCGATTCCTCTTGGGCCGAGGCCGCCTGCACGGCCTCCACGATCTTCACGTAGCCGGTGCAGCGACAGAGATTGCCCGCGAGAGCCTCCCGGACCTGAGTCTCCCCTGGATGGGGGCAGCGCCGCAGGAGATCTTCGGCGGCGATGAGCATACCGGGAGTGCAGAAGCCGCACTGGGTGCCGTTATGACGATGGAAGGCCTCCTGTAGCGGATGGAGCCGTTCGCCCGTGGCCAGGCCCTCCACGGTCAGGAGTTCCGCCCCTTGGGCCTGGATGGCCGGAATCAGGCAGCTGTTCACGATGCGTCCATCGAGGCTCACGGTGCAGGCGCCGCACTCCCCTTGGCCGCAGCCCTCCTTGGTGCCCGTGAGTTTGAGTTCCTCCCGGATCACGTCCAGGAGCCGCGCCATGGGGAAGACCTCCACCCCCCGGGCTTCCCCATTGACCCTGAGCTGGAGACGGATCTTCTCAGCCATGGGCCGCCTCCACCCGCTCCAGCAGCCGCTCCGGCGTCATGGGCAGCTCGTCCAGGCGCAGCTCACCCCCCAGGGCGTTCTGGAGGGCGTTCAAAAGGGCAGGCGCGGGCCCGTCCATGGGCAGTTCGCCCAGACCCTTGCCCCCCCCTGGCCCGGCGGGGTGGGGATTTTCCAGGAAAGCCACCCGGATCCTCGGCAGATCGACGCTGGTGGGAATGGCGTAGTTGGTCATCTGGGTATTCGCCATGCGTCCCCCCTTCCATTCCACCTTCTCCAGGAGCGCCCATCCGATGCCTTGGGTCACGCCGCCCTCGATCTGGCCCGCGGCAAGCACAGGGTTGACGACCCGGCCAACTTCCTGGATCGCCACGAAGTCCTCCACCTTCACCTCCCAGGTGACGGTATCCACGGCCACCTCGGCGGCCTGGCAGGCCCAGGCATAGGTGGGATAGGCGTCGCCTCGATGGGTCTGCTCATCCCAATGGATATTGGGCAGAGGATGGTATTGGGTGTAGCACTTCACGGTGCCGAAGCGCGCGTGGGAGCGACGCACAGCCTCCCCGAAGGCCTCTAGACTGTAGGGCTCCCGGAGGAAGTCCTGCTGGATCAGGGCCTGTTTGAAGGCGTAGGCCGCCTCTTCCAGGAGGCGACCCACCACCATGGTGGTGCGGGAAGCCACGGTGGGACCACTGTCGGGCACGATCTTCGTATCGGGCTGGGCCACATCCACCATCTCGATCGGAATCTGCAGCGCCTCGGCAACGATCTGGGCGAAGACCGTGTCCTTGCCCTGGCCGATCTCCGTGGAAGCCGCCAGCACGGCCACCTTTCCATCCGCCAACCCCTCGATGCCCACCACAGAGGCGAGGTCGGCCTCCCCGCCGCCCGTGAAGCCGCAACCGTGCATGAAGGCGGAGAAGCCCACGCCCCGCTTAATGGGATCGTCCCCGAGATTGCTGGCCGCAAAGCGTTTGCGCTTCTCGGCGTACCCGATCTCCAGGAGCGCCCGGTCCATCAATCCTTCCAGGTCCAAGGACTCCCGAATGACCTGGCCCGTGGCCGTGGTATCACCCATCTTGAGGAAATTTCTGCGGCGCAACTCGGCGGGCTCGAGACCCAGGCTGGCAGCGCAGACATCCATGTGGCGTTCCAGGGCGAAGAGGCTCTGGGGCGCCCCGAAGCCCCGGAAGGCGCCGCTGGGCGGCGTGTTGGTGGCCACGGCGCGGGCCCAGATGTGCGTGTGGGGACAGCGGTAGACGCCCGACGCATGGATGGCTCCGCGGCTCAGCACCACCGGCGAGAGCGTCGCATAGGCACCCCCATCCAGGACGAAATCGATATCCAGCGCGAGCATTCGGCCTTCCCCGTCAAAGGCCGTCTTGATCCGAGTGCGGGAGGGATGGCGCTTGGGGGTGGCCGCCATGTCTTCTTCCCGGTCGTAGATGAGCTTCACGGGCTTGCCCGCTTTCCAGGCCAGCAGCGCCGCGTGACCCGCGATGAGCGAGGGGTATTCCTCCTTGCCGCCAAAGGCGCCCCCGGTCTCCATCTGCACGATGCGGATCTTGTCTCCGGCTAGGCCGAAGAGCTGCATCAGGGCCTTCTGCACATAATAGGGGCACTGCATGGATCCGCAGACCGTCACTAGGTCCTCGTGATCGCCATGGGTCACGATGGCCAGCATGCCGTTGGTCTCCAGATAGAGGTGCTCCTGGGCCCCGGTGCGATACTCGCCCTCGATGATGCGGGCCGCGCCATCCCAAAGGGCATCGGGATCTCCCTTCTGGATATGGATCTCCTTGAAGAGATTGCCTTCTCCTCCCAGGAGCTCCGCCTGGTCCAGGCTGCTCTGGATATCCAGGACGGCGGGCCTTTCCTCCACCTCCAGAATCACGGCCCGAAGAGCCTGCTCCAGCAGGTAGCGGTCCCCATGGGCCAGGAGCAGGACGGGCTCCTGGGGATGCTGGATCATGCCCCCCACTTCCACGAGGAAGGGTTGGTCCCCGGAAACCCGGTTCTCGCCAGGGATATCCTGGGCCGTGACGATGGTGAATTCCTTCCAGGGGATGCCCTCCCCGAAGCGAATGGCCTTCAGGAGGCCCCGCGGCACCTGGGAGCGCACCGTGGCTCCGTGGAGGACGCCGCGGAAGGTCTTATCGTCGGTGTAGCGGGCCCGACCGAGCACCTTGGCCCGGCCCTCTTTGCGGATGGCGGAAGTCCCGATCACGTCGGCCTCGATGAACTGTGGAAATTTGACCGATTGTGACGCGGCGGAACGCGGATGGGAAGAGCCAGCCATCTCGCCAATCCCTGCCTTTTCTTCGCGTTCGCGGTGGAACCGCAAAATCAGCCTCGCGGTTCCACCACGATCGCCGATTGGGGGGTGGGGCATCCGAATTCGCAGAGGCCGCATCCTGTGCAGATTTCGGGATCCACCAGGGGATGCGCGGGTCCGCCTGGGACCTCTGCCACCATGCGGAGGGCCTCCTCGGGATAGGGGCAGCGCTCCACGCAGATGCGGCAGATCTGAGCGGGGCGATCCTCCCGGGCCCAGGTCAGGCAGCGCTCCTCGCTGACCTGGGCCGTGCCCATCCTTACAGCCCTGGCGCCGTTCACGGCGACGCCCTTCGAGTTGCGCTGGGGCCACACCAGGGCGCCCTCGGGACAGGCGGAAATGCAGGGCAGCTCCTCGCAGAGGAAGCAGGGCAGGGCCCGAGGCTCGATGTAGGGCGTGCCCAGCGCCAGCCGGGCGCTCCCCAGCGCCCGGAGGAGCGCTCCCTGCGGGCAGGCGCCCAGGCACCTATCGCACCTCGTACAGGCCGTCAGGAAGGCGAATTCCCCCAGGGCCCCCGGCGGGCGCAGCAACTTAGGACCCGAACCCACCACCGCCTCTTCCACCTTGTCGGCCACGAAACCCGCCATGACGGAGCCCAAGGCCTTCAGGAAGCCCAACCGGTCCTGGGGTTCGTCGAGTTTTTTAGCCATGGGCCTAGTTCAGCCCACCCAGTTCCAGAAGCCGCAGCACGGGCCGCAGCATGCCCCAGAGGATGGGATCGAAACCCAGGGTGAGGATGGCTGTGCGCCCATCGGGGCCCAGGGCCATGTGGGCCAGGAGATCGGAACTGACGGCCACCTCCCGGCTCGTGGGAGGCCGCTCGACCCACTCCACGCCCTCCCGGGCAGTGCGGGGTTTCAGGGTCTTCCCCTCCTCCGCCCGCAGATGCAGGATGAGCAGATCCCCATGAAAGACCGGCACGCGGACTTCGATCAGGGCTCCCCGGGGCGCCTGGGGCACGACTTCGAAAGCGGCGCGGTATCCCAGCGACTCCGTATCAGGATCATCGCCCTTGAGGACAGCCACTGTCTGCTGGCTGAGCCCTTCCAGGCCTTGATCCCCCAGGGAGGCCACCGAACGCAGATGGGTGCCGGAGATATCACCCAGGCCCTCCACCAACCCCGGCAGGAGCGTGAGGACCATCTCCAGGGCCGGGCGCCCTCGCAGAATGCGGTGCGCCTCGGGCCAGATGCCGGTCAGGGGCATGGGTTCGACGGCGGGATCCGGTTCTTCCCGCAGATCCAGCACGCGCCCCGGGAAGAGCACCACCATCTCCGGGTCCAGGGGCGTCGCCGCCAGGATCACCAGGTCCAGGCCTTCCAGCAGCGCAGGGGAAGGGGCAAATACCACCAGATCTCCGACCTCCTGGGCCACGGTGAGAGGCCCCATGGAGAGGGGGAGCACGGAGCATTCCTGGGCCTCCAGGACCTGCACCAATTCACGACCCAATACCGTCTGGGCACCGATGACTGCGACTTTCAACATGGGGACCACCTTTCATTCCTGCGTTTCATTCGTGGGTTGGATTCAGACTCTCACTTCAGCTGCTTCCGCGGCCCGGTGCCCCTTCAGCGCCGAGGCCACCTCTCGGGCGAGGAAGGCCTTCACCTGCTCCTCCGCGCGCCCGGTGAAGCGCCGGGCGTCCAGCATCGCCTTCAGCTCGGCCTCATCCATCTTCCAGACGGGATCCACCGCCAAGAGTGCGAGCAGCTCGTTGCCCTTGCCTTCCTGCTTGATGCGCCGCCCGGCCTCCAGGGAGGCCCTGCGGAAGCTCTCGTGGAGGTCCTGACGATCCCCTCCGCGCTTCACGCCCTCCATCAGCAGCACCTCGGCGGCCATGAAGGGCAGCTCCTGGGCGAGGCGGGCTTCGATCATCCGCGGGTTCACCATCAGCCCCGAGGCCACGTTCCGGTAGAGCACCAGGATGGCATCCACCGCCAGCAGTCCCTGGGAGATGGTCAGGCGGCGGTGGGCGCTGTCATCGAGCGTGCGCTCCATCCACTGGGTGGCCGTGGTCTGGTAGGTGGAGGGCATCAGGCCCAGGACGAAGCGGGCCAGGGAATTGACACGCTCGCTGCGCATGGGATTGCGCTTGTAGGGCATGGCGGAGGAACCGACTTGACTGGCCTCGAAGGGCTCTTCCACTTCTTTCAGGTGCTGGAGCAGCCGCAGATCACAGGCAAATTTGCTGGCGCTGGCCGCGATGCCACAGAGCACCTGGCCGATGCGGTCCTCCAGTTTGCGCGTGGCCGTTTGCCCCGACACGGGAATGGCGGGAAAACCCACCTTCTCGCAAAAACACTGCTCAAGGGCATCCACCTTGGAACCGTCCCCCTCGAAGAGTTCCAGGAAGGAGGCCTGTGTGCCCGTTGTGCCCTTGACGCCCCTCACGGGTGTGGTGGCGATGACATGATCCAGATCCTCCAAATCCAGCAGCAGATCCTGGATCCAGAGACAGGCGCGCTTGCCCACGGTGGTGGGCTGAGCGGGCTGGAAGTGGGTGAACCCCAGGGTCGGCTGATCCTTCCAGTCCTCCGCGAAACGTCCCAGGGCCGCGATCACATCCTGCAGGCGGCGGCGCAGCAGTTGAAGCGCCTCCTGGCAGATGAGCAGGTCGCCGTTATCGGTGACGAAGCAACTGGTGGCCCCCAGATGGATGATGGGCCGCGCGGCTGGGGCCTGTTCCCCCCAGGCATGGATGGCGGCCATCACGTCGTGGCGCAATTCGGCCTCGAAACGGGCGATGGCCCCCAGATCCACATCGTCCTGGGTGGCGCGCATCTCGGCGAGCTGAGCCTCGCTGATGGGCAGGCCCAGCTCCGCTTCGCTCTCGGCCAGGGCAACCCAGAGCCGCCGCCATAGGCGCATGCGGTACATGGGAGACAAGAGCCGCACCATGGCCTTAGAGGCATAGCGGCTCGATAGGGGATGCTCGAAATGTTCGAGTTCGGGCAGGTCGGAGGGAGGGAGGAAGGGCATGGCTGGGCTCCACTCCCAGTTTCGCACAGGCGGAAGTGTGACCGAAGGACGCGGCTTTGAGGATGTTCCACATGGAACATGGGGCTGCCTTCTGAGAAAATGAATCCTCGAGGTGAAACCATGTATGAAGCCCTGAAACAGTGTGACCCCAGCATATTCCAGGCGCTGGACCTGGAACTCCAGCGACAGCGACATCATCTGGAGCTGATCGCCTCCGAGAACTATGCTTCCACGGCCGTCCTGCAGGCCATGGGCAGCCACTTCACCAATAAATACGCCGAGGGTTATCCCGGTCGCCGCTACTACGGCGGCTGCATCAACGTCGACACGGTGGAGAACATCGCCCGGGATCGCGCCAAGCAGCTCTTCGGCGCCGATCATGCCAATGTCCAGCCCCACAGCGGCGCCCAGGCCAACATGAGCGTCTACCTCTCCGCGCTGAAGCCCGGCGACACGGTGCTGGGCATGGATCTGGCCCACGGCGGCCACCTTACCCATGGCCATCCCCTCAACAGCAGCGGCATCCTCTACAAGTTCATCGGCTACCAGGTCCGCAAGGACACGGAACGCGTGGACATGGACCAGGTGCGCTCCCTGGCGCGCGAGCACAAGCCCAAGATGATCGTGGTGGGCGCCTCGGCCTATTCCCGAACCTTCGATTTCCCAGCCTTCCGAGCCATCTGTGACGAAGTAGGGGCCCTCATGATGGTCGATATGGCCCACATCGCGGGCCTCGTGGCCACGGGCAATCACCCGAGCCCGGTGCCCTTCGCCGATTTCGTGACCACGACCACCCACAAGACCCTGCGCGGCCCTCGGGGCGGACTGATCCTCTGCAAGGAACAGTATGCGAAAAGCCTGGATCGCGCTGTCTTCCCCGGCATCCAGGGTGGCCCCTTGATGCATGTCATCGCCGCCAAGGCCGTGGCCTTCGGCGAAGCCCTCAGGCCCGAATTTAAGACCTACCAGCAGCAGGTGGTCAAGAACGCCAAGGTGCTGGCCGATTCCCTGGCCGCCAAGGGCTGGCGCATCGTCAGCGGCGGCACAGACAACCACCTGATGCTGCTGGATGTCTTCCAGCAGGGCATCCTCGGCAGCGAAGCCGAGAAGGCTCTCGATATCGCCGGGATCACCGCCAACAAGAACGGCATCCCCTTCGACCCCAACCCGCCCCTCAAGCCCAGCGGCATCCGCCTCGGCAGCCCCGCCGTCACCACCCGCGGCATGAAGGAAGCCGAGATGGTCCTGATCGCCAACTGGATCGATCAGACCCTCCGGAACCGCGCCGACGAGGCCGCCCTCAAGGGCATCTACAACGATGTGGTCGCCCTCACCGCCAAGTACCCCATTCCCGAGTAGGCAGCTCACTTCTCATTTAGAGGGCCCGGACAACATCCGGGCCCTCTGCGTTCAAGAGGAACGGCCCCAACCCTCGAAAACCAAGTGTAGGTTCCCGGAAATACGTGGACCATTCTGTGCGGCGCGAGCACGGGCCGAGGCCCTAGGGAAGGCATTGGAGGAGGGGAACGGAGACTTCCTGCAGCGGGTGAATCACCGGAACGGCTACAGGGAGCCGGATTTCGAGACGCATCTGGGGACCCTGGACCTAGCGATCCCGAAGTTGCGGAAGGGCAGCGACTTCCCGTGTTTCCTCGAGCCGCGTCCGCGCTGGGTGATACCCGCCAAAACAAGAGCTTCAAAAATATTTAATACATTTTAGAGATGGCCCTTGTGCTTTCGTGTGTGGGGGGGGTAGCATAGGCTGGATTCTTTAAAAGGTATAATAAATGAATAAAATAACCAAAATCCTCATCGGGATCGCCATCCTCGGGGCACTTGGCGCCTATGCCCTCAAGGCTAGTTGTGAGGGATGTCCTGGAGGCTGCCCAATACACTCGGGGACATACTTGACGGACTGCATTACCGACATTGATCCACAAACCGGAAAGCTCAAGAGCGCAAAATGCACCTATTCCTGTGGGTGTATCTTCACTAACAATGGCGGGAAACCCACTTCTGGTGCCGGGAAAACCAAGGTGGGTCCTGAAGAACCATCTGTTGCTCCTCCCCCTAAAGAGCAAACACAACAGTGAGGATTAATCAAAATGTCCATCATTTACCCAATAATTATCAGCCTTGGACTATCTTTCTCTCCCTCCCTAAAACAACCTCCTGTGTCGCAAGATCAATCTCCTTCGCGTATATTTGTCCACACGCGAGGCGGTCAGGAAGAACCCAACCAGGAGGGTTGGAGGGAGGACGGCACCACCTATTACCGAGATATCCAGCAGAACAGACTCTACAAAATTGGACCTGAAGGCCTGGAGGTACAGGCCGCTAATTCACCAACATTACCCTTTTACATGAAGGGAATTGTCAAGTATCGCAAAGGTGCGTGGTGGTCTCTGGTTTGCGATCCAGGCTTGCGCCCCCCTGAGGATAAGAATTCATCCATTTATCGCTTTGACAGCGTCCAGAAGAAGTGGACCCTTGTCCACACTCTGGAGCTTCACGCTTCCAACTTTGAACCACTATCAGAGGACCGCATTTTCCTCGCCGGAGTTCATTCCAATGATCCAGACCGGTATTCCCTGGCGGCGATTCTCTCCTCGTCCGGTTCCATCAGCGTTCTGGAGGAGATCCCATTCCAGGATTTCAGCAACCTGTTCTGGGAGAGTTCGATTACGGCCATTGATGAGCAGATGGTGTACTTCTATTTCCCCTATCCGGGCCGTATCTATGGCTACGATCTGATCGATAATGCGCTTCGCACATTCAAGGTCCCCTGGCCCCTGATCTCCTCAGAATCCATCAAGAAGGACATGGCTGCCGCCGCCGGGAAGGATTGTTTCATCTCGGCCATCGGCCATCCGGGAACGGCCCATTGCTACTTCGTTCCCGTGAACCCCGGACAAATGCTCTTTGCCTACAAGATCCTGGACAGGGAGCAAGAAGAGGCCCTGGCCGATTCCGAGGGAAGGCGTATCGTCGTCGAAAAGGTATCGTCTTTCTTGTTGTATTCATTTGACCCAAACAACCCCATGGAATGGGACACACCCTCCCGGATGCTGCTCGACCGCTGGTGTTGGAGCCCGGTCGGTTCGAAACTGGTCCGATGGGTAGACTTCATGGCACCCAAGAAACCGATCCAGGCCCCGAAGGCTCAGGAGAAAACGGAGCCCCCCCAAAGCAGACGAACCCAGAGAGCCCTACACGACCTTGATCGGTGATTCCCCGCAAACAAAAGGGCCGCATGGGAGCGGCCCTTTTTCATCGAGAACCTGGTCCTACCACCCCAGCAGGTACGCGAAGATCAGGGGCGCGCAGATGGTGGCGTCGCTTTCCACAATGAAGGTGGGTGTGCCCACGGCCAGCTTGCCCCAGGTGATCTTCTCGTTGGGCACGGCGCCGGAGTAGGAGCCGTAGCTTGTAGTGGAGTCACTGATCTGGCAGAAGTAGCCCCAGAGAGGGATGCCCGTGCGCTCCAGGTCCTGGTGGAGCATGGGCACCACGCAGATGGGGAAGTCACCGGAGATGCCGCCGCCGATCTGGAACATGCCCAGGGGCGCGGCCTTCGTGACCTTCGTGTAGTGCTCCGCCAGCCAGGTCATGTACTCGATGCCTGTGCGCACGGTGTGGACGTTCTTCACGTCTCCCCGAATGACGGCGGCAGCAAACATGTTGCCGAGGGTGCTGTCCTCCCAACCGGGCACGACGATGGGCACATGCTTCTCGAGGGCCGCCAGCATCCAGGAATTTTTGGGGTCGATCTGGAAGTGAGGCTCCAGCACCTTGGATTTGAGCAGCTTCTGGAGGAATTCGTGGGGGAAGTAGCGCTCGCCCTTCTGGTCGGCGTCCATCCATTCCCGGAGAATCGCCTTCTCGATCCGGCGCATGGCCTCCATCTCGGGGATGCAGGTGTCGGTGACGCGGTTCATGTGACGGTCCAGCAGCGCCTTCTCGGCCTCGGGCGTGAGATCCCGGTAACCAGGCACGCGCTCATAGAAATCGTGGGCCACCAGATTAAAGATGTCCTCCTCCAGGTTGGCGCCGGTGCAGGTGATGAGGTGGATCTTGTCCTGGCGAATCATCTCGGCCAGCGATAGCCCCATCTCCGCGGTGCTCATGGCTCCACCGAGGCTGATCATGATGTGGCCCCCCTGCTCCAGGAAGACCCGGTAGCCCTCAGCGGCGTCGATTAGGGCCGCGGCGTTGAAGTGCCGGAAATGGTGCTTGATGAAGCTGCCGACGGGACCGAAGGAAGGGGATTTGGACATGGGAACCTCGCTTAAGAAAACTGATTTCACCACAGAGGCACAGAGAACACGTTTGTCAGTCCACGGTGATGGATTTGGAGACGTTCTTGGGAGCGTCCGGGTGCACGCCGTGATCGATCACAGGAAGGCGATCCAGATATTCCATTTTGAGGACCGACATGCGGAAGGCCAAGCGCTGAAGCGCCACGGAGGCGGCAAAAACAAAGAGATTGGGATCCCCTGAGGTGGGGATCTCCAGGTACTTGGACCAGTATTTGTCCTGGCCCGTGGGTCTGCCGCTAGCGGCCATGGCCAGTTCGGGGTTCTTCTCGGCCACCAGGATGATATCGGCCCCCCGGATCTTATGGGTGTGGATCTGGCTGATGGTGATGCGCACATCCCGCTCTTCATTGGGACAGACGAAGATCAGCGGGTAATTGGAGAAGCGGGTCTCCACCAACTGAGGCCAGGCCTTCAGTGATTCCAGACCCCCGGCGAAGGGGCGTCCATCCCTCTCGGATTCATAGGCTTCCAGCAGCCCCGCCAGATCATGGATGGAAAAGAGGGTGTTCTTGCCGAGGATCGTGTTGGGACCATGCTTGAACTCCGCGGCGTCATAGCCCTCGGCGTGGTTCAGCACCACCTCCCGGATCTTGAGGGCCCCTTCCCGGGCCAGGCCGATGAGCCCCGTGCCCAGGATATGGAGGCTGGGCTCCAGATGCAGGCGCCTCGCGGCTTCCTCGATGCCGGGCTCACACTGCTCCAGGGTCTCTGCGATGAGCGCCTTGGCCCGGCTGAGCTTCTCGACGATCTTCCGATCGGTGAGGGAGAAGGAAGCGGCCAGCACGTACAGGATGGCCACCTGGTTGAGGAAGCTCTTGGTGGCGGCCACGGCGATCTCGGGTCCACAGAGGATGGGTAGATAGAATTCCGTCAGTTCCTGGGGTATGCGGCTGTTCTCGTTATTCACCAGCGCCACCCGCCGCAGCCCAGGCACCCGGGCTCGCACATCCTGGAAGATATCCACCAGATCCTTGGTCTCACCACTCTGGGTGATGCCGATGAGGAGGTCCCGGGCGCTGAGGGTGTTCATGTACATCGAACGGAACAGGCCCGGATTACAGGGGAATACCGCGACACCCGCCAGGTTATTGAAGAAGTAGCCCGCCGTGAGCGCCGCGTGGTATGAGGTCCCCGAGGCCACCATGAAGACCCGCCCGCCATCTTTTTGGGCCTCTCGAATGGCCTGCACCAGTTCCTGGAGATGGCGGCTCACGCGGCGGCGTTTCTTCCAGACAAATACTTGATCGAAGAGGGCCAGGGCCTCCCAGGCCTGGGGGTCCAAGCGCGCCAAGTCCAGCAGCAGGACCCGCTCATCGGAGACGGGTTTCCCCCGGTGGGCCTTGAATACTTCGGCATGGGGCTGGACCCGGGTGGCCAGTTCTCGGTGGACGGGATCGGCCAACAGATCGGCCAAGGCCCCTCTCAAAGCGGCCTCATCAGGGGCCTGGTAGAGGGCCAAGACCTTGTCCAATAGAGTCTTGCAAAGATCCTTCCGGTCCTCGAAGGCCGCGAAGAGGCCAGCGGCCTGGGGGTCCTGGAAGTAGTAGCGGATGATCTCTTCCAGGTTGTCCGGAGAGGAGGCGATCTCCTGCTCCATGAAATACTGGAAGGGCGGTCTGAGGCCCGTGTCTCGCACATTGAGCTTGGAGCGCTTGGGTTTGGGCTTCGAGAAGGTGAGTTCCTGACCCATGGAAAAGACGATGTATTCGCGCTCCGTGAACCAGAGTCCCTCGCCCTCCAGGAGCGGGATGAGCATGCGGGTCTTGGAGAGCACCGAGGTCAGGTCGCTGGAGACCACCACGAATTCCCCGCAGGCGTCACTGCCGATTCCCGCATAGAGCGAGGATCCGGATTTCACTGCCACCACGCCGGGCACGTTCGGGTCCGCGAAGGCGGCCGCATAGGAACCTTGAGCCTTGGCATCGGCCTTCCGGGCGCCATCGATGAGCAGGAAGACGCCATCGGGAAGGAATTCCGTCCTCCCGGTCGCCGCGTAGGCCTTCCGGGAAGCACTCAGAACGGCCGCGGGATTGGCTAGATTCTCCGCGTAGTAGTGCTCCGCGAGATGGGTGATCATCTCGCCGTCATTATCGGAGACGACCCGGTGCCCCTGGGCCGTGAGGTAGGGTTTGAGGGTGTCGGTGTTGGAGATATTGCCGTTGTGGGCCCCGACGAATTCCAGTTTGCAGGCCACATGGTGGGGCTGGCTGTTCACATCGGTCACGGCACCATAGGTGGCCCAGCGCACCTGGCCGATGAAGCGCTGTCCCGCCTGCTGGTCGATGCCCAGGGCAGGCACTACGCGACTGGGAGCGCCCACTTGCTTCAGGAGGCGGATCCTCCGGTCCGTCCCGATGAAGGCCGCCCCTGTGGAATCGTAGCCTCGATATTCGAGGCGCTTCAGCAACTCCCCAGCCTCTCGCCCCAGGGCCGGGTTTTCCTTCGCGTAGCACAGGGAGACGATTCCACACATTTCAGGAAACTCCTTGGGGACACTTCCCAGAGTCTAGAAGCGCATCCGCTGAAACAGCGTAGCCCCAACCAGGGTGACCAGGATCGCGGCCAACACCACGAGAAGTAAAAGAGCACCCATGAGAGAAACCCCTGCCCAGAAGCGCCCCCGGGGGCATTCCTCACCCCAAAGCAGGCAGGCCGGTCCTCCATAGACCAGGCCCGAGAACAGGGCCACTAGCACAAAACCGAAGCATCCGCCGAAGAGCATCCCGCCCGCACAGGCAAGAGCCCATCCGGCCACCACCCAACCCATCGCCCAGCGACGCATCGCCTGGTAGTTCATCAGGAGAGCCACACCCAGGCCTGTATTCACCAGCATGGGAATGCTCTGGGTGGGACGATCCCTGCCGAACGCGTACCCCACCATGCCCAGGATACCCCAGAGCAAGAGGAAGGCCCCCGCAATGCGCAACCGGTGAAGGGCTGGGCCCTCATCCCCTTCCCGTGAAAAGGCGGCCATGCTGGGTTGGGGACAAAAAGCCATGCTCGGCTGGGCCAAGAGGACAGGCTGGGGCCTGGAGGGGTAGGCCCCTAGATCCAGGCCTATCCCCGTGGAAGCCCGAGACTCAGGCGCCGGATGTCCCCCATTTTGTGCATGGGGCCGGCTCGGGGAGGGCACCGGGATTCTTAGGATTTGCGCTAGGGGGCACCAAGCCCCCGCAACCTTCTCTGAACATACCGAATCTTCCAGGCTGAAGATCTTCTGGCTTACGGCAATCCCGAGGCTCGAGAGGGTCAATCCTGAAAATTCTCGACCCTCTCGAGTGCGAACCGTAAAAGTGTCCTGGAAGCCCTCCAAGAGTTACTCCAACCCGAGCTTCTGGGGCACTCCGCTCTCGTCGGGCCCAGGCTGGGCGGTCTCAGCCTCGGCCGCCAGGTCCAAGTCCTCTTCGTCTTCCAAGGCCTGCACACTGGCATCGATCATGGCTAGACCTACCACCCGGTCCTCCTTGGTGGGGAGATTGAGCAGCTTGACACCCAGGGCGGCGCGGCCCGTTTTGCGCACCTCGTCGATGGCAAAGCGGATGACCATGCCTTCCTGGCTGATGAGGAGACAACCCTCCCCGGGCTTGACCAGTACGGATCCAACCACATGGCCGTTGCGCACACCGGCGCGAATATTAATGACGCCTGTGCCACCCCGACCCTGGAGCCGGTAATCCTGAAGCAGGCTGCGCTTGCCATAGCCCTTTTCTGTGACCGTCAGGAGCATGCCATGGGCTTCGGTGCTTTCATCGGCCTCTTCGCCCTCGGGCAGATCGGGCAATGGATCAGCCACCTGCATATCCACGATCTGGTCGCCGGAACCCAGGCGCATGCCGCGTACGCCCGTGGCTGTGCGGCCCATGGCCCGGACATCCTCTTCGCCGAAACGAATGGCCTTGCCCTGAGCGCTGATCAACAATATCTGCTGCTGACCATTGGAGACCCGCACGCTGATCAGGCGATTGCCGTCATCGATATTCAAGGCGATGAGGCCGTTGCTGCGGATATTGGCGTAGGCACTGAGAACCGTCTTCTTCACCGTGCCATCACTGGTAGCGAAGACCAGGTAATGGTCCTCAGAGAAGTCCCTCAGGGCCATGAGGGTGACGACCTTCTCGTCATCCTTGAGGCTGATGAGGTTCTTGATGTGTTTGCCGCGATTAGCAGCCCCGCTCTCCGGGATATCGTAGACCTTGATGGCATGGGCGTAGCCCCGGTCCGTGAAGATGAGCAGGGTGTCGTGAGCCTTGGTGAGGAAGAGCTGTTCGACAAAGTCCTCATCCTTGGTCTTCATACCCAGCTTGCCCTTGCCGCCCCGCTTCTGGCGGCGGTAGCTGGAGAGCTCTGTGCGCTTGATGTAGCCCGCCTTCGACATAGTGATGGCCATAGGATCATCCGGAACCACATCCTCCATGCGGATATCGCCGGTAAAACTGACGATCTCGGTGCGACGGGGGTCCCCGAACTGATCACTGATGGCCTGCAGCTCGCCCTTAATCACGGACATCAGCAGATTGTCGTCGGAAAGAATGGCCTTCATGTAGGCGATGATCTTCTCGATTTCGGCAAGTTCTTCGAGGATCTTATCTCGCTCCAGGCCCGTGAGACGCTGAAGGCGCATATCCAGAATGGCCTGGGCCTGCTTATCGGAAAGGGCAAGGGCGGGGTTCTTCTTGAGGGCAGCTGGAGTGGCGAAGGCGCCGGTCATGAGACCCGCCTTGGCTTCTTCGGGACTTTCCGCGGCGCGGATCAGCTTGATGACCGCGTCCAGCCAGTCCAGAGCGGTCTTGAGGCCCAAGAGGATGTGATGGCGGTCTTCGGCCTTCCGGAGCTGGAACATCGTCCGGCGCGTCACCACCTCCCGGCGGAAGCCGATGAACTCCTTGAGGATTTCCCTCAGGGTGCAGACCCGGGGCCTTCCGTTCACGATGCAGAGCATGGTGATGGGGAAGCTGCTCTGGAGAGGGGTCAATTGGTAGAGCTGGTTGAGCACGATATCGCTGGGCTCGTTCTTCTTGAGCTCCACCACTAGGCGGATGCCCTCCCGGTCCGACTCGTCCCGGAGGTCCCCGATGCCTTCGATCTTTTTTTCGTGGACGAGCTCGGCGATCCTCTCGGTGAGGGTGGCCTTGTTCACCTGGTAGGGCAGTTCCGTGAAGACCAACTGCTCGATTTCGCCCTTGTTCTTCACCCGCAGATTCTCAACGTGGGATTTGGCGCGCACGATGCAACGGCCACGTCCAGTGCGATAAGCATTCACGACGCCTTCGGTGCCCAACATCAAACCACCGAGAGGGAAATCGGGGCCCTTGATGTATTCCATGAGGTCCTCTAGACCCAGCGTGGGGTTGTCGATGAGGGCCATGAGGGCGCTGCAGCACTCCCTCAGATTGTGGGGCGGGATACTGGTGGCCATGCCCACGGCGATGCCCTGACTGCCATTGACTAGCAGGTTCGGGAAGCGAGTCGGCAAAACGAGAGGCTCTTCGAGGCTGTCGTCGTAGTTGGGGCCGAAATCCACAGTGTCCTGATCGATGTCCTCCAGCATTTCGGAGGCCACCCGGGACATGCGGGCTTCGGTGTAGCGCATGGCGGCCGCGCTATCGCCATCGATGGAACCGAAGTTTCCCTGACCATCCACCAGGGGGTGGCGCATGGAGAAGGGTTGCGCCAAGCGAACCAAGGTGTCGTAGATGGCGGTGTCACCGTGGGGATGGTACTTGCCCATCACATCACCGACCGTGCGGGCCGATTTGCGGTAGGGGCGGTTCCACAGGTTGCCGGTTTCATTCATGGAGAAGAGCACCCGGCGATGCACGGGCTTGAGGCCATCACGGACGTCCGGTAGGGCGCGGCCCACGATCACGCTCATGGAGTAATCGAGGTAGGACTTCCGCATCTCCCTTTCGAGTTCGATGGGTTCGATGCGCTGGGGCTTAGGCTGCTGTTGTTCCACGTGGAACCTCTATTTAAAAATTCGCCACCAAGGACACAAAGAGCGCGCCAGGGACACCGGGTTTCCCCAGGTGTCCTCGGCGATCTTGGTGGTTAGACATCCAGGTTTTCTGCCAGAAGGGCGTTGTCTTCAATGAAACGGCGGCGAGGTTCCACCGCATCGCCCATGAGGATCGTGAAGATCTCATCGGCCTCCACCACGTCGTCCACTTGGACCCTTAGCAGGGTCCGACGCTCGGGATCCATGGTGGTTTCCCAGAGCTGTTCGGGGTTCATTTCGCCCAACCCCTTGTAGCGCTGGATGCTGACTCCCCGCTTGCCCTCTTCAAGGATGGATACCAGAAGATCCTCGGCCTTGCTGAATACCATTTCCTTGGGCTGGGTCGGCTGAATCTTGGCGGGCACCCCCTCCTCGGATTCCTCGCCATCATCGACGGGCTTGGCGGCCGAAGTGCGGCGCAGTTTCAATTCGCCGCCCCGGAAGACGGCCAGATCCTGCTTGAGCGCCATCAGGCGGCGGAATTCTCCCCAGTGGGCCACGTGGTGATCGATCCAGAGGGCGATGGGCCGAGCCAAGTGCATGCACGTCAGCTTGAGGATATGAGTGGCCGGAATGACCTGGCCCTCAACTTCGGCCGCCTCCGTGTTTTCCAATTCCACCTGACCTAGTCCGAGGGTTGCCAGACGTTCTCCTAGTTCACCCACACTCTCCGCTGTGTCGAAGCGGTTGTCGTCCAACAGACCTTCCGTGAGGAGCGCCTCCACCAGGGCGCGGGCGTAGCCTCGCCGCTCCAGCTTCGCGAAGAGGGCCTTCACCTCGCCCCACTTCTTCATCTCGCGAACGAGATCGGCATCCTTCACCTCGGCGCCCGTGGGCAGGGTTAGGGTCCAACCATCCAGCGCCTTGTGGAACAGGTATTCTTCCAGGGCGCGCTCATCCTTGAGGTAGCGCTCCTGCTTGCCCTTTTTGACTTTGTAGAGAGGGGGCTGGGCGATGTAAATATGCCCCCGGAGCACCAATTCGGGCATCTGGCGGTAGAAGAAGGTTAGTAGCAGCGTTCGGATATGGCTGCCGTCCACATCGGCGTCCGTCATCAGGACGATCTTGTGATAGCGCAGGTTCTCGATCTTGAATTCCTCTTGTCCAATACCCGTGCCGAAGGCCTGGACGAGGAGACGCAGTTCCTGGTTGCCCACAATCTTGTCGAAGCGGGCCTTCTCTACGTTCAGCACCTTGCCGCGCAAGGGCAGGATGGCCTGGTTGGTGCGGCTGCGACCCTGCTTGGCGGAACCACCAGCGGAATCACCCTCCACCAGGAAGATCTCGCAGAGGGTAGGATCCTTTTCCTGGCAATCCGCCAGCTTACCTGGGAGGCCGGCACTATCCAGACTCCCCTTGCGCCGGGTCAGCTCCCGGGCCTTCCGGGCCGCTTCCCGAGCCCGAGCCGCTTCGATGGCCTTCTCTAGGATGGCCTTGGCTTCCCGGGGATTCTCTTCGAAGAAACTCGTCAGCCGATCGTAGACCACGGTTTGGACGATGCCCTTGACCTCACTGGAGACCAGCTTGTCCTTGGTCTGGCTGCTGAACTTGGGATCGGGCACCTTGGCTGAGATCACGGCTGTCAAACCCTCGCGCACATCCTCGCCCGAGAGGGTGACCTTGCTGGATTTCAGCAGATTGTTCTTCTCGGCGTAGGTATTGATCACACGCGTCATGGCCGCGCGGAAGCCCTCCAGATGGGCTCCTCCGTCCCGGTTGCGGATGTTATTGGTGAAGCAGAACAGGGTCTCCTGGTAGGTGTCATTCCACTGGAGGGAGACCTCCACCGTGACGCCCAGCTTCGTGTCCTCGATGTGGATGGGGGGCTTGTGAAGCACGACCTTGTTGCGGTTCAGATGTTCCACGAAGGCATCAATGCCACCGGCATTGAAGAAATCATGATTCTCACCGTTGCGTTCATCGGTGATCCGGATATGCACGCCCTTGTTGAGGTAGCTCAGTTCGCGCAACCGCTGGCTCAGGGTCTCAAAGGAAAATTCCAGCTTCAGGTGGAAGATCTCCGGATCAGGCTTGAAGCGCACCCGCGTTCCACGGCGCGTGGTGGGCCCCACCTTCGCCAGAGGGGCGTCCGCATGACCCTGAGTGAAGGTCATGGCATGCTCACAGCCGTCCCGCCAGATGGTGAGCCACAGGCGCTCGGAAATGGCATTCACGCAGGAAACACCCACGCCGTGGAGGCCACCGGAGATCTTGTAGGAGTTGTCGTCGAATTTCCCGCCCGCGTGGAGGACCGTCATGATCACTTCGGCGGCGCTGCGGTTTTCTTCCTTGTGGAGATCGGTGGGAATGCCCCTGCCGTTATCTTCGACCGAGCAACTTCCGTCATCGTGGATGATCACATCTACGCGGGTGCAGTAGCCCGCGAGGGCTTCGTCGATGGCGTTGTCCACCACCTCGTAGACCATCTGATGGAGGCCACTGCCGTCGTCAGTGTCCCCGATATACATGCCAGGCCGTTTCCGGACGGCTTCAAGGTCGCGCAGTACGGTGATGTTGTCAGCGGTGTAGGTGTGTTCCTGGGGGTTCGGGGTGATCGTTTCGGACATCAAGACTCGCTTTTCTGGACAGGGATCGTGCTGGAAGGCCGTGCGGTGGTGCGAAGGGAGTTCTCACTCAGCCTGGATTGGCAAATTTCACGGGCATGAGGATGTAACGGAAGCTCATGTCTTCGAGGCTGGGTGACATGAAGATGCCCTGGCCCACGTCATCCTTGAACTGATAGACAACTTCGTCGCCAGGGACCCGCTCTAGCAGCTCCGTGAGGTAATCGATGTTGAAAGCCAGCTCTAGCGGCTGTTCTTCTCCTGTGAAGCTGATCAGGCCTTGGTTCATGCCTTCATCGGGGTGTTGGAAATAGACCCGGAGATTGGGAAATTCGAAAAAGAGCCGAACGTTCTTGTTGTAGTCGTCCTTCTTGAGGCCCACGATCCGCAGGGTCCGGAGGAAATCCTCCCGATCGATGATCACGCGTTTGGGCAAATCGGCGGGCAGCACCTTCTCGTAAGCCGGATAGTTTCCCGTGACCCTGCGGGTGCTGAATTTGAGGCCAGGCTGATCCATGAAGAGACTGCGATCATCCCAGGAAAGGGTCAACTGGCCATCGTCTCCCAGGGATCCTGGGAGTAGATCCAGCGCCCTCTTGGGCACGATCAGCCGTGCCTCAGCCGCCAGTTCGGTCTTCAAGGGAAGCTCAACGACCGCCAAACGGAATCCATCCGTGGATACCACGCGGATGAAGTCCTTGGAGAGGTGAAGTAGAACCCCCGAGAGGGCAGGCTTGGTTGCGTCCTTGCTGACGGCGATAGAGCCCAACTGGATGGCCTTCCGGAAGGCCTGGGACGAGACCTGGATGGAGGGCAGATCGGGACCTGGTTTAGGTAGTTCCGGGAATCCTTCCCCGGGTTGAATGTTGTGTTCCGAATTGAACCCCTTGGCTCTCAGCCAGAGGCGGTTACCGGCCTCCGGCCATTCGAGCGTCAGAAGCCCATCGGGATAGACCCGCACGGTTTCGATGAACTTCTTCCCAGGGATGGCCGAGACCCGGCTGCCTTGGCCCTCCACTGGAACCGTGGCCTCGAAGGCCAGTTCCATATCCGTGGCCTTGAGGGTCATTTCCTGGTCCTCCACCTCCACCAGCACGTGCTGGAGGATAGGCAGGGTGACTCGCCGTTCCAGAGCGTGCTTGAGGATCCCGAGGGTCCTGTCTAGACGTTCTTTGGAAACCTGTACTTGAAAGTTCATGAATCACCCTGATCGTATTGAAGACGCTTTAGGGTTGCGGATAACGAGCACAAACCCTGATTCTACCTCGGAAAAGCGGTCCCGACCACCTGTGGATGGACCCCCCCGAGCTGCGGATTTCCAAGTTGGAACCTTGGTTCAGTCGGGCTTCCGCAATGGCTTCCGCAGGCGGTTTCCCGCGGAATTGTGGAAAAGGGGAGGAATGGCCTTTGAAATCAACTAATACTGTTAAGGAGGGACTGCACCCGTTTGTGGAAATCCTGGTCCTTCTGCATCCGGTGCTTCACCGAGTCGATGGCGTTCATCACCGTGCTATGGTGCATGTTATTGAATGATCTACCTATATCACTAAAGGACATGGCCGTGAGCTCCCGGGCGAGGTACATCGCGACCTGGCGAGGCAGCAGGATAGCTTGTTGCCTGGATCTCTTCTTCATGAGGTCCATGTAAGCGATGTTGTACGTCTCCGCCGTCATCCTACAGATGCGCTCCAGAGAGACGCCTGAAGTGGCCTCTTCCCCTGTTTGACCCAGGAAGGCTTGGTGGGCGATCTCGAGGCTGGGTGGTACCCCCAGGAAGCTGCTTTGAAATACCACCCTGGTCAGGAGGCCTTCCAGGTCTCGGACACTCCCTTTGGCCTTGTGGCCGATGAAGGTGAGCACATCCTCTGGAACCGGTGGGAGGTCCTTGAAGACTTCGTCCTCCAATTTTTTCTTAAGGATGGCCACCCGGGTTTCGAAATCCGGGGGTTGGATGTCGGCCGTGAGGCCCCATTTGCACCGGGTGCGAAGACGGTCATGGAGCCCTTCTAGGCGCTCTGGTGGCTTATCAGACGTGATGACGATGGTTTTCCCGTATTGAAGTAGATATTCCAAGATGTAGAAGATTTCTTCCTGGGTGCGCTCCATGCGGCCGAGGGTCTGCACGTCATCTAAGAGCAGGATATCGTTCTGCTGGTATTTCTTCCGCAGGGCGTCTGTGCTCTTAGTTTTGATGGCCACCGTGAATTCATTGAAGAAATTATCCACCTTGAGATAGGCCGCCTTCAGGCTGGGGTTGCGGGCTAGGAGCCCCTTCCCGATGCCGATCATGAGATGGGTCTTTCCCAGCCCCGAACCGCCATAAATAAAAAGCGGATTCATATTGAGCGTGGCATTGGACTTGCCATGATTTTCTACGACGGCGTTGGCTGCCGCGAAGGCCAACTGGCTCCCGGGGCCCACCACGAAGCGATCCAGGGTGTAGCGGTGGAAACCCTGGGGAAAAGGGGAATCCGGATTGGCGCTCTCCGCAGGAGATGCGGCCTTGCCTTTTCCGGTCGCCTTCGGCGCAGGAATTGGCGCGTCCCCTGCGATCGTGAAGGCGAGGCGGAGCTGCGGCATGTCGCATTGGACGAGCGCATCGTGGAATTCCTCGGCCAACTGCTGCTCGATCCAGACCCGAGCCGAAGGGCTGGATGTCTGAATCCACAGGGTTGTGCCATCGAAATTGATGGCACGGCAGGGCTCGATCCAGTCCTGGAAGGTCCTCTCAGGGAGTCTAGACGCGAGACCCTTTCGGAGAGAGTCCCAGATTGCTTGTGGGTCATTCGCAGACATGGAGAACACCGCCCGGTACCAGGTGAGTCCGCCCAGGACCCAGTGAAAGTGCCCATCCATGAAAAGGGCTGGGCGCGAATGCTGGTGGCGGGGGAAACCACTTTACCATCCGGTCCCGGATGCAGGAAAGCTCTTTGGGCTTGAGTCAGAGGAAAACCGCTGGTAGGCTCGAAGGTTCGCCCCTCCCTTCAGGAACGGGCCCAAGAGGTCGACGATGAAGCGCACTTTCCAGCCCAATAACCGCCGCCGCGCCAAGACCCATGGCTTCCTGAGCCGTATGAAGACCAAGAATGGCCGCATGGTGCTGAAGCGCCGTCGGGCCAAGGGTCGGCACGTTCTCGCCCTGTAGTCCTCGTGCGCGTCGCTGGGCGCTACCGGGTGGTCCAGAGAATGGATCATGCCGTTCCCGAGCGGCCTCCCAGGCCTTTCACGCCTCGGGAAAGCCCACTGGACATACGGATCTGGGCACACCCAAACGAATCCATGCCCCTGCTTCTGGTGAACGCCTCCAGGAAGCAGGGGCAGGCTGTGTTTCGGAATCGTTTTCGACGCAGGGTGCGCATGGCCTTCCTGCAGGTTCTCCGTTCGGACCCGGGATTGGCCCCGTTCAGCGGTGTTGTTTGGGTAAGGCCTGCCCGAGGTGCCCGAAAGGGGTGTGATATCCCCTATGCTGATATTGCGGACCAGTTGACCCTGGCCCTTCGCCGTTGGAAGGCCTGATGAAAAACAAGAACTTCCTGCTCTTCATCGTCCTCAGCATGGGACTGTATGGGATCTACTACCTCCTGACGCCGAAGGTGCAGCCTCCGGCTGTTCCTGCGCCCCAGGTTCAAGTTGCCGAGACCCCGGCCCAGGCTCCTGCACTTCAGACCCCTTCGGCCATCCCCGGCCTCGTCACGGGTCTGGATGCCCAGGCTCTCTTCACCTTTGAAAACCCTGACCTGAAACTCACGTGGCGCAAGCAGGACGGGGCTCTGCTCCAGGCTGTTTGGAAGCAGGACGGCACCAAGTTCTTCCCTGGTGAACACCGGGACAAGAAGACGGGCCAGCTCCTGGCACCAGCCTTCATCGGGATCGGCGGCACCCTGGATTCCCGCTTCGAGGGGGAACCTGAGGTTCAGGCCAACGATGGGGCCGATACCATCAGCTTCCACAATGCCCTCGGGGAGCGCCTATCCTATCGGCTGCCTCGGAAGGGTCATGTCCTGGACATGGAATGGTCCTCTCCTCGGGGCGGCAAGCTCTTTCTGTTGAGGGCGCTTTCCGATATCCCCAAGGCTCGGGATCCCCGCACCGGCGAGGAAGTGGAGCTTAATCCCCTCCATAGCCTGGACCGGGTCTTCACCCTGGAAGATAAAAACATCGAGGCCGTGGCCTGGATGAAGATCTTGAAAGACCCCTGGAATAGTTTTATGGGCGGAAAGCGGAAGGTGCTTCCCCCTGCCAGCCGTCGCCTGGGTATGGACGCGGGGATTGATGGCGATAAGGGTTCCCAACGCACCCATTTCTTCGTCGCCCTCTGGGAAGCCGGCCAGCCAGTCATTCGGGACATCCCTGGCTACCTGCTGGCCCCGGACGCCAGTGGCCACGCCCAGGCTCGCCTCTATCTGGGCCCCAAGCATAAGCCCGAGCTTGAAGCCTTCGGTAAGCCCTTCACCCAGGTCATGGACTTCGGATTCTTTGGGCTCGTGGCCAAGGCCATGTTCTGGATCCTCCTTAATATCCAGACGGTGGTGCCCAACTGGGGCTGGGCCATCGTGATCTTCTCGGTGTTATTGCGCCTGGCCCTCTGGCCTCTCAACAACAAGACCACTATCCAACTCCTACGCATGAAGGACCTGGAACCTCATCAGAAGGCCCTCCAGGCCAAGTACGAGAAGTTTGGTAACGATATGCAGAAGAAGGCCGAGATGCAGAAGGAGCTGATGGCCTTCTACAAGAAGAACGGCCACAACCCCATGGGAGGCTGCCTGCCCATGCTCCTCCAGATGCCCGTTTTCTTCGCCCTCTGGTCCATGTTGAGCGCCGTCTTCGAGCTGCGTCAGGCCCATTGGATCTTCTGGATCCGGGATCTCTCGGCCCCCGACAAGTTCTATCTACTGCCCATCCTCTTGGGCGTCTCCATGATCGCCCAGCAGATGATGACCCCCGCCACCGGGGATCCCGCCCAGCGGAAGATGATGATGTTCCTCATGCCGGTGATGATGACCTTCTTCTTTGCCAATACCCCTGCGGGGCTCTGCCTCTACTACCTCATCTTCAACCTCATCGGCATGGGGCAGACCTGGTGGGTGATGCGGAACTACAAGCCCCAGCCTGTGGTGATCTGAAGTCTCCTGGAGGACCCATGCGAAAGGCTATTTCCCTGGAAGCCCTGCCGGAAGTCGCAACGGCCTGGTGTGAACAGCTCGGTTTCAATGTGAAAGCACGGTATCAGCCCTCTGGGGACGAAGAACTCTTCCCGAACCGGATGGTGCTTGAGGGTGCGGACGCCCAGTGTCTGCTCGCCAACAAGGGCCAGGCCCTGGATGCCCTGCAGTTCGTGCTCCATGAAGTCCAGGGGGAGCGAGAAGAAGCTCGGCTGGCCTACCTGGATGTCCAGGGTTTCAGGCTCTTCCGGATGACCGAGGTCAAGGCCATGGCCTCCATGGCCGCTGAGAAGACGCGGCAGACGGGTAGCTATACCTTTGCGTCCCTGAGCCCCCGGGAACGCCGCTGGGTCCACCTCTCGGTGGCTCGGGAGGAAGGCTTGAGCACCGAGAGTGAGGGCATCGGAACCTTGAAGGCCCTGAAGGTGTTCAAGACGGTCTGAAGTCCCGTGACCGATCCCATCTGTGCCCCCGCCACCCCTCTTTTCCCAAGCGCGGTGGCCATTGTCAGGGTGTCTGGACAATCCCTGTCCAAGACCCTGGAGCCATTGTTGCGCCTGCCTGCTGGCCGGGGCATGGAACTGCACTGGATCACCTGGGAGGTCTACCGCGAACGGGCTCTTGTGCTCTTCTTTCCTGCGCCCGCCAGTTATACGGGAGAAGATCTTGTGGAATTCCAACTCCATGGGAATCCCCTCCTTGTGCGCCGTTTTCTCGAACACCTGGGCCGCCTGGGAGTCCGTCTGGCCAAGCCCGGGGAATTCACGCAGCGGGCCCTCCTGAATGGAAAGCAGTCCCTCCTGGAGGTCGAGGCCCTGAGGGATCTGGTATCTGCCGCCACCGATACCCAGCTGCGCATGGCCCAGGCCCGCTCCGGCTCCTGCCCTGAGTGGATCAGGGGAGCCAAGGCCCGGCTTGCACCCTGGGTAGCCAGGGCCGAGGCTGTGGTCGACTATGGGGAAGATGAAGATATCAGTATTGATATCAATAAAATGGAATCCGATATCCAGCTGCTCTGGCGGACGTTCCACGTGGAACAGTTGAGGAGTTCGGCCGCCCGCTGGCTGCGGGATGGGATCCGGATCGCCTTGGTGGGACGGCCCAACGCAGGGAAGAGCACCCTTTTTAATGCCCTAGTGGGAGAGGACCGGGCCATCGTCACGGAGATCCCGGGAACCACCCGGGATGTGTTGGAGATCCGCACCGAATGGGCGGGGCTGCCCCTCTATCTTTTCGATACGGCGGGCCTGCGCAACACCGAGGACCCCATCGAGCGCCTGGGGGTGGCCCGGGTGGCGGCCGTGCTGGAGGAGGTGGACCTCATCCTCCATCTCCTGCCCGTGATGGACGAGGGCCCGGACCCGGAGATCCTCGACCGGTTGGCCCCCTTCCATGGCAAGGTGTTGGAAATTAGGACTTTCGGGGACCAGATGAAGGGCGGCCAGGGCCTGGTGGTTTCGGCTTCTGTGGGGGATCTATCTGCCCTAGAGGTGGCCCTCAAGGAACGCTTCCTGGGAGCTCTTGCCCCGGACGCCTGCCTGGGTGCCCTGGCGACCCAGCGGCAGCGGGAACTACTCCAGGAACTCCTCCTTCAGGCAGATCTCCTGATCGGGCTTCCCCTGGACTCTCCTCCCGAACTCGCTGCTTCCGCCCTGCAGGGCATGTGGGCTCTCCTGGCACGACTGACAGGGGAGGACCGGGTGGAGAGTACCCTGGACCAAGTGTTCAGCGGCTTCTGCCTGGGCAAGTGAGAGTCGTTGTAACGAAAGAACCGGAAAGGCATCGGTGCTTCGTTATGGCCCCCAAGGGCTAAGATGGTGTCCATGGAGTGTGTATGGGTGGGAAGATCAAGGCCGGTTTCGAGGCGGTCATTGGCCTAGAGATCCATGTCCAGTTGCTCACGCGATCCAAGATGTTTTGCGCCTGCGAAAACCGCTATGGGGGCGAGCCCAATACCCGGACCTGTCCGGTCTGCCTGGGGCTACCGGGGGCCCTTCCCGTGCTCAACGACGACGCCGTCAAGATGGCCCTCATGCTGGGGCTGGCCATCCATGGCTCTATCCAGTCGAGCAGCACTTTCTACCGAAAGCAGTATTTCTACCCGGATCTGCCCAAGGGCTACCAGATCACCCAGGGGCCCGTGGCTCTGGTTGAGGAAGGGTGGATGGATATTCCCGGGGACCCTGAAGTCCGCCAGGGGGAGGCTCCCATTCGTGTGCGCATCGAGCGGGTCCACCTTGAGGAGGATGCAGGGAAATCCAGTCACGAATTCGATGCCGAGCACAGCCATGTGGATCTGAACCGGGCGGGAGTGCCGCTCCTGGAAATCGTCGGAGCTCCGGATCTGCGCAGCGCCCAGGAGGCCTCGGATTACCTCAAGGCTCTCCATCACCTCGTCACCTACCTTGGGATCAGCGACGGGAACATGGACGAGGGAAGTCTGCGCTGTGACGCCAATGTCTCCGTGCGGCGGGTAGGCGAGACCGTCTATGGGACACGGGTGGAGGTGAAGAATCTCAACTCCTTCCGTTTCCTTCGGCAGGCCCTGGATTACGAGATCGATCGCCAGATCGATCTCCTGGAAAAGGGCGATACCTTCTCCCAGGAGACCCGGGGTTGGGATGCCCAGGCGGGGATCACCCGTAGCCAGCGCAGCAAGGAGGCGGCCATGGACTACCGCCACTTCCCGGAGCCCGATCTGCCCACCTTAATTGTGGAGGCAGAAGAAATCGCCCTGGCCAAGGCCCGTCTCCCGGAGCTCCCCGAGGCGCGAAGGCTGCGATTCCAGGAGTCCTTTGCCCTGACGGAATACGAGGCCGGTCTGCTCCTTCAGAGCCGTTCCTTTGCGGCATTCTTCGAGGCCACGGCCGAGGCTTGTGGCAATGGAAAACAGGCTGCCAACTGGATGCTGGGGGAAGTGAGCCGCACCCTGAATGAGAGCGGAGGGGATCTGGGCCACCTGAGGCTGGACCCTGTGCAGTTGGGTGAACTCATCGGCCTAGTGGAGACAGGCGCTATCAACCTCAATACAGCCAAGGAGGTAGTGTTCCCTGCCCTATTAATGGGTGAGGGGACCCCTTTGGAAATCGTCGCACGGAAGGGTTTGGCTCAGGTGACGGACCACGGTGCCATTGAGGCCCTTGTGGACGAGGTCCTGGTGGCCCATCCGGAGCCCCTGGCCCAATTCCGGGCGGGGAAGACAGGCCTCCGGGGTTTCTTCGTGGGGCAGGTGATGAAGGGTGGAGCGGGGAAGGTAAACCCCCGATTGGTGAATGAGATCCTGGACGAACGTCTCTCCAGACCCTAGGCTGAGGCGGAGGGAGAATCTATGACCGATTCCACCAAGGGCCCCGAGGATCTCGAGCAGACCATCCTTCATCAGGATAGCTATCGGAAGGTCCTGTTCGGGGAGGTGGCCGATCCCCTTTTCCCGCCGCACCCCGGTGTGCCGGAGTCCTCGGAAGATGAGCTCACCCGAGCGGCCATCGAGGATCCCGCGGCGGCGACCGTGCATACGGCGCATCTGGAGCCTACCTTCTGGCGCTTCGTGGCCATTCTCGTCTTCGCCGTCGTCGCCTTAGCTGTGGTTTTCCGTTGGTTCCGCTAGAATTCCCCTTGGCTGCGAGTCCACTCCTGAGCCTCGCGGGCCATTGAATTTTCCTAATCGGGGACGAGTCCATGGATACGAGGCATTGGGGCCCCACAACCACCGCGATTCATGCGGGCCGCGTCTTCAATAGCACCCGGGCGGTCACGACTCCGATCTTCCAGACCTCGGTCTTTGGATTGTTGGAGAACGCCGAAGGGGCTGAATTCGCAAATTCCGTGGAACCGCCGACCTTCTACACCCGTTGGGGAAATTCCAATTTCAGTGAGGCTCAGGCCGTTCTTGCGGCCCTGGAGGGCACGGACCGGGCCCTGCTGACCAGCTCTGGGATGAGCGCCTTTTCCACCCTCTTTGAGACCTTCCTCAGCCCCGGGGATCACGTGGTGGCTCCTGCGGCCATCTACCTCGGTACCGAACAGCTGCTTCGCCGCTGGGAATCGACCAAGGGGTTGCGGATTACCTGGGTCCAGGATGTCCTCGATATGGAGGAATGGAAATCAGCCATGGAGGTTTGTACGGCCCTGGTGCTGGTGGAAAGCCCCTCCAATCCCACGCTGGCGGTGACCGATCTGGAGGGCGTGGCGGCCCTGGCTAGGCAGCGGGGCATCCGCACCGTGGCTGACAACACCTTCGCCTCTCCTGTGCTCACCCGCCCCTGTGAATTAGGTTTCAATCTCAGTGTCTCCAGCGCGACCAAATATCTGGGAGGGCATTCAGATATCGTGCTGGGTGTCATCGCAGGCAATGAATCCGATGTGGTCAAGTGTTGGGAAGTGGCCAAACTGACCGGTCCAACACCGGATCCCATGGCCGCCTGGTTGCTACACCGCGGCCTCAAGACGCTTTACATGAGGGTTCGCCGGTCCTCGGATAATGCCCAATCCTTGGCCCAATGGCTGCTCTGGCAGCCCCAGGTGGCTCGGGTGGACTATCCTGGGCTGGCGGAGCATCCTGGACACGCCATAGCCGCCCGGCAGATGCAGGGGGGCTTCGGGGGGATGCTGAGCTTCGAGCTGCGAGGAGGCCTCACCGCGGGTCGCCGTTTCTGTGAGGCGGTGGAAATCATCACCCGGGCTGTGAGCCTGGGCGGGGTGGAGAGCCTCATCCAACATCCTGCCTCTATGAGTCACCTACGCACGCCTCACGAGGTGAAGGCCCGGCTGGGGATTACGGATGGCCTATTGCGTCTTTCTGTGGGCATCGAGGACGAGCCCGATCTGAAGGCCGATTTGGAGCGCGGGCTCCAGGCGGCCACCATGATGTGTTGAGGCCTGCATGAAGCTGATCATCAATGGAGAAACCCGAGAGACGCCTGTCTTGGCCTATATCGCGGACTTGGCCTCCTGGCTGGAACTCCCGGCCTTTGGTAGCGCCGTGGAGTTGAATGGCGAAGTGGTGAGGAAGGCCATGCATGCGGTCACCCCCTTGAAGGAGGGCGACCGTTTGGAGATCGTCCGGCTGGTGGGGGGAGGCTGAAAGAGGCCGCCCGTGCGGCCTCTTTCCTGAGCTTTCTGTGGTTCTATTGGATGGTCAGCGTATAGGAGGCGTCCGTACCCGTGAAGATGCCCTGCGGGTCCACGCTGACGCGCACGGCGTAATAGCCGGCCGTCTTCCCCGTCAGGGGGATGGTATTGGCGGAGCCTGGGGCGAGGGCGTAGGCCAGATACCCGAGGGAATCGAACAGCTCGACCCGCAGCGCCGGGCCGGACGTGGTGAGTGTGATCGTACGGCTGTTGCCGTCGTGGTAGATGCGATAGGTCTGGGCTTGATCCTGGTCGTACGCGATCAACCCATTGGTCGTGGAATTGTAGGTCTTGAGACTGCCACTGAGGTGGAGGGGCAGGGTGATCTGGGTGATCCAGAGGTTGTCCAGGGGATTGGTGGGATTTGTCGTGTAGTAGGGATCGCCGGGGACCGTAATATCGCCGTAGCCGTTCCCCATGTTCTCGAGGGCGAGTTCGGCTCGGATGGCATTGCCTGCTGCACTGCCAGCCTGGGTACTGGCCAAGCGGGCGAGGCCGACGAGGTAGGTGGGGTAGCAGCCGAGCGGGGCATTGCCGAATTCAAAGGCAAGTTTGGCAATCTTGGGGTTGGTGGCATCCCACATGGTGGCCAAGCCCGCCGGAGTGCCATTGAAAACGGAGGCATTCTTCCAGATGCCCCATTGGGCTCGGGCAATGGAACTGGCCAGGAATTCCCCCCCACCGCTGGGCTTCTGGTGCTGATCGACCCGCCAGTACGTGATCTTTCCATCGGTTCCAATATCGTAAAGGTAGGGGCTATTCCTGAAGGCACACGATAGGAAATTCCCGAATCCGCTGGCGAAGGCTATGGTGGATTCCGAGGGGATATTGGGGCTGATGTAGGCGTCCGCGTCATTATCGCTGCGGATGAGGCCACAGCTGAAGTAGAAGCGGGCGAAGGTCTCCTGGAGCAGGCTGTCATTGTAGGCATCGGCGCCCCGGTCCACAGCGTTAGGCCCGGCGTAGCGCACCGCATGCTGGTAGATGGGGCGGCTATCCCCGGGAACTGGGTCCGTGGCGAGGGTGGTGGAGGGCTGCACGAGTATTTTGGGCTGTATGGCGCTATCCACAGCGGCCCTTGGGTAGGAGGTTGAGGTATTGCCCGCGTTCCAAAAGGCATGGAGATCAGGCATCGCGACGGTGGGTTCCAGGTCGCGGGTCTTCTCCGCGAAGGCGGCCATCTGATCGGCAATGGCGAAGGGGCCCGCATTCCCGTCTGCGCTAGAAGGGTCCTCCCGGGCGAGGAGTGGCAGGGTGAAATCCGAATCGGCCACCTGGGGCAGGCTCTCCATGTACCAGGTCGGAACTTGGTTAAAGGCGCTGCTATTGGTATAGGCGGTCTGAAGGACACCGCTCTTCACGCTTCCGTGCATGAAGAAGTTGCTCCCAGAAGTGCTGGGGACCGTGATATCGGCTCGCACCACGACCTTGAAGGCAATGCCCCTGGGGATATCCACCCACCCGGTGCCATCGGTGCCAAGATTCCCGTATTTGAGGGGGCTGCTATCCCCCGAGCGCCACACTTCCGCCCAACAGTACCGGGCCGGCTGCGTGTTCAGTTGGGAGCTGAATCCATTGGTCGTCAATGCCCGTTTCTCGTAGCGGGCCTGGAGGGTGATTCGGACCGTGTCCTCGGAAGAGTCACTGCCTCCTCCGGTACATCCCGTGACGAATACGAGAGGGACGGCCAAGAACCAGGACCATGGGTGTTTCTGAGCCATGAGAACCTCCGATTATTAGGATTGATAAAGATGTAATTTCAAAGTCCATGCCATTCCTAATGGCCCAGGACCTCCCACACGCCCCCCTGGAAATCCCAGCGCGCTTGCAGCGCTGGCAGGGTCTGCAGATCCAGTGCCAGTGGGGATCCGCCCAAGGGACGCTCTACGCTGAAACGGTGGAATTCATCCACCAGACCCTGCTCTAGGAGTTGGGTGGCGAGGGTGCCCCCCCCTTCGAAGAGCACGCGGCCCAGGCCCATGGCGGCCAGCTCGTGCAACAGGTGTCGCAAACTGCATCCCCCGGGGCCCGGGGGGACCCGGAGATCCTCGACGCCGGGGATGGGGCGCGCCTCGCCTGTGGTGACGCGGAGGGCAGGCTGGCCCTCGACGGGGGCCCAGATCCTCTGGGAGGGGGGCAGGAGGCCGCGACTATCCAGCACGATCCTGTGGAAGGTGCGATGGGGTAGTGTAGGAGCGGGCCAGCGGTCCGTGAGCAGGGGATCGTCCACCTCGACCGTATGCCGGCCGACCACGATGGCTTCGGCCGCCCGCCTCAGGGCGTGGGCGAATCCTTGGATCTCGGGAGGGGTCACCTGAGTGTTCTGGCCTTCGGGGCCCAGGGCCCCATCCGAACCCAAGGCCAGTTTGAGGACCACCCAGGGGAGACCCGTGCCAATCAGCTTGAAGAAGGGGGCATGGAAACGGGTGCAGGCCCCTTGGAGGCAGCCCTCCAGGACTTCGACGCCGTGGGATCTGAGGAGGGCGAAGCCGCCCCCATCCACCCGGGGGTTGGGATCCCGGGCACCCACCACCACGCGGGTGATGCCCGAGCGGATGAGGGCCTCGGTGCAGGGAGGCGTCCTCCCGTGATGGCAGCAGGGTTCCAACGTCACGTAAGCCGTGGCGCCTCGGAGCGTTTCGCCCCGCCCCTCTGCGTCCCTCAAGGCCATGATCTCCCCGTGGGGGTCTCCGGCCCTTGTGTGGACGCCGCGCCCCAGGATGCGGCCGTCCCGGACGAGGAGGCAGCCTACGGGGGGGTTGGGGCTGGAGAGGCCGACGCCCTTCATGCCTTCCCGGAGGGCCAGGGCCATGAAGTGATCGGAGCCCGTCTGGGCCTCGGGATCGGGCCACGGGCCGCCCGTGGCGAGTCCCCAGGCCGAGTCGGAGGACAGATCAGCCAAGAAGTCCCTCCACGAAGGCCTCGGGATCGAAGGCAATGAGATCGTCCACCTGCTCGCCTACGCCCACGAAGGCGATGGGTAACCGGAGGCGCTCCAGGATGGAGACCACCACGCCGCCCTTGGCGCTGCCGTCCAGCTTCGTGAGCACTAGGTCGGTGATGCCGGCGGCTTGCTTGAAGGCCTCGGCCTGTACTAGGCCGTTCTGGCCCGTGGTGGCATCCAGCACCAGGAGGACCCGATGGGGGGCTTCGGGAATAACCTTCTGGAGGCTGCGGCGGATCTTATCCAGTTCCCGCATGAGGTTGTCCTTAGTGTGGAGGCGGCCTGCCGTATCGATGAGCACCCAGGGCGTTCCCTTGGCTAGCGCACTGGTGGCTCCGTCGAAGGCGATGGCTGCGGGGTCGCCCCCCATCTGGTTGCGGATCACAGGCACATCGGCCCTCAGGCCCCATTGTTCCAACTGATCGATGGCGGCGGCCCGGAAGGTATCCCCGGCCACCACGAGCACTTCTTCGCCCCGGCCCTTGAGATGGGCGGCGAGCTTGCCCAGGGTCGTGGTCTTGCCGACCCCATTGACGCCCACCAGGAGGATCACTTGAGTGCCCGAGGCTTCCAGGGGGCGGCGAGGGACCTGACGGAGGATCTTCAGGAGTTCGTCCTTGAGCAGGGCCTTGGGGTCGATATCGCCCGATTTTCGGAGTTCGAAGCGAAGGCGGTCCATGAGGCGCTGGGTGGCATGAACCCCCAGGTCCGCCTGGAGTAGGAGATCCTCCAGTTCAAGGAGTTGCTCCTCGTCGAGCCTCCCAATGCCCAGGAGGCGCCCCATGGGGGCTAGGACCAGTTCCTGGGTGCGTTGGAGACCCTGGCGGAACTTGTCGATGAGACCAGAGAGAAGACCCACATGCACCTCGTTCCGGAGGCGTGCGCCTGCCGGCATCTCCAGTCTAGTGCAGCAAGGATTCCAGCGGTGTTCTACGTGGAACATCCTGGGAGGAATCCGCGCGACCGGCCAGCATGGAGCCGTTGCCCCCGGTGCAGCCCACGAGCACATCCACGGCCAGGGCCACGAGGCCATCCGGGATGGGGTGGAGCCAGGGGCGAGGCCGGGTCCAGGAAACGGAGAGTACGGCGGGGAAGTTGGGGGGTGGTGGTTGCCCCGGGTGGAAGCGCACCGCCCGCTTCTGCGTGTGGAAACTCAGAGTCTCTGGCAGGGAGTGCAGGGGATGGGCCTGGGCCTCCTTCGGATCGAAGGGCTCAGTTCTCAACACCCAGATGAAGGCCGGGGGATCAGGGGGTAAGGAGGCCTGGGGGAACATAATAGGGCTCGGTTGAGTGCAAGTATTGTTTAAAGTGGTTTTAACTAATTGCCTAGCGAGCGTTTCCCGAATGGGTTGCGGCTGCCTTTGGGTGGGCTGCGAGGTACCGGTCGGCTATTTGGAGGTACTGCCGCAGGTTTTGGGTCATGGAGGTATCCGCCCGCCCCGTGGCTAATGCAGAGGCTAGGTCCTCCCGGCCTGGGCGATACTGCTTGAGGCCGAATCGGGCCCGCCCGCGATTGTAGAGAGCCTCTACATTCCCGGACTCCAGGGCCAGCGCGCGATCGGCGGCCTGGATCGCTTCAGCATAGGCCTGCCGTTCCACGCGGCAGCATGCCAAGTCTGCCCAGGCCATGGCCGTGTGGCCATCCCGTTGGACGGCCTCCAGGAGCACGGGTTCAGCCTCTTTGAATTTCAACTGCATGGAAAGGGCTTCACCCTTCAGGGATAGGCCGAGGCCAGGCCGGGTTTTTGAGAGAACCTCGGCGTATACAGCCAGCGAGATCCAGTCCTGGAGGGTCTGCGCCTCGCTGCACGCGTTCTCGAATCCGGCTGGGAAACCGAGACGCCCGTTTTCTGCATGGGCTGCCATGGCCTCTGCGTGCCGCCCCAGCCGGGAAAGAGCCAGGGCACGGAGGGACCGGGCATCGCTTCTGTATGGGCCCGACTTGGATTCCAGTTGGGGGATCACCGCATCGCAGACCGCCAGCAGCCTTTCCCATCGCTGGGCATGATGCAGGGATTGGAACCAGAGATAGAGAAGCCGCCCTCGGTCCTTGGGGCCCAGGGATTCGAAGTGGTCCGCGAGTCCAGACCAGTCCTTGACCTGGTAGAAACCAAGCACCTCCTTGTCCACGGGATTGGTGGGATCCAAAGTGGGTTGCTGGGCGAAGAGGAGGCTGCCGAGCAGGAGGGTGAGGAGGAATGCGGGTCTCATGGGCGTCCGGGAGGCTTCAGGGCTTGCGACGTTTATCCTTAGCCGCGCTTTTCTTCGTCACCTTGCCGTCCACGGGGACGGGCCTTCCGATGCCCCTGCGGTCGGGGCAGACCCACTTGGTGAGGGCCATCTCGAAGACTTCCTCCACATGGTGGACCGGGTGGAAGCGCAGCTTGGCGCGCACTTCGGGGGAGATCTCCTCCAGATCTTTGAGATTGGCGTGGGGGATGATGATGTCCTTGATGCCCACCCGCAGGGCCGCCAGGGACTTCTCCTTGAGGCCGCCAATGGGCAGGGCTTCGCCCCGCAGATCGATCTCGCCGGTCATGGCGATGGTGTTCTTCACGGGGATGCCCTTGAGGGCCGATAGCAGCACGGTGGCGATGGCGAGACCCGCGCTGGGGCCGTCCTTGGGGATGGCGCCTTCGGGGAAGTGGATGTGTATATCGTGCTTCTGGAAGAGTTCGGGGTCGATCTCGAAGGCTTCGCTGCGGCTGCGGATGTAGCTGAGGGCCGCCTGGGCGCTCTCCTTCATCACATCCCCCAGCTGGCCGGTGAGGATGAGCCCGCCCTTGCCGGGCATCTTGAGGGCCTCCACGAAGAGCACTTCGCCGCCGGTGGAGGTCCAGGCCAGGCCCGTGATCACGCCCACCCGAGGCGCCTTCAGGCGCTCATCCTGGAGCAGCTTTACGGGGCCCAGGAGCTCCTGGATGTTGGCCTCCGCAAGGGTGAACTTCCCCTCCTGCTTATCCTCGGCCACTCTGCGGGCGACCTTGCGACAGACGCTGCCCACTTCGCGCTCCAGCTGCCGCAGCCCCGCTTCCCGGGTATAGCCCTGGATCAGGGCCTTGAGCCCCGATTTCGCGAAGCTCACCTGGGCCTTCGTGACGCCATTCTTTTCGAGCTGGCGGGGGATCAGGTGCTTCTCGGCGATGCTGATCTTCTCCTGCAGGGTGTAGCTGGAGAGGTGGATGATCTCCATGCGGTCCCGGAAGGCGGGTTGGATGGGATCCAGCTCGTTGGCGGTGGTGAGGAAGAGCACCTGGCTGAGATCGATGGGCACGTTCATGTAGTTATCGCGGAAGGTGTGGTTCTGCTCGGGATCCAGCACCTCCAGCAGGGCCGCGCTGGGGTCGCCGCGCATATCCCGGCCGATCTTGTCGACCTCGTCGAGCACGATGACGGGGTTCATGGTCTTCACCTGATGCAGGGCCTGGATGATGCGGCCCGGCATGGCTCCCACATAGGTGCGGCGGTGGCCCCGGATCTCACTCTCGTCGTGGACGCCCCCCAGGGAGAGCCGGGCGAACTTGCGGCCCAGGGCCCGGGCCACGCTCTTGCCGAGGGAAGTCTTGCCCGTGCCCGGAGGGCCGACGAAGCAGAGGATGGTGCCCTTCAGGTCCGGGCGGAGCTTGCGCACAGCCAGGAATTCCATGAGGCGGTCCTTGATTTTGTCGAGGCCGTCGTGGTCTTCGTCCAGGATCGCCTGAGCCAGCTTGAGGTCCTTGTTGTCCTCGCTCTGGATGCCCCAGGGCATTTCGGTCATCCACTCCAGATAGGTGCGGGTGACGGCGGTTTCGCTGGAATCCGGGTGCATGCGCTCCAGCTTCTTGAGGTTGCGCTCGATCTCGGCAAGGATCTCCTCGGGCACGCTCAAGGGGGCGATCTTGTCCCGGAAGGCCTGAATCTCCTCGGCCAGTTCATTGGCCTCGCCCAGTTCGTTCTGGATGGCCTTGAGCTGCTGGCGGAGGTAATACTCCCGCTGGCCCTTGTCCATCTCCCCCCGGGCCTCCATGGTGATCTTCTGCTGGACCTCCAGCAGATCGATCTCCCGCATCAGGAGTTCGTGGACGCGCTTGAGGCGGTGGATGGGTTCCACGATCTCAAGGACCTCCTGGAGCTGAGGGGGCTTGAGCTCGAGATTGGAGGCCACCAGATCGGCCAAGCGGCCCGGCGCGTCCAGGTTGGCGGCGATGACGAGCACTTCCTGGTTCAGGTTCTTGCCCAGTGCCACGGCCTTCTCGAGGGTCTGCTTCACGGTGCGCATGAGGGCATCGAGTTCGATGCCCCGCTCCGTGAGCTCGGGCTCCACGATGGGCTCCACCCGGGCCTTGAAGAGGTTTTCGGTCTCGGTGAAATACTCCACCCGCACCCGCTGGAGCCCTTGTACTAGCGCGCGGATGCGGCCATCCGGAAGCTTGAGGACCCGCATGATGAGGGCGGCCGTGCCCACCCGGTAGAGGTCATCGGGGCCCGGGTCATCCATCTCCATCTGCTTCTGGCTGAGCAGCAGGATCATGCGGCTCTCCACCAGGGCCGTGTCGACGGCCTTGAGGGACTTCTCCCGGCTCACGGAGAGGGGCAGGATCACGTAGGGATAGACCACCACATCCCGCAGGGGCAATACGGGTAGGACTTCGGGGATCTTCGGGGATTCATCCAAGAGCTGGGGGACGTCGCGTTCTTCGGCCACGGGTTACCTCTGTCTTCAGTGTACGTCTGACATTAGCGCACTTTCCGGCGCTTGCTGGGGCCCAGGCGGGCCGGGGCGAGACCCGGGAAGAGGGGTGTGGGGCTGGGTGCCCCCGGGGGAGGGGAGACTGGCACTGCCGGAGCGCGGGGCTCGGGGGGCCGGGGGTGGCTTTGAGCCACCATCATTCCCTCCAGGGCCAGCACGAAATCCGGCAGATCCTTGAAATCACGATAGACGCTGGCGAAGCGCACATAGGCCACCGAGTCCAAGCGCTTGAGGGCATCCATCACTAGATCGCCCAGGCTGCGGCTGGAGATCTCGCGGTCGGGTTGTTCCAGCAGGCGAGCCTGGATATCCCCTGCGGCCTCTTCGAGCTGGGTGAGGGTCACGGGCCGCTTTTGGCAGGCCGCCATCATGCCCCGGAGCAGCTTCTGGCGGTCGAAAGGCTCCCGGCGGCCATCCTTCTTCACGATGAGTACGGGCATTTCCTCCACCCGCTCATAGCTCGTGAAGCGTCGCCCGCAGGCTAGGCATTCCCGGCGGCGGCGGATGGCATCGCCTTCCCGGGTCTCCCGGGAATCCACCACCTTGTCCTCGATATGGCCACAAAAGGGGCAACGCATGGAACTAGGCTACATGGCTCAGGGTTCTGGGTCGCAGGAGATTATGCGTCCTCAACCTTCAATGATTCGAGGCTCCATCCGGATCCGGCAGGCGATGGAATTGGCCACGATGCAGTATTTGTGGGCCTTGTGGAAGAGCTCCTCCACGCGATCCTTGGGGGTACCCGCCGCCACACGAATGGTGGGCCGCAGGCGGATTTCCCCCACCCGGGAGACCCGGTCCGTCGTTTCCAGGGTGGACTCCACCTGGTCTTCATAGGCCATGATCTCGAACCCCGCCCTGGAGGCTAGCGCCAGGAAGGTGAGGAGGTGACAGGTGGCCAGGGCCGAACCCAGCAGTTCCTCGGGATTCCAGCGGGTGGGATCCCCGGCATGGGCCGGGGCGCTGCTGGCGGGGATTGCCGCATGGCCGGGAAGGGAGAGCTCGGCGTCGCGGCTGTAGGCAGGCTCCAGCGTGTTACCGGACCAGCGGAGGGTGAGGGGGTGGGTGGACATGAAGACTCCCAGGGTTCGAAGAATAGGCCTATCCATTGTGGGCCTTCTACCTTGGATGCGCCCCGGGAGGGAATGATCCCTGGGGAGACGATTGGTTTCCCCTGGCCCCAGAGCGGAAGGGTCGCTTCGAACCTACATTGGGGCCGTGGCCGAGGAATTCTCACTCACCGCCGTGAAAACTGTTCCTGACGGGAGCGGTTATGGAATGTCATCCACTGGGTCAGGCAAGAAGGCCCCTGAGAAAGCCTCTGGTGGAACCGATAGCCTGGAACTCTCCCCCGAGGCCCAGAAGAAGATCGCCGCACTTCAGCGAATAGATCTGGATGTGCGGGCCCACGAGGCCGCTCATATGGCCGCCGGAGGGGGCCTCGTCCGGGGAGGGGCAACCTTCAGCTACACCCGGGGGCCGGATGGGAAGGCCTACGCCGTGGGGGGGGAAGTGAGTATCGATGCTTCGGCGGTGCCCGACGATCCGGAGGCCACTCTTCAGAAGGCCCGGCAGGTCAAGGCCGCGGCCCTAGCGCCGGCGGATCCTTCCCCTCAGGATCGGAAGGTGGCGACCTCGGCCGAGGCCATGGCTGCCCAGGCCTCCGCGGAACTGGCCCATCGGGCCGTGCCATCCCCAGGGGCTAGGCTCGATATCGTGGCCTGAAGCCCCCGGGATGGGGATCCCTACCAGCCGATTTGCCGGCCCCTATTCTGCTTCTCCAGCCACTTGGTGAGGGGTGCGAAGTACTCGGCCATGGCGCGGGTGCTGAGGTCTTCGCCAGTGGCGTCCTTGAGGAGTTTGCGCCAATCCTCGGTGGCCCCCTTCTTCAGCCAGGTCTCGAGGTACTTGCCCACCTCCGGGTGACCGGCGTAATTGGCGGCATGGGGATCCTGCTTGAGGATGTGCTTGCAGATGTAGTCGTGGAACTGGAACTTCAGCACGAAGGCGATGTTGTAGTTGAAGTAGTAGCCGGGGGCATCGTTGATATGGGTCTTGGTGGCCGCATCGCAAAAGGCCTCGCTGCGGGGGCTCGGGGGCTCCACCCCCTGGAGATCATGGACCAGCTTCCACCAGCGGGCATTCATCTGGTCGGCGGGCATCTTCCCGGCGTAGAAGTCGGCCTCCCACTCGGTCATGGTGCCGCTGCCCCAATACATGAAGGGGATGGCCGTCTCCAGGGCTTCTGCCAGCAGCACCTGAATGGGATCGGCCTTGTAATCGGCGGGCAGGACGCCGGTGGCCTTCAGGTAGGGCACCTGACGGGTGGCCAGGGACATGAGCTCGGCCATGCCCTCATGGAAAGCCGTGGTGGCGCTGTCCCGCAGGAGGGGTGGCACGGAGGGGTTGGAATAGGCCAGCTGGTAGTAGCCGTGGCCAATCTCATGATGGGCGGTGCTGAACCATTGGAAGTTGGGCTCCACGTTCATGAGGGCGCGCACATCCTGGTTCAGGTCGATGTGCCAGCAGGAGGCGTGGCTGTTCTTCTTGCGGGTGTCGCCGGGTTTGATGGGGTAGAGATCCGACTTCTGCCAGAAGCTCTCGGGCAGCTTGGGGAAGCCGATGCTCTGGAAGAAGCTCTCGGCGGTCTTCACGATCTTCTCTGAGGTCCAGCCCTTCTCCGTGTTCACGAAGGCGTCGAAGTTGACCCCTTCGACCATGCCCGTCCATTCCTGGCTCCAGCGGTTATTGATCCAGTGGGCAGGGATGGCCTTGGGCACGGGCTGCTTGTACTTCTTGGCCAGCTCGTACTTGGCCCAGGTGTGCAGTTGCAGATAGAGCGGCTTCAGCACGGTGAGGAAGTCCCGGTGGAGCTTCAGCATCTCCTCGGTGGTCATGCCGTGTTTGGCGGCCTGGAGGGCGAAGAAATCCGCGTAGCCCAGTTCCTGGGCGCAGCCATTGCGCAGATCCCGAAGCTGGATGAGGCCCTCCTTGAGCACCGGGCCATTCTCCTTGGAGGCCGTCCAGGCCTTCAGGCGCTCGGCTGGGTCCCGGCTCTCTTCCAGAATCTTATCGATGCCATTGGCGGAGATGGGTTTGCCATCCAGCAGGAAGGTGAAACCGTTTTGGGTGGAGGCCTGCTTGGTCTCCATGGCGATGCGGCGGCCCGTGAGGGCCGGGTTGGTCATGGGGCCGTCGGCGGCGTTGAAGAGCACGCGCTCCAGTTCCCGGATGGTGAGGGGATTGAGCTGGCTCCTGGATTTGAGGAGTTCCCGGGCCTCCTGGATGAGGGCGGGGTTGCCATTGAAGGCGGCCCCGGCCTTGCCGGACCATTCGGCCGCCGCATCGTTTTCGGGCTTTACGTCCGTGCTGGCGGCCCAGGCGGCTTCCTGCTGGACGGCCGTGAGGGACTGGTAGGCCGCGTTCACCAGCTTCAGCAGGTGATCGGCCCGCTCCTGGTAGGGGGAAAGGGACTGGGCGATCATGGGCACACCGAGGATGAGGGCGGGGAGCAGGCGCATGGAACCTCCGGATTCAGCCCCCATTCTGCACTGTCCCGGTCTGTGACGAACCGCAAAGAATTGCCATGGACAACCTGACGAATGGGGCCTCCGTGGTACCCTCCCCCAGTGGAGGGCGCCTCGCCTTCCCCCAACCTCGAAGGATGCCTTATGCGCTACCTGCCATCGGCCCCCTCAGAGGACCGTGCGCTTCTGGACGCCATCGGCGTCGAAAGCGCCGAGGCCCTCTTGAAGGGAATACCTCCCGAGCTCCGCCTCCAGCGTGAGTTGGATCTTCCGCCCCAGGCCTCGGAGCTCGAAGTGCTTCGGACCATGGAGGCCTTCGCCGCCCAGAATCGGCGCTTCAAGGCCCGCTTCCTGGGAGCCGGGGCCTACGAGCACTTCGTCCCCACGGCGGTGGATATGCTCACCAGCCGGGAGGAGTGGTTCACGGCCTACACCCCCTATCAGCCGGAGGTGGCCCAGGGCACCCTCCAGGCCATCTTCGAGTATCAGACCCTGATCTGCGATCTGGTGGGCCTGGATGTCACCAATGCCTCCATGTATGACGGCGCCACGGCTACCGTGGAGGCCGCGCTCATGGCCGTGCGGGTGGCCAAGAAGAAGCACACCATCCTCATCAGCGAGGGTCTCCATCCCCACTATCAGGAGGTGCTCTGCACCAATATCACGCCCCACGAGGGCCTGAAGCTGGTGCAGGTGGCCCTCAAGGATGGGGTCACCGATCTCGAGGATCTCCGGGCCAAGCTGGGCTCCGATGTGGCCTGCGTCCTGGTGGGCTATCCCAATTTCCTGGGTTGCGTGGAAGACCTCAAGGCCATCCAGGAGCTCACCAAGGCCGCGGGGGCCCTGCTGGTATCGGTCACCCAGGAGGCCATGGCCTTCGGCTGGTTCGAGGCTCCAGGCCGCCTGGGCGTGGACATGGCCTGCGGCGAGGCCATGAGCTTCGGCAACTACGTCAGCTTCGGCGGCCCCTACCTGGGTTTCCTGGCCACCAAGGACGCCTTCAAACGGGAGATCCCCGGACGCCTCATCGGCCAGACGAAGGATCTGGATGGACAGAACGGATATGTGCTGACCCTGGCCAGCCGGGAGCAGCACATCCGCCGGGACAAGGCCACCTCCAACATCTGTTCGAACCAGGGCCTGGTGGCCCTGCGGGCCAATATCTTCCTCCAGCTGGCGGGCCCCGAGGGCCTGCGCGGCCTGGCCGAGCAGAATGCCGCCAAGGCCCAGTACCTGCGACAGCGCCTGCTGGAGCTACCGGCCTTCGAAGCCGTCCAGGATCAGCCCTTCTTCAATGAATTCGTCCTGCGCTACAAGGGCGATGTGAAGGCGATGCAGGAGGCCTGCGCCTCCCATGACATCCTGGCCGGGCTGGATCTGAGCCCCTACGGCGGTTCTCTCAAGGGTTGCACCCTCTGGTGCGCCACCGAGACCACCACCCGTGAGCAGATCGAAAGCCTCGTCGAAGTGTTGGCCCGTATCCCAAGTCTTGGATGAGGTGACGAACATGGCCCTCCGAACCCGTGAAACCCTGATTTTTGAACGCTCCGTGCCCGGCAAGGTGGGCATGGATCTCCCCCTCCTCGATGTGCCCAAAGCCCAGGACACGCGGCCCGCGCACCTGAAGCGGGGGGCCTTCGAGGCCCTCCCCTCCTGCTGCGAGGTCGATATCGTCCGCCACTTCACGCGGCTCTCCAAGTGGAACTACGGCCTGGACGATGGCATGTATCCCCTGGGCTCCTGCACCATGAAGCACAACCCGAGGCTCAACGAGAAGACCG
The DNA here is from genome assembly GCA_963664825.1 of uncultured Holophaga sp. GTDB lineage: Bacteria > Acidobacteriota > Holophagae > Holophagales > Holophagaceae > JAYREN01. The sequence goes on from OY761614.1 coordinate 1,507,286, forward strand.
CCATGCTGCCGGGCTTCACCGACAGCCATCCCATGGCCCAGGACATCCATGTCCAGGGCAATCTGGCCCTGATGTACACCCTGGAGAACTGGCTGAAGGAGATCACCGGCCTGCCTGCCGTCACGTTGCATCCAAGTGCCGGAGCCGCCGGCGAACTCACCGGCATCATGCTCATCCGCGCCTATCACGTCTCCAAGGGCAACCACCGCCGGGTGATCCTGATCCCCGATAGCGGACATGGCACGAACCCGGCCTCCGCCAGCATGGCTGGCTTTGAAGTCATCGAGATGCCCTCCCGGGAGGACGGCACTATCAGCTTCGAGGATGTGACCGATCCCAGCACCGGCAAGGTCCGCAAGGGCTTCGCCACCCTGGTGAAGGAACTGGGCAGCGAGATCGCCGGGGCCATGATCACCAACCCCAATACCCTCGGCATCTTCGAATACCGCATCAAGGAGATCGCCGGCATCCTCCATGGCATCGGCGCCCTGCTCTACATGGATGGCGCCAACATGAACGCCCTGGTGGGCACGGCCCGTCCCGGCGACTTCGGCGTGGACGTGATGCACCTGAACCTCCACAAGACCTTCTCCACCCCTCACGGGGGCGGCGGTCCGGGCTCGGGTCCCGTGGCGTGCAGCGCGGCCCTGGAGCCCTTCCTGCCCCGGCCTGTGGTGGTGAAGGAGGGCGCAAACTACCGCCTGGACTGGAACCGTCCCAGCAGCATGGGCAAGGTGCACGCCTTCTTCGGCAACTTCGGCATCGTGGTCCGCGCCATGACCTACTGCCTGAGCCATGGCAGCGACGGCCTCAAGGCCGCCACCCTGCGGGCTATTCTGAACGCCAATTACATTCGAAAGGAACTCACCGGGGTCTACCACCTGCAGTACGACACGCCGACCCTGCACGAGATCGTCTTCGACGATAGCTTCCAGACCAAGCAGGATGTGAGCACGCTGGATATCGCCAAGCGGCTCCTGGACTACGGTTTCCATCCCCCGACGATCTACTTCCCCCTCATCGTCCACGGCGCGCTCATGATCGAGCCCACCGAGAGCGAGAGCAAGGAAGAGATGGATGTCTTCATCGACACCATGAAGAAGATCGCCCAGGAGGCGACCGAAGATTCCGGCCTCCTGCATCAGGCCCCCACCACCACTGTGGTGCGTCGCATGGACGAGACACTGGCCGCCCGCAAGCCCGTGTTGAAGTGGACGAAGGCCTGATCTTCTTTCCCTTTTATACAGAACGAGGCCGGGTTTCCCGGCCTCGTTCTGTATAGAGGAAAAACTTCAAATCTCGGCGATGAGTTCGATCTCGACCTTCGCCCCCTTGGGCAGTCCGGCGACCTGCACCGTGCTGCGGGCGGGCTTGGCGCCGTTGAGATGCTGCTCGTATACCTTGTTGAAGGCGCCGAAATCAGCCATGTCCGTCAGGAAGACGGTGGTCTTGACGACGCGGTCCCAGCCGGTCACGGCTTCCTTGATGACGGCGTCCAGGTTCTGGAGGACTCGCAGGGTCTGGGCCTCGATGGAACCCGTCACCATCTCCATGGTCTCGGGGACGAGGGGGATCTGGCCGGAGGTGAAGAGCAGGTTGCCCACGATCTTGGCCTGGCTGTAAGGGCCGATGGCGTCGGGGGCATTGGGGGTTGCGATGGTTCGGATCATGGGATTCCTCTAGAAGAAGGTTAATTTTTTCCCCAGCGTCGCTTCTTCCCGCGCCAGCCCTTATGGGGGGTCGGGGCGGGGGCGGGCATGGGGCTCTCGAAAGGCGAGGCCAGGGTCGCCTCTCCCGGGGTGGTCTCTGGGTCCTCCAGATTCCCTACACCCTCCTCGATCTGTGTCTGCACCACCTGGGCCGTGCGGTGCATGAGGGCGGCCAGGCAGAGGCTGGCCTCGATGCGGGCGTGGGGCAGTGGCCCCAGTTGCACGAAGACACTTGGGTCAGGGGGAATGTTCCTGGGGATGATGAATTCCGGGAGAGGCGCCGAAAGCGTGTCGTAGGCTTCGGGAGTCACCCGCAGCCAGGGATCGGCGAAGGCGTGTTTCCGGGCCAGGAGCTCCAGCAGGGAAACGACCTTCCTGGGCCTTCCCCGCTTGCGGGGGGCGGGTTCGGTGGTTTCGTTGGAGGCGTCCAGGAGGGCCTGGAGGGCCTCCAGGATTTCATCCTTGGTCTTGCCCCGCAGATCGAAGAGCAGCCAGGGGTCCCGGTCCAGGGCCTCGGCCATGATGTAGCAGGCCGCGGCCACATGCTTGCAGGGATTGGCCCAGTCGGGGCAATCGCAGTGGGTCTGCAGTTCCTTGGGGACCCTTGGATAGAGGCTGGCCCCGGCCTCCCGGAAGGTCTCATCGAGGCCTTGAGGCATCTCGCCGGCCAGCAGCGAGGCCACGAAGCGGCTCTCCTGGGCGATGCGTTCGAGGGCCTTCTCCCACTGGGTGGCGCTGAGGGCTGGGAGCCCGAGGGTGACGTTGTAGGTCTTGCGGCCATGCACCTTGGCCTGGATCTCCCCGGGGATGATCGTGAAGTGGCTGACGGCGCCTTCTTCCGCGTATTTCTTGCCCCGGGGCAGGCGGTTCTCGTAATCATCGCCCAGTTTCTCCAGGCCGCTGATCCAGAGGCGGCCCCACCAGGTGGTGCCGAAGCGATCGCTGGAATGGATCATCCGATCACTCCTCTTGGTTTCGGGGGGCGCCCGCGACGTCGGGGCGGGGGCTTGGGGGCAGAGGCGATCCTGACCTCGGGGGCTTGGGATCCTGTCTCAAGGGGGGCGGCCTCTTCCTCAGGGGCTTGGTGGGGGGAGGCGTGCTCCAGCAGAGGGGGGTGAGCGATGCCGTTGCATTCCTCATCGGTCATCAGGTCCACATCGGTATCCAGGCTCACCAGATGGCGCAGGGCCTCATCATCCAGCTGGGTGAGCCAGCCTTCTCCGCTGCCCACCACGCGATCAGCCAGATCGCGCTTGCTCTCGAGCATGGCGTCGATCTTTTCTTCCAGGGTGCCCATGGTGATGAGCTTGTGGACCTGGACGTTGCGGGTCTGGCCGATGCGGTAGGTGCGGTCCGTGGCCTGGTCTTCCACCGCCGGGTTCCACCAGCGATCGAAGTGGAAGACGTGGGTGGCCGCCGTGAGATTGAGGCCCACGCCACCGGCCTTGAGGCTGAGGATCAGGACCGGGGCGCCATCGGCGTCCTCCTGGAAGGAGCGCACCATCTCGTCGCGCTGATCCCGGGTGGTGCCACCGTGCAGGAAAGGCGGTTCGAAGCCCAGCACATCCTTCAGGTGGATCTGGAGGCGGTCCCCCATCTCCTTGAACTGGGTGAAGACCAGGGCCTTGTCGCCGGTCTCCATGACTTCTTCGAGCATATCCGTGAGGCGTTCAAGCTTGCCGCTCCTGGCCTTGTAGGGCCCCTGTTGCTTGAGAAACTGGCTGGGGTGGTTGCAGATCTGCTTGAGGTGGGTGAGGAGCGCCAGGATGCGCCCCCGGCGCTCCATGCCGGTGGAGGCGGCCAGGTCTTGCTCCATCTGCCCCACCCGGGCCTGGTAGAGCGCGGCCTGCTCCTTGGTGAGCTGGGTGTAGACCTTCATTTCGTTCTTCTCGGGCAGATCCTGGATGATGGCCCGGTCCGTCTTCAGGCGGCGGAGGATGAAGGGGCCCACCCGCTGGCGCAGTTCCAGCGCCGCGTCGGGATCGCGATACTTCTCGATGGGGTTGGCGAAGTGCTCCTTGAAGCTGCTCTCGCTGCCCAGGTATCCCGTGAGGGCGAAGGCGAGAATGGACCACAATTCCACCAGCCTATTCTCGATGGGCGTGCCTGTGAGGGCGATCTTGAAAGGCGCCCGGATGCGGCGCATGGCCTTGGCCTGGGCGCTGCCGGCGTTCTTGATGCCCTGGGCCTCGTCGACCACCACGCCGCCCCAGGTGCGGGCCCCGAAGATCTCCTCCTCCCGGCGGATCACGCCATAGGTGGAGAGCACGATGGTGTGGGGCCTGAAGGTCATCGGCAAGGTCTCGCGGTTATTGCCGTGATGGACGAAGAAGGGGAGGCTCGGGGAGAATTTGGCGATCTCGCGCTCCCAGTTGCCCAACAGGGACGTGGGGCAGACCAGCAGGAGGGGCGGGCCGAAGGAGGGGCTCTGCTCCTGGCGGTGCAGCATCAGGGCCAGCACCTGGATGGTCTTGCCCAGGCCCATATCGTCGGCCAGGATGCCCCCCAGCCCCAGGCGCGTCAGGCCCTCCAGCCAGGCCAGGCCCCGCAGCTGGTAGGGGCGCAGCTCTCCCTTGAAACTCTTGGGCTGAGTGAGGGGCTTGTCGGGCAGGTTCTTCAGCTCGGAGAGGGCGGCGCCAAAGTCCCCGGCCACTTCCACTTCGATGGCCTCGCTCACGCCTGGGATGCGCGTGGTGCCCGTGAGGGCGGCGGCCAGGGCCTGACCCCGGCTCATGCTATCGAAACCCTTCTCCCGGCTGGCCTGGATGACGGCGCTGATCTGCTTGAGGGTCTCGGGATCCAGGGCCACCCATTTGCCCTTCCAGGCCACCAGCGGATGCTTGAGGCTGGCCATCTGGGCGAAGTCTTCGATCTCCAATTGATCGTCGCCGAGCATGAGGGACCACTCGGCCGAGACAGAGCCCTCCAGGCCCTCCTGGCGAGCCTGAAGGGTCGGGGCTTCCTCCATGCGGTGGGCGCCCAGGCGCACCTTGGCCCGCAGGCGTCGAGCTCCGCCGAATTCGGCCATGCCCTCGGGGATATGGACCAGGAATCCGGCTTCCTTGAGCTGGTCGGCCCCTCGAGTGAGGAAGATCCAGGCTTCGGTGGGGAGCAGGACCATATCCTCGGGCTTCTGGCCCGAGAGGGCCCCTTCCAGGGCCGGAAAGAAGGGTACGGCCCGGGCCAGACCGCGGAGTAGCACCTTGCGGGCCTCCAGCACCACCTCTTCGGTGGAGGGCTCCCAGAGCCGGGCCACGGGGATGAATTCATCGTCCTGGTTCTCCAGGCCCACCTTCAGGATCCAGCCTTCTTCACTCAGGCGATCGGCCTCCTGGATGGCGTCCAGATCGCAGGGGACGGGCGGGGCTTCCAGGCAGAGGCTGGGACGGGTCCATTGGGGCCGAGCGCCCTCGCTCCACTGCTCTAGTTGTTCTCCCAAGGTGCGCTCCGTCACGCCGATGGTGGGGAACTCGTTCATGGGATGGGAAAGGGCCACCATCAGGCGCTCGTCCCAGGGCAGGCGGTCCCGCTTGTGGCCGCGCAGGCGGTGGATGAGGCCCAGGCGAGGGTCCTCGCCCTGTCTCAGACCCCCGGCCACCAGGCGCACCAGGAAATCGGCCCCATCCTCCAGGAAGGCCCGCAGCAGGCCTTCGGCCGAGGGGGGCATGGCGAGATCGTCATCGACCTCCTCCATATCGAGGGTGCCCAGGGCCAGGCCCTTGGTGAAGACCCAGATATCGTCCTCAGGGAAGGCCAGCACGGAAGGCGGCATGGCCGCCACCAGGTGATCCAGGGCCTTCCGGTCCGCGGGGCTGGTGAGGCTGATGCCCCACATCGCTCGCCAGGGATTGGTCTCAGTGTTGAGTTGGGGCAGGAGGGCTCCCCGGATGACCAGGGACTGGAGCAGCCGCAGGGCGGAGGACCAGAAGGCCAGACTGCCCCCCAGGTGTTCCGGATCCGCAGGCAGGCTGGCCAGCCAGGGAAGGGCCCGCTGCCAGCGGAGGGGCACGGTGTGGCCCTCCACCAGGGTGCCATCGGGCAGGAAGAGCTGGGCCCGGGCTGGCGTGAGCCGATCCCGGCCGTGCAGGTTCCCAGGCAGGCTCCGGAGGACCCGCTGCCAGGTGGCGGGGTCCGCGGGACCTGGCAGGGCGATGACGAAACCGCGGTCGAGCGGGCGATACTGGAGGACAGGACGGATCATTCCGTTACATTTCTCTGGAGAAGTGAAAATGCGAATTGGGTTTGCGAGCGACCATGCGGGCTTTGACCTGAAAGAACACCTGAAGAGATGGGCAGTGGCCCAGGGACACGAGGCCGTGGACTTTGGTACCGAGGGTCTTGCCTCTGTGGACTATCCGGATTTCGCGCACCGGGCGGCGGAAGGGAAGAGCAAGTGGGACAGACTGGTGCTAGTTTGCGGTTCCGGCATCGGGATCAGCATGGCGGCCAACCGCCATGCCGGCATCCGCTGCGCCCTGGTGACCTCCCCAGCGCACGCCGAACTGGCTCGTCAGCACAATGACGCAAACGCCATCGCTTTCGGCCAGCGGCTGACGGATCCGCTGCAGGCTGAATCTTACCTCAAAATCTTCTTGGAAACCCCTTTTGAAGGGGGAAGGCACCAGAGGCGAGTGGAAAAGATCGAGATCGCCTAGACCTCTGGGTGAGTGATTCCAAAGGTTCAGGGGTTTTCAGGGAATTTTCAAGTTCTATTGTCAGAACGAAAGGTCTTCATGCGCCAACTCCACGAAATTCGTCCCTTGGTCCTTCAGACCGGTGTGCAGGTCCATGCGGATGGCTCCTGCCTCATTCGCCTGGGGAACACCCATGTGATCTGCTCGGCGAGCCTGGAGGAGAAGGTGCCGGGCTGGCTCAGGGGCGGGGGCAAGGGTTGGATCACCGCGGAATACGGCATGCTGCCCCGCAGCACCAACACGCGCACGGATCGCGAAGCGGCCAAGGGTAAGCAGCAGGGGCGCACCGTGGAGATCCAGCGCCTCATCGGCCGGTCCCTGCGCCAGGCTGTGGATCTGAATGCCCTGGGGGAACGCATGCTGACCCTGGATTGTGATGTGCTCAATGCCGATGGCGGCACCCGCTGCGCGGCCATCACCGGTGCCTGGGTGGCCCTGGCTCTGGCCCTGCGCAAGAGTGGGCTGGACTCGGCCCTGATTCGGCAGGTGGCGGCCATCAGTGCGGGTGTTTTGGAACCCAGGATAGAAGAAGGCTGGGAGGGGCGCCGGGGGCTCATCCTCGATCTCGAATACGAGGAGGACCATCGCGCCGCCATCGACACCAATCTGGTGGCCGCCCGGGCCAAGACCGGAGAGGCACTGGAGATCGTGGAATTCCAGAGCACGGGAGAAGGCCGGAGCTTCGCGCGCACGGAAGCCGTAGACCTGATGGATCTGGGCCTCCGGGGCTGTCAGACCCTCATGGATGCCCAACTCGAAGCCCTGGGATGAGAACTCCCTCTGCCCTCTTGTGTCTGCTGCTGGGCACGGCGCTCCTGGGTCAGGAGCCCTCGACTCCTGTTGCTCAGGGGCTCGAGGTCCGGATCCTGCCTCCTGATTTCATCTTCCATTTCACGCCCCGGGTGGAAGTGCCGGGGCGGCCCAGCCTTGGACTGGTGCTGAGCGGTGGCGGTGCCCGGGGTGTGGCTCATATCGGCGTTCTCCAGCAGCTGGACGAGAAGGGCTACCCCATCGATTCCATCGTGGGCACCAGCGCCGGGGCCTTGACGGGGGCCCTCTATGCCTGCGGTTTCTCCGGCAAGGAGATCGAGGCGCTCTTCCAGCGCATGGATTTCGGCCGTGCCTTCCTGGACCCCCTGATGCGCGCCCCGGGGAAGACCCTGGAGGAGCAGGAAGCCGAGAACGGCACCCTGCTGGGCGTCCAGATTCAGAGGGGCCTGCCCAGTTTCGCCCTGGGCCTCAAATCGGGCCAGGAAGTCCAGCGCACCCTCGAGGGCCTGCTGGCCCGGGGGGCCTACTTCACCGGCGGCGACTTCGATCGCCTCAAGGTGCCATTGCGGGTGCTGGCCACCAATCTGGAGACGGGCCAGGGGCGGCTCTTCCGCAAGGGGGACATGGTGGAGGTGCTGAGGGCGGCCATGGCTGTGCCCGGGGCCTTCAAACCCGTGGTCATCGAGAACCAGCAGTACGTCGATGGCGCCCTGGTGGAGAATATTCCGGTCTTCCAGTCCCGGGAGGCCTTCCACCCCCAAGTGCTCCTGGCCGTGGATGTGAGCAGTGCCCTGAAGAAGACCTACGCCACCAATTTCCTGAGCGTGGCCTCCCGCAGCCTGGATCTGGTCATCGAACAGAGGCAGCGGGAGAGCATGTCCGCCGCGAGCCTCGTGCTGCGTCCCAAGATGAAGGACGTGGGTTTCACGGACTACGCAGGCCAGCTCCCCGCACTGGTGCAGGCCGGTGCCGAGGCCTTCCAGGCCAAGGAACCGGAGCTGCGCCGTCTCCTCCTGGATCAATTCACCCAGGACGGGGAACTGCCCGCGCAGAAGCTGGAGATCCGCCATCCCGTGCCGGTAGACCCCAGGCTCACCCGGATCATCCAGACCCTCCTGCCCGAGGGCCAGCCCTTCCGCCGATGGAATGTGTTGGCTGTCATGCAGCAGGCCATCGTTCAGGGCTGGCTCCGGGATCTGAAGGCGGAGGTGGTGAAGGATGAAGGTGGGGAGGGTCGGCTCAGACTGGAATTCCTGCCCTTCGCCCCTGTGCGTGCCCTGGAGGTGGAGGCCCCTCCGGGGGTGCGGGAAAGGATCCTGGGCGAATTGCGCGCAGAGTTCCCCCTTGGGGAATGCTACAACCCCCAGCGTTTCGGGGCCTTCCTGGGGCATTGGGTCCATGCCTCCATCATGGGGGGCATGCCCCTGGTGGATGTGAGGGGCTCGGGTTTCGAGGAGAGCACGGGCCGGTTGCGGGTGGTGGTGCGGGAGCCCCTCCTGGGTGCCCTGACGATTAGGGGTGCCTCCCCGTCGGAATCCCGATACCTGCAGGGCCTGATGGAGCCCCTGCTGGGCCAGCCCCTGCGCAGTGTGCAGCTTCGCCAGTACCTGGATCTGGCAGAGGAGAGGCTGCGCCTGGCCGAACTGAGCTATCAGCTGAGGCCGCGCAGTCCCGAGGCGGGCGCCGAACTGATGCTCAGCCCCGTCCATGACCAGCCCCAATCCCTGGATTTAAGTCTGGGCTGGGAATCGACCCTAGGGGGCCAGACGGGCCTGAGATACCGCACGCTGAACTTGGGTGTGCCCGGATGGGAGATGGTGATGGAGGGTGCCCGGAATCGTCTCCAGAAGGGGGCTTCCCTGGCTCTGGCGGGGCCCTTCCAGAGTCTTCCGGGCGCGGGGTTGGAGCTGAAGGCTGCGGTCTTCGAACAGCGTCTGGGCGTGCCCCTGCTCTTCGGAGCCCCGGAGGCTCCCGTGGAGAGCCAGGATATGCGCATCAGCAGCACGGATGGCAGCTTCGGTGCCTTCGTCCGCTTCGGCAATCTGGGTCAGGGCCGGGTCACCCTCATGGGGGATTACCGGAAGGCCGAGTTCACCCTCGGGGGTGAACGGGGGGAGCACCGGGAGCGCAGCATCGAAGTGGCCTCGGAATGGGACAATTTCGATCGCCATACTTTCCCTCGGGAGGGCCTGCTCCTGAGGGGCTTCTATTGCGCCGGCGAGACGCTCTCCGGTCTCGATCCCCAGGGAAGCTTTCGGATGGCCTACCTGCGGGCCCGGGGCCTCACCTCCCTGGGGCCGGCCCGTTCCGAGCGGCTGCTGGGCATGGATCTGGACCTGGAATGGGGGTACGGCCAGAACCTGCCCCTGGATCGTTGGTGGACTCTGGGGGGGCCCTCCTTCCTGGTGGGCTCCAAATCCCTGGGCTTCCTGTCCCCCAATTTCCTCGTGGGCCGTTTCGGGTTGCCCCTGCGCATGGACGGGCCCTACGGCCTCTCCCTCCAGGTTATTCCCCGCTTCGATTACGGCGTGATCGGAATGGAATCCCGGGATTTGTTCCGGGGCTTCCGGGGTCAGGGGATGGGCCTCCTGGTGCGGACCATGGCGGCCAAGTTCTACGTGGAACTTTCCTACGGATTCCTCAAATTTTACGATCCGGTCCTGGGATGGAGACCGACCACGGGCAGCTTCAACGCCCTCATCGGCACCCAGCCCTTCGATCTCTGGAAGCGGAGATAGATCTTCATGGGGCTTTCTGCCCGGCGTTCTCGCCAGGTGGTGTCTAATCGGATCGCGGGGGACTCAACCTCCGGCTCGGCTCCTGCGTATGTCTGGATATCGCTCATCTCCCATGAGCCCATTTTCAGGAGCCGCCATGCCCCTTTCTAGAACCCTGTATTTCCTGCCCGCGTTCCTTGCCTGCACGGCCCTCTGTGCTCAGGACCCCGCGCCCAAGGCTCCCGAGGCGAGCGAGAAGTGCGCGGAAGGCCAGAAGGACAAAGGCTGTCCGTTCTTCCATCGGCATCATCACTCCGTGTTCGGTGCCTACGTCCAGGTCATTTCTCCCCTGCGGGAACTGAAGACGTCCTTGGACGATCGCACGGGTTTCGGCCTGGGCCTCCAGTGGACCCACGAGCACGGCGATTGGAACGCCAGCCGCACGCGCCTGGAATGGAACACCTTCCCCGAGGGTGGGGCCGTGGGGCCCCTGGGCACCAAGACCTACGCCAAGAACTACACCTTCAGCTTGGATCATCTCTTCAAGCTGAATCAGGGTACCTCTCAGGTCTACCTGGTGGCGGGGCTGGGCGGAGCCCGCTGGTGCCTGGAACAGACCACGGCCACAGCGAAGACTTCGGAATGGACCACGAAATTGGCCCTCACGGGCGGAGTCGGCGTGCAGATCGCCGAGCGAGTGAACCTGGAGGCGCGCTATGTGGCAAGCAGCGTGGGCAGGACCTTCGATGCCAATTCCGTCCAGGCCAGCCTGGGATGGCGCTTCTGATTCCAAGCTGCTGTTGGTCGCTGGGGCACGATTCCGGGTTTCAACGAATGACGACGAATGGGTATGATTCCGGAGGCATCCGTGGCTGCTGACATTCTTGGGATGATCGAGGCGCTGAAGTCTTTCTATGACTTCACGGGCAAGACGGTTCTCTTGGTGGGCGCCGGCGGCGGCCAACTCCTGGAGGGCGTGGCTCAGGCCCAGAAGTTGATCGCCATCGATCGGGACGCCGATGCGCTGCGGGCCATGATGGCCGTGGCCAGGAGTAAGGGCATGGAGGAGCTGGTGGAGCCCCTCCATGCACCTTGGAACCAGGTCGACGTGAGGGGGGATGTCGTCTACTTCGAGTTCTGCCTCCACGAGATGCCTGACCCTGGGCAGGCGCTCTTCCATGCCCGGGAACTGGCCCCCGACGTACTCGTCTTCGATCACCTGCCGGATTCCGAATGGGCGCGATGTGCCGGGGAAGCCGATCTGGTGCGCCGCAGTACGGAGGCCCTCTCCCTATGCCGCGTCAAGCGCGGCTCTGCCTAGCGCGGGGAGCAGCGTTTCGCTGACTATGCCGAACTCTGGGGCAGGCTCTCCCGGGATCCCCGAACCCGGGAGGCCGATATCGCGGCCTACCGCGGCCGTCGGGATATCACTATCCCCATGAGTTGTGGCCTGACGCTGCTCTGATGCTCCTCAGGGCCTGGGCTGGAGAGCCTGGGCCTCCGCCAGATCCTGGACGGAGATGAAGGGGAGGCCGCGGCTCTCCGCGAAGGCTTCCAGGCTGTGCCCCCGCATCATGGTGCCATCGGGGTTCATGAGTTCGCAGAGTACGGCCACCGGGCGCAGGCCCGCCATGCGGGCGAGTTCCACGGAGCCTTCCGTGTGGCCGCGGCGGCCCAGGAGGCCTTCGGGGTGGGCGCGCAGGGGGAAGACATGGCCCGGTCGGGCGAGATCCTGGGCCGAGGCTCCGGGCCGGATGGCGGCGCGGATGGTGACCACCCGGTCATGGGCGGAAACGCCCGTGGTGACGCCTTCCTTGGCCTCGATGGAGACGGTGAAGGCGGTTTTGTTCTTGCTTTCGTTGTGCTCCACCATCTGGGGGAGGTCCAGCCTCCGGGCCAGCTCGTCCTCCATGCAGAGACAGACGATGCCGCTGCACTCCCGGATCATCAGGGCCATGATCTCCTCGCTGAGCTTTTCGGCCGCGATGATCAGGTCCCCTTCGTTTTCACGGTCCGCATCGTCCTGGAGCACGACGGCCCTTCCCTCCTGGAAGGCGCGGATGGCTTCATTCACACGGTCTACACGCATGCAGTGCTCCTTCTCTCGTCCGGACTCTCACCGTCGGCTCCGGAATTGGACCGGATCTGCTGGCCCCACCTTGGCGGGCGCTCGCGGGCTCGATGGATCCAGGGGACCTCACCCTACCGCCGGTGGGGATTTTCACCCCGCCCCGAAGAAATTGGTTCATTGCGGCGATCGCAACACAGCCATTATGGCACATCCCCAATGGGGATCCAGGATCAGAGCCCGTACTCGGTCCATCGCTTCGAGACGCGCTCCAGGATGGCCTCGGGAAAGACCAGATCCCTGGGCCATGGACGGGTGAATCCATCGAAGGGCTTGTTCTTGCGCGTGGCGTCGAGGCCCACCTTGCTGCCGAAGGCGAAGCGGTCGGAGCTGTGATCCAGGGCGTCCAGGGGACCCTCGGTGAAGAGCATATCCCGGCGGGGATCGACATTGGATGTCACCCGGAAGAGCACCTCCTGGAGGTCGTGGGGGTCGATATCCTCGTCCACGATGACGATGGCCTTGGTGAACATCATCTGGCCCGTGCCCCAGACGGCGTTCATCACCTTCTGGGGCTGTCCCGGATATTCCTTCTTCAGGGAGAGGATGACGAGATTGTGGAAGGCGCCTGCCGCGGGCAGGTGCATGTCCCGGATTTCAGGCAGCACCAGGCGCAGCAGGGGCAGGAAGATCCGCTCCGTGGCCAGTCCCAGGAAGGCGTCCTCCTGGGGAGGGCGGCCCACGAGGGTGGCGGGCAGGACCGGGTTCTTGCGGTGGGTGATGGCCTCCACGTGCAGCACGGGATATTCGTCTGCCAGGGAGTAGTAGCCCGTGTGATCCCCGAAGGGGCCCTCTCGGCGCAGCTCTGCAGGATCCACCCAGCCCTCGATGACGATCTCGGAATCGGCGGGCACCTCCAGATCGTTGGTCACGCACTTCACCATCTCCACGCCTTCGCCCCGCAGGAAACCCGCGAACATCACCTCGGAGAGGAAGGGCGGCAGGGGGGCCGTGGCGGCGTAGAGCAGAGCGGGATCGGCCCCGAAGGCCACGGCCACCGGCATGGGCTCTCCAGGCCCGTAGCCGTGACGGACCCGGGTGCCATCGTGGTGGAGCTGGGTGTGGAAGCCGAGGGTATGGTCATCGTGGACCTGGAGGCGGTAGAGGCCCATGTTCCTCCGGCCATCCTTGTAGCGCAGATGGCTCATGCCCATGGTGAGGAAGGGGCCGCCGTCCTCGGGCCAGGTGGTGAGCACGGGCAACGCGGAGAGTTTGGCCGCTTGGCCCTTCAGGACGACCTCCTGGCAGAGCCCCTTGCGCAGGGTCTTCGGCATCCAGGCCGAGACCTCGGCCAACATGGGGAGTTTGGCCAGTTTGTCCAGGAATCCGCTGCCGGGTTTGGGCATGGCTTCCGCGATGAGCTTCTCGATGCGATCCCCGATGGCGTCCAGGCCCCGGGGCTCCCCGTCCACCCCCAGGGCCATCTCCAGGCGCTTCCGACTGCCGAAGGCGTTCATGGCGACGGGGATCCCATGGCCCTTGGGCCTCTCGAAGAGGAGGGCGGGGCCCCCCAGGGGCAGGCTGCTGACCCGGTCGGCGATGGCGCCCATCTCCAGAAAGGGATCCACCTCGGCGCTCACGCGCTTCAGCTCTCCGGCGGCTTCGAGCTGCTTCAGGAAGGTCTGGAAATCGCGCCCCATGGTGGTCCCCCGCCCTGATCCTAACCGGTTGCCGTGCAGGGGGGCCGTGGGGTGGGGTAGGCTTGTCCCATGGCTCCGCGCCCCCTCCGCTCCTTCGCCTGGGATGTCCTCTGCAGGACCCTGCGCTTCTTCTACCTGCTCTGGGGCGGGATGCTCCTGGTTTCGATGGCGGCCACCAATCGCATCCGGATCCCGGGGTTCTTGTGGGCCTGGCCCCGGGGGGCCCAGTGTCTCACCAACCCCTGGGGCCGGGGCCTGCTCTTCGGCATCGCCGTGGTGATGGGCCTGGCGGCCCTGCTGGAGGTGTGGGAACTGGTGGACCAACTCCTGGTGCGCTTCCTCCATGAGCACGAGCGGGAACGCTGAGGTTTTGCCCCCCTGGGTGCCTCGGGGCATTTTCGGGAGGGTAGTTCGGCTCCGACGGCTTAACCTGGAGGGATGAAAGCCTTCGAAGCCTTCGTCGCCGAGCGTTACCTGAAGACCCGGAAGAAGGGTGCCTTCGTGCGCACGCTTACCCGCTACGCCCGCTGGGGCATCGGCCTGGGGGTCTTCGTGCTGGTGGTGGTGCAGGCCCTCATGAACGGCTTCCGGGAGGAGATCCAGGCCAATCTCTTCTCGGCCACTGGCCACTTCACGGTGAGCTACTTTAGGGGGGATCTGCCCAATACCCCCAAGGCCTTGACCACCATTCGGTCCACACCGGGGGTCGTGGGGGCCAGCCCCATGCGCATGGAGCGGGGATTACTGAAATCCGACCGGGGTGGGTCCCCCGCCGAAGGCGTCATGGTGAAGGCCATCGATCCCGCCACGGCCCACGGCACCTCCAGCATCTTCGATAGTCTCAAGCCCATCGGGGTGGAAAGGCTCCAGGAGGGGGAACTCCTCGTGGGCCGGGAACTGGCCAAGAACCTGGGCCTGCGCCTGGGGGATAATGTCGGCATCACCTTCATGCGGGTGGACCTGGGGCTCTCGGGTATCCAGCCCCGGATGATGGGCTTCCGGGTGGCGGGCATCTTCGAGAGCCACATTAGTGAATACGATCAGCGATGGGTCTTTATCCACCTGGAGGATGCCAAGCGCATGGCCCAGACCGACCAGGCGGAATTCATCGAAGTGCGCGCCTCCAGCGTCGACGCCATCGATACGGTGAAGCCCGCGGCCCTCAATGCCCTCAATGGCGACACCAAGGGCTACATGGCTTCGGATCTGCGGGACGCCAATCGCTCCCTCTTCTCGGCCCTGAAGTTCCAGAAGTTCCTCTTCGCCATCATCCTGGCCTTCATTGTGATACTCGCGGCCTTCAATATCGTGGCCATCCTGGTGCTGTTCATCGCCGAGAAGAGGCGGGACCTGGGTGTGCTGCTGGCCCTGGGTGCCACGCCCCGCCAGATCCAGCGCATCTTCGAACTCCAGGGCGTGCGCATCTGCGCGGTGGGTACGGCCTGGGGCATGGGCCTGGCGGTGCCCGCCTGCTGGATCGCCGACCACTGGAAACTCATCCCGCTGCCGCCGGCCCTCTATGACTTCCTCACCTACGTGCCCTTCAAACTCTCGATCTTCGACTTGGCGTTGGTGGCGATCTTTCCCCTGCTGGTGGCCTGGGCGGCCTCCCGCTACCCCGCCCGCCGCGCCGCGGAAGTCAATCCCGTGGACGCCCTGAGGGCGGAATGAAAATACCGAACGCGAAGAGCGCTAAGGGAGCGAAGCACGCGAAGGTGTTTTGGGAACCTGCCCTTCGCGCTCTTTGCCTTGTTCGCGCCCTTCGCGTTCCTTCTTGGTGAGTCGACCATGGCCCTTCCCATTGAACCCCTGAAGCATCCCTACCTCTTCGTGGACACGGAGACCGGGGGACTCGATCCGGCGCGCCATAGCCTGCTCTCCATCGGGCTCGTCCTGGGCGACGAGGGCGTGGTGCGCCACAGCCTGGAGCTCTTCCTCAAGCACGACACCTACGTGGTGGACGACGGCGGGATGAAGGTGAACCGCATCGATCTGGCCAAGCATCACGAGGAGTCCATGGAGGGTGGGACGCTGATGGCCGTGCTGGATGTCTTCCTGGACCAGTTCTTTCCCTGTAAGAGGGAGCCCATCTTCCTGGTGGGCCATAACGTGGCCTTCGACCGGGAATTCCTCCAGGCCTTCTGGAAAACCCAGGGGCGCGCCTTCGAACCCCGGTTCAGTCATCGCCTCATCGATACCCATAGCCTCGCCGCCGGGCTCCGGGATGCGGGCAGGCTGCCCGTGGAGAGCCTCAGTTCCACGGCCCTCTTCGCCCACTTCGGCATTCTGGTGCCCGAGGAACAGCGGCATACGGCCCTGGGCGATGCCCTGGCCACCTTCGAGCTGTACTGGAAACTGGTGGAGCTGGCGCGATGATCGGACAACCCCTGTCCATTTCCAATCTCCACAAGACCTATCCCGGCGCCGAACACCCCGTGTTCCATGGCTACGATCTGGACGTGGAAGCTGGCGGCCTCTGCGCCGTGGTGGGCGTCTCTGGCGTGGGCAAGACGACCCTGCTCAATTGCATCGCGGGCCTGGATACCTGGGAGGAGGGCCAGATCCAGGTGAATGGCGAGGCCGTGCCCAAGGGCGATCTGGAGGCCCTGGCGCTCTTCCGACGCAAGCATGTGGGGTTGGCCTTCCAGCAGCCCCATCTCCTGCCTGAATTCACGGTGCTGGAGAACCTCCTGATGCCTCTGCGCATCGATGGCACCCTGGTGGCCGACCACGAGGCCTGGGCCATGGAACTCCTGGCCCATGTGGGCACGGCGGATCTGGCAGGGCGACTTCCCGGCACCCTCAGCGGGGGGCAGGCGGCCCGGGTGGGACTGGTGCGCGCCCTGGTGCGCAAGCCCAGTCTCTGGCTGCTGGATGAGCCCACGGGCAATCTGGACCCCGAGACGGCCATGGAAGTCTTCGAGGTGCTCCTGAAACTCCACGGAGATCTTCAACCCACCACGCTGATGGTCACGCACAATCTGGATCTTGCGGAGCGCTGCCGACGCACGGTGCGGCTTGGAGTGGCCCTTCCCCCTCACGCCTAGGGGAACAGGAACCGGTGGTCACGAAACGATCGCCTATACTGAACCCTCCAGGAATCCCCATGAACCCTTCGGAGCCGATACCAGCCGTTCCTCCGCCCGAGCGGATTTTTGCCGCAGGTTTTTCTCCGGCCGGGATGAAGCAATTGATCCGGGCCTTTCCGGGTTTGGGGACCCTGATCGATGTCTCCCATGTCGGAGATGCCGATTTCGGAGTCATGAAGCCTGGCCCTCGGGATGTCTTCATCCTGGATAGCGGTTCCTTCAAGGAAGAGAATACTTCCTGGCTTCAGGGGTGCCTCGTCCAGATGCCGACGCTACCGAGCCTCGTCCGGGTCCCGCGGCAGGAAGCTGCGGGACTGCAGCGCTTTCTGCGCCTGGGCTTCGATGAGACTTTCTGGACGTTCAAGGAACTCGCCCTGGCGCTGGCGCGTGCCTCCGCGCGAAGGCAGGCGGAGAGGGGCATCCATCCCGCGTTGTTCGTGGGTGGAGCGGCCGGGAAATTTGAGGGTCTGTTCCCGAACCTCTACGACTGGATCTACGTGATCAACGTGGCCGAGGATGGGACTTTCACCTTCGAGACGGTCAATCCCCCCTTGGGAGCCGGGTCCGGTTTTCTCAACCCCGATTTCTGTGGCAGGAAACCAGAGGACTGCCTCTCCAAGGTGAGTGGCCCCCTCCTCTGTTCCCACTTCGCGGCGGTTCTATCGGCGGGCTGCCCTCTTCAGTTCGAAGAGGAACATGCCGTTGAGGGTCGACCTCGGAATTTCCGCACCATTCTCACACCGGTCCACAACAAGTGGGGTCGGATTCATCGCATCGCGGCGATTTCGCGCGATATTACGGCCCTGAAGGAGGCTCAGGCGGCGCTCCATGCCAGCGAGGAACGTTTAAATCTGGCCCTGGAGGGCACGCAGCAGAGCCTCTGGGACTGGGATCTGGTGAGTGGCGAAGTCTTCCGCAGTCCTCGCTGGCACTCCATGCTGGATCGCGAACCGGGGGAAATTGGGCCCACTCTGGAAGCGGGTTTTGAACAGATCCATCCCGATGATCGGGCCCAGGTCGAAGGTGCGATGAACGCGCACCTCGAGGGTCGACAGGCCCGGTTTCAGGCCGAGTATCGCCTCCGGACCCGGGGCGGTGAATGGATCTGGGTCTTTGATGCGGGGAAGGTCGTGGCTTGGGACGCGGAGGGACAACCTTCGCGTATGGCCGGCATGTGTACCGACATCACGGAGCGCCGGAGGGCCGAAGAATCCCTCCGGGCCCTGGTGGGCGGTGTGGTTCATGAGATTCGCAACCCCGTCTATGGCATCTCCATCAACCTGGATGCCCTGGAAGCGACCTTCGGGGAGGAGCCCCGCTATCGTCCCTTCGTCTTCGCGCTTAGGGAGAGTGCCGAGCGTATCGCCAGCCTCATGAATGACCTTAAGGATTACGGTGAGCCTCGGACTCTGAATCCGGAGCCCTGCCCCGTGCTCCCCCTATTGGAAGAGTCGGCTCGTGCCTGCGAGGGGCTGGTTGCGGAGCGCAAATCCCACCTGCGCATGGAGCTCGAAGAACCCCAATTGGTCCTGCCGCTGAACGCACGCCGCATGCACCAAGTCTTCCGGAATCTCTTCGAGAACGCCCTTCAGCATTCCTCAGTGGGCCAGGAAGTCCTTCTGCGGGGGCGCCGCGAATATGTGGAGGGCCAAGAATGGTGGGTCTTCACAATCGAGGACCAGGGGCCTGGGTTTGCTCCGGACGCGATGGCGCGTGCCTTCGAGCCATTCTTTACGCGGCGCAAGGGGGGTACGGGTCTGGGGCTCTCTATCGTCAAGCGGGTAGTGGAGGAACACGGTGGGAGCGTCGAGGTCGCAAATCGGCTGGAGGGTGGGGCGATCATCACGGTGAAACTGCCTGCGCCTCGCCATTGGGGGTTTCTCATGAAGGAGGCGCAGGATGTCGTCTAAGCCCAAGATCCTCCTCATCGAGGATGATCCCTCCGTGCGCCACGGAATGGCGGCCTTCCTGCGGGCCAATGATCTGGACGTGGAGGAGGCCGAGGACTGCAAGCAGGCCATGGGACTCTTCCGGGCGGGCAACCACGATGTGGTGGTGGCCGACTACAGCCTGCCGGATGGGACCTCGCTGGATATCCTTCCCCAGGTGAAGAAACTCAGCGAGGACACGCCCTTCATCATCCTTACGGCCCACGGTTCCATCGACCTAGCCGTGAGGGCCATCAAGGAGGGGGCCGAGCAGTTCCTGACGAAGCCTGTCGAGTCAAAGGCGCTCCTGGTCCTTGTGCAGCGCCTCCTGCAACAGCAGCGCCTGAGGAAGCGTCAGTTGGTGGTTGCTCGGGAACAACCCGCCGCCCTAAATCCCTTCCTCGGCGCCAGCCCGGCCATCCTGAACCTCCAGGAACAAGCCCGCCGCATGCTTGAGTGGGATAGTCCCATCCTCATCCTGGGGGAGACCGGCGCCGGAAAGGGCGTGCTCGCGCGCTGGATCCATGCGAACGGACCCAGGCGCGAGGAGGCCTTCGTCAACCTCAACTGTGCCGGGCTCAGCCGGGAACTGCTGGAGACGGAGCTCTTCGGCCACGAGCGAGGCGCCTTCACCGGGGCGGTCAACGCGAAACAGGGGCTCCTGGAAGTCGGACACAGGGGTGTCGTCTTCCTCGATGAGATTGGGGATATGGATCCCGCCATTCAGCCCAAGCTGCTGAAGGCCCTTGAGGAAAAGACCTTCCGGCGACTGGGCGATGTGCGCGATCGCCATGTGGATGTCCGTCTCATCGCCAGTACGAACCTGGATCTGGAAGAAGCCGTGCGCACCAAGAAATTCCGGGACGATCTCTACTATCGGGTCAGCACCCTCACCCTGCGCCTTCCGCCCCTGCGGGAGCGCCCCGAGGATATCCCCGTCCTGGCCAAGGCCATCCTGGGGAATGTGTGCGTGCGCATGGGAAAGGCGAAGGTGGAGCTCCGGTCCGATGCGGAGGCGCTTCTCCTGCATTATCCCTGGCCCGGCAATATCCGCGAACTGGCCAATGTCCTGGAACGGGCCATGATCCTGCAGCGGGGGGAGCGCCTCGAAGCGATCGATCTGGGTCTTCAGCCCCGGCGGAATTCGACTTCCGATGCGGGTGATAGTCTCCTCTCCCTGCGGGAGATGGAACGGCTTCATGTGGAGCGGGTCCTGCAGCGCACCAGTGGGAATGTGACGGAGGCGGCCCAGATCTTGGGGTTGGCTCGGCGCACGCTCTACGATCGGATAAAGGCCCTGGGGATTGCCTCGCTGAAGGATTGAGCGGCCCCCCGCACAGTTCATGCGGATTCCCGCACAAGAGTGGGGTGGGCGAAGGGACTATGGCAACTGGACCTCTTGTTGTTTAAGCAGGTTAGCCATGGTCTGGGAGATGGCCCGCCCTTTGCGTGAGCAGGCCAACCCCGGGTCTGCACCCAGGACGAGCCCTTTTTATCCATCTGCCCGCTTGAATTCGAGTGCCCAAGGGCAGCCGAACCACTCCATCCATAGGAGGCAGGAACATGATCAGGAATGTCCTAAGCGGTTTACTGGTTGCGGGGCTAGTGGCCGCTCCCGGGAGTGTGTCCTGCGCGCAGGAACAACCCGGAGCGCTGTTCGCCAAGACAGTGGCGAAATATCCTGCCCCTCAGCTGGCGGATGTCGGGGGGCGAGAATACAAATGCCTCTTCAATATCGAGAAATTTTCCGAGGATCCCGATGTGGCCTTCAAGGATCTATGGGGCAAGATCAAGGCTGCTTCCGCCCAGGCCGGTTTCAAGGTGGAACAAAAGGAGAAGAAACACCTCAAGGTTGAGCGAGCCATCAAGGAATATTTCGATACGCCTGGGCAGGACCTGTGGAAGAAGGGCTATATTCTCCGCCTCACGACCAAGTTCAAGGACGGAGAAGAATCCCTGGCCGTGACCGTGAAGGCCACCGATGAGGACGCGGTTCGCTGCCTGTCCACGCCTCTGGTCGTGGTGGGGGCCAAGGGCAAGACCGAGGCCGAGGGGAATGTGGGTTTTGGTCCCCAGGGCCTCCTACGGGAGTACATCGAGAAGGGTTCCACCTTCCCCGTGACCCTCGAGCAGCTGGGAGCCCTGACGCTGGGTGATTTCGGCAAGTTCATGCCGGAACTCCTGAAGCTCGGGCTTCCCGCGGGCACGAAGCTCGTGGGCACGAAGGCCTATACATATCGTGTGAAACCCGGCGCCATCCTGCTGCCGGGCACCGAACCCTGCGGGATATCCATGGAAGCCTGGGCCCACAAGGATGGCGGCAAGCCCTTCCTCATGGACTTCTCCTTCGGATATGGGGATCTCGACTTCTATGAATCCAGGGAAGTCCACGGGGCAGGCGAGGCCTTCATGCTCAAGGTCATCAACGGAGAGCTCAAGAACTTCCTCATGCCCAGTTCCGGGAGTTTCGGAGGCTCCAAGGTCCGCGTGCTCATGAATAGGCCCATTTCCAACTAGAACCTGGACGACGGGTGACCCGTGTCCATTTCGGAATGATCCGGAGGAACTTGATGATGCGAAATCTTTACAAGACCCTTCTCGGCGGACTGCTCTTCGGCGCGGCTCTGCCCGGCATGGCGGAGGATCCGGCCAAGCTGGACGCAATGTTCGGCACCCTCTCACAGCCGGCCTACATCAAGCACTACGAGGCCACCCTCCAGGGGAAGGTGATCCTGAACCCCTACCTCCAGGCGGCCTCCAAGGATTTCCCCGCCATCCTGGACATCAAGATGGCGCCCTACAACTGGGTCATCGATGCGGAAGGGCGCGTGGCCATTGCTCCCGAGGCGGCCCATCCCCTGGGGCGGACCTACCCCCAGGGCTTCTTCCGCCCCGAGGACCAATCCAAGCGCAAACCCGGTACCCGGGAGAACTTCGGTCATGTGTCGATGCTGGGAGGCGCTCCCGGGCGCATCAGCGGGGAGATCCTCTTCGACAAGGAGAGCAGATCCTGGACCATCAACAACAAATCCGGGCGCTACAGCAAGCACAACACGGACCGCACAGCCGAGCAGATGTTCCAGGCCGGGAAGCTGATCCGCGAGGTGGTGGATCCCGGCGAAGCCACCTGGGGGCCCGTGTTCTACCTGCTGGAATATGCGCCGGCGACGGAAGTCGAGAGGCTCATGAAGAGCCCAGAGCTCTCCTACGATGATGTCAAGAAGAAGAGCAGGCCCCACGTCATCGTGATGCCGGCCCTGGAGACATCCAAGGCGGAGAAGAAAGCCTTGAGTCTGGAGGAAAAGAAGGCAACGAAGGCCGAAAAGAAGGTGGATACCAAGGCCGAGAAGAAGTCCGACGCGAAGGTCGAAAAGAAGGATGACGCCAAGGCCGAGAAGAAGCCCGACGCGAAGGTGAAGAAGGTCAAGAAGCCCAAGGCTGCCCAGAACGACGATCCATCCTAGGCCTCGCTCGGATCCCTTTCCTTCAAAACCAAGGAGCTGAAACAACATGAAAAAGAACTGGCTGAATCCTTATGGGTACGCGATTGCCCTCGCCTTGGGCGCCTGCCTGAGCCTTCCAGGGCTCGCCCAGACCACCGACCAGGTGCATGTGGTCAAGGGTGAGAAGAACTTCCTGACGGGCTATGACCCCGTCAATGTGGATGGGACGGTCAACGCCATTGTCGAGATCCCCGCGGGGACCACCGCCAAGTACGAGACCGACACCAAGACGGGGATGATGGCGATCGAGCAGAAGAATGGTGCTCCTCGCTTCGTGAAGTATCTCGGCTACCCGGCCAACTACGGCCTCATTCCCCGCAGCGTCCTCTCCAAGGCCAAGGGCGGTGATGGCGATCCCCTGGACGTGATCGTGCTCGGCGCGGCCATCCCCACAGGCACCGTCGTGAAGTGCCGCGCCCTGGGCGTATTGGTCCTGGTGGATGGCGGAGAGACGGACGACAAGCTCATCCTGGCCCCCGTGAATTCGCCCTTCGCGACCTGCAAGGGCATCGAGGATCTGGACAAGAAATTTCCGGGTGTGACCACCATCCTGAAGACCTGGTTCACGTCCTACAAGGGTTATGACAAGGATGGCAAGCTGGTCCTCTCCAGCAAGGGCTTCAAGTCCCGCAAGGACGCCATCAAGCTCATCGGAGATGCCGTCCTGGACTACGAGATGTCCGTGACGACCGATGCCGATCGGCGTCCGCTCGACGAGAAGGGCAACCCCAGGCTCTACCGGTGGCCTCTGGCGAAGAACCTGGGTGAATGATTCCGTCCTGACCCGCGAGGGTGATGGGCTGTTTGCCGGGGAGATGGGGCAACCCCTCCCCGGCACCCCTGTTCGGCGGCAATTCTAAGAGGATTCCATGTTCAAGAGCGCCCTGCTGGTCCTGCTTTTTTCCCTCGGGCTCATGGCGCAGGAGGGCACGATCATCCTGCTGCGCCACGCGGAGAAGACATCGAGGCTGGATTGCGCTGAACTATCCGCCAAGGGCCATCTTCGGGCCGTCTCCCTGGCCGAAGAACTGTCGCCCATGAGGCCCGTCGCGCTCTTCGCCACGGAATTCATCCGCACTCGGCAGACCCTCGAACCCCTGGCGCGGCGTCTCGCCATTCCGGTCCAGGTGAGGAGGCGGGATGAGGGAGAGAACCTGGCCCGGGAGATCCTGCAGGAATACCGAGGCCGGACCGTGGTCGTCTGCACCCACTCCGACCGCGTGGCTCCTCTCCTGGAGGCCTTGGGCCATCCCACCGACTTGGCTGAAGTCCGGGAGTTCGACCGGATCTGGATTCTGCATGTGAGCCCGAATGGCACGACGCGTATCGAGGAACGCCGGCAGAAGGCTCTGCCTCGGTAGACATGGGGACCTTGGCCTGCCCTGAGTGGGTGGGATTGTCGGTGGAGACCTCCTGATGGATCGCGCGGTTCTTCTGATGATTGGACTCTCCCTTCCCCTGGCGGGCTGGGGACCCAAGGGCCATCGCATAGCGGCGGAGGGGGCTCTCCGCACCCTCCCGCCGGAGTTGCGGAGCTGGTATGCGGGTCACGAAACCCGCTTCCAGGAGGCGGCCCTGGCTCCCGACCAGTGGAAGGAGGAGGATCCCAAGGAGGCTGCCCGCCACCATATCCGTGTCGAAGCCTACGGGGGACCCGATCGGATTCCCTTCGAGGCCGAGGAAGCCATCCGCAGGGCCGGGGACTCGGTATTCGTGATGGCTGGCCAGCTCCCGTGGGTCATCGGGGACCGGTACCATCGCCTCGTCGAGGCCTTCCGGTCTCGTGACTCCCTGCGTGTGGTCGATGAAAGCGCCTGGCTCTGCCACTATGTGGCCGATGCCCAGGTTCCCCTGCATACGACACGGAACCATGATGGCAAGAAGACGGGCCAGAAAGGGGTACATGGCCGGTGGGAGAAGGGGCTCGTGGAATGGAAGATGAAGACGTTGACCGAGCTTCGACCCGCGCGCCCACCCCAGGATCCCTCCCGGGTGGCATGGACTTGGGTGAGTGAGTCCTATGCCCAGGTGCCAGGGCTCTTGGAGGGCGACCGCGAGGCGCTTCGCCGCGCTGATCCGGTGGATCCGGGGTCTCCCAAAAATGACAGTTACTGGCTTTTCTTTTGGGAACACGAGCAGGCGTCGGTCGTGCGGCAATTGAGGCGTTCGGCCGAACGCACTGGGGATCTCGTGCTGGCCGCCTGGATGAAGGCCGGGGAACCGTCATGCCTGGCGGGAAGGGCCTTTGCGCGGGACTCCGCACGGGAAGTGCGGTAATCCGCGCGATGCCCAGTGCGAGGGCCTCCCGTTCGTTTCTGTAAGGCTTTATGAATCAAGGAGAAAGATGCGCGGGCCAGCTTGGCATGGCATCTGCTCAACTCCTTTCCAAGGAAGATCGCTTCCTTCATCCTCTTACTCCCATTCCGCCCTGCGGCGGTGCCCTGTCCACCAGGAGAACCCATGAAGACCAGCCTTCTCACATCCCTTGTTCTGCTGTTGGCGTTGCCTGTCGGCGCACAGGAGGCCCCGGACACCGAAAAGCGCATCGCCGATCTCGAGAAGAAGATCGAGAAGCTCAGCGCCAAGAAGGAAGAGGCCAAGGAAAGTGGCCTCAGCGTCAAGTTCGGAGGCCGCTTCCATCTAGATTCCACCTATTTCAATGGGAACGACAACCGGCTGACCAACGGCACCTTCATGCGCCGGGCACGCATCAGTTTCAAGGTGGGCATGGGCAGGGACTGGGTGGGGGAAGGCGATGTCGATTTCGCCGAAGCCGCCGTCAACA
The DNA here is from genome assembly GCA_963664825.1 of uncultured Holophaga sp. Classification (GTDB taxonomy): domain Bacteria; phylum Acidobacteriota; class Holophagae; order Holophagales; family Holophagaceae; genus JAYREN01. The sequence continues at coordinate 1,532,250 of OY761614.1, forward strand.
TCAAGGATATGTGGGTGGGCTACCAGGGATACAAGAACAGCCTCATCCAGGTGGGCCAGTTTAAGGCGCCCTTCGGCATGGATACGCTGGGCTCCTCCAACTCCACCTGGCTGATGGAGAGGTCCTACAGCGATATGTGGACACCGGACCGCCACCTGGGCGTGGGCTATTCCATCTGGGGTGAGCGCTGGCAGGCCAAGGCGAACTTCTTCGGCCAGGCCATCAACGATACGGCCGATGCCCAGGAGTCTGCTGACACCGCGACGCTTGATACGACAGGGAAAACGCCCAAGTTGGCGACCTATAAGATCGTCGAGGACCATGGCTGGGGTGCCGCCGCGCGCATCACCTTCGCACCCGTGTTGATCTCCGACACCAAGGCCATTCACCTGGGGATCGCCGCCGTCCAGCGCACGCCCAATGCGGGCGCCTTCGGTGATTATTCCGTGGATTTTTCCGGACGCCCGGAGCAAAACAAGGTCTGCAAAGAGAAGTTCCTGAACCTCTCGATGAGCAATGTCGACAAGACCATCCAGTACGGCGCCGAGTTTGCGGGCGTGTGGAAGGCCTTCTCCTGGCAGAGCGAGTACCAGCAGACCAGGATCAATCGCCGGGAAGCCGTCGGAGCCACGGAAGCTCTCCAGGCCGCCAGCGTCGTCGATCACAAGTTCTCCACCTACTACGGCCAGGTCTCCTGGATCTTCGGTGGCCAGCGCACGTACGAAGTCAGTGACGGTCTCTTCGGCAAGGTGTCCCCCTCTTCCAAGCTTGGCGCGTTCGAACTGGTCTTCCGCTACAGCAAGATGGACCAGAACGACCTGACCGCGATCGATCCCGTCACCGGAGGCACCGCCGCGAATATGGCCGTGGGCCTGACCTGGTATACCAACAAGAACCTCCGCTGGATGCTGAACTACACTCAGGTGAACAACGGTGACTATGCCATGGCCAACAAGGCCTACAGCCCCACCGGCGTGAAGCTTCCCAACGACGACTTCGGCTTCACCTCCATGCGCGTCCAGGTGAACTTCTAAAAGTTGTCTTGTTCCCCCGGGAATGCAGCTGGTCCCACATCCGCTCTTCCGGTCCTTCATTTCCTGGGGCTTGGTCATGATTTATGAAGCTCCGATGATCATCCCTCGCTGGGAATGGCGCACCTTTTCTCCTTCCCTGAGGGCATTAAGAGGCCGTCTGAGGGGCGTCGTCTTCGACGCCCCTCAGGAGAGTTGCGAGACCTACCTGCTCTGCCTGAGGAGCTCCCACAATGCCAAAATCCGTGGGGATCAGCTCCAACTCAAATGGCGGAAGCAGGTGAGTGACGAGGGCCTGGAACTTTGGGATCCCGTCCTCCAGTCCCCCTTCCCTCTCGAGGTTCCATTTGTCATGCGCCTTCAGGATGTCTGGGGCATCGAGAATCGGTCCCTTGAGGGAGGTCCTTTCGGGAGGGATGTTTTCCTCTCGGAGATCGTGGCAGGGAGTCCTGATCTTCGGGCCGTGGTGGTTCGGAAACGCCACGAGGGTTTCGAAGTGCAGGGTGCGAAATGCAAGTTCACCGAAATCGCGGGAGTTGTGGAGCCCTTCGAGAGCTTCTGCATCGAGCATGAGGATCCCGAGATCGTGATGCAGGTGATCCGGGAACTGGGCCTGGATGGCCGCGAAAACATCAATTACCCCAAGGGGCTCAAGCGTGCCCTTGGACTTCTTCCGACACCGTAGGACATAGGAGCCGACATGGGCAAGGAAATCGAACGCAAGTACCTCGTGAAACTGGATACCTGGAAACCCCAGGGCGAGGGCATCCACTTCAAACAGGGCTACCTGAACTCTCAGAAAGAACGCGTCGTGCGGGTCCGCATCGAGGGCCCCAAGGCCAAGCTCACCATCAAGGGCCTCACCAAGGGCGTGACTCGCTCCGAGTTCGAGTACACGATCCCCGTAGAGGATGCTGCCCTGCTGTTGGACAACCTCTGCGAACAGCCCCTCATCGACAAGCATCGCCACAAGGAAGAGCACCACGGCAAGACCTGGGAGATCGATGTCTTCCACGGGCTCAACGAAGGGTTGGTTGTGGCCGAGATCGAGCTGGGCAGCGAGGACGAGAAGATCGTCCTCCCGGTTTGGGTGGGCGAGGAGGTCTCCAGCGATCCCCGCTATTTCAATTCCAATCTCCTGAAGAACCCCTTCACAAGTTGGGCCAAGGCATAATCTTCGCACTACGGGCCGTCCCACCGGACGGCCCGCTTCATTGGGCACTCCATGGCAGCCGTCGATACCCCACAACCCAAGGCCCCCACGCTCCGTGAACTTTTGGACATGGAGAAGATGGTCCTGTCTTCTAAGCCTCGCGAAGCTCAGAACGCTTCCGAGCGATGGATGCGCTACCTCGGTTTTCCTGGAGGGATCGCGCTCTTCCTTCTCGTGTACCACTTGCCCGCGGGAGCGGGTCTGAGCGCGGCGGCCCAGGCAGGCGCGGCCTGCTTCGCCATGGCCCTGGTGTGGTGGGTGACTGAGCCCTTCCCGACCTATGTCACGTCCCTGGTGCTGATGTTCCTGCTGCTCATCACCCGCACCTCCAATGCCAAGGCCATCATGGATGTGCTCGGCATGGAGGTGATCTGGCTGAACCTGCTGGCCTTCATCCTCAGCTCGATGCTGGTCAAGACGCGACTCGCCAAGCGCATGGCGCTCTGGCTCGTGCTCCGGTTCGGGCATAAGGCCAATTGGGCGCTCCTGGCCTTCGTGATCCTCCAGCTCGCGCTCGCGCCCCTGATACCGGCGACGGCTGCGCGTTGCGTGATGACCCTGCCCCTCATGATCGTAGTGGCGGCCATCTACGGATCGACCCAGGAGACCCCCAACAACTTTGGCAAGAACCTGATGTTGCTCAATCTTGCCTGCATCTCGGTGCTTTCCTCCGTCACCATGACCGGCAGTTCCGCCAATCTCATCGCCGTAGGGCTCATCCAAACCATGGGGGGCCATCGCGTCTACTACATGGATTGGATGCGGCTAGGGGCGCCCATCGCCATCCTTACAATGGCTTCGATGTGGATGATTGGCCAGAAGCTACTCTTCCGGATCAAGCCCGAGGACCAGGTGCCCCATATCGAAGGTGGGCTCGATCTCGTGCGGGAACAATACGCGAAGATGGGCCCCTTCAGCTTCGGAGAGAAGAAGGCCCTGGCGATCTTCGGGGTCGTGCTCTTCCTCTGGATGACCGACGTGTTCCACATGCGCTGGTTCGGGGTGGAGATCAGCGCACCTTTCGCAGCCTTGCTGGGGGCTATTCTCGTGCTGTTCCCGCGCTGGGGCGTCCTCCAGTGGTCGGAAGCCGATATCCCCTGGCATCTGCTCATCTTCAGCGCCGGAGCCTATGCAGGTGGACTGGCGCTGGATGACACGGGCGCCGCGGAATGGGGTGTGCGGATCCTCTTTGGCGGGATGAACCTTCGGGCCGTGCCCTTCGGGATTGCCTTTACCGTGGTCATCGCTGTGATGATGTACAGCCACCTGCTCACCACCTCGAAGACGGTGCGCACCCTCATCCTGCTTCCCATCATCATCACGTTGGCCAAGACCCTGGGTTGGAACCCACTGGCCTTCGCCCTTCCCGCAGCTCTCTGCATTGACTGGGTCGTGGGACTTCCCATCAGCGGAAAACCCAACGTGATCCTGTTTTCCACCAACCAATACTCGGTGATGGACAATTTCAAATTCGGCATGGTGACCTGCACCCTCGGGGTCGTCTTCCTTGTCGTTTCCGCCGCCACCTGGTTCCACTGGCTAGGGATCACTCCCGCGTTCTGGGCGATGCCTCAATGAAAATTCCGCGCCTGCTCTCCTGCCTCATTTTTGTATACGCCCTGTGCGGCGCAGCGGAAATCAAGTCCTACCATGTGCGCATGGATACGGCCCTGGATGGCACAGGGAAGGGCCTAGCCACGGTCCAGGCTTCGGCCTGTGCTCCAGGGCAGATGAACCTCCCTTTGGGGTTCCCTGGTATCGAGAACCTCAGGCTGGAAGAGGCTCCGGCGGGTGTTCGCCTCGAACTAGGGCCCTTGAATGGCCAAGTCTTGCTGCACGTATTCCTCCCCGAGGGCATTCCATCCGAGACCACGTTCCAGTTTTCATTCACGGTGCGACGGGCCTTCCTCGTGCCAGAACCCGGTCTCGGCGAGAAAACCTCCCTTCCCACAGGCAGTCGTCTCTTCCGCCACGCCTTCGTTAACACCCAAGAGGGAATGATCGGCAGGTACCGGTTCGAGCTCCTCTTTCCAGATGGGATGATGGCCCAAGCCATCCGGGAGCAGCTCCCCAAACCCAAGAAGAACGATGCGGGCCCGCGAGTCCAGCTCTCCAAAATCGGGGGACGCCAGGCGGCAATCCTCCAGTTCACATCCCTCAAGCAGGGAGATGACACCTCGATGTTGGTGGAATTGGTGTCCGAACGGAAGTCCAAAGGCTGGCTCCTGGCGGGGATTGTCCTGGCAGGCCTATACCTCTTCCATTTTCGTGATCTCGTGGCCCGCAAGAAATCTTGAATTCCCATTGCCTTAACACCCGACCGCGAGAGCGGTTGTCCAGGAGAACCAAGTGCTTCCACCCCAAGTCATCCCTTTCCTGCTCACTCTTGCGATCAGCGTCTTGATCGGGATCGGGCTCAGGGATTACTACGAACAGGAGGGGAAGCGCGACACCTTCGGCACGGTCCGAACCTTCGTTTTCATCGGGCTCCTGGGGCTGATGCTCTACCAGATTCCCTTCCTTGGCCCCTATGCCTTCCTGCTGGGAATGGTGGTGCTGGCGCCCTTCCTGTTGGTCTACTACAAGAACAAGGTCAGCCAGCGGAAGAGCCCAGGGCTCATCGGCGTTCTCATCGCGCTCCTCACCTACGCGGTGGGGCCCGTGGCGATCCATCAGCCCCATTGGTACCTGGTCGGTTTCGCCATCTCGATCCTCTTCATCCTGCATGCCAAGGGGCGCATCCGCCAGCTCACCGATCGCCTGGAGACCGGCGAAGTGGTCACGGCCTGCAAGTTCCTGGCGGTCACCGGAGTGATCCTCCCCCTCATCCCAGCCTCCGTGCCTACGACCGGTGTCATGGGGCGGATCTTTGCCATCGTGCCGGTGACACCTCACCAGATCTGGATGGCTGTGGTGCTGACCATGGCCATCTCCTACCTGGGCTACGTACTTCAGACCTACCTGTACCCCAGGAAGGGTCTCCTGCTCACGGGCGTGCTCGGGGGGCTCTATTCCAGCACCATGACGGCGATGGTCATCGCCAAACAGACCCGGTCTGACGATGGGAAGGCTCATGAAGCGGCCACTGCCATCCTGATGACCACGCCGACGATGTTTCTCCGGATTCTCCTCCTGATCGCCGCATTCATGCCCGTGATGGCCCTGCGTCTCCTGCCGCCCTTCCTGATCCTCTCAGGGCTTACGGCGGGATGGGCCTTTTGGGGATGCCGGAACAAGGCCGCTGAAACCCCGGAGGAGGAACCCGATGTCGTGATGAAGGAGCGCAATCCCCTGGAACTGAACGCCGCGTTCCTGTTCGCCGTGATGTTCGTTACCGTGGCGCTGGTGACCAAGTACGTCCTGCTCTACTTCCACGATCTCGGGCTTCGCATGCTCTCCTTCCTGGTCGGCGCTTCCGATATCGTCCCCTTCATCGTGTCCATCCTGCAGGGGAACCTGGGCATCTCCGAGACCCAGATCCTCCAGGCCGTCCTCATCGCGACTGCCAGCAACAATGTGATGAAGGCCGTCTATGTCTTCCTGTTCGGACACAGGAAGACCGCGAGGCTCTGTGCCATCGGCCTGGGTGGTACGGCCCTGCTTTCCTTCGGTTACATCGCCCTGATCCGATAGTTCGGGGCGCTTCCGCGATCCGCTTTCAACCTGGGCCCGAGCCACTGTCCGCGGTCCATTTCTTCACACTCAATTCCAAGGAGAACTCTCATGGCCGATCCTTTTGCCAAGAACGCTGCCACATCCGCCGAAGATGCTGCCAAGATCATTCCTCGCGCCGAGTTTAGGGTCTTCGGACAGGGCGTCATCGATCTCGTGAAAGAGAAGATGTGGAACGGGAAGACCTTGCTCTACCAAGCCCGGCGCATGCCGATTGAGACTTATTTCCTCAGCGCCAAGACCAACGAAGCGAATGTGAAGGTTCGTGACGGGCTATTGGACATCAAGACCAAGGTGGGTGAGACCCCGGAAGGCTACGAGATCTTCCAGCCCCGGGGCAAGTTCCAGTTTCCGGTCAAGAAGGAAGACCTGGTCACGATCTTGTCCCATCTAAAGGTGGAGATGGATCTTCGGCAGGAGAGCTATACGATCGATGAATTCATCGCGATGGTTCGAAAGCACGCCGACCTAGCACCGGTTTCTGTTGAGAAGATGCGCTACGGCTTTACCATCGAGGGCATCATCTGCGAGTACGCTCAAGTGTGGTTGAACGGCGCCCTGGTCGAGACCGCGTGCGCCGAGAGTGAGAACTACGCGGGCATGAAGCAGGTCGTGGAAGGACTGGGCCTTGCTGCGATGCCGAACACCAACTATCTCCGCGCCGCCAAGCGCGTCGTGGGCATGGAGTAGGAGTCCTATGTCTAAGAGAAGGAGGGCTCCGCGCCCCCCTTCCCTTAGACGTGTCAAGCTCAATACACCCCCCTTCCGGAGTCCTCGTTGCTTCCACCCCAAGTCACCCCCTTCCTGCTCACCCTGGCCATTGGCGCGCTGATCGGCATCGGCCTGCGGGAATACTACGAGGGTGAGGGCAAGTTCGATACCTTCGGGTCCGTGCGCACCTTCGTGTTCATCGCGCTGCTGGGCTTCATGCTCTATCAGATCCCCGGCATGGGGAATGCCGCCTTCCTGTTGGGGCTGGCGGCACTGGTCCCATTCCTGCTGATCTATTACAACAACAAGGTGCGCCAGAAGAAGAGCCCAGGCCTCATTGGCGTGCTCATCGCCCTCCTGACCTATACCACGGGGCCTGTGGCCATCCATCTCCCCCACTGGTTCCTGGTGCTCTTCGGTGTCTCGATCCTCTTCGTGCTCCATTCCAAGGGGCGGATCCGGCAGTTCACGGACCGTCTGGAGACGGGCGAAGTCGTCACGGTCTGCAAGTTCCTGGCGATCGCGGTGGTGGTGATGCCCCTCATCCCTGCCATTCCGCCCACCTCGGGGTGGGTAGGGCATGTCTTCTCCATTCTCCCCGTGACGCCCCGGCATATCTGGGCCGCCGTGGTTATCACCACCGCCATCTCCTACCTGGGATACGTGCTTCAGACCTACCTATTCCCCCGCAAGGGAATGCTGCTTACGGGCTTGGTGGGAGGAGTCTATTCGAGCACCGTTACCGTGTTGGTGCTGGCCAAGAAATCCAAGCGCAACCCGGGTCATGATCGGGAGGCCGCGGCCTCCATCTTGCTGGCGGTGAGCATGATGTACCTCCGGCTGCTCGTATTGATCGCCATCTTCCGCTTCCACATGGCGCTGGAGGTGGGGCCGGCCCTCCTGGTGCTGGCGGCGCTGGCGGCGGGTTACGCCCTGTGGGTGCGCCGGGATCCCAAGGCCTTTCCGGACCCGGAGATCCCGGGGACTGAGCCCCTTGCGGGGGCAGCTCCCGCAGTGCCAGGAGAGCCAACGGAACCCGCCCTGCGGAAAAATCCCCTGGAGATCAATTCCGCGCTCTTCTTCGCCTTCATGTTCGTGGCGACCTCTCTGGCGACCAAATATGTCCTGGTCTACTTCAAGGAGCTCGGTCTGCGGATGCTGTCATTCGTGGTGGGCTGTTCGGATATCACGCCCTTCGTGGTCTCTGTATTGCAGGGCAATCTGGGAATCGGCACGCCTCAGATCCTGCAGGCCATCATCATTGCCAGCGCCAGCAACAATATGCTCAAGGTGGCTTACGCGTATCTGTTCGGCACCCGTCGTACCGCCAATCTGGCGGCGGTGGCCATGGTCTTCCTGGCGGTGATTTCAGTCCTCTACGCCCTGGTGGCCATCTAGTTTCAAGTGATCGGAAGTCTTCATGAAATCCAGAGTTCTTATCCTCTTCGTTCTTCTTGCCCTGGGGCTCGATGCGAAGGTACCTCTTCCTGTCTTCACCGTCCTAGAGACAGGCAAGACTCCTTCATTCTCGAGGAGCGGCCCCCGCCGCCAGGATTTGAGCGCCGCCGTCTGTGTCGATGGACGGGCCTACCTGGCCTATGATGGCGGAGCAAACTCGGAGCATCCCGAGATCCGCGTGGCTCCTCTTTCAGGGATCCAGCAAGAAAGCGTTCCGCTGCATAGGGTGGTTGGCCAGAAGGATCTCGAAGGAATGACCTTTCACGGGGGGCGGTTCTATGTGGTCTCTGCGCTTTCCCAGGCCGATGAGGACATGGAGGCCTTTCGGCTACTGACAGAATTCTCCCTGGATCCCACGGGGCGCTTTGTGCGGAATGAACGTTCCGTGGTGATTCGAGATCTACTCCTGGAATCCCTGAAATCGCTTCCCGACGAGGGCTGGTACTCGCGAGTCGCAGCCACTTTCGGCGTAAAGGGGGGGCTCAATGTCGAGGGTATCTCCTGGGTACCGGATCAGCCCGAGACCCTCGTCATCGGTTTGCGCTCGCCCCTCTGGGGAACCTCTTTCGGGGATCCCACGTTTGGTAAAGCCTTTGCCCTAGATCGCGGGCAGGCAATCCTCGCCTTTGTGACTCGTCCCTTTTCGGATCGACCCACCCTGCGATTGGAAACGCTCGATCTGGAGGGAAAGGGGGTGCGGGACATCCAGTACATTCCCGATTTGGGAGGCTACTTGGTGATCGGAGGACCCGTGGATAGGGCCGCAGGCTTTTCGCTGTGGTTGTATCGAGGGAGCGGCAAGCCCGAGCGCATCCCTATCCCCGAATTCGAAGGTCTCTGCCGTCCCGAGGCCATCATGGCCGTTCCGGGATGTCAGGAACTCTATATCTTCAGCGAGGAGGGAGGGGCCTTCTGTGAAGCACCCGCCTATACATACGTGCGCCTGGGATACCGTTTCGTAGCAGAGGCACGAAAATGATCCGCATCAGTGCCTTCAAGCCCACCCGTCTCCGAGGCAAATTCCTACTGCTCTTCTGGAGTCAGATGATCCTGCTGGGACTGGTCTTTGTGCTGGGATATGCCGCACTGAACCGCCTCAGGAGCGGACAGATCGAACTGGGGGGGAATCTGCCGAAGGCGGCCGTTGCGGCCCAGGTCCTTCACGATTCGGATGCGCTAAGGGTGATCCACGTCTCCCTGATTGGGGGCGGGCGCAATGTCGAATATGTCGACAAGCGGCTCAAACGCCTGAAGGAAGTGGAAGGAATGCTGACGGCTTCCCTGGTCGACGGCCGAACGCGAAAAGATCGACAGCATCGTCTCGGGAATGCGGCGCTACATGGAGGCCTTTCCACCCCTGCTGGAGAAGGCCAAGGGGGCCACTGCGGATGAACTGCCCGAGTTGATCGAAGCCAATACCTCCTTTCGGAGGGAGGCCTACAACCTCCTCCTCAAGCTCCTGCCCGAGATCCAAGCCAAGGGTGAATCCCAGGTGGCGCTGGACCTCCGTGCCAGTGGGCTCAGCCAAGCCTGGATGCTGGCCGGTCTTGCAATGGCCGTGTTCTTGGGCCTGGGCATCACGAGGGTGGTGAGCCGCCAGGTGCATCGCCAGGCCGAGGCGTTGACGGGTAGCATGACGGCTCTGGCTCATGGGGATCTGACCCATGTCTGCAGGATCACGACACAGGATGAACTCGGAGAGGCTGGTGAGAGCTTGAACCGGGTCCAACAGCAATTGAGAGAGGATATCCGGGCCATCGCAGAGGCCACGGATCAGACGGCCTCCTCCGCTGCGGAGCTGGCTGCCACCTCCAGCGAGATTAATCATGCCACCGAGGACATCAGTCGTTCGGCCCAGGCACAGCGGCAGATCATGGCCCAGAGTTCCCAGATCCTGAGCGGGATGTCTCGGATCGTAGGCACGGTGCAGGCCGACACGAAGCGTTTGGAGGAACTGGCGGGCTCCACCAAACAGGCCAGCAGCGCCGGGCGGGAAGGCGCCGGTGAACTGGATCAGGCCATGGGTGCGATCCTTGAGAGCTCTCAGCGGGTGGGACGCATCACGGGCGTCATCGCCGATATTGCCCGGCAGACCAATCTGCTCTCGCTCAATGCCGCCATTGAGGCGGCCAAGGCGGGGTCCCAGGGAAAAGGCTTCGCCGTGGTGGCCGAGGAGATCCGGAAACTCGCCGAGCGCTCCGCTCAGGCCGCCAAAGAAATCGCGGTGCTCATCCAGGAGAGTTCCGAAAGGGTCCGGATGGGATCCGCTGCCGTGGGCCGCGTGAGCGGAAGCCTGGGGGAAATCGTGGCCTTCGTGGATGAGAATGGTCACCGGGTGCGGGAGATCGCTACCGCCATGGATGCACAGGCCAATCAGAACCAGGAGTTGGTGGGCTGCATGGATTCCGCCACGGGATTGACGGAGCGCAACGCATCTGCCACCGCCCAGTTGGCCGCTGCCATGCACGAGACCTCCCTGACCGTGGAACATCTGGCCCATCTGGCCTCGCGCCTTCATCGCCAGATCGAGCGCTTCAAGACAGAGGGCTGAAGCGGTCAAGGGCATAATGAGGTTTTACAAGGCCCTGGATGATTTCTTCCCTGCGTCTCCGTGCTCTGCCCTACGCCCTAGGCATCCTGGTTTGGGCCCTGGGCCCCTGCCTGGTGGCCCAGGCGTTGCCCACCACTGCGGTCGTTGGGTCGGTTGATGTCGACGACGGTCCCCATGTGATCTGGAAGGGGTCCCGGTCCCAGGTCTTCAGGATTCGTGGGGGGCGATTGGAGGTGGAAGCAGCCCAGGGGCGCGTGATCTTGGCCCTGCCCGGAGTCGCCGCAAGCCCCCTCGTGCTGAGGCCTGCTAAGCCGCTCCCTGCCCGGGCCGTCTTCCCGGGGCCTTCGAAGATACTGGCCCTGAGCGATATCCACGGCCGTTTCGACAGGATGCTGGAACTGCTCAAGGCCCACGGGGTGGTGGATGATCGCCTGCGATGGACCTTCGGCCACGGCCATCTGGTGATCCTGGGGGATGTCATGGACCGGGGCCCAGGGGTGACGGAATCCCTGTGGTTTCTCAAGGCCCTGGAAGGGGCGGCCCGGAAGGAGGGGGGCTGGGTCCATGTCCTGCTCGGCAATCACGAAACCATGGTGGCCTCCGGCGATCTCCGCTACCTCCACCGGAAGTACGCTGGAAAGATCCCAGGCCTGCCTTCCCAGCCGGAGCTCTATGGCCCGGAATCCGAACTGGGACGCTGGCTCCGGAGCCTTCCCGTCCTCCTCAAGTTGGGGGACTTCCTCTTCGTCCATGGAGGGATCTCTCCGGAACTCCTGGCCAGTGGCCTGGACCTCCAGCGGATCAATGCCTGCTTCCGCAGCGCCTTCGGTCTCCGGGCCCGCCAGGCGGAAGGCGAGGTTGCGCTGCTGCTGGGCTCTAGCGGACCGGTCTGGTACCGGGGCCTGCTGGCCCCGGGGGGGAGGCCCTCCTCCACGGAAGAAGAAGTCGATCAGGTCCTGGCCCGTTTCCAGGTCAAGGCCCTCGTGGTGGGACACACTTCCCTGGAGCATGTGACGGCCTTCCACGAGGGGAAGGTGTTCGGCATCGATGCCGGGATCCAGGAGGGCCGCCCAGGAGAGGCGTGGATCTGGGAAAAGGGGCGCGCCTGGCGAGGGACGGCGGAGGGCGGGCGCGAAGCGCTTCAGCCCTGAAGGATCATTCCAGGCGATCGGCCGGGATGTGCTGGTTCTGCCGTTCATCCAGCCATTCCTGGAGCAGGACGGCGGCGGCCGCCGCATCCAGCTTGGCCTTGCGGTCCTTGGCCTTCACGCCCCGCTGGGCCAGGAGGCGCTCGGCCTCCATGCTGGTGAGGTGCTCGTCCAGGAAGCGCAAGGGGAGTCCCGTGCGGGCGGCCAGGGCTTCCCCGAAGGTCCGGGCCAGGGGGGCCGTGGCCGATTCCGTGCCGTCCTTGTGGCGGGGCAGGCCCACCAGCAGGCCCTGGACGCCTTCGGTCTTGGCGAGGGTCACCAGCTTCTCCAGGGTGGCTTCCTCCTCCATGGGCCACACCGCGAAGGGCGAAGCCAGGAGCTCCAACTCGTCGCTGAAGGCGAGGCCGATTTTCTTGGTGCCATGATCGATAGAGAGCCAGCGCATCCTGCCATCCTATCGGCATGGACGGGTGGACGCGCTTTCAAACGAAGTTTGGTTGGATGGCTCTGGCCTGGAATACCAGGGGGCTCTGTCGGCTTTGCCTCACGGGTCCCGAGCGGCCTGAGATCGAGGAGGGCCCCGTGCCGGAATGGGTGCGGGCCGCCGTTGCAGTGTTGACCCGTCACCTGGGCGGCGAGGCCGTGGACCTGGCAGGCCTGCCCCTCGATCTCCAAGGACTCTCCCCCTTCGCGCGTCGGGTGCTGGAGGCCCTTAGGGGAACCCGGCCAGGGGAGGTGCTCACCTACGGCCAGCTGGCCCGATTGGCGGGGTCTCCCGGAGCGGCCAGGGCCGTGGGCCAGGTGATGGCCCATAATCCCCTGCCCATCCTCATCCCCTGTCACCGGGTGGTGGCGGCCCATGGCCCCGGCGGCTTCAGCCTCTTCGGCAGCCTGGAGACCAAGGAGCGCCTGATGGCGCTGGAGGCCCCAGCCGGTGAGATACTTGGAGCCCATGGCGCACCCTCTCCCCGATGAACTCCTGAAGCTCCCCCACCGGCGGGACGTGCCCTTTGCTCGCCTCACGACCCTGGGTGTGGGGGGCCTCTGCCGCTGGCTCTTCGAGCCCACCACTGAAATGGAGGCCCAGGCCTTCGTTCGGGCCTGCCACTCGGAGAGCCTGCCCTACCGCGTGCTGGGAGGGGGTTCCAATCTGCTGGTGCTGGGGGATATCCCTGAGCCCGTGCTGCGCCTGCGCCTGGGTGCGGGGGTCGTACGGAAGGGCCATGAGCTGACGGCACCCTCCAGCCATGGTCACATCGCCCTGGCCCAGGCCGCGGCGGCCGAAGGCCTCTCCGGCCTGGAATGGGCCAGCGGCATCCCAGGGAGTCTGGGAGGGGCCATCCGCATGAACGCCGGCGCCCATGGTGGGGAATGGGTGCAGGTGCTCGCGCGCTACCGCTTCCTCACACCCGAGGGGGAGCTGGTGGAGAAGGCGCCGGAGCCTGGGGAATTCCGCTACCGGGGCAGTTGGCTGTCGGGGGGACAAGTGGTGCTCTCGGCCACGGCGCGCCTGGTGGAAGGCGATCCCCAGGCCATCCTCGCCCGGATGGCCGAATACCGGGGGAGGCGCGGCAACAGCCAGCCCCTTTCCAAGCGCAACGCGGGCTGCATCTTCAAGAACCCCCCCGGCCAGAGCGCCGGCCGAATCATCGAGGGCGCAGGCCTCAAGGGCCTGCGCATCGGCGATGCCGAAGTGAGCGCCGAACACGGCAATTTTCTCGTGAACCGTGGCCACGCCACGCCTGAGGATTTCGCAACGCTCCTGGCCCAGGTGCGGGAGAGGGTGCGGGAGACCCAGGGCGTGGAGTTGGAGACGGAAGTGGAAATCTGGGAGGCCGACTAGCCTGCCAGGCTTTTCCACACTTCCCCCAGGGACTTCAGCAGATGGGCGAAGTCCTCTTCCGGGTGGGGCACCATGAGGCAGACCTGGATCCAGTTCCGGTTGCGCAGGTAGCCGCTCTGCCAGCCCAGCTGGATGTGCCGGGCGGCCATCTCTTCCCCAAAAGCGGCAGCAGAGATCTCCCGGGGCAGAGCCAGCGTGATGGCGCAGGGATGGGCCCCCTCCGGCGGGGCGAGCACCGGCAGACCCAGTTCATCGCAGGCCCGGCGCAGGCGGAGGGACTGGGCGGCCAGAGCCTGGAAGGGGCCATCCCCATCGAATCGCTTGAGGGCCTGGGCCAAGGCGCCCACCAGGTTGGAACTATGGGTGAAGGGTGTGCCCTCGGCCTGATCCCAGGTGCCCAAGTCCAGGTATCTGGGCAGGTATTCGGAAGGTTCCAGGGGCCTATCGTGGAAGACGATGGCGAGCCCCGGGAATCCAGCCAGGGCCTTGCCACTGGTGGCTGCGGCAAAGCGCACGCCCTTGAGATTAAGAGGCACGGCCCCCAGGGTGCTCACGCAGTCCAGGGCCAGATCTGCGCCCCTGGCGCCGCAAAGATCCTTGAGGGCTTGGATGGGATTAAGGACGCCTGTGCTGGTCTCGCCATGGACGGCCCAGATCCACCGGGCGCGGGGTTCCTGGTCCATCACGGTGGCCACGAGGCCCAGATCCAGGGGCTTCCCCCATTCCGATTGGACGGTGCGGAAATCCAGGCGCCAGCGATGGGCCTGTTCCAGCAGCCGGTCTCCGAATTCGCCGTTGCTGAGCACGAGCCCTGGGCCTTCCAGCAGGGAGAGCTGGGCCGCCACGGTCTCGTTGGCCAGGGTGCCCGTGCCTAGGAGGACCTGGACGAAGGGGGCCCCGGATAGCTTCTTGAGGCCGGCCCGGGTTTCTTCGAAGAGATTCCGGAAGACAGGACCTCGGTGGTAGCGGGCCGGGCGGTTCAGGGCTCGGCGCACATCGGCGGGGATGGGCACGGGGCCCGGCAAGAAATTGACGGGTTCCAGAACCCCTTCGAATTTCTTTCCAAAGACTTCGGCCCTCAGGAACATGGGCTGGTAGGGAGCCTCCTCGGTGCCTACCACGGGACCGAAATCCTCGAAGCCCATGTGGTGGTAGAGTTTGGCCTGGCGCAGGGCGCCGGAGATCACCGCCAGATCGTGGCCCCGGCGCCCACACTCCTTCACCAGGCTCTCCAGGAGGCCTCGGAAGACGCCGGGGGCCCGATGCTCGGGCTTGATGGCCAGCAGGCGCACCTCGCAGAGGGAGCGATGGGGAGGGAGGTGCCGGTCCAGGTCTGGCAGCTTGGCATCCAGGCTGAAGGGGCGCCTCGCCCTCAGGGCGACCATCCCCACCACCTCGGCGCCATGGAGGGCCAGGATGTAGTGGTTCTCGTCATGGAAAGGGTCCCTCAGGCGCCCATTGGCCTGGGGAGGATGCTGAGGTATCTCGGAAGTGAAGGTGCCGTGGTTCAATTTTTCAATAGCCTGGAATTCCCAGGCTTCGGTCGCGGCCTTGAATCGATATGTTTCCACTGGGCACCCGGGTTTTCAGGAAGGTGACACCAATCTACCGCTCTTCCTGCTGGGGTGAACTCCCGAGTTTCAGCGTCTTTACATGGGTCGCTACCAGCAGTCCCGCGAGCAGCGTGAAGCCCAGGCAATCCCAGGAGTTCAGGCCGAGGGGATGCCGCAGGAACCAAGCCAGGAAGGGGCCGACCAGCACGGCCAGCATCCCTCCCTGCTTGAAGCTGCGAGTCAGGCCCCAGCCAAGGAGGAGTGGAATGGCGAGAAGGGCCGCCAGCAGAGGGGATGTGGCCAGCAGGCCCCCCACGGCCGGAGAGATGCCCCGCCCTCCCTTGAAGCCCAGCTGGACGGGCCAGACATGCCCCAGCACCACCAGCATCCAGGCCAGGGGCGGCGCCCAGGGGCTCGGCACCAGGAGGCGCGCCACCATTACTGCGGCGAGGCCCTTGAATACGTCGAGGCCGAAGGTGAAGACGAAGGCTCCCTTCCCCAGGAGGCGTCCCGCGTTGCGGGCCCCCGTGCTCCCGCTGCCCGCAGTTCTCAGATCCAGGCCCTTCCACAGGGCCAGGTAGTAGCCCGCCGAGAGGCAGCCCAGGCCATAGGCAAAGAGGAGTGCGACGAGGAGCTGGGGCATGGCAGGAATGCTCACCCACCCCGGGACCGCCGTCAAGATCGGAGGCATCCCTCCGGGATATGAGGTACGCTTGCGGAATGGCGCTCTCCTCCCGGCCCCGCCCTCCCCGGCCCTGGTTCCCCTGGGTCCGGGCGCTGATTGTCATGATCCTGGTGGCTGGGGCGGGCCTGGGCGCGCTGGAATTGGGTCAGCGCTACCTGGGGCTCCAGCGTCTGACCATCGAGCAGGTGGCCATCACGGGGTGCCGCGGGGAGCGGTTGGCGGAAGTGCAGCGGGTGGCCAACGAGCTCTGCCTGGGTAAACCCCTCTTCTGGTTCGACGCGGCCAAATTGAGGCTAAGCCTGGAGGAGAGGCGGTGGGTGAAGGGCCTGATCATCCGCCGGGACCCCCCCGATCGCCTGAGTCTGGTGCTGGAGGAACGCCAGCCCCTCCTCTGGCTGGCCCGGTCCACGGGCGTGTTCCTGCTGGCCGATGACGGGGTGGTGCTGGACAAGGTCAACCAGAGCAATTTATTGCCCATTCCCGTGGTGGCCGATCCCAAGAGCCAGACCGATGAATGCGTCCTCGCCTTGATCCGTACGGCGGCGGTGTTGCGGGATCGGCAGAAGGATTTCTTTGAGAGGGTCTCCGAACTCCGCTGGAGCTCCCGGGGGCCTGTAGCCTACCTGGAGGGCCTCCAGGCGCCGATCTACCTCTCCAAGCAGGATCCCGCGAAAAATATTCCGGATTTCCAGGCCATCTATCTCGAGCGCTACGCCAAGACTCCGGAACTGGCCCGGGTGCGCTACTTCGATCTCCGCTGGGATGGAGATGTGGTGGCAGGGGATCTGGAGACCCTTGTCCCACCGAAGGTTATGGGCGATAAACAATAGACAGGAGATTGTCCAGTCTCGAATTCCCCAGCTACCTGCGGCTATCATGAAGAAAAGGAACTAGGAACCCACATGGTGCAACCCGCCGTCCTCCTCGGCCTGGATCTCGGAGCAAGCAAGGTCGTCGCGGTCGTCGCGGTCCAGGGAGAAGGTGGCGTTCTCAACGTCACCGGGGCGAGTATTGCCAATTCCGAAGGCGGCATCTGCAAGGGCGAGATCACCGATATCAACCTGACCGTGGCGGCGGTGAACCGTGTGGTGGAAGAGGCCATGCGCACGGCGGGCCAGACGGCCCTCAGCGGCATTCGGGTCTCCGTCGATGGCATTCAGTTCAAGGGTGAGAATCTGCGTGATTCCATCACCATCTCCAATCCCGATCGCGTCATCACTGTGGCCGACCGGGACCGGGTCATGGAACAGGCCGCCAACGCCTGCAAGCTGGTCAAGGAGGAAACCGTCCTCCATCGCATTCCGCAGATGTTCCACATCAAGGGTCAGCGCGAGATCAAGAATCCCGTGAACATGGTGGGGGACACGCTGGAGGCGGAGATCCGCATCATCGTTGCGCCCAGCTCGGTATTGGAAAACATCCACCGCGCCATGCAGCTCTCCTCCCTGCAGGGAGCCTCGCTCATCTATTCGCCCCTGGCCAGCGCCGAGGCCGTGCTCTCCCGGGAGGATGCGGAGAATGGCGCGGTCATCGTCGATATTGGCGATCAGCTCACCCATCTGGGCGTCTTCATCCGCGGGTCCCTCTGCCACTCCGCGGTGATTCCCATCGGGGGTCAGCACTTCACCAAGGATCTGGAGATCACCAAGCACCTGGGTGGCATCAGCGTGGCCGAGCGCATCAAGCGAGTCTATGGCACGGCCCTGCCTAGCCAGGTGGACGAGTCCGAACAGATCGAGCTGGAGGACGAAGGCCGCATGGTGTCCCGGCGTGAGCTGGCCGATGTCCTCCACGCACGCGCCATCGAGCTGTTGAACATGGTGCTCGCGGAGATCGGTCGCAGCGGCCTCGTCCATGAGATCCACGGCGGTGTGCATCTGGTGGGGGGGGGTGCGCTGCTGCCCCATCTGCCCATCCTCGCCCAGAGCATCCTGGGCCGTCCCCGGGTGGTGCTGGGCAAGGTCGTCGGGATCCAGGGCCTGCCCCAGGTCATGGGCAATCCCCTCTACACCAATGCCCTCGGCGCCGTGAAGTCCCTTCACCGGGACATGAACGACGCTTCCGGTCGTGCCGTGCGTAGCACGGGCGGCTTCTTCGAGAAATTCAAAAAATGGCTGTGAACATGCATCCCGACGGAGTCTCCATGCCCGAGGTCCCTTTCCTTCCCAGTCCCGTGCACCTCCCCGGCGCCAATATCAAGGTGGTGGGCGTGGGCGGCGCGGGGTGCAACGCCCTGGACCGCATGATCCTGAGTGACGTGGCCGGCGTACAGCTCATCGCCATGAATACCGACCAGCAGAGCCTCGCCACCAGCCAGGCCCACGTGAAGATCCCCCTGGGTCCCTTGAGCATGAGGGGCCTGGGTGCGGGGGGCAATGCCGAGCGGGGTAGTCTCGCGGCCGAAGAGAGTCGGGACGAGATCCTCGCCAGCCTCCAGGGCGCCGATATGGTCTTCATCACCGCAGGCATGGGCGGCGGCACGGGCACGGGCGCGGCCCCCATCGTGGCCGGGTGCGCCCGGGAGTTGGGCGCGCTCACGGTGGCCGTGGTGCTCACACCCTTCGGTTGGGAGGGGCCCGGCAAGGCCGTCAAGGCCAGTGCGGGCCTGGATAATCTGCGGGAGACCGCCGACACGGTCATCGTGGTCTCCAACGAGCGCCTATTGGCTCTCTGTGAGCGGAACGTGAAGACCAAGGAGGCCTTCCGCGTGGCCGATGGCGTGCTCATCCAGGGCGTGCGGGGCATCACGGATCTCATCCTACGCCCCGGAACGCTCAATGGCGACTTCGCCGATGTGGAAGCCGTCCTGCGCAATGGCCACGAGGCCCTGATCGGCACCGGCCAGGGCCGGGGCGAAGAGGCCATCCTGGACGCCCTCCAGAAGGCGCTGGATTGTCCCCTGCTGGAGCGGGACGCCTCCGGTTTTGCCTCCCAGGTCATCGTTTCCATCACCGCTGACTGGGATCGCGTGGAGCTCTCCGCGGTCCAGACCGCCATGCGCTACCTGCAGGAGCACTACCAGGGTCTGGCCGATATCAAGCTTTGCCAGGTGGAGGCCCCGGAACTGGAGGACAAGGCCCTCGTCACGGTACTAGCCTCGGGTTTCGATCTGCCCATGGAACCCCTCCAGCTTCCGGTGCGGGAAGAGGCCCTTTGCGCGGCCGCGACGCCCGTCTTGAATACGGGGCCCGTCTATGGCGAGATGCCCTCGAGCTCCAATGCTGAGTATCCCGTGCCCTCGACGCCGACCCGCCTCCTGCCCCAGGGGCCCACGCCCAGTGGCGAAGTGCTGGGCATGGGGGAGGATCTGCATGTGCCGGCCATCATCCGCATGACCCAGGGACGACTGGGGATCGAGTAGATCCTTCATAGCCTGCAAGCGGATTGCTGCCAGGGTTTCCTGCGGTAGCTCAAATGTTTTCCGTATGAATCTTAAAAAAGTGTATACTTCATCGCCACCAGTAAGATTTCATCCGAGTCACATTTTTCACATCCTCAAGGCCAGAACCTAATGGATGTTGCAGATGGGGATTCAGGGAGGGTCTGGAGTATCTGGGATGGATGTGACGATGGAGGCAGACCTTGGCCAACGCGGGAAAGCGCAGTGGTAGTGGTGGCGGACTGGGCGAGTCCCCTGAAGAAACGACGCGCCTACTCCAGGAGTTGCGCGCACGCCAGATCGAGCTGGAGACGCAGAACCAGGAACTCCGCCATACGCAGGCCGAACTCGCCGCGTCCCAGGCCCGCTATTTCGACCTCTATGATTTGGCGCCGGTGGGCTATATCACCGTCGACGAATTGGGGTTGATCCTCGAGGCCAATCTCGCCGCTGGCACTTTGCTGGGTGCAGCGCGGGGCGAACTGCTGACCCAGGCGATCTCCCGCTTCGTCCTTTCCGAAGATCAGGGCATCTATGCCCAGCATTCCAAGCAGATATTTGCGACCTCCCAAGCCCAGGTATGCGAACTGCGGATGATGCGAAAGGACGGGTCCTGGTTTTGGATGCGCATGGAGGGCACTGCGGCGCAGGCTTCTCTGTGCCGCATGGTGCTCATCGATATCACCGCCCGCAAGCATTCGGAGGAGGCTCTGCGGGAGAGCGAAGCCCGGAACCGCCACCTCCAGAAGGCCGAAAGCCTGGGGCGGATGGCTGGGGCCATCGCTCATCACTTCAATAACAAGCTGCAATCCGTGATGGCCAACCTGGAACTGCTGGATGGACCTCCCCTGGGTGTGGATCCGGCCAGATGTATAACCATGGCGAGGCGTGCCACCGAGAAGGCGGCGGAGGTGAGTCGCTTGATGCTGCTCTACCTCGGCCAGACCACTAGCCGCAGGGAACCCCGCTTCCTCGCCGAAATCTGCCGCAATAGCCTGCCCCTGGTCAGGGACACACTGCCTAGCACTGCGGTGGTGGAGACGGACTGGCCTGAGCCCGGTCCCGTCATCAGCGCCAATGAAAGTGAGATCCAGCGGGTCCTGATCAACCTGGTCAACAATGCCTGGGAGGCCATGGATGAAACCCGGGCCCGCCTGCGCCTCGGCATCAAAAGGGTCCTGGCCGCCGATATCCCCACCGCCCATCGCTATCCAGCGGGTTGGCAGGCCCTTGGGTCGGAGTACGCCTGTCTGGCGGTGAGGGACAATGGCTGTGGAATTCCGGAAGGGGACATGGACAAGTTGTTCGATCCCTTCTATTCCACCAAATTCATCAGCCGCGGCCTGGGCCTCTCCATCGTGCTCGGGATCGTGCATGCCCATGATGGTGTGGTCACGGTGGAGAGCCGCCCAGGGGAATATTGTGTGTTCCGGATTTACTTCCCGGTTTCTCAGGAATTGCCCAATCAGCCGGAGCAGTCGGTTCCAGCCTCGGCAGCCGATGGCGGTGGCACCATCCTGCTGGTGGATGATGACGAACTCCTCCTGATGTCCACCGGGGCCCTGATCGAGATGCTGGGCTTCAACTTGCTCACCGCGAGAAACGGTGCGGAAGCCCTGGAGGTATTTCGCGAATACAAGGGCACCATCCGCTGCGTGATCACCGATCTGACCATGCCGCGCATGGATGGATGGGAAACCCTGACGGCCCTGCGCCAGATCGACCCGGTCCTTCCGGTGATACTCGCCAGCGGGTATGACAAGGCCCATGTGCTCTCCGGGGCCCACCCCGAAAAGCCCCAAGTCTTCCTGGGGAAGCCCTTCGGCCTTCAGGTGCTGCGGGAGGCCCTGGGCAAGGCCCTGGGCAGCGGGCAGCTTCGGGCCTAGGACCCGGGCGTGGCTAGCTAGGAGTCTCCCCCCCGCCGCAAGGCTCCTAGGGCTTAGTGGGAAGGGCCGTCGATTTCCAGGAAGAGGGCGTGACTGAGATAGCGTTCGCCGCTATCGCAGAGAATGGCCACCACGGTCTTGCCCCGGCCCAGTTCGGCGGCCACCTTCAGGGCCGCATGGACGATGGCGCCGGTGGAAATGCCGGTGAGAAGGCCCTCCTCTCGAGCCAGGCGGCGAGCTACCCGGAGGGCGTCCTCGTAACCCACGTCCTCGATCCGCGTATAGGCTGCCCGATTGAGGATGGAGGGCACGAAATTGGCGCCCAACCCCTGGAGCTTATGGGGGCCCGCCTTGCCTTGAGTGAGCAGGGGCGAGTCCACAGGTTCCACGGCGACGACCAGGGTGCCTGGCTTCTTCTGGGCCAGCACTTCGCCGATGCCGGTGATGGTGCCCCCCGTGCCGATGCCTGCCACGAAGGCATCCAGCTCAGGGACCTGTTCCAGGATCTCGAGAGCCGTCGTGCGGCGATGGGCGTCGGGGTTGGCCGGGTTATCGAACTGGCGCACCAGGAAGTAATTCGGGTCCGTGGCCGCCAGTTCCTCGGCCTTGTCCACGGCTCCCTTCATGCCTTCGGAGCCTGGCGTGAGCAGAAGCTGGGCTCCATAGGCCTTCAGGAGGGCCCTACGCTCCTGCGTCATGGTGTCGGGCATGACAAGGGTCATGGCGTAGCCCTTCGCCGCTGCCACGAAGGCTAGTCCTATGCCGGTATTGCCACTGGTGGCCTCCAGTAGCTTCATGCCAGGGCGCAGGACGCCACGGGCCTCCGCATCCTCGATCATGGCCAGGGCGATGCGGTCCTTCACGCTGCCGCCAGGGTTGGCGCTCTCCAGCTTCAGGAAGACCGTGGCACTACTATCGGGCACGATGCGGTTCAGGCGCACGACAGGGGTGGCGCCGATGAGCTCGTAGGCGTGGTTCACTCGGTTGGGGCGGTTCATGGGGGCTCCCGGGAAAGGCGGCCTGGAGGCCGTGGTCATCACTTTGGGGGGGGCGCAGTCAAATGTCAACAATGTTAATCGAAATGCTTTAGAATGGAGCCTTGGAGGGAATGATGCGGATGTCCACCAAGGGGCGCTACGGATTGCGCCTGATGATCGAGCTGGCTGCCGAGTTCGGTCGAGGGCCCGTGCTGATGGCCCTACTGGCCGAACGTCAGCACATCTCGGTGAAGTACATTCCAGTGCTCGTGGGGGGGCTGAAGGCCGCCGGGCTTCTGCGGGCCACTCGGGGGGCCAATGGCGGCTACGAACTAGCGCGGGACCCGGCCAGCATCACGGCCTACGAAGTGGTTTCGGCCCTGGAGGGGGATCTGAATCCCATGGAATGCCAGAGCGACCCCGCCTGCTGCCCGCATGTGGCGGCCTGCGCCGCCCGGGAAATGTGGTGCGAACTGGGGATTGCGATCAAGGAAACCCTGAGCCGACACACACTGAAATCCTTGGCAGAACGCCAGCACGAGAAAACCTTCGCAGCAGCGTCCTGGTCCATCTGAAAGCATACAAAGGGCCCCGCTTCGCGGGATGAGGCTTGTTCAGGCTTCCCTGCTCTTCAGGCCCAGCTTCTCGCGGATCGCCTTCTCCACTTCGTCTGCTAGTTCTGGGTTATCCAGAAAGAGCTTCTTGACGTTCTCGGCGCCCTGACCCAGGCGGGAGTCCTTGTAGGAGAACCAGGACCCGCTCTTCTGGATGATCTCCAGCTGGGTGCCCAGCTCCACCAGTTCTCCGGTGCGGCTGATGCCTTCCCCGTACATAATGTCGAAGGTGGCCACCTTGAGGGGCGGGGCGACCTTGTTCTTCACGACCTTCACCTTGGTCTTCTTGCCGACGACACTGGAATCCTCATCCTTGGCGGCCACCAGGGGATCTCCCGTGTTGCCCTTGATGCTCTGGATGCTGCGCACATCCAGGCGGATGGAAGCGTAGAACTTTAGCGCGTTGCCGCCGGTGGTGGTCTCGGGGTTGCCGAACATCACGCCCAGCTTCATGCGGATCTGATTGATGAAGACGACGCATGTGTTGGTCTTGCTGATGCTCGCGGTCATCTTGCGAAGGGCCTGGCTCATCAGCCGGGCCTGGAGGCCCATATGGCTATCACCCATCTCGCCGTCGATTTCGGCCTTGGGCACGAGGGCCGCCACGGAATCGATGACGATGATGTCCAGGGCGCCACTGCGCACCAGCTGGTCGCAGATCTCCAGCGCCTGCTCGCCGCTATCGGGCTGGCTGATGAAGAGGTTGGCGATATCGACCCCCAGCTTCTGGGCGTACTCGGGATCCAGGGCGTGTTCGGCGTCGATGTAAGCCGCAAGGCCTCCGGCCTTCTGGGCCTGGGCCACCATATGCAGGGCGAGGGTGGTCTTGCCGCTGGCTTCGGGCCCGTAGACCTCCACCACGCGGCCCTTGGGCACTCCCCCCACGCCGAGGGCCGCATCAAGGCTGATGGAGCCCGTGGAGATCACATCGATGCCTTCGGCGCTCATGTGATCCCCGAGCTTCATGACGGCGCCCTTGCCGAAGGCGCGTTCAATCTCGGCCAGGGTTCTGTTCAGGACCTTCAGGCGGTCATCTTGTTGCTGTTCAGTGGCGGCCATGGCCATCTCCTTGCGGCGGGATCAGAATTCAAGGTTGAGGCAAAAAGCGAAAAAAACAAGAATTCTTTTTGTTTTCCGTCATTGCCACGGGATGTCCTGCAAGCCTTGGATGTATTCAATCAAGACCGAGCGCCCCTGGCGCCGATAGGATGATCTCGGCACTTCCATGATGAACCCCTTTCTCTCCATGCACCTAGCCCAGTTAGAGGCCGCAGGCACTGCCCTTCCGAAGGGGGCGGCCTGGGAGGCTTTTCTGAAGGCCATGGACGGCGCCACGTCAGAAGCCTCGGCGTTGGAACTGGCTCGCTACCAGGGACTGATCTCCCACCTCAAGGAGGTCGTCTTCCAGATCGACCGGGAGGGGCGCTGGTCCTTCCTGAACCGTGCCTGGACGGAGCTCACGGGCCTGGCCATTGAGGAGAGTCTTGGGCTGCCCTTCCTGGGTTTCATGCATCCCCTGGACAAGGTGCGCTACCTGAACGCCCTCACCTATGCCACGGAAACCGACCAAGACACGCTTCAGGGCGAATTCCGCATGACCACCCTGGATGGCAACTACCGCTGGGTGGAGATGTCCAATCGCATCACGCTCGATGCCAAGGGCACCGTGGTGGGCGTTTCGGGTACGCTCACCGACATCACGGAGCGCAAGCTCAGCGAAGCAGCCCTGGCCACGATCACAAACCGTCTGCGGGCCCTCATCGAGAACATGCAGGCGGGCATCCTGGTGGAGACCGAGGACCGGCGGGTGGCGCTCATCAACGAGACCTTCTGCCGACTTTTCGAAATCCCCATTCCCGCGCACCTCCTGGTGGATAGTGAGGCCCTGGAACTCTTCGAACTATGCCTGGTCGGGTTGCGGGATGAAGGAGACGCCCGTCAGCGGATCCTCCTGGCCCAGAAGGCGGGCCGCACCGCCATGGGAGAAGAGGTCGTCATGAGGGACGGGCGGGTCCTCGCCGTTGATTTCGTGCCCATCGCCGGGGCCGATGGATTTCATGGACATTTCTGGCAGATCCACGACATCACCGAACGAAAGCTGGCCGAGCAGCAGGTGACGCAGTTCTCCATGGATCTGGAAATGAAGAACTGGGAGTTGCAGGAGGCCCGGGATGAGGCCCTGCGTCTGGGGGGGCTCAAATCGGAATTCCTGGCCAACATGAGCCACGAGATCCGCACCCCCATGAACGGCATCATCGGCATGACCGATCTCCTCCTGTCGACGCCTCTCTCCGAAGAACAGAGCGACTACGCCCACACCATCAGTTCCAGCGCAGGCACCCTGCTCCATCTCATCAACGACATCCTGGACTTCTCCAAGATCGAGGCCGGGAAACTCGAGCTGGAGCGCATTCCCTTCGATCTCCAGGAACTCCTGGATGATCTTCTGGCCGTATTGGGAGTGAAGGCCCACAGCAAGGGGATCGAGTTGGTCACCCTGGTCTCCGGGGACACGCCCACGCGCCTGCTGGGGGACCCCGTGCGGATGCGGCAGGTGCTCATCAATCTCACGGATAACGCGCTGAAATTCACGGCGGAAGGCTCGGTGACGATCCGTGTCATGACTCTGGGTCAAGACATGCTCCGGGTGGAGGTGCAGGATACGGGCATCGGCATGAGGGAGGGGGTGGCCTCTCGGCTCTTCCAGTCCTTCTACCAGGGCGACACGAGCACCACGCGCCAGTTCGGCGGCACGGGCCTGGGGCTGGTCATCTGCAAACGGCTGGCCGAATTGATGGGTGGCGCGATCGGTGTGGAGAGCCGATTCGGGACGGGCAGCACCTTCTGGTTCACGGCTCGCCTCCAGGCCCAGGAGGATGCGGGTGCGGAGTGGAGGCCCGAGCGGCCCAGCCGTTTCTTCCTGGTGGGGCTGCCTCCCACCACCGGAGAAGTCCTGGAGGCTCAGCTCCGCGCCTGGGGGCTGGAGGCCGAGCGGCTCCTGGAGATTGCGGGAGGCCTGGAGAGGCTCCGGGCCTGCCGGGAGGAGAACTGCATCCTGCTCTATCAACCCTCCAGTCCCATGGCCCAGGAACTCCTGAGTGCCCTGAGAGGGGAAGGCGAATTCTCCCAGCTCAGGCGTGTGGCGGCCCATTCTCTCTACGAGAAGGAAAAGACCCTCACCGAGGGGGGGGCGATCGTTGAATCCCTGCCGCTGCCCTTGAGAAAATCCCATCTTCGCGCCCTGTTGGACCGGCGCTCCGAAGCCCAGACTCAGCCGGAGCAAGGCCTTCCGGTGATGCGTGCCCCTGGAGGAGCGGCGCCGGAATTCCTTCCCCTCAAGCTGCTGCTGGCCGAGGACAATCTCGTGAACCAGCACGTGGCCCTGGCTGTGCTCCGGAAGCTCGGGCTCCGGGCGGATCTGGCCGCCAATGGCAGGGAGGCCGTGGAGGCCGTGGAGGCCGTGGCCTATGACCTGGTCCTGATGGATTGCCAGATGCCCGAATTGGACGGCTTCCAGGCCACCCGCAGGATCCGGGAGCGCGAAGGGGATGCCCGGCGCGTGCCCATCCTTGCCATGACGGCCAACGCCATGCAGGGGGACCGTGAACGCTGCCTGGAGAGTGGCATGGACGACTACCTGCCCAAGCCCGTCACCCTCGCTAGTCTCAAGACCGCCCTCCGACGCTGGCTGCCCACCGGTTCAGTTCCCTTCTGACGGATCTGCCCATGCCCCCCTATGAACGCGTGCTCGAAGGCAGTCTGGCCATCCGGATGGTGCTCCAGCGCCTCCTCCTGGCCAACGAGAGGATCACCATGGCCTTCCGCACGGAGCGCCGGGAATTCCAATTGCTGGCCCTGGAGGTCGAGCATCTGGCCCTGGCCATGGAGCGCGCCGAATTCGAGGAATGGCGACTCCTGCCGGGGGAAAAGGTATCCCTGAACTTCAAGGATCGGGGTTTCAAGTACGAGGCCGTGGCCACCTGCATGGGCCTGGATCAGGCCGAGGGCTTGTCGGTGTGCCGATTGGAGCTGCCCCGCAGTCTGCGCAGGGGCGACGCGGATCGCCTGGTGGACTTCGCCCCGGACCAGGAAATGGCCCGGGCCACCTTCACGAATTCGCGCAATGCCCTGCTGGATGGCCAGGTGACGGGCTTTGGCCGGGAAGGCTTGGAGCTATCCCTCCTGGATCCCCGGCAGAAGATCCAGGATTACTTCCGCATGGGGGAGGAATCCACCCTGGATCTGCCCCTGGAAGGGGATCTGCGCCTGGTTGCTCCGACCCGGGTGGCCTATCTGGATGACCGGGTGGTGGGCCTCAAGTTCACCGAGAAGGCCGATACGGAGCTGCTGGGCAGCTACCAGAGCTGGCTCGAGGGGCAGGAACGCCTCCAGGCCCAGCGGGACCGGGAGACTTTCGAAGCCGGGGGCCATCGGCGACCCCAGCGCTCGAGCGCCCCGGAAGTGCCCGGGGCGCGGATGTGGGTGGATCGGGACCCGCTCATCCTGGTGCTCACGGAGAACGAGGATTTCGCCAAGCGCCTGGCGGAGGGGCTGGGGCGCAAGTTCGGTTTCATCAGCCTGGATTACATCAAGGGGAACGTGGGGCCCCTGCTCAAGGAGTGGGGGGTGTCGGGACAGGATTGGGGACGGATCCGCCTCCTGCTGGTCCACCACCGCCTGCGTTTAGTGAGCCCACTGGAACTCAGTC
The DNA here is from genome assembly GCA_963664825.1 of uncultured Holophaga sp. Lineage (GTDB taxonomy): Bacteria > Acidobacteriota > Holophagae > Holophagales > Holophagaceae > JAYREN01. The sequence continues at coordinate 1,559,679 of OY761614.1, forward strand.
GGCACTTGGTGGAGCAGGAGAAATGCCCCCTGCCCATCGTGCTGGCGGGCCCCGACGAGGACCTCGATCTGAAGCGAGTGCGCGCCCTGGAGGCCGGGGCCGTGGACTATCTTTCCGTGGAACCCTTCAGGATCCTGGGCATCCTTAAGAAGCTCGATGAGCTCATTCGGCTCTTCGAAAGCTGACACCCCTCAACCCTGTGAGGTCTTGAATGCCGCTTGCTCTCCTGGCCACGGACCCCGTGGCCTTCAGTCTTCTGCTACTGGCCCTGGTGTGGCTGGCCGCCAAGCTGGGGGGGGAAGTGGCCCTGCGTCTCAAGCTGCCGGCCGTGGCGGGGGAGCTGGGGGCAGGCTTGGCCTTGGCTGCGCTCCATCACGGGTTTCCAGCCTTTCCGGCCCTGGGCGAATCCGCGGAAGTCGGTGTCTTGGCGAGTCTGGGCGTGGTGGTCCTGATGTTTTCCGTGGGCCTGGAATCCACGGTGCCCCAGATGATGAGGGTGGGCTTCGCGTCCCTGCGGGTGGCCCTTATCGGCGTGGTGATCCCCATGGGCCTGGGCCTTGGGGGAGCCTGCCTCCTGATGCCCTCCGGAACCCCCTTCCTGGTGGATCTTTTCGTGGGGGCCTGCCTCTGTGCCACGAGCATCGGCATCAGCGCCCAGGTGCTGCGGGAGAAGGGCATGGTCCATTCCCCGGAGGGCCGCGTCATCGTGGGCGCCGCCGTGATCGATGATGTCCTGGGGCTCCTGGTGCTGGTGACGGTGAGCAGCCTGGTGGTGGCCACGGCCGCGGGAGGGGCTATGCCTTGGGGCACCCTGCTGCGCTCCCTCGGCCTGGCTGTGGCCTTTCTCCTTGGGGCGTTGACCCTGGGGCGCGGGATGGCGCCGCATATCTTCCGGGTCGCCTCCCGCCTTCGTTCGGAACAGTTGCTCCTGCCCTTGGGGCTGGGCTTTGCCTTTTTGATGGCCTGGATGGGCAGCCTGGCAGGCCTGGCGACCATCGTCGGGGCCTATGCTGCCGGGCTCATCCTGGAGCCCTCCACCATCGAGACCCTGGAAGAGCGGGAATCCCGCAGCCTGGATGCCCTGCTGCACCCCCTCGTCACGGTGCTCGCGCCCATTTTTTTCGTGATCATGGGTGCGAGGGTGGATGTCTCGGCCCTGGTGGCCCCTCGGACCCTGCTGGTGGCTGGAGGATTGGGCCTGCTGGGCATCGTCGGGAAGTATCTGGCGGGGCTGGCCGGGGGGCGCGGGCTCCGGAGCACGATCATCGGTTGGGGCATGGTGCCCCGGGGGGAGGTCGGTCTCATCTTCGTGGCCGTGGGGGCCCAGATGCAGCTCCAGGGGCGGCCGCTGTTGGACGGGTCCATGCAGGCGGCCCTGGTGGGGGCCATCCTGCTGACGACACTGGTGGGCCCCGTGGGCCTGGGCTATGCGCTCTCGTCAAAGGTGCGGTGAAGGGATGCGCGGAATCCGGTGGCGATTATTCAGGACGGGTTGGGATCTCGGCATGGGCTCCCTGGTGGGCCTCCTGTCGGGCCTGGCCTCGGCCCTGTTCCTCTGGCTCCTGGAGCGGGTGATCGGCCTTCGCGGAGCGCACCTGTGGCTCATCGCCCTGTTGCCCCTCTTCGGTGTTCTCACGGCGTGGCTCTACCAGCGCTGGGGGCGGGCCGCCGAGGGGGGAGGCACCCTGATCCTGGACGAGGTGCTGGAGTTCAAGGGCCGCGTGCCCACGCGGATGGCCCCCCTGGTGCTCGTGGGCACGCTGCTCACCCATCTGGGGGGAGGTTCCGTGGGACGGGAGGGCACGGCCATCCAGATGGGGGCCAGCCTCGCCCGGACCATCGGCAAGCTGCCCTGGCCCTGGCTGCGCCTGACCCGGTCCCGCCAGCGGCTCCTGCTCATGGCCGGCGTGTCGGCGGGCTTCGGCTCCCTCTTCGGAACCCCTGTGGCCGGAGCGGTCTTCGGCATGGAGGCCATCGCCATCGGCAAGCTCCATTACGAAGGCCTCTTGATCTGTGGGGCCGCCAGCTTCGTGGGGAATGGGGTCTGCCGTTGGCTGGGGACGCAGCACGCGTCATACCACGTGGCGACCATGGCCCTGTCCCTGCCCCTGGGCCTGAAACTAGCCCTGTTCGCGGTGCCCGTGGCTCTCGTGGCCGGAGCCTTCTCCGAACTGATCCATGGGTTGGCCCTTTGGACGGGGCGGCGCCTTGGCAGCCCGTACCTGCGGGCCGCCCTGGGAGGCGTGACCGTCCTCCTCCTGGCCCTGGCCTTCCGCACCACGGATTACCTGAACCTGGGCACGGTCTGGCTTCCCAGGGTCTTTGCAGGTACCGGCTCCGTGCCCTCCTGGTCCTTCGCCGCGAAGTTCCTGTTCACGGTGGTCACCCTGGGCTTCGGTTTCAAGGGGGGCGAGGTCACGCCCCTCTTTGTCATCGGCGCCCTCCTAGGGACGGCCCTCGCCCCCGCCCTGGCCCTGCCTCCGCCCTTCCTGGCGGCCGTGGGCTTCATTGCAATTTTTGCCGCTGCCAGCAATACGCCCATTGCCTCTACACTGATGGGGATCGAGCTCTTCGGATCCGGCTTTGCGGGCCCTCTCGTCATCACCTGTTTCCTGGCCTATGTTCTGGTGGGCCATCGGGGCATCTACGGCGGCCACCGCATCCAGACACCCAAACACTCCTGAACGTTCCACGGAGGTCCACGATGATCTACTCCACCGAAGTCCAGCACATGTGCCGCGTGGCCAAGGGGCCCAATCACGGCCCGGCGCCCATCCCCGAGGAGGGCCGCTGGGTCCAAGCCAAGGAGATCAAGGATATCTCCGGCCTCACCCATGGCATCGGCTGGTGCGCCCCCCAGCAGGGAGCCTGCAAGCTGACCCTGAACGTCAAGGAGGGCATCATCCAGGAGGCCCTGATCGAGACCATCGGATGCTCGGGCATGACCCACAGCGCGGCCATGGCCGCCGAGATCCTGTCGGGCAAGACGCTTCTGGAGGCCCTCAATACGGATCTGGTGTGCGACGCCATCAACACGGCCATGAGGGAGCTTTTCCTTCAGATCGTCTATGGCCGCACACAGACGGCCTTCTCCGAGGATGGTCTACCCATCGGCGCTGGGCTCGAGGATCTGGGCAAGGGCCTGCGCAGCCAGATCGGCACCATGTATGGCACGGTGGCCAAGGGTGTGCGCTACCTGGAGATGGCCGAGGGCTACGTCACCCGCATGGCCCTGGACGAGAACGACGAGGTCATCGGCTACGAGTACGTCCACATGGGCAAGATGATGGAATCCATCGAGAAGGGTGTGGAGCCCGCGGAAGCCTTGAAGAAGGCCACCTCCAACTATGGTCGCTTCGACGAGGCCGCCAAGACCATCAACCCTCGGCATCAGTAGGAGAATTGACCATGGCTCTGTTTGAAAGCTACGAACGCAGAATCCCCCAGATCGAAAAGGTGCTGGCCCAGTACGGCCTCAAGTCCCTGGAAGAGGCCAAGGCCATGAGCGAGGCCAAGGGCGTCGATGTCTATGGCATCGTCAAGGGCATCCAGAACCTCGCCTTCGAGAACGCCTGCTGGGCCTACATCCTGGGTGCCGCTATCGCCCTCAAGAAGGGCCAGACCAAGGCCGTGGACATCGCCCTTTCCCTAGGCGAGGGCATGCAGGCCTTCTGCATTCCCGGCTCCGTGGCCGATGATCGCAAGGTGGGCCTGGGCCACGGCAACCTGGCTTCCAGGCTGCTCAAGGAAGAGACCAAGTGCTTCGCCTTCCTGGCGGGCCACGAATCCTTCGCCGCCGCCGAAGGGGCCATCGGCCTGGCCCGCAGCGCAAACAAGGCCCGCAAGGAGCCCCTGCGGGTGATCCTCAACGGCCTGGGCAAGGATGCCGCCCAGATCATCAGCCGCATCAACGGCTTCACCTACGTTCAGACGAAGTTCGACTACGCGACCGGCAAACTGGCCATCGTGAAAGAGATCGCCTACTCCAAGGGCGAGAAGGCCAAGGTGCGCTGCTTCGGCGCCGATGATGTGCGCGAAGGGGTGGCCATCAACCATCACGAGGGCGTGGACGTGTCCATCACAGGCAATTCCACCAACCCCACCCGCTTCCAGCATCCGGTGGCAGGCACCTACAAGAAGGAATGCCAGGAACAGGGCAAGCCCTACTTCTCGGTAGCTTCGGGTGGTGGCACCGGCCGCACACTGCATCCGGACAACATGGGCGCCGGTCCTGCCTCCTACGGCATGACCGATACCATGGGCCGCATGCACAGTGACGCCCAGTTCGCCGGGTCCTCCTCCGTGCCCGCCCACGTGGAGATGATGGGTTTCCTGGGCATGGGCAATAACCCCATGGTGGGAGCCTCCGTGGCCGTGGCCGTGGCGCTGGAAACGGCCCAGAAGGGATAGTTCCGCCGGGAGCTATTTCAAGCGCAGCGGGCAACCCGCCACCAGGAGCCAGGCCTCGTCCGCTTCCCGCGCCGTGGCCTGGCTCAGCCATCCCGCCAGGTCTCGGAAGCGGCGGAGCCCGGGTTCAGCGGGTACCAGGGACCAGCCCACTTCGTTGCCCACGATGACCGTGGGCCAGGGCGCCTGCTTGAAGTGTTCCAGCAGGCGCTGCCAGCCCTCCAGGATGCCTTCGTCGGAGGCCTCCAGGCGCCCCGCCAGCCATACCGTGAGGCAGTCCAGCACCAGACCCGAGGGGGGTGGGTCCAGGTGGGCCAGGGCCGCGGCGAGATCTCCTGGGGCCTCCAGCGTGCGCCAGGTGGTGGGGCGTTCCTCCCGGTGGCGCCGCACCCGGTCTGCCATCTCGGCATCCTCAGGGTCCACGTGATAGGTGGCGGCGTAGACCACCCCTTCTCCCCAGCCCCGGGCGAGATTAAGGGCGAAGCGGCTCTTGCCACTGCGCACGGGTCCTGTGACGAAATGAAGGCTTCCCATGGGACATGCTAAACCCGCGACCGGGTTTCGACCCAGGTTCTAGAAAAGGGCCGGGCCCTTGCCTTCAGGCCGAGGCGAAGACCTGCCGGATATCGGCCAGGAGACGGGTCAGCTCCTCTTCGGTGAGGTTCAGAGGCACCTGCTGCTTCACTTCATCCTTGCGGTAGAAGGCGATGCGCTTGAGAACCAGCTTGTCCCGGCCGATGGAGATCTCGTTGAACTGGATCTGGGTGTCGTCCTTGTAGGGGGGCAGGCTCCGGATCTGGATATACATCCCCCGCCGGTCATGGTCCACGATCTCCAGGTGTTCCCGGAGGTAGTTGACCTGCTGCGTGAGACGCTCGGCTTTGGACTTCAGTTTGGCGAAGCTCTGCTTCTTGAGGGGCTGATGTTCGAGGCTGAGATGCCCCACTTCCACCTGCAGGCCCCGCCTTCGCACGGCTCCCTCCACCATCCCATTGCGGGTTGGGTCACCGTCTTGGAAGAGTTCGAAGCCCTGAAAGTCCCCGGGAAGGCTGGTATCTTCGTAGCGCTTGGCCTTCCTGGACATCTTCATGGCTCCGCCTTCAGAGGTTCGAACATTCAGCAGGAAATTTCTTCCTCTTTATCGGTGCTTCCTCTGAAAATACTGAGCCGTATTTTTCATCCTGGGCGAGACGTGCCTGGAATATCCGGCAAATCCTCCCGGCTGTCGAGCCCCCCTAGAAAAATTTCACGGGCGGCGCCCCGGGAAAAACTATTCGAGCCGGGTGGCCTTGGGCCATCGGACTTTATAGATCATCCGATCCAGGGAGCGGGAAAAAGGCGTCCAATTGCCGCTCCCGGCCTCCTCCCCGATGCCGCGGAACATGCTTTCCAGCTTCCCATCCAGGTCGTCCAGGTAGTGCAGGAGCAGGGCCTCCGGGGTCTTGGGCAGCACAGGGGAACCGAATTCGAGCCGGCCATGGTGGGCAAGAACGATATGCAGGATCTGCATCTTCAGCTCTTCCGGGAAGAGAGGGATCTGGGCCATCTCCCGGGAGATCCATTCCGCTTCCATGGAGATGTGGCCGATGAGGTTGCCCGCATCGGAATATCCGAAGCTGCGCAGATAGGTGAGTTCGGACGTCTTCCCCAGATCGTGGAGGCAGACCCCCGCCATCACGAGATCCCGGTTCAGGGCCCCGTAGTGCTCGCAGGCCCGTTCCGCCATGCCCGCCACCGAGAGGGTGTGCTCCAGCAATCCTCCCAGGCAGACGTGATGGAGGCTCTTGGCGGCAGGGGCCTTGGCGAAAGCGGCCCTCAGTGTTGGGTTTTCGATGAACATGCCCTGGAGCAGCTTGCGGATCCAGGGGTCCCCGATGGAGAGGATGAGCCCATCGAGTTCGGTCAGCATCTCCTCCTGGGGACGCTTGCTCATGGGGAAGAAGTGGGAGAGATCCCCCACTTCGGCGTCTTCTGCGAAGCGGACCTTCTCCAGCCGCAGTTGCTTGCGTCCCTGGAATTCCTCCACCTTGGCCTTGAGCCTCAGGAAGACATCGGGAACGATGGCCTCGAAATCCCCCTCCACGGCCCGCAGATCCCACAGGAAGCCCTTCAGCTCGGAGCTGGAGTCCGCCACTTTCACTTCCAGGTATTCCCCCCCGCTGCGGCTGGTCTTGTAGGCCGCCTCGGTGGCCAGCAGGAAGCCGACGAAGGCGTCTCCCGCCTTGAGATCCCGGATCAGGGCTTGTTCGGACACGGGTAACTCCTCTGGGCTGGGCCCTGGTTCACAATAACGCATGCGTCTCGGCGAGGTCCGCCTCAGTGATCCGAGGGGCGCTTGGGACGGGGGGCCGTGGGGTCATCCAGGGGGCCTTCATCGAAGGGCATGCGCCTCTCCTCGATGACCTCCACGAAGGACCACTGGTCCGACTTGGCGATGGTGGCCTCAGGAAGCCCCAGGATCCGGACCTTCAGCAAACGATTGAAGACCGGGAAATCCAATTGATCCCCGGCCTTCACTTCGAAACTGGCCTTCCGAGGGATGTCGTTCACCCGCACCATGCCCTCGTCACAGAGCTCCCGCGCCAGTTCCCGGCGCTTGAGCAGATGGGTCTTCTTGAGAAAGAGATCCAGGCGCACGCTCATCCCTTCAGGATCGTTTCCTTGGGCACCTGGTAGCGGATATTGGCCCGCACCCGGAGTCCCTGCAGATAGTTCTGGATCGCGTTCTGGGCCTTGGGCTCCTGGAGCTTCTGGAGGATCTGGGGCCTGACCTCGCTGAAGGGCTTGACCACATCGTCCTCGGCGGCGATGAGCTGGATCAGGTAGATATCCTTGTCGGTCTCGATGGGCTGTGAAACCTGATCGGGCTTCATGGAGAGGGCGGCCTGCTCGATGGAGGCGCGCATCAGCCCCTTCCCGATCCATCCCAGATCACCACCCGTGGCCTTGCTGGGGCTGACGGAGTGCTCCTTGACCAGTTCCTCGAAGTTCTTACCCCCCTTGAGGGCCGTCTGGATCTCCAGGATCTTGGCCTTGGCGGCGCTCTGTTCCTCGGGGGTGGTCCCCCGGGAGAGCACCAGCTCGCGGATCCGGAAGCGGCTGGGCAAGCGGTATTCGTCCTTGTGATCCTCGTACCAGGCCCGGAGCTCCTGATCCTCAATGGCGATCTTGGTGTAGACATCCCGGCGCAGCACTTCCTGTTGGACCATCTGCTGCTTCTGCTGCTTGATCCAGTCCGGCAGGCCGATGCCCACGCTGCCCTTGAGGGCCTTTTCGAAATCCGCATCCGTGGAGAAGTTGTATTGCTTTTTCATGTCCTCCACATAGGTGCGCATGTAGTCATCCGTGATCACGATCCCGGACTCCGGCGCCTTGTCCTGGAGGATGAAGGCGTCGATGAGGCCCTGCAGGGTCTTCTCCCGGGCCTCCCGCAGCTTCCCGTCCAGCTCCTTGCCGGAGAACTGGCGGTAGAGGGCCGCCGTATCCTGCTCCACGGCCTGCTGGAAGGCCCGGCGGGTGATGATGTGGCCGTCGACGACCACCAGGATTTCCTCGCGGACATCGGCAGCGGAAAGGACAAGGACGGGCAGGGCCGCGAGAAGGAACTTCCTCATTTTTTTGCTCCGCTCTTCTTGGTGGATTTGGTCTTGGGCTGGGTCAGGGGCTGCTCAGTCTTGACGGCGCCCTCGGCGAAGCCCACATCCTTCTTGAGGCCGTCCACGTAGGCCTGGAAGACCACTTCCTGCTTGGCGGCCTGGGCCTTCTGCTGGACTTTGTCCTTGATCTTGTCGAAGGTCGGCAGTTCGGCGGCATTGCGCTTCTCGGCCTGGATGAGATGGAAGCCGAACTTGGTCTTCACCGGCTCGCCCACCTTGCCCAACTCCTGTTTGCGCACGGCCTCTTCGAATTCCGGCACGAAGGAACCGTAGGTGATGCCCTCGTAGAGCCCGCCCTTATCCTTGCTGCCGGGATCCTCGGAGTAGGTCTTGGCCACGGCCTCCCAGGTTCCCCCGTCGGCCAGGGCCTTGGCAGCCAGCGCGATGCGGGCCTTGGCTTCCTCTTCGGTGTAGCCCTTGGCGTCCTTGGGGGCGTCGGCGGCCTTGATGCCCACCAGGATGTGGCGGGCATTGAAGGATTCGGGAGTCTTGAACTGCTCCGGGTATTTCGCGTAGTAGGCCTTCACCTCCGCCTCGTCGACGTTGAGCTTGGACCGGAGAGTCTCGCCGTCCCGCTGCAGGAGTTCCTGGACGAGGATCTGCATCTCCATGAGTTCCATCTTCCGGCGGAAATCGGGCTGCTTATCCATGCCCTGTTTACGCGCGGCGGCCTGCATCACCTTGGTGTCCAGGAACTGCTTCCGGTAGGGATCCTTGGCGCCTTGCACCATCTCGATCTGCATCCGCTGCTGGGGATTGAGGGCCAGGGAGAGGAAGAGCTCGAAGTCGGATTCCCGCACCACCTGGCCTCCGATGGTGGCCAGGGCCTTGTCTTCCTTCTTCTTGGGAATGGCCTTGAGGGCGGGTTTCTTGGCTTCGGGGGCAGGCGTCTTGGCCTCCACCTTGGGCGCGGGCGTGACCCCAGCGGGCTGCTTAGCCTCGGGGGCGGGAGTCTGGGCGGCCAGGACGGCAGCGGTGAGCGTGATCAGGGCGTAACGGAGCATGTGATTCCTCGTGGTAGTTCGTTAGTTGCGGCGGCCGCCGAGCAGGTTCAGGAGGTGAATGAAGATGAGGTAGAGACTCACGAAGAGGGACAGGGCGAAGCCCGCCGCATTGCCGTGATCGGTGGTGCGAAGCATGGCGCTGGTATCCCAGAGGATCTTGGCCGAACAGGCCAGCACGACGATCACCGAGATCAGAAGGCTGAGCATGGGCAGGTGGACGAAGAAACCCACCAGGGAACCGATGACGGCGATCACCAGGCCCACGAGCACGAAGCTTTGGAGGAAGGAAAAATCCTTCCGGGTCACGAAGGCCGTGAGCGTCAGGGCCAGGAAGGCTCCGACGGTCATCCCGAATGCCGTGAGCACCACGCCGATCCCGGTTTGGGCGGCGATGGCCAGGGAGAAGAGGCCCGCGATGGCCCCCGACAAGTAGGTGTAGACCCCGAAGGCGAGGCGGTTCTGGGAGGGGCGCCGACTCACGGCTTGGGCCCACAGGAGCGCGCCGAATTGTCCGAAGATCAGGATGTAGAAGAAAAAACGCCCCGTGAGGGCCGCCAGGGGGCGGAAGAGGAAGGGGGCCGTGATGGCTCCCAAGCCCGCCACCACGAAGCCGCCCATCAGCCAGAGATACACGCTGCGAAGGAAGGCCACACGATCCTCGACGCCGGAGCGTCCCGTGATCGATCTGCCTTCGAATCCGTAGTCCATTTCAGCCTCGAACGCCCCCGGAATGGGGGAACCTTGATCTTAACATCGGCACACCTTTGCCCGCCCGGCGGGTGCGGGGGCAGACGGGTCCTGATTCCAATGGCGCCCGGGGCCGGAAGGTTCCCCGGAGGGCCTCAGCGAGGGGCAGGCGAATCCGCCGGGTTTCCTGGCGCCTCCGCCCAGGCCTCCAGGCCCTCGATGACATCCCGGACCCCGGGGCCGAACCTGGCATTGGAAACCCAGTCCAGCTTGGGAGGCAGGGATTCGAGCGCTCTCCGTACCCGACCCCTGTGCCCCAGCTCCGCCCGGGGGATGGCATTGGGACTGGGCGCCTCCCGGGTCTGGGAAGGTGTGGATATGGCCGGGAGCCATTGCCTGAGGCGCCCCTCCGTCCAGGCCCAGTCCTTGGGCTGTTCGGGGTGGGGGTCCTCCCAGAGCGCCGAATCGCCGATGAAGCTGCGCAGCTGCATCTGATCTGCGGGAGCGCAGCCCTTGTCGATCCAGCTGGGCACCAGCGTTCCGAGATAGGGACGCCCCGAGGGGGGATCGATGAGGAAACCGAAACCATCGTGGTAGGGCGGCAGGATGGCGTGTCGACTATGCCAGAGCGTCACCGAGGTATAGGGAATGGTCGCCAGAGCCTCTGCACTGGAGCTTGATAGGGGCCCCAGCAGCTCCGCCGCCGCATAGGCCGGGAGGGCCAGTATCACGCGATCAGCTTCCGAGCTCTGCCCCTCGCCATATACCCGCCACCGGTCTCCGGGCAGGGCCTCCAGGCGCAGGGCCCGCAGGCCCAGCCGCAGCTGGGGTAGGAGGGCAGCCAGGCGAAGCGTGAGGGCTCCCATGCCGCCCTCGGGCACCTTCAGATGGCTGATGCCGCTCTTGCGTACGCCATTGAAGAGGCTGCCGTAGGACTCCCAGTGCCGCAGCATGGGGATGGCGTCGACGCTCAGCAGATGGGGCGGCGCGGCCAGGATGCCGGCCACCATCGCTGGCAGCAGCTCCGAAGCCATGCCTCGTCCCGCCCGCCGGGCGATGAAATCGAAGAGCCCCTCCTCGGGTTCGGCGGGCCTCGGGGCCTGGAAGGGCTCCAGACACATGCGGAGCTTGGTGGACCAGCTCATCAGATCGCTGGTCAGGAGCCCCACGGGATGAGCGGGCACGGGGATGAGGCGCCCCTTCTTCCCCACCCAGCGGGCGCCCTTGCCGGGGCTCTTGAGGGGCAGCTCGAGCTTGTTGAAGAGTCTTTCGGCGGGACTACCGGCCCTCACCAGGATGCCCTGGGGGCCCTTCTCCAGGTGGCCCGGGCGACCATCCTCCGTGGGCCAGGGGAGCGTCTGCACCCAGCCTCCGACCACCGGCTCGGCCTCCCAGACCTCCACGGCCTCCCCCCGTTCATGCAGGTGCCAGGCCGCCAGAAGGCCCGTGATGCCGCCGCCGAGAATGAGTGTGGTCATGATTTCGCTCGCTTCAATGCCTCCAGTGTCCTCCGAAGCAGGCACTGAATGAAGGCAGGATGCACACCCGGTGCGGGCACCCGCAGGTAGCGCGGGAGGCCCAGTCTTGCGGCCAGCCCTCGGTATTGGATATCGAGTTCGTGCAGGGTCTCCAGATGCTCACTCACGAAGCTCAGGGGCAGGACCACCACTTCCCGCCCGGTGAGCTGCTCCAGCACCTTCCCCAGGGAGGGGGAGAGCCACTTCATGGGCCCCACACGGCTCTGGTAGCCCAGGCGGTATCCCCCGGGGATGGCGCCCAGGAGCGCCTTCAGGCCCTCCACCGTGGCGCCGATCTCCTGCTCGTAGGGATCCCCCGCCTCGATCAGCTTCAACGGCAGGCCGTGGGCGCTGAAGACCACGGTGGCCTCGGGGGCCTGGGCCAGTGTCTGGCGGAGATTATCCGCCATGGCCGAGAGGTATAGGGGGTCCGCGGCGTAGTGGAGGACGCCCGGCAGGACTTCCATGCCCGCGGCCCTGGCTTCTCGCGCCAACTCCCCCAGGCTGGAACCCGTGGTGGCGCGGCAATCGTGTGGATAGAGCGTGACGGGCAGGATGCGCTTCACCCCTTGAGCCTTCAGGGAGCGCAGGAGTCCCCTCGCCCGGGGGGGGGCGTAGCGGAAGCAGAGGACCACCTTCTCCGATCGTCCCTCTTCCCGCAGGGCCTTCCTCAGCGCCGTGGCCTGGGCCGCGGATTCCCGCAGGATGGGGCTGCCTCCCCCGATCTCTCCATAGCGCCTCTGAACCTTCTTGAGCCTCAAGGCAACGAGGAGGCGCGCCAGCAGGGGCTGCAGAAAGGCGGGCCCCAGGCTGATGAGCTCCCGGTCGTTGAAGAGATTGAGCAGGAAGGGACGCACATCGTCCTGCCTCAGCGGACCGCCGAGGTTCATCAGGACGATGGCGGTATCGCTTGTGCTGGGCGTAGTGGTCATAGGTTCACTCGGTAGCCCTGAATGCCTGTCGCCACACAGGCTCACTTGGGAAGACATACCGAACCTCGATGGAATATTTCTTCCCTCCGAACCGCACGGCCGAATTTATAGGAAGTCGTTTCAAAAAAGCGCAGGAGTTTTTCGGGATCCTTTTGATCGACATAAGCTGAGATTCTATGTGGAAAAACACGAACAAATTTTGATCCAGGTTGAGGTAAATCCGTAGGCCATGGCATGCCCTTCCCTTTAGCGTGTGGGAAAGGCCAGAGGACTGCTTCCATGTACAAGGGAACCCACACCTGGCTTGGTCTTCCAGACACCTCTCTGAGCCTATTGAAGACTTTCCCGAGTTGCCCCGGAAGGACCGGCTCTGGTCTGTCGCTCTTGCTACTTTCAGGCTCGAGCCGTTCCATTTCTCTCACCATGGAGCTGGTAATGGAGGGCCCTTCCAGGGTCCAGGCATAAAGGCGAGTCACCATCGTCTGCTCCTTGGTCCGGAAGAAAACTCGGAGCTCTGGCTGATCTGTAATTTTCCAAGGGGCAAGGTCGTACCTTGCCTTGAAACCCCCAACAGGAACTGTCTCTCTAAACAAGTTGAGCAACGATTCCATGTCGTTAGCAGGGAGTTGGCTAGCTCGATACCGAAGAATGTCCTTGGCGCTGTGGTCCTGGAAGACGAATAGACCATTTTGGTATAAGACGTAAGCCGGGGTTTCTCCCTCCACAACCATGCCCCAAGGCTGAGTCTGAAGGACCACCAGGATGGGTGCAGGTCCCTTGAAGGGACCGAAGGCTTCGGCACCGCAGAGGGCAGAAAAGGTTCCAATGCAAAATGCTACCCATCGGATGGCCCACAGGATCGAAGATCTACTGGTGGGCATGGTCTATACCGTCCTGCTGAACGCCGTATTCGGCGACAGGCGCTTGAGGTAGGCGTCGAAGGGCATGGCGAGATTGCGCACGAAGCGCTTGCCCAGTTCCGTCACGAAGACCCCCTCCTGCCGCAGTTCCACTGTGCCCAGGGGTACTTCGGCCTTCAGCTCTGCCAGGGCCTCGGCGAAGTGGGTGGGGCCGTCCACATCCCATTTCGCCTTCAGCTCGTCCCAGCGCACTTGAAAACTGCCCATGAGGCGGTGGATGACCCAGCGGCGCAGTTCGTCCTCCCGGGAGAGTCGGCAACCCTTGCGGGTGGCGAAGTGTCCGCCCAGCACGGCGCGCTCCCACCGGGCGAGGTTCTTTTCGTTTTGGGCGTAGACGCCGCCGATATTGGAAATGGCCGTGGGCCCCAGGCCCAGGCTATCGCTCCCCGCCTGCACGGCGTAGCCCATGAAATTGCGGATGAGGCGGCCCTCCTGCAGGGCCTTGGCCAGGGCGTCGCCGGGGCGGGCGAAGTGATCCATGCCGATGGCGAGATAGCCATGGGATTCTAGGATCTCGGTGGCCATGAGCAGCAGCTCCAGGCGCAGCTCCGGCGAAGGCAGGGTGGCTGGGGGAATGCGGCGCTGGCGGGCCATCAGCTTCGGCATGTAGGCGAAGCCGTAGATGGCCATGCGGTCCGGCGATAGCTCCAGCAGGGCCTCCAGGCTGCGCCGGAAGGTATCCAGGGTCTGACCCGGTAGGCCATAGACCAGATCCAGGTTGATGCCCTGGAATCCCAAGGCCCGGGCCTGCTGGACCGCGCTCCGGGTATGCTCCCAGGTCTGGCCCCGGCCGATGAGCTCCTGGACGCCTTCGTCCAGATCCTGCACGCCGCAGGAGACGCGGTTGAAACCGAGTTCCCGGAGCAACGGGAGCCGATCGGCCTCCAGGGAGGTGGGATCGACTTCCAGGGCCACTTCCGCCCCCGGCAGCAGGGGGAAGCGCTCGGTGATGCAGCGGAAGAGGCGCCTCAGTTCAGGCGCCTTCAGATACGTGGGCGTGCCGCCTCCCCAGTGAAGCTGGATGACGTCTCGGCGCTGGGGCAGGCGATGGGCCCAAAGTCCCACTTCGGTCTCCAGGGCCGCCATGTAGGCCTCCACGGGACCGTAGCGCGGACTGGCCACCGCGCTGCACCCACAGTACGTGCAGCGCCGCTGGCAGAAGGGGACGTGGACATAGATGGAGAGGGGCCCTGTGCCTTCGTTGGCTCGACCGAGAGCGGCCTGAAGGTTCTCCTCCGGGAAGGGTTCGCTCCAGGCTGGAGGCATGGGATAGCCCGTGTACCGCGGGCCGGGGCGGTCGTAGTGACGGACGAGTTCGGAGAGTGTGGGCTGCATGGAGCCTGATTATCCCTCGAAGATCCCAGGGAGATGGGAAGAGCTTCCCGGAGTGCACCTTGCTGTCGGGCACTTCGGGACGCTGCCACTCGTGCTGGCGGGTCCCAGCTCCGGGCGCATGCGCCCTTCGCTACCCGCTTCAGCACTCGCCTCGGCAGCTACCCGGAGTGCACCTTACTGTCGGGCACTCCGGGACGCAAGGCGTTCCAGTTCGGGCTTTGCCCGAGCCTAGCCCGCCCTGCTTTACGCTGCCTCGTGCTTCGGCAGCTACCCGGAGTGCACCTTTTTTAGAACCTCAGGTCGCGCTCTCCGGCTCGGATGCGTGCGAGGAAGGCCTGGGCGGCTTCCCGGGCCTTGGGGTTGGAGATGGCCTCCAGTTCCCGGGCGATGGTCGCCTCCCCCATCTGCCGCAGCTCGGCGTCGCCATAGTCCTCGATGAATTCCTGGAGGGTGAGCATGGCGTTGGGCTGGCAGACATTGGAGATCTGCCCGGTCTTGGCCAGGCGCATGAAGCGGTCCCCCGTGCGCCCTTCCCGGTAGCAGGCCGTGCAGTAGCTGGGGATGTAGCCATCCCGCAGGAGTTCCTTGAGCACTTCCATGGGGGAGCGGTGGTCCTCAGGCTCGAACTGGGGCACGGTCTCCTCGAATCCCAGCTTGTGGGCGTGGGCATAGCCTCCCACTCCCGTGCAGGAACCGGCGCTCACCTGGGAAATGCCCAGGGCGATGACCTCTTCCCGGTATCCGACGGGCTCCCGGGTGGAGAGCAACATGCCCGTGTAGGGCACGGCCAGGCGAAGCACGGCCACCACCTTCTTGAAGTCGTCGTCGGAGACCAGATGGGGATAGTCCTTGGCGTTCACCCCCGTGGCGGCGCGGATGCGGGGCACGGACAGGGTGTGGGGCCCCACCCCCCGGGCCGCCTCCAGATGCTCGGCATGCATGAGCAGGCCCAGGGTGTCGTATTTCCAGTCGTAGAGGCCGTAGAGCACGCCCAGGCCCACATCGTCGATGCCTGCCTCCATGGCGCGGTCCTGGGATTCCGTGTGGTACTCGTAGTTCCGTTTGGGGCCGCCCTGGTGGACCTCCAGGTACGTGGGCTTGTGGTAGGTCTCCTGGAAGAGGATGTAGGTGCCGATGCCCACATCCTTCAGGCGCTTGTAGTTCTCCACCGTCGTGGCCGCGATATTGACGTTGACGCGCCGGATGGCGCCGTTATCGCACTTGAGGCTGTAGATGGTGCGGATGCACTCCTCGATGTACTCGATGGGGCAGTTCACGGGATCTTCCCCGGCCTCCAGGGCCAGGCGCTTGTGACCCAGGCCCTCCAGCACCCGCACCTCCTCGGCCAGTTCCTGCTGGCTGAGGCGATGGCGCTTCATGCCGTTGTCGTGGTTGTAGCCGCAGTAGCGACAGCGGTTGACGCAGAAGTCCGAGAGATAGAGGGGCGCGAACATCACGATGCGCCGCCCGTAGATGTGCTCCTTCACCTTCCGGGCCAGGGCGAATATCTCCGCCAGGACCTCCGGGGCCTCCACGTTCAACAGGACGGCGGCCTCCCGGTGGCTGAGGCCCTTGAATTGGGCGGCCTTCTCAAGGATGGCCTGCACCCGGGCCGGGTCCTTCGCCTCGGTGGAGGCCTGGGCCAGGCTCTCCAGGATCTCGGCATCATCAATGAAGGTGCCGGCCTTCGGGGATTTGGGATCGTAGGTCATCATGCCTCCTCGGCTGTCTGCTTGGATGCTGTGGGAGCGGGGCTGTGCATCTCCCGCGCGAGAGCGGTCTTCACGGAAGTGCCATGCACCCGCCCCAGGCGCCCGGTGAGGGCGCTGATCTCGTCGGTACTGCCGTCCACGATGAGGGACATGATCGAGAGGCCGCGCTCCCGGTACGGGATGCCCATGCGGCCCACGATGATGCCGGCGAAATCGTGCAGGATGGCATTGATCTCGGAAGCGGCCTCGAAGCGCTCCACCACGATCCCCACCACGCCGACACGCTTCTGGTCTTCCATGGACGCCCTCGATGTCTCCCCGTTTCCGCAGGTGGGAGGGCGCAAGCTGCCTTAGCGCTTCCTCCCGCTCGGGTCTTTCGAGCTTCGCGGTCGGGATATTTGTTGAAGGACCAGCGGCGGAACGGATCCCGGGGCCGGAACGCTTCGATTCTAGCCCCGGCTGGGGCGAGTGGGGGAAGAACCTTCCTTCACGGCCTCGATCACCGCGCCCACCACCTCGGGATCGGTCTCGGGTAGGAGACCGTGGCCCAGGTTGAAGATATGGGGATGGCCCGCCATGGCCTCCACGATGGTCCGGGCCTTGCGGCAGGCCACATCCTTTCCCGCCAGCAGGGCGCAGGGATCCAGATTCCCCTGGAGCACCTTGTTGGGGAAGCGCCTCCGGGCTTCCAGGATGGGCACCTGCCAGGGCACGGCCAGCCCCTCGCAGGGCAGGGCCTCCAGGGCCTGATGCAGGTAGCCCGTGCGGGCGTAGAAGAGCCGGGGGGCCCCTTCCACCTGGGCCAGGGCGCGCTCCGCGGCAGGCAAGGCGAATTCAGCGTAATCCTCGGGATCCAGTTCCCCGGCCCAGGTGTCGAAGAGCTGGACGGCCTGGGCGCCGGCCTGGATTTGGAGATTCAGCAGCCGCGCGGCAGCGTCCGCCAGGCGATCCAGCCAGGCCTTGGCCCGGACGGGTTCGGCATGGAGGAAGGCCTTGGCCCGGGTCCAGTTCTTCGATCCCCTGCCCTCGAGGCCGTAGGCCAGCAGCGTCCAGGGCGCTCCGGCAAATCCCAGCAGGGCCACCTGTTCGGGCAGGGCGGCCTTCGTCTTGCGGAGGGCCGCCTGCACGGGTTCGAAGACCGATTCATCCAGGAGCCTATCCAGGGGGATCTGGTCGAGGGTCTTCCCCAGCCGGGGCCCCCCCTCGGGCACCGTGACCGCGCAGCCCAGGGCCTCCAGGATCACGAGGATATCGCTGAAGATGATGGCGCCATCCAGTTGCGGGAAGCGCCGCAGGGGCTGGAGCGTGACTTCGGCGGCCAGATCGGAATCGTAGAGCAGCTCTTCGAAGGTGACCTTCGAACGCAGGGCCCTATATTCCGGCAGGAAGCGCCCCGCCTGGCGCATGAACCAGACGGGGGGCGTGGCCAGGGCTTCGCCCTGGAGGACCCGGATCAGAGGCTGGGCCACGGTCCTTCCCGCAGGCCTCTAGTTCTCTTCGTGATCCAGGGTGAAGGTGTAGGGGCCGGAGGCGCCCATCACTTCGCCCTCGGGCACCCGGAGGCTTGTGCGGCGCTGGGCGAGATGGACCACATGCCAGTGCCCGCCGCGCTGTCCGGCCTCCTTCATGGCGATGCGCGCGGCGCGGGTGCTATCGCGATGGGCCACCTGGACCACCAGGTAGGCGCCTTCCTTCTCGGTGCGGTTCTCGAGGCCGATGGTGTAGATGCGTGTCATGGCATTCTCCTGAAAAATCCACCACCCAGGCGCGAAGGGCACCAAGGTTCACTAGGGAAAGGATACTGGGTGCCGGGGCATTCCGTCCTCATCGACTGAATGCGTCCTTCACGCTCTGGATGGCCTTCTCGAAATGCGCGAATTCCTTTTCCCCATGGGTGGCCGACAGGAAGGCCACTTCATAGCCGCTGGGGGGCAGGTAGACGCCCTGGTCCAGGAGGAGCTTGTGCATGCGATTGAACTGGAGGATGGCGCCGGATTCCACGCGATCGGCGCGCTTGACGCTGGGCTGGAAGAGGGGCCAGATCAGGCTGCCCAGATGGGGGGCGTGGAGGCCGGGGATCTCTTCGAAGGCCTGGGCCCAGCGCTCCGCCTGGGCTCCGAGTTCGGCATAGAGCGCAGGTGTCAGGCGCTCCAGCGTGGCGAGACCCGCGGCCATGGCCACGGGATTGCCCGAGAGGGTGCCCGCCTGGTAAACGGGACCATCGGGGCTCACGACGCCCATGATGTCCCTGCGTCCGCCATAGAGGCCCACGGGCATACCGCCTCCGATGATCTTGCCGAAGGTGACCAGGTCCGGCGCGATGCCGTAGCGTTCCGCCGCGCCCCCCGGGGCCACCCGGAAGCCGCTGATGACCTCATCGAAGATGAGCACCGCGCCGTGCTGGGTGCAGAGTTCCCGCAGGCGCTTCAGGAAGGAGAGATCCTGCAGCAGGAGGCCATTATTGGCCGGCACGGGCTCGATAATGGCCGCCGCCAGTGCCTTCCCGTGCTGGGTGAAGACCCGCTCCAGGCCTTCGGGATCATCCAGGCTGATCACGAGGGTCAAATCGGCGAAGCCCTTGGGCACTCCCGCGCTGGTGGGTTCGCCAAAGGTCGCCAGCCCCGAGCCCGCCTTCACCAGCATGGAATCGGCGTGGCCGTGGTAGCAGCCTTCGAATTTCAGGAGGAGGTCCCGCTTGGTGAATCCGCGAGCGGTCCTGAGGGCGCTCATCACGGCTTCCGTGCCACTGGAGACGAAGCGCATCTTCTCCACAAAGGGCACCATGGCCTTGATGCGGCGGGCCAGCGCGATCTCTCGCCGGGAGGGCGCGCCGAAGCTGAGGCCCTCCTGCATGGCCTCCGAGACGGCGGCCAGCACATCCGGGTTCGCGTGTCCCAGGATCAGCGGCCCCCAGCTCATGCAGAGATCCAGGAAGGTCCGCCCGTCTTCGTCCTCAAACCAGGCGCCCCGGGCCTTGCGGAAGAACTTGGGCGTGCCCCCCACGGCCTTGAAGGCCCGCACGGGGCTGGATACGCCCCCCGGGAAGTGGGTGAGGGCTTCTTGAAACAGGGCATCGTTGTTCATGGGAGGGCTCGCAAAAAGAGCGGACAGGGAGCATGGCACCGGCAGGGCCGATGAGCCTCAGCCCCTGGCGAAGGGGACTTCATGGATGAGCGCGAGGATGCGCTGCAATTCCCGCGCGTCCGTGTCATCGAAATTGCCGGGCATATCGCTATCGATATCCAGCACGGCGGTGATGACGCCCTCCGGGTTGCGGAAGGGGATGGCGATCTCGGACTTGCTCCGGCTATCGCAGGCGATGTGGCCCGGGAAAGTCTCCACGTCTGGAACGATCACGGGCGCCCCGCCGTTGAGGGCGGCCCAGCATACGCCCGTGTCCTTCTTGAGCTCCATGCAGGCGATGGGGCCTTGGTAGAGCTTCACGATCAGCCGGCCCTCCTTGAGGCCATAGAATCCCGTCCAGAAGAAGTGCTGCATCTTGTGGTGCAGCAGGGCTGCCACCGAGGCCATCCGGGCATCCGTATCCTCGCATTTGGCCAGGAGTCCCGTCAGTTGGGTGTGGAGGCGCCCGTAGCGGGCTTGTTTCTGGGAAGTGTCCATTGAGGGCTCCGGCGAGGGAATGCCTAGCGGCCAGGGGCCGGGAGGGGACGATATTCGATGGTGATGCCCTGGAACGGGGTGATGCATTTTCCGGGTTTGTGGGGGTTCCGGTATTCGATCAGAAGATGATTGGGACTCAGCCATTGCACTCGAGGGTGAGCCCCCCCCTGGGATTTGATATTGAACACCACGGAACTGCCGCTGGCCCCATGCCTGCCCACGGAGGCCTCCGGCCCGTGGAGGTGGACCTCGTCGTACAGGGCGCCGAGGCCGAAACCAAGGCCGTTATCGATATGCTCCAGGGTGGCCTGCCAGCGGGAATCTGGAGATTGGAACAGGGTGGATTGCTGGACGATTCCCCCTTGAGTCTTCCGGGTGCCTTCCCAGAGGGCCCTGAGCCCGAGAAGAGCGCCCAGGGAGCCGCCCACGAGAGCGATGGCGATCAGTGATTTTCGGGTGGGAGTTTTCATCAGACCTGGGCCTTTCTTGTTTCACTTCGGCAGGGCGAAGGACCGCCCAGCGCCTTAACCCGCGGCAGGGAATTACGGGACGAACTTGTCCACCGTTCCCTTCCCGTTACAGGAGGGGCAGGCCTTGTGGTAGTGATTCTCGAATTTCCCGCACACGGGGCAGGCCCTGTTGCTGGCATCCCCGTGTCCGAAATTCGCCACGGAGGTGGGGATGGGATCCTTCCCCGTCCCCTTGCAGAAGGAGCAGGCCACCTTGGTCATGTGCCCCGTGGCCGGACTCCCAAGGGCTGGCTGGATGTTCGAATGGGCGGGAGCCAGGGCCGTGTTCCCTGGCTGAATCCCTTGAAGGGCCTGGGACAACTGCTGGGTGTCGGTAGTCATCAGGTAGCCGTCGCTGTGGTGCCACCACATCACATCGCTATTCGGAGAAGGGAAGCGACTCAGGATGACCTTGGTCACCGTATTGTCGCGCAGCTCCACCAGTTCCCCCAGGATGCCTCCCTCGTAGAGGAGGTAGTACCAGTTGTTGAAGGGATTCCACAGAGAATCCAGTTCGGAGCCTGTAACCCAGGTCTTCTGGGTTCTCACGTAGTACTTCCCCGCCGGCAGGTTCGTGAATTCGAAGGTGCCCTCCAGGTCGACGGTGGTGGTGCGCCTCGCCTTGAGGAAGAGGGGCGAAGGGTGTGTCAGGGCGCGATGGGCCCAGTGGGTCCCGGCCTTGCTCCACCATTCCTCCCCCACCGAGGTGGCGGGGTCGAGGGTGACTAGTTCTCCCGCGAGCTTGGCCACGGTGCCGTTCTTCTGCGCGAAAAAGGCTTGCCCATGGAGGGCCGCCGTGCCTGGCTTGAGATAGGGGGTATATTCCTGCTCTCCGGCCACAGCATTCCAGACCGGTGGAGGGGGCACCGGCTCGGGCACCTGGCAGGCCGCCATGCACAATAGGACCAACGCCATCAAGGCTGCTTTCACGTTTTCCTCCAAGTTCCGGCCCTCGGCAGAGAGCCCACATTCACGCCCAGGGCGGCCTTATTTCACCCATCCCTTGCTCACGGCTTCGCGTCCCGCGTAGGTGATGATCATGTCGGAGCCCGCCCGGCGCAGGCTGATCAGTTGCTCGTACATGAGCTGGTCCCCGTTGAGCCATCCCAGCTGGTCCCCGGCCTTGACGGCGCTGTATTCGCTGGAGACGTGGTAGCTGCAGATGGGCAGGAGGCAGGCCTCCTTCAGGCGCCAGATGAGATCCAGGCTGTGGAGGCCGGGCTTGACCATGAGGATATCGGCCCCTTCCTCGATATCCATCAGGGCGTCCTTGAGGCCCTCCCGGGCATTGCGGGGATCCATCTGGTAGCTGCGGCGGTCGCCGAAATGGGGGGCGCTGTCGGCGGCCTCCCGGAAGGGGCCGTAGTAGGCGCCGTTGTGCTTGATGGCGTAGCTCATGATGGCCGTGTTCTGGAAGCCCTCCTCGTCCATGCGGACCCGCAGGGCCGCGACGCGGCCATCCATCATGTCGGAAGGCGCCACGACGTCGGCGCCCGCCTGGGCGTGGGTGAGGGCCATTTCCGCCAGGATCGCCACGCTCTCGTCGTTGACCACGTAGCCGTCCTTCACCACGCCGCAGTGGCCGTGGTCCGTGTAGGCGCAGAGGCACACGTCCGTCATTACGATGAGGTCATCGCCGAAGGCCTTTTTCAGGGCCGCCACTGCCATGGGCACGGGGCCCTTGGGATCGCGGCTGCTCTTGGCGGTGGAGTCCTTCTCATCCGGCAGGCCGAAGAGCAGCACGCTGCGGAGGCCCAGCTTGAGATCGGCCTCCACCTGCTGCAGGGTGGCCTGGACGCCCGTGCGGGCGATGCCGGGCATGGCCTGGATGGGATCGCTCCCTTCGCCGCTCTTCACGAAGTAGGGCTGGATGAGCTGGCGGGCCGCCAGATCGGTTTCGGCCACGAGATCGCGAATGGCCTTGGTGCGGCGGAGACGGCGGGGACGCAGGAACATGGGATTCTCCTCAGATGGGGCTCAAAGATACGCTGCCAGGATACGCCCCAGATCCTCGGCCCTGGGCTCGCAGACGGCCTGGGCGGGCGCGCCCGCGGCCATGAAGGCCGCCGCTGTGCGTTCTCCCCAGGCGAAGCGCAGGACGTCTCCCGTGAGAGGGGCCATGATCTCGGCCTGGAGGGGACTGAGGGCCAGGACGCCGTCCAGTTCGGGCCGTCGGGGCACCGGATTGAGGGAGGCCTCCTGGTGGGTGATCCAGGGATGGAGGCGCCAGGGGGTGCCTTGGGCCGCGTCTTCCAGATACCCGCGGCTGCGCTCGCCTCGCACCAGCAGGAAATCCCCGCCCTCCGGGTAGCGGTGGCGCAGGGATTCCCACATGCCTTCGGCCTTGGGCTCGGGGCTGATGTGGACTTCGTGGCCCACCAGGACTCGGCCCGTGGCCTCTCCCGTGACCAGACAGGGCATGCCCACCGGCAGACGAGCGGCCCGGGCCCCCGCGGGGCTGAGCACCAGGGCGGCCCGGGCGCGGGCGAAGGGGGAGGGCGAATCCACGGGCCTCAGTTCCGTGACGGGCCAGAACACCGCCTCCCAGCCGCTCTTGCGAACGGTTCGGCTCAGTGCGTCGTCGGTACCTCGGGCCAGACCCAAGCGGATTACCATCCAAGACCTCTCATCACTTCCGCCAGGAGGCGGACATCTTCGGTTCCTTCGCTTTCGGCCCACCGGAGGCCGTCCTGGGCGGCATAAGCGGCCCGGAGATGCAGGCCGCCTCCGTCCTTGATTTCGGCCAGGGCTCCCAGGGGCTGCTGGCAGCCCCCGCCGAGATTGGCCAGCACCTGGCGTTCCAGCCGGACGCAGCGTTCCGTGGAGGCATCGTGAAAGCCGCGGAGGACCTCCACCAGATCGGCACGATCCCTCCGGGTTTCCGCCAGCAGCGCCCCTTGGGCCGGTGCGGGCAGCAGCTCACAGGGACCCAAGGGCCGCACGCGAAAGCCGGAGAGATCCAGGCCCAGGCGCAGGAGGCCCGAAGCCGCCAGCACCGTGCCATGGAGGGGCTCCTCCCGCAGCAGGCCCTCCCGCACGCGCTGGAGCCGCGTGGGCACGTTCCCCCGAATCCAGGTGAAGGAGGCCTGGGGCAGGGCCTGCCTCAGGAAGCGGCTGCGTCGCTCGGAGCCCGTGCCGATGATGGGGTGTTTCGGGGCGTCAGGCCTCATCACGAGCCAGTCCGCGGGATCCTCCCGCCGGGGCACGCAGGCCTGAATGATGCCTTCCGGGCGCTCCAGGGCCACATCCTTGAAGGAGTGGATCAGCAGATCCACCTCCTGGGCCAGCAGGGACTCCTCCAGTTCCCGGGTGAAAAAGCCCGCGCCCACCTGCTTGTCCAGGGGCCCCGCCAGCCAGGCATCCCCGCGGGTGGTGAAGCGCTTCCAGGTGATTTCGACCCCCTGTTCGAGGAGGAATTGCACCATGGGCTCCCCCTGGCGCACGGCCAGTTCGGATCCCCGGGTCCCGATCACGGCCCTCATAGGGCGTCGAGGTCGTGGCTGCCCTGATTCATGGCCCTGAACGCCAGGGTGCGACCCCGCTTCAGGACAGCCCGGAGGGCTTCCGTTTGACTTTCCTCCAGGCGGCCCAGCACGCTCCCGGCCCCGAGGGCTTCCTCCTCCAGTTGATCCCAGGCTTCCGTGAGCCGATCCTGGGAGGTGCGCATGTGGCATTTGAGGGCGCGCTCTTCGGCTCGCTTGCGCAGCCGGTGGACGGCGCTCAGGAGCAAGGGGTCGGCCTCGTCGGCGGCGATCTTCCGCGCCTGTTTGGCTTGCTCGGTCTCGGCCAGGAAGGCCGAGAGGTCCACCCGATGGACCCAGGGCAGCTTGCCCAGGGCCGGTTCCGTATCCGGGGGCAGGCCCAGGTCCAGGATCCGGAGATGGGGCAGCCTGAGGTTCTCCCAGGCGGCCAGGGTGAAGAGGGGACGGGGAGCGGCAGTGGCCGTCACCAGGGCGTCGAAGCCCTCCGGGCTGCGCTGGACCTGGGAGAGGGGCACGGTGGGATGGCCCAGGGCTTCGGCCTTGGACTGGGTGCGATTGGAAATCGCCACGCGGAATCCGCGTTCTGGCAGGCGTTCGGCCAAGTAGCGGGTCATGGGCCCCACCCCCACCAGGAGCACGGCGGCCCCCTTGGGCAGGGCGTCCTCGATGTGGCGCAGGGCGCCGGTGGCCACAGAGGCGCTGCCATCGGCCAGGCCGATCTTCACCCGCAGGCGCTGGGCCTCCCGCAGCACATCCTCGATCACCGCCGTGGATTCGCCATAGGCGGCTCCCACTTCCCGGGCCTGCTCCAGGGCGTTGCGCAGCTGGTCGACGATCTCCCGGTCCCCCAGATTGGCGCTCTGGAGCCCGGTGGCCACTTCCAGCAGATGCCTCCAGGCGGATTCGCCCTCGTAGCGAGCCACGTCGGCCATGAGGCCGAGGTTTTCTGGATTGCCGCCCCAGAACATCCACATGGCCCGCTGGCAGGTGGTCAGGTAGACCATCTCGCAGGCCCCCGTGATGCGCCGCCAGCGGATCAAATGCTCCGGCAGATGGTCCCGCACCACGTGCCGGGCCACCATGTCGAGGTCATGAACGGGAGAATGGAAGGCCAGGATTACGGGATCCATGCGGTAGGGATCACCCTTCATGGATCATGATACTAGTCCCCTCCCTGCATGCCCAACCCCTGGCCCCGGAGATGCTCGGGTACGGGGCTGGAGCTGGAGGAGACCGGCGGCGGGGCCTGGAAGGTGGAATGCCGAGGCTCGGGACGAGTCCCCTTGAAGATCTGAGCCATCTGTTCGGGATTGGCGAAGACCTCCAGTCGCTCCAGTTGCTCGGCGGTGGGGAAGCCCTCGTAGCGCAGGCGCCTGGGCCCCCAGATATTGACGACACTCCCCTTCAGCTCCGGGATGCGGGGCAGGGTCTGGCGGAAGAAGATCCCCAGGGGCTGGCCGTTCTTGGAGACGAAGCCGATGGTGTCGCACTCCGGCACGAGGGCGGGCTTGCCCTCGGCCCAGAGGGCCATGCTCACGGAGCGGCCATTGTTGGTCTTCAGCAGGGTCATGGGTGTGGGCAGACCGAGTTCGGGATCCAGATCCTCGTCCTGGGCGCGGTAGGCCTCCAGGAGGTCTCCCAGGTGGAGCTCCCGCTGGGGCTGGGCGATGGGATGGGGATCCTGGAGGGTGGCCGCTAGGAGCTCCTCGTTGACGTACTGCAGGATGACGGCCTGGACCCGTGGGCCGCTCGGTGTGGCCAGGGATTGTCCAATGGCATCCACGAGTTTAGGGAGCAGTACCTGAGGTGCGGCCAGGAAGTGGCCCTCGCAGGGAATGGCGATGAAGGTGTTCTGACCCGGGAAGAGATTGGCCCAGAGCTCCGGCAGGAGAATCCGGGCGGCGTCGAAACCATCCCTGTAGGTGCTCCGGTAGATCCCGCTGGGCAGGCGCTCGAAGGGCTTGTCCTTGGAACAATCCCGGAGATGCTCCAGGGCCCGTTCCATCACGTTCTCCAGGCTCACATCCCAGAGGGCCAGCCAGGCCTCGGGCATGGCCTCATCGCCCACTCGCAGGCGCTCGCTGAGGCCTTCGATCACGGGGCGGTAGTAACGCTGCTCCCGTTCGGCTCGCCAGGTGGGCACGATTTCAGGCATGACCTCGAATTGGGCATCGACCCAGGGGGGAGGGAAGGCCCAGCCCTTGCGATGCAGTTCGGCCACCGCATCGGCCCAGCGCACCCGCTCCTCGGCCTGGAGGTTTTCAAAGATGCCCAGGAAGGGCTCCAGACCTGGAATTTCCTCGGGAAGCTCCCGTTCCCCGAAGAGCTCTCCGAGGCTCGGGAGAGGCGTCACTTCGGCATGGGCGAAAAATCGTGAAAGAAAACTCATGGGCAGCTCGATTCCAGCCTCCCATTTTGCCCGAGAAGCCGGGCCGTGATTAGCCTAATCTTGAATCCATGCGGGTCATAGATTCTCTGGAACGTCCTCTGCGAGCCCTTCGGGTCTCGGTGACGGATCGTTGCAATCTCCGATGCTCCTACTGTATGCCTCGGGAGCGTTTCGGGGAGGGGCACGCCTTTCTTTCCCCGGGAGAGATCCTGGATTTTGACGAGATCGAGCGCCTGGCCCGTATCTTCGTGGGCCTGGGGGTTGAAAAGCTCCGGATCACCGGGGGCGAACCCCTGCTCCGTCCGGGACTGCCCTCTCTCATCGCTCGCCTGCGGAGGATCGAGGGCCTCCGGGAATTGGCGCTCACCACCAATGGCGTGCTCTTGGAGGGCCTCGCCCAGCCTCTACGGGAGGCCGGTCTGGACCGGATCACCGTGAGCCTGGATTCCCTGGATCCCGGGCGCTACGCGGCCATCTCCGACTCCAGGTTCCCTCTGGGCCGGGCCCTGGCCGGCATCCAGGCCGCCCGGGAGGTCGGCTTCTTCCCCATCAAGCTCAACTGTGTGCTGCAACGCGGCATGAACGAATCCGATATCCTGCCCTTGGCCGAATTCGCCCGGGAAGAGGGCCACACCCTGCGTTTTATCGAATTCATGGACGTGGGCCCGGATAGTGCCTGGGCCCTGGATAGGGTCGTACCCGCCTCGGAAGTCGCGGAGATCCTCGCCTTCCGTTGGCCCATGGAGCCCTTCCATAGCGCCCACACCAACTGTGTGGCCCAGCACTGGCGCTACCTGGATGGCCGTGGCGACCTGGGGCTCATCGCCTCTGTCACCCAACCCTTCTGTGCCGGCTGCGACCGGGCAAGGCTCTCGGCGGAAGGCAGGCTCTACACCTGTCTCTTCGCCCACGAAGGCCTGGATCTCAAGGCGCCCTTGCGCGCCGAGGCCTCGGATGGGGAGCTGAAGGCCCTGGTGCAGTGCCGCTGGCAGCGCCGGAACGATCGCTATTCCGAACTCCGCTCTGAAACAACAACACCCCGGCCTAAAGTGGAGATGTCCCACATCGGTGGATGAGTCGCTGTCAGCTCTTCAGGCAGGCCAGGGCCTCCTGGAGGCAGGCTTCCCAGGTCTCGTCGGAGGTCTCCACCA
Source organism: uncultured Holophaga sp. (assembly GCA_963664825.1). Lineage (GTDB taxonomy): Bacteria > Acidobacteriota > Holophagae > Holophagales > Holophagaceae > JAYREN01. The sequence continues at coordinate 1,587,001 of OY761614.1, forward strand.
GGTGGAATTCCACAGCGTTATTGGCCGGGTGCGCTTCTCCGTGGGCCGACCAAGCCTCGAAGAGGGCATCCAGGGGATTGCGGTCGAGCTTATTGGAGCGGTGCTTGTGGGATTTCCGCACCCGGTCGGGATCCGGCCCCCGCATGGAGAGGCCCTGGTTGGGGGCGGCATGGAAGCAGAAGACCTGGGACCAGACCGTGCCCACCCGCTGATCGAAGTGCAGGTAGTTACCGTGGTTGGAGGAGGTGATGGTGAGTCTGCGGGTGGGGCCCTGCCAGGCCGTGCCCCAGCGGAGGATCAGGGCCTGGGCCCGGCTCCGGTCCTGGGCGTGTCTGAGGGAGGCCCAGGCCGCGTCGAGAAAGGGTTCAAGGATCTCCAAGAGGCACTCCGGCGGAAAATTCCCTCTAATAAGTTAACCCAAAGGGGGGGAATATCCGAGAGGATTAGGGTAGGCTCCATGGTCTGCCATTACTGAAAATACCGGATGACCCTCAACCTGCTTCGCCATTTCCGACGCCCCCCTCTGTGGTGGATGATCCCGGCCTTCGCGGCTGCGCCGGTGGTGTGGGTGTTCGTAATCCTTCGCTGGGGAATGGGCTACACGGGAGGAGGTCTCCTGATGGGTCTGCTCCTGGTGGGCCTGGGTGGACTCGGAGTCCTGGCCGCCTTGTTGATCCATGCCTATGTCCAGACCAGCCTCAGGGCGACGGCCCTGGCTGTGCGCAGGGATTCCGTGGGGGACTTCCAGGGATTTCTGGAAATGCTTCCCATTGGAACGGCCATCACCGATGGCCGGGGGCGCTTGGTCTGGTGCAACCAGAAGGCGCTGGATTTCTTCGGGGTCACTGAAGAAGAGGCCAAGCTCGCCGATGGGACCGATCCCCAAGCCCTGATCCTGAAGCCGGACGGGAACCCCATGGATCCTGCTGAGCGGCCCCTCACTAAGGCCCTCGCCACCGGACAGGCTGTGCGGGATATCACGCTGGGGCTGGAACGCAGTTCCGATGGCGTCTGGGTTTGGGCCTCGGTCTCGGCGGAGCCTCGCCTCAACCCCGATGGGGGCATCCGGGATGTGGTGGTCACCTTCGAGGATGTCACCCAGAAGCACACGACGGAAGCCGAGCTGACGATCCAGACTTTCCGGGATCGCCTGACTTCCCTGCCTAATCGCACGCTCTTCATGGAGCGGCTCACCCAGGCGATCCTCCGTACCGAGCGCCGCAAGCTGGCCACGGCCGTCCTCTATCTGGACCTGGACCGCTTCAAGGTGGTCAACGATAGTCTGGGCCACGAGGCTGGAGATCATCTCCTGATGCAGGTGGCAAGGCGGCTCCGGGGCTGTCTTCGACCCGTGGATACCGTGGCCCGGCTGGGGGGGGACGAATTCGTCATTCTTTTCGAGGATCTGCCATCTCCCAGCGAAGCGCTCCGGGTGGCCGAGCGCATCTTCGAGAGCCTGAAGGAGCCCTTTGTCCTCCAAAGCCAGGAGGTCTTCGTCACGTGCAGCATGGGCCTCGTCCTCTGCAGCCTTGCCGAGACGATTCCCTCCGAGATGGTGCGGGACGCCGAGGTGGCCATGTACCGGGCCAAGGCCAAGGGTGAAGGCAGCATCGAGATATTCGACCCCAGCATGAATGCCCAGGCCATCACGCGCTTCCAGCTTGAAAGCGAACTGCGGCGGGCCTTGGAACGGGAAGAGTTCGTCCTCTTCTACCAGCCTCTCGTCTCCCTTCGCACGGGCCGGATCGAGGGCTGGGAGGCCCTGATCCGCTGGAAGCATCCCGAACGGGGCCTCGTGCCGCCCTTCGACTTCATCTCCCTGACCGAGGAAACGGGTTTGATCGTTCCCATCGGGAAATGGGTGCTCGAGGAGGCCCTGCGCCAGGCCAGCTCCTGGCACGAGCGCTTCCCCTCAGATCCGCCCCGCCTCATGAACGTGAATATTTCGGGCCGTCAGTTCCAGCAGCGGGAACTGATCGCCACCGTCACCGAGGCCCTGGAAACCACCTCCTTCCCTCCCACCTGCCTCAAGCTCGAGATCACCGAGAGCGTGATGATGCGTGACCCCCAGGCCAGCCTCGAGGCCATGAATGTCTTCCGGGGCCTGAATATCCACCTCGTCATCGATGATTTCGGAACGGGCTACAGCTCCCTCAGCTACCTGAAGCGCTTCCCTGTGGACACCCTGAAGATCGACAAGAGCTTCGTGGATGGGCTGGGGAAGGATGCGGAGAGCACGGCCATCGTGGGCGCCATCATCTCCCTGGCCAAGTCTCTGGGCATGCGAGTGACGGCTGAAGGCATTGAGACGCAGGAACAATTGGAGCACCTCCGGCTTCTCCACTGCGATCAGGGCCAAGGCTATTTATTCTCTCGTCCTCTCGCAGCCGCGCAGGCAGAAGAACTCCTTGCGAAAAATCCGGTCTGGTAAGCGAAACCTGCGGATTCCCCTTCCTCCGCGCGCTTTGTCCTGCTAAACCTTTGAGACTCCCACAAGGCCGAGGCCGCCATGATCAAGATCGATATTGCGAACGCCCTGATGCAGACGCTGCCCATTTCCAAGGCCACGGCCCTGCAGGTGGTGGATCTCCTCACGGACCGCATGAAGAACGCCTTGCTGGAGGGCGAACGCATCGAAGTGCGCGGCTTTGGCGTGTTTGAACCTCGTCCTCGCAAGCGGGGGATGGGCCGCAACATCAAGACGGGCCAGAGCGTGGAGATCCCCAAGGGGAAGAGCATCCGCTTCAAGCCGGGCAAGGATCTGCGCGATATCGACGTGGATTGACCTATTCCCGGGCGCGCCCGGGGGCATTGGAATCGAAAAGGCCGCAGAGGAATCCTCTGTGGCCTTTTCGATAGAGTCCCGATTCCAGGCTCCCTTGACAGGGCAGGACCTGGCGGAGTAAGGGTGAAACATCCATTCTGGACAGTGTTCACCTCGTGAGGAAGGCCATGCGCGTTGCATCGTTGGTGGTCATGGGCTCCTTGAGCGCGAGTTGGCTGGGCGCTCAGAGTGCGATTGGGGATCTGGAGGCCGCGTCTCGCCAGAAAGTGCAGCGCTTCCAGAGCTCGGGCAGCATGAATATCAAACCCGTGCAAAGGCCCAGCCAGACCAGGACTCCTGTGCCCAATCCTTCCGCCAGGCTCATGACGGGCGTATTCGGACAGATGCTGTCCAGCGCCTTCCAGGCGACTCCGGCCAGCGTGACGACGACCTCGGCGGCCCGGGATTCAGCCCAGATGCAGCTGGAGGTTAAGCTCGAACAGCAGCGGCAGGATGATGCCGAGCGCGGTCAGCAGGAGCTTCGGAACTGGGCGGACAACTATTCGAGCCAATTGAACCGGGCCCTCGATGCCCAGCAGCGGGGGGATGCAACGCTGGAAGACGTGTCGGCGGCGGCTTCCGGTCCCTGGGATGGCCGCTCCGCTCCCAACCTTCGGGGTGAACTCCCCATCATGCTCGATGCACCGGCCGTCGTGGACCTGAGCCAAAGCAAGACTCTCACCCCCAGCCTGCTTCGCGACGCCAAGGGGGCCAAACGCACCCAGGTCACAGCCGACGAGGTCCTGAAGCGGCGGGAGCTGGCCCAGGAAAAACTCAAGCGAATGATGGAAGAGAACAAGGACCTCAAGACCATGGGGAAGAGGTTCTACGAGTTGGAAGATGAGCTGAGCCGTCTCAAGCGGGAGGCCACCCATCTGGGGACGGAGGCCCGCACCCTGCAGCGGGATTTCGATGGATGGGGATGGCAGGTGGACAAGGCCGTGCAGGACGCCCTCCAGCGGGGCCTCAGCCTTTTGACGGGCACGATCGTTCCGGATGGGACTTCGGACGGGTTGAAGACGCTGCGGAAGAATCCCAAGCTCTGGGGCGAGACGATGGAATCCCTGGCTTCGATCCATGATTTTTCGGAATTCGTCAATGAGATGGGAGACCGCTTCGAGGCCGCCAAGCAGGCCATCGACTGGGCCCAGGCCAAGCGGAACCTCTCCAAGGACCTGGATTTCGTCGCCTCGAACCTGGGCAATGCTAACCCGGCCTGGAAGGCCATGAGCACGCAGTGGGAGCTAGGGAAGAGCATCGTGGGTTCGGGTCTGGATGTGGCCCAGGAATTGGATGCCTGGGGCAACATGAACAATGCCCAGGGAGAACTCAAGCTGGTGAAGGTCGATCAGCAGATCGTCCAGAGGAAGATGGGCGTGCTGATCGGGGAGCTTCAGAAATCCCGCACCGCCATTGCCGACAAACTGGGCCTCAAACCCGAGGATCTGATTCCTGCCCCCAAGCCCACCGGCCTGGGAAGCAACGTGCCGCCCCTTTGAAGGCGGATTCACCCTAGACCCGGAGAAGGACCATGGCATCTCACCTCTCAGTGTCCCTGGCAGCAACCCTGCTTCTGGGGGTCCCCCTTCCCGCCCAGGCCCCAGCCTCGGGAGCCAAAGCCCAGGAGCGGGAGGCGGCTCCCGTGCAGAACGAGGCCAGGCGCTACATGGTCAGAGGTTCGGCCGCGCTCGAGACCGCCAAGAGCGACGGGGATCTGGTTCTGGCCGCAGAGCAGTTCCAGAAGGCCGTGGAGACCGCTCCCAACTGGGCTCTGCCCTGGTACAACCTGGGCATCGTGCAGTCCAAGTTGGGCCGGTTGGAAGCAGCCATGGCCAGCTTCAAGATGTACCGGAAACTGGCCCCGGATGCCCAGAATGGCGGCTGGGTGGAGGACGAGATCATCAAGCTGGAATTCCGGATGGAGCAGCAGCATCTCTCCCAGAGCCGCACCGGCAGCTGGGTTGTCGACACAGGGACCTCATACCAGGCCACGTTGAACGGCAACAAGTTGGAACTTGCGGCTTCCGTGAGTCTGGGGGAGGAGGAGGTGGAGACCAGCTTTGTCGACCGGGCGCCCGAGCGGACGACTCGCACCTTCCTGCTGGATCTGCACGGCGCTTCCGCCACGGGAACCATGCGGCGGGCCGAGACGCGAACGGCCGTATGCACGGTTCCCGAGGATGTCTCCGAGGTCACGGGAGTCTTCGACGATGCCAAGCACTGCCTGACCCTTCACTTTCAGAGGACCAAGTACCAGACCTCCGCCCGCTCGAGCCTCTTCCTGGACCCCGTCGAATGCTTGGGGGTGAGGAATCTGGGCCCCATCAAGACGACGTTTGTGCTCTGGGGCCCCCGGAAATCGGCGATCATCGACGCTTCTATTTTCTGTGAAGGCGATGATATCAAGGGCACGAAGGTGACGGAGGTCCAGAAGGATTCCCGCTCCGCAGCCGCGGGACTGCGCAAGAAGGACGTGATCGTGGCCATCGATGGCGTGCCCTTGACGGCCCTCGCGAGCTGGGGGGAATTCAAATACCGCATCTGGGGTGAACCTGGAAGCGAGGTGGTCCTCACCGTCCTGCATCACAAGGAGCAGGTGCCTGTGGATATTCGCATCCGCCGAGCGATTCCCCGGGGCTAGGGGTCGCCTACCTCTTCCGCAGCTGGGCTAGGATGATCAGTTCCCGCAGGGTCTTGGCCATGGTGATGGCCGAGACCCCCGTGGTGTCATAGTGGGGGGCGAGTTCGAGGCAGTCCATGCCAATGAGCCTGCGGCCTTGGAAGCGCTTGAGGCCGGCGATGAGCAGATCCCAGGTGATGCCGCCGGGCTCGGGCGTGCCGGTGCCTGGATAGAGGCTGGGGTCCAGCACGTCCATGTCCAGGGTGATGTAGACGGGCCGGTCGCCGAGCCTTGCCAGCACCTCGTCGATGGCTTCCACCGTGAAGGGGCGGATGGTCTGGTGGGCCTGGGCGATCTGCCACTCCTCCTGGGATCCGGAGCGGATGCCGAACTGGAAGAGATTCTCGTAGCCCAAGCGATCGGCGGCCCGGCCGATGATGGTGGCGTGGGAGAGGGTGTCCCCCCACATCTCGGGGCGCAGATCGGCGTGGGCGTCGAAGTGCACCAGGGCCATGTCCGGATGTTCCTCGAAGGCCGCCAGGATGAGGGGCAGGGCCACCAGATGCTCCCCGCCAAAGGCGATGGGGAACTGGCCCTTGGCGCGGATCTCCTTCACCGCCGATTCGATATCGGAGAGCACCCGCTCCTTCTGGCCCGGGGGCAGGAAGAGATCGCCGTAGTCGCAGAACTTGATATCCAGCAGGCTCTGCTGCTGGTAGAAACTGAAGTCCTCCAGGCCGAAGGAGGCCTCCCGCACGGCAAAGCCCGCGAAGCGGGATCCCGCCTTGAAGGAGCTGGTTCCATCCCAGCAGACGCCGAAGAGGGCGATCTCGGCCTCCTCCGGCGCGCAGGAGCCGAGGAAGAGCGGCAGGATGAATTCGTGGGACACAGGGGCTCCTTGTGGTTCAGCTACAGACTCATGTCTGCTGAAAACTTTTCAACCGAAGACATTGGGCTGGTGCGATGGATCATGCGGTGGCAGTTCGAACAGAGCACCGCCAGATCCTTGAGCACGGTCGTCATGGGCAGATCAGAAGACGACAGGGGAACCCTATGGTGGACTTCGCAGAATCCATCACCCAACTTCCCATATGTGGCAGAGAAATCAAAGCCACAGGCTTCACAGGCCAATTGCCCCTTTTCCTGGAGTACGGCGGCTTTTTTTGCTTTGACGAGTTTCGGATCTCGCTCACGCCGCAGATGAAGAACCAAGCGGGGTGAACCCTCTAGGCTGGGAAAAGGCAGGTCGATATCAGGCCAGCCGACTTCGGGTCGGGCCGCGACGGAGGATGACTCAAGATCCATCAGCGCGGAAAGGACCTGTGGGTCACTGATGCGATTGAACCCAAAGCTGAAATTGCTTTGCGATTTGAGGAACCCGGGGAACCAAGCCATTTCATTCAGTTCCAGAGGTGGAAGGAATGCCATTCCATTCCCATGAATTCGGTACAACTGCGAAGACTCGTCCTCAAATTCAATGAGCGTGGCCGTGTAGACGCCCCGGAGTGAGTAACGAGTTCCGCCATTAGTTGGAGAACCGTTCACGACCCAGACTCTGTTCCCGATGGCCTTTTTGAGTAGTCCAACCTTTGCGCTGAGGAACTCAAATTTGCCCTGCGCCTCGTATTCGAAGCCCATTACCTTTGCACTATGGTAGGCAATGAAGTGCTCTGATTCTTGGGCGTGGGATGAAATGTGGCGGGCGTATGAGAGCAGTCCTGCGGAGTGGAACCTCGCGAAGGGGGTTCCTTTCCTGGGTTTCCCCGTGGGTGAGAGTGCTGCCAGTTTCACGAATTCGTGGTGAGGCAGCAGTATTTCGGATTCCCATCGCTGGAGATCCGAAGGTGAGCCGAAGAAGGCACATTGGGGTTGAGAAATGGATTTGTAATCGACTCCACGCAGGTAGGGCAGCAGCCCATCCGGGGCGAAGCCTCGTCCATGCAGGTTGAGATGCAGGATTCCGTCCTGGAAGACCAGAACCTCGACCTGCCCCACATTCAGACAAAACCCCTTAGGAGAAAGGGTCACCTCGGAAACTCCTGGTACGGCCGATTCTGCGCATTCCCAAGTCGCCATCAGACGGTTTAGGACCAGGGTCCGCTCACCCACATCGGGCAAGAGGGCGGCCATGACTGTTTCGGCTTTCCCTGCCTCAAGCGATGCGCTCATCAGCACCTCAGGCCTCTTCCAGTTCGATCCGCTCCCACTTCACGGCGAAGTGTTCCAGGATCGCCGTGCGTTCAGCCAGTTCCTGCTCGGCCATGCTGACGTAGGGGCGGAGGAAGACCACGCGGCGGGTGCCCCGGCGCACCAGGGCGCGGGTGCAGGTGAGGCAGGGTTCGTCGGTCACGTAGGCGGTGGCGATGGGGCCCTCGGAGAAGCCCAGGGCGTTCTCTTCGGCGTGGCTGGTGTGCAGACACCGCTGTTCGGGATTGCAGGTCCCTGGCGTGCAGTGGGGCATGCCGGGCAGGGCGCCGTTGAAGCCCCCCGAGGCGATGCCCCCATCGGGGCGCACCAGGATGCAGCCCACCTTCAGGCGGCAGCAGGTCCCCAGGCGGCTGATTTCCAGGGCCATGCGGAGAAAGACCTGGTCCTTGAGAGCGGAGCGCTGGGGGCTGGGCATGGGCGGTTTCCAAGAGGACGGTGCTTCTGAGTTTTCATCTTTTGGACGGCACGTGGCCTCATGGTGAGGTCGGCGACTATCCAAGAGCTTAGATTCCGTCTGGGCGGGTGGGAAGGCCTGGGGCGGAATGAGGGAGGGCCGCGTCGATCCAGCCGCCGCCGATGAGCCGCTCCTCCTCGAAAAAGGCCACGGCCTGGCCGGGGGTGATGGCGCTCTGGGGGGCCTCGAAATGGACAAGGGCCGTCGCATCCCACAGGAGTTCCAGGCGCGCCGGGGCGCCTGGGTGGCGGGAGCGGATCTGGGCGATGCAGCGCTCCGGAGGATCTGCGTACCAATGGACTTGGGAGGCCTTGAGGCCCCTGGAGAGCAGATGGGTTTCATCGGTGCTGAGGATCACGCTGGCGTCCTCTGCCCGCAGGCCGATGACATGGTTCCTGGCGCCCAGCGCGATGCCGAGGCCCCGACGCTGGCCGATGGTGTAGCGGTGGAAGCCTTCGTGGGGGCCCAAGACCCTGCCCTGGGGATCGACGAAATGGCCCGGGCGGATGGGCTTCCCGAAACGCTGGCGCAGGGATTCCGGGAAACCCAGGCCCTCCATGGCCAGGCAGATATCCTGGCTCTCGTGGCGCTCGGCGGTCACCAGGCCCATTTCCCGAGCCATGGCTCGGACTTCAAGCTTGGTGAGGGTGCCCAGGGGCAGCTCCAGCCGGGCGATCTGTTCCTGGGTGAGATCGGAGAGGAAGTAGGATTGGTCCTTGGCGCGGTCCACGCCCCGCAGCAGGCGCACGTCGTCGCCCACCCGCTCGATCCGCGCGTAGTGGCCCGTGGCGATGCGTTCGGCGCCCATGCGCTCGGCGTACTGGCCCAGGTATCCGAACTTCATCTCCCGGTTGCAGTGGAGGCATGGGCTGGGCGTGCGGCCCCGTTCGTATTCGGCCCAGGCCGGACCCATGATGCGGTCCAGGAAGGTGTCTCGGCAATCCAGCACATAGTGCGGGATGCCCAGGGATCCTGCCACCGCTCGAGCCTGGGTGATGCCATCGGCGGAGCAGCAGGAGCGGCTGGCATAGCGGTCGTCGCAGCTGCGGAGCTGGAGCGTGACGCCGATGGCCTCCCAGCCTGCCTTCACCATGAGCGCCGCCACCACGCTGGAATCCACCCCGCCGCTCATGGCGATAACCATGCGCCCTCGGGCCGCGCTCACTGGGCCTGCCTGGCGCGGAGGCGCGTGACGGCGGCCTTCAGCACCTCTAGGGTGCGGAGGATCTCGCCTTCGGTATTGGATTCACCGAGGGAAAAGCGCAGGGCGGATCGGGCTTCCCGTTCCGTGCGGCCGATGGCCAGGAGCGCTGGGCTGGGCTTGCGGCTTTCGGAGCGGCAGGCGGAGCCAAGGGAGACCGCGATGCCCTCCAGGTCCAGGTTCAGGAGCAGGTCCTCGGCCAGGATGCCCTCGAAGCCGATATTGAGCGTGTTGGGCACGCGCTTTTCTGGATGGCCGTTGAGCCGCGTGCCCCCAATGCCCTCGAGGATGCCTCGCTCCAGCAGATCGCGGAGGCGGCGCGTGTGCCTGCTGCGTTCGGTCATGAGCGTCTGGGCCAGTTCACAGGCCACACCCAATCCCACGATGCCGGGCAGGTTCTCTGTGCCTGCGCGCATCCGGTGTTCCTGGGGGCCGCCGGTGAACAGCGGCGGAAGGGCCAGGCCTCGGCGCACGAAGAGGGCGCCGACGCCTTTGGGGCCATAGAACTTGTGGGCCGAAATCGAGAGCAGATCCACGCCCAGGGCGCGCACGTCCACGGGGATCTTGCCTGCGGCCTGCACGGCGTCGCTGTGCACGGGAATGCCCATGGCCCTAGCCTCTGCGGCGATCTCCCCCAGGGGCTGGAGGGTGCCGAGATCGTTATTGGCGAGCATGATGGAGACCAGGGCCGTGTCCTTGCTCAGCGCGGCTTCGGCCTGGCCAAGGTCGAGCCGTCCCTCGTCATCGACGCCCAGGGCCTGGAACGCGAAGCCCTGAGCGTCCAGGGCGCCGCAGGTGTCCAGCACGGCAGAATGCTCCAGGCTGGAGGTGAGGATGAGGCTTCCGCCGTTCAGGCTGGCCCCCAGGCGCAGCGCGTGGTTATCGGATTCGGTGCCTCCGCTGGTGAAGACGATCTCCTCGGGATCGGCTCCCAAGAGGGCCGCCACCTGGGCCCGGGCGAGGTCCAGCCTGCGCTTGGCGTCCTGGCCGAAGGCGTGAAGGCTCGAGGGGTTGCCCCAGGCTTCCTCCATACAGGCCTTCATGGCTTCCACCACGGCGGGATGAGGCTGGGTCGTCGCGTTGTGATCCAAATAAATGCGCTTCAAGGTCATGGCTCCCCGTCCATGATACCTGCCGTATTTTTGGGGAACTGCCCAGCGCTACAATGGGTCCACCCTGGAGAATCCATGTTCAAGCACGCCATCTGCCGCAAGCCCGGTCTCAATTTCTCCCACGGCCTCACCACCGTGCAGGGTGGGGCTCCGGACTACGCGCTGATGATGACCCAGCACGATGCCTACGTGGACACGCTGAAGAAGCTGGGCCTTCAGGTGGAGGTGCTGGAGCCCCTGGGCGAGTTCCCGGATGCCTATTTCGTGGAGGATGCGGCCATCGTGATCCCCGAAATGGCCATCCTCACCCGGCCTGGCGCCAAACCCAGGCGGGGCGAGGCCGCGGCCATGGAACCGGTGCTGGCCAAATACCGTCCCCTGGCCCGTATCGAGGCGCCCGGCAAGCTGGATGGCGGAGACGTGCTCATCGTTGGGAAACACGCCCTCATCGGGATCTCCGAGCGCAGCAACCCCGAAGGCGCCGAACAGCTGGGTGAGATCCTCGAGGACCATGGCTACACTTGGTGCGCGGTGCCGGTGGCCGAGGGACTGCACTTCAAGTCCAGTGTCAATTGGGTGGGCGGCAAGAACCTGCTCGTCACGGAGGACTTCGTGGGGATGGAGGAACTGGAGGACTTCCATCAGATCCTGGTGGAGCCCGAGGAAACCTACGCCGCCAACGTGCTCTGGGTCAACGGCACGCTCATCGTCCCCGCAGGCTACCCCATGACTCGCAACAAGCTGGCCTCCCTGAAGCTGCCCATGGTGGAGCTGGATACCAGCGAGGCCCGTCTCATGGATGGTGGGCTCACCTGCATGTCGCTGAGGTTCTGAGAGGCGACGCCGCTTCCCTTCTATCCCACACTGGAATCATGGCAAATGTCCTGATCCCCCTCCTGGCCTTCCTCTGTCTCTTGCCGGATATCCCAGTCCTGCACTGGCATGGCTGGCCCGCCTGGGTGGGACTGGTGTCAGGAGTCGCCGTGGCTCTCGGCTTCGGGAATCCCCACGCGGCTCGCACCCGGGCCCTCACGCCCAAGCTCTTGGCCTGGTCCGTGATCGGTCTGGGGGCTGCCATGAACCTTCGGACCGTGGCGGTGGTGGGCCTCCAGGGCTTCGGCTACACCATGGTGGGCATCAGCCTCACCCTGACGCTGGGTTTCCTGCTGGGGCGATGGTTCAAGGTAGGGCGCAACACCTCGATTCTGGTGAGCGTCGGCACGGCCATCTGCGGGGGCAGCGCCATCGCCGCCGTGGCGCCTGTGCTGCGGGCCGACGATGATGAGACGAGTCTGGCCCTGGCTACGGTCTTCCTCCTGAACGCCGCGGCGCTCCTGGTCTTCCCTCCCATCGGACACGCCCTGCATCTGGGGGAGCGGGCCTTCGGCCTCTGGGCTGCCCTGGCCATTCACGACACCTCGAGCGTGGTAGGGGCCTCCGCCGCCTACGGCAACCAGGCCCTGATCGTGGCCACCACCACCAAGCTTGCGCGGGCCCTGTGGATCGTGCCGCTCACGCTGGGGATGGGCGTCTGGATTTCCCGTCGGGAGCATTCCGAAGGAGAGCGCCGGAAGGCCAAGCGCCCCTGGTTCATCCTGGGCTTCCTGGCCGCAGCAGCCCTGGTGACCTTCCTGCCCGCCCTGAAACCCGCGGGCCGCCTGGTGGGCGAACTCGCCAAGCGCAGCCTTGTGCTGACCCTCTTCCTGCTGGGCCTGGGCCTCAGCCGGGCCAGCCTGCGAACTGTGGGTCCCCGCCCCTTCTTTCAGGGGTTGCTGTTGTGGGCCCTCGTGGGCGGCGGCACGCTGACGGCCATCCTGGTGGGGTGGATCCGCTAGACAGGCGAAGGCCCCGCTGCCGGGGCCTCGCGCGTGGTCGTTCAATTTCTACCTGGCGGTCTGGGCGTCGTGCTTTTCCCCGTGGATGCGCCGACTCTCTTTGTTTTGCTCCTTCTGGATCTTGGCGGCTTCCTTCTTGGTCACCTTGCCATCGGCTTCGGCCTTGGCAATATCCTTGTTGACCTTGGTCTCCTGGCGCTCCAGGCGAGTGGTCTCCTTGGGTGTGAGCTGGCCGCTCTGAACGCCCTTCCCGATGCGCTTCTGCTGGCGGTCGGCGCGCTGTTCGATACGGGCCTCGCGCTTCTGCGTGGGTGTGGTCGCTGGCGCAGGCGCCTGGGCCAGGAGGGCCGCTCCGGCGATGAGGAGGCCGCTCAGGGCTTGGGTCGTGCGTTTGATGTTCATGGTCTCACCGTGATGATGGGGGCAACCTCTCGGTTCCTGGATGCCCAGGTTGGAATAGATCCGGAACAGGATCTGGAAGTAGAGCTCCGCCACAACCCCACCCAGAGGCCCCCTCGGGCCTGACAGGGACGGCGGAGGCGGAAATGCGCAGAGTCGGCCCTTGCGGGTGTGCGGGGCCTACTGGACTCCGCGACCCAACTATTTCACGATTTGTGCCAAGGGCTAAACGGCCTGTTTACAGTGAACATGGCAGGCGGGGGCCCTCGATGCGTGGTTTTATGCTGCACTCCGTGGCGCAGCGCATCGCGTCATTCCAGCCAGGAGGGGACGTCCAGCTCGGCTCCAAGAGCCCGCAGCTCTCGGGCCAGGGGTGGAAGGTGGGAATCCTCGCCGCGATGGAGGATCACGTGGAAGGGGCGGGAGCCGTTCCAGGCCTCCGCGGTGGCCTTCAGGATTTCGGCCAGGGCCACGCGATCCGCGGGTTCGGCGCGATCCAGGACGTGTTGAGTCTCCAGCAGCAGGAGCGTGCAGGGCCCCACGGGCAGCCAATCCAGATCATTGAGGCACTCGTCGAGGGCGTCCCAATTCTCGCCAAAATAGCTCGGGAACTGGAGGGCCGCCGAGGTCTCATCGAAGAGGGCCTGGAGGGTGCGCATCTTGGTGCCCCGGAGATGCCTCAGGGAGGCGTGGGGCTCCGAGGCCAGGGGGCCGAGCCTTTCCAGGAGGGAAGCGGGGTTCCCTTGGGCGAGATGGAAGAAGGGGGGCGCCGCGACATGAAGGAAATCGAGGGTCATGTGAGCTCCCTCACTCGATTTCCGTAAACCTGGAGTAGTGGTCCGCGGTATACCAAGCCCGTCCGTCGCTGCCCGTCACCAGGCGCTCCGCGCCACGGTTGCGTCCGGGCACCTTCGGATGGATGTCCCACTCGCGGTACTCGATGGCCTTCCCCTGGGCGTCCAGCAGGGGCAGCTTCTGTTCTCCGTCCTTGCCGTAATTGCCGAAGCGCCTTCCACCTACGAAGCCTGCGGGCGCTTCATTATGGGCCCGCACGTAGGTCAGTATGGCGTGGGCCTCTCTGGGAATCTCCACGGCTGCGGCGCGTACAGGCGTGCAGGCCACCGGCGGCGGGGCCGCCATGGAAGCCGTGCCCACCAGCAGCGCGGCGGCTGTGGCGATGAGGATGCGAAACATGGAGCGGAGGAGGGACATGGTTTTCTCCGGTGGTGTGGCCTCCAGCTTAGCCCTGACACGACAGAGGGCCTCGCGGGAGGCCCTCTTGCGTTGGTTGGGGAACCTGGATTCGAACCAAGAAAGGCGGAATCAGAATCCGCTGGTTTACCGTTAGCCTATTCCCCAAACGGCGAAGTCCAGAATAGCCAATCCGGTACGGAAAACAAGGGGTTCCGATGTTGGAAGGGCGCAGACGGGCCCTGGCAGCGCTATCCTGACCTCCAACGGGGATTCCACATGGCCGAGAGTCTGAAATTAGCTTACTTCGTGGCGATGAAGGAGGGCGGTAGCTATCTGGGGGGCCTGCTGCTGACCGATACCTCCGGCATTCCCCTCGATTTCCGCTATACCGAGCCCATCACTCCCACCAAGCTCCAGTCGGTGCTCTACGGCAAGGCCCTGGAACCCCACCTGAAGGAGGAGGTCATCCAGAAGACCCTCTTGAAGGAACTCAAGGGTGCTCCCGATCTCTTCATCCTCCAGGCCAGCGAACTGGCCGGGGGGTGGAATGGCGATACGCGCTGCCCGGCCCTGGCGGTACAGAAGACCCAGGAAGCCCCCCTTTCCAGGGTGGGCGAGGTGTTCCGGGCTTCCCAGCGGGAGGTCCTCCTCCAGATCAGTGAAGGGGCGGCTCCCCTGCGCGTCCTCTTCGCCAATGCGGTGGATCTCCCGGCCCAGGATGCGGCCGCCCTCCAGCTTCTGGAGGCGGGCTACCACATGGATGTGGTGGAACCTTTGGAGCGGGTCACGGCCGCCCTCCAGGCCCTGGTACGACCCGACTGAGGAGCGCTGCATGGTCTTCGGGAGATTCACGGAAGCGGTTTCCGATCTGAAGGAGACCCTCGCCCGCGTCTTCCGGGATCCTCCTTCCCACGGCTTGGCATTGGGACATCTGTTGGCGCGACCCCATGGAGAGCCCCCCCTACTGGCCATTGCCCAGGAACCGCCCTATCACCTGGGCGCCAGTGCCCTGGGGGTCCGCCTGGGGGTGGAGGCCGCCCTCATCGAGGCGCCCATGCGCTTCCAGGGTCGACTCCAGACCGAGGAAGGCTGGGCCCGTTGGGCCTCCGGGGCCAAGGTCTTCGAGATGCCCGTCTTCGCCCAGGGCGCTCAGCGCCGGGTGGAGGTGCCGCCCCTTCCGCGCCGACCCCTGTGTCACGCCATCCAAAGGGAAACCTTCCGGACTCTGAGTCGTAGCTTTCGCGATGCCTTCCTCCCGCCCCCTGTGCGAGGCATTCGGCCCGAGGTGGCCCTTCCCGTGGTGCAGGGGGGGCTGGACTTGGCCCTGGGCCTGCCCATCGCCATCCAGGGCCAGGATGTGCAGACTCTCCCCAGGGCCCAGTGGATGCGCTACAGCCTGCAACTGGTGAAGGCCACCGGCGACAACATCCGCAATCTGGAATTGCTTGGGCTCTACCGGATCCCCTCGCGAGGAGTGGTGGGCATGAGCCATGATGCCAAGACGGGCCGCCTTCTCCTGGCACTGAACCGGGAGGCCGTGGGAGCCTCCCGTCAGCCTTTCCTCTTGGCCCGCCGCCGGGATGACCGAACTCTCGTAAGCTGTCTATTGGAGGAAGGCTGATGGACTCCATGGCGAATTCTTGGCCCGAGGATCCGGATGCGCCGGAACCCACGCTCCCGGCCAGCGCGTGGGCGGATTTCGAGACGACGCTCCGCAAGCGCAAGGAAAATGAACTGCCCCCGGAACCCTGCGGATGGGCCCTGGTGGTCTATGCCGGGACCCAGCTGGGGCGGGTATTTCCCGTGGTTCCCGGAGAGAACGTGATTGGGCGGTCGCCCACGGCAGGCATCACCCTCCTCGATGAGGAGATCAGCCGGGTCCATAGTGCGCTCTGGCTGGAAATAGGCGTGGATGGGGACCGGATCACCCTCGAGGATCGGGGTTCCACCAATGGCACCTTCGTGAACGGCCAGTCCATAGAAGGGCGGCGCCAGGTGTTCGCCGGGGACCGTTTCGCCATCGGCGGTCATGTCCTGAAGCTCGTGGCCATGGACCCTTTGGAACGTTCCTTCCACGAGACCCTGCAGGACCAGAGCACCAGGGATCCTCTGACGGGTCTGGCGAATCGCGGCACGATCCTGGAAGAGCTGCAGAGCCGCTTCGATCTCAGCCGCCGTCATGGCCGTCCCCTCTCCGTGGTGATGTGCGACCTGGATTACTTCAAGCGGATCAACGACACCCACGGGCACGGCGCCGGAGATCTGGTGCTGAGCAGCTTCGGAGAGCTGGTGCGCCAGAACCTGCGGGGTTCGGATCTGGCCGGTCGGATCGGCGGGGAAGAGTTCCTCCTCGTCCTGCCTGAGACCGATCTGGAAGGCGCCATGTTCCTGGCAGAGCGGCTCCGTGGGGCCCTGGGGGGGACTCCTCAGGTCCTGGCGGATGCCGTCCTGAATGTGACCTGCAGCCTGGGGGTTGCCCAAGGGGGCACCATGGACCGGGATGGCGGGATGTTGCTGGCCCGCGCCGATGGCGCGCTCTACCAGGCCAAGCACCAGGGCCGGGACCGGGTGGTTTCCGCCTCGAAGGATTGACCGTGGATCCTCTATTGCCGGACCCTCCCACCGAAACGAATCAGGCCACCCTCTATACCTACCTGCCGGGCCCTCCCACCGAGGCCGGCCAGGAGGAATGGGCCCTCATCCGTTACGTGGGGGAGCCCATCGGCGAGGTGATCCTGCTTCAACGCGAGCAGACCCGGTTGGGGCGGGCCTCGGATAGCGATCTCTTCCTGGCGGAGAGCGAAGTGAGCCGCCACCACGCCATTCTCGAGCGGGTCCAGGACGAGAGTGGCCAACCCATGGTGCGCATCGTGGATCTGGGATCCACCAACGGCACCTTCGTCAATGGCCACAGGATCGAGAGGCCCCATTCCCCCCAATGCCTTCATCCGGGCGATGTCCTGCGGGTGGGGAACCACGCCTTCAAGCTCAAGCATCTGGACGCCGTGGAGCGCCACTATCACGAATCGATACGGGTCCAGACCACGGTGGATCCCCTCAGCGGCGTCAGCAACCGAGCCTCCGTGCTCAGTTTCCTGGAGAAGCAATCGGATCTGGCCTTCCGCCATCACCGTCCCCTTTCGCTGATCATCTGCGATCTGGACCAGTTCAAGCAGGTCAACGACCAGTGGGGGCATGCGGCGGGGGACGCGGTCCTGCGCTTCTTCGGCGCCTTCCTGCTGGGCCGCCTGCGCACGAGCGATCAGGTGGGCCGCATCGGCGGGGAAGAATTTATCCTCGTCCTGCCTGAGACCCCGGGGCGGGAGGCCGCGCGATTGGCCGAAGCCCTGCGGGAATCCCTGGATGGCGCGGTCATTCCCATCGAGACTTCCCCGGAGCCCATCGGGGTGACCTGCTGTTTCGGCGTGGCCCAATTGGCGGAGCGGGACGCCAACGGCGGTTCCCTGCTGGCCAGGGCGGATGTGGCCCTCTACCGGGCCAAGGCCGCCGGGCGGAACCGGGTCGAATTCGACGAGCTGCCATGACCCTTCAGATTCCCCGGCAGATCGGCTCCGTGCGCATCCTGGAGCGGCTCGGCGAAGGCGGCATGGCCTTCGTGCACCGAGCCGAGGATGCGTTTCGTCCCGAGCGCCAGCTGGCGATCAAGTTCCTGCGCCCGGAGACGCTCTCCGATGCCGAAACCGTGCGCCGCTTCCTGCGGGAAGGCGAAGTCCTCAAGCGGCTCCATCACCCCCACCTCGTGGAAGTGATGGATTTTGGCCGGGCCGGGGCGACGCCCTACCTGCTCATGGAACTGCTGCCAGGAGGCAGCATCAAGGGCTGCCGAGGGGAGGCTCCCGCCGGGGTCCTGCGCCGCCTGGTGCCCGTGGCCGATGCCCTGGCCTTCGCCCATGGATCCGGAGTCATCCATCGGGACCTCAAGCCTAGCAACCTGCTCTTTGCCGCCGATGGTCGACTCAAGGTGACGGATTTCGGCGTCTGTCTCTGGGAGGGCAGCGAGGGCACCCGGGTCACCCGTTCCCAGATGGTGGTGGGCACCGTGGGCTACATGGCGCCCGAACAGCACGGGGATCCCCGCAGGGTGGATGGCCGCTGCGATGTCTATGCCCTCGGCGCCATCCTCTACGAGTTCACCACGGGCCAGCCCTACAGCCAGGTGCAGATGCCCCCGGCGGCCGTGCGCCCAGGCTTTCCACCGGGCCTGGCGGGCATCCTCATGCAGACCCTGACGGCCGATCCTGGGCGGCGCACTCCCTCCATGGAGGTGCTGCGGGATCAGCTCCAGGCCTGGCTCGAGAAGGCCGAGGCCGCGGGTTGGGGGGAGGAGCCCCTGCCGGGCTTCCGCCTGGAGGATCGAGAGGCGCCGACCCTCAGCCGGGCCCGCTCTCGGGAATCGGAAGAAGGCCCCGCTCAGCGCCTGGACCCCTACCTGGACGCGCTCCAGTCCGGGGGCGTGGGCAGCCGCCGGGCCGCGGCCGAGGGCCTGCGGAATTCCGTGCGGCTGGGCGACGAAGCCTATCTGCTGGAGGCGCTGGCCCACTGTCCGGAGGGCGCGCGCTTCGCCCTGGTGGCGGCCCTGGGGGAGGTGGGCAGCGGGGATTCCATGGCTGTCCTGCTGGGGATGCTGGGAGACCCCTTCGCCCGGGTGGAGGCCGCCGAAGCCGCAAGTATGGTGGCCCTGCGCTCCGATCGCGGCGCCGAGGTGTTGGCGGCCCTGAGGGAACCCGGCCTGGGCGCTCCCTGGCGCTGGGCGGCCCGCGCCCGCCTGGGGGATGAAGGTTGGAGCGAGGCCTTCCGCACCGAGTGGTCAGTCCTCCCGGCTTCCTTGCGAGTTCAGGCCTTGGCGGCGGCCCAGCATCTGCCGGAGGCCCTGAGGGCTCACGTCAAGACGGCCACCAGCGCCGAGGTCCAGCGGGCCGGTGGCCATCTCAAACAGGCCTGGGAATCCCTCTGATTACTCCAGGATTTCGCTGAGGCTTCGGCCGCCATGGATGCGCAGGATGGCGTCTCCGAAGAGCCTCGCAGTGGAGAGCACCTTCAGCTGAGGGATGGCCAGCAGCTTCTCCTGGGGGACGGGGATCGTATCGGTGACGACCAGTTCGTCCAGATCGGCGTTGGAGAGCACCTCCGAGGCGTTGCCGGAGAGGATGGGATGGGTGATGCCCACGCGCACCCTGGCGGCGCCGAATTCCCGCAGGATCCGGGCGGCCTCCTTGATGGATCCGCCGGTGGCGATCTCGTCGTCGAAGATGATGCAGTCCTTCCCGCGCACATCGCCGATGAGGGCCACGCTCTGGGCCTGCTCATTATCGTTGTAGCGGCGCTTGTCGATGATGGCCATGGGGAGGCCCAGGCGCTTGGCCATGTGGCCGGCGAACTTGGCGCCACCGGCGTCCGTGGCCACCACCATGGAATTGGAGGTGTCCGAGTTCTTGAAATAGCTCACCAGGATGGGCGTGGCCAGGAGCTGGTCGGCCGGGATGCGGAAGAATCCGAGGATCTGCGGCGCGTGTAGCGTCATGGTGAGCACCCGATCGGCCCCGGCTGCCTGGAGGAGATCGGCCACCAGGCGCGCGGTGATGGAGATGCGGCTCTCGTCCTTCTTGTCGCTGCGGACGTAGGGATAGTAGGGCAGCACTGCCGTGATGCGCCCAGCCGACGCGAACTTCAGCGCGTCGATCATGATCAGCATCTCCAGCAGGTTGTCGCTCACCGGTGGGCAACTGGTCTGGATAACGAAAACGTCCGCTTCGCGGACGTTTTCATCGATTTTCACCTTGATGTTCTCGTTGGTGAAGCGAGAAATCCGGGACTTCCCCAAGGGCATCCCGATGTGGGCGGCGATGCCCGACGCCAGTTCTGGGTGGCTAGACCCCGCAAAGACCTTCATCTCACCGAACATACCTACCCCCAAGACAAGTTTACCTGCCCTCGAAGGGGATTGCAGCGGATGTGGTCACAGTCCTAGACGCTGCCGCCGCTCACGCGCTGGATCCGGGCGCCCAGGGCCTGGAGCTTGCGCTCGAGTCCCGCGTAGCCGCGGTCCAGGTGATAGATCCGGTCCACGGTGGTCTGGCCCTCGGCCACGAGGCCCGCGATCACCAGGGTGGCGCTGGCCCGGAGATCGGTGGCCATGACCGTGCAGCCCTTGAGGGCGCTGGGTCCGGCCACGATGGCCGTGGGGCCGTCGATGCGGAGATTGGCCCCCAGGCGCTCCAGTTCCATGGCGTGCTGGAAGCGATTCTCGAAGATGGTCTCCTTGATCACGCTGATGCCTGAGGCCTGGGTGAGGACGGCCATGAGCTGGGCCTGGAGATCGGTGGGGAAGCCCGGGTAGGGCGAGGTGGCCATGTCCCTGGGCCTCAGCTTCTGGCCGGGCTCGCGCTGGATGCGGAGCTGCATGCCGTCCTGGCCCTGGCGTTCGGTGAAGGCGCATCCGCAGCGTTCCAGTAGATCGATGAGGCTGCGGAGATGTTCCGGGATCACCCGGTCCAGCACCACGTCTCCCCCCGCCGCAGCCACCGCGCACAGGAAGGTGCCGGCCTCGATGCGGTCGGCCACCACATCGTGCTGGCAGCCCCCCAGGCTCTCCACGCCCTGGACCGTCAAGACAGGCGTCCCGATGCCTTCGATGCGAGCGCCCATCTGCACCAGTTCCTGGGCCAGGTCCGTGATCTCGGGCTCCTGGGCCGCGTTGCGGAGGATGGTGGTGCCCTGGGCCAGGCAAGCGGCCATGAGGATATTCTCCGTGGCGCCCACGCTCACCTTCTTGAAGGTGTGGTCCATGCCCTTGAGCTTTCCGCTTGGGACACGGGCCTCCACGTAGCCCTTGTCGATGATGATCTCGGCGCCCATGTGCTCCAGGGCCTCCAGGTGGAGGTTCACGGGCCGGGCGCCGATGGCGCATCCCCCCGGCAGGCTCACGGAGGCCCTGCCGAAGCGGGCCAACATGGGGCCCAGCACCAGGATGCTGGCCCTCATGGTCTTCACCAGCTCGTAGGGCGCGCGCAGGCCTCCCTGTTCCAGCCCCGCGGCGCAGAGGGTGGCCTCGATCTCGAAGCCCTCGGCGTCCTTTTGGATCTCTGCGGTGCAGCCCAGGGCCTGGAGCACCTTCACCATGGTGCGGATATCGGAGACCGCGGGCAGATGGCGCAGGGTCACGGGCTCGTCGCTGAGCAGCACCGCCGCCAAGCAGGGCAGGGCCGCGTTCTTCGCTCCCGAAACTGTCACATGCCCCGCCAGGGGCACACCGCCTTCAATGACCAGCCGATCCATTGCCGCTCCACATGCAGAACCCAGCTTAGCGGAGAACGGCCTCCTCCATGCCGAGAACCCGGCCCCGGAAGGCGCTCCGCGCCAGGGGCCCCCAGGCCCGGGAATCCCGGCTCTGGGGACGGTTGTCCCCCAGGAGCAGGTAGCCCTGGCCCGCTTCCCAGGGGCCGCCGTCCTGCCCTTCGAGATGCTGGACATAGGGTTCTGCGAGAAGGCTGCCCTGGCCGAAGAGATCCCCTCCCCTCATCTCCAGGTGCTCTCCGGGCAGGGCCATTACGCGCTTGAGGCAGGGGCCCTCGGGTCCTTCCACCATCCACACCTGCCCCCGGCGAGGCGCGCCCGCCGCCCAGCTTCTCAGGACCCAGCACACCCCGCCATCCCTCAGGGTGGGTTCCATGCTCCGGCCCTGGACGCGCAAGGGGTGAACCACGGTCAACGGGGAAAGCGCCAAACCCAGGGCGAGGAGGGGGATCCAGGGCTTCATGCGCGCAGGGCCAGCCGCCGTCCCGTGCCATCGGTCAAGGCCACCGAGACCAGGCGCGCCGGTGGCGGGACCTGGGGTACGAGCTTCTCCAGGAGGAGCCGAGCCAGATCCAGGGGGCAGGCCAGGCCCTGATCCGAGAGCAAATGCCCCTCCAGGGGCTCCAGCAGAGCGTCCAGGGCCTTTTCCAGGGCCCGGAAATCCATCACCACGTCGAAACCATCCAGGCCCTGGCGTTCCGTGAGCACCTCCACGCGGTAGTCGTGGCCCTCCCAATGGCCCTCGTATCCCCGGAAGACCACGGAGAGGGGGCGCTCCACGGCGGCCTGGAAATACAGGGAAGGCGGGACGGAATCGGCCATGCCTAGATTCTGACAGAGCCAGAGCCTGAAGGCCCGCTCCCCATGCCTTTTCAGTGCCTCAGCAGCATCGGGAACTTGTCCACCAGGAAGAAGACGATCTCCACGGCGATGAGGATGATGACGATCCACTCCAGGCGGTGGTTCTTGCGGGTGGTGAGGAGATCGATCATCCGCGCCGCGGCGTCCGAGAGATAGGCCAGCTTCTGCTGGATGGCGTTCAGGCGCTCATCCAGATCGAACTGATCGAAGAGGGCGCTATCCAGATGGGCCAGGGATTCGCTCTCCCAGGTCTCCGGGGGATCGTCGAAGAGGGTGAGATCCTCCAGCACCGTGGCCCGGGTCTCCATGGTGAATCCGATGATCTTCATGGCCTGGAGGTGGGTGAGGCAGAGGCGACCCCGGCTGGCCAGGCCCGCCATCACGGGCTCGAACTTGGCCATGGCCCCCCGGACGGAACCCTCGATATGGTCCAGGGCCACGCTCTGGGCCAGGGTGAGGCTCACGATCTTGAGGCGGTCCAAGGTGAAATCCCGAAGCCACACCTCGGAGAAGCCGACATGCTCATCAAGAGCCCCCACATGCACCGTCAGCAGATCCCGGACTCCCTCCATCCGCGTGCCGAGGGTGGCCATATCGCGCAATTCCTCGTGGAGCGTGGCGATGACGCGCTCGGAGCAGTTCCAGAACACCACCGCCCCGAAGCGCGCCAGGAAGACGAAGCTGCCCTCTTCGGGTGCGATCACCAGCGGGTTGGCGCTGATGACCCGGTGGTGGGCGCAGCGGCTGCGGAACAGGCGGCCATCGATCTGGCCCTCGTAGTAGTCGGCCACCAGGCGAAGGGTGGCCTGGCCTTGGACCAGGAGGGCCGTGCGGGGATTGGGAGGCGCCGGCTGTATGTTGTCCATGGGTGCTCCCGAGGGCCAGGGGCCTCAGGCTTCCGGGTCCGGAACCTGGAGGGGTATGGGCTGGGTCTGGCCCGTGCGAGGGGGCAGCAGGGGCTCGTCTTCGGCGGGGATGACCCCCTTCTCCCTCAGGATGGAGGCGGCCTGGTAGGCGGCCAGGACGGCGGTGCGGATGCGCTGGTAGCTGGTCTCCGTGACCTTGGTGTTGAAGGCCAGATTGCCCACCACGTACCAGGATTCCCCATTGGGCAGGGCCTGGGGGGCCGAGACCTGGATCTGGGGGGGCATGATGGAACTGGAACTATCCTCCCGCAGCTGCACGGCCACGCGCTCGCACCAGGCCTGGAGCCGGGGCGTGATGGCCAGTCCCTCGGCCTCGTCCTTCACCGTGAGGCGGCCGTAGAGCGTGAAGAAGAGCCGCAGCTGGGGCAGATCGAAGCTGGAGTTCAGATATCCAGCCATGGAGGCGATCTGCTGGAAATCCTTCTGCAGCGCGAGCAGCTTGGGACTGGGAACGGCTGGACCTCGGGCGGCTAACATGGCCCGATTATGCTCCCATTGCCAAGCACGAAGGGGCTTGCCTCCTCAGAGCCCCCATGGAACCCTGAAGCTTCCAACCGCCCCGGAAACCGGGAAGCAGGTGAAGGCTCCCCCGGGAACCGATTCCTGCGCTGCCCCGCAACGGTGAGCACCTCGGCCCTTGGGTCGGGAGACCCTGCCG
This sequence comes from uncultured Holophaga sp., assembly GCA_963664825.1. Taxonomy (GTDB): domain Bacteria; phylum Acidobacteriota; class Holophagae; order Holophagales; family Holophagaceae; genus JAYREN01. The sequence continues at coordinate 1,610,607 of OY761614.1, forward strand.
GGGCCACTGGCGCGCTGCGCCGGGAAGGTCTCGGGGACCAGCAAGGTCCGTCGCGTGCGAGCCCGGAGACCGATCCGAGGCCAGCCCCTCGCCGTGGGAGCGAGAAGGAGCCCCTCCATGCGATTGCCCCAACTGCCGGTCCTGGCCCCCGCCAGGAAAGTCCTCTTCCAGGCGCACCTGGACGATCTCACCAAACCCAAGGGCAGCCTTGGACGACTGGAGTCCTTGGGTCTCCAGCTGGCCTGGATCGCCGACACCGAGCGCCCCGCCGATCCCGAGGCCTACATCCTCACCTTTGGGGGCGATCACGGCATCGTGCGCCGGGGGGTCAGCGCCTTCCCGGCCGAAGTGACGCCCCAGATGATGGCCAATATCGCAGCAGGTGGGGCGGCCATCTGCGCCCTCTGCGGCGCCAACCGCATCACCCATCGCGTCATCGATGTGGGCGTGGCGGTGCCCTGTCCCTTCCCCGGCGTCTCCCAGCGCAACGTGGTGCGCGGCACGGCCGATCCCCTGGAGGGTCCCGCCATGACGCGCGCCCAGGCGGAGGCCTCCATCCAGGCGGGCCTGGACGAAGTGGCCGATCTGCCCAAGCGTCCCTTCGCCCTCCTGGGCCTGGGGGAGATGGGCATCGCCAATTCCGCCATCGCCGCGCTACTGGTATGTGCCTTCGGGGGCCTGACGCCTGAAGAGGCCGTGGGACCGGGGACGGGGGTCGAGGGCGAGGTGCTGCGCCACAAGATCCGGATCGTGCAGGAGGTCCTGAACAAGCACTGTCCGGATGCCACCGATCCCATCGGCGTATTGGCCTCCGTGGGCGGGGCCGAATTTGGTGCCATGGCCGGAGCCATGCTGGCGGGTGCCTCCCGGGGATGGGCCATCCTGGTGGACGGCTACATCGCCGGGGCCGCGGCCCTTCTCGCCATCGCCCTGGATCCGAAGATCAAGGACTTCCTCGTGTGGAGCCACCGCAGCGCCGAGCCCGGCGCCAAGCGCCTGCTGGAGAAGCTGGAGATCGAGCCGGTGCTGGACTTCAATCTGCGCCTGGGGGAAGGCACGGGAGCCGCGCTCGCCGTGCCCATCCTGCGCAGCGCCTGCGCCGTCATGCGGGAGATGGCCACCTTCAGCAGCGCCGGCGTGAGCAAGGGCTGAAGCCGGGATCACCATGCGTTCACTCATCGCCGCCTTCCGCTTCCTGACGCGCGTTCCCCTGCCGGGGCCCGCGACCCGGCCCGAGGACATCTCCCGGGCCGTAGGCTGGTTCCCGCTGGTGGGAGCCTGCGTGGGCGCGGCTACGGCCGGCGTCTTCCTGCTGGCACTCCGGCTATGGGCCCCGCCCGTGGCCGCCGTGCTGGCCATCGCCGCGGGCCTGATGCTCACCGGCGGCTTCCACGAGGACGGGGCTACCGATGCCACCGATGGCCTGGGGGGAGGCTGGACCCGGGAGCGGGTGCTGGAAATCATGAAGGACAGCCGCATCGGCGCCTACGGATCCATGGCGCTGTGGTGCCTGTTGATGCTCCGCTGGGCGACCCTGGTGTCCTTCGGGACGAAGGCCATCCTGGCCCTGCCTCTGGCCATGATCCTGGGCCGCTGGTCGGTGGCTTTCCTGCTGCGCATGCTGCCGCCCATTGGTCAGGGCCTGGCCAAGGAGGTCCACAAGGGCCTGGGCTGGGGCTCCTACATCGCCTCCACCCTGCTGGCCGGGCTGCTCTGCCTGGTGGTCTGGCACCTGGGCCTGCCTCACGTGCTGCGCTCCGTATTCGCGGCGGCCCTCACGATCCTCCTCTGGAGTCTCTACCTGCGCCACCGGCTGGGGGGCCATAGCGGGGATCTCCTGGGAGCGGGTAACCAGTTGGTGGAGGCCGCCGTGCTGCTGACCCTATTGGCATGACGCCCCTCTTCCTCCTCCGCCACGGCCCCACGGCCGCCTCTCAGTGCGGGGCCCCCCTGGGCCGTCTGGATCTGCCGGTGCTGCCCGAGGGCCAGGCCCTCTGGCCCCGGGTGAAGCAGGAGCTGCTGGCCCTCGGCCTCCAGCGGGTGCTCAGTTCGGATCTCCAGCGGGCGCGGCTTCACGCCTTGGATTTGGGCCTGCCCTGCCTGGTGCTGCCGGAGCTGGGGGAGCAGGCCTTCGGCCAATGGGAGGGCGTGCCCTGGGGTCAGATCCAGGGGACCGACGCCTTCTTCGCCAACCCGGCCCTCGCCACGCCTCCCGGCGGGGAGTCCTTCGCCCGCTGCGCCAGCCGGGCCCTCCTGGCCCTTCAGGGCGCTCTGGAAGGTGAGCAGCCTACCCTGGTCTTCTCCCACGGCGGTCCCCTGCGGGCCATCCTGGCTCACTTCCTGGGCCTGTCCCTGGAGCGGGCCCTGGACTTGGCCTGGCAGCCCTATGGTCTGACCAAGTTGGAGGTTTACGCCCCCAATCGAGCGATCCTGCGTTTCCATAACCGTACCCTCCCATGACGGGCTGCTCTGCCCCGGATCAGCAGGCTGCACTGCAGCCTGCTTCCCGCTCGCCCTTCGCCTTCGGTTCTGGGCTTGCGGACGGGGCACCCTATGGACTGACCAAACTGGATGTCTACGCCTCCGATCGGGCTGTCCTGGGTTTCCATAACCGTATCCTCCCCTGAGGTGAGCCCACGCTGGGCTGCGCGGCTGTCATACTGCGGCTTCGACATCCTCCGGCCTTGAGCTCACGAATCTTGGATGGCCGTCCCCTGGGTGGGATGGCTTCCTCCAGGCGTCGAGTTCCCCAGCCTCCCTTGGTGGATCCATGCAGCGACCTCCCTCCCTCCTTGTCTTTGCCCTCGCAGCCCTGATGTTGCCCTTGGGCAGCGGATGTCGCCGGAGGCCGAGGGTGGCCACCCTGCGCGTCAGCGGGGCCTGGGCCCTCTACCCGGCCATGGTCCACTGGGCGGAGGTCTATCAGCAGACCCACCCGGGCCTCCGGGTGGATGTGGCCGCGGGGGGAGCCGGCAAGGGGATGACGGATTGCCTGGCCGGCATGGTGGACCTGGGCATGGTGAGCCGGGATCTGCGTCCGGAGGAACTCCGGAAGGGCATTCTGCCCCTGCCCGTGGCCAAGGATGCCGTCTTCGCCGTGGTGAACGTGGCTAATCCCGCCACGCCGGCCCTCCTGCGTCGGGGCCTCTCTCGGCAGATGGCGGTGGAACTCTGGATCCAGGGCCAGGCCCTGACCTGGGACCAAGTGGCTCCCGGAGGGAAGGGCGGTGTGCGCGTCTTCACCCGTTCCGATGCCTGTGGGGCGGCGGAGACCTGGGCCCAATACCTGGGAGGTCGCCAGGAGGACCTCAAGGGCTTGGCCCTCTACGGGGATCCGGGCCTCGCCCAGGGCGTCTGCAGGGATGTCCAGGGCATCGGCTACAACAATCTCAATTTCGCCTTCGACGCCCGCACGGGCCTTCCGGTGAAGGGCCTAGCCGTCGTGCCCCTGGATGCCAATGGCAATGGCATCGTGGATCCTTCAGAAGATCTCTCCACCCGGGCCAAGGCCCTGGCCGCCATCCGTTCCGGCGCCTATCCCGCCCCCCCGGCCCGGGATCTCTTCCTGGTGGTGCGCAGGCCCATCTCCCCGGCTGTGCATGATTTCCTGGTGTGGATCCTCAACGAAGGCCAGGGGATGGCCGAAGAGGCGGGCTACGTCCCCGTCTCCGAGACCCAGCGCCGGGAAGCCCTGAGGGTGGTGGGTCCGTGAAGGCTGGTTCCTCCCGAAGGGCCCGGATCCGGCACCTGGCCGACCTCCTCTTCCTGGGTCAGGCCCGGCTCTGCCTGGGGCTGGTGTTGGGCCTGGCGGCGCTCTTGGTCCTGGTGGTGACTCTCAGCGCGCGGCCCGTCTTGGGCGGGGGATTCGGGATACTGAGCTGTGCCTGGCGGCCCTCCCAGGGCCAGTTCGGCCTGCTGCCCTTCCTGGCCGGTTCCCTGGTGGTGACCGGGGTGGCGATGGTCCTGGCTGCGCCTCTCTGCATCCTGGCGGCCGCCTATCTCTCCGAACACGCCAGCGGCCGTCTCCGGGGCCTCCTGCGCCCGGCCATCGATATCCTGGCGGGGGTTCCTTCCGTGGTCTTCGGTCTGTTCGGTGTGGTGCTGGTGGTGCCCGCCGTGGCCCTTCTGGGGCGTCTCCTGGGCAGGTCCCTCCCTGGATTTTCCGTGCTGGCCGGGGGCATCGTGCTGGCCATCATGATCATTCCCTTCGTCCTCTCCCTGAGCCTGGACGTGTTCCTGGCCATCCCCCGGGAGGCCCGGGAAGCCGCCATGGCCCTGGGGGCCACCCGCTGGGAGACCCTCCAGAAGGTGCTGTTTCGGGCCGCTCTGCCGGGCCTGGTGGCGGCCCAGGTGCTGGGTCTGGCCCGGGCCTTCGGGGAGACTATGGCCGTGGTGATGGTGGTGGGCAACGTGGCGCGGATGCCCTGGAACCTCCTGGATCCGGCTTGCCCGGTGCCGGCCCTCCTGGCCAACAACTACGGGGAGATGATGTCTGTCCCCCACTACGAGGCCGCCCTCATGCTGGCGGCGCTCCTGCTGATGATCGTGGTGGGCGGGTCGAGCTTGGCGGCCCGCTTGATGCTGCGCTACCTCCAGCGGGTGGGGGCATGATGGACCCTCGAGCCCTCCAGCGCCTGAAGCGGGATAGTCGGATGAAGGGGCTCATGGCCCTCTGCCTGGGGCTGGCCCTCATGCCCTTCGCGGCCCTCACCCTCCTTCTGGTGGTGAAGGGATTGCCGACCCTGAGCCTCGGGATGATCTTCCAGGCTCCCCGCAGCGGCTTCTACCTGGGGGGTGGGGGCGGCATCGCCCAGGCCATCCTGGGCACCCTGCTCCTGGGGGGAGGCGGCATCCTGCTGGCGACGATGCTGGGCTTCCCGGCCGCCATCGCCCTCCAGCGGGAAATGGCGCCCCCCGCCCTCATCCGCTTCGCCCGGCTGGTCCTGGATCTGCTTTGGGGCGTGCCCAGCATCGTCATGGGCGCCTTCGTCTTCCTGCTCATGGTGAGCCTGGGCGTCGGGGCTTCGCTATTAGCGGGCATGCTGACCCTGGCCCTGGTCATGCTTCCGATCCTGGTGCGGGGCATGGATCAGGCGCTTTCCTCGGTGGCCCTGGAACTCAAGGAGGGCGCCACCGCCATGGGCGCCACCCGCAGCGAGGTGTTTCGCCTGGTGGTGCTGCGCCAGGCTCTGCCGGGCCTCATGACCGCCCTGCTCCTGGCCCTGGGGCGAGGATTGGGGGACGCCGCCAGCGTGCTCTTCACGGCGGGCTATACCGACCGCTTGCCTAGCTCTTTGCTGGACCCGGTGGCCAGCCTGCCCCTGGCCGTGTTCTACCTGCTGGGCACCCCCGACCCGGAGGTCCAGTCCCGGGCCTATGCGGCGGCGCTGATCCTGTTCCTCATGGTCTTGGCTGTGAACCTGGGAGGTCGCCTCCTGGGCCGCCGCTGGTCCCGGCATTTGGTGGATTGATTCCCATGTCCCATTTGCAGATCCAGCATCTCAGCGTGGCCTACGGCGATCGGCCGGCCCTCCAGGACATCAGCCTGGAGATCCCGGATAGCCGCATCGTGGCCATCATCGGCCCCTCGGGCTGCGGCAAGACGACCCTCCTCAAGAGCCTGAACCGCCTGCTGGACCTCCAGGAGGAGGCGCGGGTGACGGGGCGGGTGCTCATCGACGACCAGGATATCTACGCTCCCCATGCCGATCTGCTGGGCCTCCGCAAGAAGGTGGGCTTCCTATCCCAGCGCCCCTATCCGCTGCCCATGTCCATCTTCGATAACATCGCCTTCGGCCCCCGCATCCACGGCCTGGAGGGAGCCCAGGGGCCTCGTCTGGAGGCCAAGGTGGAGCACTACCTCCGGCTGGCGGGGCTCTGGGAGGAAGTCGCCGACCGCCTGCACGGGCCCGCCGCCAGGCTTTCCATCGGGCAGCAGCAGCGCCTAGCCCTGGCCCGGACCCTTGCGGTGGAACCCGAAGTGGTGCTGCTGGATGAACCCACCAGCGCCCTGGATCCCATCTCTGCCAAGCTGGTGGAGCACCAGTTCCAGGTGCTCAAGCAGGACTACACGCTGATCCTTGTCACCCATATCCTCCGGCAGGCCAGGCGCCTCGCGGATTACGTGGTCTTCCTCTACCTGGGGGAACTCATCGAACACGGTCCCGCGGAGGCCTTCTTCGCCTCGCCTTCCACGGATCTGGCCCGGGCCTACGTCCAGGGCGAGATCAGCTGAGAACCCCATGAGCCGCTACAGCCTCACCCATCTCCAGCATCTCGAAGCCGAATCCATCCACATCCTCCGGGAGGTGGTGGCGGAATTTCGCCATCCAGTGATGCTCTATTCCGTGGGGAAGGACAGCAGCGTCATGCTGCACCTGGTCCGCAAGGCCTTTCGTCCTGGGGCCTTGCCCTTTCCCTTGATGCACGTGGATACGGGCTACAAGTTTCCCGAGATGTACCGGTTCCGGGATGAGCAGGTGGAACGGCTCGGACTGAGGCTGATCGTGGAGCGCAACGAAGCCTGGATCGCCAAGGGTTGTCACCCCCTGAAGCATGGCGTGGACCGCTGCTGTAGCCTGCTCAAGACCGGGGCGCTGCTGGAGGCTCTTCGCAAGCACGGCTTCGACGCCGCCCTGGGCGGCGCGCGCCGGGAGGAGGAAAAATCCAGGGCCAAGGAGCGGATCTTCTCCGTGCGGGATGCGCATGGCCAGTGGGATCCCAAGAACCAGCGTCCGGAATTGTGGGATCTCTACAACGGCCGCATCAACGAAGGGGAGAGCGTGAGGATCTTCCCCTTGAGTAACTGGACCGAGCTCGATATCTGGCATTACATCGCCCAGGAGCACATCCCCGTGGTGCCCATCTACTTCGCCCAGGAGCGCCGGGTGGTGCGCCGGGGGGGCATCCTCATCCCGGTGGGGGAAGCTGAAACCGAAGGTGTCGAAGTGGTGCGCTGCCGCTTCCGCAGCCTGGGATGCATGCCCTGCACGGGTGCCGTACCCTCCGAGGCCATCACCCTGGAGGGAATCATCGCCGAGGTGGCCGCCGCCAGGCGCTCCGAGCGGGAGAACCGGGTCATCGATCTCACCGGGGACGCCTCCATGGAGCAGAAGAAGAAGGAGGGGTATTTCTGATGGATTCAGCCCCCAAATCCCTCCTGCGTGTGGTCACAACGGGCAGCGTGGACGATGGTAAATCCACCCTCATCGGCCGTTTGCTCTTCGAGACCCGCGCGATATTCGAGGACCAGTTCGACGCCGTGCGCCGCACCAGCGAGCGGCGGGGGGATGTGGAACCGGATCTGGCCCTTCTCCTGGACGGCCTCTCTGCCGAGCGGGAGCAGGGCATCACCATCGATGTGGCCCATCGCTACTTCGAGACTCCTGAGCGGAAGTTCATCCTGGCCGATTGCCCCGGCCACGTGCAGTACACGCGCAACATGGTGACCGGCGCCTCCACCGCCGATTGCGCCATCATCCTCATCGATGCCCGCAACGGGGTCCTCACCCAGAGCCGCCGCCACGGATTCCTGGTGTCGCTATTGCGGGTGCCCCACCTGGTGGTGGCCGTCAACAAGATGGACCTGGTGGAATACGACGCCTCCGTCTTCGAGGGGATCGCCCGGGATTACCGGGCCTTCGCCGAAAAACTGGATATCGGTGAGATCACCTTCATCCCCGTCTCTGCCCTCAAGGGCGATAACGTCACAACGCCTAGCGCACGCATGCCCTGGTACGAAGGTCCCACCATGCTCCAGTTCCTGGAGCGGGTTTCCCCCGTGCAGCACCGGAACCTCATCGATTTCCGCTTTCCCATTCAGCTGGTGCTGCGCCCCCACCAGGATTTCCGGGGCTACAGTGGCCGGGTGGCCTCCGGCACCATCCGTCCCGGAGAGGAAGTGGTGGTCCTGCCTTCGGGGCGCAGTACCCGGATCCGAGAGGTGCTGGGGCCCGATGGGCCGCTGGATGAGGGTTTCGCGGGCCAATCCCTGGTGCTTACCCTGGAGGATGAACTCGACGTGAGTCGGGGGGATATGCTCGTCCGGCGCCTCAACCTCCCCCAGGTGGGGCATCGGATCCAGGCGACCCTCTGCTGGATGGACGGGGATCCCCTGGATCTTCAGACCCAGTACTTCCTCAAGCACACCACCCGCACTGTGCGCGCCACCATTGGGAGCTTGCACTACGCCATCGATGTGGACACGCTCCATCGCCAGAGCGCATCCACCCTGGCCCTCAACGAGATCGGAAGGGTGGAGATCCTCACGGCCTACCCCCTCTTCTTCGATCCCTACACCCTGAACCGCGGCACAGGCAGCTTCATCCTGATCGATCCCCTCACGAACCGCACGGTGGCCGCCGGCATGATCCGGGGAGGGACCCAGGATCTGCGGGGCATTGCCGAGGTGCTTGAAGCGGCCCCCAAGGCCACCCATCTCCAGGAGAACGGCTGGACCATCTCCCGCACCGCCAGGGAAGCACGGAACGGCCATTCGGCCGCCGTGCTCTGGTTCACGGGCCTCTCCGGCGCCGGGAAGACCACACTGGCCCGGGCCCTCGAAGCGCGGCTGCACGGCCTCGGATGCCAGACCATGCTCCTGGACGGCGATCATGTGCGCCACGGGCTCTGCAAGGACCTTGGGTTTTCCCGGGAGGAACGCAGCGAGAATATCCGGCGCGTGGGGGAAGTGGCGCGGCTCTTCTTCGATGTGGGCCATTTGGTGCTCTGCACCTTCATCAGCCCCTTCGCGGAGGACCGGGAGCGGGCCCGGCACCTCATCCCCGAGGGACGCTTCCTGGAAATCCACGTTTCGGCGGGTCTGGAGACCTGCCGTCAGCGGGATCCCAATGGCCTCTACGGGAAGGCCATGAGGGGCGAAATCCTCGATTTCACGGGCATCTCCTCGCCATACGAGGCGCCCAAGGCCCCCGATCTGGTCCTGGACACCGAATGTCGGGCGGCGGAGGAACTGGTGGAGGAGCTGCTGGAGGCACTGGGAAAGCGGGGCCTGCTCAGCCCACCGAGTATCCCAGCTCCCTGAGGGTTCCTCCGGCGAGGGCTTCGAAGCGCCGGATCTGGGCAGGGGTCAGCTGTTGCTTCCATTCGTAGGGATCGCCCTTGCGGAAGAAGGAGGCCTTGTCCTCTTCCCCCGCCTTGCGGCCCTGGCTGAGCTTCTCGAAGGAGGCCGCCTCCACACAGGCCTGAATGGTCTCCGGGGAGGCCTCGGCCCCCAGGAATTCCAGGATCTGCTTCATCCAGACCGTTGGCTCAGCCACCAGGTCCTCGTAGCGCACTTCGAAGTAGCGCTTTCCCAGAGGCAGCGCGGCCTTCCGGGCCGCCTGCACCCGCTCGGCCCATTCCTTGGCCGTGATGGCCAGGAAGTCGTCGAAGCCCAGGCGCTTCAGGTTCTCGTCCTGGGCCCGCACATTGTGATGCCAGGCGGAGATGAAGACCCCGCGCCCATCCCGGATGATGTGGATGAACTTGGCCTCGGGGAAGAGGCGATCGAGGTTGGGGAAATGCACCGCATGCTCGGGATCCTTCTCCCCCACGAAGCGCAGCCCAGGCTTGTTGGGATCGGCGATGGCCTGCAGGCGCAGCAGGATGAAGGTGCGGATCAGCGTCAGCACATCGCTCCACTTCATGTCCGGGAAATCGTTGCTATCGGTCACCACCTGCCTGCGGCGCGCCAGCAGGGCCCGGTATTCCTGGACGGTCTTCACCAGCCCCAGGGCGAAGTGGTGCACGCAGGCCTCGCCCCGGCAGTTGATCTCCGGGTGGGCATCCAGCAGTTTGCCCAGCCAGGTGGTGCCTGATTTCGGGGCTCCGGTCAGGAAAAATGGTTCGAAGGCCATGAGCAACGCTCCCACGGAGGAGGGCCGGGGACAAGGGCAAGGTGGGCCCCGAGGACGCCTTGCTTCCCCGGGCCTGTTCATGGGAAGCTGGGCTTTTCGTGCTGGATGCACGGGAAGCAGGTGCGAATCCTGCGCTGCCCCGCAACGGTGTGCGCCTCGTTTCAAGACTCGATCGAAACGGGAGACTTCGCCGGGACCACTGGAGCGCCGCTTCGGGAAGGTTCCCGGGAATCCTGAAAGGGATTCGTCGCGCGCGAGCCCGGAGACCGGTCTGGCATTTTCCCAACCGCCGAGGGAGCGGACCAGGGGCTGGAACTCCGTTCTCGTCCTCCACTTCCTTTTGGCGCCATGCGTGGAGGCATGCGATGGAAGTGCAGCGAATCACCCTCATTCTCGCCCTGGGGGTCACCCTGGGGGCCGGTGAACCCGAGGCTGGGGCACCCCCCAAGCCCAAGTCCGAGACGGAGGCCACCGTTACTGTCACGGCGGAGGCCGCCAGCGTGGAGGTGGCCAAGACGCCGAATCCCGTCACCATCGTGACGGCGGAGGCCCTCCAGCGCCTGCCCTTCCGCACCCTCAGCGAGGTGCTCCAGGATATCTTCCCGGGCCAAGTGGCCCCCATGGGGGGTGTGGGCAGCCAGGCCTCCCTCTACCTCGGAGGCAGCCGTAGCGGCGACACGGTGGTGCTCCTGGACGGCCTGCGCATCTCGGACGCCTCGGGTCTGGGGCTGGACCTGAGCCAGATGGACATGTCCTCCGTGGACCGCTTAGAGGTGATCTCCGGGCCCTCCTCCTCCCTCTACGGATCCGACGCCCACGGCGGCGTGGTGGCCCTGTGCAGCCCGGGCAGCGCGCCGGAGGGCTTCAGCGGCAGCCTTGCGGGCCTGCTGGGCACCCGGGGGCGTGCCCAGGGGAACCTTGCTCCCGCATACGGCTGGAAGGGCGGCTGGGTGCGGGCCAGCCTGCGGGTGGAGGAGGAGGACCAGGCCATCAAGACCGACGAGCCCTTCCGCCAGAGCGCCGTCTTCGTGGGGCTCGGGCAGGCCCTCGGGGAGGACCACCTCCTCACCGCCACCTACCGCAACCACTGGCAGGGCACGCCCCTGCCCTGGGGCTGGGACTACAACAGCTGGCCGATGGCGCGCACCTTCGATGCTAAACGCGAAGCCACCCTGCGCCAGGAGGTGGCCATCCTGAGCCTGCACTCCCAGTGGCGCCCGGATCTCCTGAGCGAAGTGGCCGCAGGCCGCGTGAACTATGACCGTCACTACTCGGATACGGGCTGGCAGGCCCACAGCCAGCGCGACCAGGCCTCCGCCACGGTCTCCTTCCGCCCGATGGGATGGGGGGCGAGCCTCCTGCTGGACGGCAGCGAGGAGCATTACTGGGAGGCCAACCCGGACAAGAAGGCCATCGGACGCCACCTGGCCACGGCCCTGGAGCTCTCCGTCGAGCCCCTTTCCTGGCTGCGCCTGGTGGGGAGCGCCCGCCAGCAGTGGGATCGCACGGACCGGGAGGCAGACGGGTTCAATCCCGCCATCCACCGGAACGAGGACCAGTACACCTGGAAGGGGGGCGCGAACGTCCTCCTTCCCCAGGGTTTCAGGGTCTACGCCAGTGCGGGCAGCAGCTTCAACGCGCCCAGCCTCTATCAGATGGGTTACAACTCCAGCCTCGGCAAGGCCCTTCCCGAGAACGAGGAGAGCCGCTCCGTGAACCTGGGTGCCGACTGGGCCTCGGGTCCCTGGCGGGTGGCCCTGGAAGCCAACCGCATCCGCTATGACCGGGTCGTCGTCTGGACCGGCCTCTACCCCAACGGCTACTACGTCAACCAGAAGGATGTGCGCGTGCAGGGCCTGGAGCTCCGGGGAGGCTACAAGAGCGAGGCCTGGGGTCTGGAGGCCCGCCTGCGCAACCAGGAGGGCCGGGATCTCTCCCTGCCCGAGGCCCAGCAGCTCAGCACCTTTTCCAGCCGTCCCTTCACTTCCGGAGGCGTGAACGGCTGGGTCTCGTTCGGGAAGTGGCGCATGGACGCCAGGACCAGCTACGTGGGGCATCGCTACGCCTACAGTGACGACGCGGGTGGCGTGTCCCCCGTGAAGAAGAGCTTCACGGACCTGGGGGCCTCCCTGCAGTACCGGGTGTTGCGCGACCTGGACCTCACGCTGCGGGCCGAGCACCTTCTCACGGCCCCCGTCTCCCGATCCGAATGGCTGGCCCGGGAGGACCTGGACCGCTCCAACGCTTCCCTGATGCCGGGTTATCCTGCCCAGCCCCGGGCGGTTTCTCTCGAAGCGCGCTACCGTTTCTAGGATGAAGACGTTTCACTGCCTCCTCGCCTTTGTGGCGGCTGCTTCCCTCTGGGCGGCGCCGCCCCGGCGGGTGGTGTCCCAGGCCGTGGGCACGGACGATCTGCTCTTGGCCCTGGCGGAGCCCGGACAGATCGCGGCCCTCTCCAGCCTCGGCCAGGACGAGCGCTATGCCCCGGCCTTCCTGGAGGCCAGGGGCTACCCGGCCCTGCGCAATTCCAGCGCCGAGGATATCCTGCGCTTTCGCCCCGATCTGGTGCTGGCCACCAGCTACTCCCCTCCGGAAAGCGTCGTTCTGCTGAAGCGGGCCGGTGTGAAGGTCTTCCTGGTGGAGCGCTTCGAGCGCCTGGAGGATGTCTACGCCTGCCTGCGCAGCCTGGGGAGGATCCTGGGGCGATCCCGACGGGCCGAGGAGCTCATCAATAACTGTCAGATGCGGGTGGCCGCCCTGGCCAAGCGCCTCCAGGGGGTGAAGCCCGTGCGGGTCCTGGCAGCCGGGGTCTACCCCTACGCTTCCGGGGCGGAGACCTCCTTCCAGGATATCTGTGACCACGCAGGGGCCCTCAATGTGGCTGCCGAAGCGGGCCTGAAGGGCATCGTGCCCATGCCCGGGGAGAGGGCCCTGACCTGGAAGGCCGATGTGCTCATCGGTTCCCAGGACAAGGGCGAAAACCTGCGGGCCCAGTTGGCCGGACTCAGCCCCTACCGCTACATGCCCGCCCTCCGCCAGGGCCGGGTGGTGGTCCTGCCCGGCGCCCTCTTCGCCGCCACCAGTCACCGGCGCATCGAGGCCTACGAATGGGTGGCCCGGGCTCTCCATCCGGAGCGCTTCCGGTGAAGGCCCGAACCGCCGGGCCCGTCCTGGTCTTTCTCGTCCTCACGGCCCTGGCCGCCCTGGCTTCGCTCGCCCTGGGGGACGCCCTCCTGCCTCCCCGGCAGCTCCTGGCCGCCCTCTGCGGTCGGGGGGATGACCTGGCGAGGACCGTACTCTGGGATATCAGAGTTCCCCGCACACTCGTGGGGCTGGCCGTGGGCGCGGGCCTGGGGGCCTCCGGCGCGGTCATGCAGGCCTTCTTCCGCAACCCACTGGCCAGCCCCGGCCTCCTGGGCGTCAGCAGCGGCGGCGCCCTGGGGGCCGTGGCGGCCATCACCCTCGGCAGCGGCGCCCTCAGCCTCTTCACGGTGCCGCTGGCATCGATCGCGGGCGCCTTCCTGGCCACTGGCGCCGTCATGCTCATGGCCCGGCGGGGCGCCTCCCCGGAGCATCTGCTCCTGGGGGGTGTTGCCCTGAACGCCCTCTTCGGCGCGGCCACCAGCTTCCTGGTGTTGATCTCCTCTACCAGCGTCCAGTCCAGCGGGCAGGTGATCTTCTGGCTCATGGGCGGCATCGAGAACCGCACCTGGGAACACGTCTGGATGGCGCTGCCCCTGATCCTGATCTCCTGCTTGGCTCTCCTGCCCCTGGGGCGTTCCATGAACCTCCTGGCCCTGGGCGAATCCGGCGCCCAGAGCCTGGGGGTGGATGTGCGGCGGCTCCGCTGGCAGCTGGTGGTGCTCTCCACAATCCTCACGGCCCTGGCCACGGCCGTGGGCGGCGTGGTGGGCTTTGTGGGCCTGGTGGTGCCCCATCTCGTGCGGATGACCTTCGGCCCCGATCATCGCAGGCTGCTGCCCTTGTCCATGCTGGGCGGCGCCATCCTGGTGCTCGTCTGCGATCTGCCCACGCGCTTTCTGCCGGCAGGTGCGCGTTTGGGGGTCGTGACATCCCTGGTGGGAGGGCCCTTCCTGCTCTGGCTCCTGCGGAAGCGGCCATGCTGAGCGCAACGGGACTCACAGTGGACACGCGGCTGCTGGATATCCATCTGGAGGCCGGCCCCGGCGAGCACATCGCCATCCTGGGGCCCAATGGCGCCGGGAAATCCACCCTGCTCTCAGCCCTGGCGGGACTCCTCCCGGTGAGCGGACACGTGGCCTGGGAAGGACAGGAACTGTCCAGGATCCCCTTTCTTCAGCGGGGGCGCATGCTGGCCTGGCTGGGACAGGAGAGCCATGCGGAATTCGCCTTCTCCGTGCGGGATGTGGTGGCCCAGGGCCGCCACGCTTGGGGGGATGACGAGAGGGGGGCGGAGGAGGCCATGGCCCTTCTCGATATCACCCATCTGGCCACGCGGCCCATCACACAGCTCTCCGGAGGCGAGCGGCGCCGGGTCTTCCTGGCTCGGGCTCTGGCCACGGGAGCTCCTGTGCAGCTCTGGGACGAACCCGCCTCCAGCCTGGATGTGCGCCATGCCCTGGAGGTCTACGCCCTGGCACAGCGCTTGGCGGAGGGAGGTTCCACCCTCCTGGTGAGCCTCCACGATATCCGGGCCGCCTACCGCTTCAGCCGGGTGCTGGTCTTGGAGCGGGGCCGCCTGGTGGGGGATGGGCCCCCCCACGAAGTGCTCACCGCAGAGCTCATCCGGGATGTCTTTCGCGTGGAGGCCCGCTTCGTCACCTCCCTGGTGCCGGAACTGCCCCGCTGAAGACCCATGGCCTCGCCCTGTCGACGGGCTGGTGGATCCTCACCGTTTTCCCCAGTCTCACCTCTGGAACTGTCGGATGTAGGTGGCCACGCCTCCCAGCAGCATCTCCACCGAAATTGCCGTGAGGACCAGGCCCATGAGGCGCTCCAGCGCCGTGATGGCCTGCTTGCCCAGCATCTTCTGCAGGCGGGTGGAAACGGAAAATACGATTGCCGTGACGAGCATGGAGAGGCTCAGGGCGCCGATCCATTCGAACATCCGTCCCGGCTCTCGGCTGGAGAGGAGCAGCACCGTGGCCATGGCCGAGGGGCCGGCGATCAGCGGGATGGCGATGGGCACGATGAAGGGTTCTCCCACGTTCTCGTCATCGCCCAGGCGCAGGCCATGTTCGGGGAAGATCATCCGGATGGCGATGAGGAGCAGGATCACACCTCCGGCCACCCGCAGGGCCTCGTCCGTGAGATGGAGCACGGAGAGAAAATGCTTTCCGAACACCATGAAGAGCAGGAGCGCGGCAAAGGCGATCAGGACCTCCCGGCAGATAACCAAGCGCCGACGCTCCGGCCGGACCTGCTGGAGGGCGGAGATGAACAGGGGGATATTCCCCAGGGGATCGGTGATGAGGATCAGGAGGATGGTCGCGGAGAGGAAGGAGGTTTCCATGCCCCCATCATGAGGCATCGCGCCGAGTCCCGGGTGATGGCCCTTACTTCACCTGGATCGAGACCATGCCGCCATTGGGGGCCAGGAGAGTGGCGTGGTCCTCGATGATCCCGGCCAGGGTGAAATCCTCCGTCACCCCTGTGGGGAGGAATTCGAGCGTCGATGCCGCAAAATCCATCCGGGCCAGCACCAGCCCCTTCTGATCCAAGCCTGCCACCGCGGAGGCTGGGAGGGCGCTGAAAGCCACGCTCTTGCCCCACCACCAGACCACAGGCCCCCGATCCCGTTCGCCCAGGGAAATGCGCGGCGGCATTCCGTCATGGTGGGTGAAGATCACCTGGCCCAGGAGGCTTCCCTTCTTGCCGTCCAGAACGGTGGCCAGTAGATCCTCCTTGCTGATCAAGACGAGATTGGATTCGTCGTTCCGGAGAATGCGGTGCAGCACCCGGGAGGTGAGTTCCCCCTTCTTGGGTTTCTTCCCGAAGGTCCACACCACCGAGCCGCTCTTGATGTCCCTGCGCTCGACGAAGGGAGTGAGGGTGCGGTAGGAGATCGCGATGCCATTGGGGGGGAGGAAATCCGCATCCGCGACTTCCGCGGGCAGATTGGCGGTGTGCATGACTTGGCCTGTCTTGCTGATCTGCTTCAGGGTCGTCCCGGCCATGATCCAGATGTATTCATCATCGACGACCCAACGTTCGGGCACCATCTCGGCCTTGCGGAGGTCCACCCTGGCGGTGACTCCGCCATCCTTCATCCAGGTGACCAGCTGTTTGGTCGAGGGATCATAGAAGATCGCTGATCCCGTGGCATCGAAACGGGCCCATCCCTTGGCCAGTCTGCCGGCGTCCCAATCCTGGGCCCGGGCGACAACTCCAGGCAGCGTCACGGCGAGTATGGCGAATAGACCGATTCTGGTGAACATGGGCTCTCCTTGCGGACAAGGATGGAAGGTCAGCCGAGGGATGAGAAAAAGCGTATTAACCTGACTTTATACAATTGTCGACAGGTGGACAAGAAGGAATGAACCTTTTTTCTTTGAAAAGCTCAAGGTGTGCCTCGGAGTCTCTGGCTGAAAGCGGTGATCCGTCGGAAGAGCCCCTCGGGGCTGAGGCCCTCATCGTCCAGGATCCTTTTGGTATCCCCATGCTGCACGATCTTGTCCGGGACGGCACAGCACAGCCAGGGCTTCACCTGTTCGGCTCGGCCCAGGGCCTCGGCCACAGCGGCGCCGAATCCGCCGGGTCCGCAGCCTTCCTCCAGGGTCACCACGCCTCGAGTCTCCCGGGCCCAGTGGGCGATCAAGCCCTCGTCCAGGGGCTTCACAAAACGGGCATTGATGACGGCACAGGAAAGGCCTTCCTCCCCTTGGAGTCGCTCGGCCAGGGCCTGGGCTGGGGCGACCATGCTGCCGAGGGCGACGATCAGGAGATCGCTGCCCTCCCGCAGTAGTTCGGCCTTTCCGATGGGCAGGGGCGTGATGGGATCCTCTAGGGAAACCCCCAGCCCGTTGCCGCGGGGGTAGCGCAAGGCCGCGGGCCCGTTGCAGTAGAGGGCCGTCAAGAGCATCCGCCGAAGTTCGTTCTCGTCCTTGGGGGCCATGAGGACCATATTGGGCATGCAGCGCAGGAAGGCCAAATCATAGAGCCCGTGGTGAGTGGGGCCATCGGCGCCGACGATGCCGGCCCGGTCCAGGGCGAAGGTGACCGGCAGGTTCTGGAGGCATACATCATGGAGGACCTGATCGAAGCCCCGCTGGAGGAAGGTGCTGTAGATGGCGCAGACCGGGCGCATGCCCTGCACTGCTAGCCCCGCCGCGAAGGTCACGGCGTGCTGTTCGGCGATGCCCACATCGAAACAGCGTTCGGGGAAGGCCTTCTGTAGGAGATTGAGTCCCGTGCCATCGAGCATCGCCGCCGTGATGCCGACGATCTTGTCGTCCTGCCGAGCCAGATCCACCAGGGTGGAGCCGAAGACCTGCGTGTAACTGGGCGCAAGGGGCTTGGAGGGATCGGCCTTGATCATCTCCCCGGCTTCGGCGTCGAAGGCCGTCACGCCATGCCACTTCTTGGGGTCATTCTCCGCAGGCTTGTAGCCGTAGCCCTTCTGGGTCTGCACATGAAGGAGGACGGGGCCCTCCTTCATGCGCTCCTGGGCCTCGGTGAGGGCCTTCAGGAGGGCGCCCATATCGTGGCCCTTCACGGGCCCCATGTAGCAGAACCCGAGATCCTCGAAGAGCAGGCCCGGTACCGCGATGCGCTTGAAGGACTCCTCGCTCCATTTGGCGGCCTTGGCCAGGCGCAGGCTCACGCTCTGGACGGGGATGGCCTTGATGGCCCCCTCGATGCGATCCCGCCAGCGCTTGTAATACTGGCCGGAGATCATCTGGTTGAGGTAGCCCTGGAGGGAACCCACATTGGGGTTGATGGCCATATCGTTGTCGTTGAGGATCACCATGAACTTCCGGGGTTCCAGGTAGCCGGTCTGGTTGAGGCCCTCGAAGGCCATGCCCGCCGTCATGGAACCGTCCCCGATGACGGCGATGCTGGTGAAGTCCTGCTTCTGGAGATCCCGGGCCATGGCCATGCCCAGGGCCGCGGAGATGCTGGTGCTCGCGTGCCCGGCCCCGAAGTGGTCATAGGGACTTTCCTCCCGCTTCAGGAAGCCGGAGAGCCCATCGTGCTGGCGCAGGGTGGGGAAGCGATCCTTGCGGCCAGTGAGAATCTTGTGGGGGTAGGACTGATGGCCCACATCCCAGACGATCCGGTCCACCAGGAAATCGAAGTGATGGAAGAGGGCCACCGTGAGTTCGACGACGCCCAAGTTGGAGCTGAAATGCCCTCCGGTCTCGCTGACGGAATCGATGAGGAAGCCGCGTACTTCACTGGCGAGTTGCTCGAGCTGTCCAAGGGAGAAATGCCGAATCTGCTGAGGTGCGGTGAGGGAATCGAGAAGAGGATGGGAACTCACGCCCTGCGCTCCGCCAAGAATTGCGCCCAGGCCACCAGGGAACGCGGGTTTGGAAGGGACTGAAGCTGTTCGATGGCCCGCTGCGTGGCCTCCTGGAGGGCCGCGCGGGCGCCGTCCAGGCCCAGCAGCAGAGGATAGGTGATTTTCCCCTTCCCTGCGTCCTTGCCCACGCGTTTGCCCATCTGCTCGGCGGTGCTGGTGGCATCCAGGATGTCATCCTGGATCTGGAAGGCGAGGCCCAGGGCGGCTCCCCCCTCCCTCAGCGTGCTCTGGTGCGCGGGGGTGGCTCCGGCGGCCGCCCCGCCCAATTCGAGGGAGGCCCGCAGAAGGGCGCCGGTCTTGAGGCGATGGATGAGTTGGAGGTGATCCAGGTCGTAGGGCTCTCCGTTCCGGGTCCGCTCCTCCCCCTCGAGATCAAGGGATTGGCCAGCCACCATGCCGCGCCAGCCGGCGGCTTCCGAGAGGAGGCGCGCCGCCAGAAGCCGCCGTTCGGCCGGGAGAGCCTCATCGCCGAGAAGGATGGCGAAGGCTTCCGTGAGCAGGCCATCCCCGGCCAGGATGGCCTGGCCTTCGCCGAAGGCCACGTGGCAGGTGGGTTTTCCGCGTCGCAGATCGTCATCGTCCATGGCGGGCAGATCGTCATGGATGAGGGAATAGGTGTGGATGTATTCCAGGGCTGTGGCGCAGGAAAGGGCGGTTTGGGGGGGGCAGCCGAGGGATTCGGCGGCCAGCATGCAGATTACCGGGCGGACGCGCTTGCCCCCCGCCTCCAGGCTATAGCGCATGGCTTCGCCGACCCGCGGCGCTTCTCCGGCGCGCAGTGAATCCAGGAGCCGTGTCTTCAGCAGGGGCACGAGACGATCCAGATCTTTTCGGACTTGGTCTGAGGAATCGAGGTTCACGGGTTGGGTCCCTCCAGGGGCTCCGCTCGGTATTCGCCACCCAGGCTCTGCTTCAGGACCTCCACCCTCCGGTGGGCGTCCGCGAGCTGCTGTTGGAGTTCCTTACTGAGTTGGATGCCTTCTTCGAAGCGCCTCAGCGCCTCTTCCAAGCAGAGACCGCCCCCCTCGAGCTGCTGGACGAGGGCTTCGAGACGGTCGAGGCCATCGTCGAAGGAAGGGGAAGTCGGTGTTGCCATGGGTCTCATTGTAGGTGAAAGGGCCTCCAGGGATCCCCTTTCCATGCAGGAATGGGCCTTTCCCTTTATTGTTGTGGGTGATGGTGAGGTCTCCCGCACGGAGTGCAGGGCGGTGAGGCCTGGGGCCAAAAGGAGTCTTGTTGCTTTTTTCATGTAACCATCCTGGGTCTACAGGATGAATCTCGCGCCTTGGAAGTGATGGCATCCCGATCATCCTGAAGTAGGCTTGTAAAAAAGGTGGAAGCATGACCCGTGTGCTGGTGGTGGACGATAGCCGTGAGACCTGCGATCTCCTGGAGCTCCTGTTGAGCAAGGAAGAAGTGGGGATGGACCTGGAAGTCGTGAAGGCCACCCGCCCGGAAGAAGCCCTCGAACTGCTGCGGGGCGGCAACTTCGATCTGATGCTCTCCGATATCAACCTCGAGGCCAGCCTGGATGGGGTGGATCTCTTGCGCGCCGCCAAGCCCCTGGGCGTCGAGACGATCCTGCTCACGGGCTTTGGCACCCTGGAAAAGGCCCTGGAGGCCGTTCGAGAGGGGGCCTTCGATTTTATCTCCAAGCCCTGGAACAACGAGGAACTCAAGACGCTCGTCAAGCGGGCGATCGTGCGCAAGGACGGGCATCGCGCCCCGGAGTCCGCGCCCCAGCTACCCCGCAGCGTGATGATCGGCTCGAGCCCCAAGATGATGGATGTCTACCGCACCATTGCTTCGCTGCAGAACAGCCGGACCACAGTCCTGATCGTGGGGGAGAGTGGCACAGGCAAGGAACTCGTGGCTCGCACCATCCACACCAGCAGTGATCGTCGGGATCATCCCTTTGTGGCCATCAATTGCGGCGCCATGACCGAGACGCTTCTGGAATCCGAACTCTTCGGTCATGCCAAGGGCTCGTTCACGGGGGCCATCAGTGACAAGAAGGGCCTCTTCGAGGAAGCCACCGGAGGCACCATCCTGCTCGACGAGATCGGTGAGACCTCCCCCAGCTTCCAGGTGCGCCTGCTGCGCGTGCTCCAGGAGCAGGAGGTCCGCCGGGTGGGCAGCAACAAGACCATCAAGGTGGATGTGCGCATTATCGCCGCCACGAATCGGGATCTGGCGGGGATGGTGAAGGCCGGCACCTTCCGGGAGGATCTCTACTATCGTCTGAGCGTGGTGGAGATCCGCGTTCCCCCCGTGCGCGAGCGTTGGTCCAGGGACGAGAACAGCGGCAAGATCATCTCGGATGTGCCCCTGCTGCTGAACCATTTCCTGACGGAGAGCAATCAGCGGGATTCCCAGAACTATTCGATCCGTGCCGATGCGCGGCAGATGCTCGAACGGTATAGCTGGCCGGGCAATGTTCGCGAAATGGCCAATGTCATCGAACACCTGACGCAATTGAGTCGGGGGCGCGAAATTACGCCGGAAGATTTCTCCGACAAGATCAAGGAGGAGCTGCGGGCCCACCCCGTGGAACTGCCCCACGCTCCTACGCCCCTCCTGGAACTCATTGAGGGCTGGGATCACCTACCCACCCTCGAGGAGCTGGAGCGCCGGTATATCCAGGTGCTTCTCAAACACCAACATAAGAAGAGCAGGATTGCGGAAATCCTCGGCAAGGACCGGACCACCCTCTACCGGAAATTGCGGGATCTGGGCTTGGGGGACGGGGCCGAGGAAGGGGTTTAAGGTTTGTTGCGATTTGCATCCTGTGGCATTTTCCAACAGGAACTGGATCGGACCGGCCAAGCGAAGCTCTTCTTTTCCAATAAATACAAATTGGCCCCAAACGTGCTACACCCAGACCGTCATCCGGCCGTGCCGGAATTCCAATAGGGAGAGTCCATGAACAAGCTTGCCGCTCTGCTGGTGGCCGCTGCGCTGATCAGTCCTGCGTTCGCCCAGGAGAAGAAGGCTGAGCCTAAGAAGGCTGAGGCTACCAAGGTCGAGACCAAGAAGGTCGAGGCCAAGAAGACTGTCAAGAAGGCCGAGCCCAAAGCCGAAGAGAAGGCTGCTGAGCCCAAGGCCGAGAAGAAAGTCACCAAGAAGGCCAAGAAGGCCGTGAAGACCGAGGCCAAGGTCGAAGAGAAGAAGGCCCTGGGCCTGGAAGAGAAGAAGGCTGATAAGGCCCCCGTCAAGGCCGAGGACAAGAAGGCTGACGCCAAGCCTGAGAAGAAGGCCAAGAAGGCTAAGAAGGCAGCCAAGGTTGCCGAGCCCAAGGCTGAAGAGAAGAAGGCCATGAGCCTGGAAGACAAGAAGGCTGACAAGGCCCCCGTCAAGGCCGAGGACAAGAAGGCTGACGCCAAGGCCGAGAAGAAGGCCAAGAAGGCTGCCAAGAAGGCCGAGAAGAAGGCCGAGCCCAAGGCTGAAGAGAAGAAGGCCATGAGCCTGGAAGACAAGAAGGCTGACAAGGCCCCCGTCAAGGCCGAGGACAAGAAGGCTGACGCCAAGGCTGAGAAGAAGGCCAAGAAGGCTGCCAAGAAGGCCGAGAAGAAGGCCGAGCCCAAGGCTGAAGAGAAGAAGGCCCTGAGCCTCGAGGACAAGAAGGCTGAGCCCGCCGCTGCCGACAAGAAGGCTTGCGCCAAGGACTGCAAGAAAGAGTGCTGCACCAAGAAGGCTGCCAAGAAGGCCGAGAAGAAGGCCGAACCCAAGGCTGCTGAGAAGAAGGCCATGAGCCTCGAAGACAAGAAGGCTGAGAAGGCTCCTGTCAAGACCGACGACAAGACCGCTGAGCCCAAGGCCGAGAAGAAGGCCAAGAAGCATGCGAAGAAGGCCAAGAAGGCTGTTGAGCCTGCGACCGAAGCGGCGAAGTAAGACACTTCCCCTTCAAAAAGAAGAGCGGGCCCGTGAGGGCCCGCTCTTCTTGTACTGTCCGGGGGACCGGTTGCGTCAACACCCCCGGGCCCCCGCGCCCTCCCGCGGCAGAGCCTCAGGAGGGCTTGATCTTGGGCGAAGTCTACATAATTGTGTGCATCCAGTTGCGGGTATCGGGGGTGAGGCCGTACTGGATATCCAGGAGGGCGGCGCGGAGGCGGATGGAGACTTCACCGACCTTGTTGTCGTTGATGGTCCATGTGCCACGGCGGGACATGAGGCTGCCGATGGGGGAGATCACGGCAGCCGTGCCGCAGGCGAAGGCCTCCTTCAGGGCGCCCGTGCGATGGGCCTGTTCCACCTCGTCGATGGAGATGCGGCGTTCCGCCACCTCATAACCCAGTTCCTTGGCCACGGTGATGAGGCTATCGCGGGTCACCCCTTCCAGGATGCTGCCCGATTTCTCCGGCGTGGCGATGACCGTGCGGGAGCCTTCCTGGAGAACCAGGAATACGTTCATGCCGCCCAGCTCCTCCAGGTATTTGCGTTCGACGGCATCCAGATAGAGGGCCTGGTCGCAGCCCCGCTGTTTGGCGAGCTTGCCGGGCAGGAGGCTGCAGGCATAGTTGCCTGCGCACTTGGCTCGGCCGGTGCCGCCGGGGGCGGCGCGGACGTATTCTTCCTCCACCCAGATGGTCACGGGCTTGATGCCACCTTGGAAGTAGGCACCGGCGGGACCGCCGATGATGATGAAGAGATATTCCTCTGCGGCCTTGACGCCCAGGAAGTCGCCCAACCCGATCATGAAGGGGCGGAAGTAGTAGCTCTGGTCATGGAGACGTTCGCTATCGATGGCACCGGGGACCCACTCGCGGTCCGTCCGGCAGAGCAGATCGGCGGCTTCCACGAAGATATCCAGGGGCACTTCCGGCATGGCCAGGCGCAGGGCGGATTCGTTGAAACGCCGACCGTTGCTATGGGGGCGGAAGGACTTGACCCCTCCATCGGGCTGGCGATAGGCCTTGAAGCCCTCGAAGATGGCCTGTCCGTAGTGCAGCACATTGGCCGCCGGGCTGAGGGAGAGCGGGCCGTAGGGCTTGAGCTGGCCCTTCAGCCATCCCTCGCCCTCCCGGTAGGGCACGACCACCATGTGCTCGGAGAGGACTTTGCCGAAGCCCAGGTTCTGCATCTTGGCCTTACGGTCGGCCTCGGGCAGCCGCGGGTCGGCCAACTGGATATCAAAAGGGATCATTGGAACTCCTTGGTCAAAGGGCAACGGAAGGGCGGACCCGAATCAGGCCGCCCAATCGTGCGATCGCCTCGCGGGTGACGCTAGGCGCATGGGTGGAAAAATTAAGCCGAAAGCAGTTGGTGCCTCGGCCGTCGGCAAAAAAGAGAGGGCCGGGGGCGAAGCCCAGGCCCTGGGGAATGGCTTCCTTGAGGAGCTCCAGCGACGAGAGATCCTCCGGCAGAATGACCCAGAGATGCATTCCACCCTTGGGCTCGGTGATCTCGGTGTCCTGGGGAAAATGGGCGTGCAAGGCCTCCAGCATGGCATCCCGGCGCTCCCGCAGGGCGCGCCGAAGCCGCGTGACATGCCGCTTGAATCCGCCGCTCTCGATGAACTGGGCCACCGCCGCCTGGGACAGGATGGGCAGGGCGATGGTGTGGACCTCCTGCACGGGGGTGAGGCGCTGGAGCAGGGATTCCGGCGCGATCACGTAGCCCAGGCGCAGACCTGCGGCCAGGGACTTGGAGAAACTGCCCACATGGATCACATGATCGGCGCCGGGCAGCATGCGGAAGCTGGGGACGGGCTGTCCGGAGAATCGGAGATCGGCATAGGTGTCGTCCTCCAGCAGGGGTACCCCATGGGCGCGGGTGAGCGCCAGCACCCGTTCCCGCCGGGAGCGGCTGAGGGTCATGCCCGTGGGGTTGTGGAAGGTGGGCACCAGGATGATCAGCTTGGCATCCCCCTTCTGAAGGGCCGAAGCCAGGCGTTCCGGGTTCAGGCCGCTGGCATCCACCGGCACAGGAACGGCTTCGCGGCCCATGGCCCGCAAGAGGGCCAGGGTGCCCACATAGCAGGGGCTTTCCACCAGGACCCGGTCCCCGGGCACGGTCAAGGATTCCACCACCAGGGCCAAGCCGGACTGGGCGCCTGGGATGGCGCGCAGGCCCCATCCCGGTAGCAGAGGTTCTCCCTCCGAACTCAGCCAATCGGCAACAGCCTTTAGGTAGGCGGAATGCCCCGCTGGGGCGGAGTAGACCCAGGCTTCTGAGCCCAGTTCCTTCATGGTCCGGGTGTAGACCCGCCGCAGGGCGTCGCCGGGGAGGAGATCGGAAGGCGGGAATCCCGCGGAAAAGCTGATGAGCTGGCGGTTCTGAGCCCTCTCTAGGGTCTCCCCCAGCCAAGGCCCCAGCTCGCCCTCGTGGACCCTCAGTGCCGAGCCCTCGAAGGGGAAGGCTTCCAGACCCCGCAGGGCCGGGGCCTGGGGGAGGTAGTCGGCCACGAAGGTCCCTCGACCCGTCACGGTCTGGACCCAACCCGTGCGCTTGAGCCCGGCCAGGGCCTTCAGGATGGTGAGGCGGTGCACTTGGAAGCGTTCCGCCAATTCCGGGACCGCGGGGAGCCGCAGGCCTGGCCGCCATTCACCATTCTGGATGAGGGCGCGCAGGTTCCGCTGCACCTGAAGGTACAGGGGGCTCGCGGCGCCGGGATTGAGGGGGACTTCAGGCTTCATGACCCCTGAAGTTTGCGTTGATTCCCGGAAAAATTCAGTGATTCCGAGCCAAATAAATAGTCCAGTGCAGACCACCCTGGGGGATGGGGGAAGGACCGGGGAATCCGTAGACCAGAACAGACCACTGGTTCAGATCAGGTCCAGCAGGGAGGCCACTTCGTTCCGAAGCTCCGGGATGCCCGTGCCCTTCAGGCTGCTGGCCCAGGCGATATCCCCCGGCAGGAGGCCCAGGGAGGCGGCCACGTCCCGGCGCTGAGCGAGCTGGCGGCTGGGCTTTACCTGATCGGCCTTGGTGGCCACGATGCGGCAGGGCAGTTCCGTATGGCGCAACCATTCGATCATCTGATGGTCCAGTTTGGTGGGCCCGATCTCCGCGTCCACCAGCACGAAGACCATGCGCAGGTTGCGGCGCCCCGTGAGGTAGCCCTCGATCATGGCGCTCCAGGTGGCGTTCTCGGCCTTGGGGCCTCCCGCATATCCGTAGCCCGGCAGGTCCACGACCCAACGATCCGGTCCCGTTAGGAACACATTGATGAGCCGCGTGCGCCCAGGGGTCTTGGAAACCCGCGCCAACTGGGTTTGCTTGGCCAGGGCATTCAGCAGGGAGCTCTTGCCCACATTGGAGCGGCCCACAAAGGCCACTTCTGCGCGGCAGACTCCCAGCTGCTTCACATCGGAGGCGGAAGTGACGAATTTTAGGTCGTGGAGCTGTTGGGCCATGGGAATAGTCTAGCCTTCATAGACCCGGGATACCCTTTCGTTGATCTGGCAGGTTACCTCGTAGGTGATGGTGCCGAGCTGCTCGGCCCATTCCTGGGCGCTGATCTCCTGATGGCCGCTGCGGCCGATGAGCACCACCTCGTCGCCGACCCGCACCTCCGTCTCGGGGCCCAGGTCCACCATGCTCTGGTCCATGCAGATGCGACCCACGATGGGATAGCTCTGGCCAGCGATGAGGACGCGCCCGCGGTTGGAGAAGAGGCGGTTGAAGCCATCGGCGTAGCCGACCGGTATGGTGGCGATCCAGGTATCCCGAGGGGCGATCCACGTGCGGCCATAGCCGATGGAGGTGCCCGCCTTCACCCTCTTCAAGAATGAAACCCGCGTGAGGAAGGAGAGCCCCGGCAGGAGGGGGATGCTGCGGGGTGTGCCGGCATCCGGGTAGAAGCCGTAGATCATGATCCCGGGCCGCACCAGGTTGAGCCAGGCCTCTTCATGACCCAGGACGGCGCCGGAATTGGCGCAGTGGGCCAGTTCCAGCTTCCGGCCCAGGGCCTCTTCCACGCTGGCCACCATGGCCTTGAACCGGGCGATCTGGGCCTTGGTGAAGGCCGTGTCGGCTTCGTCGCTCACGGGCAGATGGGTGAAGATGCCCTCCAGCTTCACGTGGGGGCACTGCTGTTCCAGGAAGGTCGCCAGGGCGGGAGCCTCTGCGGGGATGACCCCGATGCGGCCCATGCCTGTGTCCACCTTGAGATGGACCACGGCCTGTACGCCGACTTTGAGAGCGGCGAGTTCCAGGGCCTCGGCATTGTCCCGGCTGCAGACCGCCAGGGTGATATGCCCGAGGATGGCCGCCTCCATTTCTTCGGGGAAGGTCGGGCTGAGCTTCAGGATGGGCAGGCCGATGCCCGCTTCCCGCAACTGGAGCCCCTCGGGTACCGTGGCGACCCCGAGCCAATCGATGCCCATGGATTGGGCCATGCGGGAGACTTCCACGGCCCCGTGGCCATAGGCGTTGGCCTTCACCGCGATGAGGATCTTCCGTTCCGGCCCCACGGCCTTGCGGATGCCGTCGAGGTTCTTGCGGATGTTCTGGAGATGGATGGGGGCGTGAGTCTGATAGAGCATGGGATTCCTAACGGACGAAGAGTTCGTGGTATTCGCGAAGTTGGGCGGCCCAGTGGCCGCCGATAAGCACCAGATGGTTCCCCAGGGGCCTGGAGAGGAGTTCGCGCACATCCCCGTCCAGGTGCACCTGGATCTGGGTGCGGCAGCGGAGTTCCGAATCGCCATTGGCCAGCAGCTCGCCATCCGTGAGGAAGACCTCCCGCAGATCGGAGCCGCCGATGCGGGCCAGGGTGATGGGCCCGGGTTCGAGTTCGCCCTGGATGCCCACTCCCAGCGAGGATTCAAAGTGGGAGCGCAGGGCGTAGCCCTTCAGGAGGTTGCGCCCGATGGTGCAGTGGGCGAGCCAGAGCGTGTTGGAAGTAGAATCGAGGTCCTGGGGATTGGCCATGAAGCTCGCCTGTCCCGTGACGGCCTGCATCCAGCTCATGGTGAGCGCCGCGGGCAGGTCGCCTTCGCAGCCGGCCACGATGCCTTCGTCCAGCAGCGCGGAAAGGGCCAGGCATCCGGTGGTCTGCAGATCCTTAACTAGATCGAAGCAGCGCACGGTGCAGGCATCCAGGTGGTGCTCTTGGACTACCCGCCGCAGGGCGACGCCCACGCGGGAGGCCATGCCCAGGTCCGAGCCGGAGGGCTCCAGGATGCTCCGGGCGCCGCCCTGGAAGGAATCCTGGAAGAGGCGCGAGGCCTCGGGATCGGCGGCCTGGATGGCTCTCCGCAGCACATCCAGGGAGATATCGAGGACCTTCGGGCCCCAGACTTCCTCCACCTGGTCAGCCCCTGGCGTGCTGGCCACCAGCCAATCGGAAGGCTCTCCGATGCGGCCCAGGCGCAGGAGCCCCAGGCGTGCATGCGCGTCCAGCAGGCGGTGGAGGGTCGCCAAGGAGGCAAAGCCTTCTTCTCCCCCGTTGAGGAGCACGATGCGCCCGGGGCGGCCCAACTGGTGGAGTCGGCTGAGGATCTCCAGGGAGGCCGGGAGGGAATTCTGATGAGGGTGGGCCAGGAGCAGGGCGGGTCCCTGCATGTGAGCGAGGGCGGCCAGGGCCAAGTGCTCGGTGCCCCCGGTGACGATGAGCAGGGCGTTGGGCGCCTCGCTGCCTTCTTCCAGCAGCTTGTAGGGAAGCAGGCGGGCCGACAACTGAGAGGCGATTCCCTGGATCGTATCGCGCACCTGATCGGCGGAATGGAAGCTGGAAGCCAGGGGCAGGATCTTGAGCATGGTTCAGCCTTTCACGACGAGCTTCTGGACATAGGGCGACGTGGAGAGGGCCAGGAGGGCGCCGTAACCAGGATAGAAGGCCACTTCCGCGCCCACCTGCAAGGGTTGAGAGGCCTCTTCCACATCCAGCAGCAGATGGTCGCTGGAGCCCCCGAGCACGATGATGCCCGGGTCCAAGGGCTCGAGGCCATCCACGACTACGTCTTGGCGGCCCAGATTGCAGATGGCGCGGGTGCGGATGCCCCTATCCACGAAGGTGGGCGTGCCGCCGAAGGCGTCCTGGCCCGTCTCGCCGATGGGGATGGAGGGCTTGCGCTCGACCTCGATGACCTCCGCCACAAGCCTGAAGGTGTCCTGGCGTGTGCCGGGCCAAGGGCTGCGGTCCAGTACATTGCGCCCCAGCACGATGGCTTCCCCGATGCGGAAATGATTGATCTCCTTCGGCATCTGACCACTGGCCAGCAGAGGCAGATTGGCGCTGTTGCCCCCTGAAAGGAGTTGCAGATCGAGGCCCGTGGCCTTGCGGCAGGCGTCCCGCACTTCGATGAGTTGCTGCATGTTGGTCACGCTGGGGATCACGCCGCCGTAGCAGGCCAGATTGCAGCCCAGGCCCAGCACATCCAGGTGTTTGAGCTTGGCCGCCTCCCGCAGCAGGGCCACGGATCGATCCGGCCAGACGCCCTCCCGCAGATCGCCCAGATCCACCATGAGGATCACGCCGTGGCGGGTCCCCGCGAAACCTGCGGCCTGGTCCAGGAGCCCCAGCGTGGAGAGGGAGGAGTTGAGGCTCAATTGGGCCGTGCGCACAACGTCAAGGGCCTCGCTGGGGGTGGGCAGGCGGAGGAGCAGGCGGGGCAGAGGGAGGCCCATTTCGGCCACGCGCTGGAGATTGGAGACTCGGCTATCGGCGAGCATATCGGCGCCCCCCAGCGCCAGCGCGCGCGCCACCGCCGGATGGGCGCTCGCCACCTTGGTGACGGCGGCCACCTGGGCTCCATGCCCATGACAGAGACCGATCACCGACCGCGCATTGGCGGTGATGCGCTCTGGGTAGATCTCCAAACGTGGGCCACTGTACATGGGAAAGACTCCGGTGATCATGCGCTTGGGTTTTCGCCTTCCACCCACCGCCGGAAGGTCGCCTTCACATCCTCGGGGTAGGCCTGGGCCAGGGTGCCCAGGGCGGAGAACAGGTAGTTTCGGTCCAGCAGGATGCGGGCCTCGGGGGCGGGCAGCAGATACTTGCCGGGGCCTGTGCAGATGGTCCGGAGGATTTCCGCGCCGCCCTCGATGCGCGTCAGGGCGCCACCGGTGCCGATGACCCAGCGCACGGCGCTGAGATCCTTGCCCTTCACGACCTGTTTGCGGCCCGTGGCCGTGTAGATATCCGTGACGACGCC
Organism: uncultured Holophaga sp.; assembly: GCA_963664825.1. GTDB lineage: Bacteria > Acidobacteriota > Holophagae > Holophagales > Holophagaceae > JAYREN01. Next base: position 1,640,072 of record OY761614.1, read on the forward strand.
CGCGTGGCGCTTGGCGCCGGTATCAACGGCGAAGGCGCAGAGGGCACGGGTGAGTTCCCGCTCCCGTTCGGTGGCCGGCATCGCCTGGAGTTCCTTCAGGCGGGCCTCCCATTCCGCGTTTCCAGCCAGATCCACGATATTGCGGGCGTTGACGAAGACTCCCAGATCCCCTTCCACCGTGCGCTTGGCCCGAGGCTCGGGCTCCACCATCCGGGCGGCCCATTCCGGGGCGCCGTCGGTAACGCTATGGACATCGGTTGTCGCCCCGCCCACATCGAAGACCAGGCAATCGCCCAGCTCCTCGGCGAAGAGCTCGGCCCCGCGCAGCACGGCGCCCGGCGTGGGGAGGATGCCCCAATGGGTGAGCTCGCCAAATTTGGCCATGCCCGGCGCGTGGATGATGTGCCGGTTGAAGACCTCGTGGATGAGGTGGCGCAGGGGTTCGATATTGAGCACATCCACATCTGGGAATACATTATCGGCCACCAGGAGTTCCAGTCCTGCGGTTTGGAACTTCTGGTGAATGGGTTTTCGTAGGGCCACGTTCCCGGCATATACGATCGGGATGGAAAGCCCCAGAGATGCGATCTTCTCGGCGTTCTTGAGGACAGTGGTTTTTTCACCGAAGTCCACCCCGCCGGCCAGCAGGATGATATTGGGGTGGGTGGCGCGGATCTCCTCCAGTTCGAAATCGTCGAGCTCACCGGCGGTGACCATCTTCACGATGGCGCCCGCGCCAAGGGCGGCTTCCCGGGCGGCCCTGGCCGTCATGCTGTAGGTGAGCCCGTGGACGGTCATGCGCAGGCCGCCAGCGGCCGAACTATTGACGAAGGTCTCGGGGTGTCCGAGTTGACCCTGAAAACGGCTTTCCAGATCTTCGATGGCCTGCTGAACGCCGATGCCCACATCGCCCTGGGCCACGCTGGTGGGTGCGAAGCCCTGGGCCACGGCCTCGAAGCCCCCCTTGGTGAGGAGGTTGAATCCGTTCACTTTCGTGATGGTCGAACCCACCTCGATGGTGAGGACCTCGATTTCGGAGGGCATGGGAATCCCAAAAAAGAACACCGCAGAGGGCGCAGAGAACGGAAAAGAGAACACAGAGAAGAACAATATGGCCGTCTCTCTGCGCTCTCCTTCCTTTTCCTCTGTGCCCTCTGTGGCTCGGTTTGTTACACGACGCCCCGCGCCTTGAGCACCTTCACCATGGCGTTGACCACATGGATGCCCTTGGTGCCGCGGCCGAAGGTGGCGTCCAGGCCGGTTTCCTTGGCCATATCGCGGTTCACCTGGGTGCCGCCGGCGATGAGGATGATCCTGTCGCGGATCCCCTTCTCCCGGCAGAGTTCAGCCAGCTTCCTCATCTGGGTGCGATGCACGTCGTTGTGGCTGATGATCGTGCTGATGAGGATGGCCTGGGCGCCGGTTTCGATGGCGGCGTCCACCAGTTTCCCGATGGGCACGGAGGTGCCCAGGTAGTGGTATTTCACGCCGTATTTCTCGATGCCGCCGTGCTTGATATCCAGGATCTCGCGAAGACCCACGCTATGTTCGTCTTCGCCCACGGTGCCGGCCACCACCCGGAGGCCCAGCTGCTTGGCCACATCCCGCAGTTCCTGCTCGGGCAGGATGACTTCCTTTTCGGGGATCTTGAGGGTGGTCTTGTCGATATCGAAGGCGACCTTGCCCTTCACCTCCACGAAGCAGCCTTCGGAGGGGTGCATGACCATGGTGTTGATGACCTCGGGATCGAGCAGCCCCATCTTCTTGGCCATCTCCACGGCATAGACCGGGGCGATGTCTTCGTTCTGGGGCACGAAGAGCTGGATGAGCACGGTGCCATCCCCAGCCCATTCGGCTTCGGGCTTGATCATGTTGCCCTTGCGGTAGGGGAGGGTTTTGGCGAGGCGGGCGTTGCAGCTATCCTCGGGATCCAGTTCGTCGATGAAGACGATCTTCTCGGGGCGGCAGAGGGTGCATCCGCCGATGGCGTCACAGGCCTTCTTTAATCCCGCGGGCAGGTGGTTGTTTCCGAAGTGATCACAGACCGGTGCGAAGTAATCCTCATCCCGGACGATGAGGGTCCCTGCCCCCACGCCCCCCTTGCCGTCCCGGGCGATGCCATCGCCGTTGCGCTCGGGGTATTTGGCGGAATCCACGAAGAAGCCCTTCTCCACGGCGGCGAAATAGCCGCCGTTCTCCATGACTTCCTCCAGGAAGGCGACGGCGCGCTCCTTGAGATCGCGCACCATCTCGCCCAGAGGGCCCTCATGGTTGAGGGTCACCAGTTCCTTGATGCCATCCAGGGCCGCCCAGGTCTGCTTCACGGTCTGGATGCCCCGGATGTTGTTGTAGTGCCAGGGCACATTGCGGCCCTCGTCGGGCGTGATGGTCGACTGGATATCGGCGCTGGTCAGCATGGAGATGAGCGTGTCGACGGTGTGGGTGCGGACCGCCTCCTCGATATCGGCTTCGATGTAGCGCGTGTTCTGCTGGGCGCGCATTTTGAATTCGCTGAAGAAGTCGCGCAGGGCCACGGCGTAGGGCAGGTCGTACCAGAGCTTGGGCGCGGGAGGTGAATTGGGCGGCACGGTGGAGAGTCCGATGAGGCTCTTTTCCATGCCCACCGCCACTGAGAAGGCGCAGTTGATGCCATGCTGCACCATGAGTTCGGGCATCACCAGCCAGCCGGCCTTGGCCGTGGCGTTGGCGTTGTGGGCCCCATCGATCTGGAAGATGCGGGCGCCAGCCATGACGCGCTTGGCTTCGGCGGCGTCCACGAAGGAGCGGTACATGTTCACGTTGCGATAGAGCACGTTGTACTGGGGGTCCTGATGGGCGCCATTGACGCCCTCTTCGGCGAAGAGCACGGCGACTTCGGGACCGGCCACGCCGGAGACGTAGCTATGGAAGTTGATGGGACGGCCCACCTCTTCTTCGATCAGGTCGCAGGCCTTTCGGGAAGCGCGGATCTGCTTGCGTGTGATGGGCACGCCGCCGATGCCTTCGGGAGTGCCCTCCAGCAGGCCATCGATATGGCTCTGGCCGGTGGTGCGGATCACCATGAGATGGTCCGCGCCGTGCCAGGCCGCCATGCGCATGCGGCGGATATCGTCCTCGAAGCGTCCGGAGGCTATTTCTGTGGTGACGACGCACTTGGGCTGGGGGTCGATGTTATCGAAGTACTTGGAGGCCGGCAGGCCGATGGAGTGCTTCAGGGGCGTGGACATATCCCGGAAATGGAAGGGCCCCATGTTGACGCCTTCCGTAGGCACATCGCGCCAGGTCCAGCCCTTGCGGGGGGGATGGTAGTTCTCCAGGTCCTCGAGGATGTGTTCGATATCGAGCTTCTTGGTGGGATCCAGGGGTTGCTTGGTCATGTCTCGATCCTTCCTAGAAGAGGCCATTGAGCACGTTCTTGTCGTCGAGAATGGCCTGGGCGGCACCTCGGATATCCCGGCCGCACTTCTGGGAGAGTTTGAGGACGACGTGGCCTGCCCCCTTGCCCAGCAATCCGGCTTCCAGGATGCGGTCCACGACCCCATGGCTGGAGACGCTATCGACGCCCATGCGCAGCAGGACGGCCCGTTCGATGGAGGGGCTGGTGTGGGTTCGAGCCAGTTCGACGATGGGCTCCATCACCTTGTGGGTCAGCTCCCAGAACCGGGCCTTGAGCTGATCGTCACCCAATTTCGCAAGTTCCTTCCGGCGCGTCTCGAACCGGGCGATTCGTTCATCGGTCATGGGTTCTCCTTGGGCTCAGATCTTTTCGACGTGCTGTTTCACCCATGCCACCGTCGATTTGATATCGGCGGCGAGGAAGGCGAAATCGTTCTCGGTCCACTGGGCCACGGGATGGGCCTTGATGGCGTTCTTGAGGTAGGAGTGGCGAAGGTGATCCATGTCCTGGACCTTGCCGCGCACCTGGTCGAGATGTTCGGGGATGACGATGGTTTTGCCTGGGATATTGCCCGAGGGGTCGCCCACTCGGACCTCGATGCCGTTCTCCCGGGCGAAGGAGAGCTGGCGGTTGTGGTGCTTGCCGGCGCCGGTGTACTCCGTCTCCTGGACGACGACGATCTGGTCCCTGTCCATCTGGCGGGCCAGGGTCATGGCGGCCGTGAGGCTGGTGTTCCCGGCGGGGCCCCGCTCCAGGCCTTCGAGTTTGGTGAGCAGCTCGGTCACATAGAACACTTCGCCCTGGGTGACGAGCTGGTATTCATCCATGTAGCGCAGGGACCGGGCGGCGTTCCTGGGCACGTCCACGCGATCGGGCCAGGTGGCGAAGGGGATGCCGAAGCCCGTGTGGCCGGTGGTGAAGGACTTCTTGTTGAAGTCCGTGTCGGAGGCCATGTGCAGGCCCGCCAGATCCACGGAGCAGGCCACGACCCGGGCATTGCAGCCCGCAGCCAGGAGTCCGCGCGCGGTTCCGGTCAGGTTCCCGCCCCCGGCGTGTGTGATCACCACGGCGTCGGGATCCTTGCCGAACCTGGCCCTCACTTGTTCGGCCACCTCGACGCCGAGGGTCTCCACGCCCCGGATGCCGAAGGGGGTATAGAGGCTGGCATTGAAGAATCCCGTTTCTTCCAGGGTCACCAGGAGCTGGTAGAAGAGTTCAGGGCCCACGGAGAGCCGCTGCACTTCGGCGCCGTAGGCCTCGCAGGCGCGGGACTTCTCAACGATCTCCGGTTGGCCGATGCCTTTGGAATCGAAGACCTCCTGGAGGATGATGCACTTCAGGCCGCGCATGGCGGCCTGGCTGGCTACCGCGGCGCCATAGTTGCCGCTGGTGGCGGCGGCGAGGCCCTTGTAGCCCTTCTTCTGGGCCTCGAAGGCACTGATGGCTGCGCGGCGCGCCTTGAAGGATCCGGAAGCGTTGGCCGCCTCGTCCTTGACCAGGATGCGCGCCCCCTTGCCGGGGGCCGCCGTGCGGCGCACCGCTTCGGTGAGGTTCGTCAGCTCGTAGAGGGGCGTATTGCCGACCTTGGCCTGGGACTGGATGCGGACCACGTCCTCCAGGCTGTAGCCGGTCTCGCGCATCATGCGCTCGTAGTCGAAGGCCACGGGGCTCTGGATGAAGTCGTTGTAGTCCATCCCCATGGACGCCTTCATGATCTCGTTCTTGCGGCCCATGACTGCGGCGTAGCCCATGTCGCGCATCAGAGTTCCCTCCCGATTTTGAGGAGTTCGGGCACCGTGTTTCCGAAGCTGTGGTTGTAGCTGGGATTCACCAGGCGTAGGACGCCCCGATGCTCGTGGCCGATGAGGGAACGCACGCGCACCTCCTGGCCCAGGTCGGCATCCTCGAGGAGGAACCCGGAGATGCGGAGTATGTAGGGGGTCTTGGCCGTGTCTGCGGGGAGATTGGCTGCGCGCTGCTCTGGTTTCAGGAGCACTCGCTCGATCTCGACCCAGGTTCCACTCTTGATCATGGTTCACCTCGAAAAAAAACACCACGGAGACACGGAGGGCACTGAGCAATGAACACGGAGAGAAAACGACACTCTTATTTCCTCCGCGATCCCTCTGTGTCCTCCGTGTCTCCGTGGTGCATCAGTGCTTTTTTATTCGCAGATCAGCTCGCGCATATCGCCCATGATGGCCCGGGGCACAGGCAGGTCGATCATGGTGTGCAGGCCGGGACGGGCATTGATGACATGGGGGATCATGTTGATGCACATGGCGATGGTGCCAATGCCGCCGGGGATCTCGGGCTTATTGGAGAGATTGACATTGGGTGTGCCCTTGATCACCACGTAGTCTCCCGTGTCCGTGCCCTCGAGCTCGGGCTCGATCTGCTGGGGGTGGTTCATCTCCACGGCCAGCTTGCCGTTCACATAGCCATAGCCCTTCATGGTGCAGCCCGCCACGTTGCCGGGCTTCACCTCGGCGTACTTGGTCTTGCGCAGCACATTGGAAACGATTGGGGCCATGGTCTGCTCCACGGCCTTGTCCAGCTTCCAGCCGATGGCATCGCAGATCATATTGACGGATTCGTTGAAACCCACGTGCCCGGCCAGGTGGCCCGATGCCGATTGCTTATTGAATTCGTCCAGGGTGATGCCCACGCCCTGCTCTTCCATGACCGCGGGGCCGAAGGGGGAGAGGCTGTTCACGCGCTCGCACTTCACGAATTCGACATCCGTGCAGGCACCGGTCATGAGGATGGCCAGGAGATCCATGATGAGGCCGGGGTTGATGCCGGTGCCCAGCACGCTCACTCCGTTGGCCTTGGCGATGCGGTCCATCTCCTTGGTGAGTTCGGGCTCCTTGGCCTTGGGGTAGGACATCTCTTCGGCGGTGGAGACGACATTGATGCCCAATTCCAGGATCAGCTTGATCTTGTCGAAGGCCTTGGCCGTGAAGCTATCGGTGGCCAGGAGCACCACGTCACAGCTCTTCTTGGCGATGATCTTGTGGATATCGCCCTGGATGGTGATGTCCTTCCGGTCGCCCCGGGAGATGCCGAGCACCTCGAACATGCTCTTGTTCACGCGAGCGGGGTGGATATCGCAGACGCCGATGATATCCACGCCCTTCTTGCGGAGCAGGACCTCGGCCATGCCGCTTCCCATGGCGCCGAAGCCCCAGATCGCGACCTTCACGTTTTCCTTTTTCATGATGTCCTCCCTTTGTGTTTCGGATGGCTTGAGAATGGATGAGGGTCGCTCAAGGTTTCCTCAGTATGAGGTAGCTTCGGGGTCTTGCTTCCCTTAGCGGGTCGTGGTTGGAACTCCGCTTGGGGACGCCCCCGGGACATGGCATCATCGGAGGGCATACGGGCAGTATATTGCCTATCATTTTTTGTGTGCAATATATTGCCAGAGGTCTGCATGCTCTTTGATCCAAGGCACTTGCTTCAAGCCATTGCCGCCCAACTCGTCCAGAAGCGCCGCGAGCTGGACTGGAGCCAGCAGGATCTGGCGGACCGTTCCCAGGTAAGCCGCCGCATGATCGGCATGATTGAAAGCGGGGAGAGCAATGTGAGTCTGGCCACCCTGGGGCATCTGGCTGCGGCCCTGGGCATCACCTTCTCCGAACTGGTGGGAAGTGGCAGTGCGCCGGGGGGGAAGGGCAGTCGCCCCGAAAGGGGGCTGCGGCTCTGGCAGGGCAGCCGCCCGGGCACCAAGGTGGATCTCCTCCAGAGCTTTCCCGCATCGCGTTCCGTGGAACTCTGGAAATGGACCATCGCTCCCGGCGACCGCTACCAGGGGGAACCCGATCTCCCGGGCTATCGGGAGATGCTGTACGTGGTCCGGGGCTTCCTGTCCCTGGAACGCGCAGAGGGCACCCAGCTCCTCAAGGCCGGGGACGCCATCGCCTTCCCCTCGGATCGCCCCTATGCCTTCGTCAATAACGGCAAGAGCAACCTCGTGTTCGTGCTCAACGTCGTGGCGTGAGGGTCAGACCGTCACCGTGCTGGCGGGGGCCGGTAGATCGAAGGCCATGCGGCCGTGGTCCAATCCCAGCACGCGCTTGCGCATGCGCTGGATGAGGCTGCGGTCGTGGGTCGCCACCATCACCGTGGTGCCCGAACCGTTGATGCGCTCGAAGAGCAACATGATCTCCTGGGCCAGATCCGGGTCCAGGTTGCCCGTGGGCTCGTCGGCCAGGAGCACCAGGGGGTCGTTCACCAGGGCCCGAGCGATGGCCACGCGCTGCTGTTCGCCACCGGAGAGCTGCAGGGGGAAGCTGGAGAGCTTGTGCTGGAGGCCCACCATCTTGAGGGCGCGGAAGGCGCGCTGCTTCTGCTCCGAGTAGCTCACGCCCAGAATCTTCAGCACGAAGGCCACGTTCTCGAAGACGGTTTGGGCCTGGATGAGCTTGAAGTCCTGGAAGACCACCCCCAGCTTGCGGCGCAGGAAGGGGATCTCCGCTTCGGGCATGGAGGCCAGCTTGTGGCCTGCCAGGCAGATCTCCCCACTGGAGGGCACCTGTTCCCGGAAGAGCAGCTTCAGCAGCGTGGACTTGCCCGCGCCGCTGGGCCCGGTGAGGAAGACGAACTCTCCGGGCTCGATATGGAAATTCACATCGGCCAGGGCTGTGTGGATGCGCCCGTACTGCTTGCCGACATGGGTGAGGGAGATCATGCCCAAATTCTACCCCGGAGGAAGGGCGGTTGACATCCTTGGGCTTCAGCGGGAATCTACAATTTTGCGCCAGAAAGCTTGGAGTGCTCATGTTTGGCAAGACCCCTGAAGGAAGTACCGGCCGACTCGTACAACTCTGCACTGGGTATTTCGCCTTTTACATCGCCACGGGCCTCCTGGCGAAGCTGTTCACGGATCCGATCCACGGCCATGCGGCTCTGATGAATGGAATATCCTTTCTGGTCTACAACACCCTGGGAGCCAATCTCACCTGCCTGATACCGGTGCTGTTGCTGGGTTGGTGGCACATGAAGAGCATCCGCCCCATCCGCCTCGGTCGCTGGGAAATGCCCTCCGAATTCCTCTACATCATCCCCAGCGGCATCTGCACGGCGGTGGTGATCCCCACCACCACGCTGATGTACACCCTGCCCATCAGCGTGATGGTGGCCATGGTCATCATGCGGGCCAGTGTCATTGTCATCAGCCGCATCGTGGACGCGGTGCAGATCCGCCAGGGCATCCTGAAGAAGCGGGTCTACTGGGAGGAAAACGCCGCGGTGGTCTTCGCAGTGGTGGCCGCCTGCATCCAGCTGTTCATGCCCGGAGGCAAGAACGGCGGCCAGCCCAGCTTCATCCATAACATGGCCGCAGTGGTCATCCTCGGCAGCTACTTGCTGGCCTATCTGATCCGCATCTACATCATGAACTACTACAAGAACACCCGGCCCAAGGGCGCCACGTCCGATAACCGGCAGTTCTTTGCCGTGGAACAGATTGCCGCCTCGGCCACCATGGCGCTCATGGTCATCGTGGTGATGCTGAGCCCCCGGTTCTTCCCCTCCTGGATGAACCTGCATCAGGTCTCGCAATTCGTGTCCGCTGTGCGCCAACCCCAGGCAGGATGGGGATGGGCTTCCCTGGCCGGGACCACCTTCGGCGTGGTGGCCTTCTTCAGTGTCTTCATCTTCATGTTCAAGGGGCGCACCGCGACCTTCACGGGGCTGGTGAACCGGCTGACCTCCCTGGTGGCGGGCACGGCAGCCACCCTGCTGGGTTGGTTCTTCCTGGGCTTCGCGTTCCCTAGCCTTCAGGATTGGGTCAGCCTGGGCTTCGTCTTCGTGGCCGTGGCTTTCCTCTCCCGTGCCGAGAAGAAGCGCACCTTGGAGATGGCGGCGGCCCAAGAAATCTGACCTTCACCTGCTTGGTATCCACTGCGTGGATATCAAGGCCTGCTTTGGTGGGCCTGACGGATTATTTCGGGTCCTTCACCTGTATCTCTGTTTCAGCCATTTTTGCGGATCCTGTGGCTGGGCGAGGTGGCGGATTTCGAAGCCCAGGCGCGGGCCCTCCAGGGTGTCGCCGGAGGTTCCGACAGATTCACCGGAGCGCAGGATCTGGCCCTTGGTGACCTGGAAGTAGCGCAGATGGGTGTAGATGCTGCAGAAACCTCCCCCGTGGTCCAGGATCACCATGGGGCCGTAGTTCTGGTAGATCTCGGCGAAGATGACCTTGCCTTCGGCCACGGAATGCACGGGCGAACCGGGCTCCGTGGCGATGAGCAGGCCCGTTTGGACGGTCTTGGTCTTGAAGCGGGGATGGAGATGGGTGCCGAAATCCTGGGCCAGGGATCCTTCGGTGGGCCGGGGCAGTTCACCCCTCAGGCTGGCGAAACTGGTGGAGGTCTCGAAGGTCTCGCCGCGCGGTTTGCCCAGCAACTGGGTGAGCATGCGCTCCAGTTGGAGGGCCTCTTCGGCGAGTTCGGCCTGCATCTCCTTCTGCTTGGACTCGTCCTGGCGGAGCCCGTCCAGGAAACCCTGGAGGCGCTCCTCGTTGAGCCGGAGGGCGGCCTGGAGTTGGGCCGCCTCTCGCTCCTCCTGGGCCAGGCGTACGAGGGCGGCCTGAAGATCCTTCTCCCGCAATAGGAGGTCGCCCTGGAGGCGCTGGACCTGCTCCAGCTTGCGCCGCTGCTGGCTGCGCCAATATTCCAGATAGCGTCCACGGGTGAGAAATTCCTCGAAGCCCTGGGTGGAGGGGAAGAGGCCTAGCCCCCCCAGGGGGCCCAGGGCCTGCATCCACCGCACCTGTTTGCGGATCTCGGTCCTCAGTTGGAGGATTTCCTTGTGGATGCCCTCCTTGCGGGAGGTGATCTGCTGAACTTCACTCTGGGCCTGGTCCCGCTTGATGCGGGCCCCTTCGGCCTGGGCCCGCATCCGGTCGGCCTGGAGGGAAATGCCCTGGAGTTCCACCAGCACGCCCTTGCGCCGCTTCTTCAACCCGCCCAACTGCTGGTCCACCTGGGAGAGCCGGGCCTGCACTTCCGCGAGGCGTTGCTTGATGCGGGCGGAATCCTGGCCGGGCGTCTGGGCTGGAAGGACCAGGGCCGACAACACCAGGAGGGTGCGCAGCTTCACCCCTTGCTCCGCTTGGGAGCCTTTCCAGGGCGGAACATCAGGAGGATCGCGAGCAGCAGCGGGCCGCCAAGGCAGAGGGGCAGGGCGTTCCAGGCGAGGGGGTCGGTGGGCAGGGTCTCCGTCGGTAATAGATGGCCCAGGAAGGCCACGCTCTTCACCAGGGCCCTGGGGACCTCCAGGTCTTGGCCGAATTCACCCACCCAGGCCAGCACTCGGCCGATGGCCGCCAAGCCATAGGCCAAGAGGATGGCTATGCCGCGATTGGACCTGATCACAAGAGCCAGGGCCACCGTCCACAGCAGCAGCTGAAGGCCCAGCAGGAGGGCATTCAGGTCGGCCTGGAGGATGGAGGGGGCCAAGGGGGATCCCAGCAATCGATAGCTGGCGGCCAGCATGGGCAGCATGGCCAGTTGGCTGAGGAACAGTCCGTGGGCCAGGGCCAGGCCCAGACCCAGGAAGAGTCCCTTGATGCGCTCCCCCTTGGCGGTGGCTGTGGTCCATTCGGTCAGGGGCAGGAAGGCGCCGAAGAGGATCACGGCCGGAACCATGGTGTAGATGAGACGACCCAGTCCCTGGGTGACATAGGGCTTGGCGTCCTGGAAACCCAGGGGAATGGCCACGCCGAAGATCATCAATTGGCTGCCGTCGCCGCCGAAGCCCTGGATGCCACCCAGCACCAGTCCCGCCAGGAGCAGGCAGGCACAGGCCCAGATGATGCGGAAGAGGCTGCTGCCGAAGCGATCCATGGGCGTCTCCTGTTTGCTTCGATTCTATCCTGGCATCTGCCTCGCCCGGGCCAACCAACACCGAACCTGTTCTTGCGGGCTGGAGTAAGATGGGCAACGATTAGCCAGGAATCCATTTGCGTCCCTAGAGTCAAGACCCCACGGAGTCTCCGCCCTGATGCTCGAGCCCGGCCACATCCCCGAAGTTCCTTCCGAATCCTCGGAGATCCTCGGATTGCTGGGGCAATTGACAGCGGCCCAGGTCGATATCCGCAAGCTTCAGGCGGAACTGTACGAAGCCAAGCAGCAGGACCTTTTCACTGGGCTTCCCAACCGCCTGCGTCTGGCGGATCGCCTGGACCAGGCCATCCTGATGGCCCAGCGGCAGGAGCGTTCCGTTTCCGTCATCTTCATCGAGATCGACCGATTTAAGGCCATCAACCAGACCCTGGTCTTCCAGGAGCGGGACGAACTGATCCACCAGGTGGCCCGGCGGCTCATCTCCCCCTTGAGGCTAGGGGACACCCTGGCCTCGGTGAGCAATGACCAGTTCGCGGTCCTGCTGCCCGATCTGAGGGACCCCCTGGAGCCCTCCCGGGTGGCCCAGAGCATTCTCGAGGCCCTGCGGATTCCCTTTCGCGTGGGCAAGCGGACCATCCATCTCACCGCGAGCATGGGGATCAGCAGCTACCCGCAGGATGGTCCGGATTCCATCGCCCTTCAGAATCAGGCCGAAAGCGCCGCCAATCGAGCCAAGAGCGAAGGGGGCAACTGCGTGGAATGCAACACGCCCACCCTCAGCGAAGCCTTTCTCGAGAGATGCGAGATGGAGTCCTACCTCAGCGAGGCCATCGCCGCAGAGGAACTCGATGTCTTCTACCAGCCCCAATTCGGTTGGAACGATAACATCATTGGCGTGGAGGCCCTCCTGCGCTGGAATCATCCAATCCTGGGCGTGGTGCCACCCTCGAAGATCATCCCCATGGTCGAGGAAAACCAGCTCATCCATGTGGTGGGCGAGTGGGTTCTGCGCAAGGCCTGCCGCCAAGTGGCGGCGTGGCAGGCCCTGAGCCCGCACCCCTTGCGCCTCGCGGTCAATGTCTCGGCTTTTCAGGTAACCGATCCCAAATGGGTGGATAGCGTGGCCCGAGTCCTGCGGGATACGCGATTCCCCCCCTTCTGTCTGGAACTGGAGCTCACGGAGAGCTCTCTCCTGAAGAACGGGAAGCAGGGCCATGCCCCCTTGCATGAGATAAAGGCCATGGGCATCCGCATCGGCATCGATGATTTCGGCACCGGCTATTCCTCCCTCAGCTACCTCCAGCGCCTGCCCATCGATACCCTCAAGATCGATCGTTCCTTCGTGGAGGGCCTCCACCCCGAGCATTCCGAGCCGAGTTCCAGAGCCATCATCCAGACCATCCTGCAGCTCGGCGAGAACCTGAAGCTCGATGTGGTCGCCGAGGGGCTGGAGACGGAGACCCAGCGGGAGACGCTGCATCTCATGGGATGCGAAATCTTCCAGGGCTTCCTGTTGGGGATGCCGATGGCCGCTTCGGATATGGGGCACCTCCTGGATGCCCGGCAGGCCTCCGTCTTTGAGACCTTCCTGATCCCTGGGCCGGGTGGTACCAGGGGCCCAGCTTCTCTCCCGGCATCCCCTTCCGGGGCTTCGCCCCTGGGGGCGCGGGACGTCTCGCAAGCTGGATGAATCTCCGGATTTCGTCACCCTGCTTCTTGCCGATGATGATCACACTGGTTTGGAACCGAGGGTTGGCGGCCTCACAGGTCCTCGGCTCCTTCTTCACCGATTTCGGGATCCACCGAGGCCCAGCGGGCTTCGGCCTGGAAGGCGGGGGCCTGGCAGCGTGCCATGAATTCGTTCATGCGTTTGCCCCAGGACGAAGTCTCGGCGCTGCCTTCGGGCGTGAAGGAGAGGAGATCGCCGGGGGCATCCTCCAGGCAGAGTTGCGTGAGGATGAGACTCTGCTGGTAACTCTCGCCCACGGGGGTGAGGTTATCGGCCAGCTCGGCCAAGTGGTCGGCCAGTTCCTCCTCGCAACCTTCTGACAGTGTCTCGAGAATCTCAACCACCTGCTCCCGGGCCTTCAGGAGCTTGCAGTGGAGTCTCTCCAGCTCCTTGGCATCAGCGCCCTTGGATAGGGCATGGGCAGCGTCCTCCAGGTGGGGATGCAGCTTCTTGAAAAGGAGCTGGAGGGCGTTCTCGGCGGGCGTCGAAGGATCCATGGAGGGATTCTACCGGTGTCTGGAATAATGATTCCAGGAGTCTCCTATGAAATCCGAAGGCATGCCTTCCCGTGACGTCCTCGATCCCGACACCATGCAGCAGTTGCTGGACTTGGATGATGGTGACCTGGGGCTCCTGCGCGAGATGTGTGAACTCTTTCGGGACGACACGCCTCCTCGAATCCTCCTGTTGGAGGAATCCATTCGATTGGACGACCGCGAACAGATGGGTGATGCTGCCCACGCCGTGAAGGGCGCGGCCAGCACCATGGGTGCCCCCAAGGTGCGGGCCCTTGCCCAGGCTCTGGAAGTGGGAAGCCGCACGGGCAATTTTGCCGAAGCCCCCGCGGAGTTGCTGGCCAAGCTGAAGGCTGCCTTCGCTGAGGCCCTGGTTGGGCTGGACGCGTTTATTGCGGGGAAGGCATAGTGCAGAACGAAGAAAGCAGTGGGGATTCCGGCAACGCTCTGGAAATGGTGTGCCGAACCCCGGGGATGGACGTTGCGAAGCCCCTCCTGACGATCGCAATCCCCACCTACAACCGGGCCGAGTTATTGCACTCCTGTCTTAAACATGTGCTTCCCCAAGTGGAGGCTCTGGGAGGGCGTGTGGAATTGCTTGTTTCCGACAATGCCTCCACGGATGCTACACAGGAATTGTTGGCGGGTCTCCTGGCCTCCGGCGCTTCCTTACGCTATGTGCGAAACAGCGAGAACATCGGTCCTGACCGCAATTTCGTCCAGTGTCTGGCACTCGCTTCCGGAACCTACTTCCTGCTGCTTGGGGACGACGATTTGGTGTTGGAAGGCACTTTGGAGAAACTGCTCCCTTTGCTTGAGGGGGAGAGGCCCGGAATCGTGCACCTCGGGAGTTTTCCCTTCAAGGGCGATCACAGGCGCAAAATCCACAGGCACATGCCCTCCGGAAAGGTCCTCCGATTCACGGATAGGACTGCGTTCGCAGCGAAGGTGAATGTCATGTTCACCTTCATCTCTGCCAACGTCATCGACAAGTCCTCTCTAGGACCGGAGTTCTGTTCGGAGGAGTTCTTGGGTACCAACCTAGTGCAGCTCTCCTGGACGCTTGAGGCCCTCCTCCACTCTGGGTTGAGTCTCTTTGTGGATGATCATCTAATTGCGGCAACGACGGATAACTCTGGTGGGTACGGATTTTATAGAGTTTTCGGCGTCAACATGAACCATGTTTTTGATAAATTTATGGCTCGTGGGGCCGATCCTTCGATCTTTGAGGCCATCAACCGGAAGACGATCACGACTTTTTTCCCCGACTGGATCCTGCGACAGCGGAGGAAAAGACAGGATAGCTTTGTCGAGGAGAACCCTGTCGAGGTGTTGCGGCCAATTTTCAAGGGATTTCCGGCCTTTTGGCTCATGATCCTTCCCGTCTCCACTTGGCCTCTATTCATCGCGAAGCCCTGGTACAAGGCCTGCCGCAAGTGGCTAAAGCTCACGTGGCGATGGTGATTCGGTGGGGCGGTGGGCGCGGGAGATTCACGTGGTGTGGTGAGCCTTTGGCCGAATGGGCTCCAGCGCCGAATGTGGTGTAGGGCTTGTGCAGAAGGCATCCGTTAAACTCAAGCCACCCTTGCAAAGGAACGGCATGGTCAAAGTCAGCGACTACATCGCACGGAAACTCCACGCTATGGGAGTTCGGCATGTATTCATGGTGACGGGTGGCGGCGCCATGCACCTCAACGATGCCTTCGCTAGGTCTGCTCTGTTCCGGGTGATCTACAACCATCATGAGCAGGCCTGTGCCATTGCGGCCGAAGGGTTGTACCGCGCAACAGGGCAGATCGGCGTCGTCAACATCACCACGGGGCCCGGGGGGCTCAATACGCTAACGGGAGTCCTGGGCCAATGGACGGATAGCATTCCTGCAATCTATGTTTCCGGGCAAGTGAAGCATTCCACCACGCTGGATTGTTGCCGGGAATTGCCCCTGCGCCAGCTGGGCGACCAGGAGGTGGACATCGTCCCTGTCGTGCGTCCCCTTGTGAAGTACGCCGTGAGTGTGAGGGATCCGCTCCAGATCCGGAGGGAACTGGAGCGTGCCTTCCATATCGCCACCAGTGGCCGCATGGGACCCGTATGGGTCGATGTGCCCATGGATGTCCAAGGCGCCAATGTCGATGAGGAGGCTCTGATCGGTTTCGTTCCAGAAGAGACTGGGGTGCCACAGTCTTCGGCCGCCTTCCTGCTGGATCTGCTCCAGGCCAGCCATAGGCCTGTGCTTGTGCCCGGGCATGGTGTGCGTCTGGCGGGGCAGATCCGGAACCTGCATCGGCTACTCGAGGTGCTGAAGGTTCCGACGCTGGGCACCTTCAACGGTTTCGACCTGATTCCCAATGATCATCCGGCCTACAGTGGGCGCATCGGCTCCCTGGGCACAAGGGGGGGAAACTTCACGCTCCAGAATGCCGATCTGGTGATCTTCCTGGGCACCCGCAATAACATCCGCCAAGTGAGCTACAACTGGGAGAATTTTGCCCACAGAGCCATCACTGTGGCTGTGGATATCGATGGGGCGGAATTGGAGAAACCCACCTTTCAGGCCACGCACAAGATTTCTGCGGATCTGCGCTCCTTCCTGCCGGGTTTCCTGACACTCCTAGAAAAGGCTCCCGAACTCCCGGACTGGACCGAATGGCTGGCGTGGGCTCAGGAGCGTACGCGCCTGAACCCTGTGGTTCCACCAGAGCCCATGGCTGAGTCAGAGCGCATCCCGCCCTACCCCTTCATGGAACGTTTCACGGCGGCTCTGCCTGTGGATGCCACGGTTGTGGCGGGGAACGGCAGTGCCTGCGTCGTGCTGTTCCAGGCCGGGGTCGTGCAGGAAGGCCAGCGCTACTTCTGGAACAGTGGGTGCGCCTCCATGGGCTTCGATCTGCCCGCTGCCATCGGGGCCGCGGCGGATGGGGACCGCACCGTGTGGTGCCTGGCGGGAGATGGCAGCCTTCAGATGAACCTGCAGGAGTTGGCCACCGTCGCGCAGAACCGCCTTCCCATCAAGCTGGTGTATCTGAACAATGGCGGCTACGCTTCCATCCGCCAAACCCAGGCGAATTTTTTCGGCGCCGAGTATGGGTGCAGTACGAAATCGGGTTTAGGTTTCCCTGATATGGAAAAATTGGCCGGGGCCTACGGGCTGCCCTTCGTCCGCACCCGGAGCCTTAGCGAGCTCGCCGAACATCAGGCCTGTGTCCAGAGCCAGGAGGGACCCGTCGTTTGGGAAGTGCTCCTGAAAACGGATTACGCTTTCGAACCCAAGCTCTCTTCCCGAAAACTTCCGGACGGGCGGATGATTTCCCCTCCCCTGGAGGACATGGCGCCCTTCCTAGACCGGGAAGCCTTCGTTTCCAATATGCTAGTGCCGCAGGAGATCTTGGATGCCTAGTTGCGAGAAACGGATGGCCTTGCTTACGGGAGGAGCCCGGGGGATCGGAGCGGCGATTCGGTCCGAACTGGAGGGGAAGGGCGTTCACGTTCTTGCCCCCTCCAGGGCGGAGTTGGATTTGGGGCGGAATGCATCGGTGAGCGAGTGGTTTTCCATTCATCCGGATCTGCCTGTGGACATCCTGATCAATAATGCGGGCATCAACCATCTGCGGAGTCTGCAGGATCTGGATGATTCCACATGGGCCGAGATGGTTCAGACCAATCTCACCGCCGCCCTGCGTTTGACCCAGGCCTATGCCCCGCGGATGGCCGCCCAGGGTTGGGGGCGGGTCCTCAACGTGTCCTCGATTTTTAGCATCGTGACCAAGGAGGGGCGGGTTGCCTATTCCATGACCAAGGCGGCCATCAACGCCTTGACTCGCAGCACTGCGGTCGAATTCGGGCCTGGGGGGGTGCTCGTGAATGCGCTCGCTCCGGGCTATGTGGATACGGCCTTGACGCGCCAGAACAATTCCCCTGAAGCCATCGAATCAATCTGCGCCGCTATTCCCCTGGGGCGGATGGCCCGGGTCGAGGAATTAGCCCGCCTGGCGGTCTTCTTGGTCTCCGAAGAGAACACGTATATGACGGGGCAGGTAGTCGTGGCGGACGGAGGCTTCACATGTCGCTAGGAATGACCATCCAAAGCCGATCCCATGCGTATACCGTTGAGGGTTTCCCCGATCTAAGGGAAGCCCTCAAAGCCGTCTCCCGCCCCGAACGTGCTCATTTCCTGGTGGACCGGAACCTCGCGAGGCTCTATCCGGATGTGCTGGCTCCGGCCTTGCCGGAAGGGCGGACCGTGATCCTGGAGGCAACGGAAGACCAGAAATCCTACGAGGCCATCGCCCCCGTCTTCCTTCAGCTCATCGAGAAGGGCCTCAAGCGGGATGGCAATCTCGTGGTAATAGGCGGTGGTGTGTTGCAGGATATCGGATGTTTCGTGGCCACGAATTTGGCGCGAGGCATCCCCTGGGAGTTCATTCCGACGACGTTGCTCTCCCAGGCGGATAGCTGCATCGGAAGCAAGAGTTCCATTAACATCGGGTCCTTCAAGAACCAGATCGGATCCTTCTATGCCCCCCATCGGGTGCTGGTGACCCATTCGGTCCTGCACACGCTGCCCTGGGACCAGATCTGCTCTGGATTGGGGGAGATCCTAAAACTGGCGGTCCTGACGGGCCGCAGCGAAATTGAGGAACTAAGTGCGGATCTCTCTGCCTTCTCTGGAGAGACCGAGATCATCGAGAAATGGGTCGCCAGGGCTCTGGCAATCAAGAAGGTCTATATCGAGGAGGATGAATTCGACCGTGGGCGGCGCAACCTGCTCAACTATGGACACACCTTCGGGCACGCGTTTGAATCCACCACCCACTTCGGCGTTCCCCACGGGATTGCGGTCAACCTGGGCATCCTGGCGGCCACCTACACATCGGTCCGTCTAGGAATGGTCGCCCAGGAGCATTATCTAGAGATCAGGGGGAAACTGGTACCCTGGTGCACGCCCTTCGGTCAGGTCGTGGCCCAGGTTGATGTGGAGGCCCTCCTCCAGGCCATGCGCCATGACAAGAAAAATTCCAGTTTTGGGGTCACCTGCATCCTGACCCGAGGTTTTGGCGCCATGGAGAAGTGCTCCCTGGATGCCGAGAATCAACTGAGGCCAATTCTTGGCGCGTTCCTTTCCTCTGAACTGGCAAACCTCTAGAATCGATCACCCACCCCAGGAGTTCATGATGAATCCCCTCGAAAAGCGCATGGTCGAGCAATTGATTGATCTGCGGGAAAACCACCACATTGCAGGGGTCAAGGCTGAATTTGAATCGGAAGGTACCCGCATGGAGGAGGCCCTCCGCCTCAAGGAAGTGATCACCAAGGCGGGCCTGGACTTGACCATCAAGATTGGAGGCTGCGAGGCCCTCAAGGACTTCTACGATGCCCGGGCCATCGGCGTCACGCATATTGTGGGGCCCATGATCGAATCCGCCTATGCCCTGAAGAAATTCCTGGCGTCCGCCAAAACGGCCTTTCCGCCGGACGAATTCGATTCGGTCCAGTTTCTCGTCAATATCGAAACCCACACGGCCTGCAGCAACATCGAGGAGGTCCTGGGGAAGTACGATATCTCGGGCCTTTCGGGCATCGTGCTTGGTCGGGTCGATCTCACGGGATCCCTGGGCCTGACCCGGGAGGACGTGAACTCCGATCGCATCTTCGAAATCGCCTCCCGGGTGTTCCAGGAGGCGAAGAAATACAATTTGGATGTCGTGGTGGGCGGCGGCGTCTCCAAGGAGACCGTGCCCTTCCTCCAGCGCTTTCCGGAAGGGATGATCGCCCGGTACGAGACCCGAAAGGTCATTTTCCAGTGCCCCGCAGCCACCACGGGGGACTACGAAAAGGGCATCCTGAAGGCCGTTGGCTTCGAACTGATGTGGCTGAAGAACAAGCGGGATTTCTATGGCCTCATCCACCACGAGGACAAGCGGCGGATCGAGATGCTCGAGGCCAGATACAAGAAGCTGATCGAAGAGGCGGGCGGTAGTGTCAACTAGCTCGAGACTGGCCTGTCCTGTTGTCCTATCGCGAGGTCGAAAATGAAAGCCGTCATTCTCGCAGGTGGTCTGGGCTCACGAATCAGCGAGGAGAGCACGGTTCGCCCCAAGCCCCTCATTGAGGTGGGGGGGCGCCCGATCCTGTGGCACATCCTGAAGATGTATTCGGCCCACGGCATCAACGATTTCGTGGTCTGCCTAGGCTACAAGGGTTACATGATCAAGGAATACTTCGCCAACTACTTCCTCCACATGTCGGATGTCACCTTCGATATGGCCAACAACAGGATGGAGGTCCACCAGAGCAATTCGGAACCCTGGAGGGTGACGCTGGTGGATACGGGCGAAGCCACCATGACCGGTGGGCGGCTCAAGCGCATCCGGGAGTACATCGGCGACGAGGAATTCTGCGCCACCTATGGCGATGGCGTCGGCAATATCGATATCACGGCGCTCCTCCAATACCACCGCCTACAGGGCACCTGGGCGACCCTCACGGCGACGCAGCCTCCTGGGCGTTTCGGCGCGCTGGTCTTTGAAGGTGGAAGGGTCAAGGCCTTCCAGGAGAAGCCCACGGGAGATGGCGGGTGGATCAACGGAGGCTTCTTCGTGCTGTCCCCCAAGGTCTTCGATCTCATCGAGGGTGATCAGACCCTCTGGGAGCGCGAACCCATGGAGCGCTTGGCTTCCATGGGGCAGCTTTCGGCTTACCTGCATCACGGTTTCTGGCAACCCATGGATACCCTGCGGGACAAGAACCAGCTCGAGGAACTATGGATGAGCGGACGGGCTCCCTGGAAGATGTGGCCATGAATCCCGGCTTCTGGCGGGGCAGGCGGGTCCTGGTGACCGGGCACACGGGTTTCAAGGGGGGCTGGCTGTGCCTCTGGCTCCAGAGCCTGGGCGCCGAAGTGGTGGGCTACGCGCTGGAACCGCCCACACGGCCCAGTCTCTTCGATGCCGCAAATGTGGGAGAGGGGCTGGCGGCCTCCCATCTGGGTGATGTGCGGGACCTGGATCATCTGCAGGAGGTCTTCCGGGCATTTCGTCCAGAGGTGGTCTTCCACATGGCCGCCCAGCCCCTGGTGCGTCTCTCCTATGCCGAACCCGTGGAGACCTACGCCACCAACGTGATGGGTACGGTCAATGTGCTCGAAGCCGTGCGCCGCGGGCCGGGTGTCCGGGCCCTGATCAATATCACCACCGACAAATGCTATGAGAATCGGGAGTGGCTATGGGGCTACCGGGAAATCGACCCCATGGGGGGCCATGATCCCTACAGCAGCAGCAAGGGCTGCGCGGAGCTGGTCACGGCCGCCTACAGGTCCTCGTTCTTCGGTCCCAAGGATTTCGAGCGCCATGGCGTGAGCGTTTCCACGGTGCGCGCCGGCAATGTCATCGGTGGTGGGGACTGGGCCGGGGATCGTCTCATTCCCGATATGATCCGTGCCTTCACCGCGGGAGATCCCGTCATCATCCGCAGCCCCCACGCCATCCGCCCCTGGCAGCATGTGCTGGAGCCTCTGCGGGGGTACCTGATGCTGGCCGAGCGCATGATGGGTGCCGGCCCGGAATTCGCCGAAGGCTGGAATTTCGGCCCCCGGGATGAGGACGCCAGGCCCGTGCAATGGATCGTGCAGCGGTTGGCTGAACTCTGGGGAGAGGGCGCCTCCTGGAATCTGGACGAGGGCCAGCATCCCCATGAGGCCTCTTACCTGAAGCTGGACTGCTCCAAGGCCAGGATGCGCCTGGACTGGCACCCGCGATGGGATCTATCCACGGCCCTGGATCGTATCGTCTCCTGGTACCGTGCCTTCAATAGGGGCGAAGACATGCGGGCCCTCACGCTCCAGCAGATCTCCCAATACACCTCTGAAGCAGGAATGACGCGATGATCCAGCCCCCCTCCGAATCCAACCTGCGCGAGCAGATCCTCAATCTAGTGGGCCAGTACACCGAGCGATCCCTGGCGCCCAAACCCTTCGAACCCGATGCCACCATGGTGCCTCCGGCGGGCAAGGTCCTGGGGGCTCTGGAGATCCAGAACATGGTCGAGGCCGCCCTGGATGGTTGGCTCACCACGGGGCGCTTCAATGACGCCTTTGAAAAGAAGCTGGCGGCCTTCCTAGGTGTGCGCCACGTGATCACGGTCAATTCGGGCTCTTCGGCCAATCTGGTGGCCCTGGCCACCCTCACCTCGCCCAAGCTCGGGGAGCGCGCCCTGAAGCCGGGAGACGAAGTCATCACCGTGGCCGCGGGATTTCCCACCACGGTCAATCCCATCCTGCACTTCGGGCTGGTGCCGGTCTTCGTGGATGTCCACATTCCCACCTACAACATCGACCCCTGCCTCATCGAAGGCGCCATCACGCCCAAGACTAAGGCCATCATGATCGCCCACACCCTGGGCATCCCCTTCGATCTCACGGAAGTGATGCGATTGGCTCGGAAGCACGGACTCTGGGTGGTGGAGGACTGCTGCGATGCCCTCGGCTCCACCTACGAGGGGCGTCTGGTGGGCACCTTCGGGGATATCAGCACCCTCAGCTTCTACCCCGCCCATCACATCACCATGGGCGAAGGGGGAGCGGTGTTCACCCAGAATCCGGAGCTGAAGCGCATCGCCGAATCCTTCCGGGACTGGGGCCGGGATTGCTGGTGCGCGCCGGGTTGCGACAACACCTGTCACAACCGCTTCGGCTGGCAGTTGGGAGAGCTTCCCCAGGGCTACGACCACAAGTACACCTACTCCCACGTGGGCTTCAATCTCAAGATCACGGATATGCAGGCCGCCTGTGGGCTGGCCCAGTTGGAACGCCTGCCTGGTTTCATCGAGGCCCGCAAGCGCAATGCGGCCTTCCTCCAGGAGCACCTGGCCCCCCTCCGGGATTTCCTGGTCCTGCCCGAAGCGACTCCGGCCAGCGATCCCTCCTGGTTCGGGTTCCCCCTCACCCTCCGGGAGGAATGCGGCCTCAGCCGGGTGGATCTCCTGAAGCATCTGGATCAGCATCGGATCGGCACCCGCCTGCTTTTCGGCGGCAACCTCACCCGGCAGCCCTACTTCCAGAACCAGCATTACCGCATCCATGGAACCCTGACGAACACGGACAGGATCATGAACCAGACTTTCTGGATCGGCGTCTTCCCGGGGCTTTCCAGGGAAGCCCTGGAGCATGTGGTGCGAGTCCTGAAGGGCTTCTTCGAGGCCCGGAAGACAGAGGGGTAGATGGATGACCGGGCCACTGGAGAGGGATCTGGAGGAGATCCTGGGCCTCACGGAGGCCCTGTGGCCCCGGCTCCGGGGTGCCCGGCTGCTCATCACCGGAGGCACGGGCTTCATGGGGTGCTGGCTGCTGGAGAGCCTTCTTCACGCCAACCGCCGCTTCCAGTTGGGGGTGGAGGCCGTGGTCCTGACCCGGGACCCCTCGGCCTTCGCGCGGAAGGTGCCCCACTTGGCCCAGTCTCCCGCCATTCGATGCGTCCGGGGCGATGTGCTCCGATTCCCGGAGCTGGAGGGGGGATTCACCCATCTGATCCATGGCGCCACCGACGCCAGCGCTAGGCTCCTTGAGGAAAACCCTCGCCTGATGTTCGACACCATCCTGACGGGCACACGGGGGGCGCTGGAATTCGCAGAGCGGAAGTCCGTCCAGCATGCGCTCTTCCTCAGCTCCGGCGCCGTCTATGGCCGCCAGCCTCCGGAACTGGAGCGTGTGCCGGAGGAATGGGCCGGGGGGCCGGATTGCGCCGATCCCAGGGCTGCCTACGCCGAGGGCAAACGAGCCGCCGAGACCCTCTGCGCCATCTTCGCCCAGCGGCATGGGGTTCCAATCTCCATCGCCCGCTGCTTCGCCTTTGTGGGGCCCTATCTGCCCCTGGATGTCCACTTCGCCATCGGAAATTTCATCCGGGATGCCATGGCCGGGGGGCCCATTCAGGTGCTAGGGGATGGCACACCCTATCGCTCCTACCTCTACGCCACCGATCTCACGGCCTGGCTCTGGCATCTGCTGCTGCGGGGGGAGCCGGGGGTGGCCTTCAATGTGGGTTCAGAAGAGGCCCTCTCTATCGCCGAACTGGCTGGGGTGGTGGGCCGCACGGTGGGGGGCGTTGCCTTCCGGGTCCATGGTCATCCGGATCCAGATGCCAGGCCCGAACGCTACGTGCCCAGTGTGGGGCGCATCCGCTCTCGCCTGGGGCTCCGCCAGACCGTTTCCCTGGAAGAGGGCATTGCCCGCACGGTGGCTTGGCACGGGGCCGCGTTACCATGACCTCGTCTTTCCCCCCTTGGCCTTTTCCTTTTCCTCCCCGGTCCTGAATCCATGACAGCATCCCCTGCCAACCCCTCCATCCTGATCCTGGAAGACGAAGCCAGCTTCCGGGAAGTCATGCAGCTGGGTCTGTCTCCCCGTGGCTTCGACCCCGTGACGGTAGGCACCCTCCAGGGGGCCAAGGACCTCTTGAAGGAGCGCCGCTTCGATGCGGTCGTATCGGATCTGCGCCTGAAGGATGGCAGTGGCATCGAGCTCCTCCTCTGGATGAAGGAACAGGCCATCGAGACGCCCGTGGTGATCATGACCGCCTTCGCCACCACGGAGACCACGGTGCAGGCCCTGAACCTGGGGGCCGTGGATTTCTTGACCAAGGCCAAGAACGATCTCCAGGAACTCACGAAGGTCCTCAAGGGGCTCTTCGCCGTCCAAGCCTTTCCCGCGAACTCGGAGGTCCATGAATTGGGGGACCTCGTGGGCGTGGGCGACACCATGCGGAAGGTCCAGGCCTTTGTGGGCAAGGTGGCCCTGGCCGATATCACCGTGCTCATCACCGGCGAGAGCGGCACGGGCAAGGAGATCGTGGCTCGGCTCATCCACCGCTATTCAGAGCGGGCGCGGGGGCCCTTCGTCCCCGTGAACGTCGGAGCTCTCCCGGAAAGCCTGCTGGAATCCGAACTCTTCGGCTATGAGAAGGGGGCCTTCACCGGCGCCAATTCCACCAAGCGCGGCCTCTTCGAGGAGGCCCAAGGGGGAGTGATCTTCCTGGATGAGATCGGGGAGATGCCCCTGCAGCTCCAGGTGAAGCTGCTGCGGGTGCTCCAGGAACGCCGCATCCGGCGCCTGGGCGCCAACGAGGAACGGGCCGTGGATGTGCGCGTGATATGCGCCACCAACCAGAATCTCCGTCAGCGGGCCGAGCAGAACGAGTTTCGGCAGGATCTCTACTATCGCCTCAACATCCTGCATATCGAACTGCCTCCCCTTCGGGAACGCCCGGAGGATCTGCCGGTGCTGGTGGAGCACTTCCTCTCCCGCTCCTGCCACAAGCTGGGCAAGCCGCCCATGACGCTCTCGGTCGAGGCCTTCGAGGTGCTGGGCAAGTACGGCTTCCGCGGCAATGTGCGGGAATTGGAAAATCTCATGGAGCGCTGCGTGGCCCTGAACGCCGGAGGGCCCATCGGCATCGATCTCTTTCCCGAGAACATCCTGGCTGAAGCCGAGGGCCGGGGCGATCGGAACTCCTTCGCGCCCCTGTGCCTGGAGATTCCTGCGGAGGGCTTCGATCTGGAGGCCTACCTGGGCAGTCTCAAGAGTCATCTCATGTTCAAGGCCCTGGAGCGCTGCGAGGGCAACCGCACCCGGGCTGCTCGTCTCCTGGGCATGAGCTTCCGGGCCTTCCGCTACTGGGTCCAGGAACTGGGAGGCACAGAGGCGCTCGCCACGGCCTTCCCGTGCCCCGAGAACCATCCCGCCAAGGCGCCTCCCGAACTCGACGCAGAGGGATGATCCCTTGTAAATTCCGTCATCAATGGCATACTGAAATGCTCGGGTAGATGCGTACCCTGCCTGATCTTTTTTTACCTATCTCCCTCCTGGGGCTCCCATGCGCCAATTTCGACAGAAAGGCTTCTCGCTGCTCGAACTGCTCGTCGCCATGACGATTTTGGCGGTGATCGGGACCATTGGCTTCGTCCAGTTCAAGAAGAACACTGCCCAGGCCAGGCACATCAAGGCTCAGAGCTACATTGATGTCGTGGGTGGAGGCCTGGATAACTACTACCTGAAGCACGGTGTTTTTCCGGATTTGGGCAGTTTCGAGGCCATGGTTGAAGCCAATTCCCCGCTGGTTAAGCAAGACTTGATTCCTCCGAACACACCCTCCAAGGATCCCTGGGGCCAGCCCTTCGAGGGGGTCTCGGCAAAGGGCAATTACACGCTGAAATGCCTTGGTGACCCCACCCATCAGGAGGAATACGGGCCAATAACGAGGACGCCGGGTGCGTACTCTGGTTCGACTTCGCCCGAAGCCCCCGCCCCAGCCCCTGGTGGAGAGGCACCTAAATGATCGAGCTGGCTAAGCTCGGCGCCGAAGGCGTCCGCCTGGAGGGAGTCGAAGCCCTGTTGCCCCTGGAGGGCAAGGAGGGTCTTCGTGATCTCCATTGGAGCCTCTTCGCGCTGCCCTCGGGCGAGGATGTGTTCCTGGAAATCCGCGGGAAGGCGATCTGGGATTGCACCTGTTCCCGCTGCCTGGAACCCTTCGATCAGCCCCTTGAATTCACGAGCCAGTTCCTGGGGAGCAAGGATCCCGATCTAGTGGCCCGGGGCTCCCATGCCCTCGGCACTCAGGATCTGGATGTGGTCTTCCTGCCCGAGACCGAACTCGACGAACTCTCCCTGGTGCGCGAACAGTCCCTGCTTCAACTGCCCATGCACCCCCTCTGCAAAGAGGAATGTCAGGGACTCTGTCCCAGATGTGGTAAAAATTGGAACAAGGGGCGCTGCAATTGCCCCCCTGAGGCGCCGAAAGAACCCAGCGCACTCGCCAAGGCTCTCTCCGGGTTGAATCTGGTTTTTGACAACCCTTCCCCAGATGCCGAGAAACTCGACCTGGAATCCTGAAAACCGACACCATACGAGGTCCCCATGCCGAATCCTAAGCGCCGCCACTCCCGCGCCCGTCGTGACCGTCGGCGCACCCACGACTCCCTGGACACCATGAGCTCCAGCACCTGCCCGAACTGCGGCGTAGCCAAGCTGCCCCATCGCGTGTGCCCCTCTTGCGGGTTCTACCGCGGCAAGCAGGCGGTCCGGACTCAGCAGACGGTCTGAGCAGCCGGGTGGACACTCCCTCGGTCTATCGAATTGCACTGGACGCGATGGGGGGCGATCATGCCCCTCGCGCCACGCTGGACGGGGCTAAGCTCGCCCTGACGCAGCACGAGGATCTCTTCCTCCTGCTCGTCGGCGACGAGGGGAAGCTGCGCCCGCTCCTCAAGCACCATGGAATCATCGGTGAACTGGCCGAGCGCGTGGAGATCGTCCATGCGGATTCCGTGGTCACCATGGAAGACAAGCCGACTTCCGTCCTCAAGGACAAGAAGGATAGTTCCATCCGCGTCGCCACTCAGCTTGTGCGCGAGGGCAGGGCCGATGGCGTGGTGAGCATGGGGAATACCGGGGCCGCCATGGTGGCCTCCGTCATGGTCATCGGCACCCTGGATGGCGTGGACCGGCCCTGTCTGGCCAATGCCATGCCCAACATGAAGGGGCGCCCCACGGTGCTCCTGGATGTGGGCGCCAATGTGGACAGCAAGCCCGAGCACGTGGCCCAGTTCGCCCTCATGGGCGCCGTCTATGCCGAGGAAGTGCTCGGCGTGAAGCACCCGCGCATCGGCCTGCTCAGCGTCGGCGAAGAGGACACCAAGGGCAACGAGACCACCCGTGCCGCCGCTCAGATCCTCAGGGGGATCGATATCAATTTCGTGGGCAACGCCGAAGGCCGGGATATCTGGAACGGCACCTTCGATGTGGTGGCCTGCGATGGTTTCGTGGGGAACGTGGTGCTCAAGTCCTCCGAGTCCTTGGCCGAGGGCATCATGCGGGGGCTCAAGGAGAGCCTCAACCAGAGCTTCCGGGCCAAGGTGGGAGGCCTCCTCGCCAAGAACGCCATGAAGAGCTTCATCAAGAGGCTCGACTACGCGGAATACGGCGGCGCTCCCCTCCTGGGCGTGAAGGGCGTCTCCATCATCGGTCATGGCCGCAGCGATGGTCGGGCCGTGGCCAGCGCCATCCGCGCCGCGCTTCGTGCCTGTGAACACCGGGTGAATGAGAACATCCAGACTTCCCTCCGCCGAATGCTGCCCACGGTCCCCAGCGGCGAAGGGCGCTGAATTTGCTTTAGTCATGTGTGAAACCCCGGTCCCCGTGCCGGGGTTTTTTTGAAACAATCGCTACAATCCGGAGTCTCCATGAAGTTCAAGCGCATCCTCCTGAAGCTATCCGGCGAGGCCCTCATGGGCGCACAGGCAGGCGGCATCGATCCCGCGGTGGTCACGATGGTCGCCAACCAGGTGAAGGCCATCCAGGAGTTGGGCGTTGAAATCGGTCTGGTGATCGGCGGGGGCAATATCTTCCGCGGCGTGGCCGGGGCCACCAAGGGCATGGACCGGGTCACGGGGGACCACATGGGCATGCTGGCCACCATGATCAACGCCCTGGCCCTCCAGGACTCCCTGGAACAGAAGGGTGTCCAGACCCGGGTCATGAGCGGCATCGAGATGCCCAAGATCTCCGAAAGCTACATCCGGCGCCGGGCCGTCCGCCATCTGGAAAAGGGCCGCGTCGTCATCTTCGGCGCGGGTACGGGCAATCCATACTTCTCCACCGACACAGCCGCCGCTCTGCGGGCCAACGAGATCGCGGCCCAGGTGGTGATGAAGGCCACCAACGTCGATGGCGTCTACAGTGCCGACCCCAAGAAGGACCCCACGGCCACCAAGTACGACCGGGTGGGCTACCAGGAGGTTCTGGAGAGGGGCCTGAAGGTCATGGATGCCGCGGCCATCGCCCTCTGCATGGAAAACAAGCTGCCCATCCTGGTCTTCAGCATGGCGGAGCCGGGTAACCTGCTGGCCGCCGTGGAGGGCAAGGTCATCGGGACGCTCGTGGGCTGAGCCCTTCCGCCCCCAGTGCACGTCCACGGTCTTCACGCCGTGCGTCTCGCAGCGGCAGCGAGGCACCTGGGCCGTGAGATAGGCCGCGTGCTGAAAGAAGTCAGGGTGCCGCCAGGTCTTCTCCTCTATGTCGTGGGCCTTGCTCGGCTCCCCGCACTCGGGACACGGGAAGGAAGCCCCCTGTTGGAAGTCCAGCCGCGTGGATGCACTGGAGCTATCCGGCCCCGGTGACGCCGGTTGGCAGACCCACACCCGAAATTGGGCGCTTTGGCTTGAGCCGCATGGTACTCACGTGCGCCCAAATTCGGATTTCAGTGTACGACGCTCTGATTGCGCTCTGCTGTCGGAATGACATGCTCGGGGTGTTTATGGGGTTGACCAACAAAGGAGGCATAACCTAAAATTAATCCCCAACCAAGGAGGCCTCATGGCCAAGCTTATTCTCAATCACAACTTCAAGCGTGTTGACCCCACGACGCTTAATAAAATGGTCACTGGTGGTAGCTTTTGCGATGTCCTGGCGGAGTCGCGGATGACTGCTGCAAGACAAGGTGACAACGTGCGCCATACTTTTTTGTGTCACATGTATGTCACTCTCTGCCAATAATAGGTAAATATTGATTGTGTTTTGTGTGCCGCCTGAGATATTCTCGGGCGGTTTGTTTGTGTCCGGTGTCGACAAATGGTGCCTATCTTTTTGCACAATATCACCATGTGCAAGAGGACCTTCGAAGAGATGGTCGAATCCGGGAGGCGAGCCTTGAGGTCTGGATCACTCGTGTTCCGCGGCTCGGGCACTTACTGCCCCTGAGGTGGCGATTCTGAAATTCTGGCACCGAACAGGCCCATGCGGTTCGACCTCGGCACGGAATATTACAGAAATTTTCAAAATTAATAACTCAAAAAAACATGTATCTCGAGCTTTAGGCGTAGAGCTAATTGGGTCGATTTAAATTAATTGATCCGGTGGCTATGGAAATATGACTATTCCCATGTCAGTCTTGGGTTCTTTGATTGTCAACTTTCCGCCAAATTAATTGATTTCCTTGCTGCTGGTTGGTATATTACTGTTTATTGCTACCCAATAGGATGATTCGTTAGTGATTATCGTTGATGTTACCAATGACAAGGTTTTATCTGTAATAAGTATAGATTTGGATAAGGTTGAATTCTCGAATTGACGAAAGGTATTTTCTCGGGGTAAATAGATAATGAACAAATATGATGTCCAGATTGTTGATGTGGTTGATCACCTCTTAGGGCATCTTGGACTATACAAGAAAAAAAAAGATGTGTTTTACGATTTAATGTGTCATCCTCGATTCCCTTCGATTTTATCCATTGTGGATACCTTGAAATTATGGGGCATTTCAAGTGACGCCTACTATTTTCAGGTCGATAAAGATCTTGATGGAGAATTACCAGGGATTGCGAGATTGAAAACCGATGATTTTGTAGCAATTCACAGCATAAAAAATAATTGTGTAACTTACTGGCACCCGAAGCATGGGACATGCATACATGGAGCTGACAAGTTTGAATTTCTCAGAGAAGTAATATTGGTTGACAAGTGTGATGTGAGTAGGATAAAACCAATTGGTTCACTCGGTAATGTTTTAGATTACAAGTTTATTAGCGTTTATGCTGTATTAGCGCTGTTGGCTCCTTTTGTATTGGTGTCGGGATATTTTACAAAATACTGGCTTGCATTTTTATTAGTCTTATTGACTGAGATCGTGTTAAGTCTGATTTTGTATCTTTCACAATTTTCAGATAGAGGTTCGCCAGGATATTTGTGCCCAACTAATCGGTTCTTTGATTGTTCCTCGGTTATAAATTCTCCAGCAGGGGAACTATTTGGTAAGCCCATGAGCGAGTGGGGAATCATAATATTTGGTGGTTGTCTTTTGACGGTATTTATAGCATCTATACTTAAGGTTCTGCCAGATATAATCCCTTGGCTAATGTTGGAGCACCTTCTGATATTGTTATATTGTATGTATTTAATTTTGTACCAAAGCGTAGTTATTAAGAAGTGGTGTATTTTGTGTTGTATTGTGCATGGGCTAATTGCATCGAATTTATTCCTATTGGTAAGTATTTTACAACATCAGCAACGATCTGATCGTTTTTTTATTGCAAAAGTATCAATAAGCATGGTTGCGGGAGTGTGCTATTCGTTTATCGTCTGGTCGATGTATAAAAAAATTATCAACATGTTGCATGACAATAGGCAAAATAAAATTGAACTATTGCGAGTCAGGCGCGATCCGACATATATCGAAAGTTTGATTTCCAGCGAGGTACCTCTCCGGATCGATCGATTTCATCGAGAATTGATCTGGGGTGATCCAATAGCACCGAGGACAATTACAATTGTAATAGGTCTTGGGTGCCGCTACTGCAGGAACTTAGTAGAAGCTCTGGATAAACTTGTTATGTCTGAATTTAAAAATTACAAAATTTTCGTAAGATTCATAGGACAAGAGGATGGTTCGCGTATTACTTTGAACGATTCTGTGGTATTGCGTTTAATAGAAATATCTATGCATAACGGCGGGGCTCAGGCAATGCAGGCGCTGATGGATTATTATTCAATGCAAACAAATGTTAAAAATAAATATTTATATACGTGGTTGGAAAAGTATAACCTAAATTATGCTGATATCTCTAGAGAGGCGCATGCGTTGTATAAGCAACACAATAAATGGCGCAATGATATGGGAATAGTTGAAGTGCCTACGGTATTGATTGATGGGGTAGCTTTGCCTAAAAATATTCCACAAATAGATGCAATATATTATATTCTAAAAAAAGATAGAGAAATTATCGGGGGTTAATCTATATTACTGTCGAATTGCATATGGTCGAATCAAGATTTAGTCCATTATGAAATAACGGAGAAATTCAATATCTGCGCGATTATTGGTTTTTGAATTGTGGTATAATGATAAATGTATAGGTCAAAATGGATGTTGGCGAGGAGCTAAGTCTCAGACACTGCTTGACGCCGATCGAGCGTGAAAGCAGCTGGTTTGCATCGGACAGTACCTTCGCGAGCCTGAGTGGTCGGCACTGTATAATCCAACAAACGCAATCCTGATACGTTTTTATGGGGATCTATCGCATTTAAGAAAGATTAGGGTGAGCTGGGTGGTGAATACGATGGGATAATCTCTAGGTCAAGGCATACGGGTCACTAGTGTCCCACGATTGCATTGGCTATGTTCGCGTTGTTCGTTGGTAGTGATCTGCCCCGAGTGAAACCCGGATGAGTTTGCTTGGCGTGAGGGTTTCGGAGTGGCCATCCAGGAGGCGGTGCCAGCCGAGGTAGTTGGGGAGATAGTAGGTGCCGACGCCATGGAACCGGGCGATCCAGGCCTTGAGGCGGCTGTAGTAGGCGTTGACGTTCTGGACGTGGAAGGCCTGGCGAATGCGTATGTGGGCACTCAGGTTCACAGATTCGTGCACGATGGCCATGGATTTGGCGAACGCTTCGTAAACCGGGCACCCTACGGAACCGGCCTCGCCGGAACTCTTACACCACGAGATGGGACGCGGGCTCTCCACCAGCGCGTTTCGTTGCCCCGGCGTCAATCGCCCTACGGATTCCAGCATCCCCTCGAAGGCTTCCTTGCGCATGGCAACCTCCCGCACAAGTCCAGTTCACTTATCGACTTGGGAAATACCCATGATTAGCGCAGACATAGCCATTGCATTTGTATCTATTTTATGTGTACCTGTTATCTGCGAAGGTCCTCTGTCCATCTGGAGCTCCATTGGAATGCGATTCTCAGCCTCGATCATCCCTCTTCCGTCAGGAGGCCCTGGAACATCTATTTAAAAATCATGATATCCGTGAACCCTTGTGGGTCTCGCCTCCCTGGACCTGGTTGCTCTTCTTCGCCCTCGGAAGCGTCTTGCTGGTGGCCCTTCTGGCGGCAATCGTCGGCAAGGTAGAAGTTCAGGACACGGGCAAGGGGATTCTGCACCCTGTGGCGGGTGTGCGCCTGATCCAGGCTCAGGTTGGGGGAGTGCTGGCCGAGACCTATGCTCACAGTGGCGATACCTTGAGAGAAGGCCAGCCCATCGCCCGCATTGATTCGGCCCAGGTGCAGGGCGCCATCCTGGAAACGGATCGTCAGTTGCAGCTCCTTCGCTCCCAGGGGCAAACCTTCACCGAGCGAGAAGACAAGTTGCTCCAGGAACAACTTCGCGCCGTCCAGACGAAGCTTGTCCATCAGAACACGCAAGTGAAAAGCTTTGAGAGTTCCGTGAAAATCCAGGAAAAGAGAGTGGAAGCTACGCGCAGACTGCTTGTGGAAAAATTGGTGGCACCCATCAATCTAGACGAGGCTCAAGATCAACTCAATGCGGCCCTACGCACACTCGATAGCGCGAAGCAGCAAATGGTGCAGCTTCGCCAGGAGTTTTCGACTCTTGAGAGCCAGCGGCAACGCAACCAGTGGCAACGGCTCCAGGACCTGAATGGCTCCCAGTCCAAGCGGGATGCCCTGGATTCGTCCTTGCGTCAGACCAATGTCGTAGCGCCGGTGGCGGGTTTTCTGGAAGCCCTGGTGGCGCGTCCAGGGGATCTTCTTCAGCCGGGGCAGACCATCGCCAAGATTATCTCCGAGGATTCACCGCTGCAGGTGGTGGCCTTCCTGCCCGAAAAGGACCGGGCCTTCGTCAAGTCGGGCGATCAGGTATTGCTGGAAATGGAGGCCTATCTTTTCACGGAGTTTGGCACATTGAAAGGCCGCGTCACGCGCATTGGGTCTGATCTGGCCTCTCAGTATGAAATCCAGGAAGCCCGTGGGGAAACGGGCAAGCTGGATACGCCAGCCTATCGCGTGGAGATCGAACTGCGGCCCGAGCGCTCCAAGCGTTTCTCGGGCGTGAAGATCCGCCCCGGTATGCTGCTTTCGGCTCGCTTTACCCTGCGGCGGCAGCGCCTCATCACCATCGTGCTGGATCCCCTGCGACGCTGGCTGGAGTAGCCCGTGATGCACCGCGTTCCTTACGTCCCCCAGATGGAAATGGTGGAGTGCGGCGCCGCCGCGCTGGCTATGGTGATGGGCTATTGGGGCCATCATGCGCCCCTTCCAGAGGTGCGCGAGGCCTGCAAGGTCTCTCGGGATGGCGCCAACGCCGCCAATATCCTTCAAGCTGGGCGGAGTTTTGGCCTGGAGGCCGAGGCCGTGAAGGTGGAGGTGCAGCACATTCGGGATCTTCCTCTTCCCGCAATTCTCCACTGGGAGTTCAAGCATTTCGTGGTGTTGGAGCGCATCACCTCCAGGGGTGTCCATATCGTGGATCCTGGGATGGGCAGGCGCTTCGTCACTTGGGCGGAATTTCGAACATCATTTACGGGAGTGGCGCTGGTATTCGCTCCCGATGACGACTTTGTCGAACGTAAGCGGCGCTTCCCAAGCTTGGGCCGCTACCTGGAAATCCTGCGGAGCGTTCGGCCCAGTCTCGTGCAGCTTCTGGGGGCTTCCCTCATGCTCCAGGCTGTGGGTCTGATATTTCCCGTGGCCAGTCAGGTCCTGGTGGACCGGGTGCTTTTGCCCCACTACCAGCCTTGGTTATGGGGACTTGCAGTGGGTCTCGCGTCTGCCGTGATCGGATACCTGGCCAACGCCAGCTCGTGGCTATCACAGCGGTCCTGGCCTCAGACAAACATCTCCTGCTCCTGGACGAAGTCCTTTCCAATCTAGACTGGGTGAGCCGCCAGCGTATCCTCCAATGCCCCCGGTTCAAAGGCAGAACCATCATCTATGCAAGTCATGAGGAAGTCCTGGTGGGAAGAGAAGAGGGGAAAATGTTGTAATTATTTATTAATTGAATTGCATTAGGCGGTGGTTTCATGCATGGCATAGCCCCCGGCTAAACTGAGACAATAAATGCACCCCTTCCCGGAGATCCCCCAGGCCCGCATGATCCTCGACCCCGAGGGGCTGGAGGCCTACCGGCGGGACGAATCCCATCTCCAGGGGCCAAGGCCCCTGGCCGTGGTGAAGCCCCGCGGTCCCCAGGCCCT
This sequence comes from uncultured Holophaga sp., assembly GCA_963664825.1. Lineage (GTDB taxonomy): Bacteria > Acidobacteriota > Holophagae > Holophagales > Holophagaceae > JAYREN01. Next base: position 1,674,540 of record OY761614.1, read on the forward strand.
TCGGGAGCTGGTGCGCCTGGCCAAGACCGAAGGCTTCGCCTTGGTGCCCCGGGGCACGGGCACGGGGAAGGCCGGGGGCTGCGTGCCCACGGAGCGATGCGTGGTGGTGGACTTGAGTGAATGGCCTGGGGAGATCCGCATCTCCCGCCCGGATCTCGCCCTCCAGGCTCCGGCCAGCGTGCTCCTGAGGGAGGTGAAGGCCGCTGCCTTGGCTCAGGGCCTCTTCTATGCCCCTGATCCGAATTCCTGGGATCAATGCTCCTTTGGCGGCACCCTGGCCACCAACGCGGGTGGGCCCTCCGCCGCCAAGTACGGCATGACCCGGCACTGGGTGTTGGCGGTGGAGGCCCTCATGGGCGACGGCGAGATCCACACCTTCGGCATTCCCACCGTGAAGAACAACGCCGGGCCCGCCCTGGCCCAACTCCTGGTGGGCAGCGAGGGCATCTTCGGCATCCTGCTGGGCGCCACCGTGCGCTTGATCCCCGCGCCCCGGGAGCGGCTCACCCTGCTCTTGCCCGCCCGGGATTGGCACAGCCTCCTGGAATTGCCCTCCCTGCTGGTGGGCGCGGGACTCCTGCCCAGCGCCTTCGAGTTCTGGGACCCGGCGGTGCTGGAGCTGTTGCGCCACTTTGGCCCCGAAGAGGCCCGCCGGATGCCGGGAGAGGGTCTCGCCCTGCTGGAATTCGATGATCCGGGCTGCGGAACGGAAGCCTTCCTGGAACAACTGCTGGAGCTCCTCGGCCCGGTCTCCGAGGATCTGCAGAGCGCCACCGACGCCCGCCAGCGGGAAGCCCTCTGGGCCATCCGTCGCCAGACCAGCGTCGTGCTCAAGGATCACTTCCCCCGGAAGATGAGCGAGGATATCGTCGTGCCGAGAAGCCAGGTGCGCGCTTTCTTTGAGGGTGTAGACGCCCTCCATCTGCCCCTGGTGACCTACGGGCACCTGGGGGATGGCAATCTGCACGTGAATTTCCTCCAGGCCGGGGAATGCGCGCCCCCGGAGATGGAGGCCCATCTGATGGCCCTATTCCGTCTATGTCTCCGGTTGGGGGGCACCCTCAGCGGCGAACATGGCATCGGCCTGGCCAAGCGGGAGGCCTTTCTGGCCCTCTCCGATCCGTACCAGATCCAGGCCCTGCGCGCCCTCAAGGGGGCCCTGGACCCCTTCGCCCTCTTTAATCCCGGAAAGGTCATTTGATGCGATCTCCCTTCGCTGCGGTGCTCATGGCGGGCATGGCTCTGGGCATTCTTCAGGGGGCCCCTCCCAAGAAGGCGGCCCCGAAGACTCAAGCCCGCAAGGCCCTGCCCGATATCCCGGCAGCCGGGGCCAGCGGCGAGCTTCTGGACCTGGAGAGCGGGCGCAGTCGGGCCCTCGGCGCCATGCTGGAGAGCCGCACGGATTTCCAGGCCACGGCCTTTCCCGAGGGCCGAGTCCTGATCACCGGCGGCAGCCTGAAGGGGGGCACGACGGAGTGGTTCGACCCTGGCACCCGGCGTTTCACGGCGGGTCCCTCCATGGCCCAGGCGCGCCAGGGCCACAGTGCGCTGCTCCTGAAGGACGGCCGGCTGCTGGTGGCAGGGGGCACGGAGAACCCCTCGGCGGCGGAGATCCTGGATCCGGCCACCGGGAAATTCGAAGCCCTGCCCGGGGATATCCGTTTCGGCCTTTCCGCCGAGCTCCTGGAGACCGAAGGTGGGGTATTGCTGGTGGATGGACAGACGGGTGCGTGCTGGCTCTGGGGCGGACAGGCCAAGGCTCCCCGATCCACAGGCAGCCTGGGGAACCCCCGGCTTTTCTTCCGTGCCCTGCGCCTCGGGGATGGGCGCGTGCTGGTGACGGGGGGCTGGCGCCCGGAACCTTCCAAGGCAAGGCGGCCCCTGCCATCCAAACCCGTCTCCGCCGATATTCCCGCCGAGATCTTCAATCCCCGGAAGGGCCGCTGGAGCGCCTGGAAGGCTTCCCTTAGGCCCCGGGCGCGCCACCAGGCGGCCCTGTTGCCGGATGGAAGGGTGGCCCTCTTCGGGGGCTTCGGCGCCCGGGCGGAGATCGCCGAGGACAGCCTGGAGATCCTGGATCCCATCCATGAGAGCGTGACGGTGGCCGGGAGGCTCTCCCCCAGGGGGCTCCCTTCCCCGGGGTGGGCCTCTCTGGGAGAGGGCGGCCTCTATCTTCCCGAGGGCGCCACCTCCCCGTGGAAGATCACTGCGCCTGAGGGGTGGCTGAATCCGGGCCCCACGGCCTGGCGTCTGGGCAATGCCTATCAGGCTCCCGTCCTGGTGCCCCTCAAGGGCATGGGGCTGCTGGTGGTGGGCTCCAGCGTATGGGGCCCCGGCTTGGAGCGCTGGGATCCCCGGATTGGCCAGTGCCAGTATCTGGGGGCCCTGCGGGCGGGCACGGAAACTTTGAGTCTGGTGGGCGGCAAGGTGCTCGCCCTCGGGCCCATCGTGGACGCCGTGGATCCCAAGACCGGTGCGCTCACGGTCCTGGGCAGGCGCGAGGAACTGACAGCCCAGCTAAAGCAGGGCCGGACCCCAGGCGCTCCGCAGCCCCTCGGCCTGCCGCCCTTCCCCCCGGGGCAGGTCCTGCGGGATTGCCTGGTCCTGCGCCTGGATGCCCAGAAGGCGCTCGTCCTGGGAGGGCGTTCGGAGGCTTTCCCCGAGGGCACGGACCAGGTCTGGGTCTGGGATCTGAAGAAGAAGACCCTCAGGCCCAGTGGCCCCATGAAGACCAAGCGGGTCTTCCCGGCCATCCCCCAGGGCCAGGGGGCGCTCAAGCTGGGGGACGGTTCTGTGCTCATCTGGTAGAGCTGGGGAACATCATGGAATTTCCACCGGAGGCAATCATGCCCTTGATCCTTGGCCACCGCGGCCTTTCCGCAAAGCATCTGGAGAATTCCGGGGAGGCCTTTCGCGCCGCCCTCCAGGCGGGCATGGACGGCTTCGAACTGGATGTCCAGCCCACCCAGGACGGCGTCTCCATGGTGCTCCACGATGATGATCTGGCCCGTACGGCGAGCGCTTCGGGCCTCCTCCGGCAGATGAGGTCCACGGAACTGCCGCGGCTCAAGAACGGCGAGGAGGTTCCCAGGCTCTCGGATGTGCTGGAACTGCCCGCCCGGCTCATCAATGTGGAGCTCAAGGGGGAACCGGGCTGGAAGCAGGCCCTGGCCGCCGTGGATGCGGCCGAGGCCCTGGACCGGGTGCTCTTCTCCAGCTTCGAGCCCAGCGAGGTGCTCCAGCTCTGGGCGGAATGCCCCGAAGCCCGGTGCGGCTTCCTGTGGGAGACCGAGGAAGCCGAGGCGCTCACCGAGGAGGAACTGGGCGGCCTCCCTCCCAAACTGATGCTCCACCTGCCTCTGGAGGCCGTGCAGGCCCGCCCGGAATTCTGGAGGCCCTACGCCGATCGGCTGGTGCTGTGGGGCATGAAGACGCCCGGAGAGGCCGCAGGGCTCGGCTTCGCACCCGCGATCCTCATCACCGACGGGCTCTGAGGTCCTACGGACGCCGGGGGAGGCTGCGTTGCAGGCTCCCCAGCTGGAACCCCGCCCAGTACCAGAGTCCCGATAGCCCCACAGCAATAGCTGCCACGGGTACGGCCAGCCAGCCCAGGCAGGCCGGGGCCCAGGCCCCCAGGAAGTCCCCGCCCCGGTAGACGAAGGTGTCGATGAAGGGCTTGGATTTGTATTTCTCGTCGGGCCCCAGGGGGATGTAGAGGATCTCCCGGGCGGGCCGGTCCACGGCGTAGTGCAGGCCCCTTCGCAGCACCTGGAAGAGGGCGAGCACGACGAAGGTGGGCCAGATCCAGAGGGCGCCGAAGCCTGCGATGGTCATGACGGGCAGCAGGACGAGCACGGGCCTCAATCCGAAGGTGGTGATCAGCCTGCCCGTGAGGAAGAGTTGGGTCAAAAGCGTCAGGATGTTCACCCACAGATCGATGCGCGCGAAGGCTGCCGTGCGGGCCGCCGAACTGGTGAAGGCCTTGGCCACGATGCTGCCCTGGGCCATGTAGAGGAGGGTGGTCGTGAGGGTAAAGAGCAGGATGTAGGCGCAGATGAGCGCCAGGTAGCGGGACTTTCCGATGAGACGCAGCCCTTCCAGGAAGCCGGGCCCCGGCTCCCGGGGGCCCCCGGCCTTATTACCCAGTTGGTAGCGCCGGGCCAGGGCCAACACGCACTGGGTGGCCAGCTCCAGGAAGGCCGCGGCCACCAGGATGAGGGCACCGGGGCTGGCCTTCACGGGCAGGGAAAACCCGAAGGCGATTCCGCGACTGAGGGCCTCCGTGAGGCCCGCTCCCACGATGGCGCCCAGGGTGCCCCCCATGGCGATGAAGGCGAAGAGGCGCTGGCCCTGCTCCTCCTCGAAGAGATCGGACATGAAACCCCAGAACACGCTCACCACGAAGAGGTTGTAGACGCTCAGCCAGACGTAAAAGGTATAGCCCAGGCCTGGGCCGCCGTGTCCCGGGAGCAGTTGGAAGAGCCCAAAGAAGACCAGCAGATTCAGCCCGAAGAACCGGTAGGCCATGGGGATGAAGCGCCGCCGGGGCAGGTGCGAGACGAGGGCGGCGAAGGCCGGATTGGCCAGCAGCATGGCCAACAGCGTCCCCGTCATCAGCCAGGGCAGCTTGTCGGCCCCCCGGGCGATACCCATGGCCTCCCGCAGGGGCCGAAGCAGGTAGTAGCCCAGCATGAGGCAGAAGAAGTAGGCCGATGAAAGCAGCAGCGCCCGCCCCTCGCCGGGCTTCACGCTCACCAGTCGTCCCAGGAGGCCCGGTCTTGGCGCGGTATCAGGGACTTCATGCATGGCATTCTCCAGATTCGTGGCTTGCATTGGATACTCGAGCGATTATATATGTAAGCTTACGAGGCATTGTGAATCGATTCACCTTCGGCCCATTTCCAGGAGCTCCCATGGCCCTTCTTCGACGGCTCTTCCCTCCGTGGATCTTCGTTCTAGGCGCTTTCGCGTGCCTGCCCGGGAGCCTCTCCGCCGCGCCCGTGAAGCCCCTGCGCATCCTGATTCTGGGAGGCACGGGCTATCTGGGGCCCGCCACCATCGAGGCCGCCCAGGCCCGGGGCCACAGGGTGACGATGTTCAACCGCGGCAAGACCCGTCCGGATCTCTTCCCTGGCGTCGAGAGGCTCCACGGGGAGCGTGATCCCCTGAAGGGCGAGGGTCTGAAGGCCTTGGAAAAGGGCGAATGGGACGTGGTCATCGATAACAGCGCCTACTACCCGCGCCTGGTGAAGGTCTCGGCGGAACTGCTGGCCAAGCGTTGCAGGCAGTACATCCTCATCAGCTCCATCTCCGCCTACAAGGAACCCAATCCCGTCCGCGGCGATGAGGCCGCGCCCCTGGCCACCATGCCCGATCCGGCCCTGGAAAATATGGGCAAGAATTCCGAATACTACGGCGCCCTGAAGGCCCTCTGTGAGCAGGCCGCAGAAAAGGCCATGCCCGGCCGGGTGACGGTGGTGCGCCCAGGCTACATCGTGGGCCCCGATGACCCCACCGGGCGCTTCACCTATTGGCCCGCCCGCTTCCAGCGGGGCGGCGAGATCGCCGTGCCGGGCCGGGCTTCCGATCCCATCCAGATCATCGATGTGCGGGATCTGGGCAAGTGGCTGGTGCGCCTGGCGGAAAATGGCACAACGGGCACCTTCAACGCCTGCGGTCCCGAGAAGGCACTGACCTGGGGGCGTGTGATCGAGGCCTGCCAGAGGGCCACCTTCACTCAGTCCACCCTCCAATGGATACCGGCGACCTTCGTGACCCAGCAGGACGGGCTGGAATTCCCCATCTGGGCTCCCGCCGAGGGGGAGACCCGGGGCTTTCATACCTGGAACAATGCCAAGGCCATCAAGGCCGGACTGCGGTTCCGCCCTGTGGAGGAGACCGTGAAGGACACGCTGGCTTGGTTCAAGACCCAGGAGACCCTGGAGAAGGGCCGGAACAAGCTGGCGGGCCCCAGTCTTGATGCCGAGGCCAAGCTCCTGGCCGCCTGGAAGGCCGCGGCCAAGAAAAAGTAGGTTCGGGGGGATTTTTGGAAGAGGGGTCGCCCAGGACGGGTTCCCGTGGTGAAATTATTGTTTCGCCTCGTGAAGGGTCCGCGCGTCCCCTTCCCAGGGTTTGTCCCAACGATGCCGACGGAGAATCAACCATGGCCGTCAACCTCAAGGGTCGCAGCTTCCTCACCCTCATGGACTTCACGCCTTCTGAAGTCCGCTACATGCTCGATCTCAGTCACGATCTGAAGGCCAAGAAGCGGATGGGCGTCTTCAACTACCTGCTCAAAGGCAAGAACATCGTCCTGCTCTTCGAAAAGGCCTCCACGCGCACGCGCTGCGCCTTCGAGGTGGGGGCCCTGGAAGAAGGCGCCCACGTCACCTTCCTGGATTCCAATAGCTCCCAGATGGGCAAGAAGGAGAGCCTGGAAGATACCGCCAAGGTGCTGGGCCGCTTCTTCGATGGCATCGAGTATCGCGGCTTCAAGCAGGAGGTGGTGGAACAGCTGGCCAAGCATAGCGGCGTGCCCGTCTGGAATGGCCTCACGGATTCCGATCACCCCACCCAGATCCTGGCCGATTTCCTCACCATCGAGGAGCACTGCGCCAAGCCCCTCAGCAAGGTGAAGCTGGTCTTCTGCGGCGATATCCGCAACAACATGAGCTACGCCCTGATGTATGGCGCGGCCAAGACCGGCATGCACTTCGTGGCTCTCGGCCCCGATAGCCTCAACCCCGATCCCAAGGTGCTGGCCGTCGCTCGCGAAGCCGCCAAGGAGACCGGCGCCATCATCGAGGTCTGCCACGACATGAAGACCGCCGTGAAGGACGCCGATGTGCTCTACACGGATGTCTGGGCCTCCATGGGCGAAGAGGCCCTGATCCCCGAGCGCGTCAAGCAACTCACCCCCTACAAGGTCACGATGGAAATGATCGAAGCCACCGGCAACAAGGACGTGCTCTTCCTGCACTGCCTGCCCGCCTTCCACGACTTCGAGACCAAGCTGGCCAAGGAGCAGAAGGAGAAGGGCTTCGATATCCGGGAAGTCACCGACGAGGTCTTCCGCTCCCGCCACAGCGTCGTCTTCGACGAGGCGGAAAACCGCATGCACACGATCAAGGCCGTGATGGTCGCCACCATCGGGTAAGGCGTTGCTGCGATAAAAGAACGGGCCCTTTTCCGGGCCCGTTCTTTTTATTTGAGAGGGGATTGACTCTTGGGTTTCGCAGATTACTCTGTATTGCAGAGTTCTCCTTGGCAATGGTGCCGATTGAGCTCTGAACCGACCCCGGAGGTCCCCATGATCCCTTCCCGTTTTTTCCTTCCCCTCTTCTGCTGCGCGGCTCTTGCCGCTTCTGCCCCCGAATCTTCTGCCCAGCTCATGGAGAAGCCGGTGGCCTTCAGCGGGCCTTCCGCCATCCAGACCTTCGCGGAAGGCACCTTCTTCCACTTGAGCCTCAGGACCACCTATCCGGAGATCCCGGCCCGGATGATGGAACTGGTGCCCCAGCTTCAAAGGGCCCTGGCGGCCGCGGGTCTGACGAATGCGAGTCCCCTGCAGGTTGTCTATCACGGGATGAATGGGGACCCGAGCAAGGCCTTCGAAATGGAGGTGGGCGTGCGGGTGCCCAAGGGCACCCAGGCCTCCGGTGGGTGCCAGGTGCGGACCCTCCAGGCCTTCACCTGCGCCACCAAGGTTTTCACGGGTTCCTTCTCTCAAATCGGGAAGGCCTATGCGGACCTGTATTCGACCCTGGTGGCCAGTGGCAAGCAGCCCCAGCCGGAGACCCGCCAGATGGTCCTGTTCTGGGAGGGCGAAACCTCCATCAACAACATGCTGCTGATTCAGATCGGCATCCAGTAGCCTGAACCCGCCACGCAGGTCATCTACACTTGAATCCGATTGGAGCGAATATGCCCACCATCACCCAGGAGGAAGCCCGGGATGCCCTGGCCGATATCGACCAGGTGGCCCGCCAGACCCGTCGCGCCGTGGCTGGAAGTGAGCTGGGCACCAATCTACTCCTCTGGGGGGCCGTCTGGATCCTAGGGTTTACCCTAAGCTACCTTTCTCCTCGGAACAGTGGCCGGATCTGGATGGTGCTTTCGGCCTTGGGCATCGTGGGCACGGTGGGGGCGGGAATTCGCCATCACCGGAAGGGGATGGTGCAGAGCGAACAGGCCCGGAAACTGCTGGGGCAGATCGCCCTCTTCTGGCTGGCCGTGATCACGTACGCCATGGTGCTGGGGTTGCTGATCCCCAGGAAGAATGGCGTGGACGAGCTGACCCTGATCATCAGCGTCATGATGCTGGCCTATGTGCTGATGGGCATCTGGCTCCGAAGCCCCATCCTCAGCGCCATCGGGATCCTGGTCACGATCGCCACATTGGTGGGCCGCGCATGGTTGCCGCCCCGGTACTTCATGCTCTGGATGGCGGTCTTCGGCGGGGGCGGACTCTTCGTGCCGGGCCTCTACGTCAAGCTGCGCTGGAAGTGATCATGGCCGAACTCAATGAGGTCATCCACCAGCCCGTTCGTCTGAGGATCGTCGCCGCCCTGGCGGCCCTCGACGCGGATGCCCGGGTGGATTTCACCTACGTGAAAAATCTCCTGAAGCTCTCCGATGGCAATCTGGGCGCCCATCTCCTGAGGCTGGAAGAGGCGGGCTACCTCGTCCAGGACAAGACCTTCGTGGACCGCAAGCCCCGCACCTACCTGCATCTGACCCCGGAGGGCCGGGCCGCCTTCCAACAGCACGTGAAGGCCCTGAGGGAGATCCTGGGGCAGGGGTGATGTCCTGTAATACATTAAATAACTCAGAATGTTTTATAGGGGCTAAACTCAGAGGAATTCCAACAAAGGTCTACCCCGCTCCGGGTGGGCTAACTCCCAAAGGATTCCTCCATGGACCTTTGTGCTCTCACCGAGTCCGACATATGGAATCAGTTCATCACCCCTGCCCTTCAGGCGGCCGGGTGGGACCTGGAAATCCAGAATCGCCGCAAGGTCATATACACGGCTGATCGGATCAGGGTTCGCGGTCGAATGAGGTAGACCTCATTACTGAAACTGCCGGAAAAACCATCAAGAGACTCCAGGTTCCAAAGGACCACCCATGCAACCTGACAAATCCTCGATCGTCCAGCTCTTCGATAACCGTGAGCAGTATCTGATCCCGCTCTTCCAGCGAGGTTATGTTTGGACCCTCACGGAAGAGGTTCTGCCGCTATGGGATGACATCACGGACCGGGTAGAAGGCCTGAGGGAACGGTATTCCGTCCTAGAGGCGGGAGCCAAGGAAAGCCAGCTCAAGCCCATCCGGAAACATTTCCTCGGCACGCTGGTGCTGGGCGCCCCTTCGGACAATGGCGGCGATCGTATCAACACCCGGGAGGTCATTGATGGCCAGCAGCGCATCACCACCTTCCAACTGATGTTCCTGGCCTTCCGGGATCTTGTGAAGGTCACGGGGGACGAAGGCCTGATGGATGACCTGAGGCAACTCACTCGGAACAAGGGCGACTACAAGGACAAGACCGATCACCACAAGGTCCGCCCGACCAATGTGGGGCGGGATATCCTTCAAGGGTTGGTGGAGCAAGGGGGGCTTGAGCCCGTATGCAAGCGCTACCCCGTGAAGGTGAACGGCAAGCGCACGGAACGTCCGCCCCTCGTCCAGACCTACCTTTTCTTCTATGGCCTGCTGTCCCTGTTCCTGCGAGGGAAGGCCCATGACGAGCGGATTCCTATCGAGCGGGACCCGGAAGGGCAAACCTTGGCCCACGCCCTGATCCATTCCATCGGTCGGGATTCCTATCTCCAGATCCCCTACGGACATCTCCCCATGGAGTTGGCCAACGCACGGTTGCTGATGAAGGCGCTCCACCATTGCTTCCAGGTAATGGTGCTGAAGCTAGATGATCGCGAGGATGACCCTCAGATCATTTTCGAGACCCTGAATGCCCGGGGTGTGCCCTTACAGCCCAGTGATCTGGTGCGGAACTACCTCTTCCTGCAGTTCTCCCGGAATGGCGAGGATGTGGACGCCCTCTACGACCAGTTTTGGAAGCCCTTTGACGAAAAGCCGGACAACGAGGCTGGCGCCAAAGGCACCAAGTTCTGGAAAGTGGAAGAAACCCAGGGGCGCCTCAAGAACTCCCGCCTGGACCTGCTGCTCTATCACTACCTGGGGCTGCGCCGCCAGGAAGACCTCAAGGTTTCCTCTGTTTTCGAAGGCTTTCGGGAGTGGTGGGGTGCCAAGGAACGCAATACCGAACAGGAACTTGAGCAACTTCACAACATCGCAGGCTATTTTTCGACCTTCCTGGCACCAACGCAAGGAACCCGGCTTGGGTCCTTCTGCCGCCGGATGAAGTTGCTGGATACCGCCACCCTGACGCCGTTGGTGCTGTATTTCCTGGAACAGCACGGGGAGGAAGCGGAGGCTGTTACGGCCGTACTGGACGATCTGGAATCCTACGTGGTGCGCCGCTTCGTCTGTGGTTTCACTCCCAAGGGTTACAACCGCATCTTCCTGAACCGCCTCCTGGGTGAGATGGTTCGCGATGGATCCTCGGATCCGGGCCTGCTAAGAAAGAAGCTGCACGACCTGGATGGCGAGAGCCAGCGCTGGCCAGCCGACCCCGAGTTCCGCCAGGCATGGTGCCATCGCGCGTTGTACACGAACCGGGCGAGCAAGGTCCGGGGCCTGCTGGAAGCCCTGGAACTGTCGCTGCGTTCCGACAAGCAGGAATGGCAGAACCTGCCGACGGCCCTGACCGTGGAACACGTTCTTCCGCAAAAGTGGGCTCCGGACCATTGGCCGATCGAAACCATGACGGATGAATCCATCGCTACCCGGACGAGGCTCCTGCACAGCATCGGGAACCTCACCCTGGTCACCCCCCAATTCAATTCGTCCCTAAGCAACGCTCCCTTCAAGGCAAAGCGGAAGGAGATCGTCAGCACCAGCCTCCTGATGCTGAACACCTACTTCCAGAAGTTCACGGACGACCAGGCTTGGGACGAAATCCGCATCAAAGCCCGAAGCGAGGAACTCTTTGAACTGGCCACGAAGATCTGGCCCCACCCTGGACCAAGGGCCGGTGCGACCCAGGTAGCCATTCAGACAATTGATGGGACCGCAGATGACACCCCGGCCTCCGAAATTTGGCAGCCGCTCAAGAAAGCCAGGAAACCTACTGTTGGGGAGCAAGGGCCGTGGAATGGCGAATACTACGCCGCCTTTGGCGACGAGGAATCCCGGAACTGGTTCGAGGCGATCAAATATGGCTTCATCTCTGCTGGGGGTGGCCCTTGGTACAGCAAGACCCTCGCCCTACTGAAACCCGGCGGCCGCGTCTGGGTGTTCATTCCTGGCCGGGGCTATGTCGGCGTCGGGATCATCGAAGAGCCCGTCGTCAAGGTGGATGCCTTCCAGGTGACGCTTGAGGATGGCCGGCGAGTCCCCATCCACCATCCCGATGCCCGGATCCAAGCTCCGCAGATGTTCACGCACATGGCCGACCCAGAAAAGGCCGAATATGTGGTGCGGGTGAAGTGGATTCAAACTCATTCCCCATCCGAGGCCGTCTGGGAACCAGACCTTTTCGCGATCCAGCATTCGGCCTGTCGGCCCAGGTCCTTGGCATGGTCGCGGACAGTGGGGCGGCTGAAGGAAATCTGGGGGGTGCAGTGAGGGAAAGCTCTTCGCTGGCTTTGGGCAATCATTCCCGGGGATATCCCATGCGCCCTATCCCCTTCATCCTGGTCTTCTCCCTGCTGCCCCTTTCCGCTCAGTCGCCGGATGAAGAGATGGCCCGCCTTCGGGACGCCGATCAGGCCGTCCGCCAAGGGCCCATGCCCACGGAGAAGGAGCGGATCCTGGAACTCCAGGCTCAGGAACTCCAACGCCGGGATCGGGCGCGGGCCCTGCTGCGGGAAGACCGGCTGAAGGACGCACATAGCTACGGCGCTGCGGCCCTCATCTTCCAGCACGGGGACAGCCTAGACGATTTCCTGGTGGCCCGGGAACTAGCCCTCCTGGCCTGTTTCAGGAAGGCCACGTATGGCAACATGCCCTTCCTGGCCGAGGACCGCTTCCTCACTAGGCTAGGCCGCCCCCAGCGCTTTGGGTCCCAGTATCTGAATCAGCACACCCGGGACCAGGAACCCATCGAGGAGAAGGGCGCCAACGTGGTTACGGACGCCCTGCGCCTGGATGCCTTCCTGCCGCCCCTGCGCGTGAGTCGTGCTGGCACTCCGGAGCAAGCCAACGCGGAAGCCTCCTCCGCGATCATGGCCCGCATCAGGGGCCGCATGAAGGCGGACGCCAAGGGGCCGGAATGGATCACGGACCCCGCGCGCAGTCCCGCGGCACCTGTCCTGGCCAGCCTGGATGCGAAGGGGGATCCGGCGAGTCTCCGGGCGAGGCTGTTCGATCTCTACCGCAGGGACCAGTTTTTCATCCCCGGGGACTACCACCGGGCCGCCGAGCTGCTCCTAGCCGTGGCCCAGGGTTCGTCGGATCTGCTCCTGGCCAACGAATGGGCCGCCCTGGCCGTGATGCGCCTGTATGGTCCAGCCTGGCGCACCTTCGCGCATTCCTGGGACCGCTACGCCCAATCCATCGGACAGCCCTCCCGTTACGGGACCCTGCCTGGCAGCGCTCAGGTCCCCTCCATCCCGCCCGCCGTGGTCAGGGCGATGCGGGCCGAGGGCCTCTGATCGACCCCTGGGGCCTCTTTCCGGGATACTGGGAGCGGAGGTCCTGTGCGCGCCCTTACTCTCCCCCTCATAACCCTGATCTCGGCCCTGCCCGTCCTTTCCGCTCCGCGGCCCAGCCTCGTGGTGGTCATCTCCGTGGATCAGTTCTCGGAAGATCTCATGGCGCGCTGGGGCAAGGATCTGCCCGGGGGCCTCGGCCGCCTGGCAGGTGAGGGCACGTGGTTCCGGGGGGCCTACCATGACCATGGCTACACGGAGACCGGACCGGGGCATTCGGTGATCCTGAGCGGCCGCCATCCGGCCCACACCGGCATCACGGAGAATCGATGGCTGGATCGAGCCACGGGCAAGTGGGCGTACTGCGTGGAGGATCCTGCATCCCCAGTGCTGGGGGCCGGGAGGCGCGGGGCCAGCGCCCTGAACTTTCGCGGCACGACCCTGGGCCAGTGGGTGCGGAATCAGATTCCCGGGGGGCGGAGCTTTGCCATGACCGGCAAGGATCGTTCGGCGATCCTCATGGCCGGGGCCCAGGGGGACGGGGTCTACTGGTTCGAGCCGGGGGTGGGCTTCACCACTTCCACCGCCTACGCCAAGGAACTCCCCCCATGGCTCCAGGCCCACAACCGCCAACTGCTCCAGGGGATCCAGAGCGGCAGCTTCTTCTGGGAGGCCTCCGCAGGCCAGCCGGAGCCGGGGGGGACCTACCTCATCCGGGGGAAATCCATCTCCTTTGGACTGCCCCGGCTGGTCCAGGGCGTGGGCATGCCCTTGGACGGCGCCTTCTGGAACCGCTTCAAGGCTTCGCCCTTCTTCGATCAGTCCATCCTGGACGCCGCGGAAGCCCTCATGGAACACGAGCATCTGGGGCTGGGCAAGGGCACCGATCTGCTGGCCCTGGGCCTTTCGGCCACGGACTATGTGGGCCATGAATTCGGCAACCAGGGCCCGGAGATGCGGGATCAGATCCGCCGATTGGACCACGCTCTGGGGGAATTCCTGGCGCGCCTTCAAAAGAGGAACCCCGGAGCCTGGGTCGTCCTGACGGCGGATCACGGGGCGGGCGATTTTCCCGAGCGCCTCCTGGCCCAGGGCATCACCTCCCAGCGCCTGGATATCATCGCCTGGGGTCGCGCCCTGGACCGCGCAGTGGGCCAGCATCTGGGCGTAGAGCGCCCCCTCTTCCGCACGCCGGATTCCGCGCAGCTCTATCTGGATGAAGGGGCCCTCCGCGCCACCGGGAAGCGCCGCAGCGAGGTCCTCCGCCTGGCCGCGGAAATCGCGAAGAAGGATCCCGATATCCTCGAGGCCTGCACGGCAGAAGAACTGGAAGCCATGGACCCGGCAGGGAATCCCAATCCCGAGGGGCGTCCCTATGGGGAGCGCCTGCGCCTGAGCTATGTGCCGGGGCGCTCCGGGGATCTCCTGCTGGCCTTCCGCCCCTCGGTGATGATCGATGATCCAGCCCATGTGGCCAACCATGGCCATCCGTGCGACACGGACCGCCGGGTGCCCCTGATCTTCTGGGGCCCCTGGGAGGCAGCAACACGCTTCGAACCGGTGCGCATCGTGGATTTGGCCCCGACCCTGGCCCGGGAACTCCAAATCCGCCCCGGGGAAGGTGTGGATGGCAAGCCCCTGGAACTGGGCCGCAGGCCCTGATGCTTTCCTAGGGAATGATCGGTCCCTCCGCCTTGGCAGAGGGCTTCCTGCTGGCGGCGATTGCTCTTATCCATCGGGGCGTGGCGTCCACGAGGATGAGCAAGAGGCAGAGGAGGATCACGCCCGTGAGTGCGAAGTTGATGGCGCCGCTGACGCGGGTGGAAGCCACCGTCATCTGGGGCCAATAGAGGTTCTTCATGTTCAGGAGGCTGGCTGTGACGGTGACGACGCCCACGAAGACCATGGGCACCAGCGTCACCCAGGCGTACCGGGCCTTGCCCCGGTTGAGGAGGAAGCTGGTCCCCACCGCCAGGGCGATGACGGCCAGGAGCTGGTTGGCCGTGCCCAGGAGGGGCCAGAGGGTCATGATGTTGCCGGTGTAGATGAAGTAGCCCCAGCTCACGACGATGAGCGTGCTGGAAATGAGCGTCCCGGGCAGCCAATTGGGCCTTCCGAAGGGTTTCCACAGCTTGCCCCCGGCCTCCTGGAGCACGAAGCGGGCGATGCGCGTGCCCGCGTCGATGACCGTGAGGATGAAGAGGGCCTCGAACATGATGGCGAAGTGGTACCAGTAGGACATGAGGGACTTGAGGCCTGGGATGGCGCTGAAGATCTGAGCCATGCCCACCGCCAGGGAGACGGCGCCTCCCGTGCGGCCCGCCACGTGCTCACCTACCTGGCGAGAGAGTTCGGGCAGATTGCTCTGGGTGAAGCCCATGGCATGGAGCTGGTTGGCGATGGCGGCGAACTTGTCGGCCGGCACGTTGATCTGGAAGTAGTCCAGGGGGAATAGGGAGCAGGCCGCCACCAGCGCCAGCACGCTCACCACGGTTTCCGTGAGCATGGCGCCGAAGCCGATGATGCGGGCGTCTCGCTCCCGGGTGATCATCTTGGGCGTGGTCCCGGAACTCACCAGGCTATGGAAGCCGCTGATGGCGCCGCAGGCGATGGTGATGAAGAGGTACGGGAAGAGGGTCCCGGGCACCACGGGCCCGTGCCCATGGATGAAGGTCGTCACGGCGGGCATGCGCATGTGCGGCCCCACGAAGATGACCCCCAGGGCCAGGGCGCCGATGACCGTCACCTTCATGATGGAGCTGAGGTAGTCCCGGGGGGAGAGCAGCAGCCACACGGGCAGGACGGAGGCCGTGAAGCCGTAGGCGCAGAGCAGGAGGGTCAGGGTGTGGTGGCTGAAGGTGAAGTAGGGAGCCAGACTTGAGCCCGGGATGAAGCGACCGAAGATCACCGCCAGGCTCATGAGGATCACCCCCGCGATGGTGGCTTCCACGATCTTGCCGGGGCGCAGCTTGTACATCCAGAGGCCCATGGCGATGGCGATGGGGATGGTGGCCGCGATGGTGAAGGTGCCCCAGGAACTCTCCGCCAGGGAGTTCACCACCACCAGCCCCAGGGAGGCCATGGAGATGAGGATCACGAACAGGATGGCGATGGAGGCCAGGATGCCGCTGGGGCGGCTGATCTCGGCGCTCACGATCTCCGCCAGGGACTTGCCGTCGTGGCGCAGGCTGGCCACCAGGATCACGTAGTCGTGGACGGCGCCGGCGAGCACGGATCCAAGCAGCATCCACAGGAGCCCGGGCATGTAGCCGAACTGCGCGGCGAGGACGGGCCCCACCAGCGGGCCGGCGCCGGCGATGGCGGCGAAGTGGTGGCCGAAGAGCACCCAACGGCTGGTGGGATAGAAGTTGTGGCCATCGTAGAAACGGTGGGCGGGGGTGACGAGGGCGTCGTCGAGAGTGGCCACCTTGGCGGCGATCCAGCAATGGTAGAAGCGATAGGAGAGAGCCAGGAAGGCTAAGGAGAGCAAGACCAGAGGCATCGCGTTCATGGGACCCTTCGCTAAAAGGCGTTGGACAACTTATGTCTTCATTCTATAGAGGAACCCCGGGACCTGTGCCGAGGGGCACAAACTCTGAGAGGAGGGCCCGGGGCAGTCCAGGGACTGGTTTGGCACGGCCCTAGCTTCATCCCATCAGGGAAATCATCCTTAACCAGGGTCCTGTGGGATCCCGTGGGTCACAATGAATATTGGAGGGATGTCATGCAATGCGCCCCATTCGATCGAAGCAAGCTGACGCTGGCCCTGCTCATGGCCCCCGTCGCCATTGTCTCCCCCGCGCTGCGCGCGCAAGCGCCGGACGAGGATTCCTATCTGGGAGAAAGCCCCGAGCGCTACGCCCAGGTGAAGGTGCTAGAGGGTGATGTGCGCATTCACAAGGGCGAGGGAGAAGAGGCTCTCAGCCGGGGGATCCCTGTGGCTGAGGGGGATGTGGTGGAAAGCCGCGGACGTGGTGTCCTGCAACTGGGCGACGGGAGCCGCATCGCCTTTGGGAGTTCGACCCGCTTCCAGGTCGCCGCGCTCTTCACCGATCAGAAGGGAGCGCGCCAGGTGCTCCTGCGCCTGGACTACGGACGCCTGCGCGTCATGGTGGGTTCCCAGAGCGAAGCCCGCATCCGCATCGACACGCCCTCCGGCACGGCCACCCTGGCCGACAAGTCCAGCGCCAGCTGTGAGGTCGAACAGGATCGCACCGTGCGCGTGCGGGTCCATAGCGGCAGGGCCACCTTCGCCAACGATGCCGATCACAGCACCCTTTCCGCAGGGGAGCGGCTCACGGTCTACAGCAGGCAGGACCGCCTGGACCGGGTGCGCAGCTTCAACACCTACGACGCCGATGCCTTCGACGGGTGGTGCGACGACCATCTGGCCATCCGCCGCGGGGCCAGTTGGGACAAGGTGCCCCAAGAGATCCGCTACTACGCCGATGACCTGGATAAAAACGGGGAATGGATCTACGTGGACGAAACCAGCAGTTGGTGCTGGCGGCCCACGGGGGTGAGCGTGGAATGGCGCCCTTACTGGAACGGCCACTGGGGCGCCTATGCCGGGGGCATGACCTGGGTCAGCGACGATCCCTGGGGCTATGTCACCCACCACCATGGCCGCTGGGGTTGGGGCGCGAGCTTCGGGTGGTACTGGGTGCCCGGCGTCTACTACAGCCCGGCCTGGGTGGCCTGGAATTCGAGTGATAGCTACTTCGGTTGGGCCCCCTTGGGCTACTGGAACGCTCCCTGTCACTGGGGCTATGGCGCCTGGGGCGGCGGATATTGCTGGAATGTCGTGGATGTGGGCTACATCGGGCGTCGCGACCTTCACTACCGCATCCACTCCGATGTGAACATCCTCCGCAATTTCAACCGTGTCCCGGGCGGGCGCTCCCTCACGCCTCCCTGGCAGCGGGGTCCCCTCATGGTCACCCGCAATGAATTCGCCAACCCCGGGCAGTTCCAGCACGCGGTGACCCAGCGTCCCCTGCTCCGGGAGCGGATGCAGACCTATGATCGCCAGGCCCAGGCTGCCACGGGCCGCACCATCCTGCGTCGGGATCCCGGGACCCCTGGGCCCGCCAATCGTGGGGTTCAAAACCCTGGTAGCCGCGATCTCCGCCCAACGCCCTTCGAGGACCGCACCCGCCCTGTTCCCGGGCGCCCCGTCATCCGGGACAATCGCCCCGGTCCGTCTGCGCCCCGTCAATCCCAGCCCGATCCGCGGCCCGCGGCCCCGGGACGCGTCACCTCCCCGGGTCGGCCCACCACCCCTCGGGACGTGCCCGTCCGGGGTCAGGAAGACCGGGGGCGCGTCCCAGAGCGCCCGACGGTCCGGGACACTCCCCGGGAGCGAATGGAACCCTCTCGCCAGGAAACGCCTCGGGAACGAACGGCCCCCGCGTCTCGAGAGGTGCCTCGAGAGCGGATGCAGGAACAGCGCTTTCGCGAGGTGGAGCGCCCCACGGTCCGGGAGACTCCTCGGGAGCGCACCGAGCCCTCCCGACAGGAGGGTCCCCGGGAAACGCCTCGCTCCGAACCCTCCCGGCAGGAGCGTCCCTCCAGTCCCAGCGCCTCCCAGTCGGCCCCGGAACGCCCCTCCGCCGATCGCTCCAGGTCGCGCTAAGCCTCGAAATCCTAAATGAAGAAGGGCCCCAACTGGGGCCCTTCTTCTGTTTCGGAACTTCTCTTCAGAAATGTTCGATGGGGTAGGCACCCTTCTCGATGAGCTGGGCCGCCACGCGATCCCGTCGCTTGGCGCCAGCCACGGGCACGAAGCTATCGAAGGCGCGCAGATCGGCCAGGGCTTTGTCCAGGGCCTCGCCTTCCAGCACTTCGGCCACCAGCAGTCGGGCGTGGTTCATGACCTTGCCGAAGCTCTCGTTCACATGGATCTCGGCGCAATCCCTGGCCAGTTCGGCCCAGCGATGCCCGGCCGTCGTCATCTTGGCGGCGCGCACCACGGCTGATTCCATGGTGTAGACCTCGCTGACCATATCGGCCACCCGGGCGGCGGCCTCCTGGTTTTCGATGAGCTTCTGGCCCGTGATCTCCAGACAGGCCGCCGTGGCGTAATGAGCCTGGCGCTTGGCCAATTCCACGGCTCGCTCGGCCTGGGCCAGGGGCCCCGTCCCCAGCTGGGGCAGATCGGCCGTGTCCTTGCGCAGGGGGAGGATGCCGTTGCTGGATTTCTTGAAGACCTGGCCCGCGATGATCATGCGGTTGATCTCGTTGGTACCTTCGAAGAGGCGGTTGATGCGGTTATCGCGGTAGATCTTCTCGGGCGGGTATTCCGCGGAGAAACCGTAGCCGCCGAAGCACTGGACGGCATCGTCGGCGATGAGGCCCAGGGCTTCCGAATCCCAGACCTTCATGATGGAGGCTTCCATCTGGAACTCGTCCATGATCTCCATCTTCCGCTTGGCGGCATCCGGCAGATCCCAGCTGGCGGCATGCATGCCCTCGTTGATGTAGCCGATGGTGCGGAAGTTCATGCTTTCGGCCACGAAGATGCGGGTGGCCATATCGGCCAAGTATCTGCGGATGAGGCCGAAATTGTTGATGGTCTTATTGAACTGCATCCGCTCGCCGGTGTATTTCAGAGTGTACTTGAGCACCTCCTTGGCGATCCCGTTGCAGCCCGCTCCCAGCTTGAAGCGCCCGATGGCGAGAATGCCGAAGGCGATGCGATGGCCCTTGCCGATCTCGCCCAGCAGGCGGTCCTTGGGGATGCGGCAGTTGTCGAAGCTGAGGGCGCGGGTGGAGGAACCCTTGATGCCCAGCTTGTGTTCCTCGGCGGCGATATGGAAACCGGGGTCCGTCTTTTCCACGATGAAGGCGCTGAACCTGCGGCCATCCACCTTGGCGAATACCACGAAGACATCGGCGAAACCCGCGTTGGTGATCCACATCTTCGAACCGTTGAGGACCCACTGATCTCCATCCAGCGTGGCCACGGTCTTGGAGTTCATGGCATCAGAACCCGCGCCGGGCTCCGTGAGGGCGTAAGCCGCCGCCCACTCGCCGCTGCCGAGCTTGGGGAGATACTTAGCCTTCTGCTGCTCGTTTCCGAAGTAGACGATGGGCAGCGTGCCGATGCCCGTGTGGGCGCCATAGGTGACCGAGAAGCTGGCCTGACGGCCCAGTTCCTCGAGCACCATCAGGCCGGAGATCTTATCGACATCCATGCCATCGTAGGCCTCGGGGATCTCCAGGCTCAGGAGGCCCAGTTCCCCAGCCTTGCATAGCAGTTCCCTGGTGAGGTCCAGGTCCAGCTTGTCGATCTCGGCGTCCCGCGGAATGATCTCCCCTTCCACGAACTCCCGGGCGGCCTGGCCAATGGCCCGGGCGTCCTCGCTGAGTTCTTCGGGCGTAAACTGGAACTGGCTACCGATGGGAGTCAGCAGAAAGCTGCCCCCAAAGATCGTCTCGTGCGTTGTTTCCATGGAACCTCCAACAGGGTACAGATTCGCGCCAAAGGATCCATTGTACCTGAGGCCCATGGCATCTTCGCACGGCGGTTTTTCCCCATGTCGAAGAACATGCATCAACGAGGTCGCGATGCCCGAAGGAACCAAGGTCCAGTCGATGTTCAGCGCCATCGCGCCCCGCTACGATCTGCTCAACCACCTATTGAGTCTGGGACTGGATTCCTACTGGTGGCGGCGCATGGCGAAGGTCTCCGGCGCGGCGCCCGGGATGCGCATGCTGGATGTCGCGGCGGGTACAGGGGATTCCAGCCTGGCCCTGGCACGGCGCGGTGCCGAGGTCCTCAGCACGGATTTCACCCAGGGCATGCTGGCCCTGGGACCCGCCAAGTTTCAGCGCCAGGGCATGGACCTCCTCGTCTGGGCGAGCGTGGTGGCGGATGCTCAACGCCTGCCCTTTGCCAGCGAATGCTTCGATGGCCTCACGATCTGCTACGGCATCCGCAATGTGGAGCACCGCCCCTTGGCCTTCGCGGAGTTCCTGCGCGTCCTAAAACCCGGCGGCCGGCTCACGATCCTGGAGTTCAGCCGTCCCCGCTGGGCCTGGCTGAGGGCCCTCTACGATCTTTACAGCCTGAAGGCCCTGCCGAGGATCGGAGGTTGGATCAGCGGAGACGCGAGGGCCTATCGCTACCTGCCCGAGAGCATCCGCGCCTTTCCCGACCAGGAGTCCCTGGCGATGGAACTGAAAAGTGCCGGCTTTTCCAAGGTCCTGTGGAGGGATCTCACGGGGGGCATCGTGGCACTGCACGTGGGGGAAAAGGGCGCTTGAAGAGGCCGAATCCCCCGGATGGTCTACAATGAAGGATATTCACTCAGGCGTTCGTCTGCTCGCCTCTGCGCATCTTGAGGTGCCGCTATGTCTAAGCCCGATCCCTCCATCACCGCCAACCTCCTGGGCAGCCTCACGGGCAAACCGGGGTCGGAAGGCCTGGGGGGCAATGCCCAGCCCGGCCTGCCCGGCCACGCCGAGCGCCATCCCGCTCCCTCTGCCCACAAGACCACCCGGCCCGCCCCTTCCAAACAGGCGATGGGCCGTACGCGCACCAGCAATAGGGGCAAATAGGCCTTCCGCTCGCACGGTGGGGTCGAAGGGAATTGACAGACTGTAGGCTGTGACATTCTCCTGATGGCGACTTGCCTACCATGGACTCTGGCGGCGGTGGCGGCCTGGGAGTGATCCATGCTTGGTTTTTTCAGCACCATGATGTTCGCCTTCCTGGCGCTCTTCCCCATCCTCAATCCGCCGGCCATGGCGCCTGTCTTCCTGCAGCTCACGGCGGGCGTGAAGGAATCCCAGCGCAATCACTTGGCGGCGCTGATCGGCTTCTATACCTTCGTCTTCCTCACCTCCCTCTTGCTGGTGGGGGGCTGGCTGCTCAAGCTCCTGGGCATCTCCATCCCCGTCATCGCCATCGCGGGCGGGCTGCTGCTCTTCCACAGCGCCTGGCACATGCTCAACAAGGATCCGAAGATGAGCGAGTCGGAGAAGGCGGAGCTGCAGACCTACATGCTCGACAAGGCCTTCTTTCCCCTCACCCTGCCGGTGACGGCCGGTCCAGGCGCCATGGCCGTCACGCTGAGTCTCGTGCCCAGCGGCCGTGTCTTCGACCCTCACACGCTTGTCCACTTCCTGGCCATCACCTGCGGCATCGCCATGGCCGCCACCACGGTCTTCATCTTCTACCGCTACTCCGCCAAGGTGCTCCGCCGCCTTGGGAACACAGGCGCCGCCACCATCAGCCAGGTATCAGCCTTCATCCTGCTGGCCATCGGCGTGCAGATCGTGTGGGGAGGACTACGGGAACTGATCCTCACCCTGAAGTAGACCGGGGAACTCAGCTCCAGAGCCTGGCAGCGGTACTTAAATTCACCCTGCGCCCTGTTGGGGATGATAATCGTCCCACCAGGGCTCCCGGGCCTTGGAGGGAGGGGTCACATGCGCGTCAACCAACCCGTCACAAAAGTGGAGAAACAGGTCCAGGAGGGCGCCTTCCTGGTCTCCATGACGGATCCCCGGGGCATCATCACCTACGCCAACGACGAGTTCGTGCGCCTCAGCGGTTTCACCCGGGATGAGCTGATCGGCCAGCCCCACAATATCGTGCGGCACCCGGACATGCCTCCGGCCGCCTTCGCCGATCTCTGGGCTACGGTCAAGAGCGGCAAACCCTGGCACGGCTACGTGAAGAACCGCAGCAAGGATGGCGCCTTCTATTGGGTGGATGCCAATGTGACCCCGGTGGTGGAACAGGGCCAGACCACGGCCTTCGTTTCCATCCGCAGCAAGCCCAGCCGAACCCAGATTCGGGAGGCCGAAAGGGTCTATGCCCTGATGAATCAGGGCAAGAGTTTTGCGGAGACCCAGCGGAAGACCTGGATTCCCTTTCCGCACATGACCTTTGCGAATCGCCTCCGCCTGGCTTTCGGTCTCGTCATCGGGATTTTCATCGCAGTGCTTGGGCTCGAGGCCCTGTCTCTGGGATCCCTGCAGAACCTTTCGGGTCGGGGCCTCTGGGTTCCGATGTTGGGCGGAGGGGGCGGAATCGCCGCGGCCGTCGTCGTCTCCATGTTCATGGTGCGCGTGGTTCAGGCCCAGATCGGAGGCGATCCCGAGTACGCCATTCGCGTCACCCGGGCCATTTCAGAGGGAGACCTGCGGGTGGAGATCGACACCCAGCCCGGTGATTCCACGAGTCTCCTGGCCACCCTGCGAGGCATGCAATCCCGGTTGAAGGGCATGATCAACCGCATTCGCTTCGATTCCATGCGCGTCACGGAGAATGCCACGACCTTCGCGTCCGCCAACCACGAGATCTCCTCCACCAGCCAGGAATTGGCCCGAAATGCCGAGGAACAGCGCGGCTCCGTGGAGCGGATGGCCTCGGCCATGACTGAATTGACCGCCTCCATCGAGGAGGTCTCCAACAATGTGAAGGCCAGTCAGCGGCAGGCCGAATCCGCCGTGGAAGCCACCCAGGTGGGCGATCGCTCCGGGGAGGCCGCCATCCTGGCCATGGCCCAAGTGGAGCAGTCCACCGCCAAGGTCGTCCAGGCTGTGCGGGTGATCCAGGACATCGCCCGACAGACCAATCTGCTCTCCCTCAATGCCGCCATCGAGGCCGCCAAGGCAGGCGCCATGGGCAAGGGTTTCGCCGTGGTGGCCGAGGAAGTGCGGAAGCTCGCCGAGCGCAGCGCCCAGTCCGCCCGGGAGATCGCCACCCTCATCGAGGGCAGCAACGAGGCCGTGGCCCTGGGCAAATCCACGGTCCAGGATGCCGTTCAGGCCCTGGCCGAAATTCGTGAGCACATTGGTCAGGTGACTTCCATGGCGTTGGAAATCAGTTCTTCCACGGAGGAACAGGCCCACGCCAGCGCCGAAGTGACCCAGCAGGTGGAGCTGAGCGCCCAGAAGGCCATCGAGAACGCCAGCGCCAGCGTGCAGCTCTCCACCACCGTGGAGAGCAACGCCAACACCTCCGATCAGCTCGCTCGGACGGCCGATGGCCTGGCTGCCCTGGTGGCCCGCTTCAGGACCTAGTGCACCCCGCCTGAATTACAGGTACAAGTTTTGTTGACGGCGGGGCGCACTTCCATGGGGGCAAGGCCCCCTCTGGCGCCCGCAAACGCAGTGCGTCTGCGGGCTGTCACCCCTCTGGGGGCACTGCCATGCCCCCAGACCCCTGCCACGTGGTGCCCAGGGTACGCTTTGTCTGTCTCATGTATTTCGGACGGGCACCACTAGTAGGCCGCTTCGCTCTTCCCGCTGAGCTTTAGCAGGCTCTGGCCCTCCACCTCCGCGGGTTGGGGGAGGCCCATCAGTTCCAGCAGCGTGGGCGCCACGTCGCAGAGGGCTCCCCCGGCGCGGAGCTGGCGGCCCTCGAAACCCTCCGCCACGATCACGGCGGGCACGGGGTTGGTGGTGTGGGCCGTGTGGGGGTTGCCCGCTTCATCCCGCATGCAGTCCGCGTTGCCGTGATCGGCGGTGACGAAGAGCGCGCCCTTGGCCGCCAGCACCGCATCTGCCACCTGGCGCACAGCGTCATCGACGATGCCGCAGGCCATCACAGCCGCGCTCAGGTCACCCGTGTGGCCCACCATGTCGCCATTGGCCAGGTTGCACACGATGAAGCGGTGCTCCCCGGCGCGAATGGCCTCCACCAGGCCCCGGGTCACTTCGTGGCAGCTCATCTCCGGCATCAGATCGTAGGTGGCGACCCTGGGGGAGGGCACCATCAGGCGCTCCTCGCCCTCGAAAGGCTCCTCTCGTCCCCCGTTGAAGAAGAAGGTGACATGGGCGTACTTCTCGGTCTCCGCCGTGCGGAGTTGCTTCCAGCCCTGGCGCGCCACCAGTTCCCCCAGGATGTTCTCCAGGTTCTGGGGCGCGTAGGCCACGCTGACGAGGGAGTCCAGCTCCGTGTCGTACTGGGTGAAGGTGACGAGCTTCACCTGGGGGCGCTTGGCACGGGGGAAGCCGTCGAAGGAGGGGTCCACCAGGGCATGGCTGAATTCCCGGGCGCGATCGGCTCGGAAATTGAAAAAGATGATGCCATCCCCGTCCTGCATGGGCTGGAAATCCGCCGTGGCGGTGGGGCTCACGAATTCATCCGTCTCGCCCCTCGCATAGGCAGCCTGGATGCCCGCCCTGGCGTCCACCGCCTGGAATTCGGGCACGCCATCCACCAAGAGCTTCCAGGCGCGCACCACCCGCTCCCAGCGCTTATCGCGATCCATGACCACGTAGCGGCCGCAGAGGGAGCCGATCTTCACCAGGGGGCAGGGCTGGAGGTCTTCCGTGAGCTGTGCCAGGAAACCATCGGCGCTCTTCTGGGCCGTATCGCGACCATCGAGGAAGGCGTGGATCACCGTGGGAACGCCTTCGGCCTGGGCCCACTGGGCCAGGGCCACGAGATGGTTCTGGTGGCTGTGGACGCCGCCTGGGCTCACGAGGCCCATGAGGTGAAGCCGCTTGCCCGAGGCCTTGAGTTCGGACATCAGCTGTCCCATGGCCGGATTCTGGCGGAAGGTGCCCTTCTTGATGGCCGCATCGATGCGGGTGAGCTCCTGCCATACCACCCGCCCCGCGCCCAGGTTCATGTGGCCCACTTCCGAATTGCCGAACTGCCCCTCCGGCAGCCCCACGAATTCGCCACCGGATTGCAGTTGCGTTGCCGCATAGCGGGCGCGCAGGCGGTTCAGGTGCAGCATGCCCGCTTGGAAGGGGGCATCGAAGGCATTGCGGGCGCCATCGGCCACGCCATCGAGAATGAGGAGCACCACTGGGCCTGGAATCATGAACACACCTTTTAAGAACCGCAAGGGACGCGCCCTTGGAGCCTCCAAGAATACTATCGAAGGCCAGGGGCCGGAGATTCCCCGTCCAATGCCACGGCGACGCCATGGACGGTGGCCGCGATACGGATGGCGTCATGGATCTGGGCCTCCGTGAGGCCGCCTTGGATCAGGGCGCTCTCATGGGCGCGAACGCAGGTTTCGCAGGCGTTGACGGCGCTCACTGCCAGGCAGAAGAGCTCGAAGTCGAGCTTGGGGCCTTCGGGCTTGGCCACGCGGTTCATGCGGAGGCGCGGAGGAAGCTGGCCGTAGCCCTCCTTGCCGACGAGGTGCCGGAAGCGGTAGAAGATGTTGGTCATCCCCATGAGGGCGGCGGCCGCCAGGGCATCCTCGACCGTGGCCTGGCCGCATCGCGCCAATGCCTCGGCCTCGAGGGCTGCCCGGAGGGGGGCATTGCGGAAAGCGGCCGCCACAGCCAGGGCTGTGCCGTACTGCTGGGCGGGGTTCAGGGTGGATTCGCCGAGCACGGCCTGGAGATTGAGTTTGAGATCCTTCGCGTACGGGGGAAGGGACTCCCGCAGGGATTCCAATGTGTTCATGGGGGCTCCGTGATGATTGATGCCAAGGGCGGGAAGCAACCCCAGGTCCTGGGGTTGCTTCCCGGGTGGGCTCAGACCTGCAAGGTGGCATCGCCCTTCTGCCAATTGCAGGGGCAGAGCTCATCGGTCTGGAGGGCGTCCAACACCCGCAGCACCTCGTCCACGCTGCGCCCCACGCTCAGATCGTTGACGCTGACATGGCGGATGATCCCTTCGGGATCCACGATGAAGGTGGCCCGCAGGGCCACGCCCTCGGTCTTGTGCAGCACGCCCAGGGCCTCGCTCAGCTCCCGCTTGTGATCGGCCAGCATGGGGAAGGGCAGCGCCTTGAGGTCCCCATGGTTGTTTCGCCAGGCCAGGTGAACGAAATGGCTATCGGTGCTGGCACCCAATACTTGGGCATCCCGGTCCAGGAAATCGGCGTTGCGCTTGCCGAAGGCGGCGATCTCCGTGGGGCAGACGAAGGTGAAGTCCATGGGCCAGAGGAAGAGCACTTTCCACTTCCCGGCATAACTATCCTGGTTGATCACCTGGAATTCCTTGCCCTTCTCGAGGCTGGTCACGGCTTGAAGCTCAAAGGAGGGGAGGCGGTCTCCGACTGTCAGCATGTCTACTCCTGTTTGTGGGGGCGCGTTCCTGCGCCGCTCCATCAGCATCGGTCCCAGGGGAATTCGAGTCTAAGATATCATTTCTATGATATTGATAGTTTGGTACGATCATGATGCCTACGCCCCTCCCCTTCACGCTCCGACAGATGCAGTACGCCCTGGCGGTTCTCGAGACCCGCAACTTCCGGCGGGCCGCGGAGCTCTGCGCAGTGGCCCAGCCCTCTCTGAGCTCCCAGCTGGCGGCCCTGGAGGCCTCCTTGGGGGTGGTCCTCTTCGAACGGGGCGGGGGCGGCGTGCGGGTGACGCCCCCGGGGGAGATCCTCCTGGCCCGCATGGCCCGCCTCCTGGCCGAGAGCCAGGAACTGGTTCGGGAAGCCGGGGCTTGCCAGGACCCCCTCGCCGGGCCCCTGCGCCTGGGGGTGATCCCTACACTCGCGCCCTACACGCTGCCCTTCCTGGTCCCCGCCCTCCGGGAGGCCTTCCCCCGTCTCCTCCCGCTCTGGACCGAAGCCCGCACCGATGTGCTGGTGGCCGCCCTCCAGAAGGGAGAATTGGAGGGCGCCATCCTGGCCCTGGAGGCCAATCTGGGGGATCTGGATCACCAAGTGCTGGGGGAGGACCCCTTCCGGGTCTGTCTCCCGGCTGGGCATTCCTTGGCCCGAAGCCACCGGGCGTTGCGGGTGGAGGAGCTGGAGGGAGAACACCTACTCCTCCTGGAGGATGGCCACTGCCTGAGGGACCAGGCCCTGGCGGCCTGCGGCCGGGCCCGGATCGAGGAATTGGGATACCGGGCCACCAGCCTGCCCACGCTGGTCCAGATGGTCGCCAGCGGTGTGGGCGTCACCCTGCTGCCCCGGCTGGCCGTGGCCACGGAAGCTGCCCGGGCTTCCGTGGTGCTGAGGCCCCTGGTCAAGCCTGCCCCTTTTCGCACCTTAGCCCTCGTCTGGCGCCGGGGCAGCTTTGCCGATGGGTCTATGCGGCGCCTGGGAACGGTGGCGGCCCAGGCCTTCCGGAAGCATCCGGACGGGATGTGATTGAATCCACCGACTCCCCCGGCTAATCTCGAACGGTCCTTTGTCTGGAGGTTTACCATGGCCCACAAGATCACCGATCCCTGCGTCGCCTGCGGCGCCTGCCTGCCTGAATGCCCTGTCGAGGCCATCAAGGAAGGCGACCCCATCTACGTCATCGATGCCGATACCTGCATCGATTGCGGCGCCTGCGCCGACACCTGCCCCTCCGGCGCCATCATCGCCGGTTGAAACGCTTCACGTTTCAAGAGAAAAGGCCCGCAACGCGGGCCTTTTCTCACATACGCCGCGGAGCGGCGTATCAGGGCACCTGCTCTCCGTGGGGATTGGATAGCAGGTAGAGTACGGCCATGCGCACGGGCACGCCGTTGGTCACCTGGCTGAGGATCACGCTATTGGGGCCATCGGCCACTTCGGAGGTGATCTCGAAACCGCGATTCATGGGGCCTGGATGCAGGAGGACCACATCCTTCCGGGCCCGTTTCATGCGGGCAGCGTTGATCTGGTAGTAGCGGATGTATTCGCCCTGGCCGGGGATGAACTGGCCCGTGCCCCGCTCGAACTGGGCCCGCAGCATCATGATGGCGTCCATCTCGGGGATGACCGAATCCAGGTCGTAGCTGAATTCCATCATGGGCCAGGTGTCCTTCAGCTCCGTGGGCAGCAGGGTGGGCGGCCCCACCAGCGTGACCTTGGCGCCCATCTTGGTGAGCAGCCAGAGATTGGAGCGCACCACGCGGCTGTGGCGGATATCGCCCACGATGGCGACCTTGAGCCCCTCGAAGGTGCCGAACCGCTCGCGCAGTGTGTAGGCGTCCAGCAGGGCCTGGGTGGGATGCTCATGGGCGCCGTCACCGGCATTGACGATGCTCGCCTTCATGTGGCGGGCCAGCAGCGCGTGGGCTCCGGGGGCGCTATGGCGCATGACGATGAGATCCGGGTGCATGGCCTCCAGGTTCATGGCCGTATCCACGAGGGTCTCGCCCTTGCTGAGAGAGCTGGTGTCGGCGTCGAAGTTGATGATTTCGGCGGAGAGTCGTTTTTCCGCGATTTCAAAACTATTTCGGGTGCGTGTGGAGTTCTCGAAGAAGAGATTTACCACCAGCCGCTTGCGCAGGGCCGGCACGATCTTGATATCGGGCCGCTCACAGACCTCTTCGAAGGCCTTGGCCTGATCGAGAATGGTGGTGATGTCCTGGGGGCTGAGGGGCTCGATGCCCAGCAGATGTTTGTGGGGAAAGCTATAGCGCGGTGTAGTCATCTCAGATGCGTCCTTCCAGGAAGACTCCGTCCACCTTGTCGATCTCCACGACCCGCACGGAGACCCGCTGGTTGAGGGGAACCTCCAGCTTCAGGCCCACGAAATCGGCCTGGATGGGCAGCTCGCGGCCCCCGCGGTCCACTAGCACCGCCAACCAGACCCGCTTGGGCCGCCCCAGATCCTGGAGGGCGTCCAGGGCGGCGCGGATGGTGCGCCCCGTGAAGAGCACGTCGTCCACCAGGACCACCGTCTTGCCCTTGAGCCGGAAGGGAATCTCCGTGGGACGCACGATGGGGCTGCCGGCCAGTTCCGTCAGATCGTCCCGGTAGAGCGTGATATCCAGGATCCCGATGGGCACGTCGCGCCCCAGGAGGGTCTCGAGTTTCGTTCCCAGGCGTTCGGCCAGGGGCAGGCCCCGGCTGCGGATGCCGATCAGGACCAGGTTCTCGTCATGGCCGAAGGCCGCTGCGATCTCCCGGGCCACCCTCAGCAGGTAGGCATCCATCTGTTGGGGATCGAGCAGGCAGGGTGCTGGGGATTCGTTCATGGAGGCTCCAGTGCGGGCACTCTCTCAGTTTAGTGCACCCGGTGCTCAATTACCCCGGGATCTAGTCCAGGAAGTCTGGAAGGGCGTCTGGGTCTAGCGTTTCCGCGTCCCCTTGGACCAACGGACTTTTAAGGCTTCGGCCTCCGGGTTGCCCGGTGCCAGGCGCAACACCTCCGCCAGATCTGCCAGGGCCTCCGGCCGCCGATTCATTCTTTCCCTCAACAGGGCCCGCCTCAGGAAGCCCCAGGTATTGGCCGGTTCCAGGGCGATGATCTCGTCGTATTCGGCTTCGGCTTCCAGGAAGTGGCTCCTTTCCTCCGCGGCCTCGCCGCAGAGCAGGTTCGTCACCGCACAAAACCCCAACCACTTCTTCTGCTCGGCGAATTCCGCGCTCGTATAGACCGAGCGAGCTTGCTCCTGGGTGGCCACGGCCTCCAGGTGGCGCAGGGCCCGCTCGGTGTGGCCATCCACCCGGGCGAAGACCTCCGCATCCCCGGTGGCCCGAAAGAAGT
This sequence comes from uncultured Holophaga sp., assembly GCA_963664825.1. Taxonomy (GTDB): domain Bacteria; phylum Acidobacteriota; class Holophagae; order Holophagales; family Holophagaceae; genus JAYREN01. Next base: position 1,704,620 of record OY761614.1, read on the forward strand.
CCTTCCCCACGCGGCCCTCGGCCCGGTAGCGCTCGAAGAGCCGGGTGCCGGGATAGATGGCCAGGGGGGATATCTGCACATCGTGGGGTCGGGTCTCCCGGATGAAGGCGGCGCTGGCTTCCACGTCCTCCCAGGTTTCGCCGGGAATGCCTGTGATGAGGTACATGCCCAGGTTCAGGCCCACCTTGCGCACCAGGGAGAGGGCCTGGCGGGCCTGGCGCATGTTCGTGCCCTTGTCCAGCAGCGCCAGCACCCGCTCGCTGGCATGCTCCACCCCGAACTGCATGAACTCGCAGCCCGCGCGCTTCATGGCCACCAGGCGCTCCTCATCGACTAGGTTCACGCGGCTCTGGCAGTTCCAGAGGGGGTGCAAGCCCGAGGCCTGGATCTGCGCCATGAGTTCCAGGGTGCGGCTCTTCTTGGCCGTGAAGGTGTCGTCCCGGAAGCTGATGTAGGTGAGGCCGTGCTTTTCCCGCAGGAAGCGAATCTCCTGCAAGACGGAAGCCGCGCTGCGGAAACGGATGGAGGAACCCCAGAATGCCGGCGTGTTGCAGAAAGTGCAGGTGGCTGGGCAGCCACGGCTGGTGCTGATGTAGGCGAGCTGGCCCGGATCATCCAGGAAGTCGGCCTCGAAGTGCAGGGCGGGAAAGGGAATGGAATCCAGGTCCTCCAGGGGGGGCTGGGGCAGGGTTTCTCCCTGGCGCAGGATGAGGCCCGGCGAGCGCTTCCAGTGGTCCTCGCCTGGTGCCAGGGCCAGGGCCTCCATTACGCCCAGGAGGGGCAGCTCTCCCTCCCCCTTCACGATGGCATCCAGGGCCGGGCATTCCTGGAAGACATCGGCCGCCAGATGCGTGGGATGGGGCCCCCCCGCCAGCAGCGCGGCCTTCGGACGAGCCTCCCGGGCCCAGGACAAGAGCTCGAAGCAGCGCTTGCGATTGAAGGTGAACATGGAGACGCCGATGAGCTCGGCCTCCTGGGAGCGGAAGTAGGCCAGCACCTCCTTGCGGGATAGGCCCGAGAGGTTCGCCAGGCGGCAGGGATAGCCCTTCTGTTTCAGGGCGGCCTGCAAGTAGCCCAGCCCGATGGGGAGAAAGCGCATCCATTCGTCGCCAGAGCCGCTGCGGGGGGCGCTGTAGACCAGCAGGGCCCGCGGCTTCACGCGGGCTCCCGGGGCGCCAGGATGCCTTCGAAGCCCTCGTCCTGGCGACGCAGGATGCCCTGCAGAAGGCGCTGGAAGAAGGGACTGGGCTTGGGCCCGAGGACATAGGCCGCGGCGGCCTTCAGCTCCGTGCCCAGCCCCATGAGGGCCGAGGCCTCCAGATCGGAACCCAGCAGGAGGAAGGGCATCCGCGCCGGCAGTACCTCCACCAGGGCCCGCAGGCGCTTGCGGTCGTCCAGGCTGAGGCTGGCCAGGTGGAAGAGCACTAGAGCCGGGTGGCCCATGGCCGCTTCCTTCACCGTCGCCAGCGTCGGGGGTATCCGGCGCAGGCTTGGGAGGCCCACCAAATAATCCCGCAGAGCCTGCTCCAATTCTGGGGAACTCGAGACCAGCACCAGTCCACCCCCTTCGGTAGGGGGCAGAGGGCTCAAGGGGGTCAGCCCCTTCACCCGGTCCTTATCCTCCTCCCGCCTTTGGAAAATCCAGCGGGAAAGGGGCGTCAGCATGGCCTCCGGCAGGATGGGCAGGAATTCCAATCCCAGGCTGCGTCCCTGGGCCCACCTCACCAGGGCCGGACTATTGATCTTGAGCTCCGGCTCGAGGGGAATGGTGACCGTCATGAGGTCGCCGGTCTGGAAGAGGCTCTCCAGGTGATCCTGGGAGGCGTGGATCTGGGCGCCCGTGGTGCTCAGGTTGGTGAGAGCGCCGGAGCGGAGTTGGAAGTGAGGCGTGCTGAAGGTGACCTCCACCCGGCCCACCCGCTCGACCCGGTAGGCGCCCCGCAGATCGTCATCCTGGAGGAGCTTGGGAATTTCGAGTTTGAGGCTGCGTCGACCCTCCACCTGGCCGAGGCCGAGCAGGCGGGTCTTGCCCTCGAGAAAGCGGGTGGAAAAGGGAAAGCGGAATCGGAGATCGGCGCTGCGCAATCCGTACATGGCGTCTTCGGCGCTCATGGTGATCCGCACATGGAGGGCATCCCCTTCGATCTGGAGAAAATTCGATTCGAAGCGGAGGTAGGGCGTGACCAGGATCAGCAGCTCCCGATGGGCACAGGCGAGCTCCAGGATGTCCTGGACCTCTTTAGGGGTGCTCGCGACAAACTGGCCCATCCCCTCCCCGGATCGCCTAGTGCAGGCTCGTGTAACAATAGAATGGCGTACTTCCTAAACTGTATCCCCTTCCCGGCACGATAAGAGGAGATCGGAGGCTTCGGTGGGCAACATTCTCAAGGGGCAGGAGGAGATCCGGGGCGTGCTGGCCTTGGCCTGTTCCCGGAGAGAACTGCTGGTCTTGGTCACGCCCTACCTCCGCTTCGAATCCAGTTTCGTGGCCCTGGAAGGCGATGAACTGCATGTGCTGGCTACCATGAGCCGGGACGACGCGATCTTCGGACTCAAGACCGGCGAGCTCAAGCTGCGCTTTCCCCAGGGCATGGGTTTCTTCGAAGCCTCCGTCCAGATGCTGGGCCTGGGCCTTCACGAGGGTCGTCGCACCCTGCGGCTCTCCCTTCCCAAGGTCATCCAGGAAAATGACCAGCGCGTGGCCTATCGCGTCGAGCGGGTGGGCCGGGTGGAGGTCACCTTCAGCACCCCGAAGGCCGATATCTTTACAGCCACCCTGCTGGATGTGAGCACCAGCGGCGCGCGGATCCATGTCCACCAGGATCTGCCGGAAGGCTCCCTGCATTCCGGGGACCGGATCCTGGTCTCCATTCCCCTCAATGAGGAAATCCGCATCCAGGCAGGCGCCCTGGTCTGCCATCTGAGGGGGCGCAGCCTGGGCCTGCACTACCACCTCGAACCCGGGGCCGAGGTCCTGGGCCCCCTTTCCCGTTGGGTCTTTCTCCGCCGTGAGGAGGAGCGGGAACGTCTCACCCAGCGCATGGAGCTGACGGCGAGGGCCGAGACCCGGAGCAGCATCCCGGAACTGGGCATCCTGCTGATCAGTGCCGATCCCGAGCTGGAGAACGAACTGAGGGCCAGCCTGGAGGAGATCCGCACCCTGACGCGGCTGGCGCCCGGTGCCCAGGCCCTGAAGGAAGCCCTGCTGGTCAATCCCTCCCTGGCGATCTTCCATGTGGGCGGGGCCGGGCTCGACGAACGTCGGCGTCTCAAGACCCTCCTGGAGATCGCTCAACGCAAGGTCCCCACGCTGCTCTTGGGCACCGAGTTGGATGGGGCCACCCTCTTCGAATTGGCCGGTGAATGGAAGGCATCGAGCGCCATGAACTGGCATGCCGGTCGCGGCGCCTTCCTCCAGCGCCTCGTGCGGGGCATGATCCGACGCCACATGGATGTGGGCGAAGGGCCCCTGGCCCCCCGGGAGACGGGGTCCTGAGCCCCGGGAGCGCAAGGTGAAGCTGCCCTTTCGGGAATTCCCCAGGGTATCGGGAGCCCTCGCAGGTCCCTTCCGGGACGAAGTCCTGGCCGAGCTCTGCGCACGGCGCCAGGCTTGCCTCCTGGCCACCCCCTACCTCAGCTTCGAATCCCGGGTGATGGAAATCGTGGGGGGGGAACTCCGAGTGCGGGCCACCATGAGCCGGGAAGCGGTCAAGCATGCCCTGGGCCAGGAACCGCTGAAATTGCGCTTCCCCTGGGGCCTGGCCTTCTATGGCGGCTTCACCCGGGTGCTGGGCTATGAGCAGGGTGAGCAGCGCCGCACCCTGCGCCTGGCCATTCCTGCGAGCCTGGAGCCCGATGAACAGCGCGGGGCCTATCGGCTGGAACGGGTGGGCCGCAGTCAGGGCGCCTTGGGCAGTGCTGCCGGGAGTCTGCTTCGGATCTCCCTGGAGAATATTTCCCTGCTGGGGGCCGGTGTCTTCTGCATGGAGCCCATCCCTGTGGAGGGATTCCAGACGGGACGCCTGTTGGCCTTGGCCCTGAGTCTCGAGCAAGGTCCCAGTCTCCGTCTGGAGGCTCGGGTCTGCCACGGCCAGGGCCAATATCTTGGCCTAAAATTTGGTTCTTCGCGGATTTGCGTGAAGTAGGTCGGCAGTGGCGGATTTCAGGCATCTTGGGTTTGTCGAGAACTCGAGATGAAGGAGGCCGCCACTGCCTACCAAAGAGCTTATGTCCCGCTTGGGCGGGTGGAAAGGGCAACGCGTCGGAATCGTGGAGCGCTTCGAAGCCGGGGTGAAGGGGCCGCGGGCCGAGGTGTGGATCGAGTTGCTTGGGTTCGGCGATCATCCCCGGAAGTGCAGCGGTTGTGGGCATTTCGTGCGGAGCGTCCACGACTGGTCAGAGCGGGAGATCCGCGACCTTCCGCTGTTCGACGCCGACACAGTCCTAGTGGTGTGGCGGGCTCGAGTAGCCTGCCCCCGGTGCGGCCCGAAGCTGGAAGCCCTGGACTGGTTGGAGCCCCATGCCCGGATCACGAACCGGCTTGCCGCGAGCGTGGCGCGGCTTTGCAAGGTCATGCCCATCAAACAGGTCGCGGAGCACTATGACCTGCACTGGGGCACGGTGAAGGCGATCGACAAGGCTTACCTGGACCGAGAACTTGGGCCCGTGAAGCTGAGCAAGGCGAGGCTTCTTCTGATGGACGAATTCGCCATCCACAAGGGACAGAGCTATGCCACGGTCATCACGGATGCGGAAACGCGTCGCGTGCTCTGGGTCGGGAAAGGGCGTGGCCGCGAGGACATCCGCCCGTTCTTCGATCTGATCGGGAAGAAGGGCTGCAAACGGATCCAGGCCGTGGGCATAGACATGTCGGCGGCCTTCGAAGGCGAAGTCCGGGCGCGCTGTCCCAACGCCGAGATCGTCTACGACCAGTTTCATGTCGTGGCAAAGTACGGCCATGACGTCATCGACCGGATCCGGGTGGATGAGGCCAATCGATACCGGCACGACAAGGCCTCGCGGGAGCTCGTCAAGGGCGCGAAGTGGCTCCTGCTGGGCAATTGGGAGAACCTGCCGAATCGGGATGCCAAAGTCCGCCTCAACGAGTTATTGGACGCGAACCAGCCTCTGATGACCGCCTACGTGCTGAAAGACGCCCTGAAGGCACTGTGGCGCTACACGCGGGAGGGCTGGGCTCTGAAGGCCTGGGAGAACTGGATGGAACTCGCCACCTCAAGTGGACTCCAGCCCCTCGTGAAGTTCGCCAAGAATCTCGCCCAGCGGATCGACGGAATCCTCTCCCATTGCCGCTGGCCGCTCAATACCAGCGTCCAGGAAGGGATCAACAACAAGATCAAAGTCCTCAAGCGCATCGCCTACGGCTACCGGGATGAGGGCTACTTCTTCCTTAAGATCCGTGCGGCCTTCCCCGGAAAAACGTGAAGAACCTAAAATTTGATCCCCCTCCTTCCCCGGAAATCGCCGCCCAGCTTCAGGATTGGATGGCCCCTCGCGTAGAGGAGGCCCGCCGCCATTGGGAGGATCGGGCCGAACTCCGGGCTCGGGCCGAGGAGGCGGCCAAGCCCAAACAGCCCCCCGAGGGTGTCCTGCTGGTCTCACGGGATGGGGAGCTCGTCCTTGAAGTGGCTAGCGCCCTGGAGGGTCTCCACACATTGAGGGCCACCCCGCCTGTCATGGGCCCCTTCAAGGAGGCTCTCGAGCCCCCACCCCTGCTCCTGCTGGTGGATACCGTGGGCATCGATGGGGAGGAGCGCCATCGCCTGCGGGGACTCTTGGAGGCTCAACCACCGGGCTGCCCCATCCTGGTGCTGGGGCGGGGAGGGGATCCCGAGGCCTGGCGCCCCCTCGTCACGGAGCTGAAGGCCCATCTCTACATCACCTGGAACCTCGCACAGGTGAGCTTTTTCCGCCGACTGGTACAGGGCCTCATCCTCCGTCATGGGAGAAGGCAGGCCGCCGCCCTCTGAACCGAGATCACAGGCCGCCGATCGTTGGCCAGGCGACTGGTAGAATCATGCTCCTGGAGAGCCCATGGATCCCGTCGTGAATGAAACCCTTGGTCAGAAACTGGGTCTTTCGGCGGAGGAGTGGCAGACCATGCTGCGCCTGGTGGGTGGTCGCACGCCCACCTACCCGGAATTGGGCATCTTCAGCGCCATGTGGAGCGAGCACTGCTCGTACAAATCCAGCCGCCTCCATCTCGCCAATCTCCCCACAAAGGGCCCCCGTGTGCTTCAGGGCCCCGGTGAGAACGCCGGCGTGGTCGATATCGGCGATGGATGGGCGGTCTGCTTCAAGATGGAGAGCCACAACCACCCCAGCTATATCGAGCCCTACCAGGGCGCGGCGACCGGCGTGGGCGGCATCCTGCGGGATGTCTTCACCATGGGCGCCCGACCCCTGGCCAACATGAACAGCCTGCGCTTCGGAGAACTGGACGCTCCCCGCATGAAGGGCCTCGTGAAGGGCGTGGCCGGGGGCATCAGTGGTTACGGCAACTGCATGGGCATCCCCATGCTGGGGGGCGACGTGGCCTTCGACGCCTGCTACAACGGCAATATCCTGGTGAACGCCTTCACCCTTGGGGTCATGCAGGGCGACAAGATTTTCCGGGGCTTCGCCTCCGGCGTGGGCAACAAGGTGATGTACATCGGCTCCAAGACGGGTCGGGACGGCATCCATGGCGCCAGCATGGCTTCGGCCGAATTCGGCGAAGGCAGTGAAGAGAAGCGCCCCACAGTGCAGGTGGGGGATCCCTTCACGGAGAAGCTCCTGTTGGAGGCCTGCCTGGAACTTTTCGAGACCGACTGGATCATCGGCATCCAGGACATGGGTGCCGCGGGACTGACTTCTTCCAGCTTCGAGATGGCCAGTCGCGCTGGTACCGGGCTGGAACTGCGCCTGGACCGGATCCCCATGCGCGAAGAGGGCATGACCCCCTTCGAGTTGATGCTCTCGGAATCCCAGGAGCGCATGCTGCTGGTGGCCAAGCCTGGTTGCGAGCCCCAGATCGAGGGCGTCCTCCACAAGTGGGGCCTGGACGCCTGTGTGGTGGGCGAGGTGACCGATTCGGGCCGCTTCATCGGCCTCTGGCACGGCTCAAGGGTCATCGACTTGCCCATCCAGCCCCTGGCCGATGCGGCTCCCAAGTACGATAGGCCCCAGGTGCGGCCCGCCTACCTCGATTCCATCGCCTTGGAACCCCTGCCTGCGGATCTGGAACCCGATGAGGTGGAACCCGCCCTGCGCCAGCTGCTGTCCAGCCCCACTATTGCCAGCAAACGCTGGATCTTCGAGCAGTACGACGGCACCGTGCGCAGCAACACGCTCATCCAGCAGGGAGCTGCCGATGCGGGCCTCATCCGGGTGAAGGGCACCCAAAAGGCCGTGGCCATGAAGAGCGACTGCAATGGCCGCTACGCCTATCTGGATCCCTTCTGGGGCGCGGCCCACGCCGTGGCGGAAGCCTGCCGCAATCTGGCCTGCGTGGGCGCCGAACCCATCGGCCTCACGGATTGCCTCAATTACGGCAACCCCGAGAAGCCCGAGAACATGTGGGCCTTCGCTCAAGGGATCCTGGGCCTGCGCCAGGCCTGCCTGGCTTTCGATGTGCCTATCGTGAGCGGCAATGTGAGTCTCTACAACGACACCGAAGGGGTGGGCATCTTCCCCACCCCCATGATCGGCGCCGTGGGCCTCATCGACGACTACGCCATGCCCGTGGATGTGGAGGCCCAGGGCGCCGGCACAGGCAACCACTTCTGCGGTTCCAGCTTCAGGGCCCCCCACGACGCCATCTTCCTCCTGGGGGAAACCCGGGAGGAACTGGGGGGCAGCGAATACCTGAAACTGCGCACGGGGCGAGTCTTCGGCGCCTGCCCCGAGCTGCGCCTGGACGAGGAACTGCGTCTTCAGGCCTGCGTGCGGGAAGGCATCCGCATGGGCCTCATCCGCAGTGCCCACGACACCAGCGAAGGCGGCCTGCTCATCACGGCTCTCGAAAGTGCCTTCAGCGGTGAGATGGGTTGCCAGCTCATGCTCTCCAGGCAGGGCCTACGCTTCGATAGCCTCCTCTTCGGCGAGAGCGCCGGACGCATTGTGGTGAGCCTGAACCCCGAGGGCGAATCCAGCTTGGCCAAGCTCGCTTGCACCCACCGGGTGCCCCTCGCCAAGATCGGCACCACCGGTGGCAGCCGCATCACGGTGGCCGTGGACGGGAAACCCCTGCTGGATGCCGAAGCCGTCGAACTGAAGGGGATTTACGCGGACGCGCTGGAGACGGCGCTGGACTAACGGGAATTGCACTTCACCCAACCCAAAGGACCGTCCATGCGCTTCGCCCTTGCGATCCCCACCCTGCTGCTTTGCTCCACACTCGGTTTCTCTCAAACCGCGGTTCCACCCAATCCCCCCCCAGCTCCCGATCTCACGGCTCCCTTGGATGCGGTGAAGACGCTTTCCGGCCTCGCGACGAAGCTCCTGAAGGCCGGGATGGGTGAGAAGTCCGCAGGCCCAGGGGATTACGTGACGCTCCACTACACGGGCTGGACCCGGGACGGGAAGGTATTCGATAGCACGCTGGCCCGCGCCGAGCCGCTGATCGTGCCCCTGGAGCGCCTGATGAAGGGTCTGGGGGAGGGGGTGCGGCTGATGATGGCGGGGGAAACCCGGCGGATGTGGATTCCCGAGGCTTTGGCCTTCGCGGGGGCCAAGGGGAAGCCTGCGGGCGATCTGGTGCTGGAGGTGCAGCTGCTTTCCGTGGACCCCCCCCCCACCCAGGCTCCCCTCGACGTGGCCCAACCTCCTGCGGATGCCCGCCTGGCGCCTTCGGGCCTCGTGTTCCATACGTTGCGCGCGGGCATGGGGACCAAGCACCCTGGCAAACGCAGCCATGTCAATGTCCACTACACGGGATGGACCACGGACGGGAAACTGTTCGATAGTTCGCTGCTGCGGCGTACAAGTGCGGAATTCCGCCTCGACGAGGTCATCAAGGGCTGGACCGAAGGCATTCAACTCATGGTGCCGGGGGAGAAGACCCGCTTCTGGATCCCCGAGAAACTCGCCTACCGGGGCGAACGGGGAAAGCCTGCGGGGAAGCTGGTCTTCGATGTGGAGCTGCTGAGCTTTTGGGACTGAGCTTCAGGCTGTGCGCACTGTCTTCATACGTGGGTGGGCGATGAGGCCAGTCTTCCCGCCAGGACAACGCCTGTTCTCGTGTTGAAGAGGATCTTCATGCCCCGGAGGCCGCCCATATCCTGGGCGACGATGGGAATCCGGTGGGTGGCCAGGATCTCTTGGGCCAGCGAGATATTGCGTTCGCCGATCAGCATGCGGCCGGACGTGTCTCCGAGCACATTGGCCCCTCCGAAACATTTCGCCACGAGCTGCTCCTTCCGGCATCCGAACTCGAGCATTTTCCCGATGAGCTTCTCGATGGCGACGTTCCCGTATTTCGGCGTGGGGAGTCCATCGCCATTCCAGAGGGGCAGCATGTAGTGGTTCATGCCTCCGAAGGCCAGGCGCGAATCCCAGAGGCACACCGAAACGCAGGATCCTAGTAAGGTCATCACCTCCAGCTCGTCTCGGCTGGCGATGAGCATGCATGGGTTCAGGTTGTGGCGTGCCACAGCCGGGAAGGAAGGCAGGGCCATGTTCAGAGCTCGTGGGGTTCGTCGAAGATGAAGAGGTTTCCGTCGAAGGAGGACGTGTCCGTGTCCTCGGCCGGGGAACCCGCAGGCAGGCGGCAGATGAATTTTGAGCCGTGACCTGGTTGGCTCTCCACGAGGATCTGACCGTTCAGCAGGTCCGTCAGAGCCTTGACCACGGCGAGGCCCAGCCCCTGTCCTTTATGGGCCCGCACGGAGCCCGCCTCCAGTTGTTTGAAGCGTTCGAAGATCAGGGCCTGGTCCGCTTCGCTGAGGCCTGGCCCCTGGTCCTCGACCTCGATGACCAGCACACCGGGCGACTGAAGGGCCCGCAGTTCGATCCGTCCTCCCCTGGGCGAGAATTCAATGGCGTTGGCCAGCAGATTGGCCAGGATGATGCTCAATTTCCCCGCGTCCGTGGGGAAGGGCTCGCAGCCCTCGGGGGCCTTCACGACTAGGGTCTGGGCCTTCGCAGTCGCTCCGCCGGCGAAGCCCTCCGCCGCATCCCGCAGCACGGAACCCACGTCCACCCTCGTGATGGATGGAGAAGCCTCGCCCGCTTCCAGTTCTCCGGCACAGAAGATGTTCCGGAGCTCGAATTCGAGATGGGAGGCCTCTGCCTTGATCAGGGCGGCCAGGGTTCGGCTCACCTCCGCCGGGAGGGCCGGGTCGCAGATCTCCGTAGCCAGCCCCAGGATGGCGCCGAGGGGGTCATTGATCTCGCTTCGCATATTGGCGATGAAATGGCCCTTGAGCTCCTCGGACTCGCGGAGCCGTTCGTTGACTTCGATCAACCGCCGGTTCAGCTGGTGAGCTTCCGAGAAGGCATCCTGGAGATGCTGATGGCTCTCTTCCAATTGCCGCCGTTGTCGCCGGAGCTCCAGGTGGGTGCGGACCCGAGCCTCCACTTCCTCGAAATGGAAGGGCTTGCTCACGTAGTCCACCCCGCCCGAGGCGAAGGCCTCCAGCTTATCCCGGGTCTCCATGAGGCCGCTGAGGAAGATGACCGGCGTCTCCCGCAGCTCCGGCATGGCCTTGAGGCTCCGACAGACATCGAAGCCGCTCTTGCCGGGCATGCTGATATCCAGCAGGAGCAGATCGGGATGGTCCCGGAGGCAGACCTCCAGGGCCGCGTCGCCTTGGCAGGCCTCGAGCACCTCGAAGCCGATATCCTCCAGGAAGGCCCGGAGATTCTGCCGTAGCAGGGGTTCGTCATCGACCACCAGGATCTTTTCCAACGGGTTCATGGCGTCATCTCCCGGAATCAGAGGGCTCAGGATGATCGAGGATCGCTTGGATGGCCGTCACCAGCATGCCCAGATCATTCAATGGCTTGAAGAGACAATCCCTGGCGCCCAGGCGGAGGGCCTCGGTGGAGGCCTGGGCATCACCCGTGCCCGTGAGGACGATGACCGGTGTGCCCAGGTGCTGGGCCCGCAGGAGGCCGAGCAGGCTGAAACCATCGATCTCGGGCATCCGCAGATCGGTCACCAGGATATCCGGGGATTCCCGCACCAGGATTTCCAGGCCTTCCCTGCCGTTGGCGGCCTCCAGGCAGCGGAATCCGCTATCTTCCAGATAGGCGGCTATGGAGAGGCGAATCGCTGATTCGTCGTCGATGATCAGCACGGTGCGGCTAGGCATCCTCCCGCTCCCTCATCACCGGTAGGCGCAGTGTGAAGCAGGTCCCTACACCAGGGGTCGAAGCGACCTCCAGTAGCCCCTTGTGGTTCTGAGTGATGATCGTGTACGAGACTGAGAGACCGAGCCCCGTCCCTACGCCAGGATCCTTGGTGGTGAAGAAGGGTTCGAAGACGCGCCTGCGGATGGTCTCGTCCATTCCCGGCCCGTTGTCCTCGATCTCCAATACGACGTGTTTGGCTTCCCGGCGGGCCCTCAGGATCAGGCAGGGGTGCTTCGAAGGAGGGTTCCCGGCCATGGCCTGGGCCGCGTTCTTGAGGAGGTTGAGGAACACTTGCTCGATCTCGATGGCCACCACCGGCACGAGGGGCAGTTCCTGTTCGAATTCCCGCTGGATCTCGATGCTGCGGAAATCGTATTTTTTCTTCAGGTCGTAGTCATTGGCGGCCAGCTCGAGAGCCTGTTCCAGGATCGCGGGCAGCGAGACCGCATGCCTAGCGGAATCGGCCTGGCGGCTGAACTGCAGCATGTTGCCGACGATCTTGGTCGCCCGGCCGACGGCCTCTCGGATGCCGCCCATGAACTGGGTGATCTGCCGCTTCTCGAAATAGGCCTGGAGGAGCCCCATATCCAGGCCTATTTCCTCGGCCACGACGCGGTTGGCGGGCAATTCCGTGGAGAGCCGGCGTTCGATATTTTGGGTCGCTTGGCTGATGATCCCCAGAGGGTTATTGATCTCGTGGGCCATGCCTGCGGCCAGGCCGCCCACGGACATCATCTTCTCGGTCTGGATCATCAGTTCCTGGATGCGGACCCGCTCCGTGATGTCCTGGATGCGCACAACGGCTCCCTCCATTCCGTCGGTCACCAGGGGATACATCATCAACTCGAAGAAGTGCCGCTCACCCTCGCGTTCCAAGAGCAGCTTCTCCATGGAGGCCGGACGATGTTCCCGCTGGATTTCCTGGCAGAGGACCGATATCCAGGGTGCGAAGTCCGGGGCCAGATCCTCGATGGGCCGCCCCAGCGCTTCTGCCTCGGGGATTCCCAGGAGGGTCTCCGCGGCGCGGTTCCACTGGGTGACGCGCTTCTGACAATTCAGGCCCACCAGGGCGGAGGGCATGGAATCGATGACATTGGACAGGTAGTTCTTGAGGTGGAGGATTTCCTGCTCCACCTTCTTCCGTTCGGTGATGTCGTGGAAAGTCCAAATCCTCCCATAGAGTTCCCCATTCTCCCCCAGGACTGGTGCGGAGTACCTCTCCAGGACCGTGCCGTTTCTGAACTCGATCTCGTCGCGGCTGGTCTCCGTGGGATGGGCGTAGAGGTAGATGACCTTTTCTAAAAATGCCTTGGGGTTCCGAGTGAGGCCGACGACCTGTTCCAGGAACATCGTGTCATCCTCGTTCTCCATGACTTCGCGAGGGACCTTGAACATATCCAGGAGGGCTCTATTGCTGAGGATGCGCTTCTGCTGCATGGAGACCACCAGGATTCCATCCAGGGTTGCATTGGCTTGAGCCGAGAGTAGCGCGGTCTTGGCTTTCAGGGAGTCCTCGGCCTTCTTCCGTTCGCTGATGTCCTGGACGAAGCCGAAGAGGAGAGGCTGCTCCGTCTCCGGATCCGGATGCAGGCTGATGGACATGATGCCGTCCATGAAGGTGCCGTCCTTCCGCCGGAAGTGGACCTCCTCCACGAACCAGGTTCCAACGTTGTCCTGGAGTCGCCGCACCAGATCGAGGCGCTGGTCCGGGGACTCGTAGAGCCCCTGGCCGATCCCCTGGGCGTTCACCTGCTGGACCGTGGAGAGCGGATCCTCATAGCGGAACATCGCCGCCAGGGCGGGATTCACTTGCAGGAAACGCCCTTCCGGGGTCGAGCGGAAGATTCCGATGGGGGAACCCTCGAAGAGAGTGCTCAGGCGGCGCTCGCTCTCTTGGATGATCTGTTCGGATCGCTTCCACTCCGTGATATCCATGGCCATGAAGAGCAGGAGGGGTCTGCTCTCCACGGGCACCCTGCGGATGGTGGCCAGGACGTCCCGCTCACCCTTGCCGGGGATATGGATCTTGATGTCCATGGCGCTGACCGATCCGCCCCCATCCAGGATCTGCATCGCTCTCTGCAGACCGCTCTCCTCGAGGACGAGGCCGAGCTGCTCGGGCGTCTTACCGAGGATCTCCTCCTTGGGACGATCCAGCACCTCGCAGAAGCGTGGATTCACGTCCACATAGACGCCCGTCTCGGGATCGGCCAGGGTGATCGACATGGGATTGGCATCGAAGATGGCCCGGAACCGCTGCTGGTTCTGATGGGTCTCCGCTTCGGCCTTCTTCTGCTCGGTCATGTCCAGGCCCACGCCGACGATGTAGGGCTTCCCGCCGATATCCACACTCACGGCCGTGAAGTAATAGGGGATGCGTCGCCCATCCTTCATTCGGAGGTGGGCTTCGGCCTCGGTCTGGCCTTCCCGACGGGCCCGTTGGAAAGCCTCGAGAATCCGCTGGGTCTCCTCTGAATCCCCCTTGAACCAGTCGAGGATGGGGAAGCCCTTCAGCTCCTGGGTCGAATAACCCGTCAGTTCCTCGTTGCGCTTATTCCAGCGCACCATCCGCCCATCCAGATCATAGACATAGAGGATCCCCGGGATGCTGTCCATCACGGCATCGGTGAAGAGACGGCTCTGGGCCAGATCATCCTCCACCCGCTTGCGATCGGTGATGTCCTCGAAGACGCCCAGGCTGCCGATCACCTTCCCCTGGTGGTCCTCCAGGGGGACCTTGGTGGTGTCCAACCAAAATTCTCGCTCTTTCGCATCCCGGAGAGACTCGATGATATGGCGCTTGGGTTGCCTTGATTCCATGACCACTCGGTCGTCGGCCAGGTAGGTCTCGGCATGTTCCGAACCCCAGGGCATATCGAAATCGGTCCTCCCGATGATCTCTGCGGAATCCTCGCGTCCCGCGAAGTGGGCGAAAGCCTCGTTGCAGCCCAGGTAGGTTCCGGCGCAATCCTTCCAGAAAACGGCCTGGGGGATGGTGTTCAGCACCAGCTTGAGCATGGCCTCGCTGGCGTGCAGGGCCGCCTGGGCTTCCTTCTGCTGGGTTATGTCCAGCGTGATGGTGACGTATTCGCTCTCAGCCCCCTCGAGTTCCAGGGGGGCTAGGCGCACCACCAGAGGCACCATGCTGCCATCAGCCCGTTGGCCCTGGGTCTCCTGGGCAGTGATTCCGTGGGGCAAACCATAGAGGAGCCCTGCGGCTTCGGAATCCTCCTCTCGGGCGTAGGTCATGCGGATGCTCTGGCCGGGGAACTCGGCCCGATCTCGCTGGAAGATCCGGGCGAAGGTCTCATTGACCTCAATGAAGCGGCGGTCCTTCATGGAGGCAATGCCGATGGGTGCGGAATCAAATACGGCCTTCAGTGTGGATTCACTCCTGCGGAGGGCCACCTCCGCATGGAGGCGTTCCCGGATTTCCCGAGCCAATTTGAGGTTCTGGGCCCGGAGCGAACCCATGGCCAGCACGATGGGCGCTAGGAAGAGGAGAAGCAGGGTCAGAAAGATGAAGAAGCCCGAGCGCAGGACGGCCAGCAGCGCCCGGCTCTCCTCGTTCAGATAGGCGCCGGTCCCGATCATCACGTCCAGTTCCGGCACCAGCTGGAAATAGGAGAGTTTATCCTCCACGTGTCGCATCTTGGGGCTCGGGAAAGGATAGGCGTAGAAGATCCCCTCCGGATGGACCCGGAGCCCGGGGATCACCTCTTTGAGGAGACCGCCCCCCGGAATATTGGCATCCATAGCGCCCTCGTCTTGGGTCCGGAAGGGCCTCAGGATCACCCGGCCATCCATGCCGGTTATGAAAATGTAGTTGGGACCGGATTCATCCTCGAAGCAAAGGGTTCGCAATCGCTCGCGGGCTGCTTCGATGGCCGCTGCTTGGGAAATTTTTCCCGCCCGGAGCTCCGCCAGGATGGGTTCCAGGGCATGGCGAGCCATGCTGACCTTTTCCGTGAGCTCGGCCCGCCGCTGCTGTTCCTCGTAGGCGCGGAAGCGATTCTTGCCATAGCTGAATAGCGCGAAGGCCAGCATTACCATCAGGCCGACCAGGAGGGCGATCCAGGCGTCCCGGAAGAACATCGGCGGCCTGCCTTCGGGCCGGGAAGGGGGCTTCATTCTGGTCCTGATCCACGGAGATGGGACCGGTCTTGCTGGGCCCACTCGGGCACCTGTTCCCCAGGCATCGGACGGGCCAGGAAATACCCCTGGCCCACATCGCAGCCCAGGCCCCGGAGGGCTCGCCAGATCTCCAGCGTCTCGATGCCTTCGGCGACGACGTTGAGCTTGAGGTCCTGGGCCATCTGGATCATCCGAAGGGCCATGAGCATCTGGCGCTGGGCGGGGAGCACCCGGGTGATGGATTGGTCGATTTTCAGTTCCGTGAAAGGGATCCGTTCGAGCTGTTCGAAGGTCGCGAAGCCGGTTCCGAAGTCATCGATGCTCAGCCGGAAGCCCCTCATCCTCAGCCGGGCTAAATTGGACAGACTGTGTCCCAGATGGGAGACAGAGGCGGATTCCGTCACCTCGTAGACCACGGATTTGGGTGGCAATTCGAGGCGCTGAGTGGTTTCCATCAGTTGATCGGCGAACCCGGAAACCCCCAGGGAACGGGTGGATAGGTTCACGGAAACATCCAGACGGAGACCATGGCGGTTCCAGGCATGCCAATGTTCGGCCACGCGCTCCAGGACGCACATGGTCAGATCCGTGATCAGTTCCTCTTCCGCCTCGGCCTGGGGCAGGAAGGCCGCCGGGCCCAACAGGCCGAATTCCGGATGACGCCACCGCACGAGGGCTTCCACGCCCTGGAGGAGGGCGCCCTGCAGGGTGACCTGGGGCTGAAAGAAACAGAGAAACTCGCCATCCGTGATGCCCCGGCGGATCTCCCGGTGGTCGAGCCCATTCAGGAAGGGCCCATCCGCAGGTTTCATGTCCACGGAGGAAAGTGCGGGGGCCTCCCCGAGGACCCGCATGAGAGCGTCCCGGTTCAAGGGTTTGGGGATCACACCGGGAACGCTTAGTCCATAGGTCTCCGCCATCAGGCGCACGGCGCGGAGCACTTCGGATTCCAGGGAACTGACGATGATCACCCGGGGTTTGAACCCGCGGGCGGCCAGTTCGCCGATGAAGGCCACGCCATCCATGCGAGGCATCTCCAGGTCCGAGAGGATGACATCGATTCGGGTCTCCTGGGCTAGGGTGGCCAGCCCCTCGACGCCGTCCCCGGCCTCCAGGATTTGGGTGGCCCCCAGTTCCTTCACCAGGGAGACCGCGTGGGCCCTCTGGACGGCGCTGTCCTCCACCACCAGCACCCGGAGACCGGCCATCGGGGGCTCCGTGTTTTTGTCGAGCGGGGATATTTCACGATCTTGGGGAAACTTCATCGAGAGATCAGCTCCGGAATCTGCCTTAGGGGCACCACGCGATCGGCGGCCCCCAGTTTGATGGCCTCCTTGGGCATGCCGAAGACCACGCAGGAATCCTCGTCCTGGGCCATGGTGCGGGCGCCTGCCTGCTTCATCTCCAGCAGACCCCGAGCGCCATCGTCGCCCATGCCGGTCATGATCACGCCTGTAGCGTTCTTCCCGGCGTATTTTGCCACCGAGCGGAAGAGCACATCCACCGAGGGGCAATGGCGGTTTACGGGGGGTGCGCTGATCACTTCCGCCAGGTATTGGGCGCCGCTGCGCCTGACCACCAGATGCTTACCTCCGGGGGCGATGAGGGCTCGCCCTGCCAGCACCCGGTCCCCGGTGCGGGCTTCCCGCACTTCGATTTCGCAGATGGAGTCCAGGCGCTCGGCGAAGGCGGCCGTGAATCGCTCGGGCATGTGTTGGACCACGACGATGCCGGGGCAGGTCCGGGGCAGGGCGGAGAGCACGAATTCCAGGGCCTGGGTGCCTCCGGTGGACGTACCGATGGCGGTGAATATTTCTGTGGTGACGGCCATGGCTTCGATTCCAGGTGCCAATACGGCGTCCGCAGTGAGTTTGGGGGGTGTGGTCAAGGTTGGGTGGAGCTGTGGCAGGCGCGACATGCGGGCTCCGGCGGCTGCTCGCACAGCAGCAACGAGATCCTGGGAAGCGTCCTCCAGGTAATTCTTCACGCCGATCATGGGCTTGGTGAAGATCGTGAAGGCCCCGGCCGACAGCGCCTGCATCGTGGTCTCCGCACCCTTGGCGGTGAGAGAGGAACAGATGATCACCGGGGTGGGTCGTTCGGCCATGATCTTTCGCAGGAAGGTGATGCCGTCCATGCGCGGCATTTCCACATCCAGCAGGATTACATCGGGCCATTCCTTGGCCATTTTTTCCATGGCGAAGATGGGATCCATGGCGTGGCCGATGACCTTGATGCCGCGGTCCTTTTCGAGGATGGCGACGAACGCTTGGCGCACTACTGCGGAATCATCCACGATGAGCACCTTGATGGGGTTCGCGAGCGTCACGAGGCTTTCTCCTTCCAGTCCTGCGCATCGATCATAGTCGTGGATGCCATCTCAGGGGATACGGTATACCGTGGGGCGCAACGGGATGAGGCCATCGCAGATGCCCGTGAGGCTCTCGGAATGGCCTACGATGAGCAACCCCCCGGGCTTCACCTGGGCCATGACGGCCTCCACCACCCGGCGCTTCTGGGGGACATCGAAATAGATCAGGACGTTCCGGAGGAAGGCCACATCGAAGGGACCCAGCTTCGGCAGGGGTTGGCAGAGATTGGCCTGGGTGAAGGAAACCCGTTCCCGAAGTTGGCGGCTGATCATGAAGAGGCCCTCGTGCTTGTCTTGCCCCCGGAGGCAGAAACGCTGAAGGAAATCCTTCGGGATCGTCGCGGCCCTTTCCATGGGGTAGAGGGCCTTCCTCGCTCTCTCCAGCACCCGTGTGCTGATATCTGTACCCAGGATCTGCCACTCCGCGCTGCCCAGAAGATCGGATAACACCATGGCGAGGGTATAGGCTTCCTCACCCGACGAGCTGGCTGCGCTCCAGACCCTGAAGGGAAAGGGCACGGGGCGCAGGCCCTGAATATGCTCCCGAAGGGATTTGAAATGATCGGCCTCACGGAAGAAGGAAGTCTCATTGGTGGTGATCAGGTCGATGGCTGCCTGGAGTTCGTCCCCTTCCCCTGGATCCTGGAGAATCTTGTAGTAGGCGGAAAAGCTTTCGGCCTTCCGATGCCGCAGGCGCGAGCCGAGACGGCCCACCACCAGGGCCCGTTTCTGGTCCGAAAGGCTGATGCCCGTGACTCGCAGGACCAACTGCTGAAAATGAGCGAACTCGGTATCGGTAATGGGTGCGAAGCCCCCGGAGGTGGGAAGGGACGCGTTATTAGTTGGTTTTGCGGGAGGATTCGGAGTCACTGGGTGGGTTCCATCACAGCCTTGTCGCCTGAGAGGGCCGAGAGCTCATCGGTGGAGAGTACGTGGTTCACGTCCAGGAGGATGACGAAGCGGGTGCCGATCTTGCCAACGCCACTCAGGAACTCCCTGCGGATATCCCCCCCGAAGGAAGGCGCTGGCTCGATCTCGGAAGCGGCCAGCTCCAGCACTTCGCTCACGTTCTCTACGATGACACCCACAACCACGGGACCCTCTGGCCGGGGCACCTCCAGGATGACCACACAACTCCGACGGGCCACCTCTGTGAGAGGGCGCCCGAAGCGCACGGAGAGATCGATCACCGGCACCATGGCGCCCCGAAGATTGATGACGCCCCGGATGAAGGGGGGCATCAGGGGCACTTCGGTGAGTTCCCCGTACTGGATGACCTCCTTCACATAGCCAATCTCCATGGCGAAAGCTTCTCCACCCAGTCCAAAGGCGAGGTACTGCTTCTTCCGCTCCGCCGGGGGAGCGTTCTTGATTTTCCGGGCGCCGGGTCTGTTGGGTTCCGCCATGACAGGCTCCTCCTTGTGATGCGGGTTCAGAAGCGGGTGAATTGTTGGCTATCTGCATCATCGGACGGGTTGGCCCGCTGGATGGGAACCTTGGGTGTCTTTTTGGGAGCCGTGTTTCGCGCCCTTTGAGATGATGGCTTGGTCCTTCCCCCCGCGAGCGTGAAGAATTCCATGGTGTTCTGGAGCTCCTGGGCCTGGGCGTTCACTTCTTCCGAGGTGGAGGCCAGTTCTTCGGAAGCGGCGGCATTCTGCTGCACGGCCTGGGTGATCTGGGTGAGGGCCCCATTGATCTGGCCCACGCCGGAATTCTGTTCGGCGGAAGCCGCCGCGATTTCCTGTACGAGATCGGCGGTCTTCTGGATGGAGGGAACAATCGTTTCCAGCAGTCCGCCCGCTTTTTCGGCTAGGCCTACGCTGCCCGAGGCCAGCTGACTGATCTCTTCGGCGGCCACCTGGCTGCGTTCGGCCAGCTTGCGCACTTCGGCTGCCACCACGGCGAAGCCCTTGCCATGCTCGCCCGCGCGGCCAGCCTCGATGGCGGCGTTCAGCGCCAGCAGGTTGGTCTGGTAGGCGATGTCATCGATGATGGCGATCTTCTGGGCGATCTGCTTCATGGCCGCCACGGTCTCCCGCACAGACTGGCCGCCCTCCACGGCTTCTCGGGCGCTGCGAGTGGCGATATCGCCTGTGACCTTGGAGTTCTCGTTATTCTGCGCAATGGAGGCGCTCATCTCCTCCATGCTGGCCGAGGTCTCTTCCACGCTGGCCGCCTGCTCCGAGGCTCCCTGACTCAGGGATTGAGCCGTGGAACTGAGCTGGTCGGAAGCGCCCACGAGCGTTTCCGCGTTCTCCCGCACCCGTCCGATGATCTCATTGAGTTTGGCCACCATACCCTGGATGGCCGCCATCATGCTGCGGGTGTCCCCGGGCGCCGTATGCACTTCCACGGAAAGATCCCCGCCTGCCACCTGCTGGGCGATCTCGGCGGCCTCCCGGGGTTCTCCTCCCACCTGTTTCTTGATGGCCCGGGTGACCGTCAGCCCCAGGCCGATGGCCAATAGGATTCCAAGCCCCACGGCCACTTCCATCTGAGTGCTGGCCGAGGAGGCCTGCTTGGCGTTATCCGTGGCGATCTTTTGAGCGGCATCCACGTTTTCATTGATCATTTTGTTGAGGAGGTCATTGAGCTCATTGGTGATCTTGCCGACGCTCGGGCTGTAGGACACGGCAACGGCCTCGGCGATCTTGCCCTCCAGCCTGGCATTGATGATGGGCTGGGAGACTTCCTTGTCGTACAGGGCCACCAGTTCCTTGAGTCTGGCTAGGTCGGCCTTCTCGGCAGGGGTCGTCACCTGCAGGGTGTAGGCCGCCAGGGCGTCCTCCAGGAGCTTCCAGTTCTTCTCCCTGGCCCTCAGGACCGCATCAAGGCGCTCCTTGTCCGGAGCGGAGGGCGACTTGCTCAAGGAGTTCCTTACCAGCTGGAAATTGCCGTTGAAGGCATCCAGGTTCTTCATCGGCGCTGTCGCATGCTCATACATGTACCGATCGCTAGTGGCCAGCACACCCACATTGACGATCCCGATGACTCCTATGATCCCGGCGATCACCGCCACGAACACGAAGGCAAGAAGGAGCTGGGTGGCCAAACGGAGGTTCGAAAGCGCATTCAATTTCGACTCCTTAGGGTGGGTTGAGGGATTCGATTACTTTCACAGAGCGGATGCCTTGGGGATTTAGAAGCGCGTGAATTGCCGTTCGTCGGCATCATTGGACATGCCGCTCCGCTTGGTGGACGCCTTGGGCGGCGTCTTCCGCGGGGTCCGAGTCTCCGCACGGGGCTCCGTGAGCGTGAAGAACTCCATGGTGTTCTGGAGCTCCTGGGCTTGGGTGTTCACCTCATCGGAGGTCGAGGCAAGCTCTTCCGAGGCCGCCGCGTTCTGCTGTACGGCTTGCGTGATCTGGGTCAGGGCTCCATTGATCTGGCCCACGCCGGAGTTCTGTTCGGCGGAAGCTGCTGCGATCTCCTGCACGAGGTCGGCGGTCTTCTGGATGGAGGGCACGATGGTCTCCAGCAGGGTGCCGGCCTTTTCGGCTAGGCCTACGCTGCCTGAGGCCAGCTGGCTGATCTCTTCGGCGGCCACCTGGCTGCGCTCGGCCAGCTTGCGCACCTCGGCTGCCACCACCGCGAAGCCCTTGCCGTGTTCCCCGGCCCGGCCCGCTTCGATGGCTGCGTTCAGCGCCAGCAGGTTCGTCTGATAGGCGATGTCATCAATGATGGCAATCTTGTGGGCGATTTGCTTCATGGCCGCCACGGTTTCCCGCACGGCTTGGCCTCCGTCCACGGCCTCCTTGGCGCTGCGGGAGGCGATATCTCCGGTCACCTTGGAATTTTCGTTATTCTGGGCGATTGACGCACTCATCTCCTCCATGGAGGCGCTGGTCTCCTCCACGCTCGCCGCCTGTTCGCTGGCCCCTTGGCTCAGGGTCTGGGCCGTGGTGCTCAGCTGATCGGACGCGTTGACAAGGGATTCCGCGGCTCCCCGCACATCCGCGATGGTCGAGGCCAGTTTGGCGATCGTGTTGTTGATGGCGGACTTGAGCTCCTTGAATTCGCCCTGGTAATCCTTCTCGATGTTCTGGGTCAGGTCCCCGGATGCAAGGGAGCCCATCACTCGCTTGACTTCGTTGATCGGCTCGACGATCGCCTCGATCAGTTCGTTGAGGCTCTGGACGACCTCCTTGAATTGGCCGCGATGGAGCGAGACATCGCTGCGTTCTCCAAGCTTTCCCGCGATGCCTGAGGCCGCAAGGCGCTGAACATCGTTGATCAAGAGATTCAAGGGTGTGATGACGGCATCAAGGGTCGCATTGACGCCTTCGATCACATGCCTATACTCGCCCTGGTGCTTGCTTGCGTCGGCTCGCACATCGAATTTCAGCGCCACAGCCGCATTGGACAACATGGTGGCATCGCTGACCAGCGCGTTGAGAGACGCGCCCACCTGCTTGAAGCTGTCGTTGATCTTGCCGAACTGGGACTGCACCTCCTTGGTGTACTGATCCGAGGCAGGAAGCGTGAGATCGAGATCCAGATCTCCGCCACTCAGGCGTTCGAGGTTCAGGGCCACGCGCCGGACTTCCTGCTCGGTGTAGTTCTTCACCCGCAAGGTGGACGTGAGATCGGTCACGGTCTCCACGTAGCCCACGGTCTCGCCTTTGGCGTTGAGCACTGGGGCCGTGTCCTGCTTGCAGTTAAGGCCGCACCAGTCGAAGAAGCTCTCCTTCACGCCGCTCCGTAGCTGGACAATGCCGCACTTGTTCGTGTTGCAGATGTTCGCGTTGGCCGTCGAACATGGACGGTGGATTGCATCCTGGCGGTCCCGGATGTTGCCCTGATCGACCATCAACTTCTCGAAAGCCTTATTGAGGAACGTCCACTTCATGTCCATATCCGTGACATGGATCGGGAAGGGGACGGCATCGATGATCGACCGGTACCATTCCAGCTTGTCCACCACAACATCCAGCGTCTCGTTGACGCCCTCGATGACCTTCCGGTACTCACCTGCATGCGCCATGGCATCGGCACGGCTGGAGAACTGACCCTGGATGGCGTCGATGGACATCTTGTTGACGTCGGTTACCAGAGCCTTCAGCGAAGTGCTCACCATCTTGAAGCTGTTGTTTATCTTGCTGAATTGCGCATGCACATCCTTGGTGTAGTTGTCTGTTTCGGGCAGGGAGAGATCGAGATTGAGATCACCATTGCCCATGCGTTCGAGGTTCAAGGCCACCCGCTGGACTTCCACCTCGGTGAAACTCTTGATCCGCAGGGTGGACGTGAGATCGGTCACGGTCTCTACGTAGCCCACGGTCTCGCCCTTGGCGTTGAGCACGGGGGCCGTGTCCTGTTTGCAGTTCAGGCCACACCAGTCGAAGAAGCTCTCCTTCACGCCGCTCCGCAACTGGACGATGCCGCACTTGTTCGTGTTGCAGATGTTCGCATTGGCCGTTGAACACGGACGGTGGATGGCCTCCTGGCGGTTCCGGATGTTGCCCTGATCCACCATCAACTTCTCGAAGGCCTTGTTGAGGAAGGTCCACTTCATGTCCATGTCCGTGACATGGATCGGGAAGGGGACGGCATCGATGATCGATCGGTACCATTCCAGCTTGTCCACTACGACATCCAGAAGGCCGTTGGTGCCTTCCATGACCTGGCGGAATTCGCCCGTGTAGGTCATCGCATCGCCGCGGGTGGTGAACTGCCCCTGCATCGCGTCGGCGGATACCTTGTTGAGATCCGCGAGCAGCCCGTTGAGGGGAACCACGATGGCATCCAGGGTCCCGTTGATCCCCTGAACCAGCTTCCGGTACTCCCCCTGGTGCTGGTTGGCATCGGCACGCACGTTCAGCTGTGCCTTGGACGCAGCCTGGACCAGCATGTCCGTATCCGCCAGCAGGGAACGAAGTGTGGCGGTCACCTGGTTCATGGCGGCCATGACGCTGGTCGTATCGCCGGGTTCCGTCTGCACCTCGATGCTGAGATCCCCCGCGGCCAAGCGGCGGGCGGCATCGACAGCATCCTTCGGCTCACCCCCAACCTGTTGCTTGATCGCCCGCGTCACCAGGATGCCGAGTCCGATGGCGATGGCGAAACCGATCATGATCGCGAAAATGGAGGTCATGCGGCTCTTTTCAAAAGTCGCCGCACCGATCTTGTTGGCCTCGTCGGCCCCCTTCGCGTTGTCCTCCGAGATATTCTGGAAGAGGGTCCGGATTGCGATGTAGTTGGGTCTCACTTCCGTGAGCAGGATCCTCTTGGCATCCTCGATCTTGCCAGCCTCCGCGAGATCCATGACCCTCTTGATCTCGCGCTGATAGGTAGGCCAGAGCTCGTCGAACTGTTTCCACATCCCCTTTTCGGCCTCGCTCGACTCCGTGGATCGTTCCTTCCTGACCCATTCCTGGAGTTCCCGGATGGCAACATCTGTCTTTTGGATTTCGTCCTGCCGTCCCTTGGCGTCGGGAACAACCACGGTATAGATCACCCGCTGCTGGAGTGCCGCGAGCTGGGTCGTGCTGTTCAACAGATACCCAAGGGCGAGGGTATGGTTCGTGTAGCTGTCGCGCATCAGGCCATTGATTGAGGATGTGCCCGATAGCCCGAGGAGGCCGACGACCACGGAGATGGTTGCCACCAGCGCGAAGGAGAGGAGAAGGCGGGTGCCCAAACGGAGATTCGAAAGAGAGTTCATCTCTGGCTCCTATGGTGGGGTTCGATCAATGGGCAGGGCACAGCCCCGCAACGGCGACTCTTCAGGCTTTTCGTTCAAAACTTCCCAGTTCATCGGCGGAGAGCACGCGTTCGATATCCAGCAGGATGACGAAGCGGCCTCCGATCTTCCCCACCCCCCGGACGAAATCGGCCCGGAGCGTGCTCCCGAAGGCGGGAGCGGCTTCGATCTCGTTTTCGGAGATCTCCAGGACCTCACTCACGTGGTCCACCACGATGCCCATGACGGTGGTCCGATCCTCTTCCTCCACTTCCAGGATGACCACGCAGGTCCGCCGGTCCGCGGCTGTGGCCTGGCGGCCAAAGCGCACCGCCAGATCGATCACAGGGATCACGGCCCCCCGCAGGTTCATCACCCCCCTCACGGTGGGGGGGGCGAGGGGAACCTCCGTGATAGAGCCGTATTGGAGGATTTCCTTCACGAAACGGACCTCCATCGCTAGGGCCTCGCCTCTCAGGGAGAAGGTGAGGAACTGGTTGCGCCGCTCCTCCTTCTCCCCTGGGGTTGGAAGTTGGGAGGCACGTGTGGCGACCTGCATCGATTCCGCCATGCTGGACTCCAGGTTAGAAACGCGAGAACTGTCGGTCGTCGATGTCTTCGGTGGCGGGCCGTCGGATATTGACCTTGGGGGAAACCGTCCGCACCTTCTTTTGGGTTCCTCCGGCGAGGCGGAAGAATTCCATGGTGTTCTGGAGCTCCTGGGCCTGGGCGTTTACCTCTTCGGAAGTGGATGCCAGTTCTTCGGAAGCCGCCGCATTCTGCTGCACGGCCTGGGTGATCTGGGTGAGGGCCCCATTGATCTGGCCCACGCCGGAATTCTGTTCGGCGGAGGCCGCGGCGATCTCCTGCACGAGGTCGGCGGTTTTCTGGATGGAGGGCACGATGGTCTCCAGTAGGCCGCCTGCCTTTTCCGCAAGCCCCACGCTGCCCGAGGCCAGCTGGCTGATCTCTTCGGCGGCTACCTGGCTGCGTTCGGCCAGTTTGCGCACCTCGGCTGCCACCACGGCGAAGCCCTTGCCATGCTCGCCCGCCCGGCCCGCTTCGATGGCCGCGTTCAGCGCCAACAGGTTGGTCTGGTAGGCGATGTCATCGATGATGGCGATCTTGTGGGCGATCTGCTTCATGGCCGCCACGGTCTCCCTTACGGACTCTCCGCCCTCCACGGCCTCCTTGGCGCTGCGGGTGGCGATATCGCCTGTGACCTTGGAATTCTCGTTGTTCTGGGCGATGGAAGCGCTCATCTCCTCCATGGATGCGGAGGTCTCTTCCACGCTGGCCGCCTGCTCCGAGGCCCCCTGGCTCAGGGTTTGGGCCGTGGAACTCAGCTGGTCGGCAGCTCCCACCAGGGTCCCCGCGTTCTCCCTCACCTGGCCGATGATCTCCGCGAGTTTCGCCACCATCTCCTTGATGGAGACCATCATGCTGGCCTTGTCCCCGGGGAGGGTCTGTACATCCACGGTCAGATCGCCGTCGGCGATATGTTTCACTACCTCTGCGGCGTAGCCGGGCTCACCACCCAGATCTCCCGTGATGCTCTTGGTAACCACCATCGCTGCCGCCACGCCGAAGGCGATGGCCAGCACCAAAAGGATGATGCTGAGGCGCTCCGCCGAGGCTAGGTCGCTATCCACTTTTTCGCCGGCCTTCTGATTGAGGTCCGCCTCGAAATCGGCCAGTCCGGAAAGTTTGTCCACGAGGCCATTCAGGCCTGGGCGGACCTCGGAGATGCGCACCTGGTCGGCCTCAGCCTTCTTCCCCTGGTCGAGCAAGGAGATCATGCGATCGATGCCGGCCCAGGCCTTCTCTCGGCCCTCCTTGGCCTGCTTCAGAAACTCCTTTTCCTTGTCTGTGGTGTCAGCCGCGAAGGTCTCGAAGAGTTTCCAGGTCTTGGTGGAGGCCTCCAGATACTTGTCCTGGGAGGCCTTGAGGGCCTCCTTGGCCTTTTGGTAATCCTGGGGTGTGGCGGCGAGCATGAGGTCGCGGTAGCCGGTGCGGATGCCGTAGCTGGCGATGACCGTATCCTTGGCGGCGATCAACTCGGGACTATTCATCTTGACGATGTCGCTGACCTGCATGCCCGCAGAGCGCATATTGAGGTAATTCCCGGTGGCCATGACCAGCATCAGCAGGAGGAGAAGCCCGAAAGCGGAGGCGAGCCGAACGGCGACCTTCATGTTCTTGAGCACGATCAAACTCCAAAGAAGTTGGAAAGGGATGAGGAACGTTCTGAGGGATGCGGCTACTGGGGTGCCAGGAGCCTGGCAGGGGAAGTGCGGTGTTCAGAGGCCAGGGCCACCAACTGAGGTACGTCCAGGATTAGGGCCACTTCGCCGGAACCGAGGATGGTGGACCCCCCCACGCCCCGCACATTCTTGAAGAGATTGCCCAGGGGCTTGATCACGGTCTGGAATTCGCCCATGAGCTTGTCCACCACCAGGCCCGCCCGGGTCTCCCCGTACTGGACGACAATCACCCGCTCCCGGGCCGGGGCCTCTCCCTTCATCTGGAAGACTTCCCTCAGCCGAAGGAAGGGCAGCACTTCGCCCCGTAGATTGATGAGGTGGTTCTCCTCGGATTCCAGGAAGGGACCCAGATCCAGACACTCGATGACCATATCGAGAGGCACCACGTACGAGGCTCCCCCGATGCCCACCCGGAACCCGTCGATGATCGCCAGGGTCAGGGGCAGGCGGATGCGCAGGGTCGTGCCGCCCTCTTCGTAGGATTCCACTTCGATGGTGCCCCGCAGCTCATCGATATTGCGCCGCACCACGTCCATGCCCACGCCTCGGCCCGAGAGCTTGGTGACGGCATCGGCCGTGGAAAAGCCGGGTTCGAAGATGAGGCTGGTGATCTCGCTCTCGCTGAGTTCGGCCCCTTCGCGCACCAGGCCCCGCTCGATGGCCTTCTGGAGGATCTTGGCCTTGTTGAGGCCGCCGCCGTCATCGGCCACTTCGATGACGATGCTGCCGGATTCGTGGAAGGCCGTGAGGGAAAGGGAACCCGTATCGGGTTTCCCCCGCGCCCGGCGCACTTCCAGGGGCTCGATGCCGTGGTCGATGGAATTGCGGACGATGTGCATGAGCGGATCGCTCAGCTTTTCCACGATGGTCTTGTCCAGTTCGGTATCCCCTCCGTGGATCTCCAGTTCGATGGTCTTGCCCATCTCCTGGGACACATCCCGCACGATGCGGCGGAAGCGGTTGAAGGTGTCGCCGATCTGCACCATGCGCAGGCTGAGGGCGTTATCGCGGATCTCCTCCACCAGCTTATTGACGATGGTGGTGGCCTCCAGGAGCCGGGCGTCCCGGGAATTGATGGCCATTTCTGCGGCCATGGCGTTGGCCGAGGCCCCGGAGATCACCAGCTCTCCCACCAGATCCACCAGCCGATCCAGCTTGTCGGCCTGGACCTTGACGACCTTCATCTCCTGGGCCTGGCGTTCCTGGAATTTCTTCTGCTTATCCAGGGCCGCCGCCACCAGGGGCGGGGGCACGGCCTGGTCCTCGATGAGGATATTGCCGATGCGTCGGCCCTGGATGGCGCCCTCTTCCTGGGATTCGGTCTTTTGGGTATGGAGGGCCTCCTCCAGATCCTTGGTCGTGATGCAACCCCCGGCCACCAGGATCTCCCCCAGGAAGCGCTCGCCTTCGGGCATCTCCCGGATGAAGGCGATGTATTCCTCCACCTTGGAATGGGGAGGGATCAGGCGGATGCGGCTATCGTCCCGCACGAATTCGAAGACATCCTCGATGGCCTGGCGCTCGGCATCGGTTTCCAGATCCAGCTCCAGGCCCAGATAGCAGCACTCCGGATCATAGGTGGCACCCAGCGGCAGGCTCTCCAGCAGCGGCACGAGATGGACGATGCGCCCCAGGGTGCCCAGGTAGCGGATGAAGGAGAGGGGATCCATGCCATTGCGCAGCACATCGCTTCCGAAGCGGATGGAGAGGTGCCAGCATTCGTTCCGGCCATTTTTCGCGTGTTCACCGGAGCGTGTGGCCAGGGAGGCCGAAGGGGCTGCGGAGGCGCCCCCGTTCTCCAGGTAGGGCACCAGGCTTCCCAGGAGTCTCTTGCTCACCTCCTGGCTCTCGGGCGCCTCCTCGACGCCCTCCTGGGTGGAGGAGATGAGGCTCTCCAGATGATCGTGGCATTCCAGCAGGATCCCGATGAGGGTTGGGTCCAGCGTGATCTGGCGGGCCCGCACCCGGTCCATGACGCTCTCCACCGTATGGGCGAAGCGCACCACCGGGTCCAGGCCGAAGAGGCCTGCGGAACCCTTGATGGTGTGGACGGCCCGGAACATGGCGTTGATGGATTCGCCCGTATCCACTTCGCCCTCGATGCCCAGGAGCGCTTCCTCCATGGCCGCCAGTAATTCTCTGGCCTCGATGATGAAGGTCTGCTTCGCCTTATCGAGATCCATGGTGGCTCCTTCAGGAAGCGGAGGGGGAAAGGAGGATGGGATCGCCAAAGGTGGCCGTCAGCTTCAGCAGATCGAGGATTTCCAGGACTGCGGGACTGTGGTGGGCGAGGATCAGGGTCTTGCCCTGGTTCGTCGCCTCGCGCTTGAGCCAGAGCAGGAGCTGCACGCCTGCGGTATCCAGCTCCTCAATCCCGGAGAGATCCAGGGTCTGGGTACCCGCCTTGGCCATCCGTGCCGGGATCTGGGTCCTGGCCTCGGTCGCGGTATAGATGGTGAGGACCCCTGTGAGTTTGAGGGTGGCCTGGCCGTTCAGGTGTGTGGAGTGATAGGTGAGCATCGGACCTCCATGACCAGGTTTCGGAATCAGGGCAGAATGAGTTTGGAAACCGCGACCAGCAACTGATCGGGCTTGAAGGGCTTGACTACCCAGGCCCGGGCTCCGGCCGTCTGGCCCTCCTTCTTCTTCTCTTCACCGGCCTCCGTGGTGAGCATGATCACCGGCGTGAATTTGTAGTTTGGGTGTTCGCGCACAGCCTTCAGGAAACTGATGCCATCCATGTTGGGCATGTTCACGTCGCAGACCATGAGATGGATCTTCTGCCCCGTGAGCTTGGAGAGGGCGTCCTTCCCGTCGCAGGCTTCGAGGACCTCGTACCCGGCGTTATTCAGGGCTATGGAGACCACCTGCCGGAGGCTGATGGAATCGTCGATGATCATGATGGTCTTGGCCATGGGTGCGCTCAGAAGAAGGTGACGTCAGAGGAGGCGGGGGTATCGGTTTCGATCCCTTTGTGGATGGCGATCTGTTCCTGGGTGGTGTAGGTATGCTCGAGTTCGTCGAGCCAGGTCGATGTCTCGAGCCCGGTGGGGTTCACTTCCAGCTGTCCCGCCAACTTTTCCATGTCCTGGACCACGGTCCAGAGCATCTGGCTGACGCGATCCTGGAACTGGAAATGGACGAGGGCTTCCGAGATGCCCTTCTGCACATTGGTGTTGGCACCCTCCATCCCCCGGGCCGATTCCGAGATGTCGGCAGCCACTTGCTGGAATTCGGTTACCACCGTGTGGATCTTTTCCTCCGCCTCGTGGATGAAGGCATCGTCCCGTTCCGTGAATTCCCGTGCCGAGGCGAGGTTACCTTCCAGAGTCTGGCTGACGCCAGCCACCTGCTGGGAGATCTGCAGACCGGTGGCGCCGGAACGTTCCGAGAGCTTGCGCACTTCGGCGGCCACGATGGCGAAGCCCCGACCGTGTTCCCGGGCGTGGGCGGCCTCGATGGCGGCATTCAGGGCCAGGAGGTTTGTCTGGTTGGCGATGGCCGCCACTTCGGAACTCATCTCCTCCAGGGTGGTGATGGTCTGGGCCATCTCCGAGATCCGGCCCAGGAAGGCCGTCCGGACTTCCCGGGCCTCCCGGAGGGAATCCACGAGGCCCTGGAGGGTGGCCTGGCCCTGGGCGATGGTCCGGGTCACACCCTCGATCCTCTCCATCCCGGCCGCCCCTGCGGCCTGATGCAGTTCCTGCTGCATGGAAGCGAACTGGGAGGTGAGGCCGTTGATGGATTCCTCCGTCTGCTGGCGCGCTGCGCTGGTCTGACGGGCCCAGACCGGAATGATGCCCTTCCCCAGGTGCCAGAGCGGGCTGCCTTTCCCCAGTTCCAAAGCGGGGGGCGCCGTTTCCTGCTGCCCTGAGGAGAGCACGTCACCCTCCGTCGACCGGGCATTCCAGGCCAGGAGTCCCCAGCCCAGAAGGCCCAGTAGCAGCCCTCCGAAAAGCCCTCGCAGCGGGCTTTTCGAGGCCATGCCGATGACTAGCCAAGCGCAGAGGAAGAGCGCAAAGGCTCCGAGTCGGATACCCGGAAGGCCCAAGGCTTTCAGATAAGTTTCTCTGCGTTTTCGTAAATCCACGGTCCTCACCCTTCGCAAACAGGTTCTCGGCCTGGATGATCCGCTGCATTAATTTGCGTCACGAAATCATTAGGCCGCTAATTTTAAATACCTTAGCGATTCCGGATGATTGGTTCAATGGTCAATAATCGACCCTCGTCGACCTGTTCCCGAGGACTGTTCAGAAGGCCTTGACCGGGTTCTCGAGGAGGTGCAGTCTAGGCGCCTCGATTCCACCCCAAGGAGACCGATATGAAGCTCCTCAGCACCGCACTCCTGATGGCGGCCACCCTGGCCTTCGCCCAGACCCCCGCCAAAAAACCGGCAACCCCCGCAGCCAAGGCTGAGACCAAGGCTAAAGCCGCTCCCACGGTGGGCGGATTTGTGGGCAACAAGGATTCCAAGACCCTCCACAGGGCCGACTGCAAGATGGCCGCCAAGCTGAAGGCCGAGAACAAGACCACTTTCGCCACCAAGGCCGAAGCCGAGAAAGCGGGCTACAAGGCCTGCAAGGTGTGCAAACCCTGACCCACACCGAGTCAATCATCTTCGGCTGTGACGAACATCGCCCTGTGGACGATGCCACGCCGAGTCAATCACCGCTCTTGTCCAACACTTTCACCTTCTCGAGGAGAACCCATGCGTATCGCGCTCTGTTTCGTCGCCGCTTCTTTGGTCCTGGGTGCCCAGTCGCTCGAAGAGCTGAAGGGCGCCGCCAAGGCCAAGGCCCAGACTCAGGTGGAAGCGACCAAGGCCAAGGCTGATAAGAAGGCCGATGCCGCCAAGGCCAAGGCCGATACCAAGGTAGGCAAGGCCAAGGCCAAGGCTGATGCCAAGGCCGATGCACTGCCGGTGGGGGGCGACATGGCCAAGGGTGCCACGGCCAAGGGCGAAGCCAAGGCCAAGGGGGCCGCCGAGAAGGCTCACGCCAAGACGAAGAAGAAGGCCACCAAGGGTGAAGCCAAGGCCAAGGAGGTGACCGAAAAGGTCACGAAGTAAGGGCCGCCACTCGCAGTTCGTCCTCCTGTTCCTGTAGATCCCGCAGGAGGGCGAACTGGGTGCGGGCGCGGTCCAGGTTATGCCCTTCGCGGTGGATGCGGAAGTAGGGGTCGCCTTCCAGGAAGTCCGTCAGAAAACGCAGGCCCAGGCTGTAGGCGAAGACCTGAGTGGCACCCACTAGGTTGTCTCGCTCCAGGGGACTCAAGCCCTGGGCCGTTCCTTCCAGGAAACCCCTGGCTAGGGCGCCGAACAACGTGGGGTCCACGCGCACCTTGTCGAGTTGGCGTTCGTCCTCGAGGGCCGTGCTGGCCGCGCTGCGTGCCAAGTCCCCGAAATCAAAGAGGGCTAGGCCGGGCATCACCGTATCCAGATCAATGACACAAAGGGCTTCACCTGAAACGGCGTCAAAGAGCAGGTTATCGAGCTTGGTATCGTTGTGGGTGATACGCGACCGCATCTCTCCCCGCGCGATGAAGCCCGCGAAGAATATCGAGAGGGGGCGGTTTACGAAGGCGAAGCGGATCTCCGGCACCGCCTGGTTGGCCCGGTTGAGCACATCGCTATCCACGGCGGCCGAGAAGGCCTCGAAGCGCCTCTCCGCATCATGGAAATGCGGGATGGTGGTCTCGAGAGGAGGCTCCGGCAGATCCGAGAGGAGGCGCTGGAAGGTGCCGAAGGCCTTGGCGATTTCGAAGGCCTGGGCGGGGTTTTCGACGACCGTTCTCTCCCGGGTCCCTTCGATGAAGGGAAGGCAGCGCCAGTGGCCACCGTCCTCATCCTGCAGGAAGTCCTGCCCTTCCAGAGAGGGCACGAGGGTGAGCACTCGGCGCTCCAGGTCGGCCTTGCCTTCAGCCTCCAGGCGGGCCCGCAGATGGCGCGTCACGCGCCCCAGGTTGGCCATGAGCCCGGCCGGATCCCGAAAGACGCTTCCGTTGATGCGCTGCAGGATGAAGCGCCGCGGGCCCTGAGGCCCAGAGGCTTCCACCCGGAAGGTGGCATTGATGTGCCCATTGCCGTAGGGACGAACCCCACCGACATCTCCTCCCAGACGGAATCGCCGCGCGATCTCCCGTGGATCGGGCACCTCAGCCCTTCTTGGGGAACTGGCGGTCGTAGGCCTCCTGGGCGAACTTGCTGGGAGGTACATCGAAGCGCCGCTTGAAGGCTCGGGTGAAGGCGCTAGCGTCATAAAATCCCAGGTTAGTCGCCACATCCGAGGGGCGTTCGCCGTCGGAAAGAAGCTGCACCGCGCGTTGGAGTCGGCGCTCGATCAGATACTGGTGGGGGGTGGTGCTGGTGGCTTCTCGGAAGAGGCGGATGAAGTGGTCCGGCGTGCAGCGAGCCAGCTTGGCGAGATCAGGCACGGAATTCGGGGAGCCGATGTGGGCCTCCATGTGGTCCAGCACCAATTGCAGGGTGGAACGGGAGAGCCGGTAGGGGAAGCGGCCCCGGTCCTCCTTCTCCGTGAGGCGCTGAAGCTCTGCGCCCATGAGGATGAGGAAGAGTTCCCGCGTCATCAGCTGCAGGCCATCCGGATGGGCCATCTCCTGGGTGAAGATGTTGAAAAGTTGCTTGAGGCTCTGGCTGCGCAGGGCGGCAAAGCTCAGCTCCTGCCATTTGCGGGGCGGATGCTGGAGAATACTCACCAGGGGTTCGGGGAAGGGGCCGTCCAGTTGCAGCGCCGTGAAGCCGAAGGGCTGATCCGGCGCATGCCGTTTGAGGGTGTGCCCGAAGCCCGGCAGCAGCAGCGCAAGGCTTCCCCGGGGGACGATGCCCTCCTCGTGGTCCTCGCCCGTACAGATCCGGATGGGTCCCGTGGGTAGCAGGAGGGTCCAGGAATCCCGGCTGGGCGCTGCCTTGGCGGGAATGGGATCCCGCTTCAGGGTGATCAGCCGCAGGGGGCCGCTGGTGCAGGTCTGGAGATTTTTGGGATCGTTGTTTGACATGGCCGCTGTGAAAAATCCGGAATCGGAATACAAGGAAGGATGTCACCGTTTCCTTTGGGCGTCATGTTTTTTTCTAGGCTTCTGTTTTTTCCCGTGGGGGAAGTCTCGTTCCGAAAAGGGAAACCCTCAAGACCCGAGGCTTTGGAAAAGCCAGAGACCGTCCGTGCCACCCTGGGCGGCTTCCACCACCCGCTCGGGGTGGGGCATCATGCCCAGCACATTACCCCGGGGATTCACGATCCCTGCAATGCCGTTCTCGGCGCCATTGGGATTGAATTCAGGGGCCACCTCGCCCTTGGGGCCGCAGTACCGGAAGACCACACCCCCCCGGCTCTCCAATTCCACTAGGCCTTCCTCGTCCAGCGTGAAATTGCCTTCCGCATGGGCGATGGGCACCTGGATGATCTGGCCGGGCTTGAAGGCCCGGGTGAAGGGCAGATTCGTGCGCTCCGTGCGCAGATGGACTTCCTTGTGGATGAAGCGCAGGGACTCATTGCGCAGCAGGGCGCCGGGCAGCAGACCCGCTTCGCAGAGGATCTGGAAACCGTTGCAGATGCCCATGACCAGACCACCCTGCTCGGCGAAGCGCTTCACATCGGCCATGATGGGCGCAAGCGCCGCAATGGCGCCGCAGCGCAGGTAGTCGCCGTAGCTGAAGCCGCCGGGCACGAACACCAGCTCGGTGCCTTCGGGCAGCCTCTGTTCCTGGTGCCAGACGGGCTTCGTATCCCAGCCCATGACCGTGCCGCAGGCGTGGAGGGCATCGTGATCGCAATTGGAGCCGGGGAAGATGGGGACGGCGACGCGCATCAGAGGACCTCGATGATGGCCTTTTCCATCACGGGATTGACCAGCAGCTTGTCGCACATGGCCTGAGCCTGGAGTCTCGCCTCCTCAGGCGTCGTGGCGGGCACCTCCAGCTCGATCATGCGCCCGATGCGCACATGGGAGACCTCGAAGGCGAAGCCGTGGAGACCGTATTCCACGGCCTTGCCTTGGGGATCCAGGATCCCGGGCTTCAATGACACCAGAACGCGCACCTTCATGCCGAACCCCCCAGGGCTTCAGTCTACCCGGGGCGCTCGGGCTTCACGGTGCCGAGGATCACGGATCATTCTGGGTTCCCCTCTTTTCGCAGGGGCCATTTCTCGAGCATCCAGGGCAGGAGCCACTGGGTGACCAGGAGGGCGAGGGCCGTGCCGCCGAGGCAGGCCAGCCCCAGGCCGCGCAGACCACGGTAGCCGCTGAAGACCAGGCCGCCGAAGCCCGCCAGGGTCGTCCCGGCGCAGACCGCGTTCACCCGGGCCACCTTCGCGCTGGCGGCGGGTTCCAGGCGGGCGCGGTGGAGCAGGTTGAGGGCCGTGTCCACGCTCACGCCCAGGGCGATGGGAATGGCCACTAGGCTCAGGAAGGTGAGGGGCTCTCCCGCCCAACCGAGGATGCCCAGCACGCCGATCTGGCTGGCGACCAAGGGCACAAGGGCGAAGAGGACGAAGCGTAGGCGGCGCCCGAAGAGAGCCACCACGGCCAGCACGGCGGCCAGAGCCAGCAGCACCACATCCTGGAGGGCGTCCTTGGCCACGGTCTTGATGGCCCGGAAGAGGGGGCGAGTGCCTACCATCCTTCCGCCCACGGCCTCCACGGCGGCTTCGACTCGGTCCTGGGAACCTTCCGAAAGGCGCAGGGGCAGCGTGAAGTATTCCTTCTGAGGGGTGGGATCCGCACCGTGTTTCACCCAGCTCGCCAGGCTCCAGCCATGCTTGGCCTCGGTGTGGGCGGGCTGAGCAAGGATGGCTTGAAGGGCGCGAGGGGCGGCCAGGGGGTTCTCGGCGCTGGCCCGCAGGGCCGAAAGGGGGCGTTCCAGGGCGACGGGATCGAGGCCCTCCCGGGCTGCAGCGCCCAGGGCCATGCGGTACCACGTCTCAGACCCGAGGACCCTCCGGAGTTCGGGATCGGCCCATTGCCATTTGGGCATGGGCAGGCCTTCGGCCCTCAGGACATCGGCGATGGCGTTCCAGCGTTTGGCCACATGCTCGGGTTCATCTAGGGGGATCTGGATGGCCAGGGGCTGGAGCCCGGCACCGAGTACCTTCCCGAGGGTCTCCTGGAGCGCCAGGGCCGGATTGCCCTTCTGGCGGAAGCGGCGCAGGTCCTCCTCCCACTGGAGGCGGAAGGTTCCCAGGATTCCCAAAGCCAAGAGGCCCAGGGCCACCTGGGCCTTCCAGGCCCGGGCGGGTCTGGGATGGGGGGGGGGGGCGCTGGTGGGGGCGAAGACGCCCTTGCCGCGATCCAGGGCCAGGAGCAGGGCCGGCAGCACGAGGAAACTGGTGGCCAGGCAGGCCAGCAGGCCCAATCCCGCCGTGAGTCCCAGATCCCGGAAGCCCGGAAAGGGGGCGGCCACGCAGGCCAGGAAGGCTAGAGAGGTGGCGAGGGTGGCGGCCAGGACGCCGGGGCCCGTGCCCAGGAGGGCGGCCCGGAGGGAGAGACTCTTGGGGCGGCCGAGCTGCCTTTCGTCCCGGTAGCGGCTGAAGAGCATGATCCCCACGTCATCCCCAATGCCCAGGAGCACCGCGCCGAAGGCCGCTGCCATCAGGTTCAAATGGCCCAGTATCCAGCCCACGGAGCCCAGCGCCCAGAACATGCCTAGGAGCAGCGGTACCACCACGAAACCGTAGCCTGCCAGTGTGCGGAAGCCGATCCAGTAGACCAGGCCGATGAGCAGGAAGGAGAGCGTCAGGCTGAGCAGCACCTCGTGGCCCAGGCGCTGGGTCTCCCAGAAGGCGACGGCATGGGCGCCCGTGGCTTGGAGGGCGAAGGGCCGATCCTGGCTGGGGGCCAGGGATCGTTCCACGTCCCTCAGGTTAGCCTTGGGCGGCAAGATCCCCTGGGCGCCTCTTCCCAGCCAGGTGAGCACCCGCGCCGTAGAGGCCGATTCCCCGCTTGGGAAGTCCAGCATCAGGGGCACGAGCACGAAGCGCCCATCGGTGGTCTCCAGATACCCGGCGCGCAGCTTCACGGGGAAGGCCTTGGCGCTCTGCCGGGCCCGGGTGACGGCCTCATTTTGTGGGGGTACTTCGTTGCGGAGGCCCAAGGGGTCCAGCTGGGCAAGGCGGGCCTTCACGGGATCGGGCGATCCCAGCATCCGCGCGGTTTCCTGGAAGCGCTGCTGGAGCTTCCGCCCATCGGCCAGAGGCGCCAGGCGATTCCCCAGGATGATCGGGGCGAAGCCGTAGAGCTGCTCTGTGACGAGCCTCGTGACGGCGGGGTCCCCGTCGAAGAAACTGCCCGCGGCCAGGAGGGCGGGCCAGAGGGATGGCCCCTTGGGACCCGCCACGGGCACGGGGGGCGAGAGGCGGCCCTCCCCGCCCATACCATTGTCCGGCACGCCATCCAGATTGATGAGCCGTTCCACCAGTTGCTCGGCCCAGGCCTCCCGGGCTTCCAGGTCGCCCTGTCCACCCTCCACCGCAAGCCACAGGAGTTCCTGTTGGCCCACCCCGGCCTCCAGGCTTGCCTTCACGATGGGGTGCTCCATGGGGAGGAGGCTCATCAGATCCAGGCGGCGCTCCACACGCAACACGCCGGATCCGAGGATGAGGGTGATGACGGCCAGGAGGATCCACAGACCCGCTGGGCGGCGCAAGTGGAGCTGGAGCAGCCCCCGTAGGAGCCTCTTCACGCCTCACCCATTCAATGCCTCCAGGAGGCGTTCGAGAGTGGGATGCAGGGCCACCCGCCGGGATTGGGCCAGGCGGCGCATGAGGTTTGGATCCTCCAGCCGGGCCAGTGGATAGCTTTCGGACCCGACGTTCTGAAGGACTTCGGCCCAGCGAGCGGCCGTGAGGATGGTGGGGCGCTGCTCCGCGTAGCGATGATCCAGAAGCTGCGCCAGGGCCCGCACTACCCGGATATCCGAATCCATGCGATCGAAGTCGTCCAGCACCAGGCAGGGCGCCTTCAGCAGGGGCTCCATGCGGTCGCGCTCGCTCTGGAAATCACGATTCAAGAAGCTGCGCGTATCGTAATAGACATCCTTCAATTCCTGGCTGAAGGTGCGCACCGAAATGAACAGGCCTCCGACGCTCTCCCGGGTGCAGCAGGCCTTCAGGGCTGCGGCAGCCAGACTGCTTCGGCCGCTGCCCGGCGGTCCATCGATCCACCAGAGATCCACCTGTTCCCGGTCCCGGCGCGCCCAGTTGAAGAGGGTGCGATACCCCTCGGGTTCCAGGGCGGGTTTGATGTCCTTCCAGGCGGAATCCCCCCCCCGACTCCCGCACTTGTGGAGGATGTGATCGAGCTTGGGGAGCAGTTCCTCGGCCAGGGTGTCCCGGCTGGCTTCGTGTTGCAGCAGCTGCTGGGCCGTTTCCAGTCCCGCGATGGCCTTCTCGCGAGGGTGCTGGATCTTCCACCACTCCCAGAAGCTCTCGAAGGAAGCCCCCCGGTATCGGGCGGGAATGCCCAGGCTGGCGCCATCGGCGGCGGTGTCCAGCGTGCACTCGCAGATCCGGGCCGGGACCGAGGGATCCGGGTCCAGCACGATGCCGCGTCCCTGGCAGTGGGGACAGGATGGACGGCCCTTCACGATGCGCCTCCTGCGCATCTCCCTGCGGGCTTCACCTGCGGTGAAGTGGCCCTCTGCTTCTGTTTCGGGCTCACGACGAGCATTGGCTGCGCCTCGCCCTGTTTCACGTTCACTGGTATTCCCCCTTGAGGAACTGCCCCAATAGGATCTGGCGGCGGTCCCGGATCTTGCCGAAGGCCCTTTCTTCGATCTGGCGCACGCGCTCCCGGCTGATGGGGGGGGCGAAGGTCTGGCCGATCTTCTCGAGGGTCATGGGCTCGCAGCCCTCCAGCCCGAAATGGAGCCTGAGGATCTTGTGCTCCTTCTCGTTCAGCATGGCGAGGCTCTGCCGGATCTGATCCTGGAAGGCCTCGTTGTCCATGGCCTCCATGGGACTGGGTTCGATGTTCTGTTCGAGGCTATCCCCCAGCGTGAGGTCTCCGTCGCCCATGCCCTGCTCGGTGGAAACCGTCGAGGTGGTCTGCTGCAGGAGCTGGAGGCGGTTTACTTCCTCGGTGGTGAACTGAGGGGCGGCCGCGATGATATCGGAGACCATGGGCGGCCGACCCAGGTCCTGGCCCAGTCGGTTGGTGATGCGATTGAGCTGGACGAGATGACCGGCCACCTTCTGGGGCAGGCGGATCTTGCTGCCGTGCTCGGCCAGCGCGTGGAAGATGGCCTGGCGCACCCACCAGGAGGCGTAGGTGAGGAACTTGTTCTCGCGCTCGGGATCGAAGCGCTTGGCGGCTTCGATGAGGCCCAGATTGCCTTCGCTGATGAGGTCCAGCAGATCCAGGCCCATGCCTTGGAACTTACGGGCCTCCTTGACCACGAAGCGGAGATTGCCCTCCACCAGGTAGCGCAGGCCTTCGGGGTTGCCGTCGTTCTGCCACATGCGCCCGTACTTGCGTTCCTCCCCCGCGGTCAGCAGCGGCAGATCGCGGATGGAATCGAAGTACTTGTCGAGGCTTCGCTCTTCGAGATGCCTTGGGGGCACGGTTCACCTAGGTTGGGGGCTTCAGCATAGCAAAGGGAGCGGGCCTGTCGTGAAGGAGCTGTCAACGCTTTCGCAAACCTTGGGGGGTCAGCTTTACGAGTGCGGTGGGCTTGAGGGGTTTCTCGAAGGAGGGCCGTTCCACCTGGAGGCCAGCGGCCCGGAGCTTCTCCTCATAGCCTTCCATGATCTGGCCCATCTCATCCTGCATCTTCTGCATGCGGTCCCGGAGGCTCATCACGACCTCCACCCCCGCCAGGTTCACCCCCAGATCCCGGGTGAGGCTCAGGATGAATTCCAGGCGCTCCAGGTCTTCTTCGGAATAGAGGCGGGTCTTGCCCTCGGTGCGGCTGGGCAGCAGGAGGCCTTCCCGTTCGTAGAGCCGCAGGGTCTGAGGGTGGATCTGGTAGCGCAGCGCCACCACGCCAATCATGTAGCATCCGGCCTTGGGATCGCGCCGCATCACCTACCTCCAGATTCCCTGCCGGATCACGGCATCATTGATCTGGCCCAGTTCCCGGAGGAGCTCCTTGCTGCGTTCGTCCTGGATCTGGGGTGTGACGACCTGAATTTCCGCGAAGAGATCGCCTCGCTGCTCGGAGCGGGGCACGGGCATGCCCTGACCCTTGAGTCTCAGTTTGGACCCGCTCTGGGTGGTGGGCGGAATCTTGATGGTGGTGTGCCCCTCCGGGGTCGGGATCTCCACCTTGGCTCCCAGGGCCGCTTCCGAGAAGCTGATGGGGAGTTTGACATAGAGATTGGCGCCCCTGCGTTCGAAACGCGGGTCCACCTCCACCTGGATCTGGAGATAGAGGTCACCGGGTCCGCCTCCCCGGCGGCCCGCTTCGCCCTTGGCCGAGACCCTCAGTCGTGTGCCATCCTCCACGCCGGGGGGGATCACGACAGTCACCGTCTCCCGCTTGGGGTTGCGACCTCTTCCCTGGCATTCCGCGCAGGCCGGAGCCTTCTTGCCCGTGCCCCCGCACTCGTCGCATTCGGTGCGGCTCTTGAAAAATCCCATGCCCTGGTCGTGGAAACCCCGGCCATGGCAGGCTGGGCAGCTCGATTTGGGCGCGCCCGGCGCCTCGCCGCTGCCTTGACAGGGGCGGCAGGTCTCCGTGCGCGTCAGATTGATAGGCAGCTTGGTGCCCTTGAAGGCTTCGGCGAAGCCGATGCGCACCACATGCTGGAGGTCTTCTCCGGGCTT
Source organism: uncultured Holophaga sp. (assembly GCA_963664825.1). Taxonomy (GTDB): domain Bacteria; phylum Acidobacteriota; class Holophagae; order Holophagales; family Holophagaceae; genus JAYREN01. The sequence continues at coordinate 1,745,199 of OY761614.1, forward strand.
GGGCCCCGCGCGTCTTGCGCGTCCCCGACTGCCGCCGAAACCCTGGAAGATATCCCCGAAGGCCCCGCCCATATCCCCGAAGTCGAAGCTCTGGCCTGAGCCCATCTGGACCCCTGGGCCGCTGGGATCCCCGAATTGGTCGTAGTTGCGGCGCTTCTCGGGGTCGGCCAGGGTGTCGTTGGCGGCGGAGAGTTCCTTGAACTTGGCCTCGGCTTCCTTGTTGCCGGGGTTCAGGTCGGGGTGATACTTCCGCGCCAGCTTCCGGTACGCCTTCTTGATGTCCTCGTCCGAGGCGTTCTTGGGAACTCCCAGGATTTTGTAATAATCAGGGACGGCCATGGGGAACCCTATCACGAACCTGAGCCTCGAGAGCTAAGGTTTTATCCGTTCACAATAAGGGCCGGGCAAGCCCGGCCCTTTGGGGTGATTCCTAGTTCACGACTTCGGCGTCGATGACGTCGTCGTCCTTCTTCTTCGCTTCCGGGGCGGGCGCTGCGCCCTCGGGAGCGGGCTCGGGCTGCTTGTACATGTGCTCGGCCATCTTGTGGGACTTCTGCTGGATGGATTCCAGGGCCTTCTTGATGCGGTCGGCATCCAGGGAACTGAGGGCCTCCTTGCCTTCGGTGATGGCGGCTTCCACTTCCTGCTTATCGGCCTCCGCCAGCTTGTCGCCATTCTCCTTGAGGAGCTTCTCCAGCTGGTAGATGGTCTGATCCAGGACGTTCTTGTCCTCCAGCAGCTTCTTGCGGGCCTCGTCTTCGGATTTGTGGATATCGGCATCCCGGACCTTGGCTTCGATCTCCTCCTTGGAGAGGCCCGTGGTGCCCGTGAGGGTGATGCTCGAATCCTTGCCCGTGCCCTTGTCCTTGGCGGTCACATGGACGATGCCATTGGCGTCGATATCGAAGATGACTTCGATTTGGGGGACGCCCCGGGGCGCAGGAGGAATGCCGGCCAGATGGAAGTGGCCGAGGAGCTTATTGCCCTCCACCAGGGGCCGTTCGCCCTGGAAGACCTCGATATCGACGCCCGGCTGGTTCTCCACGGCCGTGGTGTAGATCTCGCTCTTGCGGGTGGGGACGGTGGTATTCCTGGGGATGATGACGCTCATCTGGCCCCCATTGGCGTTGATGCCCAGGCTGAGAGGGGTGACATCCAGGAGCAGGACACCCTTCACGTCGCCGGCCAGCACACCGCCCTGGACGCCGGCGCCCACGGCCACCACTTCGTCGGGGTTCACGCTCTTATTGGGCTCCCGTCCGAAGATTTCCTTCACCAGTTCCTGCACCCTTGGAATGCGCGTGGAACCGCCCACCAGCACGACTTCGTTGATATCGTGATGGGTGAGTTTGGCGTCCTTGACGGCGTTCTCGCAAGGGATCTTCAGCTTCTGCAGGATGGGCTCCAGCATGGCTTCGAAGCGGGAGCGGGTGAGGGCGGCGGTCAGATGCTTGGGGCCGCTGGCATCGGCTGTGATGTAGGGCAGGCTGATGTCGGTCTGGGTGGTGGTGGAGAGCTCGCACTTGGCCTTTTCGGCGGCTTCCTTCATGCGCTGCATGGCCTCGGGCTGCTTGCGCAGATCGATGCCTTCGGTTTTCTGGAACTCTTCGATGAGCCAATCGATGATGAACTGGTCGACGTTATCGCCGCCCAGGTGGGTGTCGCCGTTGGTGGACTTGACCTCCACCACGCCCTCGCTGACTTCGAGGATGGAGATATCGAAGGTGCCGCCGCCGAAGTCGAAGACCGCGATGGTGCCGTCCTTCTTCTTATCGAGCCCATAGGCGAGAGCCGCGGCGGTGGGCTCGTTGATGATGCGCATCACCTCGAGGCCGGCGATGGCGCCCGCGTCCTTGGTGGCCTGGCGCTGGGCGTCGTTGAAATAGGCCGGCACCGTGATGACGGCCTGGGTCACCTTCTCACCCAGATAGGCCTCGGCGCTCTCCTTCATCTTGGTGAGCACCATGGCGCTCAATTCCTCGGGGCTGAGATGCTTGCCGGCGATATTGACGGCGCAGCTCCCCTTTTCGGTGGGCTCCACGATGTAGTTCACGAGCTTCTGCTCCTTCTCGCTATCGGCGAAGGGCAGGCCCATGAATCGTTTGATGGAGTTGACAGTGCTCTGGGGTTGGGCCACGGCCTGACGCTTGGCGGCTGTGCCCACCAGACGTTCCCCGGTCTTGGGGTTGAACCCGATGACGGAGGGCGTGGTGTCGGAGCCTTCCGCATTGGGGATGACCTTGGGTTGTCCGCCTTCCATGACGGCAACGCAACTGTTCGTGGTGCCGAGGTCGATTCCGATGATCTTGGACATGGGTTCCTTCTTCCTCTCTGAAATCGATGGTCCCTCGACCATCCAAGGCAAGTGTAAGGCGTAGGATACAGGGGTCAAGTTAATCTTCCTAAAAAGACTAATATTTCCTTCGCTTTAAACACGCATACCCGCCCTGGGTGTTTATGCAAAATCTAGGGGAAGGGAAGTTGTGCCATTCCATGGGAAAACTGCTAGCCTCCTTTCATGGTCCTGCGTCCCTGTCCCATCTGTCGGAAACTCGTCCAATGGGAAACCACACCCACTCGCCCCTTCTGTTCGGAGCGCTGCAAAACCCGGGATCTGGGGGCCTGGAGCGCCGAGGCCTATCGCCTGCCCGAAAAACCCGAAGCCGAAGACGGGGAGGGTTGGAGCGAAGCGGGTGCGGAGGACTGAAAAGGGGCCCTTCTTCTCTGCGGAGACGGAGGCTGCGCGTGAGGGCAGGGAACGGTGTCAGACTGGGCGGGTGAAGCCCTTCTACCGTCTCATCGCCCGGTCCCGGATCAAGCTGGAGGCCTCTCTGCCGGGATTGCCCCCCTGGGCCAAGCTCCATGGGAAGGCCTGGGCTTGGCTGGATCCGACCCGTCTGATCTGCCTGTCGGGCTTGGTCCGGCTGAGTTCCCGGCCACGGCCCTTCTTCACGGAGCTCCACCTCCTGCTGGATCGGGAGGGGGCCATCACCCTCGGAGATGTGGTGGACGCCGCCCAGGAACAGACCTTCGGCTTGCTCATCCTGCTCCTGGCGCTGCCGAGCCTCATCCCCGGCCTGAACATCGGCGCGGCGCCCTTGGGGGGGCTGTTCCTTTTCTGGATCGGCCTCCAGATGGCCGCAGGCCGGTCCAGTCCCGTGCTTCCCCCTCGGTTTCGCCAGCAGGTCATCCACAAGGGGCGCGTGAAGGAAGGCGTTGCCCGCCTCGAAGGCTATCTGGATCGCCTGGGTTCCAGGAACCGGGTCCATCGCGCTCTCAACCAGCGCTGGATGGGCGTGGTCGTGGGCTGGACAGCCCTCCTACTGGCCATCCCGGTTCCCCTGCCTTTCGGCAACATCCTGCCGGCCGCCATCCTGGTGCTCTTGGGCGCGGCCCTAGTGGAGGAACATCCCGCCTGGGGCTGGCTGGGGGCAGGGGCCGCCCTGGGCAACACACTCTATTTTGCCGCCTCCTTCGATCTCATCGTCCTGGCCTGTGCCAAGGCCTTGGTCGTTCTGAGACACTGGGCGTCCTGATGCGCTTCGATGCCCTCACGCTGTTCCCCGAATTCTTCGACACGGCCCGCCTGGGCGTGACGGGCCGGGCCTTTCGCGAGTTGGGCCACGAGCTGTATACCCATTCGTACCGGCCTTTCGCGGGGAATGCCTCCGGACATGTGGACGATTCCCCCTTTGGCGGCGGGCCGGGCATGGTGCTGCGTCCCGACGTGCTGCGGGACACCCTGGCCTCCCTTCCCCAGCGGACCCCTCGCCGAGTCATCCACTTCACGCCCGCCGCGCCGCCCCTCACCCATGCCAAGGTGCTGGATTTGGCCAAGCTCGACCAGGTGATCCTGGTCTGCACCCGCTACGAAGGCCTGGATCAGCGGGCCGTGGAGCTCCTGGTGGACGAGGAGTTCAGCATCGGAGAGGCCGTGCTATCCGGGGGTGAACTGCCCGCCCTCTTCCTCATCGATGCGGTCTGCCGCTGGCTGCCGGGTGTGCTCGGCAATGAGGAGAGCGCCGAGCAGGATAGCTTTGCCGCTGGTTTGTTGGACCATCCCCACTACACGCGGCCCGAAGTCTTCGATGGGCTTTCCGTGCCCGAGATCCTGCGCAGCGGCAATCACGGCCTCATTGCCCACTGGCGTCTGCGGGAGGCCATGGTCCGCACGAAGCGCCTCCGGCCCGATCTCTGGGCGGCCTTTCTCCGGGACCGGGTCCATGCCCTCTCCCGGCCCGAGCAGTGGTGCGTCTGGCAGGTGGAACATGCCGAGAGCTGGGGCCAGCCTAAGCCCAAGGGATGGAAGGGACTTCCGCCTTCGGCGAATTTGACCTAGGATCTTTCCATGCACGTTTCCCTTCCCACTCCCCGCATCCAGGCCCAGGCCTGGTGGTGGCTTGTCCCCTAGAGGCGGGCCCAGGGCGCATTTTTATGCAGAGATTCCCAGGACCCGCTTTCGGCGGGTCCTTTTCGTTTTTAAGGAACTGAATCCATGAACCTTCGCAGCACATTCTCCCTCACCCCCTGGTGGCCCTGGCAGGACCCGCCCGGGTGGATTCCGCGCGCCTGAATTTTCAGGCACAGCCCAGGAAGCCCACCCTTCGCGGTGGGCTTTTCTTTTTTTCCCCTTTTTTATCAGGAGATCCCATGAACACTTTCACTCACACGGCCTTGGAGCTGGACGTCCTGGACAAGGAGGGCCGCTTCGGCGAATTCGGAGGCGCCTACGTGCCTCCGGCTCTCGTGCAGCCCCTTCATGAACTGGCCGAGGCCTTCGATGCCGCGGCCCGCAAGGGGGACCTGGCCCAGGAACTTTCAAGCCTGCTCCGGGACTATGCCGGGCGTCCCACGCCCCTCACCGAAGTGCCCGCCTATGCCGCGGCCCTGGGAGGGTGCCGGATATTCCTCAAGCGGGAGGATCTGCTCCACACGGGCGCCCACAAGCTGAATAACGCCCTGGGCCAGGCCCTCCTGGCCAAGAGTATGGGCAAGGGCCACGTGGTGGCCGAGACCGGCGCGGGCCAGCATGGGGTGGCCACGGCCACGGCCGCGGCGCGCCTAGGGTTGCGCTGCACCGTATTCATGGGCGCCGTGGACGCCGCCCGGCAGCGCCTGAATGTCTTTCGCATGAAGATGCTGGGAGCCGACGTGATCGAGGTGCAGGGCGGGAACCGCACCCTGAAGGATGCCGTGGACGAGGCCATGGGCTACTACGTGGAACACGCTGCCGACACCTTCTACCTGCTGGGCAGCGCCGTGGGGCCCCATCCGTATCCTTCCATCGTGCGGGAGTTCCAGAAGATCATCAGCCTGGAGAGCCGCGCCCAGATGCTCCAGCAGGTCGGGGCCCTTCCGGAGGCCGTGGTGGCCTGCGTGGGGGGTGGGAGCAATGCCATCGGCGCCTTCAACGCCTACCTGGGGGACGAGGATGTTCGCCTCGTGGGCATCGAGGCCGGGGGGCGCAGTTTGGACCCAGGCCAGCACGCCGCTCGCTTCGCCACGGGGCGCCCCGGGATCCTCCATGGCATGGCGACGGTGATACTCCTGGATGGCCAGGACCAAGTCCAGCCCACCCATAGCATCTCAGCGGGTCTGGACTATCCCGGCGTCGGGCCCCAGCATGCTCAGCTCCGGGCCACCGGTCGCGCGGAATACGGATTTGCCACGGATGCGGAGGCGCTCACCGAATTCCACCGCCTGGCGCGCCTGGAGGGCATCATCCCCGCCCTGGAATCCAGCCATGCCCTGGCGGGGGCTGCCCAGTTGGCCCAGGAGCTGGAGGGTGAAGCCACGATCCTGGTCAATCTTAGCGGCCGAGGCGACAAGGACGTGGCCCAGGTGTCAGAGATGGAGGGAGAGCCGATGGGAGATCTTAGGGGGCCCTTCTGCTGAAGGCCGGGTGCGCAATTCTGGAATTCCGCCTTGTCTTTCAAGGCTCTTGGGCTAGACTGGTCGTTCCCCCCGTGTGGGGCTTTTCGTGTGCTATGTCCCCGGCGCCAGCCGTGCAGGACCGCTAGCCCCAGAGGAAACCATGAACATCATCGACAAACTCGAAGCCGGCCTGCTTCGCCACGACCTGCCCCGCCTCTCCCCCGGCGACACCGTGAAGGTGCACGTGAAGGTGCGGGAAGGGGAGAAGGAGCGCATCCAGGTCTTCCAGGGTGTGGTCATCTGCATCAAGGGCGGCGGCATCCGCACCTCCTTCACCGTTCGCAAGATCTCCAACGGTGTGGGCGTGGAGCGCGTCTTCCCCCTCCACAGCCCCTCCATCGACAAGATGGAAGTGGTCCGGAGCGGCAAGGTCCGTCGTGCCAAGCTCTACTTCCTGCGGGAGAAGCTCGGCAAGAAGGGGCGCCTGAAGGAAGTCCGTCGCGTCGAGGCCCTCGTCGCCGAGTAGGCTTCACACCCATGGAAAAGGCGCTCTTCGGAGCGCCTTTTCCATGTACAGATGACATTTCTGTGGCGGGAAGCCGCTAGGCTAGAGCCAACCCTCCACAGGAGTTTATCCATGAAAGTGACGCGCATCGGATTTCTCACCGCCATTCTGGCCCTCGGGGGCGTGATGGCTTCGGCCCAGGATGTCCAGTTCGGGGCCCAGGGCGGCCTGAATCTTCCTCTAGGAAATCTGGATTCGGCCGTGGACGGGCGCATCGGCTACACCATCGGCGGCCATGTGGGCCTCTATTACGGCAACGGCCACGAGCTGCGCCCCCGGGTGGACTACACCTACTACGCCGGCGGATGGACGCCAGACGGGTCCGGACCTTTCAAGAAGAACACCGTTTCCGCCTGGGGCATGGGCGCCGACTACATCTACTACACCGAGATGCATCCCCAGGGCTTCTACCTGGTCATGGGCCTGGGCTTTCAGAATTGGACCGTGGACCCCGAGCATGCTTCCAGCGAGAGCAAGACCTCCCTGTCCCTGGCGGCGGGCGCGGGATATCGCTTCAACCGGAGCTTTTCGGTGGAGGGTCGCTTCACCACCGGCCAGTTCCGGTCCAATGACGGCCAGGCCAATGCCCTGCAGGTGCTGGCCTCCATCCGGTTCTAAGGCGCTCTACGCAAAGAGACCGCGCCACAAGCGCGGTCTCTTTGCGTACGGTGACGAGGTTTGACGAACTCTAGGGCCTAGCCGCTGATGAGCGTCTTCAGGCCTTCGCGGAAGAGGACCTCTACCTTGCGTCCGGCTTTGCGCTGGATACGGCCCAGGCCGAAACTCGGGTGATCCATCCAGAGGCCTTCGCTCCACACCGTGGCCGGGCTGTAGGGCTGGGCCTTGGCGCCAGCCTGTTCGGAGATCATCAGTTCCTGGAAGTGGTTGGGGCTGGAGGCCGCCTTGGGCGCCGAGGCCGTGGACAAGCGGGGGGCCCTCGGGGAGGATGCGGCCTTGGGTGCCTTCTCCGTGCGGAACTTATGCACGGACTTGCAACTCACACAGATGAGCTTTTCGGGGATTCCATCGGTGATGGAGAGGATCCGATGCAGGGTTTCGCCCTTGCATCGCCCGCAGGGAGCATCGAGATCCATTCCTGCGTAGTAGGACTTCGTCATGACAACAGTCTAGCGCAGGGAGGCGCCGATGGGCAGGCGTGGTAGCATCCCTGTGTTCCAAACCCTTGAAAAAACGCTTCCAGCAGAAGGTGCATTCCCCGCTTTTGCGAGTATTCCCTCGCCCACCTCGCCACCCCAACCTCACTTTTCGGGAGCTCTCCATGAACGAATCCATGCCGCCTCAGGGCTTTGGGCGCTTCACCAAACACATCCTGCTCGGCGCCCTCTTCGGTGGTCTTCTGTCCGCCATTCCCATCCTCAGCTGCCTCAATTGCCTATTCTGTCTTCTCAATATCGCGGGCATCGTCATCGCCCTTTCGATGTATCTGAAGGCGAACCCCCAGGACACGATCAGCAATGCCGAGGCGGCAGGTTTCGGGGCTATCGCAGGGGCTGGAGCCGGTCTCATCGCCAGCCTTCTGGGCTTCCTGGTCAACATGCTCATCGGCGGACTGATGGCCTCGCTGATGGCCAATATTCCTGGCGTTGGACGGAACATGATGGCTTCCACCGCTGCGCTGGGCGTGCTCTTCATCCCCATTAATGTGATCCTGTACGCCGCCTTCGGTGCCCTGGGGAGCTTCGTCGGTCTGCAGTTGTTCTTCAAGAACAAGATCCGCCGGGCTTGAACGGACGGATTCGATTCAGGTTCCCAGTCCTGTTGAGGCTCCTCCTGGCCTTGGCAGGGCTGGCGCCCTGGTTGCTGGTCCTGTTGAAGGAACATGGGTTGCTGTTGAGGCCCGCCTTCCATACCTTCTGCCACCAGCTTCCCGAGCGGACCCTGGTGCTGATGGGCCATCCGATGGTCGTGTGCAGCCGCTGTGCGGGGATATACGGAGGTATGGCTCTCGGAGCCCTGGTACCGGCCTCCGGCTTCATCACGCGGCGAGGGCGCCTGCTGCTCCTGCTCAGCCTCGGGTTGATGCTGGTGGATGTTTTGGCGCAGGATCTGGGGCTCCGGCCTCCCAGTCATTTCGCACGGATCGCGACGGGCCTCTTCCTCGGATGGAGCGCCAGCGCCTACCTGTTCGCCTCGATCCAGGAACCGGAAGCACCAGCCTCGTCCTTCAAAGAGGGCTGACCAGGCTCGAGTAGGCTGCTTTTCCTGGGGCCTGAGAAAGGGCAGATAGGATGAGGCCCTCTTGGTTAAGATGCTTTATTCGAAAACTCTGCTGCAACCGACTGAACCTGGATGCCATTAATTTCTTTGACCTAAAGGAGACACCATGTTTTGCCCCAAATGCGGGAACGAAGTCGCCGACCACGCGGTCGTCTGTGTGAAATGTGGAGGCGCCATCAATTCATCCACCGCCTCGGCTATCAATCCCCCGGCCAATCCGCTTGCCAAGTCGAGAATGGCCTTCATCCTGCTTGGAATCTTTCTGGGGGGGCTCGGGATTCACAATTTCTATGCGGGTTATACGGGGAAAGCCGTGGCTCAGCTGCTGATTTCAGTCCTAACGTGCGGTTTTGGAGGAATCATCTCTTGGATCTGGGCGGTGGTAGAGGTCTGCACGATCGAGGTCGATGCCTCTGGCAAACCTTTTATCAGTTAGCTCGATTCCCGCGATCTCCCGGGCACCCAAGAAGGCGGCAAGGCGCTCCAGGGCCTCCCTCAATTTTTTCATCCGGATCTTCGTGGGCTTGATCCCGGGTTCCCACCAGAGCCCCCGCACTTCCAACAGTCCCCGGTCCCGGTGGAACTTGGGATCCAGGCGGCCCACGAGGCGCTTGCCTTCCAGCAGGGGCATCACGTAGTAGCCAAAGGTGCGCTTGGGTTCGGGCGTGAAAGCCTCGAAGTGGTAGTCGAAGCCAAAGCGGTTCAGGGCTCGGCCACGATCGCGGAGCACGGGATCAAAGGGACTCAGGAGCCGCAGGGCCTGGGGCGCTTCCGGCAACCGGGCCAGCCGTTCCTCCCAGTCCGCCAGGGCCCAGGCCTTCTGAGGCCAGGAATCATGTACATGTGCGATATCCACGGGTACCAAGCGGCCCTGCCGACCCGCGTTCTGGCACCAGGCTCGGACCTCCGCGGGACCCAGGGCATTCCAGAAGGCCGCCAGTTCCCTTGGTGTGAAGATGACCAGTCGCTCCGCCGCGCTGGCGCAGACCCACTCTCGGTGGGCTTCGGGAGCGGGTTCGGGTGAGGCTGTCGCCTCGGGCAGCACCCGCTCGGTCAGGTCATAGCGCTTGTGGAAGTTCAGCCGCCCGGCAATGGCCAGCTGACCCGTGCGCCAAAGATAATCCAGGGCGGCCTTCTGGGGTTTCCAGCCCCACCAAGGGCCACGCCTCTCGGGATGGTCGAAGTCCGCGCTGCCGAGGGGGCCTTCTGCGGTGATGCGCTCCAGCACATGGGCGCAGACCCGTTCGGTCTCGGGGCCCAGCAAATTCTGCCACCAGGCATGGTTCTCGATGCGGGCCCGGTCCCGGGCGAAACGTGGCTTCCACTGGGGATACCAGGCCGTGGGGATGAGGGAAGCGTCGTGGGTCCAGCCCTCGAAGAGGGCCCGATCCTCCTCAAGCAAGGCCTCCAGCTGCGGGGGGCGGTAGCCCTCCAGGCGGCTGAAGAGCGTCAGGTCGTGGGCGCGTCCCACCACATTGATGGTGTCCACCTGCACGAAGCCCAGGCGCTCGATGGTTTCGAGTAGCTCCTGCTTCGTGGCCCGCCGACGAGGGTCCTCGAGCAACCCTTGGGCTCCTAGGAATAGTTGGGTGGCATCGGATGCGGGGATGGTGGGCACGGGGCAATCCCAAGGTGAGGGTTCATCTTCCGCTGATTTTCCTTTCCCTCATCGTTTCGGAAAATCCCATTCCAAGAATTTGTAAAAGGGTGCAGAATCCCCTCACCCATTCCGGCATCCCATTCATCACCCACTTCAGAGGGAGGTTCTGCCATGGCTACCATGAAGCACATCCTGGAGACGAAGGGCGACACCTTCTGGTTCGTGGCTCCGGATGCCCAGGTCCTAAGTGCGCTGAAGATGCTCACGGAAAAGCGCATCGGCGTCGTGCTTGTGATGGACGGAGAGAGGCTCTGGGGGGTCTTCTCCGAGCGGGATTTCGTGCGTTTGGCCATGAAGACGGGCAGCTTCTCGCCAGAGCTGCCCGTGAGCGAGGTGATGACCAGTCCCGTGTTCTGCGTGAAGCTCGACACCACCGTGGACGAATGTATGGCCCTGATGACAGAAAAACGCATCCGCCACGTCCCCGTCCTGGATGGTTCGATGGTCGTAGGCATCGTCTCCATCGGCGATGTGGTGAAAGCCCTCGTGGCCGAACGCGAGAGCGTCATCCGAGGCCTGGAGAACTACATCGCCGTGGGGGAATTCCCGACTTAGAAATCGGGCTCTGGCGAGCCCGATTTCTGTTGGGTAATGATTGTCTCCGCGCCGCGGCTTTTCTAATTTCGTGCTCGCACGAAATTAGCCCATGGGCTCTTCGTGCTTGCAGGCCGGGCAGAGGAGGACGGTGATGGGGTCCTTGCCCCGGGGCTTGCGGGTCTTCTCGGTCATGTAGTTGGCCTTGCAGGCCGGGCAGCTCATGGGCACAGGCTTATCCCAGGCCGTGAAATCGCACTTGGGGTAATTGGTGCAGCCGTAGAAGATCTTGCCGAAGCGGCTCTTGCGGGGGCTGAGGTCGCCGCCGCACTTGGGGCAGGGCACGCCCAGGATCTCCTTCTTCACGGTCTTGCACGTGGGGTAGTCCACGCAGCATACGAATTCACCGTAGCGGCCATGGCGCTTCACGTAGTGCTTGCCGCAGGTGGGGCACTTCTCTTCCAGGGGCACATCGGGGGGCACGGGGATGCCCTTGGGATCGGCCTTCACGATGCCCCGGCAATCGGGATAGTTGGGGCAGGCCCAGAAGGGACCCCACTGGCCCCTGCGCAGGTTCATGGGGGTCGTGCCGCAGAGGGGGCATTCGGGAGCGTCCTCGGGCTCGTCCAGGGGTTCGAGCTCCTCCGTGTGATCGCATTCGGGATACTTGGAACATCCCAGGAAGAGGCCGTTCCTCCCATAGCGCTTGAGCATGATGGCCTTGCACTTCTTGCACAGGATTTCCGTGGGGACGCCGGCCTTAAGGTTGGCCATGTCCTTGCTGGCGCTCTTGAGCAGCATCTCGAAGGGGGTGTAGAAGGTCCTGAGCATCTTCCCGTAGGTAATCTCGCCGCCCTCGATGCGGTCCAGCTGATCCTCCATGCCGCTGGTGTAGCGCGGGTCCATGAGCTCGGGGAAGCCCTGCACCAGCAGATCGGTGACGGCCATGCCGATCTCGGTGGGCTTGAAGCGCCCTTCGATCTTCTTCACGTAATCGCGGTTCTGGATGGTGGCGATGATGCTGGCGTAGGTGGAGGGGCGTCCGATGCCATCCTCCTCCAGCTCCTTCACCAGGGTGCCTTCCGAGTAGCGCGCCGGGGGCTTGGTGAACTGCTGCTCGGTCTCGAGCGTCTCAAGCTTCAGGGTCTCGCCCTTCTTGAGATCAGGCAGGCCGACGTTTTCCTCTTCCTCCTCCTCGGAGGCGTCCACCTGTTCGGCGGCGCTCTGGGCGGTATCGGCGCGGTAGGCCGCGAGCCAGCCGGGGAAGCGTTCGATTTCGCCCTTGGCCTCGAAGAGCGCCACTTCTCCGCTCTCCAGGGCGCTTTCGGCCTCCACCCGCGTTTCGTCGATGCGGGTGGCCTCCATCTGGCAGGCCACGGTGCGGCGCCAGATGAGGGCGTAGAGGCGGAACTCATCGGGACCCAGGCGGCCCTGCAGGCTTTCGGGAGTCCTGGCGATATCGGTGGGGCGGATGGCTTCGTGGGCGTCCTGGGCGGCGGCCTTGCCCTTGAATATCTTGGCCTTGGCGGGCAGATATTCCTTGCCCCACTGCTTCTTGATGTATTCCCGGGCGGCCTCGATGGCCTCGGGGGCCAGTCGGGGCGAATCCGTGCGCATGTAGGTGATGAGGCCCACCGGGCCCTCGCCGGAATCTACGCCTTCGTAGAGGCGCTGGGCGTTCTGCATGGTGCGCGATACGGAGAAGCGCAGCTTGGCAGCCGCCTCCTGCTGGAGCTTGGCGGTGGTGAAGGGTGCCGGGGCGTTGCGCAGCTTCTCCTTGGTCTCCAGGGCCGTCACCTTCCACGCGGCCTTCAGGATCTGGTCTCGCAGGGAGTGGGCCTGTTTCTCGTTCTTGATCCGGGCCTTCGTCTCCTTGTTTCCAAGCTGGAGAACCAGGCCATTGAGTTTCATGAATTTCATCCAGAATTGGGGCGGCAGCTTGGCTGCGAACTTCCCCCGGAGCACCCAGTATTCGACGGGCTTGAAGGCCTGGATTTCGTGCTCGCGGTCGACGATGAGGCGCAGGGCCACGCTCTGGACGCGTCCCGCGGAGAGGCCCCGCTTCACCTTGTCCCAGAGCACCTGGCTCACCTTGTAGCCCACGATGCGGTCCAGCACCCGGCGGGCCCGTTGGGCGTCCACCAATTGCCGGTTCAGTTCCGTGGGGGAGGCCATGGCCTTCTGAATGCCGTTTTGCGTGATCTCATTGAAGAGGACGCGGGTCACCTTCAGGCCCTTGGGGGGTTTGATGGCCTCCAGCAGATGCCAGCTGATGGCCTCCCCTTCGCGGTCAGGGTCAGTTGCCAGGATCAGTTCTTCGACCCCTTTGGCCGCGGCCCTGAGGCCCGTCACCACCTTGGCCTTGGCGGCCGGGATCTCGTAGATCTCCTGAAACGCCTCGGCCACATTGATGACGGGCACCTTCTTGCCGCCGATCTCTACGGCCTCCTTGGTGGGCAGATCCCGGATATGGCCCACGCTCGCCATGACCTTGTAGCCCTTGCCAAGGTATTTAGTGATGGTCTTGGCCTTCGAAGGGCTTTCGACGATGACGAGCTTGGTCACGGTTCTCTCCAAATCGCTTAAATGTGGATCATCGCACGAGCGTCAAGGACAATTCTTCCAAAGGGGGAGACTTCCCAGATCCTCCAGGATATCGCGAGGGCTCCGACAGAGTCGGGCAGCCCCCTCCCGCAGGAGCGAATTGGGGCCCTCCGCCATTGGGTTTTCGGGAGTTCCCGGACAGGCCCAGAGTTCCCGGCCGAGATCGAGCGCCAGCCTCGCCGTCACCAGGGAACCGGATTTGATCCGGGCTTCGATCACCACCACCCCTTGGGTCCAGGCCGCCAGGAGCCAGTTGCGCCGGGGGAAATGCCATTTCTGAGGCCTCGAATCCGGAGGGAAGGGCGTGATCACGCCCCCTCTTTCGGCCATCCTGTCCATCATATGGCGGTGTTCCATGGGATAGGGATGATCCAGGCCGGAGCCCATGATGCCCCAGGTGGGCCCCGCTTCCAGGGCCCCCTCGTGGGCGGCGCCATCTATGCCCCGGGCCAGGCCCGAAAGCACGGCCACACCGGCCTGGGTGAGGGCCTTCGCCCAGGTGTGGGCCCGGGCCCGCCCCCCCGCACTGGCCTCCCGACTGCCCACCATCGCCAGGGCCGGGCCCGCGGGCGGGAGGCTGCCTCGCACCCAGAGCGCCACTGGGTAGGGCAGTTCGGCAAGAAATGGGCCCATCCCGGGGTCTGAGGGCAGCATCAAACGCGCCCCACGATCCCGTGCCTCCTCCCGTAGCCTCTCCGGCTGGAGCCCTTCCAGGGCCCTGAGGGCCTCCCCCTCGAGATGGGGGCTCTGCCCCTGCTGGAGGGCGGCCCAAAGCTGGGCCTTCTGGCCTTCGGGCCAGGGAAGCAGGGTGAAAGCGAGAGCCCAGCGGTCGAGTTCCATAGGGAATGCCCTACCTTCGCCGGGAAGGCGCCCCGCCGCAAGCCCATCACGAATTAGCCTTGAGATTCCGGGAATACTTGGTAGACTAACGTTCCTTTGGCAGTGCCGTATCCGGAATCCATGAGGTCGCCATGTCCCGTCAATGTGAAGTTTGCGGTAAGAAGCCCCAGTTCGGGCACAACGTCAGTCACTCCCACAACATCACGAACCGCCGCTGGAATCCCAATCTCCAGCCCGTGCGCGCCCTGGTGAACGGCGTGCCCAAGCGCATCCGCGTCTGCACCTCCTGCCTCCAGGCCGGCAAGGTCATCAAGAACATCTGAAGCCGTCGGAGCACGGCGCTCGCCATCCTGTGGGGAGCGATGTGAGGATTCCGCGAGCTTCAGAGAATGCTCGAGTGGGTCGAGGCAACCGAGCGGTCTGCGGGCCGCTCGGTTGCTTGTACTCGTCTGGAGCCCGAAGGATCGTAGACTGATTCGATGCTGCTAGGTCTCGACACCACCACTGAACGCCTCCACCTCGCCCTCGTGGACGGGGCGAAGTCCTGGACCCGCTGTCTTCCGGTAGAGATTGGCCGGAGCCACAGCGCGGCCCTGCTGCCCGGCCTCAACGGATTGCTGGAAGAAGCCGGGGCGAAGCCTGGCGACTTGACGGGCTGTGTGGCCTGCGTGGGGCCAGGCGGATTCACGAGCCTCCGTATCGGTGTAGCCACCGCGGAAGGCCTTGGCGTCACGGGCCTGCCCACCTGGGGATTTTCCGCCTTTGAATTGCGGGCCCGCGCCCTCCGCTGCGCCGGCTGGCTCACCCCCACCTGGATCCTCCTGGATGGCCAGCGCAGCGAGGCCTTCACCCAGAAATGGGCCGAGGAGGCCCTGACGCCGGCCGCCAAGCATCCCCTTCCGGAGCTGGCTCCCCTCCTGGGCGCCGATCCCTGGTGGGCCCCTGCGGGTTTCCGCCTCAAGGCCGAGAGCCATCTCTCCCGGCCAGCCTGCCTATTGGAGAACGAAGAGGAAGCCACCGTCGCCGCTCTTGCCGTCCTCTGTCGGGAGAAGTCCCTTCTTGCTCCCGAGGCCCCGCTCGTGCCCTTCTACCTGCGGGAGACGGATGCGGAGCTGAACTTTCCCCAGGCCTCCATCCATCTTTCCGAGGCCCTGCGCCGCGGCCACGCGCGCTGATGAACCAGGCTCCCAGGGACGGAGCCCTGGTCCATTTCGGTCCCGGATCGGCCCTGCCTGCTTGGGTCGAGGCCCTGGAACGGGAGGCCTTCGGCCAGTGCTGGGGGACTCTGGAAGCCCGGGAGGAAGCCTGGGCCCTGGATGGGCTCGGGTACATCCAGTGGGGCCTCATTCCTCAGGCAGGAGAGGCCGAACTGCTCCGCATCGCCGTGCGCCCGGAGGGCCGCGGTCAGGGCGTGGGAGGGCGGATCCTGCGGGAGAGCACCGAGGCCCTGGCTGCCATGGGCATCCGGGAGCTGCATCTGGAAGTGCGGATCTCGAATACTTCCGCAAGGCGCCTATACGAACGTGAGGGCTGGCGTCGCACGGGACTCCGCAAGGGCTATTACCGGGATGGCGAGGATGCGGCCCTGTACGGGAAGGAAATCCCGGGCCTTGCTCTTTTGGAGTGAGGTAATCGCTGCCTAGTTCTTTGGGAACGAGGATTGCACTGTCTCCTCCATTCTCCGATGGAGTCCCCATGAGCATTTCGCCCCTGACCAGCTACGGCCTGCAATCCAGCCAGAGTTCCGCGCTCCAGGCCCTGCTGGCACGCATGCAATCCACGCATTCCGACCAGACCGCCTCCACCACCTCCGGGGACCAAGTCTCCGTGTCCTATTTCGCCCAGTATCTGTCCAAGGCCCCCAAGGATATTGCCGCCTCGCTCCAGGATCTGGTCACCACCCGCAAGGATGTCACAGCGGATCTTCAGACCCTCAAGACCTACTACACGGCCAATCCCAAGGAATTGACCAAGCTCAATGCCGCCATGGAGCTTCAGAGCAGTCATTCGGTCCAGTTCGCCTCCATGACCCCCGCCATGCAGGCCGGCGTCATGGATCTCTACGCGCTCTCCGGCGACGTGGACGGCAGCTCCAGCACGGCGCCCACCAAGGCAGAACTGGGCAAGGCCATTCTTTCCGCCCTCCAAGAGGATAGTTCCGAGGCGCAGAGTTCCCTGCTGGACCTGCTCAATGGCAGCGATCAGGGTAGCTCGGCCGCCTCATCGGATAGCTATTCCCTGTTCTCGTACTTGAGCTGAAGCTCAGGGCTTCTGGAAGAGGGCGATGCGGTTGCTATTGGTGCCCTTGGCGTTGTTGTCCACGCCCCAGATATTGGAGGTCTTGGTGAAGGCCTGCGCGTTGACCAGCAGGCCCATGGGCTGAAAGCCCGCCCGGATGCCCAGGGGCAGCACCACTTTTTCCAGGCGCACGGTGCCCTTGCGCACTTCGCCCACCTCGAAGGCCACGAAGCCACCGGGGCTCGTGACCCGGAAGAGCTCCAGGAGGACTCCCTGCATGATGTCGGCCCAGGCTTCCACCGTGCGGGACATGGTGATGCCCCCGGCGATGGCTTCGGCATCCAGGCCGCAGAACCAGCAGCGTAGCCAGTTATCAGCGGCGTACTGGACCACGTCCAGGAAGGGGGGGCTGGTGATGGTGAGCTGAACGGAATCCGAGGCCAAGGGCTCCGTCGCCCGGGCGTCCCCGGTCATAAAATGAGCGCCGGGCGCGGCGTTGCTAAGGTTGCGGCGCATGTCCGGATTCAGATCAGACGTGAGCTGCCGGGTCTTCTTCAGGATCAGGGCGTGGGTATCGCGGTAGCTGGGCTCTTGACCTCGCCTGCGGTTGATCTCCACCTGCTTGGAGGCGCTGAGGGCCTGATTGGGCGGCAGCGTATAGACCGAGAAGAATCCCGGCGAGTGCCCCGTGAGGCGATTGGTGGCCACCATGCGGATCCAGGCATCGAGGCCATCCAATTGGTACGAATGCTCCCGCTCCAGGAACCAGTTCTTGAGGGCGCGGATCTCGGCCTCGGTCCTGGCGTCGTAGAACATCGAGAGGTCCAGGCCATCTTGGGGGGCTCCATTCCTGGGAATAAGCTCGAGGCGGGCCTGTACCTCCGCGAGCTCCGGCGGCGTCAGGCGCGGGCGGGCCAGGATTTCCGAGAGGGGGTTGATATCGTTGGCGGCCACCTCGCGGCCCAGGAGGGCGGCCTCCAAGGCCGTGGTACCCCTTCCGCTGAAGGGGTCGTAGACTCGGTCCCCGGGTTGGGTGAGGCGCTCGACGAAGAGGCGGGGAAGCTGGGGCTTGTAGCAGGCCCGGTACGAGACCTCGTGGAGGCAGGAGGCCTGGCGTTGCCTGGAAGTCCAGAATTCCCGGATCCAGCAGGGGATACGCTCTCCCTCGATCACCAGCTCGGACCAAAGGCCTCTCGAATCCTCGGCAAAGGACTCCAGGAAGGCCTGCCGGGTCTCCCAAGGATTCCTGGATTTCAGCTTCGTCATCCCTACCCCTAGCCTGAAAGGGGGGACCGCCTGCTCTCGCTTGACCCCCACGGGTTGTTCAGGTGAAGCCCGGACATCGCGTCTGTTCCAGAGTAGCCTTTTCTCGATGGATCCATCCAAGCCCAGACGCCACCCCGAGCTGAACCGCCTCTACGCGGCGGTTCTGTTGACCGTCCTCATCGGTGTGATCTTCCGCAGCTACAAGATCCTCGGCGCCCAGGTGGAATCGGGCATCGATGCCCCCAGCCGCTGGGCCTTGATGGCGCTGGGTCTGGCTAATACGCTGGCCATCGGCACCCTGATCTTCATCATCGCCCGCACCCTGGCCAAACTCTACTTCGAACGGCGCCGGGGCATCCTCGGGGCCCGCATCCGCACGCGGCTGGTGCTGGCCTTCTTCGCGGTCTGCCTCCTGCCGAGCCTAGCCCTCTTCCTCATTGGCAGGGATTTCATCAGCAAGAACGTGAAGCGCTGGTTCGTGCCCGAGACCCAGGAGATGATCCTGGATGGGAAGGCCATTTCCAAGGCCTACCGCGGGCAGATGGAGGCCCGGCTCCGCAATGCCCTGGAGCGTCTTCCCGTGAGCGCCACCGGAGACCTGGGGGACCTGCGCCAGGAGGCGGGACTGGATCTTCTGATGCGTGTGGATTCCTCCGGCACTCCCCTGGATCTCGCCAAGGGGCTGCCTGCGCCCCTCATTCCCGGGGATATCTCCGGGGCGATTCTGCAGGATACGGGCCGGGGGATGTGGCTGCTGGCGCCCTCGGAGCTGAGGCGTCCGGGACCGCGGTTTGTAGCGGGCTTCTTCGTGCCCAAGGAAATCCAGGATGGAATCCTGCGCCTGGACAAACGCTCCAAGGATTCCTCCCAGATCCATGCCTTCCGGGAAAACCTCGAGACTATTCCCCAGAACACCTTCCTATTGCTCACGCTCTTCACCCTATTCTTCGCCGTCTGGGTGGGGCTCGCCATCGCCCGCACCATCTCGGAACCCGTGCGGGCCCTGGCCAAGGCCGCCCAGCGGGTGGGTACGGGTGATCTGGAGGTGCTGCTGCCGGTTCAGGGCGAGGACGAACTGGCCTTGCTCTCCGCCAGCTTCAACGCCATGACCCGGGACCTGCGCCAGAACCGATCGGCCCTCGACGCCCAGGCCGAGCGCATCAAGCGTGCGGGAACCTATCTCGGGCAGCTGCTGGAGGCCCTGCCCGTGGGTGTGCTCGGTTGGAACAAGGACGGTGAACTGCGCACCTTCAACCCCACCGCCCGCCGTTGGCTGGGTCTGGAAGGCTGGGATTCCTCCGCCTCTCAATGGAGTGAACTGGCAGTGCAACCCCGCATGGGCGGTCTGGCCACCCTGGTGAAGGAGGTCCGGGACGCCGGGCGCCCGCGGGAGGAGGAACTCCGCATCGGCGGCGAAGGCGAGGGCCGCCCTGTGCGCGCCATCGTGGTGCCGATCTCCGAAGGGGGGGAACTGGCGGTGCTGGAGGATCTCTCCCTGCTGGCCCAGGCCGAGAAACGTGCAGCCTGGCAGGAGGTAGCCCGGCGCATGGCCCACGAGGTGAAGAACCCCCTCACGCCCATCCAGCTCACGGCCCAGCGCTTGCTGCGCCGCAGCCGGGAAGGGCGCCTCGATCCCCAGAGTGTGGCCGAAGGGGCCGAGACGATCCTCGCGGAGGTGAAGAGTCTCTCCCGCCTGGTGGATAGCTTCAGCCGCTTTGCCAAGCTGCCCGCGCCCCAGCCCCGGCCCCTGGATGCCTGCGAACTCCTGCGCCAGGTCCAAGCCCTGTACGCGCCCACCCACCCGGGCATCCGCTTCGAACTCGAGAGCCCCAAGGGTCCCCTGGAGGTCCAGTGGGATGCCGATATGGTGAAGCGCGCCCTCATCAATCTCGTCGATAATGCCGTGAGCGCCCTGGAGGAAAAGGGTTGCATCCGCCTTTCACTGAGCCCCGAGACTGGGCGCATTCGCCTTCAGGTGGAGGACGATGGCGCGGGGGTGCCGGAAGAAATCCGGGAGCGGCTCTTCGAACCCTACTTCTCCACCAAGCGCAAGGGCACGGGCCTGGGGCTGGCCATCGTGCGCCGCATCGCCCAGGACCATGGGGGCGAGGCCCATTACCAGCCCCTTGCCCAGGGCAGCCAGTTCTGTCTGCTGTTGCCCCTGGTGCTTCCCCTGCGCGAAATCCGCTGAACCCCTAGGTCACACCCTCAGGACGCTGAAGACAGGAAGGCCCTTGAGCTTTTCCCGGCCCGGCAGATCATCGACTTCCACGAAGAGGGTGAGGGCGATGGCCTGGGCACCCGTGGCCTCGATGAGCTTGCGTGCGGCTGCGGCGGTGGCGCCCGTGGCCAGCACATCATCGACGATGAGCACGCGATCGCCGGGCTTGAAGGCGCCCCTGTGGATCTCCAGGGCGTCATTGCTGCCGTCGGTGGCCACATAGCCTTCCCGGAGGGTGGCCCCGGGCAGTTTGCCGGGCTTGCGGGCGGGCACGAAGCCCAGGCCCAGTTTCTGCGCCAGGGCCGAACCGAAGATGAAGCCTCGAGATTCCAGCCCCAGCACATGGGTGGGCTGGAGGGTCAGCACCGGGGCGGCCATGGCCTCCACGGCCCAGCCGAAGGCCTGAGCATCCACCAGCAGGGGGGTGATATCCCAGGAACTGAGGCCGGGCCTTGGGAAATCCTGCACTTCTCGAACGTGGTTCTTGAAATCCATGGGACCTCGCTATGAGCGAATCTCGAAGGGAAAGGGAAGTGATTCTCCCTCGGAAAGGAGGCTCCAGTCCAGTTTGGAGACGCAGCCGAAGACCGAACCCCGTTCCAACGCCACCCGCAGAGCCTCCAACTGGGCTTCGGAGCCCTCGGCCTGACCCACCACCGAACGGTCCCATTCATTCCTGACGAAGCCCCCCAGGCCCAGGGACTGGGCCTCGTGGCAGACGTAGCTCCTGAATCCCACGCCCTGCACGTAGCCGTGTGCTGCGAAGGCCACTCTCAAGGTCTGTCTCCGTGAGGAGGTGGGAGCAGGCTCGTCCAAGGAAAGGCCTTAGCGGTGGCCGCGGCCTTCCTCGCCCCGGGGACCTTCAGGCTTGCCCCGCTCGTCCCGGCGATCCCGTTTTTCCTCCCGGCGCTCCCGCTTCTCTTCGCGCTTTTCCTCCCGGCGTTCATGCTGGGGTTTCATGATTGGGCGCCGCGCGTCGGGCCGCTCCAGCGGACGGGGCTCAGGCCGCGGTGCGGGGGGATGGGGCATATCGTGGTGCCAGTTCCGGTAGCGGCCCTCTGGCATCCGCATCAGGGACGGCGGCACGCGATGGTACTCGATGCCGTAGAAGTGGGCCCGAGGCGAACGCGAACGGTACCAGCCATCGGAGCGACGGCACCAGTACCAGCCCCGGTGGAAAAAGACTTCGTCGTCGAAGCCCTCTACGACCTGGATGCCAGGCTCCACCACCACGAGGCGCGGGGCGACGGGCAGTCCCAGATCAATATGAATGCTTACCTGGGCCCGAGCCGGGGGAGGGCATAAAACCAGGAGCCCTGCGAGGGAGAGTGCGTGGCCGAGTCTCGTCATGTTCGGATCCTCTTGAAAACATCTTGCTCCAAAGCGTATCGGTTCGTACGGAGGAACTCATGACCCCGCCGGGAGGCCCTGGGTCTTCGGCCGCCCGCCCCTATGTTCCACAGCGCTGGGACGGCTCGGAGGCCTGGCCCAGCGCTGGGAAGGAAACCGAACCTCCTGTTCGGGATCAGAGCATCTTGGCGATGGTCATGAGCTGCATGAAGGTCGTGCCCTCGTAGATCTTTCCGATCTTGGAATCCCGGAAGTACTTCTCGGCGGGGTAGTCCTTGGTGAAGCCGTATCCGCCGAAGAGTTCAAGGGATTCGCTGGCGACCCATTCGGCGGTCTGGCTGGTGAAGTACTTCGCCATGGCGGCTTCCTTGACGAAGGGCTGGCCCGCATCCTTGAGCTTGGCGGCGTTGTAGGTCATGAGGCGGGCGGCCTCGACGCGGCTGGCCATCTCGGCCAGGCGGATCTGGATGGCCTGGAAATTGAAGATGGGCTGCCCGAACTGCTGGCGTTCTTTGGTGTAGGCCAGGGCCTGCTCCAGGGCCCCCTCGGCGAGGCCCACCATCTGGGCGGAAATGCCGATGCGGCCCTCGTTGAGGGTCTCGATGGCCACCTTGTAGCCCTTGCCCACCTCGCCCAGGACGTGCTCGGCACCCAGCCGCACATCGGCCAGGGAGAGCTCGCAGGTGGAGCTGGCCCGGATGCCCAGTTTGTTTTCCTTCTTGCCCACGGTGAAGCCGGGCATGCCGCGCTCCACCATGAAGGCCGTGATGCCCTTGTAGCCGGCCTCGGGATTCACCGTGGCGAAGACGATGAAGATATCGGCCTGCTGGGCGTTGGTGATCCACATCTTGCTGCCGTTGAGCACCCAACCGTCGCCATCTTGCACGGCCCGGCACTTCAGGGAGAAGGCATCACAGCCGGAATCGGATTCGGAGAGGGCGTAGGCGCCGACTTTCTTGGTGCAGAGCTGGGGCAGGTACTTGGCCTTCAGGGCGGGGCTGCCCCATCGCAGAATGCAGTTATTCACAAGCGTGTTCTGCACATCCACTAGCACGGCCACGGAGGGGTCGACCCGGGAGAGTTCCTCGATCACCAGGATCGCGTTGAAGAAATTGGAGCCGATGCCGCCGTATTCCTCGGGCACTTCGATGCCCATGATATCGAGCCCAAAGAATTTCTTGATGAGCTCGGGATTCATCTGCTGGGCTTCATCCATTTCCATCGTCAGCGGGGCGATCTCGTTCTTGGCGAAATCGGCCACCATTTCGCGGAAGGCCAGTTCTTCTTCATTCAGCATGGTCAGTGGGTTCGACATGATTTCCTCACGGGGTTGGGGGGGCGGTTTGGAGTCTCAGGGGGCGTTCCGGGAAGCGTCGAACCTATCCGGGGGGCAGGAGCCTGCGGCGCCGCAGGCGGCGCCCTTCGATCTGGCGATCGCGGTGTTGTGCATCGATCTGGATGGGGGCTCCCTGCATGAATCCATTCTGGGTCAGGAGGGGGCGTTCGGGAAGAAGGGTAGAATGGACTTCCTCCTGGAAGGGCTGGCAGATTCGAGCCTCTCCACCCTTTCGGCGCTGCCCCTCGTTTTGTCGGAGCCCCATGATCTCGTTTTCGAATGTCAGCAAGCAGTACGGCCAGCAGGTCCTCTTTATCGATGCGAGTTTCCAGCTCAATCCTGGGGAAAAGGCGGGCCTGGTGGGCCCCAATGGTGCTGGGAAGTCCACTCTCTTCCGCATGATCATGGGCGAGGAGCATCCCGACGACGGTACGGTGAGCCTTCCTAAGAAGCTCACCGTGGGCTATTTCCGCCAGGAGGTCGACGAGATGGCGGGACGCCCCGTGCTCGATGAGGCCATCGCGGGCAGCGGACGCCTGGGGGATCTCCACCACGAGCTGATGGATCTTCAGCAGGCCATGGGGGACCCCGAGCGGGGCCACGAACTGGATGCGATCCTGGAGCGTTTCGGCCATGTGCAGGAGGAGTACGAGCACATGGGAGGCTATGACTTGGAGGCCAAGGCCCGGGCATGTCTCCTGGGCCTGGGCTTCGAGGACGATCAGATCGATGGCGATGTGGGGGCGCTTTCCGGCGGCTGGAAGATGCGCGTCTCCATGGCCAAGGTGCTGCTGGGCACTTTTGATGTGCTGCTGCTGGACGAACCCACCAACCATCTGGATATCGAATCGATTCTCTGGCTGGAGGGCTTCCTCAAGAGCGTGTCCTCCACCCTGCTGATGACCTCCCATGACCGTGACTTCATGAACCGTATCGTCTCGAAGGTCATCGAGATCGATGGCGGCGATATCGTCACCTATTCCGGCGACTACGATTTCTACGTCCGCGAGCGGGAGACCCGGGAGACCAACCAGGAGGCGGCCTACGCCCGCCAGCAGGCCAAGCTGGCCAAGGAACAGCGCTTCATTGACCGCTTCGCCGCCCACGCCGCCAAGGCCGCCCAGGTGCAGAGCCGAGTGAAGGCCCTGGACAAGATCGAGCGCATCGAATTGCCCAAGAAGCGCAAGGTCGTGAAGTGGGATTTCCGCATTCCAGGCCGCTCCGGGGACGATGTGGCCATGCTGGAAGGGGTCTGCAAGGCCTACGGGAAGCGTCGGATCTACACGGGTTTCGATTTCCATATCCGCCGGGGCGAGCGCTGGTGCGTGATGGGCAAGAACGGGGCGGGCAAATCCACCCTCCTGAAGATGATCGCCGGGGCGCTGGAACCGGATGGGGGCACCGTGCGCCTGGGGGCCAGCCTCAAGCTGGGTTACTTCGCCCAGCAATCCCTGGATCTCCTGGACCCTGAGCTCACGGTGCAGGAGCAGATGCAGCAGGACTTCCCCATGGAGGGCCTGGGTGTGATCCGCAATCTGCTGGGGGCCTTCCAGTTCTCCGGGGACGATGTGGATAAGCGGATCCGCTCCCTCTCCGGGGGCGAAAAGAGTCGCCTGGCCATGGCCCGAATGCTATTTGATCCCCCCAATTTCCTAGTGTTGGACGAGCCCACCAATCACCTGGATCTGGCCACCAAGGAGATGCTCATCGAGGCCCTGAAGGACTTCGAGGGCACCATGCTCTTCGTCTCCCATGACCGCACCTTCCTGCGGGGTCTGGCCAATCGCGTGTTGGAGCTGGGCTGCGAGGAGCACGAGGGCCCCATGCTTTTCGGCGGTTCCTATCCGGAATACGTGGACAAGACCGGGCGAGAGGCTCCGGGCGTGCATGCCTGAGCTCGGAGTTTCACGGATTCATCTTGAAATTCTTTTCTTCGAAAGACCACACGTGGCAAAGACAAAAGCTCAAATTGAAAAGCGAAAACGAGAAGTGGACAAGCGGAAGAAGCTGGAAACAACCATCCTCAAAATTGCGGCAGAGATGCCTTATGATGATATTCAAAAAGCTCAAACATTGCAGTGAATGAGCCCTGGGATGGGTCAAGACAAGGCATGATCCTTTTCAGAGGCTACCAAATCACTTTAAGTGGGTGGTATATTGGACAATACATCAGGGATACCCCAATCCAATCAGGATGCTCCCATGGCGGATGCTGGCGTTAAATGTCTGAGATGCGATGGCACGGGCCATATACTTCGTGATTGTGATGTATGTAATGGCCGTGGAATAATGATGGTTAGTTGCCGAAAATGTTTAGGCAAAGGCGTCTATACGCAGAAACAAGGCCCATGTGCTCGCTGCGAAGGCAAGGGCATTCTTGAAAATGGCACCCCATGCCCCCGCTGCAAGGGACATAAGATTCAAGTGGCTTTTTCTTCTCCATGCTCCAAGTGCTCCGGCACGGGCTCGATAAGTGTGACGTGTAAGAGATGTGGCGGGAGCCTTAAATTCGAAGCCGATTGTGCTACATGCAAGGGGACAGGTATTTATCGCAAACAGGCATGACAGGTGCACTGACTGTTCCAGAGCCCTCCAGTAGGTCCTGGAAGGTGTGGTTAAAAAGAAAGTCCGATGAGATTCCTGATCGTCCCCGAGAACAACTCGCTCTCCCATATTGGCAAGGCCTTGGCCCTGGAGTCTGCCCTCGGTGCCCAGGGCCACGAGGTCTTTGTGGCCGTGGGCGCCGAGCGAGCGCCCTTTGTGCGACACCTGGGCCCTCGTGGCCGCATCCTGCCGGATCTCCAGGAGCAGGATCACTCCGGTTATCTGACGGTGGAATGGTTCAGGCATCCGAGCCGCATCGTGGAATGCATCCAGGCCGAGCTGAGCCTCTTGAGGGAATTGCGGCCGGACCGGGTCCTGGGCGTCTTCCGGTTCACCCTGAAGGCCTCTGCGAGGCTGGCCGATGTCCCCTTCGATTCCCTCGCCTGCGGCTGCATGCTGCCCGAGACCCCAGAGGTGCTCGGATTTGCCGAAGGGTACCCGGGCCTGGCCCAGCAGCGGGAATACCTGAGGCTCTTCTACGGCTTCGCGGGAGCCCGGCTCAGCCGTGCCCTGGAATCCTTGGGCCTGGAGGGGATTCCCGATATCCGCGAGATGCTAAAAGGGGAGCGGACCTTCCTCTGGGATTTCCCGGAATTTTCCATCCTGCCGGAGCTCCCGGGCGTGGTCCATGTGGGCCCGATCCCTTGGCATGGCTGGCCCCAGGAGGATCTGGACCTGGAGGCGATCCTGGGTGATTCCCGCCCCCTGGCCCTCCTCACCTTCGGCACCTGCGTGGGCAGTGGCGAGGCGGCCCTGCGATTGGCTCGGATCCTCCGCACCTTGGGGTACCGGGTGCTCTTGGCCGCGGGAGGCCAGGAGGGTCTGCTGGAGGCCGCCGCCCGGGAGCCGGGGCTCATCGCGTGCCGCTTCGCCCCCCTCCACCTCATCCTGCCCCATGCCGCGATCCTGGCCTGCCACGGGGGCCAGCTCACGGTCTTCGAGGCCCTCGCCTACCGAGTCCCGGTCCTGGTCCTGCCCTTCCAGGCCGAGCAGGCCCACAACGCAGTCTGCCTGGAGCGCATGGGCTGTGGCCGCCGCCTGGGGGGCCCTCGCTCCTTCCTGGGGGACCCTGGGGTTTACGTAAACGCCTTCAACGCCATGAGCGACCCGGATCTCCTGGGGATCCTTCGAGGCCTGACGGAGGATCCCCAGACGGCCGATAAACTGGTCGCCGCTCAGGAAATCCTGGACCGCTACCACGGGCTCGAGACCCTCACCTCCCAGCTGGTGGAGAGTTGAACGTGGCGCCGGGCATCCTCCTCATCCACGGGTATACGGGTTCCGAGCATGATTTCGGTCCCCTGGTCGAAGACCTGGCAGGGGTCTGTCCCGGCGCGGAGATCGTTGCCCTCCCGCTGCCCGGCCATGGAGGCGCCGCACCCGCATTTGCCCAGGCGGCCTTTCTCGAGGCCATCGGCGAGGCCGCGGCCCATCTCCAGGCCGGGGGCCGCAAGCTCATCCTGGTGGGGCATTCCACCGGGGGCAGCCTGGCCCTCGCCGCCATGGAACAGGGGCTCACTCCCTCATTGCTGGTGCTGGCCGCCGTGCCCAACCGCATCGATGGGAGCTACCTGGCCCACTGGAAGCAGCACGCCGAGGCCATGGGAAGAGGGGGCGGCATCACCTTCACATCCATGGCCCAGATGGTGGCTTTCATCAACAGGATCGGAGCCCAGCCTCGGGCCCATTGCCCCGTGCTGATCCTCCATGGCCTGGACGATGAGCTCGTGCCCCCTGCCGAGACCGAACTCTGGCGCGTACGGATGGCCCCAGGCCTAGTCCGCACCGTTTTCATTCCGGGGGCCGGACACCAGTTGTTCCAGGGGGCGGGCCAGGCCTTCGCCTGCGATGTGCTTTGCAGGGCGGTAGCAGACGTGGCCTACGAGCTCTCGGAGGATGAGCGCAGCGCCTTGGCCCGGCTCGTGGCCGACGAACCGGAACTGGGGAAATTCATCTCCCTTTCTCCCACCTCGGCCCGCCATCTGCTGGGCTCACCCAGCGGCCAGGGTGGGGATGGCTGGCCACCCCTTGAACCCCTCGGGGAACCGGTCTTCGCCAATATCGAGATCACCACCCGCTGCAATCTCCGCTGCGCTTTTTGCGCGCGCACCCAAGGGGCCAGGCCCGCCGTGGATATGTCCCTCGAGACGTTCAAGCGCATCCTGGATCTCCTGCCCCACGCCTACCGGATCACCCTGGTTGGCCTCGGCGAGCCGCTGCTGCACCCTGGGGTGGCCGAATGCGTGGCGATGGCAGCCGCGAAGGGCCGCCGCGTGTCCCTAGTCACCAATGCCCTGCTGCTGACCCCTGAACGCTCCCGTCGCCTCATCGAGGAAGGGCTGGATGGGATCACCTTCAGCCTGGATGCGCCCACGGCCGAACTGGCCGCCCAGGTGCGAGCCGGGACAGTGCTTGATACAGCCCTGGCCAATATCCGAAGCTTCAATGCCATCGCGGAGGCCACGCGTCCCGTGGCCCGGGCCGTGTTCTCCGCCGTCTCTATGACCACGCTGCCTCTCCTAGAGGAGCTGGTGCGCACCGTCGCGGGGCTCGGAGTGGATGTGCTGATGCTCTCTGATCTCAATTTCAAGGCCAACCTCCCCCAGAGTCTATGGCGCAACCCCGGCGAGGAAGTTGCCTCCACGGTCCGGCAGGCCGTCCGTACGGCCTTCGCCCTCGGCCTTCCCGTGCTCTCCGTCCACGGACTGGAGGCCTTCGCGCTGCCCCGCCGCTACCAGCGGCATCTCCTGGTCCCCCCGGACCGGCTCTACATGCGGTCCTCCTCATGCACACACTGCTTTTCTCCCTGGCAGACGCTTCCCGTGGCCGTGGATGGCAGGCTCACGCTCTGCGACTGCCAGCCGGACCGGGCCGTGGGGCAGCTTCTGGAACAGCCCTTCGGCGATCTGTGGCTGAGGGGGCCCCTCGCCGAACAGCGTCGACACATGCTTTCGGAGGCGCCGCCCGAGGCCTGTGCCATCTGTCCACGCTTCTGAGTGGCCAGGGCTTGCGCGGGTCCGATATGATTTCCAGAGCCCCGGAGGAGAGCTGTTGATGAAGATGACCCTGATTTACCCGAGTTGGCCGAAATTGGACCGACAGACGGAATTCTACCTGCCTCCTCATGGCCCCGTGTGCTTCGCCGCCACCGTTCCCCCCGAAGTGGATCTGACCTTCGTCGACGAGAACCTCCAGACCATCGATTTCGATGCCTCCTGCGATCTGCTGGCCCTTTCGGTCATGCTCACCTGCCAGTTGCCTCGGGCCTTCGCCATCGCCCAGCTTTACAGGGAGAAGGGGATTCCGGTCATCTTCGGCGGCATCGCGACCATGCTCCATTCCGAGGAAGTGGCCCTTCACGCCGATGCGGTCTTCCTGGGGGAATCCGAGGGACGCTTTGCCGCGGTCCTGGAGGATTTCAAGGCTGGGCGCATGAAGAAGCTCTACGACTACATGGGCCAGCATCCGGACATGAACCTCATCGGCACCGCCCGTCGGGAGATCCTCGACCGCAAACTCTACAATTACCGGGGCGTTCAGATGCTGGATCTGGTTCACGCCTCCCGGGGTTGCCGTTTCAATTGCTATCCCTGCTGCACGGGTTTCCTGGGGGGGAAGTCCTTCCGCCCCCGCCCCATCGACAAGGTCATCGCGGAGATGGAATCCATCCAGAACAACCGCATGTTCATCGTGGATAACTCCCTGGCCCAGGACAAACAGTGGCTGATCGATCTCTTCACTTCAATGGCGCCCCTCAAGAAGAAGTGGGTCTCCCACCCCATCATGGACGATGACAAGATCCTCAAGCTGGCGGCCGATGCCGGCGCCTGGTACGTCTATCAGGCCGTGTTTGACACTTCGGATGTGATCCGCAACCGCATCAAGCGCCTCAAGGACCACGGCATCGGCGTGGAGGGCACGATCCTCCTGGGCACCGATGAGCAGGACGAGGACTCCATCAAGCGCCTGGTGGACTTCCTGCTGGAAGTCGAACTGGATGTGGCCGAGTTCACCATCATGACCCCCTTCCCTCATTCTCCCTGCCGTACCGCCCTGGAGCAGGAGGGACGGCTCCTCAGCAGCAACTGGATCGACTACACCGCCGATAAGGTCGTCTTCCGGCCCAAGCAGATGACCCCCGACAAGCTCCAGGAGATGTACCACTACGCCTGGGACACCTTCTATGCCGATGGAGGACACCAGCTGAAGATGGGCAATCTCTTCAAGCGGGTGATCGAGCGCGAGATGGGGGACGGTACCTATTACCGCTACAACCCTCGCAGG
The DNA here is from genome assembly GCA_963664825.1 of uncultured Holophaga sp. Taxonomy (GTDB): domain Bacteria; phylum Acidobacteriota; class Holophagae; order Holophagales; family Holophagaceae; genus JAYREN01. Next base: position 1,774,813 of record OY761614.1, read on the forward strand.
AGCCGGGAGTTCCAGAAGGTGCAGTCCGAACAGTGACCCGCATCCTGCTGGTCTCGTCCAATATCACGCGGGAACCCTTTCCGGTCTATCCCCTGGGCCTGGCGGTCATCGCCTCTGCGCTGGCAGCCTGCGGCCACATCCTGGAACAGTTCGATTATCTCGTGGCGAAAGAGTCCGAGGAGGCTCTGCGCGCGCGAGTTCAGGCCTTCGCGCCGGATTACGTCTGCATCTCCCTCCGCAACCTGGATGACTGCGATTCCCTCACGGCCAGGGCCTATCCCGTCGTCGCCCAGCGGATGGTGGAGGTGATCCGGGAGACCAGCGCGGCCCCCGTGATCATCGGGGGGGCTGCCTTCTCCATCCTGCCCGAGGAGATCCTCGCCTTTACCGGCGCCGATTATGGGGTGGTGGGTGAAGGCGAAAGAGTCGTCTGCGATCTGATCCGGGATCTCGAAAAAGGGATCCCAAGGCCCCGCATCTTGAGGGGCGAGACCCTCATTCCCGGCCAGGAACTGATCTCCCCCCTCTATTCCCGGGAGCTGATCGACTTCTACCTGGAACAGAGCGGGATGATCAACCTCCAGACCAAGCGGGGTTGCGCCCATGGCTGCATCTACTGCAGCTATCCCTCCCTGGAGGGCAGTCGCTATCGCTTCCGGGATCCTCGGGCCGTGGTCGATGACATGGAGCGGGCCGCCACGGAACACGGCGTGAATTCCTTCTTCTTCACCGATTCGGTCTTCAACGACGGCGAGGGGCACTACCTGCGGGTCGCCGAGGAGATGCTGCGGCGGGGGAAGCCCCTGCGTTGGTGCTGCTACATCCGCCCCGAAGGCCTCGGCCGACCGGAGATCGCTCTCCTCAAGCGGGCCGGGCTCTATGCCGCGGAACTGGGCACCGATGCGGCCTGCGACACGACCCTGCACACCTTGGGCAAGGGATTTACCTTCCGGGACGTCCTGGAGGTGAATGGGGCTTTCGTGGCAGAACGGGTGCCCTGCGCCCATTTCGTCATGTTCGGCGGGCCAGGGGAGACCCCTGAGACCGTGGCGGAGGGCCTGGCCAATCTCGAGAAGCTCGAGCATACGGTGGTCTTCGCCTATACGGGCATCCGCATCCTGCCCGACACTCCCCTCCTGAATCTTGCGATCCGGGAGGGCTTCCTGGAGCCTGGAAGCTCTCTGCGGGAGCCCATCTTCTACCAGTCTCCCCTGATTCCAGGGGAGGCGATGAATGCCATGATCACCGAGGCCTTCAGGGGGCGGCGGGATCGAGTCTTCCCCCCGGAGGATTCCCAGACCAAGCGGACGGTCCTGCACCGTTTCGGATACCGCGGCCTGCTCTGGGACACGCTCATCCGGTTTCCCAAGGATTTGCCATGTTGAACTCGAACAAGATCCTTTTCGTGCATCCCCTGGGATACAAGGCCTCCGCTGCCGGGAAGGACATCTCCCGGGTGGCCAATATCATGCCTCCCCTGGGGCTGGCGAGCATGGCGGCCTATCTCGAACAGCGCGCCCTGAGCTCCGAGATCATCGACTGCTACGCCCACCCCGATTCCGATCGCATCATCGTGGATCGCCTCCTGGCCGAGCAGCCCGCCTTCCTGGGGCTCAGCTGCACCACCTCCAGTTTCCTGGACGGCGTGCGCATCGCCGAGATCGCCCGCAAGACCCTGCCCGGCATCCAGACCGTCTTCGGGGGGCCCCATGTCTCGGCCCTGAAGGAAAAGCTCTTCCCGGACTACCCCGCCATGGACTATGCGGTGATCGGAGAGGGGGAGGAGACCCTCGCCAATCTGATGCGCAACGGCGGCGAGGCCCCGGGAGAGGTCAAGGGGATCATCTACCGGGATGCCGGCGAGGCCCGCTTCACGGGCTACCCGGACAAGGCCCTGGAACTCGATAGCCTGCCCTTCCCGGCCTACGAGAAGCTGGCGGGATTCCCCGATTCCTACATGCTGCCCATCTTCAATTACCCGAAGGTGCCCAACGCCAGCTGCATCTCCAGCCGGGGCTGTCCCTACGCCTGCAGCTACTGCGACCGTTCGGTCTTCCGCCGGAGCTTCCGCTTCAATTCCGCCGAATACCTCTATGCCCATCTCAAGCACCTGCGGCAGAAGTTCGGCGTGCGGCACATCAATTTCTACGACGACCAGTTCACCTTCAACAAACAGCGGGTGGAGGATTTCACCGACCTGATCCTCAAGGATCCCCTCGGGATGACCTTTAATTGCGCCGTGCGCGCCGAGCACATCGATGCCCCCCTCCTGAAGCGCATGAAGCGGGCGGGTTGCTGGATGATGAGCCTGGGCATCGAATCGGGGGACGAACAGCTCCTGGCCCAGCACCGCCAGAACGTGGATCTGGATCACCTAGCCCAGAAGATCCGGATGATCAAGGCCGCGGGGATCCGCACCAAGGGACTGCTGATGATGGGGCTGCCGGGGGAGACCGAGGAAAGCATCCGCAGGAGCATGGCCTACGTGTTCTCCCTGCCCATCGACGATTTCAACCTGGCCAAGTTCACGCCCTTCCCGGGCTCTCCCATCTATGAAAACATCCACGAGCTGGGGGAATTCGAAGAGGATTGGGAGAAGATGGACTGCATGCATTTCCAGTTCGTCACCAAGGGGATGACCCAGAAGCGCCTGGAGACCCTCTTCCAGGAATTCTATCGTTCCCATTTCCAGCGCCCGAAGGTCCTCTGGGGCTATGTGACCATGCTCTGGCGCTCCCCGGATAGCTGGTTGCGCTTCCTGAAGAGCCTCACCAGCTTCCTGCGCTATATCCACGTCAACCGGCGCCTCATGGATGAGGAAAGCTAGTGGGCCCGCAGGGCTCCCATGCGGAACCTGTCGGGCGGCGCACCTGGACGGCCAGGAGCCTGGGTTCCGCGTTTCAGCACAAGATCTTCTACACCCTGATCCGCTTCGGCGGGCGCCAGGCGGCCTATCTCCTGCTGGTGTTCGTGGTGGCCTGGTACGTGCTGTTCCGGCCCTCGGCCCGCAAGCGCTCCAGCTTCTACCTCCGGCGCCGCTTCCCCGGGAGGAATGCCTTCCAGAGACTGCTGGACTGCTACCGTCTCTGTCTGGCCTTGGGCAGGGTGCTGGTGGACCGGGCCGTGCTGGGCATCCTGGGCTCCCACCGGTTGCACTGCAGCCTCCAGGGACGGGAACAGCTCCAGGCCCTTCTGGCTGAAGGGCATGGCCTGATCCTGCTTACGGCCCACGTGGGCAGCTGGCAGCTGGGCATGGCCAGTCTCGCCAAGCTCGATGCGCCCATTTCCCTCCTCATCCACCGGGAGGAGGGGGATGTGGATCGCCATTTCTTCGAACACAGAGGCGGCGTTGAACATGACACGGCCTCCCCCTACCGGATCATCGAACCCCTGGGTTACCTGGGGGGCACCCTGGAGATGCTCCAGGTGCTCAAGGCCGGGGAAGTTCTCTCCATCATGGGGGACCGGGTCCTGGGAGGCGAAAAAAGCAATGTGGAGGTGGATTTTCTCGGCAGTGCCGTCGCCATGCCCTTCAGTCCCTACAAGCTCGCATCGGCCACGGCGGCCCCCATTGCTGTCATTTTCCCCTACAAGTCCGGGCATGATAGTTATGCCTTGCGGGTGGCGCGGATCATCCGTGTGCCAGAAAACCTAGGGAGGGCGTCCTCCGCCTTCTTGCCCTATGCGGAGCAGTACGCCCAGGCCCTGGAGACCTTCGTCCAGGAACACCCCTTCCAGTTCTTCAACTTCTTCGATATGTGGAGCCCGACCCATGGACACCAAAGCCAAGCTGAAAAAGATCCTTGCCGAGGAGATGAACCTGCCGGTTCTGATTCAGGAGAACTACGATGACGACACCCCCCTCTTCGGGGAGAGCCTGGGGCTCGATTCCCTGGATGCGGTGGAGCTAGTGATCGTGATCAAGAAGCATTTCGGCATCGAGATCGCCGATATGGAGGAGAGCAAGACCGCCTTCTCCTCGATCAATGCCCTGGCCGCCTATATCGATAGCCACCTGCCTGCATGATTCCGGGACCCGTCCCCATCACAGGTCTGGGCTGCATCTGCGCGCTGGGCGGGACTCTGGATGCATGTATGGAGGGCCTGTTCTCGGGAAGCCGCGACCCCAGGCCCCCCTCCCGCTTCACCACCACCCATCCCATCGCATACCCCGTGTTCGAGGTGCTGGCCTTCAAGGACGTACCTGGCATGCTCCGCACCAGCGCCCTGGGCCTGCGCGCGGCCCGGGAGGCTCTGGAGGATGCGGGGCTGGAGCAGGGAGTGCTGGACGGCCTCCGCGTCGGAGTCTGCATGGGGACCACCGTGGGTAGTGCCCTCAACGATGAGGCCTTCTGCCGGGCTCACCGGGCGGGGGAAGATCCCGACATGGCTCCCATGGCGCGGATCCTGAACAGCAATCCGGCCGCCGTCATTGCCCGGGCCTTCGGATTCCGGGGACCCTGCCAGACGGTGGTGAACGCCTGTTCCTCTGGCACCGACGCCATCGGCCTGGGGGCTTCCTGGATCCAGGCAGGCCTCTGTGATCTGGTCCTGGCCGGGGGAGCCGACGAATTGGGCCGGGTCACCTACAACGGTTTCATCGCCCTCAAGATCACGGATCCCGCGCCCTGCAAGCCCTTTGATCTGAACCGGAAGGGGCTGAATCTGGGAGAAGGGGCCGCCGTGCTTGTCCTGGAATCCCAGCGGAGCCGCTCCATCCGGGGAGGGCGGGCCCGTTCTTTTGTCGTGGGCTACGGTTCGGCCTGCGATGCCTATCATCAGACCGCTCCCAGGCCCGATGGCGCGGGGCTCAAGCGGGCCATCGCCGAGGCCCTCGGAAGCACGCCCGCCTCGGCCTTGGCTTTCGTCAACGCCCACGGCACCGGCACGCCCGATAACGACCGGGTGGAGAGCCATGTGCTGGCTGAGGTCCTGCCCGGCGTGCCCTTCCTCTCCACCAAGGGCTATACGGGCCACACCCTGGGGGCCGCGGGTGCCATCGAGGCGGCCTTCACGGTGGCCTGCCTGGAACAGGGGCGGATCCCGGCCAATGTGGGTTTCGAGACGCCCGATCTGGGGCAGGGGGCCGGTCCCGTTGGGTGCATCACGGTCACGGAAGGGCAAACCGCCCTTTCTGAATCCTTGGCCTTCGGGGGCAATAACGCGGTGGTGGCCCTGGGAATGGGGGAGGGCTCATGACGCGCATCACGGTGCAGGGCATCGGCGTGCTGGGGGCCTTCGGCGCAGGCGTCGGAGCGTTTAAGGAGGCTCTGGTCGCAGGCCAAAGCCCTCGATCCCCCTTCACCGTGCCCACGGGGGTGGGGCCCGTGGAATTGGAAGCCTTCAAGGCTGATACCTGCCCTCTGGAAAAACTCGTCTCGGCCCGAGTGCTGCGCCGGATGGACCACTTCACCAAGATGGGGCTGCTGGGGGCTCATCTGGCCCTGGCGGATGCGGGGCTGGAGGCGGCTGGCCAGGAGGGCCTGGGCGTCATCATCGCCAGCGGCTACGGCGCCACCACTACCACCTACGCGCTCCTGGATTCCCTCATCCACGATGGCGACGCCTGCACCTCCCCCACCCACTTCGCCAATTCGCTGCACAACGCCTGCGCGGCCAATATGGCCATCGTCCTGGGCACCACCGGGCCGAACCTCACGGTCAGCCAGTTCGATCTGAGCGTGCCTTCGGCCCTCCTCACGGCTCGCCAATGGCTCCTGGAGGGGCGGGTGGAACGGGTGCTCTTCGGGGCCCTGGATGAACTCTCCGATCTCATCGGCTACACCTGGTACCGCCAGCGGGGGAGAACTCGCCTGGAGCCCATGTGCCCCTTGAGCACCTCGAAAGAAACCGCGATCCCCGGCGAAGGTGCGGCCTTCCTGGTGCTCTCCCGGGTGGAGGAGTCCCGCCCCGGGTACTGCACACTCGACGCGGTGGCCACGGGCCGCGGCCTGGGTTTGAAGCCATCCCAGGCGGAATTGCGGCTGCTCGGCGCCGATGGGCGCCGGGAATTGGGCTCCCGGTACAGATCCGCGGCCCAGGGTTGCCCCATCGCCTGCTACACGCCCCTCTACGGCAGCATGCCTGCCAGCCCCGCCTTCGATCTGGCCGTGGGGGCCCTCATGCTGAAGGAGGGGATCCAGTTCCCCACACCCGGCGCCCCTGGCTGCGACTTTCCTGGAGAGGTGGCGATGCCGGGGCTCCTGAAGGCCGAACGGATCGCCTGCCTTACGCTGGCGGAGGAAGAGGGATACGGAGTGGTGGAACTGGGGCGCTGCAAGTGACACTCCCCAGCGCCAATGCGATAGCAAATGGAAATGCTTGATCGGCTGGTTGTCTTTGCGTACCGCTGATGAATCGATGAGGAACCCGAACATGAAACCCATCCTGAAGTTCGCTCTGATTCTGGCGCTGGGCGCCTCGACAGTCCTCCAGGCCGGTTCCGCCCTGACCAAGGCTGCGGCCGGGGGTGATCTCACGGGCATCCACAGCGCGCTCAAGGCGGGCGAAGGTATCAATGAAATCGATTCCAATGGTTGGACGGCCCTCATGTGGGCGGTCTACTACCGGCAGACCCCGGCCGCCGAACTCCTGCTGGAGAAGGGCGCCAATCCCGATCTCCAGTCCAACGACTCCCGGAAGTCCTACGCCAAGGGGACGACGGCGTTGATGATCGCCGCCAGCGATTGCCAGGAGGACCTGGCTGGGGCCCTGGTGCGGAAGAACGCCAGGAAGGATCTCACGGATGCCACTGGCAATACCGCGGAGACCTTCGCCCAGAAGAATGAATGTCCTAGTGTACTCCGCGTCTTGGGTAGCAAGGTGGCCGTAAACAGCGAGCTCGATGCGCTCCTGAAGGAAATCGCGTCCGGGAAGAATGTGAACTTCCTCGGTGAAGGAGGCTGGACGCCCCTCATGCTCGCTGTTTTCCACCAGGATGCGTACGCCACGAAGACTCTGTTGGGCCTGGGCGCCGATCCGAACATCCAGTCAACCGAATCTTCCTATCTGACCATTGCCAAGAAACCCATCCCAAAAGGCACCACTGCGCTAATGATTGCCGCCCGGCTCGACAAGGGAGAACTCGCCGTCCAACTGATGCAGAAGGGGGCTAATGCCAAACTTGCCGATGATACCGGGAGCACGGCGGAAGCCTATGCCTTCAGTTGCGATTCGTGGAGCGTCCAGGATGTCTTCCTGGATCGGTCTAGGCTGAAGAAATCCTATACCCAGTTGGTTGTCGCAGAATTTTATGTGGGTAGGAAGGCCTCTGGTTACCAAGCTAGTCAGTGCCAGGAGAAGGTCTTGGGGACCCTCTTAGAGATGAAGGGATTCGACAAGGTCGAGGCGGTAGTGGAGGGGAAAAAATACGATGCATCTGCGCTGCTGCTCAACGTCGAGATCACGAAATTGGAATTTCCGGTCCTTTTCGGCTCACCCAATGCGAAATTCACGGTGCGTCTGGTGGACGCAGCCACGGGGAGCTTGGAGCGCGAACAGCAGTTCAGTCTCACTAGTCACGGAGGCGGTGCCAAGGAACAACCGTTTCTCAACGGGGTGGGGTCGATCATCGCGGAATTTGCGCTCATGACTGCGGGCAAGGCTCAGCCATGCGAAGAAATGCCAGGCAACGAAAAGTCATTGCCCTCATCCTTTGGATTTGGTGGTGGGCCGGTCTTTGTGCAGATAGAAAATCGACCGTCCACATATTGGCAGATTATTGAACAAATGCCGACCTATCCGACATTCCGTGAAGAGAGTTTCAGGTTCGCGGCGCTTCGAACCCAACGTATCGCCGTCTGGCCTCTCTCCTTTGTGGGCTTGGATTCGGCTATGACTGGGACCGTCCTGGATGAGTACGGGACGCAAGACAAATTCTTGGCTGCCCTCTCCCTGAAATTATCGACCCGCTGGCTCAGCTTGGCCGCGGCCGAAAGCCTGGGCACAGATGCGGTACGGGCCTCCCTGGGCGAGGGCGAATCCAAGGTCTGGCTGGATTCCAGACGCATCCTGCCCTGGGTCAATTCCCATCTCCTGGCGAAGAACCAGCTCGGCCCCGGCTTCGATGCTCTGGCCAAGCATCCCCGTCTGCAGGGGATTCGGTATCTTATCCTTCCCCACCATCTGCGTTCGGCTCGCATCGTCGTGCAGACTGGGGGTGCTGGACCCATGATGGCGCCGACCTCCTCGGCCAGGACAAGATCCAGCCTCGGCGTGGCCATCATCGACCTGTCTCAGGGCCGTGTCGTTTGGAACGGAGCCTTCACCGCTTCCGCCAGCAGCAACTGGATGGAAGGCAAGGCTCTTCACGAAAATGAGGATGGGCTCCTGGAGGCTCTAGAAAAGGAAGTTCGCGGGGGCAAGTGAAGCCATCTCTGGGGGCTACCCCAAAACATCGGGCGAGGTAGAATTCTGCGTGAATCCTGCGCTTCCCCATCTGCCGATTCCAGCCGGAGGTACCCCATGAATCACCTTGCACGCCTTGTCTTGCTCCCAGTTCTCTGCGGCTCCGTCAGCCTCATGGCCGCGCCGAAGAAGCTCTCCAACGCCGCGCTCAGCGGGGATCTCACCCAGGTCAAGGCCCAGTTCCAGGCCACTCCCGAGGAGATCAACCAGATCGACAAGTGGGGCTGGACGCCCCTCATGTGGGCGACCCTGAGGCAGTACGTCCCCATCGTGAAATACCTCCTGGAAAACGGCGCCGATCCCAATCTCGCGGCCCAGAAGGCCGATGTGGTCATCAAGGCTGGTGCCACGCCGCTCATCATCTGCGGCTACTACGGCACGCCGGAGATCGCCAAGCTGCTCCTGGCCGCCAAGGCCGATCCCTCCAAGGAGGACAACGCCGGGGAGACGGCCCTGAGCTACGCGAAGCGGTACGAGTTCAAGGAGATGGTGGAACTCCTCTCCAAGGCCGCCAAGTAGAACCATTTCGGGGGCAGGGAAGAACGGGATGGACACGGGCTGTCTATCACACGAATGTGATGGTGCCATCAGTGTTCCAATATCGAGTTCGCCACCTTCTGAAACTGGGAATCCGCTTTTTGGACGCATTGTTTTCCTGCGGATCATCCCTGTGTTTTTGAGGGGCTGTTTCGCAGTGTCTTGATGAGGCCATAGGTCAGCAGGGCCCCCAGGCCGCCCAGGATGGGGCCGACGATGAACGAGCCCAGGAGCCACTCCCAGAGCCTCAGGTGGATCTCGTTCACCAGGGCGTGGCGTGTGAAGGTGGTCCACCATCTGCCGTGGAGCAGGAGGTGGCCCACTTCGATGCAGAGGAAGGGCACGAAGGGGACGACGCAGACGTTGCTGGCCCCGACTCCGGCGAGCTTGTTGAGGTGGAGCCGGTGGCAGACGTAGAGAATTGTGGCGATGCCGAAGGGGATGATGGGCAGGGAGCCGATGAAGATCCCCACCCAGGCGGCGGCGGCCAGATCCTTGGGGCTCGTATGCTCCAGGCTCAACTGGCGCAGGAAGCCGATGGGATGCAGGAGGCTGGAGGGCCTTGGATCTCGGGGCGGTTTGGGAAAGAGGCGGCGATGGGGCCAGGGGAGGAGGGAGCGCGTCACCAGGTAGGTGTGAAGGACGCTGAGGCGCAGATTGTCCCTGAATTTGCGGAAATGGGAGATCCTCTGGGCCCCGGGGGCGTAATAGACACTGACTGGCGTGGAGATGACCGGTAGCCCAGCCCAGGCTCCCCGCACCAGCACCTCGATTTCGAAGGTGTAGCGCCGGGAGAGGAAGCCCCCCAGGGTGAGTAGGGCCGTGGGATAGAGGCGGTATCCGCTCTGGGTATCGGGCAGGGCTTTCCCGCATTCCAGGCGGACCCAGAAATTGGAAAAGGCCATGCCGAAGCGGCTGGAGGAGGGCACGTTCAGGGCCTCCATCTGCCGCGCCCCCAGGGCGATGGCGGGCCAGAAGGGAAGGGCTGCCTCCAGGAGCCGTCGGGCATCGGCCGGATCGTGCTGGCCATCGGCGTCCAGGGTGAGGATGGCCTCGAAGCCAAGGTCTGCCGCGATGGCCGCCCCGGCCTGGATGGCCGCTCCCTTGCCCCGGTTTCGGGGAAGCCTGTGGCGGGCGATGGGCAGGTCGGCCACGGCCTCCAGACTGCCGTCGCTGCTGCCGTCATCGACCACTAGGACCGGATAACCCTCCCGCAGGCAGGCCTCCACCACGCCGCGAAGGGTGGCAGCGTGGTTGTAGACGGGGATGAGGAGGAGTGTCTTCAGCGGCGCGGGCATCAGGGTCAGTGTGGATCAGGCCTGCGGGCCACCACTTCCAGCAGCATGCCTCCGGAGATCACGCATCTGAGGAGGTGGGGGCGGATGGAGACGGGCTCCAATCCGGCTCCCAGGAGCATGTTCCGCATCTGGCGCCGACTATGGGACTTCAGCCAGATCCCCTGGCGCATGGCGTTCCCGATCTGGGTGAAGACCCGGAAGAGGCAGGTCCGGGCCGTGATGAAATAGATCGTGCCGCCGGGGCGGACCTGGGGGGCGAGGCGCCGCAGGAAGGCCGGGAGATCGGTGAGGTACTCCAGGGCCGAGAAGGCGCAGACCACGTCGAAGGGGCCCTCCAGATCCATGGTTTCCACATTGCCGACGCGGCACCGCACATTGGTGATGCCCTCGGCCCTGCATTTCTGGTCCAGGATGGCCAGCATATTGCCGGAGATATCCAGGGCTTCCACCTCTTCGCAGTGCTTGGCCAGGGTGGTGGTGAAGATGCCCGTGCCTGCGCCGATCTCCAGGACCCGATGGGCCCCTTGGAAGCATTCGGGCAGCCGCCTCGTGAAGAGCTCCAGCTCCGTGCGCCTGGAGATGGAGACCTTGGAGCAGAATTGCTCCTGATCGTAGGTGGCCGCCAGCCCATCGTAGAAGAGTGCGGCCGCATTGGCGCCGGAAGCCGAATCCACGGTCTGCATGACCTCCTTGCCGATGATCTGGGCCAGGGGCTGGACCTGGAGGCCCTTGACCCTCAGCTCCACTAGGACGGCTTCGACCTGTCCCAGGAGTTCCTCCACCTCGCCCTTCAGGGGGGCCACCTCATGGAGCAGGAGGATGCTGCCGGGGCGCACGTTCCGAAGCACACGCTGGGCTAGGTTCCGGATGCGCCTATTGCCCATGTCCCCGGCCCGGCAATCGAAATTGACGCAGAACATGCCGAGCTTCAGGAGCACGGGCCAGAGGTGGGGGCTGGTGATGCCCACGGGTGGGCGAAAGGCCAGGGGGACCACGCCGAACTGGCGGAAGAGGGCCTGGCCCGATTCCACTTCCCGCAGGAGGGTGCGCTTCCCCTTCAGCATCAGGAAGGGGGAATGGTGGTACGAGTGGTTGCCGAGGGTGTGACCCCCCTGGAGGATGGCTTCGATGAGTTCGGGGTGCCGTTGCGCATTCACGCCCGTGACAAAGAAGGTGGCCTTCACCGAATAGCGGGCCAGGAGCTCCAGGAGCCGGAGGGTCACAGCCGGGTCGGGGCCATCGTCGAAGGTGAGGGCCACGGATTTTTCATTCTTCCGGCCCCGGCTGATCACGGGCAGGTAGTAGCTGCACCGGGGGAATACCGGGGCGATGGCGCAGATGAGGACGAAGAGAAGGAGGGGCAAGGGCGCCAGGGCCGGGATAAAAATCAGGAAAAGCGCGTAAAGCTGAAAGGCGCTCAGCGCGAAGAAATGGGCTGGCGACAGGGGGCAAATCATCAAGCTTTCCTTTTAGGAGGGGGGAGACGCATCGGATTTGTCCCGTAGGATGTGAATTACCCGCAGGTCCCGGGGAATTGATGCCATGAACTTGACGAAATGTCAATGCGGGCGCCCTTCGGCAGGGGATGGGAGCTGGGAGGGGCTTCCAGGTATGATCCTTGGGGGTAGGCATGTCTATTGGCGACAGGATCAGGCTGGCTGGGAAGATCCTGGTGAGCGGAGTCCTGTTCTCGATCCTGGGCATCGGGGGCATGCTCCTCTCGGTGCTCATCATCCCCTTCCTGAAGCTGGCTCCGGGCGGTCTGGGGGCCCGGCACCGCCGTGGGCGGTGGATGATGCATGTCTGCTTCAAGGCCTTCGTCTGGGCCCTGGAGGGGAGCGGCATCCTGCGCCTCGAAGTGGAAGGCCTTTCCCAGGATCTTGCCGGCAAGCTGCTCCTGCCCAACCATCCCGGATACCTCGATATCGTCCTGATCCTCTCGGTGCTGGGAGAGGCGGCCTGCGTGGTCAAGGGGCCCGTCTATGACAGCCCCTTCTTCGGCCTCCTGGTCCGGGAGGCGGGCCATGTGCCCAACCGCGACCCCGAGGGGGTCATCGAAGCCGGGGCGGAGGCCCTGAGCCAGGGCAATAGCCTCATTGTATTCCCCGAAGGGACCCGCACCCGCCCGGGCAGTCCCCTCAAGTTCCAGCGGGGCGCGGCCCATATCGCCCTGCGCAGCCATGCGCCCATCGTTCCCTTGATCGTGACCTGCAATCCCAGGCTGCTGGAGAAGGGGGCGAAATGGTATGATATGCCGCTGCGGACTTGCCGATACCGCGTGTGTATCCAGGCCCCGCTGGCTCTTGATCTACCGGGGATCGACGATCTCCCCCCGCATCAGGCGGCTCGTCTCTTGACCCGGGAACTGGAGCGCTACTTCCACAAGGAAATCCATGAGTCTGGCCGTTGATCCCCATGAGATGAAGCAGTTCATCATTGATGTCTTAGCCTTGGAGGATATGCGTCCCGAGGATATCGGCGATGACGAGCCCCTTTTTCGGGAGGGTCTGGGCCTGGATTCCATCGATGGCCTGGAACTGAGCGTGGCCCTGAGGAAGCGATTCCACATCGAGTTCACGGATGAGAAACCTGGCACCTGGAACCACCTGGCCACGGTCCGTTCCCTGGTGGCCTTCCTCTCGAGCCAAGGCTCAACCTCCCCTGCTGTCCCCACGGAGATTCCTTCATGCTCATGACTCAAGACGAAATTTTCATCAAACTTCAAGAGGTGCTCGTCGCATCCTTCCAGTTGGATCCCGCCCAGATCACCCGGGAAGCCAATCTCTTCACGGATCTGGATCTCGATAGCATCGATGCCGTGGAACTGGCGATTCAGCTTCAGGACATCACGGGCCGCAGGGTCAAGGCCGAGGAGTTCAAGGGGGTCCGCACCGTTCAGGATGTGGTGGACGCCGTCCACTTGATGCTGCAGGAGCATTGAGGCCTCAAGGGACTGAACGTGGAATTGATTGAGCTTTCACGGATTTTCGACGGCCGACGGGCCCTGGAGCATCCTGTCGCCATCCTCGAGGGCCGGGTAATTCCCTTCGATAGGTTCGCCCGCAGGGTCGCAGCGGTGGCCGCCCAAGCCCGAGCCCAGACTACGGCCCAGGGCGGAGGACACTGGCTGCTGGCCTCGGAGGATGCCTGGGGTTTCCTGGTGGGCTTTTTCGGCCTGCTGCGGGCCGGGTGCAGCATCGCCATTCCTCCCAATCACCTGCCCGCCACCCTGGAACGGCTATCGGCCGATGTGGATGGCGTCTTCACGGATGTAGCCCCATGCCTGGGGGCGGGTCCCCTCTGGCATCCCATCCCCGAGGCCGGGGAGGCATTCCCGGATCCGGCTCCCCTGGCCGATGGGCTCGTGGATTTCTGGACCTCCGGGAGTTCGGGGGAAGCCAAGCGCATCCGCAAGCGCCTCTCTCAACTCAATGCGGAAGCCGTGGTGCTGGAAGAGACCTTTGGAGACCGCTTCCAGGGCGGGCCTGTGCTGGGCACCGTTCCCCATCAGCACATCTACGGCTGTCTCATCCGGATCCTGTGGCCCCTGGCGGCCGGACGGCCCATCGTCACCGAACAGTGCGGGGATCCCGACCGCTTCTGCGCGGCCCTCGAACGCTCCCTGGCGCCGGCCCTGGTGTGCAGCCCGGCCCTTCTGGCGCGCCTGCCCGATCTGGTGGACCTGGATCGCTTCAGTTCCCTGCCCTCGGTGATCTTCTCCTCCGGCGGCCCCTTGAAGACCGCTGATGCCCTGGCCTGGCGGCGCTGGGTTCCCAGGGGGGTGGTGGAGATCTACGGCAGCACGGAGACCGGTGGCATCGCCTGGCGTGTGCAGTCTACGGATCCTTCCTCGGCCTCCTGGATTCCCTTTTCCGATGTCTCCTTCACCTTCGAGGCCGATGGGGCCCTGGTGGTGCGCTCCCCCCGGGTGGGGCCGGAACCCATCCGCATGGAGGATGCGGCCCAGCCTCTGCCCGATGGGCGCTTCCGCCTGATGGGGCGCCTGGACCGCATCGTCAAACTGGAGGAGAAGCGCGTCTCCCTGCCCGAGCTGGAGGCGGCCCTGGAAGCCCATCCATGGGTGGAAAGCGCCGCGGTGGTGCGGCTGGAAACCCCTCGGGTGATGCTGGGCGCCGCCATCGTGTTAGCCAAGGAGGCCCCAGGTCTGGAAAGGCGGGAGCTGGGGCTCATCCTTCGGCGCCATCTGGCCCTTTCCTTTGAGCCCATGGCGATCCCCAAGCGCTGGCGGTGGGTGGCCGAACTCCCCTACAACGAAAGAGGCAAGCTGACGCCTCAGGCCCTGGCCACCCTTTTCTGAGTGAGGAGCGCCTGCGATATGACCGCGTTGCCGAAGGTGGTGGGCCGGGAATCCGGTGTGGAAGAGCTGTTCGTCCTGGAGCTCGCTCTGGATGAGCCCGCCTTCCAGGGGCACTTCCCGGGCAACCCCATCCTGCCCGGAGTCATCCAGGTGGATTGGGCCATCCGCCTGGGGACGGAAGCCTTCGGCCCCCTGGGGGATTTCCGAGGAATGGCGAACCTGAAATTCATGGACCTGATCCGTCCGGGGGAGGTCCTTGAACTCGGTCTGACCCTGGATCGGGACCAAGGGGTGCTCGGGTTCCGCTACCAGTGCGGGGAACGTCGCAAATCCGCAGGGCGGATCCTCTTTGGCCCGAGGGCTGTGCTGCCAAAATGCAATCAAGTTCAGGAGAAGTGATCATGCCCCGTACAATCGCGCCCACGAAAGAGTCCCCCCTCGACCCGCTGCAGATCGGGGCGGGGCGAATCCAGATCGAGGATGTGATCGAGGTGGCCCGGAGGGGGCGCTCCGTCGAACTCTCCCGGGATCCCGCCTTCCGCGCCCGGGTGGAGGCCAGTGCCGCCTTCCTCAACGAACTCCTGGCGGGGGGCGGGGAGGTCTATGGCGTCAATACTGGCTACGGGGATAACTGCACGGTGACCATCCCGCCGGAGCTGGTGGCGGAGCTGCCCACCCATCTCACCCGCTACCACGGGTGCGGGATGGGCGCCTTCCTGGAAGATTCCCAGGTCCTGGCAGTCCTGGTGGCCCGGCTCAATTCCCTGGGCCAGGGCTATTCCGCAGTCCGCCCCGTGATCCTCCAGGCCCTGGTGGACCTGATCAATCACCGCATCCTGCCCCGGATCCCTTCGGAAGGTTCCGTGGGCGCCAGCGGGGATCTCACGCCCCTCTCCTACATCGGCGCGGCCCTCATCGGGGAGCGCGAGGTCACCTGTGGGGGCGAAGGGCTGCCCGCCGCCCAGGCCCTGGCCCAGGCGGGACTCGAGCCGGTGGTGCTGGCCCCTAAAGAAGGCCTCGCCATCATGAACGGCACCGCCGTGATGACGGGCCTGGCCTGCCTGGCCTTCGACCGGGCGGAATACCTGGGACGGCTCTGCTGCCGCCTGACGGCCTTGGCCGGGGCCAGTCTCCAGAGCAACCGGGACCACTTCCATCCCCGGCTCTTCGAATTGAAGCCCCACCTGGGGCAGGCGGAGGCCGCGGGCTGGATCTACGAGGACCTGGGCGGTGCCGGCCAATCCGAGGATCCCGTCCGCCTCCAGGACCGCTATTCCATCCGCTGCGCCCCCCATATCATCGGCGTGCTCCGGGACGCCCTCCCCTGGATCCGCCGGGATCTGGAAAACGAGCTCAATAGCGCCAACGACAACCCGCTCTTCGACGGCGAGAGGCGCCTGCTCCTGCATGGGGGCCACTTCTACGGCGGCCACGTGGCCTTCGCCATGGATGGCCTGAAGACCGCCGTGGCCAATCTGGCCGATCTCATGGATCGCCAACTGGCCCTGCTGGTGGATGTGCGCTACAACAACGGGCTGCCCCAGAACCTCTCGGGGGCCAAGGGGCCCCGGGCCGCCATCAATCATGGCCTGAAGGCCGTCCAGATCGGCTCCAGCGCCTGGACCGCCGAGGCCCTCAAACTGACCATGCCGGCCTCGGTCTTCTCCCGCTCCACCGAATGCCACAACCAGGACAAGGTGAGCATGGGCACCATCGCGGCTCGGGATTGCCTGCGGGTGCTCGAACTCACCGAGCAGGTGGCGGCGGCCCTGCTGCTGGCCGTGGTCCAAGGCCTGGCCCTGCGCCAGCGGGAAGGGGGCCCCGTGGGCGCCTACGCGATGGAGCGCCTGTCCCTGGAGGCCAGGGCCTTCTTCGAGGAACTGGGGAGGACGCTCCCCTTCCTGGAAGAGGATCTGGCGCTGGATTCCATCCTCCGGGATCTGGTGGCCGGCACCCAGGAACAGCGCTGGAGCCTCTACCGATGACGCCGTCTCTGAGCGAAGAGGTCATCATCGAGGTGCCCTTCCACGATGTGGATGCCATGGGAGTGGCTTGGCACGGCCACTACGTCAAGTACATCGAGATCGCCCGCACGGCCATGATGCGCAAGATCGGCCTGGACTACCCACAGCTGAAGGATTCGGGCTACATCTGGCCTGTGGTGGAGTGCCACCTGAAATACATCCGCCCCCTCTTCTACGGTATGAAGGTGCGCGTGAAGGCCACGCTGGTGGAGTGCGAGAGCCGGGTGAAGGTCGACTACCTCATGACGGACGCCCTTACGGGTGAGCGCCTCAACAAGGCCTGGACCGTGCAGCTGGCCGTGAAGGCCGATACGGGTGAACTGGCCTTCGAACTGCCCCCTTCCGTGCTCGCCGCCATCCCGAGGTCCTGATCATGCCCAAGCGATTCCTCTCATTCTTGTTCCTGGCCGCCTGCGCCCTGCAGGTCCAGCGGGCGGAGGCCACCCTTCCGGAGGCGCTGACCGCCCACCTGAAGAACACGCCCCTGCTGCACGTGGAATTCACCCAGACGCGTCACCTGGCGGCCCTCTCCAGGCCCCTGAAGACCACCGGCCGCATGGTGCTCTCCAAGGACCATGGCGTCATCTGGCAGGTGCGCAAGCCTCTCAATCTCACCTACGTTGTGGGCCCCAAGGGCATGATGGAAGTGGGACCCGATGGCAAGGCCAAGCGCCGCTCCGCCCAGGATGTGCCCGTGGTCGCCCAGATGGGGCGCATCATCCAGGCCCTCCTCCAGGGGCGCTGGAGCGCCCTCGACGATTACTTCACCCTGCGGGGGGAGGGGACGGCGGATCGCTGGAAGATCGCCCTGGTCCCCAAGGCCCAGACCGCGGCCTTCCTGAAGGGCGTCCAGGTGAACGGGGGGCGCTTCATCGAGCGCATCCACGTGGATGAGGCCTCCGGCGATGGCATGGATCTCCTGTTCGAACGGCCCCAGACCCAGGAGCCTCTCTCGGAGGCCGAACTGCGTCTCTTCCGGTTCGAGTAGGCCATGCGCACCCGGGGATGGATCTGGACCCTCGCGCTGGCGGGGATGACGGTCTTCAGCGTCTGCCGCCTGGTGCGGGGGCAGGCCATTCAGACCGATCTGCTGGCCATGCTCCCGGAGACGGAGAAGAATCCCGTGGCCGAAGAGGCCGTCAGGTCCCTGGCCAAGGCCACGGGAGAACGGGCCGTCTACCTGCTCCGTGCCGGAGGCCCCGAGCGCAGCAAGGCCGCGGCCCTGCGCATGGCCGAGACGCTGCGGCACTCCGGGGCCTTCCAAGAGGTCACCGCCACCCTGCCCCCCATCGATCCCGGGATGGTCTCGCGTTTCTATGCGCCCTATGCCCCGCGGATTGCTCCCCCGGAGGATGGACTCCGAGCCGATCCGGCCTCCCTCAGGACCCGGATCGAGTCCCGGCTGGCCTCTCCCCAGGGCAGCTTCTCGGGCCTGGGGCCCGGGGCGGACCCCCTGGGCTCCTTCGATGATTTCCTAGGGGGGCTGCCCCTGATGTCCTCGCGGTTGGAGCTGCAGGATGATCTCATGGTCATCCGCGCCCCGGAAGGTCTCTACGTGCTGTTCAGCGGAAGCCTGCGGGGATCGGCCTTCGACCCCGAGGTCCAGGCCCGAGTGATCGGGGCCACCCGGGCCGCGGAAAAGGAGCTGAGGACCTCGTATCCGGAGGCCCAGATCCTCCGCACGGGGGCCGTCTTCTACGCCGCGGACGCCCGGACATCGGCGGAGTGGGAGACCAATCTCATCAGCTCCTGTTCCATGATCTCCATCGTCCTGCTCTTCCTCTGGTTTTTCCGCTCCCTGCGCCATCTGCTGCTGGGGTTGCTGGGGGTGGCGGCGGGTTTCGTGGCGGCCACCTCCGTCTGCCTGCTGCTCTTCGGCAAGCTCTACCTGCTGACCCTGGTCTGCGGTGCCAGCGTGATGGGGGTGGCGGTGGACTATTCGTTCCTCTACTTCGCTAATCATCTGGGGGCCGGGGAGGCCTGGAACCCGCGCACCGTCCTGCGTAGGCTCCTGCCGGCCCTGAGCCTGGGGCTCTTCACCACGCTCCTGGGGTATGCGGCCCTGCTGGTGGCCCCCTTTCCAGGGCTGCGCCAGATCGCCGTCTTCTGCCTGGTGGGCCTGGTGGCCGCATTCCTGACGGTGCTCTGCATCCTCCCGGATCTGCTGCTCCGTCCCCTTCCCGCGCGTCCCCGGCTCTTCGAGGGGCTGGACCGCCTGCTGGGCAGGGGCGTGGCCCTGGCCCGCAATGGCAGGGTCCTGCTCGCCCTGGCCGTCCTGGCGATCCTGCTGATCGCTTGTGTGGCCAGGCTCCGGGCCGATGATGCCGTGAGAGGCCTGATCCAACCCTCCAAGGCCTTGCTGGCCCAGGAATCCCGGATCACCCAGATGACGGGGTTTTCCAATTCCGGCGTCTTCTTCCTGGTGGAAGGGGCCGATGAGGCCCAGGTCCTGGGGCGGGAAGAGGCCCTCCGGGGGCGGCTGGCGCCCCTGGTCCAGAGGGGTGAGCTGGAGGGCTTCCAGGCGATCTCCAGCTTCGTGCCCTCCCCCGCGCGCCAGGAGGCGAGTCTTCGGCGCCAGCAGGAACTGGCCCCCCATCTCCGCAAGGCTCTCGACGCCGTGGGCTTCCGGCCCGAAGTGGCGAAGCGCCTCCAGGACAACCTTGCCTCCTCCCGGCTCCTGACCACGGAAGCCTGGTTCCAGACCCCCTTCTCCGTGCCATACCGGATGCTCTGGCTGGGCAGGACCCCCCACGGGATGGCCTCCCTGGTCTATCCCACGGGGGCTCCCGAATCGGCCTCCCTGCGCCAGGCGGCGGCGGGCCTCCCCGGCGTGAGCCTGGTGGACAAGGCCGGCAGTGTCTCCGAACTCCTGGGCCACTACCGCCGCATCGCCAACTGGGCGCTGGGCGGGGCCATCCTGCTGATCGCCCTGGTGCTGGTCCTCGTCTACGGCCTGCGCTCCGGCCTGGCCGTATTGGTGCCGGCGCTGCTGGCGATCCTCATCGCCCTGGGGGGGAGCACCCTCACGGGCACGCCGGTCACCCTCTTCAGTGCCCTGGCCCTGATCCTGGTGCTGGGCTTCGCGGTGGACTACACGGTGTTCCTGAAGGAGGGCGGCCTGCAGGATTCCTCTTCGCTGCTGGGTGTGCAGCTGGCCAGCCTCTCCACGCTGATCTCCTATGGCCTGCTGGCCTTCAGTCATACTCCCGCCCTGCGGGGCTTCGGCCTCACGGTCGCCCTGGGCGTGCTTTCCTCGGCGTTCCTCTCCTTCCTCGCCCTGGCCCCGGAGTCCAAGCAAACGCCATGAGATTTCTCCGCTTCTTCCCCCTGATCGGGCTCCTCCTCCTGGGGGGCTGCCGCAATCCTGGTTCCGGCCCCCTCATGCTGGGCCGGGGTGTTTCCTTCGTGCTGCGCGCGCCTGCGGAAGGGCCCCGGCTCTTCTCGACCCGGGAGGTGCTCTTCCGCCTGCCCGGGGGCCAGGAGGAACGCCTGATCACCTCCTTGGAAAACGATGGAGAGCGCCTGAGCATCGTCTGCTCGAGCCCCATGGGGATGACCCTCTTCATCGTCCAACTCCGCCAGGGGCTCGTCACGGTGGATGCCCGCGTGCCCCTGCCCAAGGCCCTGGACCCCCGCCTCCTGCCGGCCCTGATCCAGCTCTCCGAATGGCCCCTGGAGGATCTGCGCAGGGGCCTCAACCCCGAGGCCTCCCTGGACGAGGAGGGCCCCCAGCGCATCCTCCGCCGGAAGGGGAAGATCCTCCTCATCCTAAAGAGGGAGGGGGCCCGCCGGACCACCCTGGAGATCCCTTCCGTATCCATGAGCGCCGTCATCACTTCCCTCGATGAATGAGGGCCCCGGCGGCTCATGGTAATTTTAATCCAGGAAGGGCTTGGGACAATCTCGTCCCGGGTCCATGGAGAACCGCAGTGACGCATCCCAGTGCAGCGCAAAATGATCTTTGGGAGCCCCTGGACTTGGTCCTTCATCGGCCTCCCATGCTCCTGCTGGAGGGCGTCCAGGAGGTCACCGAAGATAAATGCGTTGCGCAGGTGCGGGTGGATGGCCAGGCCTGGTACGCCCAACCGGATGGCGCCATGCCGGGCTGGTTCGGCATCGAGCTGATGGCCCAGACCATCGCCGTCTTCAGCGGAGTGCGCAAGCGCGAGGTGGGCGCGGCACCCAGGCTGGGCTTTCTCCTGGGGACCCAGCGTCTGGAGTGCAGCATGGCCGCGTTTCCCGCCGGGGCCCTCCTCGAGGTCTCGGCCCAGCTCTGCTACCTCGACGAATCAGGACTCAGCGCCTTCACGTGTGAGATCCACCATCTCGGGAAGTCCGTGTCCAAGGCCACACTCAAGACCTACGAGCAGCCATGATTCCAGCGACCCACCCATCCCCTAGACGAGTCCTGGTCACAGGCGCCACGGGCAGCATCGGGGGGGCCATCGCCTCCCAGTTGGCCAGGGATGGCTTTCATGTCACGGTCCACTGCCGGAGCCGTGTGCAGGAGGCAGAGGCCCTGCGGGACGAGATCGTGGCTCGGGGCGGCCTGGCCGATGTGATCGCCTTCGATGTGGCGGACCGGGCCCAGGCCCGAGCCTGCCTCGAAGAACGCATCGCAGCCGCGGGGCCTTATTACGGAGTCGTCTGCAACGCCGGCATCACCCGGGATAACGCCTTTCCCGCTTTGACCGACGAGGACTGGGATCTGGTCCTGCGGACGGATCTGGATGGCTTCTTCAATGTGGTCCAGCCCCTCATGATGCCCCTGATCCGCACCCGCCAGGGTGGCCGGATCGTCTGCATCTCCTCGGTCTCGGGCGTGACCGGCAACCGGGGGCAGGTCAACTACAGTGCGGCCAAGGCCGGGCTCATCGGCGCGGCCAAGGCCCTGGCCGTCGAGCTGGCCGGTCGCGGCATCACCGTCAATAGCATCGCGCCCGGGCTGATCGCCTCCGAGATGCTCGATGCGGTGACGCTGGAGCGCGCCCTGCAGGTGGTCCCAATGAACCGGGTGGGGGCTCCTGCGGATGTGGCGACCCTGGTAGGCTTTCTCTTTTCCGATGCTGCCAACTACATCACCCGCCAGGTGATCGGCGTCAATGGGGGGATGGTGTGAATCGGCGCGTGGTCGTTACGGGAATGGGGGGAGTCACCGCCCTGGGGGATAGCTGGGAAGCTATCGAGGCCAATCTCAGGGCGGGCCGGAATGCCGTGCGCTACATGCCCGAATGGGAAAAGTTTGGGGATCTCCAGACACGGCTGGGAGTTCCCGTGGACCACTTCCAGGTGCCAGCCCATTATCCGCGGAAGAGCATCCGGTCCATGGGCCGGGTGGCCATGTTGGGGGTCCGAGCCACGGAGCTGGCCCTGGAGGATGCGGGTCTCCTGGGGGATCCCTCCATCCAGGATGGCCGCTTGGGCGTGGCGTACGGCTCCTCCTCCGGCAGCCTGGAACCCATGCTGGCCCTGGGGACTGGGGTGGCGACGGGGAATTTCCGGGGCATCAGCGCCACCAGCTACATCCAATCCATGAGCCACACCGCTGCGGTCAATATCGGCGTCTTCTTCGGCCTGAAGGGCCGGGTGATCCCCACCAGCAGCGCCTGCACCTCCAGCAGTCAGGCCATTGGATACGCCTTCGAAGCCATCCGCTATGGGAAGCAGGACATGATGGTGGCCGGTGGATGCGACGAGCTCAGCTTCTGCCACGCGGCCGTCTTCGATACGCTCTTCGCCACCAGTCTCAAGAACGAGGCCCCAGCCACCTCCCCCCGGCCCTTCGACCGGGACCGGGATGGCCTGGTGCTGGGCGAAGGGGGCTGCACCTTCATCCTGGAGGAGCGGGAGCATGCCCTTGCCCGGGGGGCCCGGATCTACGCCGAGGTCATCGGGTTCGGCACCAATTCCGATGGGGCCCATATCACCCAGCCCCAGGCGGAGACCATGGCCGTCACCTTGAGTTTGGCCCTGCGGGATGCCGGGATTTCCCCCGATGCCATCGGCTGGGTCAATGCCCATGGCACAGCCACTGAGCACGGGGATATCGCCGAGAGTCACGCCACCCGCGGGACCTTCCAGCGGGCCGTGCCCATCTCTTCCCTCAAGAGCTTCTTCGGCCACGCCCTGGGCGCCTGCGGCTCCATCGAAGCCTGGCTGGGCATCATGATGCTGCGCACGGGTTGGGTGGCCCCGAACCTGAATCTCACGCATCTGGACCCCCGATGCGCCGAACTGGACTACATCCAGGGTCCTGGGCGCGCCCTGGACTGCGACGTCTTCATGAGCAACAACTTCGCCTTCGGAGGCATCAACACCTCTTTGATCTTCCGCTGCGAAAAGTGATCTGATATGCCGAGGCGCGTCGCTGTCACCGGGATGGGGATCATCTCCTGCCTCGGGAACCGCCTGGAGATCGTCTCAGAGGCCCTCTCCATGGGGCGCTCCGGGATCCGCGGGATGCCGGATTGGCGGGCCCTGGGCCTGCTCTCCTGTGTGGCGGGGGTGCCAGATCTGGCCGGGGAAGCAGCCATCGACCGGAAGCTCCACCGCTTCATGGGCGATTCGGCCACCTATGCCTACCATGCGATGCGCCATGCCATCGCCCATGCGGGCTTGGCGCCTGAAAGCCTCTCGCATCCCCGCACGGGCTTGATCCTCGGCGCAGGCGTCGGATCCCTCTTCAATCACGCCAAGACCATGACCACCTTTCATTCCAGGGGCATGAAGTGCGTTCCCCCATACGCTGTGCCCAAGATCATGGGCAACACCGCATCGGCGGCCCTGGCCACGGCCTTCCGCATCAAGGGGATGAGCCTGACCATTTCGTCGGCCTGCGCCAGTTCCGCCCATGCCATCGGTGCCGGGGCCGAGCAGATTCTCCTGGGGAAGCAGGACATCGTATTCGTGGGGGGCGCCGAGGAGGTCTGCTGGACGACCTCCGTGGGCTTCGACGCCATGGGAGCCCTCTCCACGGCTTGCAACGACGCTCCTGAAACTGCGTCCCGCCCCTACGATCTTTCCAGGGACGGGTTCGTGCTTGCGGGGGGGGCAGGCGTCCTGGTGCTTGAGGACTGGGCTCACGCCGAAGCCCGGGGAGCCTCCATTCATGCCGAGTTGCTGGGATACGGGGCCTGCTCCGATGGGAACGACATGGTGTCCCCATCTTCGGAGGGGGCGGCTCGCTCCATGCGCCTTGCCCTCGACCAGGCGGGGCTCGCTAGCGTCGGCTACGTCAATACCCACGCCACGTCCACCCAGGCCGGGGATATCGCCGAAGTGCGGGCCTTGATGGAAGTCTTCGGGAAAAACATCCCCCTCTTTTCATCGACGAAGGGTCTCTCGGGACATCCCATCGGCGCTTCCGGTGTCCACGAGGCGATCTATTCCATCCTGATGATGAACCAGGGCTTCCTAGCTGGGGCAGCCAACGTGACGACACTGGATCCGCTTCTGGAGGGTCTGCCGCTGGTGCGCGAAACGGTGAGGGCAGACATCGGGTCCTTCCTGACCAATAGCTTCGGCTTCGGCGGCACCAATGCCAGCCTCGTTTTCGGGCGGGAAACCTAGGCGTGTCCGTCGCCACAATGGAATTTTATTCCACGAGGGTCGACAGTCCTTGTCTCGTTTTCTGGAACACGGGCAGATAGACCCGGAAGGTGCTGCCGTGGCCCAGCCTGCTCTCGACGGTCAGGGCCCCGCCATAAGCCTGGATTGCGCCGAGAACCACGGGCAGACCCAGCCCCCGACCGGCGAATTTGGTAGTGAAGAAGGGGTCGAATAGCTTTTCCATATCCGCCTCTGCGACCCCGCTTCCGCTATCAGAAACTTCCAGGTAGGCGTATTGGGTCTCCTCCGGCTTCCAGCAGACAGGGAATCGATGGGCTTCCGGGATGTCTGTGGCCGAGCAGGTCCTGAGGCCCACGCGAAGGCTTCCCGGGGCATCCCCCAGGGCCTCCCGGGCGTTGACGAGCAGGTTCATCAGGACCCGCTGTATCTGATCTGTGCTGGCGATGACCACCGGACCAGGGGGCGGGCAATCCGCTTCCAGCTTCACGGTGCTGGGCAGGGTCCCCCGGAGGAGATGCAGGCTGGCTTGGCAGATCTCGGCCAGGTCGCAGGGTTCTTGTTGGGCATTGGTCTGTCCAAGGTAGACCCGCATCAGGTTGCTCACCTCCGCAGCCCTTTCGCAGGCCCCCTTGGCCATGGTCAGGTATTTGGTGGGGTCTGAACCCCGTGGAAGTTCCTCCAGCAGCTCCAGGCTCGCCATCATCATCTGGAGCTGATTATTGAAGAGATGGGCGATGGCTCCTGCCATGCGGCCCAGGCTTTCGGACTTTTGGAGTTGCCGGTTCTCGGCCTCCATGCGCCTGTGTTCGCTGATGTCGCTCACCATGAGGTGGTAGGCCCCAGGCTCCCTTGCGAGGGCCATATCGAGATGGGCCCAGAAGGGTGTGCCGTCCGCCTTCACCATGCGCAGTTCGCAAGACTGAGGGGCCTTGCTCTCCAGAAGCTGTTGGCGCCCCAGGAGGTAAAGGCCTTGATCCTCGGGAGCAATGAATTGGGAGATCGTGCGCATGACCAGCCCAGTCTCCCCCACCCCCAGCAGGGTGGTCGTCGTGAGGTTGGCCTCGAGGATAAGGTCCCGTTCATTAAGGCTGCAATAGCCGATGGGGGCCCGATCATAGAGATCGAAATAGCGGGACCTCGTGGTTTTAAGTTCCACTTCCGTTCGGCGCAAGGCCTCGTTTTGTGCCTCCAGTTCGACCTGGCGCACGCGCAGCTCGTGGATGACCTGCTGGGTGGCTTCGGGGGACATGGCCTCACAGAGATCCAGCAGGGCCTCCAACCGGATGCGCTCCTCGGCCTGCCAGCGTTCCTGGGTCCCATCCCTCCGTTCTTGCGACGGGGGTGTCTTAAGGGCCACGTTATCCTGGGGGCTGAAGACCTGGAGAGATGGTGGACACGCGCGGAGCATGCTCAGGGTCTCGCCCTTGCGCCGATGCTTCGTTCGGCGACGTTCGCCTGAGCTCCGGCGCTCCTCCAAGCGCCTCCGTTCACCGAATCCCTGGCGCTTGAGGTCCTCGCCCTCGCTGGGGGACTGGATCATGGCGTCCTCCGAATCTGCCTTGGCTCGCCGTCGACCTGGAATTACGTTTGAAGTGCAGGGCTCACATCATAGTCCCAAATCCGAGCAAGCCCATACAGGTTCTCCTCTGGTAGTGGGTCAGTTTGGAAATACTTCCTGGTTGGTCCTCTGCTATACAACAAAGTCGACCCTGGCCCAGGGGTGTCTTGTTGTGTGCAGCAAAAGTCATACGGCGAAATACGTCAGATTGTTTTTGTCTCGTCTTGACTTGGGACAAAATGGTCCGACAATGATGGTTGAGGTGGACCATGGACCCACGACAGTTTGAAGCATTGGAGGCAGCAATTCGTTTCAAGATTGCTGCGGAGCAGGTAGCTCTTGAAGCAAAAGCTAAGGAAGATGCAGCCGCAAAAGAGTACCAAAAGATCCGGACTGAACTTCTTGCTGGGTCGGCAGGACAACTTCCGTTAGAACCGCTCTCTGGTGAGTTGGGGCCATCCCCGGCCACACCGGATAGGTCTGTCATCCGCAATGTGGCTGGATACTTTGAAACCCATGTCGGCCATGACGTTCGGATTGAAGAAATTTCCGAACACCTCGGTGGGGTCCCCGCTAGCAGTGTTCGAAGTGCTCTCTCTCGTCTTGTTGCACTGAACAAGATCAAAAAAGTAGGGAGAGGAACGTATGTTTCACTAACCGGAGGTTCTGCATGAAGTTACTGTGAGGCCGATGGACGGCGGCCAGCATCAATACGAAAACGGCCAGGGAGTGGGATCCCTGGCGCGTTCGTACTGTTTAACCATCATGTCGGGAGGAGTGCCCCCCATTCTTGTGTCTAAAGTGTAGGGCGCTCCTCCCATGTCTGCAACAAAAACCTCAACATGGGAGGTGGCCTATGGCTTACCGTTTCAAGCCCCCTGACGACAAAGACGGATGGTGTCTGATTTTCAGAATGACCATCACTGACCCAAGGACTGGGCAGAGCAGGCGTCGTCCCAACGGACGACCTTGGCCGATCTGGGTCAAGAATACACAGTAGTTTGTAAGTCCAGAGAGGGGCGAGTGTTGACTCGCCCCTCTCAACTTTTGTCCGTGAAGAGCCTTTATTTAGCGGCGCTTCCGCTGCATCTCCGCCACGTCCCGTACGCCGGTGATCGCCGTCTCGATGTGGCCCATGTTATTGAAGGCGCCGATCCCGAAGCGCACGGCGCCGTGGAGTTTATCGGTGCCCAGATGCTCGTGAACCATGGGCGTGCAGTGCAGGCCCGTGCGGCAGGCGATGTTGTAGTCCACATCCAGCATGGTGCCGACATCCATGGCCTCCATGCCGTCCACGTTGAAGGAGAGCACGCTGATGCGCCCCTTGCCCGCGTCCTCCGCGCAGTACATCGTCACGCCCTCGATTTGGGAGAGTCCATCCCGCAGCTTGGTCCAGAGTGCCATCTCGTGGCGATGGATGGCCTCCAGGCCGATGCGGTTCACCCATTTCACACCCGCATTGAGGCCGGCGATGCCGGGCAGGTTCGGTGTGCCGTATTCCATGCGATAGGGATACTCGTCCAGGTGGAGGCGCTGGGCGCTCTTCACGCCGGTGCCCCCGGCGCGGGTGTGCTTGATGTCGACGCCTTCCCGCACGTACATGCCGCCGATGCCCATGGGCCCCATCAGGCTCTTGTGGCCGGTGAAACAGACGATATCGGCGTTCAGCTCATCCATCTTCACCGGCACCATGCCCGCGGTCTGGCTCACGTCCAGGATGAACCGGATGCCCCGTTCCCGGCAGGCCTTCCCCACGGTGGCCGCGTCCTGCACGGTGCCGATGACATTGGAACCGTGGTTCATCACGACGGCCTTGGTGTTGGCCTTGAACTTGGAAATGATCTCCTGGGGATCCACGTAGCCCTTGGAATCGAAATCCACCCAGTCCACCTGGGCGCCATCCTGCTCCAGTTTCCAGAGGGGGCGGAGGCTGGCGTTGTGCTCCACGTGGGTGGTGACGACGTGGTCGCCGGGTTCGATGCTGCCCCAGATGGCCAGATTGAGGGCGTCCGTGGAGTTGTAGCCAAAGACCAGGCGATTGGATTCCGTGCCGCCGAAGAAGGCCGTCAGCAACTTGCGGGTCTCGTCCACAAGGCTCCCGGCCTCCAGACAGAGATCGAAGCCGCTGCGGCCGGGATTGACGCCCGCGCTGCGGTAGAACGTGTCCATGAAGGCGTAGACTTCCGGCGGCTTGGGAAAGGAGGTGGCCCCGTTATCGAGGTAGATCATCTTCACCTCGGGGGGGATGGGCAGGTTGAGAAAGGGGCTATTGGTGTTCATGGAGGACCTCCAGAGGAGTGCATGGATTAGAGAAAAGGAAGGAACCACGGTTCGGCTTTTGGGTCGCGCAGAAGTCGACGAGAAGCGGGGGATCAGGGCATAAGCGCGTCGGCCACCACTTCGGCGACGGTCTTGATCTGGACCTTGAGCTTGTATTCCTTGTTGAGTTCCGTGAGCTGGTCCACGCAGTTGTGGCAGGGGGTGACGACGATGGCGGCACCCGTGTCGCGGATCTGCTGGGCCTTCATGCCGCCGGACTTGAGGCGGCGTTCCTTGTAGCGCCCCATGGCCAGCTGGCCGCCCCCCCCTCCGCAGCAGAAGTTGTGCTCGCGGTTGGGGGTCATCTCGATGAAGTTGGCGGCGCTGGCCCTCAGCACCCGGCGCTGGGCCTCGCAGAGGCCGCCGTGGCGCACCAGATTGCAGGGATCGTGGAGGGTGACGGGGGCCTGGTTCTTCGCAGGATCGACCTGGATGCGCCCTTCGCGGATGTAGTCGTCCATCAGCTCCAGGATGCTCATGACCTTGAAGGGATAGGTGCCCTGGAGCCACTCTGGGCCCTCCCACCGGGCCGAACCGTAGCCATGGCCGCATTCGCCGATGACCAGGGTCTCGCAACCCAGCCGCGCCATGGCGTCCACGAGGTTCTGCGTGAGGGCGCCGGCCTGCTTATCGTTGCAGTTGAAGAGCCCGTAGTTCGTCAGGTCCCAACCGGTGTCGGCGGTGAGCGTCCAGTCCTCCTTGGCCGCCCAGAAAACCTTGGCGCTAGCCTGGAGGCTCAAGGGGAAGAATTTGGGTTCCCTCGGGTTCACGGTGAAGAGGAACTTGGCGCCCTGCTTGTCCAGGGGCAGCCGGGCCTCGGGATCGCCAGTCTCCATCTGGAGCTCCTCCTCGATCCACTGCACTGTCTCCACCCAGTCGGTCCGGGTGATGCCCATGTTGTTGCCATGCTGGAGAGCCGTGTCCACAGTGGCCTGGAGATCAGGGGGCGTGAGGCCCATGGCCCCAAGGGCCGCCCGGGCCGCCCGGAAGATCTTGGGCAGGGCGATGCCCACGGTGCAGTTCAGCGAGCAGCGGCCGCAGAGGGAACAGCGACCGAAGACCGCGTCCACCCAGGCCCGGGCCATGTCCTTGTCCATCTTTCGCGCGCCCAGGAGGCCCGGGGCAAGGCGGCCCAGGACGGTGAATTCGCCCTTGAAGACCGAGGCGATCTTGTAGAGCTTGGCGGCGGGGATATTCTCCAGCTCCGGATCCATGCGGTAGTAGTGGCAACTCTCGGCGCAGAGGCCGCAGTGGACGCAGGTGTTCAGGTAGGAGGCGTCCGCCGCCGTCAGTTTCGACCTGAAGACATCCAGGCCCCGCCTGAAGTCGGCCTCCGTGAGCGATGCGAGGCGGGATTCCAGTTCATCGAGTTCGGGCATGGTCATGCCTCCTCAGGCCCGGTTCCGACCCGGAGGAAACACGCCCCGGCGGCCGAAGAAGGCGCCGGAGTGGTACCGGGTGGAGAAGAAAAAGAGGCAGTGGCGGATCTTGCCGAGCGGCATATAGACCAGCAGTGCGCAGGTGGCCAGCATCCAGACAGATTGGATCTCGGGCCTGAAGACGGTCAGTCCCGCCAGGGCCGCGAAGACCGTGGCCAGGAGATTGGAAACGAAGTCGTCCGGACAGGAGAGGCCCCTCAGATGGGCCTTGAAGATCCGCTTGGCGAAGAGCGCCAGGCCCGCCAGGGCGCCGACGAGCGCCCCAAAGGTGAGGCCCAGGCTCAGGCCGTGGACGTTCAGCCCCCCCAGGCTCAGCACCAGCAGGGCGAAGGCCGCGAAGAGGCCGCAGTGGTAGAGCATGCCAGCGGCATAGGAGAGGGGATTGCGCCTCACGCTCTCCTTGGCCTGGGGTGCCATGCCCTTGGTGAAGGCGTAGAGCACTCCGGCCATGGGGTCACCCAGGGCCGGGGCGAAGAGACGGCGCTGGCCGAAGGCCTTGGCGCGATGGAATTCCAGAAGGAGGGCCGCGGCGCACCAGGCTCCCGCCAGGACCACGGCCAGATGCAGCGCCGCCACTAGACGCAGCCGTCGGGCTTGGGCAGACCGGCCAGTTTGCAGGCGCCCTTGGCGGGGCCACTGGGGAAGAGCTCATAGATGCGCTTGAGGGGCAGGCCCGTGCCCTTGCACATGGAACGGACCATGGGGGCGGTCTGGTTCTCCAGGAAGTGGGCGCGGATGAAGCGGATCACGGCCCAGTGGTCCTCGCTGAGCTGCTCGAGGCTTTCCTCCTGCCGGGCCAGGAGGACGGCCAGATCCTCGGTCCAGACCGAGGGGTCCACCAGGAATCCCTCTTCGTTGAGTTCCAACTGCTTGCCGTTGAATTCGAGAACGGACATGAAGCCTCCACAATCGGACTTGGATGGGCTCAGGAATCACCCCAGAGGGGGGCTCCTATTTGCATATGCAGAATAATATTCCTGTGTGCCATCCGCCGGAAGGGAAATAAGTCTCGAGAATCCCTTCTCAACTCCTTGTGACAGCCGTCACAGAGTCTTTCTTCCCTGGGGCGGGCCCAGCGTTCCGCGGGGTGAATTATGTACATTCCCCGGGCGGTGGATTCTCTTCTCCTGAGTCGTTATCACGGATAACCGTATGGCTCTGGGGCTCAGAATCGCGTCTCCAGGCTCAGTCCCAGGCCCATGTCTGCGGTGTTCTCATTGTGGGTGATGTTGTTGAGGTAGCGGAAGGTGAGGACCGTCTGGCCCCAGAGGGTCCAGTGGAAGCCCAGATCGTGCTGGAGGCTGGGGAGGTCCAGCTTCTGGTAGGGCTGCTTGGGGAGATACCCGCTCTGGGCGTAGAGCTGAAAGAAGGGGCGGAAGCGCGGCCACTTGCGGTATTCCCAGGTTCCGTGGGCCCCCCACCCGTCCCGCAGGCCGCCGAAGGCGAGTTCGTTGTAGGCGTGGCTCCCCGGGGGGCGGCCGATGAAGGCCCCGCCGAAGTAGAAGACGTGCCGTGGTGCGGGTTGCCAGCGTCCCGTGAGACCCAGGGAAAAGTCCCAGCCAGAGCGGTACTCGTCGTAGCAGGTGGTCAGGGGGAGCTTGAGGGTGGCCGTGGCGGAGAGCAGCCAGTTCCCGCTCCCCGCGATGCGGTGGGTGATTCCTATGGAGGGGTCCTGGAACTTCCCCTGGATGGCCTCCTCGCTGTAGAAGACCAGCTTGCCTCGGGACATCACGGCCAGGGTCAGCCGGTTCCTCTCGATGAGGTCCCGGCCAAACTGCTCGAAGCCCAGTTTGTGGAAACCCTCGATGAGACCATCCAGGAGGCCTCCGCCGTGCCACTGGAAGGGCAGCTCGGCCCAGATATCCATCCGGTCTCCGAGGCCCCAGCGGAGGCGCAGGGTGGTGCGGACGATCTCCTCGTCGAAGTAGAAGATGAGGGGGATGGAGGGATGCTGGGTGGCCAATTCCTGGGCATCCTCCCGAGTCACGCGAATGCGTCCCTGGACATCCCGGGGGGCCTCGCTCTTCAGGATGTCGGAGAACTCGAAGGTATTGGCGCGGATGTGGTCCAGGGAGACGAACCAGCGCCCTTCGCCCAAGGGGGTGGGGTCCACGGGTAGGTAGGCCAGGGTGGGTAGGAAGAGAGGGAACATCTCCCGGGTGGGGATGGGGCCCAATTCCATGGGTTCCTGGGCGCAGAGGGCCAGGGCGAAGCCCGCCATCAGAGCGGCAGTGAATATCCGGAGGGCTGTGCCATGCTCCCGGGCTTCCATTCTCCTCACAGCAGTCGTCGCCAGGACCCCGCGCTGTAGGCCTGAGTGAAACCGGCCCGCTGAAGAAATTTCTGGGCGCCCAGGCTGCGGGCTCCGCTGGCACAGCACAGGAGGATCGT
Source organism: uncultured Holophaga sp. (assembly GCA_963664825.1). Classification (GTDB taxonomy): domain Bacteria; phylum Acidobacteriota; class Holophagae; order Holophagales; family Holophagaceae; genus JAYREN01. The sequence goes on from OY761614.1 coordinate 1,806,672, forward strand.
CTGGGAGCGCTCCAGTTCGCCCATGCGCTGGGACAATTGATCTAAAGGGATATTGAGGCTCCCGGGGGCATGCCCTTGGGCGAATTCTGCGGAGGTGCGCACATCGACGAGGATGGCGCCCTGGTCCTTGAGTTCCTTCAGGCGCGCCGGGCTGAGGCCTCCTCCCAGGACGCGCCGAAGAGTGAAGATCGCCGCGAAGGCGAGGGCCACCCAGAAGATCCAATGGACAGGATGCACGTGTCGCCCCCTTTCCAGCAGTCTAGCCCGAGCCGGGGCAGGTTCGGCAGGGCCACCCTTCGGGAGAAGTGGCTCGGCTTTGGCTAGAATCGAAACAGGGGCCGTTATGCCGACACTCCAGGAACGCGCGAAAGCCATCCGCCTCGTCTGCACGGATGTGGATGGGGTGCTCACCACGGGCCATCTGCACTTCGGCGGAGACGGCACCCACACCAAGGCCTTCCATGTGCGGGATGGCGCAGCCACCGTGTATCTCCAGCGCAGCGGCATCAGGGTGGCCTTCATCTCGGGGCTGGATAGCCCCTCCACCTGGGCTCGGGCCAAACAGCTGGGGGTGGAGGATTGCTTCGCGGGAAATCTGGCGAAGGGGCCCATCCTGGCCCAGCTCTGCGCGAAGTACGGCCTCGCCCCCGAACAGGTGGCCCACCTGGGGGATGATCTGCCGGATCTGCCCCTCCTGAGCCGGGTGGGCCTGGCCTGTTGTCCGGAGGATGCGGTGGAGGAGGTCAAGGGCCTGTGCCACTTCATCATTCCTTTGCCTGGTGGCCAGGGCGTGCTGCGGCCCGTGGCCGAACTGGTTTTGAAGTCCCAGGGTCTCTGGGATGCCGTCGTAGACAATTACAGGAAGTGACCCATGCGCATCCGCCCCGCCCTTCTTTCGCTCCTCTTCATGCTGCCCCTGGGCGCCCAGGTGCTGGAGCCCAGCATGCTCGGCCTTCAGGCCCGCATCAGCGTCCCCGAGGGCAGCTTCCGGGATGCCCTCGGGGGCTTGAGGATCCCCGGCTTCGGGGCCAGTCTCTTCGCGGAGATGGATCTCGGCGACAGCCTGCACTACCGCCTGGGCATGGGCGCGGATCTCTGGCCCCAGGGCCGGGGGAATATGGGCAGCGATGACCGCGAGATCCAGGCCTTCCATGTGGGGGGCGAGGCCGTCTACTTCCTCCGGGACGAGGGAGAGAAGACCCTCCTGGGGCCCTATGTCACCGCTGGGCTCTCGGGCTGCGCGTGGTCCCTGGGCAAGGATGTGACTGGTGCGGGCGAGACCCGGCGGGTGGTCCATGCCGCGGCCACCTTGGGTGTCGGATGGCGCATGATGCGCCACCTGGATGCCGAGGTGAAGGTCCTGGCCGGGAGGATCGATCCCAACCTGGATGCCCTGGCGCTGATGGGCTGCGTGAACTACAGGTTCTGAGGGAGCGTCCTTCCCGCAGCACCGGCTTCGCACTGGCGGCGGCCTTGCCGCAATTCGAGAAGGGTCGGGTTGGACGACAGGCCCCGTTCAAAGGCCCGCCGCGCCATGCGGAGGGTTTCCTGGCAGGGCTGGCCGGTGGATTGCTGCCAGCGCGATCGCGCCAGGGCGAGATCGCCGCGCACCAGGTGCAATTGCGCTCGGGTGGGGTTGATCTCCAGCGCAGCGGCGATGGCCTTTTCACCCCGGGCGAGATAGTCCTCCGGGTTTCGCTGCTGGGCGAGGGCGCGCTGGGCTTCCATGAGGCAGACGGCGGCCAAGGCCCACCACGTCTCGTGGGCCTTGGGACAGAGCTGCACGGCCCTTTCCGCGTCTTCTCGAGCCCGCCCCATGGCTTCGACCGACCCACGTGGGTCGCGGGAAGTTCGCTCCGCCAGGATCTGGAAGGCTCTCGCCGATTCCACCCAGGACCACATGCTCTGGGGATTCATTTCGAGGGCTTTTCGGAGTTCGCGAAGAGCGGCCTCGGCGTTGGGCCTGGGATCGAGGCCCCGCAGGGCCTCCCAATGCGCCTTGAGGCGCAGGGAGGAACCCAGGAAGTAGTGGTGGTAGAACATCTCCTTCCGGACCATCCCCGAGCGAGTCGCCCGGATGGCCTGGTCGAGGGTGGGGCGCGGATCCCGCCCGTGCTCGAGTTCCCAGCGGGCTTGCACCTGGAGGATCTCAACGGGTTCCTCCTCCCGGAAGGAGGGCTCCAGGGCCTGCCGGATGGTGGGCCTCGGATCCCTGCCCCTGAGGAGTTCGTGATCGGCCTTGATCCAAAGGAGATCCAGGCGCTCCTCCTGGAACGTCTCAGTGCCGCCGCACTGCACACGGGCCTGTTCCAGGTGTTCCAGGCCTTTGCGCAGGGGTTCGGCGGGGTCCTGGCCGTGCTTGAGGCGATAGGAGGCCCGGCGTTGGCAGATCCGGAGCTTGTCGCGATGAGGCAGGACCTGCCCCGGATCCAGGGCAAGCAGGCGATCACAGATTTGTTCCGCTTCCTGGAACAGCTTCTCGGCGAAGAACCCGTGTTCCAGTTCGAAGGCCATCCAGGCCATGCGCTGGCTCAGGTCCACCTGGAGGGCCTGTTCATCGCTCCTCGCCAGGTCCTGGGCACACTGGGCGGCTTCCCGGGCCTGTCGGTACAGATCGAGAGCGGCCTGCGGCTTCCCGGAGGTCTGCAGATCGAAGCCCTTCCGGGTCAGGGCCGAGGATTCCAGGGCCTTGGCCTCATAGCACCAGGGCCTTTCGCGGAAGGCCTGCCTCGCCAGATCCAGGGCCCGGTCGGGTTGGCCTTGGAGGCGCGCCAGGACGGATTCCCCCAGGGCCATGGGCTCGAGGGTTTGACCCCGGGCCTGGGAGAAGAGGCGCTGCGCGCTAAGCAGATGCCGCCGTTTCAGGTCCTCCAGGCCCTGGGTACCCTGGGCCTCGAGCCTCATCGATTCCGCCGCAAACACCTCGCAATGGGCGCGGCCCAGCGCATAGGTCTCATCGGGGGTGCGGAATCCCTGATCCCAGGCCTTCTGAAGTTGGCCCAGGGCCTGCCCAGGTTCACCGAGCATCTGGTGACCGCGTCCCAGGGCATAGTGTCCGGGACCTTCGGCCTGGGAACCCAGTTCCTGCATGGTCTTCCGCAGCGCGTCCATCCGCATTCGGGTTCGCCCCAGCGCCGGGCGGAGATCATGGGCCGGCATCATCCGCTCCAGGCGCATCAGATGCTCGATGTCCTTCATTTCTCCCACCAACTGCTGGGCGAGATGCGTCTGCTGTTGGCCCCGGAGGGTGGTGCGGACATTCCAGGCGGCCATGCCGAGCAGCAGGAGGATGGCTGCGGCCAGGGCGGAGGCCACCTTGGGGTTCTTGCGGATCCTGCGCAGTAGCCTCGTCCAGGGTGGGGTGGCGCGGGCCAGGATGGGCTCACCGTCCAGGAATCTCCGCAGATCCTCTGCCAGGGCGGCGGCGGAGGCATAGCGATCCCTAGGCTCGGGTTCGAGACAGGTGGCCAGGATGGTGCGCAGTTCCCTGGGGAGATTCTGGCTGGGGGTGTGTTCGCGCTTCCGCCCCTCACCGCACTCGGCCGTTTTCTGAAGGATGCATGGGTTCCCGGAGAGGGCCTGCGACAGCGTGACCCCCAGGGCGTACACATCCGTATGAGGGCCGATGCGGGATCGCTCCCCGCGGAGCTGTTCGGGGGCCATGTAGGCGGGCGTCCCGAGAGGGCCTTGGGTGTGCGTGAGGCCCGCGCTGTCCATGTCCATGGCCAGTCCGAAATCGCACACATAGGGTGTCCAGCGGCCCTCTGGGCTCCGCTCCATGAGGATATTCCCAGGCTTCAGATCGCGATGAACGAGCTTCAGGCGATGGGCCGCATGCACGGCCTGGGCCACCAGAATCATCGTGCCCAGAACCTCCTCCTGGGACATCACCCTGCAAGCCTCGCCCAGGGGCCCGCCCCGCACCAGCTGCATGGCGATGCAGATGGTGTCGCCGCCCGTATCCACATCAAAGACCCGGCAGATATTGGGATGCTCTACGCGAGCCTGGATCTGGGCTTCCCCCAGGAAACGCATCAGGGCCGTCGGGCCGCGCTGTCTCAAAAGTTTCAGCGCCACCGTGCGGTTCAGAAGGGTGTCCCGGGCCTCGAAGACCTCGCCCATGCCTCCGATGCCAAGCAGCGGACCCAGGATGTAGCGCCCGATACGCCTCTGGCCTGCCTGGGCGCCGGGCGACGCATGGGCGGGAAGGGTGTCTGTTCCGGCGCCTTGCCCAGGCACGACGACCTGGGGTATAGCGCCTGTCTCGGACTCGATCACGGGGGTGTTCCGCTTCTAAAAGGGGGAATCTTATCGGTTCATTGTGCCAGGAATGGACCCTGACCCTCTGAGTGATCGAGGTTTCCATCAGGTCGGATCGGACATCCTGGCGAGCAGGTGCTCCGCCACCCGGGCTGCGGCGCCGGGCTCGCCCAGGTGGACCCGCACTTCGGCCAGGTCCCTGCGGATGCCTACGGCGCGTTCGGGCGCCAGGAGTCGGGACAGTTCCTGTCCTAGGCGCTGGGGATTGACCTCGCCCTGGAGCAGCTCCGGCGCGATCTCGTGTCCCGCTACCACATTGGCCAAGCCGAAGTGGGAGACCTTCACGAAGCGTCTCGCCAGGGCCAGGGTGAGAGGGTTCATGCGGTAGAGCACCGCGAAGGGAGTGCCCAGCAGCGCCGTCTCCAGGGTGGCGGTGCCCGAGCAGACCAGGGCCGCGTCCGCATGGGCTCTGGGCGCGTAGGTCTGGCCTTCCACCAGGGTGATGGGCGCGTCTCCGAGGAAGGTCTTCAGGAAGGCGGCGCTCAGGGTCGGCGCCACGGGCAGCACCCACTGCACGTGGCTCGTGGCGGGATCTGCGCGCCAGGCCCTGGCCAGGGCCACCATGGGCGGGAGGAGTCCCTGGATCTCCTCCCGGCGGCTGCCGGGGAGCAGGGCCACCAGGGGGCGCGAGGCGTCCAACCCCGTTTGGTGGAAGAACGTCTCGTGATCCGCCTCGGGTTTCACCACTTCCACCAGCGGGTGGCCCATCCATAGGGCTTCCACGGGCAGCCCCTGGAAGAGGGCGGGTTCGAAATCAAAGAGGCAGTAGAGGGTGTCGAGGGTATGTCCGTAGATGGGGATGCGCCCGGCCTTCCAGGCCCACACCTGCGGGCAGACGTACTGGTGGAGGCGCGCGCGAGGCACAGCCTTCCTTAAGGACTTGGCCAGACTGAAATTGAAGCTCTTGTAGTCGATGAGGAGCGCCGCGCCGATATCTTCCTCCACCGCCACCCGCAGGATCTCTCGCTTGAGGGCCAGGAGTTTGGGGATATGCCTGAGCACCTCCACGAAGCCCACCACGCCCAGGTCCTGCACATCGGCCAGCTTGCGGTCGAGATAGGGCGTCATGCCTCCGCCGCCCACGCCGATGATGCGCAGTTCCGGGCATCGCGCCTTCAGTTCGCGCAGCAGCTCGGCGCCATGGAGATCGCCGCTGGCCTCGCCTGCCACCACCAGGAGCGGCTTCATGGGGTCACCTCGGGGAAGAAGATCATGGGATGGGAGGCCTCGAGCCGGGCCACGCTGCGGGCCGCCTCTTGCGGGTCCGTCGAGGGAAGGGCCAGGTTCCAACGATAACCCAGGCGTCGGAGTCCCGTGAAATCGTCGTCCTCGGCACCCACGGCGCAGAAGATGCGGTCGGCGATGCACTCCAGGTCCGGACCCACGCTCCCGTCCCAGCAGTAGCCCACCGCATCGCAGCGCAGTTCCTTCATCAGGGCCACCAGCGCCGGGGCCGCCCCGGCCCCTGGCCGCAGGGCGATCTTCACCCCCCGACCCTGCAGGGCCTCCAGGAGGGCTTCCAGGGCACCCAGGAACCGGGCCTGATCCGCTCTGCCACCAGAAGCCCCGGCGGGAATTACCAGGAAATCGGCCCCCAGCTGGGGGCGAAGGGCCTCGAGGCCCGCGATCACGAGTTCTTCGCCCCAGGGCCGGGGCCGGAGATGGAGGGCATGTACGGCGAGGCCGCCCCGGACGGCGGCCTCCCAGCCTGGATGGGGATCTCCCTCCCAGTTCAGTTCCACATTCCGGAAGGAAATCCAGGGGGCCGGATCTTGGCGAGAGGACAAAAGGGGCAGGAAACGCATCCAATGATTATGATGGAGCGCCGGAGGGCCGTATGACCCACGTTTTCACCCTGGACGAGGCCCAGGAACTGATGCCTCGAGTGAAAGCCATGACGAGCTCCGTGTTCGAGCTGGCCTCCAGCCTGAGCCAGGAACTGAGGGAAATGGAGGACAAGCACGAAGAGGAACGGGCCGAGGAACTGCGGGAGCGGCTCCAGACCCTGGTGACCACCTGGGCGGCGGCCATCCGAGATCTGGGCCCGGAGGTGAAGGGGCTCTGGCTGGTGGACTTCGATTCCGGCGATGGTTACTGGTGCTGGTCCTACCCGGAGGAGGAGCTGGGGCACTGGCATAGCTATGAGGATGGCTTCGGGGCCCGGATCGCCGTGGAACGCCGGCCCGATGCCCGGCGATGAAGCTTGATCGTGCATTTCGAGTAGCCGACCGCCGTCAGGCGGGCGGCGTAGAGCGGCGCGGCACAGGCTTGGGCGAAGCCCAAACTGTGCAGTGCCGCGCCTCGAAATGCCGTAATGCGCCGCCCGCTGGATATGTTGTGGGCGTTTCAAACGCAATATCCGAGGTAAAGCCCGCTCCTTTTCGCGATTCCGTCCTGACCTTCGTGGCGCGCATCCCCCCGGGCCGTTTGGCCAGCTATGGCCAGATCGCCCTGATGGCCGGGTACCCCCGGCGCCCCAGGCAGGTGGGCATGGTGCTCAAGGGCCTGCCGGAGGATACGGCACTTCCCTGGCACCGGGTGGTGAATGCCCGCGGTTACGTGCCCAGCAAGGGGCGTTGGTGGGGCGCCCAGGTGCAGATCGAGCGGCTCCGTGCGGAAGGCATCGAGGTTGATGAATTCGGCAACCTGGATCTGGAGCGATTCCGCTGGGATGGGATGGCTTCCCCTTACCCACTCACCGGGAGGGAAGCACAGGCAGACGGGCCCAGGGGTTGATTCGGCGGAACGCCTTGGAAGCCCCTCGCCATCACGGGAGACTATCCCTGGCCAAGCTGCGTCCTCCTGGCTACTTCCAAGAAAGGTCCCATGCGCTTCCGGGAACTCCAGCATTCCTTCCTCGGCCGAGTCCGCAATCCGGCCTACTGGGTCGTGCTCCTGAGCCTGGGGGCGCTGGCGGTTTCCTTCATCACCATGGTCATTCCGGACCACGGGCTGCGGATTCTACTGCGCCTCCTGGTTTTCGTGGTCCTGTGGCTTCCGGCCACCCTGCTGAGTCCGGCGCCCTGGCAGTGGACAGGGGATGATCGCTCCCTGGCTCCCTGGGGGCGGGGCCTCCTCCAATCCTGCGGATACATCCTACTGGTGGCTGTGTGCCACGGCTTGCTGGTGCTGCTCCTGCACGGCCAGGGAAACGTGGCCTTCGTCCTGGGGCTGATCACAGGGCTGGCCGTGGTGGCACTCTTCTTCCTGGTACCCATGGGCGTCCTGATCGCGCGAGGCGAGAGGCTCTCGCTAGAGGCCCGGGAGGCCCAGGTCCGGGCCAGGCAGGCTCAGTGGATGGGCCATCGGGGAGCCTTCAGTCCCCGCCTCCTCTTCGGAAACCTGGATCATCTGGCGGGCTTGGCCCATGGGGATCCCCGGGGGACCGAACAGGGACTGGTGGATCTGGCCGCCCTCTATCGCCAATGGCTGATGGAGGCCGAAAAGCCCGTGATCACCCTCGGCGCCGAGCTGAGGATGGCCGAGCAGTACCTGGCCCTGGAGCGGAAGCGGTGGAAGGAGTGTCTCCAGATCCGGACCCATTTCGATCTGGAGCAGGAGGCACAAGCCGTGCCCCCTCTCCTCCTCCTCTCCTTCCTGGAGCAGGCCCTCACGGGTTCCCCCACGGAGTCCGTCGTGGAGATGGAAATCCAGGTGTCGGGAACATCATCCTGGCTGGAGATCCGAATGGAGGCCCGGGGCCCCATTCCGGCGCCCTCGCTTGAAACGCTTGCGCAGTCCCGTCGGCGGATCCAGGCGGCCCTGAACCGGGAAGGTTCGGCCATCCTGGTCCCCTCGGAAGCGGGCTGGACCCTCACGTTGAGAATCCCCAAGCGAGCCCTGGAGACCTCCCCATGCTCATGAAGGATGCCCTGGGGGCCATCCCCCGCCGCCTCCGCCAGCCCCTCATCCTGGGGTTGACGGTGGGGGTGTTCATCCTGCAGACAGGCCTTCTCCTGGTGACTTGGCTGATGCCCAAAGGACTTCCCAATTCCCCCAACGCTCCGGCCCCGCTCTTCCCCGCGATGCTGGCTTACGCCATCGGCACGCTCTTTCTCTTTGGGCTCACGCCTCTCCCCTGGCAGTGGACTCGGGATGGCCGCGCGATGGCCTCCGTGGCCCTGGGGGTGATCCAATCCCTTGCGTTGAGCCTGCTTTATTCAGCCATTTCGATGTCGTTCCATTGGGGCCAGATCCGGCGTGCGACCGCACCCCTGGTGGCCATGTTTCCGGGCTTCAAGCTCTCCATGTTCCTGGCCGCGACGATCCTGTGGAGCGTCATCTTCCAGACGGTGATCGGGTACGCCCTGGCCCTCTGGGAGACGCGTCGGCGCGAGAAGGCCGAGGCGCAGCACCAGACGGAGGAGGCCCGCTGGAATCTCCTCAAGGCCCAGATGTCACCCCATGTGCTGCTCAATAGCCTCAACGGGCTGGCCGAGTTGGTGCGGGAGGACACGGAGGCCGCCGTGAAGGGCATGCGCGACCTGGCGGAGATCTACCGCCAGCTCCTGAGCTTCGGAGACGCGCCCAGGGTGCCCCTGGAGAAGGAACGCCGCCTGCTGGAGAGCTATCTGGCCGTAGAGCAGCTGCGGCTGGCCGAGCAGCTCCAAGTCCAGTGGGAATGGGATCCCCGGCTCGATGCCATCGAGACCCTTCCATTGCTGCTCCAGCCCCTGGTGGAGAACGCCCTCAAACACGGCATCGCGGCCGATCCCAAGGGAGGCCTCCTGCGTATCCAGGGCCGAATCGAAGGGAACTGCCTGCGCCTGACCGTAGCCAATACGGGCCAGGCCGCGTCTCCCCGCTCCTGTGGAACCGGCGTCGGATTGGCCAACCTGAAATCCCGTCTGGAACTGGCCTATGGCGACCGGGCCCACTTCCAGCTGTACCGGGAGTCGCCCTGGACTCGGGCGGAGCTTCAGATACCCTGGGAGGCGTGATGACGCTGCGTACGGTCCTGGCCGATGACGAGCCCCTGGCGAGGCGGCGCTTGGCGCGTCTGCTCCGGGAGGCGGGCTGCGAAGTGTTGGCCGAATTGCCCGGCAGCGCCGAAGTGCTGGCTTGGTTTGAGTCGGGGCAGGAGGCGGACGCCCTCTTCCTGGATATCCAGATGCCCGGCCTCTCGGGACTGGAGGTGTTTGCCGAACTGGCTTCGCCGCCCCCGGTGGTTTTCGTGACAGCCCATGTCCAGTACGCCGTTCAGGCCTTTGAGGCCGCGGCCGTGGACTATCTCCTGAAGCCTGTCACGGAGGATCGCTTGGCCCGGACACTGGACCGCCTCCGCCAGCATCAGATCCCCCGCCGCAAGGGGCCCGAGATCGCCGCCCTGTTGCCAGGCCACGGTACCCGTTTTCCCGTCAGGGCCGGGGAAGGTTTCATCTTCCTGGACCTGAAGAAGGTCACCCATTTTGAAGTGGAGGACGAGATCGTTTCGGCCTGGGCCGATGCCCCCTACCGAACTTCCTGGAGCACGCTGGGCGAAGTAGAGGAGGCCTTCCCCGACGAGGAACTGCTCCGCATCCATCGCCATCTATTGCTCCGGCCCTCCATGGTCCTGGGTTTCCGCCCCCTCCTGGGAGGTCGGGGCGAAGTGCGGGTGAACGGGGGAAAGAGCCTCGAGGTGAGTCGCAGTTCCGTGCCCAAGCTCAAGAGCGTCCTGGGACTGGCGGGGAAGGCAGACGACGCCTGATGTCGGGGGCCGAGGGGTAATGCGGCTCCTCCCCCAATTTCCCCTGAACCCTTCGACGCGAAGCTTAGAAAATAAGAAGTATTTGCTGGAAAACAAAAGTTCTGCGTCCCTTCATACCTGTCGGGCCACTGGGACTTCCAGGATGGCAAGCACTCCGTGTCCCGGCTTGCTCAGGATCCTGAACCCCCAGTTCTCCCGCTGCGCCGTGCAGGCCAGATGGAAGAGCCCGAGCCCTAGGCCCACCTTCTGGAACCCCTCGGCCTCCTGGATTCGGAAGCGGGTGAAGGGTTTCCCAAGCTCGTCCAGCTGGAGTGTGTCCAGGCCTTCACCCTGATCCTTGATCTGGATTTGTAGGCTGCGTCCCCGGTGTCGGGTCCGGAGAACGACGTTGCCCTTGCCATAAGAGAGGGCGTTCTCTAGTAGTGTGACAACCGCCGCCTTCAGCGTCGGCTCATGGACCCAAGCTGGGCAGGTGTCCAGCCGTAGAGCTAGGATGCGGTTCTCCATCCCAAAGATGGGCCCCAGGTCATACGCGATACCCTTGAACCAGTCCGGCTGCACCAGAGTGCGTTCTGGGGTATGGGGCGTCCTGCGGAAGCCTTGGAGGGTCTGGTTGATGAAGGCCGTGAGTTGGTCGACTTCCTTGCTGATCCTGAGCAGTTCCACCTCGGTCTGGACGCGGTTGAACTGTCCCAGGCGGATGCTGTCGCAGCGGAGCTTGAGCACCCCCAAGGGCGTCTTGAGGCTGTGGGTCATGGAGGCCATTCGGTCCATCTCAAGCCTCTCGCGCCGCCGCAGGCGCTGGTGCAGAACGCCCCCCATAGAGACGCCAACCGGAAGCAGCAGGCTGAGGCCATAGGCCATCAGGCGCCAGTGTAAGAGCCTTGTCCGGTACCGGTTCAGCTCGGCCCAGGAAGGCATAAAAACGAAGCGCCACTCGCGGAGGTAGGGGATGTTCGTTCCGTTCAGCACTGTGATCTGGGGCTGATTGACTCCCTTTGGGCACTCGGCCTGGAGGTTGGGGGGCAGACTCCAAGTTGGATTCACAGGGCCGATCTGTTCATCCGGCCTCACCCGTTGGAGTCCTACACGGAAGCGACTGTCCATGTCCAGGTGTTGCCGGAGGTATCGTTCTACCTCCGGGCTACCTATGCGCCAGCGGACTACCACGTACCAGGGGCCACTCCGGCAGACCACGAGCATCTCACTGTTATAAAATTGGTTATCCTCCTTGGATGTATTCCAGACTTCTGCCCCGGACCGGATCGCGCGCTTCATCCAACGGACGAGTACCTGGTCATCCGGCCCTTGGCCCGGGGCACGGAAGCGGTCATTCTCCCGCACGGCCAGGGTCCTGCCGTCTGCCGAAGTCATAGCCACTACAAGGGGATGGCTCTGGAGGTATCCCACAAGGTCCGGATCGTTGATCCCATGGAAGGCGGGTAGCTGGAATTCGTTCCAGGTATTCAGAATGAGATGCAGGTGGGCAGGGGTCCTAGACCGCCACTCACTCCAATAAGTCCCCGTCTGCTCGTTGATCCAGATCTGGGGGATGACTGCAATGACTGGAATGAAGAGCAGCAAGTTGAGGAAGTGGAACAAGGCATAGGGATGCTTTGCCAGCAGACCTGGAAGGCGAAGAGTCCGCTTTGGGGTCTGGAAGCGGCTCAGGACACGGGCACGGAGAATGGGCATGGGGGCCTTAGGAACGAGAGCAGAGTTGGACAGGATGGGCCCAGCGGTAACCGATCCCCTCAACCGTGGCGAGCATGTCCTTTCGGAAACCAAGAGCTTTTCGGATGCTGTACACATGGACATCCACGACCCGATCGCTGCTGGGCCGGAACTCGGCAGTCCACGTCAGGTTGATGAGTTCCTCCCGGCTGTGAACATGACCCGGGCGCAACATCAGCAATTCGAGAATCCTCAAACCATGGAGGCCGATGTCCAACTTCTTCTGGCCTTTTCGGAAGGTCATCTTCTCCCGGTCCAGCGTGAATGGGCCCGAGGCCAGAATCACTTGGTCGGAGCTGATTGCGTCATGGTGTGTCCGGCGGAGGATCGCCTTGATGCGTGAGAGCAGTTCCAGAACCGAGAACGGTTTCGTAAGGTAATCGTCCGCCCCCAGATCGAAACCTTTAATCTTTGTCTCCTCTTCGCCCCGGGCAGTGAGCAACAGGACTGGTACCTCCAGTTCTGCAGAACGGATTTGCCGCAGGACCTGGAAACCGTCTACGTGCGGAAGCATGAGGTCCAGCAGTATCAGATTGAAGGGGGTATTTCGGTGCAGCTCCACAACGGGCTTGCCATCGGTGGCGGTGGTCACGGCATAGCCCTCCCGTTCCAGGTTCGCCTTGATCATGGCCAGCATTTGTTCCTCGTCCTCCACCACGAGGATGCTGATGGAGGATGGGATGGGAGGAAGTGGCATCGTTGGCGGTTCATGAACCCATTCCGAGGGGGAGAGCTGGGTATTTTCAAACATCACCGAAGGAGCGCTGTCCTTCAACCCCTTTTCTGTTCCTGTGATCCATGCCATGGCGTCCCTTCCGGGTCTCTGATCCTAGGCGGGCCACACATCAGGGACACGATAAAGGATGTGAAATGCTGTCGAGCTATAAGTTGGTGCAACGGTGTGGCTTAACCGACGATTACGTTTCATGTCGTTTCACTGGATCACCTTCTTGCCCGGGAATAGCCTGTTCTGGACCTGATCCGGTTTCATTTGCAAGCACGGGTATCCGTCCGTTCCACGTCTTCCATGGATCGATAAGGAGTCCACATGGTGTCGCATGTTCACCTGCACCTCAGCTTGGTCGCCCTGCTGGCCGCAGGGGCGCCACTTCCGGCCGGAGTGGGGCTCCGGCCTCTTCTTGCCGAACGGATCACGGCCATCCGGGCACAGCAGCCGGAACGCGCCCTCCGGCTGGCCCGGAGCCTCGAGGCCGAAAAGAGCTCCCTGGGGCTCGGCGCCCTGGATGGCATCCAGGAATACAACCGGATAACTGACGCCTACGGTTTCACACACGTTCGTTACCACCAGACCTACCGGGGTGTGGAAGTGTTTAACGGCGCGATCCTGGGCCACATGGACGCCGATGGTCGTGTGACCGCGCCCCATGCCACCGTGCAGGGGGGCATCGACCTTCCGCCTGTCACCATGCTGGATGAAGCGAAGATCCGCGAAATCGTGGCGGCGAACGTGTCGGCCGAGGGAAGGCTCTGGCCGGTCCAGGTGAGGCCGTTGGTCTTTCCCACCAAATACCAGGATGGCCTCAAGTTCAAGCGTGACGCCCAGAACATCCTGCAGCTGGATGTCGACGGCAGTGTGCCCGTGCGGCGCAAGACAAAGCCATACTGCTGGGCCTTTCGGGCCAGCGCCATGCAGTCCACGGACCATGGCTTGGTAGGCACCGAATTCGTCATCGACGGGCTGACGGGCGCGGTCCTGAAGAAGTGGGACGGGATGCAGCATGCGGCCCCGGACGTGCCCGCCGTGGGTGTGGGCGAGAGCCAGTACAACGGCCGGGTCTCCATAAACACGCTGCAGATCGGCGACAGCGGCCTGTACACACTGCGCGACACCACGCGCGCCACGCAGCCTTGGCCCGACCCACAACAGCTCGGCTGGGCGGAATGGGGGGGCATCGGATCTCAGACCCTGGCCTACGATCCCTCTTCCTCCGCCTGGAGCCAGACCTCGCCCTTCACCAACGCCACCAACACCTGGGGAAACGGTAAGCCCTTTGTATGGGCTGCCGACTTTCCCGCAAACCTCTTCCAGGCTGTGGGGCAAACGGCTGCAGTGGATGCCCACTATTCCATCCAGTCCACCTGGGACTACTACGAGAAGGTTCTGGGACGTCACGGCGGCATCGATGGCCTCGGGAGCTCCGTGGTCAGCGTCGTGCACAAGAGCGAGGCGACCGGGGCTCCCATGAACAACGCGGGCTGGAACTCCAGCTGGTTCTGCATGGAATACGGGGATGGCAGCGAGACCGGGCCCTTGACCGCTTTGGACATCGCGGCCCACGAGATGAGTCACGGCGTCATGAGCTACACTGCACAGCTGAGTGGGGAAGGCTTCGAAAGTGCCGGGTTGAATGAAGCCAATTCGGACATCCACGCCACCATGGTGAAGTACTACTACTGGGGCGCTGGTGGCCATGGGAATGCGGTGCCCGACTCCACCAATGCCGTGCCGGATGGGCGGAATACCTGGGATTACCTCTGGACAACGGGGCCCCAGCTCTCCAAGGATGGCGTTACGCCTATGCGCTGGCTCTACAAGCCCAGCAAGGATGGAATGAGCTATGACGCCTGGTTCGATGGGGTTGGCATTGATGATTGCCACTTCAGCATGGGGCCTGGTATCCGCGCCTTCTACTTCTTGAGCCGCGGCGCCTCCAGTGACGCGAAGCAGGAGACCTACTCGGCCTACCTGCCCGGGGGCATGGCCGGGATCGGGAACGACAAGGCCATTCACATCTGGTATCACGCTATGGCCACCAAGGTGACCGATGCTATGGCCGATTACCACGCCATCCGTGAGTCCATGATCGCCTCTGCCAAGGAACTCTATCCCGGAACGGGGGATGCCGATTCTGCGGAGATGGCCGCGATGAAGAATGCCTTCGCCGCCGTGAATGTGGGCGCCCCCGCCAGTGGCAAGGAACCTGTGTCCGTCAGCTTCGCCTACGATCCCAACTGTGACCTCGGCTACAAGAAGATAATCGTGTGGCCGGCTCTCGTCTCCATGCCCCTGCCCAAACCCACGGTGAGCCATGCGGCAGACACCTCCGTGACCTGGAGTCTGGGCGGCCTGTCCTACCTGTCGCCCTTAGGCGGTCGTCTGGAAGACGGCGACAAGTTCATCGGGCCCTACATCGCTAGGGGCGGTGCCTTCCCCGTCAAGGCCACAAGCAAGGAGGATCCCACGAAGTTCGCGGTGGATCTCGTCTACGTGGCCCAGCTCGACACCGACAGCGACTTCGAAACCGACGCCTGCGATCTGGGTGCCCTGGCCCACGACCTCTTCTGGGTCTGGAAAAGCTACCCGGCCGCCAACATCTGGGGAAACAGGATGGGTTGCGATGACGTTTCCATTGACCTCTTCCTCCAGGGCTTTAACAACGCGTTCAATCAGTGAGGTGATCCGTGAGAATCGCTATTCGTTTGGTACCGCTTGCGGCGCTGCTGCTCCTTTCTGCCTGTGGCGGTGGCCATGACCGCGCTGTCGCCCCCGCCCCGGCTACGAGCCTCACCTATGTGGATCCCAACGCCTCTCCATCCGAATGGAAGCTCGTGAAGGATGCGTCAAGCACCAAGGGAAGCCTCGTGCTGAACCTGGTGGGTCCCTCGGATGGCACCAAGTACAGGGGCGTCGGCTTCACCCTGCAGGCCGATACCAAACTGGTGAAGTTCGAGAAGTTCAAGGACTCCAATGACAAACCTCTGGGCTACTACAAGGATGGCGGCGTTTTCCGGGACACCTTCCTGGACACCAGTGACACCACGCCGGTGGATATTCCTCCAACCCTGCAGGTGGGTGGCGTGAACCACGACAAGCTGATGGTTGGCATCTTCCAGAAGGGGGATGACGAGATCTTCTACCAGGCTCGAGGCATCTTGGGGCCCAACGCCAAGGGCTGTAACGCCACGGTGCTGCAGGTGGTCATCGGTTTCGACGAAAGCCTGAAGGCTCCCAAGGGGGATGTTCCCTTGAAGATCCTTAAGGCCAGGGTGATGCCCGAGCACGTCGACGGCACGCCCGCGGGCCAGATCCAGGACATCTCCCTCAAAGTGGGGGCGCTTACCCTCGATTAGCCCCGCTGGGCTTGGAGCGGACAAGATCCACCCCTAGTCGGCGCCCCTGATCCGTTCAGTTGGAGTCCCATCCCCCTGGGGCCCATGCCTTGAACTTGGTCTGGTTCTATTTGCAAACACGAGTATTTGCGCGTTCCACGTCTTCCATGGATCGATAAGGAGTCCACATGGTGTCGCATGTTTACCTGCACCTCAGCCTGGTTGCCCTGCTGGTCGCAGGGGCGCCACTTTCGGCCGGAGTGGGGCTCCGCCCTCTCCCCGCCGAAGGGATCGCAGCTGTTCGGGCACAGCAGCCGGAACGCGCCCTCCGGCTGGCCCGGAGTCTCGAGGCCGAAAAGAGTTCCCTGGGGCTCGGGGCTCTGGATGGCATCCAGGAATACAACCGGATAACTGACGCCTACGGCTTCACACACGTTCGTTTCCACCAGACCTACCGGGGCGTGGAAGTGTTCAACGGCACAATCCTGGGCCACATGGATGCCGATGGTCGCGTGATCGCGCCCCACGCCACCGTGCAGGAGGGCATCGATCTTCCGTCCGTCACCCTGCTGGATGTAGCAAAGGTCCGCGCGATCGTGGCGGCGAGCCTGCCGGTCCAAGGAGGGCTCTGGCCGATCCTGGTGAAGCCGGTGGTCTTCCCCACCCGGTACCAGGACGGTTTCCAGTCCAAGCGCGACGCCGAGGGTTTCCTGATGCTGGACCTAGACGGCGGTCTGCCGGCGCCGCACAAGGCAAAGCCCTACTGCTGGGCCTTTCGGGCCAGCACCATGCAGTCCACGGCCCACGGTTTGGTGGGCACCGAATTCATCATCGACGGCCTGACGGGCGCGGTCCTGAAGAAGTGGGACGGGATGCAGCATGCGGCCCCGGACGTGCCCTCCGTGGGCATGGGTGAGAGCCAGTACAGCGGCCGGGTTACCCTCAATACGGTGCAGCTCGGTGACAGTAGCCTATACACCCTGCGCGACACCACGCGCGCCACGAAGCCCTGGCTTCACGCCGAGGAGTCCTCTTGGACCGAATGGGGGGGCATCGGATCCCAGACCGTGGCCTATGATCCCAATGGGCCCAACAAGGACGCCACCTGCACCACGCCGTATACCAACGCCACCAACACCTGGGGCAATGGCAAGCCCTTCGATTGGTCCACCGACTTTCCCGGCAACCTCTTCCAGGCCATAGGTCAAACGGCTGCAGCGGACGCTCACTACGCCATCCAGTCCACCTGGGACTACTACGAAAAGGTCCTGGGACGCCCTGGCGGCATTGATGGAGATGGGCATTCCGCGATCAGCATCGTGCATGTGGATGACGGGAATGGGGGCGCCCTGGCGAATGCCGGCTGGAACGAGGGCTATTTCCTCATGCAGTACGGAGATGGAAGCGTTACCGGCCCCCTGACCACCCTGGATGTCGCGGCCCATGAAATGAGTCACGGCGTGATGAGCTACACCGCGAAGCTGCAGGGGAATATCGGAGAGGCCGGCGGCCTGAACGAAGCCAATTCCGATATCCACGCCGTTATGGTGAAACACTATGAATGGGGTGCCGATGGCCTTGGGAGCGTGGTGCCTGACATCACCACCAAGGCACCGGGCGGAAACAACACCTGGCAGTATCTCTGGAGCATGGGTCCCCAGCTCTCCGAGGATGGGCTCTCGCCCCTGCGTTGGATGTACAAACCCATCTTGGACGGGATCAGCCCCGATGCCTGGTTCGAGGGGGTCGGCCTCATGGATTGCCACTACAGCATGGGACCGGCTAACCGGGCCTTCTTCTTCCTGAGTCGGGGCGCCTCCAACGATGCATCGCAGATGACCTACTCTGAGTATCTGCCCGGCGGCATGACCGGCATCGGGAACGACAAGGCCATCCGCATCTGGTTCCACGGCATGACCACCAAGGTGACGAATCCCGAAGCGGATTACCATGTCATCCGCGAAGCCATGATCGCCTCCGCCAAGGAGCTTTACCCTGGTGCGGGGGATTCCGACTCCGCGGAGACCGCGGCCTTGAGGAACGCCTTCGCCGCCGTGAACCTGGGAGCCCCTGCGGGTGGCAAGGAACCCGTGACCATCGGATTCCCGACCCATTCCAACCTTCCTTTCAACAACAAGAAGGCTATCTGCTGGCCAGCCATGGTCTCCCTGCCCCTGCCCAAGCCCACCGTGAACAACGCGACGGATAGCTCCGTCACTTGGAATCTGGGAGGTCTGCCCGACGTCACCGTGGGAGGCCGACTGGAGGATGGCGACAAATTCATTGCGCCCTACGTCCCCAAGGGCCGCAATTACCCGATCAAGGTGAGCAGCAAAGAGGATCCCAAGCGCTTCGCGGTGAACACTGTTTTTGCCATTTCCATGGACCTTGACAACGACTTCGATACCGACGCCTGCGATCTGAGCGCCCTGGCCCACGACTACTACGCCGTGTGGACGCGCTACCCCTCGGCCAACATGCTAGGGAACCCCATGGGCGGATCTGACGATTACGCCTTCGAGGTGTTCCTGGAAGGCTTCAACAACGCGTTCAACCAGTGAGGTGACCGTGAGAATCGCTATTCGTTTGGTATCGCTTGCGGCGCTGCTGCTTGTCGCTGCATGCGGCGGCGGCCGTGATCATGCCGTCGCCCCCGCCCCGGCTACGGGCCTCTCCTACGTGGATCCCAGCGCTTCCCCATCCGAATGGAAGCTCGTGAAGGATGTTTCAAGCACCAAGGGAAGCCTCGTGCTGAACCTGGTGGGTCCCTCGGATGGCACCAAGTACAGGGGCGTCGGCTTCACCCTGCAGGCCGACACCAAACTGGTGAAGTTCGAGAAGTTCAAGGACTCCAATGACAAGCCTCTGGGCTACTACAAGGATGGCGGCGTTTTCCGGGACACCTTCCTGGACACCAGTGACACCACGCCGGTGGATATTCCTCCAACCCTGCAGGTGGGTGGCGTGAACCACGACAAGCTAATGGTTGGCATCTTCCAGAAGGGGGATGACGAGATCTTCTACCAGGCTCGAGGCATCCTGGGGCCCAACGCCAAGGGCTGTAACGCCACGGTGCTGCAGGTGGTCATCGCCTTCGACGAAAGCCTGAAGGCTCCCAAGGGGGATGTTCCCTTGAAGATCCTCAAGGCCAGGGTGATGCCCGAGCACGTCGATGGTTCCCCTCAGGGCCAAATCCAGGACACCCCTCTCAAGGTGGGGACGCTTACCCTCGATTAGAACCGAGCGCGGACATTTGGAAGGGGTTCTGTGGCATAGAGCGGTTCTTTACTCAAATTCGTAAAAAACATCTCTATACCACTGACCCATGGACGTCCGACTCCGACCTTGCATCGCCTCCTCCACGACCGCTATCCATCCTTTGAGGCCGCAACTCATGTCGAATAGTCCTCTTCTGGCCGCCTATATCCACGACCAGAACAACTTCCTCCAGGTCGTCATCTTCCAGGCGGAGGCATTGAAGAGTTACCTCCTCCACGACGAAGCCGGTTCGCAGGAATTGAACAAACTTTTCCAGGCTCTGGAGGGCATGAGGCAGATGAATCGGGCTGCCCTTGATGATTTTTCCCATACCCAAGAGGACAGGTCAGTGGGGATGATGGCGCCCGACGAGGTCATCCGGAGGACCGTGGCATTGGCCAAATTATGCAACTCCAAAGATGCTCAGATTAAAGTCAACCTCAGTGCCCTGGAAATTGGCATGCCCATCCCTCAGATCCACCTTCAGCAGGTCCTATTTAATCTCTTGAAAAATGCCCTTGAGGCCGTTCCAGATAAAAAAGGTAATATCTTGGTGGAGTCCAGTATCCAGCCTCATGGTGGTCGCGACTTAGCTCAACCACATGGACAGGCCCTCTGCATAACAATCACAGACAATGGGCCTGGCATTCCGGAGATGATTCGTGACCAAATTTTCGACTGCGGCGTCACGTCCAAGGCCGAAGGCCACGGCCTTGGGCTGTATCACGCCCGAAAGATAGTAAACCGTTACGGTGGTTCCATCACCCTCTGCCAAAGTCACGTCTTCGGTACGCGGGCGACATTACTCTGGCCCATGGATTAGAACGCCTAACAAAATCATCTTGTACAAATGTTTTCAGATACAGAATGTAGACGGATGCTCCGGGATATTTTGCCATTTGAGCTGTGGCAAAATATCGAGCCAGTAACTGCGGAGATGAATCTGCGGGCGGGCAGGTCACGGAGGCCTGACCGGGGCGTGCTCCGGGGGATCCTGTTCGTGCTGGGAACAATTACCACCTGAGCGCGGAACGGCGATGGATTCCGCTGGCAGCACACATGGGCTCGGCGAACCAGCACGACTCCAAGGTGTTCGAGACTCTGACGGATGCGATCCCGGTGGTGTGAAATGGGCAGCGCATGCAATTTCGCCGATGCCCGGGAAACTGCGCGCGGACAAGGAATATGACTTTCGGCGATTGGAATCGAAGGAGTGGCTGAGCATCCACAGGTGGGTTGTGGAGCACATTTTTGCGTGGCTGCATCGATTTCTGCGGTCCGTCCTGCGCCTTGCGGCGAAGCAGCGAGCACTGCGCACGGCCTCCTGAATGCAGGGCCTCAGCTCAGCTGCTTGAGGCGTTCGGCTTCGTGAGCGGCGCGGAGGGGTTCCAGGATGGGCTCGATCTGGCCCTGCATGAAGGTCTCCAGGGAATGGATGGTGACATTAACCCGGTGATCGGTGACGCGGCTCTGGGGGAAGTTGTAGGTGCGGATCTTCTCGCTGCGGTCCCCTGAGCCCACCTGGGCCTTGCGAATGGCGGAGGACTCGGCGTCGGCCTCGCCCTGGGCCTTGGCCAACAGGCGGCTGCGCAGCACGGTCATGGCCTTGGCCATGTTCTTGAGTTGGCTGCGCTCGTCCTGGCACTGGACGACGGTATTGGTGGGCAGATGCGTCAGGCGCACGGCGGAATAGGTGGTGTTGACGCTCTGGCCGCCCTTGCCGCCGGAACAGAAGGTGTCGATGCGCAGATCCTTCGGGTGGATCTCGATTTCCACTTCGTCGGCCTCGGGCATGACGGCTACGGTCGCAGCGGAGGTGTGGATGCGTCCTTGAGTCTCGGTCTTGGGCACCCGCTGAACGCGATGGACGCCGGATTCGAAGCGGAAGACGGAATAGGCGCCCTCTCCCTCGATCTCGGCCGTGGCTTCTTTCAGCCCACCCATATCTGCTTCGCTCTCGTCGAGCACGGAGACCTTGAAGCCCCTGCGCTCGGCGAAGCGCAAGTACATCCGGAAGAGTTCTCCGGCGAAGAGGGCCGCCTCCTCGCCACCGGTGCCTGCGCGCACCTCCAGGATGACGTTGCGGGCGTCCTTGGGATCCTTGGGCACCAGTAATTTCCTCAAGTTCATCTCGCCGGCCAGGATGGCCGACTTCAGATCGGGGATCTCCAGTTCGGCCATCTCCCGCAATTCGGCCTCCATGGCACGATCGGCCAGGATCTCCTCGGCTTCCTTTAGCTGCTGGATCCGCGTGCGCTGGGCCTGCCAGGCCTGGACCACGGGCTCCAGTTCGGCGCGAAGCTTGGCCAATTCCCGCAGCTTCTTCGGGTCGCTGACGCTGGCCGGATCCTGGAGTTGGGCTTCCACCTGCTGGAACTTGGCATCGAGGGCTTCGAGCTGGTCGAACATGGGGCACCGGGTAGAGGAAATGCGGAACCGAGATTCATCCCCGAGGGCGCGGCGAGCCTCCGGAAAACAAAAAGAACGGGCCGATAATTCGGCCCGTTCCATGGATCAGCTTAGCTACTGGGCTTCGACGGCCGGTGTGGCTTCGACGGCAGCGGCATCGACGACGGGAGCGGTCTCCGCAACGGGAGCCACTTCCTTCTTCGCATACTTCCGGTTGAACTTCTCGACCCGGCCGGTGATGGTCATGTCGCGCTGCTTGCCGGTGTAGAAGTTGTGGCAGGCAGAGCAGACTTCGACGCGCATCTCCTTCTTGGTGGAGCGGGTCTGGAATTCGCTGCCGCACTGGCAGTGAGCCGTCACTTCATGCAGCTCGGGGTGAATCTTGGGCTTCATGGCTTCCTCCTGGAACCGACCGGAGGCATCGAGGCCCGCGGCTTGTTCACGCATAAGAGAACCAGTCTACCCCGGGAATCCAGGGGGCTCAACGGAAATTCCTAAGTCGTTGTACCGAAATAACCATTCCCTTGGGATGGCGCCAACGACATGAGGGGCCGTAACGCAAGCATCAGGAAGGCAATTCGTAACGGCCCCTAATGTTCGCCGTGGGGGGCAAGCACCCAGCGGCCCGCCATCACGCGCCGCAGGTTCAAGGCCACCAGCACCGCCAACGTGAGCGTGAAGTTGAAGGTCATCTCGAAAACCCAGCCGTAGTGCCACCGGGGATGGAAGAAGTGGAACTGGAGAAAATCCAGCACCGTGAAGGCGAGCGTCTCCAGGATCGGTTGCCAGGCCGGACGGCCCTCGGAATGCCGCTCCACCAGGTATCCCGTGAAGGCACCATACATGAGGCGGCTGTAGAGGAATCTCCGGCCCGTGAATCCCAGCGGCGTGGCCAGCAGGGCTCCAAAGGAGAGGGAGAGCAGGATCCTCAGGCCGGTTCCGAAACGCCGCCAGCGGCTCCGCACCAGGAAGATGCCCGTGCCCACGGCGAAGCCGTGGGCCGTACCGAAGACCAGGGCGAAGTGCCAGGGCCATCCCCCCTGAAGCCATAGGTAGCTGCCGGTGACCAGACCCAGCAGCGCTCCCGCCAGCAGGGCCGTCTCTGAGCGATGGGTGGTGTCGCCGCTTTCTCCGCTAGTGATCTCCCGGGCCAAGGCCTCGGGTGTCTCCTTTTCCGCGAGAAGAATACGCATGCCGGCCTCGTCCTGGATGCCCCGGGCGTCGGCCTCGTCCAGCAGATGGCCCTCCAGTTCCCGAACCACGAGACGACGGCGGCTGGCACCCAGCCTGGAGAGGCCCTGGGTGACCTCGCTGAGGTAGGCGGATAGAGCCTGGCTCACAGGTGGACCCCCTCGAGCGCGGAGGCTCGATGCCAGGTCCCTGTGAACCGGAGAATCATGCCTTGGGCCCCACGAAGACGTCCACCATCGCCACGAAGGCGCTCCATTCCTGCTTCTTGGCCTCGAGGAAGGATTTCCCCGCGGGCTGAAGGGAATAGTAGCGGCGGTCCCGGCCATTGGGCTGGGTCTGCCAGTACGACGTGATGAATTCGGTGGCTTCCAGCTTATGGAGGGCGGGATAGAGTGCGCCCTCCTTAAGTGTGTACGACCCGTCCGTGCGCTGTTTCACGGTTTCGATGATCTGATAGCCGTACATGGGCCCGTCCTCGAGCAAGGATAGGAGCAGGAGCGGGGTGCTCCCTTTGAGCAGTTCACGGTCCATGAGGCCTCCCGTTTAGTCTGATATTTGCCTCGCAAGGTGATGGTGTCAAGGGCGAGGGGGAAAAATGGCCTTGATTCCCATCGCATTCATCCCCCCCTCATGGCCTCGGTGACAGGGATCCGGCTGGCTTTCCAGGCAGGTAGGAAGCCTCCCAGGATGCCCATGACCAGACTGAAGGCGAGTCCCTGGCTCACCAGGGTCGGGGTGACGGCAAAGGCGTAGCCCACATCGGAGAACGTCCTCATGCTGGTGGCGCCGGTCTGCATGCCGTTGAAGCAGAAGGCCAACCCGCAGCCCAGGACGCCTCCTAGCAGGGTCAGGAGGATGGCCTCCAGCTGGAAGCTGGCCAGGATCTCCCGCCTCCGGTACCCCAGGGCTCGAAGGGTCCCGATCTCCGGCGTGCGGCCCGCGATGGCGGAATACATCGTGTTCATGGCCGCGAAGATCGCGCCTACCGTGAGGATCCCCGTGATGATCTGGCCGAGGATCTGCATGGGCCTCCCCGCGTCACCCAGCTCCGCGAAGTACCGGGGCTCGGTCCTGGCCTCCAATTTGAGCCGCACATCCTGCTCCATGGCCGCGATGAAGGCAGGGGCGTCCTCGGGTTGGCGCAGGCGGACCAGGACACTCGAGAAGGCATTCCACCGATGGAAGGCCTGCACCAAGTCATTGGCGTCGATCCATAGCTCGGAATCGAAGGCGCTGCCGCTCCCATCGAAGACACCCACCACCGTCCAACTCCGAGCAGCCATCTGGAAACTGCGGCCCAGTTCCAGGCCTATGTATTTCCCCATCAATCGCCGGGGCACAACGACCTCGCTGAGGTTGGGCCTGAACCAACGCCCCTGCACCAGTCGCACCTGGCTACGCATGCGGATGCCCGCAGGACTCGTCCCGCGCACGGCTATGGACATGCTGCCCGTGCCATCGGCCAGGGCCACCTGCTTGGTGACCACCGCGTCCGCAGTCACGAGGGGACCCAGCTCATCCTGGGCGATGAGGGGATGGGTGGAGATGAGCCGCGCCTGGTCCCGCGTCACCACGCTCATCAATTCGACCCGAGCATTGGGTCGGATGACCATTACCTGATCCTCGCGTCCACTCTTCACGTAGGTCTTCTCCACCCCGGCAGCCATGGATCTCACCACCACGAAGATCATCACCACGATAGCCACGGCCCCCATGGTGGCCAGGGTTCCCACCCAGCGCTGCCAGAGGGATCGCCAGTTGTAGAGGAGGGGCACGGGATAGCGAAAGATCGCCCAGACGAGCCAGACGGCATACGGTGCGAGAAGGAGGAGGAGCCACGGCATCACAGCGACCTCAAGGCCTGCACGATGGGCTTGCGACTGGCCTGGTAGGCGGGAATGAAGGTGGATAGGAGGCCCACGGCCAGGGTGCCCAGGGCGCACAGCAGCAGGATGTCGGGGCTGATATGGAAATCCGCCATCCAGGGCAGGATGGCACTGACCAAACCGGCCAGGACCTTGGCGGCCAGCACCGCCATGCCGAGGCCGAAGACACTGCCCAGGAGGGCCAGCAGGAAGCCTTCGGCCATGAGCAAGCCCATCACCCTGCCCCTGGTGAACCCCAGGGCGCGCATCACGGCGATCTGGGTGGAGCGTTCGCGGATGGTCATGGCCATGGTGCTGGCCGTGACCAAGAGGATCGCCACCAGGACCGCACTGGTGATGGAGTGCAGCAGGGTGGCGAAATCGCCAAACATCTTCATCATGTTCTGGTTGAACGCGTTCTCGCTCATGGAGAGGGTCTCGGGAGAGGCGTTGGCGAAGTTCCTATCGATGCGCTCGCAGAGCTTCGGGATATCCCCGGAATGCCTGGCCCTGGCGATGAAAGCGCCCACGCGGCCCTTCATCCAGGGCACCGATTCCTGGACCTGTTTGAGATCGAAGACCAATCCCAACTCATCGGAGGGGCGCTTGCCCTGGAAGATGGCCCGCAGGTTCAGCCGGACCGTCATGTTGAAGATGGGGCTGCGCAAGGGCACCACATCTCCCAGCTTCCAGCCGAACCTGTCGGCCAGGGTCTTCCCGACCACGCACCCATTGCCATCCATCAGGAAATCCCTCACCTGCCCTGGAGGCCAGGCATCCAGGCCCACTTCCTCCCGATAGACCTTGAGATAGGATTCCTTTTCCACCGCGAAGTTCGCGAAGAAGTTCTTGGGGTCCTTGTACTCGCCGCCGAACCACTGGAACTGGGTCACGGCCTCGATCTCGGGCTGGGCGCGAAGAAAGGAACCGTAGCTTTCGGGAATCGCGTTGGTGAAGGAGGCCTTGTCCTGGACCACCAGTCTGGATCCGCTGGCGGCGCTGGTGGTGAGGGCGTCCAGGGTTCCCAGGAAGCCATGCATGAGCGCCACCAGGAACACGGAGAGGGAGATGAAGGACAGCACCAGCATCGTCCGCAGGCGGGAGCGGAAGAGGGAGCGGATAACGAGGCTGAGGAATTTCACAGGGATGGATGCCTAAGGATGCAATTCGAAGCCACGACGAGGGGTGCTGGGGTCTCACGCATCGCCGCAGGCGATACCGAGATAACGAGGCTGAAGAATTTCAAGGGAGTCCATGCCCGCTGAGGAGGGGTTCCAGATGGGGCAGCTCGTGGACCTCCACGGTCCGATCCAGCACGCCCTTCTCCAGGTGGATCTGGAAATGGGCATGGCGCGCCGCCTTGGGATCGTGGGTGACGATCACGATGGTCTTGCCCAGTTCCTGGTTGAGGTGCTGGATGAGGTTCAGGGCCTCTTCGGCGTTCCGGGCATCCAGCGCCCCCGTGGGCTCGTCGGCCACGATGAGATCGGGGTCGTGGACGATGGCGCGAGCGATGGCCACTCGCTGTTCCTGGCCTCCGGAGAGCTGCCGGGGATAGTTCTGTGCGCGGTCCAGGAGGTCGACCAACTCGAGGGCTTCCATCACGCGCTCCCGGCGCTGGCGGCGGGAGAGGTTCGTGAGGAGCAGGGGCAGCTCGATGTTCTCGAAGGCGCTGAGCACGGGGATCAGATGGTAGTTCTGGAAGATGAAACCCACGTTGGAGGCGCGCCAGGCGGCCAGTGCGTCGTCGTCGAGATCATTGAGCCGGTAGCCACAGACCTCCAGCTCCCCCCTCGTGGGCCGGTCGATGCCCGCCAGCAGGTTCAGGAGCGTCGTCTTGCCCGATCCGCTGGGACCCATGAGGGCGTAGAAGCCCCCCCGGGGGATGTCCAGGTCGATGCCCGTCAGAACCGGGATCTCCAGGGATCCCCGGAAGTAGCTCTTGGCCAGATTGCGGAGGCGGATGATGGGTTCGATTGATCCAATGCTGCCCTTGAACATGGTCACGGCTCCCTGACCCGGACCCGCCTGCCTTCCTCCAGCTTCAGCTCCTGGGGCACCACCAGGATCGGGAAATCGGAGGAGAGGCCCTTCACCTGGTAGCCCACCGGGTTCTCTTCGCCCAGTTCCACGGGCACCAGCGCGGCCCTCCCCTCCCTGAGGGTCCACAGGAAGGGCCTGCCCTGGCGGCGCACCACCTGTTCCCGGCCGATGAACAACATCGCCTCCCGGAAGGGGGCTCCCAGGAAGGTGACCTTGGCTCCCATGTCGGGGAGGAGGCTGGGGTGCCGGTCCCGCAGGGCGACCCGCACCACCACCACGGCCTTCTGGCGACTGGAGGTGGGGTAGATCTCCCGCAGCTCGCCCCGGAGGGGCCTGGCCCCGGGTTCGGCCTCCAGGGCATCCACCCTGATTTCCGCAGGCATGCCTTTTTTCAGCTTCACGATGCCCGTTTCGTTGACTTCCACCTCGAGCTCCAGGCTATCGAAATCGGCGAGGATCGCCACGGCGTTGATGGCGTTGGCGCCCCCGGCGCTGCCCGGGCTCACGGTTTCGCCCACTTCCGAGAGCTTCTGGGTCACGGTGCCCGTGAAGGGGGCCCGCAGGACCATGTTCTCCAGGACGGCCTCCTGGTAGCGCAGCTGGGCCCTGAGGGTCGCCACGCTGGTGCGCAGGCGATCCAGGCTCGCCCGGTCCAGGACCCCCTCCCGGGCCAGGGCCTCGCCCCGGGCCAAGTCCTTTTTCGCCAGTTGGAGGCTGGCCGCCGTCTGATCGCGGCCGGCCTGGGTGTCGGCGTCCTCCAGCCGGGCGATGGCCTGCCCCTTGGTGACCCGGCGCCCCTCTTCCACCCCCAACCAGGCCACGCGCCCAGGCACCTTGGCGCTCACCGTGGCTCGGTGCCGGGCCACGAGGTACCCACTGGCGGTGAGCACAGGATCGCGGTCGCCAGCCCTGAAGGCCACCGGGCGACTGACCACCAGGTCCAGGGGGGCGTGTTTGAAGGCGTAGACCAGGGCCCCGGCCGCGATCCCCAGCGCTCCCAGCACCGCCCAGCCCCAGGGGAAGCGTCTCGGGACGCCGGCCCTCGACCTCCGCCCCAGGGGCTCCGCTCTCCCTTCCCGGGACTCCGGCCGGAGAGGGCCGGACTTTTTGTCTTGGTCGGTGTTGGAGCCTGGATTCGCAGATGGAGACACGGCGTCCTCGCTTCGTCCTGGAATTGGAGGTGCAGACCCCTTCCGTGGGGACCGGGGATGATATTGAACGGACAGTCTTATCGGCGCGGCAGTGTCTGGCGACCCTCGGCGGCCATGGCTGCGGCGTAGGCGTCGGGTCCGAGCTCCCGCAGGCGCTGGATGCAAGCCTGTCGGTTCGAATTGAACAGCAGGCCGAAGACCTTGCCCATGAAGTTGTTAAAGGTGGGGCAGGAGGATGGATCTGGATGGGCCTGGCACTGGGCGCAGGTGGGGATGCCCTTTTCCAGGCAGCACTTTCGCACACCACACCAGGAGGCCTTCACATTGTCCCGGCATCCCGGGCACTTTCCCGAGCGCTGGCGCCGACAGGCCCCGCAGTAGAGGCCACAGGCGGCGATGAGGGAGGGATCGGCGGCGCTCGGAAACATGGGTGCTCCTGATGAGGGGCTTCCAGTTTCCTACAGAGGGGAAGACTCGAGAACCAGACCCTTCGGCACCGTCACCCAGCGCGATCCGGCGGCGGCGAAGCGGAGCCTCGCCTGGCGATCGTCTCCGGTGGCGAAGTCCACCCCCACCCTCGGCCCCGTGAGGACCCGTTCCAGGGCCTCGCCCTGCCTCAGTTCCAGACCCCCCGCTTCGAAGAGGAGGTGGCGGTTGAAGCTGCGATCCAGCCCAAGAGCCTGGGCCACCTTCCCGGGGCCTGTGAGGAGCGCGGGGCCCTCCAGGTGGCCACGGCGTTCCAGGATCCGGGGCAGCCCCTCCAGGGGTTCGCAGGCGCGGATGAGCACGGCGGAAGCCTCGTCCGAGGGCCCCGTCACCGCGTTCAGCATGTGGTGCATCCCGTAACAGAAATAGATGTAGGCGCGGCCGCCCTCTTCCCACATGGGGGCGTTGCGCGCTGTTCGCCCGTGCCGGGCGTGGCTGGCGCTATCGCTGGGGCCGCCATAGGCCTCCACCTCCGTGATGCGCAGGACGATGTCTTCCCGGCAGAGCAGCTGCCCCAGGAGATCCCGTGCCACGTCCTTCGCCGGGCGCAGGAAGAAGGATCTTGGGATCAGTCCTCCGCGGTGAAACACCGCCGCCCCCGGATGTAGGTGGCTCGCACCATACCGGGATGTTCCCGGTAGAGCATGCGGGAGAGGGTGAGTTCCGCCGGTTCGGAAGGGCGCTGCTCGGCGGGGTTGACGATGCGGGGATCCACCACCACGAAGTCGGCCTCCTTGCCCGAGGTCAGGCTGCCGATGCGGTCCTGCATACCCAGGGCCCGGGCGCCGCCCAGGGTCGCCAGGTGGAAGGCCTGGACCGGATCCACGGGCGCGCCCGCATTCAGGGCGAGCGCTTCGATGATCTCGGCCCACTGAGTTGCCCCAAGGGTTTTCAGTTTCTGGATCCCATCGATGAGTGTCTGGCCCTCGGCTAGTTTCAGTTTTGAAGCGGTGCAGGCGAAGGCCGCCTCGGCCCACATGGAGAGGCTGGGCCCTGCACCCACGTCCGTGCCGAGGCCCAGGGAGATCCCCTCCTCCATCCAGCGGCGCAGGGGCATGATGCCGCTCTTGAGGAAGGCGTTGGACCGGGGGCAGTGGACGAGGGTGGTCCCCGATTCGCGGATGAGGGCCCGCTCATGGGGATCTAGGTGGATCCCGTGCCCCAGCAGTGTGCGTGGGCCCAGCAGGCCCATGCGCCGGTAGACATCGGTGTAGTTGGAGGCTTCGGGGAAGAGCTCCTTCACCAGTCGCAATTCATTGAGGTTCTCGCTGACATGGGTCTGGATGTAGGCACCGTGCTTCAACGCCAGGGCGCCGGCGCCCCGCATCAGTTCCGGCGAACAGGTGGGGGCGAAACGGGGCGTGAAGGCGTATTGCAGGCGGCCATTGTCCCGACCATGCCAGGTCTGGCAGAGGGCCTCGCTCTGGGCCAGGCTGGTGGCCGTATCCTCCTGGAGGGCCTCGGGGGAATTGCGATCCATCATCATCTTGCCGATCACGGCGCGGATGCCGGCGCGTTCCGCCTCCCGGAAGGCGGCATCCGTGGCGGAGGCATGGACAGTGGTATAGATGACGGCCGTGGTGGTGCCTCGGTAGAGCAGCCCCTTGAAGAACCGGGCCGCGGAACGTTGGGCCAGATCGACATCGGCGAAGCGCGCTTCGGCGGGGAAGATGAAGGTCTCCAGCCAGGGCAGCAGTTCCAGCCCATCCATGGCCACGGCCTCGTGCTGGGGCAGGTGCACGTGGAGATCGACCATGCCGGGCAGGATCCAGAGAGGGCGGAGATCCTGGGAGGGGACGCCTTCGAAGCGCGGCGAGAGTTCGTCCCAGGCGCCACAGGCTTGGATGAGGCCCTTCTCGTCCACGGCCAGGAGGCCGTCGGGAAATTCCTGAAGCTGGTCTGAAGCGCGAGGGCTCAGTAGGTGAGCGCGAAAGAGCTGCATGAGCGAACCAGAAAAAAGGCCGCAAAGGCGGCCTGGGTAAAGATACCACAAGTACAAAGACAGCGGGCCCGAGGGCCCGCTGTCTCCTGGAGATCGAAGGGGCTAGACGAGGCCCTGATCGATCATGGCATCGCCGACCTTGAGGAAGCCGGCGATATTGGCTCCGTTCACGTAGTTGCCGGGGGTGCCGAACTTGGCAGCGGCTTCCACGCAGGCCTTGTGGATGTTGATCATGATCTGGTGGAGCTTCTGGTCCACTTCCTCGGCCGTCCAGCCCAGGCGCATGGAGTTCTGGCTCATCTCGAGGCCGGAGGTGGCCACGCCACCCGCGTTGGAGGCCTTGCCGGGGGAGAACATGATCTTGCCGGTGTTGGCCATGAAGAATTCCACGGCCTCCAAGGTGGAGCTCATGTTGGAGCCCTCGGTAACGACCTGACAGCCGTTGGCGAAGAGGGTCTTGGCTTCGTCCAGGTTCAGCTCGTTCTGGATGGCGCAGGGCAGGGCCACATCGACCTTCTGCTCCCAGGGGCGCTTGCCGGGGATGAACTTGGCGGTCTTGAACTTGGCGGCGAAGGGGGCCACGGAGCGCGAATTGGTGCGCAGCATCTCCGTCATGTAGGCGGCCTTCTCGAGGGTCATGCCGGCTTCGTCATAGATGTAGCCGTCGGGGCCGGAGATGGTCACGACCTTGGCGCCCAGCTGGACGCACTTGGTCACCGCGCCCCAGGCCACGTTGCCGAAGCCGGAGATGGCGACCTTCTTGCCCTTCAGGCTCTGGCCCTTGGTCTTCAGCATCTCTTCGCAGAAGTAGACCACGCCGAAGCCGGTGGCTTCGGGGCGAACGAGGCTGCCGCCCCAGTTCAGGCCCTTGCCCGTGAGCACGCCCGTGAACTCGTTGCGGAGCTTCTTGTACTGGCCGAACATGTAGCCCACTTCCCGGCCGCCCACGCCGATATCACCGGCGGGCACGTCGGTGTCAGCGCCGATGTGGCGGAAGAGTTCGGACATGAAGGCCTGGCAGAAGCGCATGATCTCGTTGTCGGACTTGCCGGCCGGATCGAAGTTGGAACCGCCCTTGCCGCCGCCCATGGGCAGGCTGGTGAGGCTGTTCTTCAGGATCTGCTCGAAGCCCAAGAACTTCAGCGTGTCTAGGCTGACGGTGGGATGGAAGCGGATGCCGCCCTTGTAGGGGCCGATGGCGCTGTTGAACTGCACACGCCAGCCGTTGTTGATCTGGTACTCGCCCTTGTCGTCCTGCCAGCAGACGCGGAAGGAGATGATGCGCTCGGGCTCGACGAGACGCTCGAGCACCTTGTGCTTGCGGTACTTGGGATCGGCCTCGACCACGGGGGCCAGGGAGTTCAGGATCTCGGTGGCCGCCTGGATGAAGAGGGTTTCCCAGGGGTATTTCTTCTTCAGACCTTCCAGAACTTCATTGACGTACTGACTCATGGTGTCTCCATGAAAGGGTGGGTTGAAACTTCCTTACATACCGTCAAGGCCGCGGCTGGCCCAGGCATCCCGCCTGACGCGACTACTCTAGCGCTGAGTCCGTGTGTCCAGAGCGCGGAGCGAGTGAGTCGTGACCATCGGCACTGCGAACGAGCCTACTTGGTCTGCTGCTGAGCCTTGAGTTTCTCGGCCACCTGGGCGAGCTTCTTGGCGCCAACCTTGAAGTAGACGTAAGAGATGGTCCAGGGCTTCCCGGCTTCCTGCTGGTAGACGCTCACCTGCATGATGGTCGTGCCCTGGTAGCCCAGGTAGACATCCTTGATCTTGGTATTGGTGGCGTTCAGCTTGACTTCCAGGACGGTGACATCGGGCCAGAGTTCAGCGGGAACGCCCTTCATCACACGGTACAGGCCCCCCGCCAGGGCTGCGCGCAGCTGGGCGGCGTTGTTCTTGACGCTCTCGAAATCGGGGTTGGGGCGACCATCGGGGAACTTGGGCGTCGTCGGCAGCTGGTCGAGCTTTTCGAGGTTGAGGGAAGCCATGTTCTCGGGGAGGGCCGGTTTCACGGCCTTGCCCTTCTTAGGAGCGGCCTGCTGTCCGGAGGCGGCGAGCTGGTCGAGGGCGTCCTGCAGATCCTTATGGCTGACGTCTGCGGTGAAGTAGCCCTTCGCGCAGAAAGGTTCGAGGCCGAAGGCCTTGATCTCTTCTGCGGTGTAGGAGATGCCCATGTCGCCGGCGTGCTTGTTGAACCACCAGGCGGAGCCGTGGATGATATCGGGGTCCACCGGGACGATGAGGCTGGTGTGCTTCATGTCCTTGCGAACGGCCATGTACTGGAGATGCTGAAGCACCTCATGGGGCTCCATGATGGCTGTGGGAGCCGTCGTGGGAATCTTGTCGGCAGGCTTGCTATCGCAGCCGAGGATGAGGGCGATACCGGCCACGGCCGGAATCCAAGCACGGTTGAAAGACATGTAGCCTCCTATGGGATCTGACAGAATGATTCCCGAATTGTTCGTGATTCTACCAAAACAGGACCAAGTGTATCCCATTCATCTCATCGCCATTGGCAAGCCGAAGTTAGAAGGTGTTCGGCAACTGGAGTCCCATTACCGGGACCTCCTGAAGGGCTTTGCCCGGTTTGAGCTCCTGGAGCTCCCGGAGGGGCGGGGAACGCCTGCCCGCCAGCTTTTGGAGGAGGCCAAGCGCCTGCGCACCCATCTGGGGGCCGTGCGCTGCCCGGTGCTCCTTTCCGCCGAAGGCCCCCGCCGCAGTTCGGAAGATTTTGCCGCCTGGCTGGGCCTCCGGATGGACCGTGGCGAGAGCCTGACCTTCGCCATCGGCTCCAGCCACGGTTTCGACCCCGCCCTCAAGGCCGATATCCGGGAGCACCTGAGCCTCTCTCCCATGACTTTCCCCCACGATCTGAGTCGGGTGATGTTCCTGGAACAGCTCTACCGGGCCTTCACCATCCTGAAGGGGAAGACCTACCACAAATGATCACTCCGTCAGGCGGAGCGCCTCCTCGAGGGCGAGCTTGAGGGTCAGGATCCGGAAGGGCAGGACGGGCACATAGTCCAGGGCCCCCAGGAACCGGGCCCGCTCCCGCTTGAGTTCCAGATCATCCTCGCTGCCCGCTAATAGGATCGGCAGGGGGCAGTTCTCCTCCTCCACCAGTTTCCGCAACAGTTCCATCCCACTGAGCAGCCGCAGCCGATGATGCACCAGGATCATCCGGATGCGTCCCCAGCCCTGGGCCCCCTCTGTCAGGGCGGCGGCCAGGGGTTGGACAGGGCCCTGCAAGTAGTCCAGCGCCGCGAAACCAAAGATCCGCCCCAGGCCCTTGGCCAAATGCTCAGGCAGCGAATTCCCTTCGGCAATCACCAGGACCATGGGGTCCCGGTCCTCCAGGATCCGGATCCGGGCTCCCGGCTTTTCACCAGAGGGCCCCAGGTTTCGGACCGTTCTCGCGCCTCCGGAATTGAAGGTCTCCCGGTCCCGCTGCATCTGGGTGAGGAGCGAATCCATCAGCCAGGTCCGGTAGGTGCGCAGGGCGGCCCCGGCCCCCTCCTCCTGGAAGATGATCCCGGCCAGTCCCTCGCGGAAATAGGCCACGGTCCCCTGCAGGCGGAGCCGCACGCCTGGCCCCAGGGTGAGCTCGATGGTGCTGGTGCCCTCCACCCGCAGCAGATCCAATCGTGAGGCATCGATCCCCTCGGGGCGCAGTTCGATCCCTTCGGCACCCATGGCGCGGACACGCCCCTCGCAGACATCGTGGCTTGGCGTCGAGAATAGGCAGGTGATGGGATTGTGCGGCACGAAATTGGAGAATCGGCTGTCATCCAGGCAGACCAGCAGGCGGGGTTGTTCGAAGTAGTAGCAAGGGATGCCATCCAGGCAGCCCGGCTCCACCATGGAGAGGGTCGCCTCGAAGCGCTGACCCCGGTCGAGGAAAAAGGCATTGAGATGCCCGCCGGGCAGGAGATTCCATTGCAGGCGCTCGGCCTCTGAAATGGCGACGGCGATCCGTCCCTCCGACTCGGCCAGTAGGGGGAAGAGCCCCCGGCGGACGCCCTTCCGCAGGAAGAGGCTGGCCCCCTCCCGACAGAGCCTCTGGAAGGCCATCCGGACGGTCTGGGCGTTGTCGATGGGGAGCGGGCTGATGGGCACACCGCTATTATCGGCAGGGCTTCAGTGAACCCGAATTTTAAGTGCAGGATCCCAAGCCGCAGTCAGGGGTGAGTCGAATCCAACACTTCTGCCACTGCGGCGTAGGGATCCATGTTCCTTTCCGCGATGGCTGCGATGAGGCCCTCCACCTTGGCCTGTCCCACCCGATCACAGGCGCGCCGCGAGGCCTCCTCCGCCAGCAGTCCCGTGAAACGCAAGCGGGCCCGCTCCCGGGCCTTCCGCTGCAGGCCACCGTGTTCCCTCAGCCAGAGGCCGTGCTCGCGCACCTTGGCCACCAATTCGGGAATGCCCTCTCCCAGGGCCGCCACCGTGCGCAGGATGGGGGAATCCCAGGGGCGGGTGGGCGACAGGGACTTCATGCCCTCGATCTCCCGCTCCACCTTTTCGACCCCATCCCGGTCGGCCTTGTTGATGACGAAGATATCGGCCACTTCCATGATTCCGGCTTTGAGAGCCTGGATCTCATCCCCCATGCCGGGGATGAGCACCACCACGCAGGTCTGGACGCAGCTCACCACATCCACCTCGTCCTGGCCCACGCCCACGGTCTCCACCAGCACGATGTCGTAGCCGGCGGCGTCCAGGAGGTCGATGGCATCCTGCGTGGCCCGGGCCAGCCCCCCGAGGGCCCCCCGGGTGGCCATGGAGCGGATGAAGATGCCGGGGTCATCGGCGATCTGGTTCATGCGGATGCGGTCCCCCAGGATGGCGCCGCCGCTGAAGGGCGAGGTGGGGTCCACCGCCAGGATGCCCACCTTCTTGCCTTCGGCGCGCAGGGCCCTGGCCAGCTTATCGGTGAGTGTCGACTTGCCCGCGCCCGGAGCGCCGGTGATCCCCAGAACGGCGGCTCGGCCCATGTGGGGCCAGACCAGGGACATGAGCTCCCGGGCCTGGGGGTGGCCGTTCTCCATCCAGGTGATGGCTCGGGCGAGGGCCCTGGGTTGGCCATCCAGGAGGGGGCGGAGGAGATCCGAGGCGCATTCCATGGGACCAGGATGCCAGATTCACCACCTCCGCCCTTCGGCCTTTTCCCCGCGGATGGTAAGCTTTTATCTTGTGTTCAAGGCAACCCGAGGCCCTCATGCCCCTTCCCAAGCCCCTTCAGCCCCGGCCCCGCAAGGAGAAGCCCTCCGAGCCCACCCAGTCCGGAGCCCCAGGGACCGTGCGGGTCCAGAAGCGCGACCCTTCCGCCCCTCCGGAACCCCGGGAGAAACTCTGCGCCACCTGCGGGAAGCCCTTCACGGTGACCCCCGATGAGAGGTTCTTCGCCTGTCCGGACTGCTACCGGAAGAGCCTGCCCCCGCACAAGTCCAAGAAACGGGGAGAGGCCCAGGTCCTGGTCCAGATCGAATGCGCCCAGTGCGGCGCCAAGGAATTCCTGAGTTTTGCCCCTACGGATCCCAAGACCGTCCTCTGCCGGGCCTGTTTCTCGAAACAGAAGCGGGAACTAAAGCTCGCTTCGCTACACCCCACCCGTCGATAGGAGTTCATTCCCCCATGCGTTTTCCCCTTGCCCTCGTCCTTCCCCTTTCCCTGAGCCTCTGCGCCCAGACCGCATCCAAGCCCAAGCCCAAGACTAAGGCCGCTGCTCCCGCCAAGGTGAATCCCGAGGCGCAGGCGGCGCGGCAGACCCTGGAATCCGTCCTCAATTCCATCAACAACACCTGGTTTGGTCAGGCCTACCGGGATATCAATGCCGTCGATATCCAAGGCAGCCTCGCAGTCCAGGTCTCTGCGGCCACCGTCAACGCCAAGGTGGATCAGCTCAGCCAGGGCCAGCTCAAGGGGGGCGTCACCCAGAACGGCAAGGCCACCCTTCAGATCAAGAGCACCTACTTTGCCAATGCGGATTTCAAGACCGAAGCCACGGGCAGTTTCGGAAACCTGCTCTGGTACCGGGTGGGCAACCGCGGCTTTCGCTACAGCCAGACCCAGAACGCCTACACCACCCGCGTGGACCCGGGTCCCAGCGATGTGCCGACGTCCTACCTGGGCTGGTTCCGTTCCATGCTGAACGACATCAAGGCCGTCTATGTGGATGGCCCCGTCTTCAAGGCCAGCTTCGGGAAAGAGGAGAACGTGGGTGGCAAGAGCCTCCAGACCCTTGTCTTCAACGCCCCCACGTCGGCCTACGATGCCAAGAAGCGGGAGCAGAGCCTGGCCGATACCCTGGGCTTCTGGAAGCGGGGACGCCTGGAGATTCAGGTGGAGAAGACCACCCGTTTGCCCCACCGCATGAGCTTCACCAATGTCGGCCAGGGGATTCGGACCCAGATGGACTTCACCTATGACGCCAAGGGCCTTCCCCTCTCCATCAATATCACCAACCACAGCAAGGGCATGGAAGGCCCCGGATACATCAAGGTGGGCTACGCGAATGGCCTCATGAGCAATGTCTCCGGCGAGCTGAGCGGCCAGGACAAGAAGGTGGACTTCAATCTGAATCTCGCCTGGGCCAAGGGCAAGAAGGTGAGCTCCATCCGGAGCGTGCCCCCTCCCACCGCCAATAAGCGCAGCAGCGAGGATCTGGAGATCGCCCTGCTCACCGGCCTGGCCCAGAACATCCTGGAACTCCAGCGTTCCGGACTGAACCTCCGCAGTGTCTCCCTTGGTGGAAAGTAAACCCGCGATACACTAGGAACCCGTCGGGGCGTGGCGCAGCCTGGTAGCGCATCTGCTTTGGGAGCAGAGGGTCGAAGGTTCGAATCCTTTCGCCCCGACCAACATTCACAACACTTAGAGCCGCTCACCAGGGCGGCTCTTTTGCTGTCTCAAGGGCTTTGCAACCACTTTGCGACCAACACCCTGAAATCTGCCCCCCTCACAGGAAACAATGAGGGGGGCAGTCGGATCACATTCCTCGGTATTCCGGACGCGGCAAGGTGAACATTCGGACCCGATCACCTCTTCCAAGGACGGTGCTCGCATCAGAGCAGATTGGGCAAGTTGGCCACGACCGCTTCCGTGCCTTCCGTATGCCAGGTGGAGATACGATGCCCAGGAACTGAAACAGCTCTATGTCCTCTCCTGGAGGAACCAAACCTGTCGCCCATGCGATTAGTTGCTGCACTCCCCGAGCAGCGATCTGCATGTTGAAGACCATCATCGATGGTTCCGTGATATTGATGCCTCGTACGTATCCTTCATAGGTGCGCTTCTCCCGCTCGTGAGGGGGCAGGCCTTCCGCTTGGAGCCGAGATGGATCGATCTGTCCCGAACAGGCCAGACAGGGGGTTCCTGGCAGCATGAAGTTGACACGTCCAACCTCTTTGACCAGCTTGCCGGTTGTCTCGTCCGCTACGAACTGAACTCCCAGGTCGAGCACTGGAACGAAGAATTGGTGGCAGAGCTGGTTTATGTAAGCTCGGCTGGTCGTATCATCGGTGCCGCAGATGACAGCATCCAGCGCTGCCAGGTGTTGAAGTAGGTCAGGAGATTCCACCGGGCCGTGCTATGTCTGGACCTGCGCATCGCCTCGGTGAGCCAAGATGTTTCGCTTAACAACCTCGACCTTTGGAGAGCCGATGTCACCTGGACCGACTCCGAGCATTCTGGGCAGGTTACTGATTGAAACCTGGTCAGGATCGACTAGGACTAACTCTTTGACGCCCGAATGGACACAGAGGGTGGCGGCAATAGAGCCGATTCCACCGCACCCAACAATGCCGACTCTCAGTTCCTCGAGGGCATGCTGACCATCTTTTCCAAGGAGTCGAGCCTGGCGGTCAAACTGTTCATCGAAGGTGCTCCCAACCTGCGACACCATTGAATCAGAGCAGGTGATCCGCGTCTCAGCACGGAAGACTTCCACCTTTTCGATTCCCTGCCACTTTCTCGAGGTGAAGTAGACTCGCCCCTGGACGCAGTTAAGCGTCTGGTCCCAGACCAAGCAGGAATGACTCTTCCCAGGGAGCATGCGCCCAAAGAACTCAAAGGTTCTTTCGTTCCCCAAATCGTCAGCCTTGGAAAAGGCAACGGCCCCCTTGGACATTGGGTGGGTATGGACCATGCAGATGCTTCCCTCATGCTTCTGGGCATGTCGTGCGATCCGCAACATCGCAGAGGGGGCCAAGCTGATTTGATCGAATTCATGCACTTGGAAATCATCTGGCGCTAGGGCCAGGACTTCCTGAACAAGCAGGATCGCGTCATCACCACCACTTCCAGCCTCTCCACAGACCAGGAAGCAGGCTTGCTCCCTGGTCATATCGGAGAGGAGGTTCAGAAGGAGGCGGTGATGGGCGTCCAGGATTCGCATCCGGATACCCATCTCTGCTCTCCTAGGCTGCACTGGTGAAGCGTGTCTGGCAAAAACGCAGGTGGCTCAGCAGACAGCTAGTGCCGGGCCTCCAATTACTCTGCGGGTCCCGGTAGTGCCAGCTGAATCGCTGCCAGGTCTTCCCTAGATGCGGTTCAAGGCAGCTTGCGCCACCGGGCTCACGTCCGTCGCTGAGCCGCAATGTCGGATCCAGCCAGAACATGTCCATACCGGCCATGGGGTATCGAGCCAGGACTGAACCTCGTCTGGATCGTAGATGCGCTTCCTGGGCGATAGCTGGATGCACTTCGGCTTGTTAGGGCGCTGCCGGAAGGCGCGGACGCTGCATCCGAGCAGGCGAGCGAGATCAGCTTCGCTGAGGTAGCGCTTGGGAGTGGGAAGGTGGACCTCCCCTCCATGCTGCACTCGGGCTTCTTGAGAAGGGCCTCAAGGTTGGCGTCGGTCAGGTTGATCTTCATCGTCATTTTCGACCACCTTTGCAACCACCAGTATGAGGTTGCAACCAGTTTCTACCAGACATAAGTGGTCGAAAATAGCCCGAATTGGATCTTTGCAACTGCAAATAGTGTTTATTATCAGTCACAATACATAGCTGCCCCTCTGCTCGTTTATTACGCCCCTTTGCTTTGGGAGCAGAGGGTCGAAGGTTCGAATCCTTTCGCCCCGACCAACAAACAAAGGGCACCCTCGGGTGCCCTTTGTTTGTTGAACATGAGCTTTCGAAAGGGTTTGCCTCAGGGATCACTTTCTCTTTTTGGCTGGGGTGAGAGTGGCCTGCTTCAAGGGCTCGGAAATCTTGCTGTTCAAATCCGCACCCCGGGAGGTCGCTCCATGCACGACGGGAGGTTTGGCTTTTTTGGGCTTCTTATCGTTGGACATGAATGCTCTTTCTGAGCTCCGTCAAATGGGGACCGGGCTCTTGACCCATCATGGCCCCAATCGCGGGAAGCTCCGGATTATTCGAAAGTAGCTTCGAATCGCCCCTCCAAGCGCGTACGACCATAATCCTGGGGCGGAACTGCCGCCCATGGGATAATCGTTGTCTACCGAGTCGCCTCCTGCGTCCGGGCAGATAACCCTCAACGCGAATCCGATCCATGGCCTCTCTGTCCCATCTTCGTCACGCCTTTCGAGCCCTGAAACACCGGAATTTTCAGATCTTCTGGGCAGGCCAAGGCATCAGCGTGGCGGGGACCTGGATGCAGACCATGGCCCAGTCCTGGCTGCTCTACCGCCTCACGAATTCGGCGCTGGCCCTGGGTTTTCTCACGGTCGCACGCTTCGGACCCGCCCTGGTGATCGCCCCCTTGGCGGGCCTGGCGGCGGACCGTTTGCCCCGGCGCAAGGTGGTGATCGGCACCCAGGCCACGAGTCTGGTCCTGGCGTCGGCGCTGGCGGTGCTCACGCTGGGGGGCTGGATCCGGGTGAGCCACATCATGATCCTGGCCCTCCTCCAGGGCAGCGTGGATTCCCTGGACATGACCGTGCGCCAGACCTTCCAGATGGATCTGGTGGGCGCCGAAGATCTCCAGAGTGCGGTGTCGCTCAATTCCGCGGCCTTCAATTCCGGCCGCATGGTGGGTCCCGCCCTGGCGGGGCTCCTGGTGGCCAGACTCGGCGAGGGCTGGTGCTTCGTCGTGAACGCCGCCAGCTACCTGGCGGTGCTGACCTCCCTCTTCTTCCTGCACGTGAAACCCGTGGGCCAGGGGGCTCCTCGGCGATCCATGGCTCAGGATCTGGCGGCGGGATTGGGCTACGCCTGGGGCACCCCTGCCATCCGCCGCGTGATGCTGGCGGTGGCCATGACCTCCGCCATCGGCCTCTCCGCCAATGCCATCACGCCCGCCTTGGCGCGGGATGTCCTCTCTGCGGGTCCCCGCGGCTATGGCGCCATCCTGGCGGGAGCGGGGGTGGGGGCGATCCTGGGGGCTCTGGTGGCGGCGGCAGCTTCGACCTCCAAGCGGGCCGCCCTGGTCAATGTGATGGCCCTTGGGGCCATGGGTCTCAGCCTCATCGGCCTGGGGCTGGCCCGGGACCTCCGCCTAGCCGTGCTGTGCATGACGCTGGTGGGCAGCGCCAGCGCCTTGCAACTGGCCACCAGCAACACCTTTCTCCAGACCGCCTCCAGGCCGGAGCTGCGGGGCCGGGTGGTGTCGCTTTACGTCTGGATCTTCCAGGGCCTTGCCCCCGTGGGAGGCTTGGGGGCGGGCTGGGTCGCCCATCGTGCGGGGATCCCAACGGCCATCCTGGGTTCTGGCCTGCTCTGCCTCCTCGCCGGGGGCGCCCTCAGCCTCGTGCCCTCGGGGCAGGTGCTACCGCCCCAGGGCCAGGCCTAGGCCCAGCAGGAGACCGTAGGCGAGTTCCATGCGGCCCGTGGCCCGCAGGATCGGCACGAGGGCCTGGGCGGAGGCTCCGGTCAGGACGGCCTGGACCGGTTGGAGCGCGAAGGGCAGGACGATAAAGGCGAGGGCCGTCCAGGGGTGGGTGGGCAGCATGGAGACCACGGCCAGCGCCGCCATTCCCAGGAGTCCGGCGTAGAGCCTGCGGGTGCCGGCATCCCCCAATCGAACGGCCAGCGTGCGCTTTCCGGAGGCCTGGTCGGTGGGAATATCCCGCAGGTTATTGGCCACCAGGAGCGCACAGGCCAGGGCGCCGATGCCCATGGCGGCGCAGAGCGCGGGAAGGGAGATTCTTCCCGCCTGGGTGTAGGTCGTGCCCAGCACCGCCACCAGGCCGAAGAAGATGAATACGAAGATCTCGCCCCAGCCGCGGTATCCGTAGGGGCGGCGCCCTCCCGTGTAGCACCACGCGGCCGGTAGGCACGCGGCTCCCACCACCGCCATCCACCAGGCCTGGGACAGGGCGATGAGGGTGATGCCGGCGACGGCGGCGACGGCAAAGGCCGCGAAGGCGGCCATGCGCACCGCCTTGGGCCGGGCCGCCCCCGAACCCGTGAGCCGCAGGGGGCCCACCCGCTCGGCATCGGTGCCCCGGATCCCATCGGAATAGTCGTTGGCGAAATTGACGCCCACCTGGAGGGCCAGGGCGACGAGGAGGGCCAGTGTGGCCCGGACGGGGCTGGCCCCATGGAGGGCAGCCGCCGCGCCCGTGCCCGCGGCCACCGGCGCCAGCGCCGCGGGCAGCGTCCAGGGGCGGGCGCCCTGCAACCACTGGCCGGATGTCGCCATGGCACCTCCCTGCGCTTTCCGAGCGCTTTTCCGATACTACTCGAGGGAGGCCAGGACCTCCGGGTCGGGAGAGGCCTCCGCGGTCTGGGTGGTCCAGCCGGTGAAGGTGATCAGGATGGTCAGGAGCTGGATGAGGATGACCAGGGCCACGCAGGCCGACCATCCGCCCCAGCGCCACAGGAAGCCGGGGAGCTCCGACCCCACGCTGCCTCCGATGTAGTAGCAGGTCACGTAGAGCCCGACGGCGAGGGCCTTGCCATGGCTGGCGGCCAGGCCCATGTAGCTATTGGCGGCGGCCTGGGCCACGAAGACTCCGGAGCAGCAGAGGGCCAGGCCCGCCACCACCATCCAGAGACTGGGAATGAGGGTGAGCAGCATCCCTCCCATGCCGGCGCCCATGGCCAGCGCCAGGGCTTTCCGGTGGCCCCACCGATCGATGAGGCGGCCACAGGGGGGCGTGACGACCGCGCCGATGAGGTAGGTGAAAAACACCGATCCGATGGCCAGGGGGCCCAGGTGGAAGGGCTCTCCGGCCAGATGGAAGGTCACGTAGGTGAAGGAAGCCACCAGGGAGAAGAGCACGCAGAATCCCGCCGCGAAGGTGGCCAGGAGCCTCGGGTTGCGGAGATGGGAGGCCATGCCCGCCAGCAGGGACCCTTCCCGGGCGCCCCCGGTGAAGTGCCGTTCCTTGGGAAGCCAGGCCTGGAGCACCAGGGCGGAGCCGGCGCCCATGGCGCCCAGGGCCACGAAGGCCCAGTGCCAGTTCCAGTGGGAGACGATCAGGGCCGATAGCATGCGTCCGGTGAATCCACCGATGGCGGTGCCTGTGACATAGAGGGCCATGGCTCGGCCCGCGCCCCCTGCCACCCATTCCTCCTGGACATAGGCCACCGTCACCGCAAAGACCCCGGGCGTGAAGAGGCCCTGGAGGAACCTCCAGAAGATCAGGGCCGGGAGCCCCTGGGCCGTGGCGTTCAGCAGAGTGGCCACCGCCAGGAGGGTGGCCGATCCGACGATGAGGCGCTTGCGCCCCCAGCGATCCGCCAGGGAGCCCACCAGGGGGGCCGCCATGGCCACCCCGAGGGTGGAGGCTGTGAGGGTCAGGCTCACCGTGCTCTTGCCCACCTGGAAATAGCGCTCCAGCATGGGCAGGAGCGGCTGGGTGGCATAGAGCCCCAGGAAGGCGCAGAAGCCCGCGAAGGTGACGGCCCAGGAACGGCGGCTTTCCGATTTCCGGACAGAGATCTGAAAAAGAGCATCCTCGCGCAT
This sequence comes from uncultured Holophaga sp., assembly GCA_963664825.1. GTDB lineage: Bacteria > Acidobacteriota > Holophagae > Holophagales > Holophagaceae > JAYREN01. The sequence continues at coordinate 1,849,710 of OY761614.1, forward strand.
GTTTTCAGTATTGGATCCGATCAATCCAATGGAAAATATCTGTTTAAGGCCTGTCTAATACCTAGGGGGTCTCAGTGGAACTGCGCCATCTCCGCTACTTCGTGGCCGTGGCCGAAGAACTCCACTTCAGCCGGGCCGCCGCTCGCCTCCACATGGCCCAGCCTCCCTTGAGCCAGCAGATCCGGCACCTGGAGGAAGAACTGGGCCTCCCACTGCTGACCCGCACCAAGCGCCGGGTGGAATTGACCGAACCCGGCCGCCAGTTCCTGCTCTCCGCCCGGGAGATCCTCGCCCTGACCGAGCGCGCCATCGCCCAGGTCCAGCGCGCGGCCCGGGGGGAGACGGGCCAGATCACCATCGGTCTGGTGAGCTCGGTGGCCTACGAAGATACCCTCCCCAGGCTGCTGCGGGCCTACCGGGAGCGCTATCCCGATGTCGCCATCACGCTTCTGGAAATGAGCACGGGCGAACAGCTTGCGGCGCTTCGGGAGGACCGGATCCAGATCGGATTCCTGCGCCCGCCCATCCAGGAACCGGACCTCACCATCACGACGCTCCTGCGGGAACCCCTGGTGGCGGTGCTCCCCGCGGCCCACCCCCTGGCGGCCAAGCGGTGCATCCCCCTGGAGGCCCTGGCCGAGGACCCCTTCATCATGATTTCCCATAGTCATGGCCTCGGGATCCTGGACCTGGTGATGGGGGCCTGCCTGAGGGCCGGGTTCACTCCTCGGATCTCCCAGGAGGCCAAGGAGATCCAGACCGTCGTGGGGTTCGTCGCGGCCGGTTTCGGCGTCTCCCTGCTGCCGGCGACGGTGCGCAAACTGAGGCATAGCGGCGTCGCCTATCTGACCCTTGATCCGCCAGAGGTGCAGATCGAGATCGCCGCGGCCCACAGGAGCCAGGATTCCTCTCCGCTGCTCACGGCCTTCCTGGCCGTCCTGGGGGAGATGAGGCCCCGGGCCCAGGCCTGAAGACCCCTCGCTGCTACTTCAGGAAGAAGAGGCCTGCGGCGCCAACCAGGGTGATGAACGTGCCCAGGATGGCCCTGGGGCTGATCCGCTCCTTGAAGGCGAAAGCGGAGAGGGGCAGGAGGATCACCGGGGAGAGGGACATCAGGGTCGAGGCCACCCCCAGGGACTTCGCATGGCTGATGGCGTAGAGGGAGAGCACCACCCCCAGCACGGGACCTGTGAGGGCTCCGAGTGTGATGAGCGAGAAGGCCCGGCGGTCCTTGAGGCGCAGGATGTTCTCCCGCATTTGGCCCCGGAGGAAGAGCCATATGGAAAGGGCGAGGGTGCCGGCGCCCACCCGGATCAGGTTGGCGGAGATGGGGCTGAAGCCATCCGCCAGGCCGTATTTGGAGAGCAGGAACCCGATGGCCTGCCCCAGGGCGCCGCCGAGGGCCAGGAGGACTCCCAGCACCAGCTTGCGGGGGCGATCATCGGCCACCGAGGAATGATCGGCCACCACCAGCGCGATGCCGCCCAGGGTCGCGATCATGGCCAGGATGCGGAGCGGGCTCATGGTCTGGCCGAGGAAGGCCCAGGCGAGAAGGGCGGCCAGGATCGGCCACAGCGTCATGATCAGCATGGTCAGCCGCGGCCCCAGAAGCACGAAGGCCTCGAAGAGGACGGCATCTCCCAGGGCGAATCCGATGAGGCCCGAGATTCCCAGCACACCGAGCCTCCAGGCCTCGATCTGGGGCCAGAGGCTGCCGGAGGTGACCAGGTGCAGCGCCAGCATGGCGGCCAGGGCGATCCATAGGCGCACCAGGTTCACGGTGGCGCTGCCCACGCGACGGCCGGCGATGGTGAAGCAGACCGAATTGGCCGACCAGCACAGGGCTGTGAGGAGGGAGGCGAGTTCGCCCAGGTATGGCATGGGGCTCCAGCAAAAGACGAAGCCTCATCTTACGAGGATCAGGCCTCTGGAACCATGTGCAGCCCTCCGGGGCCTCCTTCTGGCATCCTAGAAGAGGACCCTGCAGATCTGGGTGAATGGATTTCCCGGATGGTTGGTCTGCATGCTTACCCCTTTCTCGGAGCCTTCCTTGAACCACGCAGCCGAAGACGCAACGCCCGCCGAAACCCAGATCACCGGGACCGTCGCCGAACTCATCGCCCTGGCTGCGGCCATGGCGGCCAATAACGAAGAGGCCTTCCAGGGCCACTACGCCCACCTGTGCAAGCTGGGCGCGGCGCGGGAGGACATGATCCAGGCCGTCAATATCGCCCTTCAGGTGAAGATGGCCCCCCATCGGGCCCTGGTGGAGATGGCCGAGCACTACCTGGTGGGCGAGGAGACCGGGGGCTGCTGCGGCGGCGGGGAATGCAGCTGCGAAGGCGAAGGCGGCGAATGCGGGTGTGAAGGCGAGGAGGGCGGCTGCGGCTGCCACTGAGCGGAACCCCTTAGCTAAGGCCCCCTGCGTGCACGGGGGCCCTAGCTAAGGAACCAGGAAAGCGGCGCGGTGACGGGCCCTACTCCTTGGGGAAGGGTATGAGAGCCGTGCCCGGTTTCGGAGTCGGGGCGGGAGTGCCGAGGAAGATGAACTGGGGGAGAAGACTCAGCCAGGGCAGGGACCAGGCATTGGAGGCTCGACCGGTCCCGTCGGGGCCCTGCTGAACGATCAGCTGGTCCGGGAGAAACTGGAGATCGAGGCCTGTGCCCCCGGGTAGCGGCAGATAGGCCACCCGGGACGTGGCTGGGTGCAGCACCGTGAGGAGGCGCTCCTCGTCATCGATAATCCAAAGGGTTCCCCTGAGGCCGGGCCTGAAGTCCGCCTGGCCCAGGGGGAGGGCGCCCAGGCCCGTGCGGAGGGGCGTCTCGGCGGGGAAGTTCCAGGTGCCAGAGGTGCCGGGGAGGGGGTGTCCTCCATCCCTCCAGAGGCGCTTGGGGCGGCCGGGCAGCCCCGTGCGGAGCAAGATGATGCCCTTGGCGTCCACCACCTTCAGGGCTCCATCCGGGTCCAGACTCACCCGGAGCGACCCTTCCTGCGGGCGCTCCGGGAGAGGGGGGCGTTCCTCGGCAGGGATGGCGCACCAGGGCAGGTTCGGGGTCTTGTCCCAGGACAGGCTCCGGGGGGATTGGGCCGCCAGGGTGGCGGTGATCAGAAAGAGGGGGCCCAGCCGCACAGTTCCTCCAGATTTTGGGTGGTCCGCGTGGCCAGCTCCGGGATTCCGATCCCCCTCAACTGGGCCAGTTGTGCGGCCACGAAGGTGACGAAGGCGGGCTCGTTGGTCTGGCCTCGATGGGGCACGGGGGCCAGGTAGGGGGAGTCCGTCTCCACCAGGATCCGGTCCCCAGGTGCCCAGGCCGCCACTTCCCGGATGGCCTCGGCCTTCTTGAAGGTGAGAATGCCGGAGAAACTGAGGTAGAAGCCCAGGTCCAGGGCCCGCCGGGCGAAGGCTAGGTTCTCAGAGAAACAGTGGATGATGCCCCGGACGGCCTCGGCTCCTTCCTCTTCCAGAATGCGAAGGGTCTCCTCCGGAGCCTGGCGGGTATGGATCATGAGGGGCTTGCCGATGTCCTTGGCCAGGCGGATCTGTTCCCGGAAGACGGATTCCTGGGTCTCCCGGGGACTGAGATCGTAGTGCCAGTCCAGGCCCGTTTCCCCCACGAAACGCACGGCAGGATCCCGCAGCAGCCCTTCCAGGGCCGGGCCCGTTCCAAGGTCCCAGGTCTTGGCCTCATGAGGGTGGACCCCCAGGCAGGCCTGGATATTGGGCGTATTGTGGGCCAATTCCAGCACCTTCCGGGAATCCTCCAGATCGGTAGCCACGGCCACGAAACCGCCCACTCCCGCGCGGTGCGCACGGTCCAGGGTGGCCTCAAGGTTTTGTTCTTCCAGATGGCTGCCGAGAAGATGACAGTGAGCATCCACGAGCATGTTCGACTCCTCCATCATGTTGGCACGGGGAAGGTCCACCCTTGGCGCACAAGTCGGCTACCTTAGGAACTGAGCTTTATATGAACCACATGCTGGGTCGATTCCTTGGCTTGGGCCGTACCTGCGGCAGAGCCTGGCTCCTGGTCGGGTTCATCGCTGGGTGGGCGGCCTCCTTCCTGGGCGCCCAGCCCCTGGCTTTCAGGCATTTCGATGATCGGGACGGCCTTCCCCAGAGCCAGGTGAACACCATCCTGGAGGACCGGGACGGCTTCCTCTGGATGGGCACCGTCGAAGGACTCGCACGTCTCGGAGCCTCCGGTTTTCGGGCCTATCGGGCCCAGGATGGATTGCGGCCGACCGATGTGACCTGCCTGATGCAGGACCGCCATGGCAGCATCTGGGTGGGGGGTGCGGAAAACGGGGTCGCGGAAATCCGGGGGAGCCGCATTCGGAACTTCGGCAAGGCCGATGGCCTGGATGTTACCAACGTCTATTCCCTCCTGGAACGCTCAAACGGGGAAATCCTCGCCGGGGCGCGGCAGGGGCTTTTCCGCAAGAAGGGGGACCGCTTCGAGCGTGTGGAATTGCCAGATCCCTGGAAATACCTTCCTGTCTTTACCCTGGCGGAAGATCCCCAAGGAAGGGTCTGGATGGGCTCGCGCAAGGGGAACCTTTTATGCTGGGATGGGAAGGCCGTCCAGAAGGCCGTCCTGCCCCCCTCGGTCGCCGAAAAAAGCATCATCGGGCTCGTGCGGGATCCGGAGGGTCATCTCTGGGCTTTGTCTCCGGTGGCCCTGCTCCGTCAGGACAGCAAGGGGCTCTGGGCTCCCCATCCATTGCCCGCCCAGGCCCGCCAAGCTCTTCTTTCCAATCTGTCTTTTTCCCCGGATGGAGAAATGCTACTGGCCATGGGCACGGATGGCCTTCTATCTCAGGATCGCCAAGGGTCCTTCCGGATCATGACCTATCGGGAGGGCCTGCCCCGGGAGGGCATCCTGACCGCGATAAGAGACCGGCGGGGGGTTCTGTGGATCGGTTCGGATGGCAGCGATGTCCTGGCCCAGGTCATTCCCAATCTGCGGGCCCTTGATTACGATCCCGAGACCGGTGTGGGGCTCAGTCTGGGCACGATCACCTCTTTCCTGGAGTTGTCGCCTGACCGCGTCCTGTTAGGGGGGCCTCGGGGCCTGTTTCTGTGGGTGAATGGAAAGGGGGTAGTGGGGCGCTGGCAGAGTGCGAAGGGCTCATTGGCTCTGGATGTCTGGTGCCTCGTTGCCGATTCCCGGGATGGGGTCTGGGTGGGCACGACCAAGGGGTTGTTCCGCTGGAAGGATGGCCGCATCCAGGCCGGGTGCGCCCCGTTGCGCAATATCTCCATTGCGTCCCTGCTCCTCCATGGGGGCCGACTATGGGCCTGCACGCTGGGGGAGGGACTGGCCGAACTGAGCCCCGAGGGGCGTCTCATCGCCCTGCACGCGCTCCCCCAAGAAGTGGGGAAGGGGGATGTGCCCAAGGTCCTGCCCTGGGACGGGCCGATGGGGCCCGGCCTCCTGGTCGCCACCACGGTGGGCGTCTATGAGTTCCGGGTGGAAGGCGGTCGCGGGCGCTTCGAACGCGCCCTCAAGGGGACGCCCGTCCACCAGGCCAATATCGTCACCTTGTCCCAGGAACCCTCGGGGCGACTCTGGGTCTCCACCAGTGATGGCCTCTACGGGTTCGACAAGGGAAAGTCCGAGAATCCCATTCATTTGGGCCCCCAGGAGGCCGGGATCCAGGGAACCCCCAGTTGGGCCTTCCGCCTTCCCACGGGCCAGTTGGCCGTGGGCCACGCCAGGGGCGTCTCCATCATCGGAGGCCTTTCGGTCGTGTCTCTCACGAAAAATACGGGGCTGCTTTCCGACGAGACCACCACCGATGCGGCGATGTTGGATAGCCGCCAGAGGTTGTGGATTGGAATGAAGGGGGGGGCTTGCGTCCTGGATACCCACCAGCCCTTCAAGGATGCCTTCCTGCCCAAGCCCAAGGTCCTGGAGGCCGCCTGGGGGAGTGAATCCCGCTGGCTTCCCGATCGCGTGGAGCTGCCCCCCAGGCCCGGGACCCTGTACCTGGTCTTCGATACGGGGCTTCCGGCCTCGCCTGGAGTGCCCAGGTACCAGGTGCTGATCGAGGGGCTCGACCCCCACTGGCGCCCCGTAGAGGCCAATGCCAATAGCATCCAGGTCGCCCAGATCGGCCCCGGGAATTACCGATTCCGCCTCCGGGCCAGTCTGGATGGGCGCCAATGGGTGGAATCCGATCCCCTGCCCATCCAGGTGCGTCCAGCCTGGTACCAGTGGCTGGTCGCACGGGTTTTCTTCGTCCTGATGGGGGCCGGCATCATCGCCCTCCTCGTCTACTGGCGCCTGAGGGCCTTTCAGCGGGAAGCCCTCGTGCTGGAGTCCAGGGTCGAGGAACGCACGGAGACCCTAGCCCTTCGCAACAAGTCCCTGGAGCGCCTGCATCACCAGCTGAAGCATTCCTTGGAGAGCCGCATGCAGCTCATGCGCACCGTGAGCCACGACCTCCGCTCGCCCTTGACGAGCATCATGCTCTCCGTGGACCGCCTGCGGGATGCGGAGGGCGACCCGTCCTCCGAGGGCAAACTGAACGTCCTGGACCGGGAGGCCCGGCGGATGGAGGCGATCCTCCGGGGCCTGCTGGATCAGGCGCAATCGGAATCTCTCACCGATAGTCTCAATCAGCGCCTATGCCGCCCTTCCGAGGTCATGGAGGGCCTCACCGATACCCTCCAGATGAAGGCCGAAGCCCGCGAGCTCTCCACCCACCTCGACCTGGACCCCCGCGTCGACACAGTCTGGATCCTGGCTGATGCCGCGGCTCTTCAGCAGGTGCTCTTCAATCTCATCGAGAATGCCCTGAAGTTCACGGACCCACCCGGCACCATCGGTATCCGTTCGGAGGTGGGGGAGGGTACCTGGGCCCTGCAAGTATGGGATACGGGCCGAGGCATCGACCCCTCCCATCGGGAGGACATCTTTCGGGCCTTCCATCAGACCCAGGAAGGGGATGAGCGGAAGGGTTGGGGGCTGGGCCTCAGCATCTGCAAGACCCTGGTGGAAGCCCATTCCGGGCGCATCGAGGTGGTGAGCGAAGTGGGCAAGGGCTCGACCTTCCGAGTGGTCCTGCCCCTGGTCATGCCCGACGGAGCCAAGGGGGAGGGCTCATCGTTGGAAGGTGTGGGCTGACGCCGGGCCCTCCGAGGGCGTACCCTCTAGGGATGCGTTCCCTCCTGACCATTCTCATCGTGGATGACGAACCGGGCATCCGGCGGAGCTTGGGCGAATCGCTCTCGGAAGAGGGCTACGCCGTGCTCAAGGCCGAGCGGGGCGAGCAGGCCCTGGAACTTCTGGAGAATTCCGATCCGGATGCCATCCACCTGATGCTGCTCGATATCTGGCTGCCGGGCATCGATGGCCTGGAGACCCTGCAGCGGGCCAAGATCCTGCGTCCCGATCTGCCGGTGGTGATGATCAGCGGCCATGGCAGCATCGAGACCGCCCTTCAAGCCACGCGCCTGGGCGCCTTCGATTTCCTCGAGAAGCCCGTGGATCTGGACCGCCTCCTCCTGGTGGTGAGCCATGCCCTCAAACAGGGACACCTGGAGCAGGAGAACCAGCGGCTCCAGCAGGAGGTCGAGCAGGATCGCTTCTTCATGGCCGAGAGTGCGGCCATGAAACGCCTCCTGGCGGACCTGAAGCTCGTGGCGCCCACCGAAGGGCGCGTGCTGCTGACCGGCGAGAACGGCAGCGGCAAGGAGGAGGTCGCCCGTCTCATCCATGCCCAGAGCCTTCGGGCCAAGGGGCCCTTCGTGGAAGTGAACTGCGCGGCGATCCCGGAGGAACTCATCGAATCCGAGCTCTTCGGCCATGTGAAGGGGGCCTTCACCGGCGCCATCCGGGACCAGAGGGGCAAGTTCCGGGAAGCCCATGAGGGCACCCTCTTCCTGGACGAGATCGGGGATATGTCCCTCAAGACCCAGGCCAAGGTGCTCCGGGCCCTTCAGGAGGGCCGCATCGAGCCCCTGGGAGGAGGCGGCGCCGTGAACGTGGATGTGCGCGTCATCGCCGCCACCAACAAGGATCTCACCGAGGAGATCAAGGCCGGGCGCTTCCGGGAGGATCTCTTCTTCCGTCTGGCCGTGGTACCGCTGCGGGTGCCCCCCTTGCGGGAACGGGGGGAGGAACTCATCTCCATGGCCGAGGCCTTCCTGGCCCGCTTCGCCCGCAGCTATGGGCGCTCTCCCAAGCGCCTGGCCCCGGAGGCCCGGGAAACGCTTCTGCGCCATGATTGGCCGGGCAATGTGCGCGAATTGAAGAACCTCATGGAGCGGGCCCTGATCCTTGGACGCGGGTTGGAGATCGGCACCCGGGACCTAGGTCCTCTCGCCGTGCGGCACCTGGCGGAACCCGACCCCTTCGCCTTTCCCGAATTTCCCAGCCTCAAGGAGGCTCGGGACTGGTTCGAGTCCGTCTACATCCAGCGGGAGCTCAAGATCCAGGGCGGCAACATGACCCGGGTGGCCGATAAACTGGGCCTGGATCGCTCCAATCTCTACAAGCGCCTCAAAGTCCTGGGCGTCGAGACGAGGGAGCCATGATCGCGATCAAGTGGGTCGCGACCATGTGGGTCGCGAAGTGCGCTCCAGTGGAGCGCGCGCAGCGGGGCCCCACAGGGAGCGAATCATGCCTTGGTGGGACGTACCGCTACCCCGCAGGGAGCGAATCAGGCTTCAGCGAGGCCAGACATGGCGGATAAGGTCTGGTTCAAGATCGGGGAGGCGGCTCGTTTGGTCGGCGCCACCCCCAAGGAACTCCGCTACTGGGAGAAGGTGATCCCCGAGCTCCAGCCCCGTCGTTCCAAGGGCAATCTCCGCTACTACCACCAGGAGGATCTGGTCCAGCTGCACCGCATTCGCCAGTGGCTGACCGAAGGGTGCACGGTCTCGGATTGCCGGGAGCTGCTCCTGGGCTCATTCACGGGCTTTCCCAAATCCCAAACCCCGCTGGAGCCTGGGAATGGGCGGAAGCTGGAGGCTGCGCTGAATGCCCTGCGGACCCTCCATGCCAGGCTCGTGGTGCCCCTGGACGAAGCCCTTCCCCCGGATGGGAAGCCCAAAAATCCGCCCCGGCGCTCCCGAAAGTCCCCCTCACCGGCTGCCGGGGCGCTTTTCCTGGACGTGGAAGCAGAGATCGAAATCCCGGAGGCTGTGGCAGTGCCGAAGCGGGTCCCCAAACCCAAGCCCGAGGAGGAGAGCCAGAGCCCAATGTGGTCGGGAGGCCAACTCCCCCTGGAATGTGAGGAATAATTCCGGTACAAGCCTTCGTCGCGCCTTGACCCGGTTCCTCGATTCCCGTAGACTCAATGATTCACGGCGCGTGGCGCAGCCTGGTAGCGCACTACCTTGGGGTGGTAGGGGTCGGAAGTTCGAATCTTCTCGCGCCGACCAAACACAATGGGCACCCAAATGGGTGCCCATTGTCATTTCGCGAGAAGATTCGGACTTCCGAATCGGTGATGGCGCGCGGGTAGCGAAAGCGGAACAGGCTCCGGGGGAGCCTGGGAAGCGTCCGCCGGAGGCGGTTCGCGCGCGCAGCCAGCACCGCAGGGCGCAGCCGAAGTTCGAATCTTCTCGCGCCGAGCAAGCCACTCGGAGGGGCGGGCCTTGATGTCGGGATTACAGTAACTCTCGCCGGAGACCGAAAGGAATTTTATCCTGTCCTGTCAATTTCCGTCTGTTCTTTTTCCTGGAGGTGGCCATGAACTTCCTGAGCCGATTTCCTATTCGTCAGAAGTTCAGGATCATCCTGGCCATCCAGGTCGTTCTCCTGGTCGCGGTGGCCCTGCTGAGTTGGTTCAGCCTCCAGCGCCTCCAGACCGATTTCAATCAGACCTCCCAGCGCCTGAACCGCGCCGCCAAGCTCACCCAGGTCATCGCCAACGCCAATCGCATCCGCATCGTCCATGTGTCCCTCTTCGGCGCCTCCGAGCACCCTGAATATGTGGCCAAGCGCCTCAAGCGGCTGCAGGAGCTGGAGACGGTCTTCGGCACCGATCTCGAAAAGCTGGAGACCATGGATTGGGACGCATCGGACAGGCCTCGCATCGCCGAGGCCATTGGCCTCCTGCGCCATTACACGGGGGCCTTCGCTCCCCTGTTTGAAGGTGCCAAGCAAACCCGCAACACCGATGTCACCATCCCCATGGAAGCGAACTATGGGGAGATGAACCAGGCCCGGGATCTGCTGGATAAGATCCTGGAGGCCCAGCGCAGCGGGGCCGAGGCGCTCACGGCCCAGGACAACCGGTACGTGGACCAGAGCCAGTCCTGGATTTTCGGAGTGGCGCTGGTGGCGATGATGCTCGGGATGGTCCTCACCACCCTGGTCTCCAAACAGGTGGAGGCCGCGGCCCAGGCCATCGAGAGGGCCATGAGCGCCCTGCATCGCGGGGATCTGACCCACATCAGCGCCGTGGGTTCCAAGGATGAACTGGGGCACATTTCATCGAGCCTGGATCAGGCCGTCGCCAATCTCAGGAACGATATCCTGGGCATTTCCGCCATCAGCGAGCGCAATGCCTCTGGCGCCACGGAACTCTCCGCTACCGCCGCGGAACTGAATGCGGCCACCGCGGAGATCAGCCGGGGCGCCGAGCAACAGCGCCGCGCCGTCGAACAATCCGCTGCGGCCCTCACCCAGATGTCGACCTCCATCAGTGAGGTTCAGGCCAGCACCTCACGTGCCGAACAACTGGCGGACGCCTCGCTCCAGGCGGGCGCCCAGGGCCTGGAGAGCACCCAGGACTCCACCCGCGCCATGACAGACATCCAGGAGAGTTCCGGCAAGGTCAACCGCATCACCATCGTCATCGCCGATATCGCTCGGCAGACCAATCTGCTCTCCCTCAATGCCGCCATCGAGGCCGCCAAGGCGGGCGCACAGGGCAAGGGCTTCGCCGTGGTCGCCGAGGAGATCCGGAAGCTGGCCGAGCGCAGCGCCTCGGCGGCCAAGGAGATCAGCACCCTCATCCAGGAGAGCAGCGAGCGGGTGGACCATGGCACCCGCGCCGTGGCCCGAGTGACCACCAGCCTGGACGCGATCGATCGCAATATCCGGGAGTTGGCCGATCAGGTGCGCCTCATCGCCAGGGCCATGGAGGAACAGTCCCGGGCCAGCGAAGATGTGGTCCGGGCCATGGACACCACCAATTCGTTCACGGAGCGCAACGTATCTGCGACCACGGAGCTGGCCTCTTCCCTCAGCGAAACCAGCCGCACTGTCGACGACCTCGCCCAGCTTGCCGCGGAACTCCGTCAGCTCACCACCAAGTTCAAGGTGACCTAGCTTCCGATCACGGGATGGAGGGCTCCGTTCCCCTGGTCCGCAGGATCGGGGGCGGCGGGCAATGCAGTTCCAGGACCTGCTCCGTGCGGGGATGGGGCAGGGAGAGCCTCAGGGCGTGGAGCCGGTAGCCTTCGTCCCCGGGCAAGGCCCCGCCCGGGCGCAGGCCGCCGCCGGCCGCGTAGAGGGGGTCGCCCACCAAGGGGTGGCCGCTGGCCGCCATGTGGATGCGGATCTGATGGGGGCGGCCCGTCTCGATATGGACTTCCACCAGGCTCACCTCTTCCCGGCGTTCGAGCACGTGGACATGGCTGGTGGAGGGCCTTCCGGCCGCATTGGCGGCATGGACGCTGCCCAGGGTGGGATGGGGCACGGGCCCGATGGGCGTGGTGATGGTGAAGGCGTCCTCCGGGGGATGACCCTCCACGAGGGCGCGGTAGAGCTTGGTGACGCGGTGTTCGCGCCAACTCGCCAGGACATCCGTAGAGGCCAGGGGCGTGCGCGTGAAGAGCACGAGGCCCGAGGTGCCTCGGCCGAGGCGGTGGACGGGGGAGGCTCCCGGGTAGTGGCGACGCACGAGAGCCAGCAGCGTGTGTTCCAGGAAGCCCCCGCCCGGGAGCGTCGGCAATCCCGAGGGCTTGGCCACGGCAAGCAGGTCCTCATCCTGGAAGAGCACGGCGAAGGCCATGGGCACCTCCGGTTCCTCCCAGGGGGGCCGCATCCAGGAGAGGGACTGCCCCCGCTGGAGGATCTCCTCGGCCCGGGCCCCGTGGCCATCCAGCAGGACGAGGCCATCGGTGATGTGTGCCTCCCAGGCGGTCCGGGAGCTATGCCGATAGCGCTCCGAGAGGTAATCCAGCAGGGCGCGCTCTGCGCCGCGCCCGGTGATGATCTCGGTGTAGGTGAAGCCTGCGTTCATGATTCAGCCCGGATCGGGCAAGCGGAAGTAGAATTGGGTGCCCTGCTCCGGTGTGGAGCTGAAGCCCACCTCTCCACCGAGGATGTTTTCCCCCAGGAGCTTCATGCTGTAGGTGCCGAGCCCCCGGCCCCGGGGGCCCTTGGTGCTGAAGGAACGCAGGAAGATCCGACTGGCGATGTGGGGGGGGATGCAGCCTGGATTGTGGACGGTGAAGCGATGGCCTCCGTCTTCGCGCTCGACACGAACTCCCACACTCCCGCCAGAGGGTGTGGCCTCCAGGGCGTTGATGACCATGTTGAGGAGAATGCGGTGAAGGAGGCGCCCATCGCTGAGAATCCGGAGCCCTGGCGCTGGTGGTTGGATCTTCAGTTCGCGCTGGGCACTGCATTGATGGTTGAGCACGGTGATCCTCAGTTCCTCGAAGAGGTCGGCAACGAAGAGATCCTGTGGGGTCACGCTCAGTTCCCCTCGCTCCGCCTGGAGCAGAAGGCGTTGGGCCTGCACCTCCTCGGTCAAGCAATCGGTGATGCTCATGATTTTCCTGGCCGCGTCGAGGCGGTCGCTGGTCGGCGACTGCAGGAGTTCGCTCCAGTTCCGAAGGCCCTGGAGGGTGTTCATCAGATCGTGGAGGAAGATCTGTTCCAGGGCCTCACGGCGCTTCTGGGAGCTGATGTCCCGCATGATGAGCACCAGAAAATCATGACCGTAGATTTTAAGCGGTGTGGCGCGCACCCAAAATTCGCGGGCATTCCATTTACCGTCTTGGCTGGAGCCCAGGAGGCATTCCCCCTCGGTAGGGCCGTCCTGCTGCTGGGCTGCCAGGATGGTCAGCAATGCGCCACAGCGCGTACATGCATTAGAAGTGCCGCATCCCTCCGGGCCTTCCTCCACATGAACGCACTTGAATACTTCCCCGGGGCGAAGGCCGCGGAAGCATGTGGGATCCTCGGCGGCCAGGGCGCGGAAAAGGGCGGCGTTGGCTGCCAGGATCTGCCTTTGCTCGTTAAGGATGAGCGCATAGCTCTCCACGGCATCGAGTACCGCGCTGACTACGGGGTTCTCCAGGCAGGCCGTGATTTCCCGATCCAGCTCCGCCCCTTCCAACCGTCCTACAAGGGAACAATGTATGGGTAGTGAAGTTTCAATGCCTTCTGGATCCACAGAACCTCCCGGTCAACTCATCCCGCGTTCGCTGCGAGGTCCTGGGTTTGTGAAGTCAGCGTGAGCAGGTGAAAGGAAATATGATTATTTTTTTGTTTCAAGTCAATAGGATCTGCCAGCCCAGCCTCAGGATCAGGGCACTGACCACGACGATGAAGACGATGCGCACCCAGGCGCTGCCGCGGCTGAGGGCCGTGCGCGCTCCCAGATAGCCTCCCAGGCCATTGCCCACGGCCATTGATAGGGCCACGGTGGGAACCCAGCTCCCCTGGGAGAGGAAGAGCACGAGGGAGGCGATATTGGAGGCCCAGTTCACGCTCTTGGCCAGGGCCGAGGCCCGCAGGAAATCAAATCCCAGCACCGTCACGAAGAGAAAGATCAGGATGCTGCCGGTGCCCGGGCCGAAGAGCCCATCGTAGAAGCCCAGGGCGAAGGCGATCACCAGGGCCAGCATCCGCTGGTGGGAGAGGCCGAACCTCGGCGCGTGAAGCCTTCCGGCGTCGGGCTTCAGGAGCGTCCAGGCCAGCATGACGATCATCAGGGCCACCATGGCGGGCCGCAGGTAGGGATCGAAGCGCCCCGAGAGGTAGTAGGCCAGCGCCACACCCAGGGCGGCGCCGGCCATGGCGGCCAGGACCGGTCCCACCATCTCCTGCCAGCGCAGGATGCGCGCCCGCAGGAACTGCGAGGCTGCGAAGGTCGTGCCCGTGCAGGCCACCACCTTGTTGGTGCCGGAGATGACGGGCCAGGGGTGCCCGGGCAGGCCGATGAGGAGGGCGGGAATCGTGATGAGGCCGCCGCCCCCCACCACCGCATCCACAAAGCCTGCCAACAGGGCGGCCAGCACGAGGAAGGCGAGGGTCAGGGGGCTGGGCATGGAAAGATTCTATCGTTCGGCCGGGCATTCCGCCGCTGTCTCTGATCCACGCCGCTGCAAGAGCCCAAGGCTGCACCGCAGCCGGTGACGACCCACCCCTGTCTCTGATCCACGCCGCTGCAAGAGCCGAAGGCTGCATTGCAGCCTGTGACGACCCACCCCTGTCTCTGATCCACGCCGATGCAAGAGCCCAAGGCTGCATCGCAGCCTTGGGCTCAGCATCGGCGGGATCAGACCTTCAGGATCTCCGCGTCCTTGCTCTTGGTGGTCTCTTCCACGTCCTTGATGAAGGCGTCGGTCAGCTTCTGGATATCGTCCAGGGCTGTCTTGGCGGCATCCTCGCTGAGGTGGGCTTCCTTATTCTTCTCCAGCTTCTTGATCTCGTCGTTGGCGTCCCGGCGGACATTGCGGATGGCCGTCTTGATCTCCTCGCCCATCCTGTTGACGACCTTGGTGAGTTCCTTGCGGCGGTCCTCCGTGAGAGCGGGGATGGGCAGGCGGATCACGTTGCCGTCATTGCCGGGGTTCAGGCCCAGTTCACTCTTGAGAATGGCGGTCTCGATGGCCTTCATGGCGCCCTTGTCGAAGGGCTGGATCGCCAGCATAGAGGAATCGGGCACGCTAATGCCCGCGATCTGATTGAGGGGCATGAGGGAGCCGTAGTATTCCACCTGGATGTTGTCCAGGATCGAGGGATTGGCGCGGCCCGTGCGGACGGTGGACAGCTCCTTCCGGAGCGTCTCCATGGAGGATTTCATGCGCTTCTTGGCTTCTGTGAGGATCGTTTCAACGGTCATGGGGCTCCTTCGCGCATGCATTTGAATCAGCCGGTTGGGGCCATCATAGCGCAGGCGCGGGCGGGCCGGTCCTGAAAGGGGGATCGCCTTTCCTCCTCTTCGGCGCTCATCCCTTCCGGGTCCTCTAGCCCAGGCAGGTGCTGCAGCGGGCGCCTCCCTGGAGCCCTGCGAGGACGGTGGGAACGGCCGACAGATCGCGGATTTCCACCAGCTCAGCCTCGGAGTCTGGGCGGGGCCTGTCTTCACGGTTCAGCCAGAGCACGGTCCAGCCCGCCCCGAGGGCGCCCTGCACATCGTCATTCCAGCTATCCCCAACCATGGCGAGCTGACCCGGAAAGAGGCCGAGTTGCTGCTGGACGTTTTCAAAGGCGCCGATTTCGGGTTTCAGGAAGCCGGTCTCCGCGCTCAGGAAGCGACTGGGGATCATGCGCGTGAGTTCGAGGCGTTCGAGAAAGCCCAGATCGAAGCTCTGGGTATTGGAGAGGAGGGCGATGCGAGCCAAGTCCCGAGTGGCCTGCAGGGCCTCGCAAACCTCGGGAAAGCACTGGGTATCGACCACGGCGTCGCTGAAGATCTCGGCCATGGCCTCGAACTGGGCCTGGCTCAAATCCAGGCGAGGGCGCCAGCGCTCCAGGAGGGTGGGGGCATCGGCGTGGGGCTGGACCATGGCATCGCGCTTGAACTGGGGGAAGAGGGGCCGCTGGGCTTCGGTCATCAGGGCGTTGAGCTGGCGGAAGGGATCCCCGCCCCGACTGTGGACCAGCGTGTTCCAGAGATCGAAGACGACGGCGCGGATCATAGGGCCCTCAGTGGCCGGTGGTCTTGGAGGTGCGGATCGGCACCGTGAAGGGCAGGCCGAAGGCCTCGAGCTGAAGCTGCCCCTCCAAATGCCAGGCGCTCTTCTGGCCGCGGATGGCCGCTCCGAGAGGCCCCCAGGCCTGTTTGAGTTCCCGGTAATCGAAGCTCAGATCCACGGGCACTTGGGAACGCCCCCCCGGCGCTAGGGTGATGCCCTGGCTGAAGGCCACTTGGCCGATGGGCATGCCCTCATCCATGGAGAGCTGGCCGGTGAAACCCCGGGCGCGGAACTGCACCTGGCTTGGATTCTCCACGCCGACCACCAGGCGGAAGGTCACCCGGGAATTCTCCAGGGGAAAGGAGAGCTGAATTTGGGGTTCCACCCGGTCCAGGGTGAAGCGCAGCTGCCTTGAAGCCTCCTGGTAATTCCGAACCAGGTTCAAGTCCGCGCAGCCCGTGAGCAGCAGCAGGGCGGGCAGGGCCAGCCAGGGTTTGCGCATCAGACACCCCGATAGATCACACAGTTGTCCGTGGTCTCGAAGACTTCGATCTGGCAGAGCTCCGGCAGCATTGGCTTGAGCTGCTCCCAGATCCACATGGAGATGTTCTCTGCGGTGGAGAGGGGGATCAGATCGTTGAGGAAGTGGTGATCCAGCCGGTTGATGACCTTCTCCCGGACGACGGTGGAGAGGTCATCGAAGTCAATGATCATGCCCGTCTCGGGATTCACTTGGCCCTCCAGGGAGACGAAGATCCTGTAGCTATGACCGTGCAGGTTCCGGCACTTGCCTGGGTGGTTGTAGATGAAGTGGGCGGCCTCGAAACCGTATTCCTTGCGAAGAATCATCAGCTCACACGAAAAAGCCCCGACGGGGGAAATCGATTCTACCGCCCTCGCCAAGATCCTCACCCCGGAAGAGCCGAGCCTCCCCGGACCCCCTTCTTCATGCGAAACTGAACCCATGGGCGCCCATAGCTCAGGTGGATAGAGCATCAGCCTTCTAAGCTGGTGGTCGCTGGTTCGAGTCCAGCTGGGCGCACCAATGAAAAAGCCCTGAAACGTAACGGTTTCGGGGCTTTTTGTTGTGGATTTAACGAGGGCGTTTTTGGGGCCTTGGGTGCCTCGTCATCACACCGTCATCACGCCCCCGACCAATGCCGACCAATGCCCCCCGATGGCCGGTGCCAGATTCCGGTCATCCGGGTGAGGGGGATGGAAGGGGCCAGCCCTAATGGCTACCCCCCCGATGACCGCAATCAGATTTCGGTCACACCCCCAAGGGGTGGGGATCCGATCCACCCCCCCAAGGTACCGTCATGACGGTGGCCCCTTGGGTGTGCTCGTCTCGATGACGAGTCCAGGGTCGTAATGGCCCCTGAGGGCTCACCCCACCAGGAACCACCACGCGGCCCAGCTCCCGCCGGTCAGCAGGGCCAGGGGCACGACACACCCCGCCATCCGGGCGGCCTTCCTCTGGCGTCCGCTTCGGGACAGGGGTATGCCGATTTGGCGCGATAGCCGTGCCTGAGCCTGAGAGACACCAAGGGCCCGCCTCCAGGAGAAGGACAGGCCAGGGATGCCGGTGCCACGCTTGCGAGCCATGAGGGCTCCTGTGAAGGGATGAGACAGCCTACCCCGGAAACAAAATGAGGGGGCGACAGTGAATGTCATCCCCCTCTATATGCCCGGTTCCCCGTGGCAGCTACCACAAGTTCGCCCTGGCCATCTTTGGTTTCAGCACCTTCTTCTTCCGCGGCGGCTTCCGGGTCCGAGGCCGGGGAAGGTCTTCTTTGACCCCGCCCGTTAGGGCCTTCTGGAGGCTCTCCAGGAGCTCCAGGGCCCTGAAGTAGTTCGGGCCATAGGTTGGTGATTTCGTGAATTTCGGGGTGTCGTCATCCCCCCCTGTGTCGCCTGTGTCGCAGGTGCGATTGAATCTCACATACCAGGGGAGAACTTCCGTCCAGACGTAATAACACCCAGGCCCCTCGCCATGCCGCGGCAAGCCGTAGTAGTGCCAACGGTGGATTGTCCGCTCTGTCCGCTGGAAAATGAGGGCCAGCTCGGCTTGTTTAATACAGTTAAAGTTGATCGTTAGCATCATATTTATCCTATGCGAATACGACATGCTTTAAAAATTCAGAGCTAGGTGAATGGGGAGCTATGCAGCGATACCCTCCCGCGGCACCCTGGAAGGACCCGCGATCATATAGAGATAGAGGATGGCGATAACCACCACGGTTCCTCATCCACCTGACGACGACACAGTTTTTCCGTATGTAACTAGGCAAGAGCGGAGGCTGGCGCGATACCCGCCTGGAGATTTCAAAAAACAGGACCCGTGAATTCCGGTCCCCTTGCCGAGGCATGACGCCGGGAGAGGGGAGGTCATAACGGCCTCACCATCCCCGCCCTTCGTCCCGCCTCAGCCCTGGGAAGGCCTGCCAGGTGCTCCAGGATCGCGGCGCGTTCTTCTCGGAGGTATCGGGCTTCCTCGGGATCGGCGGCGATGCACAGGGCCTCCAGGGTCAGATCAGTGAGGGAGCCAAGAATGGGGTCTTTCCAGAGCTTCAGCAGTTCTGCCAGATCGGACGGAAGGGGGCCGTTGCTCCGATATCGGAGACGGCCACCCTCGGCCCAGAGGATTACCCCAAGGTCCCGGACGTAGCGAACCACCTCCGAGGCGTGGGTCATGTGATTTCACCCTCGAAGAGGCATTCCCTCCCAGATCCCCCCCCTGAATCCGCAACTGCCGCTACTTCCAATAATGGTGCGGGTTTAGGGGTCGCGGATTGGTTGCGTGTCGCCGATTGATCCGCAACTGAGCCCGGATTGGTTGCGCCTGAATCCGCAACCGCAACTGTTCCGCAACCGCTAGAACCGCATGAATGCTCATAAGTTGCGGGTTGCGGATCTTTGGGGGGGGTGACGGGGGCAAGGTATCGAGAGAACACATCATCGAATTGGGACTTCTGATATCCCTTCCTGGTGACACCGTTAATTTTGAAATCCTTCGAACTGATTTCAAATTCTCCCAACCGCTTGGAAAGTTGGCGTGGGGATAGTTCCTTGCCAAAGGCGTAGCTTGCCCATGGCTTCGTGTCGTCAGAGGTCAAAGCACTCAGAAGATCGGCAGTCGGAATTCTGTCCACATTTTTGGCGTCAAAGATTTCCTTGATGTCCGAGAGAAGTTCCGTGGATGTCGAAACGGGGTCGTGCTCGGCTCCCGAGATATGCAGCGCAGCGGCTCGAGCGAGGTTGGGCCACTCGCCATCGGCGAGGTCTGCAATCGCAAGCAATGGCTCCCAGTTGTCCTGGGCACGGTCGTTCAGCTCCTCGGGGAGGTTGGGGCGGGCCTGCCCGATGGATGGGCCTGCATCCTCGGCAAACCTCGCCAGCTTGGATGCCAATTGAGAGAATGCTTTTGGGTCTGCATGTCGCAACCGCTGGCATTTCTCCGCGGGTAGCTTGCGCCGAAGGGTCAGCACAATGGCCCTGTCCATGAGAGTGCCTGCAAGGTGTCCGATGCCACTGATGGCCTTTGCGCCCCAGGTTGAGAACTGCCGAGGTTCGTGGTCGTCTCCCACTGTTCGGATTACGAAAGCGCTTTGTCGCGTGTGCCCCGAATTGATGACACCTCGCAATTCTTCGTTTTCCTTCAGGAAGGAATCAGCCTCATCGATTAGCAGAGTAGGGCTGTGGGCCTCAATTACTCGATAGACAGCCGCGGGCGAAATGTTCGAGGCCACCAGAGGACGGAAGGACAGGCGACCGATCACGTCCAGCAGTTGAGACTTCCCACACCGCTTTTCAGGTGCGGTGATAACCGCCAAGGGCGCTACCTGAAGGTAGTCGATACACCAGGTGAACGCGACCCAGAGGGCGACTGCAATAGACGTGCTTGTGTCGCAAATTATGAAACGGTTTACCGTAGCCCGGATATCGTCTAGCAGGGTAGCGATGTCCACAGGATCGCCCCAGGGCTCTACCTCTGGGAACATCGCAGCCTTCCCTGCATCCACCTGGTGGTCCTTCTGTGACCCAGCAACGGCTTTGTCGAGCGCCGTGGCTCTGACGCCCAAGCGCTTCGCTTCGATGACCCGGATCTGTTCGTATTCCATTCTCGGCATTGCAGCAAACCTTGCCACAGCATCGAGAATTTGCTCGGGTTCCGCATTCGTTGGGGAGGTCTGCGAGCCAGGAGAGGATGCCGCGGTCCTCAACAGGTGCCCCCGGTCCTGGCACTTCGGGGCAGCGTCTTTCACCTTCTTCCGCAGCTCTTCCAGGCTCCAGGGCGGCTTACACCGTGGGTTATAGCGATCCAGTAGCAGAGACAGGGCCTCGTCTTCTGAGAGATCGAAGCCGTCGATCAGCTTCAAAGCATCGTTGAATGTCTTGGTGCCCCCTTCAGCATTTTCGCCTTCCCCGGCGATGGAACCGGGGATGTAATCCAGATATCGCCCCGCCCGTTCCAGCACCTCTGCACGGTCCAGGGAGGGGGTGAATCGGATTACATCCCCCTCTGGCTTGCTCTTCTTCGGTGGAATAGGCGGGAACGCGGCCCGGATTTCGTCCCGTGTGTAGCGTGGTCCATCGGCTGTCAGCAGCTCTACCGGCTGAGGTTCGGCCTTCCGGTGCATGAAGCCTGGCACCCGAAGCACCCGTTCCACGGTGCAGGCGGCCTTGTCAGCACCGAAGAGTGCAAGCCCATGCTGAATGGCCTTCAATTCCAATTCGTGCTCACCCCGCCGGGCCTCATCGGCGCATGGCATGGGGGCTATGGCTAGCCAGTAGAGGTGCCACCCGCCGGGCGTCTTGACCACCATGGAGGGGGCCAGGGGCAACCGTGGAAGGTCGAAAGTTTCACGGGCGTCCTTCGTATCGAGGTCAGCATGCCATCCCCTGAGGAGCTGGATATTCGCCTTCTTCCGGCCCTGGCCATCGGTTTGATTGACGGTCACGAAAACACCCGCGCCGGAATGGTTCAGCCGTTCCAGTTCGGGGGCGGCCTCATCGATAGATTGGGACCAGTGCTTTGCAAGTTCGGGGGCCTTCCGTGTTTTGTCCTCATCAAAGGTCTGCCAGCGCTCTGGGTTGGTCCAGGCATCGTCTTGGCTGCACTGATTCAGGCAAGCCAGAAAGGGGATAGCAGAGCCCACGAGGCGCTCTCGGAGGTCGATCATTCGCACCCCCCGATGATCCCGCGCTCATTCAGGTAGGCACCTGCCACCCCTGCCAGCAGGTTGAAGTCATCGGTGCGCAGCTCAAGGCGCTGCATCAAGGCCTCGGGACTTGGGAGGGATTCGAGAGCCTTCATGTTGTGGAATTCTTCGAGCACCAGCGAGGCCGCTACAGCCGAACAAACCGCGGCGGGGGTCATTGGGCGTTTCCCCCTGGCCACGGGAAAAACGGCGCTGGGAAGCATCCGGGTAGACCCTGCATGTGCACCCGATCAGGGGCGGCCTTCTTGAGAGCCTCGGCAAGATCGCGCCCCATGGGCGAAGCCAAGGATGCTTCGTTGATCCACACCCCGCCCTTGCCGTCGAAATCCATCGTGAAGATGGCCATCGGGAGGATGGACAAGGGGGCTTCAAGGTAGTGGCCCCAGGGGGCCGTTTCGGCAAACTCCAGGAAGCGTTGGATCAGGGCTTTGCGTGTCCTGGGGAATTTGAGCATATAGACGGAGGGATCACTCATTCGTCACCTTGCGCGAATTCTTCCAGCGCCAAGGTGCTTCCCGTTTCCGGTATGCTTGGGGCCAGCGTGGGCACGCTGATTTTTCTCGAGGGGGTCTGAGACATTCAGGCCCCCTTCTCGGTGCGGCTCTCGCACCATGCCTGAAGGTCCGAGAGACGGTATCGAACGAGTGACCCGCATTTCACCCAGGCGGGGCCGTTGGTGCGCTTGCACCTCCAATCGATTAGGGTCAGGGGGCTGATGGCCAAAAAGGCGGCGGCCGCTTTGGTATCCATCAATCCATCAAGCGGGTGGGGTTCCGCGTGGGGTGTGGGATTTAGATCGGGTTGGGCCATGTAGCCTCCAGAGAAGGGCCAAGCGGGCTTGCTTGGGTCCTTCTCTGGAGGATCAGGTCTGTGCTGGGGTATAGAAAAAACGCAGAAAAGCCCCCATGACGGGGGCGTGTTTTCTGCATGAATCGAGTTGATGCCCTCAGTCTTGGGCCCGCGCTCCGGCCTCTCGGAATTGCCCATCGGAGGGCTTTTCGCCCGTGGCGGCTTCATGGATGAGGCGGGCCAAACGCACTCGCTTTGTGGGTTCCCACTCATGGGCCTCCATCCATTTTTTGCATTTCTTAAGAAGCCAATCCTGGGAGGTTTCCCCTAGCAGCACGTCATCAAGGGTCTTCCGGCCCAATGCCTTCGCCTTCTTTCTCATCCCGGACGCCTTGCGTCCTGCCCATGCAGACAGGGCTTGGGTGCTCTCCTGCCAGAGCCCAGGGCCTACAAATTCCGTGAAATGTTCCCCTGAGGTCACTGGGTAGCAGTTCACGAATTCCCCCTCATCCATCGGCGGCAACATTTCGCCACCAGCACGCGAGAACAGGGCCTTGTCCTCCGCGCTGAAGGCTCTATCCAAGACTTTTCGGGCCCCTGGGCTCAGGTGATTGAGGCGATTGTGGAGGGCCGCGGCACAGTCTCGGAGGACTTCCAGCTCCTCGGCAACGGCAGCGACACGGCCCGCGTTGCGCTCCGACAACATCATGTCGTAATCCCTCACCAGGGATTCCAGCTCCCGGCGGGCTTTCGCTTGATCACCAGGGACCAAGATCGGCCATGCCTTCACTAGGCCGATAGCTTCGTCAATCAACGCGTCCCGGCGGAGGCCCCACCGTTCTATTCGCTCGATGGCTTCTTGCCCAAGTTCAGGCGGTAGCCAAACCATTCACACCTCCCACCCGGTGCATTCCCGCAAAAGCAAAAGGGGCGCGGCGTTCCGGTGCGGGAACCGGCTTTCGGGAGCTACCCTAGCCGTGCCGATGGACAGTCTACCTTTGTGCTTCCGTCACCGTCTGGTGGAAGGCGATTTCGGAGTATTCCTCAATCTCCCCCGCGAGGCTATCAAGGCACCCCTGGAAGGCCTTGGCCGTTTGACTGGTGAATGGGGCCCCTTGTGCATACGGCTCCAGGAGGTGAGACACCCCCTGCACCTTGCGTTGAATATCTGAGAACGATTCCGCCATGCCATCGGCAAAGTCGAAGGGCGGGATAGGCATGGTTTCAGCGGTTGCAGCAGTCGCAGCGTGGTTCACAGATTCTCCTTCGAGGAAGGGCGCGTGGCCCGGTTGATTTCGTGAGAGACCATCACCAGGGCTTGGCCCCAGGCGCGGCGGAGGGCGCGAGCGGCGGCGCGGGGGTCCTCCTGGGCCTCCAGGAAATGGGCAGCTTCCTGGGCTATTTCTTGGACCACCGGGGGCAGCTTGGGCAGTGGATCGGGCGGCACCTGGCCAGCCAAGGCCACACGAATCAGGTCATCCACCACACGCCACACCGGCATCCCGGCGGCCTCAGCATGGGCCTCCAGGATGGAAGCGGCCTCTGGGCTCAAGTCCAGGCGCATCCTTGCCACCGGGCCACGCTGGGGCCTCCCGCCCCCCTTTCCTTGTCCCACTCCTGGATTCTTGGCCGTCACCATGGCTCACCTCTGCCCAAGAGGATGCTCTCGCGCGCGCGAGGAATCAAGAACGTTTTTGGGGCCCGAATAGCTTTCGATAACGTCCATTATGTAACTCAGAACTGCTCGTAAGTCTAACCATTTCAATGCTGAAATTTCAGCCATGGAATAATCATGTAGTGGGAAGCCTCCGGAGTTTTCGCCCTTTTCGGCGAAAACCTCAAAGTCCCTGTGCTCAAAAAGTCGGGCACGGGCGAGAGGATGACATTGACTGTCGGGCAGCATCCGACAACAGGTGCTCCCCCGCGCGTGAGGGTGGAAGGGTTTTCCGGAATATTCCGGGAAACTCCACCGGGGTGCTCCCCCGCGCGTGAGGGTGGAAGGGGGGTTATTCCGATTAACACCCCTGGAGGCTGGGTGCTCCCCCGCGCGTGAGGGTGGAAGGGGGTCGCGTTTCAAACGCGACCCTTGGCAATGGAGGGTCGGATTCGAAATCCAACCCCCTCCAGTTCGGACTTCTCGATTCCAAATCGGAAAGTGCGGGCTCTCGGCTACCAATCCTCGAACCGGACTCAGATCATCAGCCACATTCCGGAGGAGTGGAAGGGTAGCATTCGGATTGCCACCCTCTGGAAGGGGTGAACATTTTGGACCCCCCTTTGCAGGGAACCTCAGAGATATCTCCGGGATGTGCAACCGTACTCATTTGCTCACCCCCCCCAGCGCAGGGAGACCAAGCCCGGCGGGGTTCTTTCCAGATTCGGAAAGAACCTCGAGGCCTCCAGGAAAGGGACAGTTGGGACATCTCTTCCAGTTCTCAAGAAAAGACTGTCCCACGGCAAACCCTTGCCACCACTATCTAAGGGACTAAAGGGACTAAAGGGACAAGAAAGAGATATACCCCCCCTAAGTTTCCCTTCAACCGGGGCGAGACTTCAGGCCCCGGCCTTCTTTCTGGCCTTAGCCTGGGCCTTCCGGCGGGCCTCCAGTTCCTTCTCTGGATCGATCTTGCCGGTCAGGATGCCTTCGATCCGGGCCCCGATCTTCTCCGCTGCATCGTGGAGGGGTTCCGCGGCGGTCCTGGTGTAAATGTCAGTCACCGATGCTTCCGCATGGCCTAGCAGCTCCCCCACGAAGCCCTTGAGGCCCAGGTCAGCTCCCACACTGGCGAAGGTGCGCCGGAGATCATGCCAGCCGGGATCTTCTTCTGTAGGTTCACCCTGGGTTGCCAGCTTTGCGGCCTCCCGGATGCGCTCCCATGGCCCCTGGAGGCCTATGATTGGCTTCCATCCGATTATCTTTCCCTCCTTCCCCTTCTTGTCTTTGAGTGGGAGGCCGGGCACCACGTAAGGGCATCCAAGGGTAGGTGTGAGGGCCCGGATGTGAGCCAGGAGGGCATTGCATAGATGCACCACTCGAGTCTTGCCGGTCTTCTTGCCCGTCTTGTGGAAGGCGGGCGGGATGTGGATTTCCCCGGCGTCCAGGTCGATCCACTCCCAGCGCAGGGCCTGAATTTCACCCTTCCTCATGCCAGCCAGGAGGGCCAGCCGCACGGCAAGGATGTACTTCGGCGCTTCCTCCGAGGCCTTCAGGGTGAGGCCCAGGGCCTTCAGCTCCATATCTGTGAGGCGTATGGTTCGCTTCATTTCCGGGGCGCGTTTCTTCACCACGGAAACGGGATTGGAGCCCGTAGGCCTCAGCCCCCATTCTTCAGCCCGGTCCAGCATCGTGTGGAATACTGCCCTCACGATGTTGGCAATCCTGGGGGTTTTTCTCAGCTTGAAGAGTAAGGCCGATACCTCAGGCGGTCCCACCAGGGCCAGGGGCATCTTCCCCAGCGTGGGGAGAAGGTCTTTCTTGATCAGCCGGGTAGACTCCTTCGCCCATTTTGGGGAAAGGGTTGGCGTGTGTTCAATGAAGTAGCGGTCCGCCAGGTCTGAGACGGTGAACGTGCCCCGCTTGGCCGCAGCAGCCGCGGCGCGGGCGTCTGCCTTGGCTTGGCCTGGATCGGTCCCGGCGTTGATGAGCGTCCAAATGGGGCTATGGGCTATACCGGCCGCGTCCGGGGTCATGGCGGGGAAGGTCCCCATGGTGTGGATCTTCTGCCTTCCATTGAATCGGTAGCGCAGCACGAAAGATTTCGCACCGGCCTTGGTCACCTGGAGGCAGAGCCCCTTGTATCCCGTCACTGGATAGAAGCGCGTCCCGGCAGGGTCAGCCACCAGGGCGTTCACATCCGTCTTGGTCAATCGGATGGCCTTCTCGCTGCTCCTCATGGGCCCCTCGAAAATGTGATGACAGGCGTTCCGTCATCACACCATCATCACACTTTCGGCCAATGCGCACCAATTAGTTCATGTATGGATCAACCTCATCCATGGCTAAGTTGCTTTGTTTCCAATACAGCCCAATTTGTGCCCATGCGCTACAAATGGCCTATACCAGACTTCTAAGCTGGTGGTCGCTGGTTCGAGTCCAGCTGGGCGCACCAATATTTTTGAGGCCTCGGTGCTGGACTCGGACCAGCGAATGGCAGCCGGCCCGCGAGCGCCCCGTTGTGACAGCCTGGGGGGCTGTCGCAACGGATCAAGGCGCGAGTGGTCGCCGGCAACGTTCGAGTCCAGGGACCGGAGTATCCCCAGGTGATTCCCTCCTCGCCGGGCCCCGACTTCGCGGGCTCCAGCGGAGCCCGTTGCGTCACCCGGCGGTCGGGAGGACTCGGACAAGCGAGAAACATCGGTGGCCGGGCTGATTCGGGTCTTCGGCCCTCACCCCTTTGGGGCCGCATTGGCGGTGGCGATGCGGTCCTATCCGCTTCACGGATGGTGGCCACAGGTGGAGGCAGCCCGCTTCTACGCCGACGCCATTCTTGACTTCTTCCGGTCAGGGATGGGGATCTTGTGGGTCTTCGCCGTCGTTATGGTCGGCTGGCCGTACTTCCTTTGGTGGCCACTGTGTGATGAAGCACGTCTGAGACCCGCTGAAAGACACTGGACTGGGCACTCCGGCATAGAAAGTAGCTTGGCGATGAAAGGGGGTTCTCCAGGACCGACCTGACCACAAAAATATCCTTGCAACTCCGAAAAAACGTGTAAACCTATGGGTTGACAAGGACGCCGGAATGCCAAGTCACACACTCCCATGGATCACCGGGGGATCCCATTGTGAGATCCACTGGCTCTTTGAGGACAACAAATGGGACCCCAAGCCCTACTTTGACGAACACCAGTATCCAGGCGCTCAGGTTCGCCTGGAACGCATCGTCAGGCTTTTTGCAGCTTCCGGTCGTCTTCCACGTGACAAAGGACATTGGCGAACAGGTCCAGCCCCGCAGAACAAACTCTACGAGTTCAAGGACATCTCCAGTGGTCTTCGGCTTCTGGCTTTTAGCTTCACTCAACTTTCTGGCGTCTGCTGGTTCATCGTGGCGCTTGGGGCAACAAAAGACAGGGGAGACATCACACCTGAAGCTGCGGATCGGGCGATACAAAGACGTCAACGATTCCTTGATGCCAATCATCCTAAGGGTTTGCCCGAGTCACGATTGCAACCGACCGGCACACAGCCCAGAAAGAGGCGATGAGATGACTAAGTCCATGAAAATCCATGACAGTGCCATCGACAGGTTTGAGCAGGCCATCCACGAAGAACAGGACCGGCTTTCCCAAGATTTCTTCCAATCGCTCCAGACTCGAATGGAAGAGCTGAACATGTCCCAGTCCGACATGGCTTTCACCCTTGGCAAGAGCCGAGCCTATGTGTCCAAGCTCTTTTCCAAAGGCCAGAACCTGACCATCAAGACGATGGTTGAACTCGCCCAATCCTTGGACATGAAGGTGGCGATCTCTACCAGGGCCATTTGGCTCGAAGCTATGTCGGTCGCAAAAACGACGCCCTTGCAGTGCAAGGGCTGGACTCCGAATCGAACCCTCTCATTGGCGCCCACCCAAGTCAGAAGAACAGGGGCCAAGGGCGACTCCACAAAAGTGTCTTGGGGCGATCACACACAGCAAGCCAAGTCCCCTCTGCTTCAACAAACAAGCTAGGTGAGAACCATGTTCAAGCTCAACTTCCCTGATACCTCTGCCAAGGAATTCAATCTCGCTGCTACCGTCGCCAAGGTTGTGGAGTTGACCGATCTAAAAATGGTCGACGGAGAATTCGGCCCCACCCCTCAGGTAGAGAAGAAGGCGAAATCGAAGTCCAAGGATGTGCCCTATGAATTTGGTTTCAGGTCTCGATTTGATGAAAAAGAAAACCGCCTTGAGGCAATGATCACCATTGAAGGCAGAGACATCCGCAACGCCACCGGTGAGGGCGCTGGCGGAACCGGCTTGCGGGTTAAGGCAACGTTCCTGTTGACCTACCAAGTGATGGTCGAGCCTCCACCTAAAGATGTCAGAGAAGCCTTTTTCACAGCCTTTGCTCAAGTCAATGGCCTCATGAATATTTGGCCTTACTACCGGGAGTTCGCTCACGAAGCGGCACGTCGCTTGGGTGTCCCTAACGTAATCGTTCCCCTCCTCCGCGTGGAGCCCAAACCTGAGCCTAAGGCTCCCCGTGGCCCTGTGAAAGAGAGGAACCCTAAGGCTCTGAGCACCAAGCGGGTTTCCAAAGGTTAAGGCAGTATCATCCTGCTTTTCTACGCAGCGATCTAAACCCCAAGAATCATCCTCCACGGCGACCACGCGGCCTTCATGTGCTTCGAACCACGTGTTTCTAACGGGTGTCCTTAATGGGCGTATGGATGTTCATCCACCCGCCTAATTTAGGCTCACTCGCGGGTGGATAGGCGCTCATCGAAGTGGTCTCCGGACACACGAATACGCAGCACTGATGCGGATTTAATTCGTATTAAATTGGTACGCCCAACGGGACTCGAACGCCATCGGCATGGCCCCGGCCACGACGCTCCGGCAGCCCACCGGACCTCCGTGCCACGGACATCTTTGGCGAGCGTCGCTGAATGTCAGGAGTTCAATAGCGTCCAGTCACGCTTCACTTGCCCAGCGGTCGAAAACGAGGCATAGACTCGCCGAGCGCTTTCCCGTCCATAGCCCCCTTGTGCTGAAACGAATTCCCGTCACTCTGGAACAAGATTCGCGAGCCTCCCCTTGAACCACCCGCCTCCTTCAGATGCCATGTCCTCCCTGCGTGCCGCGGGGCTGAGGGTCACGCCCCAGCGCCGGGCCATCCTCCAGGTGCTGGAGGACTCGGACCGGCCGCTTTCCGTGGAGGATATCCGGCAGCGGCTGGAGCAGCACGGCTCCGGCATCCCCACCATCTATCGCAATCTGCAGTGCTTTGTCGCCATGGGTTGGGCCGAGTCCATCCTGGGCACGGATCAGACCATGCGCTTCGTGCGCTGCCGCTCCGGGTGCCACCATCACCACCTCCAATGCGAAACCTGCGGCCGCACGGTGGAAGTGGAGGCCTGCGGCGTGGAGGCCAGTCTCGCCGGCATTCAGGCCCCCTCGGGCTTCAAGGTGACTCGTCACCATCTGCAGCTCTTTGGCCTCTGCCCCGACTGCCAGAAATAGTCCGGCGTGGCAATTCGCCCTTTTTCCGCCTCTTTGCGTCATGCTGGAGGGATGGTAGAACAACAGATCCATGACTGGCTCCGCGCCGGGGGTCCCGCACCTGAGGCTCCCTCGGAGCCTCAGGTGCGACCCGGTGGTCGCCACGTCATGGACCGCATCTTCGCGCCCCCCGAGGGCCGGATCTTCAGTTGCTTCCCGGGAGCGGAGGAGAGGCCTGGGCAGCGGCGCATGGCAGAACTGGTCTTCGACGCGGTGCAGGAGGGCGAAGCCCGCTTCTCGGCCTGGCGCCAATCCGGAGGGGATGCGGAGAGTCGCCCCGATGGCCTGCTTCAGGCCATCGAGGCGGGCACGGGCACGGGGAAATCCCTGGGCTACCTCATCCCGGCCCTCCAGGCCAAGCGTCATCCGGTGTTGGTGGCCACCCGCACCAAACAGCTCCAGCGCCAACTGCTGGATGACGATCTGCCCCGGGCCCGGGGCATCCTGGGCCTGGAGGTCAAGGCCGTGCTGGCCAAGGGGCGCTCCAACTACCTCTGCAGGACGGCCTGGGAGGCCCAGGAGGGCAGCCCGCCCAGCGAGATCGCGCGCCAGGATTTCGGGCTCTGGCAGGCCCTGCCCCAATGGGCCAAGGAGACTCAGACCGGCGACCGGGAGGAACTGGGCCGCTACGGCGAAGGGGAATCCGAACTCTGGGACCGCCTCAATGCCCGGGTGGAGCGCTGTACTGGCAAGCAATGCCCCCGCTACGAGACCTGCTTTCTGACCAAGCTGCGGGTGCAGGTGGCCGAGGCCGATCTGGTCATCGTGAACCATGCCCTGCTCTTGGCGGACCGGGTGCTCCGGGAAAGCGCCTTCGGACAGGTCCTGCCCGATGCTCCCGTGCTCATCCTGGACGAGGCCCACGAGATCGAGGAACAGCTCACGGAGAGTTGCAGCGAGGCCTGGTCCAGCCGGGCCATGACCATGCTCTTCCGGGACCTGGAGGAGGAATGCGCCAAGGATCCCGAGGGTGCAGCGCTGGAAGTTCTGCTAGGGCCCTGGAAGGAGGCCTGGTCGAACCTGCTGGCCCTGGTGCCCCTGGAGAACGGGCTGCTGGGCTTCGAGGACCCGCGCCTGCCCTTGAGGGAACTGGCCGACGCCGTGGGGGTCTGGATCAAGGTCGGTCAGGAGGCCCTCAAGGAGGCCCGTCGCCTCGCCCTGCGCCAGAAGGGGGACGCTCCCGAGGATATGCAGTGGCGCAAGCTCATGGAGCGCATCACCACGGCATTCTCCCGCATGGAACAGATATTCGCCCAGCCCGAGGGCTGGGTGAGCACCCTCAGCCGGGAGGGGCCTCAGACCGTCCTCTTCAAGGCCAATCCCGTGGACGTGAAGCCCTTCTTCCATCAGCATCTGCGCCGGGGCTTCGAGACCGTGATCCTCACCAGCGCGACGCTCCGGGATGGCAAGGGCTTCAATGGCCTCAAACTGAGGCTGGGGCTCTCCCACGAGGAGGCCCAGCGGGCCGAGCACGTGGAGAGCCCCTTCGACTTCGGCACCCAGGGCCTGCTCTTCGTGCCTCCGGGCATCCCCCAGCGCCAGGCGGGGCGGAACGGCGTGGGCGAACCCGCCTGGGTGGAGGCGAGCATGGAGGCCATGGGGCGCCTGCTGCGGGCCAGCCGGGGCCGCGCCCTCCTGCTCTTCACCAGCCGCAAGATGCTGGCGGCCTTCAGGCCCCGGCTGGAATCGGCGCTGCCGTCCATGACCTTCTTCGTCCAGGGGGAGGGCCTCACGCGCCACGCCATGCTGGAGCGGTTTCGGACCACGCCCAACGCCGCTCTCCTGGGCCTAGCCAGCTTCTGGCAAGGAGTGGATCTGCCGGGGGAGGCCCTTTCCCTGGTGGTGGTGACGGCCCTGCCCTTCGCGCCTCCGGACGATCCCGTGCTTCAGGCTCGGGTGCGGGAAGCCGACGCCATTCGCCAGGGCCTGGGCTTCGTGGGCATCCAGGTGCCCGCCATGACCCTCAAGCTCAAGCAGGGCATCGGCCGCCTCATCCGCACCCGCACCGACAAGGGGGTGGTGTGCATCCTGGATCCGCGCATGATGCTGCCCACGGAAGATTCCAACGGGAAGCGCTATGCCGCCCAGGTTCGCGCCGCCCTGCCGCCCTTTCCCATCACACGGGACTGGGAGGAAGTGGAGGGATTCCTGGAGGGGCTTTGAGCCTCGCCGGGCACGTTCACCCCGGTGGCTGTATCCTGATGGGGTTGTGATAAGCCGCGCCTCCCTGACCTTAGCCTTGGTTTCCCTGGCCCTTCCGGCCGGCACGCCGAAGGCCTTCCGCGGCAAGACCTACCTCTACACCTACTACGACCGCCAGGGGAACGTGGTGATCAACAATCTGCCGCCGGGCTACATGCAGGGGCAGGGGCTCACTTTGAAGCATGTGGGCGTGGGCCATGTGCGCCTGGCCGTCACCCGCCAGGAGATGGCCAAGGTCCTGCGCAGCCCGGAGCTGCTGGCCCTGGTCGATGAGATCGCCCACGCCTCGGGTGTGGATCCCTTCCTGGCCCGGGCCATCATCCAGGCCGAGAGCGCCTTCAACTACAAGGCTAGGAGCCGAACGGGCGCTCTTGGGCTCATGCAGCTGATGCCCGCCACCGCCGAGCGTTTCGGCGTGCTCGACCCCTTCGATCCCCGCCAGAACATCATGGGCGGCACCAAATACCTGCGCTGGCTCCTGGACTACTTCAAGGGTGATCTCACCAAGACCATCGCCGCCTACAACGCCGGAGAGGGCGCCGTGGACCGCCATCACGGCATTCCCCCCTTCCAGGAGACCCGGGCCTACGTGCCCAAGGTGATGGATCTCTACTCCCGGAAGCTCGTCCAGGCCGACCCCAAGGCTGCGGGCTCCATGGCCCTGCTCAAGAAGGGCCGGGGGGGCTTCACCGTGGAGGAGACGCCCCTGCAAGCCAAACCAGCGGGCCAGGAAATCGCCCAGGACTCTCATGGCAGCACCCTCTTCCAGTGGGTGGACGCCAACGGGCGCCTCCAGATCAGCGACCAGGCTCCGCCCAGGGGCACCAAGGGAGTCAAGGTCTACGGCGGCGGCAGCAGCGGAGGCTGAGGGGGGAGGCTTGGGCTTCGGGCCTAAACATCGCATCATGCAAGGATGTCTTCCGGAGCGCGCATGAATCCCCGAGGTCGCAGCGCCATGGCCCTGGCGGGGCTCTTCAGCGTATTTGCCCTGGCCCAGGGGCCTACGCCCGTCAAGCCCACGCAAGCCGAGGCCATGGATGCGGTGATCGCGGCCAATCGCAAGGGCGCCAAGCCCAGGCCCGTGGCCCCCGGGATCCCCCTATCGGCGGAGGATCGCCGGAGGGCCAAGGTCTTCCAGGCGGCGAAAAAGTCCGTGGTCTTCGTCCGCTCGGCCACCAAGGAATTCGCGATCACGGATCTGCGGACGGGCCGCCAATTCGATGTGCCCCCGGGCACGGGGACGGGCTTCGTCTGGGACGAGCTGGGGCATGTGGTCACCAACTATCACGTGGTCACCGTGGAGGACCAGGATGGCGTGCCCAGCGCCGAGGCCGAGGACTTGACGGTGACCCTGGCCGATGGGGAGCATTACCGGGCGCGGGTGATCGGGCGGAGCCTGGCCTGTGATATCGCCGTGCTGCACGTGTTCGCGCCGCTGAACCAGCTGAAGGCCCTGGGGCTCGGTTCCTCCCGGCGGCTGGTGGTGGGCCAATCCGTATTGGCCATCGGCAACCCCTTCAGCCTGGATCACACCCTCACCTCCGGCATCGTCTCGGGGCTCGGCCGCGAGATGTTGACCACCTATGGGACCCCCATCAGGGACGTGATCCAGACCGATGCCGCCATCAATCCAGGGAATTCCGGGGGACCGCTCCTGGATATGTCCGGGCGCCTCATCGGGATGAATACGGCCATCACGAGCACCTCCGGATCCAGCGCCGGGGTGGGTTTCGCCATCCCCGTCGATACGCTGAACCGCATCGTGCCCGAGCTCATCGAGAAGGGGCGGCACGGCCTACCCGAACTGGGTTTCGAAAATCTGCCGCCCCGAGCCGCGGCGATCCTGGGCATCACCCAGGGCGTGGCGGTGGCGCGGGTCATGCCCCATAGCTTCGCGGAGCAGTCCGGGCTGAAGGCCTGGGACCTCGAACAGACGAAGGATCCCGATCATCCCCTGAGGGTGATCGCAAGGGGGGACGTGATCCTGGGCTTCCAGGGCAAGGTCCTTCTCAATTACCTCCATCTCCTGGTGGAGATGGAGGCCCATCCCGCGGGTCAGCCCTTCCTGTTCAATGTGCTGCGGGACGGGAAGATCATCCCGATCAGCATCGACCCCTGGCACGAGCGCAAGCAACAACCGCCTAAAGAGAAGGCCGTCATCTGACGGCCTTCTCTGCGGTTCAAGATTTGGGTTACTTCCTGCCCACGTTGATGAGGGGCGTGGCGCCGCCCATGGGAGTGATGACCATGTTGCCCTTTTCGCCGATGGCGCGAAGAGCCTGGATGCGCTGGAACTCGATGATCTGGGGCGTGAGGCTGGCGCTGACGATCTGCTGGGCCTTGGCCTGGCCCTCGGCCTCGATGCGCTTGCGCTCGGCCTCCTGCTTCTCTTTCTGGAGCACGAAGGCCATCTTCTGGGCCTCCTGGTCGGCGGCGATCTTGTCGTTGATGGCCTTGGTGATCTGGTCGGGCAGGATGACGTTGCGCAGGAGCATTTGCTCCATGTTGATGCCCCGGGCCTCGAAGGAGGCCTTGAGGGTCTTCGACACCTGGTCCACGAAGGACTGGCGCTTATTGGTGTAGAGTTCGGTGGCCAGGAGGTTGGCCGCCGCATCCCGGAGGCTCGCGCGGATCTCGCTGCGGAGAATCTTCTCTTCCACTTCCGGGCCGATCTCCCGGTAGATCTGGGCCACCTTGGCCTGCTGGAGGGAGTAGAAGATCGTGGCGTCCAGCCTCACCGTCAGGCCATCGCTGGTGATGACCTGAATGGAGTCATCGCCCTTCTTCTGGCCCTCGTCGCCCATATTGGACATGGTGTAGTTCCGGGTGCGCACTTCCATCTCCGCGACGGTGGCGAAGGGGTTGATGAAGTGCAGGCCCGAGGGCAGGGGCTCGAGGTTCACCTTGCCGAAGAGCACGATGATGCCGGCCTGTCCCACGGGAACGATGACGGCCATCGACCCGATGAAGAGCATGGTCCCCAGGGCCAAGGCGCCCCATTGCAGGACTCCCAGCTGTTTCGAGAGGGGAAACTCGGCCTTGGTCTTGATTCGCCAGGCGGCGATTCCCACCAGGATGAGGAGCAGTGCGATCAATACCATGATGCCTCCGGTGGGGTTTCCCACCTTGTCAGAGTTGCCAAGGGCGGAGGACCCCACAAGGGAATTCGCAAGAGGATCGCCAAAAGGCGGCTCCTATCGGCTCAAGGGGCTATTTTCTGGGGGAGGCCGGGAGATAGGCCAGGGGCACCTTCAGGGACTCCTCCTGGCCTTCGAAGCGGAGGACGAGCAGGGCCCTGGCCTCGGTCTCTCCCGTGCGGAGGATCCCCAGTTTTTGTTCGGGCGCCGCGGTTTGGGAGCGAGGGGCCAGGGCGAAGCCCTCACCCTCGATGAGGGCGCTCTGGATGGAAAAGGGCCGTCCATCCCGGCTCTTCAGGGCCAAGGGGAGTTCCTTCACCTGGGCCTCCAGGAAGACCAGACGGCTGGGCGTGGCCTCCACGGGCCTGCGGA
This sequence comes from uncultured Holophaga sp., assembly GCA_963664825.1. Classification (GTDB taxonomy): domain Bacteria; phylum Acidobacteriota; class Holophagae; order Holophagales; family Holophagaceae; genus JAYREN01. Next base: position 1,884,465 of record OY761614.1, read on the forward strand.
GTTTCCAGTCGGCGTAGAGAGTGAAGCGGGGCTGGTGGGGGGCATTGGATTCGATCACGAGGGTTTCCAGCCCCAGCGCGATGCCGGGGGCCACCTTCCCGGGGCGGAAGGTGAGCCGCAGTTCGGCCCTATGCGCTCCGGTTTCGATCTCCTGCTCCAGGTAATCCGGCAGGGGCGTCACCAGGTGCACCTGCAGGGGGAGATCGGATTCCCGGGTGAAGAGGAAACTGAGCTGGGGGCTCTCGTGGGAGGCGATCTCCCCGAAGCTCTTGCGCGCCTGATCCACGGTGAGATCGGGGCGGACGATCATCTCCACGGGCAGCTGGTATTTCCCTTGCCGGGGATCATCGGTGATGAGGCGCACGCTGCGGCGCTGGGTCCCCACGAAATCCGTGGGATCGATGGCCATGGTGAGGGAGGCCGATTCATGAGGTCCGATGGGCTTTTCCAGGGCCGGGCCCTGCACGGTCACGCCGGGGGAGAGATCCCCCACCCGGAGGGAGATGGGCGTGGCGCTGGTGTTCTGGAAGGTGTAGGCGAGGGTCTTCTTCTCCATGGGGCCGACCGATCCGATCGGCACGCGCCCCTTGGGCGTGATGGCCAGCCGGGGCGGGTCGATGGCCTGAACAGGGGCCTGGACAGGCTCGGCCTTGGAGGGCAGGGGCTGGGCCAGGAGGGCCAGGGGGAGGAAGAGGGTGGCTAGGATTCGTGCCTGCATGTTGAGCCTTCAGGAGATGCCCCTAGTCTGCCTCAAGGGAGGATGGGGGGCGAAGGGTCTTCTTCCGTGGCTCCCCCTCAGAACTGAAGGCCGACCCCGAAGGTCCACATGCGCTCGAATTCCTGGCCGCTGCCCTGGGCGCCGAGGTATTCGACGAGATCGGCCACCTTGCTCACCTTCACGGGATGGTCCTTGCCGAGGGGCTGCTGGTAGCTGGCGGCCAGGTAGGGGCTCAGCACAGGGATGGGCAGGCGCCACCGCGAGCCTACCCGCAGCCAGGTGCGGGAGAGGGTGTGGTCCTCGGAAGCGCCGGGAGTCTCGAATTGGTATTTCTGGAAGCGCTGGATGAGCCCAAGCTCTCCCGCGATGCCCGTGAAGGGGAGCCAGAACTGGGCGTTGACCCCTAGGCCTGCCCCGTATTGCTTGAGTGTGGTGGCCTGGTTGACGGCGCCCTGGACCTGGCCATCGGCCTTCCAGTGGGCCACTTCCACGCCCCAGTCGAACTTGAGCACTGGCCCCATGCGGATGATGCGATGGCTCAGGGTGAAGATGGCCCCGTGTCCCGTGTCCAGGTTTCCCGCGAAGTAATCCGTGGTGCCCTGGATCATGGTCTGGGGCAGGTTCTGGCCCTTGGGGAAGGGCACTTCCACCCGCAGATCCCAGGCCTGGGCGGAGAGGGGGAGGACGGCAAGGGTGAGGAGGGTTGCGCGCAGGAACATGGGAAATGTCTCCGGGACTTCCTGGGAGTTTAGCCGCCAGGGTTACGGGATTCCTCCTATTCCATTCCGAGGCTGAAAACATATTTTTCAGATGTCATCTTTTTGACTTGAACCTTAGGCCCATGGATCTAGGCTAGTTCCAAGCAACAGGAAACCTCATGCCCGCTTTGCCTCGTCTCCATTGGTCCACTCTGGGTGAGCCCACCCAGGGCCATGAGCATCGCTGGGCCAGCGCCTGGGAGCTGACGATCGACCGCAATGCCGCGGCCTCGCTGCCTCCGGAGGATACGGATCTCTGGGTCGTGAGCGCGGATGCCCCGGAGCCTTCCCCTGCCTTGCTCCGGGCCATCGCGGAGGTCTCGGCCCTCCCCGTGCTTCTGCTGCGCTCGGAAACCAAGCCCGTGCCCGCCCGGGTGCTGGCGGCCTGGAGCGCCCTGGGTTCCGTGCGTTGGGGCATCCTCTCCGGGGATCCTCCCCAGCCTGGCCTCCGGCCCCTGGCCGCTCATGTGGCGCCCCTCACCGCCGGACAGGCCCTCAGCCTGGGTCTCGTGGGCTTCGGCCCCGCCATGCAGGAGGTCCTGGCCAAGGCCCGGTCCGCCGCGGCCACCAAGGCCACGGTCCTCCTCCAGGGGGAGAGCGGCACCGGCAAGGAGGTCATCGCCCGGGCCATCCACCGCCTCAGCGCCGAGGCCGATGGCCCCTTCGTGCCCGTGCACTGCGGCGCCATCCCCGAGAACCTCATCGAATCCGAACTCTTCGGCTACACCAAGGGCGCCTTCACGGATGCCCGCAAGGACACCCCCGGCAAGTTCCGGGAGGCCCATGGTGGCACGATCTTCCTGGACGAAGTGGCCACCATGCCCCTGGTGGCCCAGGTGCGCCTGCTGCGGGTGCTCCAGGAGCGGGAAGTCCAGCCCCTGGGCGGGGGTGGTCCCATCCGGGTGGATGTGCGCGTGGTGGCCGCCACCAATACCGATCTCTGGAAACGGGTGCAGGATGGGCTGTTCCGGGAGGATCTCTTCTACCGCCTGGAGGTCATCCCCATCACGCTGCCCCCCTTAAGGGCGCGGCGGGAGGAAGTGCCCTTCCTCGCCCAGCATTTCCTCAACCGCAAGGCCCGGGAACACGGCCTCTACCCCAAGGCCCTCCATCCCAGTGTGGACCCGCTGCTCATGGCCATGCCTTGGCCGGGCAATGTGCGTCAGCTGGAAAATGCCATCGAGCGCGCCATTGTGCTCTCTCCTGGCCGTCCGGTGCTTGTCCGCGAGGACTTCACCTTCCTCACGGAGCGCGTGCCCGATGGCGCCGAACTCATCGCCAACCTGCCCCCCGTCCGGGAGGCGCTGGGGGTGGAGGCCCCCTCGGCCTCGATGTCCATGGATCTGCCCCCCGAAGGCCTGGATCTGAACCAGGTGGTCTCCGACGTGGAGAAGAAACTCATGCTCCAGTCCCTCCAGATCACCCGGGGCAACAAGAAGCGGGCCGCCGAGCTGCTGGGCCTCAAGCGCACGACCTTCTTGGAAAAGATGAAGCGGCTGGAACTCGAAGACGCCGAACCTGTTCCCCAGGACGAGGATTAGCCACCGCGAAGGTGCTGAGGTCTGAGCCCAGAGGGCGAAGAGGATGAAGCGGCTGGAGCTCGAAGACGCCGAACTCGTTCCCCAGGACGAGGATTAGCCGCCGGGCAGGTGCCGAGGGCTTGGGGCCAGAGGTCGAGCCCTGGCGCGCAGGCGTCTGCTAATCTGGAGCCATGGCCAATTCCGATCTCCATTTGCGCTGGCTCCTGGAGGCGCCCTCAGGCGTCGAGGAGGCCCTCACCGACTGGCTGATGGCGAAGGGCGCCACGGCCACCTACCGGGAGGCCGATCCGCCCTTCACCCTCTTCGCCTATTTCCCGCCAGGGCTGGAGGCTCCCGACGCTGGGGGATTGGCTGCCTTTGACGGGGTCCGGCTCCTGAGGGCCGAGGCCTTCGCCGACGAGGACTGGCTGGTCAAGAGCCGGGAGGGTTTCGGCCGCATCGAGGTGGGGCGAGGCTTCCTGGTGAAGCCCCTCTGGGACAAGGACCCCCATTCGGATGGACGCATGCCCATCATCGTCAATCCAGGCCTGGCCTTCGGCACGGGGGGCCACGAGACGACCCGGCTTTGCATGGCCATGCTCGAGGACCTGGCCCGGGAGGGCCGCCTGGGCGGCCCCATCCTGGATATCGGTTCGGGCACGGGCATCCTGGCCCTGACGGCCCATCTGCTGGGGGGCCAGGCCATCACGGCCTTCGATGTGGATCCCGACTGCGGACCGGCCATGACCGAATTCATCGCGATGAATGCGGGCGTCCTCAAGAGTGCCAAACCCTTCGAATCCTTCGTGGGAAGGCTGGAGGAGGAACGCTTCCGGGGCCCCTACCAGGGAATGCTGGCCAATATCCTGCTGGAGACCATCCAGGAGCTCCTGCCCCGCATGGCGGAGATCGCGTCTCCCGGCAGCTGGCTGGTGGCCTCGGGCATTCTCGCCGATCGCCAGGACGAGGCCCTCGTGAGCCTTGCCACGGAGGGTTTCCGGCCCCTGCGCGTGGTGCAGGAGGGGGCCTGGGTGGCCATTCTCTGCGAGCGCCTCCCATGAACCCGGATCGGCCCATCGGCGTCTTCGATAGCGGCATCGGCGGCCTCACCGTGGTGCGCGCCCTGCGGCGCCTTCTGCCGGGTGAATCCATCGTCTACCTGGGGGACACGGCCCGCCTCCCCTACGGCAGCAAGAGCCATCGGACCATCGAGCGCTACACCCTGCAGATGGGGGAGATCCTCCAGCGCTTCGATCCCAAGCTCCTGGTGGTGGCCTGCAATACGGCCTCCGCCCACGGGCTCCCGGCCCTCCAGGCCGCCAGTCCCTGTCCCGTGTTGGGCGTGATCGAGCCCGGGGCCGAGGTGGCGGCGCTGGCCAAGGGGCCCGTCGGCGTCATCGGCACTCTGGCCACCATCTCCAGCGCCTCCTACGACAAGGCCATCCACCGGAGGGATCCGGAAAAGGTGATCCACAGCATGGCCTGCCCGCTCTTCGTGCCCCTGGCCGAGGAGGGCTGGTTCGACGATCCCATCACTGACGCCATTAGTCGCCGCTACCTCAACCAGCTGCCCTTCGAGGCCAAGACGGTCGTATTGGGCTGCACCCACTATCCCACGCTGCTGCCCAGCCTGGAGCGCACCCGGCCCGGCACCCGCTGGATCGATAGCGGCGAGGTGACGGCCCAGAGCGTGGACCGCCTCCTCCAGGGCAGCCTCGGATACCGCACAGAGAGCGCCCGGGGTCCCTTGCGCGTCCTCCTGACCGATGCCAGCAGCCGCCTCCGGGAAGTGGGGGAGCGCTTCCTGGGCGAGGCCGTAGGGAACGTGGAGCTGGTGGAGCTGTAGGGGATCAGGGTCCTTGGTCAGGCCACGACCTCTCCCGGCAGCGTGAAGATCATGGTCGTGCCCTGGCCTTCCTCGCTCTCGATGCGGATATCCCCGCCATGGTTGCGCAGGATCTCCCGCACGATGGTGAGGCCGAGGCCCGTGCCCTTGCCTTCGGGCTTCGTGGTGAACATGGGTTTGAAGACCTTGGATATGAGTTCCGGAGGGATGCCCAGGCCCTGGTCCCGCAGCTTGAACTGCCAGAAGGGCGCGGAGGGCAGGGAGGTGGGATCGGCCTCCACCTGGAGCCGGATCTCGCCTCCCTCGGGCATGGCGTCCACGGCGTTGTTCACGAGGTTGATGAAGATCTGCTCCATCTGCTTGCGGTCCACCCGGAGCACACAGGATTCGGGCGCCGTGCAGGCAAAGGTGATGTGGTGCGTGGCCAGGGTGGGCGTCCAGAGCCGCTGCAGGTCGGCCACCAGGGTGGCGAATACCAGGGGCTCCTGCCGGAGCTTGGGACGGCGCGTGTGGCCCAGGAGCTTCCGCACGATCTCTCCCACCCGTTCGATCTGAGCCTGGATGACCCCGAGGCGATCCCGGGTGCGATCGCTCAGATCCGCCTGGCCGTGGAGTAGCTGCAGATGGCTGTTGACCAGATTGAGGGGCGTGCCCACCTCGTGGGCGAAGGCCGCCGTCAATTGTCCGGCCACGGCCAGCCGCTCCTGGACGCCCAGTTCTTCCCGGAGGAGGGAATTGCGCTCCATGAGCTGCTCCAACTCCTGGTTCTTGATCTGCAGCTCCCGCAGGGCGGCGTCGATGCGGTCCTGGAGATTGGTGTTGAGGCCGCGGATCTCCTCCACCAGGGCCTCCCGTTCCGTCGAGGCGCGTTCCAGCTGGGAAGCCATCTGATTGAAGCGCAGGGCGATCTGTCCCAGTTCGTCCTTGCGGGCAATGTTGGCCCGAGCGGACGCGTCGCCTCGCTCCAGTTTCCGCATGGCCTCCATGATGCCCTTCAGTGGATCGCTCAGGATCACGCCCAGGAGCACCCAGAGCAGGATGAATTCGCCCAAAAGCACTGGGGGAAGCAGATACAGCGTGCGTTGGAGGTTCTTCTCCCAGACCACTTCCCAGCGTTCCAGATCGCAGTAGGTGCGGATCAGGCCGATGGGGGGGTGCCCGGGCTTGGGGTTGTGGATGGGATAGAAGACTCTCCAGCCCCGGTTCACCTTTCCCTCGGGATCGACCAGGGGCACGATCTCGGCCGTGGGTGTCCCCACGGTCATGTAGGTCGAAAGGCCTGGCTTCCAGTCGATGGTGCTGTCGTCGCCGGAGGAGGTGACGAAGTTGATCTGGTCCCTCCCTTCGGCCTTGAAGACATCAATCTGGAAGATCGCTCGTCCGTCTCCTGCCAGGCTCTCCAGCACCTCTTCGATCTTGCGGGGATCGCTGAAGGTGGGATCCCGGGCCGTGATATCGGCTTCCACGGCCTGGGAGGTCTCGATGGCCAGCTTTCGTGAATAGGATTCCAGCTCTCTCCGCAGATTCCGGTTGATCTGAAGGGCCACGGCCACCGTGATGCCGCTCGTGAGGATGGCCGTGACGATGAAGAGTTTGGCATGCAGGCTCTTGAACCAGCCCAGGGGGAGGATCCTGCGAAGGCGGAATCTCACGAGGCGCGATGCCGGGAAGGGGAGAAGGCGGCGGAAGACATGCCCCCATTCTGACAACAGACCCTTCGCCGCATCGAAAGAAGAAGGGGCTATCGAAGTCCTCGAGATGGCGAACTTTTAGCGTAATATGGCGAGGGAGCTTTGACATGGATAGCATCACGATCCGCGGTGCCCGGGAGCACAACCTGAAGAACATCGATCTGGTGCTGCCCCGCAACCGGTTGATCGTCATCACGGGGCTATCGGGCAGCGGCAAGTCCAGCCTCGCCTTCGATACGCTCTACGCGGAAGGCCAGCGGCGCTATGTGGAGAGCCTCAGCGCCTACGCGCGGCAGTTCCTGGACCAGATGGAGAAGCCCGACGTGGATTTCATCGAGGGTCTCAGCCCGGCCATCTCCATCCAGCAGAAGACCACCAGCCGCAACCCGCGTTCCACGGTGGCCACCGTCACGGAGATCTACGACTACCTGCGCCTGCTCTTCGCCCGCACGGGTAAGCCTGTATGCGTGGAGTGCGGCCAACCCATCGCCAGCCAGACCATCCAGGAGATGGCCGACCAGATCCTGGCCCAGCCCGAGGGCACGAAGCTTCAGATCCTGGCCCCCATCGTGCGAGGCCGGAAGGGCGAATTCAAGAAGCAGCTCCAGGATCTGATGAAACGCGGCTACATCCGGGCTCGGGTGAACGGCGAAATGCACGACTTGACCGAAGGGCTGCCGGAGCTGGACAAGCAGAAGAAGCACAACCTCGAGGTGGTCATCGATCGTTTGAAGGTGAGTGCAGCCATCCGCACGCGGCTGGCCGATAGTCTGGAGATGGCCTGCAATCTCGCTGAGGGCAGCGCCCTGGTGGATCTGGACGGGACGGAACGCCTCTTCTCCTCGAAGCTGGCCTGCAATAACGCCAAGTGCGGGCGCTTCGGCCTGGGGCTTCTGGAGCTGGAACCCCGCAGTTTCTCCTTCAATACGCCCTACGGGGCTTGCACAGCCTGTGATGGCTTGGGCTTCAAGCGCCAGTTCGCCGAAGAGCTGATCGTGCCCAACCCGGCCCTCTCCATCAACCAGGGGGCCATTCAGGCCACAGGCTGGAAGAGCGTCGGCGACGACGGATGGCGGGCCCAGATGATGGATCAGCTCGCTTCCAAGCTGGATTTCAGCCTGGAGGCGCCCTGGAAGAAGCTGCCCGCGGAGATCCGCGAGATCCTGCTCTACGGCAGCACTCGGGCCATGCGCTTCAAATACGAGAAGGGCCGCAGCAAGTACGAATTCCTCCACACCTTCGAAGGCGTCATCGGCAACCTGGAGCGCCGCTACAAGGAAACCAACAGCGAGGAGGTGCGCGCCGAGATGGAGGAATCCATGCGCGTCATCCCCTGCGAAACCTGCCAGGGCCAGCGCCTCAAGCCCGAGGTGCTGAGCGTCTTCGTCGGAGGGAAAAATATCGCCGAAGTGGTGGAGCAGAGCGTCCGCGAATCCAGGTCTTGGTTCACCCGTCTGAAGCTGGACGGACGGGACGTGGCCATTGCTGAAAAGATTCTCAAGGAGATCAACGAGCGCCTGGGCTTCCTGGATGATGTGGGCTTGGGCTACCTCACGCTGGATCGCAGCGCGGAGACCCTGTCGGGGGGCGAGGGGCAGCGCATCCGCTTGGCCACCCAGATCGGTTCGAAGCTCCAGGGGGTCATGTACGTGCTGGACGAGCCCAGCATCGGTCTCCATCAGCGGGATAACCAAAAGCTGCTGAAGACCCTCAAGGAAATGCGCGATCTGGGCAACACGGTGCTCGTGGTGGAGCACGACCTGGAGACGATCCTGGAGGCCGATTACGTGGTGGATCTGGGGCCAGGAGCCGGTGAACACGGGGGATGGCTGGTGGCCCAGGGCACGCCTGCTGAGATCGCCCAGCATCCCGATTCCATCACGGGCCACTTCCTCTGCGGCAAGGAGACCATTCCCTTGCCATGCAAGCGCCGCAAGGCTCAGCGAGGGCACATCCAGGTGCTGGGTGCCCGGGAGAACAATCTCCAGGACATTGACGTGAAGTTTCCCATCGGCCTCTTCACCTGTGTGACAGGCGTTTCGGGCAGCGGGAAGAGCACGCTGGTCAACGAGATCCTCTACAAGGCCCTCGCCAACCGGCTCCATCAGGGGACCCACGTGGTGGGCCAGCACCGGAAGATCCAAGGCCTGGAGCATATTGACAAGGTCATCGATATCGATCAGGCGCCCATTGGTCGGACCCCCCGCAGCAACCCGGCGACCTATACGGGCCTCTTCACGCCCCTTCGGGAACTCTTCGCCAAGCTCCCCGAGAGCAAGGCGCGGGGCTATGGCGCGTCCCGCTTCAGTTTCAACGTGAAGGGCGGGCGCTGCGAGAAATGCGAAGGTGATGGCGTCATCCGCATCGAGATGCATTTCCTCCCGGACGTCTATGTCACCTGCGAACAGTGCAAGGGCAGGCGCTACAACCGCGAGACCCTGGAGGTTCACTACAAGGGCAAGAGCATCTCCGATGTGCTGGCGATGACTGTGGAAGAGGCGCTGGAGCTCTTCGCGCCCATTCCCGTATTGGCCAACAAGCTCCAGACCCTCCTGGACGTGGGCCTGGGCTACATCCGCCTGGGACAAAGCGCCACCACGCTATCCGGCGGCGAAGCCCAGCGGGTGAAGCTCGGCAAGGAACTCTCCAAGCGGGGTACGGGGCGCACGCTCTACATCCTGGACGAGCCCACCACGGGCCTCCATCTCAAGGACATCCAGAAGCTGCTGGAAGTGATAAACCGGTTGGTGGAAACCGGCAATACCCTCGTGGTCATCGAGCACAATCTGGACGTCATCAAGACGGCCGATTGGATCCTGGACCTGGGTCCCGAAGGCGGGGCCGCCGGTGGTCAGATCGTGGCCGAAGGCACGCCCGAGGATGTGACGAAGAGAAAGGCCAGCGTCACCGGTCAGTATCTGAAGCCCTACCTGGTGTGAACGCAGACGTGATGTCCGGGCTTCGCCTGGACATCACGTGGGGGTCAAAGGGGGGACACGGGGCCCGCCTCTAATCGCACAACGCGCGATTAGGAGCAGGCTCAGTGGAGCCTGCGATAGGCGGGAAGCGAACTCTAGCGAGCGGTCCCCTCTTTCATGGCAAATGGGCTCAGGCGCTGGTATCCATCCTGGAGCCGATGCCTGTGCTCTGGTTCATCATCTGGACGAGCTGCAGGGCCTGGGTGGACTGGGCATCCAGGGCCTTCTTCAGCACCAGGACGCCCGCCGATTCTTGTGTGATCGCCTGGTTCTGGGCAGAGACCGAAGCGGGGGTAATGCCTTGCACGTCCATGGGAACTCCAGACCCTTCCTTATCGGTGCTTGGTCAACCGGACTTTAGGGGCACTGCCGCGCAGGAGGGCGGCGGCTTCCTGGATGGGCACCCCCGGGGTGGGGGTCGCGGCGCGGTTGGCGGCGGCGATGGCCTCGAAGACTTCGCTGCGGTGGACCTGGACTTCCCGGGGGGCCTTGATGCCCAGGCGCACACCCTCCTTGGTGATGCCCACGACCATCACTTCGATATTGCCATTGATGATGATGGATTCGTCAGCCTTGCGGGTAATGACGAGCACGAGGGGAGCCTCCTTGGGGCCGTTACGAAGTACGCAATGCTTTCCGGATTTGTTATCCCTGGCAACGACTAGCGACCCGCGAGGATGGGGAACTGGAGGGGGTAGGTCTCGGTATTCAGCACCACCTGTCGGCCGATGCGGGTCTTGCCGTTGATGACCAGGGGGCCCGCCAGGTTGGCGGTCATCTTCCGGGGATCCTCCGGGATGACCACCAGGGCCAGGACCAGGGCGTCGATGGGCGCCTCCAGGGCGAGGATCGCCGCATCCTCTTCCCCCAGCGGTACCTCGTAATCCGGCTGGATGGCCGCCACGTCCATACAGGTGAAGGAGATGTCGGGTTCATCCACGGATTGAAGGAACTTGAGAGGATAGCCCCCTGCGGGTTCGAAGAGACGAAAGGAGCGGATCCGAGGGAAGCCCACCAGGCCCGCCGGAAAGGTGATCAACACCTCCTCCTTGGCATTGAATACGGGGTATTGGAGTTGGAACTGTTTGCTGTCCAGGACCACCTGAACGCCGATGCGGGTGCGGGTATTGATGACCAGGGGGCCGGCCAGATCGGCCGTCATCTGGCTGGGATCGGCGGGCACGACCATCAGCAGGAGCACCAGCGCGTCCTGGGGGGACTCCAGGGAAAGCACCTGGGCCACGGAATCCTCCAGGGGCACCTCGTAGTCCATCTTCACGGCTGCGGCGTCCATGCAGGTGAAGGAGAGATCGGGGTCTTCGGTGCTTTGGAGGAACTTGAGGGGATACCCATCGACGGGTTCGAAGAGCTGGAATGCCTTCCGATCCGGAAATCCGATGAGACCCTGGGGAAAACGGATGATCACTTCGTCCTGGGACATGGCGGCCTCCGAACACTACGGACAAGGCATCGGCTGGGCCGGGGCCTGGTGTTAGTTTAGGCAGAGATCCTTAGGAACCGAATACATCCCAGAGCGCGTCCAGGCGCTTGGCCCGGAAGCGGGGGTTGGGGATGCAGCGTTCCAGAGCCTCCTTGGATTTGGGAGGATGCTGGACCCGGGCGAGGATCCAGCGGTTTCCCAGCTCCATCACTGCGGCCACATCCCCCTCGTTGCCCCATTTGAGGCGCAGCTCGGAAAGCAGGTGGGCGCGATGCTCGGCGAGGGCGCCCAGGCCCATGGATCGGGCCTTTTCCACCACAGGGTGGCGCTCCGGCACCCGGTAGTGATGGATGCGGTTCACCAGATGGCGGATCTCCATGGGCAGGCGCGCGAGGCGGGGGCCGATCTCGGGATCCTCCTTGCGCAGTTCAGCCTCTTCGGCGAGGCGCCGCAGGAGGGGCAGCAGCAGGGCCGCGTCCCGGGCCGCATAGCTGATCTGGGAGGACCGGAGGGGCCTCAGCATCCAATTGCTATCCTGCTCTTCCTTCGGGATCTCGATGCCCAGCTTCAGCCGGGCTAGCGTCTTGAGTCCCGGCTGGGGATAGCCCAGGGCCCTGGCCAAGAGCATCGTATCCATCACGCCGCAGGGCATCACGTCATAGAGCCGCTTGAACACGATGCCATCGCCGGAAAAATCGTGGGCGATCCAGGGAATTTCCGCCAAGGCCCGCATGGCGGGCTTCATTAGCGGCCCCAGCGCGATGGGGTCCACGAGCCAGGCCTGCTCGTGGCTCGCGATCTGAACGAGGGCCATGGCGCAGTGGTGAAAGCCCGTCAGGCTGCACTCCACATCGACTGCCAGGAGGTGGGCCGCGAACCAGTCGGGCAGCACAACCCCCAGTTTCTCGGGAGTGTCGACGAAGGTGATCGGGAGGTCGTAGCGAGTGAGCGCCATGAAGACAGTGTGCGACTTTTTCCCGCGGTTCCAAAGTCGGAATGCGGCGGACCAGCGCTACCATTGCCCGGGGGCGAGGATGAACAAGGCACTCTTCTGGACGACATTCGGAACCGTCTTCCTGGCGGAGCTGGGCGATAAGACCCAGCTCGCCGCCATGACGGCGACGGCGAAGAGTGGCGCCATCCTGACGGTCTTCTGCGCGGCCAGCGCCGCCCTCGTCTGTGCCACGGCCGTGGGTGTCCTGGTGGGAGGCGCGCTCTTCAAACTGGTGCCCGAATTCCTGATCAAGTATCTCGCGGGCTCGCTCTTCATCGGCGTGGGGATCTGGGTGATCGTGAAGGGCTGAGCCGAAGGTGCAGTTCCCGGCGGCCTCAGCGTCCCAGCTGGAACTGCACGGCCCCCAGGATGGCCGCCGGGCAGGTGACGGCCCGCAGGATACTCGCCCCCAGGGAGATCGGGGCCCAGCCCGCGTCCCGGAGGGCAGATATCTCCCCATCGGTGATGCCGCCCTCGGGGCCGTGGGTGAAGGCGAGTCCTTCGCGGCGGAGGGTCGGGTTGAGTTCCTCCGTGCGGAGTTCATAGGCCACCCACTTCTGGGAGAGATCCCAATCCAGCAGGGCCTGGAAGGGAATGGGATCCCGCAATTCGGGGATGGTGCTGCGGTGGCTCTGTTCGCAGGCGGCTACCACGATGCGCCGCCATCGCTCCAGCCGGGGGCCGATCTTCCGGCTCTCGTACTGGCTGCGGGCGAAGACCACGGGCTGGATGAGCGTGACCCCCAGTTCCACCGCCCCCGGCAACCATTCGTCCCACAGCGATAACTGAGCCGTGAGGGGCAGGCAGGCGTGGATCGGGATGGGCGGTTCCCGGTTCTCCTCCAGGTGGGCCACCAACCGCGCGGTGGCGCCGTGCCTCCCCAGTTCGGCGAGATCAGCCTTCCAGGGTCCCGGGGGCAGGAGCAGTTCCAGGGCATCCCCCGGCTGGAGGCGCAGGACGGCCAGGTGTCGCGCCTGTTCCGGTTCCAGAGGGACGAGGGTGTTCTCGGCAGGAATACCCGGGAAGGCCAGGACGAAGCGGGGTAGGCTCACGCGGCACTTCCTGTGCCGCGCCCTACGGGCGCCGCCTGAGGCGGCGTGGCCCTCCGCTCCTGCTTCGGGATCATGCGGCACCTCCCGACCGCCGGGTGAGGGCCAACGCTTCGCGAATGGGGGGGAAGAACATGGGACTCTCCAGAGGAATCTCTGATTCTAGCGGCGCTCTGGGACTAGGCCGATAAACTGGAGGCTTCGGAGGCTCCGTGTTTACTGTTCTGCTCCAATCCGCACCTCTTTGGGCTTGGCTGGGCTTTCATGCCCTGGTCTTCGTGATGCTGGCGCTGGATCTGGGGGTCTTCAATCGGCGCGTCCATGCCCCGAGTTTTCGCGAGGCGGCCGTCTGGAGTGCCGTGTGGATCACCCTCGCCTTAGTCTTCAACGGCATCATCTTCCACTGGATGGGTCCCCTCAAGGGCACGGAATGGCTCACGGGCTATGTGCTGGAGAAGAGCCTGAGTGTGGACAATCTCTTCGTGTTCGTCATGCTCTTCGCAGCCTTCGGCGTGGAGATGAAGAACCAGCACCGCATCCTCTACTGGGGCATCCTGGGGGCGCTCATCATGCGGGCCGCTATGATCCTGATGGGCACGGCCCTGCTGAACCGCTTCGAATGGATGATGTACGTCTTCGGCGCCTTCCTGGTCTATACCGGCATCAAGATGTTCTTCGTGGAGGAAGCGGAGTCCGACCCCACCAAGAATGGCATCGTGCGGGCCTTCCGGAAGTTCGTGCCCTTCGATCCCGAGGGCGGACATCAGCATCTCTTCACGTTGAAGCACCACCGGATGTACGCCACACCCATGCTGCTGGTGCTGATCTCCATCGAAGTCTCGGATCTCATCTTCGCCGTCGATAGCATTCCGGCGGTGCTGGCCATCACCCGGGATCCCTTCGTGGTCTACACCTCGAACATCTTCGCCATCTTGGGCCTGCGCAGCCTCTACTTCCTCTTGGCCAAGATGATGGATCGCTTCCATCGCCTGAAGGTGGGGCTGGCCGTCATCCTCACCTTCGTGGGCATCAAGATGTGCGCGGCGCACTGGCTCAAAGTCTGGATGGGCGTTTCGGACCAGGGGCTGATCCTGGTCAGCCTCCTGTTCATCACCGCCGCCCTGGCCGGCAGCATCGTCGCCAGCCTGGCCTGGCCCGCGGAACACCCCGGGGACAAGTCGTGAAGGTCTGGCGCCATGGCCTGGAAGAGGCCCCCCTCCATTCGGGTCCCACCGTCCTCACATTGGGTAATTTCGATGGCCTCCATACGGGCCATCGGGAACTCCTCTCCCTGGCCGTGCGCCGCGCCAAGGAGCGGGGCATCACGGCCACCGTGGTCACCTTCGATCCCCACCCGACGGTGGTGGTGGCGCCGGAGCGGAGACCCAAGCAACTCACGACTCTGACCCAGCGCCTGGCGGCCTTCGAGGCCGTGGGTTTGGATCTCGCCTGGGTGATCCCCTTCAGTCGGGCCTTTTCCCAACAGAGCGCTCAGAGTTTCCTGACGTCCCTGGACCGGGTGTTGGAACCCGTGGAACTCCATGTGGGGCGCGCCTTTCGTTTCGGGCGGGACCGGCTGGGGGATCTCCTGGCCCTGGAGGAATGGGGTCTGGAGGCCGGCGTCAAGGTCATGCCCCACGCCTTCAAGGCCTACGACGAGGGGTGGCTCTCCAGCACCCGGGTCCGGGAGGCCCTCGAATGGGGCGATGTGGACGAGGCTCTCCGCCTTCTGGGTCGGCCGTACGCCATCACGGGGGTGGTGGTGGAGGGCGATCGCCGGGGCCGCCATCTGGGCTTTCCCACGGCCAATCTCCAATGGGAGCAGGAACAGCTGCCCGGCTTCGGCGTCTATGTGACCGAGGTGCGAGGCCCCCGGCTGGTCCATCCCCGCCTGGGCCTTACCAACGTGGGCCAGAAACCCACCTTCCAGGGACAGAACCTCAGCATCGAGACCTTCCTGCCGGATTTCGATGGCGATCTCTATGGCGCCAGGCTAGAACTGGCCTTCCTTCATCGCATCCGAGGGGAAGAGCGCTTCGAGGGCGTGGAGGCCCTGCGCGAGCGCATCGCCCGGGACGTGGAAACGGGGAGGACGTGGTGGAGGGAACGCCGGGGATGACCCAGCGGGTCTTCTTCGCCGCCCTGCGGCTCAGGGCTGAATCCACCGGCGCCCGTGGCGCGGCCAGGCCCGCCTCCGGCCCTGAGGCTCCGTTGTGACGACGATGCGTTTGTTCTTCGCCCTGGACCCGTCTCGAACGCTGAAGGAAGGGCTGATCGCCTTCCAGGCCTCCCATCCGGCCCTGCCCTGGACCGACCCCTGGAGGCTGCATCTCACCCTGGCCTTCCTGGGGGAGCTTCCAGAAGAGAGGCTTCCGTCCCTAAGGGAGATCGGGACCCGGGTCGCGGAATGCTGCGCGCCCCTCACGCTCCGCACGGCGGAGTTGGGGGGCTTTCAGCGTCCTTCCAGGGCCCGAGTCCTGTGGCTCGGAGTGGAGAAAAATCCCGCACTGGAATCCCTGGCGGCGGGGCTCCGAGAGGCGCTTCAGCGGGAGGGCCTCCCGCTGGATGGGAAACCCTTCGCGGCCCATCTGACCGTGGCCCGTTTCCGGGTCCCGACGGATATCGCGTTCTTGGAGCCTGCGCCGGAACCCCTTGTCTTCCAGGTTCCGGAACTGGTCCTCCTCCGCAGCCATCTGGGGCCCCAAGGGTCTCGCTACGAGAGGATTTGCGCCTTTCCCTTCCAGGGATGAGGCGCGATCCTTTTCTAGGAGGCTATCTCCCGCGGTCAGATGCTGGCCAGCACCTTCTCGAAGGAAGGGTCGGCGCGGTCCTTGAAGAGGGCCTTGTATTCGGCATAGTCATGCCACGCCTGATCCCGGTCCCCCTTCAGGCGGTGGAGTTCCAACAGGGTGGTCCAGTAGAGGGGGGCCCAGGGCGTATCGGGCTTGGCGGCATGGCGCAGGGGCTGGAGGGTCGAGGCCACGGCGTCGGCCTGGCCTAGGGCGAGCTGCCGCTGGGCCGTGCGCAGCCGGGCCCAGGGGTCCGTACCCTCAGGCGCCTGGGGAGCCTTGCCGTCCAGTTGGAGGCGCCAGGAGGCCAGGAGACCCTGGGTGGTGGCCGTGGCTGCGCTCGGGGCGCGCTTGGCCAGGGCCTCGAGTTGAGGCAGGTGGGCCCGCATGCGCTGCTCCAGCTCAGCGGGGGGCACGGGGCTCAGGCCATCCCCTTGCACTTCCGTGAGGAGTTCGGCCACGGCCACCTCGTGCTTCTCGAGCACATTGGCGCGCCAGGCCAGGAAGCCGAAGGTGCCCAGCACCAGGACGGCCACGATGCCCGCCCCGATGAGCAGGGGCTTGAGGAGGGTGATCTGGGAGTCCTCGCCCCGGGCCAGCTTCTGCTGAAAGGCTTGCAGGCTCTGGGCCGGCTTCTGGACCTGGATTTCCTTGCTCTTGGGATTGGTGGCCATTCCGTATGCTCCGAAGCTCCCAGGATGCCCCAGCACCCCTTCCATCGCACTTGAAAAAGCGCCCATCCCTGATAACCTGACTGTTCCCGCCTGGGTAGCTCAGTTGGTAGAGCAATGGACTGAAAATCCATGTGTCGACGGTTCGATTCCGCCTCCAGGCACCAAAACGAATGTGGCCCCTCCGCGGGGCCACATTCGTTTTGGGGAGGCAGAATCGAATCACAGGACCCTGGACTCGGGCCCTGACGGAGGAGGACCGACGACGGAAGCGGGTCCTAGGGGCCGTGCGGCCGAGCCAGCTGCGAGAGCCGCGCCAGCGAGGGATTCCGCCAGCCACCCAGATATTGAATCTCGCTGGCTTGTCCGCGTCCTCCGATCGAAGGCCCCGGGGGTGGGTTCAGGGCGGCAACCTCGGCGCCCAGAATGTTTCTAGAAAAAAAGTTCTAGAACTATTTTTCTAGAAAGCTCATTCTACTTCTGACGATACGGAGCGAGCATGCCGAAGCTGCCGAAACCTACCCCTGCTGAACTGGATCTCCTGCGCGTCCTCTGGCGCCTGGGGCCGTCTACGGTGAAGGAAGTCCACCTCGAGGCCGCGAAGGCACGCGAGATCGCCTATGCCAATGTCTTGCGCCAGCTCCAGATCATGCATGACAAGGGGCTGGTGTCCCGGAACGAAAGCCAGCGTTCGCATGTGTATGCCCCGGTCCAGGCCAAGGAGGTGACTCGCAAGGGGTTGCTGACGGACTTCATCCGGATGGCCTTCTCAGGGTCCGGGAAGGAACTGGTGATGGCGGCCCTGCAGGGCGGCCACATCACTCCGGAAGAGCGCTCTGAAATCGAAGCCTTCCTGCGGGGGGAGGCCGAGCGATGACGGCGGGAAGCTCTCCCCTGATTCCGGCGCTGGGGCTTTCCCTCCTGCACTTCCTCTGGCAGGGCTGCCTGGTCTGGGGGCTCACGGCGTTTGCGCTCTGGCTGGCGCGCCATGCCGGGCCGCGGGTCCGCTATGTCATCGGCATCCTGGGCCTGCTCGTCTGTGCGGCGATGCCCGTTCTTGGGCTGATCGGGCGATTGGAATCCCATGCCAAGCCCTCGGACATCCCACCCATTGTCAGGACCCTCGATATCTCAGAACAGAAGGCCATCCAGGCGCCTCGGGTCGTGCGGTTCCAACCCCTTTCCATGGGCCTGGAAGACAGGCTGCTCAGGCATATGGATCTCGTGGTCCTGGCCTGGCTGGTCGGCATCGGGCTGCTCTCGCTGCGCATCCTTTCCGGTCTCTTATGGGTACGTCGTCGGCGCCGCGAGAGCGGGGAACCCGTGCCCAGCGTCTGGCAGCGGCGGATGCTGGAACTCGCCGCGCGCATGGGTGTGACCCGCGCCCTGTGCCTGAGGGTCAGTGCCTCCATCGATACACCCATGGTCCTGGGCTGGTGGAGGCCGGTGATCCTGTTCCCCCTGGGGGCCCTCACGGGGATGGACGCTTCGCTCCTGGAGGCGCTCCTGGCCCATGAACTGGCCCATGTCAAACGGCTGGACTATCTCGTGAACCTCCTCCAGCGGGGGTTGGAGACCACCCTTTTCTACCACCCTGCCGTCTGGTGGATTTCCCGCCAGGTCCGCCAGGAACGGGAATTGATTTGCGATGAATGTGCGGCCAGAACCCTCGGCGAACCGCGGCGCCTGGTCCTGGCCCTCCAGGAGTTGGACCGGTTCCAGCTCTCCACCCCTCATCTGGCCCAAGCGGCCCACGGAGGCAATCTCATGCGCCGAATCCGAAATCTCATCCAGCCCGATACTCAGCCCTTCTCCTGGAACGGGCTCCTCCCCATAACCGGTATCGCCATCCTCGCCCTGGCGGGCTCTGTGCTCGCAGCCCATTCCAAGGACACGAAGGCGCCGGTGGCCCACGCGTCTGAAAAAGAGAATGTCCTGAAGGGACCCATCCAGCAGTTTGCCTTCGGCAAGAAGGATGAAAAGGGGGTCTCAGGGCATTGGAATACGCGCCATACCAAGGAAATCGAGGCTCTCCAGGCCAAACTCGGTTCGGATGTCCTCTGGTTCAGGGAGAAGGGCGTCTCCTATGTCATCACCGATCCCAGCAGCGTGGCCCGGGCCCGGGAAATCCACCACCCCGTCGATGAGCTCGGGGGCGAAATGGGGCGCCTCGGCGGGAAGATGGGTGATGCCGGAGGCAGGATGGGTGATCTGGGCGGCCAGATGGGAACCCTGGGCGGAAGGCTCGGGGAGATCGGGGGCCGTATGGGGACCGTGGGCGGGAAGATGGGCACGGTGCAAGGGCGTCTCCATGCCCCGGGGCTGAGCGATTCCGAAAGGCAGGGCCTCGAGACGGAGCTGCAGGCCCTCAAGGGCGAGATGCAATCCCTCAAGGAAGAGATGGCCAAGGCCCAGGCGGAGATGAAGCCCCAGATGGAGGCCCTCAAAACCCAGATGAAGGAGCAGAAGGAGCCGATGAAGGCACTTTCCAGTGAGATGCGCGCCCTGGGTCAGAAGATGAAGGAGGCCAGCAGGCAGGCCAATGACCAGATCGTCCAACTGATCCAGGAGGCCCGCAAGGCCGGCAAGGCCTCCAGAGCCGTCGATCAGCTGAAGTAGCTTCGGGCTTGAGCCAGGGGCCCCTCGAATGGGGTATGTTTCTTAGGGAGATCCTTCCATGCGTGCATTCGTTCCTTCCGCGCTGTTCTGTGTGCTGGCTTCGGGGGCCCTGGTGGCCCAGAAGACGCCCCTCTGGATTCGGCATCCGGCCATCTCTCCCGACGGGAAGTCGATCGTCTTCTGCTACCAGGGGGACTTGTATTCGGTGCCGACTCAAGGGGGCACGGCCAAGCCCCTCACGGTGGATGGCTCCCACCACTCCAACCCGGTCTGGAGTCATGACGGCAAGCACCTCGCCTTTGCCTCGGATCGGGCGGGCAATCTGGACGTCTACGTCATGCCGGCTCAAGGGGGGGAAACCCGCCGCCTCACCTTCCATTCGGCCAACGATGTGCCCCTTAGCTTTTCGCCCGATGACCGGGAGATCCTCTTCCTCTCCAACCGCCAGCAGGCCAGCAGCAGCCGCCAGTTCCCCTCGGGCGGCCTCTCCCAGACCTACCGGGTGAGCGTGGAGGGAGGCGAAGCGCGGCTGCTTAGCACCCACGCCATGGAGGCCGCCGTCTTCGATCCCAGCGGCAAGACCCTCCTCTATCAGGACCTGAAGGGCTACGAAGACCCTTGGCGCAAGCACCACACGTCGGCCGTGGCCCGAGATATCTGGCAGTTCGAGCTGGCCTCTGGAACGTATACCCAGCTCACCGATTTCGCCGGAGAAGATCGCAACCCCGTCTTCGGTTCGGAGGGCGGCAGCTATTTCTACCTGAACGAACAGAGCGGCAGCTTCAACGTGGTGCGCGGCAGCCTGAAGGGCGGCGAGGCTCCCGCCCTCCTCACCCATTTCACGCGCCATCCCGTGCGCTTTCTCAGCGCGGCCCGGGACAATACCCTCTGCTTCACCTATGACGGCGAGCTCTACACTCAGCGGCCGGGAGGCCAGCCCGTGAAGGTGGGCGTTTCCCTATCGGTGGATGGCCGTTCGACCCAGGAGCGCATCCTGCCGGTGAATGGGGGCATCTCCGAGATGGCCCTCTCGCCCAATGGCAAAGAGGTGGCCTACATCGTGCGAGGGGAGGTCTTCGTCAGTTCCGTGGACGGGAAGGTGACGCGGCGCATCACCAGCACGGCTGGTCAGGAGCGCTCGGTGGGCTTCAGCCCCGATGGCCGCACGCTGGTCTATGCTGCCGAGCGGGGGAAGAGCTGGGACATCTACACCTGCAAGCTGGTGCGCAAGGAGGAGCCCTATTTCTACGCCTCCACCCTGCTGGAGGAGAAGCCCCTGGTCGCCACCGAGGCCGACGAGTTCCAGCCCCTCTTCAGCCCGGACGGCAAGGAGGTGGCTTTCCTCGAGGAGCGGACAGGCCTGAAGGTGCTGAACCTGGAGAGCCGCAAGACCCGGACCATCCTGCAGGCCGGTCGGAACTACTCCTACGCCGATGGCGACCAATCCTTCACCTGGTCGCCGGATAGCAAGTGGCTGCTGCTCTCCATCAACACGGGCCTGGGCTGGCTCCGCGACGTGGCGCTGATGTCGGCGGAGGGTGATGGCGTCGTGCACAACCTGAGCCGCAGCGGTTTTGCCGATGACGAGCCGCGCTTTTCGCCCGATGGGACCATGGTCTATTGGACGACGGACCGGGAAGGCTACCGCAACCTGGGGCAGAAAGGCACCACCAGCGACATCTACGGCGTGTTCCTCACGAAGGCGGCCTGGGACCGATTCCAGCTCTCCAAGGAGGACTTCGCCCTGGTGAAGGAGCAGGAAGACAAGGACACGGAGGCCAAGGCCAAGGCCGACAAGGATGCCAAGAAGGAGGCCAAGCCCCAGCTCGAGCTTGTGAAAATCGACTGGGAAGGGCTGGAGGACCGACGGGCTCGCTTGACTACCCACACGACGACCCTGGGCGATGCGGTGGTCAATAAGGCCGGTGACGCCCTGTACTACCTGGCCCGTTTCGAGAAGGGCTTCGATCTCTGGTCCACCGATCTGCGCACCCACGAGAACAAGCTGGTGGCCAAGCTGGGCGCCAACCGAGTCGGCATGGAGGCCTCTCGGGATGGCAAGTTCCTGCTGATCCAGGCCGATGGCAAGCTGGTGAAGATCGAAGCGGAATCCGGCAAGCGCGAGGACCTGGTCGTGGCTGGCGAGCTCGTCAACGACCCGCGGGCCGAGCGGGCCTACATCTTCGAGCATGCCTGGCGCCAGGTGGTGAAAAAATTCTACGTGGTGGACCTGCAGGGCGTGGATTGGCCGTTCTACCACGACGCCTACCAGAAGTTCCTGCCCCACGTGGCCAATAACGTGGACTTCCAGGATCTGCTCAGCGAGATGCTGGGAGAGCTGAACGCCTCCCACACGGGCGCCCGCTTCCGGGCCGCCCAGCCCAATACGGACGCCACGGCGGGCCTCGGCCTATGCCTGGCGCCCACCGAGGGCAAGGGGCTGCGCATCGCGGATGTGCTCAAGGATGGACCGCTGGATCTCGCGGGCTCCAAGGTGAGGCCGGGCCATCGGCTGATGGCCATCGATGGGGTGGAACTGGGGGCGGGGCAGGACCATAACGCCCTGCTCAACCGCAAGGCTGGGCAGCGTGCCCTGCTGGCCTTTGCCGATGACAAGACCGGCCAGCGCTGGGAAGAGGTGGTCAAGCCCATCAGCCTGGACCGTGAGAACGAGTTGTTCTACAGGCGTTGGGTGGAGCAGAACCGCCGGGAGGTCGAACAGCGGTCCAAGGGGCGGCTGGGTTATGTGCACGTGCGCTCCATGAGCGACCCCAGCATGCGCACGGTGATGGATGAGGCGCTGGGCCGCTACCCCAATGCCGAGGCCATTGTGGTGGACACCCGCTTCAATGGCGGCGGCAACATCCACGAGCAGCTCTCGGATTTCCTGAGCGGCAAGAAATACTTCGATGTCATTCCCCACGGTCAGGCCTACGGCCGAGACCCCCTGATGAAGTGGACCAAGCCCTCCATCGTGCTCGTCAACGAGGGCTGCTATTCGGACGCCCACCTCTTCCCGGTGGCCTACCGCCTCAAGGGCCTGGGCAAGATCCTGGGCATGCCCGTGCCGGGCACCGGCACCTTCGTCTGGTGGGAGACCCAGATCGACCCCACCCTGGTCTTCGGCATCCCCCAGGGAGGCTGGCGCACGCCCGATGGCAAGTTCTGCGAGAACAACCAGCTGGAGCCCGATATCCGGGTGCCCAATAGCCCCGCGCTCCTCGCCAAGGGCCGTGACCAGCAATTGGAAAAAGCTGTGGATACGCTGCTAGAAGGCCTCGCGAGGCACTGATACGAGTTGCATTTAAAAGGTTCTTCGCGGATTTGCGTGAAGTAGGTCGGCAGTGGCGGATTTCAGGCATCTTGGGTTTGTCGAGAACTCGAGATGAAGGAGGCCGCCACTGCCTACCAAAGAGCTTATGTCCCGCTTGGGCGGGTGGAAAGGGCAACGCGTCGGAATCGTGGAGCGCTTCGAAGCCGGGGTGAAGGGGCCGCGGGCCGAGGTGTGGATCGAGTTGCTTGGGTTCGGCGATCATCCCCGGAAGTGCAGCGGTTGTGGGCATTTCGTGCGGAGCGTCCACGACTGGTCAGAGCGGGAGATCCGCGACCTTCCGCTGTTCGACGCCGACACAGTCCTAGTGGTGTGGCGGGCTCGAGTAGCCTGCCCCCGGTGCGGCCCGAAGCTGGAAGCCCTGGACTGGTTGGAGCCCCATGCCCGGATCACGAACCGGCTTGCCGCGAGCGTGGCGCGGCTTTGCAAGGTCATGCCCATCAAACAGGTCGCGGAGCACTATGACCTGCACTGGGGCACGGTGAAGGCGATCGACAAGGCTTACCTGGACCGAGAACTTGGGCCCGTGAAGCTGAGCAAGGCGAGGCTTCTTCTGATGGACGAATTCGCCATCCACAAGGGACAGAGCTATGCCACGGTCATCACGGATGCGGAAACGCGTCGCGTGCTCTGGGTCGGGAAAGGGCGTGGCCGCGAGGACATCCGCCCGTTCTTCGATCTGATCGGGAAGAAGGGCTGCAAACGGATCCAGGCCGTGGGCATAGACATGTCGGCGGCCTTCGAAGGCGAAGTCCGGGCGCGCTGTCCCAACGCCGAGATCGTCTACGACCAGTTTCATGTCGTGGCAAAGTACGGCCATGACGTCATCGACCGGATCCGGGTGGATGAGGCCAATCGATACCGGCACGACAAGGCCTCGCGGGAGCTCGTCAAGGGCGCGAAGTGGCTCCTGCTGGGCAATTGGGAGAACCTGCCGAATCGGGATGCCAAAGTCCGCCTCAACGAGTTATTGGACGCGAACCAGCCTCTGATGACCGCCTACGTGCTGAAAGACGCCCTGAAGGCACTGTGGCGCTACACGCGGGAGGGCTGGGCTCTGAAGGCCTGGGAGAACTGGATGGAACTCGCCACCTCAAGTGGACTCCAGCCCCTCGTGAAGTTCGCCAAGAATCTCGCCCAGCGGATCGACGGAATCCTCTCCCATTGCCGCTGGCCGCTCAATACCAGCGTCCAGGAAGGGATCAACAACAAGATCAAAGTCCTCAAGCGCATCGCCTACGGCTACCGGGATGAGGGCTACTTCTTCCTTAAGATCCGTGCGGCCTTCCCCGGAAAAACGTGAAGAACCATTTAAAAGCATGAAAGTGCACCACGGAGACACGAAGGACACAGAGAGAGGCCTGAAAGAGCCGCGCGCTTCTTGACTGCTTTTCTCCGTGAACTCAGTGCTTCCGTGGTGAATCTTTTTTTTGAACGCGAAACCCTCTTCAGGGCTTGGCTGCGGCCTTGGGGGGAACCCCCTGGAGCCTCACCACCAGATCGGGCCATCCGTAGAGTTTCAAGTACAGGATCCCATGGCCATCGGGGGGGGCTACCGGGGCGATCTGCCTGCCCTCATGGAAGCCGATCTTCAAAGGTAGCCAGGGGCCCGCGGGGGAGGAGGCGCTTGCCTCCAGGCAGTCCAGGGCCCCTTCGGCCACCCAGCCCTCACCCTCCTGGCGCAGGCTCAGGATGGTGGGCAGTTCCAGGAAGAGGGCGGGCACAGGCGTCCAGGCGCTGGCGCCGACGCCCTCGTCCTGGATCTGGATCTCCAGGCGGCCACTGGCGCGGGTGCCGAGGGCTTCCGAGGCCTTGAAATTCGCGAGCAGGCGCTGGCCGCGCCCCGTCAGGCGCACGGCCGCTGCGGGCAGGGGCACGGCGGCCCCCGGGTCATCGGCGTTCCGCAGCAGCACCTTGGGGCCTCGTCCCAGGGGGTAGCGCCCCTTGTGCCCGGAGATGGTAGAGACCATCACCGGGGAGGTGGTGGAGACCAGCAGCGTATCAAAGCTCAAGGGGAGGCCCTGGGGGGGCGCCTGGGGGATCACCTCCAGGGACTGGAGGACGGGACGGGGGGGCAGCAGGCTGGCGCCCTTCACGGGGATCGTGCGTCCATCGGAGAGCTTGAGGGTGCCCTCCAAGGGGATGCCGGGTTCGCCTTCGAGGGTGCCCTTGGCGGCGGTGAAGAGGCTCCCCTCCGGGGTCTCCCGGGTCCACAGGAAGGTCTGCTCGCCCAGGAGGAGTGTCTTGGCGCTCCGGAGATTGCGTCCCGAGAGGAGCAGGGAATTCTCTCCCTGGTGGGCCCGGAGGCCGTCCACGGCGGGCAGGGGGTACTGGAGCAGGATGGGGACGGAGATGACGGCCGGGAGCTGGTCATTCACGAAGACTTCCAGGAAGCCCGGCCCGGCTTCGGTCTGGAGACTGGAGAACTGGATCGTGCAGCCTCCCTCCGGGCCCATCTTGAGGGTGGCCGGGACCGCAGGCCTGCCGCTTCCGCTGGGGCGGAACTGGGCCTTGGCGGCGGCCCGTCCCCAGGGTGCGGGAAGGGCGAAGGTGCAGGCCTGGTCCTCCATAAAGTGGTCGAGTTCTGTGCGGGAGGGTTTCCAGGTGCCATCCAGGCCCGTGATGCAGGCTCGCGGGTTTGTCGTTATCGTCTGGAAGCCCCAGCGCCCTTCGATGTGGGCCTGCACATTCAGGAGGCCCTTCTGCTGGAGCTTCTGGAGGGCGGGGCCGGGTTCGATGACGAAGGCCTGCTGGGTAGGGTTGGGGGTCAGGGGCAGGGGCTCCAGCGCCACGCCTGCGGGGCCCTTTAGGACCAGATGCCAGTCGTGGCCGAAGATCGCCAGGGGGGAATTGCTCTTGGGGCTGGGCTGGAGCTTGAGCTGCGTGTAGGGCCGCAGGATGCATTCCGAGGGGCCCAGCTCGAACTGGAATTCGGGAGTCTCCGCATCGTTCCAGCGGCAGGGGCTGAACACCAGAGCCCCCCGGACATCCCCGGTGGTCTTGATCCAGTCGTCGTAGTAGAGCTGGGCCTTGAAGCCATCGAAATCCCGGGCCAGGGCCGGCACGTACTGGAATTTGTGGCCCGGCCACAGGTTCTGGAAGATCTGCATCAGATCGAAGGCGATGGCCACGTACAGGGAACCGGCGTGGATATCCCCGCTGAGGGTCGAGCCCTCCACCTTCACCGTGCGGTCCGAGGCGTCCGGCGTGGGCACCAGCAGGTTGGTGCGCTTGAACTCGGAAACCAGGAACTGGAATCGCGCCAGGTTGGAACCGCTGCCCCGGCTGAGGAAGGCCTGGAGATCCTGGGAGACCTGGCCGCCGTATCCCTTGAGGAAATTGAAGACGGCATGGTCGTAGGAGGCCGCCGATTGGTCCTGGCGGATGGATTCCAGGCCCTTCAGGAAGCGGTCCGCGTAGGCCCGCTGTTCGGCCAGGTCGCTGAGCTTCAGGCAGATATTGCGGAAGTCCGCCAGGTGGGCGTTCAGGTCCGTGAGGATCTTGCGACGCCCTCCAGAATCCGGGAGCAGGAAGATCATGGGAATGGAATCGTAGGGCACCGATACCTGGGGCGCGACCATGCCTTGGGGCGTCCTGGATAGGGTTAGGCTCACCACCCCCTTTTCCGTGGGGGCCACGGTTCGGGGCAGGAAGACCACCACCAGGGTCCAGTCCGCCTGGGTCACCCGGGGGTCGAAGGCCTCCCCGGAGAAGGTGAAGGCGAGGCGGTCCTGATAGCGCAGCACGGGGGCCTGGAAGAGGGGGAGGGATTCGTTCTTGCGCAGGACCTTGGCCGAGATGGTGATGGGGCCCTTCTGGAAGGCCTCCGTCAGGGAGGCTTTCGCGGGCTCGGCGGCCTCCTCCGGGGCCTTAGGCGGGGCCTCCGCCAGGCTCGCCCGTTCCGAACCGAACGCCAGGGTCATGACCAGGGGCATTGCGAGGGACGCGGGACGGGGAAATCGCATGGATGACACCCACTGAAACAGGGATCCGGGGGCCGGCTCCTCCGTGATTCTACGCTCAGGAAAAGGGCCGGAAGGCCAGAGGTCTCAGGAACTGAACCATGGACACCGGTGAGAACCCATAGAACCAGTGATAACCGGTGAGGACAGTGAGATCCGGTGGAGCTCCCATGAGCCAAGACGCTCGTATTCCCATCCTGAAGCCGCTCTCAAAGCTGTATTAGCCGGGGATTCCCGGGGATGGACGAGGATCAAAGCAAGCCAGGAATCCGTGAGATTGGATCCCGAACCTTCATCCCCGCAGATCCCCGTCTATCCCCGGCTCAACTCCCCACCCGGCAGCGACGCGGTGCTGGATTTGAACATTGATGAACGCCGATTCACGCCGATGGGGCGCGGCCTGCGGATCTTCATCCACGTTCATCTGCGTGCATCAGAGTCGGATTCTTTTTGCAGTGAACCGGCCGCGATCCTGGCCTCCCAGTCCCAGGACACCTGCATCCCTGTTCAAAATGTTTTTTCCCTAGATGCGACGGCGCTCTTCATGAGGTCCAGAAAGGAAGGGGGGGATTCGTTCTTGCGCAGGACCTTGGCCGAGAGGGTGATGGGGCCTGAAGGCCGTGGGCGCGGAATTGAATGTTTCCTACAACCCGGCGCGCTGGTAGGCTGGAAGGCTCCTGAGCGCGTTCGCGCCAACGCATTTTTCTTGTCGGATCTTGCATGTCACCTCGCCTTTCCCTCGTTTCCCTTTTGCTGGTCGCCTCCCTTTCCGCCCAGGAGACCCAGGACCCGAATCTGCTCAATGCCCTGAAGAATGCTGGTCAGCAGGGCAATGTGCCCAATCAGGCCGGGGACGCGCTTCCCAAGGCTCCCGGTGCGGCTTTCCAGCCGGATGCGGTTCCGACGCGCCAGGAGGAGACCGAAGCCGATCGCCTCGACCGGGAGATCCGCGCCCGCAAGGCCAAGGAACGGGGGCCCCTGCGCTTCGCCGCCGATCTCTTCGAGGTGCGTCAGCGGGGCACGGGAGCCACAGAGGGAGGCATCTCCGAGGACTATGTGCTGGGCACGGGGGACCGCCTGGCCCTCAGCGCCTTCGGAAGCGCCAGTTTCGAGCTGCCCCTCCAGGTGGATGGCCGGGGGGATGTGGTCATCCCCAAGGTCGGCCTCGTCAAGGTGGGGGGCCTCACCCTGGGGAAGGCTAGGGGCGCCGTCCAGGGCCTGGTGAGCCGCAATTTCTCGGCCACCACCGTCGATCTCACCGTCACCAAACTGCGGGAGGTGCGGGTCTTCGTTTTGGGGGAGGTCTACAAGTCCGGTTCCTACCTGGTGCCCAGCCTCAGCAGCCTGGTGAATGTGCTGGGCCTGGCCGGTGGCCCCACTCCCAGCGGCAGCTTCCGTCAGATCCGCGTGATGCGGGGGGGGCGCCTCCTCCATACGCTGGATCTCTATCCCCTCCGGGCCGAGGGCCTCGGGAACATGAACTTCTCCCTCCAGAATGGGGACACCCTCTTCGTGCCCCTGGTGGCCAATCAGGTGCTCTTGGAGGGAGCCTTCCAGAGAGTCGTCGCGGCTGCAGCGGCCCTTCCCCCCAAGGATGGAGTCTTCGAGCAGGATTCCGAGCAGGAGGCCCTCCGGAATCGGATTCGCCAGGAAGAGGCCCGTCTGGAATATTCCCGTTCCGGACAGAACAGCACCAAGACTCTTGCCCTTACACCCGATGCCTTGCGTCAGGAACAGGAGGCCGGACCCCTTTCGCCGGAGGAAAGGACCGAGACTGAACTGCGGATCCGGATGCTGAAGGACAAATTGAAGTCCCTGGCCGAGCGCAAGCGGGGAGACCAACGTCTGAGCCCCGAGGAAGCCTTGAACGGCCATTCGGATAATGCGGGGCAGCCTTCTTGGCTCAGGACCTGGCAGGCCGAGGGCAAGGCTCCCCAGATGCAGTTCGAGATGCTGCCCGGGGAGACCGCCGCCGCCGCCCTGCGCTTCGCGGGAGGATTTGCCCTCCAGGCTTTTTCCGAAAGCTTGAATCTCCGCCGCCTGGACGCCAAGGGCGCCATGGACGCCCAGGATCTCCCCCTGGCCTCCCTCGACCGCACGCCCCTGCAGCGGGGGGATATTCTTTCGGCCCTGCCTCGCCGGGATCACCAGGAGCGCGTGGTGGAAGTCCGCGGCTGGACCCGGGTGCCGGGGCTCTTCGCTCGCACGGAGGGCTTGAAGGTGGGGGATCTCCTCGGCCGGGATAGCCAGGTGCTCCCCGATACCTACTTGGGTCGGGGCGAGATCACCCGCACCCTTGCGGATGGCAGCACCCACTTCCTGTCTTTTGATGTGGCCCGGGCCCTGAAGGGGGATCCCGGTCACAACGTCTCCCTGGAAAACCGGGACCGCGTCGAGCTCTATCGCGTAGACGATCTGCGGCTTCCCAAGCACCTCACGGTGCTGGGGGCCGTCACGAGGCCGGGCACCTTTGCCTGGCACGAGGGCATGCGCGCGGCCGATCTGCTCTTCCGGGCTGGCGTGCCCCTTCGGGAGGCGGATCGCTTCATCGCCGAACTGGCCCACGCCCGGGATGGCAAGCCCAGCGAGGTGAGGCGGCTGGATCTCACGAGGCTCCTCTCCACGGAACAGGGCAGTCCCGTGGACCTGAAGGATGAGGCCCTCAATCCGCTCCTGGAACCCTTCGATCAGCTGAGTATCTACGCGAGACCCGATTACCGGGCCCATCGGACCGTGAAGCTCTCCGGCCAGGTGGTGCGTCCGGGGTCCTACGTGTTTGACACCGAGCACCCCCATCTCCGGGATCTCCTGGCCCGGGCCGGGGGATTGACTCCCAACGCCATGCCCCAGGCCGGGATCTTCCTGAGGGCCTTCGCCCAGCAGGACCCCGAGAAGATGCGGGCGGCTCTGGAAAGTGGGTTGGAGGCCCAGGATCCCACGGCCCAGGGCGTCAATAGCATCCTGGAGCGCCTCTCGGAGACCAAGCGCCAGCCCACCACGGGCCTGCTCCAGAAGAACCCCCTTCTCCACAAGCTGGAGACCGGCAGCCTCAATCGCCTGGTGGTCAATCTTCCGGCAGTGCTGGCCGGGGACCGGGAGGTGGATGTGGAACTCCAGGATGGGGACGAGATCATCATCCCCCGCAAGACCGATGCCGCCTACGTGGTGGGGGAGACGGCCAGCCCCTTCGCCGTCTACAAGGTCAAGAATGGGATGACCGTGAAGGAAATCCTGGTGCTCGCTGGCGGCACCACCCGCAATGCCGACACCTGGAATATCCGCCTGCTCAAGGCCGATGGCCGGATCCAGGATTCCTGGGTCTCCTGGCGCAAGGTCGAACCTGGCGATACCGTGCTCGTGCCCCAGCGCATCCGCAGGGACACCACCTGGCAGGAGAACCTGACGGCCCTGACGCCTCTGGCCATCCTGATCAATACGCTGAGGAACTGATGGAAAAGGGAATCCGGGAAATCCTCATCGGCCTCAAGCGCCCGCTCCAGATCGGCTTCGGTGCGGCCCTCCTGACGGCCCTCATCACCCTCTTCATGCCCAATTACTACCGTTCCGAGGCGCGGATCCTGCCGGTGGAAACAAAAAACCTTGGCAGCGGCCTCGGCAACCTGGCGGCGGCCGCCGCGGCCTTCGGTGTGGGCGTTCCGAGCGCGGACGGGGGCGACGCCAATTTCGTCGATATCCTGAGCAGTCGCTGGATGCGGGA
This sequence comes from uncultured Holophaga sp., assembly GCA_963664825.1. Lineage (GTDB taxonomy): Bacteria > Acidobacteriota > Holophagae > Holophagales > Holophagaceae > JAYREN01. The sequence goes on from OY761614.1 coordinate 1,914,550, forward strand.
AGCCCTCCTGAAGACCCCATTCACCTTCAAGGCGCGGTCCTGGCGCTTCGGCGCGGAAAAGGCGCGGACCCAGACCCTCTCTGATTACTTGAAGATCAAGAACCTGGACAGGGGCGTCAAGGAAGTGGGGGCCCTGATATCGGCCTCCCGGGATCTCAAGTCCAAGGTCCTGACCCTCAGCGTGGAGACGCCTGCGCCGGAGCTCTCCCAGCAGGTGGCCCAGCGCACCACGAAGCTCCTGGAGACCTTCGTCCAGGAAAAGGGCCGCACCCGGGGGGGCTACAAGGCCGCCTTCGCCGAGGCGAGGCTCAAGGAGGCTCGGGACGAGATGGCCCTGGCCGAAGACGAATTCCGGCGCTTCCTGGATGGCAACCGGAACTATCTCGCCAGTGCCGATCCCTCGGTGCGCATCCGCGGCGCCCGGCTGGAAGCCGAGCTCAAGCTCCGCCAGCAGCTCGTGATGACCCTCGCCATGAACCGCGAACAGGCGCTCATGGAAGAGAAGAACGATATCCCCATCCTCAACGTGCTGGACCCGGGGAATCTGCCCATCGATAAGAGCCGTCCGGCACGCTCCATCATCGTCCTCCTCGCCTTCTTCCTGGTTTCCGCCGGGTCCTGGGCCTGGCTGAACAGGGAATGGATCCGCGAGCGGCTGCTGGACGCGGAGGACGAAAAGACCGTTACGCCTGAAACGGAGAAAATATGAGCATGAAACAGGGAGGCTCCGCCTTCGCGAGATGCGAGGGGGAACCCGGCCCGGGGGGCCGGGTGTTAGGCGGAGGGAGCGCCACTTCGCGCAGCGAAGCCCCGCAGGGGATGCAACGCATGCGTTGCATCACAGGAGGGAGCATGAGCACGAAGCAGGAGCGGAGTGCCACTTCGCGCAGCGAAGCCCCGCAGGGGTGCTGCACAGGAGGTGCAGCATGAAAGGTGTTGTTCTAGCGGGTGGGACGGGTTCCCGCCTCTTCCCCCTCACGAAGGTGACGAACAAGCATCTGCTGCCGGTGGGCTATGCGCCCATGATCTGGCATCCCGTGTGGAAGCTGAAAGAAGCTGGCGCCGAGGAAATCCTCATCGTCACCGGCACCGAGCACATGGGGGCCGTGGTGCAGTGCCTGGGGTCCGGCAAGGACTTCGGATGCCGCTTCACCTACAAGGTCCAGGACGAGGCCGGCGGCATCGCCCAGGCCCTGGCCCTGGGGGAGAATTTCGCAGGGGGGGATTCCCTTTGCGTCATCCTGGGGGATAACGTCTTCCAGGACAGTCTGGTGAACGAATTCCAGGCCTTCGAGCGCCAGGGCGCCGGCGCCCGCATCCTGCTCAAGCCCGTCTCCGATCCCCACCGCTTCGGCGTCGCCGAAGTCGTAGGCGATAAGGTGGTGGGCATCGAGGAGAAGCCCAAGGCTCCCAAGTCCAATCTCTCGGTGACGGGCATCTACTTCTACGACTCCCAGGTCTTCGATATCATCCGCCGCCAGAAGCCCTCGGGCCGAGGCGAAATGGAGATCACGGATGTGAACAACGCCTATATCGAGAAGGGCCAGATGAGCTTCGGCACCTTCCAGGGCTGGTGGTCCGACGCGGGCACCTACCCCAGCCTATCCAAGGCTAATGAACTCGCCCTCGGGGAGGCCATGCCCTTCCCGGATATCCCGAGGAAGATCTGATGGAATTCAAGAAGGGCCCCATTCAAGGGGTCAAACTGACGCCTCTCAAGAAGTTCGTGGACGAACGAGGCTGGCTGGCGGAGATCTTCCGCCACGACGAACTGGAGCCTGAATTCCACCCGGCCATGTCCTACGTGAGCGTGACGCTGCCTGGCGTGCTGCGCGGCCCCCACGAGCACGTGGACCAGGCCGATCTCTTTGCCTGGGTGGGGCCCGGGGACTTCAAGCTGACCCTCTGGGACAACCGTCCCACGAGTCCGACCTACCTGAACCGCATGGAGCTCTGTCTGGGCATCAACAATCCGGGCTCCGTGGTGGTGCCCAAGGGCGTAGTGCACTGCTACCGCTGCGTGAGCCAGGAACCCGGCTTCGTCATCAACTGTCCCAACCAGCTCTTCGCCGGGGAAGGCAAGAAGGCGCCCATCGACGAGATCCGCCACGAGGATGATGCCGAGAATCCCTTCGTCCTGGACGAAGCCGCGCGCAGGGTCCACACAAAATGATTCACCACGGAGAACACAGAGGAGCACGGAGGAAGCACGGAGAAAAGGTCATCCCATCCATGGCTTTGCCCGCATTTATCAAGGCTGTTTTTTCTCCCCGTCCTTTGTGCATGAGTGGTGAATCCCTGTGAGGGTCGTCGTCGCAGGGGGAAGCGGCCAGTTGGCCCGGGCGATCCGGGAGACCTGGACCGGTCACGAGTTGATCTTCCCACCGGAAACGGAACTGGATCTCTCCCGCCCGGAAGCCATCCAGAAGGTGCTCCGGGAACTCCAGCCCCAGATCGTCCTCAACTGCGCCGCCTTCACCCAGGTGGATCGCTGCGAGACCGAAGAAACCACGGCCACCCTCATCAATGGCAGGGCCGTGGGCTGGCTGGCGGAAGCCTGCGATGATCTGGGCGCCAAGCTCGTGCAGATCAGTACGGACTACGTGTTCGACGGACAGGGCACACGGCCCTACCGGGAGAGCGATCCCACAAGTCCCGTTTCGGCCTACGGCCGCACCAAGCTCCTGGGGGAGCGCGCTGCCCTCTCTGCAAGGCGCCATCTGGTGGCCCGCACGGCCTGGCTTTTTGAGGCCTGGGGCAAGAACTTCTTCCTCACCATGGTGAACGCTGGCCTTCAGGGCCGCACCCTGCGTGTGGTGGACGACCAGAGGGGCACGCCCACCACCTGTCGAGCCCTGGCCCGCCAGCTGCAGATGGCCGTAGACGAGGACTGGCAGGGACTGGTGCATGTCACCTGCGCGGGTGAAACCACCTGGCACGGCTTCGCCGCAGAGATCTTCCGCCAGACGGGCATCGAGGCCCATCTCACACCCTGTGCCAGCACCGAATACCCCACACCCGCCCGCCGTCCTGCCTACTCGGTGCTGGATGGCAGCCATCGCAGCGAACTGGGCACGGACCTCATGCCCCCATGGCAGGAGGCCCTGGCGGAAGTGGTGCGGAATCTCCCAGACTTCCCCACACTATCAGGGGGGGAACGTCCATGAGCCTGCCTCAAACGCGTCACCCGGGGTACACCCTGCAGGATTGGGAAACCTGGGAAGGCCATTGGGAACTGATCCACGGAATCGCCTACCCCACCTACGGGATTCCCAGCTTGGAACATCAGCGCGTCAGCGTGAACCTGGCCTCCGATATCCTGATGGCCTTGAAGGAAGCCAAGGGCCGAATCGGAGGCGGCGAATGCGAGGTATTCCCGGCCCCGGTGGATGTCTTCTTGGGAAATAGTGTGGTCCAGCCCGATCTCGTAGTGGTCTGCGATCCTGCCAAGAAGTCCGATCGGGGCATCGCGGGCCCTCCCGATCTGGTGGTGGAGATCCTGAGCCCCAGCACCGCGTCCAAAGACATGACTCGTAAATGGTGGCTTTATGAATCAGCCGGAATCCCAGAATATCTGATCGTGGATCCCCTGGAGCGCCTCGGAAAACTCCTCCGCCTGGAGGCAGGCCGGTATCTGGAGGCCACGCGCCTGGAATGGGGTGAGGTCGTGACCCTCCTGGGGGGCAAGATCACCGTTCCCCTCGGGTCCTGAACTCATTAAATGTGTTATTATTTTTTTGAATCAGGAAGGAGCCCATTCATGACCATCTGGCGCGATCGCATTACCAGCGACACGACCGTATGCCACGGACAAGCTTGCATCCGGGGGACACGCATTCCCGTGGCTGTCGTGCTTGATAACCTCGCGGCGGGTCTCCGGGTCGAAGAAATCATCATCAGCTATCCCAGCCTCCAGCCTGAAGATATCCAGGCCGCCTTATCCTATTGTGCTGAGATCGCCCGAGAGCGCATCGTCATCCTCCCGGAATCCGCATGAGCCAGCAGGATGGGCCGTGTGGCCCGAAATTCAAACTGGACGAGAACCTGCCGGTAGAGGCCGCTGAGGCGCTCCGCAAGGCGGGTTACGATGCCGTGACGGTGCTCGAGCAGGCCCTGGGGGGTGCGAAGGACGATCGCGTGGCGGACGTCTGTCGTCATGAGAACCGAGTGCTGGTGACCCTGGATCTCGATTTCTCCAACATCCAGACCTATCCGCCCTCCTCGCATTCCGGCGTCATCGTTCTCCGCCTCCCCTGTCAGGACAAGCCCGAAGTCCTGAAGGCCATGACCGCGTTGATCCCCCATCTACCCCAGGAACCGCTGGCCGGGCATCTTTGGGTGATGGACGAGCACAAAATTCGAATCAGAGGCTGATTCAGCCTTTTCCTCCGTGGTGAATCTTCTTTCCTTAGTCTTTCTTGGTGAATTCTCATGTCTGAAACCATCCTCATTACAGGCGGCGCCGGCTTCATCGGCTCGAACCTCGTCCACCGCTGGCATCGGGAGCATCCCCAGGACCGCATCCTGGTGCTGGACAAGCTCACCTACGCCGCCGACCGCACACAGATAGAGGGTCTTGAAGGGGTCGAACTCGTTGTCGGGGATGTGCAGAACCTGGAACTGGCCCGCCACCTCATCGAGCGCCACGGCGTGAGGAAACTCTTCCATCTGGCCGCGGAAAGTCACGTGGACCGCAGCATCACGGGGCCCGCGGAATTCATCCAGACCAACGTGGTGGGCACCTTCTCCATGCTGGAAGCCGCCCGCCAGGCCTGGGCGGGCGACACGAGCTGTCGCTTCCTGCACATCAGCACAGACGAGGTATATGGATCGCTCGGTGAGACGGGCAAGTTCTCCGAGACGATGGCCTACGCCCCCAATAGTCCCTACAGCGCCAGCAAGGCCAGCAGCGACCATCTGGTGCGGGCCTATCACCACACCTATGGCCTGAATACCGTCACGACCAACTGCTCCAACAACTATGGCCCCCGCCAGCACCCGGAGAAGCTGATCCCCCTGGCCATCACGCGCATGGCCAAGGGCGAGCCCATCCCCATCTACGGGGATGGCCAGAACGTGCGGGACTGGCTCTTCGTGGAGGACCACTGCGCGGCCCTGGAATTAGTGATGCTGAAGGGCGTCAGTGGCGAGACCTACTGCGTGGGGGGCGATAACGAGCGGACGAACCTGGAGCTCATCGATCTGCTCTGCGACGCGGTGGACAAGCATCTGGGGCGAGCCCAGGGGACGAGCCGCAGGCTCAAGACCTTCGTAAAGGACCGGGCGGGACATGACAGGCGCTACGCGATTGATGCGGGGAAAATCCATATTGATTTGGGTTGGGAACCAGGAATCGCCTTTGTCGACGGCTTGGGGGAGACGGTCGCCTGGTACCTGAAACAATGACGCAAACGCGAAGCCTCACCAAAAATTCGATCTACAACCTGGTAGGCGGTGGGTTGCCTATGATCGTCGGGATCGTGACTATTCCGCGCCTCGTGCATACATTGGGAGTGGACCGCTTCGGTGTTCTGACTCTGACATGGGTGGTCATGGGATATTTCAGCCTGTTCGATCTGGGGTTGGGTCGGGCCCTGACCCAGATTGTCGCCGAGCGCACGGGAACTGGGGATTGCCAGGAACTTCCTGACATCATCCGAACGGCACTGGTTATGATGGCTCTGCTGGGATTGGTGGGTGGGGTTGGCCTGAGCATAGCTTCGCCCCTCGTGGTGGGCCGCGTCCTGAAAATGTCTCCCACGCTCCATCGCGAGTCCCTGTACGCATTCGGATTGATGGCCTTTTCTGTGCCGGCCGTCACCCTGCTGGCTGGACTCCGAGGCATTCTCGAAGCCCGCCAGCGTTTTTTCCAGATCAACCTCCTCCGTATGGGCATGGGCGTCCTCACCTTTTTGGGGCCCTGGTTGGTGTCCTTCAAGACGGTCCACCTTTTCTGGGTGGTGCTGAGCCTGGAAGTGATGCGGTATAGCGCCCTGGTGGCGCATTACCTACTTTGCCGCCGGGTCGTGCCGGAAATGATTGGGCATAGGAGCTTCCAATCCCGTCATGGGAAGACTCTGCTGCGGTTCGGGGGCTGGATGACGGTAAGCAACGTGGTCAGCCCCTTGATGGTGAACATGGACCGCTTCTTCCTGGGGGCCTTCGTATCCGTGGGGGCCATCGCCTACTACGCCACCCCCTTCGATATGATCACCAAAGTGATGGTGGTTTCGAGCGCCATTGTCTCCGTGCTGTTTCCCATGTTCGGCTCGCTGCACCGGGTTGATCCCGCCGAGGCTTTTCGCCTGTACCGAAAGGGACTCCGCAGCGTTTTCCTGATCCTGGCCCCCATCCTCTTCGTGGCCTGGGTCGCGTCTCCCTTCATCCTGCTGCATTGGCTTGGGCCCGATTTCGCCCGGCAGGGCAGCGGGGTCATGCGAATACTTTGCCTCGGTGTGCTGATCAACGCTCTGGCCGCGGTTCCCTTCGCGTTCATCCAGGGGATTGCCAGGCCCGACATCACCGCCAAACTCCATCTTGCGGAAGCCCCGGTCTATCTGCTGGTCCTATGGATTTTGGGCACCCATTTTGGTCTTCTGGGGGTCGCCTGGGCCTGGACCATTAGGGTCACTGCGGATTTCATCTTGTTGCTTTTGGGTGTATGGCGGTATCGAGAGGCTCTCCAGAAACCCTCAGGCCCTGACAGAGTGCCTTCGCTGGGCTAGAATGTCCGGGTGAAATGGGAAATATGAATTTCTTCACTTTCGCATCCAACACCGCTGATGGCCCTCTTTTGGGTCGAGGAGCGTGATGTGACAGCATTGGTATTTTCCCTTTGTATTTTTATTTTTATAGTTATAACCACGATTAATTATCTTGCCGGAAGAAAAGACGTTTTATATCCTGGTTTTTTGTATGGCCTTGTGTGGGTAATTGTATTTTCTGCGTATGTGTTTTCTCCGGTAGATGTTTATGATATTGGCTTTAAAACTGTATCGTTGTTGTTGTTTGGAGCTGCAGCTTTTTCGTTGGGATGTTATTTTAGCAAAATTATTGATACGCACAGTTATAATTTAACCTATGGTAAGTGCTCAGTTCGAAGATGCGGGATATGGTTCTTGGTTTTATATTGTTTTATAGTGTTCCCATTCTTTTGTAAGGATATTCTGGCTGTTTCTGGTGGGGGATTGTCGTCTCTCCTTGATCTCCGTAATATGATGGTTTTAGCCACAAAAGATGGAGGAAGTATATATTCAAGCGTAATTACAGGTAGTGTTGTGATGGTTTCAATAAGCACGGCGTGTATAGCATTCATAGAGCCAAATGCAAATCGGCATGCTTTTTACGTTGCAGTCCTGTTGTCGATTGTGTACTGCGTTCTTAATACTGGACGTAATAGTCTGTTTGCACTGGTGTTTGGGCTAATTGCAATACATCTTATGAGAAAAAACAAAACGACTTCATTTGGTTGGGCAGTCAAAAAACTTGGAATTCCATTGATATTATTTGTTTCTGTTATGATGGCGTATATGTTTGTAAATCACCAAACAGAAGGCGAAGGTTCATTTGTGCTTGCGAATAAATATTTATTCATATACCTAACGGGTGGGATTCCCGCACTGGATACAGTTGTAAATGCAAACGCGTCCAACGCCCCGCACCATACCTTTCAATTTTTTACAAGCATTTCAAATGCATTATTCAACACGCGCTATGCACTTCCACTGCCCTTGGATAATTTTGTAAGCGTGCCATATCCGACCAACGTCTATACGGTCTACAAATTTTTCTATCAGGACTTTGGCTATAGTGGAACTATTATTGTCATGTCTGTAATTGGCTTTATTCATGGATTGGTTTATAGATTTGCCAAGATCGGCGATAAAATAGCTATATTTTTCTATGCAATGCTAACATCCCCCTTGTTGTTGAGCTTTTTTGATGACACTTATTCGGATTTCAGAGGGCATATTAGGAATGCTTTGGTCGTGAGCTTTTGTTATATATTGTTGCCAACGGGTCACGCTCTATTTGTTTGGTTTTCCAAAAAGACTAAAACAACAAGCCTTGGGACGTTTTGATGGCCTATTTAAGTGCAATACTGTTGCACGGTCCATGTATGGGGTATCTAATGGAATAGGACATCTTCATGCGCCGGAGGACGTTTTTAAAAACAAGCTATTTATTGTTGCAAACAGGAAGGCGGACAATGAACACCACGGATCATCGTATGTGTATTAGAATGGTTGCCGTTATAGCGTTGTACAAAATGCAACCATGCGAATCAATAGCTTTATCTTCACTGCGGAAGGCGATTAGCTATTTGCCAAACGAGCAGGCAAAGGTGAAGATCCTGCTGTATGATAACACTCCCGGTGGGCAGGCTATCGGCGAGTTGCCGGATGATGTATTATACAAGGCAAATCCTGAAAATGGTGCATTGTCTGCTGCCTGTAACTACGCGCTTGAAATTGCCGAGAAAGAGTGTTTTGAATGGCTTATCACCCTGAATCAGGACACTGACTTGCCCCAAGATTTTTTAAGTAAACTTTTAGACGCAGTAAGGTTAGTATCTCCCATGCAAAAAATCGCAGGGGTAGTGCCGCGCATATCCAGTGATGGGCGTGTTGTATCGCCCTATGTGCAGATGAGATTTTGGACTCTTCGTAAATATTTCCAAGATGGGTTTGTCGGAATTTCCACAAAAGAAGTACATGCCGCAAATTCGGCATCAATGATCAAGGTTAGCGCGTTGAAATCGATAGGTGGATTCGATCCGCGGTTCTCGCTTGATTTAGTTGATTTTGATATTGATCATCGGCTTTATTGCAATAATATGCATTTTTTTGTAGCTGGGAACATTCATGTCGGGCTTGAACTGTCTAGCAATGACTTGAAGAGGAGGTCATCTCCCGGTCGGTATGAAGATTACTTGCGTGCGGAAGAAGTATATTGTGACGAGTACTTTGGAAGAATTGTGAGTACAGTTGTCATGGCAAAACTTATCTACCGAATATGTTATAAGCTATGGTGTAACGGTGGAAATATGGCGTATCGCAAAATCGCCTTTAAATTTTTGTGTAGAAGACTATTTTGTTCGAAAACACGTCGCAAAGGGAACTGGAAGCCTTTAACAAGCCGACCCCAGTGTCTATAATTATCGTACTATATAACAAATAGTAAGGAATAGATGTATGCCTCCCGAAAAACAACTCAATATAAATGATAGCGGTGTTTTCAGGCTTCTTGCTGTCGTTGTTCTTTATAAGATGAAACCAGCGCAATCCGCCTGCTTTGCTACTTTGCAAAAAGCATTCTCGTGTTTAGGGCATGGTCAAGCAGATATTAAAATTCTGCTGTATGACAACACGCCCAAAGGTCAAGATCCTGGCTTTCTGCCTGATGATGTAATATACAAAGCGAATGCTGATAATGGAGGGGTATCAGTAGCCTACAACTATGCATTGGAACTTGCACAGCATGATGGTTATGATTGGCTACTGACATTGGATCAGGATACAAGACTTCCGGAAGATTTCCTGTGTAAACTATATGACGCTGCAATGTTTATAGCACCCATGCAGGATGTTGCAGCGGTTGCGCCTAAGCTAACGAGCGATGGCCGGGACGTGTCTCCATTTACGCTGACGAAATATCTTCGAATCATGAGACATTATCCAGATGAATTTGTTGGGATTCCCCTGAAAGCAGTTGATGCGATTAATTCGGGATATTTGATCAAAGTCAGTGCACTCAATGCAATAGGCGGATACGACCGTAAGCTAACTCTTGACTTCTGTGACATTGCGCTAGGCAACCGTCTACACAGCAAGAATTTACGAGTATATGTTGCTGGAAATATTCACGTGGTGCACGAGTTGTCAGTGTTTGAGCTCATGCAGCGAGCCGATTCTACCAGGTATGAAAACATCCTACGTGCGGAAGAATATTATTATGACAAGTATTTAGGGAGGCGGCATGGCGCGGTGCTGCTGCTAAGGTTGTTGTTTCGGGTGCTATACAGGCTGGGGAGAGCCGGAGCGACTCGCCCCTACTTCTTTGTCGCAATGAAATATATATCCAGAAGGGCTTTCTTTTCGCGCAGGCATCGTTTAAAAAGTCAGGACTGTCGTTTTGGATTGCTGGCACCTGGGTGTCTGTGATTTGTGGTGAAGGTGTTCATTGATCTTACGAAACTATAACCTAGTAAGATAATGATCCGGGGGCATGTGGAATGGCCTCCGGAATAAGAACAGGCAGTTTGTATCATGAATGGAGTCGCTATGCAAAAAACGAGCATTCTTGTCACGGGCGGGATGGGTTTCATCGGCACCCACCTGATTCGGAGTTTGTGTGCCCAAGGTCACTCGGTCCGGGTGATCGACAACCTCAGTCCTCAGATCCATGGCCACCTACCCGTGGTGAATCCTGATGTGGCGCAGGACCCCAATATCGAGTTCACCCGAGCGGACATTCTGTCCCCCCGGGCACTGGACGAGGCCTTCCAGGGGGTGGACTACCTGGTACATCTCGCCGCGGAAACGGGAACGGCCCAGTCAATGTATGAGATTGCGCACTACAATGCCGTCAATTCCCAGGGTACGGCTGAGGTCTTAGACCGTTTGGTGAACACTAAACACTCTATCAAGAAGGTCATCCTTGCTTCATCTCGTTCGATTTACGGCGAAGGAGCCTACCGGTGCGATACCTGTGGAATCGTCACACCCGTCGCTCGCTCGGCGGAAGCTCTGGCTGCAGGGAGATGGGAACCTGACTGCCCTAGCTGCCATGGATCCCTTCAGCTAATCGCCACGCCAGAGGTCTCACGGCCATTACCAGCCTCGATTTATGCGGCCACCAAACTGGCCCAGGAAGACTTAGTGCGCATCGCCTGCGAGTCCAGCGGGATCCCGCATGCCATTCTCCGGTTCCAGAACGTGTATGGGGAAGGTCAGTCCCTCAAAAACCCCTATACGGGCATCCTGTCGATCTTCTCGACCCGGATCCGGCGCGGAATGGATCTTCCGATCTTCGAGGATGGGATGGAGAGCCGAGATTTCGTGCATGTATCGGATGTGGTGAAGGCGATTCGGCTGTGCTTGGAGTCGGAGGTCGTGACTGGCCAGGTGTTCAATGTTGGTTCTGGGGTGCCCACCTCTGTCCTTGACGTGGCCAAGATGCTCATCGAAATTTTCAAGCGTTCCTCCAAGACGGTAATTACAGGTCAGTATCGCGTGGGGGATATCCGGCATTGTTATGCCGATATCTCTGCGCTCAGCGCTGCCACGGGCTTTGTGCCTGTCATGAGTCTAGAGGATGGGTTGGCGGCCTTCGGGGAGTGGGTCGCCAGCCAACCACTCCCCGAGGACGGATTGGATCGGGCCAATCGTGTCCTGATCGAAAAAGGATTAATGAAATGACCCTTGTCTCATTACTCAAGGCGGATGCGGAACGCCAGTTCCACTATGCCGGGCGGAGGGTGGACAAGGTAACCCTGGGGGCGCTCCTGAAGGTCTGCTTCTCGCCGAGATTCCTCCCAGGTCTCTTGTTCCGATTGGGATCCTGGTGCGCTATCCACCACCTCCGGCCACTTGGGAAGGTTCTGTCTCTCATCAACTTCCTGGTATTTGGACTGGAGATTGGCTTGGACTGTCCGATTGGGCCAGGGCTATTCTTCCCTCATACCTCAGGGACTGTTATTGGCGCGAAGCGGATCGGGGCCAACGCAGTGATCTATCACAACGTTACCATTGGCGCCAAGATCCCTGACCTTCAGAACCTTGGTGAACTGCGTCCCGAGATCGGTGACAATGCATTCCTTGGTGCGGGCTGCAAGATTTTGGGGCCCATTGTGCTTGGAGATTGCGTGACTGTTGGGGCAAATTCCGTAATCCTTCAGTCGATTCCATCCGGCAGTTTGGTGGTTGGTGTGCCGGGGAAGGTGCTAGATCGAAAGTGATGGTGAAATTGCTGGGAGACAGCCTGATGGGGGAAATCGATACGTTCTTTTGGGGGCGGCAGATTCTCCTTATTGCACCGCGCTTTTTTGGATACGAAACCAAGATCGTGGAGCACTTGCAAGGCCTGGGTGCCGAAGTTCAGTTTCTGGATGAAAGACCCGGAAATTCATTTTTCATTAAAGCCCTGATCCGGATCCGCTCTCCTCTGGCGCGGCCCATCATTCGACGGTATTACCGGACGGCATTAGATGTTCTCAAAAAAAAATGTTTTGATGACATTTTAATAATTAGCCCCGAGTGTTGTGACGAGGCAGTGCTTTGCAATATCCGGCGGACCCAGCCAAAGGCGAGGGTTATTCTATACATGTGGGATGCTTTGGCTCACAAAGGTTGGAAAGGCATTCGGGCGATCACTTTTGTATCCAAGTTTGACCGTGCTCTATCTTTTGATGATGTCGATGCAGCAAAGTTCGGAATGATATTACGGCCGCTATTCTATTCGACGACGGTTGGCCAACCGGATCCCGATGGGTTGACTTACACCTTCTCATTCATCGGGACAATCCATAGTGATCGCTTTAGGGTCCTGAAGTCGCTCAGCCATTGCGCACAAACACGGAATCTTAAAACGTTTGTTCACCCATACTTGCCTAGTCGAATCCTCTACTGGCTCTTCAGGCTAACAAAACCAGAATTCAGAGGTATCTCTCTAGAGACGTTCGCATACTCACCCATGCCATATGAAAAAGTTTTGGATGTGTTTCGGGCATCTCAATGTATTGTAGACATTGAGCACCCTGGGCAGCGGGGATTAACCATGCGCACCCTGGAAGTGATCGGATCTGGCAAACACCTGATCACGACCAATCCGAATATCAAGTGCTACCCCTTCTTTCGGCCGGATCGGGTCACCGTGATAGATCGCCACGATGTCATGCTACCGGATCCCATTCCGGTACCAAGTCCATTGGATAATGAAGAAAAACATGCTTTAAGCCTATCTGGCTGGTGTGAAGATGTATTCGATTTTGAAGTTTAAAAAAATAATCAAAGTAAGAATTTGAGCGTCTCCGGCGGCTCGGGCAAATCTTTGAAATAGCGTTTATATGCATCACTGCCTGGATGTAGAACAGACCAAGCAGTGAGAAAAATCATTATAAAGTAATTTATGAGGTTTCGTCGTTCGACATACCATAGCTCTAGCTGCCCTTTGTACGGTGCGATAATTTCATCGTGCAGGTGTTTTCTGTCACCGCCAGCCCGATTTAAGATGCCCTCCTCATCACGGAATATGAGGGAGCCTATCCCTGTTAGGCCAGGTCGAAAGCCAAGGATGGTTGCGCGCGTGGCCTCGGGATAGAGATCAAGATGTGCTTGGACGATAGGTCTTGGGCCAACAAGGCTCATTTGACCACAGAATATATTAATAAGTTGTGGCAGTTCGTTAATTTTTGTCTTTCGTAAAAAATTGCCCATCGGAAGAATCCGTGGGTCCTTTTCTTGAGTAATGCAGCCACCAGGCATCTGAGGGCTATTAAGAAGCATCGTTGCAAATTTGAATACTTTAAATTCTTTGCCGTCCTTCCCGATGCGAGGTTGAAGATAGAAAATATAATGCTCACCCGTGAGGTGGAGGCCAACCATGATTGGGATCATAAAGGGAAGCAAGATCAGCATAGCAAAGAATGAAAATATGATATCAAAGAAGCGTGTCATTTACATCCTCCCGTCCAGAAATTTGCCGGTTTCCATGTGGTTGAAATTTGGAATGGTCGTATTGAAAAGTTCGACGAGCTCATGGCGTGTCCACTTCCCTCGCCTGCGCATGGCTGCAATGCACTGTTCAAAATATTCAAGGCGAGTTTTGTCAAAATTGGCTGCATTTTTAATGATTCCAACTGTGTTGAAGCGATTCATGTCGAGTGTCTCAAATTCAGTATAGAACTCTTCAAAATCTTTCTCGCCAGTGGTGTCGCTGGAGAAGAAATATACTGGCCATTGACGTTTTGCTTTAAGTTCACTTACCTTGGATCTAGCTTCTTCCTCGCTCTCGCAGTGCACTGGTTCGTAATCATGATGTTTGAGGTAGCGTTCTGCGATTTCGGAAAAGGTGATGAGATTGAGATCCTCATCGAGTTTTGGGAAAAAAAGGTCTCGATTTTCACCCAGGAGTGCTGACAGGAGGCAGAGTTCTCCGGATTCTTTGGGTGTTACAAAATAGCGCCTAACGTCGTTAGGCGCAGATAAGGGTTGATTTTTCTCCATACGTCGATTAAATCCATAGAGAAGGCTTCCATCTGAAAAAGCCACATTGGCGAAACGGGCAGTTGAAACAGGGATTTCAAGGCTTCTGCGCACAAGGAACATTTCCATGATGCGCTTGCTTGCGCCCATCATGTTGACCGGGTTCGCAGCCTTGTCTGTGGATACACAAAAGTAATTTCGAGCACCTTTAGAGTTGGCTTGGCGCATCGTTTTGTCTGTGTTGAAAACATTGACATCCACCATCCGCATGAGTGTCCACGGGTCCTTCTCGCTGCGCACATGCTTCAAGGCTGAAAGGTTGAGGACATAATCGTACCCGGTCCCATTCGCCATGAATGTGTCAAAAATATCGCTGCCTGCATCGATAGCAAAGGTTGCAAATTCGCCTTTAATATATCCAAGGGAACTGCGGATATCTCGTACGAGTTCAACCATGTTATTTTCGGATATATCCACAACATGGAGAAGCTTGGGATGCCTGCAAAATATTTCCCGAGTTACAGCCTGACCGATCGAGCCTGCACCGCCTATGACCAAGAACCGGGATTTTTTAACGAGTTCCGATATTGCGGCTGTATTGGCTAAAATATCCTCACAAAATAGTTCCCTCTCGCGGTCAATGAGGCCAAGGATAGTATCCATCAGTGTAATTCCTTTTGCGATTGTGTTTCTGTTTTAATGCTAAATTGCTTAGGTATGGAATGGCATTCATGAATGCGATTGTGTCAATTTAAACTGCCAATATTTAAACAAGTCTATCTTGCACCGCCCATATTTTCTGGGCTCCCTACTTCGACTAGCTGCTCAAGGCTCTCCATGTTGCTTACTCGAACCAACCCTTCCCGGCCTCCGAACCCGCCTAAGCTCAGGAGGCACCGTGAACTCGAATCTTGGACAGAGACGACCCAAGGTCTATCCACGCTCATAAGTGCGAGGGGGTGAATCGATACCATACGATTTCATGTCCTAGGGTCTTTGACATGTCTCTCTTCCCACACAAAAAGGCACATTTTCAACCCTGATGTGGGTGCGGAGCCCGCCATCGCAGCGTGAAGTGCATGGTTTCTGGGTTTTAGGACAAACAAATAATCTTAGCCATGATTTTTCCGCGTCAGATTCCGAACTCCCTACAACACGCAGGATTATTATTGCGCCTGCACATATCAGACCGAACCATCCAGTAGAGATAATAGTGTTTGAACTGTTTTGTAAGTTATCATAGCTATAGGCATACAGACAAGGTATGATGGTTGAAGCGGCGGTTAAAACAATAAAAACAGCGCATTGTCCATTCGTATAGGTCGGTACTGATATTCCCTTATTACATTCAGAGTAGCCCTTTAGCGAAAAATAGTGGTATTCCCAGTTTGATAGCCCAGTAATGCGCATGTAGCTGGTGAGTATACGCATTTTCTTCCGAATCACACAAAGGTACCAAAACATTGTCGTTAAAAATATGTTAATGCAAATAGAGCCGAAACACGAAATTAAAGGGGTATTGCTATTTCCAAAACTCCTTGTCAATATAATTGTTATTCCGGCAAAAAATGCCGTGATGGCAGCCATGGTCACCAGAAAACGCTGCATTACAAGTTGGTTTACTTCGTTATGCAATTTAGCGACATCAGGATCTGTTAAATCCTCGCCGGTGCGATTGTAAAATCTGGACAGCATAGCCTCTCCAAATTGCATTAACATTATATGTATCAATTCATTTACATATTTTAACACTATTGTTCGTTTGTGCTTCTCGAAGATTGAATCTGGCAGCGGGGAAAACATCAGTCGATTCCTGCCGAGGAGCGCCAAATGAAAGCTCTATTTCGACAGAATCCATCCGTGATTGCGCAGAATCCCGGGTTTCAGTTCCCCACGCTCGAATGCCGCGGGTCTGCTTCCAGATCCACATGAAGCCGAGTGTCGTTCCTTTGGGAACGAGGCTGACTGCATACCGCCTTCGCCCGCTGATGCCTGCGGATGCTGGAAACCATGAAAACAGTTGTCTGCACGCTTAGCCATGCGAGTCCGATCCAAGGGATGATCCTCCAGGAACCCGTCAAAAGGGTTCCTGAGGCGCAAAGAGCTGCCTGGAGCCAGATGAGCGGCACCCGAAGGTAGGCCCTTGCCCCCAGGGCCTCCTTCCAGCGGTGATGGAAGTGGTTCCGGTCGGCCTCACCCAGGGGGCTTCCTGTGGCCAGGCGCACGATGACGACCTGGACGACATCGGCAATGGGGTATGCGAAGAGCCAGAGCACGGCCTCGGGCTTGGTTCTCCCGAAGGCCTTGAACGCCAGCATGGCGCAGAGCAGGCCGAGGCAAAGGGAACCACAATCGCCCAGGAATAGGCGGCTCCGGGGCCAATTGAGGACGAACAGGGCCGTCACCGCGCCCAGTACATAGGGGACGGGGGTGCCCGCGAGGGTCAGGACGGTGAGGCAGATCAAACCGTATCCCAAGGTCAGGCCATTGGCCCCGTCGATGAGATTGAAGGCCTGGGGGATGCCCCAGAAGAGCATCAGGAGCAGGGCGCTCAGGAGCAGGGGCATTCCCGAGACATTGCACCCGAACAGGTGGACGGCGGCGGGTAGCTGCGTCAGTTCAAGGGTGCCGAGAAGTGCCAGGAGGATGGCGATAGCAAAAGTCCCGGCGGCTTTCCATCTTGCCCTCAGATCGAAGCGGTCGTCCAGGATGCCGATGAGGGCCATGGCCCCGAGGGGCATCCAGACTAAGGGCGACAAGGTGTCTTTTAACCAACCACAGGCTCCAGCCAGGGCGAGACTGATGATCAGGGCTAGGCCTCCGATGCGCGGAACGGGGGCCTTATGCTGCTTTCGCCCACCCGGCTGATCCATGAAGCCCCTGGGCCCCACCCATCGGGCGGCCATGAGGGCGATCACCAGGGTCAAGGCGAAGGCGCCGCAGGAGTTCACCCAGACATTTCCCACCCAGGATGGCAGATCCGGGATCTGTTGTGGGGTTGCCGCCGGAGCAGCACTCAAGAATCCACCGGCGAAGTGCCGGTCGAGTCGGGAAATGAGGAACCCGTGGGCTAGCGTCATGAACATTCGGATCAAACCTGGGGCAGAAACGAGGGGAATGGTCTATCAGTGCAGGCCCGATGGCCCAACGCGTCATGTTATAATTAATGCACCAAAAATAGAAGGAATTACTGTCCATACATCCTTGCGATGTGGCCTAAATCACTGCCCCTCATCGCGATGAGCTGCCTGGACTCCAGCCCAGGTTTTGGGAGCCCTGAGGAATGGCCGACCTGCTTTTGCCAACTGGGAATCATGATAAGCCGGAAGGGCGGGCGGGGCAACGCGGGGAAAGTGCCCAGGTCGGCCTCAATGCCTCTGCCCTCGGGTATCCTGCGCTCATGAACCCGCTCACTTCCATCCTCAATGCCCGCCTCGCCTCGGGGCCCGTCCCGGCCTCCGAGGTCATGGCCCTGGCGCTGTATCATCCCCAGTTCGGCTACTACCGCAGGGCGGAGGGGCCCTGGGGCTTCGAGGGCAAGGACTACTACACGGCCCTGGATTGCGGCCCCCTGCTGGGCATGGCCCTGGCCCGGCGCCTGGAGGGAGCCTGGGAGGCGCTCGGGCGCCCTGGGCGCTTCACGGTGCTGGAGCCTGGTGCGGGGCGGGGCTGGCTGGGGCGGGATCTCCTGGCGGCGGCCCTCGAGCCCTTCGCGTCGGCCCTGTATTATGTTCACAGGGACGATAATCCGGCGGCGCGGAGGCTGGCGGAGGAGGCGCTGGCGCCCTACCTAGAGGCGGGGCGGGCCCGCTTCGTGACCGAATTCGAGGCCCTGGAGCCCTTCCAGGGGGCCGTCATCTCCAACGAACTCCTGGACGCGCTTCCGGCCCAGCCCTGGCGCTGGACGGGGGAGGCCTGGGAGCGGGAGGTGCTGAGTCAGGAGGGCCCGGCTTGGGTGAGCGCCGATCCGGGAGAGGCGGGGGCCTGGTTCAAGGCCCAGGCGGAGGGGGGCCTGGAACCTGGGGATGCCAGCGTCTGGGCGGAAGGCCTGCCCGGTCTGGTGAAGGGGCTGACGGGAAGCCTGAAGGCAGGCCTCTTCCTGGCCATCGATTACGGCGATTCGGCCGCCCGGCTCCTGGCCAAGGGGGCCGATCTGCGCCGTTATCGGGGGCATTCGGTGGACGGCGCCTGGTGGGAGGCCCTGGGGGAAGGGGATCTCACGGCAGACGTGGACTTCACACGGCTGGGAAGCCTGCTGGAGGAGGAGGGACTGACGGGGGCCACGCCATGGTTGGCTGACCCAGGGTGCGGGCTTTGCCCGAGCCCTGGGTGGGGGTCAAAGGGGGGACATTCGCGAGCCTTGGCGAGCAGGCGGTCCCCCCTTTCTTATCATCTGGGGAAGTGGATTCGTGAAAACGCGCCCCTGGCCGAATGGGAGGCCCGGTGGCAGGAACTGGATGGGGCCACCCGGAGGGCCCGCATGGAGAACCTCCTGGCCCTGACCCTGCCGGGGATGATGGGGGACCGCTTCAAGGTGATGGAGGCCTGGAAGGGGGGACGGTGAGGCGGTTTTTCAATCGTATTAAATATTCACGCGGAGGCGCGGAGACCACGGAGAACGATACAAGAAAGAAAGTAAGTCTTTTTGCATAAATTTGGCTCAGTGGGTCCCATGGCCTCGCGTGGGAACGGCTCTTTCGGGATTCGAGTTTTTCTCCGTGTGCCCCGCGTCTCCGCGTGGGTTCCCTCTTCGGCTGGGTGGACCGACCCATTCCCTCCCGGAATTTCCCTTGTCGTCCAAGGGCTTCCTGGGCATACTGGAGGGCCTTGTCTTGGGCTCCCCAAGTGCGCCGCTTCCCGTCGCCGCCCCAGACTCTCCCCAGCGAGGATGTCATGTACGCAGTGATCCAGACCGGCGGCAAGCAGTACCGCGTCAGCGAAGGCGATATCCTTCGCGTCGAACTGCTCGAGAAAGATCCCAAGCAGGCGGTGGTCTTCGACCACGTGCTGCTGGTGGCCGAGGATAGCGCCATCAAGGTCGGTCAGCCCACCCTGATGGGTGCCACCGTCGAGGCCGAAGTCATCCGCCACGGCCGCGCGAAGAAGGTGTTCATCTTCAAGAAGAAGCGCACCACCACCTACCAGCGCACCCAGGGACATCGTCAGGGCTTCACCGAAGTCCGCATCAAGGGCATCAAGGCCTGACTCTGATTCCCCGCCCTCGCAGGTGAACCTGCCCGGGCTTTCCCGAAGCTAAGACAGTAGAGAGGTTTCGTCATGGCACATAAAAAAGGCGTTGGCTCCACCCGCAACGGTCGCGATTCGAACTCCCAGCGCCTCGGCGTCAAGGTCTTCGGCGGCCAGGTGGTGACGGGCGGTTCCATCATCGTTCGGCAGCGCGGCACCAAGTTCAAGCCGGGCATCGGCGTGGGCCTCGGCACCGACCACACGATCTTTGCCAAGCTCAATGGCAAGGTGCGTTTCCAGGATAAGGGCCAGCACGGTCGCTTCATCCACGTTGATCCCATCGAGGCGTAGGCCTCGATACTCCCCTGTGAGCGCGCGCGGCCTGGGCTTGCGCGCGCTCTACCTTTAGGGGACTGCCTACCGGACCCGAATCATGTTCCTTGACCATGTCACCCTTCAAATCGAGGCCGGCCACGGTGGCGCGGGAGCCGTGAGCTTCCGCCGGGAGAAGTTCGCCGAACACGGCGGTCCCGATGGGGGCGATGGAGGCTCGGGAGGGTCCATCCAGGTCCGGGCCTCTAGGGCTCTCAATACCCTGAACCCCTTCCGCAGCGTGCGGGCCTTCACCGCCGAGCGAGGCTCCCCGGGGGAAGGCTGCCTGCGCCACGGCAAGGATGGCGTGGATGTGCTCCTGGAGGTCCCCCGGGGCACCCTCATCCGGGATGCCCAGAGCGGCGAGGTGCTCGCCGAGCTGATGGAGGATGGCCAGCAGGTCTGCGTGGCCCGGGGCGGGCGCGGGGGCCTGGGCAACGACAACTTCAAGAGCAGCACCAACCGCACGCCTCGCCACGCCCAGCCCGGCGAGGAAGGCGAAGTCCGGGAGGTGGAGTTCGAGCTCAAGCTCATCGCCGATGTGGGTCTGGCGGGCTTTCCCAATGCGGGCAAGAGCACGCTGGTCTCCCGCATCAGTGCGGCGCGGCCCAAGATTGCCGATTATCCGTTCACCACCCTGGAACCCCAGCTGGGTGTGGTGGCCATGGAGGCCTTCGGGGGCGATGACCGGGATAGTTTCGTCATCGCCGATATCCCTGGCCTCATCGAAGGCGCGTCCCAGGGGGCGGGCCTGGGCATTCAGTTCCTGCGGCACGTGGAGCGCACCCGCATGCTGCTGCACCTGGTGGATCTGGCCGATCCCGTGCAGGAGCCCGAAGAGGCCATCGAGGTCATCGAGGGTGAGTTGAAGGCCTTTTCGGAAGTGCTCTTCTCCAAGCCTCGGTGGCTGGTGGGCACCAAGCTGGACGCCCTCCAGGACGAGGATCGCCGCAGCCGCTTCGAGGCGATCTGCCGCGCCCGGGGCCAGGAGCCCATCTTCATCTCCGGCGTCACCGGCGAGGGCATCCGGAAACTGGTCTTCCGCCTGGGAGCCACCCTCTCCGAGCTCCGAAACGCATGATTGAAGGCGCTTCCTGTGAGTAAGCGGCGCATTGGCCTCCTCGGGGGGGCCTTCAATCCGCCCCACCAGGGCCATCTCAGGCTGGCGGAGCTCTCCCTTGGGCATCTGGGCCTGGACGAATTGCGTTTCGTGCCCACCCTGATTCCCCCCCACAAGGCGACAGCCGGCGATGGGGCCCCGCGGCTCCGCCTGCTCCGGGCCGCCCTGGAGGGCATGGCAGCCTGCATCGTGGAACCCCTGGAGCTGGAGCGGGGCGGCATCAGCTACACCGTGGATACACTGGAGGCCCTCACCCAGCGGGAACCGGGCAACGCCTGGATCTGGATCATGGGCAGCGACCAACTGGAGGGCTTCAAGACCTGGAAGAACGGGGCCCGAATCTTGGAATTGGCCTCCCTGGCTGTGGCGCCTCGGCCCCCCTTGGACCCTCACCGGGTGCTCGAGGCCCAGGTGGGACGCTCGTGCGAGGCCCAGGCGGAACGCCCGTACGATGTCTGGGGACGGCCCTGTGAGGCTTGGTCCGGGGCCCCGGGAGAGCTGGTGTGGCTGCCCGGTACCGAACTGGAACTCTCCAGCTCGGAATTGCGGACGGAGCTGGCCGCCGGTGGCCTGCCCGAAGGGCTCCCGATTCAAGTTCGGGCTGCCATCGTTCGAGAAAAACTGTACCGTTAACTAGTTCTTGGAGAAGGCATGACCCTAGACCCCAGGTTTGTGATCGCAGTGGAAGCCGCACGTTCCAAGAAGGCCCTTCGAATCCGGCTGATCGATGTGAGGGGGATCGCCACCTTCACCGATACCTTCGCGTTCCTGGAAGGGGGCAGCGATCGCCAGAACCGGGCCATCGCCGATGCCGTGGAGGACCAGCTCCGGCTCGCCGGGGAGCGGCCCCTCTCCATGGAGGGGGCCCAGAAGGGGAACTGGATCCTCCTGGACTACGGGGATTTCATCGTGCACGTGATGGACGAAGAAACGCGCCAGTATTACAACCTGGAAGAGCTCTGGGCCTCCGGGCACGAATTGGAATTGCCGCCCGAAGTCCCTCCCGCGAATCTCTCTCCGCTGAAATAGAGGAAACGCCATGCTCACGCAGCACAGTGCCTTCGATGCCATGCAGTCCCGTCTCCGTGCCGCAGCGGAACTCTACGGGCTGGAGGATGCCCTCTTCAAGGTCTTCATCCAGCCTCAGCGCTCGGTCATCGTGAGCCTTCCGGTCCACATGGACGATGGCCGCTGGGAGGTCTTCACGGGCTTCCGCGTGCAGCACAACGTGGCCCGCGGCCCCGCCAAGGGCGGCATCCGCTACGACCCCGGCGTCACCCTCGACGAGATCAAGGCCGGCGCCGCCTGGAATACCTGGAAGACTGCTGTGGTGGACGTGCCCTTCGGCGGCGGCAAGGGCGGCATCATCTGCGATCCTGCCTCCATGAGCGAGGGGGAGCTGGAACGCCTCACCCGCCGCTACACCGCCGAGGTCATGGATGTGATCGGCCCTGACCGGGATGTGCCGGGCATCGATATGGGCACCAACGCCCAGACCATGGCCTGGTTGGCCGATACCTACAACATGCACACACGCATTCACGCCAACGCCGTTGTGACGGGGAAGCCCGTGGGCATGGGCGGCAGCCTGGGGCGGGCCGAGGCCACGGGCCGCGGTGTGCTCATCAACGCTCGCGAGGCCATGCAGCGCCTGGGCAAGCCCCTGGCCGGAGCCACGCTGGCCGTGCAGGGCTTCGGCAATGTGGGCAACCAGAGCGCACGCCTCCTCCACGAAGCCGGCGCCCGCATGGTGGCGGTCTCGGACCGCAAGGGCGCCATCCGCAATGATCGCGGCATCGATGTCCATGCCCTTCTGAAGCACCACGCCGAGCATAAGACCGTGGTGGGTTTCAAGGGTGCCGAACCCATGGATCCGGCCGAACTCCTCATCATGGCCGTGGATATCCTGGTGCCCGCCGCCACCGATAACCAGATCACTGAGCAGAATGCCGCCAAAGTGCGCGCCAAGGTGGTGGTGGAGGGCGCCAACGGCCCCACTTCCCCCGAGGCCGATCCCATCCTCCTCAGCAATGGCGTGCTGGTGGTGCCCGATATCCTGGCCAATGCCGGCGGCGTGACGGTCAGCTACTTCGAATGGGTGCAGAACCGCATCGGCTTCTACTGGCGTGAGCGGGAAGTGAACGAGCGCCTGGTGGAATACATGACCCACGCCTTCCAGTCGGTATTTGCCATGACCGACAAGTACAAGACCAATCCCCGCATCGGCGCCTACATCGTGGCCCTGGACCGGGTCTCGGTGGCCATGCACTACCGCGGCTTCTACGCGTGAGTGAAGGCTATTTCAAGGCTTCGAGAGAGGCCTGGAAATGGAGTGTCCAGTTTCATCAGGGCGACTCGGATCGGCTGCACGCTTTCAAGCGGCATCTGCGCTGGGCGTCTGCGGCCGCCTTTCGCCGAGGGGCTGCCGAGGACTGGTTCGCCTTCCTGGAACGCCCAGAGATGCGTCCCTTCGCGAAGGGGAATCCCCACCTGGCTTTCCGTCCTCTGGCTCGGTACATGTCCATCGAGTGGGATTTCCCGCAGCGGGTGAAGATCCTTCAGGACACCTATGAGTTCATCCATGCCCAGGGCGGGGGCCTGTGCCAGTCCATGCTCCAGGAGCGCGGCGCCATCCTCGCCCGCTTCCCCTTGGGGAAAGTGGGCGAGGCCACGGTTCGTTTCGGGTTCCTGGGGAAATTCCGCAAGGAGGGTGAGCTCGTGATCTACCTGGAGAGCTCCCAGACGGAAGGACCCATCAGTTACCTCGCATGTTCCCTGGGCCAAGGGGTAGCTGGATGGACGCTGTATGTGGGGGCCGTTCAGGGGCGCTTGGGAGGGGAGGAAGAAGTCATCAAGGAGATTACGAAGGCGATGCATGGATTCCGGCCGAAGGCCTTCATGGTCTTCCTGGCCCAGGAGTTGGCCCAGGTCCTGCGGGTGAGGGAACTGCGGGGCATCGGCAACGCCATCCATGTCTTCCTCGCCCGGAATGAAGGCCGTTCCTCGTCCAAGAAGCGCATCCTTTTCGATTACGACGAACTCTGGCAGGAGGCCGGAGGCGAGCTTCTGTCGGATGGTTGGTTCAATCTGCCCCTGCGGACGCCCCGGCGCGCTCCAGAGGAGATCAAGCCCAATAAGCGGGGCATGTATACCAAGCGCTACGCGATGATGGACGCGATCTCCCGCCAGATCCGTACAGTGCTCACGCCCTTTCCGAGGGGTTGAATGAGCCGCTTTTCAAGGTGTTGTCCCCCGGGCATGATGAGAACTGCCGCCGACGGATTATGACCCACACCCCCCTTCTAACCCTGAGCTGGGCTGTCCTTCTGGGGATGGCGGGGGTGACGCTGTACGCCCAGAGCCCCATCGGCACCATCATCTCGGAACAATCTCGCACGAGCTTTACGGTGCAAGGGGCCGGAGCCCGGGCGATGGGCCTCGGGGGAGCCTTCATTGCCGTGGCCGATGACGCCACTGCGGTCTCCTTTAATCCCGCGGGTTTGGCCCAGCTCCTGAAACCCGAGGTGAGCTTCGTGGCGAGGGCCGTCAGGCACGACGTGGCCTATGAGGATGTGGCCACCACCGCAGGGGCGAAACACCTCCTGGTGAGCGATTCCCTCATATCGAATTCACGCATTGATCCCCTCTTCCTGGCGGGTACCGTCCCCCTGCGCCTGGGCGACCGAACGCTGGCCTTTCAGCTCTCCCTCCAGCGCCTCATACCCTTGGGAGAGGGGGATTCCAGGGACCTGGAGGAGTATTCCCCGGGGGGGGCCGAGGCGGGACATCTCTCCCAGAGCATCCAACAGCATGGGCAGATCGATCTCTACTCCTTCGCCCTGGCCTACGAGGCCTCCCAGCGGATCCTGCTGGGCCTGTCGGTGAACCTGTGGCGGGGTGTGTGGGACCTGGATTCTCGGAGTTCCAAGACTTCCGGGGGGCAGACGAACTACGTCAATTTCTCCCAATCAAATCGTCTGGAGGGGAACAATTTCAATTTGGGCCTTCTCTGGCGCTGGCCCACCTGGAGCCTTGGCCTCGTGCGACGCACGGCCTTTCGCGCCGACTACACATTCGAGACGGCGCTGGATTCCAGTGGCCATCGGCGGACGCCCGCAAGCCCTGGCGGGCTCCGTTGGCCCGCCACCACGGGGATCGGATTCGCATACCGCCCCTGGGAGACCTGGCTCTTTACGACCGATATCACGCACACACCCTGGTCCGATGCCTGCTACGTTTCCTCTAGGGCCAGCCTGGACGGCCAGAATTTCTTCGACCTAGACAAGGGCACCCGCACGCCGGATTCCACGGATTTCCATATCGGCGCCGAGCACCTCCTCCTGACGTCCTCCGGGAATATCATTCCCCTGCGCCTGGGCTTCAGCCGGGAGCCCCAACCGGTGGTGGACCGGGCTACGGGGGAACAGCGGGTGATCTTCGGCTTCAGTCTCGGCTCGGGCATCAAGCGGGGGGCCTATACGCTGGATTTGGCGTACCGCTATGGTTGGAACACCCGCAGGGCTTCCCAATTCCTGGATGTGGATCAGATCCTCTCGAAGACGCCGCCCTCCTCCGTAGGCACCGAGCGGCTGAAGGAACACCGCCTGGATTTGAGCTTCAATATTCAGTTCGAACGCCAGCCCATCGAACGGGTCCTGCATCACCTCTTCGTGGGAGACTGATGTGCGTTCGCGATCGCTTCTCCTCCTCGGGACCACACCCCTGCTCCTGGCCCAGTCCCAGCCCACTTTCTACGCAGCCTGGGAGGATGGTCGCGACGCGGAGCATCAGGGCCGCTGGCAGGCCGCCCTGGGCGCCTATCGGCGGGCCGTGGCGCTGCGGCCTATGCCCGCGGTTCGCGTCATCATCTACGGGAACAATCTCCTGAAGGACTACTTCCCCTACACCCGCATGGCGCGCTGCCACCTGGAGTTGGGGGAACTGGAGGCCGCCGAGGCCTCTCTTGGTCGGGGCGAGGCCCAGGCCGAGCCCCTCGGTGAGCGGCAGGCGCTGCTGCGGCGCCTGAGGGAACTTCGGGCCGCGCGCTTGGGGCCAGTATCCCGACTGCCGACGACCGCTCCGGCGGAATCCCCAACTCGTGGATCTGCGGCGCCTCCGCCCTCTCCGGTCCTTCCTGCGCTCCAGGCCGAGGCCGCGCCGGTTCCCCAGGGGCTTCCCCTCGGTCAGACCCCCGCGAAGCCCTCGGCCCCCCCGTCGAAGACCCAGGCCAGGGCTGTACCCGCCCCTGTCACGACCCTTCCGGCAGCACCACCCGTTCCCCCCCAGCGGAGAGGGAGATCCCGGTGGCCACTGGGGATAGCTCTCTGCGCCTCCTTGGGAGGGCTCCTGCTCCTGGTCCGGTGGCTCGGGAGGCGCAAGGCCGGGCTGCGGCTTTCCGCCTTCGAGACTCCTGAGCACATCGGCCCCTACCGGTTGGAACGCCTTCTGGGTCGCGGGGGTTTCGCTAGCACCTACCTGGCCCGTCATTCACAGACCGGACAGTTGGTGGCCTTGAAGCTCCTCCATCCCTATCGTCAGGATGATCCGGAATTCCTGGGGCGCTTCCGTCAGGAGGCCCGTCTGGGGAGGCTGTTGGACCATCCCAATCTCGTGCATCTTGTGGATCCTGGGCCTTCGATTGGGTCGCCCTGGTTGGCCATGGAATACGTTGATGGGCAGCGGATGGATCAGTTCCTGCGGGAACGGGGCCCCCTGCCCGTGGCGGAGATCCTTCGATTGGGCCGTGCCCTGGCGTCTGCCATGGCCTACGCCCATGCCCATGGCGTGGTTCACCGGGATCTGAAGCCAGGCAATGTCATGCTCCTGGATGGCCAGGTGAAGGTGATGGACTTCGGTATCGCGCGGACCATGGATTCCCAGACCCTGACGACGACTTACGCCTTCTTGGGCACGCCCCTCTACGCCGCACCCGAGGTCCAGTTCAAGAGCCAGGTGGGGCCCGCGGCCGATGGCTATTCCCTGGGCATCATGCTCTTCGAGATGCTCGCCGGGCATCCGCCCTTCACGGGGGAAACGCCCTTCGAGATTCTGGACCAGCACCGGGCCGCTCCCTTTCCAGACCTCAGGGCCCTGCGTCCGGACGCGCCCGAGGTCTTAGTCCGGCTGCTGGAGCGCCTCTGCGCCAAACAGCCCGAGGAGCGGCCGGAGGATATGGAAGTGTTCGAGACCCTCGAAGGGCTTGGCTGAAACGCTAGAACACCCGCAGCAGCATGACATACCCGTTCACGGTGCATACGCCGGGGATATCGCTCTGGAGGCCGACGCCGAGATTGAGGCGCAGGGTGGTGAACCACCAGAAGCCCGGCAGATCGCCCGCGACGCCAAGGCCCGTGAAACCGTAGGTCTTCTGGTCGTCCAGGCTGCGGGCCCGGGCGTGATCCAGGGTCAGGGTGAGGCGCAGATTGGACCCTGAAGGCAGCACGACCCCTGCCTTCACGTAGTCCACCTGGTCTGCCGCCAGGGAATTGGCGCGGATGCCGGCCACATGCTCATCGCCGCCCCCCAGGGAGGTGAAGCGATCGAAGCTCCGGCCCCCGGCGAAGCCCGTCTCCCCGTGCAGCCACCATTCGCCCTCCATGCGCTGGTCGTAGCCCACCCGGGCGCCCCAGCGGCGGAAGCTGCCCCCATCGGGGATGGCCTGGGGGGCCAGGGCCGTGCCGTAGGCGCCATCGGGCCTTTGGCCCGCGCCGTAGTAGGCGTGGAGCTGGAAGCCTTGGGCCTGCCAGGACCCGGCGCCCTCCCATTGGCGGGTGAGCCCCGAGGGGGGCATCTGGAAGCCGGGAGTGACGTATTTGTCCTCCCGGGGCTGGGAGAAGCGATCGTACTGGAAGCGGGTGGTGGCCGTCAGGCGGAAGCCCTGGCCCAGATCGCGCCCGAGGGTCAGGGAGAGGAGCCCGAATTGCCGGGCCACGCCATCCTTCTCCAGGAGCTTGCCGTCTTTCACGGGGAGTTCCGTGGAGGGCAGGAGAAAGGTGCGGAACTGGGCGCCCAGATCGAAACCTCCGGCCAGGCGCGGCACGCTCATCTCCACCTGATTGAAGACGATGGCCGTGACGGCGTTGAGCTGGATGCCTTTATCGAAGGCGTTGAAATCGTAGTAGGCGAAGCCACCCAGGGGCACGACGGGCATCGAGAGGCCGGGGTCCACCAAGAGGAAACCGGCCAGGGCCTTGCCGCTGGTCTTGGGCTTCTCCTCCAGGCGACGGCTGCCATCCTGTTGGAGGTTGTAGTAGCGCAGGCCCTCCGGGGTCTGCTTGAGCATGGTGACCTTCGAGCCTCTGGCGGCCTGGCGCCGGGCCTCGAAGCCCTGGCCATTGATGCGGAAATCGCTGTAGACATGCTGGCGCTGGATCTGGGTGACACCCCCGGAACTCATCCAGCGTTCGAAGGTCTCCACTTTCAGGATGCGCCAGAGGCCTGGGCTGGGTTCCCCATAGGTCATCACCCGCCGCTCGCTCTTCACGATGCCCGGCAGATCGGAGCGTTGGCTCCGCTCCTCCAGGATGCGGCCATTGGATTCCAGGACCAGGAGCTCCCCTTCGGGCAGCAGGGGATCGCGGTCCACGGCCTCGAAGCGGATCCGGCGCGTACCGACCCTTTCCCCCGGCCCCCCGTCCTCATAGTGGTAGCGCTCCGTGAGGTTGAGAGCCACGGGGGCCGCGATGCTGCTGCGGGCCTCGATGATGGGCAACTGGACGCCGCCTCCCAGGTTGGCCTTGACGCCATTGACGCGGACTTCCCTCTGCAGCAGTTCCTCG
Source organism: uncultured Holophaga sp. (assembly GCA_963664825.1). Classification (GTDB taxonomy): domain Bacteria; phylum Acidobacteriota; class Holophagae; order Holophagales; family Holophagaceae; genus JAYREN01. Next base: position 1,943,211 of record OY761614.1, read on the forward strand.
GCCTCTCCGAGGCGTTCGAAGGCCTGGAAGGAGAAACCCAGATCGGTCCCCGTGCCTTCGGCAGCCTGGAGGTGCAGGTCCACCTGCATCCGCGCCTCGCAGTTGGACAGGGCGGCGCGGTCCCTCAGCTGGGTGGCCCGCATGCGGGCCAACAGGGCCCCCACGTCATAGCTGTCCTTGGCCGTGACCATCACCTCGTGGCGCTCCCGGGGCAGTTCGGCGGCCTTCCATTCGCCCTCCGCGAAATGCCAGCGCCGAGCCTCTCCCGTCTTTCGGTGGTGCAGCGTCAGATCCCCCAGGCCACCTTCCACCTCCGTGAATTCCGGGGGCAGGGTCGAGGCCAGGCGGGAGGCGGGTCCCTGGGCAGGCACCACCAGCCGCCCGCCGTCCCCCAGCAGCATGGACATGCGCGGGCCAGGATCCACGGGCATCCAGAGGAACCAGGGGCGCCCGGGCATCTGCTCCTGGGCCGTCACCAGGATCTGACGCCACTTCTCCGGGTCTGTGCCCAGGTCCTCGGGGCTGAGGAGGCCTCCCTGGAGGGCGCCCCAGGCGCTGGTGTCCCATAAGCTCGGAGCGCCGGGATCGAAGACCAGGTAGAGGGCCTGATCGGGATTCTGGGCCTTGAGGGCCTGGCTGGCGGCCAGGAGCAGGCCCAGCCGGGCTTGGCCTCGAGGCAGGCACAGGCGGAGGGCGGGCAGGCCCCTGAAGGCGGAGATGTGGGAGGCCCAGGCCTGGCGGACGGCTTCCATTTGGGCCGGATCCCGGGCGTCCCGGGGCAGGAGCTGCGCGGCATCGGCTTCCCTCAGATCCAGCAGGGGCGGGAGGGGTGTGCCCACCTGGATCAGGGACTGGGCTCCCAGCGCCATGGACAGGAAGGGGAGCCATCCTAGATTCGACCAGCGCATTCGTGCTCCTCGGGTGTCAATGGATGAGTGTACAGGCAGCCCGAGAGGGCGATTAGCCGCTATGCTCGAATATTCTGGGTTGTTGCCATGCGCTTTTCGGCCAAGTTCACTACCAGGACCGGCGAAGTCCTCGTCCGGGATTATGAAGGCGCGTCCATCGAGGACGTGCAGGCGCGGGTCCTGGGGGAGGGGAGCTTCCCCCTGGAGGTGAAGAAGGCGGCCTCGGCCTTTCGGCGGCAGCGCACGCTGGCGGCCGATTCCCTCATCCTCTTCAACCAGGAACTGCTGGCCCTCCTCAAGGCCGGCATTCCGCTGCTCCAGTCCCTGGAACTGCTGGTGGGCCACGGGAAGGATCCGCTGCTGCGGGATTCCCTGGAACGAGTGGTGGAGCTGCTCCGGGAGGGCATGGCCTATTCCGAGGCCCTAGAACAGGCGGGCACCTTCCCGGCGGTCTACCGGGCCAATGTGGTGGCCGGCGAGCGCAGCGGCACCCTGCCCGAGGTTCTCTCCCGCTGGCTGGCCTTCCAGGCCTTCGCCCAGAAGAGCCGCAGCCGCATCGTGGAGGCCATGGTCTATCCGACCTTCCTGGTGGTGGTGCTCTTCATCTCCCTGGGCGTGATCTTCAATGTGGTGCTGCCGAAATTCCAGGAGATCTACTCGGACGGATCGGTGGAGATGCCCACGCCCACACGCATCCTGCTGGGTCTGGGCGCCTTCATGCGGAGCACCATCTGGGTGCAGGGCCTGTTGCTGCTGGGTTTGGCCTTCGTGCTGCGCTGGATGTTCACCTCCGAGGCCGGGAAGCGCCTCCTGGAGCGCATTCTGCTTAGCATTCCCAAGATGGGCACCCTCTATCGCATGTACCATTCCTCGGTCTTCTGCCGGACCCTGAGCGTGCTCCTATCGGGGGGCATGCCCGTGCTCCAGTCGCTGGAAGTGATCCAGCGCACCACGGCCAGCGAGCGGATGAAGTTGCGCCTGGTGACGGTGATCGAACTGGTGCGGGGGGGCTCTTCCCTACATGGCGCCCTGGAACAATCGAAACTGCTGGACCCCCTCGCCATCGAGATGACGCGGGTGGGCGAACAGAGCTCGGCCCTGCCCGAGATGCTGGATCATGTGGCGAACTTCTTCGATCAGGAAGTGGAAAAGGCCACTGCTGCCGTGACAGGGCTCATCGGCCCCGTGCTGATCCTCTTCATGGGCGTGGTGGTGCTGGGCCTGTTGCTGGCCATCTACATGCCCATGTTCAATGCGGGACAGGCCGTGAAGTAGGGCCGAGGCCGAGTTGCATTCCTTGCGCCAAGCTCCGGGAGAAGGCTCCCCCGCTGGCCCAGAGCCTGCCGGGGTGGGGGATCGCTTCAGGGTGATGGAGGCCCGGAAGGCGCGCTGAAGGTTCACCGTCGAAAAAATATTCACGCGGAGGAACGGAGCCCACGGAGAAGGAACCAAAAAGGGGTTCTTCGCGGAATTCTGGGGAAGGCCAGGGCACACCTGCGGCTTCGGATGGACGAGGCTCAAAGCAAGCCAGGAATTCGTGAAATTGGATCCCGAACCTTCATCCCCGCAGATCCCCTGTCCTAGTGGGGCCTGGGCTCATCTCCCCACCCGGCGGCGAAGGGGCGCTGGATTTGAACAATGATGAACGCCGATTCACGCCGATGGGGTGAGGCCTGGGGATCTTCATCCGCGTTCATCCGCGTGCATCAGAGTTGAATCCTTTTCGCAGTGAACCGGCCGCCTCCACGCAAACCGCGATCAGGGATGAAGAGCCTGGGATCCCTTCACTGGTTGGCGAGGCCTCAAGACTGAACTATGGACACCAGCGAGAAACGCTAGAACCAGTGATAGCCAGTGAGGACAGTGAGGAGAGAAATGACCGATGAGGTTATTTGCGGGAACAGGCTCTCGGACATCATGGTTTTCCTGAACCCCTTGAGAGGGTGCCAGCCAGAGCCCCTGCCTTTTCACCGTTCTCACCGGTAGATCTTGGACCCTGGGAAGCGGTGAACCGCCTCCTCAAACCAGGAATTGGTGAAATTGGATCCCGAACCTTCATCCCCGGCTATCCCCGGCGCGGCCCCCCTACAGCGTCCCGGCGTAGGGATCCGGCCAGTAGGGGTCCCGGGTGTAGGGTTCCCGCATCCAGACTTCCTGGGGAAATTCCATGGGTTCCTGGGACTGGATGGGTTCGTAGGGGGGAGGAGGCAGACCTGTCATGGACCCGATTTTACAGGGAAATCAGGCGGGGTGGCCAGGCTTTGCCTGGACACCCCGCGGGGGTCAAAGGGGGGACATCGCGACCGGAGGGAACAGGCGGTCCCCCCTTTCTGGTTAGACCCGGCGCGATTCTTCACGTATCAACTGTCCGCAGGCCCCTTGCACGTCCCGGCCCCGGCTCTTGCGCACGGTCACGAAGCAGCCCCGGGCCTTCAGCCGGGCCACGAAGGCATTCAGATTGGCCTCCTGGGAACCCTGGCAGGGAGAGGCGGCGTGTTCATTGAGGCCGATGAGGTTGAGATTGTGGCGCTCCCGCAGGGGGCCCAGCCAGTCCGCAAGGCGGTCTGCGTCCTCCAGGCTGTCGTTGCCCGTCATGAGGACGTACTCGAAGGTGAGCCTCTCCTTGGCCCCCAGGGGCCATTCCTCCAGGGCCTGGCGCAACCGGGCCAGGTTCCAGGCCCGGTTGACGGGCATGATGGCGCTCCGGGCCTCGTCGGTGGTGGCGTTGAGGGAGATGGCCAGCCAGGGGCGGGGACTCATCTGGGCCAGCCTCTGGATGCCGGGGACCAGGCCCGAGGTCGAGACGGTGATCCGCTTGGTGCTGATATTCAGGCCCTGGGGGTGGTTGAAGACCCGGATGGCTCGGTGCACATGCTCCAGGTTGTGGAGGGGTTCGCCCATGCCCATGAAGACCAGGGTGATCTGGTGGGGTTTCTCGGGGCCCAGCTCCTTCAGGAGCGTCAGCACCTGGCCTGTGATCTCCCCGGCCGTGAGGTTGCGTCGGATGCCCATGGAGCCCGTGGCGCAGAAGGCGCATCCCATGGCGCAGCCCACCTGGCTGCTGATGCAGAGGGTGACCCTGGGATTGCGCACGGCCCGGGGCATGTGCACGGCCTCGATGCGCTGACCGTCCGCGAGGCCCAGGACCACCTTGGTGCTGCCGTCCTCTGATGCATGGCGCTCCAGGATCGCCGGCAGGGTCCCATCCAGGCGGGCCGCCATCCATTCCCGGATCTCCTTGCTCAGGCGGGGGCGCTCCTCCACCCAGACCCAGGGGTGCTGGCACTGGGTGAAGATGTGATCGGGCCTCCCCGGTGCCCCCAAGGCCTCGAAGTCCTCCGGGAGGAGGGCGAAGGCTGAAGGCAGTCCCTGTCGTTCGGGAGCGGGGCGATCCCAGGCGTGGTGCGCGATCTCTACCATGCCTCCATGGTACAGGGCCCTGGGTGGGAAACGGGTCCCCCATTTGGAACGCGAAGGCCGCGAAGGGGGCTAAGCGCGCGAAGAACTGAGGCCTTTGCCCGAAGTCCCATTCGCGCCCTTCGCTTCCTTGGCGCTCTTCGCGTTCTTCAGTTGCCCTTGGGGGCTGTGGCCTCACCCTTGAGGCTCACCACTTCCACCTCGAAGAGGAGGGTGGCTCCCGGGGGAATGACGCCGCCGGCGCCCTTATCGCCATAGGCCAGTTCGGGGGGGATGATCAGCACGCGTTTGGCGCCCTTCTTCATGCCAAGCACGCCTTCATCCCAGCCCTTGATGACCTGACCTGCGCCCAGCACGAATTCGAAGGGCTTCCGGCGGTTCAGGTTGGAATCGAAGAGTTTCCCCTGGCGGCCCTTGGCTGTGTCGTAGATCCAGCCCCGGTAGAGCATGCCGGGAGTCTGCCCCTGGGCGGCGCCCTTGCCGCTGCCCGGCTTGATCTCCGCGATCTGCAGGCCGCTGGCCGTCTTGGTGAAGGTGCCTGAGAGCTTGTGGTCCGCGAAGAGGGGCGCGGCCAAGAGGACCAGGGCCAGGGCGCCGAATAGCCATCGGGAAAGACGCATGGAAACCTCACGAAGAATGGAAAATAGGTTCTAAACCGTTGTCACGAATGAATCTTACTATCCCAGCGGCAAAGGGAGCTACCCGGCCAGATCCTGCTGGCGGATCTCGCCGTGCTTCCGCGTGCCCAGGGCCGAGACCGCCATCTGCTCCGGGCGCAGCACCTCCCGGGCCACCCGGTTGAGGGTATCCAGGTCCACGGCCTCGATCTCCTGGATCTGGCTATCGAGATCGAGGATGGCATCCATGTGGATGGCCTGATGGGCCAGGGAGAACATCCGGGCGCTGGTGGATTCCTGGCTGAAGACTAGGCTCGTGCGGGCCTGGAGCTTAGCGCGCCCCAGTTCTTCCAGCGTGGCGCCCTGGGCTGCCAGGCGCACGCATTCGGCGGCGCCCCGCTGCACCAGTTCCCGGGCCTTGTCGGAGGCGCAGCTGGCGCTGATCTGCAGGGCGCCTCCCTCCCGGTAGTGGCTGAGGTAGCTGCCGATCTGGTAGCAGAGGGCGTGCCTCTCCCGGAGTTCCATGAAGAGCCGGGAGGACATGCCGCCCCCCAGCACATGGCTCAGGAGGTTCACCGCCACGCGATCCGGGTGGCGGTGGTTGGGGGCGGGAAATCCCAGGATGAGGCTGGCCTGCTGGAGATCCTTCCGGGGGGTATTGAGGATGAAGGGATGGGGGGCGTCCGTGGAGGGGTCCTCCCCGGGGGCGCCATCGGGCAGGCGGTCCAGGACGGGGCGCAGCATTTCGAGAAAAGCCTGCGGTTCGATATCGCCCGCGGCCGCGATGAGCAGATTGGGCGCCCGGTAGGTCTTTCGGAAGAAGGCCCGCGCCTCTTCCACGCCATAGCCTGCGACCTGCTGGGGGCGGCCCAGGATGGGGTGGGCCAGGGCGCCGCCCTTCCAAAAATTCAGGTAGAAGAGCTCATTGACCCAGTCATCCGGCTGGTCTTCGCTCTGGGAGATCTCCTCCAGGATCACCTTGCGTTCCCGCACCAGCTCTTCGGCATCGAAGCGGGGCGTCGTGACGAGGTCCCCCAGCAGCGCGACCATCTCCGGCAACTGTTCCCGCAGCGCCTTCCCATAGAAACAGGCCGTTTCCTTGCCCGTGAAGGCGTCCACGTTCCCGCCCAGGGCGTCCGTGGCCGCGCTCATGCTCACGGGGTCCGGGAAGCGCTCCGTGCCCTTGAAGACCGTGTGCTCGATGAAATGGGCCAGGCCCTCTTCGGCCGCGGTCTCGTGGATGCTGCCCCGTTTCACCCAGAATCCCACCGAGCAGCTCCGCACATGGGAGAGGGGTTCGATCAGGATCTCGGTGCCCGTGGGCGTTTGGGTGCGGAAGGTGGATTCGGCCATGGGACCAGTGTAAGGCTCTTCACCCTTCGGCTTCGGTTCCAGCCAGCCCGATAGCCGCAGTCTGGAGTCTCCAGCCGCTGGCGGCCCAGCAGAGGAGGCCGAAGACGACGAACACGAGGATGGCCAGGTGCCAAGGTGTGCTGATCTGCTCCTGGGCGAGAAGCTGGGAGGTGCCCACAGAGCTGCCCCGGCTGCCGGCGATGCTTTCGATGTAGTGCTGGAAGGTGATGCGCTGGAGGTTGCCGGGGAAGATGCGCACCAGGGGATCGAAGATCAAGAGATAGAGCGCCCCCCAGAGGGTGCCCCGCTTGAAGACTAGGCCCAGGAAGGTCATGAAGGCCAGTTCGGCCCAATAAGCGGCCAGTAGGGCCGCGGCCATGAGGGGCAGGCTGGCGAACTCGGCCCCCAGGCCCCCCAGGCCCGCGATGGCCACCAGGATCCAGAGGGCCCCCCAGGCGTACCAGAGCAGGCCCTTGCCGAAGGGCAGGGCCCAGGCCTGGGCCGGACGGGTGAGCACCAGGGGCAGTGTGCGCTGCTCTAAATCTTCCCGGATACCCGCCGGGGCGGCCACCAGCACGAGGATGGGCAGGGCCAGGTGGGCGAGGACCTTATGGAAGACCATGAGAACCTCCGCCGATCCGAAATTCAGATGCTGCATGCGGAGGAGGGTGGCCAGCCCGTAGCTGAGGAAGACCGGCAGCAGGAGGACGAGGGCGCAGGCCCAGCCGCGGGCCTGGAGGACGCGAGGGAAGTAGCCCCGGAAAAGGGCCGAGATGGTGCGGGCAGGAGTGGGCATCATGCGTGATCCTTGGTGAGGAACTGGAACACGGCCTCCAGATTGAGATCCAGGGGATCGAGAGAACGGAGGGGCAGGGCGCCCTCCAGCACCGCCGCCTGGAGCTTGGGCAGGAAGGAGCGGGGATTGCGCACGGCCAGCACGGCGCCCCCCTCCTCCATGCGCAGGGCCACCAGTTCCTCCTGCTCCACGGCCCAGCGGGCCACGGCCTGGGAGGATTCGGCACCGATGCGCAGTTCCACGGGATGGCGGTCCAGCAGTGCGCGGATCTCGGGGACGCTGCCCTCCGCCAGGAGCCTGCCCCGGAAGAGGAGCAGGATGCGGTCCGTGAGGTGGGCCACTTCACCCAGGATGTGGCTGGAGACCAGGATGCGGCGGCCCTTGGCGGCCAGGCCCCGGAGCACCTCCATCAGCAGGAGGCGCGCCTCGGGGTCCATGCCATTGAAGGGCTCGTCCAGCAGGAGGAATTCGGGATCGTGCAGCAGGGCCTGGGCCAGGCGCATGCGCTGACGCATGCCCTTGGACATTTCATGGAAAGGTTTGGCACCGTTCTGCGCCATGCCCACCGTGGCCAGGGCCCGGTCCATGGCGGCCCGGAGCTCGGCCCCCTCGAGGCCGGAGAGTTCCCCCATCATCCTCAGCCACGGAATGCCTCGCAGGCCCGCGGGGAAGCGGTCCCCCTCGGGCACGAAGCCTAGGCGCGAGAGCACCCTTGGGTTGCGGAAGGGCGCCTCGCCAAAGATCCGCACCTCGCCGCCGGAGGGGGGCAGCAGGCCCGCCAGGAGTTGGATGAGGGTGGATTTCCCGGCCCCATTGGGCCCCAACAGACCCGTGATGCCGCCCCCTGCGGGCAGTTCGAAGGAGGTGGGGGAAAGGCCGAGGATATCGCCGTAGCGCAGGGACGCGCGCTGGAGGGAGACGGACGGGGTGTTCGGGCTTGACCCGATCTCCCCGTGGGGGGACACGGGGGGGACATCGCAAGCGGAGCGAGCAGGCGGTCCCCCCCGTTTCATGGCGGTGGCGCTCATATTATGGCCTCCGAGGGCTGAGTGCGCCGGGCGGCGACCCAGGTCCAGAGGGTGATGTGGGCAACCGTGCCGAGGATCGTGGGAAGCCATCCCAACCGGGGTTCCGCCACGCGGCAGAGGAGATCGGGCCAGGCCCCGGCGAGAGCCTGGGGGCTCAGGGCCATCCAGGTGGGTTGGTGGAGCAGGCCGCTGAGGAGCTCACCCAGGGCGAAGGTGCCCAGATAGATGCCCAGCACCCAGCCGAAGCCCGCCTTGGGGCTCGAGGCGAGACTGGAGGCGCCGAGGGTGACGGCCCCCATGAGCAGGGCCATGAGCAGGGCCGCGGGCATCAGGTAGAGGGGCGCCCAGGGGGAAACGGGGCCACCGGGGCCCGCGATGAGCAGCGACAGGCCCCAGGGCAGGAAGACGAAGGGCAGGAGGATCAGGAAGGGCAGACCCACCGCGAAGAGCCCCTTGGCCGCCAGGTAGTCCCGGGGGCGCACGGGATGGGCGTAGAGCAGGGGCCGGATGCGATAGAGGGTGTCCCGGGCCACCAGGCCGCCGCCCACCAGGGCCACCTGGAACCAGAGGAGGCTCGTGAGCCAGCCTCCCATGGTGAGGAGTCCGGCGTGGAACTCGGGGCCCTGGGTGAAGACCTGGCCGGCGAAATCCTTGAGGCCCCGCAGGGCCGCGCTGGTGTTCAGGAGGTATTTCACGTAGAGCATGGCCAATTGGAGGAGCAGGCTCCCCACGAACATGAAGCCGAAGAAGCGGCCCATCTTCTGTTTGAGCACGCGGCCCATATCGAAGCGGGCGATGACCAGGGCAGGGGGAAGGCCCTGGTCCAGGGCGGGACGGGGGGGGAGGGAGGGGGCGTAGATGGGCATATCAGTTCCCCAGCACTGAGATCAAGGCCGAGCCAGGCTTGGCCTGGCAAGGCCGCGGGGGCTCCGGGGGTGTAGGCCGCAGGCCGGTCCCCCGGAAAGTGTCGTTGGCGTAGATGGGCATCCTAATTCCCCTCCGGCATATGCAAGGCCCTGATCAACACCTCGTCCAGCCGGTCATGGCGGGGCGTGAGCTGCACCAATACGGCGCCGTGCTTCTGGGCCCAGCGGAAGGGCTCGGTGGGATCGGCCTGATGGAACTCCAGGTCATAGAGGCCGTGGCGATTATCGAGCACCTCGCCCAGCTCGCTAAGACGCGCCTCCTGCTCCGTGTTCAGGGGATCCAGGAAGCGCAGCTCGAAGCGCCGCGTGAGCAGCTTCCGTAGGCCTGCCATGGAACCCGCCGCCTTCAATTCGCCCCTGTCCAGGATGACCAGCTGGTCCGCGCAGCGTTCCACGTCCTCCAGCAGATGGCTGGCCAGGATCACACCCGTGCCCAGCTCGGCCCGGACCTTCAGCACCAGATCCAGCATCCGCTTCCGGCCCTCGGGGTCCAGGCCGTTGGTGGGCTCGTCCAGGAAGACCAGCTCCGGGGAATGCACAAGAGCCTGGGCCAGCTTCACCCGCTGGCGCATGCCCGTGGAATAGCCCGAGACATGGCGGTAGCGGGATTCGTCCAGTCCCACGAAGTAGAGCACCTCGTGGGCCCGGTCCCGGGCGGCGTCCGCAGGCAGGCCGGAGAGTTCCCCCCAGAAGGCCACCTGCTCGAAGGCATTCACATCCTCGATGAGGGCGTCGTACTCGGGCATGTAGCCGATGCGGGCCCTCAGCCGCGCGGCCTCGGGGCTGCCCAGGCCCACACCCAGCACCTGACCCGTGCCCTTCGTGGGGGTCAGCAGGCCCAGCAGCGTCTTGAGGAGCGTGGATTTGCCCGAACCGTTAGGGCCCAGTAGGCCGATGATTCCGTCCTCCAGATTGAGGCTCAGGTGCTTGAGGGCCACCACATCTCCGTAGTGGACCTCCAGGTCTTGGAATGCGATCAATGGAATCTCCTGGATGAAACAGATACGGGATGGGGGCCCTTCGAGTTTACCGGCTCCCTTGTGCCATCCTGGAATCTGGAGGTCTGTGTGAAGCTCATCATCTGGGATTTCGATGGCACCCTGGCGGATAGTCGGGCCCTCATCGAGGCGGGCATGGACCATGCCCTCAAGGCCCTGGGGCTCCAGGAGCGTCCGGGGCTCAAGCAGGAATGGCTGCGCTATGTGGGCCTGCCGGTGGAGGGGGGGCTCCAGCGCACCTTCGGGCCCCTGGGGCTGGATCCGGCCGAGGTGCTGAAGGTCTACCGCACCTTCGATTGGGTGGTGAACGAACGTCTATTGGTGCCCTTCCCCGGCATGGACGCCCTGATTCATGAACTCCACGGCCTCGGCGTGAAGATGGCCATCGCTTCTTCCAAGCGGGGCGGGCCTCTGCGCCGCCAAGTGGAGGCCTTCGGATGGACCGGCTGTTTCGACCCAATGGTGACCCCCGATGAGGTGAGCATCGCCAAACCCCATCCGGAGAGCCTGGAGCTCTGCCTGGCCACCCACGGCCTCGCACCCCTGGAAGCGGTCATGGTGGGCGATACGCCCTTCGATCTGGAGATGGCCAACGGGGCCGGTGTGCCCGGCATCGCCGTGGGGCATGGGTTCTATGGCCGGGAAGCCCTGGAGGCCTGTGGTCCAATTGCCTATGCCCCCGATGTGCCTGCGCTGAGGGAGATCCTCCTGGCGAGGGTGACCCCATGAGCCTGACCCATCTGGACGCGGAGGGCCGACCCACGATGGTGGATGTCTCGGCCAAGGCCATCACCCGGCGGCGGGCCGTGGCGGCGGGCTGCCTGGAACTCTGCCCGGCTTGTGCCGAGGCCCTGGAACAAGGGGGAGGTCCCAAGGGGGATCCCTGGTCCGTGGCCCGCATTGCCGCTGTCGGAGGCGTCAAGCGCACCTCGGACCTCATCCCCCTGGCTCATCCCCTGGTGGTGGAGGCCGTGAACGTGGTCCATCACTGGGACCCGATCACTCGTCGGGCCTGGCTGCGGGTGGAGGTCTCCCTGGAAGGCCGCACGGGCGTGGAGATGGAGGCCCTGGTAGGGGTCAGCACCGGTCTACTGGCCCTCTACGATATGTTGAAGGCAATCAGTCACGAAATGTCCTTGGGGCCGGTGCGACTTCTCCTCAAGGAGGGGGGGCGCCGTGGTGCTGTGGCCTGGCCATGGCTTGAATGCCCATGGAGTGATAGGTAAAATACGATAATTGTTTGCAGGTTCGGCTTCGGCTCGCTACTCTTGAATATCCCTGCGTGTAGTCACGATGGGAAATGGTCCTCAAGGAGGCCTTAGCGTCCTTCCTAGTCCCCTTTTAACCGCCCCTGAACCCTTGGAGGCCCCATGAGATTATCGCCACTCGTGCTCGCGCTTTCCCTGGTGGGGATGTGCGGAAATCTGGGTGTTGCCAGGCACGCCCGACCGGCCAAGACGGCCAAGGCCTCCAGGGCTTTGAAACCCGCCAAGGTGAAAGCGGACCGTGGGGTCCACAGGGTCCGCAAAGGAGAGACGGTCGCCAAGATCGCCCGCCAGTTCAAACTGACCCGGTCCCAGATCGAGGAGCTGAATCCCGACGTGGATCTGGGGACCCTCAGTGTGGGCACTGTCTTGAGAGTGGTCCCCGATCGGAAACCCCTTCGCGTGCCCCAGCAGATTGCGAAAGAACCTGCCCAGGCGAAGGGCCTGCCTGCCGTGAGTCCCTTGCCCGGGACGCCGAGCCTGCGTCCGGCCTCGCTGGTCCATCTGGAGCGCGTGCTTCCCTCGGCCACCCTTCGGCCCGTGCCCGATGGCACGAACCTATCAGGAGCGGCTTCCTCAGATGATCCCAAGACCCTAGCCGCTCAGATGCAGCCCGTTCTGCCCCGGATCACGGAATCCGAGTTGGCCGCTCCTGCGCGTTTCGATTTGGCTGATCCCACCAAGCTCGATCTCCTGTGGCCCGTGGGGACCCGGACCATCAGCTCGGCCTGGGGGCCTCGGATCCGCACCCGCACGGTGCGGGTGAGGACCAAGGCTAGCCGGAAGAAAATCCGCCAGCGTTATCGGGGCAGCCACAAGGGCGTCGATCTCACGGCTCCCATGGGCACCGATGTCTATGCGGCCATGGATGGGCGAGTGATCGAGGCGGGCCGTCACAAGGACTACGGGAATTTCGTGGTCTTGGATCATGGCAACGGCGTGACCACCCTCTATGGCCACCACAAGCTCAACTATGTGCGCACCGGAGATGTGGTCCGGCGAGGCCAGAAGATCGCTGAGGTGGGGCGTACGGGCAAGGCCACAGGGCCCCATCTCCATTTCGAACTGCGCCTCAACGGTGTGCACCAGAATCCTCTCCCCGTCCTGAACGATTCGGAAGAGATCCCTGCCGAGCTCATGGCTCAGAATGAGGCCGCTATCCCTCCCCGTCTGCGGGATTGAGGGCGATGCACTTTCATTGCCCGGGCTTCTGAACCTTCAGGGGAGTTCAAAGCACTCAACCATCGGCCCTTCGCTCTAAGCCAAGGTGGGCGGGCCGTGGTACCCTATGATTTTGGCCCCTTTTCCGAGGTCGTGATGGTGTTTTCGCGTTCTTCATGGCGTTTCCTGGCGGTCCTGGCGGCCCTGTGTGTTCTCCCCCTCGGCCTGGGCTGCGGAGGGAAGAAGAGCAACAGCAGCAGTGAAAGCGCAACCACTGTCACGGTTTCAGGCACTGCCACCTACACGCGAGTGCCCCTCCTGGCGGATGCAGATGGGATTCCCACGGGCCTCGAAACCGATAAGACCAAGTTCACCAGCCTGCCTCTGCGGGGGGCGATGGTGCGGGCCTACCAAAGCACCTCGGAGACCGATGCCAACGGCAACGCGGTGACGGTGTGGAAGGTCGTCGCGTCCACCAGCACGGGTACGGACGGCACCTATACCCTCACGGTCACCAAGGATGAATCCACCTTCGTGGAGATCCTCAGCGCGATCACGCCTTCGACGGGATCGGGCGTGAGGGTCCTGGCCACCTCCATCTCGGATAGTACGCCGGTTTCCGACCGCCCTTATTACCTCCTACGCAAGGGGGTTGATGGGGGCAGCGCTGACCAGACGCCAGGATCGGTCATCAGCGCCAACGCCACGGTGGATTTCGCGATCGATCTCGATAAGGCCTGGTGGAAGGGTCCCCTCGCCACCACTATCACCAAGACCGTCATTACGGGAGCCACGCCCAGCACTACTTGGGCCCCGAACGTGACACTGGAGACGGTCGGGACGGGCAGCCGTGTGGCGGCCATTCTCGATAGTGCCTACACCTTCGGGTATTACATCGGCGAACCCACTCCTGGCGCTGCGCTCTACCTGCACTACCTGATGAATTCCGGGGATGCAGGGCCCAGTTTCATCGAATACGATCTCGCAGCCCACTCGGCCACCAAGTCCACGAATACCTACTTCGGATATATCCGGGGTGCCTCTGCCAATGACGATGCCTTCGACGAGGGGGTGATCTTCCCCCTGCTGGCCCGGAACCACATGGTGGCCCAGGGCTATACCACGCTTCGACCCACCCTTGCCCTCTCCGATCGCTCCGATCTCCAGGACCTCCGTCCCGAAATGGCCCTGATGGAGGGGTTCTCCCAGGGCATCGCGGCCGTTCTGCTCAAGTCGCCCTACCTGGCCGACACCAATGGCGCCACGATCAGCAGCCTTCGGGATGTGCGCGCCACGGGCCTTGGCAAGGATGCCTATTCCGCCGCCAATATCGCCGCGCTCACCTGGAAGCTCTATCTCGCCGCCAATAGCGTGGCCGATACGCCCACCGGATGGGCGGGCCTCACGCGAACGGCTCTCAACCGCTTCTTCACGGTCTCCGTGCCCAAGGATTCCACCACCAGCACCTATCCCAAGGATGTCGGCAGCATCTATTCCCAACTCATCCGGCTCCAGGAAGCCCAGGGCACTTCCGATTCCGTCAATCTGGCGGCCTTCTTCCCGGACGCTACGCTCACCACACTGGTCACGCCCTTCGGTCTCACCTGGCCCCGTTTGACGACCTTGCCCACCCCCTTTGTCTCCTCGGATGCCGGTTACCTGGCGGATTGGGGCACGAATCCCAATTCCCTCGCCACGGCCTTGCCCTCCTTCACCCTGGGCATGGGGAATGCCCATGCGAACAGTCTGGGCCTCTACCCGAACTTCTCGAAGGATGAGGTCTTCACCTCACGCTTCACACTGAGTGGTGACCGGATCTACGCGTTGAATATCCTGACCGTGCCAACCCTCCCCTCAACGGCCCAGGTGCAGGTCACCATCGGAGGGCTCAAATACCTCTTCGATGCAGGGACGGAGCCCATCCGCCTCCCTTATCTCGATGGAGACAGCACCACGGCGGTCTACCAGAGCCTCCAGGTTCGCCTACTGAGCCCTGTGACTAAACAGCCCAGTGATTTCAAAGTCACGCTCGAGCTCAACCAGCTCGAACCCTGAATAGGATTCCGACATGGATCTAGGCAAAGCCTTCGAGGCCCTGAAGAACCGCGCTCCCTTTGTCCCCGAGATCGCCCTGGTCTTGGGCTCCGGTCTGGGCCAGCTGGCTCACTGCAAGGAGGCCCTGGCGGGCACCCAGATCCCCTTCACGGAGATCCCGGGTTTCCCCCAGCAGACCGTGCCGGGTCACGCGGGCAAGATGATCTTCTGCGAGCTGGAAGGGCGCAAGGTGCTGCTCCAGGCGGGACGCTTCCACTTCTATGAAGGCAACCCCATGGCCCTCTGCACGGCCCCCATGCGCCTCTACGGCCGCCTGGGCGTGAAGGCCGTGCTGCACACCAACGCCGCCGGCGCCGTGAACTGGAACTTCAAGGTGGGCGATCTGATGCTGCTCACCGACCACATCAATCTCCAGGGCACCAACGCGCTCATTGGGCCCAACGTGGAACCCGGTCCCCGCTTCCAGGACATGACCGAGGCCTACGACAAGGGGCTCCGCGCCCAGATCCACGCCGCCGCCACCGCCACGGGACAGCGTCTCCAGGAAGGCGTCTACCTGGCCGTGACCGGGCCCAGCTTCGAGACGCCCGCGGAGATCCGTGCCTTCCGCACCCTGGGAGCGGACGCCGTGGGCATGAGCACCGTGCCCGAGGTCATCGTGGCCCGCCACGAGGGCATGAAGGTGGCTGGCATCAGCTGCCTCTGCAACATGGCCGCCGGGATGCTGCCCCAGCCCCTCGCCCACACGGAGGTCCTGGAGGCCGGAGCCGCTGCTGCTGCGGGCTTCGAGGCCCTGGTGCGGAAGTTCGTGCGGGACCTCAAAATCTGAATTGGATCAGACGGAAACCTCAAGTGAGAAGCGGCCCTCCGGGGCCGCTTCTCATGGTTGCTCTCAGACGTTGAAGAGGAAGTTGAGGACATCGCCATCCTGGACGACGTAGTCCTTGCCTGAGGGCCCCGCTCCACGGCTCCAAGCGCAGCGCCGGAGGCGTGGGAGGGGCGTCCGGTGGACGCCCCGTTCGCGGGCGATCAAGCGCCGTGCGCGAGGTCCCCGAGCGCTCAGGCGCCAGGGCAAGGTCCTGTGGCGTGGCCGCTCTAGACGTTGAAGAGGAAGTTAAGGACATCGCCATCCTGGACGACGTAGTCCTTGCCCTCCGACCTCATCCGTCCGGCTTCCTTGGCGGGCTGCTCACCACCCAGGCGCACATAGTCCTCGTAGGCGATGGTCTGGGCGCGGATGAAGCCCTTCTCGAAATCCGTATGGATGACTCCAGCGGCCTGGGGTGCCGTGTCGCCGATGTGGATGGTCCAGGCTCGCACTTCCTTGGGACCGGCCGTGAAGTAGGTCTGGAGGCCCAGGAGACGGAACGAGGCCCGGATCAGGGTGTTCAGGCCCGGCTCCTTGAGGCCAGCTTCTTCCAGGAACATGGGGCGTTCTTCTTCCGGAAGCTCCTGGATCTCCGCCTCGAGCTTGGAGCAGATGGGGATCACGGGACAGTCCCGTTCGAGCCCCGCCTTTTCCAAGGCCGCGAAATGGGCATTGGCCGATGGGTTGGGGATATCGGCTTCGGCGATATTCCCCACCAGCAGCATGGGCTTGAGGGTGAGGAGGCAGAAGGGCCTTAAGAGGACGCGCTCCTCCTTGTAGAGATCGGCGGTGCGGGCCCAGCGGCCGTCGTTGAGGGCCTTGTTCACCTTGCCGAGCACCAGCACCAGGGCCTGGGATTCCTTGTTGCCGCCCTTGGCGATCTTGAGGTGGCGATCCAGGGCCTTTTCCAGGGACTCCATATCCTTGAGGATCAGCTCGGTGTCGATGATGGCGAGATCGCGCACGGGATCGATACCGCCTTCCACGTGGGTGATATCCCCATCCTCGAAACACCGGACCACCTGCACGATGGCATCCGTATCCCGGATATTGGCCAGGAAGGCGTTCCCGAGCCCCTCGCCCTTGCTGGCGCCCCGCACCAGGCCCGCAATATCGACGAACTCCTGGGCCGCTGGCATCACGCGCTGGGGCTTGACGAGGGTCGCCAGCCTATCCAGGCGCGCATCGGGCACATCCACTACGCCCGTATTGGGTTCGATGGTGCAGAAGGGGTAGTTGGCGCTCGCGGCCCCTGCCCGGGTCAGCGCGTTGAAGAGAGTGGACTTTCCGACGTTGGGGAGCCCTACGATGCCGCACTGAACCGCCATTCGATCCTCCGAAAATCCAAGCCGTTCAGTCTCTCACGGAGCGCCCCTGGGCTCCAGCGGCGAGACTGGCGAGCAGGTCGGCGAATTTCTCCAGGGCCTCGGGGCATTCCTGGAGGAAGAGCCGCGGCTCCATGACCTCCACCTCCATGACGAGGGGCCTGCCCTGGGCGTCTGGCGCCAGATCCACGCGGCCATAGGTAGGAGCCACAGGCAGGGCGGCCATCACCTCGCAGGCGATCCTGCGTTCCTCTTCCGTGGGAATCACGCGTTCCATCGTGCGCTCGATGCCCACGCCTTCGGTGAGGGCCTGGGTGCGCTTCACGGCATGGGTGAGTTCTCCTCCGATGAAGAGGAAACTGCGCTCGCCGTAGGTCTCTACGCTGGAGAGGTAGGGCTGCAGGAGGGCGTCCCCCTCCTGGAGGAGTCCCTGCAGATGGATCTGGGCGGCGGGATCCTCCCCCCGGTAGCGGCCCGTGCGGTAGGCCCCCGCGCTGATGGCGGGCTTCACCACCACGTCCCCCCAGGCGGCGGCCGCACTGAGGGCGGCTACATTCATGTCCCTGCCGTGTTTCGCCAGGATCGTCGGCACCACGGGCAGACGCTTCGCGGCCAGTTCCAGCAGGTATCCCTTGTGATGGTTCCAGCGCAGGAGGGCGATGGGGTTCAGCAACACGCTGCGGGAGGCCATCGCCTCGGCCCAGGCGAGAAAGGCTTCCGGATGCAGGTAGTAGTCCCAGGTATTGCGGATGACGCAGAGATCGGGCGTTTCGGTCGCGGCGGCTTCGGACGACCACACGAGGGGGAAGGCCTCCGCCCCCCGGCGGCGAAGGGCCTCCGCCAGCATCTGGTCATCGGTGAACAGATCCGGCAGTGTTTCGCAGGTGGCTAGGGCGATGCGCATCATTCCTCCGCAGGGCAAGGGGGCGCGGGGCGTCGCACCGGGAACTGGACGAGGGCCACACCCGCCAGGATGACGAGCATCCCCAGCAGCACGCGGAGCGTGAAGGCCTCCCGCAGGAAGAGACTGCCCAGGAGCACGGCCACCACTGGGTTGAGGAAGGAATAGGTGCTCATCTTGGCGGGGGGCCAGACCCGGGACAGGTAGTTGAAGGCCGTCTGGGTAATGAGGGAACCGAAGATGGCCAGGAAGGCCACGGCCAGCGCGGCCTTGAGGGTGAGCGACCCGTGAAGGAAGCCTCCCGTGAAACGCGTCATGACGAGTCCAAAGGCCCCGCCCGTGAGCATCTGGACGCCCACGTTGCCGAGGAGGCTATGACCCTGGACACGCTTGCGGGCGTAGAGGGTGCCGAAGGCCCACAAAAAGGTGGCCAGCAGGATGCCTGCGAGGCCCAGGGGATTCAGGGCCAGACCCTGGCCCGGCTTCCAGGCGAGCACCGCCACCCCCGAAAAGCCCACGGCCAGCCCCAGGAAGGAGCGCCCGTTCATGCCCTCCCGGTTCATGAGGGCATAGAAGAAGGGCGTGGTGGCGCAGAGTATCGCCGTGAGACCGCTGGGGACGCGGCCTTCGGCCCAGGTGACGAGGGCGTTGGAGAGGCCTAGCAGGAGCAGTCCCTGGAACATCAGATGGGGCAGATCCCGGCGCAGGGGAGGCGTTTCTCCGCGTAGGCGGGCCAGGAGGAGCGCCAGGGCGCCGGCCGCAAGGTAGCGGGTGGCCACCATGCCGAAGGGCGTGAAGCTCGCGATGCCCAGGGCTATGGCGAAGTACGTGCTCCCCCAGACCAGGGCGCAGACGCCATAGGCCAGCCAGGCCATCACTTCCTGGTTTTCCTGGCCGTGGAAAGATCAGGGGGGAAGGGGCTGGGCCCGGCCTTGACGAAGTGGGTCTGCAGCACGATGGCCGTGCGCGTGCTCACCTGCTCGCCCAGGCTGCGGATGCGCCTCAGGCGGTCGTGGAGGCCCATAGGCGTATCGGCCACCAGCTTGAGCAGCAGGCAGTCCTCCCCGGCCATGGAATAGGCTTCCAGCACATCGGGTTCATTGCGCAGGACCTCCAGGAAGGCGGCCTCCAGGGCGTCATCATCGCCGTGGCGATGGCGCACGGACACGAAGGCCACATTGGGTTTCTGCACGGCGGCAGGGCTCACCCGCGCACTGTATCCGGAAATGACCCCATCGGCCTCCAGGCGCTTCACCCGCTCGATGATGGTGGGGCGGCTGACGCCCAGGCGCTCGGCCAGTTCCGCGTGGCTGACGCGCCCCTCCTCCTGGAGGAGCGCCACCAGGCGTCGGTTGAGTTCATCGGACATGAGGGGTTTGGACATGGGAAATACCTGGGAAGAGTGCGCTGAAGAGGCCATCTTCTCATGAGGAAGTCGGATTCGTTTGACGGTACGGAAAGTATTTGGCGAGTCGCCATCTTCTGCGCCTTCCAGGCTCCGATACACTGACTTCGAGGATCTCCCATGGACTACGCGCGACCGTTCACCGATCAGAGTTTCTTTCTCATTGCGGGTCCCTGCGTCATCGAGAGCCGGGAGCACACGCACTTCCTGGCCTCCCAGCTTCGCGACTTGGCCGATGCCAGGGGCATCCCCTTCATCTTCAAGGCCAGCTTCGACAAGGCCAACCGCACCTCCCTGGGCAGCTACCGGGGCATCTCCATGGAAGAGGGCCTGGAGATTCTCGCGGAGGTGCGCCAGAAGCTGGGCATCCCCGTGCTGACCGATGTCCACGAATCAGCCCAATGCGCCCAGGTGGCCCAGGCCGTCGATATCCTGCAGATCCCGGCCTTCCTCTGTCGCCAGACCGATCTGCTGCTGGCAGCCGCCGCCACGGGGCGACCCGTGAATGTGAAGAAGGGCCAGTTCCTGGCCCCCTGGGATATGAAGAACGCCGTGGAGAAACTGCGCAGCGTGGAGGGTGCCGGTCCCGTGTGGGTCACGGAGCGGGGGGCCTCCTTCGGATACGGCCAGCTGGTGGTGGATTTCCAAAGCTTCCCGCATCTCCGCCGCACGGGGGCTCCCGTGATCTTTGACGCCACCCATAGCGTGCAGAAGCCCGGCGCCCTGGGCAACGCCACGGGAGGCGCCCGGGAGATGATCCCGACCCTGGCCCGGGCCGCGGCCACCTCCGTGGACGGATTCTTCTTCGAGGTCCACGAATGCCCCGAGAAGGCCCTCAGCGATGGGCCCAACGCGTTCTATCTCGATCGCTTCGGGGACATGCTGGATCAGCTCCTGGCCATCTGGCGCGCCAGCCGCGGGGCTGCCCTGGGGGATCCTGCGGGCAGGACGCTCTGAAGCACCTGGAGAAGACGACGCCCCTGAAGGCGATCTTCCTGGCAAGTGCCTTGCTGACCTGCGGATTCACGGCGGAGGCCTATCTCGGAGGCGGGAATCCGCATCCCTGATCCGCAGCGCGTCTTCCCGCCGTGTCCCGGCCGACGCAAAGCGAAGAGGTTCTGTATCGGAAACGGCCAGGGAACGGAGGCCTCTCCTTCGGAGCGACCTCGAGCGTGATGTTCATGCCGACGGGAATCAAAAGACCGGTGCCCAAGGCCTGGACGATGCGCCCCGCAAGCAGGATCTGGAAATTCTGCGCGAGAGCTCCGATCAAGCTCCCGACGATGAGAAGGCCTACGGAAGAAAGAAAGAGCTTCCGGGTGGAAATGCTCCGGTAGGCGAAGGAGGATACGGGAACCATGACGGCGGCTCCCAGCATGTAGGCCGTGGCCAGCCACTGGACCGTCGAGACGGACACGCCCAGATCGCTCATGATCGGTGAGAATCCGATGTTGAGAAACGTTTCGTTGAAGGTGGCCAGGAATGCCGCAAAAGCTGCGACGGCTATTGTCCATTTCGGGTTTCGGGATTGCATGGATAGACCTTTACTCGCGCAAGACGCATACACAGACGCTCTCCGATGGCGGTGGATCCAGCGATCTCACCAAACGGGTCGCCCGTATTGGGTTATGAAACCGGATCGATGCGCATCCGCCGCGCCTAGTGCATGCACAAGCAAGGCAGAGATTACGGATCGAACCAATTCGTCAGGAGACTGAAATCATCCGAATGGCCGGTGGCCCATTCAGGTAGCGCCGCGCCCGCTTCACCCGCATTTGGCGGCGACCACGCGAAGATTTGCGGTTGTATTGCAAAGCGTCAACTCTTCTTGGATATCTGATTTCGGTGACCCATCCGCCATGGCTGGGAGTAGCCTTCGCTGAATGCCGGCTGCTCATCGCTCCGCACATAACACTTGCGGAAATGGTATCACGATCGGGGCGAAAACGGCCTCACTCCTAGGGGTTCCGATGATCCGTCCGGGACGAGAGAGACTGAGAACAGCGTTCCCGTTTTCACTTCCGCCTGTAGGCTTTCAGCGCCTTCTCCAGGCGCTCCAGGATCTCCTTCCTCAGCCATGCGGGTTCCAGCACCTCGGCAGCCTCGCCGAACTGGAGGATCCAGCGGCTGGCGCCATTGGGATGGGTGGCCTGGAAGCGGGCTTCCAGGCTCTGGCCATTCTTGGCGATGCGGGCCTGGAAATCGGGCAGGGCGGGGGGGGCCTCCTTGAGGGCTTGCACCCAGTGGGCGCCCTCGATGCGGAGCACCACCTCGAAGGGCTCCTCGTCACGGGTCCAGCCGCCGATCTGGAAGCGGGCCGCGGCTTCCATGGGAGCCGCCTCCGGCACCTTCGCCTTGACCCCCACCTTCACGGGGCCGATGCGGTTGAGGCGCAGATGGATGGGCTTCCGCCGCACAGGATCCCAGGCCAGCAGGAAGGTGCCCCCCGAATAGAGATCGTGGGTGAGGGCATAGGGCAGCACCCGGTGGGGCGTGGGCGCCTTGGCTCCCGCGGCCTGGTATTCGACGATCAGTTCCCGTTCCTCCTGGAGGCCTCGGAGGATGGGCTCCAGCACCTCCGAGCCCTCGATGGGATCCTCCACGCCGCCTTGGACGCGCACGGCCTTGGCCAGCGCCTCGAAGAGGGCGCGGTCTCGGGTGGACATGTGGGCGCTGGCCAGGCCCTCCAGGGCCTCCAGCTTGTCCTGCCAGAGGAGCGTGCCGCTCTGGGCCAGGGTGAGGGTGGCCAGCCTCAGGGCCAGACGGGCGTCCCCGGTCACATGCTCGTCCCAGCTCGGGCCCTTGGCGACCCTGAAGTGCAGCACCGATGGGCGTCCCTCCCGGCTGCGATCGAGCCGGGCACCCTGAGCCTCCAGCAGGCCGAGGGCCCGATCCACGGTGCGTGTGCTGACGCCCCCGAGCCTGCGGGCGAGCTGGAGCTTGGTGACGCCCTTGGCACCAGCCTCCCGGAGCAGGGTCAGGGTTCTGCGCAGACGCTCGGCGTCCACAAGCCCTTCGGTGCGGATTTCGACCGCCATGATGCCTCCAAATTTTTGGGATGATGAGGCAGAGTGGCTGGTATGGACACAGGATGTCAATGGAGGGATGCGGAAAAAAGAGAGGGAGCGGATTGCACCTTGCCTCACAAGGCGATGCAAGGTGCAATGGAAGGTGGAGGACTCCATGCGTCATCTGTCCTATGCCCTTCTCGCGACCCTGGCCCTGCCTGGGGCTGCCCAGGTACCCGGGATCTCCAATCCGGGTTTCGAGGAATGGGCCCAGGGGCAGGCCGCGGGCTGGACGGCCACACTCGCACCGGGGGCCAAACTCTCGGCGAGTGGCCTCTTCAAGGCCGAGGGCGCTTCGGCCCTGAGGCTGGAACATCCCTCGGAAGGCGCGTCCTCCTTTGTCCTGAGTGCCCCCCTGAGGCTTCAGGTGGGCCAGCTCTACCGCCTCAGTGGATGGATCAAGGCCCAGGGCGTGAAGACGGATCCGACGGCCCGCTACCCCACGGCCCTGGGCGCCTGCCTGTCCATGGCCAGCTTCCCCTTCACCAATGCCTCGCCCACGGTGGCCGGCGATGGGGCTCGTCGCGTCTCCGTCACGTTTTTCGCCACCACCGCCACGGATCGTGTGCGCCTGGATCTGGGCCGCAATGGCCGGGCTTCGGGCAGCGCCTGGTTCGACGATGTGAAGCTGGAGAAGGTGGACGATATCACCGCCCACATTCCCCTGGAGACCGTGCGCTGGTCGGGCAGGGGCTTCCGCTACGAGGAGGGCGGCTGGGCCTTCGTGCACGTCGAAGGCGAACCCTATCCCCGGGGCCGCCAGTACGGTGAGCTGGTGGCCTCGGATCTGGCCCGCTTCATGGACAAGACCGCCATCCAGAAGAATGCCCAGGATCCCGCCAAGGGCTGGGCCCAGGTGCGTCAGATGGCCGATGCCCTCTTCCTGCGCAAGTACGACCTGGAATACCTGGAGGAGATGAAGGGCATCGCCGATGGCGCCAACAAGGGCGGCGCGCGCTTCAAGGGCCGGGAACTGGATCTGCTCGATATCGTGAGCCTCAATTCCCTGGTGGACCTGGATTACGTGGACGGCGCCTCCCGGGTGACGGCCACGCCCCTCTCCGGTCGCAACTTCCTGAAGGCCGAAGAAGAGGCCGAGCGGGCCGGGAAGGGAGACCACTGCTCCTCCTTCGTGGCCACCAAGAGCGCCACCAAGGATGGCCGCTTCGTCATGGGCCAGATGTTCATGTGGGGCGGCTACACGGGCGTGCAGTGGAACCTCATCGTGGATGTGATGCCCACCAAGGGTCATCGCCTCGTCTATCAGACCTTCCCGGGCGGCCTGCATTCGGCCACGGACTGGTACCTGAACGGCGCGGGCCTGGTCATCGGGGAGACCACCGTGGGCCAGACCCCCTTCAATCCCGACGGGCTTCCCCAGAGCAATCGCATCCGCAAGGCCGTCCAGTACGCCTCCAGCATCGATGAATTCGTGAAGATCTTCAGCGCGAAGAACAATGGCCTCTACACCAACGACTGGACCCTGGCCGATACCAAGAGCGACGAGGGCGCCTGTCTGCTGCTGGGCACGAAGGCCTCCAGGCTCTGGCGCACGGGCTGCAAAGGCCACGCCGCCGATACGCCGGGGAACCTGAAGGACTTCATCTGGGCCAATAACAACAATCGGGATCTGGCCGTGCGGAAGGAGTACGTGGCCAATGCCGAGAACACGCCCGTGGATCTGGCCTTCAATACCTGGAACCGGGATATCAGCTTCTGGAACTGGTTCCAGGAGAAGAAGGGCGCCATCGACCTCCAAGAGGCCATCCGCTATTGGGCCACCAGCCCCGTGCAGCGGCCCCACGCCTGTGATGGCAAGCTCACCACTTCCGAGATGGCCGAAAAGCTCATGTTCATCGCCCATCAGGGCAAGACGACCCTGCGGGAAAAATGGGTGGGTGGCCGCTACATCCCCGATCTGCCGGGCGCCGCGCCGCACCTCACCTATGGGTACACCACCTTCAGCCCCATCTTCGTGGCCGAGAAGCTGGAGGCCGCTCGGGACCGGGTGAAGCCAGAGGCGCCGCCCAGCCCCGAAAAGCGCGATCTCGCCAAGACCAAGGAGGCCGTGTCCTTTGACAGGAAACTGCTCTGGATCAATACGGTCTTTCCCGCCACGGACGGGGAGAATTGGCTTTCCAGCGGGGACGCGGCCTATCACGCCCTGCTGCGGCATCTGCCCGAGGATCCTTCCAAGGCCTTCCTGGCCCAGCGCGAGGCCCTGTCCGAGTTGAACGCGCGCTACCTCTTCCTGGCCGCCCGGGAAAAGGAGGAGGCGCCTTTGAAGACCCAGACGGCCTATGACCGCTACGGCGCCTACCAGATGCCCCGCATCAAGGGCACCTTCGCCCTGCATCAGATGCGCCTCTGGCTGGGCAATGCCCTCTTCGCCAAGGCGATGACTGAGGTCCATGAAGCCTACGCGAATAAACCGGTCCGCACGGGGGATTTCCTGCAGGCCGCCTCCCGCGCCGCGGGCCGCGATCTGAAACCCCTGCTCCTGCCCTGGCTGGAGCGGGTGGGCCTGCCGGATCCTGCCATCGAGGCCCGCGCTTCGAAGACCGACGTTGGTTTCGAGGTGACCCTCAAGGTGCGCCAGAAGGGCCCCTTCTATCCATTCGTCTCCATGGTCGAGATCCTGACCGCCAAGGGCAGCACCCTGGAGCGCGTGGAAGTGACGGCCCCGGAAGCGGCCTTCACGTTCAAATGCGCCGAGCCGCCCACGCGCCTGGTCTTCAACGCGGGCAATGATATCCCCGTGGCCTCGGCCCTGCCCGCCGCCCTGCCCAATCTGCTGGACGAATGGGAGAGGCTCCTCTTCGTGCCCGGCACCTCCCACCAGATCGAGGCGAACCGCAGCCTCCTGACCAATTTCAGGGACCAGGTGGCCGATACCTTCACGGAGGTGCTGCCTGAGATCAAGCCCGACGCCGAGGTGACCGAGCAGGATCTGAAGGACCGGGATCTGGTGCTCTTCGGGGGCATCGAAGAAAACGCCCTGCTGGCGAGGCTTGCGGAAGAGGGCAAGCTTCCCGTGGCATTCGGCAGGGGATTCTTCCGTTTCCAGGGCCGCACCTACGCGGGTCCCGATGAGGGCGTGGCCTTCGCCATCCCCAGCCCCTGGAACCCCCGGCGCATGCTCTACGTCTACAGCGCCAACACCCGCCTCCAACTCTGGCAGATGACCAAGGCCTACCAGCGCGGCCTGCCCGGATGGGCCATCTGGAAGGGCGCCGAAGTGGTCTCCAAGGGCTTCCACGGAAGCGCCGGGTTGAGCGTGAGCTTCGAGTAAGGGAATGCGAGGGGCTCGCGATTTAATGAATGGCGTTTGACAATTCTGCGGGGGGGGACGATGTATTACCGTTAGGAGCTTCCTCTGAAGCGAATCATAATTTTCTGTTCTGCTGTGGCTGTTTCTTCGTTGATGTTCCCGGCCATGGCGGCGACCTGCGAGGTCAGGCCCATCGTGGCAGCAGATACAGGCAACGTGATTGGATGGGCTGCCACGGGGAACAAGGGCACTATTGTGGTCCAGGATCGAGCCAACGCCGGGGCCGCATGCACAAAAGTGACCGAGAAACCTCGTTCCGATGATCGGACTTAATCAACGCAGTTGGGCCGACTAAAAAGGTGCTGTCGTGAATCATGCCTTTCGCAGCCTGAAGTTGCTTTCCCAGATGATCTTGATCATGGGATGCGTAATGCCGTGTCCTGCTCAGTATCAGGGCATGCTCCAGTCCAGTGTCCAATGGGAGGCGGGGCACCTTGTGGTACCGGGGAGTGAAGGCTCACGGAAAATCCTCGTGCTCGACAAGGGATTTCGGGTTTCTCAAACGATTTCCTACCCGCTAGGCGTCTCGACGTTCCCCGATTCCGCGATGGCCTTTTTCCACAAGGGGGAGCCTTGGGTGTTTTGCCATCAGCGCATCGTGAATCCGAAGGGGGATCATGTTCTCGACCATCTGTACCGGTACCAGGATGGCCAGTGGAAGCAGGAGGGCAGCCACGAGGAGGAGGCCTTCCATCATGGGTTCGACGCCATTGTGCCGCTAGAAA
Source organism: uncultured Holophaga sp. (assembly GCA_963664825.1). GTDB lineage: Bacteria > Acidobacteriota > Holophagae > Holophagales > Holophagaceae > JAYREN01. The sequence continues at coordinate 1,969,358 of OY761614.1, forward strand.
ATGGGCGTTTCTTTGGTGTTCGTATCGCCCAGATCAGGCGCTCCAAAGGGCTCGAATGCCCGTTCTACATCCTGAAAGCCGATGCTGAGGGGAAACTCCAGACGGTAGGGGAGGCAGATGGCGGCATTCCTCCCAAGCTCTTCGATGCCCCAGGCCTGCCCCGCGGGTATCAGGTCATTCGGACCGGCGCCTTCTTTCTCCTGGTGGACCCCCACCCGGGCTGGATCTGGGTATATTCGCTGGAGAACGGGAATCTCAAGCGTCTGGTCCGTGTTTACGAGGAACTGGACGAGAAGAGGATTCAGAAGAACGATTTCAGCTCTGTGGTCATTGGAGCTCAGGCGATGGAGGATGACACGCTCCTGCTGGCGGTGCATCCCGCCTCCAGTGCCCTTTCTGACGATTATGCCCGGCGGATGGAGGCGGGCCTGCAGGGTGGAGCCAAACTGGTTCTTGGGGCGGAGAATTCCTTTCCGAACGGAGAACCTTCCCCCGAGCAAGGGAACATGGAGATGGTGGATTGGGCCTGGAAGCACCACCCCGAGGTCCGTTGGGTGAACCTTGATCCAGCCACTGGGAAAATGCGGGAACTGGACCCCCCGCCCGAAGGAGCTCGCACCCGGATCGAATCCATGGTGGAAGGCATTACCTTCAATTGGATGCCTGTCTGGGATGGCCGGGTCGAATTCAGGTCCCTGGAGACACTCCTCGCCGAAGGTGAGCGCGCCATCGCCGCTGAACGGGAAGCGAAAAGGACGAAGGATAAGGGGAACAAAAAAAAAGAGCAGCAACGGCCAAGTCCAACCGATGTTCCGGCAACTGGGAGAAAATGACCGTCGCCCCGACGACTGGAACGAAGGGGCCTGCGCAGTAGGCGCATTTCGAGCCGTGATGCTCATGGGAATGTAAATTAGAGATCAAGGGAAGGTCATCGGGAACTGAGTCAGGAAGCCTCCCGGGTGAGGAGGGTGGAAACATCCCCCAACATGGGGTCGCTCGATTCCCCTCTTGAAGCCCGGCCCCCTTCCGTGGCCTTCTGGAGGGAGGTGCCGCGATGCCCCAGGCCCAAAAAACGATCCTCCAGACGCGCTCCCTGCGGGAGCAGGTCTATGACTATCTGCGCGGGGAGATGGCCAGCGGCGGGATGCAGCCGGGCTCCTTCCTGGACCTCAACGCCCTGGCCCTGCATCTGGGCATCAGTCGCACGCCCCTGCGGGATGCCCTGCTCCAGCTGGAGGTCGAAGGCTTCGTGGAGATCCTGCCCCGGCGGGGTTTCCGGTTGAAGCCTCTGGGTCTCGACGAGATCCGCAATATCTACCAGATCGTGGGGGCCCTGGAATCCGCTGCCCTGGCCACGGCGGGGCCCCGGCTGGGGAAGGCTGGGTTCGCGTCCATGAAGGCCGAGAATAAGGCCATGAGCCAGGCCATCCGGGCCGATGACTACGAGGCCTTCTTCGCCCATAATCTCGCCTTCCACGGGATCTTCCTGGAGGCCAGCGGGAACCCGCGCATGGCTTCCCTGGTGCATTCACTGAAACAGCGTCTCTACGATTGGCCGCGCCGCAAGGTCTTCCTGAAGAGCTGGGAGGCCCGCTCGATCGAGGAACATGCCCGCCTCCTGGCGCTGATGGAGAAGGGGAAGTTCGAGGAGGCCGCGGCCTACCACCGGGATGTGCACTGGTCCTTCGAGGTGCAGGAGCCCTTCGTGCGGGTGTATTACCTGACGGACCGGGCCGAGTGAAGGGGAGCCTCCACTCAGGATCTACTCCCGGTTGTTCGTGTACTTCGTGATGAGCTTTTCCCGCAGCCGGATGTAGAGGCCCGGCACCTGTTTCTGGATCCCGACGCAGAATTCGGTGAGGAATTTTTTCGCGGCCGCCGGGTCCTTGCGATGCAGCTCCAGGGCCTCGGCCTCCAGGGCGGGCAGCCGCTCCTGGATGCTCCGCTCGAAGGGATCCCGGGCCTCGCGCACATCCCGGATGGCGTCCTGGAAGCGCAGGTTGGCCAGGTTGTCCACGAAGTCGATGGTCCATCGCGCGCTGGCGTCGCTGTAGGCCTCGGGATCATAGATCTGGTAGCTGGGAGCCGTGTCCGTGACGCCCGCATACATGGGCACGTAGGGGCTGATGGCCGGGTTGTCCAAGTAGACCCAGTAGAGGCCTCCGATGCTGTCGGGCAGCCAGCCCCGCAGCTGGCAGACCATGCCGTAGTGGTCGCGATGGCGAGCCACCGGTCGGCGGTAGGTGATCTTGAGGAGGGCCCTCAGGTCCTTGCCGGGAAAGGGCGTGGCCAGGGGGCTTCGCGTCAGGCCACCCTTGGCATCCGCGACCTGCCAGGCGGGGTCCGAGGCCATATCGTAGATGCTGCCTTCCATGGTGGAGCGCTGGAAGGCGATGACATCCTGCACGGAGATCTTCTTCTCGGGTCTGAGGGAGAAGGGATAGATGGCGAGGGGTTCCACCGTCTGGAAGTAGGGACTGATGCCCTTGAGGGGCTCGGTTGGGTTGAGCCTGCGATCGGGCCAGGGGTGGCCGTTGGGCTTGAGGTTCGGCGCGAAGGTGGTGGCGAAGAGCCAGAAACGGCCCGTGGCGAATTCCTCGGGCAGGGGCGTGTAGGCGTCCTGCCAGATGAAGGGACGTCCCGCTTTGGGGTCGAACCAGCCCCGGTCAATGGCCTCCTGCTGGTAGTTCTTGGAGACGAGGAAGCGGGAGGCATCCTTCGGATCGATGCCCTTGATGATGCTCCAGTTGGGGATGAGCAGGGCTTCGTCATCGGGAATGCGCTGGGCGGCCCAGATGGCGCCGGGCTTGCCCCCGGCCTTCTTCCAGCCTGGTCCCACCGAGAAGACCTCGAAGACCCAGGCCTCCTCGGTGTCGCCGATGACGAGGGATTCCGAACCATCCGGAGAGGGGAGGAAGCCGTAGGTCTCCATGAGCTGGCCCACGAGGCGGACCGCATCCTTGGCCTTGCGGCAGCGCTGGAGGGCGAAGACCTGGGCCTGTTCGATGGTCATGATCTGTTCGCCCGCGCCCTTGGCCACGGCGAGCTCGGGGCGCTGGCTCGTGGTGCTCTCGACGATGGCGAGCTGGTACTCGTTCATGTGGGAATAGGCGGACTGGAAGTAGGTGTAGGTTCGGGCTACCTGGGGTATGTAGCCGAGGATCTCCCCGGGACTGGCCAGGGGCCGGGAGGGATCCTGGAGGCCCCAGCCCACGGGAGCCTTCTCGCCGGCCCCGAAGGCACGCCCTGGCACGACCCGAATGCGCGAATCGGGGCCACAGTCCGTGTGGGAGAGAATCACGGAGCCGTCCACCGTGGCCTTCTTGCCCGCGGCGATGACGGTGCAGGGCTGCAGGGTGAGGGACGCCACCAGCCATGTGAAGAGGATTACCAGGGGCTTTTTCATGGGGTTCACCAAGTTCTTTTGGGTTCCAGGGCTGCGAAGGGGAAGTCTCCCACGGACCAGGGCTTCTAATGAAACATTGTCCACAAATTTGCGGAACTGATATATTAGATATCCAGAGTTTTTTGGAGGAGCCCCATGTTTCCGAGCCAAACCTACCTGGAACGCCGCGCGCGCCTGCGGGCCCAGATGCAGGGCCAGAAGGGCCTCCTGCTCTTCCTGGGCAACGAGGATTCGCCCATGAACTATGGGGACAACTGCTTCCATTTCCGCCAGGACAGCAGCTTCCTCTATTTCCTGGGGGTGGACCAGCCGGGCTGGGCGGGCCTCCTGGATCTGGACGCGGGCACCACGACCCTCTTCGCCGAGGATCTCTCTCTGGATGCCATCGTGTGGATGGGGCCCCAGCCCACGGTGGCCGAACGGGCCTCCCGGGCGGGCATCCTGGATACGGCTCCGGCGGCCCGACTGGAGGAGATCCTGGCCCAGGCCAAGGCTCAAGGCCGGCCCATCCACTTCCTGCCCCCCTACCGCCCCGAGAACCGCCTGCGCCTGCTGGATCTCCTGGGCATTCCTCCGGCCGCCCAGGCCTCCCGGGCTTCGCTGGCCTTCCTCCAAGCCGTCATCGCCCTGCGCGTCCACAAGGGCCCAGAAGAGGTGCTCGAGATCGAGAAGGCCGTGGGCACTTCCCTGGAGATGCACTTGGCCGCCATGCGCATGGCCCGCCCAGGCCTGAAGGAATCCGATATCGCCGCCCGGGTCTCGGAGATCGCCCAGGCCGCCGGGGGGCAGATCGCCTTCCCCGTCATCGCCACCGTGCATGGGGAGACGCTGCACAACCACTTCCATGGCCATGGCCTGGAACCGGGCCAGCTCTTTCTCCTGGATGCGGGGGCCGAAGGGGAATCCCACTATGCCGGGGACCTCACGAGCACCTTCCCCGTGGACCCCACCTTCCCGTCCCGCCAGCGCGACGTCTACGAGATCGTCCTGGCCGCCCATCTGGCGGCCGTGGGCGCCCTGAAGCCGGGCGTTAACTTCCGCGACGTGCATCTCCTGGCCTGCCGCACCCTGGCCGAAGGACTCAAGGGCCTCGGGCTCATGAAGGGGGATCTGGATGAGGCCGTGGCCCTGGGCGCCCACGCCATGTTCTTCCAGTGCGGCCTGGGCCACATGATGGGCCTGGATGTCCACGATATGGAGGATCTGGGCGAAGTATGGGTGGGCTACGAAGGGCAGGCCAAGAGCACCCAGTTCGGCCTGAAATCCCTGAGGCTGGCCCGGGCACTGGAGCCGGGCTTCGTCTTCACGGTGGAACCCGGCCTCTACTTCATTCCCGAATTGATGGATCGCTGGAAGGCCGAAGGGAAGTTCCTGGATTTCATCGACTACGAGCGGCTCCAGGCCTACCGAACTTTCGGTGGCATCCGCATCGAAGAGGACTTCCTGGTGACCTCCGAAGGCGCGCGCATGCTGGGGCCCCGCAAGCCCCGCAGCGCCGCCGAGGTGGAGGCTCTCCGTGGGTGAAGGGATCCCAGCCCGGCCCGGGGAATGCGCTGGCCTCGTCTTCCATATCCAGCGCTTCTCCCTGCAGGATGGGCCGGGACTGCGCACGACGGTCTTCCTCAAGGGATGTCCCCTGGCCTGCGCCTGGTGTCACAACCCGGAGAGCCAATCCCCCGTTCCCGAACTGCTGACGCTAGAAGGCCGCTGCATCCATTGCGGAGCCTGCACGGCGGCCTGCGGGAATGCTCCCTGCCAACTCTGCGGCGCCTGCGTGGAGGCCTGTCCCACGGGGGCCCGGCGGATGGTGGGCCGCAAGATGGGAGGGGAGGAAGTCCTGAAGGAAGCCCTGCGGGACCGCATCTTCTTCGATCAATCCGGCGGCGGCGTGACCTTCTCGGGAGGCGAGCCCCTGATGCAGGCGGACTTCGTATGCGAAATGGCCGAGGCCCTGAAGGCCTGCGGCGTGCATACGGCCCTGGACACCTGTGGCTTCGCAAGCGAGGAGGATCTGCTGAGGGTGGCTGCCCGGGTGGATCTGGTGCTCTTCGACCTGAAGCTCATGGACGAGGCCCGGAACCGGGAGGCCACTGGGGCCTCGAACGCGCCCATCCTGGCCAATCTGGAGGCCCTCTCCAGGGTCCATTCCGCCATCTGGATCCGCGTGCCGATCATCCCCGGTCTCAATGATGACGACGACAACCTGGAGGCCACGGCCCTCCTGGCGGCCAAGACGCCCGGCGTCCGGCGGATGGATCTGCTCCCCTATCACGCCACCGGCGCCGTGAAGTTCGCTCGCCTCGGCAAGACCTATGCCCTGGACTCGGTGGAGCCACCCTCCCCCGGGCGCATGGAAGAGATCGCGCGGCGCTTCCGCGCCCATGGCATCGACGTGAACCTCGGAGGCCGCTCATGAACCCACGCACTTTCCAGCTGCGCCAGGAGAGCCTGGACGCCGTTCCCACCCTCAGCCTGGAGCGGGCCCAGTTGATGACTGCCTTCTACAAGGAACACCTGGGCCGCCATTCCGTGCCCGTGATGCGGGCCCTGGCCTTCCACCATCTCTGCGAGCACAAGACGCTCTGGATGGGCGAAGGGGAGCTGATCGTGGGCGAGCGGGGGCCCAGGCCCAAGGCCGTGCCCACCTATCCCGAACTCACCTGCCACAGCGTGGAGGATCTGCGCATCCTGGATTCGCGTTCCAAGACCAGCTACAGAGTAAACGCCGCGATGATCGAGGCCTACGAGAAGGAGATCATCCCCTACTGGCGGGGGCGGAGCATGAGGGACCAGATATTTCAGGAGCTCTCTCCTGAATGGCAGACGGCCTACCACGCGGGCGTCTTCACGGAGTTCATGGAACAGCGCGCCCCGGGCCACACGGTGCTGGATGGCAAGATCTACGGCAAGGGCATGCGGGATTTCCTGGTCGATATCGCCCGCTCGGAAGCGGCCCTGGATTTTGAGCGGGCCCCGGAGGCCCTGGATAAGCGCGAGCAGCTGAAGGCCATGGAGATCGCCTGCGTGGCCCTCATCCGCTTCGCTGAGCGCCATGCGGAGCTGGCGGAAACACTGGCCCTGGCTTCAGATGATCCTGCACGACAGGAGGAATTGCGCCGCATCGCAGCGACCTGTCGCCGCGTGCCCGCCCACGCGCCTCGGGACTTCCAGGAGGCGCTGCAGTACTACTGGTTCTGCCACCTGGGGGTGATCACCGAACTCAACGGCTGGGACGCCTTCAGCCCGGGCCACCTGGACCAGCACCTCTGGCCCTTCTACCAGCGGGGTCTCCAAGACGGCACGCTCAGTCGGGAGAAGGCCAAGGAGCTGCTGGAGTGCTTCTTCGTGAAGTTCAATAATCACACGGCCCCCCCCAAGGTGGGCGTCACGGCGGCCGAGAGCGGCACCTACACGGACTTCGCCAACCTCAACCTAGGGGGGCTTCGGCCGGATGGTTCGGATGGCAGCAACGATGTGACGCACCTCCTGCTGGAGATCATCGACGAGATGCATCTGCTCCAGCCCAGCAGCAATGTGCAGGTCTCCCGCAAGACGCCGGACGCCGTGCTGAAGCACGCCCTGCGCGTGATCCGGAAGGGCTACGGATTCCCCTCCCTCTTCAACGCCGATTCGGTGGTGGAGGAACAGCTCCGTCAGGGCAAGACCCTGGAGGACGCCCGGGAGGGCGGCTGTTCGGGATGTGTGGAGGTGGGAGCCTTCGGCAAGGAGGCCTACATCCTCACGGGCTACTTCAATTTGGTGAAGATGCTCGAACTGGCCCTCCACGATGGCGTGGATCCCCGCACAGGCAAGCAGCTGGGGCCCCGCACGGGCGCGGCCTCGGAACTTGGGGACTTCGACGCCCTCTTCAAGGCCTTCGAGGCGCAGACTCGGCATTTTCTGGATATCAAGATCCGGGGCAACCAGCTCATCGAGCGCCTCTTCGCCACCCGCATGCCCGTGCCCTTCCTATCGGTCCTCACCGACGACTGCATCGCCAAGGGCCGGGATTACAACGCGGGCGGGGCGAGGTACAACAACACCTTCATCCAGGCCGTGGGCATCGGCAGCCTGGCCGATAGCCTTTCGGCCCTCCAGGAACTGGTCTTCGAGCAGGGGGCCCTCGATCTACCCGGAATGGTGCAGGCTCTCGATGCGGATTTCGCGGAACGCGAAATCCTGCGCCAGCGCCTCCTCAACAAGACCCACAAATACGGCAACGACGACGACTACGCCGACGACCTGATGCTGCGGGCCTTCCACTTCCTCTTCGAGAATATCGATGACCGTCCCAACGGCAAGGGGGGCGCCTACCGGCTGGAGATGCTGCCCACCACATGCCATGTCTACTTCGGCCAGGTGTGCCAGGCCTCCTCCGATGGCCGGAAGGCCGGCGAGCCCCTCTCGGAAGGCATCAGCCCCGTGCAGGGGGCCGATCGCTGCGGTCCCACGGCCGTGCTGCAATCCGCCGGGAAGATGGATCACGTGAAGACCGGCGGGACGCTGTTGAACATGAAGTTCACGCCGGGACTCCTGGAGGGAGACGCGGGCATCGAGGGCCTGCATCATCTGGTGCGGACCTATTTCAAGCTGGATGGCCACCACGTGCAGTTCAACGTGGTCAGCGTAGGCACCCTGCGGGAGGCCCAGGCCCACCCCGAGGCCCACCGGGATCTCATCGTGCGCGTGGCGGGCTATTCGGATTACTTCCTGGATTGCTCCCTGGAACTCCAGAAGGAGATCATCCACCGCACCGAACACCATGCTTTCTAGCGCCATCCTAGCGGCGGGCCTCCTCGTCCCTTCGCTTCCCGCCATTCCTGAGGTCGCGAGGCCCCTGCCGCTCTCCGCTGTGCGGGTCACGGGAGGTCCCCTGAAACGGGCCCAGGACCTGGATGCTGCCTACCTCCTGAAGCTAGAGCCCGATCGCATGCTCGCCCTCTTTCGCCAGGAGGCGGGCCTCAAGCCCCGCGCTCTCCCCTACGGCGGATGGGACGGTCCCGGCAAGAACCTCACGGGCCACATCCTCGGTCACTACCTTTCGGCCGTGAGCTTCATGGGGGAGGCCACCGGTGATCCCCGTTTCAAGGCCCGTGCGGATTACATCCTGAAGGAACTCAAGGAGGTCCAGGAGACCCAGGGGGATGGCTACCTGGGCGCACTGGAACATGGCAAGGAGGCTTTCTGGGCCCTGGCGAAGGGGGACATCCGCACCACAGGCTTCGATCTGAACGGGCTGTGGTCTCCCTGGTACGTGCTGCACAAAGTTTTTGCAGGACTCCGGGATGCCCATCGGCACGGGGGCAGCCCCCTGGCCCTGCAACTGGAGACGAACTTCGCTGCCTGGACGGAGGGAATCCTCTCTGGTCTCTCTCCCTCCCAGATCCAGTCCATGTTGGCGACCGAGTTCGGCGGCATGGGTGAAGTGCTGGTCGACCTCTATGCGGATACGGGGAACCCCCGTTGGCTGGTCCTTTCACGCAAGTTCGAGCACAGCGCCGTGCTCGATCCCTTGAAAAGGCACCAGGACAGGCTCGCCGGACTGCATGGCAACACCCAGGTGCCCAAGCTCCTGGGGAACCTGGCGCGGTACGCCTGTGTGGGCGACACCGGCGACGGATTCGCGGCGGGATTCTTCTGGGACACGGTGGTCCAGCGCCACACCTGGGCCACGGGGGGACACGGACGGAACGAGTATTTCTTCGACCCAGGCAGGATGTCGGAGAACGTGGAGGGGCGCACGGCCGAGACTTGCAATGTCTACAACATGCTCAAGATGGCTCGGAGGCTCTTCGCGCTGCGCCGGGATGCGCCCTACGCGGAGTTCCAGGAACGGGCCCTCTTCAACCACATCCTGGCCTCCATGGATCCCATGGACGGGCGCACCTGCTACATGGTGCCCGTGGGGAGCGGAGTGCAACACGAATACCAGGACATGGATAAGGACTTCACCTGCTGCGTGGGATCGGGCATGGAGAGCCACGCCCTGCACGGCGCTGGCATCTACCATGAGTCCGGCGACCGACTGTGGGTGAACCTCTTCGTTCCCTCCACGGCCCGCTGGGAGGCCGCGGGTCTCGATCTTGCCCAGGAGACGGACCTGCCCCTGGGCGATTCCATGCGGTTGAGCCTCACCCTACGCGAACCCCGCGCCTTCACGCTGGCCCTGCGGCGGCCCGCCTGGGCCCTGGAGGGATTCACCGTGAAGGTCAATGGGGAATCCGTCTCGATCCTCCCGGCGCCGGGCTCCTACGTGGAACTGGCCCGCACCTGGAAGACGGGAGATCGCGTGGAATTGAGCCTGCCCAAGACCCTGCGCCTGGAGCCCCTAGCGGATGATCCGAGCCGTGCGGCCATCCTGTGGGGCCCCCTGGTGCTGGCCGCGGACCTGGGACCCGAAGAGGGCTTCGAGGCATGGCGAGAGGGTGCCGTGCCCGCGATGGTGGTGCCCGAGGGCATGGCCCCCTGGGCGTGGCTCAGGCCCGTCCTTGGGCAGCCCGGACACTTCCGCACCGGGGGCGCGGGGCGGCCGCGGGATGTGGAATTCTCTCCCTTCTTTGCTCTGCATCGCCGTTCCTACTCCGTCTATACCGGAATCTTCACGCCCGGCGCATGGGCGAAGCGCTCCGAATCCCTCTGCCTCGAGAGGGAACGCCAGGGGAGGCTCCAGGCGGCCACCGTGGCCTTCGTACAGCCGGGTGAGATGCAGCCCGAGCGAGATTTCGGCTTTCGGGGCGAGGGTCTTGTGCTGGATGAATCCAGGATCCAGGGCCGCGCCTTCCGCCGCAGCAGCAAGTGGTTCTCCTTTACGATGCCCGTGGATTCCTCCCGTCCCATGTCGCTGGCCGTGACCTTCCTTCAGGACGAATGGCGCAAACGCACCCTGGATATCCGCGTGGAGGGCCGGAAGATCGGCGAGCAGACCCTGGATCGGGGTGGCACACCCCGTTTTTTCGATGCGGTCTACGCGATTCCCGAAGAGCTCACCCGTGGCCGGACTTCCGTGACGGTGCGCTTCGAGGCCACCCAGCAGAACGAGACCCCCGCCGTCTTCGGCGTCCGGACCTTCCGGACCCACTGAATCCCTTCCCGGAGAAACCATGTTCTCAAGAGCCCTGCTCATCCCTTGCCTTGTGGGCCTCCTCCTCCCCGCCCAGGGAACTCGGGCCGACTACGAGCGTGCCGCTCGCATGAAGGAACTGACCAGGACGGAGCTCTCCCGCGCCCAGCTCCGGCCCACCTTCCTGGAAGATGGCGCCTCCTTCTGGTACCGCAAGGATGATCCCGAGGGCCGAAAGGCCTGGATTCGGGTGTCCCTGGATGGCCGGAAGCGGCCCGCCTTCGATCATGCGCGTCTGGCCGGGAGTCTCGCCAAGGTGACGGGCAAGGCCGTGGAAGCGGGCAAACTTCCTATCGAGGAGCTGAGCTTCCTGGAGGGCGGCAAGCACCTGCTTTTCCGGACGGAAGAGGGCTGGTGGAGCTTCGAGTCGAAGACGGGCGCCGTGGCCAAGGCTCTGGCTCCCAAGGAACAGGCCCCTCCCCGGGGCGAGTATGACGACCCGGCCCCCCGGCGAACCCTGGTGCCCCTGCGCAGTCCGGATGGCCGGTACGCGGCCCAGATGCAGGATTCCAATATCGTGGTGCGCTCCGCCTCGGGAAAGGAGATCTTCCGCACCACGGACGGCGATTCCTCCGATCCCTATACAGGCGCCCTGGACTGGAGCCCCGACGGCCGGAAGCTGGTGGCCCAGCGATCCACGGTGGTGCCCATCCACCGGGTGACCTTCGTGGAATCCTCCCCCAAGGACCAGCTGGAACCCAAGGTCCACGTCAACGATTACGCCAAGCCCGGCGATCCCCTTCCCATTGTGCGTCCCGTGCTGCTCGACCCGGAGAAGGGGCGCGTCGCGCCTGCGGATGCGAACCTGGCGCCCACACCCTACTTCAACTATGGCGAAGACCTGGATATCCACTGGGCCAAGGATTCCAGCCGCTTCTTCTACGTCTATAACCAGCGGGGGCACCAGGCCCTGAAGGTGATCGCGGTGGATGCCGCCACGGGGGCGTCCAGGGCCGTGGTGGATGATCGCAGCAAGACCTTCATCGACTATTCCGGCAAGCAGTTCCTGGAGTATTTGGACGACACGAATGAACTGGTGTGGATGAGCGAACGCAATGGTTGGAACCATCTCTACCTAGTGGATGCCAGGACAGGTGCTGTCAAGAACCCCATCACCCAGGGCGAATGGGTCGTGCGCCGGGTGCTGAACGTGGATCCCAAGGCCCGCCAGATCCTCTTCATGGCCGGGGGCATCGTCCCGGGCCAGGACCCCTACTACCTCCATCTGGTGAAGGTGAATTTCGATGGCACGGGCCTGAAGGTGCTCACGGAGGGGGACGGCACGCATTCGGTCACCCTCAACAAGGACCGCAGCGCCTTCGTGGACCTGTGGTCCCGGGTGGACCAGGCCCCGGTGGCCGAACTGCGCCGGACCGTCGATGGCGCGCGGGTGGCGGAGCTGGAGCGCTGGGACACCGTTTCCCTGCGGAAGGCCGGATGGAAACTGCCCGAGCGCTTCACGGCCAAGGCCCGGGACGGCAAGACCGATATTTATGGCGTCATCTACCGCCCCTCGAACTATGATCCGGCCAAGAAGTATCCCGTCATCGAGTACATCTACGCGGGGCCCCAGGATGCCTTCGTGCCCAAGGCCTTCCAGCAGCGGACCATGTTCCCGGAACTCGTGGAACTGGGCTTCATCCTCGTCTCCATCGATGGCATGGGCACGAGCCAGCGCTCCAAGGCCTTCCACGACGTGTGCTTCAAGAACCTGGGCGATGGGGGCTTCCCCGACCGCATCCTCTGGATGAAGGCCGCCGCGGTCCAGGATCCCGCCATGGATCTCTCCCGGGTGGGCATCTTCGGCGGCAGCGCCGGGGGGCAGGACGCCCTGAGGGCCCTGCTGGGTTTCGGCGATTTCTACAAGGCGGCCGTGGCGGACTGCGGATGTCACGACAATCGCATGGACAAGGTCTGGTGGAACGAACTGTGGATGGGCTGGCCCGTCGGCCCCCACTACGCCGAACAGAGCAATGTCACCAACGCGCCGAAGCTCAAGGGCGATCTGCTCCTGCTGGTGGGCGAGATGGACACCAACGTGGACCCGGCCTCCACCCTGCAGGTGGTGAATGCCCTGGTGAAGGCGGATCGGGATTTCGAGATGCTGGTGGTGCCCGGCTCCGACCACGGCACCATGCGCATCCCCCACGTGGAGCGCCGCCTGAAGGACTTCTTCGTGCGCCATCTGCTGGGCGTTGCGCCCAGATCCAAGTAGTTCCGGGAGGTACCATGCGAAACCAGGTCCCATGCCTCGTCGCCCTGCTGGCCGCAAGTCTCCAGGCTCAGACGCCCCAGGTGACGGCCCCCTCGGAGGCCCTCCTGGCCCGGGTGGAGGCGAAGAATCAGGCGGCCGTGCGCGCCTTCTACCACAAGACCCTGGATATCCAGGGCCTGCCCGTGCTCGCCTCGGGAAAGGTCGCCGACGAGGCTCTGTTGCGCACTTTTGAACTGGTGAGCCATGTGCTGGCGGGACGGCCCGATGTCATTAAGGCCATGGCTGAATTCGGCACCCGCCTGCTCATCATCGGCAGGGACGAGGTCTACACCGATCTGCCGGAGTACCGGGACACGCCCGACCCCGCCTTCTGGAACGAGCGGGTGCGCGGGACGGGAGGGGACGACGTCACCAGCTTCGGGGAGGAGAATCTCCTCAACCTGCCCGGCGACCGCTACGACGATATGAGCGTGGGGGTCCACGAGTTCTCCCACACCATCGACGCCACCCTCACCCGCATGGACCCCGCCTGGCAGAAGGAACTGGTGTCCGTCTTCCGCCACGCCCGGAAGGCCCGGCTCTATGAACACGCATACGCCGCGAGCAACCCCACCGAGTACTGGGCCGAGGCCGTCACCATGTACTTCGACTGCGAGCGGCCCAATAACTGGAACCACGCCCCCATCGCCACCCGCGAGGCGCTCCAGCGCTACGACCCGGAGATGTTCGCCTTCATCCGGAAGACCCTCCGCCTCGAGCCCGCCCAGGGCTGGCGCCTCAGGCCCCTGCATCGGCAGCCTTCCGTCATGGCGCCTCCCAAGAGCTTCGGGGCCGATGCCGCCTACATGAAATTCACCTACGCCCGGGAGTTTCCCGTGCTGGGTACGGCCCGGGTGAGCGAGGCGGCCCTGCTCAAGGCCAACGACACCATTCGCAAGCTCTTCGCCTACCGCCACGATATCCTCAAGGGCCTCATCGCCCAGGGCGTGCGCCTGGTGGTCCTGGGCCAGGGCGAGTGCCTGCGCGATCTGCCGGAATTCCGGGAGAACCTGCACAGGGCCTCAGCCGACGATCTCCGCTTCCTGGACTATGATCCCGCCCGCAAATTGATGGTGGTGCCCGAGGAGAACGTCCTGGGCCTGCCCGGGGATCCCTTCGCCGGGGAATGCGCGACCATCGTGGCCTTCGCCAGGGCCATGGATGAGGTCCTCGGCCAGCGCCCCGTGGACCTGGCCTTCGAGCGGAAGGCCGAACACCAGCAGTACGAACTCGGCGTGCGCCGCATGGATGTGCGCTTCGACCGGGCCCTGAAGGCCGCCTTCTCCCGGGCCTCCCGCAAGGGCCTCTGGAAGGGCACGCCCGCCGCCCGGGAGCCCACGGGTTACTGGGCCGCAGGCCTCACCGCCTACTTCGACGCCGGTGGGGATGGCCAGGCTCCGGTGGGCGCCGTCCGCCCCATCACCACCCGGGAGGCCCTGAAGGCCTATGATCCCGGGCTCTACCGGATCGTGGACGATACAATGGCCTACCGAGAACACGTGGACTGGCGCTTTAAACCAGCAAACGCGGGCCAACCCTCCTTGGCGGCGCAGCCATGACCCGTCGGGGCATCCTCCGAAACATCTGTGCCTTGCTCCTCGGCGCGCTCTTGCCCTTGTGCGGAGCGCCTGCCTTCGAGGCGTCGAACAGCGTGGGCGGAATATGGGTCTTCTCTGGGGCGCCGCCCTTCCCGGGGCTGCGCATGATGCAGATCGCCGTGAAGGCTGGAAGGGCCACGGGCACACTCACCACGGATTGGTACGGGCCCATGCCCATGCACGACCTCTGCATCCGGGGGAAGGCGGCCTCCTTCGGGATCCATAACGGCAACCCGCGTCTTCCCATGAAGACTTGGATGACCACGCTCCAGGGCAAGCACCAGATGAGGGTGGTGGGTGATATCTGGGAGGAACACGTGGATCTGCTGGCCCGTCGGGGAACGGCTCGGGATGCGGCGCGACTCCGGTTCCAGGTGCAGCCCCTGCCCGCGCCAGCCAGGCTGGGGCCGGACGCGCTGGCCCCGACTCCCCCCATGGGCTGGAGCAGTTGGAACCGTTTCGCCGAGAAGATCGATGACCCCACCGTGCGCCGGATGGCCGATCTCATGGTCTCCACGGGGCTGCGGGACGCTGGGTATCTCTACGTCAATATCGACGATGGCTGGCAGGGCAAGCGGGATGCCCGGGGCGTGCTCCAGCCCAACCCCAAGTTCCCGGACATGAAGGCCCTCGCCGAATATGTCCATTCCCGGGGCCTCAAACTCGGGCTCTACAGTTCACCGGGGCCCAGGAGTTGCGCGGGGTTTGAAGGGAGCTACGGGCATGTGGAGATGGATGCCCAGACCTGGGCCTCCTGGGGCATCGACTACGTGAAATACGATCTCTGCTCGGGGGAGGGGATCTTCCGGACCCCCGCGGAGGTCCAGGCGGCCTACCTGGCCATGGGGCAGGCCCTGCGGCGCACGGGGCGCCCCATCGTCTACAGTCTCTGCCAATACGGGCGGGACCGGGTCGGAAGCTGGGGGCGCGACGTGGGCGGCCACCTCTGGCGCACCACAGGCGATATCTCGGACGACTACACCACCATGGCCAGGCTGGGCTTCGAGCGCAACGGGGATCCCGCCGATGCGGGCCCGGGGGGATGGAATGATCCGGACATGCTGGAAGTGGGCAACGGCGGCATGACCGCCGGGGAATACCGCACCCACATGAGCCTGTGGGCGATCTTGGCGGCCCCCCTGCTGATGGGGCACGATCTCCAGGCCATGACGCCCGAGACCTTCGCCCTGCTCGCCAATCCAGAGGTGATCGCCATCGATCAGGATCCCAAGGGCATCCAGGGGCGGCGCGTGAGGAAGGACGGTGCCGTCGAGGTCTGGTCCCGCCCCTTAGCCGATGGCTCTGCGGTGCTGGCCCTTTTCAATCGGGGTGAGGTGGAAGCCTCCGTGCGCTTCGAAGCTGCGGATGCCGGTCTGGCCAGGTTCCTGAGCCTCCGGGATGTGTGGGCCCGCCGCGCATGGGAACCCGCGACCGGCACGGCCACGCTGCCCCCCCATGGTGTCCTGCTCCTGCGGGCCGCGGGGCCCCGCGGATAATCCCTGCGGTCGTTCGCCGACGTCCTGTGGCCCAGCGGTAGGGTGGAACAGAAGAGCCCGGCCTGGGCCGGGCTCTTCCGCAAAAGGCTTCCTTCCTACCTGTAGTTCTTGTGGAACTCCGCGAAGCGCTCCACCACTTCCTTCATCTTGTCGGTGGGGGGCAGGATGGTGGTGCGGAAGTGGGCTGTGCCGGGAACCTGGCCGAAGCCTGTGCCGGGGACCACGCAGATGCCCGTGGCCTCCAGGAGGGCCAGGCAGTATTCGTTATCGGTGCGGCCCTCGGGGATCTCGATGCGGGGGAAGGCGTACATCGCGCCGGCCACCACGTTGCATCGGACCCCAGGCACCTTGTTGAGGCCCTCGGCGAGGATGATGGCGCGCTTCTTCATCTCGTTGAGGATGCCGTCGCGCTCCTTCAGGTAGAGCTCAAGGCTGGGCTCGCCGGCCTTGGGGGGGCGCACCATGCAGTAGGTGGCCACCTGGCCCGTGAGGTTGGAGCAGAGGCTCACGCTCTGCATCTTGGTGATCTGGGCGACCACATCCTCGGGGATATTGCGGATCTCCATGTAGCCGCCCCGCTGGCCGCATTCGCCCAGGAAGCCCTTGGAGCAGGAATGGAAGCTGAAGAGGCTGACATCGGTCTCCCGCTTATCGGCCATGACCTTGGCGAAGGAGATGAAGCGGTCCGTGGGGAGGTAGATGTTCTCCTGGTAGACCTCGTCGGCCAGGATGGCCAGGCCGTGCTCCTTGGCGAAGTCGATGACCATGGCGATATTGTCCCGGTCCAGCACGCTGCCCGTGGGATTGCCGGGGTTCAGCACGCAGATGCCCTTCACCTTCACACCGACACGCTTGGCCTCCTGGAGGCTCTCCTCCAGCATGGCGCGGCTGAGCTTCCAGTTGTGGGCCTCGTCCAGGTAGTAGCCCACCTGCTTGCCCTCGTAGAGCGTGAGGGTGGCGCTGTAGAGCGGGTACTGGGGGATGGGGATCATGATCCCGTCGTTGGGGCCGCTGATGAGGATGCGCAGGGCGGTCTGCACGCCCTTGGAGGCGCCGTCCGTGAGGTAGATGGCTTCCGCGTCGGTCTCGATGCCGTCCCGCTCATGGATGAACTGGGCGACCGCTTCGCGGATGAAGCGCACGCCCTTGCTGTCGGAGTAGGCGCCAACGCCGTGCTGGGTGCCCTTCAGGATGGCCTTGGCCGTGGCTAGGACATCGGCGGGGAAGAGCTGGGGGGCCTGTTCCAGGAGGGCCGGATACTGGCAGAGGGCGATCACCTGGCGCCCGTACGTGAGGGGCTTCTGGTCCAGGGCCTGGGGATTGCCGATATTGCAGTAGATGATCTCCCGGCCGGCGCCTTCGAGTTCCTTGGCTCGGGCTACGATGGCGCCGCGCACGGCGTATTCGGTCTCCAGGACGGCCTTGCCGAGATCCTTGAGCTGGATGGTCATGGGGATTCCTCTTCTGAGACAGGCGTGATCGGGGCCTGGGGCCCATCTCTGAAATTCTGCGCTCCCGGCCGCGGGGGTTCAATGAGGGCCGCCGAGGTGTGACCGAATGCCGCAGGGGCTCAGGAGGGAACGCGAAGGAGAGCGAAGGGGGCTAAGAGCGCGAAGAACTGAAAGTCGTTGAGGCACCCCCTTGGCCTGAGGCTCCATTCGCGCCCTTCGCTTCCTTGGCGCTATTCGCGTTCTTTTTGGCCGATGGAGACCCGGCGCAATCTCCGGGATGCTTTCGGGCCTCGCGGCGCGAAGATGGAGGCTGTTCACTGACAGGAGCCCCCATGCGACCCGAGCATCCCATCGTCCTCATCACCGGCGCCAGCGCAGGCTTCGGTGAAGCCACCGCCCGCCTGCTGGCCGCCCAGGGCTGTCACCTGATCCTGGGCGCCCGCCGGGTGGATCGCGTGAAGGCCCTGGCCGAGGAACTGGCCACCCAACATGGCGTGAAGACCTTTGCGGGGGAAGTCGACACCCGGGATACCGCCAGCGTGAACGCCTTCGTGGCGGCGGGAGCGAAGGCTCTTGGGGGCCTGCACGTGGTGGTGGCCAATGCGGGCCTAGCCTCGGGCGTCGACAAGATCTGGGAGATCCCCGATACGGATATGGAAGCCATGCTGCGCACCAACGTGGAAGGGGTGGTCAAGACCATCCGCGCCGCCCTCCCCTTTGTGCGCCAGAGCGGATGGGGCCACATCTTCTTCCTGGGCAGCACGGCGGGCCACTCCACCTACGAGGGCGGCGGCGTCTACTGCGCCACCAAACACGGCGTGAAGGCCCTGGCCCAGACCCTGCGTCTGGAACTCTGCGGCGAACCCATCCGCGTGACCAGCGTGGACCCCGGCATGGCGGAGACGGAATTCTCCCTGGTGCGCCTGAAGGACGAGGCCAAGGCTCAGGCCGTCTACAAGGGGCTGGAGCCCCTCCAGTCCCTGGATATCGCCGAGTGCATCCGCTGGGCCCTGGCTCTGCCCGATCACGTCAATATCGACGAGATGATCGTGAAGGGCCGGGATCAGGCCAGCCACACGGGGGCGAAGGTGCACCGAAGGGCCTGAGATCGTGAAGCGTGACGCCCGGGGTCCCGGTCCTGGGGCCTTCCCGGGAACTCCTGAGAAAATAATCAAGAAAGTCCTTTCCCGGGCCGTTGAGATATACGTGATGCATTCTTTCCGAGGCTGGTTCCTCTCCCTTGGGTCGGTCCTGGCCCTGGCTGCCTTCGGCGGGACGCCTCCCCTGAAGGCCCCTCCGGGGATCACAGCCTTCCGCAGTTTCGGGGCCGATCAGGGGCTCACCAATCTGTCGAGTGTGGCCATGACCCAGGATGCCGATGGCTTCCTGTGGCTGGGCACTGAGGATGGCCTCTTCCGCCTGGAGGGGGACCGTTTCCGGCACTTTGGGGAGGAGGAGGGGTTGCCTTCCAGCCGGATCGACGAAAACGGCCTCTCGAGGGGATTGAATCACGGCTTGTGGGTCTGCACGAGCCGGGGCCTGGTCTTCTGGGATGGTCATCGCTTCCTACGGCCCTCGGCCCTGGGGGTCAAGGGTCTCGACAACCGGACGGGTTTCGGCCTTGCCCAGGGAGGCATGATCCTGTCCAATTTCACGGGGAAGGTCCGCTATCTGAGCTTGGCCGGGGAACCCTTCCAGGCGCTGGACGGGCTTCCCTGGGGCAACGGGCTCACGGCTGGCACCTACGATGCGCCTCGGGATTGCCTCCTGCTCTGCCTCGGACAGGAACTCTGGATGAGGCAAAGGGGGGTCTGGACCCATCGGGATCTGTCGAAGTCCCTCGGTCAGGACGTGAAAGTCCTCTGGGTCGATGACTGGGGCCGGATCTGGCTGCGCACGGCGGAGCGGTTGGCCCGCCTCGGCGGCTTCGAGGCGCCCCTGGAGGTCCTCAAACTCCCCCTCCGGCTCAACATCGTGAATTCCGCGAGCCTGGGTGTGGATGCCCGGGGGCGAGTCTGGACCAACACGGCCCAGGGTCTTGTGTGGATGGAGGGCAACACCTGCGGGCTCATCGGCGAGCGTGAAGGCCTTCCCCAGGGCGGGGCGGAGGTGCTTCGGGTGGATGGACAGGGGACGGTCTGGATCGCGGGGGAAGGCGTCCACAAACTCCTGGGGGAGGGGCTGTGGACGGGCTTCACGCGCCGCCAAGGCCTGCCCACGGATGTGGCTTGGTCCATCACACGCACGGGGGATGGCCTTCTCTGGGTGGGTACCGCGGCGGGGCTGGCCAGCGGGGACGAGAAGGGCTGGAAAGTCCTGCCCGGCACCCACTCCAACCAGTTCATGGCCCTGGAAGAGGATTCGGACGGGAACCTGTGGGCGGGGCACACGCCCTCCGTGGAGCGTCCGACGGGCCTATCGGTGCGGCCCAAGGGCACCCTGCAACTGCGCTCCGTGCCCCTTCCGGGCCTTCCCCCCCAAGGCCAAGTGACATCCCTCATCTCGGAGGGCCAGACCCTTTGGTTGGGCACAAGCAGCGCGGGGCTCCTGCGGGCCTCCCGGCAGGGCATCCACCTTCAGGTGGAACCCGTGAAGATCGGCCACTGGTCCCGGGAGGATGGCATCCGCCGCATCGTCGCCGATGGTCGGGGGGGCCTCTGGGTGGGGGGGCAGCATGGCTTGGCCCATTGGGATGGTCGAGCCTGGGCCACCCTGGACAAGGCTTCCGGTCTTCCTGATGAGGAGATCATGACCATCGCACCCATGTCCACTGGTGAGGTCTGGGTCAGCTACACGGAATTCAAGGGCATGACGAGGGTGCGTCTCCAGGGGGCTCGGCTGGAAGTCCTGGAGACCCTGCGGCCTCCCCATCCCCTGGTCTGCAACCCCATCGTCACCCTGGCCGCCCGTCCGGATGGGACCCTCTGGGTGGGCACGTCCCGGGGCCTATTGCGTTGGGATGGACGGCGCGTGGAACGCTATGGGCGTTCCACCGGGTTCCCCGGGGAGGATTGCGCCCAGTACGGTCTCTGGTTCGACCCCAATGGCGATGTTTGGGTGGGGCTCAGCGTGGGGCTCG
Organism: uncultured Holophaga sp.; assembly: GCA_963664825.1. Classification (GTDB taxonomy): domain Bacteria; phylum Acidobacteriota; class Holophagae; order Holophagales; family Holophagaceae; genus JAYREN01. The sequence goes on from OY761614.1 coordinate 1,989,762, forward strand.
TCCGGGGCCGCCTGGGGCAGTTGGGTCCACAGACGCCGGCCCCCGCCGGGATCTTCGAGGCCACGCGCGGGGATGGGCGTTCGCTCCTGGAGGCGCAGGGGGAGCAGAGCGTGTCCTGGGGCAGTCGCACCCTCACCTTCCGGTACGGTCCCAAGGGTTCCAAGGGGACCGAGGATCTGAGCTACCAGGTGCGCTTGGTGGGGCTGGAGGATGCTTGGCGGAGCACGACCCTGCCCGAGGCCAGGTACCCCGGGCTAGCTCCCGGGCACTACCGCTTCGAAGTGCGCACCGTGAATTCCGTGGGCGAAAGGGGAGATGTGCGCGCCCTGGATGTGCGGATCCTGGCGCCCTGGTGGATGCGCCCCTGGTTCCTGGGCCTCGCTGTCCTGTCTCTTCTCGGATTGGTCTTCCAGGGGATCCGGTGGCGCACCCAGCTCCTGCGCAGGCGCAACGCCCAGCTGGAGGCCCTCGTGAAGGCCCGCACCCAGGAATTGGAGACGGCCAACCAATCCCTGCTGGAGGCCAGTCTCATCGATCCCCTCACCGGGCTTCACAACCGGCGCTTCCTCAGCATGACCATGCCCGAGGAAGCGCTGCGGCTCCACCGCATGTTCCGCAACTACCTCAATCGGGGGGAGAGCCCCTTGGGCCGGAACGAGGACCTGGTGCTCTTCCTGAGCGACCTGGACCACTTCAAGAGCGTCAATGACACCTACGGCCACGCCGCGGGAGATCTGGTGCTCCGGGAGACGGCCCAGCTCCTGCGGACCGTCAGCCGAACTTCGGATACGTTGGTGCGCTGGGGGGGGGAGGAATTCCTGCTGGTGGCCAAGCGCTCCGATCGCGCCCAGGCCCATCTGATCGCCGAGAAGCTCTGCCAGGCCATCCGGAACCACGACTTCGTCCTGCCGGATGGGCGGGTCCTGCACTGCACGCTATCGGTGGGATACGCCGCCTTCCCCATCCTGGATCAGCACCCCGAGGCCTTCACCTGGGAGGACACGCTACAGGTGGCCGACCAGTGCCTCTATGGCGCCAAACACATGGGGCGGGATGGCTGGGTTGGCATCCATACGCCGGGCCCCTTCGATGCCGCCGAGCTCGGGCCTCGCCTACGGGTGGATCTGGAGGGACTCGTGCGGGAAGGCCACATCCAGGTGCGGAGCAGTTTTCCGGAAGGGTTGACCTTCGGGGAGGCCCTTAGCTTCGGGAACGAATGAGCCGGTAGGCCAGCGGCAGGGCCAGCCCCGCGGCCAGGGCCGCCACGGCCCAGCCCGCCCGGAAGCCGAGAGGGCCCCAGGCCCGGCTGCCATGCCCGATGATCATGCCGATGGCCAAGCTGCCCAGGCCGATGCCCGAATCGAAGGAGAAGAGGGTGGCTCCGAAGGCCGCGCCCCGGCGCTCGGGATGGACGACCTCTAGCACATGGGTGGTCACCAGGGTATGCACCATGCTGTAGCCGGCGCCATAGACCAGGGCCGACAGGGCATGGCGCAGCACGCCCCCCGGGAAGACGGCCAGCAGGAGAAGGCCCAGGAAGGCCGTCCAGAGCATATTGGGCAGGAGCTTGACCGGATCCCGGCCGAAACCGATGCGGGTCATGATGATCCGCATGCCCACCATGCCAAGGGCCATGCAGGTGAGGAAGGCCGAGGTGGTGGGCAGCCCGAAGATGGGCTGGAAGTCCAGCTTCAGGGCCTCCTGGACCGTGTAGGTGCCCAGGGCGCCGTAGCCGAGCGCCGTGGCGAAGAGCACGGAACAGGGACGGAGCATCATCCGCTGGGGCATCTGGAGGGCGCTGCGGCGCTCCCGATCGGGACGATCCCTGGGCAGGCTCAGGGCCAATAGCCCCAGTCCCAGGAAGAGCCCCGCCAGGATCCAGGTGATGGCGCCGAAGCCCCAGTGACGGAATTCGGCCAGGCCCAGCATGGGGCCGAAGACCACGCCCGCGGGGCAAGCCAGGCCGTAGAGGGTGAGCCCATCGGCCCGCCGGTCCTCCGGCAGCACATCCCCCAGGGTGGCCATGGTGGCCGTCAGCAGGCCCGACCAGACGATGCCGTGGGGCAGGGCCAGGGCGTAGATCCAGATCCGGTGATGAACGAAACCGTAGCCGCCCACGCAGAGGGCGAAGAGGAAAGAGGTGATGACGACCATGCGCCGCTGGCCCACCCGGTCCCCCATGGGACCGGTGAAGAGCGCTCCCAGGGCCGATCCGGCGGTGAAGACAGACATGAAGCGCCCGCTCTCCTCCACGCTGGCCCCCAGGGCCAGCAGCCGCAGAGGCACGGTGGGGAAGAGCTGGAAGGCCGCTACAAACGTGAGGAAGGTCAGCCCGCAAATGAGCGCGAAGTCGGGGGTGAAGAGGCTTTGGCGGGAATCCGGCATGGATCCAGTGTGGCAGACCCTAGGCGGGGCGCTCCTGCCTGCCCTTGGACCTCAGGATCTTGGGAGTCACCAGGAGGCAGCCCACCAGGGCCAGGCAGCCCAGGGCCCAGCCGCTGCGATAGCCCAGGGCCAGACCCCAACGGGCGCCCAGGTGCTCCATGGCCCAGCCCAGGCAGACCGCGCCTGCGGCCTGGCCCAGGTCGTAGCTGAAGTAGAGCATCCCCACCGCGGCGCCCCGGCGGTCCGGCCGGGAGACATCGATCATGTGCATGAACAGCAGGGTGTGGACCATGCCGTATCCCCCGCCGTAGATTAGGCCCCCGAGGATATGTCGGCTGGTTCCCCCCGGCAGCAGGGCCAACATCCCCAGGCCCACCAGCGACGCCCACACCATGGGCCAGAGCAGCTGGATGGGGCGCTTGCCCATGCCCGTCAGGCCCAGCACCAGGCGCATGCCCACGATGCCCAGGGCCAGACTGGTGAGAAAGGCGCTGGGCATGGCCAGATGGAGGAACTTGGCCTCCTGGGCGCTGTAGGGGGGGATGGGGCCGAAGCTGATGCCGATGCCGAAGAGCAGCAGCGCGGGCCATAGGGCCGTTTTCTCCGGCAGCTGGAAGAGCGAATCCCTGCGGCGATGTTCCGCAGGTTCCTTGGGCAGGCTCTTGACGAGAACGTGCAGGGCCACGTAGACCGCGCCCAGGACCAGGAGCATCCAGCGGAAGCCCAGCACGGGCCAGAGCAGCAGGCCCAGCAGGGGGCCCACCGCGATGCCCGCAGGGCTCGACATGCCGAAGAAGGACATGCCCTCGGCGCGGTTGGAAGGGGCCAGCATGGAGCCCGCCTTGGCCACGGAGGCCGTGCGCAGGCCGGACCACACGAGGCCGTGGATGGGCGCCAGGACATAGAAGATCCAGCGCTGCTCGGGTCGATCGATGAAGGCATAGGCCGCGAAGAAGGCCACCATCAGGAGCGAGGCGACCCTCAGGACGCGTCGCTGGCCCAGGCGGTCCCCCAGGGGGCCCGTGAAGAGGGATCCCACGGCGCTGCCCAGGGTGAAGGCGCCCATGAAGCGCCCGCTCTCCGCCAGGTTCGCGCCCAGGCTGCGCAGGTGCAGCGGCACGATGGGGAAGAGCTGGTATCCCGCCAGGAAGACCGCGAAGTAGAAGATCGAGAGCAGGATGAAGGCTCGGGTGAAGAGCCGGGGTCCTGGGGTTTCCGGGGACGGGTCTGACATGGATAGAGGTTGCCACGGGAGACCCTGGTGGAGGGTCACAGCTCCGTGGCACACTGGTTTTCATGTTTGAATGCATCATCATTGGCGCCGGGCCCGCAGGGGCCGCCGCGGCCTATCAGCTGGCCAGGGCAGGGCATTCGGTCCTGGTCCTGGAAAGGGAATCCCGGCCAGGCCTCAAACCCTGCGGCGGGGGCGTCTCGCCGGAAGTGGCCCAGTGGTTCGATTTCGATTTCGAACCTGCCATCAATGCCAAGATCGATCACTTCCGCTTCACCCTGGAAGGCGGGGACCCCGTGGAGGTCCAGCTGGATACCCGGGAGCCCCTGTGGCTGGTGCGGCGGGAAGTCTTCGACGCCTTCCTGATGGCCCAGGCCCGGGCTCAAGGGGCCGAGCTGCAGGAGGGCTGTCCGGCCTTGAATCTGCGCTTCGAGGAGGGGGCCTGGACCGTGGAGACCCCCCGGGGTCCCCAGCGGGGTCGCTACCTGGTGGCTGCCGACGGCGCCAAGGGCACCATGGCCAGGGCGCTGGGTTTCCTCCAGCGCCGCTACCGCATGGCCGGGGCCATCGAAGCGGAATGCCCCACTCCCGGGCCCTCGGAGTTGCCCCTCTGCCTGGATTTCGGCACGGTGGGCAGTGGCTACCTCTGGAACTTCCCCAAGGCCGATGGACAGTCCCTGGGCATCGGCGTCATGCGGGGCCCTCAGGACAGGAATCTCCGGGGCCTCCTCCGGGCGTATTGTGCGGGCTTCGGGGTGGAGATGGCGCGTTGCGCCATGGCGGCCCATCCCCTCGTCCTCTGGGACGGCGACCAGGAGCTGCACACCCAGCAGGCGCTCCTGGCGGGGGAGGCCGCCTGCATCGTGGACCCCTTCACCGCCGAGGGCATCAGGCCTTCCCTGCTCACGGGTCTGCGGGCCGCGAAGGCCATCCACGGGGCCCTCTCGGGGGAAGACCGGGCCCTGGAAGGCTATACGGCCGCCATCCAGCGGGAGATCGGTGGGGAGATGATCTGGGCCCGGCGCCTGGCGGCCCTCTTCTTCCGCCTGCCCTCCCTGGGATACCGGGTGGGCGTGAAACACTCCGGCAGCCCGGAGTGCATGGCCAGGCTGCTCTGCGGCGAAGTGCGCTATTCCCAGGTGGCCCAGCGGGCCATCACCCGACTCAGCGGCGGGCTATTCTGAGAAGGACGATCCAGGTCGCGAGTTCAGGGCGCGTCCTCCACCCTTCGAGGCCCTATTGTTCGAATCCATCACCCTCCAAGATCACCGCATACAGCCCGCGCTCTTCCTGGCGCCCATGGCGGGGGTCACGAATTCGGCCTTTCGGCGCCTGCTGGCGGATTTCGGGGGCTACGGCGCCCTCTTCACGGAGATGCTCTCAGCCTCGGCCTTCCTCCAGGATAAGACCGACGAAAGCCCCTTCACCAAGCGCCGGGCCTGCGAGGGCCATGTCATCTACCAGTTCCGGGTCTCCGGCGAGGAGGATCTGGAGGCGGTGCTGGCCCGCATGGTGGGGATCGATTACACCGCCATCGATCTCAATCTGGGTTGCCCGGCCCCGGAGATTCAGCAGAAGGCCTCCGGCGCGGCCCTATGGCGGGATTTCCCGCGCTTGAAGGAGGTCCTGGAACGCCTCCGAAGATGTTACGACGGCCCCCTCACGGTGAAATGCCGCCTGGGGGATGATCCCGATACCTGGCGGACAAGTTTCATAGAACGGCTGCGGCTCTTCGAGGATTGCGGCGTCCAGGCCATCACCGTGCATCCCCGCTTCTCCACGGAAAAGCTCAAGCGCCGGGCCCGGTGGAGTGAATTTCCCTGGATCGCCGCCCAGACGAGGCTGCCCATCATCGGCAATGGCGACGTGTGCTCCCTCAGGGACGTGGAGGACCACCGAGCCCTCTTCGAGCCCCTGGCGGGCCTCATGCTGGGGCGCATCGTCGCGGTGAAGCCCTGGATCTTCCGGGAATTCGCTGGGCTCCCGCCTCTAGAGATCGATCACGCCGAAGTGTGGGACCGCCTCTACCGCTACACGCTGGAAGACTTTCCCCCGGAGCGGGCCTTTGGCCGCCTGAGGGAATTCACCTCCTACTTCGCCCAGAACTTCTTCTTCGGCCACGAACTCCACAAGGGTATCCAGAAGGCCACCACCTCAAGCGGTATCCGCGAGGCGGCCCTGAAATTCCTGGAAGGGAAGCCCCAGCTCAGCGGAGCTTGAAGTTCTCGGTGAGCTTGAACCGGGCCCTCACGGCCTTGCCGTTGAGTTTGGCCGGTTCGAAGGACCATTCGAGGGCGTATTGCAAGGCTGTCATCAGAAGTTCCGGAGGCCCCTGGTGGACGAGGCCTCGAGTGGGCCGCCCCTCTTCGTCGATCTCGATCACCACCACCACGGTGCCCTGGATGCGCTTCTGGTGGGCTCCTTCTGGGTAGGGGGGCCTGGGCGGCTGGCGCTTGATCTTGATCTGGCTGTAATCCAGCTCAGCGGTGTCAGCCTCCTGGAGCCCGGGAGGAGCCACCTCAAACATGGGATTCCCCGGATGAGGGGGATCCACCGTGGCTCGGATCACGTCCTTGACGGACTTGAGCAGGCTTTCCTGGAATCCCCCTTCGCCCCGCTGCCCCGCGACCACCCCGCACCGGACGATGGCGAGCGGGTTTGCAGGATTGACGACTTCTAGATTCCGATCCGAATAGCTCGATAGCCGGGCTCGCACCCCGTAGACACAGAGACCTCCCCGGCTCCAGAGGGTTTCGATCTGGATCTGCAGATGCCGGAGTCCAGGGTCCTCGGCGGAGGGGCCTTCCACCAATTGCACGCCCTCCCGAAGCAGCATTTCCCGTACCGTCCGGCTCACGAGGTCTCCCTTTGGCTGAAGACGGGGTTCCTTCAAGCTTCCATCCATTACTTCCAGGACGATCCTGGAAGCCTTGCAGATGGGGGGAAGCCCATAGTGGAGGGAAAGATCGAAGATCAGGGGGGCCCGTTCCCGGAATTTCGGAGGCACCTGGAATCTCAGACCGGAGGCATAGGCAAGGGCCGTCTCCGCGAGAGAGGGGGCGCCTTCCGTGACCGTAGCCTGGACCACACGGCCCGTGGAATCCACCTGCACCTCGCAGGAGACATAGCCTCCCACACGCATGACCCTGGCCTCCCAGGGGTATTCCAAGGGAGGAACCGCGCCCTCCAACTTCATCTCCTTGCCCTCCACACGCGTGATACCGGAGGGATTGGGCGGTAGCACCCACCTGGGCTCGGAGTTCCCCGACTTGGCCTTCTGGGATTTCAGTAGGAGATCCCGGATCAGGGCCAGGGAGGCCTGGTTTAGGGAATCTGCGAGGCGATGCTTGTCCCGGAAAATTGTCTGGCTGGAAACCTCCTTCACTGGGGAGGAAGGCTCGGCGCCAACAGAGGGAATGGCGCTGAACCGAGCTCGCACGGTCATTCTAGTGGTCTCCTTGTTCCATCCAGAGGTGGCCGTCAGCCAAAGTTGGGGAAGCCCCTTGGTGTCATTGCCCGCCGGGACCAGATCGATGCCTTCGGGGAGGAGTCCCGCTCGGAGGGTCTCCCTCAAGGGCGGAAGAAGTGGGCGCAGGGTCGCATCGGTGGCGTCTGCCTCGAATTTGAGGGCCACGCGCCGCAGCAAAGCTGGCTCTCCCGCGGCAGCGAAGGTGGCGATTCCAAGGCAAAGGGCACAGCGCCGCCAGCAACGGGACACGAGCATTCTCCTCAGGGGCTTGCACCCATTCTAGGGACCGACTCCGTCCGGGGCGCATAGGAATTCCGGTCGCCTCAGGGTTTGCCCTCCACGAAGGCCACGCCGGGGTAGGTGACGAAGTGATAGAGGTTCGCCGGTGTGAGGGTGCCCATGCCGAGCGCCTTCACGGGCAGGGGGGGTGTATCCACGGAGCTGCCGAAGGCGACAGGAAGGCCCGTGGGCGTGGGCTGGCCCAGGGCCTTGGCCGTGGAATCCAGGAGCAGCATGCCGAAGGGAATGGCGAAGCGCCCGCACCAGGTGGCCCGGTATTCGTCGGGCCTCTCGGGGTTCACGCAGGCCTTGAAAAATTCCAGGGCCTTGCCTGGGGAGATGGGTCCGGAGAGCGCTCCCTTGAGCAGCGCCCTATCCCGGGCCGTGGTCTGGAGGTAGGCCTCGACGCCCCCTTCACCGAAGGGCGTGTATTTGAAATCGCTGCCGTAGTGGGTGCCATCGGAAGAGATGACGATGGCCACGTCCTTCCCTAGCCTCAGGCCCCGCCCCTTCATGAGCACCGCCAGCGCGCTTCCCAGATGGGAGGCCAGGGCCTGGAAGCGTTCGAAGGAGGCTGCGGGCACGAGGATGGGGAGGATCTCCAGATCGGATCGCTGGTGCCTGAGCCAGTAGGCGATGGCCTCCAGGCTGTGTTCGCTATCGTGGCTGGCGTCGCCCTGGGTGAATTCCCCTGCCGGGAGCAGGAGCCGAAGGGCCTCTCGCAGGGGAGAGACCGGGATGGGGCCATCCGGGGATCGCCAGGCGGGGTAGGCCTCGAGCACGATTCGGTCCCGGGCCCCGAAGCGGCGGTATTTGTGGAAGGTCCCCACCAGCACGATGGTCTTGGCCGTCACCAAGGGGATGATCCTCCGGTAGATGCGGCCCGCGTACAGGTAGTCGTCGTGGGGGAGGATGGCGCCTGCCACGCCGGGGGCGGGCAGGGGGCCGAAGGCTTCGGGCAGGGGCGGCGCCTGGGCCAGGGTCCAGACCTGGGCCATCTGTTCGGCGGTGGAGGCGTATCCCAGGCTGTCCTGCTGGCCCCGCAGGGTCTCCGTGGAGGGGATGCCCATGGCCTGGCGCACCTCCTGCAAGGTGGGCACCTGGCCCCCCAGGAGGCTGGAGACGAGGAGACAGGAAAAGCAGGTGAGCATGCGAACCATGGCTTCCTCCGAAGCATAGGAAAAGTGTCCCGGAGGAGATCGAATGCGCCAAGCATTCATGTTGTAATTCCAAGTAGGATCTCTTCCCAGAACAAGAGCTCCCAGAAAGTGGTGTTTATGAAACCCGATCTTCCAACTCTGGTTTTCATCCTGGGTCTGACCTGCCTCACGGAAGTCATTGCCATTTCTTCCCAATATGTCGTGAACAAGATCTATCGCGGGATCGGATGGTGGCTGCTGGGTTCCATGTCCATGGCACTGGGCTTTATCCTGCTGCCGCTGGATTCGATGCCCGGTCTTGGAAATGTTTCCGTCATTGGAATCCCCTTGTTGGTCCTCGGACACCTCTGCTTTTTAATCGGCATCATCAGGTTTCTAGGTAAAAAAGAAAAAACATGGATGCTTATCTCGTCCTACATGCTTGCCATCGGGTTGTACTACTATTTTATGTTCGGCCATGACAGCATTTCGGCCCGTACCATAATTGCATCCGGGACCATCGCCCTGCTCTCATTTCTGATTTCATTCACATTGCTCTCCAACAAAAATCGGCAATTTGCCGCCTCTGCGCGCTTCAACGCGATCGTTTTCCTCGTGTTTGGATCCTATCTAATCGTGAATTGCCTCTACACCGTATTCCATAAACCTTTGCAATCCTATTTGGACTATTCCCTTCTTCAAACGGCAGCATTCATCATTCCTGTCGTCTTCAGCTCTCTCTGGACCTTCGGGTTCATCCTCATGGTCAATCAGCGCCTGAGCACCGAAAATTGTGAAGAAAAGGAAAACCTGCAACGGGTCTTCAACACGGGGCCAGATGCGGCCCTGATCTCACGCCTGGAGGATGGTGCCTGCGTCGATGCGAATCTGGGATTCTTGACGATGACCGGCTACTCCCGTGTCGAGCTGCTGGAGAATCCTGCCCTCGGGACCAGCCTCTGGCAGGACTCGGAGGATCGACGGCATTTCGTGGCCCAGCTGAAGGAAAAGGGTTCCTGTGAGAACCAGGAATTCACCTTCCGACGGAAGGATGGCTCCACCTATGCCGGCATGATCTCGGCCAGGTCCCTCACCATGGACGGCATTCCCCACATCATCAGCGTGACCCGGGATATCACCGAGCACAGGAGGGCCGAGGCCGAAAAAGTGGAATTGGAGGCCAAGAACCGCCAGCTCCAGAAGGCGGAGAGCCTGGGCCGGATGGCCGGGGCCATCGCCCACCACTTCAATAATCAGCTTCAATCGGTGATGAGTAATCTGGAACTGGCCAGCCTGCCGAATACGGGCATCGATCCGGTCAAATGCCTCAGCCGAGCCAAACTGGCCGCGGAACGAGCGGCCAGGGTGAGTCACCAGATGCTGGTCTACCTGGGGCAGGCCTCCAGCGAATTGGAACCCTGTTTTCTTTCCGAGCTGTGCAGACCCAGCCTCCAGGGCCCCCTGCCGGGAAACGTCAGATTGGAGACGGCACTCCCTTCACCGGGTCCCATCGTCAACGCAGACGCGGCCCAGATCCAACAGGTGCTGGGCAATCTGATCACCAACGCCTGGGAGGCCCTGGGGGATGTCCCAGGAACCATTGGCCTCGGTCTCAGGGTCTGCTCCGCCGAGGAGATCCCCGGGACCCATCGCTTTCCGATCAATTGGCAGGCCAGGGATTTGGAATACGCCTGCCTGGAGGTGAAGGACAGCGGCTGCGGCATGGCCGCAGCCGATATCGAGAAGGCCTTCGATCCCTTCTTCACCACCAAGTTCACGGGCCGGGGCCTGGGCCTTCCCGTCGTGCTTGGAATCGTCCAGTCCCACGGTGGAGTCGTGTCCGTGGAGAGTCGACCGGGCGAGGGGAGCGTTTTCCGAGTCCATCTCCCGATCTGCGCTGCGGCGGAGGCCCCCATGCCGGTGGCCCAGGCCCAGCGTGCGGAGCTCGTGTGCAGCGGAACCCTGCTCTTGGTCGATGACGACAGGTTCCTCCTCGAATGCACCGGCGCCATGATCGAGCGCATGGGTTTCACCCTGCTCACCGCCAAGGATGGCGTCGAGGCGGTGGAGGTCTTCCGGCGGCACAGGGACCAGATCCGCTGCGTGATCACGGACCTGACCATGCCGCGCATGGATGGATGGGAGACTCTCACGGCCCTGCGCCAACTGGAGCCGAGCCTGCCCGTGATCCTGGCCAGCGGCTACGACAAGAGCCAGGTCATGGCCGGTGCTCACCCCCATCGCCCCCAGGTCTTCCTGGGCAAGCCCTTCAGTCTCCGGCAACTCCAGGAGGCCCTGACTCAGGTCCTGCAGGGTGTCTGAGGGCCTTTCCCTGCCACGCCCCCACCCCTTGTGGTAAACCAAGCCCATCTCCCTGGAGCCATCATGCTGCCTGCCACCACCGCCCTCCTGCTCATCGATTGCCAGAAGGCCTGGGACGACCCCTATTGGGGCGAGCGCAACAACCCCGGCGCCGAAGGGCAGATCACGAGGCTCCTGGCGGCCTTCCGGGCCTCCGGGAGGCCCGTGCTCCACGTGAAACACAATGCCAAGGATCCCCATTCGCCCCTTCACCCGGGCGAACCCGGCAACGGCTTCAAGCCTGAACTGGCGCCCCTTCCCGGGGAAGCCATCTTCGAGAAGAACGTCCACAACGCCTTCCTGGGCACGGGCCTGGAGGCCTACCTGCGGGAGCGGGAGATCGACCGCGTGGTGATTGCGGGCTTCATCACCAACTGGTGCGTATCCAGCACGGCGCGCATGGCCAATAACCTGGGCTTCAAGGTGGTCGTCCTCCACGACGCCTGCGCCACCTTCCCCTTCGAGGATCCCTTCGGCCAGATGGTGGATGCCGAGACCCTGCATCGGGTGGGCCTCACCGAACTCCACGGCGCCTTCGCCATGGTGCTGGGCACGGAGGATCTGCTGAGCATGGTTTAGGGGGATCGCTTGCCTTGGACCTCATTCCCGGAGCCGGGAGGTTCAGTCCTCCACCAGCACGGCCCGCACGGGGGAACCGTCGCCCCCTTGGATCCGAAGAGGCAGTGCGATGAGCGTGTAGAGCCCCGGCGGCACCTCCTTCAGGCAGAGGCCCTCCAGGCAGCGGAGGCCCCTTTCGAAGAGGGCGTGATGGCTCTCCAGGCGCTCGGAATCGAAGGGATCTACCGAAGGCGTATCCAGGCCCAGGAGCACGCAACCCTGGTCCCCGAGGTGGTGGACCAGTTCCGGCGAGAGGGCGTTGAATGCCTGGGTGAAGACCTGGGGATCCGGGTACGAGGCCGTCTTGAAGAGCACACGGGGAGCCCGCACCGGTTCCTTGAGATGGCTCGGGAGGATCCGCGCTCCCGGGGGCAGGCCCACCTCGATGACCTGGCAGGGACCGAGGAAGGGCGATAGTTCCAGCGCGTCGATGGTCTGGCCGCCCTGGACCACATGGGAGGGCGCGTCGGCGTGGGTGCCTGCGTGCAGCGTTGTATGGATGGAACTCACTTCCGAGAAATGGCCGCCCTCCTGGTGGATCTGAATGTCCCGGCTGAAGGGCACATCCCCGGGCCACACGGCCAGTCTTGGGGAGAGGGGGGCCGTGATATCGAAGATGCGCGCCATGGCAGGACTCCGGCTTTTCCTCCAGTGTGAACCATATGAATGCCGGGGAGGGGTTATCCTCAGGGTCATGGACGCTCCGCTGCTGCTCGCCCTGGCCCATGCGCGCCTGCGCGCCGGGGAGGGCTTCGTTCAGGCGGTATGGGCCTCCCCCCGAGCGCTGGCGCTCACCTGGGCGCCGGAGCGGAGGGCTGAACTGGGGCCGGGCCTGACTTGGGTCTTCCTGCTCAATCCCTCCCCTGAACTCTGGATGCTCCACGAGAAGGACCCCGCCCTGGAGACGCTGAAGGCGGAATCCAAGGGCGATCTCTCCCGACGCTGGGGCCAGGAACTGAAGGGGGCGCGCCTCGAAGAGGTGGAGGGCGACCCCAGGGAACGCTGGCTGGCCTTGAATTTCCGGCGCCGGGCGGTGACCGGACGGATCGAGGTGATGCGGCTCTGCTTCCAGGCCATTCCCGGCCGCGGCGGCCTGCGCCTGGATGGCCTGGATCTCAATCCGGCGCGCATGGGCATGGGCGCCCTCTTTGCCGCCACGGCCCCGGAACCCCAGGGGGATCCGCCGCCCCTTCGCCGCTGGCAGGAGCGCTTCGGGGAGGCCTTGGACCGGGCGCTGGCGGGGGAAGTCCCGGAAATCCTGCCCGGGGAAGGCTCCCTACTGGCCCGCCATCGCTTCTGGTCCCTGGAAAGGGCCCAGAAGCTCATCCTCGCGCCGCGTCAGGCCACCGTGGACCGTCGGTTGCTGAAGGAACGGGCCCGTCTTGAACGCTACGAGGAGGCCCTGAAGGGGGACCGCGCGCGCCACCAGGCCGCCCTTCCCTTGAGGGAGAAGGCCCAGGCCCTGTCTGCGGAACTGTGGCATCTCAAGGGGGCCCAGGGGCGGGTCGAACTCGCCGATGGCCAGGTGATCGAGCTGCCCCTGGGGCTCCGGGCCGAAGGGGCCGCCCAGAAGTGGTTCTCCGCGGTGAAACGCGCCGAGCGGGGCCTGCAGCGGGTCGAAGAGCTGGAGCGGGAGCGGGCTCGGCAGTGCCTGGAATTGGAGGCCCAGCTGGCGGCGCCTCCTCTGCCGCCTTCCCCCAAGCAAACGACAAAGCATGTCCAACCTAAGAAGGATGGGAAACGCATGGAACTGGGTAATAAGCGGGAGGACAGGCGCTCCAACGGCAAGGGCAAGGCCTTTCGCAGCCAGATGGTGGATGGCTGGGAGGTCATCATCGGCAAGGGGGATTCGGATAACGACACCCTCACCTTCAAGGTGGCATCAAGCCTGGATTTCTGGTTCCACGTGGCCGGAGTGCCGGGCAGTCACGTCGTCATCCGCAATCCCGATCGCATCACCGAGCCCCCTCGGGAGGTGCTGGAACGCGCCGCCCAGTTGGCGGCCTTTTTCTCCAAGGCTCGGGATGGTGGCAAGGTGGAGGTCCACTGGTGCCGGGTGGCCGACGTCTCCAAGCCCCGGGGCTTCCCGCCAGGCAAGGTCATGCTGAAGACCTATAAGAGCCTGCGGGTGTACCCCAAGGAATAGGGGCCCTTGGTTCTCGGGTCCGCATCTATCCTCGAGGCCTGTCCGGCGCATCCGAATAGAGCCTTGCCAGCAGCAGCGCCAGCTCGGTGCGGCGGCGGGCTTGGGTGGGAAGCAGGATGTCCTCCTGCTGAAGCAGGGCGATCAGCTTGTGGGGAATCCTGTCCTGGTCGCCGACGATGCCCACGTGGCCTGCCCTGAGATTGACCACCTTCGCCCGGGATTCTCCATCCACCTGGGGCTGGGACTGCTCCTGGAGGGAGAAGGTGTAGTCCGATTTCAGGCACGTTCCATCGGGACGCAGCTCCCGGCAGGAATCGCGTTCATCGGAATTGATTTTGAGGTGACGCTTCACCTGGGGAATCAAGTGGCCAGGCTGTGTGATGAAGGCCCCGTTGTAGGTGATGTCTCTCCATTTGGCTCCGGAGATGATGCGGCAGATGGGAATGACCAGCCCGAGGCTGATGAACCTGGCCGTCGGAGAGCCGCAGTGGCTGGCCGCCGCGATCCCCGCAAAGGGCGCCGAAATGGTCACAAGGCTAATCCGAAGTCCCGGATCCATGACCATTCCCGGGCGATCCAGGATGAGCGCCTTCCGGGCCAACAGGCCACCCTGGCTGTGGCCCAGGACCGTCATCTCCTTATTCCGCATCCTGGCGCTCAGGGACTGGATCGCCTGGGCCAATCGCCCCGAGCTGGCCATCATGTCATCCCTGTCGTCATAGCTGAAGCCGATGGTCTGTTGGCCATGGAACGCAAAGACCTCCGCCAGGGCCTGGAAGCGGCCCGCCGAGCCATTGCATCCATGGACGAGAATGATCACCGGCTGGCGGGAGTCGAGGTACAGGGTTCGATCCGGGTCATCCGTGCAGGGGCCCAGCCCCGGGATATTCAGCACGAGATCCGCTTTCGGCAGATACTCCGCATGGCGAAAGGCCCTGGGGCCATGATCCGGAGCCGGGAGGCCGCAGTGCAGGGCCGTGAGCAGCACCGCGGTCATAGCCAAATAGGAAAAAGAATGCATGGCGCCAGTGTAGCGAACTGAAAGGGCAAAGGCACAGGTTCCTCGGCCGATGGCGTATCGGATCTGTCTGGGTCAGGGCATCTCCATCCCGTAGTAATAACGCTCAAACCAGGGGTTCCAGTCTTTGCCCGTAGCCTGATTCAATAACCCGATGAACTCGTCCGTGGTTCGGATGCCCCACGGATCCGCGAAGAGCATGGCGCGTAATACCTTCACAAGGGCGTCGTCGCCGATCTCCTTGCGGAGGGTTCCGAGGAGCACGGCCCCCTTCTCATAGATCAAGCCCATGCGCATGGATCTGTAGGTCCACTCGTCCTCTCCGTAGCTCAAGTAGTTCGCCATGGGGATGGAGATATCGTTGCAGAATTTTTTGGCGTGATCCCGGGAGGTCTCCAGGGCCGTGTCGTACGTCGCCTTCAGCCGGGTCTTGTTTACATTGAGGGTGAGCGCGGAACAGAACTGAGCAAAGGCTTCGGAAAGCCACTGTTCCTCGGGGTTCGGCCACTTGGCGAGATGCCCCCAATACTGGTGGGCGATCTCGTGGGCGAAGCGCTGGTTGATCCCCTTGGAGAAATAGCTCCGGAAGAGGCGATCCCAATCGCTGCCGGTCACACCGAAGGCCTCGTTGGTGATGATCATGAGCCCCGGAGGGGCCTGGCCCCATCCATAGGAATTGTCCTGGACGATGGTGAACTCCTTGAAGGGGAAGGGACCCAGCAGGAACTCGTAGAATTTGATGATCCCGAAGCTCAAATTTATGAGTTGGTCCGCGATCTGACTCTCGGTGCCATACATGGCCAAGCGGATGGTCTGGCCTCCCCGGGTCTGTTCGCGAAACGTGTAGTCCGCCCCTAGAATGGTGTAGAAACCGACGGGTTTATCGATGCGGCTTTCAACCAGGTTGTAGTCGCCCTCCCGCCCTCGGGAGATCGTTTCTCCCCCCGTGACCGGTACCCAGGGGGCCTTGGTCTTCACCCGGGCCTTCACGGTGAAGAAGGCTCCTGGTCCTGCGATCTCAGGGCTCGGGAAGCAGTCTCCGGAATCCAAGCGCCAGTTCTTGTCTCCGATATTGGGAATCAGGATTTGCCCCTTCATGTGGCAACGAATGACGAAGGGCTGGTCCTTTGGGAGGGCCTGGGGCAATACGATGGTCAGGAGATCATCCCGAAACAGGAAGGGAATGGCGTGTCCCGCAGCATCTTCCAGGTGGAGGACCTTTTGGGTCAGCTCTGGCCAGGAACCATTCTTGGATCGGTAGAACCGTTTGCTGCGAAGATTCATGGAGAAGGCCCGTTGCCCGGTCATCAGGGGCACAAGGGTCTCCTCCGCCTTGGATTCCATGTCATTTCCGCCGAAGGCTGTCAAGTCCAGGTCGACGTGTCGGAGTTGAAAGGGCGCCCCAATGGGCTGGCGGAAGGTCCAGCCCTGGGCTGCCCTGGAAAGCTGGGTCAGCCGAGGCTCGGGGTGTTCGTTGGGACGCGGCAACCGGATGTGTACCAGGTCCTCCCGAAAGGTGCTGGCGTTATCCAGATCGTAGAGGAGTTGGGGCCCATTCACGCCGAGAGGGAACAGCAGGGCGAAGGCGTATGGCTGGGTGGGTGCATTGAATTCATGGACACCGTATTCATGGAGATACTGCGTGAGAGAAAGCTGCTCGCAGGTCTGAATATCCCGGGCGAAGGCCGCCTCCACTTGGGGGGCGGGATCGTCCGCACCCTGGACATCGGTCTTCATATTTCGGGTCCAGAGTAGAAGTCGCTCAAACCGACCCTCCAGCTGTGCGCCACCCTCGACGGGAAGAATCTGAGATTTCAGAAGCGTCCTGGCGTTCTTGGCGAAGAGGGTGTGATCAGCCTTGTCGATGCTGAGGTAGCGGAAATGCCCCTCTCCCCGAAAGTAGAGCCCGACCTCCAGACCGTTGGCTGTAAGCCTTATCAACTGCCCTTTTCCAAAGAACAGTGCGAGGTGGCCCACTTGAATCTGCTGGTTGACAACGCTTTGGGTGTGCCCGGTCTGCGTGACAAGCAGGCGAAAGGGGGGAACGCTCTGTCCCCATATGGCACTCGTCTGAGCGCAAATCAACACCATCCACCCGAGTACCATTCGCCGGAACATTGTTTCTCCTGAGCCGCTCGCTGTAGGGGATATTTTAATTAGGCTAAATTGACAGGCACTCAAACGTGGCGTCAATGGGAACCCAAATATTGAGGTGAGTGCGTGCCCGCGTATGATCGCAGAGGGCACGCGCATGAAACTCACTCTGGTCGCCATCCACATCGAAGCCTCCGCTCGCGCCGTGCCCCTGGGGCCGGCCATGCTGGCTTCGGTCTTGAAGCGGGCCTATCCCCATGATGTCCACACCCGCATCCTGGATGGCTTCCTCTTCGAATCGGCAGAAACCTGCGCGGCCCGGATTCTGGAGACGGATCCTGACTGGGTGGGCCTCTCCATCTATGTCTGGAACCGGGCCCGGGCTCGGGAGATCGCGGGGATCCTGAGGCGAGAGAAACCCTCGCTCCTGCTCTTCGCCGGGGGCTCGGAAGCCACGGCGGACCCCGAAGGGGTGCTGGCCGAAGGCTGCCTGGATTTCGTCCTGCCGGGGGAGGGCGAAGACCTCATCGTCGAGACCGTGGGCCGCCTCCTGGAGGGTGCCACGGTGGCTGAGATTCGCCTCGGCATCCATCCCGCGCCCGTGCAGGACCTGGCGAGCCTGCCCTCGCCCTACCTGGATGGCAGCCTGGATCCCTCCCACTATCCGGGCATGCTCTGGGAACTCTCCCGGGGATGCCCCTTCCGTTGCGATTTCTGCTTCGAATCCCGGGGGGAGTCGGGCACTCGGCGGGTGCCCATGGAAAGGGTCAGGGCCGAGCTGCTCCAATTCGAGGCCTGCGGCGTGAGCCAGGTATTCGTGCTGGACCCCACCTTCAATTTCGATAAGCGCCAGGCCAAGGAGATCCTGCGCCTCATCGCCGCCCAGGCCCCGGCCATCCACTTCTTCTTCGAGATCCGCAGCGAATTCATCGATGTGGAGCTGGCCCGGCTCTTCGCCTCCATCCGCTGCACCCTGCAGATCGGGCTCCAGAGCGCCGATGATGCCGTGCTGAAGCGGATCAACCGAAGCCTCGATCGCTCGGATTTCGAGGCCAAGGTGCTGCTGCTGCACCAGGCGGGCGCCACCTACGGATTCGATCTGATCTATGGCCTGCCGGGCGATACCCTCCAGGGCTTCCTGGAGAGCCTGGACTTCGCCCTGGGGCTGGTGCCCAATCATCTCGATATCTTCCCCCTCTCCGTGTTGCCCGGCACCCGGCTCCGGGAGACGGCGCCGGGACTGGGTCTCCAGCATCTGCAGGAGATCCCCTACACGGTTGTAGCCTCTCCCGGCTTCAGTCAGGCCGATATGGGCGCCGCGGCCCGGATCGCCCAGGCCTGTGATGTGATGTACAACCAGGGCAAGGCCGTGCCCTGGTTCGCCCTGCTGCTGGACTGGCTCGACCTAGTGCCTTCCGAACTGCTGGGGCGTTTCGCAGAATTTATGGAGACACGCGCCGAAACGGGGCCCACGCCGCCTCCTGCATCCTCGTCGCACCCCCTTCGGGGGCAGGCTACCGGGAGCTGCACCTTCACGCCCGATATCACATCCCTTCAGGTGGCCTTCTTCAGCTCCTGTTTTCCGGATCCGCAGGAGGCCGCCGTGGTCGTCGATATCGTCACCTACTTCGGCTATTCCGGAGCCCTGTTGGAGGCCGCGGCCCAGGAAGGGCCGGAGGCCGCGCCCACACGCGTGGCCCATTTCCAGCACGACCCGAGGGCCCTGTTGGAAGAACTCCAGAACGGCATCACCGAACTGGAGGACCTGGTCTGTGTCCTGCCCCCATGGCCCTGTCGGGCCCTGCTCAGCGTGGAGGGCGAGGAGACCCGCCTGCGGATTCTCGATCCCCCGGAGGCCTGATCGGAACCCGGGTGCAGCCATCAAGGCGTCTCGCAGATTGGGAACCGACGCGTGTTGCCTTGGCCGCTCGGCGAATCCGGGTCGGTATTTCCCAACGAACATTACAAAACAGGAATTGCCCATTTGACGATTCATCTGGGCAAAATCTTAGAGTACGGAAACGAGATCAGGCGACTTCTGCCCCTCGGGGCCCGGAGATCCACGGGAGGATGCGGCTATTTTTTATCCATTCGCCCGTCGATTTCCCCTTTGAATCCCTGATTCCATGCGGAAGTGCTGATATGACACGTCAAAATTTTTGTATCGCCCATGTCCCCCCGGGTTCAACCTGTCCAGAATCGAGGCACACTATGCCCCTCCCTTCCCGAAAAAACAGAGGCTACTCCCTGATCGAGCTCCTGGTGGTGCTCGCCATCGTGGGGATATTGGCCATCGTCAGCGTTTTCATGTTGGGGGATAGGCGGGGCAATGCCGTGCGTGGTGTCATGGACGAGCTGGAGGGGGTTGTCCTGGCTGCCCAGCGGAACGCCATGGCGACCGGGACGGATGTGACGCTCGAGACTTCGGCAGGTACCTGGGTGGCTGGGACATGGTCGCTCGATGGGCGCCAAACGGATCCTTTGAACCCTCCAGCGCGCCTCGGCTCAAGCAGCGAAATATTTATTTCCCATTTCAACCAGGGGCAACGGGATCACATGCATGCGGGTGTCGTCGGGGCTGATGACTACGCGACGGCTCTCGGGAGTGCGTCGGCGCTGGCCTCGGTCCCTCCTTGTGATGTAGAACCATTCCACAGTGCCTTGGCCAACAACCTATACACCGGGGCGGTCCAAAAAATAACGATCAGTGGACTGACTAAACGATTCAACACGGGCTTTTGTATCGTCGTCGCCGGGCTGCGGGGTGGGGCTGTTGGCGCATCCGGGCCGGTGGGCGTGATCGTGGTGCCTGCCAACATGGCGAACGTCTTCAAATTCTACAAGCGGGAAGGGGAGACCCAATGGAAGCGCCTGTGAATATGACATCCTCTTCAGACCTCCGTCGGAAGCGGCAGTCGGGTTTCAGCATGATCGAACTTCTCATTACGGCCTTCATCCTGGCCATCGGGATCCTGGGCCTCACCATGCTGCAGGTCATGTCCATTCGCGCGAGTACCGGCAGCCACTCCGTGGGCACGGCGGTCATGGTGGGGGAGGGGGTGCTGGAATCCATCCAGGCGGAAGGGCGGCAACGGATGCTCTTCCTCAAATACGTCGGGACAGCGCCTGCGACCACCTATTTCGATAATGGTAATAAGAAGATGACTCAGTACTACGCCTTCGACGGCACAAAGTTGGCGGATGCCGCGAATGCCTATTTCACGGTGGATATCAAGCCCGAGGTTGTTGTGGCGTGGGGCTCCGCGGGGGGGACTAAGTGTTTTACCGTGGTGGTTACCTTCGCGGATACCCCGAATCCGGCAAACCCGACCAAGACCATCAACCGGGCGGTCACGCTCACAAGGCAGGTGGCCTATGCGTAGGCGCTTCCAATTCCAGGATGGCTTCTCCCTGGTGGAGTTGCTGGTAGCCCTATTTTTCACCATGATCCTGATGGCTGGCATGGCGAGCGTGTTCAAGTCAAGCCTCGCAACGTTCGTGACTTCAGGGGAAAAGCTATCCTCGAACCGTCGGAACCGGCTCGCCATGGATCTGCTCAGCGACGACCTGAACGTGGCGGGGCAGTATCTCACGCTGGATGCGGCTCCCAATGGCATTACTGATGCCAATCCCGGTTTCGTCATCCATCCGAATGTCGCCTTCACGGGGACGGATGTTCCGGCGGCGGTCGCAGATGAGCTCCTCTTCTACTTCGATGATCCTCTTCCTGCCGAAGGGACCTTCGGTGCCGATGTGCTAGGGACGGCTTCCTATGTGGCTAGTGGCGCAGCGGCAACCGCCGGAACTGGCATACCCATCAATTTCGCAGGGGATCCTGATGTGGCGGCCGTTGCGGCTGCCCAGGTCAAGACGGGAATGTTACTCATCACCCGGGGCAACTACGAGTACAAGAAAATCCTGACGGCCGATCCCAAAGGAGCGACCACGACGGTGACCATCGATGGCATGTTCGGCGAGAAGCATCTCGCCACCGAGGGCGTGCTGATCGCCAAGCCAGCCCAGTATGTGCGCTACCGCATTCAGGGCCGGAATTTCGATCCAGAGAAACAGGCTGATGCCAATGGCAAAATTCCCTGCCTGATCCGCGAACAAGGGCCCTATCCTGGCGCGGGCACCTTCGCGCCCGACGATGCATTGACCACCATCGTGGCGGAGAATGTCACCAAGTTTACGGTGGCCCTCAGTGTGGATCGGGGTGAGCATTGGCGCACGGGTGCCGATTGGGACGCCATCAAGGCTCTCCTGAAAACGGATCTTGCGACTTCAGGGGCTCCCGGCTTCACGACGATCAGTGGCAATGCCCACTGGTACCGGTCCATTCCCATGCTTGTGCGCGTCAATGTGACGACCCGCACTCTCCGGTCTCGCTCTGAGTACTCGGCCACGGGAACGACGTCGGCCTACAAGGAACAGACCCAGTCCCTGGTGCTCCTCCCTCGTCATTTCGGCCTCCAGTTCTGAAACAGGCGCCTCATGAAAAATAGACAAGTTGTTCTTTCCGATCCCCAATCCGGAGGCGTCACCATTCTGGTGGCCCTGATGCTGCTTGTACTGCTCACGGTCGCAGCCATCGCAATGTCCCGCAATGCTCTGCGGGAGGTCATCATTTCGGGGACGGTCCGCCAGGGGGCGGAGGCGCGCAACGTGGCCGATACGGGCATCGAGTGGTCTTGCTACTGGCTGACGCCGGATGGGGCCGTGACCAAGGCGGAACCGGATGCGGGTGCCAGCGATTTCGAGGGCAAGGTCAAGGAACTGAGTGGGAGTATGGAGCTTTCGGGTGAACTCCGGACCGTGGACGCGGCAGGCGTGATGAAGCGCACTGGAACCGACGGCGCCACGCGCTCCTATAGTTTGGGCGTGATCCGCATGGGCAAACAACAGCTGGATCTGACAGGCGGGGCTCCCAGTACAGGGGCGGGCGGCATGACCCAAGCCATACCCCCGGAACTATTGCCGGATATTTGGTCCATTAGGTCGACGGGTAAATTGGATTACGGCGGGATCGCTTTCCAGCATACGCGTGAGGCCTGGGCGACGGCTCCACCCCATTAGTCCTCTCTGCCGAAATCTTCTCCCCTCCCGTGAGGTCTGTATGCGCCATTTCAGTCGTCTATTCAGTGCTCTGCTCGCCCTTGCCCTGGCTTCGCCCCTGGCGGCACAGCTGAATCCCACATGGCAGGCTCCCAATTCGCCTGATTTTCTGGATCTCTATCAGAGGTCCAGTAGTACCAAGGTGAAGCCTGAGATCGCGACGATCTTCGACTTCTCGGGGTCCATGCAATGCCTGATGTACCATCCGGCCTATTTCAACAATGATCCCAACGACATCGGTGACCTCTCTGGCATTACCTTCACCCTTTCCGGGCCCGCAGGAACCATGAAGGTGACGGCTTCGGTCGGGTTGGCCTGGTTCACCAGCGCGGTGCTGATCCGCCCCGATGGTACCCAGGTCACTGAGGCCAACGTGAACACCACCTCCACCACCAGCCCGGTTCTCTGGGGTGACAAGAGCTTGAATGGTGCATCTTCCCAGGCTTGCGATGTGCGGAACTGGGTGCGGGCAGCCTCCCACATCCGCTTGACCTATACGGGAGCCAATACCAATGGCCCGAACCAAGGGACTCTCTTGCCACCGGGCGTGAAGCGAACAGTGGATTTGCCGATTCCATGGAAGGTGATGGACGCGACCTCCACGGGCTATCCGTTGAGTTCCATGACCGTAAAAGATCAATACATTGGAACGAACACCGATGGAACCACGACCACCTATGGAAGTGGGAATCTCCTGGAGGTCGATACACGGTACAAGATCCAGACTGGTTTCGCGGATATAGCCCCCAGCACTCAGATCCGGGACAACAACCTAGTGCTCTCCGGCGATCCCGGCGCGATCGTCACTACCACCAAGTACATGATCCGTCTAAACAAAGCATACATTGACTGGCTCTTCACGGGCACCTATCAGAACACGGACAATACCAGACCCGATTACTGCACCGCCGCGAGCGGTTTGACCGGAAAGTACATCGTCTTCGATGCTCTTTCCATTACAAATGTCGGCAACCAGACAAATGTGGGCCAGGGCCAAGCTTTTGGCACGTTCGGCACTGAAACAATAAACTTCTGGGATCCGCAAGCGCAGGCTTACATCTCCCGATCGGCCAAGTACAATGCCATTCCGGCCAGGGACCGGGTCCAGGCGGTGAAGGAAGCCGCCATCCGGACCTGGATCAACTACCAGTCTCGGGTCTTTTGGGCCTTCCGCTTCCTGGACGATGCGACAGAGTCCCTTAGTGGCAAGGCGAGCACAATCAACAACAATTCAAAGACTACCCTTGGGGGTGCGGATCCCACCAGCACCTGGGTGAGCGGCAGTGATTCGGGCTGGACCCTGCTCAACGGCGCCTCCGTCAAGGGCATGAATCGCATCGCAGCCCTCTTTCCCTACACCAATACCCCTCTTACGTACGCCACGGCGAGAGCCCTTGCGCAATTCACGGATCCCAGCAGTGTTTTTGGGAATGTGGAAACCGGGGCGGATGCACCCGTTCAATGCCAGAAACGCTTCTTAATCATTTTCACGGATGGCGTTCCCAGTTCGGATCATGGCAGCGAGTTAACGACGGATACGCCCTACCTTCCCTCCGCGGGGGCTCTCACTGGAGACGCGGAGACCGGCAACGGCAATTTATGGGATAAGGGTGCGGGTAGCCTTAAGGCGGCGGCGGCGAACATCAACCCGGGCAACAGTTGGTGGAACATCTTCACCTACGCAGGAATCGCGGCCCACCTTGGCGACAGCTCCAAGACCCAATATTCAACAGATAACTCCATCACGACATTCATGAATCCGCCGACATCCTATCCGTCCGGCGACGCGGCACCCACCGCCTTCCTGCCCTTCGCTGTCCAGAATCGCGGGACGATATCAATTTCCCAACCCTATGGTCTGATCACCACCATGACCATTGGTGTGAGTTTGGGGGGTAAATATACCGATGCCAAGAGTGCCAAACAGCGCCTTTTCCTGGCTGCCGCTTTCGGTGACCCGGACCGCACCAGTTGGGATCTCAATCCCCCGGATCTCTCGGCCACCAAGCCACTTCATCCCAATGGTCTGACCCCTTTTGCGTTGAAGGATCCCACCAAACCCGATGATCCGAACAATACCAAGTCGGCGAACAGCGTCTACTTCTTCGACGCGACCACCCCTGATGCCATTGTCAGTGGTCTGGGTTTCGCCTTCAAGGCGACCACTGCCATCGAGCAGACCGGCTCTACGTCCGTGCCGGTCATTCCCTGGATCGGGGGTGGCTTGAGCGATCAGATCTACCTGGCTTCCTTCTTGGTGCCCAAGGGCGGCGGGCCGGTCTGGACTGGCGATCTGAGGATGTTCCCGACCAAGACTGTGAGTCTGACCGATACCACCACCGGATCCAAGACCCAGACTTTGATCCTGGACAATAAGGGTGCTGAGGTCCCCGGCGATTTGGCGAAGGAAAATAATCCTGGGTGGTCAGCCGCCAAGATCTTGGCCTCCCGCGCATGGACGACTCGGAAGATCTATACCCGCCTGCCCTCTGACAAAACTACTTCCAATCCCTCGATTTATTCCATACCCACGAGCATCACAGCCTCGGATCTCGGTACCAGCGGCTCCCAGGCCAAGCTGGCGGCCATCCTCCCCGGGAGCGATGTGGCCACCAAGCTCAAAAATTTGCAATGGATGATGGGGGCGGATCTCTCGGACGCGACAAGAGTCAAGACCCGAGCCAATATCATGGGCGATATCTTGGACAGTGCGCCTTCCTTCCTAGAATATTCCAATCCCACCCTGTCTGGGAGCCTCTCGACCGCCTGGGACGCGGCCCCCAGCACGAGTAGGCATTTCCGGGTGATCTTCGTTGGAACCAACCAGGGGGTGATTCACGCCTTTGGCGAAGTGTCCTGGGATAACAATGTGGGAACCACGGCCACTCCGGTCTACATTAAGGCTGGTTTGGTCGACGAGCTCTGGGCCTTCATTCCCACTGATATCATCAAATATTGCGATTACTACCAGACGATCGGGAACCCTCATCGCCTAGGTGTGAATGGCACACCGTATTTATATTTCCTGGATCTTCCCGCCAGCGGCAAGCGCAGCGGAAACGGGATGATGGATATCGGCAGTTCAGAACGGGCCACCCTGATCATGGGGCTCGGCAAGGGGGGGCGCAGCTACTATGCCATCGATGTCCGGGATCCTTTTGCGCCGAAGCTTGGCGGCAGTGGAGACGATGCAATCACTGGATGGGCCCTCGTCCCTGATGAAGACACCAGCTATCCCGCTAAGATTTTTGAACCCTCAACGCCTGACACGGCGATCATCCCCAACATGGGTTGGTCGACCTGCCAGCCCACGATCGGGCGGGTCCTGACCGGGACCGGTACCACGCAGAAGATCAGGGACGTTGTGTTCCTGGGAGGCGGCTTCAGTCTTCCCGAGATCGAGAAGAACTATCCCACGGCGGGTGCGAAGACCCCCTTGGGCCGTTCTGTGCTGGCCTTGGATGTGGCTAACGGCCATGTTGTGCAGACTTGGAACCTCGCTGGTTATGGCCCCGTGGGGGCGGGCGTCATGCCGATGACGGTCACGACCTACTCGGGATTGACCCAGCGGGCCTACTTCACGGATTTCTTCGGAGGCCTCTGGGCCTTGGGTTCCACTGCGGATAACACAGCGACGGGCATGTCAGGGTTCCGGGTGGATTCTAGCAACCTTGGCGACTGGTCTACCACGCCACGTCATGTCTACCAGCAGAACATTCCGGATGGCCTGTTGAGCACAATCCCTGCCCCCTTCCTGGTGTCTAATTTCTACCCCAGGACCACTGCTCCCTATGTGACTCCGCTTACGGTGGGCATCACCCTGGTCAGCGGGGATCGCAACAATCCGATGGATAAGCTCTATACCGGTACTGCAAGCAATACCGAACCCAGCCAGCACCGCATGACCGTGATTTTCGATCGCCAGGACAGCAACAAACTTGGGCTCGATACCGCCGGTATCAAGACGACCGATTTAGCAGACATGAGTGGCCAGAACGATCCTGCCGCCGTAGAGATCCAGCCGGGTAATGCGAGCTTCTATCTTAATAATAAATACGGGTATTACCTGAATTTCCCTGCCCGGAAATCGACCGATGCCTATGTGGCCAAAGGGCTCGTGTCTCCCATGGTGCTCGCCGGCAAGCTGTTCTACAGCTACTTCTCCCCAACCGGTTATGCGGATGGGGATCCCTGCAGTGCCGGCATGGGGTCCACGACCACCGTCCAGGTCTGCAACGTGATGCTGCCGACTTTCCCCGGTGTCGGCAAGGTATGGGACTCGACCAAAGCGGTCCAGGGCTGTGCCTCGGGTGAGGTGTTTACCTGGGTGGGTTTGGCCAGCCGATTCTCCCCCAAGAGCATCCTTTCCGCTCTGCAGGCCGGCATGCTCACCACGACTTCCGGCACGACCACAGGTTTGAAGATCAAGTCCTTCGATGGAACCCTGGCCAAAGCGCTGGCGGGACCCAAGGTTTGGAGAACAGTACATTAACAACCTATTCCTCCATGGCCGCGTTCCAGGGGCATTCCGGGCGAGGCGCTTCAACGATCAGTGCACTTCCAATGGTTTGTTTTCGCAATTCACACATCGCTTCCGGTAGCGCATCTCCAGGGAGGCCCCATGAACCCAACTTTTTCATGCACATCTGAACTATCGCAAGGAAACCTGGGCCGGATCCTGCGGGCCAGGGGGGCTGGCATCCTGTTTGCCCTCAGCTTGTTGGGGGTGATTGGGATGAGCACCTCGTGCGGCGGTGGCAGCACACCCACGCCAACGCCCACCCCGCCCGCTACCACCGGAACGGTCAGCGGCAAGGTGGAGAACTACATCACTGGTCGGGGCATCGGTGGGGCTACGGTGACGGATGGCAAGGCGACCGCCACTACCTACGACGATGGCACCTATACAATGTATGTCAGCCCTTCTGATCGGAAGCAGATCACCATCACGGCTTCCAATTTTGGCGGGACCCAGAGGATCACCAGCATCCTCGCAGGGGGAAGTCGGCAGGTGGATGCCTCCCTGCTGCCCGCCACCCTTCTCGATATTCCTGACCTGGCCTCAGGGGCAACCCTCACCGTGCCGAACACACCGGCCCAGGTGGTGCTTCCCGCCAATGGTCTGGTGACTTCGGGGGGTGGGGCCCCTAGTTTCCCATTGAAGGCCAGTTTGACCCCTGTGGATCCTTCCACGAATCCCGCGTTGATGCCCGGTGACTATACGACCGCCACGGGGCAGATCGAAAGCTTCGGCGCCCTGGAGGTGACCTTCACGGATAGCACCGGCGCGCGTTTGAATCTGGCTCCCGGGAGAAACGCCACAATCCGGATTCCCTTGGCCTCGTCCTACTGGGGCGGTAATCCCCCGACCACCGTGCCAGCTTTCTATTTCAATGAAGTCTCCGGGCGCTGGGTTCAGGAGGGCACCTTAACCTTGGGCGGCACCGATCTGGATCAATACTACGAAGGCAGCGTGGCCCACTTTTCCACCTGGAATGCCGATATGGCTTCCAGTACCGTTTGTCTCACGGGCACGGTGGTTAGAAACAATGGCACTACCTCTGTGGCGGGAGCCGTGGTCACCGCCAAGGGGGTCGACCCGGTTGTGGATCCGGTCAATGGCTATCTTGGTAGTTACACTGCTATTACCGCCGCGGATGGAACATTCACCCTCTATGTGAAGGCGAATGCCAAGACAGTGGTGACGGCCAGTGCGGTTACGGCCAGCGGCCTCCCGATTGTGAGCCCAACACCAGATATGGTGGTCACCACCACATCATCCACTGCGGTTATTCCCGGGAGCATCATCACCACAAACGGTGTCCCAAGCATCAAGTATCCCGGAAAACTTGTTTGCGATGGCTACCTCAATTTGACCGGAACCCTGCGGGACTTCTCTCCGTCCACACCCTATATCAGTGCTGTTCTCACACCGCCCATTGTCATTTCCGGATCGGGGATTCCTTATAACTTGAATACCATGGCGCCTGTGCCTTTTGATCCCCTCACGCCCTGGCTCAATCCCGATTTCGAGGCAGCCTACGGAAGTCAATGGAGCAACATGGTGAAGGGTGACCTGGGGACGGATAACAAGCCCGTCTACAACAACCCGGCCTATGCAAAAAGCCTTATCCACAGTGCCGCAACTTTCAAGGCTTGGTTCAATGATTTCCCGGCCCCCCATGGCACGAATGACACGGTGCCCTACCAGAAGCTATACACGATTCCCTTGGCGGAGACTGATCCTGACGGTGCCCCTGGTGTCTATACCTATTTGAACGATAATCAATTTCCTATTGATGGCCAACTCCAGGGGAATTATATCTATAATAATCCTGGTGATGGCAATGCCATTGACACGAAACACCCAAAAGGGGTCAATACAGGCACATCCAGTGGCCACAATTTCCATTACACCTATGAAATTCATACAATGTTTACCTATAAAGCCGGGCAATCCTTCACCTTTAAGGGAGATGATGATGTATGGGTGTTCATAAACAAGAAGTTGGTCATCGATCTGGGAGGAGTGCATTCATCGCTGGAAAAAACGGTGAACCTTGACAGCCTTGGGTTGACGCCGGGGTTGAACTATCAATTCGATTTCTTCTACTGTGAGCGGCACACGACGGAATCTCACATGAGAATCACGACATCTATCGCTTTCCCGAGTAACGATATTCCATACTAATGGTTATAATGTGCGACTTCTGCGCAACACAAAATGGTTCATAGAAAAGGCACCGGCTTCGGCCGGTGCCTTTTGCTTAGTGCCGAAGCCTTTCACGGCATCTTCACCGGGAAGCTGCCCTGGCCCTTGGTCTTGAGCTTGGCGGCGGCGGCGTCCATCTCGGCGCGGGTGCCGGGCTTGGCTAGGCGCACCTTGAAGAGGTTCTTCTCCTTCTGGATCGTGGGCGTGAAGCCTGCGGTCTTGGACTTCCCCGCCACCCGCTTGGCCTCGGTCTCATCGGGGGTGGAGACGAGCTGGAGGGTCCACTTCTCGCCCCCCTTGGGGGCTTCAGGCTTTTTCACGTCGGGCTTTTTGGCCTCGAGCTTTTTGGCCTCGGGTTCCTTGGGGTCGACCTTGGGCTCCTGAGGCTTGGGGTCTTCGGCCTTGGCTTCCTCGGGCTTGGTTTCCGCAGGGGGGGCCTCGGGCTTCCGGGTCTTCTCGAATTCCCGGTTATCCAGGAGCTTCAGCTGCTCGTCGATGGAGACGGGCAACTCCGTCAGATCCTCGCCCGCCGTGCGGCTCTGGGGCTGGCGCAGGGCGGCGCTCTGCTTGCCCACCTGGACGCCCAGCACATAGGTCAGGGTGAGCAGACCCACGCCCACGCCCGTCACCAGGAGGATGGTGGCTCGGCTCAGGATGACGGTCTGGGCATCGTGATTGGGCATGGTTCAAGGCTACAGAAGAATGCGGGAGGATTTCGAGGATTCTTCTTCAAGTTCCCCCGGACTGACTGATGCCGAGCTGCATTCAAAAACATGAAAATGCACCACGGAGACACGAAGGACACAGAGAGAAGCCTGAAAGAGCCACGCGTTTCTTGACTGCTTTTCTCCGTGAACTCATCCCTTCTCGATGAGCAGGGCCACCTGGCTGCCGTGGCTGGCGGGGGCCGTGAGGAGGGTGCGCCGGGAAGCGTCCAGGAGCGCCGCCGCCAGAAGCTGGCCGCCGCTGCCGCACAATTCGCCCCATAGCAGCTTGGGAAATTTTGATGTGGGCCAATCCGGGTGGGCCTCTCTCAGCGGGGTCTCCAGATCATCCAGCCCCGGGTGGCCATTGGAACCGGCGATCCAGCCGTCGAAGGGCCTGGGCGAAAGTCCGCAGGCCGCCTCCCCCAGGGCCCTGGCCCGGGAAGGGGCATCCATCGTGATCGAAGCGCAGGAGGCATAGCCTTCGAGGGTGGCGCGGATCGGCGCTCCCCGGGTCACGGCGCGCCTGCGCGTCTCCAGCAGGAAGGCCTGGGCCCCTTCTCCCGGCAGGAAACCCCGGCGGGAGCCCACTTCGGGAAGGCCCTTCCGAAGGGTCAAACGCGTCCTCTGGAACAACTCGGTGAGCAGGGGGAAGAACCCGTCTGTGCCCACCACCAGGACGGCCTCGGCCATGCCCAGCCGCAGCCAGCGCAGGGCCTGGTCCAGGGCCACCAGGGTGCTGTTCTCCCCGCCGAACTGGGTGAGGCTGGGGCCATGGAACTGGAAGGCCGTCGCAAGATGGCCGTTGATGGAAGCCGCCACGCTATTGGGGAAGACCATGGGCGAAGCCCCCTCGGGGCCCTGGGCCAGATAGGGCTTCAGGAAGGCCTCGGCGGCTTCCGAGCCCCCGGCCATGGTGCCCGTGGCCAGGGCGAGCCTATCGCCGAGGCGCTGGGGAGCCAGGTCCGCATCCTGGAAGGCCTCTCGCGCCGCCACCCAGGCGAAGCGCGTGGCGCGGTCCAGCCGCCGATTGACCATGGCGGGAATGATGCCTGCGGAGCTGAAGGAGGTGCAGAGCCCGCCGTGGCCCTGACCCAGCCCCGATGGGATTTCGCAGAAGGAGGGCGTCTGAGCCTCCCAGGCGGCCTGGGCGGCCTTGATCCCATCGCCGCAGGGGAGCACCAGGCCCATTCCCGTGATGACGATATCCACGTTCATCGGCCCTCCCAACGCAGCAGGGCCAGGCTCACGTTGTTGCCGCCAAAGGCGCAGGCGTTGACCAGGGCCGCTCGGAGCCTGCGCGCTTTAGGCACCAGGGGCGTGCAGTCCAGGTCGCAGAGGGGATCGGGCTCTTCCAGGCGCAGGGTGGGGCTCACCACCTGGTCCCCCAGGGCCAGGAGGGCCAGGGCCGCCCCCAGAACGCCCGCGGCGGCCAGGGTGTGGCCGAACTGGCTCTTGCTGGAGGTCACCGACACGCTCCTGGCGGCCGCTCCCAAGGCGCGCTGGATGGCTAAGCATTCCGCGCCGTCATTGGCGGCCGTGGCCGTGCCGTGGGCCGAGACCAGATCGATCTCCTCGGGCCGGAGATGGGCGATCTGGAGGGCCATGGTCATGGCCCGGGCCGCGCCAGCTCCTTCCGGATGGGGGGCCGTGGCATGGTAGGCGTCCAGGGAGGCGCCGTAGCCCAGGACCTCCCCCAGGATCAACGCCCCCCGGGCCTTGGCGTGTTCCAGGGATTCCAGCAGGAAATGGCTCGCGCCCTCCCCCAGGTTGAGGCCCGCCCGGTCCCGGTTGAAGGGACGGCAGGGCCGGGGATCCATGGCCTTGAGGGAGGAAAATCCCGCAAAGGTCGTCCTGCAGAGGCCTTCCACCCCTCCCGCGATGGCCAGATCCAGATTCCCGCAGGCGATCTGCTCCCAGGCCTGTCCCAGGGCCAGGAGGCTGCTGGAACACGCGTTCATGAGGGTGCTGCGCGGGCCCATGGCCAGGAAGCGCTGACCCAGGCGATCCGTGAGGGCCGAGGGGCTGTGCCGGAGGGGCTCCGCGGCCCGGCCTCGTCGCCCGGCCATCCGCTCGGAGAGGTAGCGTTCCCCGGCGGGATGGCTGGAGGTGGAGGCCCCCTGGAAGACGCCTCGGCGCCTGGGGTCGCCCCGCTCCAGATCCAGACCGGAATGGCTCAGGCATTCCTCCAGGGCCATGGTGGCCAGCCGTTCGCAGAAGTCCGAAGGCGTAGGGTCGGAGGCGCGCCCGGGCAGATCGATCTCCGCGGCGATCTGGATCTCTTCCCGCGGCATGCTCAAGTTGCGCAGGGGACCCACGCCGCATTCCCCGGCCAGCACACGGCTCCAGGTGGTCTTCGTGTCCAGGCCCAGGCTGGTGACGCAGCCCAGGCCCGTGACGACGACCCGCCTCATTTCCCCAGCTCCAGGGGGGCGCCCTTTTTCACCAGGAGCTTGGCGGTGCAGAGCACGCGCCCCTCGCAGCTCACGGTGCCCTCGATGCGCTGGAAGCCCCCGAAGGCGGCCTCCGTATTCACTTCCAGCCGCAGCCGATCCCCGGGATAGGCGGGGGCCTTGAAGCGGGCATCCACCACCTGGGCCAGGAAGACGGGGACTTCAGCCAAGTCGTCTTCGTCCAGGAAGGCCGCGCTCTGGGCCAGCATCTCGAGCATCAGGACGCCGGGCACCAGGGGGCGACCGGGCATGTGGCCCTGGAGATAGGGTTCGCTCATGCTCACCAGTTTTTCCGCCACCAC
The DNA here is from genome assembly GCA_963664825.1 of uncultured Holophaga sp. Classification (GTDB taxonomy): domain Bacteria; phylum Acidobacteriota; class Holophagae; order Holophagales; family Holophagaceae; genus JAYREN01. The sequence goes on from OY761614.1 coordinate 2,021,788, forward strand.
CCGCAGGCCGGGTTCGCGCTCCAGGACCCGGTCCACGAAGAGGAAGGGGAAGCGATGGGGGAGGTGGTCCAGGATGGGGTCCATCAGGGGCGCCCCCACGCTGGCGTGGAAGCGAGCCTGGCGTCTGCGCTTGGGTTCCCTTCGTTCATCGCCTCTCCGGTGAAAATGATCTTATCCGTTCATGAGGGATGACGCGATGCTCTCCGGGGTAGACGGGCCTCATGGGATTGGGCTCCAGCTGATCGCGGAAAACACGTTCCTGCGGTTGTCCAGGCCGTTGTTGGTGACCTCGTCGGCGGTCAACTGCTTGCTGTTGGTAGAGCGGCCGGACATGCTCAGCAGGGTGCCGCTCGGGTCCATGCTGCCGTATTCGCGCCACCCCGCGCTGCTTGTGGGGGTCGCGGGGTTGGGCGCCGGGTTGCCGACGACGCCGGAGGCCCAGCCGAGGGCGGCGATGTGCGAATCCATCCGGCAGTCGATGTAGGCGACGTTGTCGACCCAGGTCCCGGAGGCCGCGCGCGCAAGGTAGCTGGAAGCGTTGGCGCCGGTGGCCACGTGTACGCCCGAGGGACCGTCGGCGTAGGTCAGATTGCAATTCAGGAACACGAAGCCCTTTCCGCCTGGGTAGGTGCGCGCCTGCACGAGGTAGCCTCCCGTCCCGTTTGCGTATTCGGAGATGCTCGCGGGGTACTGCGAATCCCCCAGAATTTCGATGGTGCTGTCCTCAAACAGGGACGCGTAGTTGTTGCCCCAGATGAAGTCGATGTTGCCCGAGACCTTGGTGTTGTAGAACCAGGTGTAGCCCTGGAGTTGCAATGTATCTTGTTCGCTGTAGAAATTGGCGTTATTGGCGATCAGGCGGTGGCCGCTGCTCTGGGTCGAAGTGGTGGACTTGAAGTAGAGCACCTCGGCCTGGTTCGAGTAGACGCTGCTTCGGAGATGCGTGCTCTTCAGCGTCAGCTTATTGAGCGTGAGCAAATCGCAGTTCTCCACCATGAACACGGAGCGCCCTCCGCCTGAGAGGGGCGTTCCAGTGGCGGAAACTCCGCTGCCCGAGTTCAAAGTCTCGTAGTTGTTGTAATGGATAATCACGCCGGCGCGGCTTTCACCCTCGATCGTGACGTTTGGGCGGTTGCACAGGAAGAGCAGCTCGTTGTAGATGCCGTTGCTGATGTGGATGGTCGGGGTGGAGACGCTTGGATTGGCCATCACGTGGTTGAGGGCGCCCTGCACCGAGTGGTAGTCGGCGGTGGTGTCATTAGCCGGTCCCACCGTGAGGGTTGTCGCCGCGGGATCGGGTTGGGTTGATCGGGTGGTGAAGGTCCAGCCTGCGGGCTTACCGATTCCATCAAATGGATGGCCGTTGAGATTGGCACCGGTGAATGCCGTGCTGGAAATTCCCACGTAGTAGGCCGTTCCATAGGCCAGCTTGCCGCTGTGAGGCGTGATGGTGACGGTATTGCCGTCGATCCGGATCGGGGAAGTGGCCACGCCTCTCCGATAGGACCCATTGAGGCCGAGGGTGTCGCTTTCATGGCTCAGGTAGATTCGGTCGACCTGGGAGTCATCGCTGGCCTTGAAGATGCGGATCGTTCCGGCCGTGCCAAGGGTCGGCGTCGAATCGAAAGTGAGGGTGAGCTTGTCGTCCGGATAGGCTGTGGTCGCCGCTGGCGCTGGATACACCTGGCTGGATGTCAGGGCATAGGTGGCCGGCGAGTCGACATATTGCGGCGAGATGGAGGCGGCGATTGTCCTGACCAGCGCCGGGTCGGAATTGCTCGTGAACCGGATATCCGTTGCCCCGGCCGCGATCGGCTTCAGGAGGACCGGGGTGGCGGTGCCGCTGGTCATGCCTTTGGTCACGCTGACCACGCTGGGGTCGTCGGAAACGACGGTGAAGTCGTCCGATGTCCCGTCGTTCTTGGACGCGGTGACAGTGATCGTGCGGTCCGAGTCGCCCCCCTCCGCCACGTAGGTTGCATCGTTCGGAGAGATCGAGAGCAGGACCGGCTTGACCGAAGGATCGCCCACCTTGATGTCATCGATGTAGAAGGACTTGTTGTTTGTGAACAGGCCGATCCTGCCCCCGGTGATGGCGGTGGGAATGGTGGTGGTGCCCAGTTCCTCGCCGTCCATGTAGATCGTTTGCGTGCTTGCGGAGACTTCGAGGCGAACCTTGTACCAGGCCGTGTCACTGCCGATGGTCCGGAGGACTCGTACGGCTCGGGTGAGGGTCCCCGACGTCATGTTGCCGGTCTCGACATAGGAGTTTGAGGAGATGCTCTGCACGTTCAGTCCCCCCAGGAGCCAGTTGGAGCCATCGGTGTAACGGGCGACCATGTACAGCTGCTTGTTGCCGAGGATGCCGTTGGCCAGGGGCCGGATGCGGGCTTCCACGTAATAGTCGGTCTTGGAGCCCACCTTGGCGGTCCAGACCGAATTTTTGAGGAGCGCAATCACGGCATTGCTGGCCGTGCTGCCCGCCGTGTATTTGAGCGCCTTGGTCGTGGCGCCCTGGTAGTCGGTCGTGCTCTCCACTGTGAAGGCCCCGTCGGCATTCGGCGTCAGATCCCAGTTGTCGGTCGTACCGGATTCGAAGTCTTCGGAGAAGTAGACCGTGGGGTCATCGAGGGTCGCGCTGGTCGTGATGATGGTGTCGGCGTTGATGGGGCCCGTGGTGAAGGTGGTGCCGTTGAGGGTGCCGTTGCCCCCGGTGACCGCCAGGTTGGAATAGCCGGGCAGGAGTGTGCATTCGAAGGTGGTTGTGGCCCCGGCGGTGACGGTGCGGGTCGTGGGCGTGACGAAGGTCCCGGCTCCGACGCTGGCGGTGACGGTGTATTGGACCGGGTCCGGAGTGGCTGAGAGGGTGATGGCGGTGTTGGCGTTGATGGGTCCTGTGGTGTAGGTGGGGCCGTTGAGGGTGCCGTTGCCCCCGGTGACCGTCAGATTGGAATAGCCGGGCAGGAGGGTGCATTCGAAGGTGGTCGTCGCCCCGGCGGTGACGGTGCGGGTCGTGGGCGTGACGGAGGTGCCAGGCCCGGCGTTGGCGGTGACGGTGTATTGGATCGGGTCCGGGGTGGCTGAGAGGGTGATGGCGGTGTCGGCGTTGATGGGTCCTGTGGTGTAGGTGGGGCCGTTGAGGGTGCCGTTGCCCCCGGTGACCGTCAGATTGGAATAGCCGGGCAGGAGGGTGCATTCGAAGGTGGTCGTCGCCCCGGCCGTGACGGTGCGGGTCGCGGGCGTGACGGAGGTGCCGGGCCCGGCGGTGGCGGTGACGGAGTATGAGATGGGCCTGCGGGTGGTGTTGCCTTCTCTATTCCAATTGCCGCAGGCCAGCATCCCCAGCAGGATGGCGGCGAGAGCACAGATTCGGACGTATATGTGCTTGGACACGTGGACTCCACAAGATCCAAAGTCTTCAAATACTGACGATGGAATTCATGAATGATACCGGGCTCAGGAGGCCTGGAGCGAACCGCGGTGGTCCGGGACCCTGGATATCAGGCGAGATCGTAGCGATCTCCATATCTGGAACGGACTTCATTTCGAATGCAGGGCGAAGGGATCCTCGGGTTTTGGACCAGGACCCTTGGGCCGCGGACAAAAGCAGGGAGATGGGCCGCGGGGTGTATGATCCATGCCGGAGCCCGCTTCCCCTGGATGCCTTCATGCAAAGCCCCGCCGCGCCTTTCCTTCCGGTCTTCGCCCTGCTTGTGCTTGCCCTCGTGGTGGGCGTGGGCATTCTCTGGGTTTCGGGCTGGCTCCTGCCCAGGTTCCTCAAACCGAATAATCCCAAGCCCGGGAAACTCACGCCCTACGAATGCGGCGTGCCCCTGTTCCAGGGGGATGCTCGGCACCGCTACAGCGTGAAGTTCTACCTGGTGGCCGTCCTCTTCATCCTCTTCGACGTAGAGGCGGCCTTCCTGCTGCCCTGGGCCGTGCAGTTCAAGCGCAACCTGCATTCCTTTCCAGCGATGCTCGCCTTCATGGCCACCCTGCTGGTGGGTTACATCTACGTCTGGGGCAAGGGTGCCCTCGAATGGGAGAAGTGATATGGCTGCGCTGAGCCTCGAGGACGCCGTCCTCCCCACGCGCCTGGATGCCATCCTGAACTGGGGCCGTAAGAATAGCCTCTGGCCACTGCCCTATGGCACGGCCTGCTGCGCCATCGAGTTCATGAGCATGATGGCCTCCAAATACGACTTCAGCCGCTTCGGGGCGGAGGCCCTGCGCTTCAGCCCGCGGCAATCGGATCTGCTGCTGGTGCTGGGCACCATCACCAATAAACAGGCGCCCGTGCTGCGTCAGATCTATGCCCAGATGGCCGAACCCAAGTGGGTGATGAGCGTGGGCGTCTGCGCCAGTTCGGGGGGCATGTACCGCACCTACGCCACACTCCAGGGCATCGATCGCGTCATCCCGGTGGATGTCTATGTGCCGGGCTGTCCGCCCCGTCCCGAGAGCATCATCTACGGCGCCATGAAGCTCCAGGCGAAGATCACTGCCGAGGCCCTCCGGGGCCGCAAGGCCCATATCGAGGCATTCTACGAGAGCTTTGACCGGCAAAAAGAAATGGAAGCAGCCAAGGGGCTCAGTCCCCATCAGGCTGTGCGCGAAATGATCATTGAGGCCGGGGATGCCGGCGTCCAGCGGATCTGGTGAAGAGATGGACACGCCCATGATCATCGAACGCATCGAAGAAATGCTGCCGGGGGCGCTCTTGGACCGCCACGATTTCCGCGGCGACCTGACCCTGGTGCTGGACCGCAGCCGCCTGCTGGAGGTGGTGGAGCTGGTCTTCGGGGAAGGCTTCCAGATGCTGCTGGACGTGACGGCGGTGGACTTCCTGGACCGCGATCCACGCTTCGATGTGGTCTATCACTTCCTCAATCTCACCAGCCAGGACCGTCTGCGCCTCAAGGTGCGCGTGGGTGAGGGGGAGGCCGTTCCGACGCTTTTGAAGCGCTTCAAGAGCGCCGATTGGAGCGAGCGGGAGGTGCAGGACATGTTCGGCATCCCCTTCGAGGGCCGTGGGGAGCTGAAGCGCCTGCTCATGTGGGAGGACTTCCCGGGCCACCCCCTGCGCAAGGATTTCCCCCTGGATGGGGGCGACCGCTTCTGTGATGACACGGGCGCCTCCTTCGCGGGTGACGCCAAGAGCCTTCAGGCCTGAGGTGCCCATGGATACAGCGACCCAGACCTCTCTCGAACAGGACGGCGACCGCATGATCGTCAACCTGGGGCCCTCCCATCCGGCCACCCATGGCACGCTGCGCATCGTTATGGAATTGGAGGGGGAATCCGTCCAGAAGGCCACGCCGGAGATCGGCTACCTGCATCGGGGCGTGGAGAAGCTGGGGGAGCATCTCAGCTACGCCCAGTTCATCCCCCTCACGGACCGCCTGAACTACTGTTCGTCGCTGATGAACAATGTGGGCTACGCTCTCGCCGTGGAGAAACTGCTGGGTATCCAGGATCCCCCCCGCAGCCAGGTGATCCGCGTGCTTGTTTCAGAGTTGGCCCGCATCGGCGACCACATCATCTGCGTGGGCATCAACGCCGTGGATCTGGGCGCCTACAGCGCCTTCCTCTATCTCTTCAAGGAGCGGGAGGCCATCTACGATCTCTTCGAATTGGCCGCGGGCCAGCGCATGCACACCAGCTTCACGCGCATCGGCGGCCTCATGCGGGATCTGCCGGAGACTTTCCTGCCCCTGCTGGAGCAGTTCCAGGACAGCATGCCCAGGAGCCTCGACGAGATGGAGAAGCTCCTCACCCATAACCCCATCTGGCACGATCGCACGAAGGGCGTGGGCCGGATCTTCCCGGAGGAGGCCATCTCCTGGGGCTACACGGGTCCCTGCCTGCGGGCCGCGGGCGTGGCCCAGGATCTCCGCAAGCTCCAGCCCTACCTGGGCTACGAGACCTTCGATTTCGATATCCCCATCGGCACCTGCGGCGATGTGTTCGACCGCTACCTGGTGCGCACCGAGGAGATGCGTCAGAGCCTGCGCATCATCGGCCAGTGCGTGGCCAAGCTCAAGGAGATCGGCCCCGGCCCCGTAATCGTCGACGACTATAAGATCGCCCTTCCGCCCAAACAGAAGGTCTACACCCGCATGGAGAGCCTCATCCACCACTTCAAGCTGGTGATGCACGGCATGGATATGCCCGAAGGCGAGATCTATTCCGCCACGGAGGCCGCCAACGGCGAACTGGGCTTCTACATCGTCTCCAAGGGAGGCAAGAGCCCCCACCGCATCCACGTGCGGCCTCCCTGTTTCCCCATATTCAATAGCTTCGACGAACAGGTGAGGGGCGGCTTGATTGCTGACGCTCTTGCGGTTCTCGGCTCGATGAATGTCATTGCGGGTGAGCTGGACCGATAGGCCGAGGTCTTGATCGTGATCATGGCGATGGGAGGACGAGCCGAGGCCGCGCTGGCCTTGGCCAGCGGGGCGGGGTCCATGGTCACCCGACACAGCGGAGCCGTGGAGGGGGACGACCGGCGCGAAGCGACGGCCCGGAGGGCGCGGCACAGGAAGTGCCGCGTCAGTGTCATTGCGGGCGAACTGGACCGATAGGCCGGGTCCTATCGGCCAGGGCTCGCATGCCCTCCCGCAGGCGTTCGAGCAGATCCAGGAGCCGAGTCCTTTCGGCCTCGGGGAGCAGTCCCTCCAGTTCCCTGAGGAGGGAGGCGTGGACGAGGGAGAGGCTCCCCTGGCGGGCATCCCCCCGGGCCGTGAGTCGCACCCGGCAGCTGCGCCTGTCCTGGGGGTGGGGCAAGCGATCTACCAGGCCCATGGCCACCAGACGGTCCACCAGGCGCGGCACATCGGCGCTGCGGGAGATGATCCGCTGGCGGAGTTCCCCGATGGCATAGCCCTCGGTGGGGCCGCCCTTGAGGATTCGGAGCACATTGAACTGGGAATCGGTGAGCTCCGCAGGCCTGAAGATCCGCTCCTCCATGAGTCGGGTCAGGTGTTCCCGGGTGAGGAGGACCGAGAGCGCCAGCTCATGCCCCGGCTCCAGGGGCTTCCCGATATGGAGTTCCTCGGCGATGCGCATGGAATCGAGTCCTTTCTTGCAACCTACGATGGAAGCCCTCTGGGAGGGATGAAAAGTGTTGTCACATCCTTTTGAGATGCCGCATCCCAGGTAAATGAACATCTGCCATAAGGAGCTCCCATGATGTTTCGTAGCCTCACCCTCCTCGCCGCGCTTTCGATCTCCCTTCCCGTCTTCGCCCAGGATGTCTACAAGATCGACGCCGTCCATAGCCAGATTGGATTCCGGATCCGCCATCTGGTGGCCAAGACTTCGGGCCGCTTCACGCGCTTCGAGGGCCTAGTGAAGGTCGATCCCAAGGACATCTCCAGATCCAGCGTGGAGATCCAGATCGACGCAGCCTCCATCAATACGGATAACGAGGCCCGGGATAAGCACCTGCGCAGCGCCGATTTCTTCGAGGTGGCCAAGTTCCCGGTCATCACCTTCCGGAGCACCTCCGTGAAGGAAGTGGAAAAGGGCAAGCTCCGGGTGACGGGCGTGCTCGTCATGCACGGTGTGACGCGCACCATCAGCTTCCCCATCACCAACGCGGGCACGAGGCCGGGCATGCAGCCGGGCAGCGTGGCGGCCGGTTTCATTGACGGGGCCTTGAAGCTCAACCGCAACGATTTCGGCATCAAGACCTATCCCGGCGTGTTGGGGGATGATGTGGATATCAGCTTGGATATCGAAGCGGGCAAGTGAACCAGTCCATTCCGGGCTGGCACGGCAGCCCTTCAGGAGGTCCTTCATGAGTGAAGCCAAGGTCGTCGATACCAAGCCTGTGGTGCTCGAACTGGAGCCCGGAACCTACTATTGGTGCGCCTGCGGACGCTCCGCCAAGCACCCCTTCTGCGACGGGTCCCATCAGGGCACAGGCCTCAAATCCGTGAAGTTCGAATTGGCGGAGGCCAAACAGGTGGCCCTCTGCGCGTGCAAGCAGACGGGCAACCCGCCCTTCTGCGATGGCGCCCACAGGAAGCTCTGAAAGGGCCTCCTCGATCTCGTTCCGGGCTAGAATTGTCCACATCGAGAGCGCCCATGAATCAGCCCCTGCCTTCAGAGACCAGTGACGGGCCCCTCGCGCCGGGGCAGCGCCTTGAGCGTTCCCAGCGGGAAATCCTGAGCCCTGAAACGGAAGGGGCGATTCGCGCCCTGGCCTTGAAATATCCCGATAAGCTGGCCGCCACCCTGCCGGCGCTTCATCTGGCCCAGGCCGATCTCGGGTTCACGAGCCTGGCGGCCATGAAGGAGGTGGCGCGGATTCTGGAGATCCCCGCGGGCCATGTCTACGGCGTGGCCACCTTCTATACGATGTTTCATCAGAAGCCCCTGGGGAAGTTCCACCTGCAGGTCTGCACCAATCTCTGCTGTGCGTTAAGGGGGGGCGCCCAGCTCTTCGAACGGCTCTGCGAGCGGTTCGGCGTGAAGCCTGGGGAAGTCAGCTCCGACGGCCTGTGGAGCGTGGAGGAAGTGGAATGCCTGGGCAGCTGCGGCAGCGGCCCCTGCCTGCAAGTGAACCAGGAGGTCTACGACGAGTTCCTGGATGACGCCCGCCTGGACGCCGTGATCGAGGCCTGCCAGCGGGGGGATGTCTCCGAGTGGGGGAAGTGATGGGCGCGATCCGCACCAAACCTGACTCCCAGAGCTACACCTTCGAGGGATTCGGCACCGAACGCTTCCCCAATTTCATGCTCCGGGGTGCGGGCGATCTGGACAACTGGCATCTCAAGACCTACGAACAGCGCCACGAGGGCTACGAGGCCCTGAGGAAGGCCTTGAAGCTAGATCCTGCCGCCGTGACGGCGGAGGTGAAGGCCTCGGGGCTGAGGGGCCGGGGGGGGGCGGGCTTTCCCACGGGATTGAAGTGGACCTTCATGCCCAAGGATTCGGACGAGCGCAAGCATACGCGCTACCTGGTGTGCAACGCCGATGAAGGCGAGCCGGGCACCTTCAAGGACCGGGCCATCCTGGAGTACAACCCCCACCAGCTCCTCGAGGGCATGATTCTAGCGGCCTGGGCCATGCAGTGCCAACTCGGCTTCATCTACGTGCGCGGCGAATTTAAGTGGCTGGTGGACAAGCTGGAGGCCGCCCTCCAGGAGGCCCGGGAGGCGGGTTACCTGGGCCAGAACATCCTGGGCACGGGTTGGGATTTCGATATCCTCACCTACCGCGGCGCGGGAGCTTATATCTGCGGCGAGGAGACGGCCCTGCTCAATTCCTTGGAGGGCCGCCGGGGCGAGCCCCGGGTGAAGCCTCCCTTCCCGGCCACCCAGGGCGCCTACGGCCAGCCAACGACTGTCAATAACGTGGAGACCCTGGCGACCGTGCCTGTGATCCTGCGTCTCGGGGGTGCGGCCTACGCCCGCATCGGCACGCCCAATAACACGGGCACCCGCATCTTCGGCGTCTCGGGCCAGGTGAAGCGGCCGGGCCTCTACGAACTGCCCCTGGGCACCCCCCTGAACTTCCTCGTGCATGACCTGGCGGGGGGATCCAGCACGGGGAAGCCGATCAAGGCCATCATCCCCGGGGGCAGCAGTTCGCCCATGCTGGACGAAAAGGACTTCGACTGTCCCATGGATTTCGACGCCCTGAAGGCCCGGGGCAGCATGGCCGGGAGCGGCGGCGTCATCGTCATGGACGAGGATGTCTGCATGGTGGAGGTCACCCTGCGCCTCACCCGCTTCTATGCCGAGGAGTCCTGCGGCCAGTGCACCCCCTGTCGCGAAGGCTGCCACTGGCTAGAGATGGTGCTGCACCGCATCGAGCACGGTCAGGGCAAACCCAGCGACTTGGATCTCATCGCCAGCCTCACGCCCCGCATCAATCTGCGCACCCTCTGTCCCCTGGGGGACGCCGCCTGCGGCCCCATCGATTCGGCCCTCCAGAAGTTCCGGCATGAATTCGAGCACCACATCGAGCACGGGACCTGCCTAGTCAAGGGGCCCCGGCTGATGTGCGCGAGCGTCCTCCCTGGCGCTTCTGAATGAAGCAGGGCGGGCCACTGGATGCTAGCGCGAAGCGGGATATGATCAAAAAAGTTGGCTCTTTGAAAAATTGAAAAAAAAATCGTCACATCGTCCGCCTCCGTGAAAGAATCAAGGCCATTCATGCACGGGGGTGCGCCAATGGACCGGCAGATATTCTTCAACGGGGGATTCCACCCGGAGACCGAGAAGCTCCTGAGCATCCAGGACCGGGGGATCTGCTTCGCCGATGGCCTGTTCGAGGTGATCCGCTGCGTGAACGGCAGGTTCCTGCTCTTCGGCAAGCACATTGGGCGCATGCGGGAGAGTGCGGCCTCGCTCCGGATGGACTTCCCCTATGCGACGGAGGAACTGCTGGAAACCTGCCGGGAGCTCTCGCGCCGCAACGGTATCCTGGACGGTGAGCTGTACCTGGAGATCACCCGGGGGGAGGCGCCTCGGTACCACACCTTTCCGGAGGGGGTCCGGCCCAACTTCTTCATCGTCCTCATCCCCCTCCGTAGGATGCCCGAGGATTGCTGGTCCGTGGGGGTCCGGACCGTGACGTTCCAGGACATCCGCTGGGGGTACTGCCACATCAAGTCCATCAACCTGCTGCCCAACGTGCTGGGCAAGCAGTTCGCGAAGGAGAAGGGCGCCTTCGAGGCCCTTTTCTTCCGCGAGGACGGGAAGGGCCGGTATCTGACCGAAGGCCCCAGTTCGACGATCTTCTGTGTGCGGGAGGGGATCCTGACCACACCCGAGCTGGACAACATCCTCCCAGGCACGACCCGCCATTACGTCCTGGAACTGGCGCGGAAGTGCGGCATGGAAGTGCGCGAACGCCGCCTGTATCTCCAGGAGTTCCTGGCCGCGGAAGAGGCCTTCATCTCCAGCACCGTCTCCGAGGTGATGCCGGTGGTGAAGGTGGACGACACCGTCCTCAGCGGAGGGCGGAAGGGGCCGGTCACGGAGCGCCTCCAGGCGTTGTACGCGGAATTCAAGAAGGAACACCTGGAATAGGTTGCCCTCGAACCCAAATCGACGATCAGCCAGCCTCATTTCGGCCGGAAAGGCGGTGCCCATGTGCCCTTCTCGCAGTCTTGCCCTGACCCGGGCCGCGGTTCTGTTGGTCGTGGCCGTCTGCCTGGCCCTCCCGCTTCTTTCGGGCGCGCCCCCGACCCGGAGGGTGGATCCGGAGGCCCTGCTTCGATCACTGGCAGATCCCGATCCTCGATCACGGGAGGAGGCCCTGGCCAGCTTGCACCGGCTCGGACCCGAGGAACAGGGCGTGGTCAAGATCCTGGTGATGGCCCTGGGCCACCAGGACATCTATGTGCGGGGCGCGGCGGCCCTGGGCCTGGGCCGGATCGGCGAAACCGCCGTCCCGGCGCTGGTGGGAGCGCTGCAGGACGCTCATGCCGAAGTCCGATGGTCGGCGGCCATTGCCCTGGGACAGGTGGGAGCCGCCGCCAAGGGGGCCGTGCCGGCCCTGATCAAGTCCCTGGCCGATTCGGACGAGAATGTCCGCTCCGCATCAGCATTTGCCCTGGGGGGGCTCGGCGAGGCGGCTCGGGAGGCGACATCGGCGCTGGGTGCGCGGCTTAGCGACCGGGAGGAGGCCGTGCGGACGGCGGCTGCCTGGGCCTTGAGGCAGGCCGCCCCCGGGAGCCGGGCACCTCTGCTCACCCGCGATGCCCTGGCTACTACCATCGACCACCTTGTCCCTGCCCTGATGGAGGAACTCCATGTACCCGGCGTGGCCATAGCGCTGATCCAGGAACGACGGTTGGTCTGGTCCCAGGGCTATGGCGTCAGGAATGCCCAGTCCCAGGAACCGGTCACTACCGGAACGGTCTTCGAGGCGGCCTCCATGAGCAAACCCATTCTTGGCATGTTGGCGTTGCAGTTGGTGGACCGGGGGCAGCTAAACCTCGACCGCCCGCTGGAGGCCTACGGGAAGGAACAGATCCTGCCCGAACTGCCCGAGCGCCGTCTCGTGACGGCCCGGATGGCCCTTTCCCACACGTCCGGGTTTCCCAACTGGCGTCCGGGTGGGGAGGAGCGGGAAGGACCCATCCCGCTCCTGTTCCGTCCGGGCTCCCGGTTCGGCTACTCCGGAGAGGGAATCTTCTACCTCCAGCGGGCGCTCGAACGGATCACGGGCCAGCCCCTCGACCAGTGGGCGACTCACAGCCTCTTCGCTCCTCTCGGGCTGGTGGCCACGGGTTTCGTCTGGACTCCAGCCCTCGAGGCTCGGCTTGCCAGCGGTCACCGGGACAATGGGATGGTCCTGGGTAAATCCAAGTATCTGCACCCCAATGCGGCCTACTCCCTCTATACCACGGTCGAGGACTACGCATCCCTGCTCGTTGAAGTCATGAAGGCCGAACGGGGTGATTCAAGGCTTCTCTCCAAGGCCTCTGCCCAGGAGGCCCTCACCCATCAGGTTCGCCTGGACGCTCGCGCACCCATGGAACGCCCGGGCCTTGCGCGGGGCACTGCGGTCTTCTGGGGCCTGGGCTGGTCCATCAACGCCACGGAGCAGGGAGACATCGCCCATCACAGTGGGGCCAATGGGACCGGGTTCCGATGCTTCTCCCAGTTCTTCCCCTCCCGTGGCACAGGCCTGGTCATCCTGACCAACGGCACCCAGGGCGGCGATCTCTGGACCCGCCTGGTTGCGGCGATCGGGGATCTCTGATCCGGCCCCAGGGGGAACCATTTCCGGACCAGCGTGTGTGAGCTTCCTCACACACCGTCTCCGCGCCTTGCTACTAAGCCTGTCTCTAGGAGAAAATGAACCTGCCAACAGAATGGGGGCGGTGTGTGACTGCCCCGCAGGTTCTGTCTGGCTCCATTTTTTGAATCAATTTGGAAATAGAGCCCTGGCGGGGCAGAAGCGGAAGCATGGCGATCGGCATCGGGACTCTTGATAAGGACGAATTCCTGGAAGGCGTCCATAACGCTGTGCCCATCTTCATCGGCTACTTCACCTGTTCCCTGGCCTTCGGCCTCCTGGCCGTCTCCACGGGTGTCTCTCCCCTGCTGGCCATCCTCTTCTCGGCCACCAATCTCACGGGGGCCGCCCAGTTCATGGCCATCAATCTCCTGGGCTCCGGGGCCGCCCTCAGCGAGATCTTCATTTCCGTCCTGCTCATGAACATGCGGTATTTCATCATGAGCATGGCCATCTCCCGGAAGATCGCCTTCCAGCGCATAGAGGACCGTTTCCTGCTGGCCTTCGGCATCACCGACGAAGTCTTCTCGGTGGCTTCCCTGCGCCCCGGCCAGGTCTCCCGGTCCTTCATGCTTGGCCTGGAGGGCTTCTCCTGGCTGGGCTGGGCCACGGGCACCGTGGCGGGAGTCACCATCGGCTCCTTCCTGCCCAAGTCCCTCCAGGACGCCATGTCGGGAGCCCTCTTCGCCCTCTTCGCGGCCCTCCTGGTGCCCGAGATCAAGAAGAGCCACCTGCCCCTGGTGCTCGCCCTCTCGGCCGGAGCCCTGAATTCGGCCCTCTACTACATCGCGAGGGTGCCTGCGGGCTGGTCCATCGTCATCTCCATGCTGGTCATCACCGCCATTGGCGCGGCCCTCTTCGAAGACGCGCCCGAGGATGCGGAGGTGGCCAATGCATAGGGCCCTCTTCCTGGTGCTGGGCTGCGCGGTGATCAACTACGGCCTGCGCTCGGTGCCCTTTTTCACCAAGGCCATCCAGGAGATGCCGCCCTACCTGAAGCGCTGCCTCGCCTACATGCCCATCGCCGCCCTGGGCGCCCTGATCTTCCCGGGCATCTTCACGTCCTTCCCCGGCAAGCCCCTGGCGGGTCTGGCCGGTGTGGCCGCGGCGGCCATCGCCGCCTGGTTTGCCCGGGGCCTGGTCATTCCCGTCATCGCCTCCATCGCGGCCACCTGGTTGGTGCTCCAGTACGGATATGCCCCGTCCACCGCTCAGCAAGTCATCCAGGCGCCCACAGCCCAGCATGCCGTGGTGCGTCTGCAGCAGTAGGTTCAGCGCCTCACAAGCCGAGCGCCCCTGTGGTCATCGTCGCAGGTGAGGGTGAAATCCCCGTGGATCCCCTCGGTGGTCACGAAGGGCGTCAGCAGGGAAGCGGGGAACTGAAGGGTCAGCCCATCGGGGCAGCGCGCGATCACCTGCTTGGCGCTGCCCCGGTAGTAGTCCAGGTATCTTCCCGGCGAGATGCTGAGATGGAATTCGTAGCGCTGCACGGCCACTAAGTCTGTCGTGGGAGGATTCCTGGGGTGTTGGAGCCCTTCAGCCCGCGGGTGTCCTGGGAGGCGGCCAGCAGATCGGTCAGCAGGCCGGGGTTGGCGGGGATCAGCGTGAGGCTGGCGCCCCCTTCCAGGAGGGCCTTGATCTCCAGGAGGGCGAAGAGGGCGGTGGCCACATCGGGATCCTGGGAGACCTGATCCAGGGCCGTGCCCACCACCTGAGGCCGCACGGCGCCAGCCTTGCCGAATTCCACGGCGGCCTGGCGCTCGGCGGTGCTGGCGATGATGTTCACCTGGTTGGTGCCGTCCTGCTTGATGGAGGAGGTCACCTGCCGCAGGCGATTCACCACCTTGCTCTCGATCTGGTGGATCATGTCCGCGTCCCGGAAATGCACCTTGCGGATGTAGATGGAACCCAGGCGGTAGCCCCAGTCGTGGGACTGCGGCGAGACCTCGTTGCGCACCGTCAGGCTCATGGTGTGGCGGTTGGAGAGCATATCGGCCAGGGGCATATTGCTCAGGCAGCGCACGGTGGAGTTGCTGACATTGGCGCTGAGGGAGCCCCGGGGGTCCGTGTTCTTGAAGAGGTAGGCCACGGGATCACTGATGTACATCTCGTACCAGATGCCGATGCCCATGGGGGCGCCTTCTTCCGAATTCACGGGCTGGCTGCGGAGGTACTCCTGGTCCAGGCGCAGATCGATCTCGTAGCGCTTCCCGATCCAGTTGATGAAGAGGGCCCGGATGCCCATGCGAGTCCAGAGCGAGTGCAGCCCTGGCTCGTCGAGAGTGGCCGCCACCTTGCCAAAGAGCACGTATACGTAGCAGCGGCGCTCGGGGACGATGACGTAGACGCCGAACATCCGGATGAGCCCCAGCAGGATGGGCACCAGGATGAAGCAGGCGACGAAGGCGAGGAGGGCTGCACCCATGGTTCCCATCACTTCACCTCCATGACGACGCGGGCCGCCTGGCTATAGAGCCCCAGGCGCACGTTGCGGACGTAGGCCTCCAGGGCGCCCTTGCCGCCCCGGGCCTTGAGCTCGGAGAGCTGGCCGGCCAGGAGGGTGAGGGGCTCGACTTCGGCCTGGGCCTTGAGGGTCTCGATCTCCACGGCCCGGCGGGACTGGACGATCTTCTGATCCGCGGAGGCCTGGGCCAGGCTGATATCGGAGGACACCTGGTTGTGGGCCGTGTTGATGGCGGCCAGAGCCGATTCCACCTCGGGGGGCGGATCGATGGAGGTGATGAGGGAGGCGTCC
Source organism: uncultured Holophaga sp. (assembly GCA_963664825.1). Classification (GTDB taxonomy): domain Bacteria; phylum Acidobacteriota; class Holophagae; order Holophagales; family Holophagaceae; genus JAYREN01. Next base: position 2,037,305 of record OY761614.1, read on the forward strand.
AGGTGGATGCCGTAGCGCGCCGCGGAGCAGGCGCATTCCTTGTCCATGTGCTCGTTGATATCCCGCAGATTCTTGCGCAGATCATTGATGGAGATGCCCGTCTGCACCGCGGGAGTCCCGTCGGCAGCGGCGGGAGCCTCGAAATTGGCGATGCGCTCCCGCAGCACGGAGACGAAGTAGCCCATGATGTGGGCGATGGGGCGCTTCACGCCGAAGATGTAGGCATAGAGGTTCCGCTCGCTGACCTTGAAGCGGATCTGGCCCGAGAGGCCCGTATTGAGTTGGTCCTTGGTGACGGCGTCCAGGATCGTGCCGCTGGCGTTGGCGCTCGGGGAGGTGGGATCCATGGCCATGCTCACGGTCTCGGTCGAGATGGAGACCTTGTAGACCTTCTCCCAGGGCCACTTGAAGTAGGGCCCTCCCGGCTGGATCACCCGCACTTGGGGGCAGGTGTAGCGCCGCTTCTCCTCCTCGTTGAGCATGGCGGAGATGGGATCATCGGCCGTGGTGGCCTCTCCGAGGCGTTCGGCCCGGCCGAAGGAGGTCTTCACCGCCCGCTCGTTCTGGTTCACCGTGAAGAAGCCCGAAAGCACACAGCGCACCACGAACCAGGCGAAGAGACCGATCATGCATCCGAAGAACACATCGGGCGAAAGGGTGGGCATGCCATCACCTCTTGAGACGCAACCCCGCTATCAGGGAACAAGGGATGATTATGGCAGGTTGGTCCCCCGCGATCCGGGTTTGGCTTCTGAAGAAAGGGTTGGCTCTTCGCTGAATGACACTGTCCTTCTGGACAGCACCGTACGTGAGCACATTCCATGGATGAAATGCCAGGGTGGAATCCCGAAATTCCCTCAGGGTCAGCGCAGTTCAGCCAGGGCCTTGGACCAGGCCAATACTTCAGGGCCAGGCTTGGGTAGTTCCGGGATGTGCGCAGTGGCTTCCATGTAGCGTCGGATCAGAGAAGCTGGGCCCTCACGGAGGCTGGCCTTCAAGCCCTCCGCTCCTTGAGCCTTTTCCACTCCGAAGGCGAAGAGCATTCCGGAGATGGCGGCGTATTTGGACCAGAAAGGGCCCTGGTTGGCGTTGAGCAGCAATTCGGAGGTGGCCTTTCCTTCCCGGATGGAGACGAGGGCTGCCTCTAGGTCCTTGAGGGCCTTTTCTCCCCTTCCGGCGGGGAAGCCCTTGGCTCGGAGATCGACTTGGTCTGCCAGGAAGTGGGCTATGCCTTCATCCTGCGTCGTGAGGAGGAGGGATTCGATGGGTTTCAAGGCCGAATCGGGTTTGTGGCGCGGGTCCTGTTCCCGCATGGTGCCGTAGTAGACATGGAAGATTTCGTGGCGGAGGACATTTAGGGCTCCGGTTGCCTGGTCATCCGGAGTCTTGCCATAGGCAGGACCGGCCACGAGGCAGGCGTTCAACAGAATCACCAGCCGACCCCTCTCATCCTCCACTTGGCTGCCATCCTGGACCTTGAAGCGTCGGACATACATGTCACCCCAGATGGGGAATCCGTTGGCCACCACTTTGACCTCGGCCATTACGCCGGGAAGCGGGGGGAAGAGGGGTGCCAATTCCGTGTCCAGGTGGGTGGGGTCGGCCCTGCGAAGGGCCTTTACGAAAGCTTCCACATGCGAGGGGCTCGGGGGGGGCGGGAGATTCGAGATCAGGTCGCCGAAGGAACCCCAGCTCGCCTCGGCCATCTGGCCGCCCTCCGTGGCGGCACTGGCCGCCTCCCAGGAGGCTGGCCGTTGCGGGGCCACCTGGGCCCGGGCGATCCAGGCCTTGATGCCTCGGTAATCCACGCGAACCTGGGCGGCGAGGGGGGTAAGAATCATAAGGAGCAGAAAGGGACTGACGAGGCGCATGCCGATAGTTTGGCACGGCATACCTGCCTGGTCGCTACAGCGCTGCCGCCGAACCGCACTGGTTTCTTGGCTGGAGGCTCTACCAAACAGAATCGCGAAGAGCCCATTCTTTTGATGGCGGCTCGGGTTCAGTATTCCGCGGGCAGCTCGTTGAGCTGGGCCATGGTGTAGACGGGGCCATCCTTGCAGACATAGCTGCTGCCCGTGTTGCAGCGCCCGCACTTGCCCAGGCCGCACTTCATGCGGTTCTCCAGCGTCGTGAAGATCTGATCCGGGGCGAAGCCGAGTTTTTGCAATACGGGCAGTGTGAGCTTGATCATGATGGGCGGGCCACAGACGATGGCGATGGTGTTCTCCGGTGAAAGGCCCAGGGCCTCCACCACCGGCGGCACGAAACCCACCTGGCCCTTCCATTCCGGCGTCTCGCCCCCGGGATCCACGGTGGTGACGAGCTTCATATCGGGGCGTTCGCCCCATTCCTTCAGCTCGGCCTTGTAGACCAGATCGGCCACGGAGCGGGCGCCGTAGACTACCGTGATGTCCTTGAACCAATCCCTCTGGTCCAGGCAGTTCCAGATGACGCTGCGCAGGGGGGGCAGGGCGATGCCCCCGGCGATGAAGACCAGGTTCCTGCCCTTCCAATCCTCGATGGGGAACACGTTGCCGTAGGGGCCGCGGAAGCCCACGATATCGCCCACCTCCTTGTCGGCGAGAGAGGCCGTCACGCGGCCCGCCTCCCGGAAGGTGCATTCGATGTAGCCCTTGCGTGTGGGGCTGCTCGCAATACAGAACGTACTCTCCCCCTCGCCGAAGGCGCTGTAGAGGCCAAACTGGCCGGTCCTGAAGCTGAAGGCCTGGGCCTGCACCTCGTCCACGAATTCCAGGCGGAAGGTCTTCACGCCGGGGGCCTCGTCGGTGATCTTGGCGATCCGCATCAGGTAGGGCAGGTAGATGTTGGGTTCGCTCATGCCTTCACCTCCGCGGCTTCCATCAGATGCTCCTTCAGGTTCATGTCCACGGGGCAGGCCCTCGTGCACTTGCCGCAGCCCACGCAGCCCAGCATCTGGTAGCGCTCGGGGTAGGTGCTGAACTTGTGGTAGATGCGCTGGCGCCAACGGGCTCCCTGGTCTGGGCGGGGATTGTGGCCCGAGGCGTGCAAGGTGAACATGGAGAATCCGCAGCTATCCCAGCAGCGCAGGCGCTGGCCATGCTTGGGGTCGGCCTCCTCCTGCACATCGAAACAGACACAGGTGGGACATACGAAGGCGCAGGCGCCGCAACCGATGCAGCGCAGGGCCTGGTCATTCCACAACTCGCTCTCGAACATCCCGGGCAGCTTGGCCGTCAGCGCGGGCTGGTCGAAGGCCGACTCCAGCTTCACCGTGAAAGCGGCCTTGTCGATGCCTTCGCAGGGGGTGAAGAGCTCCGGCGCCAGGGCCTGGATGGCCTGGCCCTTTTCCGTCAGGACCTCGGCCAGGAAGCCGCCCTCCGTGGGCGTCAGGAGGATATCGCTCCCCTTCGTGTCGGTGGGGCCTCCCCCCACGCTCGTGCAGAAGCAGGCCGCGTCGGCCTTGGTGCAGCTCAGGCCGATCACGGCCATCTGCTCCATGCGCGCATTGAAGAACCTGTCCCGGGTATCCCAGTTGAAGACCGCGTCGAGAGCCGCGAAGGCTTTGGCCTCGCAGGGGCGCACGCCGAAGAGCACGGTGGGACGAGCATTGGGCTCGGCATCATGGAGCGCCACCTGGCCGGGCGTCGTCTCATAGGTGAGCAGGCGCTCCACCTTGGGAAAGGCGATCTCCTTGGCCGAAAGGATGGTCTGGATGTAGTCCTGGGCCACCTGCTGAGGACGTTCGACCTCGCTGAGTTCCGTGCGGCCATCGGCGTCCACGGGGGCCAGCACCCGGCGGCCATCCTTCCTCAGGGCCTCGAAGAGGGCGTCCAGCGCTTCCAACGTGAGTTTGTATGTCTCTGCCATGGCCGCCTACCGGATGAAGGTCTCTTTGTCGTCGGGCTTGAAGGTGGAGAGGGCGTAGTCCAGCTTGGCGCTATGGCCAGCCCGAGCCCCGAACTGCCGGGCCGTGCTCTCTTCCGCGAAAAAGGTCAGCAGGTGGATGGGAATGCCCACGGGGCAGGCCCTGCCGCATTCGCCGCACTCCACGCAGCGCCCCGCCAGGTGCATGGCCCGCACCATGTGGTATTCCAGGTTGCCGAGGGCGTGGCTGGCCACGGGCACCCACTGGGGGCGGTTGCAGTCCATGGTGCAGTGCTCGCAGTAGCACATGGGGCAGCTGCTGCGACAGGCATAGCACTTCACGCAGCGGGAGAGTTCCTGCTGCCAAAAGGCCCAGCGCTCCCCGCGGCTCATGGCCTGGAGCTTTCCGATGAGGGCCTTGTCCTCTGGATGCATGACATCGGTCTTGAGCGCGAGATGTTCCTCGATGGCCGCGCCGCTGGAGAGCGTCTTCAGGGCGCTGCCCTCCAGGGCGAGGGCGATCACGTCGCCATCCCGCAGTTGGCGCTCGGCCATGAGTTGGAGGATCGCCCGCAGGGTGCAGGGAAGGGCCACCACGGCCAGCTTCCCGAGGCGCTTCACCTCGTGCTTCGTCAGATAGGTGGCTAGGTTCTGCGTGCAGGCTTCATCCAGCACCAGGCGCTCCGCTTGTTCGGGCGTGCGTGCGAAGTGGGGCCTCCGGGCATCGGCTGTGCCGATGGCGTAGCCCAGCACGACCTTTACATCGCCCGATTGGAGGAGCTCCATGGCCTTCTGTTTCAGGGCTTCCATGTGGGTCTCCTCATTCGACGCCGGTGCTGGCGAGCTGTTTGTATTCGGCGTAGGGTCCCAGCTTGCGCACGCCATCGGTCACTTCATTGACTAGCTGGGCCCAGCGGGCGCCTTCGGCGGCCGAGACCCAGGAGAACGTCACGCGGCTCGTATCGACTCCCATGAAATCCAGGAGATCGCGGAACACCATCCAGCGCCGCCTCGCGTGGTAGTTGCCCGAGGTGTAGTGACAGTCGTTGGGGTGGCACCCGCTGACGATGACCCCGTCGCTGCCGCGCTGGAAGGCCTTCAGGAGCAGCATGAAATCGATGCGCCCGGTGCAGGGCACCCGCAGCACGCGCACGTTGCTTTGGTACTTGATGCGCGAGGTGCCCGTCAGGTCGGCGCCTGCGTAGGTGCACCAGTTGCAGACGAAGGCTGTGATCTTGGGCTCGAAAATCTCGGTCATGCCTCTCCTCTCCAACATGAAAAACACGCAGTGTTTTTCATAGCGTCATGATCTCGGCGTAGAGCTGCTCGTTGCTGAAGCCCTGGAGATCGATGGCCTTGGTGCGGCAGGTGGCCACGCAGGTGCCGCAGCCCTGGCAGAGGCCCGGGTTGACCTTGGCCAGGGTCTTGATGACATTGCCGGCCCGGTCCTTGATCTCCTCCTGCTCGATGGCCTGGTAGGGACAGGCGCTCTGGCAGAGGAAACATCCCACGCAATAACTGAAGACCGGCGCAGGCTGGCGGTTCACCACGGCCACGACGGGTTCGCGCGTGAGCTGGTCCTGGCTGAAGAGGCCCAGCACTTTCGAGGCCGCGGCGCTGGCCTGGGCCACGCTCTCGGGGATATCCCGGGGCGCCTGGCAGGCTCCGGCCAGGAAGATCCCGCCGGTGTTGGTCTCCACGGGGCGCAGCTTGGGGTGGGCCTCGGCGAAGAATCCGTAGCTGTCATAGCTCACATGGAGGGTCTGGGCCAGTTCCTCGCTGCGGTCGTTGGACTGGATGGCCGTGGCCAGCACCACCATATCGGCCTTGATCTCCACGGGCTCTCCGCCCATGAGGGTATCGGCGCCCTTCACGATGAGTTGGCCGTCCTCTTCGAAGATCCTGGAGACGCGGCCCCGGATGTATTTGACGTCGTCTTCCTCGATAGCGCGTCGCACGAATTCGTCGTAGTCCTTGCCCGCGGCGCGGATATCCATGTAGAAGACGTAGGCCTTGCCGCCGTGCACCTTGTGCTTGTAGAGCATGGCGTGCTTGGCGGTATACATGCAGCAGACCTTGGAGCAGTAGGGCACGCCCTTGCTGCGGTCGCGGGATCCGGAGCAGGCGATGAAGACAACGGTCTGGGGCTCCTTGCCGTCCGAGGGCCGCTTCATCACGCCCGAAGTGGGGCCGCTGGCCGAGGCCAGGCGCTCGAACTGCATGCCGTCGATGATGTCCCTGTGCTTGCCGTAGCCGTATTCGGGGAAGGCTGTGGTCTTCATGACCTTGAAACCCGTGGCCAGCACGATGGCGCCGATGTCCAGGGTGACGAGCGTGTCCTCCTGGTCGTAGCGGATGGCCTGGGTGGGGCAGACCTTGGCGCAGAGCCCGCATTTGCCGGTCTTGAAGAAGGTGCAGTTCACGGTATCGATGACGGGCTTGTTGGGCACGGCCTGGGGGAAGGGCACGAATATGGCCGTGCGGGAGCCCAGGCCCTCGTTGAACTCATCACTGATCTTCTTGTTGGGGCACTTCTGAATGCAGAGCCCGCATCCGGTGCAGAGCTTCTCATCGAGCTTGCGGGCCTTCTTGCGGACAGTCACCTTGAAGTTGCCGATGAAGCCATCGACCTTCTCCACTTCGCTGTAGGTCATCAGCGTGATATTGGGGTGCTGGGCGGCCTCCACCATGCGGGGCGTGAGGATGCACTGGGAGCAATCGAGGGTGGGGAAGGTCTCCGAGAGCTGGCTCATGTGGCCGCCGATGCTCGGGGATTTCTCCACCAGGATCACCTTGTGGCCGCCATTGGCGATATCCAGCGCCGTCTGGATGCCGGCCACGCCGCCGCCGATGACCATGGCCGTCTTCGTGACGGGCACCTTGATGGGGAAGAGGGGCTGGTTGTGCTTGATCTTCTCCACCAGCACGCGGATGAGATCGGCGGCCTTCTGGGTGGTGGCCTCGCCCTTCTCATGCACCCAGGAGCAGTGCTCCCGCAGATTGGCCATCTCGCACATGTAGGGGTTCACGCCCGCCTCGCTCACCGCACGGCGGAAGGTGGCCTCGTGCATGCGCGGTGAACAGGCCGCCACCACCACGCCATCCAGCTTCTGCTCGCGGATGGCCTCCTGGATCATGCGCTGACCGGGGTCCGAGCACATGTACTTGTAGTCCACGCTGTGGGCCACGCCGGGCACGGACTTGCACATCTCCGCGACCTTGGCGCAGTCCACGGTGGCTCCGATGTTCTCGCCGCAGTGGCAGATGAATACGCCGATTCGAGACATCGTTCCTCCTCAGACCCGGGCGCCCGCGGCGGCGGTCGGCTTGAATTCCACGGGCACCATGTGGCGCTGGAGGCCCAGGGTTCCGGGTTCCATTCCCAGGGCCAGTCCGATCACCTGTGTGATGAACAGGACGGGGATCGTCTGTGCCTGGCCCAGGTGCTCGTTGATCGCCCCCCGGCGCAGATCCAGGTTCGAATGGCACATGGGGCAGGCCACGACGATGGCTTCGGCCCCGCGCTTCACGGCGTCCTGCACCACCCGGCCGCTGAGCTTGGCCACGATATCGGTGCGCGTGACGCTGAAGGCCGCGCCGCAGCATTCGGTCTTGGAGGGCCACTCCACGGGGGTCGCGCCCACGGAAGCCACCAGTTCATCCATGCTGCGGGGATCCTCGGGGCGGTCGAAGCGGACCACCCGAGGGGGGCGCACCAGCAGGCAGCCGTAGTAGCTGGCCACGCGTTTCGTGAAGGGCGTGAGGGTCTGGGCGGTGATCTCTTCCTTGAGGCGGCTCAGCACTTCCAGGATATTGACGATTTTCGCCGTGCCCTTGTAGGGCATCCCGATGGCCTTTTCCAGCTCCGGGAGCTTCTCGGGGTGCTGTTCCAGTTCCTGCTGGACCGAGAGCAGGCGGTTGGAGCAGGCGGCACAGGGGGCCAGGATCTCCGTGAGACCGGCCTGCTCGGCTAGGGCTAGGATGCGGGCCGGGAGCGCCAGCGAAAGTTCGTGGTTCAGCACATGGGCGCTGCTGGCGCCGCAGCAGTTCCAGTCGGGCACTTCCACCAGTTCCACGCCCAGGGCCTCCAGCACGGCCCGTGTGGATTCGTCGAATTCCCTGGAGGAACCCAGGAGTGAACAGCCGGGATAGTAGCCGATTTTCATCGTTTCACCCCTTTGCCTGCCGTGCGCTTGAAGAGGGTCTTCATCCCGCGCCGGTTGCTTATCAGGTGCGGGAAGAGGGCCAGCTTGCCCTTGAAATACATCTTCGGCGCCAGCATCACGTCCTTCAGGAGATGGAGGCTGCGGGCCTTGTAGTCGGCCACCAGACCCACCTCGAAGAGGCGGCCCGTGTATTCCACCGAATCCAGGAAGGCCCGGTGGAAGGCCAGGATATCCTTCGAACGGGGATGGGCCAGGCCGCGCTGGAGGGCTTCGGAGCGGATGAAGTCCATGGCCTTCGGGATCTCCACTTCCTGGGGGCAGCGGGTCGAACAGGTCTCGCAGGCCATGCAGAGCCAAATGCCCTCGCAGCGGAGCACCTTCTCCTCCAGCTCTGGGAATCCCAGTTGCAACAGGCGGAATACCTGGCAGGGAGGCAGGTCCATTTCGTCGGCGACGGGGCATCCCGCGGCGCATTTGCCGCATTGGTAGCAGTGGGACAGCTTCACGCCGGTAGCCGCCTCCAGGCGCCCAGCCAGGGTATCCAGGGTCGTTCCGCTGCTCATGTGCTTCCCCCGTTCGTTTGAACTTCGGCATGCTTTTGGGGTCGAAGGTCCGGATGGGCGCTGAGGATTTTTCGCGTCCTCACCCCTTGGATGGAATGGGGAGGACGGATGCGCCAAAAGATCATTAGAGAATGAAGTGGTTGTGATTGCCATCAACCGGCAGTTGGCAAACCCAACAGAGGCGTGGTTTGTGTGGGTTAAATCCAGGAGCCTGTCGAGGGGGGATCGGCTCACCTTACTCTGGAGCCGGAGGTTTGTATGCCCCGGGTCAGTCCCCTTGTGCCCTTTGTCACCCGGTGGGTGACGGCCATCTATCGATAGCCATGCTCAACCCATTCTGGAAGAAATCCACAGGCAGCCGCAAGATCCTTCTCCTGTTCGGAGGCGGGCTCCTGGCCGTGCTACTTTGGGGGACCATGTCCGGTTGGCCCCTCTCCCTTCATCTGCTGCGGTTCTACCCCAAGAAATGGGGCTCCACGGCCGTGGGTTGGGCGGCCCGTCGGGAGCTGCCCCGGTTTCTGCGCGGGAAGATCCTGGGCGGCTTCGCCCGGGCCTACGGCGTGGACCTGGGCGAGGCGGAGAAGCCCCTGGAGGAATACCCGAGCCTCCAGGCCCTCTTCACACGCCGCCTGAGGCCCGGTATCCGGCCCCAGGAGCTGGCCCTGCCGGGCTCCGTGAACAGCCCCGTGGATGGGCGCATCGTTTCCTCTGGGTCCATCGAGAAGGATAGTGTCCTCCAGGCCAAGGGCCTGCCCTACCGGGTCTCGGAGCTGCTGAAGCACATCCCGGAGCCCGGGCGCTTCGAGGGGGGCCACTACCTGACCCTGTATCTGGCGCCCCGGGACTACCACCGCATCCACGTGCCCATCGAGGGCTGCGTCGTGGCCGTGGCGCGGGTGGAGGGCGAACTCTGGCCCGTGAACGACGCCAGCACGAATCACGTGCCCCGGCTCTACGAGCGCAATCGCCGGGCCACCTGGCTGGCTCAAGGGACGGGCGCCGACGAGGGCCTGGAGGTGGCCGCTGTCTGCGTGGGCGCCACCCACGTGGGGAGCGTGGTCCTGGACGCACGCTGGCTGGAGGGCCGGAAGCTGCCTAAGGACGGCGGCTTCGAGGTACACGGCCTGCCCTGCATGCCGGGGGAGGATCTGGGCACCTTCGAATTCGGCAGCACGGTGGTGCTGCTTGTGGGGGGGCCGAAAACCCGGGATTGGGCGCCTCTCCGCACCGAGGGCCCCGTGAGGGTGGGCCAGCGGCTAGGGGCGTACAAGTGAACGACGATTCCGAGATCTTCCAGGACGAGCCCCTCTGGGAGGAGGGCGGCGATCTGCCCGGGGCTCTCGAGGCCCTCTTCGTGGCCACGGGGGAAGTGCTGGACCTGGCCAAGCTGCAGGTATTGACCGGCATCCACGAGGGGCCCCTCCGCCAGGCCCTGGAGAAGCTCCAGGAACGCCTGGTGGCCCCCCGGGGCCTCCGCCTCATCGAGGTGGGGGGCGGTTGGCGCATGGCCACGGCGCCGGAATACGCAAGCCTCGTGGCCAAGCTCGTCACGACGCTGCGCAGCGGGCGCCTGACCCCCGCCCAGATCGAGACCCTGGCCATCATCGCCTATCGCCAGCCCGTGACGATCCCCGAGATCAACGAACTGCGGGGCGTCACCAGCGGCGCCAACCAGGTGAAGAGCCTGCTGGAGCGGGAGATGGTCGTGCCCGCCGGGCGCAAGCCCGTGGTGGGCCGTCCCATGACCTACGTCACCACCCAGAAGTTCCTCCTGCACTTCGGCCTCAAGAGCCTGCAGGATCTCCCTCGGCTCGCCGATTTCGGCGAAGGGAACCTGGAGGCCCTGGCCCTGGCCCAGCTCGAACCGCCCCTCCCTCCGGGGAACCTCTTCGAGGGATTGGACGAAGACTCCCTAAACGAAGATCCGGATGGTGCGTGAACAGCCGTGAGAATCCCCTCACTCACGCTTGTGCTGTCTCCTTTGAAAGGAGTTCCATGGCCAAACATCTTCCCCCCCGCGGGGCCCTCTGTGGCGCCTGCCTTTTCGCCCTGGCCGCTTCCCTTCCGCTGATGGCGGGGAGTCCGGTGGTTCAGCCCAAACGCTACGAGGTCCGCGATTTCTTCGGAAATCCCGAGCGCTCTGGATACCAGGTCTCCCCCGACGGGAAGACCCTCAGTTTCATGGCGCCCTTCGAACGGCGGCGCAACCTGAATATCGTTGCCTTGCCCGCGGATGGCAGCGCGCCGGATTTCGCCAAGGCCAAGCGCCTCACGAGCGAGACCGCTCGGGATATCGCGGGCTACTTCTGGAAGGGGGATGGCCACATCCTCTACGTGAAGGATTTCGGCGGCGACGAGAACTTCCACGTGGTGTCCGTGGATGTGAAGCGTGGCGATATCAAGGATCTCACGCCCCTGCCCAAGATCCAGGCCTCCATCGTGGACGATCTGCGGGACGATCCCCGGCACGTCCTCGTCCAGCACAACCAGCGCAACCCCCAGGTCTTCGATGTCTATCGGATCGATGTGAGCACGGGCGAGGCCACGCGCGTGGCCGAGAATCCGGGCAATATCACCGGCTGGATCACGGACCACAAGGGGGCCGTGCGCGCAGCCACCACGACAGATGGCGTGAACAGCAGCCTGCTCTATCGGCCCACCGAGAAGGACGCCTTCAAAACCGTGCTCACGACGGATTTCCGCACCAGCGTCGGGCCGATGTTCTTCACCTTCGATAACCAGAAGCTCTACGCCATGTCCAATCGGGGCCGGGACAAGTCGGCCCTGGTGATCCTGGATCCGGCCACCGGCCAGGAGGCCAAGCCCCTCTTCGAACATGCCGAGGTCGACCTGAACGGCGCGGACTATTCCCGGAAGCGGAAGGTGCTCACCACGGCCGGTTTCGAGACCTGGAAGACCCAGCGCCACTATTTCGACGAGGCCACCCGCGCCCTCTATTCGAAGCTGGAGCAGAAGCTGCCCGGATTCGACGTGGCCATCATCAGCGAGAACCTGGCCGAGGACACCTTCGTCGTGGCCACCTACAGCGATCGCACCCCCGGCGCGCGCTACCTCTACCACGCCAAGACCGACAAGCTGGCCAAGCTCGGGGACCACAACCCCCGCATCCAGGCCTCCGACATGGCCACCATGAAGCCCGTCACTTACACCAGCCGCGATGGGCTGAAGATCAACGGCTATCTCACGCTGCCCGTGGGTCGCGAGGCCAAGAACCTGCCGGTCATCGTCAATCCCCACGGGGGGCCCTGGGCCCGGGATTCCTGGGGTTTCAACCCGGAGATCCAGTTCCTGGCCAACCGCGGCTTTGCGGTGTTCCAGATGAACTTCCGCGGCTCCACCGGCTATGGCCGTGCATTCTGGGAGAAGAGCTTCAAGCAGTGGGGCCGCGCCATGCAGGACGACATCACGGATGGCGTGAACTGGCTGGTGAAGGAGGGCATCGCCGATCCCAAGCGCGTGGGCATCTACGGCGGCAGCTACGGCGGCTACGCCACCCTGGCCGGTGTCACCTACACGCCGGATCTCTATGCCGCGGCCGTGGATTACGTGGGTGTGGCCAATCTCTTCACCTTCATGAAGACCATCCCCCCCTACTGGGCGCCCTTCCTGAAAATGATGCAGGAGATGGTGGGTGACCCCGTGAAGGACAAGGATCTCCTCACGGCCAGTTCCCCGGTCTTCCACGTGGACCGGATCAAGACGCCCCTCTTCGTGGCCCAGGGCGCCAATGATCCCCGGGTGAACAAGAACGAATCCGATCAGATGGTCGAGGCCCTGAAAAAGCGCGGCATCGAGGTCCAATACATGCTCAAGGACAACGAGGGCCACGGCTTCCATAACGAAGAGAACCGCTACGATTTCTACGGCGCCATGGAGGGATTCTTCACCCAGCACCTGATGGCGAAGTAAAGGGATGCTTCCGTTCTAAGACCAGGCGCCCGCGGGCGCCTGGTCTCATTTCACCGGCACCTTCCCCTGGGCCGCTCGCGCGTATGGGGCGGGCCAGGGGACCTCGGCGCCCAATTCTTGTGCGGCGCGCAGGGGCCAGCGGGGATCCCGCAGGAGTGCGCGACCCAGGAATACCAGATCGGCCTGGCCTCCTGCCAGGATCTGCTCGGCCTGGGCCGTCTCTGTGATGAGGCCCACGGCGCCCGTAGGGATGCCCGAACCCGCGCGGATGGCCCGGGCGAAGGGCGCCTGGTAGCCCGGTCCCAGGGGGATCGTCGCTCGGGGGAGCTGTCCGCCGCTGGAGACATCCACAAGATCGACGCCCAGTTGGCGCAAGTCCTTGCAGAGTTCCACGGATTCCTCCAGTTCCCAGCCCCCCGCAGGGGCCCAGTCCGTGGCCGAAATGCGTACGAAGAGGGGCAATGCCTCGGGCCAGACCTTCCGCACCGATTCCGCGACCTCCCGCAGCAGGCGACTGCGGCTCTCGAAGGAGCCGCCGTAGCGGTCACTGCGCTCATTGGTGAGGGGCGAGAGGAACTGGTGCAGCAGATAGCCGTGGGCGGCGTGCAGCTCCACCACCTGGAAACCCGCTGCCAGGGCGCGCTGGGCGGCCTCGGTGAAGGCGTGGATGATCTCCGCGATTCCGGTTTCTGTAAGTGCCATGGGTGTGGCCCAGTCCCCGTCGAAGGGTAGGGCGCTGGGGGCCACGGGAATCCAGCCCCCTTCCGAGAGGGGAATCGTCCTGGAGGGGCCCCGCCAAGGGGCCGGCGTGCAGGCCTTGCGCCCCGCGTGGGCCAGCTGGATGCCGGGCACGGCCCCCTGGGAGGCGATGAAGCGGGTGACGCGCTGGAGAGGTTCGATCTGGGCATCTTCCCAGAGGCCCAGATCCTGGGGGCTGATGCGGCCCTCGGGGGAAATGGCGACGGCTTCAGTGATGACCAGCCCGGCGCCCCCCTGGGCGAGGCCGCCGTAGTGCACCAGGTGCCAATCCGTGGCCCGGCCCTCAAGGGCTGAGTACTGGCACATGGGCGAGACGGCGATGCGGTTGGGGAAGGTGCTGCCCCGCAGCTTGAGGGGTTCGAAGAGGCTTGTCATGGTCGGCTTACTTCAGCTTGGCCAGGAGGGCCTGGGCGGCGGGCTCCGAAGAAGCAGGGTTCTGGCCCGTGATCAGGAAGCCATCGGTGAGCACATAGGGCGCCCAGTCGGGGCCCTTGGAATATGATCCGCCCTTGCGTTTGAGTTCATCCTCCACCAGGAAGGGCACGATGGCCGTGAGCTGCACGGCTTCTTCTTCGGTATTGGAAAAGCCCGTGACGGCGCGGCCCTGGACGAGGGCTGTGCCATCGACCCGCTTGGCGTGGCGCAGGACGCCCGGGGCGTGGCATACGGCGGCCAGGGGTTTGCCCGCGGCCAGCGTGGCCTCGATGAGCCGGATGGAATCGGCGTCCTCGGCCAGATCCCACAGGGGGCCGTGACCCCCGGGGTAGAACACGGCGTCGAAATCCGCCGCAGAAACGCTCGATAGCTGGACCGTGGCGGCCAGCATGGCCTGGGCGGCGGCATCGGCCTTGAATCGATGGGTGGATGGGGTCTGGGAGGCCGGGTCATCGCTCTTGGGATCCAGGGGCGGCTGGCCCCCCAGGGGTGAAGCCAGGGTGATCTCGGCCCCCGCGTCCTGGAAGACATAGAAGGGGGCGGCAAATTCCTCCAGCCAGAAGCCGGTCTTGTGGCCTGTATGGCCGAGGCGGTCGTGGGAGGTGAGGACCATCAGGATCTTCATATGTGCTCCGGGTTTCTCAGTGCGGATCAATTACAGGGCTCGTTCCAGGATTCGGCGGGACACGTCGAGGGTGATTTCGCGCTTCTCGCCCAGGGCCGTCATGCCGTGGGCCTTCAGGGCCGCCACGATCTCGGCAATGGCATCCTTGCCGAGGCCGTACTGGCTGAGGTGCGTCTTCACCCCCAGGCTCTCGAAGAAGGAGCGTGTGCAGGCGATGGCCTGGGTCGCGGCGTCAGCCCCCCGCAGATCCCATACGCGCTCCGCGTACTGCGTGAGCTTAGCGCCCTTGGACTCCAGGCGCTCGGTGAGCAGGGCCGGGAGGATGATGGCCAGGCTCTGGGCGTGGTCCAGGCCGAACTTCGCCGTGATTTCGTGGCCAATCATGTGGGTGGCCCAATCCTGGGGGACGCCTGCGCCGATGAGGCCGTTCAGGGCCAGGGTCGCGCTCCACACGAAGGCCGACCGCGCCTCGTAGTTTTCTGTTTCCTGAAGCGTCACCGGGCCCACTTCGATGAGGGTGCGCAGCAGGCCCTCGGAGAAGCGGTCCTGCATGGGGGCGTCCGCCGGATAGGTGAGGTACTGCTCCATGACGTGCACGAAGGCGTCCACGACGCCATTGGCGATCTGGCGGGGGGGCAACGAATAGGTCTTGGTGGGATCCAGGATGGAAAAGCGGGGAAAGAGCAGGGGGCTGCCGAAGGCCAGCTTGGCGCCGATGGATTTGCGCGTGATGACCGCGCCGCTATTCATCTCGGAACCCGTGGCGGGGAGCGTGAGCACGGTGCCGAAGGGCAGGGGGGCCTTCACGGGGGCCTTGTGGAGCACGAGATCCCAGGGATCCTCTCCGGGATAGGGAATGGCGGCGGCGATGAACTTGGTGCCATCGATGACCGAACCGCCCCCCACGGCCAGGAGGAATTCTGTCTTGGTCTCCCGGGCCAGTTTTACGGCGCCCATCAGGGTCTCGAAGCAGGGGTTGGGCTCGATGCCGCCGAATTCCGTGACCACGGCGTGGGCAAGGGCTGCGCGCACCTCCGCGAGCGTGCCGTTTTTGATGACGCTCCCGCCGCCGTAGGTGATGAGCACCCGCTGGCCCGCGGGGATCTCCGCAGCCAGGTCCTGGATGCGGTCCTTGCCGAAGAGAATTTTCGTGGGGTTCTGGAAGGTGAAGTTCTGCATTTCAGCCTCTGGGAAAGTTGTAATAGGTGATGTGAGCGGGGGACTGTCGGGAGGGGAAATCAGATGGGTCGAGTATCTGGGCAACCCAGCCAGGTGCGGGTGGCTGTCAGGGCCGTCTCGAAGGGCGAGGCATCCCGCCGGACCTTGGCCAGCAGGCTGGCGCCCAGCCAGAGCTGGTAGATGCCCTGGGCGGTGGCCATGGAATCCAGGCCCGGGGGCAGGGAACCGTCCCTGACCCCTTCGGCTATGCAGGCCGCCAGCCGCACCAGCACGGCATCCGTGCCCCTGCGAAGGGCTCCCCGCATGGCTTCCGAGAGATCCGAGACTTCGGCGCTGAGCTTGACCACGAGGCATTGCCGGGCCTCGGGTTCCTGGCTCTGAACCTCCATCCAGCGCTGCCAGTAGTGCATCAGGCGCTCCCGGGCGGGAAGGGCCTTGGGTTTGAGGAGGGCGTCCAGGCGCTCCAGGTAGTCGGCGAAATAGCCCTCCAAGAGCGCCTCTCCGAACTGTTCCTTGGATTCGAAGTAGTAATAGAAACTTCCCTTGGGGACTCTCGCGGCCGCAAGGATTTCGGCGAGGCCCACGGCGGAAAAGCCCTTTCCCGAAATGATCGATTCCCCCGTTTCGAGGATGCGTTGGCGGATTTCGGAGTGCTCCTGTCTCATGCCCCTAGGATGCCACAAGTAGACCGGTCGTCTATAACAAACTCGGATTCGGGAATTTCTTCGCCGACCGCAGGCCTCTGCCCTCTTGAAGCAGGAGTCCTGCGGATAATGGGTGAGGAGATCGTTCATGACCGACACCGCATTCAGGGGCTGGACCCGACCCGGCCCCCGCCCGCCCGGGGGCCCGGAGCCCGAGGAAGGCGAGACCCTGGACTATCTCTGTGGCCACTGGAAGCTTTTCCAATACGCCAAGGGGCACCGCTATTCCGTGGACGATGTGCTGGTGGCCTGGTTCGGCAGCCTCTGGTGCCCCACGGCCCGGCGCATCGCGGACCTGGGATCGGGCATCGGCAGCGTGGGTCTCGCGGTGGCCTGGCGCTGTCCGGGGGCCGTGCTGCACACGGTGGAGGCCCAGGCCATTTCCGCCCGGTTGGCCCGCAAGAGCGCGGTCTACAACGGTGTCCAGGACAGCTACACCATCCATGAAGGGGATCTCCGGGACCCGGAGCTTTTTCCGGGGGAAGCCCCCTTCGATCTAGTGCTGGGCTCGCCGCCCTACTGGCCCCTGGGGGCCCGCAGCGAGGCTGAGCATCCCCAGACCATTCCCGCCAGGTTGGAAGTGCGCGGCACCATTGCTGACTATGCCGAGGCCGCCACGCCCCTCCTGGCTCCGGGCGGGGTCTTCGTCTGCGTCTTCCCCCTGGATCAGGTGGAGAGGGCCCAGGCCGCCTATGGAGAGGCCGGAATGGTGCTCCTCCAGCGCCAGGACGTGATCTTCAAGGAGGGGGAGGCCTATGGCATCGCGCTCTTCGCGGGCATGAGGCCCGGTGAATTGCCCGGGCAATTCATCGAAGAAGCGGGGCTCCCCGTGGTGCCCGAGCCCCTGGTGATCCGCAGCGCCCAAGGGCGCTTCACGCCCCGCTTCGCCCTGGTGCGCCTGGCCATGGGCTTTCCGCCAGGGCTGGTATAGGCCATCCTTGCCTCCCCTATCTGGCCCGAAATTTCCATTCGGTATCTCTCTTCGCCGATAATTCCTTCGGGAGCTTTGCATGGATCGAGGAACGCTCATTGGCCTGTTGATGGGTCTGGCCCTTCTGGGGGTGGCCATCGGCTTCGGGCCGAACCCCAGAATTTTCTTCTACTGGCCCAGTCTCATTGTGGTCTTCGGGGGCATCCTGGCCTCCACCCTGATCCGCTTTCCCCTGGCCCATGTGCGCTCGGGCTTCGCGGTGGCCTCCCGGGCCTTCTTCACCCATCCGGCCTCCCCCCAGGCGTTGGTGGTGCAGATGGTGGGCCTCAGCCAGCGGGCCAAGCGCGAGGGGCTGAAGGGCCTGGAGAAGAATCTGCCCGATGATCCTTTCTTGGCCCAGGGCCTTCAGATGGTCATGGACCGGCTGGATCGGGATCACATCCGCGAGGTGCTGACCGCGGAGATCCACGCCACCCAGGACCGGCACGGCCTAGGCCAGGAGATCTTCCGCTTCATCGCCGGGGCGGCCCCCTCCTTCGGCATGGTGGGCACCCTCATTGGCATGGTGCAGCTCTTCGCCAGCATCGGCAAGGACACCGACAAGCTGGCCAGCGCCATGTCCCTGAGCCTGCTCTCGACCCTCTGGGGCGCCATCGTGGCCTATCTCTTCGCGCTGCCCATCAGCGGCAAACTGGAATTCCGCTCCAAGGAGGAGGCCCAGGCCCGCATGGTGATGCTGGAGGGCATCCTGGGCATCGCCGAGGAGATGAACCCGACCCAGCTGGAGGAAACCCTCAATGCCTACCTGGCCCCGCGCCTGAAGATCCGCCGCCAGGGCCTGGGAGCCCTCCATGGCTAAGGTATCCCTCCGAGCGGTGCGGCGCCGGAGCGTGGACTTCGAATCCCTCTGGCTCATCACCTTCGCGGACCTGATGGTTCAGCTCATGGCCTTCTTCGCCGTGGTCTATTCCTTCACCCTCCATGACCAGCGCAAGCTCGGCGAACTGGCCATCTCCCTCCAGAAGGTGCTGGGCGTGAAGGTGCAGGCCCAGACCCAGGGCCAGACACAGGGTAGTGAAGGCATCCTGCCGGGGACCCCGGGCATCCTGCCGGAAAAGGCCGCCGATCTCGAAAAGCTGCTCAGCGATCTTCGGGCCACCGATGGACCGGATGTGGGCACGAAGATGCGCCTGGTCACCTTCCGGGGCTCCATCCTCTTCGAGGAGGGTAGCCTCGCCGTGGACCCGGTCTTCCAGCCCCTCCTGAGCCGGATCGT
Source organism: uncultured Holophaga sp. (assembly GCA_963664825.1). Taxonomy (GTDB): domain Bacteria; phylum Acidobacteriota; class Holophagae; order Holophagales; family Holophagaceae; genus JAYREN01. The sequence goes on from OY761614.1 coordinate 2,055,719, forward strand.
CCAGTTGGCGGTGGAATATCCGGGTTTCTACCTGGTGATCGAAGGCTACGCGGCTCCTGGGGAAAAGGGCCGGGGGGGCGCCGATGCTCTGGAGATGAGCGGCCTGCGGGCCCAATCGGTGCTGCGCTACCTGGCCTCCAAGGGCATGGATGCCAAGCTCATGAGCGCCGAGGCCCACGGCGACGCGGTCATCGAAGGCGATCCCCGCAGCCCCGAGGGCCGCGCCCTGCAGCGCCGGGTGAAGTTCAGGTACCAGCGGGTGGCCGAACGGTGAAAAGCCTCTTCCCGGGTTCGGATCAGGGCAGGCTCGGCCGGAGATAGGGCCCCCAGTCGCCATCGCCCAGTTCCACGGCCTTGCGTTCCAGGGTCGGCAGGCGATCTTCGGGGAAGACATAGACCCAGGCCATGTAGTGCTGACCACCCTCCAGGACCACAGGATGGAGGATCCTCGTGAAGAGGTCCTCCCCCACGCCCTCCAGCTGATCGAGGTCCGAGAGGGCGCATTCCAGATCGGCATCGTCGTCGTAGCCGACGAATTCGCCTCGGACCCAGCCGGGTCCCGGTGGAGGGGTGGCGGGGGGAAGCCCCGGCACCAGGGCCGGGAAGCCCGCCTCGGGCAAATGGAAGAGGCGCCCCGGAGCCCAGGCCTGGGTGCTGCCCAAGGGGTTGGTGCGGCTCATCCAGGCGTGCTGGCTGCCGCCTTCGCGCAGGGTGCCGTAGATGAAGAGGCCGTCGGCGAGAATGGTAGACTCCGGGGAACCTCTTCAGAATAGCGGCGAACCCAGGCTCTGGTTCCCCCAGGGGCCGGTCCATTCCCAGGCCGACCCCATTCGCATCACACGGAAACGGATACCTCGAAGCGCTCCTGCAAGTCCTGGAGCAGCCTTTCCCGGAGCTGCAGGTGGCCCTTGAAGTCGATATTTTTCGCGTGGTGCATCTCCACGCGGACCTCCTCGCGCTCCTTGGCCAGGAGCATCCTCAGCAGGTCCATCTCCTGGGAAGAAAACTCTATTTTCATATCCCCCCCTTCGGGCATGCCTTCGGTGGAAATCACCGGTAGCAGTGTAGGTTCCAGAAGAGGGGTGGCCACCCCAGGTGAGGGGATGGGCTCACTTGGGCAGGAAGCAGGCGTGGTTCTCCTTGAAGGGGCCGTTCAGGTCTCCCAGGATGCGCTTCACGGTCCCGTCCTTCATGAAGCGCCCGGCCAGCCAGCGGCGGGCCTCCACGCGGGGGTGGGAGCTGCCGCAATGGAAATCCGCGTAGAGCGATAGGTCCGTGTGGTGGCCGAAGGAACTGAGGGTCGTGATGCCGTAGCGCTCAGGCGTGTCGTGCATGGGGCTGCGGCGGGGCAGATTGAGGATGGAGGCGTTGAGATCGTGCAGGGAATCGGTCTCCCTCTGGACGAAGGCCAGGGTCGTCTCCCGGTCCTCTTCCAACTCCGTGGGCAGGCCGAAGAGGAGGTAGGCGTGGTTCTTGATGCCCGCCCCGGCGCTACTCCGCAGGGCCTTCCGCGCCTGTTCCGGGGAAACCCCCTTGTCCATGAGTTCCAGCAGGCGCGGAGAGGCGGTCTCCAGGCCCCACTGGAGCATGGTGCAGCCGCCTTCGGCCAGGTGGCGCGCGAAGGCCGGGTCTCCGAAACGCGCTTCCAGGCGCACGAAGCCATGCCAGCGCAGGGGCAGGCGCTTGGCCTGGATCACCCCGGCGATGCGTTCCAGCAGGGCGGGCGAGAGGGCCGAATCCGTGAGGTGCAGCATGGCGCCTTCGGGGAAGCGGGTGGCCACGGATTCCAGCCATTCCGCCAGGGCATCCCTGGAACCGGGCCTGTAGGCGGGATGCAGGTAGTCCGGGCAGAAGGCGCAGCGCCTCCAGTAGCAGCCGCGCCCCAGGGCCACGGGCACGGTGGGCATGGGCACTAGGTACGCGTCCCAGGGGGTGGTCTCGAGATGCGGCGCCAGGACGGCCTCATGGGGATCGGTGCTGCCCCCCAGTTCCAGGGCCAGGGCCTCCATTTCCCCTTCAGAGGTGGTGGCTAGTATCCGGTGGAATAAGGTGAAGGCCGGCCCCTCCAGGCTGGCGCCCACGGCGCTCCAGCAGGCCACCAGCGGGCCTCCGAGGATCAGCTGGATTCCGGGCAAGCGTTCCCTCAGCAGGAAGGCCAGGCGGAAGGTGGCGAAGGCCTGGTTCAGGAAGGTGAGGGAGAGGCCCACGTGGCTGACGCCCTCGGCTTCCAGTCGGGGTAGGAGCTCCTCCAGGAAGTAGGCATCGAAGGGGCTGGGACTCTGGGCGAGGGCCTCCAGATCCCGGGAATCCTGGGGGCGGCGGCCCTCCACTTCCACATCGGCCAGTCGCAGATGAAAGCCCGGATAGGGCACGGAGGCCAGGCGCAGCGCGTTGACGAGATGGTTCACCGCTGAACTGTAGACCCGGCGCTGGGCGTAGGTCTCGGCCCTTTGGAGGGGCGAGACGGCAAGGGAGGCGGCTCTCTGGGCTTGTCGGAAGGCCTGGAGGGAACCCTCCGCGTAGCCTCCTTCTTCTGCCCGTTGGAGGGCTCTGCCCAGGTTTAGAGGGGCGCAGGCGTGCCGGTACCAGCCCAGACTGGCATCGAGATCGAAGGCGTCCACGCCCCGGCTTCGGAAGACGGCGGCGGCCGCCGCCGCGGAGAGGCCGGGCTCCGAGGGCTTGATGAGGGGAGGGGTGATGAAGGCGATGCGCATGGACCTTCGAGGTTAGCGCGGGAGGGCCGCGTTAACCTGAAGGGATGCTTGGCGCCTCCTTCACATTCCATCCCATCGGCTTCGTCCGCTCGCCCTACCTGCGGCGGATCGACGCCCCCCATCAGCCCTGCGTTACCGAGGGGCTGGAGACCGGGGATGCCGCCGAGGCCATCCTCGAACTGGAACCCGGGATACCCGAAGAGGCGCTGCGGGGCCTGGAGGGCTTCCAGCGCATCTGGGTGATCTTCGTCTTCCATCGCAACGAGGGGTGGAAGCCTCTGGTGGTGCCCCCCCGGGGCCCCCGGGTGAAGCGCGGCGTACTGGCCACCCGCTCCCCCCATCGTCCCAACGCCATCGGCCTTTCCGTGGTGGAACTAGTGTCTGTGGAGGGCCGCCGCCTGCGCCTGCGGGGCGTCGATCTGCTGGACGGGACGCCAGTGCTGGACCTCAAACCCTATGTGCCCTACGCCGACGCCTTCCCGGATTCCTCCGCGGGCTGGATCGATGGCGTGGATGCCGCCAGCGGCCGAGGGTCCGCCCCGGGCCCCCGCAAACCCAGGTAGGGGGCCTAGTGCACCCCGCCTGAATTACAGGTACCAGGTTTTGTTGGTGGCGGGGCGCACTTCCATGGGGGCAAGGCCCCCTCTGGCGCCCGCAAACGCAGTGCGTCTGCGGGCTGTCACCCCTCTGGGGGCACTGCCATGCCCCCAGACCCCTGCCACGTGGTGCCCAGGGTGCGCTTTGTCTGTCTCATGTATTCGAGTGGGCACCACTACAGCCCCCGGGCCCACTCCGGTCGCAGGGGGACCTGACCGGCCAGGGCCGCGTCGATGGAGGCCAGGATGGATTCCCTGTCCCGGGGCAGGCGCCCCCCGATGGGCAGGTAATTGGAGGCGTGATTGGAGCGGAAGATGGCCCCGCTGGGATGGGCCTCTTCGATGAACCAGCGCAGCTCGGTGAGCAGTTCCGGGATCCCCGGCAGCTCGAAGCGCCCCTCCTCCTCCAGCCTGGAGATGGGGGTGCCGGGCAGGACCGTGAGGGTCAGGGTCGAGAGGAAGCGGGGATCCATGGCTGTGGCCAGGCGCCCGGAGGCCCGGGCATGGGCCTCGCTGCGCTCGCGCCCGCCGGCGCCCAGGAGGAAGATCAGCGATTGTTCCATCCCCGCTTCCCGGGCTCTGCGGGCGGCCTCGATATGCTCGGCCACGCTGCCCCCCTTGGCCAGTCGCCGAAGGGTCTGTTCATCCCCGGATTCCGGCCCGATGTAGAGGAGCGAAAGGCCCAGCTCCCGAAGGCGCCGGAGTTCCTCCGGGGACTTCGAAAGCAAATTGCGCGCCGTGGCGTAGGTGCTGACTCGCCTCAGACGGGGAAAGGAGGAGGCCAGGGCCAGTAGTATCGGCTCCCAGTGGCCGAGGTCCATGCCCAGGGGGTCCCCATCGGCCACGAAGACGTGCCGCACCTCTTCCGAAATACGGGCTCCGGCCTCGGCGATATCCTTCAGGACCTCCTCCAAAGGCCTCACCCGGTAGTGCTTGTCCCGGTACATGGCGCAGTAGATGCAGGCATTCCAGGAGCACCCCAGGGTGGCCTGAAGGATGAACGAGTCGGCCTCGCTGGGAGGGCGGAAGAGGGGTTCGATGTAGCGCACAGGGTATTGTCCCCCAGAAAGCCTGGGGAGCGTTTTTAAGAGGGGTGTCTGGAGCTATCAGAGGGCCCTGCGTCCATAGACTCGGGTCGAAAGCGTTAGGCTGATCCCTCCGAAGGCCGCGACGGTAAGTGCGCCGAGTGCGCCTTGAAGCGGGTGGTTCAGCATCCGGTCGGCGAGTTTCAGGATGCCGTCGAAGAGGCCCTCCATCCCCTTCCAGGCGACCAGTCCCGCGAGAGCAACCACCAGGCTAATGGCGAAGGCCGTGAGGCCCTTGGGGCCGCCTAGGGCGAAGCGGAAGGGCAGCATGAAGCAGATCAGGCAGGCCAGGGCCAGGAAGGTCAGGGCGGTGATGCCCCAGGCCGAGGGATCCAGGGCCTGGACGTGGCTGGGCGCCAGGCCGTGGCCCGCCCAGACCACCAGCAGGGGCAGTAGCTGTCCGAACAGGAGCGCCAGGAGACCGCTCACATAGCTTTCCCGCACCAGACGCCCGCGGCCCACGGGCAGGCTCAGGAGGAAGCGCTCCACATTGGGATCCATGGCTTCCCAGGTGAGGATTACGAAGGCACTGAGCGAGAGGGCCAGCATGATCCCAATAAGGAGTGCGGGTTCCGTGCCCTTGAAGGCAGAGGCCAGGAAGCAGCATAGGAGGGGCGTGAGAATCAGGAGCTTGCGCCCATTGATGGTGAGATGGCGGAGCATCAGCGCGCCCATGGGGCCTCCCGTTCAATTTCCCGGCCATGGAAATATAGGAGATCCTCCAGGCGGGGCTTCTCCAGGATGGAATTTGGCGGCGCGTTTAGGTGGGCCGTGGGGCAAAGCAGCTCAACGCCGAATTCAAAACGTCGCCCGCCCGCGGCCCGCGCCCGGAGTGGGTCCTCCAGCAGTTCCTCGCCGCCCTTGATGAGTGTCCAACTCTCTAAAAGTTCGTCCTTGGGGCCGGAGAGCACCAGGTGCCCCTGCCTCAGGAAGGCCACGTGATCGGCCACCCGGTCCAGATCCGAGGTGATGTGGGTGGAGAAGAGCACGGCGCGCCCCTCGTCCTGGATGACCTCCAGCAGCAGATCCAGCAGCTCCCGGCGGGCCAGGGGGTCCAGGCCCGAGGTGGGCTCGTCCAGCAGGAGCAGTTCCGCATCGTGGCTGAGGGCAAGGGCCAGGGCCGTCTTCATGCGGGTGCCCTGGCTCAGCTTCTGGAAGGGCGTCTTGAGCGGCAGTTCGAACTGTCCACAGAGTTCCTGGAAACGCGTGGTATTCCATGTGGGATAGAAGCGCCCCACGGCCCGGCCTAGGGCGGGCACCCGGAGCAGGGGCCAGAGACCGGGGCTCTCCTGGACGAAGCCGATGCGTGCGCGGAGGCCCGGGCCATTCCTTAGGGCATCCTGGCCGAAGAGGTGGACCTCGCCTCCGTCCGGCTGGAGAAGGCCGAGCACCAGCTTGATGAGTGTCGATTTTCCCGCGCCGTTCTCCCCCACGAGCCCCGTGATGGTGCCGGGTTGGACACGGAAATCGAGGGGATGCAGTGTGAAGGCTGGATAAGCCTTCGTGAGCTGGCGACATTCCAGGAGATCATGCATCGCAGCGCTCCGCGGCCAGGGTGGCGAACCGGTAGGCCAGCCAGATCAGCAGGGCCGCCAGGAGGACTTCCGCGTAGGGCGCGGCGGCCCCCAGATGGGCCCAGGCCCGCTGAGGAGCCTGGAGGAAATGAATGAACCTCTGGGTGATGGCGGATTCCTTCGCCAGATCTTGGGCCGGCATGTTCGCCGCGGCCCAGCCTTCCATGAGAAGCATCGTGATGACAAAGGAGAGGCCGCCCTTCTGACCAAAGCGCAGATGGAAGGGGAGCTGGGCGGCGAAGGCCCAGAGGAAGATCCAGGGCAGCGTGCAGCTCAGGTGGGCCTTGGCCAGTGCCCGGAAACCGAAGTGATGGAGGCCCGGAAGGGTCACGGCCAGGAAGAACAGCGCGCCGACGAGTAGAGCCTCCGCCCAGCGCAGTCTTACCAGTTCGTGTCGGGCGATGGGCAGGGCCAGGACATCCCCCAGTGTGCCCGCCTGGAGTTCCCGGGCGTGCAGCAGGAAGGGCAGGAGGCATCCCAGGCCGAAGGCGATGCGACCCAGCAGAGGCACGAGAAATTTTGCTTCCATCTGGGGATGGCTGAGGAAGCTCACGGGCACCATGATCAGCACGATCACGCTCAACAGCAGCAGGGCATCCCTGTGGAGCCTCCAGTCCCGCAGGAGCAGTTCACGCATGGGCCCGCCTCCCCAGCAGCACCAGGATGTCTTCCAGGCTGGGGCGCTCCACCAGGGCGTTTTCTCCGAAGTGTTCCCGGGCGCCCTGCACGTTGTCGGTGAGGGCCTCGAAGCCGAGAGGGGTCTCCCGCAGGCCCTGGAAGGCCCGGCGCACCGGTTCGCTCAGGAGCTCCAGGCCTCCCTTCACTAGGCCCCAGCGCTCCTTCACGCTGTCCTGGGTGTCCGAGAGGACGACCTTCCCGTCCCGCAAAAAGGTGACGTGATCGGCCAGGCCTTCCAGGTCGGAGGTGATGTGGGTGCTGAAGAGGATGGCCCGGCGCTCGTCCAGGTTCTCGGAAAAACGCTGGAGCAGCTCCCGGCGGAATACTGGATCCAGGCCCGTAGTGGGCTCGTCCAGGGCCAGCAGCTCCCAGTCCCGGCTCAGGGCCAGGGTGAGGGCGAAGCGCGTGCGCTGGCCCAGGGAGAGTGCCTTGGATTTCTTGCGCGGATCCAGGCCGAAATCGGCCATCAGGCCCTTCCAGCGGGCCTCATCGAAATCCGGATAGAAGGGCGCGTAGACCTCCTTGAGGGTGGAAAGCCTCACACCCGGCGCGTATTTGGGCTCGTCGGGGACATAGACGATGCGGCGGCGCAGTTCGGGGCCCTCCTGGACCAGGTCCCGACCCAGGAAGCTCATGGTGCCGCCATCCAGGCGCACGAGACCGAGGATGGCCTTGATGAGAGTGGTCTTGCCCGCCCCATTGGGGCCCAGCAGGCCCATCAGGGTGCCGGGCTGGAGCGTGAGGCTGGCGCCATCCAGTGTGAAGGCCTTGTAGCGTTTGGTGAGGCCGCGGAGCTGGAGGATGGACGTGATGGCCGGGCTTTGCCCGGTCATCGCGTGGGGGTCAAAGGGGGGACGTCGCGACCCAAGGGAGCAGGCGGTCCCCCTTTTCGGGACTGGTTCATCAGCCATGGAAGGGCTCCAGGAGCAGTTCAAACATCTGTTTCAGATCCTCAGGGGGAATGCCCGCGGCTTGGGCCTCCTGGATGGCCTCCCGGAGGCGGCCTTCCACGGCCGCGATCCGCTTCTCCCGCAGGAAATCCAGATTGGGCGAGGCCACGAAGGTGCCCTTGCCGCCCACCGTGTCGAGGAGTCCCTCCCGGTCCAGTTCGTCATAGGCCCGCTTGGTGGTGATGACGCTGATCTGGAGACTCTGGGCCAGCTTGCGGATGGAGGGCAGGGCCTCGCCCTCCTTCAGATCCCCGGAGAGGATCTGAGCCCGGATCTGACGCAGGATCTGTTCGTAGATGGGGTCGGGGGAGGCGTTGGAGAGGAGGATTTTCACGGGATCTCGCAGGTTGACTGTATATGTTCAATATGAACGGTATGGTCGGTATTAAACCTTGTCAAGGATCGAACGGGGAAATCTCAATTAGTCTGGAGTGACCTAAATGCCCGGGGTATCCCGACATCCTCTTCTTGATAGCCACTCTTTTTCTCCAGGAGTCCCATGAAGATCGCTGCATGTCTCGCACTTTGCCTCGTCATCCCCCTTCAGGCCGGGAGCCTGGAGGACCTCCGGATGGCCCTGGGTCGAATGCAGGGTCAGGGCCCCTTGCACGGGACCTACAACGTGAACACGTGGTCCCGGGGAGGGAAGGGCAAGGATATTGAAGAGTCTTCAGGGGCGGCCTCGGCCTGGGTGGAGGAGGGGGCGGCGGGCCTTCAGATCCGATTGGACCGTGGCCTCCTGAAGCGGGCCGAAGATGAAATTGAGGCCCCCAAGGGCGCCAAGAAACAGGATTCCCCCACCTCGGGGATCGACGCCATCACGGTTCTGAAGATCCACCGCGCCATGAACTTCGCGCCGAAGTTGGCCAGGCTCCTGGCGACCGGGCAACTGAAGCGGGAATGCGCAGAAAGCTACCAGGGCAAGCCTTCGCGATTACTGGAGATCCAACTCGCGGCTTCAGCCTCGGGGGAGAAGGATCCCAAGGGGATGACCTATACCGCAAAAGTGTGGCTGGGGGCCGATGGAATGCCCCTTGGAGCCACCCTCACAAAGATGATGAAGACCAACTTGGTGTTCACCTCCGTGGACATGACCCTCACGGAGGAATTCGTCTTCTCTCAGGTCTACAACCGCTTGGTGGTCCTCCGCAGCGAGGAACGCATGGCTTCCAAGGCCATGGGCGTCGAAGGCCAGCAGCGGACCCTCGCCACGTTCACGGTCAAGTAACTTTCAAAGGGCCTCGGGATCCCCGAGGCCCTTTGAATTACATCTTCTCGCAGACCCTTTCCATGGCCGCGATCAGGGGCTCGATGCTGCTTTCCTTGAGGGAGCAGAAGGCCAGGCGGATGTAGCGGTCGCCCTGGTTGACGACCCCCACGCTCTCTTCGGTGATGAGCTTCTGGCGCAGCTCCTCGGCATGGAGGCCATCCCGCAGCCTCAGCAGGCAGAAGCATCCGGCGTTGAAGGGGAGGACCGTCCAATGCCGGGTGGGGCGGGAGAGGGCCTTCTTGAGCACCTCGAAGCGGCTCTGGAGCACCAGGCGCATCTTCTCGAATTCCGCCTCGTGCCGGGGATCGGCCAGCTCGAGTTCCATGAGGTATTGGCTGATGCCCACGGGGCTGCCGATGCCGCTGCGGATGAGGCCCATGCACTTGTCCACCAGGATGGCGGCGGAGGCCTGATCCACGCCGAAGTGCAGGAAGCCCACGCGGCCGCCGAAGAAGGAGAGTTCCTTGGTCACGCCATCGCACTTGAGGGCGATGAGATTCCGGCTCTTCCCGATCAGTTCGAAGAAGAGGCTCTTGGAGGTGGCGGCGGGATCGAAGACGAGGCCGTGGTAGGCGTCGTCGCAGAAGGCGACCACCGTGCGACTTGCGGAGGCCTCCACAATCACTTCGGCAATGGCCTTCAATTCGGAAGGCGTGGGGCTATAGCCGTTGGGGTTGCTGGGGAAGTTCAGGAGCAGATGCACCTTGCCCTTCACCGAGGCCAGGGTCTCTCGCAGGCCTTCGACATTGAAGCCGCCCTGGGCGTTGTAGAAGGGGAAGGTCTGGAAGCGGCCCTGAAGGCGGATCTGGAAGATCTGTTCGTAGTTGTCCCAGTAGAGATCGGGGATCACCAGGGTGTCGCCCTCGGCAAAGAAGAGTTCGGCGCCCATGGTCAGGGCGTGGCAGATGCCGGCGCTGACGGCGCCCAGGCCCACCTGTTCCATGCGGGCATCCTCCTTCACCAGCTTGGCGTGCCAGGCCTTGCGGGCGGTCTCGCGGCCTCCGACGGGGCTGTAGAGGAAGGCGTCCTTGGGACTCAGCTGGGAGAGCTTCTCGGCCATGGGGGCCAGGGGCAGGGGATGACCCGCGCCGTCCGTGATCTGGCCGATGGTGGCATTGATCTGACAGGTCTTGCTCTGGGCGGCCTGGAAGGGGATGCCCTTGGGGAAGAAGGAACGGCGGCCCAGGGGGGAGAGGGCTTCTGAAATGGTGGGATTGATGGCCTGGAGGCGGTCGTTGCGGTCCTGGGCCTCAGGGTGGATGGACATGGGCACCTCGCTGGAACGGGCCCTGGACGGGGTCCTTGAGTAGGGAGAATGAAAAAAAACAACGCAGGGCCCTGGGGCCCTCCATTCACGGATTCAGGATCGGGATCGCCTTTGGGGGCGGAGCCTTGGGGCGGAAGACAGATCAGGATATCAAGTTCTGAGGCATCCCGGCGACCCCTGGGCGGGGCTTCTCGGGAGAGGCTATCTTCTTGCCTCGGGTGGGTACGGAGCATAGACTTCAGAAACGCCGGCGTGGTGGGAAGATCCCATATGGATGGGGCTTTTGTTCAGCCGCCCGGACTCTACAGAGAGGGCTCAGATGGGCGCAAGCTTCAAGGCTCCGGATTATGTGAAGAACTCAAAGGCCGTGGCCTGGATCCAGGAGGTGGTCGAGCTCTGCCAGCCCGATGCGATCCACTGGTGTGACGGCAGCCAGGAGGAATACGATCGCCTCTGCGCCCAGATGGTGGCCTCCGGCACCTTCAAGAAGCTCAATCCCGCCAAGCGGCCCGGTAGCTACTTGGCCCTTTCCGATCCCACCGATGTGGCTCGCGTGGAGGACCGCACCTTCATCTGCTCCCGCCGCAAGGAGGACGCCGGTCCCACCAATAACTGGATGGAACCCCGCCAGATGAAGGAGAAGCTCACGGGCCTCTTCCGGGGGGCCATGAAGGGCCGCACCCTCTACGTCATTCCCTTCAGCATGGGGCCGCTGGGAAGCCCCATCGCCCACATCGGCATCGAGATCTCCGATAGCCCATACGTGGCCGCGAACATGCGCATCATGACCCGCATGGGCCGCAAGGTCTGGGACGTGATGGGCGAGGGCGCCTTCGTGCCCTGCCTGCACTCCGTGGGGATGCCCCTGGCCGATGGCCAGAAGGATGTGCCCTGGCCCTGCAACAAGGTGGACAAGTACATCGTCCACTTCCCCGAGGACCGGGCCATCTGGAGTTTCGGATCGGGTTACGGCGGCAACGCGCTTCTAGGGAAGAAGTGCTTCGCCCTGCGCATCGCCAGCGCCATGGCCCGGGACGAGGGCTGGCTGGCCGAGCACATGCTCATCCTCGGCCTGGAGGATCCCAAGGGCGAGAAGACCTACGTGGCGGCGGCCTTCCCCTCCGCCTGCGGCAAGACCAACTTCGCCATGATGGAAGTGCCCGAGCACTTCAAGGGCTACAAGGTGACCACCATCGGCGATGACATTGCCTGGATCAAGCCCAACGCCGACGGGAAATTCCACGCCATCAATCCCGAGGCTGGCTTCTTCGGCGTGGCGCCGGGCACCTCCATGAAGTCCAATGCCAACGCCATGCTCTCGGCCCGGGCCAACACCATCTTCACCAACGTGGCCCTCACCACGGATGGCGATATCTGGTGGGAAGGCATGACCGACGAGGTTCCGGAAGGGCTCACGGATTGGCAGGGCCAGCCCTTTGATAAGACCAGCGGCAAGCCCGCGGCGCACCCCAACGCGCGCTTCACGGCTCCTGCCTTCCAGTGCCCCAGCATCGATCCCGCCTGGGAGGATCCCGCGGGCGTGCCCATCTCGGCCTTCATCTTCGGTGGCCGCCGGGCCACGACGGTGCCCCTGGTGATGCAGGCCTACAACTGGAGCTTCGGCGTCTACCTGGCCGCCACCATCGGTTCCGAGATGACTGCCGCCGCCGCGGGAACCCTGGGCGTGGTGCGACGCGATCCCATGGCCATGCTGCCCTTCTGCGGCTACCACATGGGGGAATACTTCAACCACTGGCTCCAGATGGGCCGCCAGATCGCCGATCCTCCGCGCATCTTCTGCGTGAACTGGTTCCGCAAGGGTAGTGACGGCAAGTTCCTGTGGCCGGGCTATTCCGAGAACTTCCGCGTGCTCAAGTGGATCGTGGACCGGGTCCACGGCCATGCCTACGCCCGGGAACGGGAGCTGGGATACGTGCCCCGCTCCGAGGACCTGGATCTCGAAGGTCTGGAAGGCTTCACGCCCGAACAATCCGAGGCCGTGCGCCGCATCGACCGGACCGAGTGGCGCCGCGAGTTGCTGCTGCACGAGGAACTCTTCGAGAAGCTCTACGACAAGCTCCCCAAGGAGTTCCAGCATATGCGCCAGCTCCTCCTGTCGAACCTCTGGCGGAGCCCTGAGGACACGGGGCTGGCCCCGGAGCGGTAGATCCATTCTTTGCCGCGCGGAGTCCTGCGGGATTTCGCGCGGCAAGGGCTTTATTCTTTTTGACGAGGGAACCCCTCTCAGAACGTGAGCAGCTTGTCGGCCCACTCCACCATCTCCAGGCAGTCCGCCATGGTGGATCTGGGGCAGGCCTCTGATGAGTCCTGATCCCTGGATTTCAGGCAGGTGCCGCAAGCCAGGACGAGGCCCCCCGCGAAGGCGAAGGCCTCGAACTGAGCCTTGGCGCTGTAGGGCTCGGCGTCGAGGGTGGGGGCCTCCACGCCGGCGCTCATGAGAAAGACCTTCACCGCGTGGCCCTTCTTCAGGGCCGCGTTGGCCAAGCGCATGGCATTCCAGGCCTTCTCCGGCTCGTTTGTCTCGATCAGGATGCCCAGTTTCATGACGCCGACTCCGATGAAGTGGAAGGCCCCCCGGTAGGTCTGATACAGGATGCGGCTCCGGCTTCGGATGTCCAGACCTAAGCCTTCGGGGCCTCCAGGATTCGATCCTCCAGAGGGGCAGCGGCCCGGTGAAGGGCGGGAGGGCCTCTGTTGATGCGGGTCTCCGGAATGGATTGCAGCGGGCTGTCCTGGGACCTATAGTTTTCCAAACCCGTAAATACGCTCTCCTCTTGGAATAACCGCCTGGTCTCAATTGGCCTGATTCACTCGGGCCGAGGGCAGACTTGAAGGAGCTCTCATGGTTGTGCCCGCGCCCTCCTCGCTCCACCTGGATCTGCTGGCCCCCCTTTCGGGGCTCATGGTGCCCCTGGCTGAGGTGCCTGACCCGGTTTTCGCCCGCAAATTGGTGGGCGATGGCGTCTCCATCGATCCCACCTCCTGGGAGCTCCTGGCGCCACTTGCGGGCACGGTGACTCAGTTGCATAGCGCCCACCATGCCATCGCCATCACTTCTCCCGAGGGTGTGGAGGTGCTGCTGCACCTGGGCCTGGATACGGTGATGCTCAAGGGGGAAGGCTTCACACCCAAGGTCCGCCTGGGCGACCGGGTGGAAGCCGGCCAGCTCCTCATCACCTTCGATCCCGTTCGGGTGGGGCGCCAGGCCAGGAGCCTGCTCACCCAGATGGTGCTGCCCGGAGGCAGACAGATTCTGTCCATGGAGGCTGCTACCGGCCTGGTGGTGGCTGGGCGAGACAGGGTCTTGAGGCTGGAACTCAAGAGTACCGGCCCGGAGGCGACTCCCCAGAGCGGTGAAACGGTGACTTCAGGGCCCGTAGTGGTGCGCAATCGCTCCGGCCTTCACGCCCGGCCCGCGGCGATCTTGGTGGCCGCCGCCAAGCACTTTAGCGCCACGATCCATCTGGTGCGGGGTGGCGAGGAAGTGAACGCCAAGTCCGTGGTGGCCATTCTCGCCTTTGAGGTCAAGGAGGGGGACACCCTGCAGGTGAAGTCCACGGGCCCAGATGCCCGGGAGGCTTCCAGTGCCCTGGCGGCCCTGCTGGCCGAAGGTCGGGATGAGGCCCCAGGATCGGTGGTCGTGGCGCCTTCGGTGCCAAGTCCCAAGGCCCTTGCCCTGGGCGTGGGCGAACTGGGAGGGATGGCTGCGGCCCCTGGTTTGGCGGTGGGCCACGTGTTCCAGTACCGGCCCGAAATTTTGGCCGTGGTGGAGCTTGGCCAGGGTCCGGCCCAGGAAGGGGCCCACCTGGAGGCCGCCCTGGGCGAGGCCGGCTCCCAGCTCGAGGCCATCAAGGCCCGGATGCAGGCCACCGCCGATCTGAGCCTAGTGGGCATCCTGACGGCCCACCAGGAACTCCTGGCCGATCCCGAGCTCCTGGAACAGGCCCGGGCCTTGATTTCCCAGGGCAAGAGTGCGGCCTTCGCCTGGAAGGAAGCCTTCAATGGGGGAGCGGCGAGGCTGAGTGCGTTGAATTCGCCCCTGCTGCGGGAGCGGGCCAATGATCTCCGGGATGTGGGGCGCCGGGTTCTGGCCCTGCTCACGGGTTCCACCCAGGCCGGGCCAGAGATGCCCGCGGACGCGATCCTCATCACCGAGGAGCTGCGCCCTTCGGAGGCGGCCCAGCTGGACCCCGCCCAGGTGCGGGGCCTCTGCACCACCAAGGGCGGCCCCACAGGCCACGTGGCCATTCTGGCCCGGTCCCTGGGGATCCCGGCCATCTGCGGCATCGATGAAGCGGCCCTCAGCCTGCCCGGGCAGACCCTGGTGGTGCTGGATGGCAACCGGGGGATCCTGAACCGCCAACCCAGCGAATCCGAATTGGGCCAGGCCCGCCAGCAGATCGAATTGCAACTCGTACAGCGGACCCGGGACAGGTCGGCGGCCCAAAAGCCCGCGGTGACTTTGGACGGTTTTTGCATCGAAGTGGCCGCCAATATCCGCAATGCCAAGGAAGCTCAGGAAGCCATCGCCGCTGGAGGAGACGGCGTGGGGCTGCTGAGGAGTGAGCTGCTCTTCCTGGATCGCTCCGATCCTCCCACCGAGGAGGAACAGGCCGAGGCCTACAGCGCCGTGGCCAGGATCCTTGGCCGGGACCGCAAGCTGGTGATCCGCACCCTGGATGTGGGGGGAGACAAGCCCCTGGCCTACCTGCCCCTGCCCCAGGAGGCCAACCCCTTCCTAGGCATGCGGGGGATCCGGGTGAGTCTGGACCAGCCCGAGCTCTTCCGCACCCAGTTGAGGGCCGTCCTGCAGGCCGCGCCCCTGGGGGATCTGCATCTCATGTTCCCCATGATCGCCACCCTGGAAGAGCTGCGTGCCGCCAAGGGGATCCTGGCCGAAGAGGCCAAAACCCTGAATCGCAGGATCAAGGTGGGCGTGATGATCGAAGTGCCCTCGGCGGTGCTGATCGGGGACGCCCTGGCTCAGGAAACGGATTTCTTCTCCATCGGCAGCAACGATCTCACCCAGTACTGCCTGGCCATGGACCGGGGCCACCCCAAGCTGGCTCCACAGGCCGATGGGCTTCATCCCAGTGTGCTCAAGTTGATCGGTCTCACCGTGGAGAGCGCCCACCGGCACGGCAAGTGGGTGGGCATCTGCGGCGGACTGGCCTCGGAGAGTATCGCCCTCCCGGCGCTGCTGGGTCTGGGCCTCGACGAACTCTCCGTGAGCGTGCCCGCCATCGGCGCGGTCAAAGCCCGGATCTCCCGATTGAAGAAGGCCGAATGCGAAATCCTGGCCCGGGAGCTCCTGAGCCTGGGCACGGCCGCGGAAGTGCGGGAGCGCCTCACTGCCTTTGCCGAATAAATACGATTCGAATACCTGCGCTGGAGTCGGGCCATGTCCACGTCTTTCCTGAGCGTCCTCAAGAATCTGAACCTGTTCGGTGCCCTTCAGAAGATCGGCAAGGCCCTGATGCTGCCGGTGGCCGTGCTGCCCGTGGCGGGGCTCCTGCTGGGCATCGGCGCGGCTCACTTCGGCATCATCCCCGCCCAGGTCTCGAACATCATGAAGGCCTCCGGGGACGTGATCTTCGGCAATCTGCCCCTGATATTTGCCATCGGCGTGGCGTTGGGGTTTACCGATAACGACGGCGTCGCAGGCATCGCGGCCACCGTGGGTTTCCTGGTGATGAACGCCACCCTGGGCGTGATGGCGGGCATTTTCAAGGTGGCGCCGTCTTTGGTGATGGGCATTCCCTCCATGGAGACCGGCGTCTTCGGAGGCATCCTGGCCGGGGGCCTCGCGGCCTTCATGTTCAACCGCTACTACCGGATCGCCCTGCCCACCTACCTCGGGTTCTTCTCGGGCAAGCGCTTCGTGCCCATCATCACCGCCGTGGGCGCCATTGTCCTGGGGGTGGTCCTTTCGGTGCTGTGGCCGCCGGTGCAGGCGGGCATCAACCACTTCTCCCACTGGGCCGCGGTCGCCAGTCCCCGTTCTGCGGCCACGCTCTATGGATTCGTGGAGCGGCTCCTGCTGCCCTTTGGCCTTCACCACATCTGGAACGTGCCCTTCTTCTTCGAGAGCGGGTCCTTCCATGAGGCCTCGGGTCGGGTCGTGAGCGGCGACATCAACCGCTTCTTCGCCGGGGATCGCACGGCGGGCATCCTGGCCGGGGCTTTCCTGTTCAAGATGTTCGGCCTGCCAGGCGCAGCCCTTGCCATCTGGCAGAGCGCCAAGCCCGAGAACCGCGTGCGGGTGGGTGGCATCATGATTTCGGCGGCGCTCACGTCCTTCCTCACGGGCATCACCGAACCCATCGAGTTCTCCTTCATGTTCGTGGCCCCGGTCCTCTACCTCGTCCATGCGCTGCTGGCGGCCTCCACCCAGTTCCTGGCAAACACTCTGGGCATGCACATGGGCTTCACCTTCTCCCAGGGCGGCATCGATTTCGTGATGTTCAATGTCCTGGGTCCAAATGCCCAGAGATGGTGGCTGGTGCTGGTGCTGGGACCGGCCTATGGCGCGCTCTACTACGGCCTCTTCCGGTGGTCGATTCCGTTCTTCAACCTCAAGACGCCGGGGCGGGAAGATATCGACTCGGCGGCGGCCTATGCCACGAGTGGCGATCAGCGGGCCCGGGAACTGGTGCTGGCCTTCGGGGGGCGCAGCAATATCACGGCCTTGGATGCCTGCATCACCCGGCTCCGGGTCTCCGTGCGGGAGCCCGGGCGGGTGGACCGGGCCAGGCTCAAGGCCATGGGGGCTGCCGAAGTGCTCCAGGTGGGCAATAGCCAACAGGCGATCTTCGGACCGGCTTCCGAGAACCTCAAGACCGATATGCAGATCTATCTGAAGGCCGCCGGGGCCGAGGCCGAGGGCCCGGTGGGCAATGCCCCTCCAACGCCCCACCCCATGCCCGACTTGCCTCCTCAAGTGGCTCCCATTCCTGAATCCATGGGGCGGCGGATCGAAAGCCTTCGGGCGGCCCTGGGTGGAGCGGGCAACATCAAAGCCCTGGAAGCCGTTGCCCTCACACGTCTGCGTGTGAGCCTTGCAGACCCGGGGCTGATGGACGCCAAGGCTCTGGAGTCCGCCGGAGTGAAGGCGGTCATGATTCTGCCCGGGCAGCAGCGGGATCTCATCGTCGGCCTGGAGGCCGAGCAACTGGCAGGAGGGCTGGCCCCTGGGGAAAACTGAAGCCCACGTCGAGGCAGGGGAAAGCGACGTTTCGAATGCGAGGGGGGGGCATGGGGCCCCTCGGATCGCACCTGTCCTATCCTAGAAATAGGTGGCCGCCATGTCCCTGCTTCCCCTTACCCAGAAAGCCAACGATGCCCTGGTGGGCGCCCGCAACCGGGCGATGGAGGGCCAGCATCCGGAGCTGCTGCCCCAGCACCTCTTCGCGGCGCTCCTGACGCCGGAGATGGGGCTGCGCCCCGTGCTGGAACGTTCGGGCCTGGCGACGGAATCCGTCTCGGCCCTGCTGGACGGCGCCGAGGCCCTGCTGGCCAAATTGCCCAAGGCCCTTGGGGGCGCGGAGCCTCAGCCGGGACCGGCCTTCCGCAATCTCCTGGAACTGGCCAGCGATACGGGGCGGGGTCTGGGTGATCGCTACATCGCCACCGACGCCATGCTGCTGGCCTTTGCCAACGCGCATACGGACGTGAAGAAGCTGCTGGCCTCCTTCGGTCTGGACCGCAGACGGCTGGAAACGGCCATTCGGGAGAGCCGCAAGGGCGCGCGCGTGGAGGACGAGAGGGCTGAGGAGAAGTTCGCCAGCCTGGAAAAGTTTGCGAAGGATTTCACCACCCTGGCCGAAAGCGGCAGGCTCGATCCCGTTATCGGGCGGGATGAGGAGATCCGCCGGGTGCTGCAGGTGCTCTCCCGGCGCACCAAGAACAACCCCGTCCTCATCGGCGAACCCGGTGTGGGCAAGACCGCCATCGTCGAAGGGCTGGCCCAGCGCATCGTGAAGGGCGACGTGCCCGAGGGGCTGAAGGGCGTGCGCCTCATGGGCCTGGATATGGGTTCCCTGGTGGCGGGCACCCAGTATCGGGGCCAGTTCGAGGAGCGTCTCAAGGGCGTGCTCCAGGAGATCGAAGCCAGCGACGGCAAGATCATCCTCTTCATCGACGAGCTGCATCTGTTGGTGGGCGCGGGCCAGACCGAAGGCAGCATGGACGCCGCCAATCTATTGAAGCCCGCCCTGGCCCGGGGCGATCTGCGCTGCATCGGCGCGACGACCCTGAACGAGTACCGCATGCACGTGGAGAAGGACGCGGCCCTGGAGCGGCGCTTCCAGCCGGTCCTGGTGGCTGAGCCCAGCCTGGAGGATTCCGTTTCCATCCTGCGGGGCCTGAAGGAACGCTACGAACTGCACCACGGGGTGCGCATCCGGGACGCCGCCCTGGTAGAGGCGGTGAATCTCTCCCAGCGCTACATCGCCGATCGCTTCCTGCCGGACAAGGCCGTCGATCTCATGGATGAGGCGGCCTCCGGCGTGAGAATGCAAATCGATTCCAGGCCCATCGAGATCGATGTGCGGGAGCGTCGCGAGATGCAGCTCCAGCTGGAGCGCCATGCCCTCACCAAGGAGAAGGATGCCGCCAGCAAGGCGCGCCTCGTGGAGCTGGAAAAGGAATGGGGCGAACTCCACGAGGAGTTGAGCCGCCTGCGCGCCACCTGGGAGCTGGAGAAGAAGGGGATCGAGGCCACCCGCGCCCAGCAGAAGCGCCTGGACGATCTGCGCATCGAGCTGGAGCAGGCCAAGGGGAAGGGCGAGTACGAAAGGGCGAGCCGCCTGGAATACGGCGAGATCCCTGTCCTGGAAAAGCAGATCGAGGCGGCCTCCCACCGGGAGGGCGCCATGCTGCGCCTGGAAGTGGGCGAGGAGGATGTGGCCCAGGTGGTGAGCAAGTGGACGGGCATCCCCTTGGCCCGGCTCATGGAGGGGGAAGTCCAGAAGCTGCTCGCCATGGAGGCGCGCCTGGGGCAGCGGGTGGTGGGCCAGGAGCCCGCCCTGCGGGCCATCAGCGAGGCCCTGCGCCGCAACCGGGCGGGCCTCTCGGATGCCAAGCGCCCCATCGGTTCCTTCCTGTTCCTGGGTCCCACGGGGGTGGGCAAGACGGAAGTGGCCCGGGCCCTGGCGGAATTCCTCTTCGATTCGGAAACCGCCATGGTCCGCCTGGACATGAGCGAATACACCCACGAGGCGGATGCCACGCGGCTCACGGGGGCTTCTCCCGGCTACATCGGCTACGAGGAGGGGGGCCGCCTGACGGAGGCCGTGCGGCGGCGCCCCTATTCGGTGCTCCTGCTGGACGAGATGGAAAAGGCCCATCCGCACATCTTCGATCTCTTCCTCCAGGTGCTGGAGGATGGCCGCCTCACGGATGGCCACGGCCGCACGGTGAATTTCCGCAACACGATCATCATCATGACGAGCAACGTGGGCTCCGACGCCATCTTCGAGGCCGGGGGCGAGGTGGCCAAGGCCCAGGAGGCCGTCAATCTCGCGCTGCGGGCCCACTTCAGGCCCGAGTTCCTCAATCGCGTGGACGAGGTGGTGAGCTTCCGGACCCTGGACCAGGCCGATATGAAGGCCGTGGCCAAGATTCAGCTGGGGCGCCTGGAATCTCAATTATTAGAGAAACGCATCGGCCTCCAGGTGGGCGATGAGGCCCTGGAGTGGTTGGCGAGGGAAGGCTTCGATCCCCAGCTGGGTGCGCGCCCCCTCAAGCGGCTCATCCAGCAGGTGGTGGTGAATCCCCTGTCGAGACAGCTGCTGGAGGGCCGGCTCAAGTCCGGCGAACTGGCCGTCCTGAGCGTGGTGGATGGGGAATTGCATGTGGAAGGGGAGGCCTTACAGTAGGCCGCAACCCCTCGCCATGCTCGTCGGCGGGGCAGTCAAAAATTTATCTCAACAGGTAAAAATTTCTTGATCCAGCCCTGAACTCCTATATGATTTTATCTGTGCATTTTTAAATAATTTGCACGTTTTTTGTCTATGAAGCTTTACATGTCTGGTCTCGGTATCATCTGCCCCTCCAAACGTGCGACCAGGGTGAAGGGAGACAGACTATGGAATTCACTCTTAACGGCAGACAAACCCGCTACGAGGGGAGCCCCGAGCTCGTCCTGCTCACCTACCTGCGCGACGTGGCCGGGCTGATCAGTCCCAAGGATGGATGTTCGGGTGAGGGCGTCTGCGGATGCTGCACGATCCTGGTGGATGGGGCCTCCCGCCTGAGCTGTCGCATGAAGATGAAGGACGTTGCGGGAAAGCACCTCGTCACCTTGGAGGGCCTCGCCGCTCGGGAGCGGGAGGCCTTCGCCGACGCCTTCGTGCTCAAGGGGGGCGTCCAGTGCGGTTTCTGTACGCCGGGCATCGTGATGAAGGCCAAGGCCATCCTGGACAAGAATCCCAATCCCACTCGGGACGAGATCACCCAGGGGCTTTCGGCGAATCTGTGTCGCTGCACGGGCTACAAGAAGGTGGTGGATTCCATTGTCTGTGCCGCCGAAGCGCTCCGCAGCGGCAGTCCCGTTCCCGTGGCCGAAGGCACGGGGCGGGTCGGCACGCGCCACGGGAAATACACGGCCCGGGAGGCGGTGCTGGGTGAGCGCGTTTTCGTGGGGGACATGAAGGAGCCCGGCATGCTCCACGGCGCCCTGAAATTTTCGGAGCATCCGAGGGCGAAGGTGCTCCGCATAGATATCTCCCAGGCGCTTCGTGTGCCCGGCGTCCAGCGCATCCTCCTGGCGGGGGATGTGCCTGGAAAGCGTTTCATGGGTTCCATCTTCCAGGATTGGCCCGTGCTGGTGGCAGAGGGGGAGATCACCCGCTACATCGGGGATGTGCTGGCCAGCGTGGCGGCCACCACCCTGGAAGCCGCCCGGGAGGCCGTCTCCAGGATCCAGGTGGAATACGAGGTCCTGGAGCCCGTGACCGATATCTTCGAGGCCCTGGAACCCTCGGCCCCCCAGATCACGGAGAAGGGCAATATCCTCCACAGCGCGGAGGTGCGCGTGGGCGATGCGGAAGCGGCCTTGGCTAAATCCGCCTTCGTGACCCGGAACCGCTTCAGCACCCAGCGCGTCGAGCACGCCTTCCTGGAGACGGAGGCCACCCTGGCCCTGCCCTGGGTGAAGGATGGACAGCGGGGGATCAAGGTCTTCAGTTGTAGCCAGGGCGTCTACGAGGACCGCCATCAGTTGGCCCTGGTGCTGGACCTGCCCAAGTCCCGGGTGAATGTCGTGCAGGTGCAGAATGGGGGCGGCTTCGGCGGCAAGGAGGACCTGACCACCCAGGCCCATGCGACCCTGCTGTCCTGGTTCACGGATAGACCGGTGCGGGTGCGCCTGAATCGGAAGGAGTCGCTGCGCATGCATCCCAAGCGCCACCCCTTCGTGATGGACTATGCCGTGGGCTGTGACCGGGATGGCCTGCTCACCGCCATGGTGGTGACCATGCACTCGGATTCCGGCGCCTACGCCAGCGTGGGCTCCGCGGTGCTGGACCGGGCCGTGTCCCATTCCGCTGCCACCTACACCGTGCCCAATGTGCATGTGAAGGGCACGGCGGTGATCACCAACAACGTCCCCTGCGGCGCCTTTCGCGGCTTCGGCGTCAACCAGTCGAATTTCGCCTTCGAATCCTGCCTGGACGAACTCTGCCGCATGGGGGGCTTCGACAGGTGGAAGTTCCGCTGGGACAACGCCCTGGTGGATGGCAAGACGACGGCCACCGGGCAGATCCTGGAATCTGGCGTGGGCGTGCGCGCCTGCCTGGAGGCCCTGAAGGATCGCTTCTATCAGGCCAAATGCGCGGGTCTGGCGGCGGCCATGAAGAATACCGGCATCGGATGTGGCATGCCGGACTTCAGTCACGCCAAGATTGTCATCAAGGGCCCCCAATGCGTGGAGGTCCATCACGGCTGGTGCGAGATGGGGCAGGGCTCCTTCACCATGGCTGTCCAGACCCTCGTGGAGGAGACGGGCATCGATCCTGCCTTCATCGATGTGATCGTCGCGACCGATGAGGAAGCCGAGTCGGGCATGACGACCGGCTCCCGGGGCACCTCCCTCCTCGCCAACTCCGTGCGCGTGGCCTGCCAGGACTTGAAGCGCGAAATGGCCTCGGGGAAATCCTTGTCAGATCTCGTGGGCCGCGAATTCCGCGGAAGCTGGGTCTGCGACTGGACCGTGGCCCCCGGCCAGCAGCCTCCGGCCGGGAAGCCCATCGTCACCCACTACTCGTACGGCTACGCCGCGCAGCTCGTGGAGCTGGACGAGACGGGAAAGATCACGCGCATCACCGCCGCCCACGACGCAGGACGCATCATGAATCCCACCCTCTTCGAGGGACAGATCGAAGGCGCCCTCCATATGGGCCTGGGCTACGCCCTCACCGAGGAATTCCCGTTCAAGGACGGTTTTCCTGTTTCCTTCAAGATGGCCGATCTGGGCATCCTCCGGCCGAAGGATATGCCTCCCATGGAGGTGATCGGCATCGAGGTGCCCGATGCGGTGGGCCCCTATGGCGCCAAGGGGGTGGGCGAGATCGGCTTGGTGCCCACCGCCGCGGCCGTGGCCAACGCCCTCTGCCAGTTCGATGGATTGCGCCGCACGACCCTCCCCCTGCGGGAGATGAAGGCCCTCGGCAAGAAGAACAAGGGAGTCTCGTAATGGAAAAAGCATTCCGCCCCGCCTCGCTGGAACGCCTGGCCCGCTGGATCTTCGAGGAACTGGACGGCCGGGACACGGTCCTGGGCATCCCCAAGGCCCATATCCAGATCCCCAGTGCCCGAATGGCCTCGCCTATGTTCGGCCGCACCCTGGCCGCTCCCCTGGGCGTGGCCGCCGGGCCCCACACCCAGCTCGCCCAGAACATCGTTTCCGCCTGGCTCTGCGGGGCGCGCTTCCTGGAACTCAAGACCGTCCAGATCCTCGATGAGATCCAGGTCAGTCGTCCCTGCATCGATTCCGCCGACGCCACTTTCAATTGCGAGTGGTCCCAGGAACTGAAGCTGGAAGAATCCTTCGACGAATACCTCAACGCCTGGGTGCTGGTGCATGCCCTGGCCCATCGCTTGGGACTGAAGGATCCCGGCACCCTCTTCGCCATGAGCGTCGGCTACAACCTGGAGGGCATCCAGAACCCCCGGGTGCAGCGCTTCATCGCCTCCATGCGCGATGCCAGCCACGCCCTGCCCGCGGCCATTGCAGCGGTGGCCAAGGCCTACCCGGCTGTGCGGGAGATTGAGATCCCCCACCAGATCTCCGACCACATCACACTCTCCACCATGCACGGATGTCCCCCGGCGGAAATCGAGCGCATCGCCCGCTACCTGCTGGTGGACCTGGGCGTGAACACCTGGGTGAAGCTCAATCCCACTCTGCTCGGCCCCGAGCGGCTGCGGGGCATCCTCAGTGACACCCTCGGCTTCGAGATCCAGGTGCCGGACGCCGCCTTCGAGCACGATCCCAAGTTCGAGGACGCCATGGCCATGGTGAAGAACCTGGCCAAGGTCGCCCAGGGCCTGCCCCAGCACTTCGGCCTCAAACTCTCCAATACGCTGGAAGTGGTGAACCACCGGCCCATCTTCCCCTCCGGCGAAAAGATGATGTACATGTCCGGGCGCTCCCTGCATCCGCTCACGGTCAACCTGGCCAAGCTGGTCACGGACGCGCTATCCGGGCTTTGCTCGGACAGCGCGTGGGGGTCAAAGGGGGGACATCGCGACCCACGGGAGCAGGCGGTCCCCCCTTTCCGGACAGAAGCCCTGGATGGCCAGGTGCCCATCAGCTTCTGCGGCGGTGCCGACGCCACGAACTTCGCGGGTCTGGTGGCCGACGGCCTCGGGCCGGTCACCGTCTGCACCGATCTCCTGAAACCCGGAGGCTACGCCCGGCTCCAGCAGTATCTGGTGAACCTCGATTCGGCCATGGTGGAGGCCGGTGCCAATAGCCTGGAAGCCTTTGTCCAGGCCCGTTCCGGCGGCCAGGGCGCCCGCTTCAATCTGGCCCGCCACGCCGAATGCGTCCTCGATGACGAGCGCTACGCGCGCCGGGAGAAGCCCCTCCAGTTCAAGGGAGAGCGGGCCCTCGGAACCTTCGATTGCATCGCGGCGCCCTGCCAGGAGGCCTGTCCCACCCACCAGAATATTCCCGACTACCTCTGGCTGGTGGCCCACGGGAAGCCTCGGGAGGCCATGGAGGTCATCCTGCGCACCAATCCCCTGCCGGGGGTGACGGGCAATATCTGCGATCACATCTGCACGGATCGCTGCGTGCGGAATTTCTTCGATGCGCCCCTGGGCATCCGGGAGATCAAGCGCTTCGCCTTCGAGCAATGCTCGCTGCTTGAAAAGGGCCATGCACCCCTGGAACAGGCGGGCACTCCCAAGGGCGTGAAGGTGGCCATCGTGGGGGCAGGTCCCGCGGGTATGTCGGCGGCCTACTACCTGGCGAAGATGGGCTTCGAGGCCGAGATCTTCGAGGCCAAGCCCCAGGTGGGCGGCATGGTGGGCGGCGCCGTGCCGCGCTACCGGCTGGAGGACAAGACTCTCGAACTCGATCTCGAAAGGCTGCGCCAGCTGGGCGTGAAGATCCATCTGGGGAAGGCCCTGGGCAGGGATATCTCCCTCGAGGCCCTGCGCAAGGAACACGCCTATCTCTTCCTGGGAGTCGGCGCCCAGAAGGGCAAGCGCCTGGGCATCCCAGGGGAAGAGGCCGAGGGTGTGCTGGACGCCCTTGAATTCCTGGACAAGGTTCGAAACGAGCAGCGCCTGGATCTGGGTCGGAACATCCTCGTGGTGGGCGGCGGCAATTCGGCCATGGACGCGGCGCGCTCCGCCCGGCGGATGGCCAAGAATGCTCAGGTCTCCCTGGTCTATCGCCGCACGCGCTCGGAGATGCCCGCCGATCCTGAAGAAGTGCGGGATTGTCTCCTGGAGGGCATCGCTCTGAAAGCTCTCTTCGCGCCAAGCCGGGTGGTGGTGGAGAAGGGCAGGGTGGTGGGCCTGGCCTGCACGCCCATGACCCTGGGTGAGCCGGACGCCTCGGGACGCCCGAAGCCCGTGCCTTCGGGAGAGCCCGAGGTGATCCTCCCCGCAGACACGATCATTCCCGCCATCGGCCAGGAGACCGCGCTGGATTTCCTGGTGGGCCTGGGTGTGCAGCAGCATCGGAATGGCACGCTGGTGGTGGACCCCGAGAGCCGGGAGACGAGCGTCCCCGGCGTCTTCGCCGGGGGGGATGTGGCCCGAGGGCCGGCCTCGGTCATCAAGGCCATCGCCGATGGGCGGGCCGCCGCCGAGGCCATCGGCCGCAGGCATGGCGTCTTGCCGCTCCCGGAACCCGCGCTCGCCAAGGGCCTGGGGCCGGTGGCGATGCTGGAGAAGAAATCCCGCAAGGTCGCGGCCCAGACCGTGCCCGTCCTGCCCGTGGGGCAGCGCGGCGGTTTCGATCAGGTTCTCCACGGCCTTGCTTCCGAGGCCGCCGTGGCAGAGGCCAGCCGCTGCCTGGACTGCGACGAGATGTGCAGCCTCTGCGTCACCGTCTGTCCCAATCGCGCCAATCGCGCCTATGAGATGGCTCCCCTCTCCCTGGAATTGCCCGAGCTGGTGGTGCGGGGGGGGCAGGCGGTCCCGGAGGGCCTGCGGCCCTTCAGGGTCGAACAGGGCATCCAGACCCTCAATATCGGCGACTTCTGCAATGAGTGCGGCAACTGTGCCACCTTCTGTCCAACTGTCGGGGCTCCCTACCGGGATAAGCCGCGCTTCTGGATCGATGCCGAAGGCTTCGCGGAGGCCACTGGCGATGCCTTCCGGTGGGATTCGACAGATTCCAGTCGGGTCCTGGAGGCGCGGCTGGAGGGTCGTACCCACCGCCTGGAAGTCCGGGGCAGCGTTGCGGAATATCGCTCCGATCTCCTCTGTGCCCGCTTCGAGGCCGACACCTGGCGCTTCCTCGGCGCTCAAGTCCTGGGGAAGGCCGCCGAGGGTCAGGTTCTGGATCTCTCCCCCTGCGCCACCCTGATCGCCCTCCTGAGCGCCCGGGAGGCCGTCCCCTCCGCCTGAAGGGGTATAAACAAAAATAAGACCGCTGTGATCAATTTTTTTACTTGATCCCCCGGCGCACCCTTCCACACTGTATCTATCCGAACGTTCCTCCCGGCGCACGGGGGGACCGTTGGGAAGAAGTGGCTAGAAACGAGTCTTCCGCTCCTCTTTCCGATATTTCCATCGAACCCCTCCGTCAGATGACCTTTCCTGGAGTCCTCCCATGACCACCCTCTACGAAAAGATCGCCCAGCGCGCCAAGCAGCTCGAAGGCGAAACCACGGCCTTCCTCATGGACATGGTCCGCGTGCCCTCCTTCAGCGGGAAGGAAAAGGACGTCATCCAGGTCATCAAGGCCGAGATGGAGAAGGTGGGCTTCGACGAAGTGCGCATCGACGGCCTGGGCAACGTCATCGGCCGCATCGGCTCAGGCCCCCGAGTCATCGCCTTCGACGCCCACATCGATACGGTCTATCCCGGCGACATGAGCCTCTGGGACTTCGATCCCTTCACCCCCAAGGTCGAGGATGGCCAGGTCTGGGGCCGGGGCACCGTGGACCAGGAGGGCGGCATGGCCTCCATGGTGACGGCCGGGAAGATCATCAAGGAGATGGGCCTGAACGACCAGTTCACCCTGCTCTTCACGGGCACCGTGATGGAGGAGGACTGCGACGGCCTCTGCTGGACCTACCTCATCAAGGAGGAGAAGATCCGGCCTGAGCTGGTGGTCATCACCGAACCCACCAATATGAACATCTACCGCGGCCACCGGGGCCGCATGGAGATGCAGGTCCAGGTCAAGGGCCTCAGCTGCCACGGCAGCGCGCCTGAGCGGGGCGATAACGCCATCTACAAGATCAGCCGCGTGGCCCTCGAGATCGAGAAGCTCCACCAGCGTCTGGCCGTGGATCCCTTCCTAGGCAAGGGCAGCGTCTGCGTCTCCCAGGTCTTCTTCACGGGCCCCAGCCAGTGCGCCGTGCCCGATAGCGCGACCCTCAGCCTGGACCGCCGCCTCACCGCAGGCGAGACCAAGGAGAGCGCCGTGGCCGAAGTGAAGGACGCCGCCGCCCGGGCCGGATATGCCGATGCCGAGGTGACGATCCTGGAATACCGCGAGCCCGCCTACACGGGCCTGGTCTACCCCATGGAGAAGTACTACCCCACCTGGGTGCTCGCCGAGGACAGCCCCTGGCTCAAGGACGCCACCGCCGCCTACACCCAGGCCCTGGGCAAGGCGCCCTTCGTGGACAAGTGGACCTTCAGCACCAATGGCATCGCCATTGCCGGGCTGGAAGGCATCCCCTGCCTCGGTCTCGGGCCCGGCAACGAAGTGCTGGCCCACTTCCCCAACGAGCACTGCCCCCTGGAACACCTCTCGGGCGCCTCGGCCTTCTATGCGGCCCTCGTGGCCAAGCTCAACGGGAAGGCCGATCTATGACCCCTTTCCTCTACCGCTGCACCGAATGTGGACGCGAATACACCCGGGAGCTTGTACGCTACCTCTGCCCGGAGTGCGGTCAGGCCTACCATCCGGGCATGCCCCTCAAGGGCGTGCTGGAGGTGGTCTTCGACTACAAGGCCATCGGTTCCAAGTTCGACAAGAACTGTCCGGACTGGAACCTCTTCTGCGCGGTGGAGCCTGAATTCCATCCTCCCCTGGCTGTGGGCAATACGCCCCTGACCCGGGCCGATCAGTTCGGAGCCGAACTGGGCCTTGAGAATCTCTGGGTGAAAAATGATGGCTTGAACCCCAGCGGCAGCCTCAAGGATCGCGCCTCCTTCCTGGTAGTGGCCGAGGCCCGACGCCTGGGCGAGAAGCGCATCGTGACGGCATCTACGGGCAACGCGGCCTCGGCCCTGGCTGCGGTCTGCGCCAGCACCGATCGGGAGGCCCTGATCTTCGTGCCCGAGAAGGCCCCCAAGGCCAAGCTCGTGCAGATGGTGCTCTACGGCGCCAGGGTCATCCCCGTGAAGGGCACCTACGACGATGCCTTCCGGCTCTCCCTGGAATTTACCGAAAAGCGCGGGGGCCTCAACCGCAATACCGCCTACCATCCGCTCACCATCGAAGGCAAGAAGACCGTGGGCCTGGAGATCTGGGCCCAGCTCGGTTTCCAGGTGCCGGACGCGATCCTGGTCTCCGTGGGGGATGGCGTCATCCTGGCGGGCCTGCACAAGGCCTTCCTGGATCTTCAGCGTGCGGGCCTGATCGCGCAGTTCCCCAGGCTCATCTGCGTCCAGGCGGAAACCTCCGACGCCATCCACAACTACATCCAGACCGGTCAATACGCGGATGCCTCGAACCCCACCACCCGGGCCGATTCCATTTCAGTGTCCTGCCCCAGCAACGCCCACTGGGCCCGGCGCGCAGTGCTGGAGAGCGGAGGCTGCTCACTGCTGGTCAGTGACGCCGAGATCCTGGAGGCTCAGGCCCAGATGGCCCGCACCACGGGCATCTTCGGGGAGCCCGCCGCCGCCACAGCCGCCGCAGGGCTCGTGAAACTCCAGGCCGGTCCTTCGCGCCTGGAAGCCGGACCCCGCATCGTCATCCTGGCCACGGGGCACGGCCTGAAGGATGTGGAGGCCCCCCTCTCCCGCATCTCCATCCCCCAAGCCATCGAGCCCCGTCTGGACGCGGTTCAAGCATGAAGACGCGGGTCCGGAATGGTCGCCTTGTGCTCGAGGATCGCATCGAGCCCCTGGATATCCTGGTGGAAGACGGGCGCATCCTGGCCCTATTGCCTCCGGGGAGCGAGGCGGCTGCCGACCGCGTGATCGACGCCGCAGGGGGCTATGTCCTGCCGGGCTTCATCGATTTTCATGTGCACCTGGATGACCGCATCGGGCCCTTCTACCTGGCCGATACCTATGAGAGCGGCTCCCGGGTGGCCCTCCAAAATGGCATCACCACCCTCTGCAGCTTCGTCACCCAGGGGCCCGGGGAGACGCTGATCCAGGCCCTGAAGACGGCTCGGGCCAAGGCCGAGGGCCGAAGCCACGCCGATATATGCTGGCACCTCACGCCCACGCGCTTCGAGACGGAAGACTGGACGGATCTCGAAGGCCTGGTGGCCGCGGGCTACGGGACGCTCAAGTTCTATACGACCTACAGGCCCGCGGGACTCTTCGCCTCCCGGGCGCGCCTGGACGAACTCTTCAGGCGTTTGGGCCCCCTGGGGGCGCGCTTCCTGGTGCATTGCGAGGACGACGCTTGGATGGCGGCGGTGGATGCCGGGGGCCTGGATCTCTCCAAACCCAGCTCCCACGGATCCCTCCGCCCTGAGCGGGCCGAACTCCTGGCCGTCGAGGCCCTGTTGGGTCTGGCCGCGGCCTCTCAAACCCCCCTCCATGTCGTCCATGTTTCGACCCTCGCCGCGGCCGAAGCGCTGCTGCGCGTCCGGGGCAAGCTCGATGTCACCTGCGAGACCTGTCCCCAGTATCTCTGGCTGGACGAGACCTGGCTGGATCGCCCGGACGGCCATCGCTGGCTCTGTTCGCCGCCCCTGCGGGGAGACCGGGCGCGCTTTCGCGCCATGGCCCGGGCCGGAGCCTTCGATTTCTTGGCCACGGATCACTGCGCCTTCCTCCGCCAGGATAAGGACGCTTGGGATCACCGGGATGTCCGCACGGCCGCCAACGGCCTCGGGGGCTTGGGCGCGCTGCCCCATCTCGCGTGGAAGCTCTGGGAGGACGACCCAGATCGCGCCGCCCTGGAATTGGCGAGGCGCTTGAGCCGCAACCCAGCTCGTTGCGCCGGACTGGAGGATCGCAAGGGTGCGATCCGTCCCGGCTGGGATGCCGATCTGGTGGTGCTGGATCCGGAGGGTCCCGAAAGGCCCCTGGTTTCTTCCCTGTCCGATGTCCACGAGACCTATCCGGGCTTCACCTCTCGGCTGGCCTTCCGCCATGTGCTGCTCCGGGGGGAGCCGGTCGTGGCCGACGGCAGGCTGCTTCATCCCGAATCTCCAGCTGGGATCCTTCTCCAGCCTCAACCCTGAACCCAGAACCTCAACCCACACTCCAGGAGTCATACGTGTCCATCCGCGAACAGCTTGCCGCCTTCCAATCCCTGAAGACGGATCTCTTCCAAAAGGATTTCCTGCTCACCTGGGAGCATTCCACCGAGGAACTCTCGGCCATCCTCACCCTGGCCGAGACCCTCAAGCAGATCCACCAGGCGGGCCAATCCTACCGCGCCTTCGATACGGGCCTGGCCATCTCCATCTTCCGGGACAATTCCACCCGCACGCGCTTCTCCTTCGCCTCGGCGGCCAGCGCCATGGGCTTCACGCTCTCGGAACTCGATGAGCAGAAGAGCCAAGTGGCCCACGGCGAGACCGTGCGGGAGACCGCCAACATGATCAGCTTCCTGGCCGAAGTCATCGGCATCCGGGACGACATGTTCCTGGGCGAGGGCCACACCTACATGCAGGAGGTGGGCGACGCCCTCACGGACGGCGCGAAGCAGGGCGTGCTCCACCGCCGCCCCAGCCTCATCAACCTCCAGTGCGATATCGATCATCCCACCCAGGTCCTGGCCGATCTGGCCTGGCTCAAGAAGCACTTCGGCAGTCTCGAGAACCTGAAGGGCAAGAAGATCGCCATGACCTGGGCCTATAGCCCCAGCTACGGCAAGCCCCTCTCCGTGCCCCAGGGCGTCATCGGCCTGATGACGCGCTTCGGCATGAACGTGAGCCTGGCCCATCCCGAGGGCTACGATCTCATCCCCAAGGTCGTGGAGATGGCCGGCAAGCAGGCCAAGGCCAGCGGCGGCAGCTTCGAAACCGTCAATAGCATGGAAGCGGCCTTCGAGGGCGCCCACATCGTCTACCCCAAGTCCTGGGCTCCCTTCCAGGTCATGCAGCAGCGCACCCAGCTCCTGAAGCAGTCCGACAAGGCAGGCCTCCAGGACCTGGAACAGGCCTGTCTGGCCAATAACGCCAAATTCCAGAACTGGGAATGCGACCGCGCCAAGATGAACCTCACCCACGACAAGAAGGCCCTCTACATGCACTGCCTGCCCGCCGATATCACCGACGTGAGCTGCAAGGCCGGCGAAGTGAGCAAGGAGGTCTTCGAACAATACCGCATTCCCACCTACGCTGAAGCCAGCTACAAGCCCTTCGTCATCAGCGCCCTCATGTTCCTCACGCGGCTCCAGAACCCCGGCGCCAAGCTCGAAGAGATCGTGAACCGCGCGAAGACACTCAGCATCTAGCACAGCCCCAGGAGCCCGCCCATGTCTCGAATCGTGAAATCCTCCAACCCCGAAGTCGTCAAGCGGACGGCCAAGCGCTGCCGTGAGCGGGGCATCGTCATTCCGACCTTCGCGCAGATGCGCAACCCCGCGAGCATCCCGGCCGCCCAGAAGGCCAAGCTCAAGGGCGTGGGCCTCTGGGATGTGAACCCCGCCAACCTCTTCCGCATCACCTGGAAGAATGATCCGGAGACGGGCCTCTTCGCGGGTCCCAACTTCCTGGAGATCCCTCGGGAGATCACGGGCATCAAGGCCCGGGTCATCGGGCTGGTGGGCAAGTACTTTCCCACCGGCGCCCACAAGGTCGGCGCGGCCTTCGCCTGCCTGGTGCCCCGCCTCGTGAGCGGCGAGTTCGATCCCGATAAGCACAAGGCCGTCTGGCCCAGCACCGGGAACTACTGCCGGGGCGGCGCCTTCGATTCGGCCATCCTGGGTTGCACGGCCGTGGCCATCCTGCCGGAGAACATGTCCAAGGAGCGCTTCACCTGGCTGGCGGAGATCGGCGCCGAAGTGATCGCCACCAAGGGCTGCGAATCCAACGTGAAGGAGATCTACGACAAGTGCTGGGAGCTGAAGAACGATCCCATCCACATGGTCTTCAACCAGTTCGAGGAATTCGGAAACCCCATCTGGCACTACAACGTGACCGGTCCTGCCATGGAAGAGGTCTTCAATGGCCTGAAAAACGAGAAGACTCGTTTTTCAGCGTATGTCAGTGCCACCGGGAGCGCTGGGACCATTGGGGCGGGGGATTATCTGAAGAAGCAGTTCCCCGGCCTGAAGATCGTGGCCACCGAGGCCCAGCAGTGCCCGACGCTCCTGAACAACGGCTTCGGCGATCACCGCATCGAGGGCATCGGCGATAAGCATGTGCCCTGGGTCCACAATGTCCGCAATACCGACGCCGTGGCCGCCATCGATGACGAGGATTGCATGCGCCTCCTGCGGCTCTTCAACGAGCCCGAGGGACAGAAGTTCCTCGCGGCCTCAGGTGTGGACGCAGGGACCATCCAGAAACTCGGCCTGCTGGGCATCAGCGGCATCTGCAACATGCTGGCCGCCATCAAGGCCGCCAAGTATTGGGAGCTGGACGAGAACGACGTGGTCTTCACCATCTTCACCGATAGCGTGGAGATGTATCGTTCGCGCCTGGAGGAGCTCACAGCCGAGCGCGGCGCCTTCACCGCCGTGGACGCCGCCCGAACCCAGACCGGCAGCCTCGAGCGCCAGGCCGTGGATCACTTCAAGGAACTCTCCTTCACCGACCGCAAGGCCATCCACAACCTGAAGTACTACACCTGGGTCGAGCAGCAGGGGAAGACCTTCGAGGAGATCAACGCTCAGTGGAACCCCGAGTATTGGCGCGAGATGTTTGAAGAGGAGGTCGTCCACTTCGACCAGCTCATCACCGACTTCAATCGGGAAGTCGGACTGTAAGGCACCACGGAGGCACGGAGGGCGCGGAGAACTGAACACGGAGAAAGAGGATCCTATTCTTCCTCCCTGTCTTTACTCTGTGTCCTCCGTGCCTCCGTGGTGAATTGTTTTTTTGAAAGCTGATTCCATGCGCATCCTCATCCAGAACGGCACCCTCATCACCTTCGGCTCGCCCTGCCGCGTGCTGGAGGGCCATTCCATGCTCCTGGAGGATGGGCTGATCGCGAAGGTCGCCCCGCACATCGAGGGCCCCTTCGACCGGGTGCTGGATGCCAAGGGCCAGGTGGTGATGCCGGGCCTCGTGAACGCCCACATGCACTTCTACTCGACGCTGGTGCGGGGCCTGGGCAAGGCCGAACCCAGCGCCAGCTTCCAGGAGGTGCTGGACCATCTGTGGTGGCGCCTGGACCGAAAGCTGAGCCTGGACGACGTGGAGATGAGCGCCCGGATCATGCTGGTGGAGGCCATCCGCAAGGGCACCACCACCCTTGTGGATCATCACGCCAGCCCCGGCTCCGTGCGGGGTTCCTTGGATCGCATCGCCCTGGCCGTGAAGGAAATGGGTCTGCGCGCCTGCCTCTGCTACGAACTCTCGGACCGCGATGGGGAGGCCATCCTCGAGGAGGGCCTGGAGGAGAACGCCGCCTTCGCCAAGCGCTGCGCCCGGGAAGAAGATCCGCAGCTGCGGGCCCTCTTCGGCCTCCATGCGGCCTTCACCCTTTCGGATTCTTCCCTGGACCGAGCCTCGGTCCTGGGCCATGACCTCGGCACCGGCTTCCATGTGCATGTGGCGGAAGCCGCTTCCGACGTGGCCTTCAACCGCGAGCACCATGGCCTCAGCTCCGTGGCCCGTCTCGACGCCCATGGCCTGCTGGGGCCGAAGAGCCTCGCCGGCCATGCCGTGCACGTGGACGAGGCCGATATGGAGATCCTTGCCCGCACGGGCACCTTCGTGGCCCACAATCCCCAGTCCAATCTCAACAATGCCGTGGGCATCGCCAACGTGGTGGAACTGGTCAAGCGCGGCGTGCGCGTGGGGTTGGGCACGGACGCCATGACCGTCAATATGCTGGAGGAAGTGCGGGTGGGCCTCTTCGCCCAGCATCTCCGCCAGGAGAATCCCAGCTGCGGCTTCATGGAACTCACCAATGCGCTCTTCCTGCGCAACCCCGAATTGGCCAGTCGGCTCTGGGGCTTTCCCATCGGGCGTCTGGAAGAGGGCGCTGTCGCCGATGTCATCCTGATGGATTACCACGCCCCCACGCCCCTGGATGACAGCACCGTCCTGGGTCATCTCGTCTTCGGCATCTCCCAGGGAACCGTGGACACCACCATCTGCGGCGGCCGCATCCTCATGGAGGGCAAGCGCCTGAAGATCGACGTGGACGAGGCCGAACTCGCCGCCCGCAGCCGGGTCCTGGCCAAGGACCTCTGGGAGAGGTTCTAGCCGGATCGCGTCGAGGGTCTAGGGCTTCAGGACCGGTTTTCGCATGGCTCCGGGATGGATCGGCAGCCAGTGATCCACGAAGAGGGGCTGGGCGACCTTGTCGGCGGCCTTCAGGCGCTTGAGGGTGCCGGACTGGTCCCGGGCCGCCAGGACGATGGCGAAGGCATGGGAGAGGGCCGCGAAGGAGGTGAGGCTGAAGCTGAAGAGCAGATCCTCGCTGGGCACGGGGATGAGGATATCGGCGTAGGGCGCCAGGGGGGAGGCCTTCTGGTCGGAGAAGGCGAGCACGGGGACGCCATTCTGCTTGGCGAAGATGGCCGCGTCCACCGTCTCCCGGCTGTAGGGCGCGAAGCTGATTACCACCAGCAGGTCCTTGGGCCTCAGATTGGCGACCTGGTTGGAGAAGTCCGAAGGCAGGGCCGCGATGCAGGGCACACCGGCCTGGGTGAGGTAGAAGGCGAAGATCTGGCCCATGACGTGTCCCACGCCTCGGCCCAGGATCACGCGATGATTGGCCTGCACCAGCACCTGGGTGGCAGATTCCAACAGGGTGTGATCCACGGCCTGGATCATCCGCGTGAGGTGTTCCCCGTCCCGCCGCACCACTTCACCCAGGGTGCCGAACATATCGGTGGGGACTTCCAACTGCTCCAGCTCCGCCTCTCCGGAACGGGCCGTGCAGGCCTCCCGAAGGGCATCCCTGAATTCACTGAAGCCCTTGTAGCCCAGGCGCTTGGCGAAGCGCATCACCGAACCGACGCTCACCTGCGCCCGCTCGGCCATGGACTCGATGCCCCAGAGGGCGCCCAGGAGCGGATCTCCCATCAGGAGATCGGCGATGGTGCGCTGGGCCTCCGGCAGATCACGGTAGGCTTCCGCGAGGCGGACCTGGATATCGGGGGTGTCGGATGGCATGTTCATGGTCTTGAAATAGTTTACCATGATAAAAATATTCCAGATCATTCCGGGGTTGTCATCCCTTCGTTGCCAATGCCCTCCCGGCAGGGGATGCGATGGGGTTCCAGCTGCCTAGGATGGAGCCAGGAGTGGACGCGCCATGGGACATACGGGACTCGTGCTGGGAGTCGATATCGGCGGGACCAATACGTCCCTGGGGCTGGTGGACCAAGAGGGGCGGTGCCACGCCTCGGATTCCATGCCCACCCGCGGCGATCAGGCGCCCCAGCTCTTCTTCCAGCGCCTGCATGCCCGGGCCCAGGGTCTGCTGGAGGGCCTGGGGGAGGGCTTCGAACTTCTGGGGATCGGCATGGGGGCGCCCAATGCCAACTACGCCCGGGGAACCATTGAGAACCCTCCCAATCTCAGCTGGGGCCGTGTGGATCTGCGCTTGGAATGGTCCCCGTACTTCCAGGTGCCCGTGGTGGCCACCAATGACGCCAATGCCGCGGCCCTGGGTGAAATGCATTTCGGGGCGGCCCGGGGCATGCGGGACTTCATGGTCATTACCCTGGGGACGGGGCTTGGCAGCGGCATCGTGGTGGATGGCAGGCTGGTCTATGGTTCCACGGGCTTCGCCGGCGAAGTGGGTCATGTGATCGTGGATCCCCAAGGCCGCCTCTGTGGCTGCGGACGCCGGGGCTGCCTGGAGACCTTCGCCTCGGCCACGGGCATCCGGCGCACGGTCCTGGAGCTGCTGGAGGCCGGGTCCCTGGCCACGGAGCTGCGGGAGGTGCCTCCTCCCGAACTCAGCTCCCGGAGGATCTTCGAGGCCGCCCAGGGGGGCGATGCCCTGGCCCTGGAAGCCTTCCGGATCACCGGCGATATCCTGGGCCGAAAGCTGGCGGATGCCGTGGTCTTCACTAGCCCCGAGGCCATCATCCTGTTCGGAGGCCTGGCCGGAGCCGGAGCCCTGCTCTTCGATCCCACCCGGCGAGCCTTGGAGGAAAACCTCTTCCCCATCTTCAGGAACACGGTGAAGCTCCTGCCCTCGGGCATCCAGGGCGGCCAGGCCGCGATCCTGGGCGCGAGCGCCCTGGGTTGGGACGCGCTCACCAAGGGCTAAGATACTTCGACTCCCCCCACAACCTTCCGGTGTGCCCATGATTCCTGCCCTTTTCAGACGCACGTTCCTGGCGCTTGCGATCCTCCTGCCCTGTGGGGGGGCGCAGTCGGCTCCCGTCCTCGAGACCCTGCCTCCCGGCCAGCGATGGCTGGATCACTTCCGGGAGGATCTCCTGCCCTTCTGGAATCTGCCGGACGCCTGGGGAAGCCCCAAAGGGAACTTCCCCACCTTCCGCTGCAATGATGGCCATCGGGCCTCCAGCACTCAGCCTTGCCCCGAGATCACCTGGGCCCCGGGGTGGATCAAGGAGGGGCTCGGCTGCGAATTCGTGCGCATGAAATCGCGACAGACCTACTTCTACGGGGTGGCCTACCACCTCACGGGGGATCCGAAGCTGCTCGCCCTGGCCCGGGATGGCGTGCAGTATCTCCGGCAGCATGCCCTGGAAAAGGAGAGCGGCAGCGCCATCTCCTACTGGGAGAAGGGCGTGGCCGGGCCTCCGCTCCTGCAGCGCACGAGCCAGGATCTGGCCTACGCCCAGCTCGGCATGGCGATGTACTACTACCTCACCCGGGACAAGGCAGTGCTGGCCGATATCCTGCGCCTGAAGGCGCACATCTTCAGCCAGTATTGGAATCCGGATTGGGGCATGCTTCGATGGGCGGTCCAGGACGAGAAGGGCGCGGAGGATAAGCGCCAGGAACTGGTGGCCCAGCTCGATCAGATCAACGCCTACATGCTGCTGCTCACGCCCATCCTGCCGGAGCCCTATCGCGCCCAGTGGAAGCGGGATCTGGTGAGGCTCGCCCGGGTGATGATCGAACAGTATTTCGCTCCGGAGCGCCACCTCTTCTGGGGCACGATCCAGGATGCCCGCGGCAAGACCCTGGGTGCGCGGCACACGGACTTCGGTCACACGGCCAAGGCCCTGTGGATGATCGAACGCATCGGGCGCCTCACGGGGGAAAGGGCCCTGGTGGACTTCGCCAGCCGGGAAGGGCGGGAGGTCCTTGCCCAGGCCTATCTGGCCGATTCAGGCTCCTGGGCCTCCCGTCCCCAGGCCGATGGCAGCCTGGATATGGGCAAGGAATGGTGGATCTACGCCGAGCTCGACCAGCTCGCCGCGACCCTGGCTCTGACTGATCCTGCCCAGGGACGCTACCTGGCGAAGACCTACGATTACTGGCTGCGCTTCATGGTGGACCACGCCCAGCACGAGATTTATGCCTGGGTGGATGGGCGCGATAACAAGGGCAGTCCGGGGCTCAAGATCCACGCCTGGAAGAGTGGCTACCACTCTTCCGAACACGCGCTGGTGAGCTACATAACCTCCCAGGCGCTGCACGGAAGGCCCGTCACGCTCTTCTACGCCTTCGCGTCCCCGGATCCCGGGGTGCGCCCCTATTTCTTCTCTGCCAGGCCCGTGCAGACACGAGTCACGGCCCTGGCAGGCTTTCCGGGCCTGCGGAAGATCCGCGTCCGTTTTGCGGGCCTGCGCTAAATCGCTATCGCCTGTAGATCACCGATGTGAGCGGGGCCAGGGTCACCGTCTTTCCGTCCGTGCTGAGTGTGACGCCGGTGGGAGAGGGGATGGCCGTGAGGCCTGCGGAGGCGCCATCGGTCAGGAGCTGGCCCGCGCTCAAATCGGCATCCACGGGGAAGTCGTGAGCGACGGAATCGGCGTTGTGGAGCACGTACCAGGTGCCCGTGCTATCCGTGGAAATGGCCTTGTACCCGAAGGCCAGTGTGCTCGTTCCCGCGCCGCTGGCGGGGATGGACGTCACGTTGGCAGGGATGGACGCATCGGGCAGGCGGAAGGCGTTGGTGGCCTTCCTGATCGCGATCAGGCCCTGGGTGTATTTGTAGAGCTTGTAGCCGTTCTGGGCGGTGTCGTAGTTGGCGAAGCCGCCGGAGACCGGATCGCCGGAATAGACCGTGGACCACTTCACCATGTTGATGGCATCGGAGGCGTTGTAGGAGTTGTCGACGAAGGTGCGGGTGCCGTTGCTCTTGGTGTTGCTGGCGGTGCTGGAGGCCGTGGTCTCCTTGGTGCGGAACATCTCGTCGCCCGCATGGAGGAAGGCTGCCCCCTGGGAGCTCAGCAGGATGGCGTAGGCGATGCGGGCGCGCTTGAGGACGGTGGCGTCATCGGCCTTCGTGGCGCTGGTGGCCAGGGAAAGGACGTCATATAGACAGAGATTGTCATGGCAGGTGAGGTAGTTGATGACGTTATTGGTGGAACCCGGTACGAAGCCATTGCTGGGAAGTCCCGAGATATTCGAAAGGAGCGCGCTGACCGTCTGGGCTGTGCCCGTCAGGAAGGCCTTGCCTCCATCGTTGGGATAGCCGTTCTTGAAGATCTGGCGGTAGCTATCCGAGAACATGGCCACGTTCATTCCGGCGAATTTCGAAGCATTGCCCTGATCGGCGCCGGAGGTGGCGTCCCCGTTGTAGTCCGTGCCTGGGCCCGTGTAGTAGCCGGTCCAGCCCTCACCCAGGAAGAGGGTGTGCGGATTATGGGCCAGGGCGGCACCGTAGGCGGCCTTGATGGTCTCCGTATCCAGGACGCCCATGAGATCGAAGCGGAAGCCATCCACGTGATAGGCCTCCACCCAATGGCCGATGGAATCGACGATGAGCTTGCGCACCATCTTGGATTCGGATTTCACGTCCCGGCTGCCGGCGCCGTTATTGCTGCTGGAGCGGTAGTAGTAGCCAGGGATCAGGGATTCCCCCAGGACATTGTTGTTGGCCGTGTGGTTGTAGACCACATCGAGGATCACGCCCATGCCCTGCCTGTGGATCTCGTTGATGAGGGTCTTGAGCTCCTGGATCCGGGCGCCTGGGTTGCTGGGATTGGCCGAATACATCCCCGTGGGTGTGAAGTAATTCTGGGGATCGTAGCCCCAGTTGTAGTTCGCGCCGGAGGTCTGTGCTGCGTCCAGCTCCCGGGTGCCGATCTTGGTCTGTTCGTAGGTGTAGTTGGCGAGGGGGCAGAGCAGCTGGACATGGGTGACGCCCAGCTTCTGGACATGGGGGAGCATGTCCACCAGGGCCTTGAATGTGCCCCAGGTGTGACCCGACGCCGTAAAGGTGAGTGTTGGGTCCACCGTGAGGTCCCGCACACCGGCCTCGTAGATGATCGCATCCCGGTTGGAGGTGAAGGTGTAGGGGGCGGCCGTTGAACCATCGACGCCCTTCATCTTCGAACCATCGAAGTAGGCGGTTGTGTTGTAGGGCGCCCAGCCCCCATCGGGGGCCTGGGCAGCAGGGTCCAGGATGGCGCCCTTGCCGATGGAATCTCCAGGGATGCTGCTGGAGGTGGTGTGCATCCACTGGGCCATGGATTTGGCGTAGGGGTCCAGCAGATACGTGGCGCCGACGTTGTAGGCGTAGTAGTTCTGGGTCGGCAGAGGCACGGATCCGCTGGACCAGACGCCTCCGGCGCCCTTGGTCAGGCTGAGGGTGGCAGCGGGGGATGCGAGTGCATCGTTCCAATGTGCGTACAGGTTCACGCTCACCGCACTAGCCACGGGATTCCAGTAGTTGAAGGTCACGTTGGCGCCACTGACCACCGCGCCTAAGGGGGTGCTGGGCACGCCGAAGTAGGCCGTGTCCACCGTGGGGGTGGCGTTGGGGTCGGCGTCATAGTTGGTGGAGGGCGTCGTGGATGCGGAGGATCCACTCCCACCGCCGCAGCCCAGGAATCCCAGAGAAAGGGCGAGCCCACAGGCCGCCAAGGCGCGGATCGGGCGGGGCCGCGGGGAGGGGAATCCCGGCCTATGAAACCGGTTCCAAATTGTGGCGAAGGTCTTTTCACCTTTGGTCATGAGGGCCTCCAGGGTGAGGAGATTCAAGGGGGACGATCTTCAGGCGGCTTTAAGATCGGCGTGAAGACTCAGGATGTCAACGGGGGGCGGGGCCCAGGGTGGCGCCTTCCACGAGGCTCACCGGCACGACTTTCTGGCGCACGGCGTTCTTCTCGATGGCGGCCAGGGCCAGGGAGACCGCCATGTGGGCGATGGCAGGGATGTCCTGAGCCACGGAGGCCAGGCCTGGGTAGAGTTCCGTCAGGCCATCGAAGCCTAGGACCGAGACATCCTTGGGCACATCAATGCCCAGATCCTCCAGGGCGCCCAGGGCGCCGATGGCCATTTCGTCGGTGGCACAGAAGACAGCGGTGGGGCGGCGGCCCTGCTTCCAGGCATCGCGCATCAGCCGGTAGCCGCCCAGGACGGAACCATCACCCCGCACCGTCGCCGTCTCCAAGTTCTTCAGTCCCGAGGCCGATAGTCCAGCCTCGAAGCCGTTGGCGCGCTCCCGGGCCCACTGGAGATCATCCCCCACGCTGAGGTGCAGCAACCGCCGGTGTCCCAGGGCCAGCATCCTTTCGGCGGCCAGGTATCCGCCGCCCAGATCATCCGGGGTCACGGTGGAGATCCCGGGGTAGTGCCCGATCAAGACGGCGGGGGTGCGGCGGGCCGCCAGCGCCGCCAGGCGCGTGTCG
Organism: uncultured Holophaga sp.; assembly: GCA_963664825.1. GTDB lineage: Bacteria > Acidobacteriota > Holophagae > Holophagales > Holophagaceae > JAYREN01. Next base: position 2,096,616 of record OY761614.1, read on the forward strand.
ATATCGGCGCAGTGGAACATCAGCACGGCATCGAAATGGCGCCGCACATGGGTGATATCCAGGGGCAGTTCGATGACCTGGGTGGCGCGCATCTGCATTTCATGCAGGAGCGCCCGCCAGATCAGGTTGAAGTAAGGGGAGAGGCGATTGGCCCCGGCTCCCACCCAGATGCCCAGCGTGTGTTTGGTGCGCATGGAGAGTTCGCGAGCCACGGGATCCGGCACATAGTCGAGCCGTTTCATGACCTCCAGCACGTTCTGGCGGGTCCTCGTGGCCACCGTGGACTTGGCGTTGATGACCCGGCTCACCGTGCCCTTGGACACAGCCGCTTGGCGGGCGATTTCGCCGATGGTGATCTTCATGGGTATCGCTTTCCGGATTCAGCGTGGACACTACGTATGGTTTATTTGGGGATGACCTGACTGGACTCTTCATCAATAGCCATCCAGGGCCCCATATGTCAATGCGTCTTGATTGTAATCGGTTCCAAAAATTTTATGGCCTGACCTGGTTGAGACGAGTTATGAAAAACAAGGCAATAAAAAAAACTGGTTGACAAGGTTCCCGCCAGGGACAAATATTTCCAGGCTCATTGCAACCGGTTTCATTTCTCAGGCACGAGTTCCCCCTATCGCCATCAGGCGGCTTTCGGTCGGGCCTGTTTTCTTCCTCGATGTGTATGAAACCGGTTTCATGAAAATGGTAAATTTAAAGATGTCAACAAAACTAGCACGGCAATGTCCAAGTCCGCTCGATACCTCGGAAAGCCCCATCGGAAAGGAACGACAGTCCATGAACGTGCTGCGGCATGGCCCTGACCGATCGACCCAGGCTGAATGGTGGCGGGGTGCCGCCATCTACCAGATCTACCCCCGCAGCTTCCAGGACACCAATGGCGATGGCATCGGGGACCTGCCTGGCATCACGGCCCGTCTGTCCTACATCGCCGATCTGGGGGTGGATGCCATCTGGATCTCCCCCTTCTTCACCTCGCCCATGATGGACTTCGGCTATGACGTCTCGGATTACCGGGGCGTGGACCCAATCTTCGGCACCCTGGCCGATTTCGACCGGCTGGTGGCCGAGGCTCACCGCCTGGGGTTGAAGGTGCTCATCGACCAGGTGCTCAACCACACGTCTGACCAGCACGCCTGGTTCCGGGAGAGCCACCTCGACCGGGACAACCCGAAGGCCGACTGGTACGTGTGGGCCGATCCTCGGCTCGACGGCACGCCGCCCAACAACTGGCTATCCGTCTTCGGCGGTTCGGCCTGGACTTGGGATCCCCGCCGTCGCCAGTACTACCTGCACAATTTCCTGGCCTCCCAGCCGGACCTGAACTTCCACCACGGGCCCGTGCGGGACCAGCTCCTGGAAGAATGCCGCTTCTGGCTGGAGCGAGGGGTGGATGGCTTCCGCTTCGACGCTTGCAACTTCCATTTCCACGACCAGCGGCTGCGGAACAATCCGCCCGCCGGGGCCAATGCGCCGGAACTCTCTTCTGTGCGGCCCGGGAATCCCTATGGTTTCCAGATCCACAAATACGACAAGAGCCAGAAGGAGAACCTGGCCTTCCTGAAGCGCCTGCGGAAGCTCCTGGATGGCTATGGCGCCATGAGCGTGGGTGAGGTGGGTGAAGAGGAATCCCAAGCGACCATGGCTCAGTACACGGGCGATGGCGACAAGCTGCACATGGCCTACGGGTTCAGCCTGCTCACCGACGAGTTCAGCGCCAGCCGCATCCGCGAAACGGTCGAAGGCTTGGAAAAGCGCATCAAGCCCGTGGGCGGCTGGTGTTGCTGGTCCTTCTCCAACCACGATTGCGTCCGGGTCGTCACCCGGTGGGGACAGGGGGCCGGCAGTCCGGAGTTTGCCAAGCTGCTCCTGGCGGTGCTGGGCTCCCTGCGGGGTTCCTTCTGCATCTACCAGGGGGAGGAGCTGGGCCTCACGGAGGCCGAAGTGCCCTTCGACCGTCTCACCGATCCCTACGGCATCACCTTCTGGCCGGATTTCAAGGGCCGGGACGGTTGCCGCACGCCGATCCCCTGGACCAGCGAAGCCCCTCACGGGGGATTCTCGAAGGGGGAACCCTGGCTGCCCGTGGCCCCCGAGCACCTGCCCAAATCCGTTTCCGCCCAGTCCCAGGAACCGGATTCCGTGCTGGGTTTCTATCGGACCTTCCTGGCCTGGCGCAAGGGTTTCCCGGCCCTGCGGCAGGGGAACCTGCGCTTCCTGAAGTCCGAGCCCCAGGTGCTGGCCATCCGGCGGGAACTGGAGGCCCAGCGGGTCCTCGCCGTCTTCAATCTGGGCCCTGAACCCGCAGACTTCGCCCTGCCCCTGGGGACACGGGCCCTCCATGGCCATGGTCTTCATGAAGTCGAAGCGGAGGGTCGGAACCTGCACCTTCCGCCCTGGGGTGGCTTTTTCGGCACCACCAACTGAATCGCTCTCTCCCAAGGCCCTCCGAGTCCGGAGTGGCCCATCTTCAACGCAGTTCACCACAGCCGCTCTCGCGGCATTATTCAGGAGGCAACACCATGAAGCGCAATCGTCTTCTCCTTGCCGCTCTGCCCATGGCGCTGGCGTGCGGGCCCATGTTCGCCCAGGACGTCTTCGAACTTCACGGCTACATGCGCGCAGGGGTCGGCCGCTCCTCCAATGGCGGTGAGCTTGCCAGCTTCTATATGCCCGGCACCGTGGGCAATCCCTCGGGGGGCCCCGGATACCGCCTCGGCAACGAGGAGGATAACTACCTGGAACTGGCCATGGATGTGCGCGCCTACGAGAAGGGCTCCACGAGCTTCAAGCTCCACTTCCGTCCCACCTTCCGCCAATACAATGACGCTCGGGATGCCAGTACGGATGCCGGTGGGAACGTCGACAGCTCCCACTCCGCCACCCAGAACCAGATGGTCTACCTCCGGGAGGCCTGGGGCGAAGTGAACGGCATGCTCGGCAGCTCCGATATGCTCAAGGACGCCACCCTCTGGGCCGGGCGCCGTTTCTACCAGCGCCACGATTCCCATATGCTGGACTTCTACTACTGGAATAACAGCGGCGATGGCGTGGGCCTCGAGAACGTCAACGTGGGTCTCGGGAAGTTTAGCTATGCCTACATCCAGGCCGACCGTAACAACGTGGATACCGGGTGGGGGACGGGCAACTTCCCGGGCAAGACTCAGACCGATGTATTCAACTACAACGGCAAGGTGCTCGTGGGCTCCCACGATCTCCGCTGGTCGGGCCTCTCCCCCTGGCAGGGTGCCTCCTTCACCCTGGGCTTCCAGTACAACGAACCCAGCAGGCGGAAGGGAACGGATACGCTCGTCTACAACAACATCGGTCGCCGCTTCCACATCGAGTATCAGCAGTCCAATATTCTCGGGGGCGACAACAAGCTCTACATCACCAAGGGCGATGGCTCCACCTTCTGGAACTGGTACAACCCCGAGTTGAACACCCATAACAACTGGTGGATGGTGATGGATAACCTCTTCCTCCAGCCCACGAAGCAGTTCGGGGTGGGAGTGGTGGCTGTGCATCGGGTCCAGAACGAGGACGATCGCCAGCCTGGCCATCGGGACATGACCTGGAATTCCATCGGTGCCCGTCCCACCTGGTTCTTCAACGATCACATCAGCTTGGCTGCTGAGATTGGCTACGACCAGTTCAAGGTGAAGGGCGACGGTTCCGGGGCCGATGGCCAGAACCGCAGCATGCTCAAGAAGACCCTGGCCCTCCAGTTCAGCCCCCAGGCGAGCTGGTGGTCCCGGCCCGTGCTGCGCCTCTTCGTCACTCGGGCCAATTGGAACAATTACGCCACGGCCTGGGGCACGCCCAGTGCCCTCGGCGTATTCAGTGGCTGCCAGGCCGGCACGACCGTTGGTGCTCAGGTCGAGGCCTGGTGGTAGTTCGCAGTTGAATCCAGGCGCCCGAAGCCTCTTCGGGTGCCTGGGCTGTTGACCTTTGCGATTGGCGCTCGCCCGGGTACCCAATCCGTTCCGGGCGCTGGTCGCGAAATTCCAGCAGGAGCTTGAATGAAGAAACAGGCAGTCATCTTCTCCTTTGCCATGTTGCTTGGCGGGATGGGCTGTCTCAGCAATGGCGCCGCGAAGTATCAGCCCGATACTTCCACCCTCGCCCCCGGCCAGCAGATGGAGAACGGGGCGAACTGGTACAACGACGCGGTGATCTATCAGGTCTGGGTCAAGGCCTTCAGCGATGGCATCAAGGACGATGGCATCGGCGATCTGCCCGGGCTCAAGGGGCGTCTGGATTACCTCCAGACCCTCGGCATCAATACCATCTGGCTCTCCCCCATTTTCGAGTGCAGCTACAAGGGGGAGAACATGCATGGCTACGATACGGTGGACTACTACGCCATCAACGACCGCTTCGGCGGAAAGGCCGATCTCAAGAGCCTGCTCGACGACGCCCATGCCCGGGGCATGCGCGTCATCTTCGATTTCGTCCCCAACCATACCTCCACGGCCCACCCCTGGTTCACGGGGGCCTCGACCCGCGGCACATGGTATCTCTGGCAGCCTTCCATACCGTCCGGATGGGGCTATCCCTGGGGCGGTGGCTCCCCCAGCGATGTCTGGAAGAGCGGCGCCAATGGGTACTTCTACACCTCCTTCGGTGTGGATTCCATGGCGGACCTGAACTACTTTGAGCCCGCCGTTGTCTCCGAGATGCAGAACGTCCAGCGCTATTGGCTGGATCGCGGCTTCGATGGCATAAGGGTCGACGCCGTGCGCTACCTCTGTGAGACGGGTCCCGGTCAGGCCGCGGACCAGCCCGATACCCACGCCCGCCTGAAGGCCTTCCGCTCCGTGCTTGATGAATACGCCACCGGGAATGCCCATCCCCATCCTGGCGATGACCCCGCCAAACACAGCGTGAAGATGATGATCGCCGAGGCCTGGACCGATAGTGCCTCCGGCATCACGCCCTACTATGGGAACGGCTCCGACGAATTCAATATGTGCCTGGATTTCAGTCATCCCTGGGCCGTCTACAACGCCATCAACACCCCCGACGCCACCCAGCTCACCAACCTGTGGGACTTCGAAAAATTGCACTATCCCGCGGGCTACCGTTCCGCCACCTTCGATTCGAATCACGACAACCTGATCTCCCGCCCCGGCACCCAGTACGGAGGGGATGCCCGGCGCATCATCCTGGCTGAGGCCCTGAATGTGCTCTCGCCCGGCACACCGATCCTCTACTACGGCAACGAGATCGGGATGACGGGAACCAGCGGCACAGACCTGAATCTGCGGCAGCCCATGGACTGGAATGCCGTGGCCACCCAGTCCGCCCAGCCCGAATCGATCCTCAATTGGTGCCGCTATCTCATCCAGGCGCGCAACGCCTATCCGGCCCTCCGGGGCGCCTACAGCGTTCTGCAGACCGATCTTGGAACCGGCAAGGTGCTGGCCTACCTGCGGAGTTCTGGCAACGAGCGCATCATCGTCATCGCCAATCTCACGGCCTCCACCCAGTCCGCTGTCATCACGGGCCTGGACGCCGCTGGGATTCCGGCCGACGGCCCCGTTGGGGCCGTGATCGGAGACCCGAAGGGCGTCACGTCCCTGAGCGGCACCTCCTATTCCGTCCTCGATCTGCCCCCCTACGGTCTCCGCGTGCTCTACGCCACAGGCGGGGCCTTCAGGGGCACGCTCCACGGGGATCGCCCCTAGCATCCCATCAGCACCCAACCCATATTGAAGGCCCTTCCCGTTCCTCCCACCTGAAACTCGATTCCCGTTTTCCTTCATCGTTCTGCTCGGACCCACTCCCATGGCCAACCTCCAATTCAAGGCACTGCGCAAATCCTTCGGCGAGGTCGAGATCCTCCACGGGATCGACCTGGAGATCCAGGATGGCGAGTTCATCGTGTTCGTGGGGCCCTCGGGCTGTGGCAAGTCCACGCTGCTGCGCTGCATCGCAGGGCTGGAGGAGATCACCGATGGCGAACTCCGCATCGGCGGGAAGGTGGTCAACGATGTGCCCCCTTCCAAGCGCGGCATCGCCATGGTGTTCCAGAGCTACGCGCTCTATCCGCACATGACGGTGAGCGACAACATGGCCTTTGGCCTCAAGCTGGCCGGGCTGCCCAAGGAGAAGGTCGCCGCCGCAGTGGCGAGGGCCGCCCAGATCCTCCAGATCGAATCCCTCCTGGACCGCAAGCCCAAGGCCCTCTCCGGAGGCCAGCGCCAGCGCGTGGCCATCGGGCGGGCCATCGTCCGCAAGCCGGGCGTCTTCCTCTTCGACGAGCCCCTTTCGAACCTGGATGCCGCCCTGCGGGTCCAGATGCGGGTGGAGCTGGCTAGGCTCCACAACGAACTCAAGACCACCATGGTCTATGTCACCCACGATCAGGTGGAGGCTATGACCCTGGCCAATCGCATCGTGGTCATCAACCAGGGGCGCATCGAGCAGGTGGGCTCCCCCCTGGAGCTCTACCACCACCCGGCCAATCTCTTCGTGGCGGGCTTCCTGGGATCTCCCAAGATGAACTTCCTGGAATGTGTCCTGGTTTCGGCCGATGAACGGGGAACCCTCGTGCGCCTTCCGGACGGCAGCGAGATCTCGGTGTTGGCCGATGCGCGGGGCCTCAACGCGGGGGATCCCCTGAGTCTAGGCATCCGCCCCGAGCATATCCTCGCCGATGGGTCCGAAGCCGACCACGTGGTGCGCGGCCATGTGCAGGTGGCGGAGCATCTGGGCGACACCACCTTCCTCTATGTCCGGGTGGCCGGGGCCGAGGAGAACCTCACCGTGAAGGCCAGCCCCGATAACACCCTGGGCATGGACGATATCGCCCAGCTCCACTTCCCCCCGCATCGCAGCTTCCTCTTCGATTGTCAGGGTCGGACCCTTCCGGCCATTCAACCCGTCTGAGGCGTCCCCTGGACTCCCTCTCGAAACCCCCGTCTGGCCCCGCGGCCCGAAAAAGGAGAAACCCATGAAGTTCCCCGCTCGAATCACGAAGGTGCTCGGCACCACAGCCCTGGCCCTGGCCGCGGGTTTGGCCTTCACCGCCCGTGCCGGAGAGCCCGGCAAGCTGCTCATCTGGATCAACGGTGACAAGGGCTACCACGGTCTCCAGAAGGTGGGCAACGAGTTCACCAAGAAGACCGGCGTGAAGGTGGTGGTGGAGCATCCCGAGGATGCTCCCGGCAAGTTCCAGGCCGCCGCCGAAGAGGGCAAGGGGCCCGATATCTGGATCTGGGCTCACGACCGGGTGGGCGAGTGGGCCGATAGTGGCGTCATCAACGCCCTGAACCCCGGCAAGAAGATCAAGGCCGATATCGATCCCAAGGCCTGGCAGGCCTTCACCATCAAGGGCAAGGTCTGGGCCTACCCCGTGGCCATCGAGGCCGTCTCCCTGATCTACAACAAGGCCCTCCTGCCCACGCCGCCCAAGACCTTCGAGGAGATCTTCGCCCTGGACAAGAAACTGATGGCCAGGGGCAAGAAGGCCATCCTGTGGGACTACACCAACACCTACTTCACCATGCCCATGCTGGCGGCCAATGGCGGCTACGCCTTCAGGATGAAGGCCGATGGCACCTATAACCCGAAGGATACGGGCGTGAACAATGCCGGGGCCCTCAAGGGCGCCGAGCTGCTCACCCGCATGGTGCGGGAGGGCGTGATGCCCAAGGGCGCCACCTACGCCGATATGGAAGCCGGCATGGCCCAGGGCAAGCTGGCCATGATGATCAGCGGCCCCTGGGCCTGGGATAATCTCAAGAAGGCCAAGATCAACTTCGGCATCGCCAAGCTCCCCACCGTGGGCGGCAGGCCTGCGGCTCCCTTCGTCGGCTACATGGGCGCCATGATCACCAAGGCCGCCTCCAACGCCCACAACGTCGATATCGCCCGGGAGTTCATCGAGAACCACATGCTGACCCTGAAGGGCCTCGAGACCATCAATGCAGACGTGGCCATCGGCACTCCCGCCAGCAAGCTCGCCTTCGCCAAGATGAAGTCCGATCCCCTGGTCCAGATCTCCATGGCCAGTGTTCGGGATGGCGTGGTGATGCCCAATAACCCGCAGATGGGGCGCTTCTGGGCCGCCATGGTTTCTGCCCTCAATAACATGACCGAAGGCCGTCAGACGCCCAAGGAAGCCCTGGATGCCGCTGCCAAGCGGATCCTGAAGTAGAATCCCCGGCCTGGATCCGGAGCCCTCGCTCCGGATCCGGCTAGGGCCCTGCTTGCGCTTCACACTTTGGAATACCGCCCATGAGCATCCCTCCAGCCATCAAGCGCTTTCTGTACCCCATCCTCATGTTTCTCCTGGGATTGGTGGGGCTCTATTTCGTCGTGGTGGTCTACAGCACCGGCGAAAGCCTCCTGGCCGCCACGATGCTGGTGGCGCTGGCGGCCTTCATCTGGATCTATACCTGGCCCAAGGCCTACGCCTACCGCTATCTCTTTCCAGGCATCGGCGCGGCCCTGATCTTCGTGGTATTCCCCATGCTCTACACTGTGAGCCTGGGTTTCACCAACTACAGTTCCAAGAACCTCCTGAACTTCCAGCGCGCCACCCAGTATCTGATGGAGGAGACCTACCAGGGGGAGGGCGCCACCTACAACTTCGAGCTCCATCCCGCGGGTGGGCGCGTCGTGGCCCGGCTGGAGAATGCCGATTCGGGTGCGGTCTTCGTGACGCCGCCCTTCGCCCTGGGGCAGGAGGCGCATCCCCTGACGCTGGTGGCCGCGCCGGCGGCCCAACCCCTGGCCAGCGAACCCATGAGCATCCGGGAGCTGATTCCCCGCCAGGACTTCCTGAACAGCCTCACCATCGTCATGCCGGACAAGACCCATGTGCGGATGACGGGCTTGAGCGAGTTCTCCCCCGCTCGCCCCCTCTTCACCCGCAATGGGGACGGGAGCCTGACCAATAACCAGGACCAGAGCGTCCTCCGGCCCAACTTCAAGACGGGCTTCTACGAGACCGCCGAAGGCGAAGCCGTGACGCCAGGCTTCCAGGTCAATATCCGGTGGAAGCACTACATCCAGATCTTCACCGACGCCAGCATGAGGGAACCCTTCCTCCAGATCTTCCTCTGGACGGTCCTCTTCGCGGGGCTGACGGTCTTTTTCGCCACCAGCCTCGGCATGGTGCTGGCGGTCCTGCTGAGCTGGGATTCCCTGCGCTTCAAGGGGTTCTATCGCCTGCTGCTCTTCCTGCCCTACGCGATCCCATCCTTCCTCTCCATCCTGGTGTTCAAGGGGCTCTTCAATAACAACCTGGGGGAGATCAATCTCATCCTCGGTAGCCTGTTCGGGATCAAGCCGGCCTGGTTCTCGGATCCCTTCCTGGCGAAGGCCATGATCCTCATCGTCAATACCTGGCTGGGCTTTCCCTACATGATGGTGGTCTGCGCGGGCCTCATCAAGGCCATCCCCCAGGATCTCTACGAGGCTTCCGCGGTGGCGGGTGCGGGGCCCCTCACCAATTTCTTCAAGATCACGGTGCCCCTGATCCGGCGGCCCCTGACGCCCCTCCTGATCGCCTCTTTCGCCTTTAACTTCAACAACTTCGTGCTCATCAGCCTCCTCACCGGTGGGCGTCCCGACATCCTCAATACCAGCCTCCCGGCGGGCACCACCGACATCCTGGCCACCTACACCTACCGGATCGCCTTCGAAGATTCCGGCCAGCAGTTCGGTCTCGCGGCGGCCATCTCCACCGTGATCTTCCTGATGGTGGCGGCCATCTCCATCGTGCAGATCCGCTCCTCGAAGATCACGGATGACGAAAAGAGCTGAACAGATCCAGGGAGAAATGGAACCATGGCGATCGTCATCGATAAATCCCAGCGCTGGCGCGTGTTTGCCGCCCACGCCTGCATCATTGGCCTCTGCGCCCTCGTGATCTTCCCCCTCCTGATGGTGGTGTCGATTTCGCTGCGCCCAGGAAATTTCGCCACCGGTAGCCTGATCCCGCAAACCATCAGCCTGGAACACTGGCGCTTCGCGCTGGGGATGCCCTATCCAGGCTCCGACGGCCAGATGATTACGCCGGATCTGCCCGTGCTGCGCTGGCTCTGGAATTCCATTAAGATCGCCACGATTTCAGCCGCAGTCGCGCTCTTCCTCTCGACCACCGCTGCCTATGCCTTCGCGCGCATGAGGTTCGCCGGGAAGAAGGTCGCGCTCCTGGGCCTGATGCTGATGCAGATGTTTCCCACCGTGCTGGCTCTGGTGGCCATCCACGCCATCTTCTCCCGTATCGGCCATCCCTTCCCCGCCCTGGGCGTCGATAGTCACTGGGCCCTGATCCTGGCCTACTCCGGTGGCGTGGCCATGCACATCTGGATCATCCGGGGCTTCTTCGAGACTATCCCGGGTGAGATCGAGGAGGCCGCCACCGTCGATGGCGCCACCCCTTGGCAGGCCTTCTGGCGCGTGCTCCTGCCCATGGCCATCCCCATCCTGGTGGTGGTCTTCCTGCTGGCCTTCATCGGCGCCATCAACGAATATCCCCAGGCCTCCATCCTCCTCCGGACCCAGCCCAATCTCACGATGGCCGTGGGAGCCAAGCAGTTCCTCTACGCCCAGAAATACCTGTGGGGGGATTTCGCCGCCGCGGCGATCCTCTCGGGCCTTCCCGTTTCCGTGGTCTTTATCCTGGCCCAGCGATGGATGGTCTCCGGCCTCACGGCCGGGGCCAATAAGGGCTGAACCCTTCACCAACCTCCGAGGGCCAAGGCCCTCCCAACCTCAAGAAGGAGAACCGCATGAGCCTCAGCTCCACACTCCTCAAGACGATCGCCGGGCTTGCCCTGGCCGTGACCCCAATGCTGGCCACGCCGCCCGAGGGCATGATCGAGATCAACTACCACCGCTGTGATGCCAAGTACGAGCGCTGGGGCGTGCATCTCTGGAAGAGCCCCAACATGCCGTTGCCCGACATCGAATGGCCCAACCCCATGATGCCCACCGGCAAGAACGACTTCGGCGTCTTCTGGCACGCGAAGCTCGACGAGTTCTCCACGGGCTCCAAGGCCCAGGTCAACTACATCATCCACAAGGGCGATATCAAGGAGCAGGGCGGCAAGGACATGGCCTTCGATGGCAATGCCCACAAGGCGATCTGGGTCATCAACAATGACCGCGGTATCTACTTCTCCCAGGAAGAGGCCATGAAGGGCCACGTCTGCAAGAAGTAGCCTGCATGAACTAGCTAGCCGCCCCCGGGTATCCGAAACCCGGGGGCGCCTTGTCCCGATTCCCGAACGCTGCAAGAGGCTTCCATGATCCCGGTCTCCCCATTGTCCTCCGCTCTTCTTGCGGCCTCCTGCTTGTTCACGGCTTCCTTGAGCCTGGAGGCCGGGGCGCCCCCTTCCTTCGCCGATAATCCGATCGTCTACTTCGTGATGACCGATCGTTTCCAGAACGGGAACCCGGCCAACGACCATAGCTACGGGCGCCAGCGCGGCACCACCCCCAAGGAGGATGTGGGCACCTTCCACGGCGGCGATCTGAAGGGCCTCACCCAGAAGCTCCAGGCCGGCTATTTCAAACAGCTCGGCGTGAACGCCCTCTGGATCACGGCGCCCTACGAGCAGATCCACGGATGGGTGCAGGGCGGGAACAAGGAGTTCAAGCACTACGCCTACCATGGCTACTACGCCCTCGACTACACGGTGCTTGACCAGAACATGGGCACCCCCGAGGAACTGCGGGAGATGGTCGATACCGCCCACACCCAGGGCATCCGCATCCTCTTCGATGTGGTGATGAACCACCCCGGCTATCTGGATCTCCAGACCGCCTCCGATCTCAAGATCGATGTGTTGTGGAAGGGCTGGGAGAAGGATGGGAATCTCCTGCGGAACTACCACAACTTCATCGACTACAACAGCGACAACTGGGACGGGTGGTGGGGCCGTCCCTGGGTGCGCGCGGGCCTGCCGGGCTACATCGACGGGGGCCGCAACGACCAGACCATGCAGCTGGCCTTCCTGCCCGATTTCAGGACCGAGAGCAAGGAGGCCGTCCAGGTCCCCAAGTTCCTGCGGGAGAAGGTCGGCACGCGGGCCGTGGACCTGCCCGGCACCACCGTCCGGGGCTACCTGGTGAAGTGGCTCACGGACTGGGTGCGGGAGTACGGCATTGACGGCTTCCGCTGCGATACGGTCAAGCACGTGGAGCCCGAGGCCTGGATGACCCTGAAGGGGGAGGGCCTGAAGGCGCTGGCGGAGTGGAAGGCTAAGAATCCCGCCAAGAAGATCGATGATGCCGCCTTTTGGATGGTCGGCGAATACTGGGGCGCGGGCCCCGAACCCCACAAGATGCTGGGTTCGGGCTTCGACGCCATGATCAATTTCGATTTCCAGGAGCGAGGCAAGTCCTTCGCCAAGCCTGATGGGCTGTTCAGCGAGTACGCCAAGGCCCAGGCTGGGAAAGCGCCCCATATGCTGAACTACATCTCCTCGCACGATACCAAGCTCTTCGACCGGGAGAAGCTCCTGGAAGGGGGCGCGGCCCTGCTCCTGGCCCCCGGCGGCGTCCAGATCTTCTACGGAGACGAAAGCGGTCGGCCCCTGGGTTATACGCCCAACACGGATCCTCAGCAGGGCACGCGTTCGGACATGAACTGGAATGCCATCGACGAGAAGCTGCTGGCGCACTGGCGCAAGCTGGGTACCTTCCGGGCCGTCCACCCGGCCCTGGCTCGGGGAGAACATAAGCAGCTGAGCGCGTCTCCCTACGTCTTCAGCCGCATCGACGCTTTCCACGATGACCGCGTGGTGGTGGCCATGGATGTGAATGGCGAAGTGACACTGAATGTCGCGGGCGTCTTCACCGACGGCCAGGCCCTGCGGGATGCCTACACGGGCCGCAGCGCCGTCGTGGAGAAGGGGCTCGTGAAACTCCAGGCCGAGCGCTACGTGCTGCTCGAGCGCGCCCGCTGATTAAGCCACCCAACCCGGAGATTACCCATGAGCACCAAGAGACTTCCCCAGGTCGCCTACTTCTGCATGGAATACGCCCTTGAAAGCAGCTTCAAGATCTACGCCGGCGGCCTGGGCATCCTCGCCGGGGACTACCTGAAGGGCGTGAAGGACTATGGCTTCCCCATGGTGGGCATCGGCATCCGCTGGAAGCAGGGCTACGGGGAGCAGTTCATCGAACCCGCCACGGGCAAGGCCTTCGATGCCTACAAGAACCAGGCCCATGAATTCCTGGAAGATACAGGCGTCGTGGTGAAGGTGCCCATCAAGGGACGCGATGTGCATGTGAAGGTCTGGCGGGTGAATTCCCATGGTGTGGATTCCCTCTACCTGCTCGATACCGATATCGAAGAGAACGACGGCGAGGCTCGCTGGATCACGGGCCAGCTCTACGGCTGGTTCGGCGAGGAGCGGGTGGCCCAGGAGATGGTGCTGGGCATCGGCGGCGTGCGGGCCCTGAAGGCCCTGAAGATCAAGCCCGAGGTCTTTCACTTCAACGAGGGCCATGCCCTCTTTGCCGGGTTTGAACGGATCCGTGAGCGCATGGCCAGGGGGGCCAGCTTCGAGAGCGCCTGGGCCAAGACCCGGGAGGAGGTGGTCTTCACCACCCATACGCCCATCGTGCAGGGCAACGAATCCCATCCCATCGAGCGCTTCATCTACATGGGCGCCAATCTGGGGCTCACCCGCACCCAGCTCAAGCAGCTGGGGGGAAGCCCCTTCAATATGACCGTCGGCGCTCTGCGACTTTCCCGCATCTCCAATGCGGTGGCCGATCTGCACCGGGTGACCGCCAATACGATGTGGGCCGGGATCAAGGGGCGCTGCGAGATCATCGGCATCACCAACGCCATCCATACCGGCACCTGGGTGGACCCTCGGATGCTCGAATTGGCCGATGGCGGCAAGGCCCGCAAGGAGGCCCTCTGGAAGCGCCACCTGGAGAACAAGCGCAAGCTCATCGGTTTCGTGAAGGAACGCACGGGCGTCACCCTGGACCCCAAGGTGCTCCTCATCGGGTTCTCCCGTCGGGCCGCGCCCTACAAGCGTTCGAACTTCATCTTCACCGAGCGGGCCTTCATCGAGCCCCTCCTGAAGAGCGGCAAGCTCCAGATCGTCTTCTCCGGGAAGTCCCATCCCCTCGACGATAACGGCAAGGTGATCGTGGAGGACATCGTGGCCATGACCCGGAAGTATCCAGGCAAGGTGGTCTTCCTGGAGAACTACGATATGGAGATCGGCGCCATGCTCACCCGGGGCTCGGATGTGTGGCTGAACAATCCGCGCCGTCCCAAGGAAGCCTCGGGCACCTCGGGCATGAAGGCCGCCATGAATGGCGTCCTGAACCTGTCCATTCTGGACGGCTGGTGGCCGGAGGCCTGCCAGCATGGCGTGAACGGATGGCAGTTCGGCGATGGCTACGAAAACGCGAAGGAAACCCTGCTGGACAAGCACGACTTCAAGGCCTTCAAGAAGGTCCTCGCCGAAGAGGTCCTGCCCACCTACTACGAGCATCCCGGCAGGTGGATCGACATGATGCTGGAATCCATCCGCAGCACCCGGGAAGCCTTTGGCGTCAAGCGCATGCTGGACGAGTACTACGGCCGGATGTACATCCGGCAATAGGATTCTCACCGCCAAGAACGCCAAGCATGGACAGTCCTCGACAGGGGGGATGGCACTCTCTTAGTGCGCTTCGAAGTGATCCCCTACATCCTCTTTCATCCTCGTTCAGGGCGTATTTGAACAGGGATGAGGGGGATGTGGTCTTCAGGGCCCGCGGCTTCTCCAGCAGGTTTTATATCCCTGTGAGCGTCACGCCTCCCGTCCCTTTGCGTTCTCAGCGTTCGCGTTCTTCTTTTTCCATCAGCGTCTGAGGCACCAGATATCTAGGGCGATGGCTGGGCCCATGAGGGTGACGAGGATGAAGAAGCCTCCGGTGAGGACGCGTTCCTTCATCTGATCAGGAAAGGAACGAGCGCGAAGGCCGCGAAGGGGGCCGAGAGCGCGAAGAAATGAAGACAGCCAAGGCATTCCTGTTCGCGTCCCTTCGCTTCCTTAGCGCTCTTAGCGTTCTTCTTTTTCCATCAGCGTCTGAGGCGCCAGATATCCAGGGCGATGGCCAGGCCCATGAGGGTGACGAGGATGAAGAAGCCTCCGGTGAGGATGCGTTCCTTCATCTGGATGGAGAAGTCCTTCCGGCGCAGCTTCTCGGCGCAGAGGATGGCCATGTGTCCACCGTCCAGGACTGGGATGGGCAGGGCATTGAGCACCGCCAGGTTCACGGAGAGGAGGGCGCAGAGCAGGATGAAGCGCTCCCAGCCCGCCTTGGCCGCGTCGCTGCCCGCCCTGGCGATGGTGACGATGCCGCCCACCTGCTTGAAGCTGGTCCTGCAGGACACCAGCTGCCAGAGGCCCTGGACCACCTGGATGCCCATGCTGCCGGTGACCAGTGCGCCTCCCAACGTGCCCCGGCCCAGATCCCGGAGGGTGATGGGGCGGCGTTCGAAGATCACCTTGGAAGGGCTGAAGGCGATGCCGATCCTGCCGACGCCATTCTCGTTCGCGGGAGTCACCGTCAGGTCGAGGAGCTTGCCGCCACGGTCGATGCGGAGGGACAGGGGCTGTCCGGGATGCTTCTGGATGTAGGCCGTGGTTTCACTGGCCTCGCTGCCCGGGAAGCGCAGCTGGTCCATGGCCTGGATCTGGTCGCCGGACTGGAGGCCTGCCCGGGCCGCGGGGCTGCTGGGCATGACTTCGGCAACGGCCAGGGGGGAGGGCACGGGATGGACGGTGGCCCGGGATTGGTCCACCCCCAGGATGCAGAGGAGCACCAGGGCCGTGGCGATATTGGCCAGGATGCCCCCGGAGTAGAAGAGCATCCGCTTACCGAAGGGCTGCTGGAGGAAGCCGTGGGGGTCTTCGGCATCGGGCTCCTCGGGGTTGTAGCCCGCCAGCTTCACGTAGCCGCCCAGGGGCAGGATGGAGAGGCGCACATCGGTCTCCCGCCACCGGAAGCCCACCAGACGCTGGCCGAAACCCAGGGAAAAGACATCCACGGGCATGCCCATCCACTTGGCCATGAGGAAATGACCCAGCTCATGCAGGAAGATCAGCCCGGCGATCATGATGATCGCGCCCAGGATCCCCACGGCCCTGGGGGATAGCGCGATAAGGGCGAGGGCCGGGGTGGCATAGAGAAAACGCTTCATGCGGGTCCTTGAAAACAAGAGGCCCACCGGAGCAGCGGCGGGCGATGGGACAAGGATATCAGGAGGGGGCGGCGTCTTTGGCCGGAAGAGTCCCAGGCCCCTTGGGGGACCGTTCAACCGGCCTGGGAGCCGTTCATCCGTGCGCCTCTCGCCCGGGGTCCAGGTTTCTTCCACGCTTGGACTTGCGCGGAATGCGCCCTAGCCTGGAGCAACCATGACCTCGGATCCCTTCGCCTCGACCAGTGTCTCCCAGCGGGTGCGGTGGCTCACCCTCATGGCCCCCTTGATGGGAGTTCTCTGCGCGGTGGCCACGGGACAATTCGTGAGTACGGTGCTCGGCGACCACCACTGGGGAGCCCTCGGAAGACCCCGTTGGGCTGCTCATTCCGGAGCCGTCGGTTTGGTTGTGGCGCTAGGTCTGAGCCTTGTCGGCCTGGGGGCCGCACGCTTCACGTCCTGGTGGGTGGCTCGAGTCCCCACCATGGCCCGGGACCATTTCCGGGGCTGGTATTTCTGGAGCGCCCTGGTGGGCATCCCCGTGGGTTTGGCGCTGGGACATATGATGGTCTGGCTCACCCACGTCCAGCGCGTTCCGGCCTCGGCTGTGAACATGGCCCTGCTGGGCACCGTGGCCACGGTGATGACTTCCGGGATGATCGGCTACTACCGCCTGGAGAGCCTCGCCCGCACCCAGCGAGGGCTTCTGCTCCAGAGCCAATTGGCCCCCCACTTCCTCTTCAATAGCCTCAGCACCCTGAAGGGGCAGATCGCCGACGAGCCCCTGGAGGCCCAGGTCACGGCGGATCGCCTCTCCCGTCTCTTCCGGGAACTCATGGATATGGGTGGCCAGGCCTTCATTCCGCTCTCCCGGGAACTGGCCTTCGTGGAGGCCTATCTCGGCCTGGAGAAGGCCCGGCTCGGAGACCGTCTCCAGGTGCGGATCGAAGTGCCGGAGGAACTGGAGAGCTTTCCCGTACCGCCCCTCAGCCTGCAGGTGCTGGTGGAGAATGCTGTTCGTCATGCCCTCGCACCCCGGATCGAGGGCGGTCTGCTCAGCATTCGCGCCAGCTTCGTGCCGGCCGGGCTGCAGCTGGTGGTGGGAGATCCGGGCACCGGCCAGTCGCCCAATCCAGGCACCGGCCGCGGCCTCCAGGTTCTGCGGGCGCGGCTGACACGGCCCTCGGATCTCACCTTCGAGAGGCTTCCCGCGGGGCATCAAGCCACGCTGCTCTTGAGGAAGGCATGATCCGCATCGTCGTAGCTGAAGACGAACCCGCCAGTCGCCGACTGCTGGTGGGCTACCTGCGGGAGCTGCCGGGCGTGGAGGTTATCGGCGAGGTGGGGCACGGCGCCGAGGCCCTTGATCTCGCGGCCAGGCTCCATCCGGATGCCCTCTTTCTGGATATCGAGATGCCGGGTCTTTCTGGGATGGCGCTGGCCGCGGCTCTCCCTGATCCGAAGCCGCGCCTAGTCTTCGTGACGGCCTATGCCCAGCACGCCGTGGAGGCCTTCCGCCTGGGGACCGCCCACTACCTGCTCAAACCCGTATCCCGAGTGGATGTGGCCCAGGCGATTGCGCGGCTCTATCCCCAGGAAGCCTCCGTGCGTGGCGAGTGGCTGCGCATTCCCGTCCGGGAGCGCCATGGACTGCGCATGCTCCTTCCTGAAGATGTGGAGGCGCTGATTGCGGATTTGGGGGATTGCCAGGCTCTCACGCCGGAGGGGAAACTGCGGGTGGAAGGCACGCTGGCCCAGTGGGAGGAACGCCTCCAACCCGTCGGGTTCTTCCGCATCCACCGCAACGCCTTGGTGCGTCTGGGGGCCGTGAAGGCATTGACCGAAGGCGACGAGGTGATCCTGCCCTCGGGCACGCTCTCCCTCAGCCGCCGTCGGCGCGAATCCCTGGCGCGGGCCCTGGGCTTTCATCTTCAGCGATAGACGCCCTTCTCGGTTCAGGACGGGTGACGCCCCAACCACTCCCTCGCTACTTCCCTGGCCCTACCATCCACGTTCATCACCTGTTCCAGATTCTGGGCCTCCTCGCTGGGCAGGGTGGCCAGGGTCTCGGCATTGCAGGCCTGGATATCCCAGAAGCCGATGCGGCCCGCCAGGAAGGCCGCGACGGCCTCTTCGTTGGCGGCGTTGAGGATGGTGGGGGCCGTGCCGCCGATGCGAAGCGCCTCGTAGGCCAGGGCCAGGCAGGGGAAGCGATCCAGATCCGGGGCCTCGAAGGTCCAGGCTCGGCTGGTCTCCCAGTCGTAGGGGGGCACGGGGCCGGGCATGCGGTCGGGCCAGAGTAGGGCGTACTGGATGGGCAGCTTCATGTCATTGACGCACACCTGGAGCTGGTAGCTGCCGTCGGTGAAGCCCGCCATGGCGTGGACCTGGCTCTGGGGATGGACCGTCACCTGGATCTGGTCGGGGGTGAGTCCGAAGAGGACGGCGGCTTCGATGACCTCCAGCCCCTTGTTCATGAGGGTGGCGCTATCGATGGTGATCTTGGGACCCATCTTCCAGGTGGGATGATTGAGGGCCTCCTCCACCGTGGCCGCCCGTATGCGCGCCAGGGGCCATTCCCGGAAGGGGCCTCCGCTGGCGGTGATGCGGATCTCCCGGATGGTACCTCCGGGCCGTCCCGCCAGGAGCTGATGCAGGGCCGCGTGTTCGGAATCGATGGGCAGGAGTTCGCCCTGGCCTTCCCGCAGGGCCTTCAGCATCAGGGCGCCGCCCACCACCAGCGACTCCTTGTTGGCCACGCAGGCGCGCTTGTCCGCCCTCAATGCCGCCTCGGTGCTGGCCAGGCCCGCCGCCCCCACCACGGCCGCCACCACCGTATCGGCCTCCGGGTGGAGGGCGCAGGCCATCAGGCCTTCGGCGCCGTAGTGGATCTCAGGCTTATAGTCCAGGCGGGAGCCCAGCCAGGCCGCATCCTTGGCGAGGGCCAGGGAGACGAGTTCGGGCCGGTAGCGCTCGCACTGTTTGAGCGCCAGTTCCCGATTGCGTCCTGCCGCCAGGGCCACCACGGCTAGGCGCTCGGGATGGGCGTCCACCACCTCCAGGGTGGAGGTGCCGATGGAGCCCGTGGCCCCAAGGATCGCCAGGCGCCGGGGCAGCTTCTCCATCAGTTCAGCCCATGGACGAAGTGCACGTAGGCGTAGAGGGCCGGGGCGGCGTAGACGAGGCTATCGACCCGGTCCAGGATGCCGCCGTGGCCGGGGATGGAGATGCCGATATTGGAATCCTTCACCCCTGCGCTGCGCTTCCAGGTGCTCTCCACCAGATCCCCCAGCTGGCCCACGAGGCCCAGCAGCAGGGCGATGGCGAGGGTATCCACCAGGCTCCACTGGGTGCAGACCCAGGTCCGGATGATGAAGGCACCCCCCACATTGCCCAGCACATTGCCCAGGGCGCCCTCCCAGCTCTTCTTGGGGCTCACCTTGGGGGCCAGCTTGTGCTTGCCGCAGGCGCTGCCCAGGAAGTAGGCGCCGGTGTCGCCGAACCACACGATGAGGAAGAGGGCCAGGATGAGCCGCGCGCCGGTATTGGGCAGGGTGGTGTCGTTGTACATGAAGAGCTTCACCATGAAGCCCGTGCCCAGGCCCATGTAGAGGGCCGACATCCAGGTGATGGCCTGGCTGGAGAGGGCGTTTTCCAGCGGATCCTTGCTGAAGAGCAGGGCCCCGAAGTGGATGAGGATGCCGCCTCCGGCCAGCACCAGCCAGAGGGGCAGGGGCTCCGCAGCCCTCAAGGCCTCTCCCCCGGAGAGGTAGAAGTGCAGCAGGAAGCCCAGTCCCACCAGCGTTCCGCCCAGGATGGAGGGATGGTGGCCCACCTTGCGGGCGATGAGGCACATCTCCCGGACCCCCATGAAGAGGGCCAGGGCCATGAAGAGCAGCCAAGTGAGCTTGGCCCAGGGGCGTTCGCCGAAATAGAGCAGGGAGAAAAATAGGACGCCGAAGATCGCGGCTGTGCCCACGCGGAGGGCCAAATTGCCTTTGTCGAAGCGGTGCGGGGCAGTGCTCATGGGTCTCCTTGGTTCAGATCCCGCCGAAGCGGCGCTCGCGGACGGCATAGGCGGCCAGGGCCTCCCGCAGCTGGGGGCCGCGGAAGTCGGGCCAGAGGCATTCGGTGACGTAGAACTCGGCGTAGGCGGCCTGCCAGAGCAGGAAATTGGAGATGCGCATTTCCCCTGAGGTGCGGATGAGCAGGTCCACCTCGGGCGCATCCGCCGTCCAGAGGCGGGCCTGGAGGGCCTCCTCGGTCACTTCCTCGGCACGCAACCCGTCCTCGATGCATCGTTGCGCCGCATGAGTGATCTCCAAGCGGCTGCCGTAATTGACCGCCAGGTGGAAGGTCATGCCCGTATGGGCGGCCGTGGAGGCTTCCAGCGCGCGGAGATCCCGCTGGATGCCTGCGGGCAGGCCTTCGAGGGCGCCCAGATGATGGAAGCGGATGTTCTTCTTTTGCAGCTTGGGCAGGAACATCCGGAGGTACATCCGCAGGAGGGCCATGAGTCCGGCCACCTCCAGGCTCGGCCGCTTCCAGTTCTCGGTGCTGAAGGCATAGAGTGACAGGTGCTGAATGCCCGCCTCCGCAGCGGCGTCCAACACCTCCTCCACGGCCCGCACGCCCTCCTTGTGCCCCTTGATTCGGGTCCAACCCCGCTGAGCCGCCCAGCGCCCGTTCCCGTCCATAATAATGGCTACGTGATTCGGCGCGCTCATAGGGCCACCCCGCAGAAATCGCGCGTCCAAAGGCTTGGTGCTGAGGCTTCGCGTATGGCCGCAGGCCATACCGAAATAATGATGCCCACGTGGGCCGGAATACTCATCGCGGGATCCCTGCTCGTGGTTTAGAACCGCCCCGCGTGTAGGTCTCGGACATCCCCGCAGGGGATTCCGAGATAATGATGGAGACCTGATTCGGGACGCTCATCGCGGGCACCCCTCGGGGGGGCACCAGAAACTGGGCGATGTGGCCGGAAGGCTCAAGGGCAGGATCTCCGGGAAGCCCCTTTCAGGGGCCTGAGGGCTTGGACGAACGGGCGAATTCTAGCATGGGGGGCGGGGCCCCAGGGGGGGTGGGGAAAATCCTGCTAGGCTGGAGAGATCACCCGGGACTTCCACCCATGGTCCAATTCAACACGCGCGCTAACGAGATCCTGCTGAAACTGGTCTACTACGGCCCAGGGCTCTCGGGCAAGACGACCAACCTCCAGTCCCTGCACGCCATGTGCCAGGAAGTGCAGCGGGGCGAGCTGTTCTCCGTCAACACCCAGGAGGATCGCACCCTCTTCTTCGATCTGCTTCCCATCAATCTCGGCTACATCTACGGCAACGCCATCCACCTTCAGATCTACACGGTGCCCGGCCAGGTGCAGTACGACGCGAGTCGGCGGGTGGTGTTGGGCGGGGCCGACGGCGTGGTCTTCGTGGCCGATTCCAGCGAATCCAAGATGCAGGAGAATGTGGATTCCCTCTCGAATCTTTACCACAACCTCAATGCGAACCGGCTGAACATCAAGCAGATCCCCTTCGTGCTGCAGTACAACAAACGGGATCTGGATGATGCCATGCCGGTGGGCGTGATGAACCGGCGGCTCAATTTCCGCTCGGTGCCCTTTTTCGAGGCCGTGGCGCCTCGGGGCACGGGCGTATTGGAGACCTTCCTGTCCATCACCAAGGACACGGTGGGCACCACCTTCAAGAAGTATCACCTGGACAAGAAGATCAAGGATTTCGACGAGATGCTCAATCTCATCGAGACCAATATCCGCTCCAGCATGCGGGAGCTCCCGGCTGCCGATCAGCTGCCCCTGCCTCGGCCCGAGAGCACCGTGCTGCGCCATAGCGATGTGAGCGTGGCCGATCTGACCCCCGGCAAGGTGGCCGATGCCCAGGAACTCCTGGAGGATGCCCTCAAGTCCAATATGGAGACGGCCCGTCTCTACAGCGAACTCAAGCAGACCAAGGAAGCCCTGGACAAGAAGGGCGAGGAGATGGCCACCCTCTTCAATCAGCTGGAGCGGGCCAACCAGGATAATCTCAAGACCCGTCGCTACCTGGAGGGGCTCATCCAGAGCGTAGGGGAAGCCATCATCTCCTTCAGCCACGATGGCCGGATCCTCACCTGGAATACGGCCGCCGAGCAGATCTTCGGGTATCCCCGCAGCGAGATCGTCGGCAGATCCTTCCAAATGCTCCTCCCTCCTTCCAAGGCCGGAGAACTGGAACAAGCCATCCTCCAGGTAGGCAAGGGGCAGGTCCTCCGGGATATCCCCAGCGTTCGTGTGCGCAAGGGAGGCCAGGAATTTCCGGCTTCGGTCACCTACGCACCCATCCGGGGCAGCGATGACCGGGTGCTGGCCTTCTCAGCCCTGGTGCGGGATGTGGGCGAACAACGGACGCTGGAACATAAGCTGGAACACGCCGAGACCAGTTCGAGCCTGGCCCGCATCATGCCGCCCCTCTTCAACGAACTGGCCAACCGCCTCGGCCCGGTCCTGCTCCAGAAGAGCCTGTTGCTGGAGATGACCCCGGATCCGGGCCAGCAACTCCGCATGTCCCGGCTCTTGCAGGGGGTGGACGCGTCCCAGAACCTGTTGCGCCCCCTCCTGATGGTGCTCTCGCCCTCCTCTCCCCGCCTCGAATCCACGAACGTGAATCTCCTGGTCCAGGAGGCTGCCAAGCGCGTGGAAGCCGAGGCCGCCGCCAGCGGTGTGGCCATGGATTTCACCATGGATCCCACGGTGCCGGATTGCGGATTGGATCCCGATATGGTTCGGGAGGCCCTGGTCAATCTCTTCCGCAGCGGGGTCTTCGCGGCGGCGAAATCCACCGTGAAGCGGGTTCGCGTGGGCACTCGGGTGGCTGGAAACATGATCCAGATCGTGAGCCAGGATACGGGCGATGCCATTCCCGAACCCGAACAGGGGCGGGTCTTCGATCTCTCCGCGGCTTTGGACATCGAGGCTCTGGGTCTCTGCACGGTGGCCACCGTGGTCCATGCCCACGGGGGTCGTGTCTCGGTGCGCAGTCAGGCCGGGGTCGGGAATGCCTTTCTCGTGGAGTTGCCCATGTCCGATGCCGCTCCAAAAACGAATGCCGAACCCTCCATGCAGGGGAAGAAGATCCTGGTGGTCGATGACGAAGCCTTCCTGCTGGAGTGTCTCGTCGATGCCATGGAGGCCTGGGGATGTGTCGTGACGCCCTGCGACCTGGCCGCCGAGGCCATCCAGAAGCTTCAGGTGGGTAGCTTCGATCTCATCGTCTCCGATATCCGGATGCCCGGCCTGAGCGGCATCCAACTCTTCCAGTGGATTGCCGAGTACCAGCCCGAGATGACCAAGAAGATCATCTTCACCACGGGGGATGCCTTCGATCCGGAGACCCGCACCTTCCTGGAGGAGGCCAAGCTGCCTCATCTGGGCAAGCCCTTCGATCTTAAGAAGATGAAACAGGCCATGGGGGACGTGCTCATTTAGTCGGGGCGCCCAAGGAAACAACTGAACCACAGAGGGCGCTGAGGGAAGGAGTTCATTTCTCCCTCTTTGCGCTCTCTGCGATTTTGCTTTTAGCTAGGTGGGTCCAGGATCCTGGTTCAGTTACCCGTGAACCCGTCCGCGAGATTCACCACCGTCATGGCTTCGTATTCCTGATGCGGGCCGGTGGCGGCCCCGGCCACGTGGATGTCTGGATTGAAAATGAGGCGGCGGTGGCCCCGGTCCGGGACCCCATCGTCGATGAGGAGCTGAAGGACCGTCATGCGCGGGGTTTCCGCGCCGTAGTTGATGACTTCCCCGAAGGTGGAAAGGGGTAGGCCGTGCTTCAGGAGCCGCTGCTGCAGGGTGGAACCGGTGGTACCCCTGTGGCCTGTCTGCTGGGTGCGGCCCTGGTCGCGCACATGGTCCCGGGCGGCCCGGGACAGGCCCTCGTCCCAGCGCAGGGGGCCGATGGGGAGGGCCTTCTCGAGGTAAGCGATGGCCTCCTCCAGGGCGGCGGCACCTTCCTCCGTCAGGACCGTGATCTGGCCGGGCCGCTTCAGCCTCTTCCCCTCGAAAAAGGGGCGGAGTTCCCGCAGGAACCGGGCGTATTCCCGAGGGGCCGTGCGGGCCCAGGAGAGTTCCTTCACCACAGCCACTTCCAGGGCTTCGGCCTTGGGGACCTCGGGCACCTCCGGCGCTGGGCAACCGAGGGCGGGGACGAGGAGGGCCAGTGCGGGATGCATGAACCCTACTCTTCGCCCTTCCGCTGCTTGCCCTCGGGATCGAAGGTGTAGCCCACGCTGCGCATGGTATGGACCCAGCGGGGATGGTGGGCGTCGATCTCCATGGCGCGGCGGATGCGGACGATGAAGTTGTCCACGGTGCGGGTGGTGGGGTAGGTCTCTTCGCCCCAGACCTTGTCGAGAATCTCGGTGCGGCTCACCACCTGGCCCGGTTTCTCCATGAGGAGCTTGAGGATCATGCACTCCTTCACCCCCAGCTGGAAGGCGCCTCCGGGGCCTTCGCCGCAGAAGTTCTCGAAATCCACCCAGTGGGGGCCGAAGTTCTGGCGGCCGGCCAGGGTGCGATTCCGGTACCAGGCCTCCCGGCGCAGGATGGCGCGCACGCGCAAAAGCAGCTCCCGCACCTGGAAGGGCTTGCCCAGGTAATCGTCACCGCCTGTCTCGAAGCCGTGGACGCGATCATCCTCGGTATTCTTGGCGGTGAGAAAGAGGATGGGGGTGAAGTTCTTCGCATCCCGCACCCGCTCGCAGACGGAGAATCCGTCCATGCCCGGCAGCATCACGTCCAGGATCACCAGGTCGTAATCGTCATGGAGGATGCGCTTGAGGGCCTCGTC
Organism: uncultured Holophaga sp.; assembly: GCA_963664825.1. Lineage (GTDB taxonomy): Bacteria > Acidobacteriota > Holophagae > Holophagales > Holophagaceae > JAYREN01. The sequence continues at coordinate 2,121,654 of OY761614.1, forward strand.
GCCCCGGGTGATCCACTCGCAGGGCAGGCCTTCCATTTCGAGATTGAGCTTGATGCCCTCGGCCAAGCTCAGTTCGTCTTCGACCAATAGGATCCGGGGTGCGGGCATGGAGACTCCAGGTTATAGAAATCCTAGCGCTAGAATGGAATTTGGAGTCTAACCAATGAACACCCCTTACGTGAGCATCGTGATTCCCATCTTCAACGAGGAGGAAAACATCCCCGTTCTCTGGGAGCGCCTTTCGCGCGTGCTCCTCGAACATTTTCCCGGCGGGGACCGGGATTGGGAGGTGGTCTTCACCGACGATGGCAGCCGGGATAACAGTCTGGAGCTGCTCAAGGCCATCGCCGAACAGGAACCCCGGGTCTCCGTGGTGGAGTTCAACCGCAACTACGGTCAGCACAGCGCCATCTTCGGAGCCTTCTCCATCGTGGCCGGCCAGGTCATTGTCACCCTGGACGCCGATCTCCAGAACCCTCCGGAGGAAATTCCCAAGCTGGTGGCCAAGATAGATGAAGGCTTCGACGTGGTGGGGGGATGGCGCCAGGGTCGCATGAATAACGACAGCCTCTTTCGGACACTGCCCTCGAAAATCGTCAATGCGGTGACTCGGAGGACAACGGGGGTGAAGCTCAACGACTACGGGTGCATGCTGCGGGCCTATCGCCGGGAGATCGTGGATGCCATGCTCCAGTGCAAGGAACGCTCGAGCTTCATTCCCGCTCTGGCCAATTCCTTCGCCAAGCGCATCACCGAAGTGCCAGTGGCCCATGCGGAGCGCGCCGCCGGCGAGAGCAAGTACGGCCTCTGGAAGCTGATCAATCTGCAGTTCGATCTGCTCACCAGCTTCAGCCTCCTGCCGCTGCAGATGCTCAGTGTGCTGGGGGTCGTCGTGGCGTTCCTGGGCTTCCTCCTGTTCCTGGGTCTCGTGGCTTACCGCTTCCTGCATCCGGAGGGAACAGCTGAAGGTGTCTTCACCCTCTTCGCGGTCCTCTTTTTCTTCGTGGGTTGCCAGTTCGTGGCCTTCGGACTCCTGGGTGAATACATCGGCCGCATCTACCAGGAGGTCCGGGATCGCCCCCGCTTCGTGGTCAAGCGCATCCACAAGGAACTCTGAAATAGGAGCTGAACCCAGCTCCTGAATGACCCACCATTCGTTTTCTGCGATCGGCCTTTTCCCTGGAGTCCCCATGCGCATCTCCTTCCACGGCGCCGCCCAGGGCGTGACGGGCTCCTGTCATCTCCTGGACACGGGTTCGGCGCGGATCCTGGTGGATTGCGGGCTCTTCCAGGGCAGCCGCAAGCTGCGGGAGGAGAACGAGGCCCCCTTCGGTTTCGATCCGGCCTCTATCGATGTGGTGCTCCTCACCCATGCCCATCTGGATCACTGCGGCCGCATCCCGCTGCTGGTGAAGCAGGGATTCAAGGGGAAGGTGATCTGCACGGCGGCGACCCGGGAGCTGGCTCGCATGGTGCTGCTGGACACGGCCCACCTCCAGGAGGAGGAGGTCGCCAGGGCCCAGCGCCGCTTGGCCCGGGGCCAGCACATCCACGGCATGGCCGAAGAACCTCTCTACGATCATCTGGAGGTGGAAGCGGCCTATGAACTCTTCCAGGGCGTGGCGGAGTATGGGAAGGCCTTCGAGATCGCGCCGAATCTCAAAGTCCTATTCCAGGACGCGGGGCATATCCTCGGTTCGGCCAGCATCCTGGTGGAAGCCAAGGAAAACGGGCATTCTCGGCGCATCGTGTTCTCGGGGGATATCGGCAGCCCCGACCACCCCATCGTGAATGACCCTGTGCCAGCGCCCGAGGCCGATGCCGTGGTGATGGAGACCACGTACGGCGGGCATCACCATCGCGGCGTCCTGGAGACCGCGATGGAATTTTTCGATGCCATTTCGACGACCATTCAGGCCGGGGGCAATGTGCTGGTGCCCACCTTCGCCCTGGAGCGGGCCCAGGAAGTGGTCTATGGTCTGCGCGAAGGCCTCGAGCACAAGCGTCTGCCCTCGGGGCTCAAGGCCTTCGTGGATTCCCCCATGGCCGTCAGCGCCACGGATGTCTTCCGAGCCCACCCCGAGTGCTACGACAGCCAGGCGCTCCTGGTGCTGAAGGACCGGGATCCCTTTGCCTTCCCTGGCCTCAGCTACACCCGGGAGCGCAGCCAATCCAAGGCCATCAACGCGGTGCGATCCGGCGCGGTGATCCTGGCGGGGGCGGGCATGTGCACGGGGGGGCGTGTGCAGCACCATCTGGAACAACTCCTGCCCCGGCCCGAGTGCGCCGTGGTCTTCGTGGGCTATGCGGCCTTCGGGACTCCCGCCCGAGCCATCATCGACGGCGCTAAGACGCTTCGGCTCTTCGGTCAGGACGTGCCCGTGCGCGCCAAGATCCACACCATCAACGGGTTCTCCGGCCACGGCGACCACGGCACCCTGATGCAATGGCACGGGGACCGGGCCAAGGCGGGCCTCACCTTCCTGGTGCACGGCGAAGCCGATCGCGCCCAGGCCCTGCGCCAGGACCTGGAAGGGCGGGGCTTCCCATGCGAGTACCCGGCGCCCCACCAGGGATTCGAGCTCTGAGGTCGGACTCGAAGGAGGACCCCAAAGGGCATTCCGAGAAGCTGGTCGCGGATTTCGCCCTGGGGCGCGCACGCCAAGCCAGAGTAGCTCTCAATAGGATCTCGGCACCTTGATCACGTCCTTAGAGGGCAGCTTGAAGGCCTCGGGCCGCTCCTTCACGACCTTCCGCAGCCACTCCTGGGAATAGCCCTGCTCCTGGGGATGGCCCTTGGCGTCCTTCACGTAGCCATCGTTGTATTTGGTGAAGAGGGTCTCCGCCAGCTGGATCCAGCGGCGGGTCACCTGTTCGCCACTGGACACGCAGTAGTCGGTGAGGAAGCGGGTGGCCCGTTCGGGATCGGCCTTCAGCATCTCCAGAGCTGTGGCCTCGATGGCGGGCTGGAGGGCGAAGAAGTTGCCTTCCAGCTCCTGCTGGACCTTCAGGATGTCCTTGGACATGTGCGAGAAGCGGAGCTGGGCGTAGTTGGCCACGAGATTGAAGACCCACCAGGCCGAATCCCAGGAGAACTTCTTCAGCTCCCCCCGGGCGAAGGAGGGTGGCACCGCGGAGATCCCCGCGTAGAGCGGGAAGTAGCAGCTGGTGTAGGTGTCATCCACGCCGTACCACAGGAGGCCTCCCACGGGATCGGGTAGGAAGGCCCGGGCCTGGGCCACGAAGGAGCAGCCGGTCTGCTGGGCGGAGATGGGCCGCTCCCAGGTGTACGAGGCGTCATCCACCTGGAAGCCCATGGGGCGGGCTCGCAGGGGCGAGCCGAAAGGCCCCGCGTCCAGGCCCTGGGTCATGTCCAGAGGGGTGCCTTCGTAGTGGTCGCGCATGAGGGCCATGACATCCTGGACCCCGAGCTTGCGGTCGGCCTTGATCCACAGGGGATAGGGCTTCGCGCCCTGGATGCCGTGGCAATAATCCAGCGACAGGTCCAGGGAGGGAGCCGCCCGCCGGAAGATCGACCACACGCGGCTCTCGGTGTAGCGCAGCTCCTGGGCCGTGGCAGGGCAGTAGGCCTCGCAGAAGCGGAAGGGGCCATCGGTCTTGGGGTTGAAGTAGCCCTTCTGGGTGGCGAAGGCGATCACCTCAGGCGAGTAGAGGCAGTTCTCGGGATCGTTCAGGGGAAAGCCGCCGATGCGCGAGCGGTTGGCGTGGGCGGAGATCATGCCGTCGGGCACCCTCAGGGCCACCCAGTGCGCGCCCTTGCCGCCCTCGCCGGGGCCGATCATCTCCAGAATCCAGGCTTCCTTCGTGTCGGCGATGGAGAAGGATTCGCCCGTGGAGGCATAGCCGAACTCCGCCACCAGCGAGGTCATGACCCGGATCGCCTCCCGGGCCGTGCGGGCGCGTTGGAGGGCCAGATCCATCAGGTCCCAGTATTCCAGCCCGCCCTTGCCGTTCTGGAGCTCGGCGCGGCCATCGAAGGTGGTTTCGCCGATGGCGAGCTGGTGCTCGTTCATGATTCCGGAGAAGGCATAGGTGTGAGCGACCTGGGGAATCCGCAGGCGCACCACTCCATCCCAGCCCTTGAGCTCGCACGGCTCGCCAGGCTTGTGGTCTGCCGCAGGGGCATGCTCCAGGCGCGGGTGGAATTCCCCGTCCACCGAATAGGCGATGATCACCGAGGCATCCTTGGAGGCTCCCTTGGTCACCAGGATATTGGTGCAGGCGAGGCCCTGGCGGAAGGGCGTCAACGCGAGCAGGAGCAGCAGGATGGCGCTTCGTCGCATGGGAACTCCGGAGGCGAAAGATCGGTGGGCATCCGAATTCTAGCGCCTTGGGGATGCCTCCGGCCCTTTCGGAACGACTCGAACTCCCGGGCTTATTTTGTGTCGAGAGACCTCAGAGCCTCAGCTGCGCCTTCAGGCTGGCGGCCATGTCCATGAAGACCTTGCTCTGGGGGCTCTCCGGGTGGCCGATGACGAGGGGTGTGCCCTGGTCGCTGCCGAGGCGGATCTCCAGATCGATGGGGATCTCGCCCAGGAAGGGCAGGTCCATGCGGAGGGCCGCGGCCTTCACGCCGCCGTGGCCGAAGATAGGAGTCTCGCCCTGGCAGTGGGGGCAAATGAAGCTCGACATGTTCTCGATGACCCCGAGAATGGGAGTCTCCACGGTCTTGAAGAGCCCAATGGCCTTCTTGGCATCCAGGAAGGCCACATCCTGAGGCGTGCTCACCACGATGGCGCCGCCCTTGTCGATGGCGCCCTTGGCATTCTGCACGAGGGTGATCTGCACGTCGCCCGTGCCCGGGGGCAGATCGATGAAGAGGATGTCGAGATCTCCCCACAGCACATCCCCCAGGAACTGCTGGAGAGCCTTGTTGAGCATGGGCCCCCGCCAGAGGACGGGCCGGTCCTCGTCGATGAGGAAGCCCATGCTCATGAGCTTCAGGCCGAACTTCTCGATGGGCTTGATCTTGCCCTCGGGGGTGCCTTCGGGGCCGTCCTGGATGCCGAACATCATGGCCATGCTGGGGCCGTAGATATCGGAATCCAGTAATCCCACCCTCAGCCCCAGCTTCGCGGCCGCGCAGGCCAGATTGGCCGCCACGGTGCTCTTGCCCACGCCCCCCTTGCCGCTGCCAATGACCACGGCAGCCTTCACGGTGGGCAGCAGGTTCTTGAAATCCGCCTCGGGCGCGCGCTCCCAGGTGAAGGCCAGATCCACCTCTTCGACTCCATCCACCGCGCTGAACCTTTCGCGAAGGGCCTGGCCGATGAGTTCCTCCCGATCCTTATAGGCCTCCAGGAGTTGGAGGGTGAGCCGGACTTTGGCGCCCTCCAGGTCGATGCCCTTGACGGCCTTCAGGGCCACCAGGCTGGTCTGGACGCCGGGGACTTCCCAGGTATTGAGGATATCGAATAGGGCGGCGCGGCTGATCTGGGTCACAGCATTCTCCTGCCTCTAGCCTGCCACGACTGGCCCGAGGGGTGGGGATCCCGGATTTCGCCTTGGGAATCAAGGCTTTTCCAGGTATCCTGACCCTTCGCCCGATTTCCGGGTACGGGCCGCCAGGCCTTAAACCAACGAGAGGGCTGGAAATACCAGCCGGGTAGGAGGATCCATGAGCAACACTGAAACCATCATCGTGGCCTTGCGTGAAACGGTCGGCAAGGCCGCCTCCCGCGAACTTCGCAAGAGCGGTTTCATCCCCGCGACCATCTATGGCCTGGGTGAGGCCGTGGTTTCGGTCGCCATCAGCCCCAAGATCGTGGCCCGCATCCTGGCCAGCGATACCGGCATGAACTCCATGATCCATATGCAGCGCGAAGGCACCGATATCCAGCGCCACGCCATCATCAAGGACCTGCAGCGCGATCCCGTCACGGGCCGCCTCTCCCACGTGGATTTCATGCGCGTGGATCCCACCCACAAGGTGAAGGTGCAGGTCCCCATCATTCTCAAGGGCATTCCTGCGGGCGTGAAGGAGGGCGGCATCCTTGACTTCGTCCATCGTTACATTGAGATTGAGTGCCTGCCCGCCCTCATTCCTGCCCATGTTGAAGTCAACGTGGACCGCTTGATGGTCGGCGATGTCATCCGCGTCGATCAGATCGAGCTGGATAGCCATCTGACGGTGCTGGGCGATCCCCGCAATGTGATCTGCTCTGTCCAGGGCGCCATGGCCGAGGAAGAGGTCGCTCCCGTCGTTGCTGCGGAAGCCCCCGCCGCTGAAGGTGCGGTCAAGGAAGCCGAAGCCGCTCCCGCCAAGGGCAAGAAGGACGACAAGAAGTAGTTCCTTTTTCCGAGAACCACGAATGGCCGCCTGAGAGCGGCCATTCGTTTAGCGGGAGCCGACCGTGTGGGGTGTATTGCAGAAGCTCTTGGGCTCCCGGATGCAGACGGAGCCCCTGCCGGTGGGGCCCCACTGGATCCTGCTGCCTCTGGGCAATCCCGGTGGAAAATACTCCGCCACCCGCCACAATCTGGGGCGTCTCGTCGTGCAGCGCTGGATGGAGCGCCACTGCCCGGAGCCCGAGACGCTGCATCGCTTTCAGACCGGCACGCTCTACGGCTTGAAGGAGCCCTTCCTGGCCCTCGTGCCCGGCACCTACATGAACCTCTCCGGCCAGGTGGTGGCCGAGGCCCTGGAGGCCGGGATGGATCCGGCCCGGATGATCGTGCTCTTCGATGACAAGGATCTGCCCCTGGGCATGGGGCGCTTCCGCCTGGAAGGGAGTGCCGGGGGCCACAATGGCCTTCAGAGCGTGATCGAGCATTTGGGCGGGCCGAAGGTGGCGCGACTGCGCCTGGGCATCGGCCCCTTCCAGCGTCCCCTGGCTGCCTTCGTCCTCCAGGATTGGAGCGAGGCGGAAAGGGCGCGCATCGAGGCCCTGGACGGGCCTTTCGCGCGATTCATGGAACTCCTGGGAGGCTGCGAGAATCTGGAGAGCCTCAGCGGGAGGGTGAATGGCGCGGCCTTCTGGGGGGAGGCTCCAGGCTCGGCCTCAGAAACTTCCCTTGAGCCTCAGGCCGAACCCTGAGAAACTGTTCTTTCACGCTCCCCGCCGGGGAGCTCTCCTTGCTCTGGCCCACCATGATCGTCATGGCCGGGAATGAACCGGGGCTTCACATCCACAAGGAGGATGAATGCGTCGTTACGAGACGATCTTTATCGCCTCCCCGACTTTGACCGACGAGCAGATTGACGAGCTCGTGCGTTATTTCGAGGGAATCGTTGTCGAGCAGGGTGGCGAGCTGCTCAGGACCGACAAGTGGGGCCGCAAGAAGCTGGCCTACGAAGTGCAGAAGTTCAGCGAGGGCTACTACACCCTGTTCGAAATGAACGCGGGTCCCAGCCTCATCGCCGAGCTCGAGCGCCGCTTCCGCAACCACGACTCCGTCATCAAGTTCATGTCAGTGCGCATGGACGAGCAGGCCAAGGCCGCTGAGCGTCAGAAGATCCGCTACGCCCGCGAGGCCAAGCGCAAGGCTCAGGCTGGCATCAAGGAGCGTTCCGCTGAAGAGGTGATGGGATGAAGAAGCGCGCAGCTGCAAAGGGCAAGCCCAAGAAGAAAAAGCAGTTTGGCGGACGGCGCAGCAAGTTCTGCAAATTCTGCGTCGAAAAGTCCACGTTCGTTGATTACAAGGATGTGAAGACCCTCCAGGGCTTCACTCCCGAGCGCGGCAAGGTCCTGCCCCGCCGCACCAGCGGCGTGTGCGCCCTCCACCAGCGCATGCTCGTCGAAGCGATCAAGCGCTCGCGCAATATCGCGCTGCTGCCTTTCGCCACTGACTAGGCTTTTCCGTTTTACGAAGCGGGCCGCCCCAGGGCGGCCCGCTTTGTAATTTCAAGAGCGGCCTTCAGCGGGTACCCTAGGGGCATGCCCGAGACTGCCCCCCCCTCGCTCACCCTTCCCCTCCGCCGCATGAAGGCCCTCCAGGCCAGCTGGAAGCCCCTGCTGCTCAATTGGCTGGTACCCGGCCTGGGTTACTGGCGGATCGGAGAAAAACTGCGGGCCAAGGTGCTCTTCGGCGTGAGCCTCACCTTCTGTCTGCTGGCCTTCCTCCAACTCCACTTCGGTGCCGTGGACGGCATCACGGGCGGCGTGTTCGTCCCCAAGACTGATCCCTTCGAATGGATGCCCACCCTGGGCGCCCTGGGCACGGCGGGCGTGGGGCCTGTCTACACGCTCTACGCCTGGGCCTTTGGCGGCTCCGTGGCCGAACCCGTGCGCAACCTCACCCAGGAATACGGCGCCACCTACCTCATGGTGGCCGGCCTCCTCAACTGGCTCGCCTGCTTCGATCTCTTCGACCGCGTGACGGGGCGCTGGATCTATCGCCTGCCCAAGGACGAGCTGGATACCCTGACGAAGAAGGAAACGAAGGGGGAATAGGGTGCCGTCTCTCCCTGCTTGCATGGCCGCAATCAGAGCCTTTCTTGCGGGGCCGTGGAGTCGTCGGAGCCGAAGTCTGGCGGAGTTTCGCAAGGCCTGGGGGCTGGAGATTCCTCGGGAGCGGAACATGGACCTGATTGCCATGTTCCACGAACTCAGGCGCGGATCTCGCACGACAGGTGCGCTGTCCCGGGGGGGGCATCTCGAAGGTCGTGAGCAGGCTGTCCCCCCTGACATCATTGACGAGAAGACCTGGCAGGACCTGGCCATGGACGAGGTCTTCGCCAAGCTTGACCGCACGGTCAGCATGCCGGGGCGGCAGGTGCTCTACGACCAGATGCGGACCTGTGAGGCTGACGACCGCGTCCTGTTGGAACGGGCCCGCCAACATGCGTGCTTCCACGGGGACGCCAGGCTTCGGGAGGAGATCCAACTGCTCCTGGCCCGCCTGGGCGACCCGAGGGCGGCCTGGATCTCTCCCCTGCTGCTCAAGGATCTGCCCGAGGTCCCCACGTGGGCGCCTCTGCTCTATCCGTGCAGTTTCCTGTCCCTGGCCTGCCTGGCGGGGGCCTTCTTCTGGAAACCGTTCATCCTGCCCTCCCTCGGGTTGATGCTGCTCAATCTCGTGGTGAACGAGACCTACGGGCGGCGTATCACGCCATACTTTTCCGGGTTCAGCCAATTGGACGCCCTGTTGGGTTCCATCCTTGGGCTGGCCGGAATGGGGGAGGGCCGGGGCCTCCCTCAGGTGGATCTCATGCGAGAGGCCGTTCCCCTCGTGGTCCGCCTGCGTCGACGCTTCGGTTGGCTGGCCCGCGATCGGGCGACACTGCCCGAACCCATGCCCGCGCTCATTGGGTATCTGAACCTGCTGTTTCTTTTCGATGTGGTGATCTTCCTGCGTTCTGTGGCAAGCCTACGGAAGCATCGGTTGGTTCTCGTGGATCTGCTGGAGGCCGTGGGATCCCTGGACGCGGCCATTTCAGTGGCTTCCTATCAAACGGGCCTGTCCCACTGGACGGTGCCCGAGATCACCCCGGAACGCCGAATCCAGGCCGAGGGGTTGTACCATCCCCTGCTTGCCGCGCCCGTGGCCAATCCGTTGCACCTAACCCAGCGTTCGGCCCTCATCACGGGCTCCAATATGGCGGGCAAGACCACCTTCATCCGCACGGTTGGCATCAATGTGATCCTGGCTCGCACGCTGAACTTCTGTCTGGCGGAGCGGGCCACCCTGCCCAAGGCCATGGTGAAATCCTCCATCCGTCGGGAGGACAAGCTCGCTGAAGGCCAGAGCTACTACTTCACGGAGTTGAAGCGCCTTCGGGAATTCCTGGATGCGGGGCCTCTTCATCTCTTCCTCATCGACGAGATCTTCCGGGGCACCAATACCGTGGAAAGGATTGCGGCTTCTTCGGCCGTGTTGCGCCAACTGGCTCGGGATCACATGGTGCTCGTCACGACCCATGATCTGGAACTCCACGAATGGCTCGCCGAGGATTTCGATATGCACCATTTCAGCGAACAGGTGGTGGAAGGTCGCTGCGGGTTCGACTATCGCATCCAACCGGGCCCGGCCCGGTCCCGCAATGCCATCAGGCTCCTGGAACTCAACGGCTATCCCGCATCCATCACAGGGGAAGCCAGGGAGCTGGCCGAGAAGATCGCGGCGGGTTTCGAGGGGGGCGGCCTCCCTTGCGTCTTGAAGTCTTAGGACCTGACCTAAGCCCCGCTGGGTAGGCTGAGCCTCTGCTTAGCGGAACTGGGATGTGCGGCGCCATGTACTCGACTCATGTGGAGATGATGCTCGCTGGGCGGGTCCCCGCTCGTCGGGCTGCACTGCAGCCCGTCTCAGCACCGCAGCGTGTGCGGCGCGTCTCGCGACCCTGCCGTCTGTGTGACCCATGTGGAGATGATGCTCACTGAGCGGGTCCCCGCTCGTCGGGCTGCACTGCAGCCCGTCTTGCGACCCGCTTACAGTTCGCCACCCTTTCTTACGCGGTCCATCTCGCGCTTGTGTTCGCGCTCCTTGAGGGCTTCCCGCTTATCGCCCAGGGTCTTGCCCTCGGCCAGGGCGATCTTTACCTTGATGAAGCCTCGGGGGGTCAGGTAGATGGCCAGGGGCACGATGGTGTAGCCCTTGCGGGTGGCCTTGGCGACGATCTTGGTGATCTCGGCGCGGTTCAGCAGCAGCTTGCGGGGCCTCAGGGGATCGTGATTGGCATCGGTGCCGAAATCATAGGGCGGGATGTGGGCCTGCTTGAGCCAGAGCTCGGTGCCTTGGATATCCACATAGGCGTCCTGCAACTGGCCCTTGCCCGTGCGCAGGGACTTCACCTCCGTGCCCACCAGGGCTACGCCCGCCTCCCAGGTCTCCAGGATGTGGTAGGTATGGAAGGCCTTGCGGTTGCGGGCGAGATCCTCGGACATGGCTCCAGTGTAGCGTGGGCCGAAAATGAGTCAGGGGGCTACTTGCCGAGGAGTTCCTTCAATAGGAAATCGGCGTCATAGAGTTTCCTCAGCGCCTCGGTCATGCCGGAGGTGTGCACGGCCACGGCCCGGTTGGCCGTTGCATCGTAGACGACGTTGCCCACGAGGCTCTCGATATTGCCATCGAAGATCAGGCCCACCAGTTCGCCCGAGCGATTGATCACAGGCGAGCCGGAGTTGCCGCCGATGATGTCGCAGGTGCAGACGAAATCCAGGGGCGTCTCGAGCTCCAGCTTGGCCTTGCCCTGGACGTAGCGGGAGGGCAGGGCGTAGGGGCCCTGGAAGTCGAAGCTGGCGGCACGGTCATAGAGCCCATGGAAGGTCGTCTTGGAGGGAGCCTGGGTGCCGTTCAGGGGGTAGCCCTTCACGGTGCCGTAGGAAAGGCGCAGGGTGAAATTGGCGTCGGGGTTCACGGTCTTGCCGTAGACCGCGAACCGCGCCTGGCCGAGCTTCTCGCCTGCCAGGGTCACGGCGCTCTCCACGTGGTCCTCGTGCCACATGCGCAGTTCCCGCAGGAAGGGATCCAGCTTGCGGACCCAGACGATCAGGGGATCCTGGGAGGAAGCCAGGGCCTTGGCGCCCCCCTCCAGGAGCTGCTTGCGCAGGGCGGGCTCCCCGATGCGGGTGCCGGAAATGAGCGCCTTGGCCACTTCGATGGGCTTTTGGCCATGGAGGGCCGCCTTGACGAAGGGGTCATCCGCTCCGAGTTCCTTCATGGACTGCTGGAGGCTATCGGCCAGCAGGGTTTCTTCCAGGGCTTTATAGTTTGGCGCCGGGGAAAGGAGGCTGAAGCGCAGGGATTCCAGCCCCGCCTCGTGGAATTCCTCCAGGCGCTCCCCATCGGGTTTGGCCACTTCGGTCACGTAGCGGAGGAGGGTGAGGGCCGTGCCCGGCAGCTCATAGCCTCCGATGCGCCGGAACATCCGGGGCTTGAGCTGCTCCAGGGAGAGCTGCTGCGCCTTGTCGATGGCCTCCCAGGCCGGGCCGTAGGCCTTCTGCCATTGGGGCTTGGCGGCCACGAGCCTGCGGAAGTCCTGCTCGTCCTGGGCCTTCTTGGCCATGAGGTGCCGGTCCTTGAGGCCGTCGTATTCGCCGCCTAGAGCCTTGAGGCTATTCTGCAGGCCGAAGACCAGGCTCCCGGCCTGCCGGGCTTCCTCCCTCCCCCGGGCCCCGTAGCCCTGGACCACATCCAGGAGGTGCTTGAGCCGGGCGAGGGTCAGCGGATAGAAATGATCGCGGTTGAATTCGAGCTGGGCCAGGGTGCTCAGCCGCTCGGTGGAACCGGGATGGCCCGAGACGAAGACCAGTTCGTCCTGGCCAGCCCCCTTGGGATTCCACTTCAGGTAGGCGGGGCTCTTCACGGCCTGGCCGTTTTCGTAGACCCGGAACATGGCCATATCCAGGTCGTGGCGCGGGAAGGTGAAGTTATCGGAGTCGCCGCCGTAGAAGGCTATCTGCTGCTCCGGCGCGAAGACCAGGCGGATATCGGTGTATTTCTTGTATCGGTAGATCCAGTATTCGCCCCCCTGGTAGAGGGTCACGATATCCGAGCGCAGCCCCGTGGCGTCCAGGCTCTCCTTCTCGAGCCGGGCCATGACGGCCTTGCGGGCTTCCATGGATTGTTTCTCGCTCATGCCGGGTTGGAGGGCGGCCTGGATCCGGGCCGTGACGTCCTCCATGGACATCAGCACATTGAGTTCGAGATCCGGACAGGGCAGCTCCTCGGCGGCATTCCGGGCGATGAAGCCGGTCTTGATGTAGTCCTGCTCCGGGGTGGAGACCTTCTGGAGCTGGCCCCGGGCCACATGGTGGTTGGTGAGCACCAGGCCCTCGGGGCTGATGAAGGAGCCCGAACCGCCGTCATTGAAGCGCACGGAGGCCATGCGCACATGGTCCAGCCAGGCCTTGTCGGGCTCGAAACCATAGCGGGCCTTGAGCTGCTTGAGGGGCGGGTTATCGAAGGTCCACATCCCCTCTTCGGCCCGCAGGGGCAGACTTCCGATGACGAGGGCGAGGGCGCAGCTGCCCAGGGCGAAGCGGGAGAGGATGGCCATGGAGACCTCCGTGGAAGGGAACGGGATTCCTCAAGAGGATAGCTCGTCCCACGAATGCGTGCCTGCCGTCTGGGGGTTGAGGAGGAAAGCCCGCCCTTCCGCGATACGCTGGAGGATTGGCGTCCCGATCGGGTCGCCCCCCGGGAGGCCCCGTGTTGCAGAAGATTCTCGCTCCCATCGTCGCCTGCATGGTGGCCATCATGGCGGCCATGGGCCCCCTGGGCGTCACGCTGCTCATGGCCATCGAGAGCGCCTGCATCCCCCTCCCCAGCGAGGTCATCATGCCCTTCGCGGGCTTCCTGGCCTTCAAGGGGCAGATGACCTTCCTGGGCCTGGGGGCGGGACACCCCGTGGCCCAGATCTGGATTGCGGCCATCTTCGGTGCCCTGGGCTGCAATCTGGGCTCCATCCCCGCCTTCGAGATCGGCGCCTGGGGCGGTCGGAAGGCCGTGGAGAAATACGGGAAGTACATCTGGCTGAACCTGGGCCATCTGGACCAGGCCCATCGCTTCTTCGAGCGCTTCGGCACCTGGGCCATCCCTGCGGCCCGCATGTTGCCGGTGGTGCGCACCTTCATCGCCCTGCCCGCGGGCATCGCCAAGATGGACCGCACCCGCTTCCACATCCTGACCTTTTTGGGCAGCCTGCCCTGGTGCCTGGGACTGGCTTGGATCGGCTACAAATTGGGCGAGAAATGGCATACCCTCGGCGCCTACTTCCACAGACTGGACGCGGTGATCGGCATCCTGATCCTCGGGGGCCTGGCCTGGTTCATCTGGGACCATCTGCGGCAGCGAAGGGCCTGATAGGCGAATCCGGGCATCCGGCGATCCGAGGGACTACACTTCCCTGGCACTGGAGGCAGGCATGTCATCGCCCATCCGTTCCCTGATATTGGCTTTTGGGCTCCTGCTTCCCTTCCTGGCCTGTGGGGGCGGCGGGAGCTCGCAAACGGTCACTCCGGCGCCCAGCGGCACGCCCGCATTGAGCGGCTTCAGCCCCGTCTCGGGCGTGGCCGGGGACATGATCACCCTCACGGGCAGCGGGTTGGGGAGCCTCACCTACGTGAAGCTGGGGGGCCTGGCCTGCACGTTCACCCTCGTCTCCGGTACCCAGGTGAAGGCTGCTGTTCCTGTCGGCGCTGCCTCTGGCGCGGCTTACTTCGTGGCCGGGAATTCCGATCAGACGTTGGTGAGCCCTGCGGCCTTCACCGTGGCCCATCCTAGCGGCCCCGTGGTGACGGGTTTCAGCCCCTTGAGGGGGGTGGCGGGAGACACCGTGACCCTCTCGGGCTCCGGGTTCAGCGGCACATCGGTCGTGTACTTCGGAGGGCAGTTGGCGCTCTTCACCCAGAATGTGGATAACCAGATCACGGCCTATGTGCCCTCCCTGGCCCCCTCGGGGCCCATCTCCGTCACCGTGGGGGGCATCACTGCGGTCTCCTCCAAGAACTTCATCGTCTCCAGCGCCACGCCGACCCTGGATCTCAGCATCGACGGGCTCTACCTGACCCAGAGCGTGCAGTCGTACGAGGGCACGGTGCCCCTGGTGGCCAATCGGAAGGCGCTGCTGAGGGTCTTCGCCAAGGCCAACCAGGCCAATGCCGTCCCGGCCATGGTCCGCGTGAAGCTCCTCAAGGCTTCCACGGGGGCGGTGGTGGATGCCTGGGATCTGGTGGCAGGCAGTTCTGTGCCGACGACGGTGAGCGAAGGCACCCTGGGCGCCTCCTGGAACGTCCTGGTGCCGGGGGCGGAGATCCAGGCGGGCACCTATCTGGCCGCGGAAGTGGACCCCTTGAATGCGGTGCTTGAGACCGACAAGAGCAATAACACCTTCCGCTTCCCCTCCTCAGGCGCCCTGGATACCAGGACCGTGAAGGCCTGGAAGGTCACCCTCGTCCCCGTCACCCAGCAGGGGCTCACGGGGAACGTGACCGATAGCACCAGGACGGCGGCCAGCTGGGTGGACCGGCTCCAGCGCATGTATCCCATGGATAGCCTTGATGTGCAGGTGCGCGGCAGCGCCCTTGTCACGACGGGGAACCTCAATACGGGCCTGACCGGCACGGCCGATGACACGGGCTGGAAACAGGCGCTCCAGGATCTGGCCAAGGCCCGTGCCGTCGAGGCTCCAGACCGCTACTACTTCGGAGCCATCAATGTGAACTACACAGGTGGCATCGCGGGGCTGGGCTACATCGGGTCTCCGTCGGCCATCGGATGGGATAAACGGGTCTCCAGCGCCAAGGACGGCTACAACTATCCGGAGGTGCTGGCCCACGAGGTGGGCCACAACTTTGGCCGCTACCACGCTCCCTGTGGCGTGACTGACGCCGATACCAATTGGCCCACGGCGGCCGCCTATGCCACCGCGCTCACAGGCGCATGGGGTTGGGACCCGGCCCTCGGTTTGGCCCAGGCCGCCCTCAAGGATCCCGCCTTATGCAAGGACATCATGTCCTACTGCGATGGCGATCTGTGGGTGAGCAACTACACCTATGGGGATGTGACCACGGATCCGGTCTCCCCGGCCTCCAGCGGAGGCTCGGCCCTGGGCGGGATCCTGGCCTTCCGGGCCGCCAGCTCCCTGGGGGATGTGCAGGAGGCCGAGGACTGCCTGATGGTCTCGGGGCGCGTCCGGGATGGGCGGGTGGAGATCGAATCCAGCTACCAGGTCCATGCCCTTCCCACCCCCGTCAGGGAGGGTTCCTATGCCCTCCTGTTGCAGGATGGGGCCGGGAAGGCACTGGGTGGCGCGTCCTTCGAGCCGGTGGCCCTGGCCGATACGAGGGGCTCCGAGGAGAGCCACTTCCTGGTGGTGGTTCCCCTGGGCGCGGTGGGCCAGGCCTCTCTCGCCGGGTTCCAGATCCGCCGTGGAGGGGCGCTGTTGGCCTCTCTCCGTTCTTCCCAACCTACCGCTGTGCGAGAGCCTGTCGCCATGTTCCTGAAGGCGGGTCAGGCCCATCTGAGCTGGGATTGCGAGGCCCATCGCCAGGTCATGGTGCGCGATAGCCGAACGGGGCAAGTCCTGGGTTTCCTGGAAGGCGGTTCGGCCCTGATCGATACCGATGCCAGGGAACTGGAATGCACCTTCTCCGATGGCGTGCGCAGCCAGCGGAGGACGCTGAAGGTGCTGGAATAGGGGTGCAGGCTACGGCGCGGTCCTCTCAGAACCCGGCGAACTTGTCCGTGGCGGCCACCAGGGCGCGGCTATTGGGGGCTTCCGTGGCGCTGTGGCCGCTGTCGGGGGTGATGATGAAATCGGCCTCCGGCCAGGCGCGGTGGAGGGCCCAGGCGCTCTCCATGGGGCAGACCACATCGTAGCGACCCTGCACGATTGTCCCCGGGATGTGGCGCAGCTTGTGGGCATCCCGCAGGAGCTGGTCATCGGTGTCGAAGAAGCCCTTGTGGGCGAAGTAGTGGCATTCGATGCGGGCGAAGGCTAGGGCGAATTCGTCCTCCTCGTAGTGGCCGATGGATTCCGCATCGGGAATCAGCTTGGAGGTGGCGCCTTCCCAGCCGCTCCAGATCTTGGCTGCCTCCAGGCGGATGGCCGGGGCCTTGCTCGTGAGGCGAGCATGGTAGGCCTTCAGGAGATCCCCGCGTTCGGCCTCGGGGATGTGGGCCAGGTAGGGCTCCCAGGCATCGGGGTAGAGGATCGAGGCGCCCCGCTGGTATAGCCAATCGACCTCCTGCTTGCGCAGCAGGAAGATGCCCCGCAGCACCAGTTCAGTCACGCGGTTGGGGAATTTTTCCGCATAGGCCAGGGCCAGCGTGGAACCCCAGCTCCCGCCGAAGACCTGCCAGCTGTCGAGGCTGAGGTGCTCCCGCAGGCGCTCGATATCGGCCACCAGATCCCAGGTCGTGTTGGCTTCGAGACCCGCGTAGGGCGTGCTCTTGCCGCATCCCCGCTGATCGAAGTTCACGATGCGGTATTTGTCCGGATGAAAGAAGCGCCGCTGCTTGGGATCCGAGCCGCCCCCGGGTCCCCCGTGCAGGAAGACCACGGGCTTGCCCTTGGGATTGCCGCTCTCCTCGAAGTAGAGTTCGTGGCCATCGGTCACCTTCAACATGCCTGTGCGGTAGGCCTCGATGGGTGGGTAGAGCCAGGTGAGGGGATCCTTGACGGGGTGGGACATGGGCGCCTCCAGATCCGATGATGCTGCGATGCCGCCCAAAAGCCTAGGGATTCAGAGCCCCAGGGCCCGCCGGACATCCTCCATTCTCCTCCGGCTGATGGGGAGATGGCCCGTGGGGAGCCGCAGTTCGTCCTCGGTGCCGATCTCGCGCACGGCCTCCAGGCGCACGAGGGCATTGCGGTGGACCCGCAGGAATCCATGCGAGCTGAGGCGTTCCTCCCAGTGGGCTAGGGTCCCATCCACAGGCATCCTGCCTTCTGCGGTCCAGGCGACACAGTCCCCCAGATCTGCCACCAGGGCTTCGATCTCGCTGGGTTTTAGAAGGCGCGTGCCGCTCTTCCGGCGCACGGGGATGCGCAGCCATTCCTTCTGCAGGGGGTCGCCCTGGGGGCGGATGCGCGAAAGGGCCTGGGCCACATGGACGCGGGAAATGGGTTTCAGCAGGTAGTGCACGGCACCCCCCGCGAAGGCCTCGATGGCATGCTGGGGATAGGCCGTGACGAAGACTATGGAGGGCTTGGGCTCAGGGAACATGTGCATCAGCTCTGTGCCCTTGATACCGGGCATCTCGATATCGAGAAATACGGCATCGGGTTTGTGTTCGGCGATGGCTTGGAGTCCCAAGCGACCGTTGGCGACACTGGCGACCACCTCCACGCCGGGCAGTTCCAAGAGCAGGTCCACCAGATGCTGGCGGGCCAGGGGTTCGTCCTCCACCACCACGATGCGGATCACGGAAGAGCTTCCGCAAGCACTGGATGGCTCATGACCCGGTGCAGAGCCCCGATGGCTACCCCCACCAGGACTGCGCCCAGGACCCACATCCACAGGGGCTGGAGGCTTCCGCCGGACAGGTAGGGCGCGTGGAATTTATCGCAGAGTACAGAACCGAGGTTGTTGAGGAAGTGGGCAAAGACGGCGGGCCACAGGGAACCCGTCCGGATCACCAGCCAGCCCAGGAAGAGTCCCGCCATGAGCGCCGTGGGAAACTGCCAGGGGTTCATGTGAATGAGGGCGAAGAGCAGGGCGGAATAGGCGATGGCCTTGCGGGGGCCGTAGCGCAGCAGGAATCCCCCCAGCAGCACGCCGCGGAGCAGGGGTTCTTCCGTGAGGGGAGCGCCGACCACGAGTCCGGGCCAGCCCATGTTCTCGAAGGCCTGGTTCAGCCAACTCGGCATCGGCAGCACCTTCTGCAATAGTCCGTCCATGCCATTGCTGAGCAGGATGAGGCCCAAGACTCCAAGGAGGACGAGGGGCCATACAGCGGGCGCCACGGCGTGGTGGGGGAAGTAGTCACGCCACTTCTGGTGTCCCATGGTTGTGCAGACACGGAGTGTGAGGGCCGTGCCGCCCAGTTGGCCCAGCAGGGCCATCCAGGGCAAGGTGCGCGAAAATCCGAGAGCCTTCAGGATGCCGGCCGGGATGCCTGCGAGCCCTGAGAAAAACAAAAAGAGGAATAGCACCAGCAGGGCCTGGGCGAAGCCTGGGAAAGGCTTGGAAGGGGCGGGCTGGGGTTGGATTGCCGAGTCATCCATGGAGAACCTCAAGTTCTTTCATCATGCCCCGTTCAAGGGAACTCCCACCAGCGTCGGGCGTTTCGTTGCCGGGGGATCTCCAGGTTGCCATCCGCGCGGATCGTGAAACGGAAGCCCCAGCGGGCTTCAAGGCTCTTCAGGGAGGTGGGCCCTCCTTGGGGCGGAAGCTCATCGCTCAGCCGTCCAGTGCCTACCTCCAGTCGGTGCCAGGAAAGGGCCGTGGGACCTTCGAGATCGTTGATCAGGCGACCCCGCTCCTCCTTCGAGAACATCAGTTGGCGCGCTAGGCGCATGGAAGGGGAGTCGCTGGGCCTGGGGAAGGGAGATAACGCAGTCCTTTTGACTCCTCGCAGCAGGGTCGAGGCCACGAGGATCCGTCCATTGGGGTCGGGTTCGGCATCCAGGACCGTGACGGCCCGGTCCTTGAGCGTGGGAATGCGACCCTCGCGCAGGTAATGGCCATTTCGGTTGTCCAGCACGAAGTACCATCCGCCCCGATGGATCAGCACGAGACCCTCCGGTGTCCGGGCCGTCAACCAGTCCTGCTTCTCGATCCCTTCGTAGCCGGGTCGGGCCTGGATGGCGTTCTGGCCTGGCCGGGGCGGATGCGGGACTGTGTCGTAGATGCCGTCCAAGCCCAGCTCCACGAGGTGTTCGAACATCAGGTGGCCACGGGCATCCACGCGGTAGCGCGCCACGGGGCTGACGCGATCCAGTTCCCAGAAGTCCCGGATCCCGAAGGCCAGGAAGGAGCCATCCTCCAGGGGGAGCATCCGCCGGATATGGCCGTGGCTGTCCTCTCCAGGGCGGTAGCGGGCCAGGAGCTTCCAGTGTTGGAAGTCCGTGGAGAGGTACAGATGCTGCTCAGAGCGCTGGTAGGCATCACTGAAGGCTTGAGGCGGAAATCCCCAGGCCCGCTTGCCGAGATCGGGGAAATGCCAGGCCGGATGGGTAGGGAATCCATAGGCGAAGGAGCGCCCATTCCAGTGGCTCAGGCTTGGCCAGCGCAGGGATCCTGGCAGGCGCAGTTCGCTGACGGCCTTGCCATGGCTATCCAAGGCGATGAGGGACTGGCGGCCACGAGCCAAGAACGGAAGCGGAGCCTCCAAGTCGAGGGTCGTGAGTACCCTGAGGCCCTTCTCCCAGATCTGGGGTCCGCGTTGGTTGGGGAAAGGCTGCGCCGCGAGGGCCATTGTGAAGAGAGGTGCGAGGAGGCTCTTCATGGCGGGCCTCAAGGCTGGGGCCAGGCGAAGCTGACACGGTGGCCTGTCGCGAGGCGTTCCATGGTCAGGTCCTTGGGGCTTCTCAGGCGGCTGCGGAGATTGGCCAGGGCCGTGCCGCTGCCGCGGCCATCCGAGCTGAAGCCGTTGCCGGGATCCTCCACGGCCACCACCAAGCGACGGCCCTCCTGCCGGGCCGAGATGCGGAGCAAACCCCCCTCCTCCCGGGGCGCCACGCCGTGCTTGACGGCGTTTTCCACCAGCACCTGGAGGGCCAGGACTGGCATCTCACAGCTCAGCAGATTCTCGGGCACCTCGATCCTGACTCTCAGGCGCTCGCCCAGGCGAGCCTGCTCGATACCCAGGTAATCCTCCACGAAGGCCAGTTCCCGCCCCAGAGGAATCGTTGGCTCGCTCGTCACTTCCAACGCCTGACGGAAGAGCCCCGCCAGCCGTTCCGTGGTCGCTTGGGCGCGCCGAGGGTCCGCCTCGATCTGGGCGTGCAGGGTATTGAAGGCATTGAACAGGAAGTGGGGCGCCAGCTTCGAGCGCAGGGCTGTCTCCCGGGCTTCCCGAAGCCCCTTTTGTGCCTCCAGGCCCAGAAGGGCACCCTCGGTGGCCAACACCAGCAGGAACAGGATGACGGAGCGGGAGAACATTCCCCTACTGCCGAAGACACTGGTGTGGAGCCACCCCCCCCAGACCGGGTAACTGTTGCCAAAATAGTTTGTAAAATCTGGGAAGAAACGATCAATAATCCCGCGTGAAACCGCAAAGAATCCCAATAGGCTAGGCAATAGGGCTACGAAGGCCCAGCCCGCGCCGAAGCGCCGCTGGACGCGGCGCCGCAGCAGGGCCACGGCGCACCAGAGCAATCCCAGAGCGAGGGCCAGACAGGCCAGGCGGCCCATGGTGCCTGGGATACTGGGCCACAGGGAGCGGTCCACCAGATTCCAGCCCTGAGCCTGGGCGGCCTGGACCAGGGCGGGATCCAGATCCTCCAATCGGAAACTCACCGGCTCAAAGTGGTAATCCCAGGGGGCAAAGAGGGCCAGGGCGGCCAGGAGGCGCAGGACGAGGCCCTTCCAGGAGGTGCCATGGGCCTTGTGCAGCAGAATGGCGAGGTGGCGGATCATGAAGGCTCCAGAAAGAGATTCGGATAGGGCGGGTTCGTCCCCAGACTAGGGGACCCGCGGCTGAGCCCGGTCGTCCTTCCCGTAAGCGGTCGTGAGTTCCCCTCGAACGGTCGAAGGGCCGTCGCCATCGGTCATACGAATGTCTGCAGCACCATGTTGCTCAGGAGCATGCCGCGGCTGGTGAAACGGATGATGGGGCCTTCCTGTTCCAGGAGACCATGGGTGAGGAAGGGTTTCAGGGCGCCTTCCCAGGCGTCCACCAGGTGGGAGAGATCGAGCATGGCGGCGTGGGCCTGCAGCTCCTCCCAGTCCACGCCGCGATGCATGCGCAGGCCCAGCAGGGGAATCTCCGCCAGTTCGGCGATGGTGTCCAGTTCCTGGACTTCCGCCTTGCCGCGGCCCTCGACCCAGGCCTGGATGACGCCGCTTTCCGTCCAGCGCCAGCGGTCCAGGTGGCTGGCGGCGCTGGGGCCCAGGCCCAAGTAGGGGCGCCGCTCCCAGTAGCGCGTGTTGTGGATGGAGATCTCACCCTGCCGGGCGTAGTTGCTGATCTCGTAGGGAGCCAGGCCCAGCTCGGGGAGTTCGGCCTGGAGGGCCTCGAAGACATCGGCCACCTGGTCGTCGGAAGGCAGCTGGAGCTTGCCGGCCTCCACCCGGGCCTTGAGTGGACAGTTCTTGTCCAGATCCAGCATGTAGATGGAGAGATGGGTGGCTCCCGCCGCTACCAGTGTGCGGGCGTCCGAAAGCACCTGGCCCAGATCCTGGCCTGGGATGCCCACCATGAGATCCGCGCTGATGCGGCGGAAGCCTGCCTCCTGGGCCATGAGGAGGGCGCCCAGGCCCGTCGCGCCATCGTGAAGGCGGCCCAGGTGTTCCAGCAGGCCATCGTCCAGGGTCTGGATGCCCAGGCTCAGTCGGTCGAAACCCAGCCGCCGCACGGCTCGCAGCCATTCCAGATCGATGGTCCCGGGATTGGCCTCCAGCGTGGCTTCGCAAAGGGGGGCGAGATCGAAGGCCTCCTTGGCGGTACGCACCAGGGATCCCAGCTCCTCGACGCTGAGGATGGAGGGCGTGCCGCCCCCGAAGTAGAGGGTGTCGACTTCTGGGTGGCGAAGGGCCTCGCCCCATTCCTGCAGATCCCTATCCAGTCGTGCCAGGGCTGCGGGTTTCAGCCCCTCGTTGCGGGTGGCCACGAAGGAACAGTAGGTGCAGCAGTCCCTGCAAAATGGGATATGGATGTAGAGGCCCAGGGGCGCGATATGGGCCGCGGTGCGCATGCGGGGAAGATGGGGGGTGAGGGCGGGGACCATGGCCCCTCAGTCGATGTGGGCGTCGATGACTTCACACCAGAAGTGGTAGATCATCTGATGCACTTCCTGGATGCGGGCCGTGGTGGAGCTCGGCACCACCAGCGCCTCGTCGCAGATGCCCTTCAGCTTCCCGCCATCGCGGCCCAGGAGCCCCAGCGTCTTCATGCCTTGTTCCTTCGCCGCCTCCATGGCCAGGATCACATTGGGACTGTTGCCGCTGGTGCTGATACCCACCAGGAGATCGCCGGGTCGGCCCAGGGCCTCCACCTGGCGGCTGAAGATCCTCTCGAAGCCATAGTCGTTGCCGATGGCGGTGAGGGCCGAGGTGTCGGTGGTGAGGGCGATGCCCGCCAGGGCGCGGCGCTCCTTCACGTAGCGGCCGCTTAGTTCGGCGGCGAAGTGCTGGGCGTCGGCAGCGCTGCCGCCATTGCCGCAGACCAGGATCCGGCAGCCGCGCTTTAAGCGCTCGGCCATATCCTGGCCCTGGCTGACGATGCGCTCGGCCTCGGCCTGGAAGAAGGCCTGTTTCACGGTTATGGATTCCTGCACATGCTGAATAAGGGTGGATTTCATCAACGGGCTCCCCTTGGATAATGCCAGGATTTCCCACCCTTCTCCCTCGAAAGGCTGTCAAAGTAGATTCCACATTTCCAGGGAGATTTTCCAACCATGTCTTGGATGGATTGGATGGCTCGTAACCACTCGCTTTTCGTGCACGTCCCGGTGGCCGTGGCGATCCTGCTCCCCTGGGCGCTGGTTTCTGCGCAGCGGGGCGGGCGTGGAATCCGGCCCTGGTGGGTGACCTGCCGCTACCTGGTATGGTGTGGCGTTCTCTTCTTTCGTGGTGGCGCTCTTCAGCGGCTTCCTCCAGGCCAAGCAGCAGAATTTCCTGGCTCCGGGTCAGTTCCTGGCGCCCAAGGGCAGCGGGGTCATGGCGCTCTTCCGTTTGCATCAGATTCTGGGCCTCTCGAGCCTAGTCCTGGGCGCGCTCACGCTGAAGGCCGTCTTCCGGCGTCGGGAGGAACACCAGGGGCTGGGCATGTTGGCGCTCTGCCTGGGATTGCTCTGGAGTGCGGCGACCCTGGCAGGTCTTTGGTATGGCCACCAGCTGCGCCAACCGGCCTTGTCCGAGCCTGCCCCTTTGAAGGTGGATCCGCCCGTGGCGGCACCGAGGCCCGCGGCTCCGATGCCGGGAGGGGAAGCCCAGGTGCCCGTCCGGGCCCTGGATTACCTGAGCCTAGTGCCCATGCACTCGGAGCCCGTGCGCAATGCCCTGCACGGCAATCGCTGGATCCGCGTCTGGGCGAGCCCTGGGGCCGAAGAAGCCTATCGCAATGGCCAGAAGCTGCCCGAGGGCGCCTTCCTGGTGATGAATAGCCTGGAGGACCATTGGGGTCGCCCAGGTCTCGAGGCGGGTCCCCTCTACGCTCTGGAGATGAAGGGCGGCAAGGCTCACTTCACCTTCTACTGGCCCCATGTGCCCGAAGCGAAGCGCGGCGAGACCGCCGGGGCCGAGCGGGCCTATTGGCATGGAGACGATCCCAATCTGGCCAGCTGCCTGAAATGCCATCTGGATGGATTGGCCCCCAAGAAGGACCGCAGCACCTGGACTGTGCCCCGGAAGCCCAAGGTGACAGCGGCCCCCTGAGATGTGCTGAACCAGGCGAAGGAAGCTGAACAGGTCACATCGGATACGTCTGAGGGGTATTCCCTCTGACTCCTTACGTCCTTCCCTTAGGAACCGACTCCATAGCTACACCACCCCTGCCATTCCCGGCGAGGCACAATGGAACCACGAAATACCCGACCCGGCGCAAATGCACATTGGGCGAGGATTTCAGGCTACACAAGTTGTGTCCATGCTGTGCCCGTGAGGCTCGGTTTAGGGTAAAATAAGAACAACACGCACGGGTGTTTTCAAGGTCTTTGGCTGGATAGCAGAAGAGTCTGAAACGTTCTCGTTTCAGGCTCTTGCATACTTTTAAATTGGCAGCGCTTACCGGATTTGAACGGTTGCCGCCAGCGATTCGCGCCTGGATCCGCTGCGACAGCCCACCGGGCTGTCTCGCGGGGCGCTCATCGGGCGGCTGCCCCTCGCAGGTTCAAATCCTGTCGGGCCTCGACGGAGCTGCCGGTACAGCAAAAGGCTCGGCAAATGCCGAGCCTCTCGATTGGTAGTGTGGCGAATCCTTGGGACTGATCGGGGCCTCAGATGTCCCCGCATCAGGGTAATTTTCAGGGAATCCCGCGGTTTTGTTCGGGGTCTCCCATTTCTCGTTCTGTGCCTTTGCTTGGTGAATTCCCCGTAATAGCCTTCCATGTCGCCGAGTTTGCAAGGTGTCCACAAAGCACCGCGAGTGGGTGTTGAGATCCCACTCCTCAAACTTGAAGGGGAACTTGATTTACTCTTAAGATAAATGATTATCATATATCCTGACCTCACGGTTTTCTGACAACCCTTTTCTCCAACCCCTTCCATAGGAGGCACTTCGTGTCCTCATCCGGCAACATGCTCGAAAAGTTCGCCCGTGTCCCGTCAAGTGGTGTAGGAAGGTCGGCGCAGCCGATTCCGTAAGGTTGTCAAAGTTCTGTTGCTGATTGTCAGGCTGTGGGCGGTGTGGAAAGGCCGAAGGGCTTTCCAAGGGGCGGTGGGCAACCGCAGGTTGTCCATGGCCCCGGCACCGTCCATGGCCGGGTCAGGGGGGGCGTTTGAGCCCATCTTGTTTCATGCATCCATCCGGATGTAGGCGATGCGGGCGCTGACCCACTCGGCATGCTGATCGAGGAGTAAGCTCCCGAGCAGGCGCAACACCGCGGCCCGATTGGGGAAGATCCCCACCACATCGGAACGGCGGCGCAGTTCGCGATTCTCCCGTTCCAGGACGTTCGTGGAGTGGATCTTTCGCCAGTGGGCCTTCGGGAAGTCCATGAAGGCGGTGACGTCCTCCACGGCCTCATCCAGCAGGGCTGCGAACCCTGGGTGCTTGCGCTCGGTGTCCCGCGCCAGGGCCGCGATCAGGGCCTGGGCCTCCTCCTTGGTGGGGGCCTGGAAAACCCGCTTGAGGCGATCCAGCATCTGCTCCTGAACGGACTTCGGTAACCGTACGGCAGCGTTGCGCATGAAATGGACGCGGCATCGCTGCCAGGTGACCCCATTCAGCACCTTCCTGACGGCGGCTTTCAGCCCGGCGTGAGAATCCGAGATGACCAGATCTACACCCGCGAGACCGCGCTGCACAAGGCTTTCCAGGAATGCTGACCAGGCGCTCTCCATCTCGCCTTCAGCCACGGTCAGCCCCAGCACCTCGCGTTTACCCTCCGCATTCACGGCCATGGCCACCATCACCGCCAGCCCTACCACGCGCCCGCCTTCCCGAACCTTCGGATAGAGGGCGTCCAGCCAGAGGTAGCGGAAAGAACCTTCCAGCGGGCGGTTCCGGAACGCCTCCACCTCCGCATCCAACTCCTGCGCCAGCCGGGAGACCTCGGACTTCGACATCCCCCGGCAGCCTAGGGCCTCCACCAACGCCTCGACCTTTCGCGTGCTCACGCCCGCGACGTAGGCCTCTGCCGCCACGTTCACGAAGGCCTGTTCCCACCGACGGCGCGGCTCCAGGAAGTTCGGGAAGTAGCTGCCCTGCCGGAGCTTTGGGATGGCCAGCGGCAGCGTGCCCAGCCGCGTTTCCAGTTCCCGGTCGCGGTAGCCGTTTCGGTGGTTCTCCCGTGACGGCGTCCGCTCCCCAGGGCCCGCTTGGCAGAGCCCCGAAACGTCGGACTCCATCACCGCCTCCAGCCCCATCAGCAGCACACGCCGCAGGAAATCACCGTTCCCCTCCTCCAAAACCTTGCTCAGGGCTTCCAGCCCAGACACCCTATTGATGGCCATCGGTCTCTCCGTTCGGTAAGTTCGCAAACCTCACCTTACGGAACCGGTGGCCACCTCTCACTGAACCACTGCTACACCACTTGATGGGACTCTATCAAAAGTTCTACCTGAAAACTTTCAAGGTCGTGATCCTCACGGTCATGAGCTTGGCCCTGCTCGGGTCCATCGTCCTGCTGGGCATGAGCGCCTACCAATATGTGTCAAGGACGCCCAAGAAAATCGAGCCGGCCAAGCCCGCGCCGATGACGGCCGTGGACCCCGCCGAACTGGTGAAGGAGTTGGCGAAGGCCCCCGAGGCGGCCCCCGTCGCCAAGCGTGGCGCCGTGAAGACCGGGGCACCCGTGCCCAAGCGGGCCTCCGGGAAGTATCTGGAGGAAGCGAAGCAGTTACTGGATGTCAACTACAAGTTTCAACTCCAGTTCGATCCGAAGGCTAAGTCCCCGAGCGAGGCCCAGATCGAAGACCTACGAGGTGGGCTTCAGCGAGTCTCCGACGCGGACGAGGACCGTGGGCAGGCCTTCGCCACTGACTTGGTGAAGTATGTGAACGCGGTTCTTTCCTCGCCAGAGGTGATCCAGGCTGCCAAGGATGGCCGTTCGAGGCCGGCCTTTTTCCGGGCGCTAACGAAGTTCGTCAAGGAGTGGGACGACGCCAAGGCCAAGGTGAAGAAGCACAACGCCGCCGAGGCAGCCCGAGTGGAGCGGGAGAAGGACGCTGAAGCGGCCTCCATCGGGGCCACCAAGGCTCAATCGATGGCATCTCTGACGAGTGCCGCCATGGCCTTCGGCGCCTTCCTGGCGCTGGCCTTCTACCTCATCGTGGCCGCAGTGGAGTCGAACCTGCGGGGAATCCGCGAGTCCGTTCGCCAGTCGACACCGTCCCAGGAAGCCTAAGCGACTCGTTCGCAACGAGGGCCCAAATCCGTTCGGACCGGGCCCTTGTTTCGTACCGGATTCTGGCGTGATGCCGTGGCTCGGCCAGGCCTCTCGGTTGGTCGCTGCCGCAGGATTTGAACGGTTGCCGCCAGCGATTCGCGCCTGGATCCGCTGCGACAGCCCACCGGGCTGTCTCGCGGGGCGCTCATCGGGCGGCTGCCCCTCGCAGGTCCAAATCCTGCCGGGCTTCGTTGGGGTCGCCGGTACAGCAAAAGACTCGGCAGATGCCGAGCCTTTCGATTGGTAGCGGGGGCAGGATTTGAACCTGCGACCTTCGGGTTATGAGCCCGACGAGCTACCGGACTGCTCCACCCCGCGCCGGAATGGCAAGTATAGCATTCGAGGGCGGCAGTGCAAGGGCTCATTTGTGCGCTAAGCTCGATGGATTCTGGGATCCGCCATGTTGCGATGTCTTCTTTCCGCCCTTCTCCTTGCTGTGCTGCCGCTGGCAGCGAGTGTGCACGACTGGACGCCGGAGCGCTGGTTCGCTCAGCCCCGGTCGCCGCGAATCGCCAACTACCACATCCGGGCCACCCTGGATTGGGAGGCCAAGACGCTCGAGGGCCAGGAGACGATCACCTGGCGGAACGCGGGTGTGGCGCCCACCTCCGAGTTCCCGCTGCATCTCTACCTGAATGCCTTCAGGGGGCCCCAGAGTCTCTTCCAGCGGGAAGGGGGCCTGCATCAGCCCCGTCCTTCTCATCCCAGGGGATGGGGCTACTGCCGTTTGACGGGGGTTCGGGCGGAGGGACGGGAACTTCAGGGCCACGTTGGCGAGGACGAGACCGTTTACTGGGTGCGCTTGCCTCGGGCGGTCTCTCCCGGAGAGAGCATCCAGGTGGAACTCTCCTGGGAAAACCGCTTTCCGACGCTAGGGGTTCGCTCGGGCTGGAGCGGCCTCTTCCTCATGGGCGCCCAGTGGTTTCCCAAGGTGGGGGTCTACCAGAGGGATGCCTGGAACTGCCATGCGTACCACGCGAATACGGAGTTCTTCTCGGATTTCGGCGTCTTTGATGTGGAACTCTCCATGCCGAATGCGCTGTTGCTGGCCCATACGGGGACCCAGACCAATTTCAAGGACGCCAGCGATGTGACGAAGGACCCCAAGCATCCCCTCAATGTCATCTGGAAGCTTCACGCGGAGGATGTCCACGACTTCGCCTGGGCCGTAATGCCGGAGGCGAGCTGGGGTTACACGCATTTCGAGTATCGGAAGACCCAGATCTTCTACTTCACTCAGGGCGCCAATATGCACAATCAGTTGCGCCAGCATGAGGCCATCAAGGCCGCCATGCGCAACGCTTCGGATTGGTTCTTCCCCTACCCTTATCCCGTGCTCACCGTGGTGGATGTGCCCGAGGGCGCCTGGGGAGCCGATGGCATGGAATACCCGACGCTCATCACTGCGAGCTCGGTGCACTTCGACCCGCTTCATCTGCGGATGGTGCCCGAGGGGGTCTCAACCCATGAATTTGGCCATCAGTATTTCTACGGCATGCTCGCCTCCAATGAGGCCGAGGAACCCTGGCTGGACGAAGGTTTCACCTCCTGGTTCACCCATAAGGCCACCCAGCGGACCTATCAGGGGCTCTTCTCGAGTCGTCGCTTCCAGGTGGGTACCGAATTCGGCGAATGGGTGTCCTACTGGATGGATCCTTCCGTGGATCCCCTCAGCCAGTGGGGCTTCAAGGTGCGAGATGGGGCCAGCTACAACCGCTCGGCCTACGCCAAGCCGACCCTGATCCTGGATCAGCTGGAGGCCATGGTGGGGCGACCCGTGATGGAGGAGATCCTGCGGGCCTATGCCACTGAAATGGCCTTCAAACACCCGGTCCGGGCTGACTTCAAGCGCATCGCGGAACGGGTATCGGGTCGGGATCTCGGCGTTTTCTGGAGGGATTTCGTCGAGGGGACCGAGGTCCTGGATTACGTCATCGGCAGGGTGCAGAGCACCGAGGTCTTCGAGGGGGGCTGGATGGATTCGTCCACCGGGCCGGTTTTTGCCGCGCCGCAGCCGGTGTCGCCAGGCCACCGGGGTTCCATCACCCTGGAACGCCGGGGAGGCATGAAACTTCCCATCACCCTCTGGGTGCGCCTGGAGGATCGGAGCGAACAGCGGATCCTATGGGATGGCCAGGAGCGATGGGTCACCTACGAATTCGAACAGCCCATTCTCGCCGCGGTCCTGGATCCTGACGGGAATTACCCCATCCTCAAGGACCGCCTCCATGCGGCCTATACGGTCAAGCCCATCTCCCGCGGCCTGCACTACTGGAGCCAGATGGTCTGGGGCGCTGTGCTTGGCCTCCTCCAGGGCGTGGGTTTCGCTTAAACGAGAAGGTGCACTCCCGGTAGCCGCCGATGCAGGCGATCACTCCTTGGTTAGGGCCGCATCTCCCATTCGGATGGAAGCGATGAGACCGGTGGCATCCAGTCGGATATCGATGGGGAAATAGGCCAGGGCGCAGGCCACGAAGGGCTCCCGGCTGGGGGCCAGGTAGGCCCTGCGTTCCGTGGAACCCACCTGTTGGGCGAGATGGCGGGCCTCCTCCAGGCTTTCGCCTTCTAGGACGGAAAGGTGGGTGGAGAGGTCGCTGTGCATGCAGGGGATGATCCAGGTGGAGCCTTCAGGGGCCGCCGGCGCACCGGGCTCCAGGGGCACGATGTAAATGCGAGGTCCCAACCGGCCCAGGGGGAGATCCAGGGCCTCGAGCCCGGGGAGGGACCACAGGTAGATGCGGGGAGGCGGGCCGCCGAGCAGGGAGAAGGCTCGCTGGAACTGCTGCACGAGATCGGGGACCTCCCCCTCCCAGGCTTCCTTGAGGCGACCGAGGCGGCCCTCGTCGGCCTCTGCCAGGGCGAAGCAGAAGGCGTGGCGAAGGACCCAGCCCCGGATGATCTGGGAACCATTTTCCTGGAGGAGGCGATCCTCCCAAGCCTGGCGAAGGCCGCGAGGCATTTCGCCCCTGCGGACCAGGGCCTGCCCCCGGCGCCAGAGGGCCGCCTGGGAACCCGCCAGGGAGAGGGGCAGGGTCTGGATTCGGGGACCCCATTGCTCCATGGGTGCGGCGAGAAAAGCCCGCAGGGCTTCGGCCTCGCGGTAGGATGCACTTCCCTTCGGGAAGGGATTGTGGGGCAGGGGCTCCCGGAGGGCCGCCAGGAGCCATTCCCGGGCGGGGCGATCCTTGGGGCGAACGGAAGGGGTGGGCAGCTTCTGGGGGGAGGGATCCTCGTCGAAGGCCTCTAGGATCTGCGGCAGGGCTTCCCCCAGGGGCAGCACCGGAGGAGCCGCCTGGAGCAGGACGGTCGCGAAGGTAAGCAGATGGGCTGGGCGCATGGGAGCCTCAGGCTGGACTTTGGAACCAAGTCGTACACGTTTCCTGAGAGAATGACAGACCTTGTGTTGACCATCACCCGGAGTGCCCATGCCCGAATCTTCCCTCCCTGTCGAACGCCTCGTGGTGGCGCTGGATGTTCCGACGGCTTCCGAAGCCCTCGCATTGGCGCGGAAGCTGGTTGGTCGGGTGGGCATGGTGAAGGTGGGGCTCGAACTCTTCTGCGCCGAGGGGCCTGCCTTCGTGCGGGAACTCCAGCGCACCGTTCCGGTCTTTCTCGACCTGAAATTCCACGATATCCCGACGACCGTGCAGCGCGCCCTCGAGGCCGTGCTCCCCCTCGATCCCCGGCTTGTGAATGTCCACGCCCAGGGAGGGGCCGCCATGCTGGAGGCCGCTGCGGATGTGGTCAGGGCCCATCGCCAGAGGGGTGGCACCACCGAACTGCTTGCTGTGACTGTGCTCACGAGTCTGGACCGGGAAGCCCTCGCCCGCCTGGGGTCCACGGCGGAGCCCGGGGACATGGCCCTTCATCTGGCCCGGCTGGCCCAGGTCTGCGGCACCGATGGTGTGGTTTGCTCGGCCCAGGAGGCTCTCGCCCTTCGCCAGGCCTGCGGGCCCGCCTTCCACCTACTCACCCCAGGGGTCCGTCCCCAAGGGGCGGCGGTCCAGGATCAGGCCCGGGTGGTCACACCCGCCCAGGCCCTGCGAAACGGAGCCACCTGGCTTGTTGTGGGGCGGCCCATCACCCGAGCGGAGGACCCTGCCGCAGCGGCAGACGCCATCCTCCGCGAAATGGCTGCGTCTTGAGGCACCCGCAGTGACCTCCCTCACGCCCCTGGTCTATCGTCCCAGCCTCGCCCAGAGGGCGGTAGCACTCCTCCTCTTCGCGGGGTCCTGGATGGTCGGCGTCCGGGGCCTGGTCCAGGTGATCCAGCAGTTGCCCCGACTGGTGGCGCTCCTGCGCCTGGCGGAGCTGAATGCCGAGCCCACCCTACGGATCTGGGTGGCGCTGGTGACGAGCGTGGCGGCCTGTGCCGGGGGCGGGATCCTCCTGCTGCTTTCGATCCTCTTCCTGCTCTTCATCGAGGGGACCCAGGTGCTTGTGGACGAAATGGGGATCGCGGTGGAATTGGGTCCGGTTCCGGGCCCCATCGCGCGTCGCATGGGGGCGGGGCGGCTCAGTTGGAAGCAGGTGGGGCACCTGGAAAAGGGGCGTTTCTTCTTCATCCTGCGGGGGGGTGGGGATCCCCAGGCCAAGCTGAAACAGGGTTTGGGACCCGACCCCGTGCTGCGTTTTCTGGTGGTGGACCAGCTGGATCGTCTTATTTTGACTATCCTGGAGCGAAGCCCCAATCTGCACTTCAAGGATTGAGCACGGAAAGACCGGGGGTCGATCCCGGGACGCCTTCGGGCTACGCTAGAGTCTTCGATTCTGTTGGAGATCCCATGAGAACTTCCCTTCTTTTCCCCGCCGTCCTGGTCTGCAGCGCCTTGGCTGGGCAGACCGCAGGCCCCGAGACGTTGGTTCAGCGCTTCAATACCAATCTGCCGGATGTCAATAAGCTCCTGAATGAGGTGAAATTCCAGGAAGCGCTCGAAAAGGCGCAGGGCCTCCTCCCCGCGCAGTCCCCCGTTTTCGTCGCCAAGGATCCCGCTGCCATCGAGGGGAGTCTTGAAAACGGTCGCGGGATGTTGGCCCTCCTCAAATTGAGGATCTCCTGCGTGGCCGCCCTGGGGCAGTGGGAAAAGGCCGTGGAGCTCAATCAGGCCCGCCTGGACTATTCCCATGCCCTGAGCGCGGACCTGAACAAGGCCACCGGCGATCTCAGCGCCCAGTGGACCAAGGTCGTCGAAGAAGGGAAGGCCTACATCCTTCAGAATGAATCCAAGGCTGCCGAGATCGAAAAGAATCTCGCAAAGCTCCAGCAGGACATCAAGGACTTCAACGAGAAGAAGGTCAAGCTCGACAAGACTCAGCTCGGAGAGCTCCAGGCCAGGGCCAAGGCTGCCCCCCAGGAAGAACAGCAGATGCTCGAGATCAAGGGCAAGGTCGGGGCTTACAAGGAAGCCCAGGGGCGCTACAAACAGTTTTCGGACTGGGTGGCCGAGACCCATAAGCAGGCCGATGCCATGATCAAGGACGCCGAAGAAGGATTGGCCAAGGCCCAGGACACCCTCAAGGGTCAGGCCGCCGAGATTGCGAAGTTCAATGCCGATCAGCTGAAGAAGAACAAGAAGTTCAAGGCTGAGGGCAGCAAGAAGTGGGTCGAAGCCGTCATGCGCGACAAGACCAATCTCACCAAGCTCGAAACGCCGCGGCTGCAGGGGCAGCTCCTGAACCGCCTGTTGGTGCTCGATCCCACCGAGAAAAATGCCCTGATGGCCTTCGAAAATGTCAAGCAGGGCCGCGATCCCTTCTTCGCGGCAAAGTCCGCCTCCAAGTCCAAGAAGGCCCCCAAAAAGTAGCCTGTTGCTAGAAAGGAATCCCATGAGGACCCTCATCGCTCGAACTGGGTTGGCGGTTTGTTCTGCCGTTCTCGTCGCGCAGGTCCCGGCTCAGCCGGGTCTGAACCCGGAGCTGCGGGCGGCGCTGCCCGAAGCCCAGAAACTGGTCACGGCATTCAAGGCCCGCGAGGCGGAGGCTAAGCTCGGCACGCTCCTGCCGACCACGGTGCCGGCCTGGGACAAGACCGGTCCGCAGACCCAGTTCGCCAGCTACACGGCCTACCGCGAGTATGCCTACGCGTTCTTCCTCGCGGGCCAGGCGGCCGATGCCTCGGGTCATTGGGAGAAGGCCCTGGAGCGATATCAGAAGGCCGGGGAGATCGCCAAGACCAATGCGGATTCCGTGAAGGCTTCCTTCCCGTTCATCGTCGATTACTACAACAACCTCGTGGTGGGCAGCAAAAAGACGCTGGAGGAGAACGCGGATTTCATCAAGACGCTGCGGGCGAAACCCAACCCCGATGAGGGTGACAGGCAACAGATCGACTTGATCAAGGGTGAGGAAGCCTCCATCGAAGTGAACCAGAAGTCGGCCAAGGTCTTTGCGGACTACATCGTCAGCGCCCAGAAGGAGGCGGACTACTACGCCAAGTTCTCCGTGGACGAGGAAACCCAGATCAAGGACGAACTCGATCAGCTTGAAAAGTACAAGTACAAGCATGACAAGGTGAAGTTCGTGGAAGGGATCATGAGCTCCAAGACCTTCCTGGATCAGCAATTTTCAGAGAAGTCCGACAAGGTCCGCTACCTCTATCGCTTGAACGTGCTGGACCCCAGCAACCACAAGGTCGCCCGGGAGATTGAACAGCTCACAGGCGTCAGTGTCGTGGTCACGGCCTCCGAAGAGAAACCCAAGGGCAAGAAGGGCAAGTGAAGATGCGCACCTGGCTTGCCGTTCTGGTCGTACCCGCCCTCGTGGCGCCCCTGGGGGCTCAGACCCTGGCTGATCGCCTCAAGGAAGGTCACAAGGCCTGGGATCTCGCGCTGGAGCGGGGCGATGCTGCCAATGTCCGGCGCGGCACGGAGGGCCTCCTCCAACGGGAGGCCCTCACGGTCGGGACTACGGATTACAACGAGATGCGCGCACTGGTCGCCGTCCATGACTACGCCGCCCGAGCCTGCGCCCAGGAAGGTGCGTGGGAGGATGCGATCGTCCATCTCCAGAAGGCCGCAGCCTCCGCCGCCGAGAACCTGACGGCCACCGAAGGCACCTTCTCCCGCATCCGCAAGGATCATGAGGCCAAGTTGGTCGAATGGCGCGAGACCATCGCCAAGCAGGAACAGCGCTTGAAGGACCTGGAGGCCCAATCGGGCCTTACGGAAGAGCACATGAAGCTCCGCGCGCAGATCCGGGGTTTCCTGGATGAGCATCGCAGCGCCATTGCCCACAGCGAATGGTCCCTCAAGGAGATCGATGGCTTGCTGGCCCAGCTCCGGAAGGAGAAGGAGACCTATGTGGCCTCCCTGGCGGCCTGGCAGGATTTCCTCGTCCGGGAAAAACAGGAGATCGCTCAGGCCGGGGGCAGTCCCAAGTTTGTGGCAGAAAAACTGGAGCAGGTGAAGGCCGATGATGCCCGCCCTAAGGGGGATCGGTTGGCCTATGGCCGGCGTCTGTTGCGCCTGGATCCCGAAAATAGCGAGTGCAAGCGGTTTGTGAATGGCCTCGTCGGCGTTTCCGATGAGCCCGAGGCCCCCGTCAAACCGGCCAAGAAGAAGGTCCGGAAATCCAAGAAGGGCTGAATTCCGGTCGGTCTATAAAGAAGCCCCGCCATGGCGGGGCTTCTTTTGGGTTGGGAAAGGGTTCTAGAACACGCATCCGAAACTGACACGGACGAAATCGGTGTTGGGGGGATCATTCTTGGCTGTGTCGTTACCCGTGAGCGTCTTGTGGTAGGTGGCCTCTAGGGTGAAGCGCAGGCCTGCGTCGTAGCCGAAGGTGTGGCCGATCCCGAAGTTGCCTCCCAGGCGGGATTTGCGCGTGGTGTCGACATCGTCGTAGTTGTCGTAGTAGTTATCGTCCAGGTTTCCGAAGCTCCGCTCGAAGCGTTCGAAGTCCGCAGAGAGACCGACGATGAAATAGGTACCTCGGTGGCGGTAGGCGCTCTCCGTGAAAATCTGGAGATCGCCGCCCACACTGAACATCGTGTGTCTGAGATTGATCTTGTCGTAGCCGGGTGCCGTGTTTGAACCGTCCGTGACCTGTCCACCAAAGTCCAGGCGGATGGCGAGTTTGGGATCCACGGGAAAGCTGACCGTGAACTGGCCGCCAAAGCCAAGGTCATAGCCTTCGTTCTGGGAGGCCAGGACTGACCCGCTCGGGGGATAGGTCTTGTTGTTGAAGTCCCCTGTAGGCATAACCAGATTGAACGCGACTCCGAAGCGGGGTTGCTGAGCCTGGAGTGCGGAGCCCGTGCCGATCAGGGCGACCAGGGCGGGAATCATCATTCGTTTCATGGAAACCTCCAGGAATAAAGCAGCGAAGACCGTGCCATCTCTCTACGGCCCCATACCGCTAGGGGATTAGCCCCTAGGGCGCAGGGAAGGTGGTGCGAATTGCTTCAGGTGTGGCAATGATGCAACGGGGGACGATAACCTAGGGATGACAGAGGTGGATCGTGGTTTGGAAACAGGACTTGGCGAGACTGAAACAACAATTCAAGGATGCTGGAGAGCCCAGCCCGAAGCCCCAGGCTCCGAAACCGGTCCCCAAGCCCGTGGCTCCGGGCACCATTGAAGACGAGGATACCCTCTTCCTGAATGCCATGGGGCGACGGCAGGCCCCGCCCGCTCCGCGGAAGGACATGCCCTCTCCTTCGGAGGTTGTCCCCGCGGCGCCCCTCCCTTCCCCGGCACCCGCAGAGGATTTCCAGGCGGCGATGGGAGGGCTAAAGGGTCTGAAACCCCTGGGGTACAGAATCCCCGTCGGGGCGCCTAGGGAACAGTCGGTAGCCCCTGTGGAGAGCCCGGCTCCGCTGCGGGTGCCCGAAATCGAGGAACCTGCCGCCATTCCGCCCAGCCCTCCCCCGGAAACGGCCCTGCGCACGAGCCCCGAACTGATTCATCTGGCCGCTGGCATGGCCATCGAGGTGGAGGGCAGCCTGGATCTTCGCGGTCACACGGCGGTGGATGCGCTGGAGCGGTTCAGGGAAAGGCTTCAGGATGGAGTCTTCCTCGGATGGCGCACCTTTCATGTCACCCTTGGCCCCTCGGAAGAATTGCGGGAAGCTTTCCTGGCCTTCCTGGGTACCCCTGAGGCCATGGTCATCGTACGCTATGCCCAGGCCCCAATTCCTATGGGTGGAAACCATGCGTGGATCCTCTACTATGTAAGTCCGACTGCCCACTAATGGAGTGAACATGAGTCTTCTCGCCGTGGGCAGTGTTGCCTTCGATGATCTCGAGACCCCCTTCGGAAAGCGGGAGAGGGTTCTGGGAGGGTCCGCCAGCTATTTTTCCCTCTGTGCCAGCCGCTTCCACCCGGTTCGGGTGGTGGCGGTGGTGGGTGAGGACTTTGGCCCCGAGCAGTATCGGGTCTTCGACGGTCACCCCATCGATCTTTCGGGCCTGGTGCGGAAGCCCGGGAAGAGTTTCCACTGGAAAGGGGCCTATGGCTTCGATCTGAACGAGGCCAAGACCCTGGAAACCCACTTGAACGTCTTCCAGGATTTCCACCCGGTCCTCCCCGACGCCTTCCGGACCTCACCTTACCTGTTCCTGGGGAACATCGATCCCGTGCTCCAGTTGGATGTGGTGAGGCAGATGGTCCAGCGTCCACGATGGGTGGCTCTGGACACGATGAACTTTTGGATCAATGGTTCCCGGGAGGCGCTACAGAATGTCCTGAAGGAAGTCGATATTCTTCTGGTCAATGAGAGCGAGGCCCGGGCTCTTACCCAGGAACATAACCTCCTGAAGGCCTACCGGAAGGTCCGGACCATCGGGCCGCGGATCCTCGTGGTCAAGCGGGGTGAATACGGGGTGTCCCTCTTCACTCCCGAAGGCATCTTTGCGGCCCCGGCCTTCCCACTTGAGGATGTCTTCGATCCCACCGGTGCCGGCGATACGTTTGCGGGCGGATTCTTGGGCTATTTGGCCGCAGCGGGGAACATGAATGTGGAGACCCTCAAGGGAGCCACCTTGACCGGAGCGGTCATGGCCAGTTTTACCGTTGAACAATTTGGGACCCAGAATCTGGAAAGGGTCACGGATCAGGATATAAAAGGACGGACCAAAGCTTTTTCAGACATGATCCGAGTCGATGGACTATAATTCTTCAAGCTACCAAGGGGGAACATGATGCATCAGCGGCCTAGGCTGTTTGCGCTCTCCGTATTGACCTGTTTTGCCCTCGGCCTCTCGGCCCAGGAGCCGCAGCCTGCCCCGGAACCAGGGGTCGGCGAAGTCCAAAAAGTGGCTGCTCATTTCTCCAAGTGGGACTTTCCCAAGGAAGTGACCGTTCCCACCGGCAGCCAACTCTATCTGGTTGTGAAGGGCGATACCCTCTGGGACCTGGGACAGAGTTTCCTGGGAAATCCCTTTGCCTGGCCCCAGATCTGGGAACAGAACAAGTGGGTCAAGGATCCGCACTGGATTTACCCTGGCGATCCTTTGATCATCCCCGTGGCCAAGCAGACCGTGGCAGGCCCCGGATCGCCGGCCCAGGCGTCCTCCGAGGTCGCCGGTCTCAGGCCCGACCGCACCATGGCCCACAAGCCCATCCAGGAGGAGTACGGGTTCACCTTCCAGGATTTCATCCAGTTGCCGTACCTGGTTCCTGCGGGTGCCGAGGCCCACTTCAAGGAAATCGGTGCCTTCACCATCACGGAGCGGCGGGAAGAGATCCGCAGCTTCCTGGGGGATGGAGAGACGGTCTATCTCGCTGGCGGAGCGGATCGCGGCGTAAAAGTCGGGGACCGCATGGTCATCCTGAAGGTGTCGAGTCGGAAGCTCCGGCATCCCGAACCGAAGACCCATCGGAAGCCCCTCGGGGATGTGGTTCAGCAGATCGGTGTCCTCCGCATCACCACGGTGAATCCGGCCGGTTCCATCGCCGTGATCGAACGTTGCATGGATGCGGTGGAGGTGGGCTTCCACGCGGCACCCTTCGTTGAGCCCGCTAATATGGTCGCCAAGCTTCGCGCCGATATCACGGGTCCAGTCGCCCTTCAGGAGCCCACGGCCAGGATCGTGTTCGCCCGGGAGAACCACCAGGAAACGGCCAATGGGGAGATGATCATCATCGATCAGGGCTCCAAGGACGGGCTCAAGGTGGGGGATGTGCTCATGGCCGCCCGCGTTCGTGTGTGGCCCGCCAACGAGGCCCGGAAGGCCAAGGAACGGGTCACCGAGAAGACCACCTATTATGTCGGCCAGGTCTTGGTGGTGCGTGTGGACGAGGCCAGCGCCACGTGCCGGGTTCTGCGCGCCAAGGAAGAATTGCACGGAGGCGATATCCTTACCCGCTAGGGTGCAGAATCTGTCGATTCAGGAAACCGGTCCTCTCAGAGGGCCGGTTTCTGTGTCAGGCGGAGGATGACGCGCTCTCCTCGGGTGGGGAGGCCATAGGGGTGGACCTCCAGATCCCAGCCAGGAGGGCAAGGATCACTGCGCCAGCTCTCGCCCTTGGGGAGGAGGAGGGGCGCTCCGGGCTTCCCATGCTGGGTCCACCACCCCGTAAGCAGTTCGAGGCTTCCCACGGCCTTGGCCGTGCCGAGATCGGCCGACAGGGGAGGGAGTTCCTCTGCCCGGGCTGCCACCAGCAATAGATTGACCAGGCCCAGTTCCAGCCCCACCTGCCGGACGAAGGCCACCTTCTTCCTGGATTTGTCCACGGCTCGGATCCTCAGGTCGGGTCGCGCCATGGCGAGCACCAGGGCCGGGATCCCCATACCGGTCCCGAAGTCCGCCACCTGGGCCCCGGAAGGCAGCCCGGAAAGCAAGGGCAGGAGGGCACAGGCGTCCAGGATCAGTTCCTCGAAACGGGCTTCGGGGGGCAGTGCCGTAAGGGCATGGGTGCCATTCCATTGGTTTAGGAGCTCGAGGAATCGAGGGGCCAGTGCCTGGACGGCCGGGGGGACGAAGGGTTCCATACCTTGAAAATACTCTGATTTTTGGGCCAGGCCGAGCCTGTCCATGCACCTTGGGTTCCGGATGCTGGGATGCAAGACGGAATTCGGAGCCTTTCCTGCCTTTGTAATGTGCTGATATCTACCATGGTATGGGGAGGAAATAGCCCTTACGCCATTGACAAATAGAATGGTTATGCGAATATTTTTAAAGCTGAGAATAGCCAATTAGTGGACCTGCCATGAGCAATACTCCTGCCCCCCTTAAAGTCGACTGGTCATCCCGGAGCAAGCTGCGTGGGCCCGGCGATCGCTCCCTCGGGGAACTCCTCCAGAAACTGCGGGACAGGCTGGCCCCGGAGGCCGAGGGGCTTTCCATTTCGTATGTGGACGATCGAATCATGCGCAAGCTCAACCGGGAGCATCGCGGGATCAACCAGACCACCGATGTGCTCAGCTTCCCCTCGGAGGTGGAAAAAGGGGCCTTCCCCCATCTGGGGGATCTTGTCATCAGCCTTGCCACGGCGGAGAAGATGGCCAAGAAACTGGGTGTCAGTCGTCGGCGCGAGGTGGAGACCCTGGTGATTCACGGTTTCCTGCACTTGTGCGGGCAGGATCACGAGAAGGACAAGGGCGAAATGATTGCCCTCCAGTCCCAGTTGGAAAAGGAGTTTCTGGGGGAAGAACCTCTCGCCATGAGCCTCAAGCGAGGCCGGAAGCCGGGGAGCAAGGTGAAGGTGCTCAAGGATGGCACCCGGATGGTGGTGACCGGTCGGGCCGCCCAGGCCCTGCAGGACAAGCCCAAGCTCAAGAAGGCCAAGCCGCTGAAGCGCGCGGTCAAGGCCAAGGTTTCCGATCCATCCAAGCCCAAACGTGGGCCTGGCCGTCCCCGTAAGGTGCCGGTCGAAGGCGCTCCGGTGGCGGCCAAGCGCATCGCCCGGCGCAAGCGGGCCGTTCCCAAACCCCGCAGCGGTGTGATCGGCTGAATGGAACGTAGATCAAGACTCGGTCCAGGGGTACCATAACCCCTTGGCCTTCGGGCCGTCCCCGGGAGAACGTGTGATCAATCTACTCTTGGGCCTGGGCGCCGCCATTGTCCTGGTCCTGTTATTCAGCCTCCTCAAGATAAGCCTCTGGCTGAGCATTCCCCTCGGCTTGTTGGCTGGCGGGGCTCTCTTCGTCTGGCTAGGGCGGAAGGTCCAGGCCGAGTTGGAGAAGATCTTCAACCGGGCCGGGGAGCTGATGAAGAAGCAGCACTTCGACGCCGCCATTCAGGTGATGAAGGAAGGCTACAAGCTGGGGCCCCGCCAGTTCCTGGTGAAGGGCTCCATCGATGGCCAGATCGGCGTCGTGCAGTACCTGCGCAAGAAGAACGAGGAGGCTGAACCGCTGCTCAAATCCGCCTCCATGCAGCACTACGTGGCCAAGGCCATGCTCGCCATCCTCCAGTGGAAGCGGGGCGAGAAGAAAAAGGCCAAGCAGACCTTCGAACTGGCCCTCAAGGCCGGCAAGAAGGAAAGCCTGCTCTATGGTGTCTACGCCTATGCCCTCAACGAGATGAAGGAGCGGGACGCCGCCATCGAGGTCCTCAACCGCGGTCTCAAGGTCTGTCAGGGCGACGAGCGGCTGCTCACCAATCGAAGCCTCCTGCAGAACGCCAAGCCCATGAAGATGAAAATCTTCGGCGAGCAGTGGTACCAGTTCATGCTTGAGCGTCCCATCCTTCGCCAGGAACCACCTCCCTTCGCCCGAGTTTCCAAGCGCACTCTTCGGGGCTGATACTTTTCCGCTAGAACAGCCACCCTCATTCTTGATTACTGGAGTCACCCATGTCCGGCCACAGCAAATGGTCCACCATCAAGCACAAGAAGGGGGCCGCCGACGCTAAGCGCGGCAAGGCCTTCACCAAGATCCTCAAGGAGATCACCGTGGGTGCTCGCCTGGGCGGCGGCGACGTGAACGCCAATCCTCGCCTGCGCCTCGCGGTGGATATGGCCAAGGCCGCTAATATGCCCAAGGAAAACTGGGAACGGGCCATCAAAAAGGGCACAGGTGAACTTGA
Source organism: uncultured Holophaga sp. (assembly GCA_963664825.1). Taxonomy (GTDB): domain Bacteria; phylum Acidobacteriota; class Holophagae; order Holophagales; family Holophagaceae; genus JAYREN01. The sequence continues at coordinate 2,162,742 of OY761614.1, forward strand.
CGGCGTGACCTACGAGGAAGTGACCTATGAGGCCTATGGCCCGGGGGGCGCCGCCATCATCGTCGAGGCCATGACCGATAACAAGAACCGCACCACCCCTGAGATCCGCAGCTACTTCTCCAAGTTCGGCGGCGATCTGGGGGCCGTGGGCAGCGTTTCCTACCTCTTCACCCGCCAGGGCCAGATCGTGGTCGAAGGCGAAATTTCTGAAGACAAGATCATGGAAGTGGCCTTGGAGGCCGGGGCCGATGATGTCATCCAGGACGAGGACGTCTGGATCATCAAGACCACGCCCGATTCCTATCAGGTCGTGAAGGACGCCGTGGACGCCGCCAAACTGCCCGTCCTTGAGGCCAAGATCATCAATGCCGCCAGCACCAGCGTCGAGATGGATCCCGGGAAGCTGAAGAGTTTCCTCAAGCTCATCGACCTCCTGGAGGACAACGACGATGTGCAGAACGTCTGGCACAATGCCGAATACGACGAACCGGAAGATTAGTCTTCCCTTATCCACAGAAATGCCCGGCGAATTCGCCGGGCATTTCTGTGAAAAGTCGGGGCTTCAGATCCGTCTTAGCCGCAGGGCGTTGATTACTACCGTAAGCGAACTGAGTCCCATGGCCGCGCTGGCGAGCATGGGACCGCCCACTTTTTCCAGCAGGCCGAAGGCCGCAAGGGGCACGAGGAGCAGGTTGTAGCCGAAGGCCCAGGCTAGGTTCTGGCGCACCACGGTGCGGGTGCGCCTCGCCAGTCGGTGGGCGCGCACCAGCGGCTCCAGGCCATCCCGCAGCAAGTTGAGGGGTGCGGCCACCTGGGTGGCTTCCAGGCCCGGCAGGGCGATGCCGGCATCGGCCTGGGCCAGGGCCGGGGCATCGTTGACGCCATCGCCCACGAAGGCTACAACAGCGCCCGCCTTCTGCAGCTCCTGGATGCGGGAGCACTTGGCTTCGGGTGTGCAGCCGCCGCGCGCTTCCGGGATGCCGAGGCTGCGGCCCAGTTCCTCCGCCACTTCGGGGCGGTCGCCGCTCAAGAGATGGAGCCGGAGGCCTGTCAAACGCAGCGCCTTCAAGACCGCGCGCGTCTCCGGGCGCTCCCGGTCCGCCAGCAGGATCACACCCTGGAGCGCCTGATCGTCCGCGAGGCCGACCACGGTGGTGCCCGCGGGGCTCGTGGGAGAGGCGAAGCCCAGCCACCCTGGATTGCCCAGACGCAGGCGCGTGCCATGGATGGTGGCCTCCACGCCCCCTCCCGGGTGGGCCTTGAAATTCTCCACCGCGGGCAGTTTCAGGTCCTTGGCCGCTTCCAGGATGCCTCTGGCGATGGGGTGCTCGGAATGCCCTTCCAGGGCCGCCGCCAGGCGCAGCACCTCGGAGGAGAGCCCGGTTTCCAGGGGCAGCACATCCACCACGGCGGGCCTTCCTTGGGTCAGGGTGCCCGTCTTGTCGAAGACCAGATCTGTGACGCAGGCTAGGCGTTCCATGGCGGAGGCTTCCCGCACCAGCAGGCCATTGCGTGCTGCTGTGCCCAGGGAGGCCGCCATGGCCACGGGAGTCGCCAGGCCCAGGGCGCAGGGGCAGGCGATGACCAGGACCGTCACCGCTGGGCGCCAAGCCACAGCGAAGCTGCCGCCGTGGATCCACCAACCCACCAGGGTGAATAGGGCCAGCACCAGGATGCCCGGTACAAAGACTGCCGAGATGCGGTCGGCCAGGGCCTGCACGGGGGCACGGCTGCCCTGGGCCTGTTCCACTTGGCTGGCTAAGCGGGCCAGCCAGGTGTCCCGCCCGGCCCCCTCCATCCGGATATCCAGGCTGCCTCCGTGGACCACGGCTCCGGCGATCACGCGGTCGCCCGGCCCCTTGGCAATGGGCATAGGTTCGCCGGTGAGCAGGGCCTCGGCCACGTCGGCCCGACCCTCCAGCACCGTGCCATCCACGGGGATGGCGCCGCCGGGCTTCACCCGGACCCGGTCCCCGGGGTTGAGGAACTGGGTCAGGACGATCTCCTCGCCCTTATTCCTGATGCGCAGCGCCACGGGGGGAGCCAGGGCCAGCATGGCTTCCAGGGCATTGGTGGCCCTGTGCTTGGCCTTGGCCTCGAGATACTTCCCGATGAGGAGGAAGGCCACCAGCGCCGCCGCAGTCTCGAAGGGGGGGTGGGGCTTGTCCTGGATGCCCTCGACGAGGGCGAAGGTCCAGGCGATGCCTGCGCCCAGGGCCACCAGGGTATCCATGGTGGTCTCGAAGAGCAGCAGCTGCTTGATGGCGTTTTCAAAGAAGCGGCGCCCCGTGGCGAAGACCACCAGTGCCGAGAGCAGGGCCTGGACCATCCAGGGCAGATGGAAGTGCAGGCCGGGCACCATGCCTACCATGAGCGGCAGTGTGAGGATCCAGGCCGCGATCACGCGAAAGAGGGCGAGCCGGGAGGCGGCCTCTTCTTCCAGGGCGAGTTCCAGGCTCTCGGTGGTCACCAGGCGGTAGCCCCGTTCCCGGAGGGCCTGGGCCAGAGGCTCTTCGGAAATGCCTTCATAGGTGATGGTGGCTTCTTCGGTGGCCAGGTTCACCACGGCGCTGGAAACTCCGGAAACGGCCGTCAGGGCCTTCTCCACGCGCCGCACACAGCTCGCACAGGTCATGCCCTCGACTTTGAACGTCTTCACGGCCATGGGGCCTCCCGCTTCTTAGGCTAATTCAGGAGCCCCACCGGTACCTCCAGGAATCGATCGGAATCACGGGTGCTTTGCCTTCCGCGGGGCTCAGTTCAGCTGGGCCGTATAGCCTTCGGCTTCCACGGCCTTGATCAGTGCGCTCATCTGGGCGCTGCCTTCGATCTGGGCCTCTCCTGCCTGGAGATCCACCTCCACGGAGGTGACACCGGCCACGGCCCCGAGGGCCTGTTTGACGTGCATGACGCAGTGGCCGCAGGTCATGCCTTCGATTTTCAATGTGACCATGACATCCTCGGCAATTCCGCTGCCCCTTGTGGGCGCATGATAAGCATAGAACCCTCTTCGAAGGCATCCACGGGGAACTCGCAGGCCTGCCTTCTGGGGCGCAGTGCCCTCGCTGGATAAGCCCATGGACCCTGATCTCTCCCGCATCGTGCGCCTTCTGGAAAGGGCCCAGGCCCTGCAGAGCCGGTCCTTCCTGCTTGCCGTTCAGCGTCGGCATCCGGAGGGCCCGGCCCGAGCCCTGATGGGTCGCTGGGGTTTTGCCCAGTGCTTTGCCGAGGGGCATTTTCTCAATCAAGCCCTGGCGCTCGGCCTGAATGGCCCGCTATCTTCGCGTCAGCTAGATCGAATCGAAGCGCTACTGGGTATGGGGGGGCATCCGGTCGTGCTTGAACTGGCGCCCACCGCCGATTCCGGCCTGAATGCCCTGCTGGCCGAACGGGGTTACCGCATCCAGGCCTTCCAGCAGGTGCTTCAGCGGGGGCTGAAAGCTCGGGAAGCGTTACCGGCGCCCACTTGGGATGGCCGAGTATCTGTGCGCGGCATTGGCCCCGAGGAAATGGACCTCTGGTGCCGGGTCGTGCAGGCGGGCTTCCAGGATTCGGATGAACTGGAACCTGCCGAGGCCACGGCTTCCGGCTTCAGCGCGGAAGCCGAAGGCAATCATTTCTTCCTAGCCATGGTGGATGACCATCCGGCGGGGGCGGCCGTGCTCGGGTGTTTCAAGGGGGTGGGCGTGTGCTCTGGAACGAGCGTGCTGCCGGCCTTTCGGGGTCTTGGGGTCCAGAGGGCCCTCCTGGCGGCTCGTTTGGAAGCCGCCAAAGGAAAACGCTGCCGATGGGCCTGTGCCGCCGTGCTCCCCGGGGCGGCCTCCCAGGCCAACTTGGAACGATGCGGTTTCCGCGTGGCCTACCCGAAGCTCGAAATGACGCGGTCTTGAGCCCCATTTCGACGCTAGACGAGCCTGGGGTGCGACAATTGCTCCCGGAGTCATCCATGGCACGGGAACAGGCTGAAATTCTCATCATCGGAGGCGGCATCGCGGGGCTCTCCACGGCCTTCCATCTGGCCCAGGCCGGTCAGAAGGGCGTGCTGCTGCTGGACCGGGAAGACCAGCCGGGCTTCTACGCCAGCGGCCACAACGCCGGTGTGGGGCGCCAACTCACGGGCCGCCCTGAGCACACGGCCCTTGCCGTGGAGGGCTCCCGGCGCCTTCATGAGGCGGGCCTCATCGATGCTCGGGGCGGTCTGCTCCTCGGGGCCGAAGGGGGAGGAACGGATGCTCTCGCCGCCGAGGCCGCGCATTTCGAACTGCCGGTAATGCGCGGCGCCGGAGCCGTGCTGCCTGGGCTCCTGGCCGTGGAGCATCTGGCCATAGCCTCCGATGGGGTCATCGATACGGACCGGCTGTTGAACTACTGCGCCGAGGGCGCCCGGGCCGGGGGAGCGAGGCTCCACTTTGGTTGGGAGGTACGGGGCATCCAGGTTTCCGGCGATGGATTCGATGTCCAAACCGATCAGGGCCTGGTTCACACCCACATGCTGGTTAATGCCGCGGGAGCCTGGTGCGGCGAAGTGGGGCGCTGGGCCGGTGGCCTCGATCTCGCCTTCGATGCGCCGCGCCGCCATCTGGTCTGGAGCAACGCGCCCTATCCCGTCGATCAGCCCTGGGCCTGGTGGGCGGATCGCCCGTTCTACGTGAGGCCCGAATCCGGCGGACTGCTCCTATGCGCCTGCGAGGAACAGGCAACGCCGCTGCCGCCCCGCCATGTCCAGCCCGAGAACGACGCAGGTATCCTGGAGAACCTGTTCGGGAGCCTGCGCGAACTGGCCCCCACCTTCGCGGATCTGCCCATCGCGCGCCTCTGGTGCGGCCTGCGCACCTTCGCGCCGGACCGCCGTTTCGTCCTGGGTCCCGACCCGATCCAGCCGAATCTCTTCTGGGTCGCCGGTCTCGGAGGCCACGGCATGACCTCGGGCCTGGCCGTGGGTGCCTTGGCGGCCCGGGTGGTGCTGGGCAAGGCTTCGACCGGCATCCTGGATCCCGGGAGACTGCGCAGCCTCTGAGCTCTTCTACTCGATCACGCAGAGCAGCTGACGCATCTCGACGTTCTCGCCCTGCTTGACGCTCAGCTGCCGGAGGGTGCCTGTCATCTTGGCGTGGATATCGTTCTGCATCTTCATGGCCTCCAGGATGAGGATGGTTTCGCCCACGTCGACGTGTTCACCCTCCTGCTTGAGGATCTTGATGATGAGGCCCGGCATGATGGCCGTCACGGCACCTGCAGCCTCGACGCTCGCGACCTTGTGGCTCTTCGAAGGGCCCTTGGATTCTTTCAGTCCCTTCGCTTCGAAGCTGTAGGCGATGCCATCCACTTCGGCAGAGGCGTTCGAGAGCTTCACCGGGTGGGGGGTGCCGCTGATGATGGGCTGGCCATCCTTCATGGAACAAGTGAATTCCACGCCGTTGACGACCAGCAGGTCGCCCCGGCGCTCGATCTCGTAGGGCGCGCCCTCCAGCATCAGCGTGAACTTGTTGTTGGCCATGTCACCACCCCTCTTTCCCAATGCCCCGGGAGCTCAGTTTCCAAGGAGACACCTGGCGGGCAGGGGCCGTCACAGGTGGAGCCTTCTTCTGGTCCGCCTGTTGGAAGAGGGTGGCCGCGATGGCCGCCGCTACTTCCTCCTTGCCCCCCAGGCCCTTGGCGCGCCGTTCGAAGAAGGGCCTGGCGACCTGGGGGAAGAGCGCGTAGCTGAGCACGTCCTCCTCGCAGCCCGCGAGCCCGCCGATCTCCTGGCGAGCGGCCTCCAGGCCTGGCGGGAGCATATCGGCGGGGCGGCAGGTGATGGGCTTTTCCGTGCCGATGGCCTTCTGGCGGATGACGGGATCCATGGGGGCGGGAGGTTGGCCGTAGTAGCCCCGGAAGTACTGCTTCACTTCCTCTGGGATGATCTTGTAGCGCTCACCGAGCATGACATTGAGTGTCGCCTGAGTTCCGACAATCTGGGACGAGGGCGTGACCAGGGGCGGGTAGCCCATGTCCTTGCGCACCCTCGGGATCTCGTCGAGCACCTCGTAGTATTTGTCCATGGCGCCCTGCTGGCGCAGCTGGCCGATGAGGTTCGTGAGCATGCCACCGGGTACCTGGAACTGAAGCACGTTCACGTCCACCGGGGCGATGCCCGCTTCGAAGCTCGCGTATTTCTTTCGGATCTCCGTGGTCATCCGGGCGATATCGGCCAGTTTCGGAAGATCCAGGCCCGTGTCCTGCTCCGTGCCCTTGAGGGCGGCCACGATGGTTTCCGTGGGCGGCTGGGAGGTGCTCATGGCCATGGCCGAGATGGCGCAATCCACCACATCCACGCCCGCTTCGGCGGCCTTGAGGAGGGCGGCCGTGCCGAAACCCGAGGTGTAGTGGGTGTGGAGCTGCACGGGCAGACCCACGCGCTCCTTGAGGGCCTTCACCAGCTCAAAGGCCACGTAGGGCGTGATGAGCCCGGCCATGTCCTTGATGGCGATGCTATCGGCGCCCAGGCTCTTGAGATCGGCCCCCATCTTCACGAAGGCCTCCGTGCTGTGCACGGGGCTGATGGTGTAGCTGATGACGCCCTGCACATGGCCGCCTTCGCGCTTGGCGATCTTCATGGCGAATTCCATGTTGCGGAGATCATTGAGCGCGTCGAAGATGCGGAAGACATCGACGCCATTCTGCTTGGCCAGCACCACGAAGCGCTCGACGATATCGTCGGGATAGTGCTTGTAGCCCACCACATTCTGGCCCCGGAGCAGCATCTGGAAGGGGGTCTTGGGCATGGCCTTCTTGAGGGTGCGCAACCGCTCCCAGGGGTCTTCCCCGAGAAAACGCATGGCCGTATCGAAGGTGGCGCCGCCCCAGACTTCCAGAGACCAGTAGCCGATGTCATCGAGCCTGGAACAGAGGGGCAGCATGTCCTCGGTGCGCATGCGGGTGGCAAGCAGGCTCTGGTGGGCATCCCGCAGCAGCGTCTCGCAGATCCTCAGGGGATTCTTGTTCATCTGGCTACTCCATATCCGGGGGCTTCACCATCAGCGTTCCTGCCCCTGCGCGCTCAGAGCGGCATGGTGGAATGCTTGCGCGGCGGGTTGCTATCGCGCTTGTTCTGGCAGATCTTCAGGGCCTCGATGAGGCGGGGGCGCGTCTCGGAGGGATCGATGACATCGTCCAGGTAGCCCCTGCCCGCGGCCACGAAGGGATTGGCGAACTTCTCCTTGTAGGTCTCGATGAGCTCCGCGCGCTTGGCTGCCGGGTCCTCGGCCTCCTGGAGCTCCTTGCGGAAGATGATGTTGACCGCGCCATCCGGGCCCATAACGGCGATTTCGCCCGTGGGCCAGGCCACGTTGTAGTCGCCGCGGATGTGCTTGGAACTCATCACGTCGTAGGCGCCGCCGTAGGCCTTGCGCGTGATCACGGTGAGCTTGGGGACAGTCGCCTCGCAGTAGGCATAGAGCAGCTTGGCGCCATGGACGATGATGCCGTCGTGCTCCTGGTTCACCCCGGGCATGAAGCCGGGCACATCCTCGAAGGTGATGATGGGGATATTGAATGCGTCGCAGAAGCGCACGAAACGCGCACCCTTCACCGAGGCCTTGATATCCAGCACGCCGGCCAGGAAGGTGGGTTGGTTGGCCACGATGCCCACCACATGGCCGCCCAGGCGGGCAAATCCCACGATGATGTTGCCCGCATAGGCCGCGTGGATCTCGAAGAAGTCGCCGTTGTCGACGACCTTCGAGAGGACCTCGTGCATATCGTAGGCCTTGCGCGGATCATCGGGCACCACGCTATTGAGCGCCTCGTCCCGGCGGTTGGGATCGTCTCCCGTATCCAGGAAGGGCGGATCCTCCATGTTATTGGAGGGGAGGTAGCTGGTCAGGGTGCGGATCTGTTCGAGGGCGTCCTGCTCGTCCTCACAGGCCAGATGGGCCACGCCGCTCTTGGTGGCGTGCACGGTGGCGCCCCCCAGATCGTCCATGCTCACGTCCTCGTGGGTGACGGTCTTCACCACATCGGGGCCCGTGATGAACATGTGGCTGGTCTTCTTGACCATCACGATGAAATCCGTGAGGGCCGGGCTGTAGACCGCGCCGCCCGCGCAGGGCCCGAGGATGGCGCTGATTTGAGGGATGACGCCCGAGGCAAGCGTATTGCGCAGAAAGATATCGGCGTAGGCCCCCAGGGAGACGACGCCCTCCTGGATGCGCGCGCCGCCCGAGTCGTTGAGGCCGATGACGGGCAGGCCGTTCTTCATGGCCAGGTCCATCACCTTGCAGATCTTCTCGGCGTGGACTTCACCCAGGGAACCGCCCAGGACCGTGAAATCCTGGCTGAAGACATATACGGATCGGCCTTGGATCTGGCCCCATCCCGTCACGACGCTATCTCCCAGGAACTCCTTCTTGTCCATGCCGAAGTCGTGGGTGCGATGGGTGACAAACGCATCTAATTCGCGGAACGTTCCCTTGTCCAGCAGCGCGTCGATGCGCTCCCGGGCCGTCAGCTTGCCCTTGTCATGCTGGGCGTCGATGCGGTCCTGCCCGCCCCCCAGGAGGGACTCTTCACGCAGCCTCTGAAGCATCTCCTTCTTGGCTTTCGTATCCATCCAATGTCCTCCCTAGCGTTTGAATTCCGAGGCGAAGATTCGCTGAACCCTGCTGAATCCCTTGGCGCAATTGTGCAAGCACCGAGCCTGCAAAGGGAAAGAGAAATGGGAAGGCGCCATCCAGGACCGTCCTTCTGTCCGGAATCGAGGGCTCAGGTTCTCGGCACAGAGACTCTTCTTCCGGAAAAGCCTATGACGGGTGGCTCTTCGCCTCAGCGCAGGACAAGGCTTTCTTCGACCTCGAAGACCTTCACGGCCCAGGGGTATTTGAAGCGGGGACGGTCCACCACTTCCCCATCCACCGTGTCGACCCGCACCCGGTAGGTATCCCCCCGCCGGACCTGGTATTGGGTGGGGCAGGATTCGTCCCCCTGGGGCCAGAAGGCTTCGATCACGCCCTCGTAGGCATGCTTGAGGCCCCGCTCGGAGCACCAGGAGACCCGCGTGCCGATGGGCATGGGCTCTTCCACCACCCGGGCCTTGAGACGACCCTTGAAACTATCGGTCTCCGGCCCGAAGAGCCTCTGGACGGCAGGGGCGATGATCTTCCGACGCTCCTCCCGGGAGATGCCTTTCGGTGCCCCGGTTTCCGTTTCCACGATTTCACCTCCAAGCCCATTCATGGCCCTTGTGGAGCCCAGAATGCTGTCTCCATTGTGCCGCATCCGGGCCCAAGGTGCTGCGAATCCCCGAAGCCAGGACCCTGGGCATCGGTGACCCGTGCAACCTCGGTATGCCGATATCCTGTTTGGTTCCCACGAGGATTCTGATGCTATCTGCCTACCTGCTCTGGGTGCGCGCCCATCCCCTGCTTTCGGCTGCCGTCCAGTTCGCCATTTTGGGTACTCTGGGGGAAATGGTGGCCTCAAGCCTGAAGTCGCGGCGTTTGGCCCTGCCTTGCGGAGCCTTGAAGCTGGCGCTGAAGGTCTTGGCCTGGGCCCTGCTCGGGCTGGTCATCAAATACGGGTTTACGGGGATGAAGGGCTTCACGGAGCTGCTCCTAGCCAAGGGCATGCTGCCCTCCTGTCTGGCCCAGGGGGTCGGGCATGCCATCGCGATTTCCGTCCTGACCAATACCTTCTTCGGTCCACAGATGATGTTGTTCCACCGCATCGAGGACAACCTGATCCTGGGACAGCATGGCTTCAATGGCATCCAGAAGGCCTGGGGAACCCTGCTCTGGTTCTGGATTCCAGCCCATTCCCTGACCTTCAGCCTCCCTCCGGATTACCAGATCGGACTGGCGGCCTTCTGGGGCCTCGTCCTCGGCATCCTCCTGGGATGGGCCAAACCAGAGAGTCACTCCTCTGAGGCGTAGACTTCCCGAGGCTTCCCGGCTCCCCGATCGGATCCGATGATGCCTTCTTCCTCCATCCGGTCGATCATGCGGGCGGCGCGGCCATAGCCGATGTTCAGCTTGCGTTGGAGGAGGCTGGTGCTGGCCTTGCGCTCACGCTTCACCACCGTCAGGGCGCGGTCATAGATATCATCGCCCCCGCCGCCTTCCTCGCCGGTGGTCTGGGTGGCTTCCTCGTCGTTTTCCATGGCATTCAGCAGGGCCTGGTTGAACTCCGGCTTCCCGTGGGCCTTGAGCCATTCCACCAGGCGCAGGGTCTCCTCCTCGGTGATGAGGGGGGCGTGGATGCGGTGGGGGCGGGCGTTCCCGGGGGCCAGGAAGAGGGCGTCTCCCTTGCCCAGGAGCTGTTCGCCGCCGCTGCTATCCAGGATGGTGCGGCTATCGATCTTGGTGTTCACCCGGTAGCTGAGGCGAGCCGGGAGGTTGGCCTTGATGACGCCGGTGACGATATCCACACTGGGGCGCTGGGTGGCCAGGATGAGATGGATGCCCACGGCCCGGGCCTTCTGGGCGATGCGGGCGATGCTCTCCTCCACCTCGCTGCGGCAGACCATCATGAGATCGGCCAGTTCATCGATGACCACCACCACGTAGGGCAGGGATTCCAGGTAGGCGGGGCGGTCCGGCCAGCGCGGGTTGGGCGTGCGGTCGCTGAGATCGATGCTGCCTCCGGCCTCGACGATCTTGGCGTTGAAGCCCTCCAGGTTGCGCACGCTGAGCAGGGCCAGGCAACGGTAGCGGTCTTCCATCTGGGCCACCACCCACTTGAGCACCCGGCCGGCTTCCTTCATGTCCGTGACCACCGGGGCCCACAGGTGGGGGATGTCCTCGTACATTCCCAGCTCCACCATCTTGGGATCCACCAGGATGAGCTTCACTTCGCTGGGCAGCGAACGCAGGAGCACCGAGCAGATCATGGCGTTGACGCCCACGCTTTTGCCGCTGCCGGTGGAGCCTCCGATGAGGAGGTGGGGCATCTTGGCGAGATCGGTCACTACGGGATTGCCCGCGATGTCCTTGCCGAGGGCCAGGGCCAAGAGGCTCCGGGCCTCCTTGTGGGCGGGGTCTCGGAAGGCGGGGCTATCGACGATCTCCCGGAAGGCGATGATCTCCCGCTTGGGATTGGGCACCTCGATGCCCACCAGGTTCCGTCCTGGGATGCGGTCGATGCGCACCTTTTCGGCCTGCAGGCCGAGAGCCAGATCGTTCTCCATGGCGATGACCTTGGCCAGGGGCACGCCCGGGTCAGGCTGGAATTCGTAGACCGTGACCACGGGTCCGGGCTGCATGCCGACCACCGTGCCCTTCACCCTGAATTCGGAGAGCTTCTGCCCGATGAGGGCCCGGGTATCCTCCAGCACCTTGGGGTCCACGCGGGCGCCGGGTCCCGGAGGATCGAAGAGGCGCCTGGGGGGCAGTTCCAGGCGCTCCGCCGGGGCGAAGGCTGAAGTGTCGCTGTCGAGCCTGCGGGAAGTCTTCCGGGGCATGGGCGTCGGGTCCGGCAGCGGGCGCAGGGGTGTGGGTTCGGTGAGGCCCAGAGGCTGTTGCTCGGCCATGCGGCCATAGCGGTCTTGCACGACCACGGGTTGCACGAGCTGGGGCTTGGGGGGAGGGGGCGGGGGCAGATTGCGCAACAGGATTGGGGCTGGGAGGGGCACATCGGCGGGGCGCTGGAGATCCTCCAGCACCAGGGAATCCGGGAGGATCTCCGAGAAAACCATGGAATGGATGGGGGGTAGCTCCCGGGAAGGGGTATCCAGGCGCATGGACTGGATGATGGGCAGGCTCATCTCGGGAGCCAGGGGCTGGTTGTTCCGGCGATATTCGGCGGTCTCTCGCTGAGCCCGCAGGAAGGCCTCCTGTTGTTCCCTTTCCACCTGGCCCTGCTGGCTGAGGTGCTGGAACTCCGTCGCGTCCCGGGCGTCCAGGTCCGGAAGTGTCGTGGCGCGGCCGCTCTTCCAGCTCAGGAAGGGCCGTCCCAGGATGGCCAGCACCTTGCCGGGAAGGGGCTTGAGAAAGGGCCAGGCGCGCTTTCCCATCCAGCGGCTGAGCAGCGAGCCCAGGGCCCGTGTCAGGATCGGCGCCAGGACCAGTGCAGCGATCAGAATCAGGAGGGAGAGGGCCAGGGGGAGCCCCACGGGACCTAGGGCCCGCCGGCTGGGAGGCCAGAGGGCCGAACCCAGCCAGCCGCCCCAGCGCCAGGCACCGGTGGATTGCCCTGTTTCCGAGGTCCAGCTGCGGGTCCCGAAGGCCCCCAACAGGGTCCACAGGGAGAGGCTCAATACGCACCAGGCCAGGCGCCGGGGCCACTTGAGGCCATCCCGGGTGAAGACCTCCCAGAGGATGTAGGCCGGGACCAGCCAGGCCCCCACGCCCACCAGGGTCTCGAGGAATCCGGCCAGATGGGCGCCGAAGAGCCCGCAGGGGTTGTGAACAGCCCCTCCCACGGCCCCTTGGGAGAAGATATGGGGATCCAACGGATGGAAGAAGAACAGCGACACCCCGAGCAGCAGCGCGAAAAATCCCGCCACGACCCTGAGCAGCAGTCTGCCCATCCCCTTCACGCGACCTCCTGGTAATCCTCGAGTCTAGCCTAGGCTGGCGCCTAGCGCTGGGCTGTGACGGAGGCCGAAGAAGAGCCTGAGGCCAGGAGTGCGGTCCGGCGGGCCCGCTCCCAGGCGGGTTTCCCGCTGGCCTGGACATAGCTTCCCACCTTCTCGAAGCGCCAGCCGTCCTGGATGGCGCGATCCAGGAAGGGCCCCAGGACCCGCGCCGGGCGGTCTTCGGCGGGGCGAGCCGAACCCAGGTGCATCAGTACGATGAGACCGTCGCCGTCCTGGCGCTCCATGCGGTTATGGAGGCGATCCAGGATGGCGTTGCCGGTGCGGTAGAGCTTCCGCTCCTTAAGGGTGGCCCAGTCCAGGGTATCGGCCCCTTCGCTCCAGCCCACGTGGCGGTAGCCCAGCTCCTCGGCCCATCTGCGGAGTTCGAGGGTGTGCTCGCCGTAGGGGGCGCGCCACAGGGGATCCATGGGACGTCCCAGGAGATGAAAGAAGGCCTGATCTGCGCTGAGGAGCTCGCGCTGGAAGCGCTCCTTCGTCCATCTGGGATCCCGGGCGCCGTGGGGAGCCAGGTGAGGATGATCCTGGGTGTGGTTGCCAATCTCGTGGCCATCGCGATCGATGCGGCGCACGATCTCCGGGAACTTCTGGATGAAGGCGCCGGTGAGGAAGAAGGTGCAGTGCAGGTTCCGGGCCTTCAAGGCCTCCAGCACATCCAGGGCCACCTCCGAGGTGGAGCCCCCGTCGAAGGTGAGGCATATCTGCCGCTGGCCCCGGGGGCCGCGCAGCACATTGAGCCCCTCCCCCGAGCCGGGCCAGGGGTTGCCGAAGCTGGGCGGGGAAGGGGGGATGGTCGTTGCATGGGGCTCCGGAGGCGCCATCGTGCGGGGTTCCGGTTGCGGGGGCTTCGGCTTCTTTGGCTCGGGTGCTGGCTTCGGCTGGGGTGCCTTCTGCGGCACGGGTGCCGGTTTGGGGGGCATGGGTGCTGGCTTCGAGGGGGCAGGCTTGGGCGGTGCAGGCTTAGGTTTGGGCGCTTCGATCTTTCGGGGCTCCACTTTGGGAGGGGTGGGCTTTTGAACTTCGATCTTCTTGGGTGGGGGCTCCTGCTTCAAGGGCTTTGGGACTGCCGATTTTGGCTCTGGCGCCGGGGGCGTCTCGAGAGGCTGGTCGAAACTCCAGCGGGCCAGGAGCTTCCCCTCGCGGGTCCGCAGTTCGGCCTGTTCGCCCTTCCCGGGGCGGTAAAGCTCCCAGCGAACGGGGCCGAGCTCTACGAAGCGCCGCTCGTGCAGCGTGGTGCCCTTCAGGATGAGTTCCGTGGGCTGGCTCACCTCGCCTTCGATGACCAGCAGACCTCCCAGTGAATGCCAGGTCCAGGGTGCCAGCGCTGTCTGGGAAGGGGGCGCTGGCGCTGCGGGTCGCTCCTCCCGGTGACAGGCCAGCGATCCCAATGCGCATAGTCCGAGGCAGAGGGTTCCGAAAACCCGGCGGGCCTTCACTCGAAATCCCGGCGACAGGCCGCCCAGTAGTTGGCCTTCTCCCGGAGTCGCGCTTCTACGGCTTTGAACCCTCGGCTCTCGAGAAATTCCAAGAGCCATTGGGCCAGGGCCTCCGCGGTGGGGTTCCGCCCCTCCATCCAGGTCTGCTCGTTGAGCAGGGTGTAGTCCACCTGTGCCACCCAGGCGTCCAGGGCCTGGACGAGGGTCGGTTCCGGGCAGGCCATCACGGTGGCCTCCAGCTCCCAGTTATGCCCATGGCGGGCCTCGAGGAAACCGGGGAGGTCATGGAAATGATCGGCCACGAAGGTGCGGCGGAGGCTCAGGCGGGAGGCTGGCATGGCACCAGTGTAGGAGGGCGCACCTGAAATGTGCACGAACCCCACCCGTCCCGCGATTGGTGGGTTGGAATCGTGGGGTTCGTTCTTCCCGGGGGGCATTTCGTCTCTTTGGCGTGGGAAGGCCCTTCGGCCGGTTCCAGGCTGAGTGAATTATCCTCTCCATACCAGGTACACGTATGCCTCAGGCTGCACCCCAGTTTCCCGCTGTGATGGTCCTTCGCGAGAGGGGTGAGATTCTCTTCCAGGATCGGCGGGCCTGTGAATTGACGGGCTATGGCATCGGTGAACACCGGGATCTTTGGGAGCTGCTCACCAGCCTCTTTCCGGAGGGGCGCGACCAACTTAATGCGGTCAGGCTCTTTCGGCGAGCCGCCGCCACGGCGGGGCGACGAGGCACAGCCAGGTTTCAGGCCGAATTCGCCTCCAAGCATGGCCGCCTTCGGCGGACGATCGTACAGGTCCAGCGCTGGGGTGGAGTGCCGGGGGACCGCTCCTATCTGGTGAGTTTCCTTCCCCTTGAAACCCAGGGCATGATCCCTCCCGTGGAGGATCGCACCATCGTGTTCCAGGCCATGGCCCGGCGGGTGGCGAGACTCCTGACGGGAGCCGCGGCCTACAGCCGGACCATGGCCGTCGGTGCTGATACTTCGGAGGAGCAGTTCGGCACGCTCTCCGCCTTGATCGAGCGCGCCCAGGGACTCCTGGGTAGCCTGGAGGGGCAGGCCCAGGGCGAGTCCCTCGGGGACGGTGAGGGAAGGGAATGATGTCTCCGCAGATCCAGAAGGTATTCCGCTATGCGGTCGTGGAGGACGAACCACTGGCCATGCGTGTGTTGGTTCGCATGCTGGCCTTGCTGGCACCCGATGGTGAATTGGCCTGGGAAGCCACCGATGGGGATGCCGCCTTCTGCCGTCTGCGCCAGGAACCCGTGGATGTGCTCTTCCTGGATATCGTATTTCCGCCCGGCGGGGCCTTTCGGCTTCTGGAACAGGCTCGCACCGCGCTTTCCATTCTGCCGAAGATCGTCTTCGTCACCGGCCGGGAGGACCAGGCCCTGAAGGCCTTCGAATGGGCGGCCTTCGATTATCTGCTCAAGCCCGTCACCGCTCCCCGGGTGAAGGAGACCTTGGAGCGCCTGCGGGCCAGTCAGGCCTCCTCGGATCTGGAATCCCTGCTGCGAATGGTGAAGGACCTCGCCCACCAGACGGGGCCCGAGCGCTTCACGGTGAGCATCCGTGACCGCATCCTGGTGTTCCGCTGGTCGGAGGTGATGTACCTCCACACGGAGTTCCGTCAGGTCTTTGCCCACACGGCTCGGGGGAAGGTGCCCCTGGATAAGGGCGTCGATGAACTCGAGGCGCTCCTGGGAGACGGCTTCGTCCGCATCCATCGCTCCAGTCTGGTGAATCTCGATTACCTGGTGGAGGTGAGGAATCCGGCCTCCCTTGCCGGGGAAGCCGTGATGCAGGATGGGGCCAGCCTGAGCGTGAGCCGAGCCCGCATGGAGGAACTGCTTACCCGCCTGGCGCGGATGCGGTGAGCTCTTCCCGCAGCGCGTTCAGGAAGGTGACCAGCACCCGGTGCCGGGGCTGGGCCCGCCTCCGTCCGGCCTCGGTGTTCATGCGGTCGGTCAGCTTCAGGAGCTTCTGCTCGAAGTGATCCAGGCTGAAGCGCTTGTCGTCCAGGTCCCGGCCCTCGGCCCAGGGATCCGAAGGGTGCCATAATCCCGCGCCCATGGCACCTCCCGTATTGAAACACCGCGCGAGGCCGATGGCGCCGATGGCCTCCAGGCGATCGGCGTCCTGGAGCACGGCGCCCTCCAGGGAGGACGGCTCCGCCCCACTGGAGAAGCCATGGGTGGCGATGGCGGCGGCGATGGCCTCGCCGTGGGCGGTCAAACCTGGGATCTCCCGGCACCATGCCAGGGCCATTCCGGCGCCGAGGGCGCCGGTGCGGGGTGAATCCGGGTGGTTCTTGGGGAGGTAGACCAGATCGTGCAGCAGGGCAGCCGCCACGCAGGTATCCACCTGGGCCCCTTCCTCGAGGGCCAGGGCGTGGGCGTTACGGGCCACCCGCAGGGCGTGGCCGAGGTCGTGGGCCCCGTCCCGGGTCTCCGCAGCAAAGCGGGTATGGAGGCGCTCCAAGAGGCACGGGACCCAGGGGAAGGGAAAGGACTGTGCGAGCATGGTCCCAGGGTAGCTTGACGCATTATTATGCGTGCGTTGCACAAGCTCCTGTTGCTGGACGTCCACGCGGAGTGGCGCGCCCAGTGCAAGAAACTGGAGATCCGCAGCTACCCCAGCGTCATCCTGCTGGATGGAGAGGGCAGGGAACGGCATCGCAACCTGGGATTCCAGAAGCCGGAGGGCATGTTAAAGTGGCTTGAGGGGCGGAAGTAGCCTCCCATTCGAGTGTTTTGACGCGTTTCCCGGTCGGCTCACCTAGTGACTGGGGCAGTTCTCCTGGACTTCATGCTGCGCGGCAGGCCTCGCGGGGTAGGTCCCAGGAACGATTCCCTGGATCAAACCGGGTCTCCTAGGACGGGGCGCAAAACGCGCGGGATTCCATTGCATCCAATGGCAAGGGAACCCCTCACGAAATTCGAGATGGAACTGTGGTTTGCCGATCAATAGAATGTTGGCCCTTTGACAAGGAGTTTTTCATGAAGATCGCAATCATCGGCGCGGGGAATGTGGGTGCCACCATTGCCTACACCCTGGCAACCCAGGGTGTCGCCAACGATGTGAGCCTGATCGATGTGAACACGGACAAGGCCTATGGCGAGATCCTGGACATCGCCCATGGCGGAGCCGTCTCCGAGCATGTGCACCTTCGGGCGGAGGGCTACGAGGGGCTCGAGGATGCCGACATCATCATCCATGCCGCGGGCCGAGGGCGGAAGCCTGGCGAATCACGTCTGGATCTGGCCAGGGGCAATATCAAGATCACGGAAAGCATCATCACCAAGATCAAGAAGCACTACAACGGGAAATCCATCTTCCTGATCGTGACCAACCCCATGGATGTCCTCACCTACGTCTTCTACAAGCGGATGGGCATCGATAGGAACAAGATCTTCGGATCGGGTACCGTGCTGGATTCCTCGCGCTTCAAGTATCTCCTGGGCCATTATTTCAACATCGACCCCCGGAACCTCCACGCCATGGTGATCGGAGAACACGGGGATTCCGCAGTGCCGCTCTGGAGTGCGGCCACCGTGGGCCCCATGCTCATCTCCGAATATCCATCCAAGGTCCATCCCCGCCTTTCGGCCGAGGATGTGGAAACCATCAACAAGGATGTGGTGCAGGCGGGCCAGGAAGTCATCAAGCGGAAGGGGGCGACCTTCTACGCGATTTCCATGAGCGTGACCCGGATCATCAAGGCCATCGTGAGCGATGAGAATCGCCTGCTCTGCGTGTCCTCCTACATCGAGAACATGCACGGCGTGAATGATGTCTGCCTGAGCCTCCCGGCCATCGTGGGCCGGGAAGGCATCCGGGAACTGCTCACGGTCAGCCTCACTCCAGGGGAGGAGGCCGCCCTCCAGCGATCGGCCGAAGTGCTGAAGAGCATGTTGAGGGAAGTGGATTACCAATAACCCAGGCAGGGGCGTGCGGTACCACCGCACGCCCCTGTTGGAGGAGTTCACTTTCCGAGGATGGATTCCAGGGTCTTCTCCAGCTTCTCGCCGCGGAGATCGCCATCGGAGGCAAGGATCCGGCCGTCGGGCCCCACGAGTATGTATTTGGGGATGCCTGCCGCGCCGTAGGCCTCGGCGATGGGATGGGCTTTCATGCCCGGCAGGAAGGCGTGTTTCCAGGGCATGGGCTGCTTGGTCTTGCGGAAGGGGGCGATATCGGCGGCCTTCTTGTCCAGGCTGAAACTGAGGATCTCGAAGTTCCGGCTCTTGAAGCGTTCCCAGGCCTTGTGCACGAAGGGCAGGTCCGCCACGCAGTAGGGGCACCAAGTGGCCCAGAATTCCAGGAGCAGATACTTGCCCTTGAATCCGTCGAGGCTGTATTCGACCTTGGGATTCTCGAGGCTGGGAATCCTGAATGCGGGCGCCAACTTGCCGGGCAGGGTCTTCAGGGGGGCGTCGAAGCGTTTGCGGGCGTCGAGGCTCAACTTGTGGCCTGGGAATTCCTTCTCCAGGGAAGCCAGCACTCCCTCCGCCCCAGGCTTTTCCTCGTCGAAGGCGTCCCGGAATTTGTCGTAGAGTTCCTCGACCCGGGCTTGGGCCTGAGCGGCCGTGGCTTGGGGAGCCTGGGCCAGGAGACCGGGGCCCAGAAGGGTGAGGGCGCAGAAAAGGGTCGAGCCGAACATGCTTTCTCCTCGAAGCCGCGGACGCGGCCAGTATTTTGAATTCACTTCGCCACCAGAGGCTTGGCAACGGTCTTTCGGGAAGGCCGGGCCACCAAAGGCTTGGCCTTTGCACTGCCCTTGGTCCTGTGCGGGTCCTCCAGTGCTCCAGATCCCGTGGGGCAGAGTTCCCGTACCGGGCAGGCGGCGCAGTCGGGTTTCCGGGCATCGCAGGTGCGGCGCCCATGCCAGATGAGTTGGTGGTGGAGGCCGATCCAGGTGGCGCGGGGGAAGAGGCTGCAGAGATCGGCTTCGACCTTCTCGGGCGTGTTGGCCTTTGAGAGGCCCAGCCTGCGTGCGACCCGGAAGATATGCGTATCGACTGCCAGGGCTGGCACGCCGAAGGCGTTGGCCAGGACCACATTGGCGGTCTTTTGCCCCACGCCGGGGAGGGCACCCAGGGCCTTGGGGTCGGAGGGAACCTGGCCGTCATGTCGGCTCATTAGGGCCTGGGCCAGACCAATGAGGTTTCGCGCCTTGTTGCGGAAGAATCCCGTGGCGTGGATGAGGGTTTCCAGTTCGCTGGGCTGAGCCGCGGCGAGGGAGGCGGGATCGGGATAGCGGGCGAAGAGGGCAGGTGTCGTGAGATTCACGCGCGTATCCGTGCACTGGGCACTGAGGATGGTGGCCACCACCAACTGGTAGGGATCCCGGTGTTCCAGGGCGCACTGGGCGTCCGGGTAGGCGGATTCGAGGCGGTCCAACAAGTGGGCAAGGCGGGTTTTCGTCCAGCGCATGCCCCCAGCTTATCGAGTCTGGAAGGGATCTGGGGGAAAGGCAGGGCCCTAGTCTGGGGGCCGATCCCCGGGATGGGGCCAGAGGGGCAGTCTCTGAAAAAAGTTGCTAGGGCCAAGAAAAGTACTGGATTTTCAGAGGGTTCTCTCCCAACCTTGGGCAGGGCATGCGACGGCTGCATTCCCACATATGCATTGGCGCCTTGCCTGGAGGAACCAATGCAACCCCATCCCCAGGCGATAAGGTACATAGGTAAAAGTCATGGCACAAGGCACTGTTAAGTGGTTCAACGCTGAAAAGGGCTTCGGCTTCATCACCCCCGATGGTGGTGGCGCAGATCTTTTCGTCCACCACTCCGCCATCCAGGGCCAGGGTTTCCGTACCCTGGACGAGAATCAGCGCGTCAGTTTCGAGGTCACCCAGGGCCAGAAGGGCCCCCAGGCTGTGAACGTCGTCAAGCTCTAAATCCTCTAGCCTTCCGCTATTGAATCAATCGTAGCGGATCCAGGGTGGCGTCTTGCCGTCCTGGATCCGTTCCTTGTTTCCACCCCCTTGAATCATCTTGGAGAGCAGCTCTTGCGCGGGCATGGGGTGCTCTTGATTTTCCCATTGATCGTGTCGTCGGGCCTCGCTACCCTGAGCCCAGGCCCCGAGGGAACAGACCATGTCCGAAGGTACGGTGAAGTGGTTCAATGCCGAAAAGGGTTTCGGGTTCATCACCCCGGTGGAGGGGGGCCCCGACATCTTCGTCCATCACACGGCCATCCGGACTCAAGGTTTTCGTAGCCTGGATGAAAAGGCTCGGGTGAGTTTCGAGATTATGCAGGGACCCAAGGGCCCTCAAGCGGCCAACGTGCAGAAACACTGACAGTCCTCATGCTCCCACTCCCCCTGCAATTCGGCGAGGCTCTCGTCCACCGCTTCTCCCAGGTGCTCTACCGCTGCTTCGAAGAAGTGGGCAGCACGAAGGCGGCCCTGTATCTCCTCATTCCCGAGGCGGGGGGCTTCCAGCTCGTGACCCACTTCGGCTGGCCTCGTACCCTGCCGCCGCCGGAAGCCCTTTTGCCCGAGGACCCTCTGGTGGTCTGGGCCAGTCGGGAACGGCGGAGCTTCGCGGTCAATCAGGCCAGCCAGATTCCCGAACTCGCCCGTTTCGCCCAAGGGGAATCACCCCGCTTCCTCATCACGCCCTTCTATGACCGGGGGGAATGGGTGGGGCTGCTCATCCAGAAGGATCGCACCAAGGGCCTGCCCTTCGAACTCCCGGGAGACGAGGGGCCCACCCAGTCGATCTGCCAAGAGATCGTCGAGGCCCTGCGGGACTTTTGGGCGGGGCGTGCCGTCTCTCCCTCGCTCACCCATGTGCCGGAGGCCTCGCCGCGGATGGACGTGCCCGTGCCTCCCAGCGCCGCCATGATGCCGGCCAACGCCCCCATGGCAGACCCGGTGGAGGAGTTCCTGGAGGGCTTTCAGGCCACTCCGGGCCAATCCACGGCCTTCGCGCCCATTCCCTCCGACCAGGCCCATCTCAATCAGCCCCCGGATCCCCGCGTCCTGTCCCAACCCGGTGTGCGGCAGCGGGCGGGGATGTTCATGCCGGAACAGCGCACCTTTTTCTGGGAGGCCGCCACCCTCCTCTGCAACCTGCTGCCCCTGGCTGCCGTGGCCCTCTGGATGGACGAGGCCACGGAAGTTCGGCCCATCCTGACCTACAGTCGCCAGCCTCTTTCTCCTGAGCTTAAGCAGCAGGTGCTCGCTCATGTCACCTACCATGTGCCCAAGATGCAGGAGCGGGATCTCCGCATCCTCACCCGGGTGGAGTTCCTGGAGAAGGAACCGCTGGTGGGAATCTTTCAGACCTACCTGCCCGTGATGCTCATGGGTGAGACCGAAGGCCAGGATCTGATGCTCCTCTTTCGTGCGGAGGATCGTCCCTTCAGCGAACGGGAGCAGAGCTACGTCCAGATGGTGGCGCGCATGCTGGGTTTCCACCTCCAGGAGGTGCGGCTTCACGAACACTATCATCGGGCCTTCCTCTCCGTGAGCCATCGCCTGCTGAGCTCGGTGGAGGGCGGCGCGCCGAATTTGCGGGACCACAGCCTGGCCACCGCCAAGCTCGCCCGCAGCTTCGCGCTGCACCTAGAACTCCCTGCCACGGATCTGGAGGCGGTCTGCATCGCCTCCATCCTGCACGATGTGGGCACCTTCCTTCTGGACCCCCGGCTCCTGTCGAAGCCGGGCCTCACGTCAGAAGAGCGGGACCGGATCCAGACCCATCCAATACTGGCCACCACCTTCCTCAAGGATTTCCGCTTCCCCTTCGACGTGGTGGGCATCATCCGTCATCACCACGAGCGCTGGGATGGGAAGGGCTATCCCGATGGCCTGAGGGGGGAATCCATTCCCTTGGGGAGCCGCATCATCAATCTCATCGAGTCCTTCGAGGTGATGCATGACGGCAGTGCCTTCAGGGCACCCCTCGGCTACCGGGAAATCCTCGAGGAAGTGCGCCAGGGTTCCGGGAGCCAATTCGATCCCACGCTCGTGGCGGAGTTCCTGGAGTTCCTCCAGACCCGCAGGGGGCGGGGAAACCCGGATTGAGCTAACCTGGGGGCATGCGGACACGGGGCTCCAGGAAGTCGCACACGGGCCAGAGGGGGTTTATCCTCGCTCTCCTGTTGGGCATGCTGACGGTCATGGGCATCTTCCTGACCCGGGCCGTGCCTTCGGCGGTCATGGAGGTGAAGCGGGGCGCCGAGGAGGAACTGATCTTCCGGGGTGAAGCGATGGCCAGTGGCATTCGCCTCTACCAACAGCGAACGGGCACCTATCCCCTGCGGCTGGAGGATCTGATGAAGATGCGCCCCCCGGTGATCCGGAAGCTCTACAAGGATCCGATGACCCCCAATGGGGAATGGGACCTGGTGACCGCCGTGGCTGCGGGGGCCTCCGGCGACACGACCGGCCTTCCCATCGCGGGCGTGCGCAGCCGCAGCCAGCGCGACAGCATCAAGATGTACAAGGGCAAGACGATGTACAGCGACTGGGTGTTCTCGGCCGCCGATAATATCCTAGGCATCCCCGGAACAGGGCCGACCGGCACGCTCCCCAGTGGCCAAAGCACCAACACCAAGGGGGCAAGTCCTGCGTCTGATTCCGACGACAAGAAGTGAAGGTTCGAGCATGAAAAATGGATTTACCTGCATCCTGGTCGCGCTCTGCGCTTCGGTGGCTTCGGCCATCACGCCGGCGCCGAGCTTCAAGCTCTGGGTCGAGCGGATGGAATCCCGCAATCTCCAGGTGACGGCGGGATTGTGGGATCTCCCCAGCGGAAAATTGCTGGAGGGCCATCAGATGGACCTAGCCCTGATTCCGGCCTCCACCACCAAGGTCCTGACTACCTACGCGCTCCTGAAGACCTGGAAGCCCAGCTTGGAAATTTCGACCGAGGTCTGGGGTGATCTCCAGGGCGGCACCGTTCGGGGGGACCTGGTCTTCAAGGGCAGTGGCGATCCCATGGTCACCAGCGAGCGGATCTGGATGTTCGTGCAGGAGCTCAAGGCCAAGGGCGTGCAGCGGGTGATGGGGCGGGTGCGGTTGGATCAGAGTGCCTTCGATGGGCAGCTCTATGGCAACGGGTGGGGCAACACCACCTCCGATACCACGCCCCCCATCCTGCCTCTTTCCGTGAATTTCAGCCGTGATGACGGCGGGCGCATCGTGCGCAATCCCGAGAAATTCGCGGTGGACGTGCTCACGCGCATCCTCCGGGATTCGGGGATTGCCGTGGAGGGCAACAGTGCCCCGGCCGGTGATCCCCGGAAGATCGCCACGCTCACGTCCCCGCCCCTGCGCCAGCTGATCCAGGGCATCAACAAGTTCTCCAACAACTTCATGATCGAGATGCTCGTCAAGCGCTTCGGGGATGGCGCGTGGCCCAAGGGAATTGCCCGGATCCAGGACTTCTACAAGGCCACGCTCGACCTGGGGCCCGACAAGATCGCCATCACCGACGGTTCCGGCCTCAGCAAGGAGAACCACATCTCGGCGCGCACCCTCGCCATCGTCCTGCGGGCGGGCTGGAACGATTTCGAAGTGGGTCCGGAGTTCGTGGATAGCCTCAAGATCATCGGCGGCGAGCCCTGGAAGCTGAAGGTCCAGGACGCCAACCTGACCCGCCGCATCCGCTGCAAGACCGGCCACCTCACGGGTGTCAGTTCCGTTTGCGGCTATCTCCAGACCCTGGACGGCAGGCTCCGGGTTTTCGCCATCATCCTCAACGGCGATGCGAAAGAGGATGACCTATGGGAGATGGTATCCCGTTGGGCCAATTGAGCCCTTCCAGGGAGACGAAGGCCGAGACCTGAGGCCTCGGGCATCCCGCAGGGATCCCGAGAGGATGATCTCAGGGGCAAACGGAACTGGCGATCACTGCCCACCTTGGGGGATGATGGTACTGAGGATTGCCATGGCCCGGATCGCCATCGTAGATGACAGTCACCTTGCGCGAATTTTTACGGCGAGTTGTCTGAGCAAATCAGGGCATGAGGTCGTGGAGATCGACCCGGTGAGCATCTTCGACGTGCTCAAGGTCCTGCGCGAGCACCCACCCCAGCTCTTGCTGGTGGACTACCTGATGCCCGGATGTCCCGGTGCCAGCCTCGTGCGCGCCTGTCGGGAGGATCCGGCCCTGAAGGAGGTCCCCATCCTGGTCCTCACCGCCCATCACGATGATGCGGTGCAGGAGCGGCTCGAACGCATGGGCGCTCTCGCCTTCCTTCACAAACCCTTCGAGCCCCAGTCCCTCCAGGAGGAGGTGGAACGCCTTCTGGAGGGAACAGACTGACGTGATGGGAGCGCGCAAGGGGCTGCCGGCCCTGCTGGCCGGTGCTGCAATTCTCGGTTTCGCGGCCATCTTCGTGAGATGGGCCGTGGGCGTCAGCCCCCTGGCGGTGGGCTTCTACCGGATGCTCATTGCCCTTCCCCTGGTGGCTCTCCTCGCCCTCCGAGAAGGTGCGCCCGGCCGAGGGGCCTGGAAGGGCCTCGCCTGGGCGGCGCTGGGAGGCCTCTGCTTCACGGCCGATCTCTGGCTCTGGCACCAGGCCCTCCACTGGACCACTGCTGCCAGCGCCACGCTCCTGGTGGGACTGGCTCCGCTCTGGGTGACGCTGGCGGGCGTGTGCTTGCTGCGCTTCCGCCTGAGCCTCTGGGGGTGGGTGGGATTGGCCCTCGCCCTCGGTGGCGCGGCCCTCCTCGCCCTGGCCGCGGGAGCTCATGTGGGCGGGGGCAAGGGCGAATTCCTGGGATTTTTGGCCTCCTTCGGATACGCGGGCTACATGCTGTCCCTCTCCCGGGCCCGGCGCAGCCTCAGCGCCCCCTGGGCCCTGACAGGGGCCGTGGCCACAGCCACCGTCGCCTTCGGGCTCCTGAGCTTTGTCCAGGGGGGCAGCATGGGCGGCTATCCCCCCAGGGCCTGGCTGGCCCTGCTGGGTCTGGGACTCCTGGTGCAGGTGCTCGCGTGGTGGCTCATCACCTGGAGCTTCGGCCATGTCTCGCCCAGCCTGGGGGCCTTGGGCCTCCTCTTCCAGCAGGCCGCCACGGTGTTGCTGGGTTGGATGCTGCTTAAAGAAGCTCCAGGCCCCGTGCAGGGCCTAGGCATCCTCTTCATCCTCGCGGGCATCGCCCTGGCCGCCACCCATCCCCCCGTGCCCGAAGCCCCTGTGCTGCCTTAGTCGCCGACTCTGTCCTTGTCTTCTCGTTCCGCGAAGATCTCGGCGGAGCGCCCCCAGGTCCCGACTCCGAGAGCGCAAGCCGAAGGCGCAGCGCGATCGGGAGCACGCCGCAGTGCGGCGTGCGATAGGAGGGAGAGTGGCCTGGGGATGTGGGGACCCGGGCTATTCGAAGGTGAGGACTTCCTTGTCTTCGCGGTAGGCGAAAATCTCGGCGAAACGGCCCCAGGCCACCAGCGTATCGAAGGTGAGTTCGGGGTCTTCCATGGGAAGGCGATCCGAGATCTCCTGGATCAGCTCCTCCTTGGGGAGCTGGCCCTCCCGCAGCTCCAGGAGATCGTGCACGACGCGGAAGATCTTCAGCTCGAGCAGCTGATCGCGCCAGATGAGCTTGCGCTCGTCCATGCCCCCCTGCACGAAGCGCTTGCCGAGGACCGTGAGCTCCACGCTGCGCTTGGGGGTATCGACCAGCTCCAGCATCTCGAGGCCCTTCACCGTGGTGAGCACTTCCCCGAAGGGGACATGGGTATGGGCCACGACCTGAAACAGATCGCAGACGCCTCCCTGGGCGTCGAGGAATTCCAGAAGGCCCAGCATGTCGGCATTCTGGGCATTGGGCAGAGGCTCGACGATATCCTGGCTCTCCATGGTGGGCTCCACCGTGCTCACGGAGATATCCGGCAGCTCGGCGCTGGTGATGATGTCGTGGAGCTGGTCCACCAGGCGCAAGAACTCAGGCGAGCGCATATTGCGAGGCCTGGAGAGCGGGTTATCCACGATGGTGCGGACGCGGCCGGGATTGGCCGAGAGCACCACGATGCGATCGGCCATGTAGGCCACTTCCTTGATGTCGTGACTCACCATGAGGATGGAGGAAGGGTTGCGTTCCCGGTCGTCCCAGATATCCAGGATCTCCGCCCGGAGGCCTTCGGCCGTGAGGGCGTCCACCTGGCTGAAGGGCTCGTCCATGAAGAGGATCTCGGGATCCACCGAGAGGGCCCGGGCCATGCCCACCCGCTGTTTCATGCCGCCGGAGAGTTCGCGGGGATAGGCCTCCTCGAAGCCCTCCAGGCCCACCATGCGGATGGCCTTGTTGGTGCGTTCCTTGACGGTGGCTACGTCCAGACCCTTGGCGCGCAACACGGCCTCCACGTTGGCCTCCACCGTCATCCATGGATAGAGGGCGAAACCCTGGAAGACGATGGACACGCCGGGGTTGAGGCCCTCCTGCTTCTTGCCGCGGTGGCGCACCTGGCCCTTGGTGGGCTCCAGGAGCCCGGCGAAGATGCGCAGGATCGTGCTCTTGCCGCAGCCGCTGGGGCCGATGAGGGCGATCACCTCGTTGGGGCGCACATCGAGATTGATGTCCTCAAGCACGCGGAGAGGATTGCCCGTGCCACGGTTGAAGGATTTCTGCACGCCGCGGAGTTCGAGGATGGGGGTCTCTTCAGAAATCATGGATCACCTCTACTTCGTCAGCGAATAGTGGGTCTGGGAGAGCCTGTAGAGCGGCTTCCAGACGATGCGGTTGAAGATCACGACCATGGCCGACATCACCAGGACGCCCGCCGCCAGGAGGCTGAGGTCCTTGTGGTAGGCGGCGGAACTGACCATGGAACCCAGTCCGAAGGTGGAGAGGGTGGCCCCCTTCATGTCGTAGTATTCGGCCACGATACTGGCGTTCCAGGCCCCTCCCGCCGCCGTTACCCAACCCGTCACCAAGTAGGGAAAGGTGGCCGGGAGATAGAGCACCTTCAGGCGCTGCCATTGGGGGAGCCCGAAGCTGACAGCGGCTTCCTTCAGGTCTCCCGGGATCGCCATGGCGCCCGCGATGACATTGAAGAGGATGTACCACTGGGTGCCCAGCAGCATCAGCACCACGCATCCGTAGTTCAAGCCCACACCGATGTGGGCCAGGGTCGCGATGACCAGGGGAAAGAGCATGGGCGCTGGGAAGCTGGCGGCCACCTGGACCACGGGCTGGAGGCTTTTGGAAAGCCGAGGGGAGAGCCCGATGGCTAGGCCCGCCGGTACGGCCCAGAGGGTGCCGAGGGCCGTCGAAACGACAACCCGCGAAAGGGTCAGCCCGCCGGCCTTGAGGAGGATCCACCAATGGGGCCCTCCCACGTGGGCGAGGAACTTGATGAGTCCCAGGGAGCAGAAGAGGACGAGGATCATGAGCGCGGCGAGGGATGCGTTGGAGGCCCAGCGCTGCAGGCTCCAGCCATGCACGGAGTGGGGGCGAGGCGCACGCGTCTTCTGGACTTTGAGCTTGGGATGCTGGCGGCGCCTGATGCGCCGCGCCTCCATCCAGCGGATGAGGCGAGAGCGGCGCAGGAGCTTCAGGAGCCAGCTCTGGGGGGCCTCGGCCTGGGCCGTCTCCTCCACCCGGAAACGCTGGGCCCAGACCACCACGGGCCGCCACAGGACCTGATCCAGGAAGACGATCATGACGACCATGGCCACGATGGCCGCGATCATGGCCAGGGTGTTGCCCCGCTCCACCGCGACGCTCATGTACGAGCCCAGGCCCGGCAGGCGGAAATCCTTATCCCCCAGCTTGAAGGCTTCCGTGATCATCAGGAAGAACCAGCCCCCGGCCATGCTCATCATGCTATTCCAGACCAGGCCCGTGGTGCCGTAGGGCAGTTCCACCCAACGGAAGCGCTGCCACCAGTTGAAGCGGTAAACGGTGGCTGCCTCCTGCATTTCGGCCGGCACGGATTTAAGCGAGTGGTAGAGGCTGAAGGTCATGTTCCAGGCTTGGCCCGTGAAGATCATCACCACCGCCGCCAGCTCCAGGCCGAGATTGCTGCCCGGGAAGAGCGCCACCAACCCTAGTACCAGGCCCGGCATGAAGGCCAGCACGGGGATGCTCTGGAGGATATCCAGGATGGGCACCAGCAGCTTTTCGGCCCGCTGATCCTTGGCCGCCCAGAAGGCGTAGACCAGGGTGAAGCCCAGCGAAAGCACGTAGGCCGCCAGGCCTCGCATCATGGAGAAGAAGGTGTATTTGGGCAGGGCCCAGATGGAGAGATTGATCTCGACGACGGGGCGGTGGACCCCCGTCCACTGGCGTCCCAGCTGCACCAGTCCATAGAGGAGGGTGAAGCCCATGAAGATGACGAAGAGATCGACGATCCGCCTTCGGCGGAAGGGATAGAACAGGGCGTTGGCTTGCCCCCAAACCGTGTCGAAGAAGCGATTGATCATGGCGGATCCAGAAGCTTGGGAAGGTCCGGGTCTCCCCGTATTTCTTCCGACAAGTGGTGGGACCTGGTCCCATTCCGCTGAGCTGCCCTAGGCTAGCCCAGCCACGAAGGAGGTTCATCGATAGTGCGCTGAGTACTCATCGAAACCTCCTTCCTGGAACGATGCCTATTGGCAGAATGGCCTGAGCCGAGCGCTGCGGTCAACCCAGAAAGGTGTCACGGATTTCTTGAGTCGGGCCAGCCCCACGGTCACACTTCAGGGAGCCTTTCGCACCGGGTTTTGGAGCTCGCCTTGGATTCTGGACAGCCCATCCAGCTCGTTGGCATGGCCCTCGTCCGGGGGCTGCTGGACGAATCGGCCCTGCGGGAGGCCCTGGATTCGGGGCAGGAACTCCTCGAGGCCCTGAAGGCCCAGGGGCGCCTGGATGCCGAGGATCTGAAGGATCTCACCCACCTGGTGGAGGGCGAGGCGAGGGTCCCGGAATCGAGCGATCAGCCGACCACCCCTCCCTTGGCTTCGGGCAGGGGCGGGGATCCCTGGGGGAGCCTCCCTTCCGCGGGGGAGGAGACTGATGGCACGGGCCATCAGGTGCTCCGGGTCCTGACCCTGCCGGCCTGGAAGCAGTACCGCAATCTCCGCTTCGTGGCCGAGGGCGGCATGGGGCGCGTCTTCAAGGCCTTCGATCCCACCCTGAAGAGGATGGTGGCGCTGAAATTCCTGCGCCGGGAGGATCCAGAACTGGTGGCGCGCTTCGTCTTGGAGGCCCAGAACCAGGCCAAGGTGGAGCATCCCAATATCTGCAAGGTCTTCGAGGTGGGCGAGTGGCAGGGCCAGAGCTACATCGCCATGCAGTTCATCAAGGGCGAAACCCTGGAGGCCGCCGCTCCCGCCATGAGCCTGGAGGACCGGGTGAAGGTGATGGAGGCCGTGGCCGAGGCCATCCATGCGGCCCATCGCCAGGGCCTCATCCACCGGGATCTCAAGCCCGCCAATATCATCGTGGGAGCCGGTGAACACGGTCCCAAGCCGATGGTCCTGGATTTCGGCCTAGCCAAGGGCCTGGAGGCCACGGGGCTGACGGTGCAGGGGCTGGTGATCGGGACTACGCACTACATGGCGCCCGAACAGGCCCGGGGGGACCACGCCCATGTGGGGCGCCGCACGGATGTGTACGGATTGGGGGCGACCCTCCACAAGGTGCTCACGGGCCAGGCGCCCTTCGCGGGCAGCGGGGGCATGGATGTGCTGCGCCGCACCTTGGACGAGGATATCCCGACCCTGACGCGCCTCGTGCCAAGCCTCCCCGAGGATCTGGATACCCTCGTGCGCAAGTGCCTGGAGAAGGACCCAGCCCGCCGCTATGAGAGCGCGCTGGCGGTGGCCGAGGATCTGAGGCGCTGGCGGGAAGGGGAGCCCATCCTGGCCCGCAAACCCACCCTGGGCTATCGGGCGGGGAAATGGGCCCGCAGGAACAGGCTCCTGGTGGGTGTGGCGGGGGTCGCCCTGGTGGCCCTCCTGGTGACCGGCGGTATGGGCCTCTATGCCGCCGCCACCGCCCATGCCCAGGCGCGCTACGCCCAGCACTTCGGCCAGGAAGCCGAACGCATCGAGGCCCTGCGGCGCTACGCCTGCCTGCTGCCGCCCCATGATGTGGGCACCGAGCAGGCCCATGTGCGGGTGCGCCTGATGGCCCTGGAATCGGAAGCCCGGCGGGGGGGGCGCTTGGCCGCGGCTCCTGCGGCCTACGCCCTGGGGCGGGGCCATCTGGCCCTGGGGGATATCGAACAGGCGAAGGTGCTCCTGGAAAAGGCCTGGGCCGGGGGCCTGCGCACCCCCGAATTGGCCCTCGCCCTGGGGCGGGCCCTGGCCCTGAACTACCAGCGGGCCCTGGATTTGGCTCGGGCCCTGCCCTCCAAGGAATTGCGGGAGGCCCGGGAGCGGGAGCTGGCCCGGGATCTAAGGGATCCAGCCCTCGCGCTATTAAGGGAGGGGGCTTCCGCGGCCCTGGAATCCCCTGCCTATTACCAGGCCCAGGTGGCCTTCATGGGGGGGCGCTGGGAGGAGACCCAGATCCTGGCCCGGCAGGCGCTGGCCTCCACCCCCTGGCTCTTCGAGGCCAAGCATCTGGAGGGGCAGGCCCTGTTGGAATCGTCGAGGAACCTGGCCGATCCGGCCCAGGCCCTGGAACGTCTCAGCCAGGCGGAGGGGGCCTTCGTGGAGGCCCGCCACCTGGGTCCTAGCGATCCCTTCACGGCCCTGGACGAGGTGAAGGTCCTGGCCGAGCGGGCGGCCCGGGAGCTGGCCTCCGGGCGCCAGGCCGAAGCCACCCTCCTCCGGTGCCGGGTAGCCGTGGCCCGGATGCGGATCCTGCGCCCTCGGGGCGGCGAGGCCCCGGCCTGCCTGGCTCGCGCCCTGGGCTCCTGGGTTGAGCTGAGGCCCCCCCAGGAGCCCGCCACCCGCTCCGCCCTGGCTGAGGCCCTGGCCCTTTCCGGTGAGGCCCTGGAACCGGAGAATCCCTCCGTGCTGATCATCCGGACGTCCCTGCTGCTGACTGCGGGCCGTCAGGAGGGGCAGAGGGGAATGGACCCCATGCCCCTCTGGCGAGAGGCCCTGGAACTGGCCCGGAAGGCCCAGGCGAACCACCCCCAGGAACCGGCCTTCGGGGTCCTGGTGGCCAGCGCCTGCATGCGTAAGATGACCTGGGAGATCAATACGGGCACGCCCCCCTGGGCCAGCTTCGAGGAGGGCCTCCGCCAGGCCCAGACCCTCCGGGAACGCTTCCCAGAACTCGCGGGATCCTATCAGGGGTTGGCTGCCCTCTGGGTGGAGCGGGCGGAATTCGAGCGCATCCATGGCCTGGACCCCCGACCCTCCGTGGCCGCGGCCCTGGAGGTCCTGGCCGCCGCCGAGGCCCGGGGGCTTCGATTCAAGACCCCCGGCTGGACCAGGGGAGATTCTCATGTCATCAGGGGAGGCTACCTCTTGGCTGTACAGGGGGATGGCGAGGAGGACTTCCACAAGGCCGCCGCCGCCTACCGGGAGGCGTTTCAGGCCAATCCGAACCTCTTGACCGCTCTGGGTGGCATCGCCGGGGCTCTGATCGGCGTGGCCCAGAGCCGTCTGGAACGGGGCCTGGATCCCGGCACCGCCCTGGCTGAGGCGGAGGCCAGTCTGGACCACATCGGCGCTGCGTCTTCGGATCAGGATCAGAATCAGAACCTCTACTGCCGGGGGGGGCTTGCCCTCCTGCGGGGCCGCTGGGCCTTGGCTTGCGGGGCTGATCCGGGACCCCAGTGGATCCGGGCGGAAGCCGCCTTTCGGAAGTCCGCGGCCCTCTCCGGTCGCGCCGATGCCCATGTGGGTCGGGCGGAGGTACGGGCCCGCGCCTTCCTGCGTTGGGGTCGGGTTCAGGACCGGGTGCAGGCCTTGGCTGCGGCCCGGGAGGCCCTGAAGCGGGACCCCCTGCGGGCCGAGGCCTGGCTCTGGATCGCCACTGTGGAGCAGGAAGTGCTCCGGCGGGGGGATCGCGAAGCTGGGCCCCGGGCTCGGGAGGCCTGGGCCAAGGCCCTCAGTCTGGATGCCAATCTGGGACGCTGGGCCAAGTTGCTCGGGAAGCCCTGAATCAGGGCCATTCGGTAGGGAGGCAGAAGGTGGTCTTCAGGACCATGACGGGCTCCCCTCCGGGTGTCGTCTCATCCTCGGCGTTCCGGGGCTTCGCCTTGGGGCATTTCCGGTCCCGCACTTCCTGCTCCTTCTCCGGGTTCTTCTTCACGTCCCTGTAGAAGTCCGCCAGCACATCCCAACCTGCCTGGTTCCAGAAGAGGGCACATTGCGCGTCGGTGTCCACCTGGAAGGTGTGATCCTGCGTGCCGTCATTCACGGTCACGACAATGGAAACAAGCTTATTCATGGCGCCTCCGATCAGCCCGCGTGGGCGGGCGGGAATGCCACGAGTTTACATGAAAAGTTCAGGTAGTATATTTAATTCAGGGTCTTGGTACGGCTCCCAGCAACCCACGGATGACCTCGTCGGTACTGATTCCACCAGCCTCAGCCTCTCAGCATCGGCTTCGCCGATACCGAGACCTCAGGGGCGAGGCACGGCTCCGACCAGGGCACGGATGACTTCGTCGGTACTGACCCCATCAGCCTCAGCCTCATAGGTGAGGAGGAGCCGGTGGCGCAGGACGTCCGGCGCCAGGGCGAGGATATCGTCGGGCAGCACGTGATCCCGGCTCGAGATGAGGGCCAGGGCCTTGGAGGCGTTTTGCAGGGCCAGGGAGGCTCTGGGACTGGCCCCGCAGCGCAGCAGTTCCCGGCCCTTCCAGGCCTTGCCGTGGCCGGGGCGGGTGGCCTGCACCAGGCGCACGATGTAGTCCCGGATGGCCTCGTCCAGGCGCACCTGGGAGGCCAGGCGCGCTGCCTGCTGGACCATCCCTGCGTCCAGCACGGGCTGAACCGCTTCTTCATGGCCATCGGCCCGGCGCAGCACCTCGATCTCCTCGGTCTGAGAGGGGTAGTCGATCTTGAGCTTGAAGAGGAAGCGGTCCATCTGGGCTTCCGGCAGGGCGAAGGTGCCCTCCTGTTCCAGGGGGTTCTGGGTGGCCAGCACCAGGAACGGATCCGGCAGCTTGAAGCTCTCTTCGCCCAGCGTCACCTGGCGCTCCTCCATGGCCTCCAGCAGGGCCGCCTGCACCTTGCTGGGGGCCCGGTTGATCTCATCGGCCAGGAGCAGATTGGCGAATATGGGCCCCTTCTTGGGAGTGAAACTGAGATTGCGGGGATCGAAGACCAGGGTGCCCACCACGTCCGAGGGCAGCAGATCCGGGGTGAACTGGATGCGGCGGAATTCCATATTGCTGGCCGCCGCTAGCGTCTTGACCGTGCGGGTCTTGGCCAGTCCCGGCAGGCCCTCCAGGAGCACATGGCCCCGGCACAGGAGGGCCAGGAGCAGGCGATTGAGCAGATGGGGCTGGCCCACGATGACCTTGCGGCACTCGATGAGCAGGGTTTGAAGGGGAGGGGCTGGAGTCGCGTGGGCCATGTGGGTTCCGGAGTTCAGACCATGATGCCAGCGAAAGCGGGCGCAAGGCAGGGAAGACACAGAACGAACAGGGATCTCCGGGGCAGGGGCTCCACGGAGCGCCGCGAATTCAGGGCTTGGCCTTTGAGCCCTTCTCCAGGCGCGTCTGGATGACTTCCATCTCGCCCACTAGGCGATCGAAGGCCTTCAGGGCCTCTTCCACCGGCTTGGGGGTATTGAAGTCCACGCCGGCTTCCCGCAGGGTGTCCAGGGGGAAGCGGCTATTGCCCGCCTGGAGGAACTTGATGTAGCGGGCCCGGGCCGGTTCGCCTTCCTTCAGGACGGCTTCCGTGAGGGCCATGGAGGCCGCCATGCTGGTGGCGTATTGGAAGACGTAGAAGTCCATGTAGAAGTGGGGGATCGAGCTCCACTCGGTCTGGATGTAATCGTCCACCTTCACCACGCCCTGGTCGTGGCCGTAGTAGAGGCGGGTGAGTTCCAGGTACTTCCGGTTCAGCCATTCGGGCGACAGGCTCTGTCCCTTTTCCGCCTGTTCGTGCATGGCCAATTCGAAGTCCGCGAAGAGGCCCTGGCGGTAGAGGGTGCCCCGCAGCTGCTCCACATAGCTATCCAACACGTAGAGCTTGAAGGCGTCCGAGGCGTCCGTCTTCAGGAGGTGGTGCATGAGGAGGTTCTCGTTGAAGGTGCTGGCAATCTCGGCCAGGAAGGTGGGGTAGTTGGCCGTGGGGAAGGGCTGGGCGGCGTCCGAGTGGACGGAGTGCATGGAATGGCCCAGCTCGTGGGCCAGGGTGGAGACGCCGTTGTAAGTGCCGTCGTAGTTCAGCTTGACGTAGGGATGGAAGCCGTAGGTGGAGTCCGTGGAGTAGGCGCCGGATTGCTTGCCCTTGTTGGGGTAGACATCCACCCAGCGGTTGGAAAGGGCCGCATTCAGGTGCTTGGCGTAGTCGGGTCCGAGGGGGGCCGTGGCCTTGAGCACCAAGTCCTGGGCCTGGTCATAGGTGAAGACCCGGTTCACGGAGGCCACCGCGGAAGCGTAGATGTCGCCGTAGTGCATCTCCTGGAGGCCCAGCATTCGCTTGCGGAGGCGCAGGAGCCGATGCAGGGGGCCCAGGTTGGCCTTCACGGTGGACACCAGGTTGCGGTAGACCGAAGGATCGATGGCGTTGGGGAAGAGGGAGGCCTCCAGGCAGCTACCGTAGCCGTGGACCCGGGCGTCGAAGATGTGGGTCTTCACGTTGGCGTCCATGAGGGCGGCCTGGGTGTTCTCGAAGGCCTTCTGGCCCGTCCAGTAGGCTTCCATCACGTTGCGGCGGTCTTCCATGACCTTGGAGCCCCGGAGCCTCTGGTAGGTGGCGGTATTGAGGACGACCTTCTCGCCGGTGGAAAGCGTGAGGGTGGGCCTGGGCATATCCATATCGTTGAGGATGCCGGAGGCCTTGGAGGGGCCGTCGGCAAAGGAGGCGGCCAGGGCCGCCACCCTTTCTTCCCCTGCGGGAATGACGTGGTTCCTCATGCGGAGCACCCGCAGGAGCCCCACCCGGAAGGGTGCCAGCCGGGGCTCGGCCTGGAGGTAGGCCTCCACCTTTGCCTGTCCCAGGGCCAGCACATCGGGATCCATGAATGTGAGCCTGGAGGCCAGCGTCACGCCCAGGTCCTGGGCCTCTCCCTTCATGGACTGGAACAGGGAATCGGACATATCCATGTCGCTCTGGAGGCTGGCATAGGCGCCCAGGCGCTGAACCCGCTGCTGGATGGCGGCATTCCATTCCAGGAGATCGGCCATGGCCTTGGGGGAGGCCGTCCAGCGCTGGGCGAGGCCTTCCAGGTTGCCAAGCGCGGCCTTCAGGGCTCCCAGTTCCTTCCGCCAGGCCTCCTGAGAGGGATAGATATCCGTGAACCGGCCCTTGAAGGCTTCGGGCACCTGGGCGCGTTCGGTGCCGGAATAATCCGGCACCTGCTTGGCGTCCTGGGCCTGGAGGGCCGCGAGGGTGAGGGCGAGGGAGAGACCGGATCGAATCAGACTCATGGAAGCTCCAGGTTCAGAATGTGGATTGGATGATGCCGCCGTCCACCTGCAGGGAGGCGCCGCTGATATAGGAGGCCCGCTCACTGCACAGGAAGGCTATGGTATCGCCGATCTCTTCGGGTCGGCCCATGCGGCCCATGGGGATGGAGGCCGCCGTGCGGGCGAAATAGTCCTCCAGGCCGATGCCTTCGGCCTTGGCCCTCAGCTCCCCCAGGTGGATCTGGCGGTCCGTCAGGATATGGCCGGGCAGCAGCGCGTTGACGGTGATGCCATCCCCGGCCGTCTCCCGGGAGAGGGTCTTGGTGAGTCCGGAGAGCCCCGCGCGCAGCGTGGAACTGAGGGTGAGGTCCAGGGAGGGCTGCTTGGCCACCAGGCTCGTGATATGGACGATGCGGCCCCAGCCGCGGCTGCGCATCCCGGGTAGCGCCAGGCGGCAGAGGCGCACCACGTTCATCAGCGTGGATTGGACGCCCGAGGCCCAATCGGCTTCAGTGAGCCCTTGGAAGGCGGCGGCCTTGGGTCCGCCGGTATTGGTGACGAGGATCTCCACGGGGCCCAGGCTCTCCACGGTCTCCTGGTACCAGGCCTGGAGCTCTTCCATCTGACTCACATCGCAGGGCATGGCCAGCACCTGGACGCCCAGGGCCTCCAATTCCCGCCGGGCGGAGTCCAGGTGCTCCAGGCTCCGCCCGCAGATCGAGACCCGGCAGCCTTCACGGGCCAGGGAAAGCGCCGCGGCCTTGCCGAGCCCCTTGCTGGCCGCCGCCACCATCGCCACACGGTTCGAAATGCCGAGATCCATGGGGAACTCCAAGGTTCGTACAGGTTAACAAAAGGCCTCCGCGCTTGCGGAGGCCTTTTGTCAGAGCATGGGCATCAGTGCTTCTGGTTGGGCAGTTCCAGGCCGTAGCCCTTCTTCTTATCCTCGGCCTTGAGCAGCAGGGCGAAGACGATGGCCAGGGCGCCGAAGCCCGTGAAGATGATCATGGGTAGCGTGTAATCGAAGCCTTGGGTCCCATTCAACAGGTTCACGCGGCAGAACCGATCCTTGACCCAGCCGATGAGCATGGGGGCGCCCATGAGGGCCACCAGGTTCTGCATGAAGAAAATGAGGGCGTAGGCTGTGCCCAGCTGGCGTTCGGGGATGATCTTGGGCACCGAGGGCCACATGGCGGAGGGCACCAGGGAGAAACCAACGCCCAGGAGCATCATGGCGGCCACTGCGATCAGCCAATGGTGCAGGAAGGGCAGGGCGAAGATCACATGCACGAACATGATGAGCACGGAGCCCAGGATCATGATCGAGGCGCCCTTGCCCTTCTTGTCGTAGATGCCGCCGAAGGTGGGCGTCAAGAAGATGGTGCCGAAGGGCAGGAGCATGGGAATGAGCCCGGCCATGCCGCTGGGGACAGCGTACTTCTCGATCATCAGGCTTGTGGCGAATTTGAGGAAGGGGAAGACGGCCGAATAGAAGAGCGCGCAGAGGATGGCGACGTACCAGAAGCCCTTGTTGCCAAGAATGGAGAAGATGTCCGAGATGCGGAATTGGTCTTCGGGGTTCGCGCCGGTGACGCCATCGGGGTCGGAGGCATCCAGCTTCTTGTCCATGCTCATGTAGAAGAAGAAGGCCACCAAGCCGATTCCCAGGAGCAAGCCACCCGCCAGGATGGGGACGGCCAGACCGAACCTCTTGGCGATGGGGAGAGTCACGCCGTAGGCCAGGCCTGTGCCGATGCGGGCAATGGCCACCTGCAGGCCCATGGCCAGGGCGATTTCATAGCCCTTGAACCATTTCACGATGATCTTGGTGGCGGTGATACCACAGAGTTCGATACCCATGCCGAAGATGGCGAAGCCAATGGAGGCCAGCAGGACCTGCCAGGGAAGAGAGATGGTCCAGTGCCAGATATGCAGGGTGCACTGGCTCGCGCCGAGGGTGTGGGTATTGATCGCCCACCATTTCAGGCCGCAGCCCAACACCATGAGAATGGAAGCCAGCAGGCCCGCAAAGCGGGGGCCCTTCTTGTCCAGGATGATGCCGCCAATGACCAGCATCCCGAGGAACACGTTAAACCAGCCGTAGGCCCCGGTGAAAATCCCGTAGTGAGAGGGGGTCCAATGGAGCTGGGTGTAGAGCAGGTCCTCCAGGGGGGCGGCCACATCGGCCACGAAGTAGCCGCATAACATCGTGAACGAGATCACCGCCATGGCGGTCCAGCGGGCCGCTGCGGATTCTCGAAGGGATTTTTTGATGGCTTCTACCATGATTATTCCTGGATGAAGGGTTTGGGGGCTAAAGGTTGGCACAGGCGTGCCCGGGCACACGGAACCGTGCCCGCGAGGCTTTAGCGTACCTCAGATTCTTCTTCCCGGGGACCCGCCTTTCCGCTTGGCGCAAAAGGCGATATGTCCTCATCCTAGGTGTCATGCTGCCCCTCATGATTCCTCCGGCCCTGGTTCAGGACGTTTCCACGCCTCCGCCGGGAGTCGATCTGCCCGCCACCCTTGCCTGGAAGCCCGGGAGCCTCGAGTTCTGGCCCTTTGACGACGAGCGCTTCGAGATGAGGTCCACCCGGCAGAAGGGGCCCCTTTTCGTCACCGTCGAGGGGCGGGTGTGGCGTTTTTCGCTCATCGCCTCGGAGGGGCGGGTTGGCTATTTGACCCTGACCCAGCGATTAAAGGCCGCCCTGGAAGCCGCGGGTTGGGTCTGGCAGCTGGAAGAGCGGGGCGTGGCCCGGCGGGAGACGGGGGGGCAGGATCTCTGGCTGCACTTCTCGGCGGCCAACAGCGGCGAAGTGAAGATGGCGGTGGTGGAGCGGCGGGAACCCCGGCCCTTCACGCTCCCCCAGCCCGGCAAGGTGTGTGAACGGCCCAAGGCCCAGGAGGACTTCCCCTACTTGCCGCCCTGGCCGGGTGCGAAGATTACCCGCTGTGCCGATACCCCGGCCCCTGTGGCGGTGGATCTGGCCACGGGCAAGCCGGGCCTGGTAAATGTCAATTTCGTCGAAAAGGAATACGAACTGGCCGCACCGGTCTCGGCCCACGAATTCCTCACGGTCTACACCAAGGCCCTCCTGGACGCGGGGTGGGAGATCGAGGGCCGCTTCCGGGGCAAGCTCATCCAGATCCAGGCGGTCTATTCCCGGGATAACCGGGATATCCGGGCCACGCTGAGGCTCCTGGGAGATGCCATGGCCATTTCCGTGGCCGACGTGGGGGCCCAGCGCCCGAAGTGAAGGGTGGCTGCTCCCGCATGAGATCCCAATGAAGAAACTCGTCAAACTCCTGGGCTCCCCGAGACTGGCGGTGATCCTGCTGGTGCTCCTGGTTCTCGGGCTTTCGCTAGGGACGATCGTGGAGGCCCGTGCCAGCGCCGAGGCTGCGGGGCGCCTGGTCTACCATGCCGGGTGGTTCCTGGCCCTGCAGGGGCTCTTGGGGATCCTGGTGGCGTTGGCCTTCCCCTGGGGGAAGAAGCGCATCGCCTTGGCGCTCATCCACGCTGCCCTGCTCCTGATCCTCGCCGGCGCGGCCCTCACCTTCTGCTTCAAGGTGGAGGGGAGTCTCGGCCTCTGGGAGGGCGATAGCGCGTCGCTCATCGAGCGCCACGATGCTCAAGGGCGGGTGCTCTCCAGGCACAAGCTGCCCTTCTCCGTGCGGCTCGATGCTTTCGTACTCGACACCTATCCGGGCACCCAGCGCCCGGCGGGTTTCATGAGCCTGGTGCAGATCACGGATCGGGACACGGGCAGGACCTTCCCGGCCCGGATCTGGATGAACCACGAGCTGCATTACCGGGGCTACGCCCTCTTCCAGTCGGGCTTCGAACAGGAAGGTGGGCGCCGAGCCTCGGTCCTATTGGTGTCCAGGGATCCCGGCCAGCACCTGGTCTTCGCCGGTTTCATCGCGCTGCTCCTGGGCATGCTCGCTGCGTGTTTCCGACGCTTTCCGCGCATTCCCCGAGGCCGAATCCGGAATCTAACCGTTGGGGCGCTCCTCCTGATGTGCGCCACTGTTGGGAAGGCTCAAGGGGCCGATCTGCGGCGCCTGCCCGTCCAGCATGATGGTCGCGTCATGGCCTTCGATACCCTGGCCCGGGAGACGGTCTGGACCCTCACGGGGGGCCGCACTTGGAAGGGCCAGGGCTCGGCGGCCACGATGACGGAATGGCTGGTGGACCCGGAGGCCTGCGCAAATGCGCCCATCGTGGAGGTGGGCTCGAGGGAATTCGCCCAGGCTCTCGGCCTGCCCCCGGGCACGACCCATGGCAGCTTCGTGGAGCTCGTCCGGAATCCGCGGGTGCTGCGCCTGATACAGGCCGCCCAGGAGAGCGAAGGCCCCCGCCGGGGCCTGCTCCGGGAAGCCGAGGGGCTCGACAAGCGCTTGATGCTCCTGGACGCCCTTCTGCGGGGAGAAGCCGTGCGCCCCCTGCCTGTGCCTGGCGATCCTAAGGCCACCTGGGGGGTGCCGGAGACCGGGGAAAGCCTCGCCCAGCTGGCCAGCGGCCCCAGGCTGGAGGGTTGGCCCTCGCCGACAGATATCGACCGAGAGGTCTTCTACAACCAGTTGAACCCGGTGCGCCTCTCCTGGATCCTCCTGTTGGGCTCCCTCCTGCTCTCTCTGGCGGCCTGGGTCCGCGGGCAGCGCCTCCTGGACACTCTCGCCTTCGGGGCGCTGATCGCCGGATCCGGGATGATGACCTGGGGGCTCCTGTTGCGTGGAATGGTCGGAGGGCGCATCCCGGCGGCCAATATGTACGAATCGCTGCTCTTCCTGGGATGGGGCATAGGGTTATTCGGGCTCCTGGCCCATCTGGTCCTGAAGAATCGCCTCATCCTGCTGAACGCGGCCTTCATGGCCACCCTCACCATGGCGCTGGTGGATTTCCTGCCCTTGGACCGGTTCATCCATCCCATCGCGCCGGTGCTTGCGGGCACGCCCTGGCTCGCCATCCACGTGCCCATCATCATGCTGGGCTACGCCATCCTGACCCTTGGCCTGGTGGCGGCCCACATGCAGATCGGCCTGGATATTTTTGCGCCCCGGCGCCTGGAACTGGCCCAGCGGATCGCGGAACTCAACGACGGCTACATCTTCACGGGTTCGATATTCCTCTTGGCGGGCATCATCACCGGTTCCATGTGGGCGGCCTCCTCCTGGGGCCGCTACTGGGGCTGGGATCCCAAGGAGGTTTGGTCCCTGGTGGCCTTCCTGGCCTACATGGCCATCCTGCACGCCAGGCGAGGAGCCCTGATCGGGTCGTTCGGCGTGGCCGTCCTCAGCATCGCGGCCTTCCAGACCCTCCTCATGACCTACCTGGGGGTCAATTTCGTCCTCTCCACGGGCCTGCATTCCTACGGCATGGGCGATTCCCCCGTCCTGATGGGAATGGGGGTCGTGGCGGGCCTCGAGGCGAGCTTCCTCCTCTGGGGTCTCCTGGCCCATCGGAAGAAGGTCCGTGTCATTGCACCGTGAAGACCGGTCCCGGGCAGGTGCTGGAGGAGGACGTGAGGTAAACGGCCCCCGTGTCCTACCTCTTCGCCGATTTCGTTGAACCCAGGTCCCGCAGGGCGAGCTGGCCCTGGCGGGCGTAGTCAATGGCCTCCCCCAGGATGCGGGCGGCCTCCTGGGGCGCGTGAAAGCCCATGGAGTTCTCGGCGTTCACGAAATCGAGGCGCCATTGGGCCTTGCGCTGCAGCTCGAAGATGGGCTGGAGCCTAGTCTCCGGGATGCCGCCCTGCTTGATCTTCTCCAGGTCGCCGATGAGCTGCACGACGGCGTCCTCGGCGCGATCCATGAGGGCCCTCGTGCGGTCCTGGATGGCCACCACCCGGGCCTTCAGTTCCTCTTCGGGGAAGCGGTGGCAGGTCTGGCAGGAGCGGGAGATATCCAGCAGGGGGCTGCGCACCTGGTGATCGCTGACCTTGATGGCGCCCTCCCGCATGTAGGGCATGTGGCAATCGGCACAGGCCACGCCGGAACGGGCATGGATGCCCTGGCTCCACATCTCGAATTCGGGATGCTGGGCCTTGAGCACCTCGGCGCCGCTCTTGCCGTGCTTCCAGTCGAAGAAGCGGTGCCCGTCGGGGAACCGGTACGCCCCGTAGGTGGCTTCGATCTGCTCGACCTTGAGCCCCTTTTGCCAGGGGAAGAAGAGGGTGGTCTTGGGGCCACAGTAATACTCCACGTGGCATTGACCGCAGGCCATGGAGCGCAGCTCCTGGCGGGAGGCATCCCGGTTGGCGTCATAGGGAACCGCGCGATCGCCCTTCCGCCACTTCTCAATGGAGGGCAGATGGGGCACGGGTTCCCCGCTCCGGGCCAGGGCGTCGATGCCGCGGATGAAACCGGGCTTGGTGACCCGCAGCTGCATGCTGGCTGGATCGTGGCAGTCGATGCAGGCCACGGGGTGCTTCACGAGTTTGAGGGCCTCGCCATAGGGCAGCTTGCAGACGGCCTCGAAGCCCGCCATGAGTTGGGCCTGACCCTCAGGGCTGGTGAAGGGCATTTCCAGGTTTCCCTTGGCGCCATGTTGAAGGCCCACCTCCCGGAAGGCCAGGGTAGTGGAGGCATGGCAGTGGAGGCAGGATCCGCTCTGGGGACGCTCCGTCACCCGCTTGGTGGCCTGCTGGTCCTTGAGCATGTAGGCGTGTCCCTGGCGCTGGTTGAAGTCGATGGCGAAGGCGTATCCATCGAAGATCGACACCAGCCGGGGATCTTCCAGGATGCGGCTCTTGGGCAGGCCTTCGCTTCCGGCGCCGCCGTAATTGGTGCTGTATTTCTCGGCCGTGCGTTGGTAGGAATCGAATTGCCGGGGGAAGTTCTTCCCCCATTGGGCGGGGTCGACGGTCTTTTCGTTGAGGTCCACCAGTTTGAGGCTGGTCTGAAGGGCCTCCGTCCTGTGGCTGGAGACGCTGGAATACAGCGCCATCACCAGGATGGTGGCCATGGCAGCGGCTGCGGCCACCAGCCCCATCCGCACCAGGGGACGCTTGAGGAAGGATGGGTGGCTATCGGTCATGGGTGACCTCCTCCGGAGGCGGGAAGGGGAATGGCTCTACATTGCGGATCAAGAACCGAAAAAAGAACTGATGAACCGCGGAGAACACAGAGAAAAGACAGGAGAGCGCAGAGAAAGGGAAATGGGGTTCTGCGTTTGGTTGTTCTCTGTGTCCTCATCCTTGTCCTCTGCGCTCTCTGTGGTTCGCTTTCGAGCAGGTGGGTCCGGTATCCGGTCTCAGCGTGTGGGGCCATGGCCCACCTCCTGGTGGCAGCGCACGCAGCCGTAGATGTCGGCCTTCTGGGAGGGATCCGTGGGAACGCCCAGGGTTCCGTGAGCCGTGATCTCCGCGGTGAGGGGGCCGTGGCAGCGGATGCAATTGGCTTCCAGCACCCGGGCATTGCCGGGCTTGATGCGGATGGGATCCTTGAAATCCATCAGCGTGAAGGCCTTGGAATGGTGGTACCCGTTGCTGGCCTTCACGTAGAGCTTGTGGACGGCGTTGTCGTGGGGCAGGTGGCAGTCGTTGCAGACGGCCACGGCGTGGTGGGAACCGTGCTGCCAGCCATCGAACTCCTCGCGCATCACATGGCAGTTCACGCACACGCTGGGATCATTGGAGAGGTAAGACTCGCCATGGGCGGTGAAGAAGGTGAAGACGCCCGATCCGACTAAGATCCCGACCAGGATGCTGGCCAGGAGGGTCAACCAGAGGAGACGAAGCGTTTCGTCCAAGGCGGGAGCTTTCGGAGTCGGAGGAGGATGCTCCGAGCTTAGGGATCGTCACGGAATAAGCAATGTTTTTCTGGTGCTTGCGTCCCGGCCCCCCTGCGTGTGCCCTGCCGACGGCCCACGGGAACGCCCTCTCAGATCCACGTCTGGAATCGGTGGAGGAATCCTCAGAGGGAGCCCTTCTTCCGCAATTGCATACCCTGGACCTCCAGCACTCCCTGG
The DNA here is from genome assembly GCA_963664825.1 of uncultured Holophaga sp. Taxonomy (GTDB): domain Bacteria; phylum Acidobacteriota; class Holophagae; order Holophagales; family Holophagaceae; genus JAYREN01. The sequence goes on from OY761614.1 coordinate 2,206,144, forward strand.
TCCTGGAAGATCCGGAGCCCCCTCGAAAGGGTCTCGGGCGTCATGCCCAGCTGGGCGGCCAGGGCCTTCTTGGTGACGGGGAGGGTGAGGGCGCCCTGTTCCGGAAGATGGGCCCGGAGCCAGGTGCGGAGGCGCTCCAGGCTATCGGAGGTGGAGAGTTCCTGGACTTGCTGGGTGATCCTGCGGAGCCAGACGGCCTGGGCGTGGATCATGGCCAGGGCGAGATCGGGATCGGCTCGCAGGGCGGCCAGGAAGGGTCCCTTGGGGACATGCACCACCCGGGAGGGCTTGAGGGCCGTCGCCGTGGCCGGGAAGGCCTCGCCTCCGAACATGGCGGCCTCGGCGAAGGAATTCACCGGCAGGACCACGGCCAGGGTTGGATGGGCGCCGGGCACGTTGCTGCTGCGTGTGAGCTGGATGGCTCCTTCCACCAGCACGAAGAATCCCGTGCAGGGCTCTTCTTCCAGGAAGAGCATCTCGCCTGCGCCCAGGCGTCGGGAGCCCGCCATGCGCTCCAGGCGATCCCGCTGGGCGGGGCTCAGGGTCGTGAAGAGAGGGGCCTGGTGCCAGGTGGGGGTGGTCATGGCTTCAGTCTAGGAGCTTTCAGAAGAAGGTTCGGATCCCCTCCACCACGCGGTATTCGTCGTCCACCACCCAGAGCAGCTGCCACTTGTCGAAGGTGGTGCAGGGATGGCTGATGGCGCAGCCCACCAGATCGCCCACCCGGAGATCGGCCTCGGGAGGAAGGGCCAGGCGGGCGTGCTGGTCGTAGAGGCCCGGAATCACCCAGTCCGTGGAGGCGGGCTGGGGGCTTGCATGGAGGCCGGGACGGGCCCAGAGGATGGGCCTGGGGAGATCGATATCATGGGCCACGTCGCGCTTGCCGAAATCCAGGAAGGCCAGGCCCGGCTCGGGGCGGCTGAGCACACGGCCCCAGACTTCGAGGGCGGGCTTCAGCGATCCCGGCACGCGCCAGCCTTCGGGCAGGCGGCCCTCCAGGCGCTGGATCAGGCGCGCATAGTGGCCCGCGTCGTGGGAGACGTAGCATCCGCTCCGGAGGAGCACCCGGGAGGGCCGTCCCAGCTCCACGGCGTTCAGTCGCGCCGCCACCAGATCGAAGTAGGCCGAGCCCCCGGCGCTGAGCAGGACCTCGTCGGTCTCGAAGAGGTCTTCCCCGGCGCAGCGCTGGGCCAAGGCCCCCAGGGCGTCCAGCCAAGCCTCGATGCGGCTCCGGTCCCCCTCGGGGTCCGGGCTCATGACGATGCCCTCGTAGCATTCCACGCCCTTCAGGTTCAGGCGCTTGGAGGCCTTCACGGCCCGAGCCACGGCGAGTCCGATCTCCAGATCCCGGGCCCCGCAGCGCCCGCCGGGCAGGCCCAGCTCCAGCAATACCGGGACCTGGCGGCGGCCCGGGGTGTTCTCCAGGCGCGCCACCGCTTCCAGGCTATCCACCAGGCACATGAGATCCAGTCCCGGGTCCTCGTCCAGGCAGCGCTGGAACCAGGCGATGGCTTGAGGGTCCACCAGTTGATTGGCCAGGAGGATGCGCCTAACGCCGAATTCGAGGGCGATGCGCACCTGCTGGGGTGTGGCTAAGGTCAGGCCCCAGGCGCCATCCCGCAATTGCCGGGCGAAGAGCTGGGGCGCCATGGTGGTCTTGCCATGGGGACAGAGGCTCGCGCCCGTGCGGCGCAGGAACTCCCGCATCCAGGCCGCATTGGAATCGAGCACGGAGGCCTTGAGCAGGGCCACGGGGGTCTCCAGTTCCCCCGAGAAGAGCCCCCAGCCCTGGGCGCCGATCTCCCCCAAGGGCAGGGGCGGGCGACTCTGGGGGAAGCCCTTGGTGCGGCCATCCACGGGGGTCTGGAGGAGGGACTGGAGTGCGTCGCGCATCCCTCTGTTGAAGCACAAAGCCGGGGTGGGCTGTGTGATCTGCGTCACAGGAACGTCTTCCTTGACCCCCGTCAAGGTCGGCCGCTGGTGCGCGCCGGACACTTCCCCTGGACCGGGCCTGAAGCCCCCCATCAGGAGGTAGCGATGTTCTGCAACCAGTGTGAACAGGCGAAGAACGGCATGGGATGCGATGTGGTGGGCGTCTGCGGCAAGGACGAGGATGTCCAGAGCCTCCAGGAGACGCTGCTCTACGGCCTCAAGGGCATGGCGGCCTACGCCCATCACGCGCGCCGCCTGGGGCGGTCCGACGAGGGGGTGAATGCCTTCCTGGAGGAGGCCCTCTTCGCCACCATGACCAATGTGAATTTCGATATCCCCAGTCTCCTGGAGATGGTGCTGGAATGCGGCAAGCAGAACCTGCGGGTGATGCAGATGCTGGACGAGGCCCATGTGGCGCACTTCGGCAAGCCCGCGGTGAAGGCAGTCTGGTGCGGTACGAAGGCCCAACCGGGCATCCTGGTCAGTGGCCACGATCTGCTGGATCTCTGGAACCTCCTCCAGCAGGTGGAAGGCACGGACGTGCTCGTCTACACACACGGGGAGATGCTGCCGGCCTTCATGTATCCCAAGCTTGCCCATCACCCCAACCTGGTGGGCCACTTCGGCGGAGCCTGGCAGAAGCAGCGCAGCGAATTCGAGGCCTTCGGCGGCGCCGTCATGGTCACCACCAACTGCATCCTGGAACCCCGGAAATCCTACGCGGACCGCATGTTCTCCAACCGCACGACGGCGGCTCCCGGTGTGACTCGGTTGACGAGCGATGACTTCAGCGCCGTCATCCGGCGCGCCCGGGAATTGGGCCCCCTGGAGGCTCGCGATTTCGGCAAGATCCCCGTGGGCTTCCACCACAGCGTGATCCTGGAGGCCGCCCCGGCCATCCTGGAGGCCGTGAAGAAGGGCGAGGTCACGCGCTTTTTCGTCATCGGCGGCTGCGACGGCAGTGAACCCGGCCGCAACTACTACACGGACTACGCCGCCAACGCGCCCCAGTCCTCCTTCATCCTGACCCTAGGCTGCGGGAAGTTCCGCATCATGGACCACGACTACGGCACGCTGCTGGGCCTGCCCCGCCTGCTGGATATGGGCCAGTGCAATAACGCCTACGGCGCGATCCAGGTGGCCGTGGGCCTTGCGCAGGCTGCGGGGTGCGGCGTGAACGATCTGCCCCTCACCATCGTGCTCAGCTGGTTCGAACAGAAGGCCGTGGCCGTCCTGCTCACCCTCCTGCATCTGGGGGTGAAGAACATCGCCGTGGGCCCCGCCGCCCCGGCCTGGATCACGCCCAGGGTCTTCAAGGTGCTCCAGGACGCCTACGGCCTCAAACTCATCGGCAAGGATGGCAAGGCCGATGTGATCACGGCTTGCCAGTAGGAGGATGTCCCATGACCACGGCCCTCACCAACCTGAACGAAGCCCTGCCCATATCCCACGGGGCCATCGCCTCCCGGCCTCTCATTGATCTGCCGGAAGACCTGAAACTGGTGCTCTTCGCCATGGATGCGGGCCAGGAGCTCAGCGCCCACAGCGCCCCCTTTCCCGCTACCGTGCTCTGCATCCAGGGTCGGCTGGAGGTCATGGTGGAGGGCGCCTGGACCCCCCTCGGCCCCGGCGAGCGCCAGGATCTGCCCAAGGGACGTCCCCACGGCGTGAAGGCCCTGGAACCCACCCACTGGATGCTGACCATGCTGAGGGGACAGTAGGAAGCTCCTTCCAGGAGATGGCCTCAGCCCGCCAGGCGCCTGCCCAGGCCCATGGCGGGCTTTTCGATCCAGCGGAAGACGAACCCCGCCAAGGCCAGGGTCACCAGCAGGGCCGTCGGGAAGCTCCAGGCCGCAGACAGGCCCCTGGGCAGCACCTTCAGCACGATGAGCCAGGCGAAGGGGTGGAGCAGGTAGACCGAATAGCTGGCGCTGCCCAGGAACACGAAGGGCCTGCGCAGGGCATGATCGGGCATGTCATAGAAGGCGAAGATGGCCACGGCCAGCCAGCAGATGCCCACATACTTGGCCCGGGCCATGCCCGCCATGATATCGAAGTAGTCATAGAAGACGGGCCCCCTCGGGAGCGCCAGCAGGAGCAGGATCCCCAGGGCCCCGAAAAACCAAGACAGTTTCAGGCGCCAGGAGATCCGCTTGCGCAGATCGGCCACGATGCCCCCTAGCAGGAACAGGCAGGCGTGATTGGGAATCTGCACGTAGGTATGGAACTTCATTTGGCCCACGTGGGAGGCCATCTGCACCTTGCCGAAGCTCCAGGGCAGGGTCAGGGCCACGAGCAGCGCCGCTCCCAGATACAGGAACACCTTGCGGCGCGTGGCCCAGGCCAGTAGCGGGAAAACCAGGTAGAAGACGTATTCGATGCCGATGGACCATCCGCCCACCACCAGGGCGTGGTTGGGGTGGAAGATCCCAAAGGTGAGGGTGAGATTCTCCATGAGCATCCTGGGCGAGAATCCCGGCCCCACGGGGTTGAGGCCGAAGGGCGGGCGCAGGGCCAGGCCCGCTGCCACCGCCAAGTAGTAGAGTGGCGCGATGCGGAAGAAGCGCTTGATGTGGAAGCGCCGCAGTTCCCGCCCTCCCCAGGCGCTCTCCCCGTAGAGATGGAAGAAACAGAAGCCGCTGACGATGAAGAAGCCCTCCACCCCGTAGTTCCCGAAGATGGCCAGGGCATTGTTCGCCCGGGTTCCCGCCGCTGAGAGCTCGGACCACATGGACAGGTGGTAGACGGCCACCGAGAGCGCCATCAGGCCCCGGAGGATATCCAGTGAATCGATGCGGGAGGCCCCGGCGCGAGGCAGCGTGGATGACCCATTCGGGCACTCCCGGGCAGTTCGTCCTCCGGACGAGCCTGGTTTGCGCTGCTCTTCGCCGCCTCCTGTGTCGGCGGCTTCCGGGAGATGCACCTTCATCTCAGCGATAGCGCACCTCGCCTGTGCCCGGCACCAGGGCCCCGATCACCCAGGCGGTTTCCCCCGCGTTCTTCAGCGACAGGACGACTTCATCCGCATCGGCCTGCTGGACGATCACCACCATGCCCACGCCCAGATTGAAGCTGCGGCGGGCGTCCTCGAGGGGCAGCTGGGCCTTCTCCATGAGGAAGCTGAAGAGGGGCGGGATCTGCCAGCTTCCGGTTTCGATGGCGGCATCCAGATGCTTGGGAAGCACCCGAGGCAGGTTATCGGTGAGCCCGCCGCCGGTGATATGGGCCATGGCCACCAGCTTCTTGGCCTTCACCAGGGGCATGAGCTGGGTGAGGTAGCAGCGATGGGTGGCCAGCAGGGCCTCGGCCACGGTCTGCTGCGTGCCGGGCAGGGTGTCGGTTGTCGCGAGTCCCGCCACCTCGAAGCAGACCCTGCGGGCCAGGGAATATCCGTTGGTGTGGAGGCCCGCACTGGGCAGGGCGATGATCACGTCGCCTTCGGCCATGGCCTCCAGGCGCGGCAGCAACTCGTCCTGGTCCACCACGCCCACGATGGTGCCGGCCACATCCACTTCGCCCTTCTCGTAGACCCCGGGCATTTCCGCCAGCTCGCCGCCGATGAGCGCGCAGCCCGTATTCCGACAGGCATGGGCCATGCCCGCGACGATGGCTTCGATGACCTCAGGCTCCAGGCGCTGGGCGGCGATGTAGTCCAGGAAGAAGAGGGGGCGGGCCCCCTGCACCAGGATATCGTTGATGCAGTGGTTCACCAGATCGCCGCCCACGGTATTCCAGGTGTTGGCCAGGCGGGCCACCTTCATCTTGGTGCCCACCCCATCCATAGAGGAGACGAGGATGGGGTTCTTTTCCGGGAACTGGGCGCTGAAGAGCCCGCCGAAGAGGCCGATGTCGGAGCGCACCCCGGGGGTCTTGGTGGTCTTCACCAGGGGCTTGATCCGTCGCAGCGCCTCGTCCTGGCGGTCGATGTCCACACCGCTGGTTGCGTACGTCACCTGTTTCTCACTCATGGCGCCCCCTGGCTCCCATGATCCCACAGGCGGTCCTAGGATCGGGTCACGAGGGGAGAAAGATGGCACTCTTAGGCATGCGGAGGACGCCATGAGCATCGACGAGGCGAGGGCGGCCCAGGCCGTGCATGAATTGCTGGCCAGTTTCGGGGCCGATCCGGAGTCGCCGGAATTGAGGGAGACGCCCCATCGGGTCGCGCAATATTGGGTCGAACGCCTCCAGGGCTATGGCCTGGATGTGGCCGCGGAACTGCAAGCCCTTCCCGGGGAGCTGGCCCCCTGTCCCGTGATTCTCGAACACGTGCCCTTCACGAGCACCTGCGAACACCACCTGGCCCCCTTCTCGGGTCAGGCCACCATCGGCTACCTGCCCGGGGCCGGGGGCACCGTGGGCCTCTCCAAGCTGGTGCGCCTGGTGCAGGCCTTCGCCAATCGCCTCCAGGTCCAGGAGCGCATGACCCGTCAGATATTCGAAGCTCTGGAGATCCATCTGCGCCCCCAGGCCTGGGGCATCAAGCTGGTGGCCGAGCACACCTGCATGAGCCATCGGGGCGTGAAGACGCCCGGCGTGCCCGTCACCACGATGCTTCTCGGAGGGCTCTGGAAGGACAAGGCACCGGAGGAATTCAGGTAAAGAGAACCCTCCCTTGCACCGGAGGAAAGACTGGGCTTGACAAGGCTACAAATGTAGACAAACTACATGTGTAGTCAAGGAGCCCCCATGACCCAGTCCCCCCGAATTTCCGATGCCGAATGGACGGTGATGAAGGAACTGTGGAGGCGTAGCCCCCAGACGGCCCAGGAGGTCACGGCGGCACTCCATGTGCAGACCTCCTGGAGCCCCAGCACGGTCAAGACGCTGATCAATCGATTGGTGGGGAAGGGGGCACTGGGCTCCACGAAACAGGGGCGCGAATTTCTGTACTCGCCGAAGGTCTCCGAATCCAGTTGCGCCCGCGCCGAGAGCCACTCATTCCTCCAGCGGGTCTTCGGGGGCTCCATGCGTCCCATGCTGGCCTCCTTCCTGGAGGAGGAATCCCTCAGTCCCGAGGATATCCAGGAACTGAGGCGCCTACTGGATCACAAGGAAGCGGAGGATCGCCATGTCTGAGGCTCTCTCGCGCCTGACGGACGTGGTGCTGCGTGCTTCGCTGGACGCCAGCCTCCTGTGTCTGCTGATCCTGGGCCTCAAGATGCTCCTGGGCCGTCGTTGGCCGGCCCGCTGGCATGCCGCCGTATGGCTCGCCCTGATCCTCAGGCTATGTCTTCCGGCGCCCGTGTTCTCCTGGCACGTCCCTATCACTCTCCCTGTCATCCAGGCTCCGGCTCCATCTTCCCATTCGGGGAAACCGATCGAAACATCCACATATAGTGCGGGTAGACGGAGTTCGCCCGTCCCGGGGCGCCTTCCACGCTCCACCATCCTTCCCTTCCTGTGGCTGGCGGGTGCCCTGACCACAGCAGCCTTCCTCGCTTCGGGAGTCCTTCGTTTCTGGTTGGCCGTGCGAAAGGGGCGGGTCGTGACTTCCGAGCCGATTCTCCGTCTGCTGGAATCCACCAAGGTGGAAATGGGTCTCCGAGTCCTGGTGGGGCTCGTGGAAACAGATCGGGTGAGGGCACCGGCCCTCTTCGGTTTTCTGCGCCCGCGGCTCCTGTTGCCGAAGGGCTTCCTGGAAGCCTTTGATGCAGAGGAACTGTATTACATCTTTCGCCACGAGCTTGCCCACCTCAAGCGCCTGGACATCCTGACGGGCTGGCTGGTCTGCCTGCTCCAGGCGCTCCATTGGTTCAATCCTCTGATCTGGTATGCCTTCCTGCAATGGCGCAGGGACCGGGAGTTGGCCTGCGACGAAACCGCAGTTTGGCATCTCGATGCCCCCGCTACCGCCCGCTATGGGCACACCCTGCTCCAGCTGTTCGAGCGATTCAAGGGCCCTGAGCCGCTTCCGAATCTCGCTGGAGTCCTCGAAACCCCTTCCAATCTCTCAAGGAGGATCCTCATGATCTCTCGTCTTGCCCAGGGCTGCGAACGGCGCTGGCCTCTCGCCTCCCTGCTCGTGCTGGGCGGTCTCACCGTGGTTTCCATGAGCGGCTTCGCTCATGCTTCGGATCGCTCTGTCGCTGTTCCTGCGGCCGCCGTCGCCCCGGCCCCTGAGCCCTGGCACGGTTTCGTCAACGATGCCGATCTGCTGGGCGGATGGCGCACCGCGGATTTCGTCAAACGGGTCGAGGATTTCCAGCCCGACCAGCGCCAGTGGAAGGACCCCGACTACCTCCAGGAAATGTTCTTCCATGCCGATGGCACAGGCAGGGAGGTCTGCGTCAATGGGAACTCAAACAAATGGAAGTGGACTCTAGGGAAGATCTACGCCGGATCTCCCACCGAGGGGCGGTACGAGATCCGTCAAATGGCTGGACGCACCTTCCTCTTCTTCGCATGGATGAACGGCGATGTGCTGTCCCGCGGCCACAAACCCTATTGGGTCGTGCTGGAGAAGGCGCCCCGCCTGCGGGAAGTGGCCAGCCGTGTCCAGGACCGGATCGACTACCCCTTCGATAACGACCCCGCGTGCCTTGGCAACTGGTCCAGCGTCGATTTCGTGGCGCGGATCGAAGACTTCAAACCCGCCGAGCGGCATACCAAAGAAGAGGCCATGCCTTTCAAGGGCCTCGAGTTCCTGCCCCAGGGCAAAACGACCGGCTCCTACCGCTGGACCCGGGGCCTGCTGCTGCACGACGGGGATCACACTGCCTCCCGGTATGAGATCCGCGACATGGATGGGGCCCGCTACCTCTTCTTGGAATGGAAGAGCGGCGACTACACCCATCGTGGAATGAGGCCCAGCTATTACGTGCTAAAGGCCCAGTAGTCGCGCACTCGCGGACGCGCCCTCGGACGATTCAAGAATGGTTGCCGCACACGAATCGTGGCAGCCTGCCGAGGGCGCGTCCGCTTGAGGGTAAACTCGAGACCATGCCCGTGCATCCTTCGATCCTCTCTGCTCCCCGGTCCGCCGATCTCCGGAAGCCCCTCCTGGTCCTCGATATCGATGGCGTGATGGTGGAGGCGGAGCGCAGTTTCATGGAGGCCGTGGCCCGAGCTCTTCGGGAACTGGCGCCAGGCCTCCCCTGGAGCGACGAGCACTTCCGCGCCTTCAAGCGGGTGGGGGGCTTCAATAACGATTTCCGTCTGACGGCTGGCGGGTTGGCGCTGCACGAGGCTGGCCAGATCGAACGCCTCTGGTCGGCGGCGGGTGTGGGATTCCCCGATCTGGAAAACCGCATCCAGGCTCTGGAGCCCCTCTGCCAGCGGGCGGTGCAGGCCCACTACGCCGAGACGCGAAAACTGGAATCGGCACTGATCACACTGGGCGAACTGGAGGCCACGGGGCTGGGACTGGCCATCTACACGGGCCGTCCCCCGGAGGAACTGGCCATGGCCCTCGAGGTGCTGGGCTTCGAGCTTCCCCATGTCTGCGATTGCGCCCCGGAACTCCGCAAGCCCAGGCCCGACGGCCTCCTCCTCCTGGTGGAGCGCTTCCAGGCCAAGGCCGTCATCTTTGCAGGGGACACCCGGGACGATGCCGCCGCCCTGCGCTCCGCCCGGGAACTGCGCCCGGAGATCGCCTGGACCTTCGCCGCCATCGGCCCGGAGCGGGAGCGGATCGCCCTGCCGGGAGATCTCCGGGCGGAAACACTCCGGGGACTCCTCTCCGAACTCGCGATTCTCTGATTCAGCGGAGCCGCGCTCGGGCCGAGGCGGCATGGGCCTTGAGGCCTTCGGCTTCGGCCAAGGCGATGGCCTGGAGCGCCAGGGAGCGCTGTCCCTCGGAGAGGATGCGCTGCCGGGTGAGGGTCTTGAGGAAGGTGCCCACGCAAACGCCGCCGGTGAAGCGGGCCGCGCCCCCGGTGGGGAGGATGTGGTTGGTGCCGCTGCCATAGTCCCCGAAGACTTCCGCCGTGGCTGCCCCCACGAAGAGGCTGCCATAGGTGCGCAGGCGGTCCTGGAGTCCCTCGGCCCGGGGCCCCTGCAGCTCCAGGTGCTCCGGCGCCAGGGCCTCTGCCAGGGCCAGGGCCTCGTCCGGGTCCCTGACGAGCACCGCGAAACCGTTCGCCAGGCTCTCCCGGGCGGGAGTGTCTGGGGGAAGCTCTGCCAGTTGGCGTCGCAGTTCCGCGTCCACCTGGTCCAGGAGCTCCTCGTCGAAACTGAGCAGCATGGGCAGGGCCTCGGGGTCGTGCTCGGCTTGGCCCAGCAGATCCGCCGCGATCCACTGGGGTCGTGCGCCCCGGTCGGCGATGACCAGGAGTTCGCTGGGACCGGCCGGGAACTCGATGCCCACGTCCCCGTAGAGCAGGCGCTTGGCGCCGGTCACGTAGCGATTGCCGGGGCCCACGATGATGTCCACCCGGGGCAGGCCAGCCAGCCCCCAGGCCGCCGCAGCGATGCCCTGGACGCCTCCCAGGTCGAAGACCCGGTCGGCCCCGGCCAACACCGCTGCCGCCAGGGTGACGGGATGGATGCGGGGGCTCAGGACGATCACTTCCTCTACGCCGGCCACCCGGGCGGGCACCACGCCCATGATCACGGAGCTGGGCAGGGGGTAGCGCCCGCCCGGCGCGTAGCAGGCGGCCCGCCTCACCGGCACGATGCGCTGGCCCAGGCAGACGCCGTCCTGGACCACGTCGAGATCCCGGAAGCTGGTCTTCTGGACTTCGCTGAAGGCCTTCACCCTCCCGATGGCCGCCTCGAGATGGGCTCGAAGAAGCGGATCCAGGGCCTCCACGGCCGCCTCCATGCGGGCCCTTGGCACCTCGAAGGCTTGCCCCTCAAAGCCATCCAGCTGGCGGGCCCAGGCCAGGACCGCCTCGGCACCTCGGAGGCGGATGTCCTCCAGGATGGTGGACACCTCCGGCGGAATGGGGGGCAGGGGACGTTGGGCCCGGGCCAGGACTTCTCGGGGAGAGAGGCGCTGGAGAAGGGTTGGTGGATTCGACATGAGGTGTCCTTTCATGGTTTCAGGGCCTGAGGCTTAGCGTCTCCGGGCTTGCGGGTATCGGTGGTGTGGCGGCGCTCCAGCTCCCGCAGCACCTGTTCCAGGCGGATGCCGCCCTTGGCCAGGCGGACCATGAGGAAGTAGAGGAGATCGGCGGCCTCCCAGACCCCTTCGTCCGGAGTCTCGGCCCCGATCAGTTCCTCGGTTTCCTCCCGGAGCTTGGCCTCCAGCAGCCCTTCCTCCCGGAAGAGCCGGGCCGCGTAGCTGCCCTCCGGGGCCGATTCCAGCCGTTGGCGGAGGGTGGCCTCCAGGTCCGGGAGGGCGAAATCGGCCGAGCCGAAGCAGGTGGCGGCTCCCGTGTGGCAGGCGGGGCCGGTCTGCCTCACCAGGAAGCGCAGGGTGTCCCGGTCGCAGTCCGCCTCGACCCGCAGCAGCTCCTGGCGATTCCCGCTGCCCTTCCCCTTCTCCCAGAGCTCTCCCCGGGAGCGGGACCAGTAGATGCCCTTGGCCTCCACCAGGGCCCGGCGCAGGCTCTGGCGGCTCTGCCAGGCCACCATGCGCAACCGTCCAGACTCGTCCTGGACCGCCGCGGGGATGAGGCCTCCCTGCTTGTCCCAGTCCAGGCAGGCCAGGAAGGCCTCCGCGGGATCCAGCAGGCCCTTGTAGAGGGCCATGCCCACCTGGGCGTCCAGCCCCATCCGGTCCAGGGCGGCCACGTCCTCGGCGCTGCCCACGCCCCCGGCATAGGTGACCGGGAGCTTCGTGGCGTCCCGAACCTGGCGGGCGGCCTCCCAGTCCACGCCCTCCAGGCGGCCTTCCCGGTCCACCACGGTCATGAGGAAGCCACCGCAGCAGGGCGTCAGGCGGCGGGCCCGGTCCATGGGAGCCTCCGCTTCATCGGCGCGCCAACCCCTGGACTGGAGGCGGCCCTGGTGCTGGTCCACGGCGACAAGGGCCCGTTCCCGGGGCAGCTTGCGCAGGAAGTCCTCGCTGGCGGCCGTGCCGATGATCACGCGGGCCGCCCCGGCCCTCAGCAGTTCGTGGGCCTTTTCCACGGTGCGCACGCCCCCGCCCACCCGGCAGCGGGCAATGGCGCAGAGCTCCTTCACCAGTGCGAGGTTGTCCCCCTGGCCGAGGGCGGCGTCCAGATCGATGACGGCCAGTTCGCCGTAGACGCGCCAGCCCTCGGCGAGGCCCAGCACATCGTCCACTTCCAGGATCCTGGTGCGGCCCCCCACCAGCTGGACGGCCTTGCCCCCCATGAGATCGATGCTCGGAATCAGCACGGTCGCACCTCTACACCTTCCTGGATCAGTTGTGTCTTCAAGCGCCCCACGGTGAGGTTTCCTTCGTGCAGGACCGAGGCCACCAGAACTGCGTCGGCACCGGCCCGGAAGGCCTCCAGGGCGTGGCGCGCCTGGCCGAATCCGCCGCTGGCGATGAGGGGAATGCGCAATTGACGGGCGGCGATGCCCAGGGCTTCCAGGTCGTAGCCCGAGTTCGATCCGTCCCGGTCCATGGAGGTGAGGAGCACTTCTCCCGCGCCCCGCCCCTGGGCTTCCAGCAGCCAGTCCTCCAGCTTCCACTCGGTCATGGTTCGGCCCGCGTCCACCACCACTCCGTATCCATCCGCCCTGCGGCGTACGTCCACGGCCAGGACCACGCACTGGCTGCCGAAGCGCTGGGCCAAATTGGTGATGAGTTCCGGCCGGGCCACGGCGGCGCTATTGACGGCTACCTTGTCGCAGCCTGCCTGGAGCAGGGCATCGGCATCTTCAATCTTCCGCACGCCCCCGCCCACGGTGAAGGGGATGAAGATGGACTTGGCCACGGATTCCACCATGGCCAGCGCGGTGTCGCGCTTCTCGAGGCCCGCGGTGATGTCCAGGAAGACCAGTTCGTCGGCGCCTTCGGCATCGTAGCGGGAGGCCAGTTCCACGGGGTCCCCGCTGTCCACCAGGTTGAGGAACTGCACGCCCTTGACCACCCGGCCCTCCTTCACGTCTAGGCAGGGAATGATCCGCTTCATCACCATGTGGTCATCTCCTTGAGACGGCCCAGGCCCCAGGGGCCGCTCTTCTCGGGGTGGAACTGGCAGCCCGCCAGGTTGCCGCTGCGGAAGGCCGCCACGAAGGGGCCTCCGTAGTGGGTTATGCCGAGCATCTGTTGGGGCGTGTCTTGGTCCCATCGGGGCAGGAAGTAGCCGTGCACGAAATAGGCCGAAGGCTGTAAAGGGGGGACCGCCTGGGACAGATGCTGTAAAGGGGGGACCGCCTGCTCGCTGCGCTCGCGAAGTCCCCCCTTTGACCCCCACGCGCTGGCCGGGCGAAGCCCGGGCAACGCGTCTTGCTGAAAAAGGGGAACCCCCTGTGCGCTCGGCTCGCGATGTCCCCCCTTTGACCCCCACGTGTTGCCCGGGCGGAGCCCGGACAACACGTCGCGATCCGCAAAATTCACTCTGGACCAGCCCATGTGGGGCACCTTGAGGGAGGGGTCCCTGAAGGGTTCGAAGCGGCCCGGCAGCAGGCCCAGGCCCGGCATGTCCGGGGCCTCTTCCGAGCCTTCGAACAGCAGCTGCATGCCCAGGCAGATGCCCAGGATGGGGCGCCGGGAGGCGTGGAAGGCCTTCACGGAGTCCTCCAGGTCCCGGCTCCGGAGCTGGGACAGGGCATGTCCAAAATGGCCCACCCCCGGCAGGATGAGGCGATCCATGGCCTCGATGGCCTGGGGCGTGGCCACCCGGCGGCTGTCGAGACCCAGGAAGGCCAGGGCGTTCTCCAGGCTGCGCAGATTGCCGCAGCCGTATTCCAGGATGCCGATCATCGCAGCACGCCCTTGGTGGAGCGCAGTCCCTGGGCAGGGGAGAGGGCCTCGCCGAGGGCCATGCCGAGAGCCTTGAAGGCCGCTTCGGCCATGTGGTGGGCGTTCTGGCCCTTCACGCTGAGATGCAGGGTGAAGCGGGCCTCCATGGCCAGGCTCCGGAAGAAGTGGAGGATGTTCTCCGTGGCCAGGCCCCCCAGCATCGGGATGGGGAAGGGGATTTCCAGCACGGCCCAAGGCCTGCCTCCCACATCCAGGGCGCAGGTGGCCAGGGCCTCGTCCATGGGCAGCATCCGCTGGCCGTAGCGGAGAATCCCGGCGCGATCCCCCAGGGCTTCGTCCAGGGCCCGGCCCAGGGCGATGGCCACGTCCTCGGTCAGGTGGTGGCCATCCCCCAGGGGCGTGAGATCCTCGGCCTCCAAGGCTAGGCCGATGCCTGAATGGAAGCTGAGCTGTTCCAGGAAGTGGTTCAGCATGGGCTGGGAAGTGCCGATGAGGCCGGTATCGGCGCCCAGGCTGAGGAGAATCCGCGTTTCCCGCGTATTGCGTTCCAGGGTGATGGGTTTCATCGGCGCTCCTTTTTCATTTCGGTTTCCCACCAGGGAAGGAAGGCTGCCAGGAAGGTCTGGGCCTCGCGTTCGGCGGTCACGCTGATGCGCAACATGCCCGGGAGGGTATTGGAGAGGTTCTTTACGAGGATTCGGCGCTGGCGCAGCACGGACACGGCGGCTGTGGCGCGGCTCCCGAGATCGACCAGGAAGAAATGGGCGTCCGAGGGCGGCGTCCGGAGGCCTGCGGATTCCAGGGCGGCCTGGAGGCGCTTCCGGGCCTCCACGGCCCCCTTCAGTCGGGCCCGCAGCCCCCCGTCGCCGGTGAGCATCTGGGCGCCCAGCGCTGCGGCGATGCCATTGACGTTGAAGGGAGGACGCAGGGGCTCCAGGTGTTCGATGACCCGCGCATCGGCCAGGATCATCCCGCAGCGCAGTCCCGGCAGGCCGTGGGCCTTGCTGAGGGTGCGCAGGAGGATCAGGTTGGGCCAGTGCGCCAGGAGGGGCGCGAAGTCCTGGCCGCAGAAGGGGGCGTAGGTCTCGTCGACCAGGACGGGGCGGCCTTGGGAGGCCTCCAGGAGCCTCAGGAGCTGGGCTTCGGAGATGGCCCGGCCCGTGGGGTTATTGGGGCTGGCCAGGGCGAGCAGAGCCCCCCTGGGAAGGGCCTCCAGGGTGGCCTCCAGGTCCAATCCGAAATCCGGCCCCAGGGGCACCTGAATGACGGGGCTGCCCAGGAGCCCGGCATCAATGCGGTACAGGGGGAAGCAGGGCACGGGCAGGACCAGCGGGTCTCCGGGGCCCGTAAAGGCGCGCAGGAGCAGGGCGATGCCCTCATCGGCGCCATTGACGGGCAGGAGCATGGAGGGCGCCACGCGCCAAGCCTGGGCCGCGGCCCGCTTGAGGGGGCCGTACTCCGGATAGACCGTGGCGGAATAAGCGCAGAGGGCCAGGGACTGGGCGAGGTCCTCCAGTTCCGGGGCGGGGCCCTCGTTGAAGTCCAGGCGGAGGAAGGTCCCCCGGCCTTCCTGGGTGGCATAGGCCTGGAGACTGCGGAAGGCGGGCAGGACCTCCGGCGCCTGAGGGCTGTCGGCGTTTTGAAAGGCCGTCGAGCCCATCACAGCACCACCTTGCTGAAGGCGTATTCGAGGATGTCTGTGGCTCCGGCGGCCTTGAGCCGGGGGATGATGCGCGGCACTTCCGAGCGGAGGACGGCCGATTTCACCGCGAAGCCGCCATTCTCCGCAAGGGGCATCACCGTGGGCCTGCGCATGCAGGGCAGGGCCGTCAGCACGGCGTCCAGGGCGCTCCCATTCACGTTCATCTCCAGCATCACCCGCTTCCGGGCATCGAGCACGGAGCCGACGAGCAGGAGGAACTCTTCCACCACTTCGCGCCTGGGGCCGCTCATGAGGCCCGGGTTGGCGATCACCCGGGTGGAAGAGGCCATCAGGGTGGCGATTTCGACCAGGCCGTT
The DNA here is from genome assembly GCA_963664825.1 of uncultured Holophaga sp. GTDB lineage: Bacteria > Acidobacteriota > Holophagae > Holophagales > Holophagaceae > JAYREN01. Next base: position 2,221,880 of record OY761614.1, read on the forward strand.
CTCCCCCAGGGTGCGGCCCGTGGCCGTGTTGTCCACGATGAGATCGGCGTCCTCGGGGGGGAAGACCTCCGTGGCGCCGTGGCTCTGCACGAAGACGGCCTCATAGCCCTCCCGGCTGAGCCAGTCCTTGGTGATGCGCTCGTATTCGCTGGCCACCACGATGGGACGCTTCTTCAGCTCGCCGGAGGCGACGAAGGCCGCTGGGGCCGCGGCCACGATGCGCACCGAATCCAGGCCCGTATCCAGCAGCTCCTCCACCGAAGCCCCCAGCTCCACCACCCAGTCGTGGCCCGCGAAGGCCAGATCGTGGCGCCCCAGTTCCACCATGCGGACGATGTCCTGGGGCTTGAGGAGCTTCAGTTCGAAGCGGGGGTCGCCGCAGAGGGGGCGGTAGTTGCGCCCGTTGGGCTGCACCTTCAGGCCGGCCTCCTCCATCAGCTGGAGGACGCCCTCGGCCATGCGGCCCTTGGGAAGTGCGAGGTTGATGGGTGTCATGGGATCTCCCAAATGAGAAATGAAAAAGCCCCGGGTCCGTATGGAACCTCGGGGCTGGAATGGCGCAAACGCAGACGCTGGCCTACCCCGGGGGTGGGGGATGCGTATGGTGGAGATGGATGGCGAGGATGTGCATGGGCGGTTTCCGCTGAAAAAGGAAAAGCCCCCGGGACCTACTAGGTTCCGGGGGCTTCTTCGAAGGATTGAATCGACTAGAAGGCTTCTCCCGTCACCCGATGGGCGACATGATGATGGGCATGATGGCGGGAAGCGAGCTGCACGGAAGATTCCTTAGCTGCCCAGTTCATCATGTGCGGGCCTTCACCGTCAAGGGCTGCCCTTGGACCTGAGGGGCCAAGGTCGCAAACCCAGGCCTGGGACAGGGTTTACTACCTCGTTTCTAGATGCACAGACTATCCTGGTTGGCGAAGCCAGATGCTTCAGTCTCTTCCCTCGGCATGTTCAAGGAGTTCCCATGTCCCGTTCCTGGATCCCGATCCTGCTCGGCCTCACGCTAGGCTGGAGCATGGCCGCCACTGAACCCAAGCCCTCCCCCGCGCCCGCAGCCGATCCCTACCTCTGGCTGGAGGATGTGACCGGCGAGAAGGCCCTGGAATGGGTGAAGGCCCGGAACTGGGAATCCGCCAAGGAACTCCAGGGCGCGGAATTCCAGCAGCTCAAGGCCGACCTGCTGAAGATCTACGATTCCAAGGCGCGCATCCCCGGCGTCTCCAAGCATGGGGCCTTCTACTACAACTTCTGGCAGGACGCGAAAAATCCCAAGGGCCTCTGGCGGCGCACGACCCTGGCGGAATACCGCAAGGCCGAACCGAAATGGGATGTGGTACTCGATCTGGATGCCCTGAATAGGGCCGAAAAGGAGAACTGGGTCTGGGAGGGCGCCCAGATCCTGAAGGCGGGCGGCTATCGGCATGTCCTCCTGACCCTTTCTCGGGGCGGGGCGGATGCCTCCGTGACCCGGGAATTCGATCTCCAGACCCGCGCCTTCGTGAAGGATGGCTTCTCCATCCCCGAGGCCAAGGGCAGCATGTCCTGGATCGACAAGGATCAGGTCTATGTGTCGACGGATTTCGGCCCCGGATCCCTGACGACCTCGGGCTACCCGCGCATCGTCAAACTCTGGAAGCGAGGCACGCGCCTCTCCGAGGCCGTGACGGTCTATGAGGGTAAGGCCGAGGACATGTCCATCGGCGCCTTCCATGACGATACCAAGGGCTTCGAACGGGATTACGTCTCCCGCAGCCTCGCCTTCTACCGGAGCGAACTCTTCCTGCGCGACAAGGCCGGGAAGCTCCACAAGCTCGACGTGCCCATCGACGCCAATCCTGCGCCCTTCCGGGAATGGATGACCGTGCAGCTTCGCACGCCCTGGACCGTGGGAGGCAAGACCTATCCGGGCGGCGCCCTGCTGGTGACGAAGTTCGAGGATTTCATGGCGGGAAAGCGCGATTTCACGGTGCTCTATGAGCCCTCGGCCAATAGCTCCCTGGAATCCTTCACCTGGACCCGCCATCACCTGGTCCTCAATGTGCTGGAGGATGTGAGAAATGTCCTCACGGTGCTAACGCCTGGCGAGAAGGGCTGGAAGCGCGAAGGCTTCCCCGGTGCGCCCAGCTTCTCCACCGTTTCCGTCTGGGGCATCGACCCCGAGGCCTCGGACGACTTCTTCATGAGTGTGACGGACTTCCTCACGCCCCCCAGCCTCTGCCTCGGCCGCATCGGCCAGCAGCCGGAAAAGCTCAAGGAGATGCCCGCCTTTTTCGACGCCTCTGGTTTCGAGGTCAGTCAGCACTTCGCCACCAGCCTGGACGGCACGAAGGTGCCCTACTTCCAGGTGAGCCCCAAGGGGATGCAGCTGGACGGCTCCAATGTCACCCTCCTCAACGGCTACGGCGGTTTCGAGATCTCAGAAGTGCCCTTCTACAGCGGCGGCGTGGGCCGGGCCTGGCTCAGCCGGGGCGGCGTCTACGTGCTGGCTAATATCCGAGGGGGCGGCGAATACGGCCCCAGGTGGCACCAGGCCGCGCTCAAGCAGAACCGTCACCGGGCCTATGAAGACTTTGCGGCCATCGCTGGCGATCTGGTGGCCCGAAAGGTGACCACCGCCGGGAAGCTCGGCTGCGAAGGAGGCAGCAACGGCGGCCTGCTCATGGGCAACATGATCACCCAGTACCCCCAGCTCTTCGGGGCCGTCGTCTGCCAAGTGCCCCTCCTGGACATGAAGCGGTACTCGCACCTGCTGGCAGGGGCCTCCTGGATGGCCGAGTACGGCGACCCCGACAAGGCGGAGGAATGGGACTTCATCCGCACCTTCTCCCCCTACCAGAACGTGCGGAAGGACGGGAAGTATCCCCCCGTGATCTTCATGACCTCCACGCGGGATGACCGGGTGCATCCGGGCCACGCCCGCAAGATGATGGCCCAGATGCGCGATATGGGCCACGATGTGCGCTACTTCGAGAATACCGAGGGCGGCCACGGCGGCGCGGCCGATAACACCCAGCGGGCCCACATGTGGGCCTTGGCCTACACCTTCCTCTGGCAGAAGCTGAAGTAGCGCCCTGCCCGGACACCACGTCTGCGTTCCATTCAAGGCCCCGGATCTTCCGGGGCCTTGGCATATCCGTCCCCCTTCCTGCATCACAGAAGTAGCCGGACGGATACGTGACCCACCCAGCTCATTCAAGGAGAAACCATGGCCTACGACGCGAAGAACTACGACCACCTGAAGGGCGGCAGGCTCAAGGGCTTGTCCGATAGCCAGCTCGATCAGCACTTCACCCTCTACAAGGGCTACATCGCCAAGCTCAACGAGATCGAGGCCAAGGTTGCCGAGATCGATAACACCAAGCCCAACTACTCCTTCAACGAATACAGCGAGCTGAAGCGCCGGGAGGCCGTGGCCTTCAACGGCTCCTTCCTGCATGAGCTCTACTTCGAGAACCTGGGGGCCGATGGCGATATCTCGCCAGAGCTCGCCAAGGCCCTGGAGGCCGCCGGCGGCAAGGACAAGGTGCTGGCCGATCTGAAGGCCGCGGCCCTGGGCGGGCCCGGCTGGGCCATCCTCACCCGCAATCGCCGGGACCAGAAGCTCCACACCTACTTCTTCGGCGAGCATCACCTGGGCGTGCCCATCGAACAGGATCTGCTGGTAGTGCTGGATAGCTGGGAGCACGCGTTTATGGTGGACTATGGCATCAAGCGCCCGGACTATGTGAATGCCTTCCTGGAAAACATCAAGTGGAGCGAGGTCAGCAAGCGGTTCGGGAAATAACGGGAACGCATGCTCGCGGAAGGGGCCCCTCGCGGGGCCCCGCCTGTTTCCTGGGGGTCGCACGCCCTCCCCCGTTCGCCTTCGGCTCACGGAGACGGAGCCTCCATGGTGGGCTATGGCATCAAGCGCCCGTACTACGTGAGGCCTTCCTGATTCCCTCCCTGCTCCGCGACCCACATGGTCGGGATATCTCAGGTGCTGGGCGCTATGCCATGCACACGCCGTCTGGAACGGGGTTTCCCGGAGAGTCCGGCCAGCCATTCCCCGAAGGCCTCGTCGAAGGTGAGGATGTGCTGAAGGAACATCCGACGCAGGAGATCGAGGTCCGTTCGGAGATTGGGGCTTCCCTGGGGCAGGGCCTGCAACACGCGCCCGAAGGCGTCCTGCATGTAGGCATGGGCCACTTGGTGCTGCTGGAGATGGGGGTATCCGGCCCCTCCCATGACCGCTTCCTCCTGGCGGAAGTGCTCCGAGGTGTAGTGGAGGAAATGCCCCAGCAGCTCTGTCCGGGCCCGCTGATCGTAGTCTTCGAGGGCGACGATTTCGCAGAGTTCGCTGAACTTGCTGATGATGAAATCGTGCTCCCCATCCGTGATGGGATCGTTGAATCTGTGCATGCTTCCCTCCCGGCATGAAATCCCGGATGGTCCACGCTGTGGACCCTGAGGCTCTTGCGGCATGAGCCCCTCCCTTGGGCGTTCCGCCATCCTTCATGGGATGCCACCGGAGGCTCCCTGTGCCCGAGGAGGCACAAAGAGAAGCGGCCCCAGGAAGGGGCCGCTTCGGCAGGAGGGTTTCCCGGTCTCAATCCTCCGTGAGCTCGGGCCAGCAGGATTCTGTGGCGCCGCGCCTCAGGGTGGGCATGGCGGGGGCTGGGGCAGGGGTGTTCTTGGGGTCCAGGAAGCGGGTGATCTGGTCCTTCAGGTCCTCGAGGTGGGCCCGGGTGGCGCGATCCGGCGCCTTGAGGGCCCGGGAGGAGGCCAGGCTCTGGATGCTCTTCAATTCGGCCCGCACGGCCCCCCGGGTATCGTCCGGGGCGGGGGGCGGCGCCAACCGTGCCCCCAGGAGTTCCACATAGATGCGCTGGAGGCCCCGGCGGTAGGGATCGATGCGGCCTCCGGTGCTGAGCTCGGTGAGGATCCCTCCTCGCAGCTCCGTCAGGAACTGGCCGAGGGTGTAGGCCTTGTCGCCCAGGATGGCCTCGTGCTCCTGCAGGTGCATCATGCGGTTCTGGGCCAGCAGTTCTCCCAGGATGCCGCGCTGCAGGTTCCCGAGCCGCCCCTGGCCGCTGCCGGGTTCCAGCTTGCGCAGCAGATCGGCGGGCAGGATCCAGGAGGGGGTCTTGAAGAGATTCTCGTTGAGGAACTTCACGGCCTCGCTTTGTCGTGCCCTGGAGAGGGGCGTGAAGCGCGGGCCGACCTGGAGCCCAACCTTGGGCTCGCTATCGTAGCCGCCCACGAGATTGGCCACATGGCCCAGTTCCCGGCCCCACTGGCCCAGGGTTGCCGCATAGAGGTGCCCGAGCTTTTCAAAATCTTCGCCGGGCTTGAGGGTGGCCTGGGGCAGCATGGTCATGACGCGTTTGAGGTTGCGAGTGCCCAGCGTCGTGGCCTTCACCGGGTCCATGTCGCCCACGGCTTCGGCTTCCTCGCCGGGGTCCGTGCCCTGGCTCCCGGCCGTGCTGAAGCGCAGCCAGGGCGTGGTCTCCTGGGGCTTGCACCAGGCGTCCAGGGTGGGCTTTTCCGCATCCGGCGTCTTGGCATCCGGGATGGGCGTGTAGCCCCACTTGATGGCGAAGATATCGTAGGGTCCCACCTTGGGGATCAGCAGCTTGGGATCGATGCCATCCTCGGGTTGGACGAGGTAGTTGAAGCGGCTGTAGTCCATGAGCGTCGCCACGTGTCCCATCTTCTCCAGCCAGGCCTTGTCACGGAGCTTTTCCACCGGATAGGTGGCGCTGGATTTGAAGTTGTGGGGCAGGCCCAGGGAATGGCCGATCTCATGGGTGATCACGTAGGTCAGCAGCTCGCCCATGAGTTCGTCGGGCATGGGGAGTGTGGCCACGCGCTTATCCAGGGGGCCCACCTGGGTGAAGTACCAGTCGGTCTGGAGCTGGAGGATATTCTGGTAGATCTCGATATCGGCTTCCAGGATCTCGCCGCTGCGGGGGTCGGAGACGTGGGGGCCCATGGCGTTGGCCGTGCGGGAGGGCACCCAGCGGATCACACTGTAGCGGGCATCATCGGCACTCCATTCGGGATCCTGTTCCGGTGTGGGAGCCTCCTTGGCCTGGATGGCGTTCAGGAATCCGGCCTCCTCGAAGGCGGGCTTCCAGGCCTCGATGGCCTTCTTGACGAAGGGCACCCACTGCTTGGGTGTGGCCGGGTCCACGTAGAAGACGATGGGCTTGACGGGTTCACTCTTGGCGGCGCTGGGGTCCTTCTTCTCCAGGCGCCAGCGAGCGATGAACTTGCGGCGCATCACCTCGTGATCGGCGCGGCCGTAATCCGTGTGGCCGTGGCTGAAGAAACCCACCCGGTCATCCTCCAGGCGGCCCATCATGGGCTTCTCCGGGAGCTGGACGAAGCTGTAGTGGATGACGGCCGTGCGGGTGGGGGGCGGGGGCATCATGGCCGCGAACTGGGGCGGAAGGCCCGGCGGAAGGGGGGTCGGCTGTGGGTTGAAGGTCTGGGTGGCCTCCACATTCAGGTTCAGGGGGAAGGCCTTCACCTTGTCTACGAAGCTGCGGCTGCTGTCCATGCCCGTGGCCTGCATGGCCCGCCTGGCGGAGAGTTCACTCACATCCGAGGTGAAGAGCCTCGTCACTTCGATGACCGGAGCGCCATCCTTGGCGAAGGCTTCAACAGGGAAGCTCATCAGGATGCCCGGCGTGCTCATGGCCTCCACGGCCTTGGCCACGGGGTTAGAGGGATCGGCCACATGATTGAAGGAGATGGCTCGGAGCAGCACCTTATTATCCCGCAGCTCCCAGCGCACCACCTCGTTGCCGACTCCCTGGCCGGGATAGCTGGCGTCCGCAGGGCTCTTCTTCACCACCACCACGACCAGCAGATCCTTGTCGAGTTGGGCTTTGGGGATCTCGAAGTAGACCTTACTCTTGCTCGTATGGACATTGAAGAGGCCCTGCTGGGATTTCAGGGCCGAGGTGATCACCTTGTCGTAGGGCTTGGGCTCGCCCTCGACGGGCTTGGGAGCCTCCGGCCTCCCGCTGGTCGCCTGGCCATTGCCCGGTGGGGGCAGATGGGGTTTCTCCTGAGCCACGAGACAAGTGGCCACCAGGGCCATGATGAAGGGGTGGAATCGCGGCGCGCTCACGGGATCTCCTCGAAGGGCATTCCCTGATGGAATGGAAATATCATCATAATACGAGGCAAGCTCGATGGGAGGCGCTCTCGCGAGTGCACCCCGCCGAAAAAGGTTGTATCAATCGTGATGCACTCCCATGGGGGCAAAGCCCCCTCTGGCGCCCGTCAAAGCAGTGCGTTCGCGGGTTGTCACCCCTCTGGTTGCACTGCCGTGCCCCCAGACCCCTGCCACGTGGTGTACCAGTCTGCTTTCGATAGGCACGTGTCATTCTGACGGGCACCACTAGGATGAGAGTCATGTCCAATCTCGATGCCGAATTCCTCCCCTACCAACACCTCCACGGAGCCAAGGGTTCGCTCCATCCGGAAGCCGGGGCCTGTTTCATCTGCGAGGGACGCTTCCTGGTGGAATCGGCCCTCGAGGCCGGTCGGGAAGGGAAGTTGCGCGTGCTTTCGGTGCTCGCCACCCCCGAGACCTCGGAAGCGTTGGCACCCCTGATCCCGGAAGGCACGCGGGTGTTGGGTCTCGAGGAGGAGGAGCTGCAGGCGCTGGTGGGTTTCCCCTTCCATCGGGGCCTCCTCTGCGCCGTGGCCACACCCAACGAGCCCCCCGAGGCGCAGCTGCTCGCGGCGAAGCGTTTGGTGGTGCTGCCCCACGTGGACAATGTGGACAATCTGGGGCTGATCCTCCGGAGCGCGGCCTCCCTGGGGATGGATGGCGTCCTGACGGGCCGGGGCCCTGGCGTCTTCGAACGCCGCACGGTGCGCGTCTCCATGGGGGCCGCCTGGACCCTGCCCGTCTGGCAGCGGGAAGATCCTGCGCCTTTGTTGGAACAGTGGCGCGCCCTAGGCGGCGAGATCATTGGCGCGGCCCTGGCCCCTTCGGCCCTGGATGCGCGGCACTGGGAACCCGCTCCCCGCACGGCCCTGGTGTTGGGCCCCGAGGCCTACGGCTTGGACAGGGCCTGGCTGGGTCGTTGCGATTGTCTCGTGGCCATCCCCATGGCCAAGGGCATGGACTCCCTCAATGTTGCCGCCGCCGGGGCCATCCTGATGTTCCAAATGCTCTGAAGCGGAGGCTCCGTCAGTAGATCCGCTTGAAGAGCACTTCGTTCTCGAGATAGATGTGCCGGGTCAGACTCTCCGCCAAGGTCTCGCAGGCCGCGTAGAGGCTCGCCTGAACGGGGACGGCATCGGCTGGCGGGGCGAAGTCGTTGGTGATGCGCCGAATGCGCTTGAGCAGGCCTTCGGCGGCGCGATGCTCGTCCTCGAAGAGTTCAAGGGGGTCCATGAGCTCGGCTTTTTCATCCACCTCCCGGCCCTGGTCCTTGGCGAGGATGGCGGGAAACAGGGTGACTTCTTCCATCTTCAGGTGGGCACGCATCTCCGTGCAGAACAGATCCACCTCGTCCCGGATGGCCAGGAGCATGGGAATCCTGTGGCCTTCCAGGGAGGCCGCTTCTTCGGCCAGGCATTCCAGTTCGGCCATGCCGAAGCGGGTTTCCCGGTGGTACCGCTTCAGGATGTGCTGGACCAACTCCGTGAGTGGAGCTTCCTTCCAGCCGTCCAGTTCCGCGCGGGCCTCATCCCAGTTTTGAGCCATGTGGATTCCTTGCCTGTGAACCGTGAACAGATGGGGGGTGTTTCCCCTAGTCCCTATCTTGCCAGTGGAGGAGCCGAATGGGGCTCGTCCTTGGTTGGGGAAAGCTGAGCTGTTGGGGATCGCCGTGGATTGAGCCGAAGCCTAAAAATATTTATAAACACCTGGCTCATGATTTCTTGCATCCAGCATTCCGTTGGTTTTACCATCGGAACCCATCCCTCCGACATGCTAGAGCATTCCAGTAGGCCACCTCGTGCATCATCACGGTAATTCCAGGTTCCGCGGTTCACCGGGCCTCTCGCTCGAGCATAGCGGGCGTAGCCTTCAGGCGAGGCACTGGACCTTGTTGCTGGTGCTTAATCTCTTTGGAACCCTGGTGGCCCAGGATCCGAAGATTCCGGCCCGCATTCTGGCTTTCGAGGGTATCCCTCGGTCGGTCAAGGTGGGAGAGTCCGTGGAACTGCGCTGGGTTGCCAGAGGAACAGATAAGGTGCGTCTGGATCCCTCCGGCGAAGAACTCCCTGCTCAGGGACGAATGACGCGGGTTCTCGGGAAAAGCACCCTGTTCTGGCTCCATGCCATCAACGCCAAGGGCGGAGAGAGTGTGCCCCTGGTGATCGAGGTCCGCCCCTCCCGCGTGGCCTCTCAGAGGCCTCTTGAGGCTTCAAATGGAAATTGGATCCAGTTCGCCGCCCTGGCTGATGAATCCAGGGCCCAGCAGCTGGGAAAGACGTTGGAGCAGCTCTCGGGGCATCCGGTCAGTCTTTCCACTGTGGAGGCACCTAAACGCCCGGGCCAAAGGCTCCATAGGATCCGCATGGGTCCCTTTGCCACAAGGGACGAGGCACGGCGCCGCCTGAAGGATATCGCATCCAGAATCCTGCCTCTCCGCTTGAAGCCCTGGCTGGCGGAGGATTGATCGCAACATTCGAGGGGAAGTCGGCATCTTTGTCGGGAAATGGAAATTGCAAAGCCTCGACCCCGGCTCATGATCAGCATGTTTCCATTGGGGGAACCCTGCCCAGGTCTCTTTTGTCATAGTTGTGTGCATGGTTCTTTAGTTAAACGTGATCAATGGAACTTTGCTGTTGCTTTCCCAAATATAGGATAGAATGACTCCTCACAAGGAGCCCACATGAATACCCTCAAATACGAAGCTGGTACGGGAAAAGGGAATCGCGCCGTGTTCGTTTGCGGTAAGGCCACCGTTCCCGCCGCCATGATCTCTCGCCTTCTCAAGGAAATCGAAGGGAAGCCTGAGGCCACCCAGGCCCGTATCCTTATTTCCAAAATTGCTCCCCGCCATGGCGCCTTTCTGGAGGCCATGGAGAAGGCAGAGATCAGCTACCAAGTGGCCATCCAGACGATGATCGAGCTTGCTCCTGTCAAAACGAAGGGTACGCCCCGCATTACGAAGGAAGCCTCTGCTGTAGCGAAACTGCTCTGCCGGAAATACAGCAACAAGACCGCCGACGAGATGTTTGCTTCCTTCATCGAGACGGTGTTCCGCCCCGAGTTCAAGACCCTCGTGCTCGAATTGACGGGTGAAAATGAGAAGAAATTCGGCCGGAATACTCAAGGACGGATCCGTGTGCGTCCCGAGCGCAAGGATCTGGCTGGCAATGCCGCCAAGGCGCGGGCGGGGCGAAAGAAGAAGGCGTAGTTCGTCGGGAATAGATGACAGGCCTGAACGCAGGTTTGGATGAAACAAGGGAACCAGGATTGAGGCACCCGCGGGGGCCCATTCTGGTTCCCTTGTGTTAGGTAGGATCTTCGGTTGGGGCGGGTGGTCTTTCATTCCTCCATGCCACCAATTTGTAATGGGATTTCCCATTTCCACGGCGAATCGGGTGCACAGTGGAACTGCACACAAACCCTGGAGAACCGCCATGACCCTGAAGCCTGCCCACCGGAACATGGAGGAAGGCCCCATCACTCGCGGGAAGGGCCTCGATACTCTGGATCGTTTCATCATTCAGAATTGGGCGCCACCGACCCGTTTTGGCCTTTGGCGCGACCAGTTTGGGGCCCTGGCCGGTCCCAAAGCGTCCCTGGAACACTTCTTCAACGATGCCCTGAAGGTCGGGTGGATGCGCGATGGCGGCGGGGCGGTGATCACCATCGACCCACCTCAGGATCCATTTGTGACGATTCGGGTGGAGAGCGAGAGCAAGGTCTGGACACCGGAATCCACGTACAACCCCAAACGTTGGCTTTGGAAGGTGGTGCCCCTGGTGACGGCCCTGGTGAACTTGGAAGCGGCGCGGAGGATGCCCCTGCCGGAAGGGGAGGAGAGCTATCTGAGAGGCCTGAGGGAAGGCCGATTGAAGGAGGCCTGGGAGGCCTACACCCCGGCTCCTTGATGGGGTCCAAACCCTGATACGACATCCTCGTCCGCCCTGTCATTCGCCAATTGCTCGTGCAGGCCGGTGCGGGCGCTCTTGGCCTTCTTCCACCGGGGGATCAGCTTCAAGGCGGCGTTCTCCTCGGCAGCTTTTCGGATCACCTCCACCAGCGTCCAGCCCGCATCCCATGCCAGTTTCACGAAGCCCGGTTGGAGTTCATCCTTGAGGATCTCCTCCGCATTGGGGTATTTCAGGACGCGGTTCGCCGCCTTGGTGGCCATGATCCGGGCCAGACGATTCTCTTTGATGTCCTCGCTGCCCTCGAAGAGGTAGTAGCTGATCTCCACCTTCTTGCCGGGCTTGGTCACCAGGAGCAGAGGGGTCCGCTTCTCGGGTACCGGATCGGTGGCCTTGGGGGTGGTGTCTTTCTTGGGCGCGATGGGTTGTGTGCTGGCCATGATGAGATCCTCCAGGGTGCCCAGGGCTGGTTGTCCTGGGAGATGGGCAGCCTTGCTTGCCCTCAACCTGAATATTCCAGTCACCATGGCCTTCTGGCACGCCATCACCTGCGCCTTGCCGCATCAAATCTAGCTTTCAGAGCCTATCGGGGTGTCGACCAATCGGGTAATAGCCTCCCAACCTCGGCGGGCATTACGGGCATATAGAATGATTTGGGGCAGTATTTTTATGAAAAATTGGCCGGTGTCCAGATGGGGTTGGGCCGCCTGCACCTAACCGCCCTAATATCAACGCTGCCCGTAGTCTACGAAGACTCCGGGCAGGGCCTGATCCCTGGAAATTGGTCTATCCGAAGCGGCGCGATGAGGGGAGTGTAGGAATCAGAGCGATTGGTGGTGGTTGTAAGCGCAAGAGGTAGCGTCAGGGCTGAACGATTGGTTAGGCCGTGATTGAGCTTGAGGCTCATGCGGGCCAACCTTGGTTTGGAGACGGATTGGGACGAGCGCGATTGTTGGAACCACAACGCCGAAAATGATGATTCATTTTTTTAAGCCAAAGATCTCGCAAACCCACGAGAGTCTGCTTGCTTGAACTCCAAGAACAAAAGCAGAGACTAAGAAAATAAAATACGCGAGCCAATAATGAAAGGGCACATTGTCCAAGAGCCAGCGAGGAGTTAACTTTTCTGGAGGTGGAAGCCTAAATTCTGCTTGAGAAGACTCTGGGAGGATGGCCGTAATATTTGATTCGTTAATTTCGTCTGCTCTAGCCAATGTCAGACCACTTTCAAAATCTTCCCTTGCTGTTAAAAAGACAGCTTTTATTTTTTTTAAAAAATCAAGTTTGGTAGACATAATTACCGGTTTTTCTGCTTCGACGAGAGCCTTAAAGTAAGAGGAATCATCGCCAAATGCATTTGATATTAGACTACGCACCTTTGCGCGCCAATTTAAGAATTGCTCTTCATCCACTTCTTCATAGGTTCCAACATATTCGGAATGTATCGTCCTTCGAGTGGCCTCCAGAGTGGCCAACTGTTCAACAAGTTCCACAAACCGCTTTTCGATTGCCTGGCTCATTTGGTTCTACTCCGAGTTGATGCCTAGTAATGAATTGGCGGAGTTGGGTGTGGCCTAACGAGTGAGTTAACCGGCGCTACCGAGGCGGCGCGTTGAGTGGAGATGAGGAATCGGAGTGACTGGTGGTGGTTGTAAGTACAAGAGGTAGCGTCCGGGTTGAGCGTTAGGTTTCACTTGCGACCCCATACACTTACAGACTTGGCATCATAGATTCTTACTTTACATTTAAATTTGTTTTGAATATTTTCGATATGTCGTTTATTTTCATCTGAATATACACCAATGTAAATGCTATTTAGCTTTGGAAATTCCTTTCGTCCGAATTTTGCAGCTCGATTGATTGCTTCGATAATGTGTTCGTCGGAAGACCCAAAATTAAATCCGAACGTAACTAATGACCCTGTGATTTTAGACATAGAATCATAGCAAAAGGAAAGATAGTGATTGTGCATTATATGAGACAATTTTTCTTTCCCGTCACCTGCGGTCACGAAAATTGGATATTCACCTTTATCCATTCGTTTTCCAACTTTTTCAAGAAGAAAATTGTGCTGATCATATTCTTCTTTAACGATGTATGCACCTGTATCAAAGAATGGCAGAGCGCCATGTACGTAAAATACGTTTTGTTCATCTCTATTTTTTCCCCAGCGTAATTCTGACCAAATAAACTCCTCAGGAGGGTCGTCCGGGTTCTCGAGATCTCTTCCGAATCCATCCACATGATTTATGACCGCATTTCGCATTAGAACCCAATAGAGAAGTAAATCATAATTGGTGGAAAAAATTAAACCTTCTGTGTCAAGAAATATCTTAAGAAATTCTGAGCATGCCCTGCTCTCTGATTCAGGTATTGTAAACACGTGTTCTGGATGAAGAGATTTTACCGCATCAAGTAGGCTTGTTTTTAGCTTTTTGCTAGCTCCATCAATTTTAGCTTTTAGATTTGGATCACCACCAAATGTTTCAATTAGTGACGAAAAATTATCCAATTGTTGCATTATGACTTCGAAATTTTTTGTCTCGATCACCTTGAGAATTTTGGAAAGATCTTCATTATCGAGTTTTTGAATGAATTCGTGCAACGCATTATAAGAAAAAATCTCCTTATCATAAGACATGCTAAAACCATTGCCGAGTAGCAGGTGAAACTCTCTGTCTCGGTTTTTTGCAATCGATTTTAAAACGTCGTCAAAGGATTCGAGTTCCATCGGAAACCTCCATGTGAAAACTCTGAACAGACGAGGGTGAAACCTAACGATCGAAGCTAACCGGCGCTGCCGAAAGCGGCGCGGAGCGAGAGTGACGGGAAATCCGGACGATGATGAGGACGGTGCCTCGCGGAGGCAGCGTCCAGGTTGAGCGCAAGGTTAGGAGCTCCCAGGGGATGGAAGTTCGTTGTCTTCAAGAAGGACAAGCATGTTGTAGGCCTTGTTTGCGCATGATTGTATTTCTGGGGATGGTTCACAGACGGCATACAAGGACTGGAATTTGCCTCCAACTCGGTTGATAAATTCTAGGATTTTATTTTTTCTATTATTAATACTTATATGGACGAGATACATTGCGACACTTAATGGAAAAAATAGATACGAAGATATTATAACCCATGCGCAATAGTTTGAGCCACAACTCCGGTCAACATAGACACCATTTAAGGCGTAATGTTCAGCAGCATGCCATTGACAAAATTTGTTATTAAAAAACCTAGAATATGCTGCTTGAATAAAGGCTATAAGTGTCAATATAATACGAAAAAAGAATGCAGTGCGGAAACCAACGATTGGAATAGAACTATATGTTAATAAGTCGTATGAAATTGCTATAAGCATAGGAGTGTATTCTTTTTTAAGGTGTTGATTCATTTCTCCGCTAAGTTTTAGTCTTTTAGGGATTGGTTTACCTTCAATGGTAACCGTCACTGCCCAATTTGGGCCATAAAATGTTGTTCCATGCTTTGTTGAACGACCGTCGATTCTATATTCCATGGATGCTCACAGCGCCTAACGATGGAGCTAACCCGCGCTGCCGAGGCGGCGCGGCGAGTTGGGTGAAACGAGGATTCATCCCGAGTCTGACACTATGCTGGTTTCATTCCAAGGGGAACAATTCCCTACGGTGAACCTCCTGATGCTCCATCCCGATGTGGGTGAGCCAATAGCCTCGGCTCCATCACACGAAACTGTGAATCGTCCTTCTCTCACCCATTTGACGCAGATCCCGAGCTTTTGAAATCCCCCCGTGCCGGTCCCCCCGTGTCCCTGGGAAAAGGGGGGGGGACCGGTGCAGGGCTGGATCCTGGTTATTTCCCGGGAGGAGGCCGCAATGGCAAGGGAAAAAGGAAATACGGGGCTGCGAGGTGGACTCCGGCTCCGCAACGGAATCTATAACTTCCGATTCAAGTTCAAAGGTGAGGTGATATCCGGGTCCACGGCTTGCCGGGATCGGAAGTCAGCAGAGCGATGGCTACTCCAGTTCCGGTCAAAACTCGCCCTGGAGAACATCAACCTCAAGGAAACCAAGATCCCGACCTTCGGGGATTGCTATCACCTCTGGACCAAGGGAAGGGCTCCAAGGCTGGCCGAGACTTCCTTGAAGATGTATCGATGTCATTGGCGGCGAGTCTGGAGTCCATGGAAGGACATCAAGCTGACGGAGCTTCAGCCTCACATTGATACCCTATACACCACCTATAAGATTGGACATGCCGACGCCAGCCAACGAGAGATGTTTAGTAAATTGAAAAGCATCCTGAATTTCGCCAAGGAAAGGTGCATCCACAACCTGCCCTTTGATTTCCCCTTGGTAAAGGTCAGTCATGCCCCAAAGGTCGTGTTGGTTGGTGATGAGATCACGACCCTCTTTGATCACCTCAATAAGATCGCCAATCTCCAGCAACAAGTTTTGATAAGAAGCATGTTCCATCTGGGCTTGAGGGTAAGTGAGGCCTATAACCTCCGATGGTCCGGTTACGACGAAGCTCGCCGAACCTACACCTTCATCGGCAAGGGAGGGAAAGAGGCCACCCTGCCGGTCATCGATGAGATGGCCGAATGGTTTGCCAAGCTTCCAAGGGTTTCAGACCTCATGTGCCCACGGTCCGATAGATCAGATCTACCCCGTGCGACCAAGTATACGGATGAGGTCTTGAAGCAAGCCGCCGCCATGATGGGTTTGATTGGCTTCAGCCATCATCGGCTCCGGGCTTCACTTGCCACCCACCTCCTCAATAAGGGGGTTCCTCCGACCCAAGTGCAGGCCATCCTTCGGCACGAATCAATCCAAACCACGGTGGCCCATTACTACCAACAAGATCTCAAGACCCTCCGAGCGGCCATGGAAGCGCACCACATCAGCACCCGCCCCACGGACCCCGATACCCTCCCGAAGATCATCCCCTTCGCCTGCTAGACCCGCCAATGCCCCAGAGCCCCCGGCCAATGGGGGCTCTTCTTCTAGAGCGGGATCCCCTGGTTCTACTTCAGTTCCCGGTTGTCCCCTGTGGTTGTCCCCCGCCGCTGGGTGGTTGTCCCGATATGCTGCCACCCCAATCCCTCCCGATTTGGTTCAGAAAGGGATTCTCCCGAATTTATGTTCGTCTTTTTTCTAAAATTCGTTTTTTGTGCTTGCGCAAATCGGATAAAAAGCGAAACTAGGTTCGAGGTGATCCCATGAATCTCGAGCGTACCCCCCGGAATGGTGAGCTAAAGTCCTTTGGATACAAGCAGATGGGCTACTTCATGGAGTATGGGCCCATCTATGCGCGGGATCTGGATGAAGCTCGAGCCCTCATCCGGCAGCGCCTCAATGCCCGGCGCCTGCCCTGGGGTCTCCAGATCTGGGATCTGGCTAAACGCCCCCTGGCCAAGTGGCGCGTGGCTGAGGCCTCCTGATCGCAGAGCGTGGTTCCTGAGGGTCAGCGTTTCTTCTTTTTCTTGCCCTTTTCGGATCCGAAGACCTTGGCCAGGAAGCCCTCGTCCTCCGGGGCTTGACCATCCTGGCGCATGGTCTGCAAGAGGCCGCGCACGAGTTCCTGCTGCTCCTCACTCAGTTTGGTGGGAACGGCCACGCGCAGGTGCAAGTAGAGATCCCCGCGCCCTGATCCCCGCAATCGGGGGACGCCCCCATTGGAGAGCTTGACCACCTTATCGCCGGGGGTTCCGGGGGCGATGCGGATGGAATCCTGCCCATAGAGGGTTTCCAGGGGGAGTTCGCCACCCAGGACTAGCATGGGCCAGGGCACCTCCAGGCGCCGATGCAGATCGAAGCCGTCGCGTTCGTAGAGGGGATCCTGTTCGATATCGAAGACGACGAAGAGATCTCCTGCGCCTGCGCCCGCTCGACCAGCCTCCCCCTCGCCTTCCAGGCGCAGGCGCTGGCCGCGGTCCACGCCGGCCGGGATGCGGAACTTCACCTTGGTGCGGCGCTGGATGCGGGCTTCACCCCTGCAGGAGGGGCAGGGGCTCTGGATGATCTTGCCCCGGCCCTCGCAGCGGGGGCAGCTCACGTACATCTGGAGGAAGCCCTGGCGCATGGCCACCTGGCCGTTGCCGCGACACTGGGGACAGGTGAGGGGGGAGGTGCCCTCGGCACATCCGCTGCCGTGGCAGGTGCCGCAGGCCTCCAGCCTCGGGATCTCGATCTCCTTGATATCCACCCCGAAGACGGCCTCCTTGAAGGGCAGCTTGAGGGTGTATTGCAGATCCGAGCCCCGTTCACCGGAACCGGAGCGGCGTCGGCCTGACCCGAAGAGATCGCCGAAGATGCCTCCACCGCCGCCGAAGAAACTGCCGAAGATATCCTGGAAATCCGTGAACTGGTTCGGATCGAACTGGAAACCGCCCTGGTTGGGGGCGTCGAAGCCGAACTGATCGTAGTGGGGGCGCTTATCGGCGTCCGAAAGAACCGCGTAGGCCTCGGCGGCCTCCTTGAACTTTTCCTCGGCCTCCTTGTTCCCCGGATTCTGGTCCGGGTGGAACTGCATGGCCAAGCGGCGGTAGGCCTTCTTGATCTCGTCGAGGGAGGCCTCACGGCCTACGCCTAGAATCTCGTAGTAATCACGCTTCGCACTCATCCTTCCAGACTAGCAGAAGGACCCTACAGGAGTCCCTTGGGTCCTCGGATCGAGGCGTCCTGGCCATTCTCCAGGGCGCTCATCATGGCCTCGCTGGCAGCGAGCACGGCGTTGGTGAGTATCTTCTGGACCTCCAGGAGCTTGCTTTCGCAGGTCTTAACCCCAGTGATGTCCTTGGTGGCCACGGCCTGCCGGGCGGCGTTGAGGGTCTCCCGGACCATCTCCTGTTCGTCATTGGAGAGGTATTTGCCGCATTCGGTGAAGCTCTTGTCGCAGGAGAAGAGCAGGCCCTCGGCCGAAGCGATGTACTTCAGCTCGTCCCGCCGCTGGAGATCGGATTCCGCATTGGAGGAGGCCTCGCGGATCATTCGCTGGATCTCCAGTTCGGAGAGCCCCGAACTGGGCCGGATGCTCATGCCCTGTTCGAGTGCGGTCATCAGGTCCTTGGCCGAGACCTTGACGATGCCATTGGAATCGATATCGAAGGTGACCTCGATCTGGGGCACGCCCTTGGGTAGGGGGGGCAGGTTGATGAGATCGAAGCGGCCCAGGCTCTTGTTGAATTCCGAGAGCTCGCGCTCGCCCTGGAGCACATGCACTTCCACCCGGGCCTGATTATCCGTGACGGTGGTGAAGGTGCGGCTATCCCGGGTGGGAATGGTGGTGTTGCGGGCGATGATCTTCACGAAACCGCCCCCTTGGGTCTCGATACCCAGGGAAAGCGGCGTCACATCCAGCAACACCAGATCCTTCACTTCGCCGGTGAGCACGGCGCCCTGGATGGACGCTCCTTGAGCGATCACCTCGTCGGGGTTGATATCGCGATTGGGTTCCCGGCCGAAGAAATCCCGGACCTTCTGCTGGACCATGGGCATGCGGGTCTGGCCGCCCACCAGGATCACCTGGTCGATATCCGAGGGATTCTTCCGGGCCTCCCGGAGGGCGTCCTGGATGGGATCCATGGTGCGGTCCACCAGGGTGCGGACCATGTCCTCCAGTTCCTCTCGGGTGAGGGTGGCCTCCAGATGTTGGGGGCCGGAGGGCCCCTGGGCGATGAAGGGGAGGCGGATATCCACCCGGTCCAGGGTGGAGAGTTCGCACTTGGCCTTTTCGGAGGCCTCCTTGAGGCGCTGGAGGGCCATTCGATCCTTGGTGAGGTCGATGCCTGTCTGCTCGCGGAAGCGGTTCACGAGCCACTGGAGCACGGTGTTATCGAAGTCCTCACCCCCCAGGAAGGTGTCGCCGCTGGTGGAGAGCACCTCGAAGACGCCGTCATTCATCTCCATCAGCGTGAAATCGAAGGTGCCACCGCCGAAGTCATAGATGGCCAGGATCTCGCGCTTGCCCTTCTTGTCCAAACCGTAGGCCAGGGCCGCAGCCGTGGGCTCGTTGATGATGCGCACCACGTTCAGGCCCGCGATGCGGCCGGCGTCCTTGGTGGCCTGGCGCTGGGCGTCGTTGAAGTAGGCCGGCACCGTGATGACCGCGTCCACGATCTCCTCGTGGAGGAAGGCCTCGGCACTTTGCTTGATGTTGCGCAGCACGATGGCGCTGATCTCGGGGGGCGCGTAGTCCCTATCGCCCACGCCCAGCCAGGCGTCCCCATTGGGAGCCTTCACTATCGGGAAGGGCAGGCGCTTGAGGGCATCCTGCACATGGGGGAGATCGAACTTTTGCCCAATGAGGCGCTTGACGGCGAAGAGCGTCCGCTGGGGATTGGTGACGGCCTGGCGTTTGGCGATATGGCCCACCAGCACATCGCCCTTGTCGGTGAATGCAACGACCGACGGGGTTGTGCGGCTGCCTTCCCTGTTGGGAATGACCCGCCGCTCGCCGCCCTCCATCACGCATGCGCAGCTATTGGTGGTTCCGAGATCGATCCCGATGAGTTTGCCGGGCATATGAAAGCTCCATTCATGCAGGCGAGGTTACTGGAGATTACCAGGATCATCCAGTTCGGGAGTGGCTTCTGGGTTGCGGTTCACCACCACCCGGGCGGCCCGCAGGAGCTGGTCTCGGAGCTTGAAGCCCCGCTCGAAGATGGACGCGATGGCGCCGTCCGGCAGGGTGGGATCCACCGCCGTGGTGAGGGCTTCCGCATTCTGGGCGTCGAAGGCGTCACCCACCTTGAGTTCAATTTCCTCGACGCCGATGCGCCGCAGGGCATCCAGATATTGTTTGTGGATGAGCGCGACCCCTTCGCGGCAGTCTTCCACGGTGCCGTAGGAGGCCCCCAGGCAGCGCTCGAAGTTGTCCATGATGGGCAGCATCTCCACCAGCAGCTTGCGCTCGGAGAGATCAACGGCCATCTGGATATCCCGCCCGGTGCGGTTGCGGTAGTTGGCGAAGTCCGCCAGCAGGCGGTGGTGGCGGTCCGCCTGCTCCATCTCTCGCTTTTCCATCTCCTGGAGGCGGGCCGTGGCTTCCTGCATCTCACGCTCGAGCTCCTGGATGATTCGCTCGGAGACATCTCCTGTGGCCGCGAGGCGGGGCTCTCGGCTGGGAGGTTCCGGTGTGATATCGGCCACTTCGTCGGCCAAGGCCTGGAGGTCGTCCACCGCTTCCGATTCGTCAATGGTGAGGTCCACCGTCATATCGCCATCGCGGGCGGTCGGCTCCTCGTCGGGGGCTGGGATACTCGAGTTGGGTTCAGAGATCATGTTGGGAATTGTAGTCCACCAGCCGGGAATCGGCAGCAGGATCCTGAGGGATCTATCGGGCCATCTTCCGGGTCCAGGGATCTGGACGAGGCATCCCGCCCCTTCAGGACTGGCGAACCCCGCGCCGGGCCAGTTCCTCGGACCACCAGGCCAAGCCGCCAATCACCTTGCCGTAGTCCAGGCGCAGGGGGCCGAAGAAGGCGAAGGCGGCCCCGTCGTGGCCGGGCAGACCCACGGTGCGCATGGCTGTGGCCAGGGGGATATCCGGGAGGAAGGGGTTCTCGGAACCCAGGAGCAGCTTCACCTCCCGGGCCGAGGCCTCGGCGAAGGCGTTCAGGAGGCGGGCCAGGTGGCCGTGTTCCTCGAAGGTGGTCACCAGTTCCCGGAAGCGCCTGGAATCCTCGAATTCGGGCATCTCCAGCAGCTCTCGCAGGCCCGAGACGATGAGGTGGGGGCCCTCGGCTTCTCCCGAGGAATTCATGCACTCCGCGAGGCTCGCCAGCCGCATGCGCAGTTGCCGGGCCTCGTCGGCCTGTCCCTGCAGGGTCTCGAAGAGGCGGCGCCGCATATCGGCCAGGGAGCATCCCAGGAAGTGGAAGGTGGCGAAGTTCCCCAGTTCCGTGAGGGTGGCCGCATCGAAGCCCCAGGTGTTTTCCATGACCTGGTGCTCCACATCTCCGGCGTTGCCCACCCAGACGGCCACCAGACGCCGGGGGCCCAGGGATACGAATTCCAGGCGCACCAGGCTGCTGGTGGAGAGGTGCACGGGCAGAGCCACACAGACGCCACCCATGACCTCGGAGAGTACTCTGCTGGCGTGGCGGAGCCAGGTGTCCGGGTCCTGGTCCATGCCCTCGAAGGCGGCGGCGAGCTTGGCTCCCAGTGCTGGCGCAGGGCGCTGAGGGCGGACCCAACGGTCTACGTAATAGCGGTAGGCGCGCTGTGTGGGGACCCGCCCGGCGCTGGTGTGGGGCTGGCTCACCAGGGCTTCCTCTTCCAGATCGGCCAGGACGCTGCGGATGGTGGCGCTGGAGAGGGGTTCGGGAAAGCGCTGGGCGAGCAGGCGGGAGCCCACGGGCTCTCCCTCCACGAGGTAGGCCTCGATGAGGGCTTTGAGCACTGTCTCGCTGCGGGCATTCAGTGTGGTCATCACGGATCCGAGGGACCGGCTCCCCTTTCCCATAATATACTTCACCCGATTCCACTCTCGGAGGACTCCCATGCGTAAGCTCATCCCTCACGCCGTCTTTGCCGCCCTGCTCGTGCTCGGCACCCTTGCCTGCGGGAAGAAACTCAGCCCAGAGGCTCAGCAGGCCCAGGATTCCGCGAAGAACGCCGATACCAAAGTGGCCGCCCTGGAGAAGGAACTGGCCGAACTCAAGGTCGCTAAGACCGGGGATGCCGATACCGAGCATGTCTCCAAGTCCCAGATCAAGGCCGTGGAAAAGCAGCTCCAGGACGCCAAGCGCCAGGCCGAGGTCAAGAAGAAGGCCGCCCAGGAATTGGCCGCCCAGCCTGTGACCCGGGAAGCGCCCAAGGCCGTTGTGGTGGAAGTGCCTGCGGGCACCAAGCTGGAGGTGAAGCTCGCCAAGGATCTCAGCACGGAGACCGTGCAGGCCGGGGATGCCTGGGAAGGCCGTCTGGCCACGGATGTCATGGCCGACGGCAAGGTGGCCTGGCCCATGGGTCTTGAAGTGCGCGGCGTGGTCAGCCAGAGCACGCCTGCGGGGCGCCTCAGCAGCGGCAATGGGGGCTTGGGCATCAAGCTCACCTTCGTGGGCTCCTACGATGTGGAGAGTGGCCTCCATGTCGTCACCGGCACGCCCCGGGGTGAGCGCAATGCCAAGTACATCGGCGGCGGCGCGGCCCTGGGCGCCCTGGTCGGCATTCTCACCGATAAGCACAACAAGGGTGATCACGCCCTGGGGGGCGCGGCCATCGGTGCTGCCGCCGGCACGGCTGTGGCTGCGGGCACCGCCGATACCGTGATCCGGATCCCAGCCGGAAAGGCCGTGACCTTCACCCTTTCGGCGCCGGAGCGGGTCACGCTGAGGTAGACGAAGGACCTCCTGGTTCGGTGACGGCATGACGGAACGCGAAATCCTGGAATCCCTCTGCGAGGCTTGCCGTCGCCTCCATGATCGCGGCCTGCTGGCGGCCGGGGACGGCAATCTCAGCGCCCGGCTCGCCGATGGGCGCATCGCCATGACGCCCTCGGGGGTGGCCAAGGCCTGGATTCGTCCCCGGGATTTCGCCTTCCTCAGTTCACAGGGCGAGGTGCTGAAGGGCCAGCCCAGCAGCGAGCGACTCATGCACCTGGCCATCTATGGGGCCTGTCCGGAGGCCAGGGTGGTGGTCCACGCCCACCCGCCCACGGCCATCGCCTGGACGCTGGCCCGGCCCGAACTGGCGGCGATGCCTTCCGAAGGCCTGCCTGAGCTCATTTTGGGGGCGGGCGCGATCCCCATCGTGGCCTATGCCCGGCCCGGCACCCCAGGGCTCGGCGAGGCCCTGAAGCCCTTCCTGCCCGCCCATCGCCTGCTCGTCCTGGCCCGCCACGGGGCCGTATGCTGGGGGGAGGATATCCACGAGGCCGTGGGGGGCATGGAGCGCCTGGAGCATGTGGCCCAGATTCTCAAGGCCGCCGTGCAACTTGGAGGAATCTCGCCCCTTCCCCATGCTGAACTCTCGGCTCTCCGGCAGCTCCGGGCGGAGCTGGGTCCCCGGCTTCGGTGATCAGAGATCCCAGTTCAGATCATAGGCATGCATGTCCACGGGATGGGGCTGCTGGTCCACCCGTCCGCCGGTGAATCCCAGATGTTGGAGGGCTTCCCTGAGGGCCGGAGGCATGACTTCGTCGAGGTATTGGGGATAGGGGAACCTCGCCCAGATGGTGACGCGTGCCTGGTGGGGGGCCCTCTGCACGCCTTCGATGCAGCCTCCGTCATGGCAGGCCTGCCAAAGGAGGCAGAACCGCGCCAGGAAGGTGGCGATATTCCGGGTGCCCCGGAGATCCTCGAAGTGGGGATGGGAGAACATCAGGGAGGCCATGGTGAAGGCCCGGACCTTCTCCAGGCGCATATCGAAGAGCCCTCCGTAGGCCGAACGGATCTCACGGAGGAGCTCCACAGGTACCCATGCCTCGGCGGCCGGAGGCTGACACATCAGATTCCGAGCAGCGGGGCCCAGGTTTTCCAGCAGGAGTTCCTGCCGATCCGAGGTGAGTCCGGCGAGGATCGTGGCCCGGAAGGCCTGGATGCCCAGTCCTCGGACTTGGCTCACGGCCAGGGAACCGAGCGGGCCACTGGGGCGCGTGGAATCATCGGTCATCCATTCATATTAGCGCAGGGGGCCAAGGCCGACGCATTTTTGCTCAAGGGGCCAGTCCCCGGGTGCACTAGGCTGTTTGGATGAACGAACGGGTTTCCCTCGCGCTGAAGGTGGAGGTGGGTCGCCTCTGGATCCTGGACCAGACCCGGCTGCCGGACGTGGAATGCTGGCTCGACGGCAGGGACCCTGGGACGATGGTGGGCCATATCCAGCGCCTGGCGGTGCGGGGTGCGCCCCTCATCGGCGTGGCGGCGGCGCTTTCGCTGGCTTCCTACGCGGAATCCGGCGCTTCGCAAGTTCGGTTGAGGTCGGCCTGTGCGGCTTTGCGGGGGGCCAGGCCCACCGCCGTGAACCTCATGGTGGCCATGGACCGGATGAAGGGCTGCCTGGACGCGGGCGCCTCCACCCAGGGTCTGGTGCGCGAGGCCGAGGCCATCTTCGATGAGGACGTGGCGCTCTGCGAGGCCCTGGCCCAGCGGGGCGCGGCCCTGATGGGTTATGGCGAGAGCGTCATCACCCACTGCAACGCGGGGGCCCTGGCCACGGCGGGCATCGGCACGGCGGTGGGCGTCATTGCCCGCGCCTTCGAACTGGGGAAACTGAATCATGTCTTCGTGGACGAGACCCGTCCCCTGCTCCAGGGGGCCCGGCTCACGGCCTGGGAAATGCTTCGCCTAGGCATCCCCCATACGCTCATCACCGATAGCATGGCGGCGATCCTCCTGCGGGAGGGGCGCGTGCAGCGCGTGCTGGTGGGCGCCGACCGGGTGGCCGCCAATGGCGATTTCGCCAACAAGGTGGGCACCTACGGTCTGGCCGTGCAGGCCTCCCATCACGGCATCCCCTTTCACCCGGTGGCCCCCTGGACCACGGTGGACCTGGACTGTCCGGATGGAGGGTCCATCCCCATCGAGGAGCGGCTCGCCCAGGAGGTGCGCGGCTTTGGAAGCCTGCGCTGGGCGCCGGAAGGGAGTCCTGTGTTCAACCCATCCTTCGACGTGACCCCCGTTGCGCTGGTGACGAGTCTCGTGCTCGATCGCGCCGTGCTCTCAGGGGCTCAGCTGCGGGAGGGCGGATTGTCGAGGCTCTGATCACGCCGCCAGGAAATTCCTCAGCCAGCCCAGGGGTCCGGTGTAGCGGATGGGGCCCTGTTCGCGGATGAGGCACCAGCATTCCTCGTTGAGGACCAGGGGCGCATGGGTGGAGCCCTCGCCGAAATGTGTCCAGCAGCCCGTGGGATAGGCTGCCTCGCCGTCTTCCATCAGGCCCTCCAGCACCAGCATCTGTTCGCTGCCGAAGTGGACATGGGAGGGGGTGCGGAATCCGTGGGGAGCCACCAGCAGGCTCAGGCGGGGGCCTCCGTCGTCGGCGCCCAGGAGGGTCGCCATGCGCGCGCCGCCGCGGGTCTTCCATTTCCAAGTGGCCTCTGGCGGGAGTTGGGATAGCACCGAGGCAGGCAGGAAGGGGGCCCCAAGAGGGGCCGTACCCTCCGTGAAGGCCTGATGCACCAATGCCATGATCCGCAGGCTCAGATCCCCACCAGACTGGAGGAGCCGCTGGAGCTCGCTGGGGATGGGGGAGGGCTGGGGGCGCCGCCGGGGGCGGAATCCTTTGATCCTGGACTGGGCGGCCCGGAGGGCGCCCTGAGCCAGGGGCAGGAGTTCCTGGGTTTCAAGTCTCAGCCCGATCTCTACGATGGCGGGCAGTCTTCGGACTTCCGCGTTCAGTTGGTGGCATTGGGGACAGCGCAGCAGGTGCAGCCGCAGGCGGATGCCTTCGGCAAGAGGCACGGCTCCATCCTCCAGGTCCGTGAGGCGGCAGACCACCTGCTGGCAGGTGAGGGGCGATGTCATAGCTTGCCTTCGTGGAGAAAGGCCGAGAGGACGCCCCGTAGGCCCAATCTGGCCCGGTGCAGGCGCTGGCGCACCAGCCCGCGGCTGATGCCCAACATGGTGGCGACTTCCTCGGTATCCATGCCTTCTAAATCCCTCAAGACAAAAACCGCTCGCTGTTCATCGGAAAGACTATTCAGTCCCTCTTGGACCCTCTCCCGAACCTGGGCTTCTTCGACGTTTTCAAGGGCCGTGGCCTCCTGGCTGAGATCCTTGAGACCTTCCTTGCCCATGTGATGCCCCTCGGGCGTGAAGTGTGGAAGGAAATCTTCGATGGTGTCTTCCCGGCGGCGGAGCCTCGAGCGCCGCAGCATCAGCGCCTCGTTGAGGCAGACCCGGTAGCCCCAGGTGCTGAACTTGCTCTTCCCCTGGAATCGATGCAGTGCGGTGTAGATGCTGAGCAGGGCCTCCTGCAGGGCATCCTGGGTGTCCAGGGGGTCCTGGAGAATGCGCTGGATGCCGGCGGAAAAGAGTCCCAGATAGGGCTCCACCAGGGCCCCAAAGGCCTCGCCATCCCCGGCGATGGATTGGGCGATGAGTTCTGCTTCGGGAAGTCGGTCCGTGTCCATTGTTTCTAAGCCTACCGTGTCAATCGGGCTAGACGAATGGTGAAGGTGGTCCCGAGGCCAGCCCCGAGGCTCGAGACGCGGATCTCGCCCCCGTGGCCCCGGACGATTTCCCGGCAGAGGAAGAGTCCCAGCCCCGTCCCGGGGACCGAGCGCGTCATCTCGTCCCCCACCCGGTAGAAGCGCTGGAAGATGCGGGGGAGGTCCTTGGAGGTGATCCCATGGCCCCGGTCTGCGATGACGATGATCGCGTCGTCATTATCCCCGTCCAGGGTGAGGGTGGTCTCCCGGGGTTCGGAGGCGTATTTGAAGGCGTTGGAGAGGAGGTTCTCCAGCACCATGGCGAAGGCCCTGGCATCGATCCGGGCCAGGATGTCGGGAGCCAGGTCCATCCGGAGGCCTAGGAGTCCCTCGCCGAGACGGTGGTCCATCTCCTGGCACACCCGCTGGATGAGGGGGGCGAGTTCCATGACCTCCGGGTTGATTTCCAGCCTGCCCGCATCCGCCCGGGCCGTTTCCAGGAGATTGGTCACCAGGTCCGTCAGGCGGTGGAGATCCCCATCCATGAGTGTCTGGATGCGCGTCTTCTGCTCCGGGGCCAATTCCCGACTGAACATGGTCTCCATCCAGACCCGCAGGCTGGCGATGGGCGTCTTCAATTCGTGGGTGACCGAGGCGATGAAGTTGCGCTGGCGGAACTTCATTTCCATTTCGGCATTCAGCTTTCGATAGATGTAGGTCATTCCGAAGAGCACGGCGGCCACGAGGATCAGGGCCTCGCCGGCAGTGCGCCAGAGGGCGAGAGTGCGCTCCCGGTCCATGGCCTGGAGGACTTCGGGACGCAGCGTGAGGTAGGCCGTCTGGTCGGCCAGGAGCACGGGGTCGTCGAGTTCCATGGGCGTGGGCAGCACCGCCACGAAGGGGTAGCGCTGCTGGATGGCCTGGGTGCGCTCTTCCATCGTGCGGGTATCGGGAAGCCTGCCCACCACCACGCCTGGGCCTTCGGTCGGATCCCTTGGGAGATCGGGGCGGAAGAGGGCCATGGAATCGAATTGCCAGGCCTCGGCCCGGGCGGCCCTCATCTGGGCAATGCGGGCATCCTGGAGGCGCTTGGATTCCCGGACCTGCACGCCGATCCACCAGGCCATCTGGGCGAGCAGCAGGATTGCCACGCCCCAAAAAATGAGCCTCTCCGTGGCCGGAGGCTTGAGGGATCGCTTGGTCATGGTTGGGGGAAGTCCTCATGAGAAACAGGCCAGGGCCCGAATGGATCGTTTGGTCCTGGAGATTTGGGGAGGGTATCAGAAGATCCAGTTTGATCCCTGTGGGCCGATTGGGTAAGACTCCTTGCATTGCCCACCAGGGTGGGCATCCTGGAAAAAGGAATGAGTAATCTGCCCACTAATCTCTTCAAGCCGGGGTCCCCGTCCCAGGGGCCTTCCAACCCCTATAAACCCGGGGCACCCGCTGCGTCGGGCTCCTCTCGGAGCCAGGGGCAGGAGGTCCTGGTCGAGCTGGTGCAGGCTCAGCGGCTCATTTCCCAGCAGGCCCAGGAACTCACGGAACTGCGTTCCAGGCTCAGCCGCCGGACCCATCAGATGGCCGTCCTCCAGCATGTGGCCGAAATCCTGGCCGCCACCCCCAAGGTGACCCAGGTGGCTAGCGTGCTCCAGGACGTGTTCGTCCAGGAGTTCGGTGCCAAGGCCTGTGGCGTGTGGATTCTCGAAGACGAGGGCTCCACCTTCCAGCCCAAGGTGGGGCACGGCTTGCCCCGGAGCCTATGGACTCAGATCGCGCTTCCGGCGCCCAATCCCTTTCCCAATTCCCCCATCGTGCTCTTCCAGCCTCAGTGGCTGGACCAGGCGGCGATCCGGGGGCCCCTGGAGGCTCTGCGCGTCTCGCCGGAGGTCTCCCTCTACTTCGTGCCCTTCGAACACCAGCTGCTGCTCATGGGCTTCGCCATCCTGGCCCTGGAGACGGGCCGCGGCATGGATGAGGACCAGGATAGCCTCACCATTCTGCAGCGGCAGGTGGCGGTCTCCATCTACAACGCATGGCTCTTCCGGGATCTGGGTCAGCAGCGGGATACCCTGAGGCGGCAGACCTTTGAACTGGAGAAGGCCAATGCTGCCCTGCGGGAAGCCGATCGCTTCAAGAGCGAGTTCCTGGCGCTGACAAGCCATGAGCTCCGCACGCCCCTCACCGGCATCCTGGGCTTCACGCGCTTGGTCATCGACGAGCTTTACGAGGACGAGGATGAGATGAAGCGGATGCTGCAGGACAGCTACGCCTCCGGCAAGCACCTGCTCTCCCTCCTCAACGACATCCTCGATCTCGCCAAGATCGAATCCGGACGCATGGAGGTCCAGGTCGAGCCCTTCAGCCTCAATGCCCTCATGGATGAGGTGAAACCCATCGCCCAGGCCTATCCCCACAAGGCGGAGGTGGAGCTGCAATGGCCCGAGGGGCTGGAGGAACTGCCCGAGGTGATGGTGGACCCCGGTCGCCTGAAACAGGTCCTGCTCAATATCCTGTCCAACGCCCTCAAGTTCACCAAGGAGGGCAGCGTCCGCACGGTGGTGGAGCGGGGATTCGGCCAGGTGACGGTCCAGGTGATCGATACGGGCATCGGTATCCGGGCCGAGGACAAGACTCAGCTCTTCCAGAAGTTTGTCCAGGCCGAGGGCGGCCACGCCCGGGAATACGGTGGTACCGGCCTGGGACTGGTGATCTGCAAGCACCTGATGGAGATGATGGGGGGCACCATCACCCTGGAGAGCGAAGGCCAGGGGAAGGGTTCCCTCGTGACCCTGACCATGCTCATCGCCTAAAATTTGGTTCTTCACGTTTTTCCGGGGAAGGCCGCACGGATCTTAAGGAAGAAGTAGCCCTCATCCCGGTAGCCGTAGGCGATGCGCTTGAGGACTTTGATCTTGTTGTTGATCCCTTCCTGGACGCTGGTATTGAGCGGCCAGCGGCAATGGGAGAGGATTCCGTCGATCCGCTGGGCGAGATTCTTGGCGAACTTCACGAGGGGCTGGAGTCCACTTGAGGTGGCGAGTTCCATCCAGTTCTCCCAGGCCTTCAGAGCCCAGCCCTCCCGCGTGTAGCGCCACAGTGCCTTCAGGGCGTCTTTCAGCACGTAGGCGGTCATCAGAGGCTGGTTCGCGTCCAATAACTCGTTGAGGCGGACTTTGGCATCCCGATTCGGCAGGTTCTCCCAATTGCCCAGCAGGAGCCACTTCGCGCCCTTGACGAGCTCCCGCGAGGCCTTGTCGTGCCGGTATCGATTGGCCTCATCCACCCGGATCCGGTCGATGACGTCATGGCCGTACTTTGCCACGACATGAAACTGGTCGTAGACGATCTCGGCGTTGGGACAGCGCGCCCGGACTTCGCCTTCGAAGGCCGCCGACATGTCTATGCCCACGGCCTGGATCCGTTTGCAGCCCTTCTTCCCGATCAGATCGAAGAACGGGCGGATGTCCTCGCGGCCACGCCCTTTCCCGACCCAGAGCACGCGACGCGTTTCCGCATCCGTGATGACCGTGGCATAGCTCTGTCCCTTGTGGATGGCGAATTCGTCCATCAGAAGAAGCCTCGCCTTGCTCAGCTTCACGGGCCCAAGTTCTCGGTCCAGGTAAGCCTTGTCGATCGCCTTCACCGTGCCCCAGTGCAGGTCATAGTGCTCCGCGACCTGTTTGATGGGCATGACCTTGCAAAGCCGCGCCACGCTCGCGGCAAGCCGGTTCGTGATCCGGGCATGGGGCTCCAACCAGTCCAGGGCTTCCAGCTTCGGGCCGCACCGGGGGCAGGCTACTCGAGCCCGCCACACCACTAGGACTGTGTCGGCGTCGAACAGCGGAAGGTCGCGGATCTCCCGCTCTGACCAGTCGTGGACGCTCCGCACGAAATGCCCACAACCGCTGCACTTCCGGGGATGATCGCCGAACCCAAGCAACTCGATCCACACCTCGGCCCGCGGCCCCTTCACCCCGGCTTCGAAGCGCTCCACGATTCCGACGCGTTGCCCTTTCCACCCGCCCAAGCGGGACATAAGCTCTTTGGTAGGCAGTGGCGGCCTCCTTCATCTCGAGTTCTCGACAAACCCAAGATGCCTGAAATCCGCCACTGCCGACCTACTTCACGCAAATCCGCGAAGAACCTAAAATTTACGGGGTGCGCACGTGAGCATCTCTCTGATTTCACGGTTCCGTTGCGACCATTACCCAAATTCCAACTATCTGGATGGCGCGGCACTTCGCCTCCTTCGATGACTCCAGCCCAGGAACCCCATTCCGCCGAGAGCCAGTACACCCAGCAAAAGTCCAAGGAGTCCCCTTCCAGCGATCCCCTTCAACACCACCCGGAACGCAAGCTCTGGACTTTCCAGGCTCTTCAACCGATTATCGGCCGTAGCCACCACTTTGATGGTGAATTCACCCGGCACAGCTTCGAGACCCGTGGCAAGTTCCAAAGTGATTTCTTTCCGCTCTCGAATACCCAACAATGGGAGGGTAGGCGGCACCAGTCGGCCCTGGACGCCTAACGGATAGTTCACCTGGAGGCTCACGTTACGCGCTTCCGCTCCACCCAGGTTCTCTATCCAAAAACGGACAGTTCTCCCTTCTCCCAGAACCATTTGGAGTAGCAAGTTGTCACTGCCCAAAACGAGTTTTGGCGCACCGGTTGGTCGGAGTTGGAGTTCCAGGGTGTCTTCCCGTTCTTTGACCGGTCCATGTTCGCTTTCGGGAGAGGTCTTCATACGAAACGGCAGGGCCTGGTTTAGCCAGATGTCTTTCCCCTCCGCCGGTATGTAAACGCGAAGGATCAATTTCTGTGTGTTTTGACCCTCCAGGAACCGTAGCTTCGTGATCCGGACTTTTCCCTCACCCTCCCACCATTCGGTGGCGAACCCCTCAGGAAGCCCCTCCACTCCAAGGGCCAAGGAAACCGTCGCAGGATCGAAACGCTCGATCTGGATACTGAAATCAGCCTTATCTCCCACCAAACCTTCCAAGGAATAGCTCGGTGAGCTCAATCGTAGATGGCTGCGGTGATCCCGCTGGAGTAGGACGGGAATCTCCTCCCGGCGGGCGCCGGAGGCGATCAGGATGGTGAGTTCGTCCGCATCTTTGAGGAGGCGAAAATCCAAGCGGGATCGCCCCGTGCTCTTTCCCTCCACCGTCACTTTCCTTTGGTAGGGCTCGCTGATGATTGCGGTGGCCGACTTCAAACTCACGAGGTAGCTCCTGGCTCCAAGTCCCGCATTCGTTTCCCGCAGTTCCTCGACCTCGAGGCTGACCAGAATTTCGCCATGAGGGCCGGTGGATTTGGTGGCCGAGAGCAGACGAAAGGAAGGAAGTTCGTTGGACAGGCCCAGCACAGCTCGCTGAGTTTCAAGTAGCGCGCGTTGCAAGTCTGTTTCTGCATTTTCGAGGTCGTTCCGTGGCACCAGCCCTTGGTCTACCAGCGCGCGAACCTGGGTAGCCTTCTTTCTGGCCTGTCCTTCGGCGAGCTCGGCCCGTTTGAGGTCCAGGCGGCGCTCCCCTTCAGAAGCCCCCTGGCCTGAGAGTGCTGCTGTGGCCATCGCAAGGACAATCCAAGCGAAAGTCCTAAGCCTTAGAATCGTAGACCTCATCCAAATCCCTTTCATTAAACCCTGCCGCCGCGCATTCATGGATTAGCCGCAATACGGTTCACTTAAGGTTTTGAATGGAGATGGCGGAGGTGCAGTGGGCGTTGCATTTGATGGTTCTGTCGCGGACGTTCCAATTGCTCATTTTACGCTTGACCCCTCGGGGATTGGTGCGATTTCGACTGGAACTAGCCGGTTCCTTCACGAGCTCTTGCAGGATGGCGTTGTGGGCGATCAGGCGTTGGGCTGGGGGGAGAGAGCCGCGAAGTGCGGCAGGGTGCGGCGGATGACCCTCACGGCATGGATGAACGATAGTCGATCCGGGTCGATCTCGGCCTGGAGTGCGGCTTCATGCATGAGGCCCCGAATGGCGAAATGGGCCATCATCAGGCCGTAGAACTCCTGGCGGATGAGACCGGGGGTCTTGCTGCGCAGCAGCATCTGGCGGCCTCGGAGGTGGGTCTTCAGCTCGTCGAAGGCGGACTCGATCTCCCAGCGTTCGGGATAGAGCGCGGCCAACTCGACGGCCGGGGCGATCTTGGGATCCAGGAGGGTGGTGATGAGACGGTAGGTGGTTTCGCCCTCGGAATCGGGGGGCATTGGAATGCCCTGGAGTGTGTAGGCGATGACTCGCACCCGAACGCCTTTTGAGGGGTGTCGATATTCACGGGTGGGATACAGGGTGGAGAGGTAGGAGCCGTCTTCGAGTTCCTCTTCCCTGGGCAGGCCGAGCTTTGCATTGACCCTCCAGAGGAGGTCGGCACCGGTGGCCTTGGCTTTGTTCCAAAACTCGAAGCCGTAGAAACCGCGATCGGCGAGACAGAGCATTCCTGGGGTCAGGGCCGGGAGGAGTTGGTGGGCGATGGCTTTCTCGCTGGTGTTGAAGCCCTCCATGCGGGAAGCAAAGAGGACATGGGTACCGCTCTCGACCAGGGAGACGAAGCGCACCTGCGGATAGGCGCTGGTTCCTCGGGCAACGCCGGGGCGGCCGAACTCCGTTTCGATGGCGGGGGCCTCGGGAACATCCAGGGTGCTGCCGTCGATGCTGACAATGCGCCACTGGCGGTACCAGGCCCCGGGGGTGTCCGGGGTGGCGATGGGCTGGACAACCTTGTCGTGAAGGCGCTGGAGAGGTTCCCAGCCGAGACGGGACCTGGCCTGAGAGATGGCGGACTTCCCGGCGATATGCAGGTCCTCGGGGGTACCCTGCAGCCACCGGAGGCCCTCCATGAGGCAGCGCAGGACCTCTCGGCAGGAGGCCTGGGTGAAGAGGGCCAGAGCGATGACGTAGTAGATCACCACATGCGCCGGCAGATCTCGGTGGCGTTGACTCGCCCGCCCAGTCTCCTTGAGCACCGCTTCCACCTGGTGCGTGGGGAAGAGCCGGGCCACCACCCCCAGGGTGATGAAGTCCGAGATTCGCGTTCCACCCTCGAGCGTAGCTGGTGTCCTGGCCATTGTGAGCCCTACACCGAATCTAGGCAGTCGCACAGGCCTGTCAAGGCTTAAATGAACGGTATTAGGATTAGCCGACCATCCTTCAGAATGCCCACCCGATTGGCCCCCCTTTGAATCGTGTTCAGGTTGTGGGTGGTGAAGAGCACGGTTTTACCCTCCCCTGCGATCTTGCGAAGGAGTTGGGTGACCTCTCCGGTGGTCTTAGGATCCAGCCCTGAGGTGGGCTCATCCAGCAGGAAGACCTTGGCCCCCTTCTGCAGGCCGATGGCCAGGGAGACTTTCTGGCGCATTCCTTTGCTGTAAATCCCCACCGGCTGGTCGGCCGCGCTCTCGGGAAACGCTAGGCTCGACAGCAAATCAAGGCAAGCGAGACGATCATGCTGCCGTCCCAATAGCCCCTCAAAGAAGGACAGGTTCTCCAGGGCCGAAAGATGGCCGTAGAGACGCGTCACTTCAGGCACGTAAGCCAGGGTCTGCTTGGCCCAGAGGGGATCTTGAATCAAGGAATGTCCCCCGATCCGGATGTCCCCGCTATCAGGTGGCAGGAATCCTAGGCAGAGGTTCAACAGGGTAGTCTTGCCCGCACCGTTGGCCCCGATTAGGGCGTACGACTCGCCCGGAAAAACTTCCAGGCTGACCCCTTTCAAACCCCTGCCATCCGGAGGAAACGTCTTGGCCAAAGCAGTGCAGATCAATCCTTCGTGACCGTTCATGGCCGCACATCCATTCGGCGAAGGCCCCACAGTCCGGCCATCATGAAGGCCACGCCAAAAAGGATCAGCGCGAGGATGGGCCAAGCAATGGAGGCCAGGAGTATCGATTCACCCCCCTTGTCCCTGTGACCACGTAAGCCGGTGGCAGGCAGCCATGATGGGCTGGTGATGTCCCGCTTGCCCTGGCAGCCTCAGGCTGGTTCCAGTGCCGGTAGGGGCTGGTTGGATCGGGCGGAGTGGAGGGCCCTGAGCAGCCAGTCGAAGTAGGGGACGCCGCGGATGCGGGCGGTGGTGCCCAGGCTCAGGAGGCGTTCGAAGAATCGCTTTCCGTCCGCGCTGGGCAGTCGCTGGAAGATCCGCTTGAGGATCACGAGGGGGCGCAGGGCCCGCTCGGCCGCATTGTTCGTCGGCTCCACGCCCTCGACCTTCAGGAACACCCAGAGCTTGTCCCATTTCCGGAGGAGGTCCTTCCCGAGGTTTCGGGCGGCCTTGTGATCCATCGCGCTGGCCTGGATCAGACCGCGTTTGAGCCGCGCCAGATTGATGGCGGTGCAGGCCCGGAGCTCTTTCCGGCTGATGTCGCCCGCCCGGAAGGTGTGCCACAGCGCAAAGATCTCCTCCTGCTCGGCGAGCAGTCGCTTTCCCAGTGCGGCCACCTCGGGCTTCTGGGATTCGCTCAGGGCGACGAACTCGCGGCGCAAATGGGCCCAGCAGAACTGGCGAACGGCAGATTTTAAGGCGTTGTAGGCGCCGTAGCGGTCCGTGCCAATCACGCCTTGGAAGTCCTCGGGAAGTATCGCCTTTAGGGCCCTCGCCCCACGGGTGTCACTGAAGTGGAAGAGGGCCGTACGGGCGGAAAGGGCCACCCAGATCCAGTCCCGGTCCTTCCGGCCGAAGCCGGTCTCGTCGAGGTTGAGCACATCCGCCGTACGGATCTGCTGGGAGAGGTCCTCCCAGGCGGGGAGTAGGTGGCTCCCCAGCGCCACACCGCTCTCGTGCAGCCAACCGCGTGAGACCGCTACGCCCGTCACCTCCGAGAGGAAACGCTGGAGCGGCGTCAGGCTCATGCGGCCCTCTGTGCGCAGATAGGCCGCCGCAGCCTGAAGGCGCGGGCCGATCCCGCCCGGCGCAGCCTCTGGGGGAAGCGGCGCCTGCACCTTCCTCTGGCAGTGCGGGCAGATCCCCTCCTCCAGCGCGTAGGCGATGACTTCTGTGAGGCGCTGAGCCAGATCCACCACCCGGTGCAGGCGCGTCCCGGTGATGGCCCCTGAAGGAACCTCGCCTCGGCAGTGGGGGCAACAGGCGAGGGGCACCGAAACCGTACGGTCCTCGCTGCCTTCCGGCAGCATCACCCGAGCGGATCCCTTCCGTCCCGGTTGGCCGCCGCGCTTGCGCCCCGTGGGCGGCGCCGGTGGCTTGGGTGGCGCCGCGGGTCCGTCCGAACTGGGGGGCTTGCTGCTGTTGCGACTGTCCTTCCCGAGGCGATCCTGGAGCGACTCCAGCAATTTTTCCAGGCGTTCCATCGCCTCCCGCAGGCAGACCATTTCCGCACGCAGTTCCCCGTTCTCGGCAGCCAGGGCCAGATAACGCGGATCAGTCAGAACAGGATCAAGCTCCATCCTTCAGAATCTGACTGGTTTGAGACCAAAGTACAAGCGAATTATTCACTTGCGGTGATTTTATCCTCAATCACGAGTTGAGCCTGCATGGGGGGGGGGTGAATCGATACGGCGAAACGTCCATTGCACCAGCAGAGGAGCAACCTCTACCCCCCCCGATAAATTTACTTTGATCCTCGCGGCAGCATTCCCGTCTTCCTGCAGGGGCATGGATCGTGGGTCCAGGGTTGCCTCGAGAACCGTCCCCCCGCCCGACGGCAATACCGCGATGGTCAGAAAAGGTTGAAGCTCAGCATCCACTTCTGCCTGGATGCTTGCATTCGGGATCACTCCCTCGTTGAAGAGGACCCTTGCTCGCTGGACATTGGGTTGGTCGCGGGATAGAACTTTGAAATCCAAGAGGGGGGGCGTGATTCGGAAGGGCGCTTTGGCTTGCCCGGTGAGGGTCAGCAGGAGAACTTCCTTTTGGGGACCTCCGACATTAATCTGAACGGACGCATGGAGCTCACCATCCCGGCCTCCGGGATTCAGGCTTGCTTCCAAGGAAGTTTGTTCACCTGAGGCTAGGTCTGCCTTGTCAAGCACAACTGCCGTGCAGCCACAGGAGGTCTCCACAGGTCCGAGCCGAATGTTCTGGTTGCTCTCATTTGTCAAAGCGAAGCGGTGGATCAATGTTTTCCAAGGTGATACCACGCCAAAATCATGTTTTGCAGAGTCAACCCCAAGCCTGGGGCTTGTAGCAAGGCAAATTAGACCCACTGCGATGGCTTGAATGAGCATCCCTGATCTATACACTGTTATTAGGGCCAGGGGTAAATTTGTTTTGAAAAGTTCATTGCACTGAACAGTGCCCATTCTCAGGATGCGTTGCTATATAAGAAGTCTGGGCCGGGCATTCCGATCCGTAGCCGATAGAATCGAAGCCACATGCAAAGTCATATCAAGAGCTTAGAATGGAGATTATGTCTGGAGTCCCCATGACTTATCTCCGCCGCGAATCCTTCCTCCCTTTCACCCGCCCAGTCATTGGCCAGGAGGAGATCGAAGAGATGATCGATTCGATCAACTCGGGCTGGATCACCACGGGCCCCAAATCTGCCAAGTTCGAAGAGGAGCTGGCCCGCTACAACGATGTGAAGCACTGTCTGGTGATGAATAGCGCCACCACGGCCCAGGAGATCACCCTCCAGGTGTTGGGGCTCCAGCCCGGGGACGAGGTCATCACCACGGCCATGACCTGGGTGTCCACCCTCTCGACCGTCGTGCTCCAGGGCGGCGTGCCCGTGCTGGCCGATATAGATCCGAAGACCCTGAATATCGATCCCGCGCGCATCGAGGAGATGATCACGCCCCGCACCAAGGGCATCATCCCTGTGCATCTCACGGGGCTGCCCGCCCCCATGGAGGAGATCTGGAAGATCGCCGAAAAGCACGGCCTCTGGGTCATCGAGGATGCCGCCCAGGCCATGGGCGCCCACTATGCCGGCCAGAAGATCGGCCACGACCCGCGCTCGATCATGAGCGTCTACAGCTTCCATCCCAATAAGAACATGACCACCGGCGAAGGGGGCTGCATCGTCCTCCACGACGATCGCTTCCTGGACCGCATCAAGCGCCTGCGCTTCCATGGCATCGAGAAGGACGCCTGGAAGCGCTTCTCCAAGGATGGATCGCCCCACACGGAGGTCATGGAACCCGGCCGCAAGGCCAATTTCATGGACCTCCAGGCCAGTCTCGGCCTGCATCAGATCAAGAAGCTGGACGGTTTCAATGCCCGGCGGGGCCATCTCTTTCGGCGCTACCTGGAGCTGCTGAAGGATATCGAGGGCCTCGTGCTGCCCTGGGAGGGGGACGCCATCCACGGCCACTGCTTCCATCTCTTCGTGCTGCGCATCCGGCCGGAGGTGGTGGGGATGGATCGGGACGCCTTCGTGCAGGCCCTGAAAGACGAGAATATCGGCACCGGCATCCACTACCGCCCCGCCCACATCCACGCCTTCTACCGGGGCTACTACGCCGAGCATCCCAACGCCCTGCCCCAGGATGGTCTGCCCCATAGCGAATGGAGCGGCGATCGGTTGATGTCCCTGCCGCTTTGGCCCGGCCTCACCGAAGAGGACCAGGACCAGGTCGTCGCGGCCATCCAGCATGTGATCGCGCAGGCCCGGCCATGAGCGGCGCCAAGATTGAAGTGATGATGGAAGGCCAGCGGCTTCCGGTGAAAACCGGGGAGAAGATCGTCGATCTGCTCAAACGCTATCCGTCGGTGGCCGGCAAGCCCCTGGCGGTCAAGATCAACCAGCATCTGGTGAGCCTGGATACCTCCATCCGTTACGCCTGCAAGCTCACGCCGGTGACCTATGCCCAGCGGGAGGGCACGGCCGTCTACCGGCGCTCGGCCTGTCTCATCCTCTTCGAGGCCGCCAAGGAACTCTATCCAGAGGCCGAGGTGATCGTGGGCCAGTCCCTAGCCGGGGGCTACTACTTCGATCTGCGCGCGCCTGTGCCCCTGCCCTCGGATCACCTGGCCCAGATCGAGGCACGGATGCGCCAGATCGTGGCGGAGGACCGCGTCTTCCAACGCCAGACCATCACCAGCGAAGAAGCGGTGCAGCATTTCCGCGATGAGGGCTACGAAGACAAGATCAAGCTCCTGACCACCACCCGCTGGATCGAGGTGCGCCTGGTGGGCTGCGGCGTCTTCCAGGATATTCAGCACGGTCCGGTGGTGCCCTCCACGGGCTACATCGACCAGTTCGAGGTGGTGCCCTACGAACCCGGCTTCGTGCTGAGGTTCCCGGAGCCGTATTCCTCCGAGCTTCGCCCCACGATGGCGCCCGAACCGGGGCTCTTCCAGATCTACAAGGAGACCAAGGCCTGGAACCGCATCCTGGGCGTGGTGAACGTGGGCCAGCTCAACGAGGCCTGTCTCTCCGATGAGATCCGCGAAGTGATCAAGATCGCCGAGGGCTTCCACGAAAAGAAGATCGCCGAATTCGCCGATGTGGTGGCCAGTCGGCGTGGCAAGGTGCGCCTGGTGCTCATCGCCGGGCCCTCCAGCTCCGGAAAGACCACCTTCAGCAAGCGCCTGATGATCCAGCTGAGGGTGAATGGCCTCCGGCCCGTCACCCTCTCCACGGATAACTACTTCCTGGGCCGGGAGCAGACGCCCCTGGACGAACAGGGCAAACCCGACTTCGAGTGTCTGGAAGCGGTGGACGTGGCCCTCTTCAACCAGCACCTGGAGCAGCTGCTGGGGGGCCAGGAGGCCCAGATCCCCACCTACGATTTCTTCACCGGCATGCGCGCCCCCCAGGCGACGCCCATGCGCCTGGGCCCTGACGATATCCTGATCGTGGAGGGCATCCACGGCCTCAATCCCAAACTCACGGAGGCCGTGCCTGCCGATAGCAAGCTGAAGATCTACATCAGCGCCCTCACCCAGTTGGGCCTGGACGATCACAACCGCATCATGACCACCGATGTGCGCCTGATTCGCCGCATCGTGCGGGACCGCCATTACCGGGGCCACGCCGCCGCACGCACCCTGGGCATGTGGCCCAGCGTCCTGCGGGGAGAACGGCAGAACATCTTCCCCTTCCAGGAGAGCGCCGATCTGATGTTCAATTCCACCCTCATCTACGAGCCTGCGGTGCTGCGGGTCTTCGCCGAGCGCTTCCTGCTGGAAGTGCCCAGCGACGATCCCAGCTTCGGCGAAGCCTACCGCCTGCTCCATTTCGTCCGCATGTTCGTGCCCCTCTTCCCGGACGAAGTGCCCCCCACCTCCATCCTGAGGGAATTCATCGGCGGGAGCAGCTTCAGCTACAGGGACTGAGGAAAC
The DNA here is from genome assembly GCA_963664825.1 of uncultured Holophaga sp. GTDB lineage: Bacteria > Acidobacteriota > Holophagae > Holophagales > Holophagaceae > JAYREN01. Next base: position 2,261,273 of record OY761614.1, read on the forward strand.
GCTTCGATTCCTGAGGATGACCAGGGTCAGATCTTATCCATCACCATCTGGAAGGAGACCTCGCCCTGGCCCAGGTCCACGGTGGCTTCGCCCCAGCGCCCCGTGCCGTGCTCCGTGGCACGGATGACAACGGTCTTGGTCGAGATGGCTATGCGGATACGTGGTTGGGATTGGTCACGTAGGATCTCGTGTTCCCTTGAATTCCGAGATCCTATTGTAATGCTCCCGATTGGCTTGGCCTGACCCTCGACTCGGAATTCCACGTCGAAGCCGTCCAGGGAGAGGACCCGCATCCGCACATCCCATTCGTCCTTGGGCAGTGGCTTCAGCTCACCGCTGACGCTTCCCGGCGGGAGTTGCTTCATCCACGCCTCGCTGAGGGGGGCGGGCAGGTAGCCAATATGAGCCAGGCTTTGTAAAAATTCCCTTGGGGGAACCTTATTCAGGTGGATCGTGAGACCACCTGTATTCTCAGCCTTGAATGGGGGAAGCGTGCGATCCAATTCCCTGTCCTCGACACCGGTCGCGAAGAGCCAGTTCCAGTTCTCTGTCAGGAGGGCTGTCAGCTCCTGGCGCGTGACATCGAGGTCCAGATCGAGCAGTGCCCCGTGGCGGGCCATATGGATATGGCGCGGCGCCGTCGGATCGCCCTTGGGCACCCTCAGCACCTTCTTCGCGCTGGAGGGCGTTGTCTGGGAGGGGGCCGCGGGCTCCGGCTGCACGGCCTTGCCCTGGGCCAGCTGGAGCACGGCAGGCACGTAGCGGCGGGTCTCCTCGCTCAGGGTTCCGGCGTCCAGGGTTTCCTCGCCGCCATTGTAGGCGGCCAGGGTCTTGGTCAGATCGCCGTGGTAGCGCTGGAGCAGATGCTTGAGGTATCTGGCTCCGGCAGCCATGACCTGATCCGGGTCCGAGAGATCCTGGGCGCCATATTTGAGTGCGGTCTCAGGCTTCACCTGGAGGAGGCCCGTGGAACCCTGGGCACTGACGGCCTTGGGATCGTAGCGGCTCTCCACTTCCGCCAGGGCCCGCAGCAGATCGGGATCGATGCCTTCCTTCAGGGCCAGGGTGTCCACCTGGGCCACGAGTTCGGCGGGACGCAGGATGGGAGTGGCGGGGCTCGCTTGTGCAGGGGGCGCCGAGGAGGCCATCATCGGCGAGAGGAGCGAGGCGGCGAGCAGGGCCGGGAGCAGGCCGCCGAGGAGGGGCCGGGGCTGGGTGGGGTGGAGGAGGCGCGTGATGCGTGCCATGAGGTCTCCTTGATGGGCTCCCAAGGCCAGGTTGGGGGCGGGTTCCGGGAACTGGAAACGGTCCAATGCGGCCAGAGCCAGCGCCAGGCGCCGGGGTTCGCCGATGGCCTTGGCCGCCAGATCGTCGCAGGCCTCTTCCCGGGTGGCGCGGATGCGAGCCGAGATCCACCAGACGGCGGGGTGGAAGAAGAGCAGGGTCTCCGCCAGGCTCTGCAGCAGATTGACGAGGTAGTCCTGGCGCTGGATATGGGCCAGTTCGTGGGCCAGCAGCGCCTCCAACAGCACCGGGTCCATGCCCATGAGCAGCGAGGCGGGCAGCAGCACGGCGGGCTTCCACCAGCCATGGGCCAGGGGCCCTTCCACGCCCTCGCAGAGGCGCAGTTCAGGACAGCGGGCGAGGCCCAGGCGATGGGCGAGGTCTTTCAAGCGCATCTGCCATTCCCGGGGGGCGGAGCGCGTCCTGTGGCGGCGCAGGCGCTGGATCCACATCCACCCGCCCAGGAGGCGCAGGAGGCAGATCATGGCCCCCAGGCCCCATCCCCCCACGATCCAGGGCAGAGCGGGCCGCAGGAGGCGCTCCGCTCGAGTCCCGAGAGAGGGCGCCGGAGTGGGGCGGGGGCTCGGGGGGGCCGCGGTCATCACGGGGGAAACGGCCACCTGGATGGTCTGGGCCTCCCCGGCGGGCCAGAGCCGCACCAGTGTGAGGGTGGGGAGGCATAGGCAGGCCAAGAGGCCCGCGCAGGCCGCGAGATGGCGAGCCTGGGCCGAGGCGCCTCGCAGCAGGCGCAGCACAAGAGCCGTGGCGAGGCCTGCCAGGGCGCCTTGCCAGAGGACATGCAGCAGCGTCCAGCCGAGGGCGAGGGCGATGGGGCTCATTTCTTCTCCTCTGCAGCGAACAGGGCCCGGATTTCGCTGCGCTCCTTGGCGCTCACGGAACCCGATTTCAGGGCCGCCAGCACGAGTTCCTTGGCCGAGCCCTTGAAGGCCCGGTCCATGAGATCGGCCACCAGGCCCTTCTGCATGGCCGCCTTGGCGTGGGCGGGCCGGTAGATGTGGGAACGCTCCCGCTCGTCCCGGGTCACCAGCCCCTTCTCGAACATCACCTGGAGCATGCGCAGCACGCCCGTGTAGGTGATCTCCCGCTGGGCGCTGAGGACCCGGTGGACCTGCTTGACGGTGGCGGGCCCCAGATCCCACAACACTTGCAGGAGGCTCAGTTCGACATCGGTGGGGCGGGGCGCTCGGGACAAGGGACCTCCGGATTGGAATTGGGTCTACTGGATCATGTCTACGATAATTTGTCTACTATGTTTTGAGTAGGTCATTGCCTCGAGCGTGTCCCGAGACGGAGGTCGCGGGGCCCTGTGAGGGCGGGTATTTTGGAGGTAGCGCTGCCTCGCGAGGGAGATCCCATGCTGCCCGCCATTCTCACCCTCCTGCTCTTCCAGGCCCTGGGCGAAGTGCTGGTGCGCCTGCTCCGGGTCCCCGTTCCCGGGCCCGTGGCGGGCATGGGGCTCCTCTTCCTGTGGCTTATCTGGAGGGGTGGGGCCTCCCGGCGCCTGGAACGGGTGAGCCGGGAACTGCTCCAGCATCTGGGGCTCTTCTTCGTTCCGGCTGGGGTGGGCGTGATCGTGCTGGGGCCGCGCCTAGCCCAGACCTGGAAACCCATCCTGGCCGCCGTCCTGCTGGGCACCCTCGTGACCCTGGGGGTGACGGCGCTCGTCTTCCGCCTGCTCACGCCTCGGGCCAAGGAGGAGGCATGAATCCGGTCTCCCATGGCTGGGTCACGCCCAGCCTTTGCCTGGCGATGACCGCAGGCGTCTATCTCGGGGCGTTCCGGCTGCACCACCTGCTGGGCCGGGCGCCCTGGGCCAATCCCACGGCGCTGGCCACGGCTTTCCTGGCGCTATTGGTGGGAGTCTCCGGGGTTCCCTACGCTTCCTACTTTGCCGGGGCGAACCTCGTGCATTTCCTGCTGGGACCGGCCACGGTGGCCTTGGGGGTCTCCCTCTACACCCAGCGGGAGAGGATCCGGAGGCTGGCCCTTCCCGGTCTTGTCGCGCTGCTGGTGGGCTCCCTGACGGGGATCCTCAGCGCCCTATTTTTCGCCAAGCTCTTCGGAGCCGATCGCGCGCTGCTAGCCACCCTGGCCCCGAAGAGCGCCACCACGCCCATTGCCATGGGCATCGCCGAAAGCCTGGGCGGTGATCCAGCGCTAGCTGCGGTGGTGGTGATCCTCACCGGCATCCTGGGGGCGATCCTGGCCCGGCCCCTCATGACGGTTCTGGGCATGAAGGACCGCGCTGCCCGGGGATTTGCGCTGGGTGTGGCCTGCCACGGCCTGGGCACCGCTGCGGCCTTCGAGGAAGGTCCGGAGGCGGGCACCCTCGCGGGACTCGCCATGGGCCTCAATGGTTTCCTGACGGCCCTGCTGGTACCCCTGGTCCTGCGGTTCTTCTAAAAAAAGGGCCCCGCATGGGGCCCTTTCCGGAAGCGAATTGCGGACTATTCCATCACGATCCAGACCTTGCGGTTTTCCTTGACGGCCTGGACCAGCACCATCATGGCTTCGGAGATCTGCTTGCCCTTGGAAGAACCATCCAGGAGATCGACGATGACGATCGGATCCTCTTCGCCCCTGGGGAGGCTTACGCTGCGGGGCATCTCGCGTTCGGATTTCTTGGAGGCCGGCATCCGGGAGGGGGGATCGGGCAGGATGAAGCCCTTCCCGTGTTCCAGGGCCTCGAGGCTCGTGCGAAACAGGGCGGCCAGGGCCACCAGGGCGCTGCCCGAAGGCTTGATCTTGTCGCGTTCCCAGAAGGAGATGGAGGCCTGGTCCACACGCAGGGTCTCGGCCATCTCTTCCTGGGACCAGGCCCAGAGCATGCGCACAGCCTTGATGCGTTCACCAAGGGTGTTGAGGGAAGGCTGGGTATCGGAAGGGGCTTCGGATCGCTTCATGGGAATCTCCCGTGAGTGGGTGGCTGGGGTTGCTTGCAAGTCTCAACTCTAGATTAGGGAAAAATATCAATCAAGACGTTTCATATCAAAATTCATTAAATTCTTTCATGCGGGAGGGTGGGGACGGGGGCGTAGATGGCGGTTGTAGGGTCCACGGAGTATAGGTTGCTAATTCTGCCCGTGTAGGCGCTGGCGTATTGCTGGATCTGGTCGGCGAAGCGGGTTTGTTCGTAGCCGTCACGGAAAATACTGCCCCACCTTGAGTTGAAGGCGGCTTCCAACTGGGTGTCCAGGGACATTACGAAAGTCTCCTGACTTAGTAGATGCTGCCGAGTGAAATCGAGTTCCTCCCGGATTTGGCTTCCTTCCAGATCCAGGGCCTTCAGGGCCTCGGGGCTCAGGCGGGTCGCCAGGAGATGGCGGTGTTCCCGGTTCCGCCGCAGCTTGTCCTCCAGGAGGGAGACCCGGACCTCGTTGCGGCGGCGCTGGACCTCGGTGCGGAGGAAGAGCTGGAGATCATCGGCGAGATCCTCGAGGCGCTGGAGGGTGGTCCCGAGTTCCGGGATCAGGAGGAGGGTCTTCCAGGAGACGTTCTTCTTGGAACGGAGAATATCGCCATAGATGTGGTCTCCAACGTAGAGGATCTCCTCGCCGAAGGCCTGGAGCTGGTTCTCGAGCCATCCCGCGTGGCCGCCGGTGAAGGCCTTGGGATGTCCCTCCGTGGGAAGGGCGGGCGGGGCTTCCTCGAAGAAGACGGGTTTTCGGGAACTGGTCACCACCAGCTCGAAGTAGTCCTCCCAACTGGGCAGGGCGGGATCCTGGCCATCCAGCAGGAAGCTCAGGACGCCCTTGGTGAAGTGCCAGTCGCTATTGGAGACCACGAAGAGCTTCTTCCCGGCGCGCTTCCAGCGGTCCAGGGCCGCGGGGAGTTCGGGATCCCGGAGGATGTAGAAGTCCCGGTGGGCCAGGATCTCGGCCTTCATTTCGCCGTTCCGATGGGCGGTATCGATGGCCCATCTCACATCCTGAAAGAGATCCAGGTATTCCTTCCCCTGGATCCAGCCCCGCTCCTTGCCATCCACCAACACGGCATAGAGGTAGCTCTCCGGGATCTCGAAGAGGGTGTCGATGCTGCGGAAGCCCTTGGCGCTGGCTGAGAGCCGCCTCCGGCCATAGGCCCCATCGATGGCTCCGCGCTCCATGGGCAGGCTGCCATGGCAGGCGCGCACCACCATCCGCTCCGTGTTGAGCTTGAGCAGGTTGCCCCTCAGCCCGTCGAGCACCAATCCCCGGATGGCGAATTCGGGATCGTAGGGAATGCCCAGCAGTTGATCATCATAGGCCCGCTCCTTCACCAGCAGTTGGCTGGCTCGGCGAAAGGCCAGTTCATCGATCTCCGGCGAACGGTAGTGGCTCAGGGTGTAGTCCATGTCGAAGCCCACGGCCTTCACATCCCGGAAGTGGATATCCCGGAGCGCGAAGACCTTGCGGGCATGGGGAAGGGGGGCCTCGTCCTCGAGGCCGCAGAAGCGGGGCACAGAAAGCAGGGCCGGAACGACGTTCTGGAGGGGCATTCGAAACCTTGAATGGGATATTTCAGGAACAGGGTATGCCCATAGCTTAAAAACACAAGATCAACTCATTTTAACAGCTGATTCCGCGCAGACCAGGAGGTAGGCATGATTCATACTGTCACCCCACGAGGCGGTCCCAATCGGGCACTCCCGGGCGCAGCCACCTTCATTCTTCCGACCCGATCCCGTGGGTCGCGACGATGTGGGTCACAAGCAAGGCTCCAGTGGAGCCTTGCGCGTGGGGCCCCACACGGAGCGAATCATGCCGAGGGGATGACGGAGCTCGATTCTTCCGACCCGATCCCGTGTGTGATGCTCTGGTGTCCGAAACTTCCCCAGGCCAGCGCCCGGAATGCCTCTCCGTGCCCCCAGTTCTTCTCCCCATCCTTCCAGAGCTTGTAGTGGATGAGTTCGTGTTCCAGGATGCGCCGGGTGACGGCCTCGGGATCCCGGCAGAGGCAGCCACACACCTGGAGGGGCCAGGTCCGGTCCCGGCGGCGCAGGAGCGGGATGGACAGGCGGATCTCCGGATGCCAGACGCCTCTGGCATCCTTTTCGATCACGAAGAGTCCCGCGCAGCGGGACATGCGGGGCGACCAGAGGATGGGCAGCGGCGGGAGCGCCCAACCCGCCTGCTGCAGGATGCCCCCCGCGATGTGGCGCAGCGTCATCACCGCTTCAGGGCCTGGTTCCGGAGGCTGGCCAGGATCTGTTCCACCATCTGGCGGGTGGGGGCGTCGAGGCCCGAATAGCGGAAATGGGCCAGATGGAAGGGGCCTGTGCCGCCCAGTTCGAGGATGCCTTCTGAGGTGCCCGGCAGTTCGGGGGGGTCGATGCGCCGCGTGCGGGCGCCGCCGATGCGTGTGTCATGGGCCCGCTTGGCAAAGGGCTTCATGCGTTCCATGGTGGGGAAGCGCAGTTCCATCCCGAAGTGGATGGCCAGGAGGCAGCGCTCCCCGCTGCCCTCGGTATTTTCGACGAAGACATCCAGGGAATCATCCCCCAGGGGGCGAGCCGCCACGGTCCATTGGGGGGGGTGGTCGAAGCTCACGAGGCCCCTGGAGAAGTGGACCCAGCCTGCCGGGAGGGGGGCCGGGGGGCGATGGCCCTCGGGTGCCCCGCAGGCCACGCAGAGCACCAGGGGGACGAGATACGGGTGCGGCATCGAAAAGACCACGGCGGGCCTATTCGAATTCGGGGCCCGGAATCCGTGTGGTTTCGACCTTCACGATCTCGCCATCGAGGACCAGGGTGCTCGTGGAAGTGGGCTGGTTCATGGATAGGGTGCGCAGGGCGGCCATGGGGGCCTGGAGTTCTGCGGGAACGCTTTCGAAGAACATCACGCCGGCCCGGTACTGCTGGGGGCTTTCCAATTGCAGGTGCAGCTCCCGGAGCTGCTTGGCGTCCACGGCGTTGGGGGCGTCGGTCATCAGACACCGAGCCTGGGCGGTCTTGGGGAAGGCGATGACTTCGCGGATATTGTCCACTCCCGCCAGCAGCATCACCAGGCGATCCAGGCCCAGGGCCAGGCCCCCGTGGGGCGGGGCGCCATAGGCGAGGGCGTCCAGAAGGAAGCCGAACTTGTTGCGCGCCTCCTCCTCGCCGATGCCGATGGCCCGGAACATCCGGCTCTGGACCTCGGCGTCGTGGATGCGGATGGAGCCTCCGCCCACCTCGAAGCCGTTGAGCACCAGATCGTAGGCCACGGCGCGGCAGGCGCCGGGGTTCGTCTCCAGCATCTCCATGTCATCGGGATGGGGGCTGGTGAAGGGGTGGTGGCAGGCCACGAAGCGCTGGTTCTCCTCGCTCCACTCGAAGAGCGGGAAGTCCACCACCCAGAGGAACTCGAAGCGGGATTCGTCCAGTTGGCCGAAGGCCCGCGCCAGGCGCAGCCGCACTTCGCCCAGCACCTTGGAGGTCAGGGCGTCGGTGCCCACCGCGAAGATGGCCAGGCCCTCCCCTTCAGCGCCCAGGGCCGTTTTCAGGGCGGCTTCCTGGGGCCCGTCTACGAACTTCTTGAAGCTGGAGGCAAATCCCTCCTTGCCCCATTTGGCGTAGGGCAGGCCGCCCCCGCCCAGATGCTTGGCCACATCCTGGAGGGCGTCCAGCTGCTTGCGGCTGTAGGCTCCTGCCTGTTCACCGGCGAAGAAGAGGGCGCGCACCCGGCGCTGGCCCTGGCTATCGGCGGCGGCGCGGAAGAGATTGAAATCGCTGGCAGCAAAGAGCGAAGTCACGTCCTGGATGCGGGTGGAGCAGCGGAGGTCGGGCTTGTCCGAACCGTACCACTCCATGGCATCCTTGTACGGGAGGCGCCGGAAGGGCAGTTGGGCTGTCTGCCCGGCCAGGGGAGCCACTTCCAGCATCAGGCCCTCGATCATGGTCTGGACATCCACGGCGCGGACGAAACTCATCTCGATATCGATCTGGGTGAACTCCGGCTGGCGGTCTGCCCGCAGATCCTCGTCCCGGAAGCAGCGGCAGATCTGGATGTAGCGCTCGAAGCCGGCCACCTGGAGGAGCTGCTTGTAGAGCTGGGGGCTCTGGGGCAGGGCGAAGAAATCCCCGGGGTGCACGCGGCTGGGCACAAGGTAATCCCGGGCCCCCTCCGGCGTGGAACGGCCCAGGATGGGGGTCTCCACGTCGATGAAGTCGTGCGCACGAAAGTAATTGCGGGTGATATTGGTGACTTCCGAGCGGAGCCGCAGATTGCGCTGGAGCTTCTCCCGCCGCAGATCCAGGAAGCGGAATTTGAGGCGCAGATCCTCGTTGGCCTCGTTATCGCCATCTTCCACCGGGATGGGAGGGGTGGCCGCGACATTGAGAATCTTGAGGTCCGTGAGGCGCACTTCCACGTCTCCCGTGGCCATATTGGGGTTCTTGGATTCCCGCTGGGCCACCATTCCCTCGGCTCCCAGCACGAACTCTCCCCGCACGGCCTTTAGCCGCGCCAGGAGCTCCTTGGAAGCCGTTTCCTCGTTGGCCACCAACTGCACCACGCCCCAGCGGTCCCTGAGATCGATGAAGATGAGGGAGCCCAGGTTGCGCACCTTGCGGCACCACCCCAGGAGGCGCACCGTCTCTCCTATATGGGCGAGCCGGAGTTCTCCGTTCTTGTGCGTGCGTTGGAAGTCGTCGAGCCGATCGAGTTTCATAGCCTTCTAGGATCGCACCTGGGGGGTGTGGGCTCAACCGCCAATGGCACCGAAGGCCTCTGGGCTTCTTGGAATTTCGAAGGCAATCCTATTTTTTCACGAAATGCGGTTAATATTAGGCGCTCCCATCCTGGAGCCAAATTAATATGAAAAGGGACCCGCGGCCTTAGTGTCGCGCCAGTCCCTGACGGGGTTCCATGAGAAATTCCATTTGGTCATGGTTCACAAACCTCGCGCTGGCGTTGGTTTTATCTATTTCGTGTATGGCGGCGGGAGGAAAACAGGCCCGGGTTCCCGTGGGCCGAGTTCCCTTTCAGAGCTATGGGGCCTCCCAGGGACTCGAGAACCTAGCGGTCTGGTGCATGGAGCAGGACACCGATGGCTTCCTGTGGGTGGGTACCGAGGATGGGCTATTCCGCTATGACGGCCTGAGATTCCAGGCCTTCCGGCAGGAATCGGGATTGCAGAGCACCTGGGTTCGGGCCCTCTGCGCCGCGGCTTCCGGCCGCCTATGGATCGGCACCACCCGCGGCCTGGCGCTTCGAGAAAAGGGACGGATCCATTCCTTTGGGGAAGCCGAGGGCCTGCCTCAGGCGGAAGTCTTCGCGCTGGCCCTGGATGCGGAAAACCGGCTCTGGGTGGCCACGGATGGCGGCCTCTTCCGGGAACGGAAGAATCATGGGGGATTCGAGGCCGCTCCCGGTTGGCCCGGGAGGGCGCTGGCCCGCAGTCTCTGGATGGATGGCAAGGCGGTCTATGTCACCAGTCAGGCGAGACTCCTCCGCTACGACCACGGGGACCCGAGGGCCCCCGTGGAGGTGTCAGGCCCCTGGCGAGAGCGGTTGGACGCCGTATTGAAGGATGGCCAGGGGCGTCTCTGGGTGCGGTCCCGCAGCGGCCTTTGGATGCGCTCAAAGGCGGAGGGGCCTTTCCTGGATCTCAGTCAACGCGTGGGACCTGCTGCCTATGATGGCGCCCTGAGGCTGACCGCCCGGGGCACGTTGCTGATCCCTTCGGTGGACGGGCTCATGCGGGTTCACGGAGAGACCTGGGAACTCGTCGGTGAGGCCCAGGGGATGCCCACTCCCTACGTCCATCGGGCCATGGAGGACCGGGAAGGCTGTCTCTGGGCGGGCGGGCAGGGGCTGCACCGCACACTCAGTCGCGAGGTCTGGCGGCAGTATACGAGCCAGAACGGCATCAAGGGCGGCGTCGTGTGGTCCATCATCCAGGATGCGCGGGGACGCATCTGGGCGGGTACGATCAATGGCATCTGCGAAGCCAGGGACGGCGCGTGGAATTTGGTGCCGGGAACCCGTAATCAAGCCTTTCTGGCCCTGGCCCTGGCCCCGGATGGGGCCCTCTGGATGGGGGGGGCGCCCGCTCGCCTCAGGCGCTGGGTTCCTGGGACTTCCCAGTGGCTGGAATTACCCAAGCCTGATTCGACCATCACCAGCCTAGCCTTCGATGCCCAGGGGGTCTTGTGGGTGGCCACCCGCCGCCAGGGGCTGTTCCGCGTGGTGAAGCGGGGCCCTTCCTATGATGTCGAACCCTTTTCGCTGCCCGGGGCCCAAGGGGGAGAGCGGGTGCTGAGCCTCTCGGCGGGCAGGAACGGTCGCCTGTGGCTGACCAGCACCAACGGGCTCCTGGTGCTGGAAGGTGGCCAATGGCATCGGTTTGGCACGGAGCAGGGCCTGAAGAAGGCCAGCCTGCTTGCCGTGCACGAGCGCTCCAACGGCGATATCTGGGTCAGCTACCAGGATGTGCAGGGGTTGAGCCGCTTTCGCTACGAGGGCGGTCGCCTCGTTCTAATGGAACATCTGGATCAGTCCCGGGGCTTCGTGGCCCGGAAGGCGTACTTCGTGGGAGAGGACACCCTGGGACGCCTCTGGGTGGGCACCTCCCAGGGGGCGGCCCTCTTCGATGGCAGCCGCTTTCACTACTTTGGTGTGGCCGATGGCCTGCCCGGAGAGGACTGCAATGGCACCGGCTTCCTGGCTGAACCCGGTGGGAATGTGTGGGTGGGGACCCTGGGTGGACTGGCTCGCTTTCACCAGGAATTGTTCGAAGGTTCCCCCAAGCCACCCACATCCTTCGTGCTTTCGGTGGAGTGCGGGAATCGCCGCCTGGAGGCTCCCTTCCTGGATGGCATAAAAATCCCCCGACAGGACGCCAATGTCGAATTCCGTTTCACGGGACTCACCTACCTCTACGAGACGCGGGTGCTGCACCAGATCCGCCTCGTGGGCCTGGAGAACGCCTGGAGGAACACCGATATCCGTCAGGCCCGGTATACCCGCCTGGCTCCCGGCACGTACCGTTTCGAAGTGCGGGCGGGCTTTGGCGACGGGGTCTGGGGCCCGGTGGCGGGATTTTCCTTCGAGGTGCTCCCCGCCTGGTACCAGACTTGGTGGTGTCGGACACTGGCGATATTTGGCCTGTTGGGCCTTGTCGCCGCGGTCGTGCGGGGGCGCATGAAGGCGCTCGAACATCGGAATCGTGAGCTGGAGAGCATGGTGGAAGTGCGGACCCACGCCTTGGCGAAAGCCAACGAGACCCTGCAACAACTCACCGTCACCGATCCCCTCACGGGCCTCAAGAACCGGCGCTTCCTGGACCTCACCATCCAGGACGATCTGGCCGTGGTGCATCGGGACTACCAGACCATCAGCCGTGGCCAGGTGGATCGCATGCCGGTCAATGTGGACATGGTCTTCCTCATGGTGGACCTGGATCACTTCAAACTCGTCAACGACACCTATGGCCATGCGGCCGGGGATCTCATGCTCCAGCAGGTGCGCGATCGCCTCCTGGAAGCCGTGCGCGATTCCGATACGGTGGTCCGCTGGGGTGGCGAGGAATTCCTGGTGGTGACCCGGCACACGGACCGGGCCCAGGGGAATTTCATCGCCTCCAGGATCCTGGAACTCATCAGGTCCCGCCCCTTCGATCTGGGCAACGGCGTGAAGATCCACAAGACCTGTTCCCTGGGCTACTGTCCCTATCCCATGGCCCCGAAACATCCCGATGCCCTCCCGTGGCAGCGGATGGTGGAGGTGGCCGATCGCTGTCTGTATGCCGCGAAATTGAGCGGGCGGGATGGCTGGGTCGGCTTCCAGGGGGAATGCACCCAGCCTGATTCGGTGATCGAATTCCTGGATTCCGCCGAGACCGTCTGCCCCGATCACTGCCAAGTGCTCACCAGCTTCCCGGATGCTTCCAAGCTCTGTTGGCATGAGCCGGCCAGGGACCGACCTTCAGAATCAGATGGGGATCTTTCAAACGAATAAATTCACCACGGAGGCACAGAGCACACTGAGAAAAGCGGGTGGAGAAGCCCGCGGCGATTCAGGATTATCTACCATGAAAGAGGGGACCGCCCGCTCACTAAAGCTCGCTCTGTGTCCCCCCTTTGATCCCCACGTGGTGTCCAGGCGAAGCCCGGACACCACGTCTGTGTCCTTCGAGTCCTCGTGGTGAGGTTTCATCTGCTGGCGCGCAGCCTGGCCCATCTCAGCCTCAGTCGATCCATGTAGAGGTAGATCACGGGGGTCGTGTAAAGCGTCAGGAGCTGGCTGAAGAGCAGTCCACCCACGATGGCGATGCCCAGGGGGCGGCGCATCTCGGCGCCTGTGCCCATGCCGATGGCCAGGGGGAGGCCGCCCAGCATGGCGGCCATGGTGGTCATGGTGATGGGGCGAAAGCGCAGCAGGCAGGCCTGGAAGATGGCCTCTTCTGGTGTGCTGCCTTCATGTCGTTCCACTTCGATGGCGAAATCGATCATGAGGATGGCGTTCTTCTTCACGATGCCGATGAGCAGGATGATGCCGATGAAGGCGATGACGGTCAGCTCCGTCCGGCAGGCCAGCAGGGCCAGCAGGGCCCCGACTCCCGCCGAGGGCAGGGTGGAGATGATGGTGAGGGGGTGGATCAGGCTTTCGTAGAGCACGCCTAGCACGATGTAGACCGCCAGAATCGCGGCCAGCACGAGCAGCGGCTGGTTGGATAGGGAGGACTTGAAGGCCTGGGCGGTGCCCATGTAGGTTCCCCGGATGCTGCCGGGCAGGCGGATTTCCTCCTGGGCGTGATCGATGGCCTTGACGGCGTCCCCCAGGGCCGCGCCCGGGGGCAGGTTGAAGGAGATGGTGACGGAGGGGGCCTGGCCCTGGTGGTTCACGGAGAGGGGCGTGTTCCTTCGTTGGAAGGACGTGAAGGCGCTCAAGGGGACCAGGCTGTCCTGGGTGGAGTGGACATAGATGTGATTCAGGCCCTCGGGGGTCTGCCAGAATTCCGGGTCCACCCCCAGGACCACGTGGTACTGGTTGAGGGGCGTGTAGAGGGTCGATACGAAGCGCTGGCCAAACGCATCGTAGAGCGTGTTATCGATCATCTGGGCCGTGACGCCCAGCCGGGATGCGGTCTCCCGGTCGATCACCAGGTTGGCCTCGAGGCCCTTGTTCTGGAGATCCGTGTTGACGTCGGCCAGCTCCTTCAAGGTCCGGAGCTTCTGGAGCACCCGCGGGGCCCATTCGAGGAGCTCCCGAGTGTCGTCGGCCTGGAGGGTGTATTGGAACTGGGCCGCGCCTCCGCGCCCTCCGATCCGGAGATCCTGCACGGACTGGAGGATGAGCGTGGCGCCGGGGATATGGGCCGTCTGCTTGCGGATCCGCGCGATGACCTGATCGGCATTGGCGTCCCGCTGTTCCTTGGGCTTGAGAGCGATGTTCATGCCGCCGGTGTTGCCGCTGCCGATGCGGGCCGTGACCGCCTCCACGGCGGGGTCGGCCTGGACGATATCAGCGAACTGGTTCATCAGCCGTTCCATACCCTTGAAGGAGATATCCTGTTCCGCCTTGATGTTCCCGCTGACCCGTCCCGTGTCCTGCTGGGGGAAGAAACCCTTGGGGATGAAGATATAGAGGGCCACAGTGGCGGCCATGGTCCCCAGGGCCACTCCCAGCGTCAGGCGCTGGTGCCTGAGGACCCAGGCGAGGGAATGTTCGTACTGGTGCAGGATCCATTGGAAAACGCGCTCACTGGCCTGGAAGGCCCTTCCGTGCTTTTCCTTGTTCTGGGGGCGCAGCAGGCGCGAACACATCATGGGCGTCGTGGTCAGGGAGATGACCATGGAGATCAGGATGGCCACCGAAAGCGTGACAGCGAATTCCCGGAAGAGCCGTCCCACGATGCCCCCCATGAGCAAAATCGGGATGAAGACCGCAATGAGGGAGATGCTGATGGAGACTACCGTGAAGCCGATCTCCTGGGCGCCGTGGAGAGCCGCTTCCATGGGCTCCATGCCATGTTCGAGGTGGCGGGTGATGTTCTCCACCACCACGATGGCGTCGTCAACCACGAAGCCCGTGGCGACCGTGAGGGCCATGAGCGACAGGTTATCGATGGTGTAGCCCAGGAGGTACATGGCGCCGAAGGTGCCGATGAGGGAAATGGGTACCGCGACGCTGGGGATCAGCGTGGAGCGCCAGCTCCGCAGGAAGAGGAACACCACCAGGATCACCAGGGCAATGGAGATCAGCATGGCGGTCTGGACATCGGTGACCGAGGCGCGGACGGTGCGCGTGGCGTCGATCATCACCTGAAGATCCATGGTGGGCGGCAGGGAGGCCTTCAGATCCGGGAGGATGGCCTTGATCCGGTCCACGGTCTCGATCATGTTCGCGCCGGGCTGTCGGAAGATGACCACCTGGATGGCCGGGGATCCGTTCGTGGTGCCGGCGCTGAAGACGTTTTCCACGGAGTCCGAGACCTTGGCCACGTCCTGGAGATGTAGGGCGGCGCCTGCCTTGAAGGAGAGGATCAGGGGTTGGTAGTCCACCGCCTTCATCAACTGGTCGTTGGCGGCCAGGGACCATGTGGAGTGCGCGTCGGAGAGATCCCCCTTGGGGCGGTTGATATTGGCATTGGCGATGGATTGACGCACATCCTCGAAGCCGAGGCCGCGGCTGTTCAAGGCGATGGGGTTCACGTCCACCCGCACGGCTGGAAGGGCGCCGCCCCAGACGAAGACCTGTCCGACCCCTGGGATCTGGGAGAGCTTCTGCTGGAGCACCGAGGAACCGATGTCGTACATCTTCTCCCGGGGCACGATCTTGGAGGTGAGGGCCAGGAGCAGGATGGGCGCGTCTGCGGGATTGACCTTGCGGTAGGAGGGGTTGTTGGGGAGGTTGGCGGGCAGGTTGCCGCGGGCTGCGTTGATGGCCGCCTGAATATCCCGGGCCGCCGCGTCGATATTCCGGTTGAGATCGAACTGGAGCGTGATGCTGGTGGACCCCAGGGTACTGGCCGAGGTCATCTCCGTGACTCCGGCGATGCGCCCGAACTGGCGCTCCAGGGGCGTGGCCACAGAAGAAGCCATGGTCTCCGGGCTCGCGCCGGGCAGTCCCGCCTGCACCTGGATGGTGGGGAATTCCACCTGGGGCAGCGGCGAGACCGGTAGGAACTGGTAGGCGATGGCCCCCAGCAGTGCCAGGGCCGCCGTCAGTAGCGTCGTGGCCACTGGGCGGCGGATGAAGGGGGCGGAGATGCCTGCGCTCATTCGGGTTCAGCGGGATTGGCACCGCGGAGGCGGCGCGCGAGCCGATCGAAGGCCAGGTAGATGACGGGCGTCGTGTAGAGCGTCAAAACCTGGCTGAAGATCAGGCCTCCCACGATGGCGATGCCCAAGGGCCTCCGAAGTTCGGAGCCGACCCCCGTGCCTAGCGCCAGGGGCACGCCGCCCAGGAGGGCCGCCAGGGTCGTCATGATGATGGGGCGGAAGCGCAGGAGCGCCGCCCTGTAGATGGCCTGGGGGGGTGCCATGCCATCCTTGCGCTCGGCCTCCAGGGCGAAGTCGATCATCATGATGGCGTTCTTCTCCACGATGCCGATGAGCAGGATGATGCCGATGAGGGCGATGACGCTGAAGTCCGTGCGGCAGAGCATCAGGGATAGCAGGGCGCCCACCCCAGCCGAGGGGAGGGTGGAGAGGATCGTGATGGGGTGGATGTAGCTCTCGTAGAGCACACCCAGCAGGATGTAGACCGTGAGGACTGCCGCCAGGATGAGCCAGGGGGTATTGGCCAGGGAGGCTCCGAAGGCCTGGGCCGTGCCTTGGAAGCCGGCCTTGAGGCTGGGGGGCATCTCGATATCTCGCTTGGTCCGGTCGATGACCTTCACGGCGTCTCCCAGGGAGACGTTCGGCGCGAGGTTGAAGGAGACGGTGGCCGCCGGGAACTGGCCCTGGTGGTTGATGGCCAGGGGCGTATTCAGGATCTCCATGCGCGTGAAGGCGCTCAAGGGCACCGAGCCCCCGGAGGCCGAGCGCACGAAGATATTCTGCAGATCTTCGGGTCGCCGGTGAAGGCCCGGCGTGGCTTCCAGCACCACGTGATACTGGTTCAGTTGCGTGAACATCGTGGAAATCTGGCGCTGACCGAAGGCATCGTAGAGGGCGTCATCGAGCATCTGGGGGGTGATGCCCAGGCGGGAGGCCGTGCTGCGGTCCAGGATTAGCCGCACCTGGAGGCCTGCGTTCTGCTGATCGCTGGCCACGTCCCGCAGTTCCGGAAGATCCTGGAGCCGGGCCACGAAGCGGGGCACCCATTCGCCGAGCTCCTTGGCGTCGGCATCCTCCAGGGAGTACTGGTACTGGGTGCGACTCACCCGGTCCTCCACCGTGAGGTCCTGCACGGGCTGCATGAAGAGCTGGATGCTGCCCACCTTGGCGAGTTCGGGCCGGAGGCGCCGGATCACGTCGCTGGCGCTGAGACGGCGTTCATGAAGGGGCTTGAGGTTGATTTGGATGCGGCCGCTATTGAGGGTGGTATTGGTGCCATCGATCCCGATGAAGGAAGATAGGCTCGCCACGGCGGGGTCCTGGAGGATCACCCTGGTCAGGGTCTGTTGTCGTTCGGCCATGGTGGCAAAGGAGACGGTCTGGGGCGCTTCCGAGATACCCAGGATCACGCCCGTATCCTGTACGGGGAAAAATCCCTTGGCGATGACCAGGTAGAGCAGGACGGTAGAGGCCAGCGTGGCCACGGCCACCGCCAGGGTGGCCTTCTGGTGCTCCAGCACCCAGCTCAGCGTCCGCCCGTAGAAGGCGATGATGTCCTGGAAGACCTTTTCTGAGGCCTGGTAGAAGCGGCCCTGTTCGCTGGGCTTTTTGTGCTTAAGCAGCTTGGCGCACATCATGGGCGTCAGCGTCAGCGAGACCACGGCCGATACCAGGATCGTCACGCTGAGTGTGACGGCGAACTCCCGGAAGAGGCGGCCCACGATATCGCCCATGAAGAGCAGGGGAATGAGCACGGCGATCAGGGATACGGTGAGAGACAGGATGGTGAAGCCGATCTGCCCGGCGCCCTTGAGGGCCGCCTGGAGAGGCGGTTCTCCCTCCTCGATGTAGCGCATGATGTTTTCGATCATCACGATGGCATCGTCGACCACGAAGCCCGTGGAGATGGTGAGCGCCATGAGGGTCAGGTTGTTCAGGCTGTAGCCCAGCAGGTACATGACGCCGAAGGTCCCCACGATCGATAGGGGTACGGCCACGCTGGGGATGATGGTGGCCGCCAGCGTCCGCAGGAAGAGGAAGATCACCATCACCACGAGGGCGATGGTGAGCATCAGGGTGAACTCCACATCCTCCACCGAGGCTCGGATGGTGGTGGTGCGGTCCGTGAGAATGGAGAGTTCGACAGCAGATGGCAGGGAGGCGCGGAGTTGGGGGAGGAGATCCTTCACCCGGTCCACCACGGCGATGATATTGGCCCCAGGTTGGCGCTGGATATTGAGGATCACGGCGGGGGTCGTGTTCATCCAGGCCGCCTGCTTGGTGTTCTCCACATCGTCGACCACCGTGGCCACATCCGAAAGGGCGATGGGGGCGCCATTCTTGTAGGCGACGATCAGGGGCTTGTACTGTTCGCTGGAGAGGAGCTGGTCGTTGGCTCCGATGGCATAGGCCTGCCGGGCGCCGTCGAAGCTGCCCTTGGCCTGGTTGACATTGGCCTGTGTGATGGAGGTGCGGACATCGGCCAGGGTGAGCCCGTAGGAAGAAAGGGCCGTGGGGTTCGCCTGGATGCGTACGGCGGGCTTCTGGCCGCCGCTGATGCTCACCAGGCCCACTCCCGGAAGCTGGCTGATCTTCTGGGCCAGGCGGGTATCGGCGAAGTCCTCCACCTTGGAGAGGGGCAGGGATTTGGACGTGAGGGCTAGGGTCAGGATCGGAGCGTCGGCGGGGTTGGTCTTGCTGTAGATCGGCGGGTTGGGGAGGTCCTTGGGCAGGTAGGTGCCCGCCGCGTTGACGGCGGCCTGCACCTGCTGCTCGGCCACGTCGATATTGAGGTCCAGCACGAACTGCAGGGTGATGATGGAGCTGCCGCCGGAGCTGGCCGAGGACATGCGGTTGAGGCCCGGCAGCTGTCCGAACTGGCGCTCCAGGGGGGCCGTGATGGCCGATGCGATGACATCGGGGCTGGCGCCGGGGTAGAAGGTGACGACCTGGATGGTGGGGTAGTCCACTTGGGGCAGGGCCGAGACGGGCAACTGGCGGAAGGCGATGGCGCCCACCAGCAGGAGGCCCGCCATCAGGAGCGAGGTCGCGATGGGGCGCAGGATGAAGGGACGGGAGAGGTTCACGCGGCACTTCCTGTGCCGCGCCCCTTCGGGGCTGTGCTTCGCACGGTGGCCCTCCGCTCCTGCTGCGCGCTCACGGCAGCACTTCCTGTGCCGCGCCCCTTCGGGGCCGTGCTTCGCACGGTGGCCCTCCGCTCCTGCTCCGGGCTCACGCGATCGCTTCCTGTGCGCCGCCCTCCCGACCGCCGTGCGCCGTCGGGACCCGGCGAGGAGGGAATCACATGGAGCCTCTGCTCCTGCTGCGCGCTCACCGCTTGCCCTTTTTGGCCCCCTCCGCCTTCGGCAGAGTCACCTTGGCGCCGGGGCGAAGTTTCTCGAGGCCATCGGTGGCCACGATCTCTCCTGGGGTGATGCCGCTGCGAATGGCTGTGCTATCGCCATCCGTGGCCTGCACTTCCACGAGACGCATCTCCACGGTGCCATCGGCCTTCACCACGTAGGCGAAGGTGCCCTGGGGGCTCTGCTGGATGGCCGCGGTGGGGATGATCGTCACGCCCACCAGGGTGTCCACCCGCAGCCGCGCATTGACGAACTGATTGGGGAAGAGGGCGCCGTTTTCGTTGGAGAAGAGGGCCTTGAGGCGGACGGTGCCCGTGGAGGCATCCACCTGGTTATCGATGGCCTGCATGGAGCCCGCCGCCAGGCGCGTCTTCATGTCCCGGTCGAAGGCCTCTACGGAGAGCGGCTTACCCTTTAGGCTCCGGGAGAGGACCTTCTGGATACTATCGGCGGGGATTGTGAAGACGACATTGATGGGCTGGACCGGGGCGATGACGGCGAGCCCCGTGGCGTCGCTGGCGTGCACCATGTTGCCCAGGTCCACCAGCCGGAGTCCCACCTTGCCGGCGATGGGGGCCGTGATGTGGCTGTAGGTGAGATTGAGCTTGGCGCTCTCCACCGAGGCCCGGTCGGCCTTGATAGTGGCCTCGGATTGGTTGACGGCGGTGATCTGGGCATCCAGTTGTTGTTTGGAGAGGATGCCCTGCTGGGCGAGGCTCTTGAAGCGCTCGAGATCCATGGCCGCGTTCTTCAGGGTCGCCTGGTCCTTGGCCATCTGGCCTTCGGCCTGCATGAGCTGGACTTTGAAGGGGCGGGGGTCGATCTCGACCAGGAGCTCACCTTGGCGCACGAACTGGCCTTCCTGGAAGGCGATGCGGATGATCTGGCCATCCACGCGGCTCTTCACGGTCACGGTATTGAGGGCCGTCACCGTGCCGAGTCCCGTGAGCGTGACGGGCATATCGCCCTTCTGCGCCGTGGCGGCCACGATGGGGATGGCCCGGGCCGAGGGGTCCGGCCCCTTGGGGGCGCGGTTGGTCAGGGCACGAAACGTGAAATAACCGATCACCAGCAGGGCCGCTCCCGCCCAGATCCATCCGAAACGCCTGGGTTTGGGCTCCTGTTCCCTTTCCAGGATCGGATTCAAGGTTTCGGGGGCGTCGCTATCTGATGTCATGGGGGTTCCCTGATGCGGTTTCGCGTTCAAAAGAACAGATCCACCAGTGGAGAGGGAGTCGCCACGTGGATGGCGCCACCTGCCAGGAGGGTGCCTACTGCTCCGAGTCCGATCCCGAGATTGTGTTTCATGGCCACACCTCAGCGTCCAAAGAACCAGCGTAGGACTCTACCTTGCCATACGATGGAGTTGGAGACCACAGGCCATGGGAGCCGAGCCTCGAACTGCGGAATTCAGGGGATGAACGGCAAAGAGCCCAGGAAGGATGCGCCACCCTGCGCTCCACTGGGTTTACATGGCCTCCCTGGTGCCGCAGCCATGCCTCCTCAACACAAAAGCACCCCGCGCACGCGGCTGGGGATTTCATCTTGAATGCATCCAGGTGTGGTGGTTTCCGGGGGTCAATCGGGTTCGAAATCCAGATGCCGAGAGCTGCTCTTCCGGGGGGGGAGTCCGGCATTCATGCCCGAAAGGTTATGCAGGAGTTTCCCGAGAACTTGGCGGAAGACATCCTTCTCCTCGGTATCGAGGTCCTGCTCCATCCGCTGCCGGAAGGTCTCGGCGGCCATAAACAGGGTTTCGGAGAAGGCGAGGCCCTCGGCGCAGATGCCCACCCGGATGCGCCGCCCGTGGGTGGGGTCCGGCTGGATCTCCAGGATATGCCGCAGCTCCAGGCTATGGACCAGGCGAGAGGTGGTGGGGTGATCAAGCCACATCCGGCGGGCGAGTTCCGTGAGGGAGAGGGGACCGGTCTTCCGGATCAGCAGGACCATCCAGGTCTGATGGGGCGTCAGATCCAGGGGCTCGAGGAGGGGAGCGATGGCGTGTTTGACGGCCCTCCGAGCCGCGCTCACCAGCATGCTGAGTTCGGATTCTGCGAAGCCGGGGAGCGTTTCGGAATCTCTCATGGCACCCATCTTAACCTTAGGAAGCCTCGTGATGCGGGGCAAATGAGGTTCAGGCTCGCAGCCGGGCGGGCACCTCCTCCAGGGGCCATTCCTCCTGTGTGCCCGTTTGAAGGTTTTTTGCGGCCACGATGCCCTTCTCCAGTTCTCCGTCTCCCAGGATCAAGGCGAAGCGCACGCCCTGGCGGTTGGCCGAGGTGAGGGCCTTCTTGAGATTGACGCCTCGGGTCTCCAACTGGATGGCCAGACCCTGGTCCCACCAGGACCGGGCCAGGGCCAGGGCCTTGAGGGAGGCCGTCTCGCCCAGGGGGATGAACAGGGCGGGGCAATCCTGGGGCGCGTCCCCGTGGAGCTGTTGCATGAGCATGGTCAGGCGGTCCAGGCCGATGGCCCACCCGAAGGCGGGCACCTCGGGGCCGCCCAGGTGCTTCACCAGCCCGTCGTAGCGCCCCCCACCCAGCAGCGCCGACTGGGCTCCCAGATCGCTGGAGAGCACTTCGAAGGCCGTGCGGGTGTAGTAGTCCAGCCCCCGCACCAGCCTGGGGTTCTCCTGGAAGGGCACATCCAGGGCCTCGAGGAGTTCCTTGAGGCGCGCGTGATGGTGTTTGGAGGCCTCATCCAGGAAATCCGTGATGATGGGGTGGCCTTCCAGGGCCTCCTGGCATCCGGGCACCTTGCAGTCCAGGACCCGCAAGGGGTTGGTCTCGATGCGCCGGTGGCAGTCCTCGCAGAAGCGCTCCTGGCGGGCCTGGAAGAAGGAACGGATGGCTTCATGGAAGGCCGGGCGGCACTGGGGTGTGCCCACGGAATTGATGGAGAGGCTCAGATGTTGGAGCCCCAGTTCCCGCAGGAAGGCAAAGAGCATCATCAGGCTCTCGGCCTCACTCTCGGGGCTGGCTACGCCGAAGCTCTCGGCGCCTATTTGCCAGAATTGCCGGTAGCGCCCGGCCTGCATGCGCTCGTAGCGGAACATCGGGCCGATGTAGTAGAGGAGCCGGGGGTCGCTATTGACCAGGAGCTTGTGCTGGATCATGGCCCGCACAACACCGGCCGTATTCTCCGGGCGCATCACCACGTGGCGGCCGCCCTTGTCGGTGAACTCGTACATCTCCTTGTTCACGATGTCCGAGCTCTCCCCCACGCTGCGCTTGAAGACCTCCAACTCTTCCAGGATGGGTGTGCGGATCTCCTCATAGCCATGGCGCGAGAAGACGCGCCTCGCGGTATCCTCGATCCGCTGGAACCACCTCACCTCGTTGCCGAAAAGGTCTCGCGTGCCTTTGACTGCCTGTGCCATCTCGAAACTCCCGAGGATCGTCCTCGTCCTCCTCTTCAGCCTACTGGCTTGGAGCCAAAGCCCAAACCCCGTTGCGCTGAAATCCGCGGCACCTCGCCTCCGGATCGCCGTGGACCCCGGTCATGGGGGGGAGGACCAGGGCGCCAGGGGCTCCAAGGGGCTGCGGGAGAAGGATGCGGCCCTGGATCTGGCCCGACAGCTCAAGATCGCCCTGGAGGAGGCGGGTTTCGAAGCCCTGTTGACCCGGGAGGACGATACCTTCATCCCCCTGTGGGATCGCGCCCGGAAGGCCAACGAGGCCGGGGCCGATCTCTTCCTCAGCCTCCACCTGAATGCGGCCAGATCAAGGCACGCCAAGGGCTCCGAAGTCTTTTTCCTGAGCCTGGATCAGGGGGATAGCGATGCGGCGGAGGTGGCGGCCCAGGAAAATGCGGGCGCCGGGGATAGGCCCGTGCAGGACACGGTCCTGGCCAGCATCCTGGAGGATCTGGCCCAGAAGGCCTATCTACAGGAATCCGAGCGCCTGGCCGTCCATATCCAGACCCAGCTCAATCATCTGGGGGGCATCAAGGAGCGGGGCGTCAAGCAGGCCCCCTTCGTGGTGCTGCGCGGTGCGGCCATGCCCGCCGTGCTGGTGGAGGCCGCCTTCATCTCCAATCCCAAGGAGGAACTCAGGCTTCGGGATGGGGCCTATCATCGGAAGGTGGCCGAATGCATCGTCCAGGGTGTACGTCGATTTTTTGCAGCAGGCAGTAGCACCCCCCGGCGCAGGGCCGCGGACCAGGGGTGGTGACCTGG
Source organism: uncultured Holophaga sp. (assembly GCA_963664825.1). Lineage (GTDB taxonomy): Bacteria > Acidobacteriota > Holophagae > Holophagales > Holophagaceae > JAYREN01. Next base: position 2,284,302 of record OY761614.1, read on the forward strand.
ATTATGCTTTTCTGGCACTCTGACCGATAGGAACTCTACCCGCTTGACTGGAGCTTGATGGACCCCCACCGCATCCTCATCGTTGATGATGAACAAGACTTCAGGACCCTCCTGGTGGAGGCGCTGGAGTCCATGGGCTATTCCACCATGGGTGCCGAGAGCGCCGAGGCGGCTCTGGAGCTCGTGCGTCAGCACCACTTCGCGGTCATATTCACGGACCTCAATATGCCCGGGGGCCAATCGGGCCTCGAACTGCTCAAGGCCATCCAGGAGTGCGACCCCAAGACCTTCACCATCCTGATGACGGGGTACGCCACCACCGAGGCGGCCGTCCAGGCTCTCAAGCGCGGTGCCTACGATTTCATCCAGAAGCCCTTCAAGCTCGCCGAGTTGGAGGCCAGCCTCGTGCGGGCCCTGGGGCACTACCGCACCCTCCGGGAGAACGAGGCCTACCAGACCCGCCTCGAAGAGATGGTCATGGAGCGTACCCAGGAGATCCTGGGGCTCAAGGAGGAGATCGAGAAGCTCTTCGAAGGCTTCGTGCAGGCCTCCGTAACTGCCATTGAGGCCCGGGACCCCAGCACCAGCGGCCATAGCAGCCGCGTGGCGGACCTGACGGTGGGGCTGGCCGAGGTGGTGAACCGCACCCCCAGCGGGGTCTACGGTTCCATCCGCTTCAACGATCAGCAACTCAAGGAAATTCGCTACGCCAGTCTCCTGCATGATTTCGGCAAGGTCGGCGTGCGGGAGCAGGTGCTGGTCAAGGCCAAGAAACTGCATCCCGAGCGGTTGGAACGGATCTTCCAGCGCCTCTATCAGCGGGATCTGGAGATCTCCCTGGCGATGCTGGAAAGGGCCTGGAAGGAGGGGGCCGCCCCTGACGAGCGGAGCTTCCAGCGGATGCTCGAGGCCCGGCGGGTGGAGAGTCGGCGCTTGGTGGATCTGATCGCCCGTTGCAACGAGCCCCAGGTCCTGCCCCGGGAGGTGGCCGACCGCATGGACGAACTGGAGGTCCTGGAATTCACCCACCACGAGGGTCAATCGGAACGCATCCTGGAGCCCTCGGACCTGAAGGCGCTGCGCATCCCCAAGGGCAGCCTCTCGCCGGAGGAACGCGACGAGATCAATAGCCACGTCACCCATACCTTCCGGTTCCTCAGTCAGATCCCCTGGACTTCGGGACTGGCGGACCTGCCGGAGATCGCTTACGACCACCACGAGCGTCTCAACGGCATGGGCTACCCCCGGGGACTCCAGTCCGCCCAGATCCCCGTCCAGAGCAAACTCATGGCCGTGGCCGATGTGTATGATGCCCTGGTGGCGGCGGATCGTCCTTACAAAGCCGCGGTCTCGGTGCCTCGGAGCCTGGAGATCCTGGAAGACGAGACTCGGGCCGGCCTGCTGGATGCCGAGGTGTTCCGCCTCTTCACGGAGGCCAAGGTCTTCGAACTCACCCTCCACCGGATTCGGGGCTGAACATGCTGCCTGAATCCGTGCTCCTGGTTGATGACGAAGTTGAACTCCGGACTTCGTTGCGGGAGGCCCTCGAGGCTGATGGCTATCAGGTGGACGATGCCGATAGCGCGCCTTCAGCCCTGGCCAAGATACGTCAGCGACACTACTCGGTCATCATCACGGACCTGAAGATGCCCGGAGGGCTCTCCGGGCTCGATCTCATCGCGGCGGTGAAGGCCCGGGATCCCAAGACCCTCTGCATCATCGTCACGGGCTTTGCCACCTTGAAGGACTCCATCGAGGCCCTCAAGCGCGGCGCCTACGATTTCCTCCAGAAGCCCTTCAAGTTGGAGGAACTGGAGGCCGTATTGGATCGCGCCCTGGACCATGCCCGGCTCCAGGCCCAGGTGGATGCCTATCAGCGGGATCTGGAGACCCGGGTCCTGGCGCGGGTGGGGGCGCTGAAGGCCTTTCATGGTGAGGCGCTGCGCCTCAATGCGCTGTTGCGCGAGGCCCTCAATGAGAGCGAAGAGAGGCCCATGCTGAGGCCCTTCCTCGAATACCTGAAGGAGCGCTTCGGCCCGGATGGCTGGGCCCTGCTGCTGCAGGGGGAGGGCGGGACCTGGAACCTGCTGGAATGCCGCGGAGATTGTCCGGATTCAGGCTTTGAAGGCCTGCTCAATTCCGAAGATCTCACCGAAATCCGCGAATGGGGCTGGGGGGGCGGTTATCCGGACGGCTATCTGGTGCCTCTCCGCCAGGGCGCCCACACCCTGGCGGTGCTCTACCTGGGCTTCCGGGCGCGGTCCACCTTCCAGCCGGAGGACCCGGCCTTCGAACTCTGGCGCAGCCAGGTGGTGGCGGCCCTCCAGGCGCTCCAACGGGCCCGCGCCTGGGCGGGTGGATCTTCCGGTGCGAACCCCATTGCCAAAGCTGAAAACGCACCACGGAGACACGAAGGGAACGGGAACCATTCATGACGCGAAATGCCGCTTTCGATATCCTCTGGACCGGTTTCGAGGGCCTCGAGGCCCAGGATGTGAAGGGGCCACAGCCGGGAGCCGTGATTCTCTTCGCCCGGAACCTGGACCCGGATCCTGTCACGGGTCCTGAACGCTGCCACGGCCTCATCGCTGGCCTCCAGTCCCGGTGGGGGGCCGAGCTGCCCCTGGCGGTGGCCCTGGACCAGGAGGGCGGGGCGGTCTCTCGGCTCAAGGGATGGGTGGGATCGACGCCGGATTTCCATCGAATCTGGGAGCGGGGCGGCGGGGCCGCGTGCGCCCGTTGGGGTGGGCTCTGGGGTCGGGGCCTCCGGCTCCTGGGCTTCAGCGTGGATTTGGCGCCCGTGGCCGACCTCTGGGACGGAGTATTGGGGGATCGCTGCGCCAGCGCCGAACCTCTCGCCGTGGCCGAGGCGGCGGGTTCCTTCCTTAATGGGCTCGAGGCCACGGGTGTGCGGGGCTGCCTGAAACATTTCCCCGGCCTGGGCGGAACCCGGGTGGATAGTCATCAGGCCCTGCCGGAGCTGCGGGACATGGCCCAGATTGACCGGAATCTCCAGCCCTTTCGGGCCCTCAGCCACCGGGAACGGCTCGTGATGGTGGCCCATCTCAAGACGCCCGGCACCTGTGGCCTGCCGGCGAGCCTGCATCGGGGTTCGGTGGCGAGCAATCCCTGGAGCATCCGGGGGCGCTGGATCCCCGATGACCTGGAAATGGGCGGCTGTCGGGATTGGGCTTGGGAGGATCGGGTCCGGCTCTGTCTGGAGGCCGGCCACGAAGCGCTCCTGGTGTGTCAGACGGAAGAGGGCATGGGTGCCTGCGCCGAGGCTCTGGCCTCGCTGCCGGAAAAATGCTGGGCCCAGGCCCGGGAGCGCTTCCTGACATTGCGGAGGAATCTGTTGCCCCCGCCCACGGGAGCCTTCGATCGCCTGGCCTGGGAGGCCTGGCTCGCCGAGGTCCGGCTGGAGGCTGCTGTCTTCGCAGGCTAGGCTTCCGCTATTCTGATCTGGAATCCACGAGGAGTAACCATGGTCGCACGCGCCTACTACCCACCCATCGTCATCGAGGAGACGCCTCGCGGTGAGCGCAGCTACGACATCTATTCCCGCCTGCTCAAGGACAACATCATCTTCCTGGGCACGGCCATCGACGATACCGTGGCCAACGCCCTCGTGGCCCAGATGCTCTTCCTGGAATCCGAGGACCCGGACAAGGACATCCAGATCTACATCAACAGCCCCGGCGGCAGCGTGACGGCGGGACTGGCTATCTACGACACCATGCAGTTCGTGAAGAACGATATCGTCACCTACTGCATCGGCCAGGCCGCCAGCATGGGTGCGGTGTTGCTCTCCGCTGGCACCAAGGGCAAGCGTTTCGCCCTGCCCAATAGCCGCATCATGATCCACCAGCCCTCGGGGGGCGCCCAGGGCCAGGCCACGGAGATCGAGATCACCTACAAGGAGATCCAGCGTCTCAAGGACATGCTCACGGAGATCATGGCCAAGCATACGGGCCAGCCCCTGAAGAAGCTCCAGAAGGACATGGATCGGGACTACTTCATGAGCGGCGCCGAGGCGCTGGAATACGGCCTCATCGACAAGGTCCTGGGCGAACGAGCCTGAGACTGATCCTGTCCGGGGGACCGGCTACGCCTACACCCCCGGACCCCCGCGCCCTCCCGCGGCGAAGCCTCGGGAGGGCTTGTGCTGTCTGAGTGACCGGCTGCGCCTACACCCTATGATGCTCAGCCTGCCGGGTCTGGGTCGCGAGGCTGCCTTGCAGCCTCGACTTCCCACCCGGCTAGGCTTCGCCCTTTTCGGAAAAACGTGGGAATGTTTTTTGTTGTCCTATTTGTTTATGAGGAATTTGTGTTTACACTTTGGGGGATCCTGGACAAGGGAGAGGGACGTGTCGCTTCAGGCGCGGGATGAAATCTACAATGAGGTGCTGGGCCTCTACATGCGGGGCTACCGCACAGCTTCGGCCATTATTGGCACCTATTATCTTCTGCTGATCCCCATGCATTTCGTGGCCCAGTCCCCGGGCGTGGGCCGACAGATGATCGTGCCCAACCTCCTCACGGCCGCGGTCTTCCTGGGCAGTTCCCTGGGCATCTACCGGGGGTGGATCCTGCCCCGCCAGTGGTCGCTGATCGCCATCACCTGCCTCCTGGCTCCCACGGCCAATCATCTCCTCCTGATGGGGCTCACCGGCAGGGTCGAACTCACCAGCGATCTCATGCTGATCCTCACCGCCGCCAGCGTTGTGTCGCCCCGTTTGAAGCTGCACCTGATCATCCTGGGCTCCTGTCTCACGAGTTGGATCGTAGGCGTCCTGGTGGTGCACCCCAATGGCGATCGGCTGCACTGGGGCCTGGGGCTCCTGTCGGCCTCCCTCGTCTCCCTGGCCCTTCACAGCATCGTGAGTCGTCTCGCCTTGACGCAGGCGCGGCTTCGGGTGCGGGATGCCCATCTGGCGGAAAACCAGAAGCGCATTACCCAGGAATTGCGGGAGGCCCTGGAGAACGTGCAGATCCTCCGGGGCCTGATCCCCATGTGCGGTCACTGCAAGAAGATTCGCGACGACAGCGGATATTGGACCCAGGTGGAGAACTATATCGAAGCCCGCTCCGAAGCCGAATTCACCCACGGGATCTGCCCTGAGTGTGCGCACCAGCTCAAACGTGAATTCGAGGAACTCCTGCCCAAGACCGACGAGGGATGATCTGGCCCCGGGAGGGGCTTGTGCGGGTACCATGGAAGAATCCTATCGGGACATTCATGGATTCCTGTTTTATCGCCAACCAGCAGATCCGCGCCGAATTCGTCGAGAAGGGGGCGGAGCTGCGGCGCTTCCTGCCGATCCAGGGACCGGATCTGCTCTGGAACGGAGACCCCGCAGTCTGGGGGCGGGTTTCCCCCGTGCTCTTCCCCATCGTGGGGCAGCTGAAGGGCGATGTGCTGAGGCATGACGGACAGGCCTTTCCCATGGGGCGCCATGGTTTCGCCCGGGACCGGGTCTTCACCCTTGTGCGCCTGAGCCGGGAGAGCTGCACCTGGAGGCTGCGGGACGACGCCCAGAGCCGCGTCCAGTTCCCCTTTCCCTTCGAACTCTGGATCACCTACTCCGTGGAAGGGCCCGTGCTTCAGGCCGTCTTCGAGGTGCGCAATCCAGGCAAGGAACCCCTGCCCGCGAGCCTGGGGGCTCACCCTGCCTTCCGCTGGCCCCTGCCCGGCGCTGCCCGGGAGTCCCACCGCCTGGAGTTCCCCAAGGCCGAACCCGCGCCGATCTCGCGCCTCAGCGATGGGCTCTTGGATCCTCACCCCTATCCCAACCCAGTGGATGGCAAGGTGCTGCGGCTGCGGGATGATCTCTTCACCCAGGATGCCCTCATCTTCGATCAGCTCCAGAGCCGCGCGCTGCGCTACCTGGCGCCGGGGGCGCTGGGCCTCGAAATGAGTTGGGAGGGCTTCCAACAGCTGGGACTCTGGACCAAGCCCGGGGCCGGTTTTCTCTGCATCGAACCCTGGGCGGGCACGGCGAGCCCCGTGAGCTTTGATGGCGAGTTCCGGGAGAAACCCGGAATCTTCAGGGTGGAACCCGGGGGCCGCCGTCTCTTCCGCTGGAGTGTCCAGGTCCTTCCTCAGGACTGATGGTTCCAGGGCCCAATGCGCCGAAGGGAAGATAAATCGAATCTGCTCGATCGGCAGCAAAGGAACAGGGCTGATTATCGTGGAAGCGGCTTCCCGAGGAGGCGTTCGATCTCCGCCCCGGCTAAGCAAAGTCCAAGCCGGGCCTGCATGGCCTCCAGTTGGGCTTTCGCCGCTGCGGCCCTGGCTTCTTCGAGCTTGGTGGGCGGGATGAGACCCGCCTCACGTTGATCCATAGCAATTCGTTGGCTCTCTGATTGGTATTGCGAAGCCTGGTCGGCAGCTTCAAGGAGCAATTTGGCATCCTCCAGCTTTCGATAGGCCTTTTCGATATCCAACCGAGCCCGATTTTCCACTCGCCGGAGATTCTCCTTGGCCTGGGATGATTCCGCCGTGCGCTGGTTGATGACGTGGCTGCGCTTCCCCCAGTCGAAGAGGTTCCAGGAGAGCTGCACACCGACGCTCGTGAAATCGCTCCGGAGGAAGGGGACGCCGCTCTGGTTGGTGTATTTCACGAAGGCACTGATCTCGGGAATGTAATCCAGCTTGGCTGCACGAATCCCAACGAGTGATTTCTCATGGAGGGCCTTCGCGGATCGAACATCTGCATTGTCTCGGAGCATCTTGTCCAGCACGGAATCCAAGGGGGGAACGATCGGAGGTTGGATGTCCGCCGGGGAGAGTTCGATCCCTTCCTCCAGCGGGCATCCGATCAGTTCCTTCAGCTCGCCGACGAGATCCGCTTCCTGGTGCCGGGCGGCGATCTGCTTCTGGCGGGCCTGGAGGAGGGAGGCTCCCGAGCCCAGATCCAGGACTTTCAGGGCGTTGCCGGCCTTGACGGAGGCGCGGCTCTCCTCCTGGGCGGCCTCCACGGCCGCCACTTCAGTTCTGGACGCGGCCTGCTGCTGGCGGGCGATGAGGATCCCGAAATAGGTCTGCTGCACGGCCAGGCGGATCTCGCCTTCGGCCTTGGTGAGTTCCGCCTGGGCCGATTCCAGGTCCCTCTGGGCCGCCAGATCCCCCTGGCGCACCTTCAGGAGTTGAGTCAGCGGCTGTCCCAGCGTGAGGTTCCCGATGGACAGGTTGCGGGAGCCTTGGTCGAGGCTGACGTTTTGGGATGGGAAGGGGCCGATATCGGCCAGCGTGCCCAGGCCCCCCGCCGGGATGTTGACGAGACCTGAGGTGCTCGTGCGGCTCCAGTTCCAATCGCCCGTGAGCTGGGGCAGGTAGTCCGTCCGGGAGGCTTTCAGCCGGTGCCGGTTCTCCTCCACCTTGGCCCGGGCGATCCGCGTGACGGAACTCCGTTCGAGGGCCGATTCCAGGCAAGCTTGGAGCGTGAGGGGCTTGGGAGATTCGCACCAGGCCTGTGTTGCCACCGCAAGGCAGAGGACCACAAGGGCCGTGCGCAGGCCCTTGACCCTGCGTTCCATGACGGTGACGTAGAGAACGGGCACCACGAGCAGGGTGAAGACCATGGAGCAGATGAGGCCCACGGCGATGACGCTGGCCAGGGGGCTCCAGAGCTTCGATCCGGAGAGGATCATGGGCAGCACGCCCACGGCCGCGGCCATGGTGGTCAGGAAGATCGGGCGCAGTCGCCGGGATCCGGCCTCCATGGCGGCCTCGGTGATGGTGGCTCCTGCCCTGCGGCGCTCCTTGATGTAGTCGACCAGGATGATGGCGTTGCGGACCACGATGCCGCAGAGGCTGATCATCCCCATGAAGGCCGTGAACCCGAAGGGATTGGCCGTGACGACGAGTCCGAGCATGGCCCCCAGGAGCGACAGGGGAATGGAGGCCATGATGATCAGGGGCTCCTTGAGGTTCCGGAACTGGACCAGCAGGACGAGGAAGATGGCGAGCAGGCTGATGCCCAGGGCGATCATCATCATGGGAAAGGTCTCTCCCTGGTTCTCGACCTCGCCACCTGATTCGATGCGAACCCCTGGAGGCAAAGTCAGTTTGGACACCCGTTGTCCGACCTTCGCCTGAAGCGCGGACGCATAGCACCCCGGCTTCACGAAGCTCCTCACCGTCAGTGTGGGCAGGCCGTTCCTGCGCACGAGGCGGCTGGGCTGCCATGCCGGATGCAGGGTGGCCACGGCCCCGAGAGGCAGGCTGCCCTGGGAAAGGGGGGACGTCATGGGGGCACCTCGGACGGCTCCGAAGCTCCCGCGATGCTGGGCATCGATCCTCAGGATCACAGGCACCGCCCGGTCGCCCTCCCAGTAGGTGCTGACGGGGGCTCCTTCCAGTCCCCCTGCGAGGGTCTGGGCGATGCCCATGTGGGTGAGGCCGAGCCTATTGGCCAGCTCGGGGTTGATATCTACATTGACGAGCGGCGAATCGTTGAAGTGATCCGTGTGCACAAACAGGGATTCGGGACAGCCGCGCAGGATGTCTTCCACCTGGCGCCCCGCCTCCTTCACGCGCGCCGCATCGTCTCCGACGATCCGGAACTCGACCGGGGCCTCCATGACATCCCCCTGCTGAAGTTCCTTGACGATCACCAGCCCCTCGGGAGCAATCCGGGCCAGCTCCACCTGGAGCCGGTTGACCAGGCCTTCGGTCTTCTTCGCGTCCTTGGTATTGACGACCATCTGCCCGTAGGCCGCATCCGGCTGCTGGGGGTTGACGTTGTAGTAGAAACGGGGGGCGCTCTCCCCGACGAAGGTCGCGAAATGATCGATGTCCTTGTTCTGGGAAAGATGCCGCTCGATGTCCTGGAGCGCGGCCTGGGTCGCTTCGATCCGGGTGCCCTGGGGCATCCACAGATCGATGACGAACTGGTTTCGTTCGGCACTGGGGAAGAACTGTTCGGGAACGACCGCGAACAGCAGGGCCCCGAGGGCGATGCCGAGGGCTCCGAAGCCCAGGGTCAGGGCCTTGCGGCGCATGGTGAACGCGATGGCTTTCCCGTACTGTGCCTGAATCCAGTCCAGGAGATTGAATTTCTTCGTTCCTGCCTGGCTCGAGGTGGAGGCCTGGATTCCCCTCGTGATGCACTTCCGGCACAGGAGGGGCGTGATGCAGACCGCGACCAGGAGGGAGACGCTCAAGGCCAGTGCCACCGTGATGGGCAGGGCCATGATGAACTCGCCCACGCTCCCCTTCAGGATCAACAGAGGCAGGAAGGAGGCGATGATGGTGAGGGTGGCCGTCAGGACCGGGACGAACACCTCCGTGGCCGATCTCCAGGCCGCTCGAATGCGCGGAACACCGTGATCCAACAGTTCGAGGTAGTTGTCGGCGATGACGATGGCGTCGTCCACGACGATGCCAAGCACCACGATGAGAGCGGCAATGGAGACCTGGTGCAGCTCGATGCCGACCGCGTCCAGGATGCCGAGGGTCCCGAGCATCGTGAGGGGGATGGCGAGGGCCGCGATGACCGCCACGCGCATGGGGAGGAGCAGCACGGCCACCAGGATCACGGCGCCGATGGCCAGCAGGAATTCCACGCCCAGGTGGTGCATCCGGGAATCCACCACCTGGGGCTGGTTGGCGATGAAATCGAGCCTCAGGTCGGAGGGGAGCCGCTGTTTCAGGCGCGTTAGCGCCTCTGAAACCTTGGTCCCCATCTCCACGATGTTCTTCCCCTTCTGCATCTCCACGGAGACGAGCAGGCAGGGCTGGCCATCGAAGCGGACGAGATACTCGGGATCCTTGTAGCGCCGCTCGATCTGGGCCAGATCCCCGAGGTAGACGGGCTGCCCGCCGGGGGACACGTCGATGATCAGTTTGCGGATCTGTTCCTCTGTGTTGAACAGGCCCGGAGTCTGGAAGGGGACCTTCCCGGAATCCGTCTCCAGGCTTCCGGATGGGGCGATGGCGTTCCTCTGGTTCAGGGCCCCGATGATGCGGGTGGGATCCCCCGAATACTGGGACAAGCGCCCCAGATTGCCGGTGATCCAGATCTGCTCCTCCTGCTGGCCATAGGTGACCAGGCGCCCGACCTCGCGAATGGCCCGGAGCTCGTTCTTGACCTTGTCGGCATAGTCGCGCAGCTCGCGGTATCCGTACCGCTCACCCCGGATGGCGATGAGCATGGCGACGGTCTCCCCGAAGTCCGAATCCACGACTGGTCCCAGGACGCCCTGGGGCAGTTCCGTTGCCCTGGCCAGCTCGAGTTCGGCCCTGAGCTTGGCCCAGAAGGTGTCGGCCTGCCGGACGTGGTCTTCCAGTTCCACGTTGAAGATCACGAGACCCGGACGGCTCGTTGCAAAGGTCTTGCTCTTTCGGATTTCCGGAAACTTGAAGAGGTGGGCCTCGATGGGGCGCGTGACCTGCTGCTCGACCTGCTCGGACGTGGCGCCAGGGTAGGCCGCGATCACGAGACCGGTGCGGATGGTGATGCTGGGGTCTTCCGTTCTGGGCATGCCCAGCAGGGCGTTGAGGCCGAGCACTGCGGCCAGGGCGGCGACCACCAGGGTGACGACGGGATACCTCAGGAAGAACTGGATGGCGCGCTTCATGGCTCAGTTCCTCCCGGAAGGAGTGGCCTCGACCTGCACGGGGGCACCATCCCGCAGGAAGTTCTGGCCCGCCACCACGATGTGGGCCGTGGCCTCGAGCCCGGAGCGCACCTGCACCCGCTTGCCTTCCAGGACCCCGAGGACAACCCGGCGGGCCAGGACGCGGTTCTCGTTGGGTCGGAATTCGAACACCCTCGGGGCTCCCTGAGGGTCCTTGACGATGGATTCCAAGGGGACGAGGAGCAGGCGTTCCCTGCGGTCGCCCTGGATCCGGGCCTCGGCCACCATCCCCAGCCGGAGGAGGCCCTTGGGGTTCTTCACGGAGATACGGGCCATGTAGGTCCGGCTGGCGGGATCCGCGGCCGCATTGATCACGCGCAGGGTCCCCCCGAAGGTCGCCTCGGGCAGGGCTGGCAGGGTCACCCGCGCGGATTGTCCGATCCTCATGGCTCCCACGAGGTTCTCGGGGATGCCGATCTGGATCTCCACCGGATCCACCTGGGCGATCTCGAAGGCTGGCTGTCCGGCGGCGACCATAACACCCGGTTCTACGGAGCGGCGCGTGATGACTCCCCCAATGAGGGCCCTCAGGCTCGTGTCGGAAAGGGACTTCCGGGCGATCTTCTCGCCCGCCTCGGCCTGGAGGAGCTGCTCCCGGGCGGCCTGTTCCGCCAGCTTGAACTTCAGGAAGTCGTTCTCGGCGAGACTCTGCTTGTCGTAGACGCTCTTCATCCTCTGGCATTCGTCCTGGGCCCTCGTGGCCGCGGCCCGAGCGGACCGCGTCTGCGCGGAGGCGGCCTCGAGGCCCGCGACGTAGCCGGTCGTCTCGAGGGAGGCCAGGATCTGCCCCTTCCGGACGATCTCCCCCTCCCGGGGCCTCACGCTCACCACGCGGCCCGGCACCTGGAAGGAGAGGCCCTGGGCCGCACCCTGGGGCACCACTGTTCCGCTCAAGGGGAAGGCTTCCGCCTGCTCGCGGGATTCCGGAAGGGCCACCCGAACCCAGCGGGTGGGTTCTGGATGGGCATCCCTTTGGGAGCCGCATCCCACCAGGGAGCAAAGGATGGCGAGGGGTACCCAGGTTCGTGCGGACATAACGCTCCTTACCCTCCGAGGAGGGGCAAGTCGTTTAGAGGAATAAACAGTCCGTTGGGTTTGCACCAACGACATAAGGGGCCGTAACGAAGGCATCAGAAAGGCATTGGTTATTTCGTAACGGCCCCTAAAAGAAATTGGGAACGGGCAGTGGCTACTTGAAGCGGGCCAGCAGCTCCCGCTTGATGGCGTCCATCTCCTGATCCGTGAATTCGTAGAGGCCGAAGACATCGATCAGGACGAAACATTCAACGGCCAGGGTGACGATGGCGGCCCGGGCGAATCCGTCCAGGTCGTCTGCCTGCCGGAAGCGATCCAGGCGGCTGGCGAACAGCTTCCGCCAGGGATCCAGGAAGGGAGTGTCCCTGCGGAAGTCGGAGCCGTAGAGGCGGATCAGCCCCCTCGCCATGTCCGCGGCGGATCCCCGCATGGAAGGCTCCAGGCTCCCTTCGATATAGGTCTTGGCCTCCTTCAGGGTCCCCTTGCCACTTCCGGGCTCCATGTGAGCGGCGGCGGAGGCGAACTGCTTGAGGATCTCGTCGACCACCCCTTCCACCAGCGCCTCCCGTGTGGGGAAGTGGTGCGTGAGCCCCCCCTTGCTGATTCCCGAACGCTTGACGACCGCATCCAGGGTGAGGACGCCCTCCCCGTCCATGAGGATGGCCAGGGCCGCCTGGAGCAGCAGATCGCGGGTATCGGAGCTTCTCGTCGTCATGGTGATGGCACCCTTTGGATAGAGACCGACCGGACGGTCTGTAAAAAGATACCGACCAGTCGGTCTGTCGTCAAGGGCTCTCTGCCATGCGCGGCTGGTCTCCGTTTCTGGGAGTTTAGTCAGAGGCCCACGGCCCTAGCGTGTCTCGATGGCCATGGCATTGAGGCGCTGGATGCGCTTGGCCATGGGGGGATGGGTGCTGAACAGATTGGCAATGCCTCCTCCGGAGAGGGGGTTCACAATCATCATGTGGGCCGTGGCGGGCTGGGCGTCGCGCATGGGGGCTTGGGCGTTGAAACTGGCGAGGCGCTGGAGGGCGCTGGCCAGCATATCGGGTCGGCCCGTGAGGTGGGCGGAGTAGGCGTCGGCCATGTATTCGCGACTGCGGCTGAGGGCCATCTGGAGCATCATGGCGGCGATGGGTCCCAGGATGTAGATCAGGAGCCCCGCGATGGGATTGGACCGGCCCTCATCGTCCCTGGGCGAGATCCAGAGGGCCATGTGGGAGATGAACATGATGGCCTGGGCCAGCACGGCGGCTAGGGAACCGATGAGGATGTCGCGATTCTTGACGTGACCCAGTTCGTGGGCGATGACCCCTTCCAGCTCGGCACGGTTGAGGGCGCGGAGGATTCCTTCGGTGACGGCCACTACCGCGTGGTCCGGGTTGCGCCCGGTGGCGAAGGCGTTGGGCGTCTCGTCGGGAATGATGGCCAGCCGCGGCATGGGCAGGCCCGCGCGCTGGGCGAGATTGGCCACGATGGCGTGGAAATCGGGGGCCTCGTTTTGACTGACGACCCGGGCCCGGTACATGGCCAGGACGATGCGATCGGAGAAGAAGTAGCTCACACCGTTCATGATCAGGCCCACGCCCAGGGCCAGTACGACCCCTGCGTCACCGTAGAGGTAGGAGCCGATGGCCACCAATAGGGCCGTCATGCCCACGATGAGGATGAAGGACTTGAACCCGTTCATGGGGTTACCTCCGGATCACACACAGCGTTTGACCACCACCAGCGTCACATCGTCCTTGAAGCCCGAACCCTCCATGTGCTTGAAGGTGTCCACCAGGATCCGTTCGAAGATCTCGTCGGCGCTGGCGCTGGGATCCGTCCGCACGGCCTGGATCAGCGGCTCCTCGCCGAGATCCTGGCCCGCCACGTTCTCGGCCTCCACCAGGCCATCGGTGAAGAGGAGCAGCACATCGCCGGGCTCCATGCAGGTATGCCCTTCCCGGAAGATGGCTCCGGGCAGCAGGCCCACCATGGGCCCTGTGGGGGAGAGGCGCCTCACGGGACCGCCGTTTCCCGGGATCAGCAGGGGGGGATTGTGGCCCCCATTGACATAGCGCAGGTCCCCGTTGCGGGGGTTCAAGCTGCCGGCGAAGAGGGTGGCATAGCGGTTCCGGTCTCGAACCTCATTCATGCGGGCGTCCAGGCGGAGGGCCAGGCGGCCCCAGTCTTCCACCCGGCGATCCGCCATGGCGCGCAGGAAGGCCGAGAGCTGGGTCATCATCAGCGAAGCGGGAAGGCCCTTGCCCGAGATATCCCCCAGGGCGATGTGGAGCCGGGGATTCTGGCCAGCCTCCTGGTGGGCCATCCAGAGATCGTAGAGGTCGCCCCCCACGGCCTCGAAGGGGAGATTGGCCGCCGCGCACTGCCAGCCTGGGGGTTCCGGCAGCTGCTTGGGCAGGATGCGGCGCTGGATGTTGCGGGCCAGATCCAGGTCCTTCTCCATGCGGATGGCCTGGAGGCGGGATTCCCGCAGTTCCAGGGTCGAGAGCTGGGTGGAGGTGATATTGAGCAGGGTCTGGAAGAAGAGTTCGTCCTCATCGCTGAGGCTGCCCAGGGTCGGCTCAGCCGCATAGGCAAAGCCATGGCTGTGGTCCTGGTCCTGGAGTTCCACCGCATGGACCAGCTTCTTGTCTTCGACGATCTGATGGAGGGCGTCCGTGGAGAGTGGGGACGGCAGCTTGCCCAGGCCCCGGGAGAAGAGCACGGCGCCCTCGGCATCCACCACCAGGAGACGGGAGACCAGGAACTCCGCCATCAGGGAGGAGGCGGCCAGGTGCACCACGTCGGCCTTGGTCTCGGCCTCTCCCAGTCCGCGGGTGAGATCGAAGAGGGTGTTCAAGCGGGAGAGCTGGAGGGCGAGGGCGCGGTTCTGGTCGCTGCGAAGGGCCTCCAGGCGCCGCCAGGCGAGCAGGGGCGCGGAGATGGAGAGCAGGAGGGGCAGGGCGGAGGGGGCCCAAGGGGTGCGCACTACCAGATGGCCGAAGAGATCGTCGCCGTACATCCAGGGCAGGCTCAGCCATCCCGGGCCGGGATTGGTGGGGAAGGGCGCGGCGTTGCCCCGGAGGAAGATCCAGCGGGAGCCGTCCCAGAGGCCACCCTGCCCGGCCTTGGCGATGCCCAGGGCTGTGACCCCCACCAGGTGCACCAGGGCCTCCTCCGTGACCTGTTCGGGGAAGGTCTCCAGGAAATCCACGATGGGCAGGAGCTCCTGAGCCCCCTCTGGAATCCGCAGGGAGAGCTCCCGCAGGCGGTCGAAGGGGGAGGCTGGAACAGGTGCGTTCATGGTCGCGGGATCATTCCACGCGCTTGATCATGCAGCACTCGTTGCGCTCCTTGCCTTCCAGGAAATGGACTTCGTCCATGAAGCGGCTCATCAGGAGAAGTCCCAGGCCTCCCTTGCGGGGGTGTTTCACGTATTCTCCGGGATCGGGGAGGAAGATCTGGTCTTCGCGGATGCCATGGCCCGTGTGCCAGATGTGAATTTCCAGGGCCGAGGGCACGAAGCGCAGCTCGATCTCCACCAGGTGATCGGCCTCGCTCCCATAGGCATGCATGATGACGTTGGTGACGGCTTCGTCGACGGCAATGGAGACCTTGGCGGCGGTGGCGTCGTCCATGCCGGCGACCATGGAAGCCCTTTTCGCCAAACCGGTCACCAGGTTCAGGTACCGGGTCTGGCTGGGGATGACCAGGCGGAAGGTCTCGGGAGGGGGCGCGACTTTCACTCGGCTTTCCCCGCCAGGGCCTGTCGGGCCTCGCCCTCATTGGCAAACACGCGATAGAGCTGAGTGAAGCCCAGGGTATCGAAGATGGCGTAGACATTCTCCTGGAGGCTGCAGAGCAGGATATCGCCCCCGTTTTCCCGCACGGTTTCGATGAGGCCCATGATGGCGCCCAGACCGGCGGAACTGATGTAGTTGAGCTTCTGGCAGTCCAGCAGGATGGTGAATTTCTGGGCTTCCACCAGGCTCTCCAGGGCGCTTTCGAACTGCCGCACGGTATGGGCGTTGATGAAGCCTACCGGCTGCACCACGGCCAGGCCGTCCGCATCGCGAATCTGGATCGAAAGATCTGCCATTCGAGGGCTCCCCGAAACGGCTTGATCCTAGCGTCTTGCGGGGGGAAAAGCCAGCGGAGCGGAAATGGAGTACTCTCAAGGTAAGCCCCGGGATCCTCTATGGACGACAGCCGCAAAGAATCGATCAAACCCTTGGTCCGGTCCTGGATCGAGGAACGCCTACAAGCCTTGCAGGAGCAGGTCATCATGACCTGGGAAGAAGGCATGGGGCGCCTCCAGCCCGATGACGCCCTGCTTCAGAAGATCCTGGATGCTGCCGGGCCCGAGTCGGTGGAGGATCCCTTCCCGGACGCCCCAGCCGACACCGAGAATGATCTGGGCGTGGCCCTGGATCTGATCGAATCGGCCGCCAGTCAGGGGGAAGTGCTCAAGAACATGCTGGACGGCCTACAGCCCTTCGTGGAGCGCAGCGCCCTCTTCGTGGTGAAACAGGGCCTCGGCAGTCTCTACGCCCAGCGGGGCTTCGAATTGGATCAGCCTCGCCTAGGCACGCCCGTGGTGCCTCCGGCCGAACTGGAGGAACTCCTGCAGGGGCGCGTGCCCAGCATCACCCGTCCGGGTGCCTCCTATCAGGCCTTGCTCGCCCCCTTGAGCCGCTTCGAGGCCACCGATGTTCGGATCCTCCCCTTGCGCCTGCGCCGGAAGCCCGTGGCGATCCTGCTGGTGGATAGCGGTCTCCGGCAGGTGCTCGATCACCCCCATCATGTCCGGGCCCTGGCCCATGCGGCGGAGGCCGCCCTCTCCTTCCAGGCGGGCCAGAAGGAGGAGGAACGCGCCGCTGCCGCGCCGCAGCCGGCGGTCCACGCCACCTCGGTCACCCAGCACATCCAGGACCCGATCTCCGAAACGCCGGTGGCGCCCCTGGACCCCAAGGTGCGGGCCAATGCCGAGCGCAGTGCCCGGGTGCTAGTGGGGGATATTGAACTTTACTTCCCCGCGAAGGTAGTCGAGGGGAAGGCCAAAAAAAAGTTGTATGCCCTCCTGCGGGACGAACTGGAGCGCTCCAGGGCCTCCTTCGTCGAGAGGTATGGGGACGAGGTAGAAGAAGGCCACCACATCTTCCACCAGACCGTGATCCAGCAACTTTGTGAAGGTGATCCGACCCTGCTGGGACCTGTGCCTTGGAGCACGAAGGGCTGAAGAAAGGCCAGCAGCCTGATGACAGCCGAGGCAAAGCATGGTAAATCCTTGGTCCTTTGACCGAGCCTTCGGGGGGACCATGGCCAAACTGGGCAAGAAGTGGAACTGCTTCGCCTGCAATACCAAATTTTATGATTTCACAAAGCCGGAGGCCCTGTGCCCTAAGTGTGGTGCGAATCAGAAAGATGCGCCTGCCAAGTCGAAGGCTCCCAAGCGGGAGAAGGCCGTGCTTCAGATCGATGACGACTTCACGCCTGAGCCGGAAGCAGAGGCCGCTGCCGAAGATGGCCTCGAGGAGACGCTGGGCATCACGGCGGCCCGCTCCGAAGGGGTGGACCCGGGCGATCTCAGCATGGACGACTACGACGAATAGGCCTCTGCCACGAGGGGGGACACGTGCTCCCTCTTCTGGCCCCACGGGGCTCTTCCCTGGAAGATCCCGTCCCGATCCCGTCGTTTTGGAGGCTCCATGAGCCTGCTGCTCCCTCCGTCCATCGATCGGCACGCCCACCTGGAAGGCAGTCTGGATCCCGCCTGGGTGCGGGAGCAGGCGGCTCGGGAGGGCAAGGCCCTACCTTCGACCCTGGAGGCCCTCTGGCGTGGCGAGACGATCCCCTTCGAGGGCTTCATCCCCGCGTTCTTCTTCTGCTGCGGCTTCCTGCGGGGCGCCGAAGCGGTCCGGGAGACCCTGCGGGCGGCCCTGCGCCGCCTGGCCCCCATGGAAGAGGGGTGCCCTCGGGGCATCGATCTCTGGGTGAGTCCCCACTTCCTCTGTGTCGCCGAGAAGCTCCTGACCCTGGAGGAACTCTGGCGTGGCCTGGACGAGGGCATCGTCGAGGCCCGGGCCCAGGGCGTGAAGGTGGCGGTGATCATTGATGCGGTGAATCACTTCGGCATCCAGCACGGTCACGAGGTGCTCGATCTGGTGCTGGGGGACCGGCCCCCCTGGGTGGTCGGGTTCTCCACGGGGGGCGTCGAAGGGGTTCCCTTCCGCCAATGGGCGCCGGTCTTCGAGCGGGCCCGCAAGGCCGGGATGCGCCTGGCGGCCCATGCCGGCGAGAACGGCCCGGGTGAAAACGTGCGGGAGGCCATCCTGGAAGCCGGTGTCAGTCGCATCGTGCACGGCGTTCACGCCGCGGCTCATCCGGAAATCCTGGAGCTGCTCGCCGACCGGCAGATTCCCGTGGATGTCTGCCTCACCTCCAATCGGGCCCTGGTACCCAGCCTGGGCGCCCATCCCCTCCCTCAGATGCTGAGGGCGGGCGTCCGCTGCGCCCTCGGCACCGATGACCCCGGCGTCATGGCCTGCGATATCCCCGGCGAATGGAAGGCCGCCGACGGCCTGGGCCTGACCCTCGAGGAATTGGCCACTCTGCGGCGCAACGCCATCGAAGACGCCTGGTGCCTCCAGTAGGGCCATCCCCTCCGGCGCCCCTTCATCCCGAATGAGGGCTCGAACCCAGGGGCAACCTCGACGGGGATTGGAGTTTCGTGTGTGGCCAAGGGACCCGCCTCTGCGAGCAAAGCGAGTGGGAGCAGCCCGCAGTGCGGGGTGCGATAGGCGGGACTCAGGTGGATAGAGCCATTTAAGGTCTGGCGCTCTATCCAGCCCGAATGAGGGCTCGAACCCAGGGGCAACCTCGACGGGGATTGGAGTTTCGTGTGTGGCCAAGGGACCCGCCTCTGCGAGCAAAGCGAGTGGGAGCAGCCCGCAGTGCGGGGTGCGATAGGCGGGACTCAGGTGGATAGAGCCATTTAAGGTCTGGCGCTCTATCCAGCCCGAATGAGGGCTCGAACCCAGGGGCAACCTCGACTACAATCGAAGTTTCGTGTGCGCCCGTAGCTCAGCTGGATAGAGCATCAGGCTTCGAACCTGAGGGTCGGGCGTTCGAATCGCTCCGGGCGCACCACGAAATTGACAACCTGGCGAATGTGGCGGAACTGGTAGACGCACTGGATTTAGGTTCCAGCGGCTCACGCCGTGCGGGTTCGAGTCCCGCCATTCGCACCATTTTGGACGACCAGACGTCCCCCTTCAGGACCAGAACTTTCACACATACGCCCCAGGAGCACCCATGCAGGTCAATCTCACTCATCATTCCGCCACCCGCAAATCCCTGGAACTCGTGGTCCCCACCACCGAGGTCGATGCCGAGTTCGGCACGGTGCTCGCCAAGATCGCGCCCAAGGTGCGCATCCCCGGCTTCCGGCCCGGCAAGGCCCCCAAGGCTGTGATGCTGGGGCGCTATCAGCGCGAGATCTACGGCGAAGTGATCGAGAATCTGGTCCAGCGCCATTTCTGGAGCGCCGCCGCCGAGGCCGGCACCCAGCCCATCTCCCAGCCCTCCGTGGAGAAGGTGGAACTCAAGGAAGGCACCGAGGGACGGCTGCACATCCACTACGACGTGGCCCCGGAAGTGACCTTGCCCGAGTACAAGGGCGTCCAGCTCACCAAGAAGAAGCGGATCATCGACGAGGCCGCCATCGACGAACATCTGGAGGGCTTGCGTCAGCAGGCCGCCAAGTTCACCCCCGTGGAAGAGGCGGCCGCCGAGGGCCATTTCGCCACCTTCGATGTGAAGGTCAAGCCCCAGGGCATGAAGGCCCAGGAGTTCAAGGACCAGGTGGTGCAGATCGTCGCCGATCGCCCCTTCGACAAGGAACTGATTGGCCTCAAGGCCGATGACGTCAAGTCCTTCACCATCACCGTGCCTGCCGAGGATGCCAATAAGGCCATGGCCGGCAAGAGCGTCGTCTACGAGGTGACACTCAAGGATCTGCGCACCCGGGAGATCCCCGAGGCCAATGACGAGTTCGCCAAGGATATGGGCGACTACAAGGATCTGGCGGCCCTGCGGGCATTCGTGAAGAAGGACCTGGAGGAGGCCGCCGAGCGCGATGCCCAGGCCCGCCTGCAGACCACCCTGCTCGATACCCTGCTCGACGCCGCCGCCTTCGAAGTGCCGGCCTCCATGGTGGCCCTCCAACTGGACGACTACTGCAATGAATTCGCCCATCATGTCTCCCGCCAGGGCGTCGATCCCAAGAAGGTCAATTGGGGCGCCTATCGCCAGAGCCGCATGAACGAGGCCGAGCGCGCGGTCCGCAGCGGCTACCTCCTGCAGACCATCGGCAATACGGAAGACATTCAGGTGGCCGATGAGGAGATCGACGCCGAAATCCATCGGCTGATGGAAGAGCATCAGGTCCAGCAGGCCTTCGAGCCCTTCAAGGCCGATCTCGAGAAGCGCGGCGCCACTACCGAACTCAAGGGCCGGGTCCGCACGGAGAAGATCTTCGATAGGCTTTTGTCCACCGCCACCGTCACCGAGGAACTCCTGGACAAGGAGGCCTTCCTGGCCCTCTCCGAGCTGGAGCGCAAGCGTGAGGCGGGCCTGCCCGTGGCTCGTTTCGATGCCGGCGGCATGGAGGGAGGCGAGTTGGAGGATCAGGCCGGTGGCGATCCCGATGCCGTGAAGGCCGCCGAAGAAGAGGCGCTCGAAGCCCCCAAGGTCGTTGAAGCTGCCGAAGAGAAGCCCAAGAAGGCCGTCAAGGCGACGGAAGCTGTCCCAGAGAAGCCTAAGAAGGCCCCCAAGAAGGCCGAAGCCGCCGATGAAAAGCCGAAGAAGGCTCCCAAGAAAACGGCGACTGCCGAAGAGAAGCCCAAGAAGGCCCCCAAGAAGTAGACGTTTCGGAAACACGGGAAAGGCGCCTTCGGGCGCCTTTCCCGTTTCGGGCACACTGATGCAAGGGAGATTCCATGGCAGAACGCGCCCGCATTGGCATTCTCACGGTCTCGGACCGGGCCTCGACCGGAGCCTACGAGGACCTGAGCGGACCCGCCATCCGGGAGACGCTTCAGGCTTTCCTGAATAGCGAATGGGAAGCGCGCCCTCGCCTGGTGCCCGATGAGGGGCCGCTCATCGAGGCCGCCCTCCGGGAACTCTGCGATGTGGAGCGTTGTTGCCTCGTGCTCACCACGGGGGGCACGGGTCCAGCGCCCCGGGACGTAACCCCCGAAGCCACGGAGGCCGTGTGCCAAAAACTGATGCCGGGCTTCGGCGAACAGATGCGGAGCGCCTCCCTTCGCTTCGTGCCCACCGCCATCCTGTCCCGTCAGACCGCCGGCATCCGCGGTTCGAGCCTCATCATCAACCTGCCCGGCAAGCCCAAGTCCATCCGGGAATGCCTGGAGGCGGTCTTCCCTGCGGTCCCATACTGTGTGGATCTCATCGGAGGTCCCCGCCTGGAGACCGATGAAACCGTGATCCGGGCCTTTCGGCCCCGTTCCTGAAACCCCAGGAGGTCCCGATGCCCCAGACCTACGCCAACCACCATCGCTTCGATCCCTGGTACCACTTCGTGGCCTTTCCCCTGCTGCTCCTGGCCTTCCTGGGAGCCTGCCTCCATGTCTTTCGCCAGCATGGGGCCGATGTGTGGGAACTCTTCCTCACCTTCGGCGTTCTCGTGCTCTTCCTGCGGGTTCGCATCTATTCCTTGCGGGTGCAGGACCGGGTCATCCGCCTGGAGGAGACCCTGCGCATGAGGGCCCTCCTGCCGGCTGAAGGGCAGGGGCGCCTCCGGGAGCTGACGCCCAGCCAGTTCGTGGCGCTGCGCTTCGCTTCCGACGCGGAACTGCCGGCCCTCGTCCAGGTCGCCCTGGACGAGCGGCTCAGCGGCGAGGCCATCAAGCGGCGCATCGGCGTCTGGCGGGAAGACACGTTCAGGGTCTGATGGCTCGGTTTCCTGCATTCCGGATCGGGGAAACTGCCGAACCACAGAGGGCACAGAGAAAAGAACATGTTCCGCTTCTGTTTTCCTCTGCGCTCTCTCTTTTCTTCTCCGCGATCTCTGCGGTTCAGCTTCTTGTCGGTGCGGGTCCCCGTCACGGGCGAAGGGCTCTCCGGGGAGGTGACACTGGATGTCCAGTACCAGCCCTGCACGGAAGGGGAGGGGGGGAGCTGCTTCCCTCCCACCAACCGCACGCTCAAAGTGAAGGCCTCTGAGATTCCCGCCGCCACGGCGGCAGGAATCTCAGGAATAAAACCCGAAAAAAAGCCTGATTCCGCATCTTTGCAGGTGGATGCGCCTGCGCCGGAAGCATCGTCGGCGCCTGTGGCAGTTCCCACGGCCGAGGCGGCAAAGGCGCCCGTTCCAGAGGCTCCCCACCAGGGCCTCCTCCTGGCCCTGCTCCTGGTCTTCCTGGCGGGCATGGGCGCCAGCCTCACACCCTGCGTCTATCCCATGATCCCCATCACCATGGCCATCATCGGGGCCAAGGGCGGCGGCAAGGCCAAGGGCTTCGCGCTCTCGCTCATGCTGGTGCTGGGTATGGCCGTCACCTACACGACACTGGGTGTCGTGGCCGCCAAGAGCGGCGCGGCCTTCGGCGCCTTCGCCCTCCTGCTCCTGATCCTGATCCTGGGCCTGCTACTGGGCATCCGGGCCGTCGAGAACTTCCTGAACCTCCCGCTCCTGCCCCGGGGCGGCGCGACAGTGGCTGTCGAAGCGGGTCCCAAGGCCTGGATGGAACAGGATCTGGAAGGGGCTCTTAAGAAGGCCAAGGCCGAGCACAAACTCGTGCTGGTGGACGTCTACGCGGAGTGGTGCGCCCAGTGCAAGGAGTTGGACGAGAAGACCTGGCCGGACGCGGAGGTGAAGGCCTGGATCGCCAAGAATGCCATCGCCATCCGCATCGATACCGATAAGCAGCGTCCCGATCTGGCCAAGAAGTTGGAAATCCGCAGCTACCCCAGCGTCATCCTGCTGGACGGGGAGGGCAGGGAAGTGGGCCGCAGCCTGGGATTCCAGAAACCCCAGAACATGCTGGTCTTCCTCGCCGCCCGCTGAAACGGCCCATTTTCTCGCAACGTCTTCCACACTTCCGGAATCCCCATGCCACCTGCCCATCACCGCCTCCTCATCATCGGCACCGGCCCCGCCGGGTACACAGCCGCCATCTACGCCAGCCGCGCGGGGCTTGCTCCCGTGATCTTCGAGGGCATCCAGCCCGGCGGCCAGCTCACCATCACCACCGAGATCGAGAACTTCCCAGGATTCCGCCAGGGCATCCCCGGCCCCGAACTCATGGATGAGATGCGCGAGCAGGCCCTGCGCTTCGGGGCCGATATTAAGGCCGAGACCGTGACCTCCGTAAATCTCAGCGCCAGGCCCTTCCGCGTTGGAACAGACCAGGGCGAATATACGGCGGACGCCGTGATCATCGCCACGGGGGCTTCGGCCAAGTGGCTGGGGATTGGCAAAGACCAGGAACTCAGCCGCAGCGGCGGCGGGGTCTCGGCCTGCGCCACCTGTGACGGGTTCTTCTTCAGAGGCAAGGAAATCGCCGTGGTGGGCGGGGGCGACACGGCCCTGGAAGAGGCCACCTACCTCACGCGCTTCGCCAGCAAGGTGAACCTCATCCACCGCCGGGACGCCTTCCGCGCCTCCAAGGCCATGCAGGAGCGCACGCTGGCCAATCCCAAGGTGGCCATGCACTGGAACAAGGTGGTGGCCGAGATCCTTACCCACCGGGTGACGACGCCCATGGGCGATGAGGTGGAGAAGATCCGGGCCCTGGTGCTGGAGGACACCGTGGACGGCAGCCGTGCGGAACTGCCCCTGGACGGGCTTTTCGTGGCCATCGGCCATCAGCCCAACACGGAGCTCGTCAAGGGCCAGTTGCCCCTGGATGCCGCGGGCTACCTGATGGTGGAGAAGGGCTCCACGCATACGGCCATTCCCGGCGTTTTCGCCGCGGGCGACGTGGCGGACCACACCTACCGCCAGGCCATCACCGCCGCCGCCAGCGGCTGCATGGCCGCCGTCGATGCCGAACGCTGGCTGGCCGAAACCGAAGCCTGAACAGGAACCCAACCCCTGCTTCGACCTCCGAAGCCCATTTTGCGAGCAGACATGTCCCACCTGAAAGTCCTCACAGCCGCCGAATTCCCCCTCGCCATCGCCACGGGATCAGTCCTGGTGGATTTCGGCGCACCCTTGGTGCGGCCCCTGCAAGGTCCTCGAACCCCTCCTTGTCGCCCTCGGCGATGAACTGGCGGGGAGGCTCTCCGTCCTGAAGGTGGATATCGATGCCACCCCGGAGTTGGTAGGGGACCTGGGTGTCATGTCCGTGCCCACGCTGATGCTCTTCAAGGATGCCCAGAAGCTCGCCAGTCGCACGGGAGCCCAATCCGCCAAGCAGCTCCTGGAATTCGTTCAGCCCGCCCTCTGAGCCACGGAAACCACATCCATTACCGCATCGTGGGCGATTGCATTGCGAAGCTCCTTTATCATGGACTCTGTCTGAATGAGGAAATGCGGGAACGCGTGGAGGGCGTACATCAATGAGGCGATGGGTCGCAACGGTTTTCCTGCTGCTGATCGCGTTTTATGTCGGCGCATCGCACTGCGACCGCTGCTCTGAAACCCCAGGCGAGGAGGGGCAGGTCTGTCATCTCATGTGCAGTGATGGCTGCGCGACGGCACCGATCCCGATGGCCCCCACTCCTCCGCCTCCCGATCCCCTGCCCAAGGCCGTCTACGAAGAGACGGTGGATTGTCCCATCCTGAATCTCGACCTCGAACCGGAGAAGACGCCCCCTCGGTCCTGACGTGACCGTCGGCCGAAGATCTGGCCCATGTCTGGGCCTGCCTTTTCCTATCAGATTCGAGGACCTCATGAGACCCATGATCTGCGGGGCTATGCCCTGCCTGTTGGCTATACAGGTAGCGGCTCAAACGCCCCTGACTTATCCCGATATTCAATCCAAAGCTCGCTCGACCCCAGAACAATGGCGCACGGATGCATTGCTTGCGGAGCGGCACCTCCAGTTTCAGGAAAGCCGTGGCTTTCTGCGGGAAGGGCCCACCGTTTCCCTGTCGGCAGGACCGCGTCGGATTCCCGGAGCCCCTGGGACCACTGACAAGGGCTTCGATGTGGATCTGCCCCTCTTCCTCTCTCCTCGGGTGCGGGCAGAACTGGAATCCAGCCTTGGGAGAGCACACCCCTTGCTGAAGGAATCCGCCAGCCGAGAGAGCGCTCTTCGGTTGCGAACGGCCTACCTGGATGCTTGGCTGGCTGCACGAATGCTCGCACTTCGAGAAACGGATCTCGCGACCGTGGAGGAATGGCTCCAGGCGGCCAAGGCCCGCTTTGAAGCCGGGGCCGATCCGGCTTTCCAGGTTTCCCTGGTGGAAGGCGAGCGCCTCAAGGTGCAGCAAGACCTCGACGATGCTCGCAGTCAGGTTGCCCGCACCTGGGGGGCTCTCGTCGCGCTGGCCGACGTTGCAACGACCCCCATTCCTCTCGCCGATCCCGGTGTGGTCCCATCGTTCCCCCAGGGGGATCTCCTCAAGCGCTTGCAGGAGGGCCCGCTCCGCAAGGCTTTGTTGGCCCAGGTGGAATTGGAGGAACGCAGCCTCCGCTTAAAGGAAGCCCAGTCTCTGAACCGCTGGAGCCTTCGGGGAAGCTATGCCCAGGAAGGCGAGGAGAAGGTCACTCGCTTCGGATTGGCCGTGCGCTTACCGCGTCCCGGTGAACGCGCGGCCATTCGCCGCAGCACCGAGACCCAGGTTCGTGCCCTCCAGGGTGAGGCCCGTCAGGCCTTGGCTGAACTGGATGCCCGTGCTCAGGGAGCCGTTTCGCGATTCCAAAAGGCCGATTCCGTTTCCATCGTTCCAGATTTCACCCAAGCCATTGCCGCTGTGGGCTTGCGTCTTCAGGAGGGGCGTGAACGCCCGTCTGAGGCTCTCCCCATCCGTCGCCAGCTCCTGGAGGCCCAGATGGCCTCGCTCCGGCGCCTCCACACCCAACACCTGCTTTCCGCCGATCTCCTGGCCCTGCTCCCTGAGGTGAACCGATGAACCGCATGATGATGAGCCTTCCCCTTGCTCTGGTGCTCCTGGCCGGGGTCGGCTGCTCGAAGAAATCCGCCGCCAATAGTGAAACCGAAAAGCACGAACCTGGGCATGAGGCCGGAGAAACGGAGGGGGACCGCATCCCGTTGGAAGGCATCCGGGGTCTGCGCCTGATGAAGGTGCCTGAGCCCCGCACAGAAAGTCGCTGGGTCCCGGGCGAAGCCATCGGGGACGAGGCGGCCCAGGCCCTGCTCAGCAGCCCCGTGAAGGGCATCATCAGCCAGATCCAAGTTGCCCCGGGGCAGGCCCGGACGGCGGGCGCGACCCTCGCGCTCATCCAGAGTCCTGAACTCGCCCATCTCAAGGCGCAGTGGATTGCCGCAAAGGCCAAGCTGAATCGCACTCAGGCGGACTTGGCCCGTGAAGAGCGGCTCTTCCAGGCGGGTGCTGGAGCTCGGCGTGATCTGGAATCGGTGCGCAGCGAAGCCGATACCGCGAAGGCCGAGGAGGAAGCCGCTCGCCTGGGGCTGGAGGCCGTGGGTCTCAAGCCCGGAAGCGCCGGGGCGAGCTTTGCCTTGAAGGCTCCGGCCAGCGGGTCGGTGGTGGCCTGGAAAGTTCAGCGAGGTCAGGGCGTGGAGGCCGGTCAGGAATTGGGGAGTTTTCAGGCGGCCCGAGCGAGGGTGGTGCGTCTCGAACTGTCCCAACCCGGTCCCATGGGATGGGACCCCGGCACCAAGAACGAGATTCGTCAGGCCAATGGCAGGACCTGGAAGGCCTGCCTGGAGGGCACTCCCTCCACCCTCACGACGGACACTCGGCGACTCAGTTATCGGCTCCGCTTGCTTGGAAGCTCCTTGCCCATCCCTGGGACCTCGGTGGAAGTGAAGGTGCCCCTGGAAAAGGGAGTCTACCTGCCGCAGGCCGCCCTCCAACAGGTGGAGGGACGTTGGGGCGTGTTCGTGGTTGAGCAGGAACACGCCTCCTTCCGACCCGTGAGGCGCGGAACCGAAGTGAAGGACGAAGTCTCGGTGCTGGGTGGATTGAAGCCCGGCGACACCGTGGTGGCTGAGGGGGCCTACCTCCTGAAAGCCTATCAGCAGAAGCGAACCCAGCCGGAAGGAGAGGAGGAAGGTCATGGCCATTGATCCGAACCTTCCAAACGGGTCCGAAATTCCTGTCGGTCCCACGATGCCGCATGGGCCCTCCGCGGCCTACGTGCCCCAACACCGGACGCCAATCCGCCGCTGGTTCGACTGGTTGCTTCCTCGCAAGGGTTGGGTTTTCGCCATCAGCATCGCGTGGTGCCTTGCGGGGGTATTCACCTTCCTCAGCCTCAAGCGGGATCTCTTCCCGGACATGAGCCTGCCGATCCTCTCGGTCCTCATCCAGAGCCCGGGCCGAGCCACGCCGGAGCTGGAACTCTCCGTCGCCCAGCCCACGGAGCAGGCTCTTGGAGGCATGCCTGGCGTCAAGCGCGTGAACACGGTGGTGCTGCCGGAATTGGTGCAGGTGGTCGTCACGTTTGAAGGGGATACCGACCCATGGCGGGCTCGGCAACTCGTGGCCGAGCGCCTTTCCGGAGTGGTTGGGAGCTTTCCTTCGGGCACTCGCCCCCCCCTCATGAGCAGTGCTTCCGGGCGTCTCCACGAACTGATGGAGATCGTCTTGGAAGGCGAGAAGGTGGATCCCATGAGGCTGCGGGATCACACCGACCAGGTGCTGGCACCCCGGCTCCAGGCCGTGCCGGGAGTCGCTCGCGTGGAGCGGTTGGGCGGCCAGGAGCGATCCCTTCAAATCACCCTCATTCCGGAAAAGGTGCGGAATCTCGGCGTCGGTCTCGACCGCGTGATGGCTGCCCTGGAACAGAGTCACCAGGACTTGGCGGTTGGTGTGCTGGAGATCCAGGACAAGGGGTGGTACATGTCCGTGGGCAACCTGGCCGCAACCCCGGGAGAGGTTCGCCAGCTTCCCGTGCAGGCCGCCAAGGGCATCGTCACCCTCGGCGAAATCGCGGAAATTCGGGAGGCTCCCGCCTTTCGACGCGGCTTGGCCCGCCACAATGGTCACGAGGATGTCAGCCTTCGCATCGTGAAACAGCCCACCGCCGCCACCCTGGATGTGGCCGAAGGGGTTCGCGCTGCCGTTGCCGAACTCCAGAAGGGCCTTCCCGAAGGCATGCGCCTGGAGGTGATCTACGACCAGGGCCGCCTTGTCACGAGTGCCCTGGACGGAGTGACGCTGGCACTGTTGGTGGGCGGCATCTTCGTGGCGATCGTTCTGGTCGTCTTGCTCGGGAACCTTCGGGGGGCCGCACTGGTCTTGGTGGTGCTGCCGCTGGCGACCTTTGGAGCCGCGATCCCGTTGCATTTTGCGGGGCTCGGCCTCAATGCCATGACCCTCGGTGGCCTCGCCATCTCCGTGGGGCTCCTGGTGGATGCCAGCGTGATCATGGTTGAGAATCTTGCTCACCGATTGCATGAACATCAGGAACACGTTGAACCACGGCGGGTGGCCCTCACCCGGGCCGCCGCCGAGGTGTCCACTCCCATCCTCATCGCGGTGCTGGTGATCCTGGCGGTCTTCATCCCTCTGCTCTCCATGGGGGGCATCGCGGGCAAGCTCTACGCCCCTCTGGCGATGGCCGTGGCATCAAGCATGACCATCAGCCTCATCCTCACCTTCACCCTCGTGCCTGCCCTGGTGGAGCGATTCCTGCCCCCGGGCACTTCCCTGGAGGAACCCCGTTTCGTCACGGCCCTCAAGCGGGTCTATCAGCCTGCCCTGGACTGGGCGCTGCACCACGGTCCCTTGGTGTGCGTGGTGGCCATGGCACTCACGATTCCAAGCATCTGGCTGGCCATGCGGCTTGGGACCAACTTCCTGCCCACCCTGGACGAGCGGGCCTTCATGCTCCTCTCCAAGGTGCCTGCGGAAAGCAGCCTGGAAGCGGTGGATCAGGCCAATATTCACCTGGATTCCCGGTTGAAGGCCATCCCCGGCGTGCAATCCGTCTATCGACGCAGCGGACGCGCCGATGTGACCGAGGATCCCTGTCCCATCACGGACAGCGAGATCATGGTGATTCTCAATCCCGATGCGGATGAACGCGCCGTGGGGAAGAAAGTGCTGGAGGCCGCCGAGGTTATGCCCTTCCCCGTGGAAGTGAACACTCCCATGCAGGAGCGCATCGCCGAGGGCATTGGTGGCACGCCCGCGGATATCCAGGTGAAACTCTTCAACCGCAACCTGGAGGCTATTCGAGGGGTGTTGCCGGAGCTGCGGGAACACCTGTCGAAACTGGAAGGCGTGCGCAGTGTCACCACGGATACGCCCGACCCCATGCCTCGTTGGCGAGCGATCCTCGACGAGGAGGCCCTCCGTCGCCTTGGGGTTCCGCGCACACTGGTCGCCAAGACCCTCCAGTCCGCGCTTCAGGGTCTGGAATCCGAGATCCGCTTCGATGGCCCCCAGCGCATCGAGCGGATCGTGCGCTTTCCCAACGATGGTCGCGTGAGTCCAGAGACCCTGAAGGATACGCCGCTGATCCTGGAGGATGGCCGAGCCTTGAGCCTGGGACAGGTGATTCGCTTCGTGGAGGCCTATACGCCGACGCTGGTGCGCCGCGAATCCGCCCAACGCCGCATCGGACTCAATATCCGCACCACAGGCGATCTTGGCAGAACCGCCAAGCGCATTGAAAAGGCCATGGAGGGGCTGAAGCTTCCCGAGGGCACTTCCGTTCAACTGGGCGGAAAGATCGAGGAAGCACGCGAGACTCAGCGGCGCCTCGGCATCGCCATCGCGGCGGCCCTGTCGCTAGTGGTGGGGCTTCTCTACCTTGCACTCCAGCGTTGGAAGGAAGTCTTCGTCGTCGTCGCCACCTTGCCGGATGCCTTTGCCGGAGCCCTCTTCGCGCTGTGGCTGGCCGGAGAGACCTGGAACATCAGTTCCATCGTGGGCATGATCGGGCTCTTTGGGGTGGCGGTGCAGAACAGTCTGGTGCTGATCACCCAGGCCAAGGACGCGATGAAGAAGGGGGTTCCTTTCGAGACCGCCCTTCGGGAAGCCAGTCTCGGTCGTGTGCGTCCCAAGCTCATGACCGCAGGGGCCGCCATCCTCGGCCTGATGCCCATGCTCTTCGGCTTTGGCGGCTCTGAACTGGAACGCCCCCTCGCCATCGCGATGGTGGGCGGGCTCATCACGAGCACGCTGTTCACGCTGCTCGCGCTGCCCAGCTTCTATGCCTGGGTCGCTAAGCCCAAAGGCGATGGATCCCCTCTTGAGGAGGGAAAGCAATAGCCTCCACGCACTCCCGTGATAGGGGAATGCTGTTCCGTGAACGCTGAGCGGCATTCCCCGATGTACAGCCAGAGATGGCGGATGCGATTTCTGGTTCAGCTTTTCCCTTAGGCCCCAGCTGCTCTGTCCCGGTACCCGCGCCAGGCCAGCCAGGAACAGCATAGGAAGATCCCCAACCAGGCCAGATGGCGCATGGTGGCGGCGTAGGCCAGGTCCTTGGCCAGCACGCCCCAGGCTCCGAAGAGGGCCGCCCAATCGTGCTCGCCGCCGCCGGCCAGGGGCAGCACCTGCTCCCGGGCATCGGCCATGTAGCGGGCGATATTGAAGCCGTTCTGGAAGAACCACACGCCCGAGAGGGCCGCGCCCAGGGGCTGGCGCTTGTACCAGCAGGAGCCCGCCACCAGGGCGGGGACCAGGAGCTGCATGAGGGTGCCGCCCAGGATATGCAGGGTTTCCCCGAAGGGGCTGAAGAGCGGATGGCCCGCCTCATGGAAGACCAGATTGAGGCTATCGAGCACCGGGATCCAACCGTCGGCGCTCCTCAGGTAGATCAGGAGTGCCAGGGCCACGGCGCCCAGCGCCGTGAACAGGCCGGGCAGGGTCACCTTCTCCCAGGGGCTTTCCCAAACTTCCCGGAGATGCTCGAGTCCGTCGGTGATCATCGGGATCCATCTCACCATGAATGGGGAAACCCTGCTCGCAGAACCGCTATCCTGAGCAGGCATGAGCTTCGGACCCTTCCATTCCCGACGGACTCCCGCCCCTTGGCGGATACCCCTCCTATTGTTCATTCTCCTGGTGGCCGTGGCCTTTCAGCATTGGTACGGGAGCCTCCCGTTCCGGCCCCTGACCTACCGGATCGGAACGGTGGATCCGCGTTTCGGGATGAGCCGGGAGGCCTTCTCGGAGGCCGTAGGCCAGGCGGTTTCCCTCTGGAGGCGGGCGGTGCCCCGGGAACTCTTCCGGGAGGCCCCTGAGGGCATCCTGGAGATCAATCTGGTCTACGACTACCGCCAGGAAGCTGCGGAGCGCCTGAAGGCCCTGAGCTTGAGGCTCGATGACACCCAGGGCAGCTTCGAGAGCCTGAAGGTCCGCTTCCAGGCCCTCAAGGAGGAATCGGACCAGAAGGGGGCCGCCCTGGCCCAGGGCTTCAGCGCCTACAACGCCCGGGTCAGCGCCTTCAATGCCCAGAGCGAGGCCGCGCGGCGCAACCCCGTCAGCGAGGGGGCCTTCCGGCGCCTGGAGGCCGAGCGCCTTGAGCTCGCCGAGGCGAAGGCGCAGCTGGGGCTCCGCCAGGAGGAACTGAAGGCACTCTCCCAGGACCTCAATAGCCTGGTGGTGGTCCTCAATGAATTCGCCGCGAACCATAATCTGGATCTGGTGGACTATCGCCGGACCGGAGATAGCCTGGGGCCGGAGTTCTCTGAGGGGGAATACGTCCAGACCGGTGGGCGCCGCACCATCACCATCTACCACTTCCCCGGCCCGGATGGATTGGTGCGGGTGCTGGCCCATGAATTGGGGCATGCCAAGGGCCTGGGGCACCTGGAAAATCCCCAGGCCGTCATGCACCGGCTCCTGCGGACCCAATCCCTGGAACTGACCCCCGAGGATATCCAGGCCATGCGTGTGAAGGCCGGTGTGCGCTAGCTAGAGGCCCGGGATCTCCAGCACGAATACGCTGCCCTTGGGCTGGTTGTCTTCCACCCAGATGCGCCCCTGGTGGGCCTCGGCCACCAACTGACAGAAGGTGAGGCCCAGGCCTGAGCTGGAGCGAGTCTGGGCTTCCTCGTCCAGGCGCACGAATTTGCCGAAGACCATCTCCCGCAGGTGCTCTGGGATGCCTCGGCCCTCGTCCCGCACCTCCAGGCGCACGCTATTTTCCGCGGCTCGGGCTTCGATATGCGTGTGGCTGCCCAGGGGGGAATACTTCAGGGCGTTGTCGACGAGGTTCAAGAGGAGGCGGCGCAGGAAATCGGGATCGGCTTCCACCTCCAGGTCCGGGGGGCAGTGCCAGGCCAGGGCATGACCCCGGCGATGGGCCTGGGTCTCCACTTCCTGGAGCAGATGGGGGATCCAGGTGCCCAGGCTGATGCGGGTCTTGTGAAGTTCCAGCCCCATCTGTTCGGCGCGCCCGATATCCAGGATGTTCTGGATCATCCGGCCCATGTAGTGGGCCGTCTCCCGGAGGCGGAGCAGCTGGTTCTGGGTGGAGGGGACGTTGCCGCTCTGGTCGCTCAGGAGCTCCAGGCCCAGCTGGATGGTCGACAGGGGGTTCTTCAGATCGTGCACGATGAATTCGAAGAGATGTTCCCGCTGCTTCTGGAGATCAATGAGGGTATCCCGCTCGGCCTGGATTTCCGACTGAAGGCGTTTGAGGCGCATGAGGCTGCGGATTCGGACGATGAGTTCGGCGGCCAGGACCGGTTTCCGGAGGAAGTCATCCCCCTTGGCCCGGAAGGCATCGGCGTGGATCTCCGGCCGTTCGTCGGCCGTGAGGAAGATGATGGGCAGCAGGTCGCCGCCGGGCAGGGCCCGAATGCGGCGGCAGGTTTCCAGGCCATCCATCCCGGGCATGAGGATATCCAGCAGCACCAGATCGGGCTGATAGGTGTACAGAAGCTGGAGGGCTTCCTCTCCGCTGGAGGCCGCTTCCATCTGGTAGTGACCGCGCTCCAGCATGGCGCGGAGGCTCCTGCGTGCCATGGCGTCGTCATCGACCACCAGGATGCGGGCTCCGTGGTCGGCTCGGCGAATCAAGATTGGTTCACTATCCATTTCGGCCCATGGTGAAAACTCTCCAAAGCCTCCCCGAGGCGCTCCTATTTTGCAAGGATGTCAGAGGAAAAGAATTCCTTGATGATCGCGGAGGGATCGCTCGGAGTCCAGGTACCAGTTCTCCCCAGCATCACCTGTGCTGTCGGTGGCGCTCCACGATCCAGGCCACGACCTCATCGAGGGTCATGGCGCTGGAATCCAGCTCCACGGCGCTCTCGGCCCTTCGCAGGGGGGCCACGGCGCGGGTGGAATCGGCATGATCCCGCTGCTGCTGATCGGCCAAGATCTCCTCCAGGGTCAGGGGCGAACCCTTGGATTGCAGCTCCAGGAAGCGCCGCTGGGCCCGGGTCTCGGCGCTGGCGGTGAGAAATATCTTGCAGCAGGCCTGGGGAAAGACCACGGTGCCGATATCCCGGCCATCCACCACCCAGCTTCCGCTGGCGCCGATGGCCCGCTGTTGATCCACCAGGACCTCGCGCACCCGGGCGTTGGCGCTCACGGGCGTCACGAGCTTGGTCACCTCCGGAGTGCGGATGGCCTCGCTCACGTCTTCTCCATTGAGCAGCTCGCGGGCGCCCAGCTGCTGGATGTGGAGGGCGCCCAGCACGCGTTCCAGGCCCTTGGAATCCGAGGGCTTCACCTGGGCCCGGTGCAGCGCCAGGGCCGTGGCCCGGTACATCGCCCCCGTATCCAGGTAGGACCAGCCCAGCTCCTGGGCCACCCGCCGGGCAGCTGTGGATTTCCCGACGCCACTGGGGCCGTCGAGGGCGATGAGGGAGAGCGGAGCAGGCGTCATGGTGGGTCCAGTCTAAGGCGAAGGCTTGAGCATCCGGGTGGGAGAGCCTGGAGAGAAGCGAGGGGGTCAGCCGCGATTGGGCGGTCCCGAGAACTTCGGGGCTCCTCTCAAATGTACAACGATTCAGGCCGAAGATGGCCCAGGCATTAGGTTTCCTGATCTGGAGCGGGACCCCTGACGCGGATGTTTTTTCCGAGAAAGCCATGCGGGAAGGGCTATCCTGGCGGGAGGAGATGCCCATGCTCATCGAGGAAAAGATCCGCCAGGCTGGCGCGCTGCTGAAGGAATTCCACCTGGATTGCTGGATCACCTTCACCCGGGAGACGGAGATCAATGGAGACCCCGTGCTGGCCTTCCTCAGCCCCGGGGATCTCACCTGGCATTCCAGCTTCATCATCACGGCCGACGGCCGCTCCCGGGCCATCGTGGGGCGCTACGATCGCGCCGCCATCGAAGAAATGGGCGTCTACGACGAGGTCTACGATTTCGTCACGGGCTTCAAGGAACCCTTCCAGCAGGTGATGAAGGCTCTCGCGCCCAGGACCATCGGCGTGAACTTCTCCGAGGGCAGCGAGATCTGCGATGGCCTCACCCACGGGATGTATCTCACCCTCCAGAAGACCCTCGGGGAGATCGGCTTGGGGGACCGCCTGGTCTCGGCCGAACCCGTGGTCTCGGCCCTGCGGGAGCGCAAATCGCCGGGGGAACTGGCCTCCATCCGCCAAGCCATCCGGGAGGCCCAGGAGATCTTCGCCCTGGTCCAGGGCTTCATCACCGTGGGGCGCAGCGAGAAGGAGATCGGCGCATTCATGAGGGCCGAGGTGCGCCGCCGGGGCCTGGGCTTTGCCTGGGGCGAGGATCATTGCCCTTCCGTCTTCACCGGCCCGGATACGGCGGAGGCCCATTACGGCCCCACGGACCGCCGGGTGGAGCCCGGACACCTCGTCACCATGGACTTCGGTGTGAAGGTCGACGGCTACTGCTCGGATCTCCAGCGCACCTACTATGTGGCGCGCCCCGGCGAGACGGCCGCCCCGGAGGCCGTCCAGCGCGGTTTCCGGGTGTTGCGCCAGGCCGTGGAAGCCGCCAAGGCCGCCGTGAAGGCCGGTGGGCGCGGTCTGGATGTGGACGCCGCCGCCCGCAGGACGATTGTCGAGGCTGGCTATGAAGACTTTCCCTTCGGACTGGGCCATCAGGTGGGGCGCTTTCCCCACGATGGCACGGCCCTCTTCGGCCCTGCCTGGGAGAAATACGCGCAAAAGCCCTTCCGCCCCCTGGAACCCGGCATGGTCTTCACCCTGGAACCTCGCCTCACCGTGCCCGGCCACGGCATCGTCTCCCTGGAGGAGATGATCGTCGTCACCGCCCAGGGCGCCGATTGGCTGAGCACGCCTCAGACCGAACTGCCCGTGCTGAACTGAGGCGCTGGGCCGCCCTTTCCACCGTGCTCCTGAGGATGCCACGGTGGAAGGGCTGGACCGGGAGGAAGTAGAGACGCCCCCAGCGGTTATGGAAGAGCACCAACTTCTCTCCCGGCGCATAGCGGAATTCGGGTGCGAGCGTCTTGGCTGGGTCCGGCATGGCTCCGCCGAGGCCAAACACGCTCACCAAGCGGTTCCGCAGCTTCAGGAGCAGGAGCGCCCAGGGTGGACTCGTCGTGAAGATCGTCTGGGCCAGCTGATCGAGGGTGTATTCGCCCTCAGGCTGGAACTCCACACGGAAGCAATCCACGTAGCCCGGCGAACGCGGCAGGCCCTTCAGGATGATTGAATCCTTCGGTACCGCGTGCTGCATGGATACGTGAACCATGTGTCGCCTCCGTGCTCTGCAAGGCTCCCATGGCTGCACCCCTTGGGGTGGGGTTGCGACAGGATGGGGTCGAGCTGGATGCGCGAGGTTGCGCAGCCAGAGAGGCGATCAGCGTGCATCTGCGTTCATCATTGTTCAAAAAAATTCAACTCTGATGCACGCCGATGAACGCCGATAGAAGCCCTGAGACTGAGCTCTCGGCACCTCCTGTTGGGGGCGGTTGTCCCGTTCCTACACCGTGATGACCACGATCTCCGGATCCACTTCGGCCTTGAGGATGCCCTCGATGGCCACCAGTGTTCCCGTGAGGCCTGCGGGGCAGGTGGGCCAAGATGTCATCCAGCAACCTCAGACTCTTGAGCGCCGGCCTTGGATGTCACGTAAAGCATCACTGCCGCCTGAAGTCTGTCTACGTGCTTGTAAATATCATCCAGATCTGTGATGTAGATCCGCTCTTCCTGGTGACCGGCCTCGAAGATCCCAATGGACTTCTTCTTGGGCGAGTTGAAGTAGAACCGGCAAATGGGTTTCCGGTTGTTGTCGTCGAAAAGGACAGCGCAGTAGCTCTTTGCATCGCGCATGACCACACGCTTAGCCGGAACCAATTCACGGAGGATGGCTCGAACAATGTAAAAGGCCTCCATTTCCTCGGCGGTGGTTACGATTCCATCGTCAAGGTCTCCATCTGTAGCATCCTGGGGAGTGGAGGCAACTTCAACTTCCTCGGGGTTGGCGGCCATGGCGGCTTTGAGGCGGTCTTGGATCCGTTCTGCAACCAATTGAGTGAAGGCCCTGCGCACGAGGTTGGAAAATTGGTCCCGGACCTGCTGTGTGAATTTCCCGGAGTAGACGCGACTCGCGATGACTTTTACGAAATCTTCGGAAGGGGTGTTCAATTGAACACTGAGCACCTTCTGGATTTCCTTTAGGTATTTGAGGTCACTGGCGGTGGATAGGATCTTAGGAAGGTCGAATGCTTCCTTGGCGAACTTCCGGAGTTCCTCAATATTCTGATCGTCCCAGTCCAGAAGATCGAATTCGAAAAACGGTTTGTCGTCCATCTTGTTCGTTTGGTCCAAATCCGTATAGAACTGATAGACAAGGCCGTTGGTGAGGATGCCGAACCGCGCTTCGGTGACGCTGAAATACCGGAATAACTGGGCTGCATGATTGATGTTCAGATCGGCACCGACCTTCTTGCATTCAAAGATCATGATGGGCTTGCCGTCCCGCATGATGGCATAGTCCACCTTCTCACCTTTCTTGGTTCCCACATCTGCAACGAGTTCCGGGGTGACTTCGCGGGGATCGAAGACGTTGTAGCCCAAGGCATGGATGAAAGGCATCACCATGGCTGTCTTGGTGGCCTCCTCCGTTTGGATGGCCTCGCGATGCAAGGCGACACGCGAAGCGAGCGAACGAATGGCGTCGGTAAATTCCATGTACCCTCCTGGTCTTGAACTTACCGTTCATTATGTCCTAATCGCTGGATCTGCGCCTAAATGTTTCTCGATTGGCGACCCAGGCCACAGAAACCCCTCTTGGGGGCATGAAACCCCAAAAAACAAAAATTCCCATCACAAGTGGTGCAGTGAGATGTAGGGCTATGGGGAAGTCGCATCAGCGTGCATCTGCGTTCATCATTGTTCAAAAAAATTCAACTCTGATGCACTCCGATAGAAGCCCTGAGACTGAGCTCTCGAAGGTTCCTGCTGGGGGCGGTTGTCCCGTTCCCTACACCGTGATGACCACGATCTCCGGATCCACTTCGGCCTTGAGGATGCCCTCGATGGCCACCAGTGTGCCCGTGAGGCCCGCGGGGCAGGTGGTGCAGGCGCCCTGGTAGCGGATCATCACCTGTTTCTCGTGGCGGCCGACGATCTCCAAACCTCCGCCATCGGCGGCCAGGGCGGGGAGGATCTGGATGGTGAGGACCTTGCGGACTTTCTCCAGGAACTCGTCATTGGGATCGCACTGGATGGAGGGGGGACCGGCCTTCTCTCTCCCCGCGGAGGGAGCCGTACCCAGGCCCTCGGCGGCGCGGATGGGGGGCGCTAGTTTGGGCAGCAGTTCGCTCCAGCCGATGTCGTCGTCCTTGGTGATGGTGAGAAACCTGTCCTGCATGAAGACCGATACGACGTGGCCCACGGCAAAGAGGGCCTTGGCCAGGGGATCGGCCTCGGCGATGGTGGCGTCGGGGAAGCTCTTGGGAAACCCCAGGGCCACCGGTTGGCGCAGCACGAACTTCACCGCGTTGGGATTGGGCGTGTATTCGATCTCGGCGATCTTGGGCATGGAGAACCTCTGATACCAAGTTGCAGTCAATAAAGATGAAAACTCACCACGGAGGCACGAAGGGCACGGAGATGATTTTGAATCGCCACGAGAGGCTTCACCCGTTTTCCTCTGGAATCATTCTCCGTGGACTCAGTGCCTCCGCGGTGAATCTGTTCTGCTGTACGCGAAACAGCCTGAATCCGGGGGTTAGCTGGCTATTCCGTCGAGACGCCATCCTGGCCTTCCAGGGCGCTGTGCAGGGTGGCCCAGGGGAGGACGGCGCATTTCACGCGGCTGGGGAGATCCTTCACACCCTGGAAGAGCGTGAGCTTGCCCAGGATGTGCGGATCAGTGGCGAGGTCCAGCTTGCCGCGGATCATCTCCCGGAACTGTTCCACCATCTGCTGGGCCTCCTCCACCGTCTTGCCCTTGACGTTGACGGTCATCAGCGAGCTGGAGGCCTGGGAGATGGCACATCCATGCCCCTGGAACTTGAGGTCCTGGACGATGCCCTCCTCCACCACCACCGTGATCTCGATATCGTCGCCGCAGAGGGGATTGAGGCCGTGGGCGTGGTGGGTGCAGCCTTCCAGGGCCCCGAAGTTCCGGGGCTTCTTGTTGTGCTCCAGGATCACCTGCTGGTAGAGCTCGCGGGGGTCAGTCATTCGAAGATTTCCTTCACTTTCAGGATACCCCTCACCAGGGCGTCCACATCCTCCCGGGTGTTGAAGTAGGTGAGGGAGGCGCGGGTGGTGGCGGGGATGCCCATGCGCTGCATGACGGGTTGGGCGCAGTGGTGGCCGGCCCGCACGACGACGCCTTCGCTATCCAGGATGCTGCCCACGTCGTGGGGATGGATGCCGTCGAGCACGAAGGAGAGGACGCTGGCCTTATCCCGGGCCGTGCCGATGATGCGCAGGCCGGGGATGGCCTCGAGGCGCTCCGTGGCGTAGGCCAGCAGCTCCTGCTCGTAGGTGTTGATGCGATCCAGGCCGAGGGCCTGGAGGTAGTCCAGCGCCGCGCCCATTCCGATGGCTTGGGTGATGGCGGGAGTGCCGGCTTCGAATTTGCCCGGCAGACCGATGTAGGTGGTCTTCTCCCAGCTCACCGAGAGGATCATGCTGCCGCCTCCCTGCCAGGGGGGCATCTTCTCCAGCAGCTCTTTTTTTCCGTAGAGCACGCCGATTCCCGTGGGGCCGCTGAGCTTGTGGCCGCTGAAGGCGTAGAAGTCCGCGTCCAGATCCCGCACGTCCACCTTCAGGTGAGGCACGGCCTGGGCCCCGTCCACCAGCACGGGCACTCCCTTGGCATGGGCTCTGGCGATGATCTCCTTGACGGGGTTGATGGTGCCCAGGACATTGGAGACCTGCACCAGGCCCAGGAGCTTTGTGCGGTGTGTCAGGAGTGAATCCAGGTCCTCCAGGATCAGTTCCCCCGCATCGTTCATGGGGATGACGCGGAGCCTGGCGCCCCGTTCCTCGGCCAGCATTTGCCAGGGGACGATATTGGCGTGGTGTTCCATGGCCGAGAGCAGGATCTCGTCGCCTTCACCGACGTGGCCCCGGCCGAAGGTCTGGGCCACCAGATTGATGGCCTCCGTCGTGCCCCGGGTCCAGATGATCTCCTGGGTGGAAGCGGCATTCAGGAAGGCCCGCACCTTCTCCCGGGCCTCCTCGAAGCGGTCCGTGGCCTCCTGGCTGAGGGTGGACACTCCGCGATGAACATTCGTGTGTTCCAGGCGCTGGTAGTGATCCATGCGTGCGATCACCGGCAGGGGCACCTGGCCGCTCACGGCGCTATCCAGGTAGACCATGGGCTGGCCGTGGAAGGGGGTCGTCAGGAGGGGAAAGTCCTGGCGGAGCTTTTGGACATCGAGATCGGAAGGAGTCGGCATGGTGGGGGCCAAGAAAGATGAACCGCAGAGGGCGCAGAGGAGAAAAATAAGAGCGCAGAGAAGAACGTGGTTCGGTTCTTATTGCATATCCAGATTCGAGGCGTTCGTGTGGGCCATGACGGCTTTCCGGAGCTGGCGGCGGAGGCTGGGCACAGGGATGGGGGCCAGGAGATCGGCCGCGAAGGCGTAGGTGAGCAGGTTCCTGGCCATCTCTAGGGGGAGGCCGCGGCTCTGGAGATAGAAGATCTCTTCGGGATCGAGCTGGCCGATGGCGGCGCCATGGGCGCATTTCACATCGTCGGCAAAGATCTCCAGCTCGGGTTTGGCATCCACCCGGGCCGATTCGGAGAGCAGGAGGCTCCGGGCCTGCTGCTGGGCATCGGTCTGCTGGGCGCCGGGATGGACATAGATCTTCCCGTTGAAGATGGCCCTGGAATGGCCATCCACGATGGTCTTCTGGAGCTGGCGGGCGGTGCAGCGGGGCACCCTGTGATCGATGCGCGAATGGGTGTCGGCCACCTGGTCCCCATCCAGCAGGGCCAGACCGTTCAATTCCAGTTCGGCGCCCTCCTCGGCCATGAGGATGCTGGGTGCCTGGCGGCTGAGGCGCGCCCCCAGGCTGAGAGTGCGGCAGACGTAGCTGGCTTGTCCGTCCACCCGGGCCGCCAGGGTGGAGAAATGGATGGCCTCCCGGGATTCCCGCTGGACGCGCTCATGGGTGAGGGTCGCGTGCCCGAAGAGCCGCACTTCGGTGACGGCGTTGGTGAAGTACTGGCCGCGCCCCAGGTACTCTTCGATCACCTGAGCCTCGGCGCCATGCTCCAGCACCACCAGCAGCCGGGGCAGGGAGCAAGTGGCCTGGGGGCCCTCCTGGTGGGAAACGAACACCACATGCAGGGGGGCCTCCACCCGCACCTGCTTGGGCACGAAGAGGTAGGCGCCATCATTGAAGCGGGCATGGTTGAGATTGGCGAAGACATCACTCTTCTCGGGTGTGGCCAGCGTGCCGAGGCCTCCGGCGGCTTCGGAAGCGCTGGCCAGGTGCAGCATGCGGACGCCCGGGGGCAGGGCGGTGGTATTGCTGAGGTGGGGCGCGAAGTGTCCGTTCACGAAGACCAGGCGGGAACCCCGGGCCTCGGGCAGGATGCATTCGGCGATATCCAGGTCGATGGCCTTCCCGGGCACGAGGTCCATGGCCCGGAGGCGTTTCAGGTCCAGATACTTCCAGTCCTCATCCTTCTGAGTGGGCAGTGCCTGGCTCTCCAGGCGCGCTTCCGCGGCCTGGCGGAGGGAATTCCATCCCTCGGGACGGGGCGCCGCCAGCAGATCCGGAAGCAGGCTGCATTCCGCGAGGGTTGCCATCAGGCCCTCCCGGAAGCGACCAGGGGCGCAGCGCCATGGCCCTTCAGCCAGTCGTAGCCACGGGCTTCCAGTTCCAGGGCCAGCTCCTTGCCCCCGCGCTTGACGATGAGGCCGTTGGAGAGCACGTGGATCTGATCGGGCTGGATGGTCTCCAGCAGTCGCGGGAAGTGGGTGATGAGCAGAAGGGCGCGATCGGGCTTCATCTGGCGGTTCACGGCCTCGCCGAGCACGCGCAGGGCGTCGATATCGAGGCCCGAATCCAGTTCGTCGAGAATGGCCAGCTTGGGCTGGAGAACCGCCATCTGCAGGATCTCGTTGCGCTTCTTCTCCCCGCCGGAGAAACCCTCGTTGAGGCTGCGATCCAGCAGGGCTTCGTCCATCTTCACCTCGCCCAGCTTCTCACGGATGAAGTCGTCGAATTCCAGGGGGTCCAGTTCCTCGCGGCCTTCGGCCTCGGCCTTCTTGTTGTAGGCCAGGCGAATGAAACTGGCATTGGAGACGCCGGGCACTTCGATGGGTTGCTGGAAGCCCAGGAAGATGCCCGCCCGGGCCCGCTCGTCGGGGGCCATCTCGAAGAGATTCCTGCCCTCGAAGAGGACCTCGCCGCTCGTCACCTCATAGGCGGGATGGCCCGCCAGCACCTTGCCTAGGGTGGATTTGCCCGAGCCATTGGGGCCCATGATCGCGTGGACTTCCCCCGCCTTAATCTCCAGGTCGATGCCCTTGAGGACTTCGGTTTCCCCGATGCGGGCCCGCAGGCCGCGAATGCTTAGCATTGTGAACTCCGATGATTAACCGACCGAACCTTCGAGTTTGAGGGAGAGTAGCCGGGTGGCTTCCACGGCGAATTCCATGGGGAGTTCGCGGAAGACATCCTTGCAAAATCCGTTGATGATCATGGAAATGGCGTCCTCGGCGGGGATGCCTCGCTGCTGGAAGTAGAAGAGCTGCTCTTCGCCGATCTTCGACGTGGTAGCCTCGTGCTCCACCTTGGCCGACCTGTTCTGAACCTCGATGTAGGGGAAGGTATTGGCGCTGCACTTCTGGCCGATGAGCATGGAATCGCACTGGCTGAAGTTGCGCGCCCCTTCTGCCTTGGGGGTGACGCGCACCAGGCCACGGTAACTATTGGAACTGCTGCCGGCGCTGATGCCCTTGCTGATGATGGTGCTCTTGGTATTGCGCCCGATGTGGATCATCTTGGTGCCGGTATCGGCCTGCTGCATGTGATTGGTGAGGGCCACGCTGTAGAATTCCCCGATGCTGCCCTCCCCCAGCAGCACGCAGCCCGGGTATTTCCAGGTGATGGCGCTGCCCGTCTCCACCTGTGTCCAGCTGATCTTGCTGCGGGTGCCCTTGCAGAGTCCGCGCTTGGTCACGAAGTTGAAGATGCCGCCCACGCCATCCTTGTCGCCCGCGTACCAGTTCTGCACGGTGCTGTACTTGATGCTGGCCTCATCGAGGGCCACCAGTTCCACCACGGCGGCGTGGAGCTGGTTGGTATCGAACTGGGGTGCGGTGCAGCCCTCCAGATAACTGACGCTGGCGCCTTCTTCGGCCACGATGAGTGTCCGTTCGAACTGGCCCGATTCCTTGTTGTTGATGCGGAAGTAGGTGCTGAGATCCATGGGGCATTTCACGCCCTTGGGGATGAAGACGAAGGAGCCGTCGGTGAAGACCGCGCTATTGAGGGTCGCATAGAAGTTGTCGGTGTAGGGCACGACGCTACTCAAA
Organism: uncultured Holophaga sp.; assembly: GCA_963664825.1. GTDB lineage: Bacteria > Acidobacteriota > Holophagae > Holophagales > Holophagaceae > JAYREN01. Next base: position 2,327,016 of record OY761614.1, read on the forward strand.
TACTGCTTCACGAGCTCGGGATGAGTGCGCACGGCCTCGCTGAGGGAGCAGAAGATGATGCCCAATTCCCCCAGGCGCTCCTTGTAGGTGGTCGTCACCGAGACACTATCGAAGACCACGTCCACCGCCACGCCGGCCAGGGCCTTTCGCTCATCCATGGGCACGCCCAGCTTCTCGAAGGTGCGCAGCAGCTCGGGGTCCACCTCGTCCAGGCTCTGATACTTGGCTTCCTTGGGCTTGGGGGCGCTGTAGTAGACGATCTTCTGGAAATCGGGCCTCTCGTAGTGCACATTGGCCCAGGTGGGCTCTTCGAGGGTGAGCCAATGGCGGTAGGCCTTCAGCCGGTAATCCAGCAGCCATTGGGGCTCGCCCTTCTTGGCGCTGATGAGGCGGATGGTGTCCTCGGAGAGGCCTGGCGGGGCCGATTCCGATTCGATGTCGGTCACGAAGCCGTACTTGTATTCCTGGCTGGTGACCTGTTGAAGAGGCGAGCTCATGGGTTCTCCCGGCCTGTTTCGCGGGTGAAGGCTCCGCGTTCGATTCCTAGCTTCTCCAATTCAGACCAAATTTGTCAACTTTATGTGTTCCCCTGGAATCCGCGGGAGATGGCTTGTGACGGAAGTCCGGGGCGGGACGTGCCTCAGGCGCGCTTCCCCAGTTCCAGGATGAGCCCCTCAATCTTCTTCTTAATCAGGCTCACTTGGTCTTCGGGCAGGTCTCCCGGGTCGGCATGGAGGCCGTCCTGGAGGACCAGCAGGGCCTCCTCCCGCTCGTCGATGGCGGCCAGGGCCGTCCCCAGCTGAAAATGGTTGATGAGGGTGGGCTCGGTTTTGAGGATCGGATCGAGCAACTCCACCACTTCGGCGGGGCGCTTCAGGTCGAGGAGATACTGGCCCAGGAGCGTGCGGACCCGCCCTTCCTGGCCCGGAAGGGGCTTGGCGTGGAGGCGCCGGACCTCGATGAGATCATCCTCGGTGATCTTGGCGGACATGAGACGGTAGGCCTGTCGGATGATGACGGCCTCCCAGGCCCCGCTGCTCTTGGGGTGAGCCTGGAGGAAGCCTTCCAGGCTCTTCATTACGCCGGATTCGTCCTCTTTTTCCATGAAGTAGTCGATGGCCAGACGCAGGGCCTGGAAACACAGGCGGGGATGGCGGGCGGAGGTGGCGAAGGCTTGTACCGCCTTCAGGTGCCCTGCGGGGTCTCGGTGCCAGGCGATCTGCAGCTCCACCCAATCGGTGCGTTCGGTCTTGTCCTTGCGGCGGGCCTTCTTCAGGGCGGCTTCGGCTTCGCCGGGATTGCCGTCCTTGAGCCAACCTTCGGCGTCATCCAGGAGGAAGCGGCTCTCGGCCTTGCCTCCCCGGGCGGAACGGAGTTGGGCCGGGCTTTCCGCATCGAGCAGGAGGAGCAGCTCGGAGTCGCCGGGGTTCTGGTGCAGCAACTCTTCGAGAATGGTGAAGGCCTTGGCGCGTTCTCCGGCCAGGATGTAGCCCTCGGCCAGCAGCTCCCGCACCATCAGGTCGCCGGGCATGAAGGTGGAGGCCTCCTTGAGGGCCTGGATGGCCTTGGCCGATTCCCCCCGGGCGATGAAGACCTCGCCCAGCAGGCTGAGGGTCTCGCCATCCCGCTGGAGGGTGAGGGCCTCCTGGGCCGCTTCCATGGCGCCCTGGAGATCCTCTTCGTCCAACAAGAGCTCACAGAGTTGGATGCGGGGCTCGGATTCATCCGGTCGGAGTTCCGAGGCGGTGCGCAGGGCCGCGATGGCGCCATCGGCATGATCAGGGAGGTCCCTCAGGAGCTTGGCCATCAGGAGCCAGGCCTCGTAGTGGCGGGGGCTCAGGGCCACTACCTTGCGGACCAGGTCCTCGGCTTCGTCGAATTCCTGGACGACCTCCTTCAGGGCCGCCACGGTGAAGAGCAGTTCGTAGTTCTTGGGATCCAGGGGCACGGCCTGGGAGAGGCGCTGGGCGGCCTCGGGCAGCTGGGCGTTCTCCAGGAAGGCGGCGGTCTCCAGCAGGGCCCGACGCAGCTGGGAGACAGACTTGGGCTTGGAGATGGGAAGGATGCGGGCGCGGTAGCGGGTGAAGAGTTCCCGGGCCCCGATGAGCTGGAGGTTCTCCTCCACCAGTTCCTCCCAGCGCTGGGAAAAGGCCTGGCCATCGATCCGTCCCTTGGATTCCAATTCCTGGACCAGGGACATGAGGCCATTGCGAAGCATGACTTCGGAGCGTTCCAGGCGCCCCAGTTGATCCGAGACCGTCTCCAGATAGGTCTCCACCCGGCGCAGGTTCTCCTCCAGGCCCGTGATCCGTTCCAGGAGATGCTCGTCGAGATCCTCGTGTTCCTCGGCCTCCTCGTCTTCCTCCCAGCCTTGATCGCCGCTGACGATGAGGAGGCGGTTGCCGCATTTGCGACAACTCTCCCGATCCCCGGGGTTCCAGGTGAAGCAATTCTGACAATAGGTACCTGGGATTTCGGTGGCCATGCCAACAGGATAGCCTTGGCTGGCTCCGAATTGGGAACCCCGTCGGCCTGATATCCTGGGAGCACGATGAGCGGAAACGAAAAACGACAGGAAGCCATGGAACTGGTCGGCAAGGCCTACCAGCACCACATGAAGGGGGAGCTGGACAAGGCCCTCGAACTCTACAATCGCAGCCTCGAGGTCTTCCCCACGGCGGAGGCCTATACCTTCCGCGGTTGGGCTAAATCTTTGCGCCAGGACTACGACGGAGCCATCGCCGATTGCCACTTGGCCATCGATCTGGATCCGGAATTCGGGAACCCCTATAACGATATCGGCGCCTATTTCGTGGAACTGGGCCAGCCCGAGGATGCCATCCCCTGGCTGCGCATGGCGCTCAAGGCCCAGCGCTACGAGAGCTACTGCTTCCCCCATTACAATTTGGGGCGGGTCTACGAAGGCCTGGAAAAGCTGGAACAGGCCCTGGAATGCTATCGGAAGGCCCTGGATGAGAATGCCGGATATGTCCCGGCGGTCCGGGCCATCGAAAGGGTCCAGGAGAAGCTGGAAGTGCGCCAGGGCATCTCTGGAGGGGAAAAGTGACCCGTTTCGTGATCGCCCATAGTCCGGATTCCGACGATGCCTACATGATGGCCCCCCTGGCGCTGGGCTGGATGGAGGGGGACCCGGACCGGGCGGCCTTCCAGTTCGAATTCGTGCGCAAGGATATCGAGACCCTCAATGCCGAGGCCCTGGAAGGCCGCTACGATGTCACGGCCATCAGCTTCGGCGCCTATCCCGCGCTGAAGGCGCAGTACGACCTGCTGAGTGCGGGCAGCAGCATTCAGGAGGGCACGGGGCCCCTGGTGGTCTCCAAGGCCACGCTTGCACCCTCGGATCTGGCCGGCCTCACCTTGGCCATTCCCGGCCTGCGCACCAGCGCCTACCTGTCCCTGCGCCGCTGGGCCGAGACCCTGGGCTTCGAACCCCGGGTGGAGCTGCTGCCCTTCGACGAGATCATGCCCGCCGTTGCGGAGGGCCGCTTCCCGGCCGGGCTCCTCATCCACGAGAGCCAGCTCATGTACCGGGAGTGCGGATTGAATCTGGTGGTTGATCTGGGCGCCTGGTGGAAGGAGGCCTTCGATCTACCCCTTCCCATGGGAGGCAATGCCATCCGGCGGGACCTGCCTGCTGAATTGAAGGAAAAGTTCGCCCGCGTGATGCGCAAGAGCGTGGTGATGGCTCGCCAGCGGCATTGGGAGAGCGTGGATTACTCCCAATCCTTCGGCCGGGGCATGGACCGGGACATGATCAACCGCTATGTGCAGGGCTGGGTCAACGATTTCACGGAGGATCCGGGCCCCCGGGGCCGGGAGGCCGTGGCCAAGCTCCTGGGCCTTGAGCCTGCCTGGATCCAGGGCTGAGATCGGCCCGCCCTGGGTTTGGATGAATGGACTCCAGGAACCTCCTCCGGAATTCCGGATCGATACCGGTAGGCCCCGGCGCTCGTGTAAAATCAAGCTAGGCTCCAGAGGGGCGTGCGCTGCCTCCGAGCCGGAACCGCTGTTCCAGGCGGATAAACAAGGAGTCCTTTGATGTCCCAGTGTCTTGCCTCGAATCCGAACGATTCCCACCTCCTCGACCCTTGGCACGGATTTCATCGGGAAGCTCTTGCGCGCATGGAGGTCCTCGAGACCGCGTTGGAAGCCTCGGATTGGGCCCTGGTGGAGCAAGGCTGCCGCTGGATCCAGGAGATGCTGCGCTCCCACCACGAGGCAGAGGAACGGGATGTCTTCCCCCTGCTGGAAGAATTGGGCACCGAATCCCTCCAGGAGCAGCTCCTGGAGGAGCATGGGGAGATGGGGGCACTGGATCAGAGGATCCTCGCGGCCCTTCAGGCCGCTGAATTCGAGGCCGTTCCGGGCCCGGCCCGCCGCCTTTTGGCGCTGCTCCGCCAGCATATCGAGACCGAGGAGGGGCTCCTGCTGCCCCTGCTCAAGGGCCGCTCCCCTTGGCCTACCGATGAAGAGACGGAAGAGGGCTACCTCATCCTCAAGAAGGAGCTGGTGGCTCCCGAGACCTGGTCCTTCATCGTGCAGGCGCCCATGATTGCCCGGGGCCGCAAACCGGGGCAGTTCATCATGGTGGCCCCCTTCGAGAAGAGTGAGCGGGTGCCTCTCACCCTGGTCAATGGGGACGCCCGCAAGGGTTGGATCCGCTTCGTGGTGATGGAAGTGGGAGCCACGACCCGGGCCATGGGCAAGCTCTCCGCCGGGGATCGTCTCTACGCCGTGGCCGGTCCCATGGGCCAGCCCACCGAACTGGTGGAAGCGGGCACCGTCGTCTTGGTGGCCGGAGGCTACGGAGCCGGCGCCGTGCTCACGGCCGCGGAAGTGCTCCACGCTCGCGGCCAGCGCGTGCTCAGCATCCTGGGGGGCCGGAGCCGGGAGCGGGTGCTGCTCACCGAGGAATTGGGGGCCGTCTCCTCTGAACTCGTCATCACCACCGATGACGGTTCCTGGGGCCGCAAGGGCATGGTGACGGAGGCCCTGAAGGATATCCTGGCTCGCGAAAAGGTCGCCGAGGTCATCGCCGTGGGCCCCATGCCCATGATGCAGGCGGTGGCCGAACTGACCCGGCCCAGCGGCATCTTCACCCTCGTGAGTCTCAACGCGCTCATGGTGGACGGCACAGGCATGTGCGGCGGATGCCGTGTGAAGGTGGGCGGCGAATTTAAGTTCGCCTGCTTCGATGGTCCCGATTTCGACGGCCACAAGGTGGACTTCCAGATGCTGCGCATGCGGCAGAACTGGTACCAGGAAGACGAGAAGGGGGCCGACCATGCCTGTCGCGTGGGCAGGAACACGGCGGCGCCCCTGACGGATGCGGATCTGCCTGTCATCGAGCCCGTGGCCGATTTCGACTGGAAGACCGCCGATCTGCCTTCCCTCAAGGCCCCCCAGCGCATGAAGATCCCCCGCCAGGAGATGGCCTGCCAGGAACCCGGCCAGCGCATCACCAATTTCGGCGAGGTCTCCCTGGGCTTCAGCGCCGAGCAGGCCCGCCTGGAAGCCGCGCGCTGCCTCCAGTGCAAGAAGCCGGGATGCATCGGGGGATGTCCCGTGGGCATCGATATTCCGGCCTTCATCAAGCAGATCGAAGCGGGTCGTCCCCAGGAGGCCGGCCTGATCCTCAAGCGCTATTCGGCTCTTCCTGCGGTGTGTGGCCGCGTCTGCCCCCAGGAGAAGCAGTGCGAGGCGCATTGCGTGGTGGGCCTCAAGGGCGAGGCCGTTTCCATCGGGCGCCTGGAGCGCTTCGCCTCCGATAGCCTGCGGGAGGGCGGCGCCAAGGCTCCGGACGTGGCACCTGCCACGGGCAAGAGGGTGGCCATCGTGGGGGCAGGTCCGGCGGGCCTGGCCACGGCGGGGGAACTCATCCAGAAGGGCCACGATGTGACGGTCTTCGATGGCCTCCACAAACCCGGCGGCGTGCTGCTCTATGGCATCCCCGAGTTCCGTCTCCCCAATTCCATCGTGGATTTCGAAGTGCAGGCTCTGCGGAATCTGGGCGTGAAGTTCGTGCTCAATACCCTCATCGGACGGGCCATGACCCTGGAGGAACTGCGCCAGGAATTCGACGCCGTCTTCCTGGGCACCGGCGCCGGACTGCCCCGGATGCTGGGCATCCCCGGCGAGGAATTGAAGGGCGTCTACACGGCCAACGAGTTCCTGACCCGGGTGAACCTCATGCGGGCCGATCTCTTCCCGGAATTCGGTACGCCCATCACGGTGGGCAAGCACGTGGTGGTGGTGGGCTGCGGCAATACGGCCATGGACGCCGCCCGCTGTTCGAAGCGCCTGGGGGCAGATGTCACGGTGGTCTATCGCCGCTCCGTGAAGGAGAGCACGGCCCGGAAGGAAGAACTGCAACACGCCATGGAGGAGGGCATCACCTTCCGCTGGCTGACGACGCCTCTGGAGGCGCGCGGCAGTGAGCAGGGTTGGGTCACGGAAGCCGAGTGCGCCCTCATGGAGCTCACGGAGCCCGGCCCCGATGGCCGCCGCGGCGTGCGCGACACGGGCAAGCGCGAGGTGCTGCCCTGCGAGACGCTGATCATCGCCCTGGGCTGCGCCGTGAACCCGCTCATCGCCCAGACGGAAGAGGACCTCAAGACCCTGCGGGGGGGCGTCGTAAAGGTGGACGAATCCACCGGCGAGACCACCGTGGAAGGCGTCTACGCGGGGGGCGATGTCATCACCGGCGGCGCCACCGTGATCCTGGCCATGGGCCAGGGCCACCGCGCCGCCGAGGCCATCCACGCCCGGCTCATGGAGGCCTGAACCTTTAAGGAACCTCTTTCAGACAGCGGCTCGCCTCCTGGGCGAGCCGCTGTCTGAGCTTTGCGGAAGGGACTAAGCGGGGCCCTCTGGCCTCCGTAATCCATCTCGAAGGCGGTCAGGCAACCCCGCCCCCCCAACCCCTTCCTGGAGGCTTCCATGCGAGCCCTCGCCCTTCCTCTATCCCTGGCCCTGGCCTTTGCCGTGCCCGCCGTGGCCCAACAGGCCCGGTTCCTCAAGGTCGATATCGTCCGTAAGGCTGGGAAGACGCACCACGCCAAGGAGGGTCCCCTCGAAGTCCATATGCGCCTGCCCCTCAACCTGGCCAAGAGCGTGTTGGAGATGGCTGGCGATAGCGAGATCAAGATCAACGGTGAATCCAAGAAGGGTCTCAAGCCCGACGCCCTGATCAAGCTGCTCGAAGGCTCGAAGTCCGGCGATCTCTTGTTGGAGATCACCACCAACGAGGGCGATCTGGTGAAGGTGGTCATCGAGTAGTCATTTCATCTTTTTCGGAGGGAGCGCCCCGCGGGGCGCTTCTTTTTGCCAAGATGGAGCCATGGCCTTCGAATCCATCACCCCCATCCGCGTTCGCTACGCCGAGACCGATGCCATGGGCATCGTGCACCACGGGGCCCCATCCGCGACCTCGAGCCGCAGGCGAAGGGGGAGCGGGAGGACAGCGCGGGGCGCTGTCCGATCTGGGGGTAGTCTATGTGGTGCGGATTGAAACCATGGAAACGAAGACCGAGATTCGAGTTCGCTACGCTGAGACCGATGCCATGGGCATCGTGCACCATGCCGTCTATCCCATCTGGATGGAGCTGGGCCGTTCCGATTTCCTGCGGGAACTGGGCCAGAGCTATGGCGAATGGGAAAGACAGGGCGTGATGATGAGTGTGGCGGAGCTGCAGGTGAAGTTCCGGTCCCCGGCGCGCTACGACGAGCTGGTGGAGGTGAGGACCCGGCTCCTGGAAGCCAATCGCCGGAAGATCACCTTCGCTTACACGATCTTCCGGGATGGCACGCGGCTGGTGGAGGGCCGCACGGTCCATGTGGTCACGGGCGCCGATGGCCGCGCCCGCACGCTGCCTGAGGAGATGCTGCGCTTCGTGGAAGGGGCGATCTAGCCGGGCTTGGGAGGATCGCCACGGGTCATTCAGGCATCGGGCCTATTCATTCCGCCGAAGAGGGCCATGGCCAGGATGGCCGAGAGGGCGTCCAGGAGCTGGCGTCGGTGTTCGGGGAAGGCGTCGGCCTGGAAGCTCTGGAAGCTCACCAGTCCGAAGGGGCGCTGGGGACCGTGCAAGGGCACGCCATACCAGCTCGAAGGGATGAGGCCCGAGCCCTTTTCCGCTTCCGTCAGGACATTGCCGAGGGCCACGGCCTCCTCCAGTGTGCGCGTATACAGGGGCGCGTTGGATAGGATGGCCTGGCCCGTGAGCCCCGGCTTTTCCGAGAGACGACGGGAGGGATGTTTCCGGGGGCGTCCCCCCTCGTGGTAGAAAACGAAATTCAATTGGTCCTTCTCCCAGTCCACCAGGGCCACGAAGAAGGAAGCCAGATCGAAGGGATGAAAGACCAGGCGATGCATGGTTTCGGCGAGTTCAAGAGCGGACTTTCCGGGATCGAGTTGTTCAGCCGCCGAGAGCATCAGCTGCATATCCTGATCCAGATGCTGCACCAGCTCCCGCAGATCCTGAACCTCGCTGCGCAGGGTGGTCGCCTCGAGTTCCAGGGCACTGGTCCGGACGCGCTGCTCGGCCTCAGCTTCCCTCCTGGATTTGCCGTGCTGGAAGAAGTTCATGGGCACATTCCGGCTCGAGACTTGGGGACAAGGGCGATTGGTGATTGACTTGAGGCATGACGATGACACGCCCCATCCATCTCTTCAACACCCTCACTCGGCGGGTGGAGCCCGTGGATCCTCTGAATCCCGGCGTGATCACCCTCTACACCTGTGGGCCCACGGTCTACAACTTCGCCCACATCGGCAACCTGCGGACCTTCCTGTTCCAGGATCTGCTCAAGCGCACCTTCCAGGCCGCGGGCTTCGAGGTGCGCCACTGCATGAACATCACGGATGTGGAGGACAAGATCATCCGCGATAGCCAGAAGGATCTGCCCCTGGAGGCCGAGAATGCGGCCCGTCACGAGGCCATGAAGGCCCTCACGGGTCGCTATACCCAGGCCTTCTTCGACGATCTGGAGGCCGTGGCCATCCCTCAGTCCAGCTTCACCTTCCTGCCCCGGGCCACGGAATACATTCCCCAGATGATTGGGCTCATTGAGCGCCTGGAGGCCAAGGGCCTGGCCTACGCCCGGGAGGGCAGCGTCTACTTCCGCATCGCGGGCCTGCCCCAGTATGGGTGCCTGGCCCATCTGGATCGGGAGGGCATGCAGGTGGGCACTTCCGTGGATGCCGATGAATACGAGCGCGAATCCCTCAGTGATTTCGTGTTGTGGAAGGCCTTCAAGCCCGGCGAACCCTCCTGGGATTCCCCCTGGGGCCCCGGGCGACCGGGCTGGCACATCGAATGCTCGGCCATGGGCATGGAGCTCTTGGGTGAGCGCATCGATATCCATAGCGGCGGCGTGGACCTGGTCTTTCCCCACCACGAGAACGAGATCGCCCAGAGCGAGGGTGCCACGGGCCACACCTGGGTCAACACCTGGGTCCACGGGGAATTCCTGCTGGTGGAAGGGGAGAAGATGTCCAAGTCCCTGGGGAATTTCTTCACCCTGCGGGATCTGGTGGAGAAGGGCATCGATCCCATCACCTTCCGCTATGCCATCCAGAGCAATCACTACCGCAGGCTCTACAACTTCAGCTTCGAGGGGCTCAAGGGCGCCAAGAACGCCCTCGATCGCCTGCGCACCTTCCGCACGCGCATGGAGGGCAACGGTGAAGCGTCCGGCGGGGGCGAGTGGAAGGAGGCCCTCGATCCCATCCGCCGCATCGCCGAGGCCCGGGAAGATTTCTGGTCGGCCATGTCCGCCGACCTCAATACGCCCGAGGCCCTGGCGGCCATCTTCACCCTGGTGAGCGATCTCAATGCCCAGGATGATCGTGCCGCCCTCACCCGCGAGGAACGGGATGCCGCCCTTCGCTTCCTGGACGAGACCAACGCCATCTTCGCGGGATGGCCCCACCAGGAGGCCAGCCTCGATGGGGACGTCGAGGCTCTCATCGAAGCCCGCAAGGCTGCCAAGGCCGCCCGGAACTGGGCCGAATCCGACCGGATCCGCGACGAGCTCAAGGCCATGGGCATCCTCCTGGAGGACCGCAAGGACGGCAGCGTGGGCTGGAAGAAGGCCTGATATCCTGGCTTGATTCCCCAGGAGCACAAAATGGTCGAGAACGAAAACCAGAAGAAGAGCAAAGTCTGGATGTACGTCGGGATCGGTTGCGCCGGTCTATTTCTGATTGTGTTGATTACAATTGTGGTCGGCTTCTTCTGGGTCAGGGCAAAAGTCGAACATGTCGGTGGCCCCCAGGCCATTGCTACCCAAATGATTTCCATGGGTGGAGGCATGATGGCCCTGCCCGCCCTGCCCGAGACCGAGCGGGAGGACGCCAAGAAGGTGCTCAATGATCTCCAGGCCAAGGCCAAGGACTTCACGCAAGCCGATGTCAAGGCACTGAGTGAAGCCATGGAGCGCCTCGGTAAGTCCCAAAAGGCGAACCCGGACCGCAAGCCCAGTGCCGATGATGCCCGCGCCTTTATCGCGGAGTGCAAACGCATCGGGGACGCGCACTGAGAGCTGAAAACGCGCGGTCCTGAGGTTCTCACAGGGCTTTCAAACAGCCCTCACGCGGTGTCCGGGCGAAGCCCGGACACCGCGTCTGTTAATGCCCCTTGGCTTCCAGTGCCGTTCCCCGCATGATTCGCCACCAGCCCAGCCCATAGGCGGTCTGATACCAGGAGAAAAGTGCCTTCGGATTGTCGGGGGGCTCGGCCTGGGGGCCGGAGGTGGGGAACACCGTCGCGTGCGAACCCTTGAATTCCATCAGGAAGTCGGGGCCGATGAGGCGATCTGAACCGAGGCCCATGTGATGGCGGGGGCGCAGCAGATCCTCTCCCAGGCTGGGATAACGGAAGCCTTCGGGAGCACACAGATCGACCAGGGTCGGCGTGATATCCAAGTGCCCACCCGCCGGGTGGGAGGGCCGTGGCACGCCTGCCAGCACCTGGGGCCCGTGAAGCAGGAAGGGCACGGCGGAGCGCTCGTAGCAGCTGGGTCGTGCGGTCATGGAGCGGCGGGACCAATGGTCTCCCGTGAGCGCCACGAGGGTGTGGGGCAGTTTCGTCTCGACGGCGCGGATGAAGTTCCCCGCGCAGCGATCGGAGTACCAGAGATGGCCGAGGATCTTGCGGCTAAAGCCCCCGGCGGGATCAAAGCCCGTCCACGCGGGGATTTCCTTCATCGGGAAACCCTTGCGGTCGATGTCGACCTGGTAGGGCGGATGATTGCTGGTCGTGAGGATGACATTGAAGCTGGGTGCGTCATCGGTGACCTTGCCAAGGGCAAAGGAAAAGAGGTCCTCGTCGTCGACACCCCAGTCCTTGCCCTTGGGATTGCCGATGTGGCCACCTCCGAACACCTCGTCGAAGCCCTGAGAGGTGCAGAACTCGCCGATATGCTGCCAGCTCAAGTATCCAGAATAGAACACACGCGTGTGGTAGCCCAGTCGCTTGAAGATTGCGGCTGGTGAGGAAGAGAAGGGCTTCCGTGCGTTCGGACGGAAGGCCGTATAGACCCCCACGTCCGGTAGTCCTGTGAGAATGCCTGCCAGTGAGGCCATGGTGCCTGTGCCGATGGGCAGGAAGTCCTTGACCAGGATCCCCTCCGCTCCCAGGGCAGCCACTTGATCGGTGAGGTGCAAGGGGCGCCAATGCTCCATCAAGGGCCAGGCGTCATAACTCTCCATGATGATCAGGAAGACATGACGGGGAGGCCTCAGGGCGCCCGGGGCCGAATGCATCAGGTAATCGTCGATCTGGCTTCGACGTCCGATCTCGGGATAGGCCGCTGCCGCCGCGGCCACGAGATCCCCATCTGGAATGAACGCAGAGAGACCATTGATGTTCTGCATATCCTTCCAGTTGCTATAGGCCTCGCTGAGGGCGTGGAAGGGGGTGGGGATCCAGGCGCTCAGGCAGGGATCTGCCACGACTGCGGCATCCCCCATCTGTAAGGGGCGGCTGGTCGCGCGGCCCCGGGCTCCGGTCACCACCAGGAAGGCGATGACTAGGCCCAGCGCCACCCGCAGGGGCAGAGGCCACCATCCGCGTCCCAGGCGGTCCTCGCCGAGGAGGGGGCGCTTCACGACCTTGAGGAGAAGCCACCCTCCCAGAAGGGTGATTCCAAGGGCGGCACCCAGATTGAACAGCGGATGATAGCTCGCCCAGATCGTGCCGAGGATGGCCCTCCGATCATCGTAGACCGCGCCGAAGAGGAAATGATTGAACTGGGCGTGGTATTCCCGGAAGAAACCCACATCGATCGCCATCACCATGGCCGAAACCGCCAAAAAACACAGGCCAATCCCGGCCCGCAGGCGATCACCGGCTCGGCTCCAGTCCCGAAGACCGCATGTGATGGACATCAGGAGCGAAAAGATACAGCACTCGGTCACGATCTGCATATCGAAGCGGCCCCCTCGCAGCAGGGCATGTACCAGATCCCCGAGGCTCGTGGTCGGTCCCCAGGAACTGTGGAAGGCCAGCAGGATGCCGAGGCGCATCAGCCCAAGGAAGGCCACCAGTAGAAGCCAGAGGCTCAGATCCTTCTGGACCTGGATGAGGAACCGCAGCCATCCCGCGGGAGGCGTCTGTGTGACAGGGCTTCTTAAGGGGAGGCCGCTCTTGTTCTCTCTGAAAATTTGACTCATGAATGTGTTTCCATTCTCTCAAACTGGTAGCGGAACGGCTCCGTCCTTCAAAGGTTAACAAGTGAATATTCCCGCCGCACCTCATTCGATCTGCCTTCTGCGCCTCTCGGCCCTGGGCGACGCCACCCATGCCGTGCCCCTGTTGCGTACGCTGCGCCGCGCTTGGCCCGAGGTTCCCATCACCTGGGTCCTCGGCAAGGGTGAAGCCAAGCTGCTTGAAGGCCTGGAGGATATTGAATTCATCGTCTTCGACAAGAATGCTGGATGGGCGGGTATCCGGGAGTTCCGTCACAAACTTGCGGGGCGGCGTTTCGAGGTGCTGCTCCAGATGCAACTCGCCCTTCGCGCCAACCTGCTCTCCAGCTTTATCTCCGCCCAGAGGCGCATTGGCTACGACCGAGCTCGCAGCAAGGAAGGCCACAGCCTCTTCATCAATGAACGGATCCCCCGTGGTGGGCATCACGTCCTGGATGTCTTTGGGAAATTTTGCGAACCCCTGGGCCTCAAGCAGGATCAGGTCGAATGGCGACTGCCTGTGCCGGTCCAGGCTCGGGAATGGGCTCAGGAACAGCTCCCCGGCGATCAACCGACCCTGCTTATCTCTCCGTGCTCCAGTCACGCCCTGCGGAATTGGGCTCCGGAGCGCTACGCTGCTGTTGCCGATCATGCCGCCTCAAGGGGATGGCGCATCGCGCTCTGCGGCGGGCGCAGTGCCCTCGAACGGGCCGTTGGTGATGCGATCCTCGCGGCTGCGAAGGCGCCGATGATCGATCTGATCGCCAAGGACACCCTGAAACAGCTCTTGGCCCTCCTGGAACGCGCGACGCTGGTGCTATCGCCCGATTCGGGTCCGACCCACATGGCCAATGCCATGGGCGCCAAGGTGCTGGGACTCTATGCCTGCACGGATCTGGAGCGCTGCGGCCCCTATTCGGATAGGCGCTATTCCATCGGCCACTACGAGGAAGCCGCTCGGCAATTCCTGGGCAAGTCCGCTCGAGAACTCCCCTGGGGCAAGCGCGTGGAATTCCCCGGCGTCATGGATCTCGTCACCGTGGAGGAGGTGATCGACCGCCTCGAGGCGTTCAGGGCGGAGCACCCCGACACTAATCTCTGCAACCCAGCATCTCCCTGGTGACGTCCTCCAACCGTGTCCGGAAACGGTGACAGCTTGGCATATCGATGCGTTTCGGATCTACGATCCCATCCCGTACCAAGTCCGCTACATCGTCGTATGTTTTATTTTGCTCTTCCAAAATTGCGTTGAGTTGAGACTTGGCGGAATTGGGGCTGTTGTCGTTTCCGGACAAGTCGGTTTCCAGTCCCTCGCACTGGACATAGGGATCGCGCTTTAAGGCGCAAAGGAGCCAAGCCTCACTCTTGGGCTGAGCGATCATGGGAACTCCTCTATCAAACCCCTCGGCCGAAAAACCATCCATCATCGAGTGCCATTTTGTATCGAAGAGGTTTCCCCTGGCGGACTGAGACTCATCTGTGTCGTGGAACAGCACGGCGCAAACAGGACATTTGGGTCCCTCAAACTTCTTCGCCCTGCGTGCCATGGCGCGGGCATTTTTGAAGAAGTGAGCCGTTTCGTAGTCGCGTTTCTTGCCTCGGGAGAGTGTCATAGGGAGTTGTCGGCAATCATTCGCCAAGGCGCTTTCTGAGACGAAGTACATCGTTTGGCTTTCAATCACCGAAAATCCAGCCAGTGGTTCCACCAAGCGATCCACGATCCAGGCCATGGGACCTGGTAGGAAACCCGGTCCCTCGCAGGTGTCGGCATCTTGGGCGCAGATACCCATGTCCGTGCGACCCTCTCCCGAAACCAGAAAGATCATGGACGTCCCGACGCCTTCGTTCCCGAACCCAGACGGGTCACCATCTTTTCAAGGTCCGTATCCAAGAAGACCTCACCCGGCCCAAGGGCCCGGAGCTTGGAAAGAGTCTCTGGCTGCTCGAAGTAGCGGCAGGCATTTGTTCGCCCCTCAGGTGTGCGGTAAACGAGGAAGACGGATTTGCATGCCACAGTATCTTCCAGGAAATTGAGGAGCACGGGGCTGTGAGTGGTGACGAGAACCTGTTTGTGGCTAGAGTCGAGGCCCACCAGGAAATCCATCAATTTTCCGGCCAGGGCCGGGTTGATACCGTTCTCGATCTCGTCGAAGAGCAGAAATCGATGACTGCTTTCGGACTGAGCGAGGATGGCGAGAATCCTCAGTAAACCGTCGTTCACATGAGAGGCATCCACAGCTAGTCCGCTCCCATAGCGTTCCGTGATGCGCAGGTTTTTCCAGCCCGCCCGTAGCGTGTGGACCTGCCAGCTTTTTAAACTTGGAGAGAACTCTTGGAGCTTTGTCAGCAATGAATCGCGTTGCTCTGGCCCAAAGGAGCTCAGGAAGGCCGACAATTTTTCGCCGCCGACTCCAATGTCTTCAGCCTTTTTGGCGCGTCGTCGAAGTGATTGGGGGGAGAGCAACTCCAGGGAACGCAGGCTAAGGAGTTGTGTCTTGACCTCGCCAATGCACCAATGGAAGTTGCCTAGCTTTAGGGCCGAAAGCACCGATCCATGATATTCAAAAGGTAGGGAAGCCAGGATGGTACGCTCTTCGGAAGCGGGGTCATGAAGGAGATCAAGGCGGCCCTCATCAAGTTTTAGGAGAATATTGCCCTCGCAGCTCACTTGCTCCCAGGTGCACTTGAGTTGGTTAACGTTGAACCGTGCCTTCCATTCAATAACAGGACCGCTGGTGGGGCGGAATCCGAGCGCGAAGACGATCACATGCTTCTTGACGCCGAGATTGCTAGTCAGCTCGTTTTTCTTCCAGTCTCTCGAGGCTAGCCATTCCTCCACTTTTCCGGTGGCCACATGGGCGATGAAGTCGAAAGCCTGGAGCACCGTTGATTTACCCGCCCCATTCAATCCGATCAGGCAAGTGAAGGGGCCCAATTCCTGCCCCGCCAAGGGGAGGTCGAAATCCACCAGAGACTTGAAGTTCTCGATGTGGAAATACGTGATCATGGCCAATTCCAAAGGGGGGATGTTAAGTCTGGGTTGATTGTGGATTAATTGTTTATGAATGGTTCCACATGTTCAAAAAGAACAATCGAGTCTAGATATAGGGGGAGTTTAACTTGTGTAGCATGCGTTTTTCTAACACGCGATCGAAAAAAAATTGATTGGAGGGAATAGGTGTTTTGTGTCACGCATGGAACGACAGGGCTTTAACGTATCTCAATTCACCGATGCGAATTCCTGTCCCCGTCTCCGTGGTGAACCCTTTTGGCCTCAGCTCTTGGCGCCGTAGTCCTCGTAGGATTTCTCCTCGACGTAGGTGGAACCCAGGGCCAGGTTGATATCCTTCTTGACCCTGGAACGCTCGTCGTTCTCGAAGTAGACGGCCCGGGCCAGGCGGATGAATTCCGCGCCGAAGGCCTGCTGTTTTTCCTGGGTGCGGATATTGTCCTCGATGGACCAAAGGCGCTCATTGACGGCCTTGAGGGCGGTTCGCAGTTCCCGGATGTCCTTTTGTGAGGCGGGATGGGCCGCCCAGGTGGCATTGAGCGCGTCGAGTTCCTTGCCCACATTGGCCAGCTTGAGGGCATCGGTCATGCGTTCGGATTTGATTTCCAGGATCGCGATCTTGTCGAGCAGTTCGCCAAAGGAGACAGGTACCAGGATTTCGGACATGCGGGACACTCCGTTCATCGATGCGGCAGTTTAGCGCGTTGAGGTGCATTCCCGCGAACTAGACGCGTTATCCGGCCTCACCTGGACAACTCTTCCCTTCGTCAGGGAGCAGGCGAACCTCTCTCTCATGGCGGAGAAATCGGTGAATACCCGCCATCCGCCGATTCCAAGGGCTCGCTCACCGATCGAGGCCTCGCCGGGGCGTTTCAGGGCATACCCTGGAGCCCTACCCGGAGGCCGCCCATGCCAGAATCCCTCGATGCCTACCTGGAGGCCCTCAAGATGGCCCTGGCGGGGTGTGATCGCGCGCTGGTTCAGGACGCCCTCTTCGATGCCCGCCAGCGCATGAACCGCGAACTGGCCAGACTGTCCTGGGAGGAACCCCTGCTGTCGCCGGGGGAGGCTACGGCTAAGGCCCTCGCCAGTTTGGGCACACCCGAACATTCCGCGGAGACCTACCGTCAGCGGGAGCTGCTGGTGGCCGAGGCCTTGGGCTCCGCCCCTTCCCTGGTTTCCGAGACCGGGGAAGAGGGGGCGCCCTGGCCCAGTGCCTTCGGCGTCTTCGCCGATCCCAAGGCCTACACCTCCCTGCTCTACCTGCTCCTCTCTCTGCCTGCGGGCATCTTCGTCTTCACCTGGGTGGTGACGGGGCTGAGCCTTTCCCTGGGCCTCCTGGTCCTGGTCATCGGATTTCCCCTCCTGATCTGTTTCCTGGGCTCCTGCCGGGCCCTGGGCCTGGCGGAGGGCCGTCTGGTGGAGGCCCTGCTGGATGTGCGCATGCCCCGCCGTCCGGCGATCCTTCCGGAAGGCCGTCGCTGGACCGAGCACTTGGCCAATCTCTTCAAGGATGGCTACACCTGGACGAGCCTGGCCTATCTCCTGCTGCGCCTACCTTTCGGGGTCCTGTATTTCACGGCCATGGTGACGGCCTTCTCCCTTTCCCTGGCCTTGATGGCCACGCCCTTGATCCGGGTCTTCGGCGCCCACATCGAGGGTGACTTCATCCTCTTGTGCACCCAATACGGCCCCGGGAACCTGCCGCCCATGTGGATGCTCCTGGGCCTTGGTGTCTTGGGATTCCTGGGCCTGCTCGGCTCCATGCACCTGACGTTGGTCCTGGGGCGCATCCAGGGCTGGCTGGCCCGAATGCTCCTGGTGAAGCGTTGAACTCTCCCACGCTTCCCCGAAAGGCCATTGGAGTCTAGGCTCAGTACATGGCCCGAAAAAACCACACCTTCATCCCCCAGAAGCCCCGTTCCCAGAAGGGCAGGGATTCCGATGCCAGACCTCCTCGGCGCGCCGAAGGAGCCCAGGCCTCCGCTCGGCCCGGTGAGACCTTCGAGGCCACCTTCCTCGGTCACCCGGAGGGCATCGGCGGGTTCCTCCGCCCCCTGGGCATGAAGAAGGGCGCGGGCCTGGATCTCCTGGTGGATTGGCGGGATGCGCATAGCGCCATCCACGGCGACAAGGTGCTGGCGGAAGTCTCCGGGGAAACCCGGGATGGCCGTCTTCGGGGGCGCATCCTCAAGGTGCTGGCCCGTCCCGAAAATCCCATCCCCGCGCGCCTGCAGAAGCAGGACTGGGGCTGGCAGGCCGTGCCGTTGGAACCGCGCATGCAGCAGATCATCAGCGTGCTGCCCACGGACTTGGCCATCGACGGCGATCTCGTGACCGTGAAACTGGACCCCGATCCCACGCTTCAGCAGATGAAGGGCGTGGTGGTGGCGCGCCTGGGCCGCCCCACGGATCTCAAGATTGAGAATAAGCTCACGGCGGCCCTCTTCAATCTGCGCACGGAATTCCCCACGACCGTCATGGACGAGCTGGCGCCCTTTCCCACGGAAATCCCCGAGGAATGGTGCCAGGGGCGTGAGGCCGGAGCAGGAGCGGAGGCCCACCAGACCGAAGGTTCGGCCCAAGGGGCGCGGCCAAAGGAGTGGCCGCGTGAGGACCTGCGCGAGCTGCTCACGGTCACGGTGGATCCGCCCACGGCCAAGGATTTCGATGACGCCATCAGCCTGGAAGTACTGCCCCCAGAAGAGGGCGGAGGCTGGATCCTGGGCGTCCATATCGCCGATGTGAGCCACTACGTGCGGGAGGGTGGGCCCCTGGACCAGGAGGCCAATACCCGGGGCACCTCCGTGTATTTCCCGGACGAATGCATTCCCATGCTGCCCGAGCGCCTTTCGGGCGAACTGTGCAGCCTGCGCGAAGGGGTGGACCGCCTCACCATGACGGCCTGGATGACCATCTCGCCGAGGCTCGAGGTGATCGAGACCCGCTTTTCCGAAAGCGTCATCCGCAGCCGCAAGCGCCTCACCTACGATCAGGTGAAGACGGCCTGCCTGGATCTGGACAAGCGCTTCCGCCGGGAACTGGGCGATGAGATCTGCGAGATGCTCGATCAGGCACTGGTCCTCTCGCGCCAGCTCACGACGGAGCGCCTGCATCGGGGCGCGCTGAACCTGGATAGTGATGAGACGGAGTTCGTCTTCGGCGAGGATGGCCTGCCCATCGATGCCCGGGAATACGTCCACCACGATGCCCATCACATGATCGAGGAGTTCATGCTGCTGGCCAACGAGGCCGTGGCCACCTTCTTCACTCGGCTCAAGATCCCCACCATCTATCGCGTTCACGACGAGCCCGATCCCCTGAAGCTGGAAGTCTTCAAGGAGATCGCCACCAGCCTCGGCCTGATGAGCCCCCACGATACGCCGACGCCGGAGATCCTCAACGCCCTGCTGGACAAGATCCGCGGCGGGCCCCTGGAGGCCATGCTCAATACCATGCTGGTGCGCTCCCTGAAGCGCGCCGAATACAACGTGGAGAATATCGGCCACTCGGGTCTGGCCCTGGACGACTACCTGCACTTCACCAGCCCCATCCGCCGCTACCCCGATCTCATCGTCCATCGCTGGCTGCGGAAGATCCTCCGCAAGCAGCCCGTGCCCGATGGCCTGCAGGGACAGCTGGCCATCACGGCCAAGCAGTGCACGGATACCGAGCAGACCGCGACGGAAGCCGAGCGCGAGAACGACAAGTGGAAGACCTGCCTGCTGATGAAGGCCAAGATCGGCCAGAAGTTCGAAGCCCGGATCCAGGGATTTTCCCTGAAGGTGGCCTTCGTGCGCTTGGACAGCCCCTTCGTGGAAGTGGGCGTGCCCCTGGGCGCCTTGGGCGGCAACTTCGTGGTCGATGAACACCGCACCCGGGTCACCGGCATGGGGGGCCAGATGGTCCTCCAGATCGGCGACGCGGTGAAGGTGGAGATCACGGGCGTGGACGAGGATCTGCGCCGGGTTTCGGCCTGGGTGGTGGAGGCCCAGGCCTCCGACGCCAAGGGCAAGCGCACGGTCTTCACCCCCAGTCTCGCGGGGCCCGCCACTCTGCGAGAGGCCGACTTCGTGCCCGAGAAGCGCGGTGTCAGGGCCGGCGGCCAGCACAGGCGCGAAGAGAGGCCTACGGGCAGATCCCCCAAGGGGGTCCGGGAGGCGGGCCAATCCTCGCGCCCCGGGGAACACTCTTCCCGGCCAACAGCCAAGGCCGCCCGGCCTGGGGACCGTCCTGCTCGGCCTACCCAGCATGCCGATGCCCCTTCGGGGGAACGCCCCTCTCGGCCCAAGCGGGCGGGGGAACGCTCGAGGCCCAATGCCAAATCCAAACGATCCAGCAATCGTCCCTCAAGGGCTCCCAAGGGTAGTGTGCGGGGAGCCGCCAAGAAGAAATAGGGCTCAGCCCTTTGGGAGAGCCGTCTGCAGGGTGTGTTGCAGTTCCCTCATGAGGTAGGGTTTCTGCAGGAATATCGGGGGATTGGGCCCCTGGAATTCCTGCAGAATCTCCTGTGCACTGTATCCGCTGCACAGGATGACGGGTACATCCGCTCGCAGGCTGCGCATGCGCTGGAAGGCCTCGTGGCCGTCCATGCGGGGCATGGTGAGGTCCATGAGCACCAGGTCGAAGCTCTCCCGGTTTGCCTCGAACTTATTCAGGGCATCCAGGCCATCTGTAGCCGTGATGACGGTGAGACCGAGCGCCTCGAGGATGGAGGCGGTGGCTTCCAGGATCGCGGGCTCGTCATCCACCAGCAGTGTCTTGCCATTGAAGCGTGAGGGTGCTTCGGCCTTGGCCTTTTGGGCAGCGGGTGCGAGCTCGGGGTGGGCAGGGAAGAAGAGCTGGAAACAGGAGCCCCGTCCCTCCTCCGTATCGATATGGATGCCGCCCCCGTGTGCCCGCAGGATCCCCAGCATGGCCGAAAGCCCCAGGCCGTGTCCGGTCTGTTTGGTCGTGAAGAAAGGATCGAAGATGTGCGTCAGGGTCTGGGGGCTCATGCCACAACCCGAATCGCTCACGGTTAGCACCACAAAAGGGCCCGGGTGAAGGGCCTGCAACGGAATGGTCGAGGCGAGGCCGAACTCGTCCAGATCCTGGGCGTGCGTGGACAGAGTGATGGCACCCTGGGCGTCTCCGATGGCATCGGAGGCGTTGGTGACGAGGTTCATGACCACCTGCTGGATCTGGGCGACATCGGCTTCGATGGCCGGCAGGTTCGGGGCCAGATGAAAGTGCAGGGCGATCTTCTTGGAGATGGAGACCTGAAGCAGTTGAGTCGTTTCCCTGACCAGCTGGTTGAGGTCCTGGGGTGTGACCACGTACTGGCCCCGCCCGGAATAGGCGAGCATCTGCCGGGTGAGTTCGGAGGCCTTGAGGACCGTCTTCTCGATGTTCTCCAGACAGGGGAGGGCATTGGTTTCCCTGGGGAGTGCCTTCCTGGCGAGATCCAGGTTTCCGAGGATGGCGGTGAGCAGATTGTTGAAGTCGTGGGCGATGCCTCCGGCGAGGATCCCCAGGCTCTCCATCTTCTGGGCCTGGCGCAGGTGCGCCTCCGCCCGCTTGGCCGAGGCGATATCCCGGCTCACGAGGCCGTACAGCATGATGGCCGTGACGGCGACGAATCCCCAGCCCTTCAGGGTGGCCAGGCGCGTGAAGGTGGCTGGATCCGTGGCGAACATCCCCAGGAGGGAGTCCGAGGCGATGATCCACAGCCCCGCGGTCAGGGCATAGATGACCGCAGTCCTCAGACCGGTATCATCCAGGAAACGGTGGGCAATGCGTTTCAGAAGGTCCATATGGATCTCAACAGAGGCCGGAAAGCATACCACTCAGGCTGCTTCCTCTCGTGGTGAGGAATGGCGGCCGCCTCTGCAGGGACCCCCGGGACTCAGCGCCCCAGGCCCGCCAGGTCCTTGGCCAGGGCGCCGAGATCGGCCCGCCCCTCCACCAGGGCTGGGCCAGCCGTGCCGCCGCTGCCAGGCAGATCGACGCTCAGCACCGTGTGGTCGCGGGAGAGTTCCGCGGCCGTGGCCGACCAGACTTCCTTATTGCCGCCGAAGCCATGGATGAGCATGATCCCGGGGCCCCTGCCGGCCTTGACGAAGGCGGGGGGTGCCCCCTGGAGGCTGAATACGGCGAGAAATAGGACCAGGGCCCGGATGCTCATGAGATCCTCCTATTATCCCATTGGGCCTCCTAATATCCGTCATCCCGCGGGCCCGTCAACTTCGGCTAGGCCCTTCTTGGTCTGCTTTATCAGCCCCCCTGGTGATCCTCAATGCCTGCGACTCCCGCCCTCCCCTCCATCTGCCTCGGCGTCGATCCCGGCTCCCTGGCCTGTGGTTGGGCGGTGGTCTCGCGCTTCGGTTCCCGCATGGAACTCCTGGCCTCGGGAGTCATCCGCAATCCCTCGGGGACCGACTTCGATCAGCGCATCCTCCGCATCCACCGGAAGCTCAGCGAGGTCATCGCGGAGCAGGCTCCCACCTTCATGGCCGTGGAATCGCCCTTCGTGGAGAAGAACGCGGCCACGGCCCTGAAGCTGGGCCAGATCCGGGGCGGGATCCTTCTCACGGGGGCGCTCCATGGCTTGTCCGTGGGGGACTACAACCCCATGCAGGTGAAGAAGGCCGTCAGCGGCTATGGTTGGGCCGACAAGAACCAGGTGGGGAAGATGGTGCAGGTGCTCCTCAACCTCAAGGACCCCCTGCCTACCGACGCCGCCGACGCCGCCGCCGTGGCGATCGGACATTTGCTCGCGACCAGGAAGGGCTGAACGCCGATCGCCACTCCCGCCTATCGCAGGCTCCACCGGAGCCTGCTTCCTGGTCGCTTGGGCCTGGGGCCCCGCGTTCCCAGAGGCGGGACGATCGGGCATCTCCTAGCCACGCGGCGGGGCTGAAGAATCGCCACTTCCGCCTCAGATATCCTTCACGCCCCCCTGGGCCTTGGGTTTCTGGGGGAGGCGCTGATGGATGCCTTCGAGCTCATCCTGGCGGGCGCCCATGCTGGGGCGGGGAGGCGGGGGCGTCTTGGGCTTGGGGGGCGGGGGACTCTGATCCTTCTGCAGGGCCTGGAGATTGTGGACGGCCTCTTCGCGGCCCGGCTGCTCCTTCAGGAGGCGCTCCAGGAGGGACTGGGCCTCCGCGTTCTGGTCCAGGGCGTAGTGGGCCCGGGCCGCCAGCAACAGGGCGGGGCCCCGCCAATCGGGCACGGGGCGGGGCACGCCCTGGCCGGTGAGGGGCGCCAGGGCTTCTAGGGCCTCCTTGTATGCGCGGGTCTTCAGATCGATCTGGGCCGCCAGCAGGCGCTGATGGGGTGCGTGTCCGCTGGGTTTCCAGCGCCGGGCGGCCGGGAGATCGCCCCGGTCCAGGGCCGTCTGGGCAAGCCAGGCCTTCACTCCCTGGGGCAGGGGCCATTCGGCGCGCGCCGGGGAGGTCAGTGCCCCCGCCAGGAGCAGTCCCAGGATGGGGCGCCAGGCCCGCATGGGTTTACCCGCCGCCAGGAGCCAGAGCGCCAGGCCCAGCAGGGCCATCCACGCCCCCCATTCCGGGTGGGCCGGTTGTAGGCTGCGGGCCACGGGCAGGGGTTCCTTGCCTTGGGCGAGTCTGGCAAGGAAGCCCGCCAGGTCGTCCCCGGGGGCGAAGGCGCGGCCTCCAGAGCCCTCGGCGAGCTGCTTGAGGAATGCGGGCTGGGCGGTGCTGGTGGCGGGTTCCTTGCTGTCCTCGCTGGAAGACGCACCGGGCACGGCCTGGGGGCTCGGCTGGCCGAAGGCCACGGTGTAGAGGGGGAGCTTGGCCTTATTCAAAAAGCCCGTGGCTCGGGGCAGGGCATCGGCCTGGGTCTCCCAGGTCTCCTCCCCGTCGCTGAGGAGCAGGATCACCGCCGGGGCCTTTTTGTCGGCCTGGGCGGCGATCTGGGGCAGGCCGCGGCCCAGGCTGGTGCCGGGGCTGCCAATCTCCCCGGGGTCCACCGCCCGCAGCGCGTCCCGCAGGAGGGCCCGGTCTTCCCCCGGGGGCATCAGGGGGATGGTGTCCCCGGTGAGTAGATCCAGTCCGAAGCGCACGCCCGGGATGGGCTGGCTCCACAGGTGATCCAGGGTCCCCAGGGCGGCCGCCCACCGCGTCCTGCCTCCGGCGTCCTGCACGAGCATGGAGCGGCTGGCGTCCACCACTACGTGGACCGTGAGGCGCGGCACTTCAGGCAGGCCGTAGCGGGGCTCCGCCAATCCCAGGGAGGCCCCCGCCAGCACCAGGGCCACGCCCAGGCCCTGCAGCAGGGGTTTCTGCCCCACCACGCTGACACCGATGCCCGGCCGCAGCTGAGCCCAGAAACCCAGCAGCAGCGCCAGCAGCGCCAGGGCCAGGCCCGGGAGCAGGAGGAGGGGATGGGAGAAGGTTTGGGTCACGGCTCACCCCAGGCCGCGTCCACGGCCCTGTCCAGCTCGGCTTCGAGCTTCTGGATCTGGGCGTGCAGTTCCAGCATGGGCTCCCGGGTTTCGCGCCAGGCCTGGATCAGGTAGGCCCGGTCGCCCATGGTGGCGTCCTTCTGCTTCCTGCCCTGGCGCTTCAGGGCTTCGGCCAGCAGCGTGGTCTCATCCAGGGTCCAGAAATGCTCCAGGCCCTCGCCCAGGGGCGCGCAGCGCCAGGGCGCGTCCCTGCGCAGGAAACGCGTGAAAGCATGGCGATGGGCTTCGAAGGTGGTGGCCAGCCCACTCAGACGCTTCGCCAGTCCCGCCACATCCTGGGAATGGGGGGGAATATTTAGTTGCTCAATCGCGTAACGCTTCAGCCGAATACGACCGCCTTGGCTTGGATCTCCGAGGCTAGCGGCGATTGTTGAAATAGCCTGCCAGGCGTAGCGAGAGTTCAAGACCCCAAGCAGAAAATAATCGGCCTTGGGGATAGAGAATGTCGTATCTGCCTGGAAGTTGGACGAATCCATAGAGAACCGAGGCTCCATGGCCATGTCGGGCCACAACAATTTTTCACTTCCGAAAAATGGTTCGTACGCCTCCTGGGCCTGCTGCAACTCGAACCACGCCTGCTTTGTGGCGCGGTGATCTAATCCAACGTCTTCCATCTCGCCGGTGCGCTTGTTGAACTTCTTGAAACTTCGGAAGGGCTCCATATGGGCTGCCACGGCGGGGAAGCGATCGCGGAAGGCTTCTTCCGTGTAGCGGTTCTTCGGCGTGTAGATGAGGAAGCGGGGTTCGTCCTGGCGGATCGCCCAGCGGCGCACCTCGTCGCCGATGGCCAGGGGCTTGAGGAGTTGCCCGGCCTCGGGATTCCTTGCGGTGATGGCGTCCCGTTGGTCCTGATTGATCCAGAAGGCGTCGTTGAGACCCGTCTTGATGCCCCAGCAGATGGGCGTCTCGCCCAAATATTCCCGCAGGGATAGGCCCTTACTCTTCCGCGAGGCGAAGGCCGCGCCTCTGGCCTCGCTCACCAGCAGCCAGGCTTCTTCACTGAGTTGTGCGGGGAGCACGGATACGGCGTGGCGGGCCTCGAGGGTCTCCAGTTCCAGATCGCTGCCGGGCAGTTCCGTGATCTGTGTGAATCGCAGGGCGTTGTCTTGACCGGCGGGCTGTTTTTCCCCTACCAGGATCACGGGCATCACAGCCGCAGCCTCGAAGACGGGCAATTCGCCGAAATCCAGCAGCCGTTCCAGTCTCAGGTTTGATTTCAGATAGGCTCGGGAAGGGGCGCCGTACTTGGCCCTCAGCCACTTGTTGCTCACGATGATGCCGTAGCGCCCACCTTCCTTCAAGAGTTCCAGGCTGAGCTGGAAGAAATAGCAGTAGAGATCGGCGCGCTCCTCATGGACGGCGGCGAAGCGGTTTTTCAAACCCTCTTTCTGATCCTTGAAAAGTTCCATGCGGACATAGGGCGGATTTCCGATCACGGCGTCGAAGGCCACGCCGGGGAAGAGATCGTCCCAGTTTGAAGCCAGGCTGTCGGCGGTTTTCAGGCGATCGGATAGGTCCGAGAGCTTGCGGTCCTTGCGGACGGTTCCCAGCCACAGGGAGAGTTGGGCCAGCATGACGGCTTCGGGGTGCAGATCCACGCCGAAGAAACAGCGTTCGAAGTTGAGGAGGTCCTGGAGTCGAGCCATAGCGCGCCTCCTGGGGGAGTCATGGGCCACCACCCGGAGACCGGGGAAGTCCTCGTGGACTGCGTCGCGGGTATCGGGCAGATGAGAGGCCAGGGCCAGGGCGCCGCGATAGTCGGGCTCCAGCAGTTCACGCAGCACTCGCAGGCCCATGGCGAGAAAGGCCCCGCTACCGCAAGCGGGATCCAGGATGTGCAGACGGGAGACGCCGTCCCATAGGGAGTGGAAGGCTTCCAGGTCCCAATGGGCCTGGGCTTCCAAGTCCCCTTCGGGCCGGGGCCCATGGGTGGTGGTTGTTCGATCCATGGATTCGGTGCGACAGCGCGTTACCAGAGGCGCCAGTACCTGTCGACAGATGTAGCGGGTCACCCAATCTGGGGTGTAGTAGATGCCGTGCTCGTGGCGAGTGTCCTGGTGGGTGGCTGCGGCTAGATCGAGATCGGCCAGGCTGGATTCGAAGCAGTGGCCCAGGATGGACACCGGCAGTTCGGTGACGAAATCCTTGTCGGCCAGTTTCAGGAGTTCCCGAGCCAGATTCTCGGGCAACGCCATTCCTGATGAATCCACCACCGGATCTCTGCGAAACAGGCCCCCGTTGAAACCTGGGATGACCAGTTCGGTATCCCGGCCCACGAAGGCACTGCGGAACCCCTTGTCTAGGTGCTTGAACAGCTGCATCAGATTGCGGTGGACGGGCTTTTCTTCCAGACGGCTGAAGTGTTCGGAGAGTTCTACCAGAAGGCCCTCGGGCAACAGGTGACGACTTTGGGCGAAGCCTGCGAACAGGGTGCGGTCCAGGAGCTTCTGAGCGGCTTGGAGGGCCTTGGTTGTGGCACTGGGATCGTCGGCGTCCTTCAGTAGGCGTTCGTAATGATTTCGGGCTTTATCGCGCAGGGTGCGGAACTCGGTATAGAAGGCCCGGGTGATCTTCTCCTGGTCCAAGGGGGCGGCCTGGATGAGATCCAGTAGCTTGGGACGTCCTCCGGCATGGTCTGGCAGCAGACGAGCGGGGCTTAGGAAGAAGAAGAGTTCCTTCAGGAGGTTGTCCTGGTCCTCGTGATTGAGGCGGTGGAACTCGAAGCGCCAGGCGCGGAGCTGGCGGGTTTCCCTGGCGTACAAACGGATTTCCTTGAAGTTGGAAACCAAAATGAACTCAGCGTCGATGTGCTTGTCGGCGTAGGAAAACCCCTGCTGCACGGGAGACATGGCGTAGGGACCCTTGGGAGCCTTATCCAGATCTTCGTTGCCGTCCTTCAATTCGAGGACGGCGTAGGTGGCATTCTCGGCCTCCCGACCTCCGAAGCGGCCTATGGAAGCATCGGGACGATCCGCATCCAGTTCGGTCTTCTGCTCCTCGCGAAAATCGAAGACTTGATCGGTGGCCACGGCGCCATTGGGGCGGTAGCCCAGCCCGCGTTCGAACAGGAGATTCAGGAACTGGCTGCGGTTCTGCAGCTCCCTGAGCTTGCCTTGATAGTTCGAGAGCCGGTCCGCCCATTCCAGCGCGGCTTGCTTGAGTTCATCCGGTACCACGACTTCCTTGAGAAAGGCGGCGAGGCGGGAAGGTGGAATGAGGGGCGAAAGGGGCATGGGCTAAGGTTCCGATTTCAAAAGAGATTCACCACGGAGGGCAGGGAGAAAAACGGGAGAAGGCCAGAGGAGAAAGGAAAGGAGAGTGGGCTATCGGGGGGCTTGGGTTCAAGGTTTGAGTCGTTTTACCTGTTTTTGTTCTTTCTCTATGCTTGCTCCGCTTCTACTCCGTGTTCTCTGTGCCTCCGTGGTGGTTTTCTAACCCCTCACCCATTCTGGTCGCTTGCGGCCCCGCTTGCGGGCCAGATCGAGGGCCAGGGGCAGGGCCAGGAGGGCAGCGGCGGCCAGGAACCACGCGGCCAGGGGTTTGCCTTCGGAGGGTGCGTCCACGGGGAGGGCCGTCTTCTCGAGCTTATCGACGGCGGCTAGGGAGCGCTCGAGGCCCTGGGGGTCATCGGCGGCCAGGTATTCGCCGCCGGTGAGTAGCGCGATCTGGCGCAGGGCGTCGGGATCCGTATCCACCTTGAGCCGGGCGAAGCCGCCCCCATCGATGGGGTAGAGGCTTTCGCCCCCGGGCCTCCCGATGAGCATGGTGTGGATGCGGATGCCCTGGTTCTTGGCCTCCAGGGAGGCCTCTTGGCCTGTGACGCGGCCCCGGTTCTGGGCGCCATCCGTGAGCAGCAGGATCACCCGGCTGCGGGCGGGACTCTCGGAGAGGCGCCGCACGGCAGTCATCAGGGCGCTGCCCATGGCCGTGCCATCGTCCCGGCTATCGAGTTCCAGGCGTTCCAGCATGGTCCAGAGCCTCAGGTGATCGGCCGTGAGGGGACTGAGGGTGACGGGGTGGGCGCTGAAGAGCACAAGGGCGAAGCGGTCGTCGGGGCGCCCGGCGATGAAGGCCTTCAGCAGGCGGCGGGCGGCGCTCCAGCGGTCCTCCTTGCCATCGTCCAGGGCCTTCATGGAACTGGAACCGTCCAGCACCACGGCGAAATCCACCACCGGGGCCCGTCCCCGCACATGGGTCCGCCATTCGGGGCCGCTGGCTGCCAGCACCAGCAGGGCGGCCAGGAACACCGGGAGCACCCGGGCGGAGTGGCGCGCGAAGGAGGACGTGGGGCGTTCCTGGGGGATGCCCCAGCGATAGGGCGTGCGCAGCGTGGCCCAGATGGCGGGGATGAGAAAAAGCAACAGGTAGGGGTAGCGCAATTCAAACATGCTTCCCCTCCAACGGCTTCAGCAGCTCGGCCAGGGGCGGGAAGGGGGGCTCCGTGCGGCCGAAGCGGGCGGCGTCCAGGCTCTGCGCCCAGGTGGCCCAGGCGTCCAGTTGGCGCAGGCGGAATTCCGCGGCGCTCCAGCTCCTGGCCTCTTCCCCGAAGCGCGCCGCCAGGAGATCCCGGCCCTGGGCATGGGCCCGGTCCAGTGTCTCTCTCTGACCATCTGCAGGGGGCCAGTGGTGGGCGAACACTCGGCGGCTTTGATGGAATGCCCGTTTGGCGCCATTCTTCCGCCAGCGGTGGACGATCCAGGCCGCCAGCAGGGCGGGGGGGATGAGCAGGAGGCAGGCCCAGGCCCAGGGAAAGGGCAGGTAGGGCAGGATATCGTCCTGACCGCCGCCCACGCCCATCCAGGGGGCGCCGAAGGGCACGGTGCGGGGCACCCGGAGGCGCAGTTCCGGCGAGCTGCGCCCGTCGCCGAAGTCCATGGGGGGGATCACGGCCCCGCCCGCGCGGAGGGCCTGCACCGTGAGCTTCCAGCCCCGGCCATCGGCCAGGGGCTCCACGCTGCGCAGTTCCAGCGGTCCCAGTTTTTCTTCCGCCGGGCGGGGAAGTGGGGGCTTGGCGGGATCCTCCTCCCGCAGTTCCAGGATCGCCAATTCTCCGAAGGCGATCTCCTGGGGAGCCTTCCAGACAGGGGAGGCCGAGAGGGCCAGGGTGCCGACCAGGGAGAGGATCAGGTGTCGCATTAGGCCCCTCCTCCCTTGAGCCAGGCGCCCAGCTTCAGCACGGGATCGGCGCAGAGATCCCAGTTCTGGCGCTCCACGGTGCCCGGGAAACCGGGATCGGGCCAATTGGGGGCGTGGCGCTGATGGGGATTCTCCGGGCGGAACCACACGACCCGGTGGCGGGCGGCCAGGGGCTTCAACAGGGGAGCCAGGCCCTGGAGGCCAGCGCCATTGCTGAGGATCCAGAGGCGATGCCCCTTGCCGTGTTCGCCCCATCGCCCCAGGGCCTCCAGCCAACCCTCGGGCGTGGGGATGGAGGGGCCCCGCTCGGCGAGAGCCTCCAACACCTTCAAACCGGCCACACGGCCCCGCTTGGGGGCCAGGCGCAGGGCGGGCAGGCGGCCGTCCCCGGGCACCAAGAGGCCCAGGCGATCGTTTCCCGCATTGAGGGTAGCCATGGCCGCGCCCGCGATCTCCAGGGCCCAGCGCATGGGCGTCACGGGATCCCCCAGGAACATGGAGGGGGAGGGATCCACCACCAGCCACAGGATCAGTTCCCGGCTGGATTCGAAGCGCTTCACGATGGGTTCCCCCACCCGGGCCGTCAGGGGCCAGTTGATGGTGCGGGGATCGTCTCCCGGCACGTAGGGCCGATTTTCCACGAAGGTGAGGCCCGAACCCTTGAGCTTGCTGGGGTGCAGCCCCTCCGTGCCCCCTGTCAGCACACGCCGCAGCCGCAGCGGCAGGCGCCGCAGGCGAGCGAGGAAGCGAGTGGGCAACGGCATGGAGCTATTATTCCGGCAAGTGCAGGTTCCCGAGGCCGGAAACGTAGCCGCCGATGGGGGTGCGGATCAGGGTGGAAAGAAACACCACGCCGCTGGCTTTCGAATCCAATTTCAGGGGCCAGGTGCGCACGCCCGGGGTGGGACCCTCTTGGTAGACAGTGCTATCGGGAAGGAGCGTGATCTTCACCTTGTCGCTGGCTGCCTTCAGCTCACGATCCTGGAGCTCCACCTGCACGGGCTCCTCTGTATCGTTGGAAATCTCGAAGCGCTCCCGGAGCGTCCATTGGGTTTCCTTGGTGAAGGTCCCCACCATTTCCTTCTTCGCGTCCAGGCGCTGGAGAGCGACCCGCACGCCACGGAAAGGGCCGAAACCGAGCTGCAAGGGCTTTCCGGGGGTGGGGATTTCCAGGCTGGCGAGGCCCACGCGCTGGGTGCCCGCGAAGTGTACGACAGGTGCGCCGGGGAAGAGGGGAATGCCGCTGGGCACGGTGAACCGAGCCACGCGGTAGACCGTCGGGTCCAGACGGGGCACTGTCACAAGCGCCAGGGTGGGATCCATCTCCCGGGAAAGCACCCGGAAACGATGGGGCTCGTTATCCGCAGGAACTTCCTTGTCGCCCTCCATGGACCATGTGGCCGCAAGGCCCTGGGCTTCTTCCACGGGGCGGGCTTCCACTGGCGCGGCGTCTGCGATGAAGGAGTTCTGTGCGACCGCCGGCGCAGAGAGTTCAGACGAGGCCACGACTTCGACGACGGCGGATGCGGAGTTGGTTTTGGCACTGCCTCGGGACCGGGTGTAGGGGGGATTTTCGCTGTAGGTGACGTTCTGGGGACCGGCGAAGGCGGCCAGGGTGAGGCTTCGGCTGGCGCGGGTATTGGTGATTTCCAGGTGAACGCCGTTCCAGTCTTCACCACTGTTTTGGCGAATGGAGGCGAAAAGGATCAGTTCGACTTTCTTCCCATCCTGCGCAAGGCGAGCCTCGTAGGCGGGCTCCCATCGGGCTTGACGGGTGCGATAAGTAAGTTCCACTTCCACGTCTCCCGCCTTGGGTGTGGAAATTTCCACAAGGGCGCGAGCAGGACTGGTCGTGCGTTCGGCGGCTCGCTGGTAAAGCTCCTGATCCATCCGGCTAGCCTCTCCCCTCAACTTCTCCAGTTCGTGCTCCCGCTTGCGATCCCGAGTCAGGATCTCGGCGAGGCGTGACTGGATGCCCTTGCTCAGCTCCACCACTGCCGCTGCGCCGGGCAGTGCGTAGGTCATGTGCCCGGAGAGTTCCTTGTCGTGGGCCGCCTGGAGGTTCTTCAGGAAGGAAAGCTCTTGGGTCAGGGCCTCGCCTTCGGCATCGAGGGCGTCCTGCCGGTCCCGGAGTTCCTCGCGTTCCCTCTTGAGGGTTTGGTATTCCGGCGTTTCCGTCACCTTGCGCACTTCCGAACCCATGCTCAGGTCGCCGAGACGGGAGCCCTGGGGGCCCTTGGCACTGACCCGCACGTCTTCCATGCCCAGGCCCGCAGGCAGTTCCCTGAATAGCAACCGATGGACGCCGGGTGATGTGACATGGATCTTCCCCACCCGCGTCACCCAGGCCTCGTCGGGATGGAGGCGCACACGCTGGATGGGCGCCGTGAGGGGCAGGGGCGCCTCGGCCAGGAGGCAGAGGGAGACAAGGGGAAACAGGGCGGAAATGTGCATGGGATCTCACGAATGGGTTGTCCCAGTCTACCCTTGTCGGGAGGTACGACCATGGGGAAGGGCGGGTACACATTCACAGTTCTGGCTCTGGCCCTGGGCCTGGCTGGTTGCCGCGCTCCATCCCCCCGTCCTCCCGCGTCCCATCTGCCTAGGGCGTCCTCGCCGGTGGCGCCCCTGCAGCGCTTCGGCTACACCATCCAGGCCGGGGCCTTCGCTCACGTGGAGAACGCGGCGCGTCTGGCTTCAAGGTTGCAGGGGCAGGGGCTGGAGGCCACCTACATGCCGACGCCTTCCGGGCTCTACCGGGTGCGCTTCGGGGATTTCAAGACCCGGGAGGCCGCCCGGCAAAGGGCCGAGGCCCTCAAGGCCTCCGGCATCATCGACGCCTTCTGGGTGGTTTCCCTCGAGGAACAGCCCGCCGCGCGCCTGGGCCGGGAGATCCCGGCCCTGCGCCGCAGCCTCCTGGAGACGGCCCGGAGCTTCCTGGGCGTGCCCTATCTGTGGGGGGGCAGCTCGGAGCAGGGCTTCGATTGCAGCGGCCTGGCCAAGGCCGTCTACCAGCTGAACGGGTTGCGCCTGCCCCGGTCCTCCCAGGACCAATGCGATGCCGGGCGCCCCGTGGCGTTCCGGGAACTCCAGGTGGGGGATCTGGTCTTTTTCGCCATGAACGGCGGGAGCCGCGCCTCCCATGTGGGTGTCTACGCCGGGGACGGGACCTTCATCCACGCCCCCAAGCGCGGGCGGAAGGTTTGCGTGGAGAGCCTTTCGGCCAGCGGCTTCCGGGAGAGGTTCCTGGGCGGGCGGAGCTACGTCTGAGGACTTCCGAGTTTGAGCGCGAAAAATGGACAGCCGCTGGCAGAATAGGAGCATTCCTCCGGAGCCTCCATGCTGCATGTCCATGTGCCCGATTCGCTCAAGCATTTCTGGAAACATATGCTCGCCACCTTCCTGGGACTCCTCATGGCCCTGGGCATGGAGAGCTGGCACCAGGAACACCACCGGAAGGCCGTGGCCCGCGAGGCCCTGGAATCGGTGCAGGCGGAGATCCGGAGCAACCTGGATTACCTGAAGCGGTTGGCTGATGACCAGCGGGACGCCCCCGAGCGCCTGCAGAAGGCCATCGGTCTGCTGGAGTCCCTCCAGGACGCCCGGGCGGCCCGCCGATCCTGGAAGCTTCCCGAGATCACACTGAACCTCCATCTCTCGCACAATTCGGGGGCCTTCCGGACCGCCGCCTGGAACATGGCCCTGGCCTCCCAGTCGGTCCAGCGCTTTCCCAAGGGAAAGGCGGAGTCCCTCACGGCCTTCTACGAGGACCTGAAGCGCTTCCAGGCCTTCCTGGACCAGCCCGCGGACTACTCGGCCAGCATCGCCATCGGGGATGTCACCTCGGCCGAGGATTTCGAGGCCCGCCTCAAGAGGCTGGACCCGGAGGATCTGCGCCAGCTCATCTGGAAGTTCCGGGAGCTCAGCGTGCGCTCCAATATCGGTTGCCAATGGGCCGAGGGGCTGGTCCTTGAGGCGGACAAGGTTTCCGCCCACTGAACAAAGCCGCGAGCGGGGTAGCCCGCTCACGGCATGCAGGGTTTGGAATCCGGGTTCAGACCTTGGCTACTTCGGCAGCCTTCGCCTTGCCCTTCTTGAGATACTTCTCGAGGATGAGGCTGGCCTCGGCGGGGGAGACGGGGCCATAGACCTGATCGTCCACCATGATGACGGGGGCCAGGCCGCAGGTGCCCAGGCAGCGGGTGCTCTCCAGGGAGAACATCATGTCCTTGGTGGTTTCGCCGAACTGGATGCCCAGCACGTCCATGAGGCGCGCGCTGAGTTTATCGGCGCCCTTCACGTAGCAGGCTGTGCCCAGGCACACGTTGACGATGTGCTTGCCCCGAGGTTGCAGCCGGAAGTAGTGGTAGAAGGTGGCCACGCCCGTCACTTTCGCGAAGGGGATCTGGGCCAACTGGGCCACGGCATGCATCTGGTCGGGGCCCAGGTAGCCGAAGTGGCCCTGGACCAAGTGCAGGATGGCGATGAGCTGGCTCTCGGAATGCGTGCTCTTCGCGTTCTGCTCGATGTAGGCAATGATGTGCTCGGGCAGGAACTCCTGGCAGGCGGCCTTCACTTCCTCCCAGTTGTCGGTATTGGCGACGGCGTGGCTCATCGGATCCCCCTCGGCATGCGGGCTTCGTAGTGGGTGTGCAGCAACTGGTGGGCCTTCTCGCCATTGGGCTCGCCCAAAAATTCAGTGTAGAGGTGCTCGATGGCCGGGTTCTCGTGGGAGCGGCGCAGCTGCTTGCCGGCGTCGATGTCGTAGAGGGCCTTGGCGCGGGTGCGGGCGGTCTCGGGATCCAGGGGATCATGATCCAGGGGCGGATAGGGCTGGCCCCCTCCCATGATGCAGCCGCCGGGGCAGGCCATGATCTCGATGAGGTGGTACTGCTTTTCGCCCTTCTTCACCGCATCGAGGATGTGCTTGGCATTGGTGAGGCCGTTGGAGACGGCGATATTGATATCCATGCCATTGACCCGCAGGGTGGCTTCCTTCAGGCCCGTGACGCCTCGGACTTCCTCGAAGACCAGGGGACCCAGTTCCTCGCCGGTGAGCTTCACGACCGCCGTGCGCAGGGCGGCTTCCATCACGCCGCCGGTGGCGCCGAAGATATCGGCGGCGCCCGAGGAGATGCCCAGGGGCCGGTCGAATTCGCCGCTGGGCAGATCGTTGAAATCGATGCCGTAGGACTTGATCATCCAGGCCAGTTCGCGGGTGGTGAGCACGGCATCGGTGTAAGGTGTGCCATCGGCCATGGTGTGCTCGGGGCGGGCCGCTTCGAACTTCTTGGCCACGCAGGGCATGATGGCCACCACGTAGATGTCCTTGGGATCGATGCCCTTCTTCTCGGCGTAGTAGCTCTTGATGAGCGAACTCATCATCTGCATGGGGGACTTGCAGCTGGAACAGTTGGGGATCATCTCCGGGTAGAACTTCTCCAGGAAGTTCACCCAGCCTGGGCTGCAGCTGGTGAGCAGGGGCAGGTTCTCGCCCTTCTGAACCCGGTTGAGGAATTCCGTGGCCTCCTCGATGATGGTGAGGTCAGCGCTGAAGTTGGTATCGAAGACCTCGTCGAAGCCCATGCGGCGCAGGGCGGTCACCAGTTTGCCCGTCACGGGTGTGCCCATGGGCAGACCGAAGGCCTCCCCCAGGGTGGCGCGGATGGCGGGAGCCACCTGGACCACCACGTGTTTGACGTCCCGGGGCATGGCCAGGGCTGCCCAGACGCGCTCCGTGTGATCCTTTTCCAGGAAGGCGGCGGTGGGGCAGACGGCTACGCACTGGCCGCACTGGATGCAGACCGAATCATCCATGTTGCAGAGATTGGCCGGGCCCACGGCGGTATGGAAGCCGCGGCCGTGCTGGCTGAGGTTGGAGACGCCCTGCACCTCGGAGCACACGCGCACGCAGCGACCACAGAGGATGCACTTCTCGGGGGTGCGGATCACGCTCTGGCCCGAATCATCGATGGGGAAGTGCTTGCGCTCCCCGCTGAAGAGCCGCTCCCGGACGCCCAGGCGGTAGGCCTGCTTCTGCAGCTCGCAGTTGCCGTCCCGCTCGCAGGTCTGGCAATCCGTGGGGTGGTTGTCGAGCAACAGCTCGACGATGTCGCGCCGGGCCTGGCGGATCTCGGGACTATTGGTCTGGACCTCCATCCCCTCCCACACTTCCTGGGAACAGGCGGTGAGGAAGTGGTTGAAGCCCTTGACCTGGGTCACGCAGACGCGGCAGGCCCCCTCGATGCTGAGGTTGGGGTGGTAGCAGAGGCGGGGGATATTGATCCCGAGCTTTTCGGCCGCCTTGAGCAGGGTGGTTCCCGCGGGCACCTGGAGGGGTTCGCCGTCGATGGTGAGGTTGATCATCTTGTCGATCATCGTTTCATTCCTGGGTTCGTGCTGCGTTGGGCCAAGGTTCACGCGCGCTCGACGGCGTCGAAGCGGCAGACTTCGAAGCACTGGCCGCATTTCACGCAGCGGTCCTGATCGATGACATGGGCTTCTTTGCGGGTGCCGTTGATGCACTCGACCGGGCAGTTGCGGGCGCACACGGTGCATCCGATGCAGGTCTCGGCGTTGATCTGATACTTGATGAGGGCCACACACTTCTTGGCCTTGCAGCGCTTGTCCACGATGTGCTCGAGGTATTCCTCCCTAAAGTGCTTGAGAGAGGAGAGCACCGGGTTGGGTGCGGCCCGGCCCAGGCCGCAGAGGCTGGTCTGCTGGCAGAGTTTGGCCAGGCGCTCCAGGCGATCGAGGTCGCCCATCTCGCCCTTGCCGGAGGTGATCTTCTGGAGGATCTCCAGCATGCGCGTGGTGCCTTCGCGGCAGGGCGTGCACTTGCCGCAGCTCTCCTCCTGGATGAAGGTGAGGTAGAACTTGGAGATATCGACCATGCAGTCCTCTTCGGAGAGCACGATCATGCCGCCGGAACCCATGATGGAACCGGCCTTGGCCAGGGGGCCGAAGTCCACTTCCATGTCGATCCACTTGGCGGGAATGAAGCCGCCGGCCGGGCCGCCGGTCTGGATGGCCTTGAGGGGCAGATCGTCCTGGACGCCGCCGCCGATATCGAAGACCACCTTGCGCAGGGAGGTGCCCAGGGGCACTTCCACCAGGCCCGTATGCTTGACCTTTCCGGCCAGGGCGAAGACCTTGGTCCCGCCGGATTCTTCCGTGCCGATGGAGGCGAACCAATCGCCGCCATAGTTGATGATGGGCGGGATATTGGCGAAGGTCTCCACGTTGTTGATGGAGGTGGGCTTGTCCCAGAGTCCGCGCACCACGGGGTAGGGAGGACGCACTTTCGGCTGGCCGCGCTCGCCCTCGATGGAGCGGATGAGGGCGGTTTCCTCGCCACAGACGAAGGCACCGGCCCCCAGGCGGATCTCCAGATCGAAGCTCCAGCCCGAACCCATCACGTTTTCGCCCAGGATGCCCGCCTCGCGGCACTTGTTGATGGCATTCTGGATCCGCTTGATGGCCAGCGGATACTCGGCGCGGATGTAGTAGAAGCCGCGGCAGGCGCCAATGGCGTAGGCGCCGATCATCATGCCTTCCATGACGCCGAAGGGATCGGATTCCAGCATCCCGCGGTCCATGAAGGCGCCCGGATCACCCTCGTCGCCGTTGCAGATGATGTAGCGGGTCTTCTCGGGCTGCTGGCTGGCCATCTGCCACTTCTTGCCGGTGAGGAAGCCGCCACCTCCACGGCCTCGCAGCCGGGCCTTCAGCACCTCGTTGATGACCCATTCCGGGTCGCTCTTGCCGAGGCAGGTGGCCAGGGCCTTGAAGCCGCCGAACTTGACGTACTCGTCCAGGCTATCGGGGTCCAGGATGCCGCTATTGCGCATGGCCACGCGGCTCTGGCGATTGAAGAAGGAGACGTCCCCGTAGAGATCGAAGAACTCCTGGTAGATGGGCTTATCGGTCACCTTGAGGGCGGGTACTTCCTCGCCCTTGAGGACCTGTTTCTGGATGAGTTCCTCCAGGTCGGATTCGCTGCTGACCCGGTAGATGACCCGGAAGGGCCTCACCAGCACATGGACGTGTCCGCCGCGCTTGCCCTGGCAGGCGCCGAAGCAGCTGGCGCTGGTGATGCGGACCCTGTTCTCGGCGACACCGGCTTCCTGCAGCTTGCGCTGGAAGACCTCGCGGAAATTGATCTGGGCCTCCACACCGCAGCGCTTGCCCTCGCAGAAGATGAACTCGATCTGCTGATCGGGGTCGATGGAGCCGTCCAGGATCTGCTCGGCCAGGGGCAGGCCCTTCTGGACATGGTTGGTGAAGATCTTGTGCACCACGTCCCGGTTGACGCGCTCGTATTTGACGGGCATCTTGCCGGGCACGCTGACGCCCACGATGGGTTCCTTGCTGCACCGCCCCGTGCAGCCTGTGCGGTGGATGACCACATCCTCCCGACCCGAGGACTGGATGTGTTTGAGGAATTCGTCCATCACGTCCACGGCGCCAGCGGCGTTCTCGCAGGTGGCCGAACCGACCTGGATCACGATCTTGCCGGCGTCGCCGCGTTCGGAGAGCGCCTGGGCGGCCCTTTCCGTCAGCGCCTTGTAGAACTCAGTCACCTGGTTTGGCATGTGGGCTCCATGGATTCTCGGGAGGAGACGGGCAGCGCCCGTGAGAGTTAAAAATGTATCGATAGAAAAAGATCGATTATCGACGCACTCAATCGAGAAAAGTTGATCGATTAGGGTGCCCGTTGAAAGCAAGGTCGCTGCCTTGTGATTGACCGTCCGCTTTGGGTATTCGCTTGCTGTCTTGCTCAGATCCCTTGCTCAAGAGCGGGTCCTGAATTGCGGTAAATCGGCCACGGAATAAATGTATTCGGGATCCGTAGTGGCTGCGTTGATTTTAATCACATCAAGCGCCAACCGTGGGGAAGAGTCTTCTCGCGCTTACGACGTGGATCGCAATAGACTCCTCGGAAGCCCGTTTTTTCTAGATTTGACGAAGAAAAGCCCCCTTGGACAACACCTGTCCAAGGGGGCCTCCAGAAGACGAATGGGCCAGTATTGCGAACTCGTCGCGACTACTCTACCACTTGACCCGGACGCGATAGCTCAGCGTCGCGCTGCCCTCGGCGGGCACGTCCACCTTGAATTTGGCGGTGCCCGCGGCCTCCTTGGTGAAGGGATGGCTCTTCTCGATCATCTCCCAGTCGCCGGAAATGGGCTCCAGCACCGACACGGTGACGGCCTCCTTCTTGGCATTCTTCAATTCCACCTGGAAGGCCAGTTCCACCACATTGCGCCAGGCCCCCTGTTTGCCCAGGCTCTTGTAGTCCGTCTGCTTGCGCCGGGCCGTGATATCGAAGGCGTCCCCCAGCTTGAGGCGCACCTTTTCATTCCTGGGCGTGTGGTCGATGGCATCCTCCCCCACGAACTGCGCCCGGCCCTCGCTGTCCCGTTTATAGACCCGCACCGTGCCCTTGGGCAGGGGCATGCCCATGCGACTCTCGGTGCGGTTATCGAATTCCACGAAGACACCCACCTTCAGCTTGTCGCCCAGCTCCCCGTAGTTGCCCTGGTAGTAGTAGCTATCGCCCTTGAGCAGGTATTCCTTGCGCACGGGCACGCCGGAGGCCGAGAGCAGGGCCACCTGCTTGGTCTGGTTCTCCTTGAGGGTGGTGGGGCGGTCCAGGGTGTAGAGGTGGTATTCGAAAAGGCTCTCCTCCTTCATCTGAGGGGCGGCATCGAAATCGACGACCTTGGCCCGGGTCGTCATTGTGGTGTTGGGCCGCCGAGTCTGGACGCGGTTCACATCCCCGGCCACCAGTTGCAGGGTGGCATTGGGATAGGCCGCGCCGCTTTGGTTGGTGAGGGTCACCCAGCCGCTGAGATCCAGGGCCTTCTCGTCGGGCGAGAGATTGGCAACATAGTCGGCCTTCCAGGCCAGTCCCCCCGTGAGGTAGCTCAGCTCCAGCTTCTGCGCCTTCTCGGCCCCGCTATGGAGATCGACCACGAGGGTGGGCCGGGCCCGCAGGTTCTCGGGCACCTTGGGGTAGATAATGCGCCCCGGGATAGAGGTCTCGATGCGATCCGGGAACTGAAGGACGACGCCCTGGTTGGTGGCCAGCACCGTGGCGTCTTCCCGCACTTCCTTGGCACCGGCGCCCTCGGCGTTGGGCACGCTGCGCACGAGGGTCACCTTCTGTCCAACATACTTTTCCAGCAGCTTGGTGGGGGTGAGCAGATCGAAATCGAAATTCTGTTCCACTACCCAGAAATCCTTGGGGAGCGTGAGATTGCGCAGCAGGGCCGTCTCGGGCCGGATCTGGGCCGAAACCTCCTGGAAGGCCAGGGACAGATCACCCTTGGTGAGCCGTACCTCCCGC
Organism: uncultured Holophaga sp.; assembly: GCA_963664825.1. Classification (GTDB taxonomy): domain Bacteria; phylum Acidobacteriota; class Holophagae; order Holophagales; family Holophagaceae; genus JAYREN01. Next base: position 2,366,695 of record OY761614.1, read on the forward strand.
TGGTCCTTCACCAGGGCCAGGTTCTCGTTATAGATGGTGACGGCCAGCGACTGCTGATCCTTGAGAGTGGTGGTGATCTCTCTGGGGCTCTGGGCAGCGAGTGCGAAGGCAAAGGGGGCGAGAAGCAGGGCGCGCATGGGGAACTCCTTGAGGGGGTGCATGGATAGTCTCTACAACTTGGGACGTACGCGATAGAACAGCGTTGCGCTTCCTTCGGCAGGGACCTCCACCTTGAATTTGATATTGCCACCGGCCTCCTTGGTGAAGGCGTGGCTTTTCCGGACCACTTCCCAACGCTCGCCGATGGGCTCCAATACGGAAACGCTGACAGGCTCCTGCTTGGCATTCTTTAGCTCCACCTCAAAGGCGACTTCCAACACCCAGCGCCAATCACCCTGATGACCGAGGCTCTTGAAATCCGTCTGCTTCCGGTGAGCCGTGATATCGAACGCGTTGCCCAGTTTCAGGCGCACCGATTCATTCCTGGGCGTGTGATCGATGGGATCCTCACCCAGGAATTGTGGATGTGCCTACACCGTGGGCAACATCCTCGGCTGTGGCTTCCTGGAGAAGGTCTATGAGAATGCCCTTGCCCACGAGCTTCGCGCTTCGGGCCTGAAGGTTCAGCAGCAGTGGAGGATCCCAGTCCATTAAAGAGGTCTCCTTGTCGGAGACTACGCCGCGGATCTTCTCGTCGAGGACGCACTGCTGGTTGAGCTGAAAGCTACCAAGGCACTGGATGAAATCCATTTCGCCCAATGCCTGAACTACCTCAAGGCCACTGGTCTTCAGGCCTGTCTTCTGATCAACTTTGGAGCACCAAGAGTCGAAGTCCGTCGCATGGTGAACCACTTTGAAGGCTGAACCCCATCGGCGTGCATCTGTGTTCATCATTGTTTCAAAAGCAATCAACTCTGATACAAGCGGATGAACGCCGATAGAAGCCGCAAAGGGATCATGGTAGAAGCCCTGGACGGCCTCTCCGAGAGGGACATCGGATGCGTCTGCACCGGCAGCAGCACCCTCAGAGGAATCCCATCTGCGTGCATCTGCGTTCATCATTGTTCAAAAAAAAATCAACTCTGATGCACTACGATATCGGAAATCCGCATCAATGCTGCTTTGCCGTATCCTGAAGCCCTCTTCCCGGAGTTCCCATGTCCGTGCCCATGCTCGATCCCATGGCCTTGCGCGTGTTAGGGGCGCTGCTGGAGAAGCAGATGAGCACGCCGGAGTACTATCCACTCACCCTCAACGCGCTGGTGAACGCCTGCAATCAGAGCAGCAACCGGGACCCTGTGATGCGCCTGGAGGAATCCGCCGTGTTGGAGGCGCTGGATGTCCTGCGCGAGGCACAGCTGGCCTGGGAGGTGCGCTCGGCGGGCTCCCACACCACCAAGTACGAACACCGGATCCGGGAGCGCTTCGAACTCACGGAGCAGGAGGCGGCCATTCTCTGCGAACTGATGCTGCGGGGGGCCCAGACGCCGGGGGAACTGCGCTCCCGCACTCAGAGGCTCTACGCCTTCCAGGATCTGTCGGAAGTGGAGGCCGCTCTCGATTGCCTGGCCTCGGGTCCCGAGCGCCTGGCCGTGAAGCTGCCCCGGCTGGCCGGTTCCCGGGAGGCGCGTTTCGCCCAGCTATTGGGCGGTTCCGACGATCCCCGCGCCACGCAGCCCCTGGGGGCCCTGCCCAGTCTTGAGGAGTGCGCTCCGGTTTCGCTCCGGGATGAGGTCACAGCCCTGCGCGAAGAGCTGGCGGCCCTGCGCGCGGAATTCGAGGCCTTCCGGAGACAACTGGAATAACGGCCGGACCCAGCGATCCGGTGACACGAAAAGCCACTGAAGAACCGCAGAGGGCGCAGAGGGAATGAGGAGAACGCAGAGAAAAGAGGGACCATCCTCCCTTTCTTTTCCTCTGCGCTCTCTGGCCTTCTCTGTGCCCTCTGCGGTTCAGCTTTCGCGGCGCTCCCAGCCCCTACCTCAGCGTGATCACCGTGGCCCCGGCCCCCCCTTGGGCTTGGGGGGCGTCCTCGATGCGGGCGATATTGGGGTGCCCCTGGAGGGCCTCCCGGATGGCGGCTTTCAGCCTGCCCGTGCCGTGGCCGTGGACGATGCGCACGAAGCGCTGACCGGAGGCCAGGGCGTCTTCGATGAAGCGATGGACCTCGAAGTCGATATCATCCGAGGCCCGGCCGATGAGGTTGAGCTCCTGGTCCACCTCCCGGGAGCTGGGGCGATAGCGGACGCTTCCGTTGCGGGAGCCCTCGTCAAAATCCGAGCGGTGGATGGGTTCCAGTTCCCCCACCCGGGCCTCCAGGCGCCTTCCCTGGGGCGTCTGGAGCGTGACCCGGTCGCCCTTCAGGGTGATGACCCGGCCCTCCACGCCCAGGCCCTTGTGCCGGGCAAAGCCGTCGAGTCGCAACGGAATGGACTGGGAGCTGGGCCGGGAGGCTGGGCGCAGGGGCAATATCTCGGCGCGGGCGATCTGGGCCATGGTCTTCACGCGCTCGTGGGCTTCGGCGCCGATGCGATCGGCGTTGAGGGGCGATGCGCTGCGCTGCTTATCCTTGAGTTCCTTCACCAGGCGCTTGGATTCGTGGTCGAGGAAATCCAGCACGCGCTGGAGCTTGTCCTGGCTGTCCCGCTGGAATTTCTCCTGCCTCTCCCGCAGTTCCTCCTCGCGCCGCTGGAGGATGCGCTGATCCTTCTCGAAGGCCGCCTCCCGACGGGCCATCTCCTCGGCCTGTTCCATGAGTCTCAGGCGCTCGGCTTCCAGCGACTTGAGGAATTCCCGCCAGTCCTGTTCCCGGCGCCCCAGCACCTTTTCGGCGTGATCGAGGACGAAGCGGGGCAGTCCCAGCCTGGACGCGATGGTGAGGGCCCGGCTCTGGCCCGGCTGGCCCACCAGCAGGCGGTAGGTGGGGGCGAGGCGCTCCTCGTCGAACTGCACCGAGGCATTCTGGAAACGGGGGTGGCGGAGGGCCCACTGGCTCATCTCGCCCAGGTGCGTGGAACAGAGCACCCAGCAGTTCCGCCGGGAGAGCGCCTGGAGCACGGCGATGCCGAGGGCTGCGCCCTCCTTGGGGTCCGTGCCCGTGCCCAGTTCGTCCAGCAGCACGAGCCCTCCGCTCTTGGCCTGGGTCAGGATGGCCTTCAGGTGGAGGATGTGGCTGCTGAAGGTCGAGAGGCTACCGATGAGGGTCTGGTGGTCGCCGATATCGGCGTGGAGGGTGGTCAGCTCCGGCAGCTCGGTGCCCGCCTTGGCGGGGATGGCGCAGCCCACTTGAGCCAGGGCCAGGAGCAGGCCCACGGTCTTGAGGACGACCGTCTTGCCCCCCGTATTGGAACCTGAAATGACGAGGCCTGGCCTGGATCCATCCAGTTCCAGGCTCAAGGGGATCACCTCGTGGTTCAGGGGCTCCAGGTCGAGTGCGGCGCGCACGGCGGGCAGGAGCAGGGGATGGCGGGCCTCCTGGAGGTGGAGCCTCGCCGTGCCCAGTTCCGGCAGCAGGCCCTCGCAGAGCCCCTGCCAGCGCAGGAGGGCCAGGATCTCGTCGGCCTCCCCCTGGAACTGGTGCCAGCGCTCGAAGTCGGCGCGCCGCGCCCGCAGCCGGTCCAGCAGTTCCCGCAGGAAGGCCTGCACGGCCTGGGTGTACTCGCGGTCGGCCTCGACGCATTCGTTGTTGAGGCTGACGGCCTCGAAGGGTTCCACGAAGACGGTGGCGCCGCTGGAGGAGCGGTCCAGGACCAGTCCGGGGACGCTGCCCTTCCGCTCCACCCGCACCGGCAGGCAGAAACGCCCGTTCCGCTCCACGATGCTCGGTTCCTGCATGGCGTCGGCCGCGTCGTGGAGGATGCGCTGGAGGCGGTTCTGCACGGCCTGGAAACGCCGCTGACGCTCGCGATGGAGCCCCGCGAGGCCGGGCACTCGGAGGGGGTCGAGCTGGCCATCCTCGGTGAAACTCTTCTGCAAGAGTTCCACAACGGAGACGGGATCGGGCAGGAGCGCGGCTGTGACCTGCATGAGATCGATGCCCAGGTGTGTGCCGGGGAGGGCGGGCCGGGCCTCGGGCCATTGAAGGGCCGCGATGGTGCGCAGCAGGGCCGAAGTGGCCTTCAGGCCCTCCCTCAGTTGGCGCCAGTGCTCGGGGAGGGGCCAGCCCGCCGGGTTCAGGATCTGATCCAGGGCCTCATCGAAGGGCGCGATGGGAAGGCTCGAGGGCTCCTTCTCCCAGATCGGGGCCAGCTCCATCTGGCGCAACCGCCGCAGGGATCCCCCCTGGTCCCATGGGTGCATCCGGGCAAGGGCCTCCCGGCCCAGGCGCGTCTTGGCGCATCCCGCCACGAAGTCGACCACCACGGGGAATTCCACGGCTTCGAGTTCAAGCTGCTGGGTGCGGCTGGGCTGTGTCATACCGGGCTGCGCTTCAAAAAAAGACGTTGAGGGGGCAAGGGGCATTGGGAGCTGGCTCCAGGAGCGGCCTGCCGAGCAGAGGAGCCTCGACAAGAAAAAAGGCCCGCGGGAGCGGGCCTTCAAGATTACGCGCTTTGATCGGGGCTCAGGGAGTCCCCATGATGCGGCGCTCCTGGGCCAGTCGCTTGAGGGACTTCTTCCGGGCGGCAAGCATCTTCCGCTTGCGCTTGGCGCTGGGCTTCTCGTAGTGCTGACGCTTCTTCAGCTCACTCAGGATGCCGGACTTTTCACACTTTCGCTTAAAACGGCGAAGCGCGTTCTCGAAGGTCTCGTCTTCTTTAATCTTGACCAGTGGCATGTATGTATCCCCCCCTTCTGTCGTGAAATCGCCCCGGGAGACTGAAGCCTCTCTGGGACCGGTCAAACAGAATAGCGCGGGAATTGGATAATCGCGAGGACGGAATGCGGACCCAAAGGTTGCCGCCCGCGCAAAGCCCCCTGTAGAATGGGGTTCTTGATCCGAGCCAGCATGCCCCGACCTCTCCTCCTCATCCTGGATGGCCAGTCCCTGAAATCCGGGGGGGTGGAAGTGGCTCTGGCCAATGGCGGGTGGGATGTGGTGGCCACGGCCAGTGGGGAGGCCGCCGAGTTCGTGGGGCGGACGGAGACGGCCCTGGTGCTGTTGGACCCCGCCCTCAGTGGTGAGGCCGGACTCCACGCCGTCCAGGCCATGCGCGCCCTGGACCGGGAAGTGCCGGTGGTGCTGCTGAAAGGCGGCGAAGAGGGGGGAGCGGGCAAGGGCTTTCATGTCCCCGTGCCCGGTGTGGCGGGCAGTTTGGAGCGTTCGGCCCCCATCTCCCAGTGGGTGGGGGTCTTGAACGGCATCCTGGCCTCGGTGAGGGCCGAAAAACACAAATTCACCGCCGAAGAACTCTTCGCCGATATCCTGGCCGATATCGAGGGGCCCAGAGCCTCGGCCCAGCCTCTGACCCAGACCCAGCCCTTCTCGGCCCGGGTCCCCCTCCCTGCGACACAGCCCTTCCGCCAGGTGGAGCCTTCCCTTCCGTCTCCGTCCTCATCGGAGCCCTTCCCCGATCTCTTCGAAGGGTTCCTGAGCCCCCTGGCGGAGGCGCCGCAGGTCCCAGCCGGGAAGAAAAATGAATTCACCCTCAGCGGCATCTCCGGGATCAACGATCCCTTCGGAGAGGGCTCCCTCCAGGGAAGCAATCCTGTTGAGATCGAATTCGTCGCCAGTCGCGAGACACCGGCTGTCCAGGCGCAACCCGCCCCTCCGATGGCCTCCGATGAACGCCGCGAGAGCGAGCTACGCGAGAGCGAGGTCTTGGAGGAGTTCGGGAACTACTACCTGCTGGAGAAGATCGCCGTGGGCGGCATGGCGGAACTCTTCAAGGCCCGCCAGCGAGGCGTCCACAACTTCGAGAAGATCGTCGCCATCAAGCGCATCCTGCCCCATCTCTCGGACAACGACGAGTTTGTGCGGATGTTCATCGACGAAGCCAAGCTGGCTGCCCAGCTCACCCATCCGAACATCGTCCAGATCTTTGATCTGGGCAAGGCTTCCGGCTTCTACTACATCGCCATGGAATACGTGGATGGCAAGGACCTCCGCAGCCTGCTGCGGAAGGTGCGCGAGCACAAGCTGCCCTTCCCTGAATCGGTGGCGGCCTTCGTCACCATGAAGATCGCTGGAGCGCTGGACTACGCTCACCGCAAGAAGGGCATGAACGACAAGGAACTGAAACTCGTCCACCGGGATATCAGCCCCCAGAACGTGCTCATCTCCGGCGAAGGCGCCGTGAAGCTGGTGGACTTCGGCATCGCCAAGGCCGCCACGAAAACGACCCAGACCGTGGCCGGCGCCCTCAAGGGCAAGCTCCTCTACATGAGCCCTGAACAGGCGCTGGGCCAGCCCCTGGACAGCCGCTCGGACCTATACTCCCTCGGACTGGTGCTCTTCGAACTCCTGACCGGGGAGCGCTGTTTCCAGGCCGATAGCGAGCTGGGCGTGCTCGAGAAGGTCCGGCTGGGCAAGGTCCAGGATGTGCGAAGCGTCAATCCCCTCGTGTCTCGGGAGATGGCCTCCATCCTGGAAAGGGCGCTCCAGAAAAACGTCGACCAGCGCTACCCTTCGGCGCGCTTCCTGGAGCGGGATCTCAAGGCGCTCCTGGTCCGCAGCGGGAACGAACCCGTGGAACACGATATCGCCGAATATGTGAACACGCTGCTGAAGGGCACCAAGGAACAGGTGCAAGCCCTGGTCTCCAGCCGCTTCCCGGTCCCCCAGGGGCGCATGATCCCTGGGACCCGCAGCGGAGTTGCCCTCCCGTCGGTCGAAGTCCTGACCCAGGAGACCCATCTCACCACTTTCGACTCCGTGCCCCTGCCTCCCCAGGATCTGGGACTGGAGCCGTCTTCCCACCGATGGCTGCTGCCTGCCGCCGCCCTCGTCCTGGCCGTGGTGGCCATCCTGCTGTGGCTGGTGGCTCACTGAAGCGGTATGATCGAACCCTTGGCTTTGTCGCAATCTTTTGAATATTTCCCATCCCATTCCCCGGAGCTGATATGGATCTGAGCAAAGAACAGCAGGGCTTCTACCAGAGCGCTCGCGAACACTGCCGCCAGGAAGTCGATGAGATGAACCGCACGATTCGCGCGGAATGGCAGCACCTCAATGACGAGATCAAGCGCGTGCAGGAACTCATCCAGACCCTCGAGACCCGCAAGCAGACCGTGGGCCAGATGTATGCTTCGGCCAGCGAGATGCTCGGCCTGACCAATGATCTCGATGTGGGCTCGGCCATCCAGGAAGGTGCCGAGGACGCCGATGATCTCGGCGTGGGCGAGATCGACCTGTAGCGATTTCCGTTCTAATAGAAAAGACCCCGGGCTCGCCCGGGGTCTTTTCTATTAGTGTTTCGGCCGCAGATCCATCAGGGGCGCGCTGCAGTTGGTGCAATTCTGGCGGTGGGGTGGGTTGCGCTGATTGCAGTGGGGGCAGAAGCGATCCTTCTTCCGCCGGCGTTGATAGAGCCGGAAGTAGAGCAGGGCGCCCAGCAGTACCAGCAGGACCATCTTCTGGGTTCCCCCCAGCACGAAGCCCGTGGGGCTCTTGATGGTCTCGGCCTCCTTGGGGGGCTGGTTCTGGAGTTGGATGGTGGGCTGTGGCATCAGTCCTCCCCGACCTTAAGGATCGCCAGGAAGGCTTCCTGGGGGATCTCCACGTTGCCGATGGACTTCATCCGCTTCTTGCCTTCCTTCTGCTTATTGAGGAGCTTCTTCTTTCTGGAGATATCGCCGCCGTAGCACTTGGCGAGCACGTCCTTGCGGCGCGCCTTCACGTTGGTGCGGGCGATGATCTTGGCGCCGATGGCGGCCTGGATGGCCACATCGAAGAGCTGGGAGGGGATCACTTCCTTCATCTTCACCGTGAGCTGTTGACCCACCGTCTGGCTCTTGGAGCGGTGGATCAGGATCGAAAGGGCGTCGATGGGTTCGCCGTTGACGAGGATGTCCATCTTCACCAGATCGGCTTCTCGGTATTCCTTCATGTGGTAATCGAAGCTGGCGTAGCCCTTGGAGATGGATTTGAGTTTGTCGTAGAAGTCCAGCACCACTTCGTTGAGGGGCAGTTCGTAGACCAGCATCACCCGGTCCTTGCCGACGTATTCCAGGCGCTGCTGGATCCCGCGGCGCTCCTCGCAGAGCTTCAGGAGGCCTCCGACGAAATCGGGCCGTGTGAGGATGGTGGCCTCGATCACCGGTTCCTCGATGCGGATGATCTTGGGGAGGGCAGGCAGCTTGGCGGGGTTGTCCACGTCCAGTTCGGTGTCGTCGGTGAGGAAGACGTGGTACCGCACGGAGGGCGCGGTGGTGATCAGGTCCAGATCGTATTCCCGCTCCAGGCGCTCCTGGACGATCTCCATGTGGAGCAGTCCCAGGAAACCGCAGCGGAAGCCGAAGCCCAGGGCCTGGCTGGTCTCGGGTTCGTAGTGGAAGGAACTATCGTTGAGGCGCAGCTTGTCCATGGCATTGCGCAGGTTCTCGTAGTCGTCGCTATTGGTGGGGAAGATCCCCGCGAAGACCACCGGTTGGAGCTCCTTGAAGCCCTTCAGCATGACGGTTGCGGGCCGGTTGGTGAGGGAGAGCGCATGGGTGATGGTGTCGCCCACCTTCACATCCGAGAGCTGCTTGATGGAACCCGTGAGGTAGCCCACCTCGCCGACGCTGAGTTCATCCAGCTTCTGCATCTTGGGGCTGAAAACGCCGATCTCTTCCACCCGGTGATCGGAGCCCGTGGCCATGAAATGGATGGTCTCGCCGGGCCTCAGGGTGCCGTTCATGATGCGGATGAGGCTGACCACGCCCTTGTACTGGTCGTAGTAGCTATCGAAGATGAGGGCCTGGAGCGGGGCCGTCGGATCGCCCTTGGGGGGCGGGATGCATTGGACGATGCGTTCCAATACCAGTTCGCAATTGAGGCCCGTCTTGGCCGAGACATTGACGGAATTGGCGATATCCACCAGGCCGATGACGGTCTCGATCTCCTCCAGCACGCGCTCGGGTTCAGAAGAAGGGAGGTCGGTCTTATTGAGGACGGGAAAAACCTCCAGGTCGTTTTCCAGGGCCAGGTAGGTATTGGCGAGGGTCTGGGCCTCGACTCCTTGGGTGGAATCCACCACCAGGATGGCCCCTTCGCAGGCGGCCAGGCTGCGACTCACCTCGTAGGTAAAATCCACATGGCCGGGCGTATCGATGAGGTTCAGGGTGTAGATCTCGCCATCTTTGGCCGGGTATTTCAGGGTGACGGCGTGGGCCTTGATGGTGATGCCCCGCTCCCGCTCCAGGTCCATGTCGTCCAGGATCTGGGCCTGCATCTCCCGCATGCTGATGGTGTGCGTCAGCTCCAACAGGCGGTCGGCCAGGGTCGACTTACCGTGGTCGATGTGGGCGATGATGGAAAAATTCCTGATAAGGCGGGGATCCGTCACAAAAAACCTCGAATCTATCATTCTATCCGGGCCCGTCCCCCGGGTCTTCAGCGGAATCCTGGGCGTTCTGAGGTATCGTGATGGGTGGGCCTGAAGGCTCGGGTCCTTGAATCGCGAGGCATTATCTGTGGAGTCCGCACAAGAACTAGGCCGCATTCTCCTGGTCGATGACTTGGCCCTGTTCAGGCGCCTTCTGCCCCTGCGTCTCGGCGCCCTGGGGCGCGAAGTGGAATCCGTTCCCAATGTGGAAGAGGCCCGCGGCTACTTGGCCCGGCGGCGCCCCATCCTCATCCTGCTGGATGTGATCATGCCGGGGGTGGATGGATTTGCGTTCTGCCGGGAGTTGAAGGCTGACCCTCGCACACGGGATATTCCGGTGATCATGCTCACCGATCTGAAGGCCAATGCCCACGACCGCAGCCTCGACGCCGGGGCCGATGATTACATGCCCAAGCGCATCGACGACGCGGTGATGCGCATTCGCGTTCAGCTCCACATGAACCTCATGGAACTCCGTCGGAAGGCCCAAGGCGTGGCGCTTCCGGAGGTCCCGGCCTCCATTCTGCTGGCCTCTGCTTCCCCTCTCCTCCAGGCTCAGCTGCCCGCCCAGTTCGCCCAGGATGGCCACGTCACTCGCCTCGTGGAAAATCCGGCGGAGATCGCCTCGCACCTGCAGCCCCAGGATCGCCTGTTGGTGATGGACGCCGATCTGGGGATGGAGGAGATGCACAGAATCCTGGCCGAGCTTCGCATGGATCCCACCACCGCCGGCCTGCCCATCCTGCTGCTATGCGCCAAGGAACAGCTGGAAGAACTCACGGCCATCGAATTCATGGTCGACGATGTGCTCTGGAAGCCCTTGAATGCCCAGGTCAGCCGCCACCGGCTCCGCTACCTCCTGGAACTGGGGCACCGCACCTTCGGTCCCGCCTGAGGCGCCCGTGACGCGGCTTCCCCTGTGGGCGCTGCTCCTGGTGCCAACACTGATCTGGGCTGCCCCCGTGCAGGGGCGGATCACGGATGGCCGCGCAGGGCTCCCGGGGGTGCGCGTCTTTCCCGATCGCCTGCGGAGGGTGCGGCCCGTCCCCTTAGTGCCCTTCGCCCTCACGGATGCGGAGGGACGCTTCACCCTGGAACTGGAGGCCTCCGATACGCTGCTGGCCGTGGAGAAATCCGGATGGCAGCGGGATCTCGTGCCCCTGGTGGAGCTGGATCAGCCTGTCGTGTTGAAGCCTGCCCCCGAACACCGAATCGAAAAAGCCCTGGTGGTGCGCCTGGGCTTTCCCGATGAACAGGGACGCCTGAGCGACGATGCACTGCGCTCCCTGCTCTTCGGGCGCCAGCCGGGCCTTGCTAGCGCCGCCAACTATGTCTATGAAGTCTCCAAGGGCAGCCTGGAACTGGAGGAGGGTGCCATCCTCCACCTCGAGGATCCCAAGCACCTGCGGCCCCGCAGCGATGCCCAGCGGGACGCCATCGCCGAGTGGGTGCTGGGACAACTGAAGGGCGTGGACCTGAAGGCCTTCGATTGTCTCGATAACCGCAACGGGGTCCTTCAGCCGGATGGCAAACCCGATCATCTCTGGATCATCCCGCCGGGCCCCGCGCGAAACGCGACCACCGACCCGGCCCATCTCTCGGCCAGCAGCTTCCTGGTGCCCTTGCCCTGGAAGCCCACCCGCCGCTGGGGCGTGCTCTTCTTCGCGGAGGAGACGCCCCTGGGCAACATCGTCCACGAGCTCTTTCATTCCATGGGCGAGCACCGGGTGGACGATCTCTATCTGGACTGCGAACACCCCCTGACCGCCGGCATCTGGGATCTCATGGACGCGGGCCAGTACCGGGGCTGGGATTGTGTGCCGCCGAAGGGCGGGGATTGGCAGGGCTGTGTGGGCTACAGCCCCTCCCAGCCCGGCGCCTGGGTGCGGGGGGAGCTCTTGTACCGCGGCCGCTTCAAGGCCACGGTGAAGACCCTGAAGCTGGCGGGTCGGCAGTGGATGGGCTGGATGAACCCCTTGGCGCGGGCCCCCCGGGATTTTCCCCAGCAGTTGGTGGTGCCTGATCCCCGCCGGAAGGGCTGCTTCTGGAGCCTGGAGGTCCGGCGTCCCTGGGGCTTCGACCGGGGGCGGGTGGGGGATCGCTGGGGGCCGGGCTTCGAGGGCCTCGTCGTCTCGCACATCGACCCCTCCCTGCTCAGCGAGGGCGAGCCCCGGGGTGCGGTGCGCGTCATTGATGCCCACCCGGGGAGCCCTGAACCGCCCTCGCCCCGTTTCCCCTGTGGGCGCTGGGAACTGGACGATGCGGCCTTCAAGCTCGGCCAGGGCGAGCATCCCAAGGGATCGGACGGGCCCCTCTCCTGGGAAGTCCTGGCCGAGGATGGGGCGGGACGGATGCAGGTGCGCGTGAGGCTGCGGTAGGCGTTATCGCTGCCCTACCTTGAACAGCCAGTACATGGCCTCCCGGTCGGCGGCCCAGGCTGGGGCCAGGTAGCGCAGGGCACGCGCGGCCTCCTCGGGGCTGCCGGGAAGGGCCGGGGCGGCGCATTCCTTGGGCAGCTTGGTGGTGCCGGTGAGGAAGCCCTCCACATGGGGGTTCAGGGTCCTGGCTCGCTCCAGGGCCCGAAGGGCGGTCTTCTCCTCCTTGAGGCGCAGATGCAGGAGCACCTTCATGTAGGCCCAGACCGGGCCTGGATCGCCTTCGAAGGTCCGCAGGAGGTTCTGGAGAGGTTTGGTCTGGCCTAGGCTGGCGTAGCAGCGGGCCAGATGGTAGCGCACGCCTTGGGGGTCACCCTGGCTGAAGCGCAGGAGGGCTTCGAAGTGGGGCAGGGCCGCCTTGAGCTTTCCGGCGCGCTCCAGGAGGTCGGCCAGGGCCATGCGGGAACGCAGGTAGGGGCGCGCCTCCACCTGGTTCCAGAGCAGGCCCTTGTGGGCCTGGATGAAGGCCTCTCCCAGGGTGGCTTCGGCCTTCACGGCCACCTCCTGCATGCGGTGGGCGGCCTCCTCGGGGCCCATGGATCCCGCCCCCGCCAGGGCGTTCAGGGCATCAATGCAGCCGGGATCGCGCTCCAGGGCCAGGGTCGCCAGGGTCCTGGCCTCGGTGTGGTGGGGGGCTTCCAGGGCCTGGAAGGCCAGTTCCTGGGCCTCCTGTTGGGCCTGTGTGCCCTGGGGGGCCTGGCTGCGGAGCAGGCGCTCGGGATCGAAGGTTCGCGCAGTCTCGTCATTGGGCGCGAATGGGGTCGGATCAGATACGGCGCACCTCCAAGGTCGTCAATTGCGAAAGGATAACAAAAAGAAGCCGCCGGTTTCCCGGCGGCTTGTCGGATGCGGCCCCGAACTACTGGATGGGCTTTAGGGTCAGGGGATCGCGCAGGGGTAGTTTCACCACCGGGAGCTTGACCACTTCGCTCAGCTTGCCGGGGTGATCCTTCACATCGCCTGCCTCGGCTTCGCTGGCCTTGCCGACCACCAGCAGGACCATCTTCTCGGGCTCGAGGTATTTCTTTGCGACACGCTGGACATCTTCCTTGGTCACGGTCTGGATCTTCTCGCGGAAAGTCGCGAGGAAGTCCTCGGGCCAGCCGGTGAGCTGTTCGCTGGCCAGGGCGTTCACGATGGCCTGCTTGTTGGGGAACTGGGCGGGGAAGCCGTCCATGATGCTGTCCTTTACGACCTTCAGATCCTGGTCGCTCACGGGCTCGGCCTTGATGCGGTCGATCTCGGCCAGGGCCAGGCGCATGGCATAGGCCACGGAGCGGTTCTTGGTCTGGAGACCGCAGGACCAGTCGCCCTTCCAGTAGGCTCCGGGGCTGAACCGTGAACTGATGCCGTAGGTGAGCCCTTCGTCACTGCGGATCTTCTTCATCAGGCGGGCGTGGAATCCGTTTCCGCCCAGGATGTCGTTCATCACGACGGTGGCATACCAGTCGGGATCCGTGCGGCGCAGGCCGGGAAGCACGAGCTGCACGGTGCTCTGGGGCACATCCTTGTCGCAGACATAGATGCCCGACGTGCGGGTGAAGGTTGGCGCAGGGGGCTTGGGGCTGACTTCGGCGCCCTTGATGGGTTTCATTTGGCCGAGGGTCTTGTTCAGTGCGGCGAGCATGTCCTTCCTGTCGAACTTGCCCGAAACGGCGATGACCAGGTTCGACGGGTGGAACATGCGGGCATGGAAGGCCTTGAGGTCCTCCTGGGTGATGGCCTTGAGACTGGCTTCGGTGAGGGCGGCGGTGGAATAGTGGTTCTCGCCGTTCAGGAGGTAGCCCATCTGGTAGCCGGCGATGGAATTGGCGCTATCGTTGCGCTGTTCCAGGCCGAGGCGGGACTGTTTCTTGGACAGATCCAGGCGGTCCTGGGCGAAGGCGGGCTGGGTCAGGACTTCCATGAAGAGATCGAGCCCGGCCTTGAAGTCCTTCTCGAGGATCTCCAGGGAGACCTCGCCCTGGGTGGAGCCGAAGTTGCTTTGGATCTGGGCAGCCAGGAACTCGATTCGCTCATCGAGCTTGTCGGCGGGAGTCTTCTCCGTGCCGCCACTGCGCATCAGATCGCCCACGAAGTTAGCGAGTCCCTCCTTGCCCTTGGGATCGAGGTAGGAACCGCCGCGCACTATCACGTTGATGCGCACGAAGGGTTGGCCGTTGGGATCCGGCGCGATGAAGACGGGGATGCCATTCTTGAGCTTGGCCTTGTAGTCCTTGACCCGGGGGGCCTGGAAGGTGACGGGCTTGAAGCTGAGTTTCTCGGGGCGGTCGGGGATGGTCTGGGCGAAGACCAGACCGGTGCCGAGCAGGAGGGAAAGAGCGATGCGGCTGATCATTACTTGGCCTCCAACTTCTGGATGCGGGCGTGGAGCTTCTGGACCAGGAACTCGATCAGGGGCTTCACCTGGGGTGGCACCTTGTCGGCCTGGGCCTCAATTTGGGCGAGGCCCTCCTTCAGCTTGGCCACATCGGTTTCCTTCTCGAACTGGGCCAGGGCCATCTTGGCGTTGGGGCGCAGTTGCTCGGGCAGCTTGGCGAGTTCGGGGTCCTCGGGTCCCGCAGGAGCCGCCTTGCGGCGAAGGGTGAGGACGCTGCGGTTTTCCTTGGTCAGGTATTTCTGGGCAACACGCTGGACATCGGCCTTTGTGACCTTCTTAAGGTTTTCGGGCTCGACGAGGAAGTCCTTGTAGCTCCCCGCCCCTTCGGCCTCGGCCAACTGGGCCACCAGGCCGCCGTTGCTCTCCAGGCGACGGAAGGAATCCGCCAGGACCTGGTTCTTCACCTTCTGGAGTTCCTGGTCGGTGATGCCGTCCTTCTGGATCTTCTCGATCTCGGCGTAGAGCATGGGTTCCACGTCTTCGACCTTCCGATCCGGGGTGGGGGCGCCGATGACGAAGAAGGAGCCTGCATACTTCTGGGTGCGGTTGAAGGCCTGGGCGAAGGCCGCAGCCTTCTGCTTGAGCACCAGTTCCTTGTTCAGGCGGCCGGACTGTCCGTTCAGGACAGAGCCCAGGATATCCAGGGCGGCGGCGTCCTGATGGACGCTGGAGACGCCCTTGTAGCTGGCGAAGACCATGGGTGTGCTCTCGGCCTCGGCATCCATCCGCTGGGGAGCGACCTGGGCGGGGTCGGTGGTGAGGACCACGGGAACGGGCCGGGTGCCCCTGGGGATGCGCCCGAAGTAGCGCTCCATCATGGCGATGGCTTCGTCCGTCTTGAAGTCACCCACCAGGATCGCGGTGATGTTATTGGGCGCATAGAAGGTGGCGAAGAACCTGTCGGCGACCTCGCGATTCACCTGGGAGATATCGCTGGGCCAGCCAAGCACAGGCCAGTGGTAGGGGTGGGCCTCCCAGGTCATGGCGAAGAAAGCCTCCATGATCCGGCCGGTGGGAGTGGCCTCCGTGCGCAGGCGGCGCTCCTCGAGGATGACGTCGCGCTCGCTGTAGAACTCCCGGAAGACGGCGTTCTTCAGGCGATCCGACTCCAACCAGGACCAGAGTTCCAGCTTGTTGGAGGGCACCGTGATATGGAAGAAGGTGCGGTCGTTGCTGGTGTTGGCATTCAGGCCGGTGGCGCCGGCCTGCTTGTAGATGGAGTCCATCTCGTCCTTGACGATGATGGCCCGCTGTTCCTTCACCAATGCGTCGAAGTCCTTGAGAAGCTGCTGATGGCGCTCGGAGCGCACCTTGGGGTCCTGGATATCCGAGATCTCCCCGCGCCGCTGCTTCTCGCGCAGGATCCCGATCTCTTCGCGGATGCCAGCCTGCACCTTGTCCTGGAGGGCATTGAGTTCCGCATCCCGCTTGGCGTCCTTGGTGCCGATGGTGTTGGTGCCCTTGAACATCATGTGTTCAAAGAAATGAGCCATGCCGGTGGCGCCGACGGTCTCATTGGCGCTACCCACCCGGGCGACCCAGCCGGCGGCGACCGTTGGCTCATCATGGCGTTCCACCAGGAGGAGGCGCATGCCGTTGGAAAGGGTGTGTTCCTTGACGGGGACGGTCTGAGCCAATAGGGGTGCCGCTGCGACCAGTGCGGCGACGAGCCCTCGGCCCGGAGAGATGGTCATGATGCCTCCTTGGATGATTGGAAAAGAACCTGATGCGGTCCAAAGGCCGGAAAGCCATGAATGGACTGGGCTGAGGACCCATGTTGAGGATACCTCGACAGTTGCTGTGAAACCCTTGTTAAGAAATGTGAAGAAGCCTGGCTTCATTGGCTCGGATATTCCGAACCTGGAAGGCACCGCTCCACGGCCCGAGTCCACCACTCGGCCATCGGGAGCGACCGGCGAACGGAAAGCCGTGCCCGGGGCCTCCGTACGCTGAGAATCTGGGCCGTCATCTGACTCAACCCAAGGAGCTATCTTGTTCATTTCTCGCCTTGCCCTGGTCCTTGCCGTGGCCTCCGTCTCCCTCTCGGCCCAGATTCGCGTTCCCATACAGAAGCGCGTGCTTTCCAACGGGCTCACGGTGATGCTCGTGGAGCGCCACAACGCTCCCGTCTTCTCCGCCCGCATTTCCTTCAAGGCTGGAAGCGCCGACGATCCCTTCGGAGCCAGCGGCGTGGCCCATGTCTGCGAGCACATGCTCTTCAAGGGGACGAAATCCTACGGCCTGAAGAACCCTGCCGATGCCAGCAAGGAACAGGGCCTGCTCGAGCGGGAGGACGCCCTCTGGGAATCCATCCTGACCGAGCAGCGCACCCTGGTGGATGCTTCGGCCCGGGCCTTCTACGCCACCGGCAAAGTGGGCCCCGAGACGAGCCCCAAGCTGGAACAGTTGAAGAAGGACTTCGAAGCGGTCCAGACCGAGCACCGCGCCCTGGTGGCCCAGAACGATTACAGTTCCCTCTACGAGACCGTGGGTGGCACGGGTATCAACGCCGGCACCGGCATGGATTTCACGGTCTACCAGGTGAGCCTGCCCAAGAATCGTTTCGAGTTCTGGTGCCGCATGGAATCGGATCGCCTGGCCAATCCCGTGCTCCGGGAATACTACACGGAGCGTGACGTCATCAAGGAAGAGCGCCGCATGAGCCTGGAGGATGGCACGGGTGGCCGCGGCCCCATGGGGGTGCTCATCGAGCCCTTTTTTGCCGCGGCCTTCCCCTACCAGCCCTACGGCCGCACCGGACTCGGCCCCATGTCCGATCTCTTCAACCTCAAGCGCACCGAGGTCCAGGCCTTCTTCACCAAGTACTACGCGCCCAACCGCTCGGCCCTGGTGCTGGTGGGGGACCTGAAGATGGACGAGATCCTGCCCTCCATCGAGGCCTATTTCGGCAAGATCGCCCGTCAGCAGGATCCCGCTCCCGTCCATACCGTGGCCCCCGCCCAGAATGGCGAACGGCGTCTGGTGGTGGAGAAGGACATGACGCCCATGGTGCGCGTCGGCTGGCATGTGCCCGCCATGGGCCATCCCGATGTGCCGGCCCTCAATGTGTTGGCCGAGATCCTCTCCGGGGGCCGCACCAGCCGCCTCTACAAGAACGCCGTGGAGGGCAAGCAGCTGACGACGGGGTTCAGAGTGGACTACGGTGATCCCGGATCCAAGTACCCCACCCTCTTTACGGCTTCGGCCACGGTGAAGGGGGATCACACGACGCAGGAGCTGGAAGCGGCGCTCTACGAGGAGATTGCCAAGCTCGCCAAGGAGGGTCCCACCCAGATGGAGGTGGATCGCATGATCAAGAACGCGGAGATGGGCCTCATCAAGAAGCTGGAGGACATCGATTCCCTGGGCGACGAGATCGCCCAAACCTGGGCCATCACGGGCGATGAGACCACCTTCACCGCCGACCTTGACCGCACCAAGGAAGTCAAACCCGCCGATGTGCAGCGGGTGGCCAAGACCTACTTCACGGCGCAAAACCGCGTGGTGGCCACGCTTGTGCGTCCGGCCGTGTCCGGCGTCAAGGATCCCCTGGATGCCCAGCTCGAAGTCCTGATCGGGAAGGCCATCTCCGCCCAGGTGAGCGACGCGGCCCAGGCCAAGACGATCCTGGAACAGCAGATGGGCCAGATCCGGGCCCTGCCTAAGGAGAAGAAAGAGGAAATCCTCAAGCAGCTCCAGGCCCAGCTCGGCGGCAAGTAGCCCACCCCTCATCACGAACCCAGACTAGGAAAAGACCATGCGAATCACATCCCTCATTGCAGCCCTCATTGCCCTGCCCATGCTGGCCCAGGCGCCCGTTGGCAGCCTCGACAAGCTTCCGGACCCCCACACCATGCCCGCGCCCAAGCTCCAGGCGCCCCAGCCCAAGGTGCAGCAGTTCACCCTTTCCAATGGCGTCCGCGTCCTCTTCATCGAGGATCACGAACTGCCCGTGGTGGAGATGTCGGCGGCCTTCAAGGTGGGCACCTTGGAAGATCCTGCGAACAAGGCCGGTCTCGCCTCCATGACGGCCACCCTGCTGCGCACCGGCGGCACGAAGAACTTCACGGCCGACCAGCTCAACGAACAGCTCGAGAATCTCGCGGCGGATGTGGAATTCGGCGCGAGCACCGAGAACAGCGGCGGCGGCATCCATTGTTTCAAGAAGGACGCCTCCAAGGTGCTAGGGCTCTTCAGTGAGATGCTCCGGGCCCCTCGCTTCGCCGCAGACCGCATCGAGATCGTGCGCAACCAGAGCCTCTCCCGCATCAAACAGCAGGAGGACCAGCCGGTGCAACTGGCGGTTCGGGGTATCAGCCGCCTGCTCTTCAATGGAAAGGGCCAGGGCAATCCCGCCACCCAGGCCAGCATCAAGGCCATCACCGAACAGGATCTGCGCGGCTTTGCCAAGACCTGGTTCGTGCCCAATAACATGATCCTGGGCGTCTCCGGCGATCTCACGCTCTCGGAAGCCAAGGCCCTCCTGAAGAAGACCCTGGGCGATTGGCCCAAGGCCAAGCTGCCCGCCTTGGCCCGGTCCAGCGAGCCCACCAAGGCCGCACCCGGCGTCTACCTCCAGAAGAAAGACAAGGTCAACCAGAGCGTCGTGCTGGCCGGAATGACCGGGCCTCGGGAGAACGACCCCGATCGCGTGGCCCTGGGCGCGGCATACCTGGTGCTGGGGGAGGGCGGACTCGGGAACCGCCTCTTCAATACCATCCGCACGAAAAACGCCCTGGCCTATTCCGCGGGATGCGCCTCCAGCTTCGCCAACACCGTGGACGGCGTCTTCTTCGGATACGCCATCACCAAGGGGGAAAGCACCACTAAGGCCGCCAGGCTCCTGCGGGAGGAATGCGTGAAGCTGGCCAAGGATGGCATCACCCCTGAAGAATGGGAGAACGCCAAGCGCACCCTCACCAACCAGGAGGTCTTCGCCAACGCCACCTCCAGCAACGTGATCAGCACGGCCGTGGGCCTGGCCCTCTTCGGTCAGCCCCTGGATACCCGGGCCAAGCGCCTGGAGAAGCTCCAGAGCCTGAGCCTGAGCCAGGTGAACGAGGTCATCAGCCGCCGCTTCAAGCCTGAGAATCTGCGCTTCTACATCCTGGGAGACCCCGCAGGCTTCGGCGCGGAAAAGCTGGAGACCCTTGGGAACGTGACAGCCCTCAACTGATAGGGACCCGTATCCCTAAGGCCGAAAGAGCCGGGAGCGTTTGCTCCCGGCTCTTTCTTTTCCTGTCGTCGTCGGCTTCAGCGGTCTTCCGAGGCGTCGATATCGAGCCAGGTGAACCACAGGGGATGGGTCTGTTTGTACCAGCGGAGGATTTCCAGCAGCTTGACCTGGAAGGGGATGGGAATGACCTCCGGGGGGATGCGGTCGAAGTGGATCCGGATGTGATCCTGCTGGGGGAATTCGAGGGCTTCGGAACAGAGGGTCTGCAGTTCGTTGCGGATCCGTCCGGAATCGGAGATGCGCACGGGGCGCTGCTGGTAGGCCTCACCCCCCATGAAGCGGCTGAGCAGTGGATTGAAGACCAGCCAAGCCTGTTTCAGGGTCTCCATCAGCCGCAGGGTGAAGGTGATCCGCTTGTCCCCCCGGCCGCTGGCCAGCCGCACGGTCACCTTGTAGAGGTCCGGCCCCACCTGCTCCACCCCCGGCGCGCCGGAGTAGGGGTCGGGGCACATGTAGCCCGAAATGGCCAGCACGTCCCACTTTTTCTCCGGGAAGAAATCGCTCGCATCGAGGATGGGCTTGTGGAGGGGAATGCCCGCCTGGTCGGCATCCTCGATCATCGCCCGGTAGTGGTCGAGGATGGAGGGGTCGATATCGCGTTCCAGCACCTGGCCCAGGCGCATCGGGAAGTCCTCCGCCTCGGGGTCCAGCCTCATCACGAGGCGTTCCCGGTCGTAGGGCACCTCGAAGGTGGAGGTGAAGGGCGTGATGTAGGCCACCAGACCCAGCATGGGGGCCAGGCTGGTGGCCTGGATGGCCTCCGCCGAGGCGGCGTATCCATCGCAGAGGAACAGGTGGCGCGCGCCATCTTGCTCGTAGGGACCGATGCAGAAGGTCGGGGCATAGGTGCCCGATTCGGTGAAGACGGGCAGGCCCGAGGGGAGCACGAAGTCGTCTCCGACGATATGGGCCCCGAGATCGGTCCACTCCTTCCAGAGCCCCTGGATGCGCATCTCCCGGCTCTTGCCGCCCAGAGTCCAGATATGGATATTCTCCGGGGCGATCTCGGGGTAGGTCATGCGGATGGCCCGCATCACCTGGGCCCGGGGCGTGCGGAAGGAGAGCTGAATCGATTCTTCGGCAGCCCGGTCGGCCACTGCCTGGGGAAGGAAGAGATTGCCCATGTAGCCCTCGTAGGGGCGGGTGATGGCCAGGGGCTGGTTGAAGAGATGCAGGACCGTCATGGGCCCGGTTTCTGCGCCCTTGGAGAAGCGGGAGGTGTTTTCCAGGGTATCGATGGCCGCGCCCCACACCGTGATGCCGGCGGCCTTGATATCCCGATAGAACTCGTCCCAGCCGTAGTTGTCATGGTTGAGGAGGCGCACGACCTTGCGGTCGAGCCAGCGGGCCACCGAGGGGCGGGCGTAGACCCGGCCGAAGCCCAGTTGGGGGTTGGAACCCATCTCCGGGGTCTCCCCGGCCTTGGGCATCAGTCCCTCCCCCAGGCAGACCATGATGGCGTGGTTCTCCGGGAGCTGGCGCGACAGGTACCACAGGCTTTCGCTCATGGCATAGGCCGAGATCGCGTCAGCCTCCTTCTTGGTCTGATTGAGGCCCGATTTGTCCAGCCCCTTGCCGGCGCCGTAGCGGCCGAAGAGCTTGGTGCCCAGCGAGGTGACGGCGCCGGTCATGGCGAACAAGCGCTCCATGCCGCCATCCATGAACGCGATGTCGGTGGTGAATTCCTTGACCGGTTCCCCGCGCACCCAGTTGATTTCCACATTCTCCAGCCATAGGTGGAAGCGGCCAAGGATGGGACGGGTGTCGAAAGCCCACTGGGCGATCAGATCGCGGGTCTCCTGGGCAGAATCAACCATGACCGTCTCCTTCTTCACATGCACAGACCCTGCAATGCGCTGGATCCTCATACGGGGCATGGTTCATTGTAAACAGAGCCATGGACCTCATGGGCGAAAGGGGGCATTTCGTCAAGATCTGCGCCGTTCCTTCTGGGACAGGAGCGTTCGTCTGGGGAAGGGACCCTGGAAGGGAAAAGGGATCACTGAGCCTGCAGGCTGGGGGCGTTTTCTGGAAGTTGGGCCGCCGGCCGGGGGTGGGCCTTCTGGGGGAAGGCCCCCGCGTTGATGGCGACGAAAGAACCCAGCAGGAAAAATAGCAGGGCCAGCAGGGCGGCGCCGCGCTTACCGGTGGCCAGGGTTCTCGGGGTCAGCTCCGAGACGGCGAGAAGGGCCAGGGCCAGGATGAGCTTGAGCCGGAAGGCGGAGGATCCGAGCAGGTTCTCATGCTGGTTGAACTTGATGACCCAGAGGAGGATCCCGAAGAGGATGGCCAGGCGGATGGGCCAGGTCACGGCCTTCTTCCAGACGTTGGCCGCCAATCCTCGCAGATCCTCCCGTTCCTCTTCGAAACCCGAGAGCAGCAGGGCCACGACCATGGCTCCGCCTCCCAGGGATAGGGCCACGAAGTGCAGCCACTTCACCAGGAAGAAAGTCTCGAATTGGGGCATGGGAACCTCGGGAACGAGGCTCCAGCATAGCCACCCGGGCCGGACTCCCGCATCCATGGCCTTCTACTGACGAAAATATTGGAACGCGAAGAGCGCTAAGGAAGCGAAAGAAAGCGATTTTTCGGGTGTGGATCGTATTTGGTTTTTCGCGCTCTCAGCTCGCTTCGCGCCCTTCGCGTTCTTCTTGTTCTGTCTCCATGTCCGAGCGTCGCCGCCCTAGGCGCTCGCCCGGGACAAGGGCATGGTCATGCAGCGCGAGCCGCCCCGGGCCCTGGAGAGCTCCCCGCACTCCAGTTGGATGAGGTACTTCCGGCCATCCAGGAGATCGATGGCTGGATCGGCCAGGAGCTGTCTCACGGGCAGGACGTTGTAGCCGTTCCTGGCCAGCTCCTCGGCCGTGCCCGTGTTGCGGCTGTAGCTGAAGATCACGCCGGGGGCCATGGCGAAGGCATTGGCGCCATCGGTCCACTGTTCCCGCTGCTGCTTGATGCGGTCGCTGCCGCCGCAGGCGATGGGCTTGAGGTCCAGGCCGACCTGCTTGAGGGTCTTCATCAGGCTGGGCTGAGTGGTGAAGCGCAGTTCCTCGTTCCGCAGATCGATCTTCATGACATTGAGGAGTTCGCCGCTCTGGCCCGCGAAGAAGGGCGGGAACACCAGGCATTCGTCCTGGCTGATGCGCGTGAAGACGGTATCGAGGTGCATGGCGGAACGGATGGGAGGCATGAGCACCATGAGCAGGTGCTCGAAACCGGATTCGCCGTTCAGGAACTTTTCCCGCAGGCTCTCGGCCAAGTGGTGCACGGCGTCGGCACTGGTGCGCTCGGAGCATCCGATGGCCAGCACCTTGTCGCTGAGCACCAGCATATCGCCCCCCTCCATGGCCAGGGGGGCCCGGATCTCGCCCTTCAGGAGGGGTGTCACCTGGTCGAAGAGCCGCGCCTCTTCGGGGAGGTGGCGGAGCCGGGGGTGGTGGCGGAAGACGTAACTAAGGATGAGGGGCTCCCGTTCCCGGGCCCACGTGGACATGGAATTGACGGAATAGCTCGTGCCCAGCACGGCGGCGGGGTCGCGCATGAAGAGCAGGTTGGGGATGGGCCGCAGGCGGTATTCGAAGCCCCGCTGCCAGTGGGTGTGGGCTGGGATATCCTCCCAGGCGATGCCGGTGATGATGCTCCGGGCGCATTCCTCCGAGGGCATGTCGCGCAGGAGGTTGCAGGTGGCGTCCGGCAGGTTGACCAGACGGCGCAGATCCTCGATGAAGGCCAGCTTCACACCCTCCTCGGCCAGGGCCTCCACGAAGAGATCCTGGATATCGAGCACCTCGTCGGCCACGCGAGCCAGGGCGCTCCGGAAGAGGGCGTGCTCCTCCCGGGCCTGCTCGCCGTGGAGGATATCGTCGAAGAGCAGCTTCTCCATGATGGTGGGCACCATCAGATCCACTTCCTGGCCGGGAGCGTGAACCACCACTTGCTTGAGGCGGTCGATTTCAGAGAAAACCGAGAGTTGGATCGGCGGCATGGAGGGCTCCAGAAACAGCGCACAGGGGAACAACGACTCCGACCAGGAGGGTACATCCCTGGGAAGCACCTATGCGTCGGGGAATTCTTTGTAACGCCCGCGGCTCGGTTCGAGCCTTGGGTGCCTCCTTGATCCTACCGGGGCTTCTGCCGCAAATCCACTGGAGGGCCTCGGAGCTATTCGGCGTCCACCCTGGGATAGAGGAATCCGGCGATGGCCGCACCTATGAGCGGTGCGACCCAGAAGAGCCAGAGCTGCTGCAGTGCCCATCGGCCCTCGACGAAGAAGGCCACGCCCGTGCTGCGGGCGGGATTCACGCTGGTATTGGTGACCGGAATGCTGATGAGGTGGATGAGGGTGAGGCAGAGTCCGATGGCCAACGGCGCGAATCCTGCCGGGGCCTTTTTCGACGTGGAGCCCAGGATCACGAATAGGAAGAAGCAGGTCATGACGATTTCACACAGGAGGGCCGCACCCAGACCGTAGCCCCCGGGGCTATGCGGGCCGTAGCCGTTGCTGGCGAAGGCGCCGGGAGTGAAACCGGGCTTGCCCGAGGCGATGACGAAGAGAATCGCGCCGGCGGCCAGGGCGCCGAGGATCTGGACGCCCCAGTAGGGCAGGACGTCCCTCCAGGCGAAGCGGCCCCCAACGGCGAGCCCCAGGCTGACGGCCGGGTTCAGGTGGCAGCCGGAGATGGGCCCGATGGCATAGGCCATGGTGACCACCGTCAGACCAAAGGCGACGGCCACGCCATGGAAGCCGATGCCGAGGCCGGGGAAGGCCGCGGCCAGGACGGCGCTGCCGCAACCGCCCAGCACGAGCCAGAGCGTTCCAAGGAATTCCGCAGACAACCGACGGCTCAACGGCATGGTGCCCTCCTGGAAATTGGGTTGTGAAGTTGAGCGATTATAGGCCTCGGATCTGAATGGATCTCGTATTTCTTGGGTTGGTTCGAGACTTGCTCAGGCTTTTCCGCCGCTGGGTCGTACCCTTGCAGTCGGAGGCCCCATGCACAGTTTGTCCCTGGCTCTCGTGATGGCTGTGGCGCCCTTGGTCCAGAGCCAGGGCCTTGAGGAGACCCAGGGGGCTATCGGGGGCGCCTTCCCCGCAGGGCCAACGGATTCGCGGCTGGAGGCGGGTTGGTCCTTCGCTTTCGGAGGGGTCTACTGGTTCTCGGAGCGGGTCGGCATCCACACGGAGTTGGCCGTCCATCGCTTCGGCTTATCGGACCGCCTGCGGAATGCCATCGGCCCCGCCAAGGACGGGCTGGCCACCATCCTTTCGATTCCCGTGAACGGGATGTTCCGCCTCCACGGAGAAGGCGGTTCAGGGCTCTACATCCTGGGAGGGCTGGGAATCTATCACCGCCAACTGGAGCTTTCCGAGCCCGCCACGGCGCCTCTCGCCATGGACGAACCCTGGGCAGGGACACGGGCGGGCTGGGTCCCCTCGGAAACCCTCAGCACCACGCGAGGGGGTGTGGATGGGGGGCTGGGCTGGGAGATGCCCCTGGATCGTGGGTATTTCTTCGTGGAAATCCGCTACCACAGGATCTTTACCCGGGACCTGCCCACGGAGTTCATCCCCGTGGTGGTGGGCACACGGTTCTGATTGGGGATCGCGTTTGTGCCCAGGATAAAGACGAATTACGGAGGGCACATAGGAATGAAGTCCGCCCAACATTCTGCTTTTCTCTGTGTCCTCTTTCTTCCTCTGCGCTCTCTGTGGTTCAGTCGTTCTACCCCTGCTCCGGGGAAAACAACTGATGCAAGGCCCTACTTCAGTCCGAAGTAGACTCGGCTGCCGCCCTCCTGCTTGGCGCGGGGACCGCCTTCGACCTGGAAGACTCGGCTGGCTTCGATTTGGCCGCCCGCCAGCAGCCGGTGGAGGATGGCCTTGGCACGGCGATCGGCCAGTTCCCGCAGATCATTGGGATCCACCTTCAGGGTGCCCAGCAGGCGTTGTTCCATCTCACCTAGGGGCGGGGCGGGGGTCTTGGACTTTCCTTTGGGATCCTTGGGGGAGGGAAAGACCGTGGCGTAGGCCTCCGCCAGCCAGCGGGGGCGTTCCTCGGCTCCAATTTCAACGGCTTCCGCATCCCGTTCCGGAGCCTTGGCCCGCAGGGCCTTCGCCTTGGCCTGGCGGATCAATCCTTCCAGGGCGAGCTTCTGAAAGGCGGCGCCGTCCGCGGCTGGGTCCGCCGTGCCTTCGAGCTCCAGGCTCAGATCGGGGCGCTCCGAGAGGGATTTGGCGATCACTTCCACCTTCTTCTGCGCGGCGGCGTCCGGCTCGGAACTCCCCGGCGGGAAGGCCGCGAAGCTCAGATCCTCGCCTCCGCCTCCGAAGAGGTTGCCGATGAGCGTGAAGGGGGAGGTCACGATCTTGGTGAGCACGTTGAAGAGCGCGTGCCAGACGATTTTGCCGTAGCGGAAATCCGGGTCATCCAGGCTCCCTTCCACGGGGAGATCCAGGGTGATGATGCCCTTGCGGTCCCGAAGGAGGGCCATGGCCAGTCTCACCGGGAGCTTCGTGGCCTCAGGGCTCTGGACCTTGTCGCCCAGGAAGAACTGGTCCAGCTTCGCGTTCACCTGGGCATTGAGCTTGCGCTGCTGGATCTTCACATGGGCGTCCACGTCGAGCTTGCCCTTGCGCACGGTGTAGCCCAGGTACTTGCCCGTGTAGGGGCTGAAGTCGGAGAGCTCGGCCCCTTGGATGCGCATCCGGATATCGGTGTCCTGATCCCGGCGCAGGGGCATGCTGTGGCCCTGGATGGAGAGGGGCGCCAGGCCTCCGGCCTTGCCCGTCAGGCTGAGGGAGGCATTGCCGGTGGCCTCGGTGGAGAGGCCCGTGTTGGTGCCCTCCAGGTCCGTGAGGAGAAAGGCCGCGTTGGGTTCGACGCTGCGGTCGATGAAGGTGAGGCGCCCCCCCTTCATGTGCAGCCTCTGGACGGCGACGTGGAAGGGCTCCTCGGTCATCGTGCGGGGAACCATGCTGCCCAGGACGGCCCCCGCGGGGGGTTTCGGGGCTTCAGCTTCCGCCTTGAGGGCGCGGGCCACGTTGGTGGTGCCGTCCTTGGAGATGACCATGCGGTGCTCGCCCTCGAGGAGTTCCACGTTCCGGATGGCTAGCTTTCGGGGATTCGTGCAGAGTTCCAAGTCCTCCAGGCGCAATTCCCTGTAGCGCAGGAAGGGCTCTCGCTGGGCGCCATCCATGGCTTCGAAGCCCTCCAGGCGAGTGCTCCCGTGGAAGGAAACGGAATCCGAGGCCTTGCCCGTGAAGGTCCCCTTCAGGTGGCCCGCCAGGGAAAGCTGTCCCCGGTTGATCCGCAGATCCAGGGTCGGATCCAGGTAGGGGTCCAGAGGGGAGAGGGAGAGGCCTTCGAGCTGGAGGGCCAGGTCCAGCCCTGGGACGAAGGGGGAGATGGAACCCTCCGCCTGGAGCTTGGCGTGGCCATCCAGCAGGAGGCTGGCGGCGAGGTGGGCCGAGGCTCCTGGGTCCAGGCTGAGATCCTGGAGCGTGATATCGATATGCTCGGCGGAGAGGCGCACGGGGCGCGGGGGGACCTGATCCTGGAAGGCGATGCTGAAATTCCGGGTGCCGAGTTCCTTTACCCGCAACGCGAAGGGCTTTTCAGGCTCCTGAGGCTTGGGGCGGGGCTTGGGTGTCAGCAGCTTCACCAGGCTGATCTCGCCATTCCGCAACCGCGTGATATCGAGCTTCCCGTCCCAGGCCAGGATGGATCCCACCTCCAGGGAACGCGCCACCAGGTCGGCCTGGGCGCCCCGGATCTCGAGCCGGGGCAGATCCACGGCGTTCTCAGCCCTGCCCTTTTCGGCGAGCTTGAGGTTCAGCAGATCCAGGGTGCCGTCCTGGATCTGGATGATGTGGACCCCTGCGGACCACTGGAAGACGTAGCTGGCCTGAAGGGAGGCCAGGCCATCCCTCAGATCGAAGGCCACCTGATCCCGGTAGTAGGGGTGGTATTTGGGAAGCTTGAGATGCTCCAGGGAGAGCCTGCCCTGGGAACGGAGGGGTTCCGTGGAGAAGACGCCGTTCCAGGCGAAGGTCTCGCCGGATTCCGTGCGCCCCGTGAAGGCATATGGGTTCCGGCTATTCCGGGCGGTCTTGAATCCACGGAGTTCCAGGCTGAGAGGGCCCAGGGTGGTGGCGAAGGGTTCCCTTAGGCTGCGGTCCAGGAGCTGGATGCGGGCCCCCCTGATGGCCAGGTGGCCGATGGCGATCTCTCGGGGGCGGGGCTCGGGCTTGGACTGGGCGGCGGGTTCTGTTTTCCCCAAACGGTCTAGGATATCGGCAAAGTTCAGCTGTCCGTTCTGCTCCACCACCACATGGCCGTAAGGGCCCACCAGCTCCACATCCTGGAGCGAGAGGGTGCGGCTCCAGAGGCTGGAAGCCCCCAGGTTCACGTAGAGCCTCTCCCAGGCCAGGAAGGCTTCGCCATCCCTGTCCTGGACTCTGAATCCATCCAGGGTGATGGAGAGCGCGAAGGGGTTGGCGCGCACCCGCTGGAGGGTGACGGTCCGGCCCAGTATTCGGGAGAGCCGGGGGGGTAGCTGGGCCTTGATCAGGGCAGGCAGCACCAGGAAGCCCAGGAGGGCGTAGAGGAGGAGCAGGGAAGCCAGCGCCACCAGGAGCCGACGGCCCCAGCGGGGGCAGCTTTGAAGTAGGGTTGTCATCTTCATGGCCCCAGAATAGGTCGGGATAACTTCTTGTAGAAATACTTTAAAGAGCTAAGATTGGCGCATCATCCATGGTCCCGAGGCCATGACTACCCATTTCGGGTGTGTCGGTTAATCGGTCGACGCCTTCTCTATAGAGGAGTACCAATGTCCGAACCCCGTCGCGTTCTCATCCTGGGAGCCGCTGGCCGCGACTTCCATAACTTCAACACCGTCTACCGCGATAACCCGGCCTTCAAGGTCGTGGCCTTCACGGCGACCCAGATTCCCGATATCGCGGGCCGCGCCTATCCGGCCGTCCTGGCCGGGAAGCTCTATCCCGCGGGGATTCCCATCTTCGACGAGAGCGAGCTGGCCAACGTCATCCAGCGCGAGAAACCCGATGTGGCCGTCTTCTCCTACTCCGACGTGAAGCACGAGACCGTCATGCATCTGGCGAGCCTCTGCACGGCCATGGGCGTGGACTTCGAGCTGCTGGGCTGCGACAAGACCATGATCAAGTCCACCAAGCCCGTCATCGCCATCACCGCTGTCCGTACGGGCGCCGGCAAGAGCCAGACCACCCGCTACATCAGCAATATCCTGAAGGCCATGGGCAAGAAGGTGGTGGCCATCCGCCACCCCATGCCCTACGGCGATCTGGCCATCCAGGCCTGCCAGCGCTTTGCGGACTACTCCGATCTCGACAAGCACAAGTGCACCATCGAGGAGCGCGAGGAGTACGAGCCCCATATCGACAACGGCTTCATCATCTACTCCGGCGTGGACTACGAGCAGATCGTGCGCAGCGCCGAGAAGGAAGCCGATGTCATCCTCTGGGATGGCGGCAATAACGACACGCCCTTCTACGCCTGCGATCTGCACATCTGCGTGGCCGATCCCCTCCGTTCCGGGCACGAGATGATGTACCACCCCGGCGAGGCCAACTTCCGCCGGGCCGATGTCATCGTCATCAACAAGTGCGATAGCGCCAAGGAAGCCGATATCGTGGCCATTGAGGAGAACGCCAAGAAGTTCAACCCCAAGGCCATCGTCATCCGCGCCAATAGCCCCGTGACCTGCGAGAAGCCCGAGCTGGTCAAGGGCAAGAAGGCTCTCGTCATCGAGGATGGTCCGACCCTCACCCACGGCTCCATGAATATGATGGGTGCCGGCGTGGTGGCCGCCAGGGCCGCCGGCGCGGCCTCCATCGTGGACCCCACGCCCTACGCCGTGGCCTCCATCGCTGCCACCTACAAGAAGTATCCCAATGCCCAGGGCATCCTGCCCGCCATGGGCTATGGCGATGCCCAGGTGAAGGATCTGGAGAAGACCATCGACGCCACTCCCTGCGATATCGTGGTCTCCGGCACGCCCATCGATATCACCCGGGTCCTCAAGGTCAATAAGCCCATGGTGCGCGCCACCTATGAGCTGGCCGAGGTCACCAAGGGCCAGATGGAAGCCGCCATCAAGAAGATCATGAAGACGAGCTGCGGCTGCAACTGCAAGTAAGCAAAAGATCTCTGTTGGAATAAAGAAATCGGGCGCCGAAGCGCCCGATTTCTTATTTGTAGAAGGTGAGGTCCTCGCTCACCGCGTCCCGGATCGCGATGGCCGTGCGGGGGCCGATGCCTTCGATGCCGAGCAGATCGGCTTGGGGTGCGGATAGGACGCGCTCGACGCTGCCGAAGTGGTTAAGGAGTGCCAGAGCACGAGTGGCACCCACGCCAGACAGGCTGGTCAGGATGAACAGCTGTCGGCCGCGCTTGGCCCTGGGCCGCCAACCGGGACGGCGAATGGAGGAACGGGCGCTCCGGCATATCTGGCGTGCGGCAAGAAGCAGGATACGAGAGGTTTCCGCTTCGTCCATTGCGCGAAGTATCTGGAGATCAAACACGATTCCAAGCGTGAGCAGGGCACCCTGGATCGCCGCACGGTGAATACCCGTCTGCTTCCACTCGCTTCCCGAGCCTTCGATAATCATCAGGCCGCGCAGGCCACAATTGGCAAGGCGATAGGCCTGCCTGAAGGGTCGCCCGTCGCAAAGGCTTGCGAGAAAATCCGGGATTCGTTTGCGTTCCGCGATCACGCGACCTTCGATCAGGTAATCCCCCGTCTTTAGGCGTTTGCGTGTGATGCGGACTTCTCCTGAAGCCGCCAATCGCATCGCGATGGAGGTCCGGTCCTCTCGGTCATCCACGAGGATGTGTAGAGGGGTCAGACTCATGGCAGGGCCCTGAAGAGGGTCAGCACGCGCACCTCCCTGGCGCCACCGGCCTGGAGGGCCTGGGCGCAGCGGAGCAAGGTGGTGCCCGTGGTCCAGACATCGTCCACCAGCAGGATGATCCGGTCCTCCACGGGAGCAGGGCGGACTAGCCTCACGGATCGCTTCGGCAGGCGGCGGCGCTGGGTCTCGGTGCGCCGGGCCTGGCGGCCCGAAAACAGGGCCTTGCGAAGGGTGGTCGCCCCGGGGCGATCCAGGCGTCGGGCCAGAAGCCTGGCGGCCTCCTCCGCCAGATCGAAGCCCCTCATCCAGTGCCGGGGAAGGGCCGTGGGGGCCCAGGTGACCAGTTCGATATCCCGGGTCCAGGCCGGGAGGGGGGCGGCCTCAACGCGCCGGAGCAGGGCTCCCTTCCAGCCCAGTTCCCCCTCCTTGATGCCCGGTACCAGCAGGGCGCCCAGGGGCGGATGGCCGCCTCGGTAATCCCAGAGGGCATCCCCCAGGGTCCAGGCCACGGGTTCGGGACAGGGGGCCTCCGGTGCGTGGCCCAGGGCGCAGCAGGGGCAGCGGGGCAGGGGAAGGGGCACGAGCCCCTCCCAGCAGCGCGCGCAGAGACCGGCTTCGGCCTGGCCCTGAAGGGGGCTGAGGCAGCCTCGGCAGAGCATGACTCCACCCAGGAGGCGGAGCAGCGTGGCACGATGCGCGGCAATGGACATCCCTGAACCCTGAAGGGGCCATGGTGCCACATCCCGCGACCTTCGTGCCCCTGGCCGCTTCGCATCCTCGGCTCTTTGCCTGTTTGTTCGCTATCCTGGTTATCTTTTGGCCGTGTTCTTCCGTCGACTGTTTTTCCGAGGAGCTTCGTGTTCAAGGATCACTGGAATGACCCCACCCTCTCCCGTCGCTGCGACTGGATTGATCAGCTGCGCGGCTGGGCCGTGATCGTGATGATCGAAGTGCATGTGGTGAACGTGTGGCTCCACGCGGGGCTTCGTCCGGACTGGCTGAACTTCCTGAATGGCCTGGTGGCGCCCAGTTTCACCATGGCCGCAGGATTCAGCTTGGCCATTTCCACCTTCCGGACCGATGGCACCCTGCGCCCCTTCTGGCCCATGACGGCCAAGCGCCTGGGCTTCATCCTCCTCTGCGCCTACGCTCTCCACGCGCCGGGCTTCACCCTCGCGGACTGGACGGTGATGAATACGGCGCAGAAGGCCCGGGAGCTCTTCAAGATCGACGTCCTCCAGTGCATCGTCTTCTCGCTGCTGGTCCTGCATGGGTTGGCGCGGCTCGTGCGGAATCCGAGGGTGTTCACGTGGCTCGCGCTGGCGATCGCGGTCTTCGTGCCGCTCGTTTCGCCCTCCCTCTGGGCCACGGGTGTGGCCGATGGCATCTGGCTGCCCCTCCGGGGCATCTTCAATGGCAATCCCGACCGCGGCCTGCAGGCCATCTTCCCCCTCTTTCCCTGGGTCGCCTTCCCGGCCTTCGGCGCCTTCCTGGGCGGGCTCTACCGGCATCTGCGAGTGGAGCCCATGGAGGGCAGGGCCCGCTGGAGCGAACCCCGCTACCTGGCGGGTTTGGCCCTGATGGGGGTCGCGCTCATGGCATGGGGCTTCTCCCGCCAGCATGCCTGGCTCTGGGGAGGCCAGTGGATCCAGCAGAACGGCGTCTGGATGCTCCATGGCACCTCGGGTGAATTCACCTTCAGCGAACTGGTCAATATCTCCAATGCCACCCTGCCCAGCGTGGCGGGCCGCCTGGGCTGCATCCTCCTGGCGGGGGCGGTCCTGGGCGCGGTGGAATTGGTGCGGCCCCGTTGGAAGGGCCCCAATCCCGTGGAAGCCGCCAGTCGGGAATCCCTGCTGCTCTACATGCTGCACCTGAACCTGATCTTTGGCCTGCTGCTCTCCCCGGCGCTCATCGGCCTCACCGGTTGGGGCCCGGGCAGCCTGGGCTGGACGGGGGCCCTGGGGATGACTGCCGCGATCATCGGATTCAATCTTCTGGCGGGCGTGGTCTGGCAGAGGGTCCGGGAGACGCCGGACTTCATGCGCGGCCTCCAGCGCAAGGCTGTGGTGGCCCTGGGCATCTGGTTCCTGCTGGGAGGATGGTGGACCTTCGGCCACTTCCTGCGGAGCCCCGAACTGGCCAAGGAACCCTACCGCTTCCTGAATGCGGCGCGCCTCCGGAAGGGCCTGCCTCCCACCTCCGACGGTCTGAGCCGGGATCCCATGGAAGGGCTCCGGGAGAAGGCCCGTCGGCACTTCAAACTCAGCGCGCAGGAACGCCAGATGCTGGAATCCAGGCCGTGAGCGCCCCTGCCAGTGACGCCTTCCCTTCCTGGATGGCCGTGCTCGTCGGTGGGCTGGTGCTCTACCGCGGCGCCATGGCCTGCCTGCTGGAGGCCTTCCACGCCCTGCCTTCCATCCAGCGACGGCGCTTGATGGAAGAGGCGGCCATCCCGAACCCCATGCTGGCCAAGCGTCTCGCCCGGCCCCATGCCCTGGGCCTGGGCATCGCCCTCTGGAACCAGGCCCTCCTGGTGCTGCTGATCGCCCTGCTCTGGCCTGTCCATGCCGTGCTCCCCGGGGGCATCTGGACCTTCGTGGCCCTGGCCCTGGTCTACGTCTGGGTCATGGATCTGGCCCTTCCCACCCTGCTCACGGGGGCCTCCCCCGGGGTCTGGATCTTCCGCTTATTTCCCTTCTACGCCCCGTCCCACCGCATCCTGGGTCCCCTCATCGCACCCCTGGCTCGCTATGTGGAGCGCCAGCGGGAGGCCCAGGACCGGGTGCGGGATTCCGTCGATGAGGAGCCCAGCGATGACGCCGTGACGGCCCTCCTGGAGGAGGGTGAGGCTGAGGGCATTCTGGAGGAGGAGGACCGGGAGCTCATCCGCAACGTGGTGGGCTTCGGCGATACGGTGGTGCGGGAGGTGATGACGCCCCGCACCTCCATCCAGGCCATCGATGCCGCGGCCGACTCCGAGGAAGTCTGGGCGGCCTTCCGGGCCAGCCGCCATTCACGCCTGCCCTTGGTGGACGGCGCGCCGGACGATGTGCTGGGGGTGATCCTGCTGAAGGACCTGCTCCAGACCGAACCAGGCCAGGCCCTGGATCTGCGGGCCCTGGCCAAACCGGCCCTCTTCGTGCCCGAGAGCAAACACACGCTGGAACTCCTCCGGGAGATGCAGCGGAGCCGCAACCCCATGGCCATCGTCGTCGATGAATTCGGCAGTGTCTCCGGGCTGGTCACTCTGGAGGATCTGCTGGAGGAAGTCTTCGGCGAGATCCGAGAGGAGCACGAGGCCTCCGCGGAGATCCAGGAACTGACGGATGGTTCCCTGCTGGTGGCTGGCCAGGTCCACATCGAGGATCTGGAGACCCGCCTGGGCGCCCAGTGGGAGCGCGAGGGCTTCGATACG
The DNA here is from genome assembly GCA_963664825.1 of uncultured Holophaga sp. Taxonomy (GTDB): domain Bacteria; phylum Acidobacteriota; class Holophagae; order Holophagales; family Holophagaceae; genus JAYREN01. The sequence continues at coordinate 2,400,519 of OY761614.1, forward strand.
GTGGGGGGGCTCGTGATGGCGCGCCTGGGGCGTGTGCCCCTGCCCCAGGAGTGCGTGGAGACCCCGGAAGCGCGGTTCACGGTGCTGGCCATGGATGGGCCGCGGGTGCTGCAGGTGAAGGTGGAACGGCTGCCCTAGGGGCTTGGCCAGCTACGTGACCAGATGATCTGCCAGTGCCGCCTGGGACCGGTCCTGAACCGCGTCCATATCCATGGGCAGTTCGACATGGAAGGTGGCGCCTTCACCGTAGCGACTCTCCACCCATACGCGGCCGCCATGGAGTTCGACTCGGTGCTTGACGATGGAGAGCCCCAGTCCTGTGGAAAATTCGTTTCCGGTGGGGAGGGCGCTGAGGCGCTGGTACAGGCCGAAGGCCAGCTTCTTATCCTCTTCCGTGAGCCCAGGTCCCTGGTCCTTCACTCGGAAGAGGACCCTGTTTCCTGCCCTTGTCAGGGAGATCCATACGGAGCGTTGAGCGGGCGAGAACTTGATGGCGTTGTTGATGAGATTATCCATGATGTCCCGGACCCTGGCGGCGTCGACCCTGGCCACCAAGGGCGCTTCCTTGGGGACCTCGCATCCCAGGTGGATCTGCTTGGATTCTGCGTAGATCCGGTTCTCCTCTGCCACCTCCAGGGTGAGGCCCGAAAGGTCCGTGGGCTGGAAGTTCATCTCGTATTGGCTGGTCTCTGCGGCCGCGGAGTCGAGGAGGGCCTGGATGATGCCCAGCATCTTCTGGATGGATTCCCGGATCCGTTGGAGCTTTTTGTGCTTGAGGCTCACGGAGTTCGGATCCTCCAGGGCTTCGCCGAGCTGGTCGGCCAGCAGGAGGATCGTGGTCATGGGGTTCTTCAGATCGTGGGCGGCCACCGCGAGGAAGCGGCTCTTGAGGAGGTTGAGTCGGCGCAGTTCCTCGTTGGTGGCTTCCAGCCTCAAGAGAGAATTTTTCTCACGGTCCGCGAACTGTTTTCGGCGCAGGCCAGAGGCGAGGCGGGCCCGCAGGAGGGCGCGATCGATGGGCTTGGGGAGATAGTCATCGGCGCCGAGTTCGATGCATTCGCGGATGGCCTTGGCCTCGTTGAGGGCCGAGAGCATGATCACGGGAATATCCCGGAGGCCCTCCTCCTGTTTGAGAATGCTGAGGGTCTGGATGCCGTCCAGGCGGGGCATCATGACATCCAGCAGGATGACATCGAAGGCTCCGGCCCTAGCTTTTTCAACGGCTTCGAGGCCGTCCTGGGCCACTTCCGTGCTGAGGCCTTCGCGTTCCAGCATGCGTGCAAGGGCATCCCGGTTGGTGTCTAGGTCGTCGACGACCAGAACATGTCCCTGGAGCGATGTCATGAGTGGTCTCCTCCCAGATGCATCTCGATCTTGGCCAGCAACCGGGCGAATTCCACGGGCTTGGTCTCGTAGTCCGTGCAGCCCGCATCCATGGCCTGTTGACGGTCGCTGGAGAGGGCGTGGGCCGTGAGAGCGATGACGGGCACTTCCCGCATGGCAGGATCCAGCCGCAGTCGTTGTGTGGCGGCGTAGCCGTCCAGTTTGGGCAGGCTGATATCCATGAGAATGAGTTCCGGGAGCTCGGCCAAGGCCGTCGCCACGGCGGCTTCTCCATCCTCGGCGCAGATCACCTCGAAGCCCCGTCTTTGGAGGAGGCGGGTCAGCACATCGCGGTTCATCTCGTTGTCTTCGACTAGGAGAATCTTGGTCATCAGGACGCCTCCCCTTTACCGCTCCGGCTCCGACCCAGGCTGCGCAGGATGAGGGTCCGCCATTCCTTCATCAGACTCTCCTTCGAACAGGAATCCTGTTGCCGAACCCCCTGGATGGGAGGTGCGGACAAGCGGTCCTGCTCTTCCGAGGTGAGGGGCTTGTCCGTTAGGACCAGGATAGGCACTTCCCGGAGGGCCCTGTCTTGTTGGATATCGGCGGCCAGCTGGAACCCATCCATCCCCGGCATCATCAGGTCCAGGATGACTAGGCTGGGATGCTCCAGCTGGAGGTGCTCCAGCGCCTGCGCGCTGTTCCGGGCCTGGCGGACCTCCCATCCTTCGGCCTCCAGTATGAGGGAGAGCGCCTCCATGGTGAGCGGGTTGTCCTCCACCAGGAGCAGGGGCCGATGGGTGGGGCTGATGCCCAGGCGTCTCAGTGGCTCAATCAACCTGTCCCGGGAGACCGGTTTGCAAAGGTATTCGGCGGCACCCACGGCGAAACCCTGGCCAGGATCATCCACCTTGGTCAGGAGGACCACCTGGATATCCCGTAACTCGGGGTCCTCCTTGAGCTGGGCCAGGATCTGCCAGCCCTCCTTTCCCCGCATCCAGATGCCCAGCGTGATCAGGTCAGGATGGAGCGTGCGGGCCAGCTCAAGACCTTCGGTGCCATCCTGGGCGACAACGGGCCAGAGGCCCTCCTGGATAAGCATCTGGGAGAGGTCTTCGCGTATGGCAGAGTCCTCGTCGATGATGAGCACCTTCCGCCGTTCCGAATCCGGGGATTCGGGCGCGAGGACTGAATCCCCGGATTGGGGACGGAGGGGGAGACGGAAGGTGAAGGTGGAGCCCTCTCCAGGTGCGCTGGTGACGCTGAGCTCCCCGTCCAGGAGGGAGGTGAGCTTCCGGCAGAGGGAGAGCCCCAGCCCCGTTCCGCCGAAGCGGCGGGTGGTGCTCTCGTCGGCCTGGGTGAATTCATGGAAGACCCGCAGGACCTGATCATCCGTCATCCCGATGCCGGAATCCTGGACCTGGAAGACGGCCACCGGTCCTTCCCTCTTGACCCTGAGGAGGATCAGTCCGTTCTCGGTGAATTTGGCGGCGTTATTGAGGAGGTTGTAGAGGATTTGGCGGAGCATCCGGAGATCGGTCTGGATGCACGGAAGGGCGGGATCGAGTTCCATGGAGAAGCGGTTGTGGTTCTTGGCGACCAGGGGCTGGACCGTGCGTTCGATGTCTCCGAAAAGGGTGGGCAGGTCGCAGTCCTCCAGATAGGCGCTCATGCGACCCGCCTCGATCTTGGCGAGATCCAGGATGTCGTCGATGAGGGAGAGGAGATGCTTGCCCGCCGATTGGATCTTGGCCAGGTCCGGCACGAGGTCGCTCATGCCCCGCTCCTGGATCTCGTCGGTCAGGAGCTCGCTGTAGAGCAGGATGGCATTGAGGGGAGTCCGCAGTTCGTGGCTCATATTGGCCAGGAAGGTGCTCTTGGCCCGGTTGGCCTCCTCGGCCTTCTCCTTGGCCAGCAGCAGCTGGGTATTGGCCCTCAGCAGCTGTTCGCTGCGCTGGGTCACCTGGTCCTCCAGGCGGACGGCATAGTCCTTCTCCTGATTGATCTTCCGATCGGTGTTGGAGCGCTGCTGGAGGGGCCCGGTCATCTGCTTCTGAAGCACGAAGGAGATCAGGAGGACCAGTCCGAAGGCCAGGAGGGAGATGCCGACCAGGATCTGGGAAGCCAAGCCGAGCCCCTTCAGATCCGAGTGGATGAAGAGCGTGCCCAGGAATGCGGTCGCACTGGTCAGTACGGAAAGCCCCGTGACCAGGACCAGCAGCAGGATGAGTCGACGCTTGAGCAGAAATTTTCGGAAAGCCGGAAGCACGGGGATTCCTCGACGATCATCTAATAAAAAACGCATATAGAGCAGGGCGGAGTCATTCTTCGGTCGAAATGCAACAAAGGGAAGACATGGAGCGAACTGTCCCCAGAATCCTATCGGCGGGAATTAGGGTTGGGTGAATTTCCTAGGGGTGGAGTTTCTCCCCGTCACGGGTTTGGGCGCTCCCCCGTTAGAGTTAGTTGGGGGTTTCATGATCCGTCGCCTGCTTGCTCTCCTGGCCCTGCTGGCTCTGCCGGTCGCCCTGGTGATCGTGGGAAAGAAGTCCCAGCACCGCTTGGTGCCCCAGCCTCGGGGCATCGTGCTGGGGCTCTATGCGGGGCTTCCGGACTACGACTACCGGGAGGAGCTGGACCGGATCGCCTCTACCGGCGCCACCTGCGTCAGCCTGCAGGCCATCTACCGCATGGAGCGCTACGATAGCCTGGAAATCGTGCGCCATCCCACCAGTAGTCCCACGGAGGAGAGCCTGCGCCGGACCTTCCGCCAGGCCCGGGAACACGGCCTGCGGATGATGTTTTTCCCCACCATCAATCTGCGGGATGAGGCAGGTAACGCCAAGTGGTGGCGAGGCAACATCCGGCCCCGAGACTGGGCGACCTGGTGGAGGAACTACACGGCCTTCAATGTCCACCTGGCGGCCTTGGCCCAGGAGGGGGGGGTCGAGTGGTTCAGCCTGGGCACCGAGATGGAGAGCACCCATCCCTTCCCCGAGGAATGGAGGGCCCTGGCTCGGGAAGTGCGGAAGGTGTTCAAGGGCAAGCTCACCTACAGCGTCAACTTCGATGCCCACGATAGCTTCCTCTTCGGCGATTGCCTGGACGTGATCGGCATCAACACCTACGACCCCATCGCCAAGTTCGATGATTACCCCAGCGATGATCAGATCCGAGACGCTTGGTGGTGGATCGTCTACAAGGCCCGGACACTGCAGGTGCGTTTCGGGAAGCCCGTCATGGTGACCGAGGTGGGATACCCCAGCGTCGCCCACGCCCACGTGGGACCCTGGGATTTCCGCACCGATAAGCCCGCGGATCCGGAACTGCAGGACCACCTCGTCCATGGCGCCCTGAAGGTGCTGCGGAACTGGGGCGACGGGGGGGCGGTCTTCTACTACCTCTATGGCGAGAACCTGAAGCAGGGCCAGCTGCCTGGCGGCATGGCCGACCGAACCTACGCCCCCTGGGGCAAGCCCGTGGAAAAGACCCTGCGCTGGTATTTCCACGAACCCATCTTCGAAGGGGCCATCCCCCTCGATTCGGCCAACGCCCACGAGGCCATGATCCAGATGCTCACCTCCAGCCTGCGCAAGGAACGGGACTACGAGGATGGCCTCCGACCGACCTGGGTGAAAAAGTGGCTGGTGGAGCATCCCGAGGACCTGAAGCAGGTGCAGGCCATCCTGGCCCTGGAGCCCGTGCCCGCGCGGAAGATTCCCAAGGGGAAGGAACGGTGAGCAGGATCGCGCATTTCGAGTAGCCGACCGCCGTCAGGCGGTGGCGTAGAGCAGCGCGGCACAGGCTTGGGCGAAGCCCAAACTGTGCAGTGCTGCGGCTCGAAATGCCGTAATGCGTCCTCGCTGAACGCGAACTGACTGAACTAATCGCACAAGTTCGGTCCGGAATCGGGCCAGGAAGCCTCGTTGTCAGCCGTGAGCCAGATCATGCCCTCTTCCGAGTAGCATTTGCACCATGCGCATCCTGCTTGCCCGTCATGGGGAAACCCTCTGGAATGTGGAAGGCCGCCACCAGGGCCAGGGCTTCGATATCCCCTTATCCGAGGCGGGCCGGGCCCAGGCTGAGGCCCTGGCGGGGCGCTTCCGGTGCGAACCCATCGCCCGCGCGGTGGCGTCTCCGCTTCTGAGGGCCCGCCAGACCGCCGAGATCGCCCTGGGAGCGCGAGCCGCCATGCTCACGTTCGACCCAGGTTTCATGGAAATTTCCCATGGTGAATGGGAGGGCCGTCTGGCCTCGGAGATCCGCCAGGCTTATCCCGAGCTCCAGCAGGCTTGGCGGGAAAAGCCCCACACCGTGCGCCTGCCCGGGGGGGAAACCCTCCAGGAGGTCCAGGATAGGGCCTGGGCGGCCCTGCTCCGGGCCTGTGAGGGTCTCGAAGGGGAGGATACGCTGCTTGTGGTCTCCCACGATGGGGTGAACCGGGCGCTCCTCTGCCGAGTGCTGGGGCTGCCCCTGGCGCGGGTCTGGTCCTTCCGCCAGGCCCCCACGGGTCTGAACCTGCTGGAGGGGGCGGACCCCGAGGGGCTGGTCCTGGTGCGCCTCAATGATGCCAGTCACTTGAGTCACCTTTTCGGGGAAGTGGTTCACAGAAAGCTGTAGGATTCTCTTCTATCCCTTCCAGGATGGATGAATATGCGCGAAAATATGCGCAGAAACGCCCTCCTGGTACCCTTGCGGGGTCTTCTTTCATTCCAGTCATTCTTCTTGGGGGAATCCAATATGTCCCAGATCCAGCCCTTCCGCGCCTTTCGGCCCAAGGCCGAACTCGCAGGCCAGGTAGCCTCGGTGCCCTACGATGTGATCAATACGAAGGAGGCCCGGGCGCTGGCCGCCGGGAACGCCCATTCCTTCCTCCACGTGGGCCGTCCCGAGATCGATCTGCCCGAGGGGGTCGACGAGCACGATGCCAAGGTCTACGCCACAGGGGCTGCAAATCTGAAGAAGTTCATCGCCGAAGGCACCCTCTATCACGAAGACAAGCCCTGTCTCTATGTCTACCAGCAGAAGATGGGCGATCACGTGCAGGCGGGCATCGTGGCCCTCTGCTCGGCCAAGGAATACGAGAATAACCTCATCAAGAAGCACGAGTACACCCGGAAGGACAAGGAGGACGACCGCACCCGCCACGTCACCGAGCAGGGCGCTAACGCCGAGCCGGTCTTCCTCACCTACCGCGCCGTGCCCTACATCGATCATGTGGTCGACGCCACCCGCAAGGGCAAGCCCGACTATGACATCGTCACGCCGGACGGCATCGGCCACACGGTCTGGACCATCCGGGACGAAGGGGTGATCACCGAGTTGGTGAGCTTCTTCAACGGCGTGCCCGCCCTTTACATCGCCGATGGCCATCACCGCACTGCGGCCGCCATTCGTTATGCCCAGGGCCGTCGCGCTTCCACGGCCCAGCCCACGGGTGAGGAACCCTTCGAGTCCTTCATGGCCGTGGTCTTCCCCCACAACCAGCTGAAGATCATGGACTACAACCGCGTCGTGAAGGATCTCAACGGTCTTACGCCTGAGGCCTTCCTGGCCAAGGTGGGCGAGAAGTTCGAGATCGCCCCGGCCTCCAAGCCCCAGCCCGAGAAGGTCGCCAGCTTCGGCATGTTCTTCCAAGGGAAGTGGCACCGCCTCGAGGCCAAGGCCGGCAGCTTCCCCGCCAGCGATCCCGTGAAGAGCCTGGACGTGAGCATTCTCCAGGAGAACCTGCTGAATCCCATCCTCGGCATCCAGGATCCCCGCACCGATAACCGCATCGATTTCGTGGGTGGCATCCGGGGCATGAAGGAGCTGGAACAGCGCGTGAACGAGGGTGCCGCGGTGGCATTTGCCATGTTCCCCACCAGTTTGGTGCAGCTCATGGCGGTCTCCGACGCCGGCCAGATCATGCCCCCCAAATCCACCTGGTTCGAGCCCAAGCTCCGCTCCGGCCTGCTGGTGCGGGTCTACGAAGACTGAACCACAAACCCATCACGGTGAATCTTTTCCTTTTCTGGAGGTTCCAATGCATATCCTCATAGCCGATGCTTTCGACGCGAAGTTGCCGGAACGTCTCGCCCCTTTCGGTAAGGTTTCCAGCGATATGGCCACCCTGGGTGAGGCCGAGGTCCTGCTGGTGCGCTCCAAGACCAAGGTGAACGCCGATCTGGTGGCCAAGGCCCCCAAGCTCAAGCTCGTCATCCGCGGCGGCGTGGGCATGGACAACGTGGACAAGAAGCTCTGCGGCGAAAAGGGCATCAAGGCCGTCAATACCCCCAAGGCCTCCAGTGTGGCCGTGGCGGAAATGGCCATGGCCTTCATGGTCGCCATCCCGGCCCGCCTCTTGGAGGCCCACATTTCCATGAAGGAGGGCAAGTTCCTCAAGAGCGAACTGAAGCGCACGGAACTCTTCCATAAGACCCTGGGCCTCATCGGCGCCGGCGCCATCGCGACGGAAGTGGCCAAGCGCGCCCAGGCCTTCGGCATGGAGGTGATCGCCTTCGATCCCTTCCTCAAGGCGCATCCCATCGCCAAGCTCGTGAGCCTGGATGAACTGGCCGCCAAGGCCGATGTCATCAGCATGCACACGCCCCTCACCGACGAGACCAAGGGCATGGTGAACGCCGGCCTCCTCGCCAAGATGAAGGATGGCGTGATGATCATCAACACGGGCCGCGGCAAGTGCGTGGTGGAAGAGGACCTGGTGGCCGCCCTCAAGAGCGGCAAGGTGAAGGCCTATGGCACGGACGTGTGGCCCAGTGACCCGCCCCCGGCGGAATGCCCCCTCCTCAGCGCCCCCAACGTCTTCATGTCGCCCCATCTCGGCGCCAGTTCCAAGGAGAACCTGGGCCGCATCGGCGACGAGGTCGTGGCGATCCTTTCGAACTTCAAGGCCTGATCGATTTTTTTGGAGATTTCCATGACACATCGCGTGATCAACTTCTACGCCGGCCCCGCCGGCCTTCCCCTTCCTGCGCTGGAACGCGCCCAGGAGGAGCTCCTGGATTTTGCCGGCACCGGCATGTCCGTCATGGAGGTCAGCCACCGTTCCAAGGAATATGACGCTGTGCACGAGGAGGCCATCTCCCTCACCAAGGAACTGATGGGCATCCCCGCCAACTACAAGGTGCTGCTGCTCCAGGGCGGCGCGCATCTCTCCTTCGGCATGATCCCCCTCAACCTGTTGCGGGGCGGCCGCAAGGCCGACTACATCCTTACGGGCAACTGGGCCGAGAAGGCCTACAAGGAAGCCAAGCTGGTGGGCGGGGACAACGTCCGCGTGGCCGCCTCCACCAAGGATGAGAAGTTCGCCCGCCTGCCCAAGGCCTCCGAACTCAAGATCGGCAAGGACTCCTCCTTCGTGCACTTCACTTCCAATAACACAGTGGAAGGCACCCAGTGGAAGGACTTCCCCAAGACCGATGGCGTGCCCTACATCTGCGACATGAGCTCGGACATCATGTGGCGCCCCTTCGATGTCAATCCCTTCGGCCTCATCTACGCCGGTGCCCAGAAGAACCTCGGGCCCTCGGGGGTCACCCTTACCATCGTGCGCGAGGACTTCCTGGAGATGTGCGAAGCCCAGGATCTGCCCAGCTATCTCCGGTTCAAGATCCACGCCGAGAAGAACAGCCTCTACAACACGCCTCCCACCTTCGGCATCTACATCCTGCGGAACGTGCTGGCCTACAACAAGAGCATCGGCGGCCTGAAGGCCATCGAGGCCAATAACCGCAAGAAGGGCGAGCTGCTCTACGGCTGCATCGATAAGCATGCGGGCTTCTTCAAACCCTTCGTCACCGAGAAGGCCGACCGCTCGCTGATGAACGTGGATTTCTTCCTCCCCACCGAGGAACTCACCGCCACCTTCGTGAGTGAAGCCAAGAAGGCTGGCATGGTGGGCCTCAAGGGCTACCGCGATATCGGCGGCATTCGCGTCTCCACCTACAACGCCGTGAGCGTGAAGGATGTGGAGACCCTGGTCTCCTTCATGGAGAGCTTCGTGAAGAAGAACGGCTGATCCTGCTGCTCTGTCCCGGGACGGCGCCCCATGCGGGCGCCGTCCCTTTTTTGGATTCAGGCGGGTGAAGGTGTTCGTAAGCACAACCTCGCCCGGTCCCATCCAGGCTTAGGTCATCAGCCATGGGGGCTGGACCCGGCCTCCCGCGGCCGCCCGGCCATGACCGATGCGTTTCGGGCTGCCCTTATTCGCCGTCGCACGAGTGGCGAGGCTGTTGACCCTCTGCCTGTTCCTTGGGTCCGGAAGCCAGTTCGTGGAGATTCACGATGTAATGGATGTAATCCACATAGGCCGCCACGAACTTCCGGCCCAGCTCAGGATTTTTGTCTCGGTCCAGCCTTGCCTTCTGAACAGCCTCGAGCCTCCGGCGGAGTCCGTTGTGCATCTCTTTCAGGATGAGATCCTGGACCGGCTTCATGTCGCCAGTGTCCATGGCCTTGTCGCCGACCGGGATGGTCGCGTCCAGCGGGCTTGAGGCCGGTGTAGGCCGCCCCCTCACTGGCGCGGTGAAGCCTGACCAGGGTCTCGAAGAAGAACTGTTCGGCCAGCTTCTGAGCATCCCCTCCCAGCTTCCGAACCTCCTGTGCCTTCACGTACGCTTCACGGACGGCCCCCTCGTCTGACTTACGGACCCAGAGCAGGGCCAGGTCCACATTGTTCTGGGCAAAGGCGCGCTTCGCGTCCGTCACGACGGGGCCATCGATTCCATCGCAGTGGGCCATGGCGAGAGTCGAGCACAATGCCCACAAAGCGGTGGTACGTATCAAGGTTGAGAAAGGCATGGAGCCTCCTAAATGGGGCAGCCAGAATTGGACTGCCCCGTTAGACTCGTCCTTTGGATCGATTCCGCCATCCATTGGATGGCCGAAAGCACGGAATGATCATGCCCAAAGCATCTTTCGACATTGATCCAACACATGATGGATGGCCCTCTCACAGGGTCGGTGGACTGGTGCTTCTGGTGATCGGTGCCGTCCTCGCGGACCTCATCACCGATCGGTTCTCCTGCGGTAGTGATGCGAGACAACTCCTGACAAAGGGGCTCTGCACGCTTCTGGCTATCGTCGGAGCATGCTGGATCTACCTCTTCCTGCGTTCCCGGTCCCGTCTCGTCCAGTGCCTCACGTCCAATCTTGGAATGGCTCAGGCCGAAGCCGATCGCTGGAGATCTGAAAGCCAGGCGATGGCCTCCGGCCTAGCGGGCGCCATCGACACGCAGTTCTCGCGTTGGGATCTGTCCACCGCCGAACGCGAAGTTGCCCTACTGCTCCTCAAGGGGCTTAGCACACGTGAGGTCGCGGCCCTGCGGCAAACGAAAGAAGCCACGGTGCGTCAGCAATCCCAGTCTGTGTATCGAAAGGCCGGATTGAGTGGCAGAGCAGATCTCGCCGCCTTTTTCCTCGAAGATCTGTTGGCGCCACGCTGACTCCAGCGGGTTGTCCCCTTCTCTGACGGCTATGAGCGCGGGGTACCCACGCTCGCGTTCTCGGCAAACCCAAGATGCCTTAAGGGCCCCCTGCCTGCTTCTTTACTTAGAATTCGTGAAGAGCCCTTTTGACTCCGGGCTGGGCGTGCGGCTGAGGTCGGGGGTGATAGGATGGAGATCCAACGCAGAGGCTGAAGCACGGAAAAGGGCTCCTCCTGCACGCGCATGAAATGAAGGATATGGGGGTAGCAGATGGCAAGGGTCAATTACGCACACGGCAAGCGGCAGCGGGAAATCGCGAACAAGGCCAAGCGGGAAGAGAAGCTTCAGCGCAAGGCCGAGCGCAGTGCCCAGGGGCAGGGTGGCGCCGAGGGTGAGCCCGAGCCCGAGGGCTTGGAGACGGTGGTAGCCCCCGGAGAAGAGGCGGGCATTACCCCTGGGGCATCCGCCGAGCCCCCTGCCCAGGACTGAAGACTTCCTTTCCTTCGGACCCGTCCCTTGGGCCGGCTCTCGCGGGGTCTTCCAGGGGAGAACCCATGAAACGTTTTCGTCTCGTTCTGGCGATGTACTGTGCGGGTGTGGCTCTTGCTGCGGCGGGCGTCCAGCACTACGGTCAGCCTTTGAAGCTCAAGGAGGAGACCAAGATCTCCGCGATTCTCGCCCACCCGGAGCAGTTCCGGGGCAAACGGGTGCGTGTGCGGGGTTTGGTGACGGATGTCTGTCCGAAGGTCGGGTGCTACCTGAAACTCAAGGGCGACCAGAAGTTCCAGGAACTGATGTTCAAGGTGGACGAGGGCGTCATCGTCTTCCCCGGGAGCGCGAGGGGCTCCGAGGCTCTCGTCGAGGGGGTCGTCTCCATGAGGACCTTCAGTGAGCAAGAGCAGCGGGAGATGTGCCCCATCGAGGCCAAGGCCCTGAACCGCAAGTTCGATCCTTCCAAGATCCAGGGCCCGCTGAAGGTGTTCCGGATCGATGGCCTCGGCGCCGATATCAAATCCTGAGACGCCCATGAATTCTGGAACGCGCATCCCCTGGCGAAGCTGGAACGCCGCCCTGCACCGGGACCTGGGTTACCTGGTGGCGGGCCTGATCCTCGTCTATGCCATCTCGGGCCTGGCGGTGAACCACAAGGCCCAGTGGAACCCACACCAGCGCCATGTCGTGAGGACCTACGAGATCGGCTCACTGGACAAGGCTTTGCCTGAGGACCAGCTGACGGCTCAGATCCTCCTGCGCCTTCGGGTCGGGGCTCGCCCCAAATCCGCCTTCCAGCCCGACGAGGACACCCTCGAGATCTACATGCCGGAGGGAAAGTACGCCGTGGACCTCCCCACCGGCAAGGTGATCTTCGAGGGAAATCAGCCCAGGCCCGTGCTGGCGACCCTGAACAGCATGCACCTCAACGCGGCCAAGGGGCTCTGGACCTGGATCGCGGACGCCTTCGCCCTCTCCCTGATCGCGCTTGCGATCACGGGGCTCTTCCTCCTGAAGGGACCCAAGGGGATCACAGGACGGGGCGCCTGGCTCACCCTCCTCGGATGTGCCATCCCGACGGGGTATTGGATTTTGTGGGCCTTGGCCCGCTGAGCTGGACATGGCCTCGTACTGCAGGTTCGTGAGCGAGCATCCCGAGCAGCGGCTCCATCGCGCCTACCATGACACTCATTACGGCTTCCCGCTGAAGGACGATGCGGCGCTTTTCGGGCGGCTGGTGCTGGAAATCAATCAGGCCGGCCTCTCCTGGAACACGATCCTGAACAAGCAGGAGGCCTTCCACCGCGCCTACGATGGCTTCGATATCGCCACCGTCGCCAAGTATGGCGAGGCGGAGCGGGGGCGGCTTTTGAGCGATGCAGGCATCATCCGCAACCGCCTGAAGATCAACGCCGCCATCGAGAACGCCCGCCGCATTTTGGCCCTGGGGGCCGAGTTCGGCAGCTTCCAGGGCTGGCTCAACGCCCATCACCCCGGCGATCTGGAGGCCTGGACCCAGCTCTTTAAGCGGACCTTCCTGTTTACCGGTGGGGAGATCGTGAAGGAATTCTTGATGAGCACGGGCTACCTGCCCGGGGCCCATGACCAGGATTGTCTGATCTATGCCGAGATCCAAGCCCTCGGCGCACCCTGGATGCATGGGAACCAGGGCCTCGATGGTCGCTAGTCTCAAGCGGCAAAGAAGGCCACCCTTGGCCTTGAAAGTCCATTTCTTCCGCTGCGGGGCCTCTTGTGTCTGGGCGCACCAGGCCTACCCTTGGGTACACCTTTCAGGCAGGCTCCCATGAAACCAAAGCATGCAGACGCGAAGGTTCCCCCGTGTCCAACCGGCAGGACTAAGCCGAGAGTGGCCTCTGCGAGCGTCGGGGCGGTATGCCCTGAAAGGCGCAGGACCGACAATACGCCGGAGGTCATGGCGGCGCTGGAGGCCCGGATGGAGGCCTTCGGGCAGGAGATCCGCAAGCACAACACCCGAAGGAAAGCTTGAACGGCGCTCCTGGCTTCCGGTCTGCGGCATCGGCCCTTGGGCTGAGCCCTTCTTGGGCATGCTGATGTCCTGAACCTTCTGCCCCGACAGGGCACTTCAAGAGGACTACTGTCGCTTTCCTGGGAGGCTACACATGAGCCTGTTCATGGGCATGTTGCTTGTTCTCGGAATGATGATCCTGATTTTCCTGGGACCCGAATGGATCGCGGCGTTCACCCATGAAGTCCGAGGCTTCAAGAAGGCCGGTCCGCATTCCTGAGGTCCATTTCCCCACGCGTCCCATCCGCCCTCTATCAGTGGGCGGCGCCTCGTTGGGGGCTAGGCTTTAGATACGCTGGGACTGCCAAGCGGCCCTGCTTGAAGGCATGGGCGGTGGTCTGGTAGTAGGCGATGGCTTCGTCCCGCAGTTCGGGATTGACGGGGATGGGCGTTTGTTCCGCCGAGACGGGATCGACACTGTAGGCCTCCACCCGTCGTTTGGGCAGGAGAATGGTCAGGGTTCCGTTCTTCAAATAACCGAGCGCTTGATAATTGCTGATGAATGCAGGCCGAGATGTTGGTTTCTGGTCAAAAAAGGAGCGGCCGAAGAAAGCCTCGTCGCCCGGGACTCCCAGGATCTCCAACAGGGTGGGGGGCAGATCCAACTGGCTGATCAGGCCGTCATGAGAACCTCGCTTCAGGAGATCGGGTCCGTACCAGATCATGGGTATCCTGTATTTATCAATGGGCAGCCGGGTCTTGCCCGCGACGGAAGCGCAGTGATCCGCGGTGATGACGAACAGGGTGTCCTTGAACCAGGGCTCCCGGCGCGCGGCTTCCACGAACTGGCCGATGGCATAATCCGTATATTTCACACCGCCACCCCGGCCTCCGGGCGAGGGAATGTCGATCCTTCCATCCGGATAGGTGAAGGGCCTGTGATTGGAGGTCGTCATGAGGTGGGCAAACACCCGTCGGCCTCCCGCGGTGGCGTGGTTCATGGCCGTGATCGCGTTGGCAAAGAGGGATTCGTCCGCTACGCCCCATACGTTTTCGCAGACCACGGAGGCTTTGGGGAAATCCCTGCGATCGATGACTCGGTAGCTGTTGCCTGAAAAATACGCGTTCATGTTGTCGAAGTAGCCGTAGCCGCCGTAGATGAAGAGCGATTCAAAGCCCTGCATTTTGAGGACCTCCCCAAGGGTGGAGAGATGCTCGTTATGGGGCCTGCGCAGGATGGCTTGGCCGGGGATGGGCGGTGTGCCGAGGGAGAGGGCTTCCAACCCCCGCACGGTCCTGGTGCCCGTGGCGTAAACCTCTGGAAATCGGTATCCTTCCGAGGAAAGGCGGTCCAGGTTGGGAGTCAGATGCCGGGTTCCGCCGTAGCTGTCCAGGTATTCGGCGGAGAGGCTTTCGACCGAGATCAGGATCACGTTCCTGGGGGATCGCGTGAGGGGGCCCATCGGCTCATCGCCCCCGCTGGCCTGGGGATGCAGCGCCTCGGACAAGGGAACACGCTTCACATCTAGGCGCTGCAGGATGCGGTCCGCCTGGGGCTGGGGCAGGGTGGCGTAGAACCGGTCATAGTCCAGTTCGTTGCGGCGCATGGCGGCCGCGAAGGTCATCAATCCATTGCCTGAGAGTTCGTCTGCAAACGCATTGCCCGAGCCGTACATGTGGTCGATATTTCCGCATAGGAAGGCCAGGCACGGAATGCAAATGGCTAAAAGAACCCGCGAGCCCCGTTGGCGCCATGAGGCTGGAGGGGTCCTGCCGAGGCGTTTCGATAACCAGGCCGCGGGGACCATGGCTGCCAGTGCCAGTCCGGAGAGGATCCAGAAGATGGGATAGGATTCCCGGATGTTCTCGATGACCTCATGGGTATACAGGAGATAGTCGACGGCGATGAAATTGAAGCGGGTCGAGAATTCCAGCCAGAAGGTGATCTCCGAGACCGCCCCGAGAAGCAGCAGGAAGGACAGCACCCAGCCTCCGCAAAATCCCAGAGCCCGGCCGGTGCGCCCGGCACAAAACCGGGCGGGCAGCAGCGCACTCAGAAGGATGAAGGGGGAAATGATCGTGAGGGATACCAGCGCATCGAACCAGACTCCCCGTAGGAAGAGGCGCGGCCAATGAGAGATGGGCACATTCGATAGGCCAGACATCACGAGCAGGACGATCCGCGTGAGGGTGAACAGCGCCAACAGAAGCGCCCCCATGGACAGATAGTTGCGCAAACAGGAAGGCTTTGAGGAAGGAGATTCGGGCATCCGTGAACTCATTTGCGTCAGATTCTCCATAGGCTTCATGTCACGAAGGTTGTTGAAATCCACTGAAGGTTGGCAATTCCATGATCTTGATAACGTTTGAACGATGTGCCTGGACATGGCTGGCCGCCTAGTCTCGCGGGATCAGTCCGTGGCGGCTATCAGATGGTTGGTTTCTCGCCGTGGTCACACCCTGGATCCGGTTGGCCCCCATGGCTCCGGGTGGAGTCTTGTTAATTTAACCCGTTAGCGCGGGTAAATACAGTCGGCCGTGCCTCGGGGGGGCTCGGACAATGTCTCATAAAACACCAAGCACCCTGGGTACAGGGCTCCGGAGCGTGTGATTCTGTTCACTTCCCCCGGGAAAGGCTTGACCTGCGGGCGAACTCATTCAAGAATTTTCTATCGAGATCGAATTCTCGACCCATCCCCACCGGCCGGAGGCAACCATGCGAGCGGAGTCGGTTCCCGAACCCACCCTGCGACGTCTGCCCTCTTACTATCACTACTTGGTCCGCCTTCGGGAAAAGGGACAAGTGATGATCTCGGCGGCCCAGATCGGAGAAGACCTCGGTGTCCATCACACCCAGGTCCGCAAGGACCTCGCCTTCACGGGCAGCCAGGGGCGCCCCAAGGTGGGGCACCGGGTGGCCGATCTGGTGGCTTCCATCGAAACTTTCCTCAACTGGAACAACGCCACCGATGCCTTTCTGGTCGGCGTGGGCCATCTGGGCACGGCCCTGCTGGGCTATACGGGCTTCGAACGTGCCGGGGTCAAGATCGTGGCGGCCTTCGATGCGGATTCCCGGATGGTCGGGAAGAAGGTCCAGGGTGTGCTGGTGCTCCCCCTGGACAAGCTCACCGACCTTGCCCAGCGCATGCATATCAGCATCGGGATCCTCACGGTGCCCACGGAGGCCGCCCAGGAGGTGGCCGATTTGATGGTCGCCAGCGGGATTCAGGCCATCTGGAACTTTGCGCCCTCCGTTCCGGATGTGCCATCCGATGTCATCATCGAAAATGTCGCCCTCTATTCGAGCCTTGCGGTCCTTTCCCGGAAGCTCGCCGTCCATCGGAGGGCCGCACTTGCGGCCGCTTCCGGTCCAGACCCGGCCTAGCCGAGTTCCATCGTTCCTCACATGAGGCCTTCCTGTTGGAGGCCGCGATTGTTTCTGCCACGCCGCAAGGAGGCAAACACATGGTCACAGCCGAAACCGAGTCCCCGCTGGTTGCGCGGCAATTCACGTCGGTGCTCCGCATCCTGGAGTCCTTCCATCACGACAGTTCCAAGTTGGTACCCATTCTTCAGGCGGTGCAGGAGGAATATCGCTACCTGCCCGAAGAGGTCATGACCTTCGTCGCCACGGCACTGGATATCCCCCCGGCGCGGGTCTTTGGCGTAGCCACCTTCTATAGCCATTTCGCGCTGGCTCCCAAGGGCAAGTATGTGATCCGCGTCTGCGACGGCACGGCCTGTCACGTGAAGGGTAGCCAGGACATCGTCGATACCCTCACCGAGCGCCTGAAACTGGCCAAGGGCAAGCAGACCACCCCCGATATGCTCTTCACGCTGGAGACCGTGAGCTGTCTGGGCGCCTGCGGCCTGGCCCCCGCGGTGGTCATCAACGAAGACGTACACGGTCAGATGGATGCCGCTCGCACCCGAGCCCTCATCGACCAGATTTGCACGGAGGAAGGCCAATGAGTCCCCTGGCTGAGATGAACCTGGAAAATACGTCCGAGCATTACCTTGCCGCCGAGAAACACTTCGCCCGTCGGGTGGTGATCTGCGCGGGCACCGGATGCATGGCCAACGGATCGCTAAAGGTCTTCAAGGCGCTCCATGAGCAGGCCCAGGCCCAGGGCATCTCCCTTGAGATCGAACTGGACTACGAGGATCAGAAGGACAAGGCCGGTCTGCTCACCAAGAGCGGTTGCCAGGGCTTCTGCCAGATGGGTCCCCTGCTCTCTATTGAACCCGATGGCATCCTCTACTGCCGCGTGAAGGCTACCGATGTGCCCGAGATCCTGGAGGGCGTGAAGCACGGCCAGCTGGTGGAGCGCCTCCTCTACAAGGTGCCGGCCACCGGGCAGGTCTGCAAGGGGCATGGCGATATCCCCTTCTACACCCAGCAGCACCGCACGGTCCTGAAGGCCTGCGGCGCCCTCGATCCCGAGAATCTGCGCGAGTACATCGCCCGGGGCGGCTACTTCGCGGCCCGCAAGGCCCTGACCACCATGACCGACCAGGAGGTTTGCCAGGAGATCCTGGATGCCGGCCTGCGCGGTCGCGGGGGCGGCGGCTTCCCCACGGGGCGCAAGTGGGAACTCACCCGCGTCCAGCCCAAGGGCAAGAAGTATGTGGTGTGCAACGGGGACGAGGGTGATCCCGGCGCCTTCATGGATCGCTCCGTCATGGAGGGCAATCCCCACGCCGTCCTCGAAGGCATGATGATCGCCGCCAAGGCCATCGGAGCCAATGAAGGCTATGTCTACGTCCGTGCCGAATACCCCCTGGCCGTGGCCCGGGTGCGCAAGGCCGTCAAGGATGCCGAAGAGGCAGGCATCCTGGGCGATAACATCTTCGGCAGCGATCAGAGCTTCCGTGTGAGCGTCATGGAAGGCGCTGGCGCCTTTGTGTGCGGCGAGGAGACGGCCCTGTTGGCCTCCATCGAGGGCAAGCGTGGCATGCCCATGCCCAAGCCTCCCTTCCCGGCCCAAAGCGGCCTCAACGGGAAGCCCACGGTCATCAACAATGTGGAAACCCTGGCCTCCGTGCCCCTCATCCTGGCCAACGGCGCGGCTTGGTATCGCGCCATGGGCACCGAGAAGAGCCCAGGCACCAAGACCTTCGCCCTCACGGGCCATGTGGCCAACACGGGCCTCATCGAAGTGCCCTTCGGCGCAACCCTGCGCAAGATCGTCTTCGATATCGGCGGCGGCGTCACCAAGAAGGGGGGCGCCATCGATAACGACGCCTTCAAGGCCGTGCAGATCGGCGGCCCCAGCGGTGGCTGCCTCACCCGGGAGCACCTGGACCTGCCCATGGATTTCGATAGCCTCATCAGCATCGGCGCCATGGTGGGCTCCGGCGGCTTGGTGGTGATGAACCAGGAAACCTGCATGGTGCAGATGGCCAAGTTCTTCATGCAGTTCACCCAGAACGAGAGCTGCGGCAAATGCGTACCCTGCCGCGAGGGGACCAAGCAGATGCTGGCGCTCCTCGAAGACATCACCGAGGGCAGGGCCACCGAAGAGACGCTGCCCCTCCTGGAGCAGTTGGCGAAAAACGTGAAGCTCGGCTCGCTCTGCGGCCTGGGCAAGACCGCCCCGAACCCCGTGCTCTCCACACTGAAGCACTTCCGCCACGAGTACGAGGCCCACGTCCAGCGCAAGGTCTGCCCCAGCCGGGTCTGCAAGAGCCTCATGACGCCCGAGATCGATGCGGCGCTCTGCAAGGGGTGCACGCTCTGTGCGAAGAAGTGCCCCGTGGGCGCCATCCACGGCGAGCGCAAGATCGCCCACACCATCGACGCCTTCACCTGCATCCGCTGCGGCGCCTGTGTCGAGACCTGCAAGTTCAACGCGATCTCTGGGATCTGAGGCAGGTCGGGGGGACCGCTAGGCCTGCGGCCTCTGCGTCCCCCCGGCCCTCGCGATGGCGGCGAGCCAGCCGGTCTCCATCGCCTCTCCCCAACCGAACCCGAGGATTGAACCATGACCAATGACAAGACCCTGACCATTGACGGATTCCGCGTTGCCATCGAGGCGGAGACGAACCTGCTCCAGGTGATCCGCAAGGCTCATATCGAGCTGCCCACCTTCTGCTACCACTCCGAGCTCTCCGTGTATGGCGCATGTCGCCTCTGCATGGTGGAACTGGAGGGGCGTGGCCTCGTCACGGCCTGCACCACCAAGCCCGAGCCGGGCATGAAGGTGCTGACCCAGACCGCCCAGGTGCGCGAACTGCGCAAGATCAATATCGAACTCCTGCTCGCCAGCGGCGACCACGACTGCCCCACCTGCGGCAAGAGCGGCAACTGCAAGCTCCAGAGCCTGGCGGAGCGCCTGGGTGTCACCAAGGTGCGCTTCCACGCGCCGGTGGAGAAGAAACCCCTGGATCTCACCAGCCCCAGCCTCGTGCGCGACCCCAATAAGTGCGTGCTCTGCGGCGACTGCGTGCGCTTCTGCGCCGAGATCCAGGGCATCGGCGTGCTGGACTTCACCCATCGCGGTTCCCATTCCCAGGTATCCCCGGCCTTCAACAAGGGCCTCTTCGAGGTCGATTGCGTGGGCTGTGGCCAGTGCGCGGCTGTCTGCCCCGTGGGCGCCATTCTCGTGAAGTCCGAGGTGGAGAAGGTCTACGCCGCCATCCAGGATCCCAAGAAGACCGTCGTGGTGCAGGTGGCCCCGGCCGTCCGCGCCGCCATCGGCGAATCCTTCGGCGCCGCCAACGACACCTTCACCATGGGGCGCATCGTCTCCGCCCTGCGTCGCCTGGGCTTCGCCAAGGTCTACGACACCTCCTTCACGGCCGATCTCACCATCTGGGAAGAGGCCACGGAATTCGTGAACCGCAAGCAAAAGGGGGGCAAACTGCCCCTGTTCACCAGCTGCTGCCCCGCTTGGGTGAAGATGGCCGAACACGACTTCCCCGAGATCCTGGAGAACATCTCCACCTGCCGGAGTCCCCAGCAGATGTTCGGGAGCTTGGCCAAGGAAGTGCTGCCCAAGGAACTGGGCGTGGCTCGTGAAGATCTGGTGGTGGTGAGCATCATGCCCTGCACGGCCAAGAAGTTCGAGGCCGGTCGCGACGAGTTCATGGTGGAGGGCAAGCGGGACGTGGATGTGGTTCTCACGACCCAGGAACTGGCGCGCATGATTCAGGACGCGGGCCTCCAGTTCTCGGAACTGCCCGTGGATAGCCTGGACCAGCCCTTCGGCACCAAGACCGGGGCGGGGGTGATCTTCGCCAATTCCGGTGGCGTGACGGAAGCCGTGATCCGCTACGCAGCCGGGCATCTGGGTGAGGAGAATCCCGTCATCGAGGAAGTCCGCCTGGAGAAGAATCGCCGGGAGTTTTCGGTGGCGACACCCTTTGGCGAAATCCGAATGGCCGTGGTCCATGGCTTGGCCAAGGCCAAGGAACTGGTGCGGGAGATCCAGGCCGGCAAGAGCGACGTGGAGTTCGTGGAAATCATGGCCTGCCCCGGTGGATGCATCGGCGGCGCTGGCCAGCCCACCACCCATTCCGCAGGGACCCGGCATCAGCGGACCCAGGTCATTCGTGACGTGGACACCACCCTGGACACCCACTGTCCCCAGGAGAACCACGTCATCAAGGATCTCTACAAGGACCGGTTGGGCGAGCCCAATGGCGCTGAGGCCCATCGCCTCCTCCACACTCATTACCACAGCCGCAAGCGCATCGAGGCCGAGGGCATCGCTCTCTCGGAGATCACTGGAACGGTCAAGATCCCTGTCAATGTGTGCCTGGGCACGGCTTGCCATCTGCGGGGCGCTCAAGGGCTCCTCAAACAGATCCTCAAGCATGTGGATGAGGCCGAACTCAGCGAGGTCTTTGATATCCGAGCCACCTTCTGCATGGAGTCCTGCGACAACGGGCCCACGGTGCGGGTGAACGGCCATGTGCTACGGCATGCCACCTTTGAAATGGTTCGGGACACCCTGGCTGCTGCCGCTGCGGGTAAACTACCCGCGGTGGAGGTCTCTGATGGCTGTGCCCACGCATGAAATCGTGGTCTGCATGGGAAGCGCCTGCTTCTCCCGGGGGAATGCCGACACCGTTCCGGTGATTCAGGAATTCCTCCGGGCGAAGGGCATGGAACATTCGGTCACGCTCACGGGGACCCTCTGTCAGAATCACTGCCGACAGGGGCCCAATCTGTCTGTGGATGGGGAGTGCCTCTGCGGGGTTGAACCTGCGACCCTGCCAGAGCTTCTCGCTGAACATCTGGCTGAGCATCAGGGTTAGCCGGAGAACCCCGACATGAACTCCAAGCAGCCGATTTTCACGGAAAAGGCGCGGTGCCAGGATTGCTATAAGTGTGTGCGGGCCTGCCCGGTCAAGGCCATCCAGGTGGTCGACGATAGCGCCGCGGTGATGCCTGAGCGCTGCGTGTTCTGCGGCACCTGCGTGAACGTGTGTCCCGTGGGTGCCAAGAAGGTGCGCGATGACCTGGGACGGGCCAAGCTGGTGCTCAAGCGCAAGGCGAAGGTGGTGGCGAGTCTTGCCCCATCCTTCGTGGCCGAATTCCCGGGGCTCGAGCCCGCGCGGCTGATCCACGCCCTCAAGGCCTTGGGCTTCTGGGCCGTCTCCGAGACGGCCCTGGGCGCCGAGGAGGTCTCCGCGGCCTGCGCCCTGGAACTCGAGAAGGGCGGGCCCGGGGCCTACCTCTCCACCGCATGTCCCACCGTGGTGGAACTGATCCGGCGCTATCACGCCGATCAGATCCCCGCACTCACTCCTCTCCTCTCGCCGCTCCTGGCCCACTGCAAGCTGCTCCGCCGCGAATACGGGGAGGATATCGGCATCGTGTTCATCGGACCCTGCATCTCCAAGAAGCTGGAAGCCGACGCCCGGCCCGAACTGTTGGATGTGGCCCTCACCTTCGCTGATCTGCACCGATGGCTGGAGGATCGGGGCATCGATCCCGCTTCCGAACCCTTCGATGACGCGGATGCCTTCGTGCCCAAGGAGGCCCGGGATGGCGCCCTCTACCCCGCGGATGGCGGCATGAATAAGGGCATCGCCTACCGTCGGAATACGGAGGACGTGAAGTTCATGTCCTTTTCGGGTATTCACTTCCTGCAGGAGGCCATGGAGGGTCTGCGCAACCATGACCTGAAGCAGAAGCTCTTCCTGGAGCTGCTGGCCTGCGAGGGGGGCTGCGTCAATGGCCCCCAGGCCTCCAAGACCTGCGGCACCGCCCTCAAATGGCTCCAGGTGCTCGATTACGCCTCCGAACCCGAGCGGCCCCTCCCTGAGCCCAGCCTCGACCTGGCGGCGGAGACCTCACCGGCTCCCGTGCCCGAGTATTCCCACGAGCTGCCGGAGGTGCTTCAGGCCCTGCGAAGGCTGGGCAAGACGACCCCCGAGGACGAACTCAACTGTGGCGGCTGCGGCTACGACAGCTGTCGGCACCTGGCCCAGGCGCTCTTGGAGGGCCGGGCCGAGCCCAATATGTGCGTGTCCTACATGCGCAAGCTGGCCATGAACAAGGCCAATGCCCTGGTTCGTTGCATGCCCGCGGGGGTGGTGATCGCGGATGAAAACCTCTTCATCGTCGAGTGCAACCGCCGTTTCGCGGAGACTCTCGGGGGCGATACGCCGGAAGTCTTCGACGCCAAGCCCGGCATGAGCGGCGCCGATCTCACCAAGGTGTGCCCGGAGCTGCGGGGCTTCTTCGCCAAGGGGTTGGAGAAGGAAGTGGATGATCTCCGCAAGGATGTGCGCGTGGGGGATCGCATCCTGCGCCTCACGGTCTTCACGGTCGAATTGGGCTGCGTGGTTGGCGGCATCCTTCAGGACATCACCGAGCCCGCCGTGCAGCGGGAACAGATCATCCAGCGGGCCCAGGAGGTCATCCGCAAGAACGTGACCACCGTGCAGCAGATCGCCTTCCTGCTGGGGGAGAACGCCGCAGAGACCGAGATCATGCTCGATTCGCTCTCCTCCTCCTTCCGCATCGCGCCTTCCCCCCTGGGCGGCCCCGCGCCGGAGGAGGACTCGCGCCGTGGGAAATAGCGCCAACGCCTTCTTCATCGAGGTCGACCACGCCCAGGAAAAGAAGGCGGGGCAGGCGGCCTGTGGGGACGTCTTCCTCTCTCAGAAGTTGGAGGCCGGGGAACGGGTGGTCTCCGTGCTGGCCGACGGCCTGGGCAGTGGCATCAAGGCCTCGGTGTTGGCCCATCTCACCGCCACCATGGCCGCTCGCTATGTGGCCGAGGACGCCGATATCGGCCGGGCGGCCCGCACCATCCTGGCGACGCTGCCGGTCTGCAGCGAACGGAAGATCGCCTACTCCACCTTCACCATCGTGGACATGGACCGGCGGGGCGAAACGCATATCGTGGAATACGATAATCCGCCCTTCCTGCTGATCCGCGCCGGTGAAGTGGTGTCGGTCTCCCAGCAGGAGATGCGCCTGCCCACAGCCCTCGGTCGGGACGCGGTGATCCGGGAGGCGCGGTTCCTGGCGCAGCCCGGCGATCGCATCGTGATCTGCTCCGATGGCGTGACGCAGGCCGGCGTGGGCCAGCGGGCGACGCCCCTGGGGTGGGGCACGGATGCGGAAAGCTCCTACCTCTGCGGGATACTCAAGGAGCGTCCGGGCATTTCCGCCCGACAGCTCGGCCGGGCTGTGGTGCAGAAGGCCATGTCGCTAGATGGCCACAAGGCCAAGGATGACATCACCTGTAGCGTGATCTACCTGCGCAAACCGCGGGAGGTCATGGTGTTCACCGGGGCTTCCGTCAACCGCGCCATGGACAAGGAACTGGCCAATCTCGCCCTCCATTTCGAGGGACGCAAGGTCATCTGTGGGGGGACCACCGCGAGCATCCTCAGCCGTGAGCTGGGGCGGAAGCTGGAGATGGACCTGCGTGAACTGGACCCCGATGTGCCGCCTGTTTCGAGCCTGGAGGGCTTCGATCTCGTCACCGAGGGCGCCATCACCCTGGCGGTCGCCGCGCGGCTGCTGGAGGAGCACGAGAATCCCGAGCTGCTCAAGCCCAATGCCGCCACCCGCCTGGCTGGGGTCTTCCTCGATAGCGATATCCTCCATTTCATCGTCGGCACCAAGATCAACGAAGCCCTCCAGGATCCCTGCCTCCCTCCGGATCTCGATATCCGGCGCAATATCCTGCGGCGGCTCCAGCGCGTGCTGACCGAAAAATTTCTGAAAGAAGTGCATGTGATGTTCGTCTAGCGCCACCGCGCGGCGCGCCAGGCTGCCTGTTGGCCGGGATCGAGGAAGGTCCAGGCCAGGATGCGGCTCTTCTTCTGGCCCTGGGCCATCTCAAGGGTTCGGCAATCCACCACCCGAGCCTGCTTGAGGGCGGCCC
The DNA here is from genome assembly GCA_963664825.1 of uncultured Holophaga sp. GTDB lineage: Bacteria > Acidobacteriota > Holophagae > Holophagales > Holophagaceae > JAYREN01. The sequence continues at coordinate 2,425,106 of OY761614.1, forward strand.
GGAGGCCTGGCAGGCTGGAGGATTTCGAGACCAGGGTGGTGAACCAGAAACACTGGGTCGGGATCCGGGCACTCTCCTGGATCATCCGCCCCAGGAAGGCTCCCTCTCCCCCCGGACACCAGAGTTCACGGCCCTGGCCGCCGAAATTCCGCCTGCTCACGCTCTTGCCGAGATTCCGCCATTTGCGCTCGGTGCCTTCCCCTGCCTCCCGGAGGGAGGAGTGGAAGGGCGGGTTGCACAGGCAGGCATCGAAGGTCTCGCCCTTCTCCAAGAGTCCCTGGAAGATGTGCGAAGGGTTTGCCTGGAGCCGCAGATGGATGGCCTCCGCCAGCCCCGGATTGGCCTCCAGGGTCCGTCCTGCGGACGCGAGGGCGGCGCCGTCGATATCCGAACCGAGAAAGCGCCATCCGTATTCGCGATGGCCGATGAGAGGGTAGATCCCGTTGGCGCCCACGCCGATATCCAGGATATGGATGGGTTCTCCCCGGGGGATTTGACCTCCGTTGCAGGTGGCCAGGAGATCGGCGAGGTGATGCAGGTAGTCGGCCCGGCCGGGGATGGGCGGACATAGATAGCCCGGCGGGATATCCCAACCCCGGACACCATAGAAATGAGCCAGGAGCGCCCGGTTCAGGGCCTTGACGGCCTCGGGATCGGCGAAGTCGATGGAGGGATCGCCATGGATGTTCACCGCCACGAAGGGGGCGAGTTCTGGGCAGCTTCGGGAGAGCTGGGCGAAATCATAGCGCTCCCGGTGGCGGTTCCGGGGATGGAGGCCTGGTTTTGCGGGAGATGCCTCGGTGGGGGGATTTCGAGCCATGGTTCATCCTGGGGCGCTGGATCAGGTGCATCTCGAGTATCCGGCAGGTTGGGGTTGGGGAAACTGCGAATTGTGGTTCAGGCCCACTCCTTAAAGACAATGGGCCCGTTCCAAACGCATTATCTGGGTTTATTGTATAAGAGGTTGGAAAATATATTTTTACGATTTTGAATGCCTACTTGTTGGTAACATTGGCTCAGACTAGGGAGGCCTGAGACGCAGGCCTCGCCGCTCGGGGATGGTTTCGAACCCCACTGGTTCCTTTTCTTGAGAGAATATCCGTCTGGCATGAGCAATATGACTGGCGCAATGGCGATCAAAAGTGTGGGGTTGGACCGTTTGGCTTTCCTGGAGGCCAGTCATGCGGTATCCCGGGGTGTGGCCTCTCTCTTTGATTGCGCGTCTCTTTCCTTCGAATACATGGACCCCGCCGTCGAGGGTCTCTTGGGTTTCACCGCGGAGGAGATCGAGACCGGTGGGACCGAATTCCTCATGGCTCTCGTCCATTCCGATGATCAGGGCGTGATCCCTTGGCGGAACCGCGAGGCCCTTTCTTGCTTTGGGCAAGAATCCGAACGGGCCGTCCTGGAGAGCGAATACCGGATGCGCCACAAGGACGGGAGATGGAGGTGGTTCCATACCCACCGGACGGCCTATGACCATCATCCGGATGGTCGTCTCTGCCGCATTCTCTCCTTCTCCTCCGATATCACCGCGCGCAAGGAATCCGAGGAGGCCCTCCTGCGCAGTGAGGCGATGCTCGCGGAGGCTCAAGGGCTGGCTGGACTCGGCAGCTTCGAGTTAACGCCTCACCAGACTGAGAAGGTCTGGTCGGAAGGGATGTTTCGGCTCTTCGACCGGGATCCCCAATTGGGTCCCATGTCGGTCCCAGAACTGCTGGAGGTGGTCTACCCCGAGGATCGGCGGGCCTTCCAGGCGGCCCGGAAAATGCTGTTCGAGGACGGTGTGCCCCTCCATCTGGAACATCGGATCGTCTGGCAAGACGGCTCCGTCCACAACCTGGTCACCAACGCCCACTGGGTTGTCTCCCCAGAGGGAGGGGCCGGGCGCATGGTGGGAGCGATCCTGGATATCACGGACCGGAAGCGCTCTGAAATGGAACTGCGGGAGAGCATGCACCGCTTCCACGATCTGGCCGATTGCCTGCCCCAGCCGGTCTTCGAGGTGGATCGCGCCGGACGGTTGAACTATGTGAACCGCTGCGCCATCACTTCCTTCGGCTACCCCATCGAAGAGCTCTTGGGCCACCACGCCATCGAACTCCTCGTTGTGGAGGACAGGCTTCGGGCCATCCAGGATTTGGCGAATGGGATGAATGATGGCAGCCCTAGGCATGAATTCATGGTCCTGCGCAAGGATGGAACCGTCTTCCCCGTGCTCATCCATGCCTCCCCTATCATCAAGGAGGGTGTGCCCGTGGGCTTGAGGGGCATCGTGGTGGACCTCACGGAGAGTCGGCGCGCGCAGGAGGAGCAGGAGCGCCTCCAGGAGCGCCTGATGCAGGCCGAGAAAATGGATGCCGTCGGTCAGTTGGCCGGGGGCATCGCCCACGACTTCAACAACCACCTCAGCGCCATCATGGGCTTTGCGGGGATGCTGCACGAGCGCCTTGAGGACCCGACCCTGCGCCGCTATGCGAGCAATATCCTGAAATCCAGCCAGCGTTCGGCCGAACTCACCAAACAGTTGCTGGCCTTCGCCCGCAAGGGAAAGTACCTATCGGTTCCAGTGAACATGCACGAGATCATCGAAGAGGTCATGCAGATCCTGGAACACAGCATCGATAAGCGGATTGCCCTCAGCGCGGAACTGAGCGCCCAGTCGCCGATGATCATGGGGGACCCGACCCAGCTCGAGAACGCACTCATGAACATGGCGCTCAATGCGCGGGATGCGATGCCCAATGGCGGCTGCCTTCGTTTCGCGACCCAAGCCTGCCATCTCGATGAGATCTATTGCCGCACGCTGCCCTACGAACTGAAGCCCGGTCCTTTTCTCCAGGTGAGCGTAAGCGATACGGGCATCGGCATGGACCGGGAGCTCCAGAAGCGGATCTTCGATCCCTTCTTCACCACCAAGGAGGTGGGGAAGGGCACGGGGCTGGGAATGGCCTCGGTGTATGGGACGGTCAAACACCACAATGGCGCCATCAATGTCTACAGCGAGGTGGGCCGCGGGAGCTGTTTCAAACTCTACTTCCCCCTCACGGACCTTGATATGGGCAGGGTGGAGGCTTCCGCGGAGCTGGAACCGACTCCCGGCAATCAAGTGGTGTTGGTCGTGGAGGATGAGGCCCTGGTGGGCGAGATGCTCACCCATATGCTGGAGCACCTCGGCCATCAGGTGATCCTGCTGAAGGATGGCCAGGAGGCCGTCGAATTCTATGCCGAGGCCGGGGAGTTCGTGGATCTGGTCATCCTGGATCTGGTGATGCCGAGGCTCTGTGGCAAGGATACCTTCCGGGAACTCCGCAAAATCAATCCCGGCGTCCGGGTGCTGCTCTCCTCGGGGTACAGCGTGGATGGCGAGGCCCAGCTCCTCTTTGACGAGGGGGCCCTGGGCTTCCTCCAGAAACCCTACAAGATCGTTGAATTGGGGCGCGTTCTCTCCGAGGTCCTTTCCCATCCAACTGCGTGATCCCAGCCGGTGTTATGGGATCACGCAATCGGGTTCAGGACTGTGGGGAAAGGAATAGCCCGGGATCAGTTCAGTGTGAGCGACCGGGGCCTAGTCATGGCCTCGGGGCTGAGGAGTTCTTCCATCTGGGCTTCGGTCAGCCAACCCTTGGCGCGGATGATCTCGCGAACAGGCACGCCGGTGGCCAGGGCTTCCTGGGCCACTTCCGTGGCGCGCTTGTAGCCCAGGGCGGGCATGACGGCCGTCACGATGCCGATGGAGTGTTCCACCAGGTCCCGGCAGCGCTCCGCATTGGCGGTGATGCCAACGATGCATTTGCTGGTGAGGACGTTTACCGCTGAGGTGAGCATCTGCAAGGATTGGAAGAGATTGAAAGCCAGGATGGGCTCCATGACGTTGAGCTGGAGCTGGCCGGCCTCGGCGGCGAGGGTGAGGGTCAGATCGTTGCCGATGACATGGAAGGCCACCTGGTTGACGACCTCGGGCACGACCGGATTCACCTTGCCGGGCATGATGCTGCTGCCGGGCTGCATGGGCGGCAGGTTGATCTCCTGGAAGCCGCATCTGGGCCCGCTGGAGAGCAAACGCAGATCGTTGCACATCTTGGAGAGTTTCACGGCCGCGCGCTTGACCACGCCGCTGAACATGACAAAGGCGCCGGTATCGGGGGTGGCCTCGATGAGGTTCCCGGCCAACTGGATGAAGAGCCCCGTGATGCCCCGCAGTTCCTCCACCACCGCCTTGGGGTAGCGCGGATCGGCGCAGATGCCCGTGCCGATGGCGGTGCCGCCCATGTTCACTTCCAGGAAGAGGCGGGCGGTTTCCCGCAGGCGGTCGATGTCTTCGCCCGTAGTCACGGCGAAGGCCTCGAATTCCTGGCCCAGGGTCATGGGCACGGCGTCCTGGAGCTGGGTGCGGCCCATCTTGATCACGTCCTTGAATTCGATCCCCTTGGCATGCAGGGCGGCCTTCAGCTTGTCCAGGGCGGCCAGCAGGCCGTTCAGCATGAAGATGGTGGCCAGGCGCACGGCGGTGGGATAGACATCGTTGGTGCTCTGGCCCAGGTTCACGTGATCGTTGGGATGGCAGGCCGCGTAGTCGCCCCGGGCCCGGCCCATGAGCTCGAGGGCGCGGTTGGCGATGACCTCGTTGGCGTTCATGTTGGTGGAGGTGCCTGCGCCGCCCTGCACCATGTCCACCAGGAAATGGCCATGCCAGTGGCCGTTGATGATCTCCTGGCAGGCCTGGTCGATGGCGCCGGCCTGGGCGGGTTCCAGCAGATCCAGGCTGGCGTTGGCCCGGGCCGCGGCCTGCTTGACCATGGCGAGGGCGCGCACCAGGGCGGGGAAGTGGGAGAGCGGAATGCCCGTGATGGGGAAGTTCTCCATGGCGCGCAGGGTCTGGACGCCGAAGAGGGCATCCACCGGCACTTCCGCGTCCCCCAGCAGATCGTGCTCGGGGCGCGTGGCGCCGGAGGCGTAGCCCTGTTCCCGACCCATGCGGCTGGAAGCGGCGTAGAGCAGACGGCGGTTCATCACCAGGGCCACGCGGCTCAGCAGCTCCACGGCCGCCTGGCCATCGGCCGCAAGCTGCTCCAGGGTGGCGGCGCGGTCGAATTCGAGGACCACGGCATGGCCCAGGGGCTGGGCCGAGGTCGTGTGCTGGCTGGCATGGAGGAAGGCGCCTTCGCCGGCCACATCACCGGCCCCCAGCACACTGAGGCGCTCCGGGCCGTCGCCGGCATCCTTGACGATCTCCACCTGCCCCTGGAGGAGGAGGTAGCAGGCATGGCGCGGCTGGCCTTGGCGGAAGAGGAAGGTGCCCGGGGCCACCTCCCTGCGCACGCCGATGGGGGCGAGTCGCGCCAGCGTCGTATCCGAGAGTCCCCCGAAGAGTTCCGAAGAACGAAGAATCGAGTCGATCTCACCCATGGCGCACCTCCAAGACCGCTGAATCTATTGCGATCACGCGTCAACTCTATCGAATGGAGCCGATCCGGTTGTCACGATAAGGTTGCGCCGGATAAAGGGGAAGAGGAAGTGTGGCGCGGTCCCTGCGGCTCCAAGGTGCTTGTTCCTGCGAAGGGTAGGCGAAGGCGCCCCTCGGCACGAGCCTTGGGGCGCCTTATGGTGATCCCGGTGCGATTCGAACGCACGACCTACGCCTTAGGAGGGCGTCGCTCTATCCATCTGAGCTACGGGATCGGTGGAACATTCAATTCTGCCATGAGGGCAGGGGTTCAGGCCATCTTCGCCTGGAATTCGGCATAGGGGCCCTGGAAATCCTCGATGCCCTTGTCGTCGAAGTGCCAGATGCGGGTGGCCACTTCGTCGAGGAGATCCTCGTCGTGGGTGACCAGCAGCACGGTGCCGTCGTAGTTCTGCAGGGCCGTATTGAGGGCTATGACAGCCTCCAGGTCCAGGTGGTTGGTGGGCTCATCCAGCACCAGGATGTTGGGCTTCTGGAGCATGAGCTTGGAGAACATCAGGCGGCAGGCCTCGCCGCCGCTGAGGACTTCGGTCTTCTTCATGCCCTCCTCGCCCCGGAAGAGCATCTGGCCCAGCACGGCGCGGATCTCTTCCACCAGAGCTTCAGGATCGAATTGTCGCAGCCAGTCCACCAGGGTCCAGCCGCCGGGGATGGATTCCCGGAAATCCTGGGCGAAGTAGCCGACGCTGGCCTCGTGGCCCCATCTCACCTCGCCGGAATCGATGCCGCGATCGATCTCGGTGACCTGGGGCGCATTGGTCAGCAGGGCCTTCAGGAGGGTGGATTTGCCCGCGCCGTTGCGGCCGATGATGCCGATGCGCTCCCCTCGGGAGATATTGGCGCTGAAATCCCGGATCACCTCCATGCGCGCCCCCTTCACGTCGTAGCTCATGGAGACATGCTCGAATTCCAGGGCGTGGCGGCCGCTGGGGCGCTTCTGGTCGAACTTGATGAAGGGGCGGGCGATGTTGCTGCGGGAGAGTTCGCCGGGGGCCAGGCGTTCCACCTCCTTGCGCCGGGAGTTCACCTGGCTCGAGCGGGTGCCCGCCGCGAAGCGCTGGATGAATTCGTTGAGCTGGGCGATCTTCTTTTCCCGCTGGGCGTTCTCGGACTCCAGGTGGCTGCGGATTTGCGTCTTCTGCATCACCATGTCGTCGTAGCCGCCGGTGTACTGGATGATGGTCTGGTAGTCGATATCGGCGATGTGGGTGCAGACGCCGTTCAGGAAGTGGCGATCATGGCTGATGACGATGACGCTTCCATCGTAGCGGTTGAGGAAGTTCTCCAGCCAGTGGATGGAGTCCAGATCCAGATGGTTGGTGGGCTCGTCGAGCAGGAGCGCCTCAGGGTGGCCGAAGAGGGCCTGGGCCAGCAGCACGCGCATCTTCTGGCCGCCCTGCATCTCGCTCATCTGCCGCTCGTGGAGCTCCTCCGGGATATCCAGACCGTCCAGCAGTACGGCCGCATCGCTCTCGGCGGTGTAGCCGTCCTCGTCGGCCACGATGCCCTCCAGTTCGGCCACGCGCATGCCGTCCTCGTCGGTCATCTCGGCCTTTTCGTAGATGGCGTCGCGCTCCTGGAGGGCCTTCCAGAGGCCCTTGTTGCCCATGATCACGGTATCGATGACGCGGAACTGGTCGAAGGCGAACTGGTCCTGGCTCAGGACACCCATCTTCCGGGGGCGCTGGAGGGTCCCTGTGTGTGCCTCGATCTCACCGGTGAGCACCTTCACGAGGGTGGATTTGCCGCTGCCGTTGGGGCCCGTGAGCCCATAGCGGCGCCCCGGTGGAAAGCTAGTGGTCACATCCTCGAAGAGAATCTTCGAGCCAAAGCGCATGGTCACGTTCTGTACTGCCAGCATCAATCCCCCCGAACCTTCCATTCTAACGGCTGTCTGGCCCTTTCCCGAGTCCGGATTTTGGGAAGGGCCCCGGAGGGCGGGATAGGATGGTAGTTCAGCCGACCCCCCATGAATGCCCCCTCTCCTACCATCGGTCGTTATGAAATCCTCCGCGTGCTCGGGCGCGGCGCCATGGGGGTGGTCTATCTGGCGCGGGATCCCCTGCTGAAGCGCCAGGTGGCCGTGAAGATCGTCCATGGCCTCTCGGAGGATCGGGGCACGCTGCTGCTGCGCTTCCAGCGGGAGGCGGAAATCAGCGCCCGGCTCAATCATCCGAATATCGTCACCATCTTCGATGTGGGCGAGGATCCCTATGTGGGCCCCTTCATGGCCATGGAATTCGTGGATGGGCCTCTGCTCTCTCGGCTGGCGAAGGACCAACTGGACACCGAAAGCCTCCTCCAGTTGCTCATCCAGGCCGCCTCGGCCCTCAAGGCCGCCGGGGACGCCGGGATCGCCCACCGGGACGTGAAGCCCGACAACATGATCGTGAACCCCGAGGGCCGCCTGAAACTGATGGATTTCGGCATCGCCCGGGGTGAGGAATCGCGCCTGACCCAGGCGGGAATCATTTTCGGGACGCCCTCCTATACGGCTCCCGAGCTGCTGGTGGGTGGCGAGGCCTCCCCCGCCTCGGATCGCTGGGCCTTCACGGTGACGGCCTTCGAGATGGTCACGGGAACGCTGCCCTTTCGCGGCACCAACGTGGGGGCCACACTCTATTCCATCGTCCACCAAGGGCCCTGCATACCTCCGGGATACTCCCCGGCCTTCCGAGAGGTCTTCCAGCGGGCCTTTGCCAAGTCTCCCGCCGAGCGCCATCCGGGCCTGGAACTCTTCCTCCACGAATTGCTGGGGGCCCTGGATATCCGGGAGGCGGCCAGGGAGCATCTCCATGCCCTCGTCTCGGGGGATCTTCCCCTGGCCTGGACCCGCCCCTTCCAGGCACCGCACTCCGGGACGCCCCCGCCAGGCATGGCGCCCCTGCCTCTGGAATTAGGACCTCCCTCTGCTCGGAGACCCTGGTTCCGCAGGCCCTGGGGGCTGGGGCTATTGGCCCTTTCGGCCCTGGCGGCCTGTGTCCTGCTGGTGCTAGGGGTCTACCCCAAGGAACCCTGGACACTGGATGTCGCCACCTCGCCGCCCAGTGCCGATCTGCTGGTGGACGGCCGGTACATGGGCCAGGCGCCCATGCGGGTTTCGCTAGCCAGAGGGCGGAATCACATCGTGCGTGTGGAACGGGAGGGCTTCGAACCTATCTCTCGCGAAGTCCATCCCAACGAATGGAGCCTCCAATTCGTCCTGAAGCGCACGCCCTATCCCATCGCCGTGATCACGGACCCGCCCGGGGCCGAGGTATTTCTCGATGGTCAGGCCGTGGGGATCACGCCGCTCCGGGCCCTGGCCGTGCCCCGGGAGGGTGTCCACGAACTCCGGATCCGCAAGCAGGGCTATCAGGAGTGGTACGCCCTGCTGGAGAAGGACGCGCCCTTTCCAGCCATCGTGCGCCTCAGCCCGGGCCGCTAATCCACCAGGAAGGAAACCTCGTCGAAGCCTGCCGCGGCCTCCTCCCAGCCCATGCCCCGGCATCCGAAGCGGCCGATGGTGCGCAGACCCAGCTTTTTCGCGCGGCGGGCCACGACCCAGGGCAGCTTGCCCTCCAGGGTGCTGGCGTCGAGCCTGCCTTCGCCGGTGATGACGGCCTCGCAGCCTTGGCAGCGCCCCTCGAAATCCAGGGCGTTGAGTATGGATTCGGCGCCATCCACGAGCAGGGCCCCAAGGGATCGCAGTTTCGCCCCCAGTCCGCCCGCGGCCCCCGTGCGGGGACCTCGGGGCAGGCCCAGGGAGAGCAGGCGCTCCGTGAGATACGGGATGTCTTCAGGGCGGGCGCCCTTCTGGGGGCCGAAGATCCGCGCCGCCTCGCCCAGTTCGGTGATCACGTCGCAGAAGGCCGTTGTGGGTGGCAGGGGGAATTCCGGCCAGTCCCGGCCGCCATCCACCGTGGCGCTGCCTCCCAGGCCCAGCCAGATCCCGGGAGCTCCCCGGAGATCGGCCAGCAGCTGTCCAAGGCCCCGGCTGCTGGCACGCAGGGGATCCGGATGCTCCAGGCCCGCTAGGCCGATGACACGGGCGCATTCCACCGCGATTTGCCCATCGGGCAAATGCAACACCTGCACGGGCCGGATCCGGCCGAAGGGATCGGCGGCCCAATGGTCCCGGAACCGGCCGCCCAGGGCGTGGTGCAGGCATTCCAGGAATCCGTCACCGCCGTCCGAGAGGGGCAGCAGGCTATCCCCGGGAGAGGCTAGGAATCGCGCCGCCTCCAGGGGGGACAGAGTGCCCTTGAAGGCCGTAGGAGCGACGAGCCTCACGGTGCTTTGCGCAGACTGCTGGCGGCCAGGATTTGCCCAGCCAGCAGCAGCATGCCCAGGTCCCGCAGGATATCCCAGCCCATGTCCTGGAGGCGTTCCCCGTCGCTGCGGATGGAGGCCTGGGTGCTGAAACAACCGCAGTCCACGGGATGGCGGCGGGCCAGGTTGATGGACAGGGCGAGGATGAAACCCAGCAGCAGGGCCGCGATGAAGGCCGCCGCCGCCCTTCTCCAGAACCCCATCACCAGGGCCGCGCCGCACAGGAACTCGAACCAGGGCACCACCAGCGCCAGGGGGTGGATGGACCATCCGGGGAAGAGGCGATAGGCCCAGAGTGCCTTTGCGAAGCCCGGCGGGTCCAGGAGCTTGGCCAGGGCTGCGGCGATGAAGAGGCCACCCAGGGCCAGTTGGCAGAGAACCCGTAGCCGGGGGTGGAAGAACAGGGCAGGCAATCTCATCAAGAGGCCCCCTTGGTGATGGGCAGCTTCTGGGCGATCCAGTCCGGATAGCCCTCTCGGTAGATGAGCAGATTGCGATAGCCCATCTGGAAGAGCCTGGAGGCCAGCAGGTGGGAATCCTCGCAGCTGCCGCCGCTGCAATAGAGCACCAGGGCTCCTTCTGGGGGGCGGTTCGTCTTGGCCTCGAATTCGATCAGGCGCTCTTCCAGGGCGCTCTCCCAAATCGGCAGACTCCAGGCGCCCTGGATGTGGCCCAGCTCATACTCCGCGCTGCGCCGGGCGTCCAGGAAGGGCACGCCGCCCCTGAATGCCTCCTTCGCTTCCTTGGAACTGATCTCACGAATGGGCTGGGCAGGGCGGGGCGGTGTGGGAATGGGCTGAGAGGCGGTTTGGGGACCTGGCCTGGGAGTGGCCGTGAGGCCGGACTTGGGGGCTGGGAGGGCAGGCTGTGTGGCCTCCTGGAGCTGGGTCGGCACGGGCACAGCCGCGGGGGGCGGTGCCGCAGTCCAGGCCAGATGTCGCGCCGGGTGGGCCAGGCCATTGGAGACCAGCGCACATATCGCGGCCGCCCCCAGGAGGGCCGCGGCTTGGAACGCGATGGAGGCCGGGATTCGCATGGCTAAAGTGTGGCAGAGCGGCGCCTCGAAACCAGGGCGTTTCCGCCCCGAGGAGCTTCCGCTCGCCCTTTCCTGCCGAACCCAAGCTGGACATTCCTCCTGAAGCTGGTATGCTGAGGAGCCGCGGGCGTATAACTCAGCGGTAGAGTGCTATCTTCACACGGTAGAAGTCCCTGGTTCGAACCCAGGTACGCCCACCAATCAAGCCCCCCAGCACTCGGGGGCTTTCGCTTTGAAGGACCCACCATGCCCTTTATCCTCGCAACCCAGGTCCGCGTCGGGATGATCATCAACTTCGAGAACGAGCTCTGCCGCGTCACCTACGTGGAGCACCAGACGCCGGGCAATCTGCCCGCCCGCATCCAGACCCGGATGAAGCGCCTCAAGGACGGCATCAACCGCGAGAACCGCTTCGGTTCCAGCGACAAGATCGACAAGGCCAGCCTCGAGCAGATCAAGATGGAATACCTGTATGAGGATGGGGGCAACCTGGTCTTCATGAACAACGAGACCTTCGAACAGACCGAACTGAGCAAGGACATCCTGGGCGACGATCTCCCCTTCCTGCACTCCAATATGGAAGTGGAGATCGAGTTCTACGAAGGAGCTCCCCTCTCCGTGGCTCTTCCCGTCAGCGTGGTCCTCGAGATCGTAGACACCGAGCCTGTGATGAAGAACGCCAACGCCACCGGGTCCTACAAGCCCGCCAAGCTGGAGAATGGCATCACGGTGAACGTGCCGCCCTACATCGAAACCGGTGAGAAGGTCCGGGTGAACACCACGGATCGCACCTACATGGAACGAGTCAAGTAACCCATCACCATCCATCAATATCGAAATCGACCCCGGGTAACCGGGGTTTCGTTTTTCAACCATTGATTCAGTACTGCCGAAAGAAACTCCGCTCCACCCAATAGGAGGGGACCATGGCATTGACGGGGTTTCGGGATCGCCTGCGGAAACTGTCCGCCAAGATTGTGCTGCTGAGCTTGCTGCCTGTGGCGCTCTTCATGCTCCTCTTGGCCCTCTACCTCCTGCCGCGCCTCCGCGATTCCACTCTGGCCGCCAAGGAGGCGGGAGTGCGCAATGTGGTCGAGCTGGCCATGGGAATCCTGGAAAACCAGGAGATCGAAGTGAAGGCCGGGCGCCGCACCCCGGAATTCGCCCAGCAGAGAGCCAAGGAGCTGATCGCGGCCCTCCATTTCGATGGCACAAACTACATCTGGATCCAGTCCTCCGGGCCCATCATCGTGTCCCACCCCAATAGGGCTCTGGTGGGCAAGGGGACTGGCGCCTTGGAACCTGCCCTGGCCAAGGTCTTCAACGGCCTTGATGCCGTCGCCCAGGCTCCTCAGGGAGGGTTCTACCCCTATGAATGGCCGAAACCCGGAGACACCGAGCTTCAGCCCAAGATCTCATTCGCCAAACGCTTTCCACCCTGGGGCTGGATCCTGGGCGCCGGGGTCTACGTGGATGATGTGAATCGGGAAGTGCGAGGCGTCTTCTTTCGCCTAATGGTAGCCACGTTCCTCGTGTCCCTCCTGGTCTTCTTCCTGTCCTTGAAGCTGGCGGGCAGGATGGTGCGCCCCCTCCATCAACTGGTGACGGGCCTGAAGCGGAGCGATCTCGCTCACAGGATCGAAGTCTCCACCCAGGACGAGATCGCCGAGGCCGCTGAGGCCTTCAATGCCTACAACGGGAACCTGCGCAGCACCATCCTGGATGTGAGCGGCTTGGCGGATCGCGTGGCCTCCGGTAGCACCCAGCTCGCGGCTTCGGCGGGAGAGATGGCCAGAGCCGTGGAGGAGATCGCGCGGGTCAGCGAGGAACTCAAGGGCGCGGGAGATCAGGTGTCTTCCTCCATGCAGCAGCTCGGAACCAATGTCAGTGCCATGGCCGATCGCAGCCGCCAGATGGGAACCCAGAGCACGGATGCCGTGAGGGATACGACTCGCGGCGCCGAAGCCGGTCAGGCTGCCGCCAAGGGTATGGAAGAGATCCAGCAGGCCACCTCTCAGATCGTGAAGGCCATTCAGGTGATCCAGGACATCGCCCGCCAGACCAATCTGCTCTCCCTCAATGCCGCCATTGAGGCCGCCAAGGCGGGCCACCTGGGCAAGGGATTTGCGGTGGTGGCCGAGGAGATCCGCAAGCTGGCCGAACGCTCCCGTAGTTCCGCCCATGAGATCGAACAGCTCACCCTCCACACCCAAGAGGCCGTGGCCGGAGGTGTGCAGGGTGTGGGCAGCAGCCTGGAAAACCTGGAAGCCATCCGATCCCGGATCCAGGCCATCGCCGGCAGCATCCAGGAGATCGGCCAGCTCAGCCATGAACAGGCCGATACCAGTGCCTCGGTCAATCAGCGCATGGACCAGACGAGCGCGCGCTTGTCCCAGAACGCTGCGGCCACCCAGGAATTGGCCGCGACCGTCCAGGAGATCTCACGGACCTCCGAGGACCTCGCCCATGTGGCCGAAGGCCTGCGAAACGTGGTGAAGGGCTTCAAACTTTAGATAATCGGCGCTTCCATGTCGTAGACGGCCCAGCCCTCCTTGGGCGGGCCGTAGGTATCGGGTACCCTCAGACCCGCCTGGCGCATGAGCACCGTCATCTGGGCGCGATGGTGGGTCTGGTGGAGGATGATGACGTAAAGGGTCTTCCCGCGCATCCACCGCGCGCCGTAGAGTTCGTCCTCCGTCTCCAGATCCGTGTCCTGCCAGGGCGCGAGGCCCTCCAAGAGGGATTCGCTGGCCCGGTGGTAGGCGTCGCGCACCCCATGCATGGTGGCCGGGGCCTGGCCGATGAAGGCGCCCTGGAGGAGATGGGCCCCTTCGATAGCCAGGCCGCAGTGCCCCGGCATTTCGATGAGGGATTCCACGATATGCCAGGCCATGCGCCGCAGATCCCGGTGTTCGGGGGTCACGGCCGTGTCCATGGCCTCATCGGGGATGGCGTCCATGACCGCGAGGGTCTTGGCGGCCTCCTCCTTCCAGCACTCCGTGAAGTCCGTGATGCGTCGGAACATGGGTCGTCCTTTGTCGGGCAGGGGTTTACCCCTCGGTCTTGAGACTCTTGGCCAGCAGCTGGGTGCGGATGAATTCGTCCAGATCGCCGTCCAGGACCTTTTGCGTCTGGCCGGTTTCGCAGCCTGTGCGGTGATCCTTGACCAGCTGGTAGGGCTGAAGGACGTAGCTGCGGATCTGGCTGCCCCAGGTCACCTCGGATTTCTCTCCAGAGGCGGCGGCCACCTTCTCGTCGAACTTCTTCTTCTCCACCACGTAGAGCCGCGCCTTGAGGACCTTCAGGGCCGTGGCTCGGTTCTTGATCTGGCTGCGTTCGTTCTGGCAGCTCACCACGATGCCCGTGGGCAAATGGGTGAAGCGCACGGCGGATTCGGTGCGGTTCACGTGCTGGCCCCCGGCGCCGCTGGCGCGGAAGACATCGATCTTGAGGTCCTTGTCCGGGATCTCGAGATCGATGGTGTCGTCGAGTTCGGGGCTCACATAGACGGCGGCAAAGCTCGTGTGACGGCGCTTGGCGGCGTCGAAGGGGCTGATGCGCACCAGGCGGTGGACGCCGGCCTCGGCCCGCAAATACCCATAGGCGTAAGGCGCGCTCACGATGAAGGTGGCACCCTTCACGCCGGCCTCGTCCCCGTCCTGGTAATCGATCATCTCCGTGGGCCAGCCCTTGTACTCGCAGTAGCGCAGATACATGCGGAGGAGCATGGCGGCCCAGTCGCAGCTCTCCGTGCCGCCGGCTCCTGGGGCGATGGCCACGATGGCATTGGTCCGATCCAAGGCGCCGCTGAGCATCATGCGCAGTTCGGAGGATTCGATGAGCTGGCGCAGGCTGGTCTCCAGGGCCTCGGCTTCGCCCAGCATCTCGGCATCATCCCGGGAGAGCTCCAGCGCCGTGCCCAGATCCTCCAGCCCGCCATCGAGCTTCTTGGCGGTGGCGATGTCCTCGGTGAGGAGGCCTCGGGCCTGGAGCACAGGCTTGGCCTTATCGGGGTCGTCCCAGAACCCTTGAGCGGCGGCCTTTTCCTCGATCTGTTCGAGTTCCAGCGCCTTGCGCTCGGGGTCGAGGTGGGCCACCAACTGGTGCACCCGGGGGGCCAATTCGTGCTTGGCCCGCATCAGTGTTTCGAAATCCATATCGCTTCCGTGTCGAAGGACGTCCGGAAGGGGGCGCCCATCCTCCACTTTAAGCCATCAGGATGGCCTCCGCTTCCCTGTATCCTGGAGGAATGGCCGATGTGACCACCGTACTGCCCGATGACCTGGAGCCCACCAACTATGGACTCCTGACGGGGCATAGCGAGACGGCCCTGGCTTTCTGCCGCTGGGAGCACCCCGATCCCATTGGCCGGATCGTGATCTCCCATGGCTTCGGGGAGCATGGGGAGCGCTATCGCCATATGGCCTACTGGCTTCATCATCTGGGCTGGTCGGTCTCGGCCCTGGATCATCGGGGCTTCGGTCGCAGCGGAGGCATTCGGGGAGACGCCGACGGCATCCATGGTTTCGTGGATGATCTGGTGCTCTTCCTGCGCCACGAACGGCGCTACGACGCCGACCGGGTGGGCGCTCCCCCCCGGGTGGTGGATGGCGTGCCCCTGCCTCCCCTGCCTGTCTGTCCCCAGGTCCTGCTGGGCCATAGCTTTGGTGGCCTCGTCGCCCTGCTGGCCCTGCTCTGGCATGCGGACACCCTGGAGGGCCTGATCCTGTCGAGTCCGGCGGTGAAACTGAGGGGCCTCGGGCTGTGGCTCGAGATGATGCAGCGCCTTCTCTCCTGGGTGGTGCCCCATAAGGCCATGGATATGCCCAATGACAAAGGCCAAGTCTGCTCCGACCCGGTCTTCGTCCAGCGTTACTGGGCCGATCCCCTCTGCCACCGGTTCACCTCCGCGGCCTTCGTGGACGCGCTCCGCCAAGGCCGGGAGGAGATCCTGAACCTGGGCCATGAACTGGACCGCCCCATCCTGCTGCTGGAAGCGGGGGACGATGCCGTGGTGGATCCGGACGCCTCCGAGGCCCTCTGGGGCCAGGTCCGGCCGGAGCTCCTGGAAAGGCATCGGATGGCAGGATTCAAACACGAAATATTCCATGATCTGCGTCGTGCCGAGGCTCTTGCCCTCACTGAGGCCTGGCTGCGGCATCTCCCGGTGGGACAATCCAGGAACCCTAGCCCCGCTTCCGCCACGCATGTATGAGAAACACTGTATGAGAAACGAAGGGATGTCCATGAAGCTCCGAATCCTCGCCCTCCCCCTCCTCCTGGTGGTCCTGGCCGGCCTTGGCTGCCGGAAGATCAGCAAGGTTCCCAAGAAGGACGAAACCACGCGCACCGCCGGCCAGCTCACGGAAGAGGCCACGGCCCTCCTGCAGCGGGGCAAGTGGGAAGAAGGCCGCAAGCTCCTGCGGGTCATTGAGGAACAGCTGCCGGGCACGCCCGAATTCCCGGCCGCCAAGCTGATGTTGGGGGACAGTTTCTTCTTCCAGGGCTCCAGCAGCTTTCCCGAGGCCCTGGTGGAGTACCAGAGCTTCCTGAACTTCTTCCCCCGCCACGAGAAGTGCGATCTGGCCATGTACCGGGTGGCGCTTTGCCACTATGCCGCCATCGAGAACGCCGAGCGCGACCAGTCCGAGACTCGCTTAGCCCTCGAATCCTTCCAGCTCCTTCTCAAGGCGGCCCCCGGATCCCCCTATGTGGTCGACGCCAAGGCCAAGACCACCCAGTGCTGGCGCAGGCTGGCCGAGCATGAGCTCATGGTGGGCATTCACTACATGAACAGCGGTCTATCGGCACCGGCCGAAAGCCGCCTCAAGCAGCTCCTGGAGACCTATCCCGATTACGTGGACCGGGAACGCGCCTACTACTACCTGGGCGTGGCCATGCAGCAGAAGTACGTCTCCCCCCAAATCCTGGAGCAGTATCAGAAGGATTTCCTCGCCCGGGCCGACAAGGAGGATTTCACCAAGCTCGACAAGAAAGGGCTCGAGGAGCTGAAGGCCGGGATCGAGAAGCTCGCCGCCGACGAAGTGGCCAAGTATCGGCAGGAGGCTCGGGAATACTTCCAGAAACTGGTGGAGAGCTATCCCAATAGCGATTGGACCATCCGCGCCAAGGACCGCCTCCTGGAAATGGGCCAGGCCCACGTGAAGGAAGAACTCGATAGCTGAGGCAGGTTCCCCGTAAAGCGAAGGGCCGCGGCAGATGCCGCGGCCCTTTTGCTTCCGTGAAGGGGAACTACTTCTTGCCGAAGAAGCTCAGCAATCCCTTGGCCACTTCCTCCAGCATGGCCTCCGTCATCTCGGGGTAGACCGGCAGGCTCAGCACTTCCTGGGAGGCCAGTTCGGTCTCCGCGAGCTGTCCGGCCTTATAGCCCAGATAGGCGAAGCAGGGCTGCTGGTGGAGGGCGATGGGATAGTAGACCGCGCATCCGATGCCGAGGCCCCGGAGATGGGCCTGGAGGGCATCGCGCTTGCCCTGCTTCACGCGCACCGTGAACTGGTTGTAGATGTGGCGGCCATCCGGCACGGTCTCGCTGGGCAGCACCATCTCCTCAGGAGTGATGGCCTTCAGGCGATCGAAGTACCACTGGGCGTGTTTCCGCCGCCCCTCATGCCAGGATTCCAGCATGGGCAGCTTGGCCCGGAGCACCAGGGCCTGGAACTCGTCCATGCGCCCATTCATGCCCACCTCGTGATGGACGTAGACGGGCTCCATGCCATGGACCCTCAGGCGGCGCACCCGAGCCGCCAGCTTCTCGTCGTCGCGGATCAGGGTCAGGCCAGAATCACCGAAGGAACCGAGATTCTTGGTGGGATAGAAGGAGCAGCCCGTCATGTCGCCGAATTGACCCGCGGATTTGCCCCAACCCTTGGCGCCCAGGCTCTGGCAGGCGTCCTCGATGACGGGGATGCCATGCTTCTTGGCCACGGCCATGATGGCCGGCATCTCCGCCAGCAGGCCGAAGAGGTGCACAGGCATGATGGCCTTGGTGCGGGGCGTGATGGCGGCTTCCACCAGCTTGCCGGTGGCGTTGAAGCTCACCGGATCCAGGTCGATGAAGACAGGCTTGGCGCCCGTGCGGGCCACGACGCCGGCTGTGGCGAAGAAGGTGAAGCTGGGGAGGATGACCTCGTCGCCAGCCTTGATATCGAGAGCCATGAGGGCCACCAGCAGCGCGTCGGTGCCGCTCGACATGCCGACGCCGTACTTCGCGCCGGAGTAGGTGGAGAGTTCGGCCTCCAGGCCCTTCACGTTTTCGCCCAGGATGAAGGCGGATTTGTCGATGATGGTGGAAAGCCCCTCTAGGATCTTCGCCTTCACCGAGGCGTTCTGGGGTGCGAGTTCAAGCATGGGCACGGACATGGGCATCTCCTGGCTGCCCTGGCAGGACTCTAGGCTGCCTGGGCGGATGAGAACAGTATGCCAGGGGCGTTGCGCCTGCGTCCCGTGGGGTGCATCCTGGGGGCTATTCCTCCACAGAACCTCGATTGCATGCCCCCGGGCGCCAAGTCTGGGGCCGGTCCCTTCGCTCGGGGAGGACAGCCGTGCCAGATACCCTCCCCTTCGACGAGGATCTCCAAAGGCTCCTGGAGGCCTGCCACCACGATCCCTGCGCTGTCCTGGGCCGTCACGAAGCTGAGGGCGAGGCCCTGGTGCGCGCCTTCCTGCCCCGTGCGGTCTCGGTTGCCATCGCCGAGGGGGGCAGGCCGCTCTCCCGTCTGGGCGCCAGCGATCTCTTCGAATGGCGGGGCGAGGGGTCCGATCTGCCCGCCCATTACGGCTTCCGGTGGCGGGACGGGGAGGGCTTGGAACACCTCGCCCACGACCCCTATACGTTTGCGCCGCAGATTTCGGACTTCGATCTGCATCTCTTCCGGGAGGGGCACCACTGGCATGCCCACCGTTTCCTGGGTGCCCATGTCCAGGAGGTGGACGGCGTACCCGGCGTCCTCTTCGCCCTGTGGGCGCCCAACGCCGAGCGGGTGAGTGTGGTGGGGGACTTCAACGGCTGGGATGGCCGCTGCCATCCCATGGGTGTGCATGGGGGGCACGGCGTATGGGAGCTCTTCATTCCCGATCTGGGGCCCGGGGCGCTCTACAAGTTCGAACTCCGGAACCGCGATACGGGCCTCGTGTGCCTCAAGACCGATCCCTACGGCCGCGCCTTCGAGCTGCGGCCCCGGACGGCCTCCCTTGTCCTGGACGATGGGCGCTTCGCATGGGGGGATAGGGACTGGATGCGGGCGAGGGCCGATCGCGACTGGCAGCAGGAGCCCATGTCCGTCTACGAGGTGCATCTGGGCTCCTGGCAGCGGGGGCCGGAGGGGGAGTTCCTGAACTACCGGGAGCTGGCCCGGCGCCTGGTGGATTACGCCCTGGAAATGGGCTTCACCCATATCGAGCTGCTTCCGGTCACCGAATACCCCTTCGATCCCTCCTGGGGCTACCAGACCACCGGCTACTACGCTCCCACCCGCCGCTGCGGAAGCCCTGAGGACTTCCGCGCCTTCGTGGATTACTGCCACGACCATGGCCTGGGCGTGCTGGTGGACTGGGTGCCTGCCCACTTTCCCAAGGATGCCCACGCCCTGGCCCGCTTCGATGGCACGGCCCTCTACGAGCACGAGGATCCGCGCATGGGTGAGCACCAGGACTGGTCCACGCTGATCTTCAACTTCGGGCGCCACGAGGTGAAGAACTTCCTCCTCTCCAGCGCCCTCTTCTGGCTGGAGGAGATGCACCTGGATGGCCTGCGGGTGGACGCCGTGGCCTCCATGCTCTACCTGGACTACTCGCGGAAGGAGGGCGAGTGGATTCCCAACCATTACGGGGGGCGGGAGAACCTGGACGCCATCGATTTCCTGAGGGAGCTCAACGTCGTTGTCCACCAGCAGTGCCCCGGCGCCCTCATGATCGCCGAGGAATCCACGGCCTGGCCCCAGGTCAGCCGGCCCACGTACCTGGGGGGCCTGGGCTTCGACCTGAAGTGGAACATGGGCTGGATGAACGACACCCTGCGCTACATGAGCCATGAGCCAATCCACCGCTCCTACCACCAGGACCTGCTCACCTTCAGCATGCTCTACGCCTTCACGGAAAACTTCGTCCTGCCCTTCAGCCATGACGAGGTGGTGCATGGCAAGGGATCGATGCTCAACAAGATGCCCGGCGACGAATGGCAGCGCTTCGCCAATCTGCGCGCCCTCTACGCCTACCAGTTCACCCACCCCGGCAAGAAGCTGCTCTTCATGGGCACGGAGTTCGGCCAGGGGCTGGAATGGAATAGCGCCGGTGTCCTGGACTGGTACGTGCTGGATTACCCCGTCCACCGGGGCGTCCAGCGCCTGGTGAAGGACCTGAACGCCCTCTACCGGCGGGAGGCGGCCCTGCATCGGGTCGAGTTCCAGTGGCAGGGCTTCGAATGGATCGATTGTCACGATGCCCGGCAATCCGTCCTCGTCTTCCTCCGCTGGGCTGGGGAGGCCTTCCTGGTGGTGGTGGCCAACCTCACGCCCGTGCCCCGCCAGGGCTACCGCATCGGCGTGCCGCGCCGCGGGCGCTTCGCGGAGATCCTCAATACCGATTCGAGCCTCTACGGCGGGAGCAATATGGGCAACGGGGACCGGGTGCTCGAGGCCGAGGACATCCCCTGGATGGGCCGCCCCTGGTCCCTGGAACTGACGCTGCCTCCCCTGGCTGTGATCGTGCTGAGGCCGGGTGCAGAGGGGGGAACCCCGTGACGCCTGGCTTAGCGAAATGAACGAGGCTCCACTGGAGCGCGACCCACTGGACGATTATGTGACTCGGTGCGGGTGCCCCGTTGCTGGGACTCCACTGGAGTCCCAGCAACGACCCGCATCCGAGTCACCCCCTTGCATACCTCTGCAGCTTCTGGATATCCAGGATGCGGACGACGGGGAAGGTGCTCTGGATGAGGCCCAGATCGGCCAGGAGGCGCAGGGCTCGGCTGAAGGCTTCGCGGCTGGCGCCGATGCACTGGGCGAGGTCTTCCTGGGTCTCCTGGAATTCCACCAGGGTGCGGGTGGGGGTGCGGTTCTGGTAGTCCAGGATGAGCTGGGCCACGCGCTCGGGCACGCTGTGAAGGCTGAGGGTCTCCACCAATTGGATGAGATGGCGGACCTTGCCGGCGAAGTGGCGGATGATGACCTCGCCGATGGCCGGATTGCGATGCACCATGCGCTTGAGGGCCGGACCCGGGATGAGCCAGCATTCCGTCTCGCCATGGGCTTCGGCGCCGCTGGCGATGGGTCCGCCATCGAAGACCTGGACCTCGCCGACGCAGGTGCCGGGTTGGAGCATATCCAGGACCTGGACCTTGCCCCGGCCATCGGTGCGGAAGACCTTCAGGGAACCCTGGACGACCACGAAGATCCCGGGGAGCATCTCGCCCTGGTTGAAGACGATGGCCCCGTCCGGATAGCGGCGCAGCTCGCTGACGGAAGCCAGCTCCTCGGCCTCCGCCTGGGGAAGGCCCGCGAGATAATCCACCCGCCTCAGATTGACGATAGCCTGGCCCATGAAGGTTCCACTCGCTCCTCGCGTGATTTGTATCACAGTTCCCGGACAATCCGAAGTGGGATGGTCCTTTAGGGGCTCTGACGACTTTGTTTGTTGACGGGCCGTCAATTTATTGGGAGATGCATTGGATTTTGTGCTCACGGATCACCAGATCGAGGGGCGATCTGTCGCGGGGCGCAGCATGGGGTCGCCCTCCTTGCATCCGAAGGCCTCGAAGAATTCCGGCATATTGACCAGGGGGCCCAGGATCCGGTATTTGGCCGGGGAATGGACATCGGTCATCAGGCGGGAGCGCAGGGCCTCTTCCCTGTGCTTGAGCCGCCAGGTCTCGGCGTAGCCCAGGAAGAAGCGCTGCTCGGGGGTGAAGCCCTCGATGAGGCCCACGGGGGCCTTGCCGCGTTGGCTGAGTTTGTAGGCGTCGAAGGCGATCTTCAGGCCGCCCAGGTCGGCCAGGTTCTCGCCCAGGGTGGTCTTCCCATTGATGTGCATGCCGGGCAGGGGCTCGAAGGCGTCGAACTGCTTCACCACGAGCTGGGCACGGGCATCGAAGGCCTTGGCGTCCTCGGGAGTCCACCAGTCCTTGAGATTGCCCTGGGCATCGAACTGGCGGCCCTGGTCGTCGAAGCCGTGGGTCAGCTCGTGGCCGATGGTGGCGCCGATATTGCCGTAGTTCACCGCGTCATCGGCCTCCAGATCGAAGTAGGGCGGCTGCAGGATGCCCGCCGGGAAGCAGATCTCGTTGAGGGTGGGCTCGTAGTAGGCGTTGTTGGTGGGGGGCGTCATCAGCCATTCCCCCCGGTCCAGGGGTTTGCCCAGGCGGCCCAGGTTGCGCTGGAATTCGAAGGCCCGGGCCTTGAGGGCATTCAGGACGAAGGGGCCGCGATCGATTTCCAGCTTGGAATAGTCGCGCCAGACATCGGGGTAGCCGATCTTCACCCGGATGGTGTCGACCTTGCCAAGGGCCTGCTGCTTGGTGGTTTCACCCATCCATTCGAGCTGGAGGATGCGACTCCGCAGGGCCGCCAGGATGTTCTTCACGAGTTCATTCATCCGGGCCTTGGCCTGGGGTGGAAAGGCGCGCTCCACGTAGAGCTTGCCGAGGGCCTCGCCCAGGGCTTCATCGGTGTGAGCCAGGATGCGCTTCCAGCGGGGCTTCTGGATCTGGGTGCCCTGGAGGGTCTTGCCATAGAAGGCGAAGGACTCCTCCTCGATGGCGGCGTTCAGGTCGGAAGCCGTGCTGCGCAGCAGGTTCCAGCGCAGGTAGGTCTGCCACTGGGCCAAGGGCACATCCTGGGCCATGCGGCCCAGTTCCTGGAAGAAGCTCGGCTGGCGCACCAGCAGGTTCTTCACGGAACCCAGGCCCAGGGCCTTGAAATAGGCGTTCCAGTCCAGGCCGGGGGCCAGCTTGGCTAGGCCTGCCAGGGTCATCTTATGGTAGACGGCATTGGGGTCTCGGAGCTCCTCCATGCTCATGGAGGCCTTGGCGAGCCTCAGCTCCAGGCCCATGACGGCCTCGGCATGAGCCTTGGCCTCGGCGGGCTTTTCCCCCAGGAATTGGAAGTTCTTTGCGACATGGAACAGGTACTTGGCCCGGAGTTCCAGGGACTTGGCATCGGTCTTCAGGTAGTATTCCCGCTCCGGCAGCCCCAACCCGCCCTGGGAGATCTGGACGATGTAGTGCTCGCTGGCCTTGTCATCCTGGTCCACCCGGAACTGGAAGGCGGGCCTGAACAGTTCCCTGTGGAGGGAAGCCAGCATTTCCGGCAGGTGCTCCCGCTTGAGCTCCTCGATGCTGGCCAGGTGGCCCTTCAACGGCTTCAGGCCCTCCTTCTCGATGCGGGGGATGTCCATGCCCGAGGCGAAGTAATCCCCCACCTTCTGGCGCTCGGAACCCTTGGGGGCGGTCCTATCCTGAGCGGCTCCCTCCAGGATCTCCTTCAGGACCTTGAAGGAGCGCTCCTCGATCTCCTGGTCCACGCCATAGGAGGCATATTCCGGGGGGATCACGGTGTTCTTCTCCCAGGTGCCCAGGGCGTAGCCGAAGAAGTCATCGCAGGGACGCACGGAGGTGTCCATGTTCTTGGGGTTGAAGCCGTGGTAACCCTGGGCGGCGAGGGGACTGGCCGCGAGGCACAGGGCGAAGGCGGGAAGAAGGATTCGGCGGATCATCGGGTCTCCGGGGGCGAATAGAAGGGTGCTGGCTTCCAGTGTGCTACCAAATGGGGGGCTCTGAACAATGGGCCCCGGAACGGGTGGCGTTCCAGGGCCCGTCATCGGGATCAGGGGTGGGTCTACCAGATGGTGGGGCGTTCCGCAGCGGGGCGGGCCATGGGCGTCCCCTCGGGAATCTGGAAGACCTGGATGAATTCAGGCATGTTGGCCAGGGGGCCGTTCACCCGGAAATGGGCGGCGCTGTGGGGATCCCCCATGACGAGCATGCGGGCGGTTTCGGGCCGGGCGTGGAAACGCCAAGCCTGGGCATATCCCAGGAAGAAGCGCTGCTCGGGCGTGAATCCATCGAGATCGCTGGGCTTGCCGTTCTTGGCCCAGCTCTTCTTCAGGGCCTCGAAGGCGATCTTGAGGCCCCCCAGGTCGGCGATATTCTCACCCAGGGTCAACTTGCCATTAAGCTTGAGGCCCGGGAGGACTTCGAAGGCGTCGGCCTGCTTGATCACCAGATCCGTGCGGGAGGCATAGGCTTTGGTGTCTTCGGGGGTCCACCAGCTCTTCAGGTTGCCCATGGAGTCGTACTGGCAGCCCTGGTCGTCGAAGCCGTGGGTCATCTCGTGGCCGATGACCATGCCGATGCCGCCGTAGTTCACGGCGTCATCGACCCCTGCGTCGAAGAAGGGGGGCTGAAGGATGCCCGCCGGGAACACGATCTCGTTCATGCTCGGATCGTAGTAGGCGTTCACCGTCTGGGGCGTCATGCCCCATTCGCTGCGATCGAGGGGCTTGCCCAGCTTGGCCAGGCCCCGCTGGAACTCGAAGCGGGAGGCGGCGATGGAATTGGAGAGATAGGCGCCCTTTTTGACCTGGAGCTTGCTGTAATCGCGCCAGGTATCGGGGTAGCCGATCTTCACGTTGAAGGCCGCCAGCTTCTGCAGGGCCTTCTGCTTGGTGGCTTCGCTCATCCAGGTGAGCTGCTCGATGCGGTCCTTGAGGGCGGCGCGCAGATTGCCCACGAGGGCGAGCATCTTGGCCTTGGCCTCGGGGCTGAAGGCCTTCTTGACGTAGAGTTGGCCCACCACTTCGCCCAGGGCGCCGTCCGTGGCGGACTGCACGCGCTTCCAGCGGGCCTGGCGCACCTTGGCGCCGGTGAGCACCTTGCCGTAGAAGGCGAAGCTCTCCGTGCCGAAGGCTTCCGGCAGTTCGCCCGCCGTGCCATGCACCAGATGCCAGCGCAGGTAGGTCTTCCACTGGGACATGGGCAGATCCTTGGCCATGCGGCCCAGTTCCTCGAAGAATTGAGGCTGGCGCACCAGGATCGTCTTCTGCTCCGGCAGGCCGATGGCCTTGAAGTAGCTCGCCCAGGGGAAACCTGGTGCAAGCTTCGCCAGTTCCGCGGGGCTCATCTTGTGGTAGACCGCATGGGGATCCCGCTGCTCGACCTGGGTCATGGAGGCCTTGGCCAGGCGCGTCTCCATGTCCATGACGATGCCCGCATGGGCCTTGGCCAGGAGTGGGGTCTCCCCCAGGAGCTCGAACATCTTGGCGACGTGGTTCAGATACTTGGCGCGGATGTCCTGGGACTTGGCGTCCTCCAGGGTGTAGTAGTCCCGGTCGGGCAGACCCAGGCCGCCCTGCACGAACTGGGCGATGTAGCTGGTGCTATCCATGTCGTCCTGACCCACGCCGAAGCCGAAGGCCGCGCTGGAGGTCTCCATGTGCATGTGGCCGATTTCCAGGGCCAGGTCCTGGGGGGTCTTGAGGGTCTCGATGCGAGCCAGCAGCGGCTTTAAGGGCTTCAGACCCGTTTTCTCGATGGTGGCGGCATCCATGCCCGCAGCAAAGAAATCACCCACCTTCTGGAGGGCGGAGCCCTGGGGAGCCTTGGTGGCCGAGGCCTCCTCCATGATCTCCTTCAGGGTCTTCCGATTGGCTTCCCGCAATTCATTGAAGGCGCCCCAGGTGGTCTGGTCGGCGGGGATGGGGTTGGCCTTGAGCCATCCGCCATTGGCATACAGGAAGAAGTCCTGGGAGGGTTTGATGGTGGTATCGCAATTGGCGGGCTGAATGCCGTGGCCGGGTTCAGGATTTGCTGCGACCAGGAGGCCGGAGGCGAGGCAGAGGGAAAGGGCTGTGGTGCACAGTTTCAAGGATCACCTCGGGGGGAAGACGTACTTCCAGGGAACAGTTTGAGGGAAGGGGGGCCGGGCTTCGGTGATCCCCGGCACTTGTTTAAGCGCGGTCTGGGCTACCAGATGGCCGGGCGCACCCCGGCGGGCCGCTGCATGGGCGTGCCTTCGCCGCATCCGAAGGCCTCGAAGAATTCCGGCAGGTTGGATAGGGGGCCCAGGACCCGCTGGCGCCCGGGGCTATGGGGATCGGTCTTGAGGCGCACGGAGAGGGCCTCATTGCGGATATGGTTGCGCCAGACCTGGGCGGCTCCCAGGAAGAAACGCTGCTCGCCGGTGAACCCGTCGATGAGCGGGGCGGTTTGGCCTCCCAGGCTCTTCTTCCAGGCCGCGAAGGCGATCTTGAGGCCTCCCA
Organism: uncultured Holophaga sp.; assembly: GCA_963664825.1. GTDB lineage: Bacteria > Acidobacteriota > Holophagae > Holophagales > Holophagaceae > JAYREN01. The sequence goes on from OY761614.1 coordinate 2,451,190, forward strand.
GATCGGCGATATTTTCCCCCAGGGTGAGCTTGCCGTTCACGTGCTCGCCGGGCAGGGGTTCGAAGGCGTCGTACTGCTTCACCACGAGGTCCGTGCGGGCCTGGTAGGCCTTTTTATCGGCCTCGGTCCACCAGTTCTGGAGGTTGCCGCTCCAATCGTATTGGCTGCCGCTGTCGTCGAAGCCGTGGGTCATCTCGTGGCCGATCACCCATCCGATGGCCCCGTAGTTCACCGCATCGTCGGCCTTCGGGTCGAAGAAGGGCGGCTGCAGGATGCCGGCGGGGAAGGCGATCTCGTTCATGCTGGGGCTGTAGTAGGCGTTCACCGTGGGAGGGGTCATGCCCCATTCCGTGCGGTCGATGGGCTTGCCGAGCTTGGCTAGATTCTCCTTCACGCGCCAGGCGGAGGCCCGACGCACATTGCCGAAGTAGTCGTTTCGCTTCACATCAAAGGAATAGGTCTTCCATTTGTCGGGGTATCCCATCTTCACCCCGAAGGCCTCCAGCTTGCGGAGGGCCTGCCCCTTGGTCGCCTCGCCCATCCAATCCAGGCCCGTGATGCGCTCCTTGAGGGCTGCGCGGAGGTTCTCCACCATCTCCAGGACCTTCTTCTTGGCCTCGGGGCTGAAGGTCTTGGCCACGTAGAGCTGGCCCAGGGCCTCCCCCAGAGTGCCATCGGTGGCGGTCTGGATCCGCTTCCAGCGCTCCTCCTGGGTGGGCACGCCATTGAGCACTTTGCCGTGGAAGGCGAAGGCTTCATCCGCGAAGGCCTTGGGCAGCAGATTGGCCGTGGCGCTCACCAAGTGCCAGCGCAGGTAGGTGCGCCACTGGGCCACCGGCACCTCCTGGCTCAGTTTGCCGAAGGCCTGGAAGAAGGAGGGCGTGCTGACATTGAGGTCTTCGATCTGGACGCCTCGGGCCTGGAAATAGCCCTTCCAATCAAAACCTAGGGCCTCCTTCTGAACCTCGTCGGGCGTGCGCTTGTTGTAGCGCTTGACGGGGTCGCGCAGTTCCACCCGGCTCCACTGGGCCTGGGCCAGCTTGGTCTCCAGCGCCAGCACGGTGGCGGCATCCAGCCTGGCCTGAGGAGGCTTTTCCCCCAGCAGCTCGAACATCTTGGCGACATGGGTTTGGTATTTCTCCCGGACGGCCTTGGAGCGGGCATCGTCCTTCAGGTAGTAGTCCCGGTCGGGAAGGCCCGTGCCGCCCTGGCCCAGGCTCGCCATGTAGCGGGTGCTGTCCTTGGCGTCCTGGCTGATATGGAACCCGAAGAATCCCGGCAGGCCTTCGTTATGCCACTTCGCGAGAAAGCCGGGCAAATCCCGGGTCTCCCGGAGGGCCGCGATGCGCGCCAGGTAGGGCTTGAGAGGCGTCGTGCCGCGCTTCTCGATGGCAGGTTCGCTCATGCCGCTGGCGAAGAAATCGCCCACCTTCTGCTGCACGGTGCCCTTCTTCCAGTGCGGGTTCTGAGAGGTCTCCGTGAGGATTTGGCGCAGCGCCTCCCGGTTGTGATCCGAGACTTCCTCGAAGGCGCCATAGCGGCTCTTATCGGCGGGCAGGGCGTGGCGCTTCAGCCAGCCCCCGTTGGCGAACTGGTAGAAGTCTTCGCAGGGCTTCATCGTCGTATCGAGATTGATCGGATCGACGCCCGTTTTGGGAGCGCCTGCCGCCAGGGTGGCCGTCACCAGACTCAGCGTGAAGAACAGGGAGCATCGGAGCATACCGAACCTCGCAATGTGAGGCTATAGGATCGCGCCATCGAAAGACCTGTCAAGGGTCGGCCTGGAGACCCCGCAGCACCCCTCATAAAATCAAGCGCGGAGATAAGGGCGCCCGGTGGGTCAATCCCCGAAGCTGATCCCCAGATCCCTACCGGTCTGCACGGTGTCGCAGTCCAGGGGCACGCCCTTCATGCGTCCGGCCACTTCGGCCAGGGGCACATAGTTTACGTTGGGGAAGGCCAGGGCCACCATGATGCCGCTCTGCCCCTCGTCCAGGGCTCGCACGGCGGCTGCACCGAAGCGCAGGGCGGCTAGGCGGTCGAAGCTGGTGGGGGAGCCTCCCCGCAGCAGGTGGCCCAGCACCACCGTGCGGGCATCCTTGCCGGTGAGGGTCTCCAGGGCCTTGGCCACTCGCTCGCCCACGCCGCCCAGGCGCTCGGCCTGGCCGATCTCCGCGGGTTCCAGGATGGCCCGGTGGCCATCGGCGGGTTGGGCGCCTTCGGCGACCACCACGAGGGAATACATGCGGCCTTGGGTGTCCCTCGCGCGGAGTTGAGCGGCCACTTTCTCCAGGTCGAAGGGAATTTCCGGGATGAGGATGGCGTGGGCTCCGCCCGAGATCCCTGAATGCAGGGCGATCCAGCCCGCATAGCGGCCCATCACCTCCACCACGATCACCCGCTGGTGGCTCTCGGCCGTGCTGTGGAGGCGGTCCAGGCATTCGGTGGCGAAGGAGACGGCCGTATCGAAGCCGAAGGTCGTGTTGGTCTTGTCCAGATCGTTATCGATGGTCTTGGGCACCCCCACCACCTTCAGGCCCTTCTGGGCCAGGGCATTGGCGATGGTGAGGGAACCGTCGCCGCCGATGGAGATCAAGGCGTCCAGCTCCCGCTTGCCGAAGAATTCCAGGATCTCGTCGGTGCGATCGATCTCCCGCACCGTGCCATCGGGCATCTTGACGGGATAGTGCAGGGGGTTGCCCTTGTTGGTGGTGCCCAGTATTGTGCCGCCCAGGTGGGTAATTCCCCGCACCTTGTCGCGGGTGAGCTTGAAGACACCGCCCTCGGGATAGCGCTCGGGGAAGAGGATGCCGTTGAAGCCCTCCCGGATGCCATAGCATTCCCAGCCCAGGTTATTGGACGCGATGACCGCGGCCCGGATCACGGCGTTGAGGCCCGGGGCGTCGCCCCCCCCTGTGCAGATGGCGATGCGGCGGATGGAATGGGACATGGCGGCACTTCCTGGAGAGATTTCAGATGAGGATAGCTGAAGGAGGAGCCCACAGGCGGTGGGAATGCTCTTGCCTGGCCGTCCTCCCCTGGAGAAGCCTAGGCGGAGGCCTCCTCGGGTTCCTCCGGGGACGGCAGGTCCTTCAGTTCCTTCCGGGCCAGGCCCCTGCGCATTTCCGGGAGATGGGGTAGGCAGCTCGTGGTCCGCAGATACTTCTTCATGGATTGCAGGGGATGGCCCCCGTAGGCTCCGGGTTGGGTGATGGCCTTGGTGACGGCGCTCAGACCGGCGAGCTGCACGCCGGCGCAGATATCCACATGATCGGTCACCGTGGTGCGGCCTCCGCAGACGAAGTGATCGCCGATGGAACTGGAGCCAGCCACGAAGAATCCCCCGGTCAGCAGCACGTCTTTCCCGATCTGGCAGTTGTGGGCGATGTGGCAGAGGTTATCGATCTTGGTGCCGCTGCCGATTCGGGTCACGTCGAAGGCGGCTCGGTCGATAGCGCAATTGGCGCCGATTTCCACATCGTCCTCGACGATGACCACACCCAGTTGGGGAATCTTGAAATGGCGCCCCGCTTCGTCGTGGGCATAGCCGTAGCCATCGCTGCCGAGGGTGGTGTGGGCGTGGATCTCGCACCGGGCACCGATCTCGCAATGGTGGCCCAGGAAGACCAGCGCGTGGAGCACGGTGCCGGGGCCGATTCGGGATCCTTCCTCGAGGACGCAGCCCGGCCCGACAAGGGCTCCCTCTCCGATCACCACGCCCGGCCCCAGGAAGGCCCCGGCTGAAATCACCGCGTCCCGGCCGATCTGGACATCTGCCGACAGGAAGGCGCGGGGGTCGATGCCGGGAACCTGCCTGAACTTATCCTTGGATGGATCGAAGTATTTCTGCAGCACCAGGGCCAGCATCAGCGTCGGCTTGGGGGTCACCAGCACCGTGGCGGTGGCGTCTTTGGGGAGATGCTTCTCGAGGTGGGCCGCCATGACGATGGCTCCGGCCTGCCGGGCCAGGGCCGTGCGGAGCTGGTCCTCCGAGGAGGCGAAGACCAGGGTCTGGGAGGAGGCCTTCTCCGCCGAAGCCACGCGATGGAGGAGCACCTGGAGATCGCCCACCGTTCGGCAGATGAGGTGCTCAAATTCCGTCGCGATCTGAAGGCAGAGGACAGTCATCAGACACTCCCTGGGAGCAGTGCGGGAAGAAAACGCCATCCCGATGCGGAGTGCCGCGACTCTGAATTCCCAGCAGAATCCCTTTCAGAGTAGCCCCTTTTGCCTTTTCCCATAGGGCCCCTTCGGGGGCTTTGGAAGGAGGTTGGGTTTGGGGGAGCGGGATCTGGGATACTCGGTCATGGCGATTCCCGGAAAGGTGTGGCGATGGGGGGCTCTCGGGGGGCTCTGGACCCTCGTGGGGGTGATCGTCTGGCTGGTGGTGATCCAGGTGATCCTCATCTTCTTCTCCCCCTTCGGCACCTGGCAGAGGCCGGGTATCGCCCGGGTGCGGGTGATAGCGGTGGAGAAGGATCCCTTGAGCCTCTTTACGGACAATATCCAGGTGCTCCAGGGCGGCGCCAAGCGCAGCCTCAATATGCTCAAGACGGAGCGCGTCCAGTTGAGGGTGGGCGACGAGATCTGGATCCTCGACAACTACTACATGACGGGCACCCGGCCGGGCCAGTTCCGCCTGACGCCCTGGCGGCTCCTCCTGGAATATCCGGAGCCCCTGCTGATCCTGGCGCTGCTGGCCATCTGGCGCCTGCGCCGGGCCCAAGCCGAGGCTCGCGCTCGGGAGGCCCAGGAGGATCTGACTCGGCCGCGGACGGTCCTGGTGGATGATTTCCACGCCAGGGCCGAGCGTTTCAAGGTGCCCCAGGATCCAGGAAGGAATTCATGATTTCCAAGCTCTACGATCTGTTGTCCGGGGAGGGCGACAGTAGCAACGATGGCCTGCTGGGGCGTTTCCTGGATTATATCGACGGGAAGGGGCTCTCCCTCTATCCGGCCCAGGAGGAGGCGATCCTCGAAATTTTCGAAGACAAGAATGTCATCCTCAATACCCCCACGGGCTCCGGCAAGTCGCTGGTGGCCACTGCCCTACACTTCAGGGCCCTGGCTCAAGGGCGGCGCAGCGTCTACACCTGCCCCGTGAAGGCCCTGGTCAACGAGAAGTGGCTGGCCCTCTGCCAGGAGTTTGGGCCCCAAAATGTTGGCCTCAGCACGGGCGATGCCACCGTGAACCGGGACGCGCCCATCCTCTGCTGTACCGCCGAGATCCTGGCCAATATCGCCCTGCGGGAGGGGGCAGAATCCGGTATCCGGGACGTGGTCATGGACGAGTTCCACTACTACGCCGATCGGGAGCGGGGGGTGGCCTGGCAGACGCCCCTCCTGACCATGCCCCAGGCGCGCTTCCTCCTCATGTCGGCGACGCTGGGCGATACGTCGTTCTTCGAAGAGGCCCTCACCCAGCTGAACGGCCGTCCGACCGTGGCCGTCAAGTCCGTCCACCGCCCCGTGCCCCTGGCCTTCTCCTACGCCGAAACGCCCCTGTCCTTCACCCTCGAAAAATTAGTCCTGGAGGCCAAGGCGCCGGTGTACGTGGTGCACTTCACCCAGCTGGAGGCCGCCGCCAGCGCCCAGGATTTCACCAGCATCAATCTCTGCACCCGGGAGGAGAAGACCGCTCTGGCTCTCGCTCTGGAGGGCTTCAAGTTCAATAGCCCCTATGGGCCCGACCTGAAGCGCTGGCTGCGCCACGGCATCGGCCTGCATCACGCAGGGCTGCTGCCCAAGTACCGCATCCTGGTGGAGCGTCTGGCCCAGAAGGGCCTGCTCAAGGTCATCTGCGGCACGGACACCCTGGGGGTGGGCATCAACGTGCCCATCCGCACGGTGCTCTTCACCAAGCTCTGCAAGTACAGCGGAGAAAAGACCGCCATCCTCAGCGCCCGGGACTTCCACCAGATCGCCGGAAGGGCGGGGCGGAAGGGCTTCGATGATCTGGGCTGGGTGGTGGCCCAGGCCCCGGAGCACGTCATCGAGAACGCCAAGTTGGCCGCCAAGGTCGGCAAGAAGTTTGTGAAGCGCCAGCCCCCGGACCGCAACTTCGTGGCCTGGGACGAGAAGACCTTCCAGCGCCTCATCGAGGCCCAGCCCGAGCGCCTGGTGTCCAAGTTCCAGGTCTCCCACGGGATGCTGCTGAACGTCCTCTCCCGTCCCAGCGATGGCTGCCTGGCCATGCGGGAGCTCATCCGGGCGAGCCACGAGACCGAGCGGGCCAAGGAGGCCCACCGCAGGCGAGCCTGGCAGCTCTTCCGGGCGCTGCTGGAGCGGGGAATCGTCGAATTTGTGGAACCGGAGGCTCCGGGCGCGGCGAAACTTCGTGTGAACGTCGCCCTCCAGGACGATTTCTCCATGAACCAGGCCCTTTCGCTCTACCTCATGGACACCATTTCTCTGCTGGACAGGGAATCGGACGACTACGCGCTGAACCTGGTGACCCTGGTGGAATCCATCCTGGAAAACCCCGAGATGATCCTGCGCAAGCAGCTGGACAAGCTGAAGTCCCGGCGCCTTGCCGAGATGAAGATGGAGGGCATCGAGTACGAGCAGCGCATGGAGGAACTGGAGAAGCTGGAGTATCCCAAGCCCCTGCGGGACTTCGTCTACAGCACCTTCAACGCCTTTGCCGACGCCCATCCCTGGGTGGGCCAGGAGGCCATCCGGCCCAAATCCATCGCCCGGGAGATGTTCGAGACCTACCAATCCTTCGCCGACTATGTGCGCAGCTACGAGATCCAGCGCTCCGAGGGCCTGCTGCTGCGCCACCTGAACAGCGTCTTCAAGGTGCTGACCCAAACGGTCCCCGATGACGCCAAGACCGATGAAGTGCGGGAGATGGAGATCTACCTGGGCGCCATGCTGCACCAGGTGGATTCGAGCCTCCTGGACGAATGGGAGCGCATGAAGGATCCCAATTACAGGCCCGGTGAGGCGGCAGAATTGAGGCCCCCCGGAGCCGAAGAGGCCGCTCGCGATATCACCCGGGACCCCAAGACCTTCACCGCCTCCATCCGCAACCGGGTGTTCAGCTTCCTGCGCAGCCTCGTGGCTGGGGACTTCGAGGAGGCTGCCCATTTCCTGGGGGAAATCGGAAGTAGGGAAAGCAGAGTCTGGACGGCGGAAGAACTGCGGGAGCTCACCAGTGCATACCTCGCCGAACACCGGGAACTGCGCCTGGATCCTGAGGGCCGCAATCTGCGCCACACCTACGTCGTGCCTTCCGAGGATGGGGGAAGCTGGACCCTCCAGCAGATGCTGGTCGATCCCGAGGAACAGAACGATTGGGTGGCGGAATTCAGCGTGGATCTGGAGGCCAGCCGAGCGGCCGAAATGCCCGTGCTGAACCTGACGCGCATCGGCGCGTACCGCTGATCTACCGGAATCAATTCACCGTTCTCATTCTTTTCCCCGTTCTCACCGTCCTCACTGGCTGCATTTGACCAGTGAAAACGGTGAGGACGGTGAACAGGGCATCACCATCCCTTCCGGCAGGCCACTACCTTCCTTGGGGTGAACTTCCCTTGGCCAGGACCTTCCGGGCGCTTGTCATGGCCTGCCGCACGTCCCGGTCCTGATCGGTCTTCAGGGCCAGGGCCCTTCGCCCCGATTCCAGGGCCCGGCGGGCCTCTGAAGCACCGTTCTTGCCCTTTGTTTGGCGGACCTCCGCGGCCAAGGCGTGGACCCGGGCGAGGCTGGCAGGGAAGCATGCCTCCTGGGGTTCCTTGGCCTGGGCCCCTTCCAAGGCGGCCTGGGCCCGGACGAGCAGAGGGCTTGGGTCCTGGCCGGGGCGGTTCAGCCAGCGGGCCTCGAGCAGATCGACATCGCCCTGGGAACCCAGGATCCCGGCCTGCCCCGGCGCCAGGCGCGAGGCTTGAAGGAGGGCTTGGTGGGCCTTCTCCAGGGTGGGCCGGGGATCCTCGCCCCGGGCGAGTTGGCGCTCCGCCAGGCGGCTCAGCAGCTCGGCCAGGTTGCTCCAGCTGGCCGCGGAGGGATTGAGCTGGGCGCAATCGCCAAAGGCGGCCACCGAGTGCTGAAGGGCCTCCAGGGGCTCCTGGCCCTTGGCCTTCAGAGCCTCGGCCTGATCCATATAGAGGAAGGCCAGGTTCTGGTGGGTCTCCCACCCTGCCAAGTCTTCGGCCAGGGCCTGCCGACAATAGGCCAGGCCCGATTCCAGGAAGGGCCTGGGATCCTCCTTCCCCTTCATGGCCCGGGTGGCTCGGGTGTGGGCCAGGCTGGCCAGCCGTTCCAGTGCTCGGGCGCGGACCGTGGGCGGATAGGAACCCGGTCCCTGGCGCGGGGCTTGGGCCACCTTCTGCATGACGGCTTCGGCCCGTTGGAAGTAGGGTTCGGGATCCCGGCCCCGGCTGGCGAGCTCCCGGCCCAATTGCACCAGGGTGAGGGCGTGGACATTGAGCATGTCCACCCGGGAACCGTTCCGCAGATGCAGGTTTTCGCTGGCCTCCAGGGCGCGTTCCAGGGAACTCAGCCGGTCCAGGCCCTGCAGCTTCAGCGAGGCTCCCCCCAGCCAGATGAATTTCAGCGCATCCTGGAGCCGGTCATCGCTGGGGCCGATGCGCAGTGGGGTCTCCAGCACCTTCAGGGCCCGCTCGAAGTCCTCCCGGGCCTGGTCTGGCCGCCCCGCATCCCCGGCTTCCCGGGCCCGGTAGGCCAGGGCCTTGGCCAGGTAGAAGAGCGCGTCGTAGCGCCAGGGCTCGGCCTCGAAGGCCGCTTCGGCCAGCCGCGCGGCGTCATCGAAGCGCTGGTCGGCCAGGGCCAGGCGGGCCTCTTCCTCCCGGGAAAACCGCGCGCCCAGCTCCTGGCGGGCCCGCCGGAGATGATCCAGGGCCCGGTTCCGGAGATCTCGGCGGATCTCGAGCTGGCGCGCTTCCCGCTTCCCGGGTACCAGGATGCTCAAGGAGGCTGAGTATTCCCGGTCGTAGAGATCGATCAGGCTGTGGCCCAGGGCCAGGGAGACCTCGGCGGAGCGCTGCCCCAGCTTCCAGGCTGTGTCCAGCTCCCGGCTGGCGGTCTCCGGGTCCCCCAGCAGGAGCGCGCCTTCGCCCAGCGTGACGTGTCCCGGGCCTCGGCTGAGGGGGGTCGCAGCCATCTGGCGGCGCACCTCCTCCATTCGCTGGCGCACCTGATCGAATTCCCGCACCACATCGTGGGAAGGCAGCATGCGTCCGAAGCGCACGAGGCTCTCCATGCCCATGGCCTCCCGACCGAAACGCTGGGCCCAGTAGGCCCGGGTCTGGGCCCGGCGCTGGCCCACGTCCCAGACCAGGACTGCCGTGAGGGTGGACAGGCAGGCCAAGGCCGCCAATGCGCTGGCTAGGCGGTTGCGACGAATCCAGTGTCCCAGGCGCTCCAGGGGCGAGATGCGCCGCGCCTTCACGGGTTCGCCGTCCAGGAGGCGCATCAGGTCATCGCGGAAGGCCGCGGCGCTGGGGTAGCGCCGGGCGGGATCCCGGGCCAGGCAGGTCTGGATCACGGTATCGAGATCCCGGGACATTCCGGGCATCAAGGCCCGCAGGTGGGGCGGATCCTGGGTCTGGACCTGGACGAGGATCTCGGCGGCCTGGCCCTGGAAGGGGGGCCGCCCGGTGATGACCTCGAAGAAGGCCGCGCCCAGGCCGTAGACATCGGTCCGCGCATCGATCCAGCCCCCAGCCACCTGTTCGGGCGCCATGTAGGAAGGGCTGCCGAGGATCATCCCGGCCTCGGTAAGGCTGCCCGAGGCCTCATCCCTGGCCAGGCCGAAGTCCATCACATAGGGGCGCCAGCCTCCCGCCTCGTCGGCTTCCACCATGAGGTTCGTGGGCTTGAGATCCCGATGGATGAGCCCCTGGCGATGGGCGGCGTGCACCCCGTCGGCCAGGGTGGCCATGAGGCGCAGCTTGGTGGCCAGGGTCAGGGAGGGGGCCACCTTGTCCAGGGTCTGGCCCTGGATGAGCTGCATGACCAGGTAGGGCCAGCCCTCCCATTCGGCCACCTGGTAGAGGCGGCAGACGGCTGGGTGCTCCACCCTCGCGTGGAGATGGGCCTCCTGGCGCAATCGCTCCATGGTGGCCGGGGTGGCCTGCCTGAGCCACTTCAGCGCGACCCGACGGCCCAGGGATTCGTCGTAGGCCAGGTAGACCACGCCCATGCCGCCTTCCCCGAGGCGGTCCAGGATGCGGTAGTTCCCCACCCGTTGGGGCGGTGTCCCGGGGCTCTGGAATCCCGCTTCAACCACGGCGGACCCTGGGGAGTTCCCGGCGGAGGATGCCGAGGGCCTTCCGGGCCTCTTCCGGTTCCAGGTGGGCAAAGCCCAGGCGCAAGCCGGGCAGGGATTGTCCCTTGAAATCGTAGCGGCTCCCGGGATGGATCTTCACCCCGGCCCACAGGCAGGCCGCGCACCAGGCTCCGGCGTCCAGACCTGGCGGCAGCTTCACCCAGTAGGCTAGGCCCCCTTGAGGGGCGGCCCCTTCGAAGTCTTCCCCCAGCTCCGGTCCCATGCCGCTCAGGGCCTCCCCGAAGGCATCCCGCCGCTCCCGGTAGAGCTTCCGGGCGCGGGCCAAGTGGCGTTCCAGGTCCCCGTCCCGGATGAGGTCGGCCACGGCCCATTCCAGTACGCGATCCCCCTGGATATCCAGGCGCTGGCGCAGTCGCGCCAGGCGGTCCACCAGGGCGCTGGGGGCCACCAGGTAGGCCAGGCCCAGGCCCGGGGCGAGCAGGTGGGACAGGGAACCCAGATGGAGGACGCGCCCCTCGGGATCCTCGGCGGCCAGGGGTAAGTGGGGAGGGCCCTCCCAGCTGAATTCGAGATCGGAATCCACCTCCACCAGCGCGAAATCATGGACCCGGGCCAGTTCCATCACACGGGTCCGGCGCCCGGCTTCGAGGGGGACCGTGGTGGGAAAATGGCACTGGGGCGTGATGCAGAGGAGGTTGATGGACTGGTGCTGCAGGAGCTCTTCCATGGCCTCAGGGATGAGCCCTCCGCCATCCACGGGCACGGGATGGAGGTGGCAGGAGGCGCCCAGGGCCTCCCAGAGGGTGGGGTCGCCGGGATCTTCCACTGCGGCATCTCCTCCCAGGGCGGCGGCCACCAGGCCCAGTCCCATGGGCGTGCTCCGGGTGATGAGCAGGTTCTCCGGCGTGATCCTCAGGCCGCGGCTCTCGCGAAGATACTGGGCCAGGCCTTCCCGGAGGGAACGGTTGCCCCGGCTCTCCCCCAGGCCCAGCAGATCGTCCCCGTGGCGCTGAAGGGCCCGCCGGTAGCCCCGGGCCAGGGCCTCCTTGGGCGCCAGTCGCGCATCGGGAAAGCCATCGGAGAGATCCTGCACACTCGAGGCCATGGTGGAGACGGGTTGCAGGTGGCTGGAGAGCTCGAAGGGGGGTGCCTCGGGCATCAAGGCCCGCTCAGGCATTTGGCCCCAGGCCTTGGGGAGGGCTTTGGGTGGCGCGTCCACCACGTAGGTGCCACTGCCTGGACGGCTCTGCACCCAGCCCTCCAGTTCAAGCTCCCGCAAGGCGGACATGGCCACATGCCTGGAGAGGCCCAGTTCCTCGGCCAGGGTGCGGGAGCCGGGCATGGCCTCGCCGGCTTGAATCCGTCCCTCCAGGATCTCCCGCGCCAGCATGCGCACGAGCTGCAGGGCCATAGGCTCCGGTGCCTCGGCGTCCAGGAGGGGGGCGAGATCAAAGAAGGGCATGGATGGCTGGTTCCGGAATTGGGCCTGAAGGAAATTTCCAAGAGTGGTCGATGGTATGAAGCCAGCGTAGCTCATCCGACCTTCACCCCTGAAGGCCGGAATGCACATTCGGGCATCGCTGAGGGGTTGCAGGCCTTTGGCCGGGGACCGGCTAGGGGATTTTTGGAAAAACCGTTGGCATCGTCCCCGCCGGGGCCTGCTGAAAATTCCACCGCGAAGTATGATCTAGCCAGGACAAATCCCACCCGTGAGGTTTCAGTGGCAAAGGTCTACTTCCGCTATGCCGCCATGAACGCTGGAAAGAGCACCCAGCTGCTTCAGGTCCGGCACAACTACCACGAGCGCCACCAGCGCACGCTGCTCCTGAAGCCCCACCTGGATAACCGGGATGGTGAGGATGTCATCAAGCCCCGCATCGGCGGCCTCGTGGCGAAGGTGGACGCCTTGGTTTACCCGGACACCGATCTCCAGGCGATGGTGGAGGAGCATCAGCAGCGCGGGGAGAGGCTGGACTGCATCCTGGTGGACGAGGCCCAGTTCCTCAGCCCTGAGCAGGTGCGGGAGCTCTGCGGTGTGGCCGATTTCCTGGACGTGCCCGTGATGTGCTACGGGCTGCGCACGGATTTTCGGGCCGAACTCTTTCCCGGTTCGGCCGCGCTCATGGCCCTGGCCGACGATATCGAGGAACTCAAGACCATCTGCTGGTGCGGCAAGAAGGCCACCATCAATGCGCGCCTCCTGGATGGTCACGTGCAGACGGAAGGGCCCCAGGTTCAGATCGGAGGCAACGAGAGCTACACGGCCCTCTGCCGCAAACACTGGGCCCTGGACCAGGCCCTGCCCCCCGGTCTGGCTGAGGGCTGAATCAGCCCTATCCTTGCCGGGATGGACCCTTTCGTCGAACTCGCCCGCCTGAGCATCCAGCACTACGTGCAATTCCAATCGGTGCTGGAGGTGATCCCCTCCCACCTGGCCTCGGTCCTGGCGGGTCAGAGGGCCGCCGTCTTCGTCTCCCTCCACACCCGGGACGGGGGACTGCGGGGCTGCATGGGCACCCTGTGGCCCGCCCAGGGGACGCTGGCCCGGGAGATCGTGCAGAACGCCGTCTCCGCTTGCGCCCGGGATTCCCGCTTTCCGCCCGTGGGTGAACACGAATTGTCGAACCTGGAGATCGGCGTGGATGTGCTCTCCGAGATGGAACCGACGGAGAGAAGCGGGCTCGATCCCAGGCGCTACGGCGTATTGGTGAGCACCGGGGACGGCCGCCGGGGGGTGCTCCTGCCGGATCTGGAGGGCGTCGATACGGTGGCCCAGCAGATATCGATCGCCTGCCGCAAGGCGGGCATCGATGGGGCCCGGGAGGGCTACACGCTACAGCGCTTCACGGTGGTGAGGCACAGGCAGATAGTTTTGTGAAAGGCCTGTCCTATTGAGGCGCGCCCAGGACATTCTCCAGTTGGGTGCGCACCTCGGCCAGGGTGAAGCCCTTCGCCACGGCCACCATGAGCGTGTCTTCGCCAGCCAGGGTGCCCGCCACGCCGGGCACTCGGGTGCGGTCCACGCGAATGGCCAGGGCCATGCCGAGGCCCGGGCCCGTCTGTAGCACCAGCAGATTCGGCGGGGATTCCAGCAGGGAGTAAGGGGGCAGGGGGTGATCCCGGGGAATGACCCGCGCGTATCGCCCCTCGCGCTTCTGGACCGAGAGCTTGGCCAGGCGCCGGGAGAGGGTGCCCTGGGTGAGCTTGAAATTCTCCTCGGCCAGTAAGGCGAGCAGCTTGGCCTGATCGGGTACGGCATGACTGACGATCAGACGCAGGATCGCCTGGTCGAGGGACATTCTTCCGGATGGAGCCATGGGGACCTCTGGAAGATCCTATCTCATACCAGCCTGGGATGCGGATGGTGAACCGCAGTCTTGGAGGCGCGAATCGATCCCCTCTAAGGGATGTTCGCTCTCCGCGGCCATCCATGATTGGATGGAAGCATGGCTCGGAAAAGCACCTGGATCCTGCCCCTCGCGGTCGCGGCCGCCATCGTCTGGCTGAGTCATCAGCCGCAGCTGCCCATGGGCATTTGCCTGCCTCCGCCCTGGGACAAGCTGGCCCACTTCACGGCCTTCGCCGCCCTGGCGGCCTCCCTGGAGATCACGCTGCGGCGCACCCGCCACGATCTGCCCCTCTACCGGCGCCATCTGCTGGTCTTCGCGCTGGTGATTTTCTTTGGGGCGACCGATGAGTGGCACCAGCGCTTCGTGCCGGGCCGGGACTGCGATTTCTTCGACTGGGTGGCCGATGCCCTGGGGGGTGCCTTCGGCCTGGCCCTCACCAGCCTGCCCTTCCTGGGGGGGCGGGACCTGGCGGTCTTCGGCTGGTGGCGCGGGATTCGGGAACGCTCGGACCCGGCCCGCCCCCTCATCCTCGTGGCCGATCCCCACTGGGGGGAGGAACTCACGGGACTGCGCGAGGCCACCCTGGTCCACCCCGAGGCCGACTGGCTCTTCCTGGGGGACGTCTTCGATGTGTGGGTCGGCATCCCCGGCATGGAGACCGAGGCCCAGCGCTCCTTCCGTTGGTGGGTGGCGGAGCGGCGGGACGCAGGCCGTTGGGTGGGGCTCTGGATGGGCAACCGGGAATTCTTCCTGGATCGTCTCAGCCCGCAGTTCGCCCTGATGGGGGAAGGCATCGGCGGCGCACTGCCTCGGGAGGGCCTCCGGTGGGAGCACGGGGATTTCGTCAACGCGGGGGATCGTCCCTACCGGATCTGGAACCTGGTCTCCCGCAGCGGGCTTCTGTGGATGCTGGCCCGCCTCCTGCCGTCTCGGGGCGCCTCATGGCTGGCGGCGCGCTTGGAGAAGGCCATGCGGACCACCAATCGGGATTACAAGATGGTCTTTCCCCGGGAGGCCTTTGCCCAGGCCGCCGATCAGGAAGGGGGGGTCTTTCTGACGGGTCACTTCCATAGCCATGAGACCGAAGGGCAGGGCATCGCGCTGCCCTGGGCCCACGAAGGGAAGTTCATGGTCTGGCGGGAGGGCCGCGTTTCGACCCTCGGATAGGCGCCGACAGGAAGGTAATTTGGAGCTCGAATGGATCGCATCGATTCAGAGGCCACGTACGAAGCCGTCCATCTTGTCGGAGGGGATTTCTCCGATCAGTGCGCCTCCATGGTGACCCTTGCCCGCAGCCAATGGACCAAGGTGGGGCTGGCGCGGACCAGCCTCTCACGGTTGGATATCCATCGCACAAAACTGGAGGGATGCGATTTGGCCAACGCGGACTGGGAGCGGGCCCGGTTGGAAAAGGTCAGCGTGAAGGAATGCCGCATGACGGGCCTCAATCTCTCGAGATCCCTGGTGAGGGAAAGCGTCTTCCAGGCCTGCGAGGCCTCCCTCAGTAACTTCCGCGGGGTTTCCTTCAAGAAGTGCCGCTTCGTGGATTGCAATTTACAAGGTGCGGATTTCCAGCAGGCGGATTTGAGATGGGTGGTTTTCGAACACTGCAATCTGAAGCAAGCACAGATGTCATTTGCGAAGCTGGGGGGGACGGATTTCAGGGGTTCCGTGATCGATGAGCTCCAGGTGGGCATGGAGAACCTGCGGGGAGCCATCGTGGAACCTGCCCAGGCCGCCTACCTGGCGGGCTTGATGGGACTCAAGGTGATGTACTGACCCGTGCCCATTTACGAAGCCGCGAGAATCGCGCTGACGGCGTCCACGAGATCCTGGCCGCTGATGGGCTTGTAGAGGATCTTTCGAACGCCCATGGTCTGAAGGATGGCGTCCCTGGCCACATCCCGATTGGCCGTCAGGATGATCACTGGGATCTGCGGATTCGTCCGCCGGACGGTTCGCGCCACATTCGTGCCGTCGAGGTTCGGCATATTAAAGTCGCTGAGCACCAAGTCCGGCGGGGCATCCGTGATCCGAGCGATGAGATCGGCCACGGATTCGGGCAGGCAGTCCTCAACATCAAAGCCTGCATTTTCGAGATGATCCCGCGTGATCTTTCGCATGAGCGAACTATCGTCGATCACCAGGATCTTGAGCATGGATTCTCCATAACGGGGGCCTGGGGATGATTCTACCTGGCCCGAGGGAGGAAACGAAGCGCTGCTGCGGAGGCAGACGGGTCAGTGCAACTGGACGTGAACGCCGGCGAAGGCCGTGGCGGGGCCGCAGAAACGCCATCCGGGACAGGCGGCACCCGAGCAGCTGCTTCGGCCGCAGCGGGGCGATGGGGTGGTGGGGATCCGGCGCTGGGGGGAACCGAGGGCGGGCACGAGTCTGGGGGTAGTCTTCGGACCTTTCACGGAGCCTCCATTTGCCGAGGGATGCATCAAGGATGAGGGAATGCAAATTTGCAAAAATATCTGCAAATTGCCGAGAATTCCGTGTTCCTTGTGCAAATAATGCGATACGGTCCAGCCCTCGTCAAGGGTGATTCTAGGTCCTGCAAAGAATTTCAAGGTTCATGACAATTCGGGATCTTGCAATTTTGTGCAAATATGTGCAAATTGATGCAATGCACATGGATGAGGCCATTCTCCGCCATCTGGGTTCCCGGGAGATCACAGACCAGGGGGCCCTGTTGGCCCTGCTCCGGGAGGAGGGTTTTGCATTGACCCTTTCCACCCTTTCCCGGCGCATGAAGAAATTGAATATCCGGAAGGAACGAGGCCTCTATCGGCAGGCCCTTGCCACGCGCCCGATGGCCCAGCCCGTGAGCATCCGGAAGGTGCAGCCCTGCTTGCTCATCGTCAAGACGCGTATGGGCTCGGCCCAGGCGCTGGCGGTGGCGCTCGACGCGGCGGGGCTTCCTTCGCTGGCGGGAAGCGTGGCCGGCTACGACACGATCTTCGTGGCCCCCACGGATCCCTCTCGCCTGGATGCGCTGGAAGATGAGGTGCAACGCTGCCTGGAGCACGGATTCTAGGAGATCTGGCGGGGCTGGCGCTCCTAGGCGTAGTCTCCTGGATTGCGGAGTTTGGCCGCGATGCGATCCGCAATGGGCTCCGGCACGAAGCTGCTGATATCCCCGCCCATCATGCCGACCTCGCGCACCAAGCGGCTGGAGAGGACGCTGAATTCCTCTTTCGGCATGAGGAAGACCGTTTCCAGATCGGGATGGAGCTTGCGGTTCATGAGCGCCATCTGGAATTCGTATTCGAAATCGCTGAAGGCCCGCACGCCCCGGATGATGCACTGGGCCTCCTGCTCCCGGGCGAAATCCACCAGCAGCCCGTGGAAGGTCGTCACCTCCACGTTGTCCCAGGGCGCCACCAGCTCCCGCAGGAAGTCCACCCGCTCGGCCACGCTGAAGGCCGGGTGCTTGGCTGGATTGTGGAGCACGGCCACGACGAGGTGATCCACCAGCTTCTCGGCCCGTTGGATGAGATCCCAGTGGCCCAGGGTCACGGGATCGAAGGAACCGGGATAGATGGCTTTCAGCACGGAGACTCCAGCTTGATGCAAATGCAGCCTGCATCATGACGGATCCAGGCCCCATCGCGAAAGGTGTATCCTGGCTTTTCCCAGTGCGAGGTGATCGTGCCGTCCTTTCGAAACGCATTGCTGGCCCTCGGTTTGGTCTTTGGTCTCGTGGTTCCGCTGAAGGCTGATGTGCGTCCCAAGGGGATCATCACGGCTCTGGAGATCGACGAGAACGGCATGCCCATCGTGAAGGTGCGCCTCTCCTCCAAGAAACCGGGCGTGCCGGATCGGGAATTCCGTTTCATCTTCGACACCGGGGCCGGGCTGAACGTGATCGATGCCGCACTGCCCGCAGACTACTTCTGGGAGGAACCCGCAAAACCCAAGGGTGGAAACGACACCGTGGGGGATTCCACCGGCCAGCGTATTGCCACTCGGATTGTTTGCCTCAAACGTATGGAATTTGCGGGCATGGTGCGGGACGACCTCACCGCCTTCCGAATGGACCTGAAAAATACGATGTTAGGGCGGATCCAGGACGAACCCGTGGATGGCATCCTGGGGATGAACTTCCTGCGGGGCCCTCGATTCGTGATTGACCCCATGGCCCAGGAGATTCGCTGGTGGCAGGATATTCCGGGCCATCCCATCCCACTGGCCTTCAGTGGGAGCGGATTTACGCTGGCGGTGGAAATTGGTGGGACGGATGTTCCCTGTCTCTTGGATACGGGCGTCAACGGCGGAATCCAGGTGTCTGGGAATGTGGGGCAATCGGATGCTGCGGAGCCCTTTCTCTACGCGGGTGCCTCAGGCGAGATCAGAGTTGGCAAAATGGTGGAGATGACGCGCATGGGATCGGGCGGCAAGGCCTGGGTGAAGGTTCCATTGGCTGTGGGAGCGCCCGGTGAATGCGGCGCAGCCATCGGTCGGGACATCCTTTGGGCTGCGCCTCTGGGACTGGATTTCATCGATCATTGGGCCACCTTCACCCTGGATGCCCAAGGGAACCTGCCCTATCGGAAAACACCGTCTCGACCGTCTCTGCTATGGGAACGGCGCCTCGAAGGCAATCGGCTTCGCGTGGGCCCCACCAATCTTACCGGTCGTTGGGCCAAGGCGGGGGTCAAGGAAGGCGACGAAGTGCTTGCCATTGGGACCCTGGAAGGCAAGGCCCTGAACCTGCGCTCGGTCATGGCTCTCTTCAAGGAGGGCGCAGCCCACACCTGGCGAGTCCGTCGCGAGGGTGCGGAGCTGCTGTTGAATATCCCTGCCGGGGATTAAACTCAAAGCATGTCCAAATCCATGAACGAAAAACTGAGCGTCGGTCTTCTCTTCGGGGGCGAGAGCCCCGAGCACGAAGTGAGTATCGTCACGGCCAAGAGCATCGCCAAGCATCTGGACCCCCAACGCTTCGAGGTGCGGCCCATGGGCATCGCCCGCAACGGTGTCTGGGCGATGCTGGGGGATCCCTTTGCTCGGCTCTCTAGGGAAGAAAAACCCGAACGCAGCGATCACGCCTTCCTGCCCCTTGAAAAAGGCGCGGAGGCCTGCGAACTGCCGGATGTCTTCTTCAACGCCATCCATGGCGCGGGGGGCGAGGATGGCCAGCTGCAGGGCTACCTCGAGATGCTCCACCGGCCCTACACGGGCGCGGGGCTCTTGGCGATGGCGGCGGGCATGGACAAGTGGATCACCAAGCGCATCTGGGAATCCGAGGGGCTGCCGGTGGGGGCCTACGTCGGACTCACGGAGGAGCAGTGGCACAGGGCCCCGGGGGGCGTCCTGGATGCCGTCCGCGCCCTGGGTCTGCCGGTCTTCGTGAAACCCGCCAACACGGGCAGCAGCATCGGCATCCAGAAGGTGAAGGACTTCACCAAACTCTCCGAGGCCATCGAGGAGGCCCTGAAGTACGACCGGCGGGTGCTGGTGGAGCGCGGCATCGATGGGCGCGAAATCGAGATCGCCGTATTGGGAGGGGACGATCCCTTCGTCAGCGTGCCCGGAGAAGTCCTGGTGGCGGGGGATTTCTACGATTTCAAGGACAAGTATCTGGATGGCAAGAGCACGACGTCCGTGCCCGCGGATCTGCCGGGCGCCCTGGCCGACCGGATCCGCAGCCACGCCCGGGCGGCCTTCCGGAGCCTGGACGCCTTCGGCATGGCGCGCATGGACTTCTTCCTGGAGCGGGGCACGAACCGCATCTTCCTCAACGAGATCAACATGATCCCGGGATTCACCAATATCTCCATGTATCCCAAGCTGATGGAGGCCTCCGGCCTGCCCTATGGGGAGCAGCTCTCTCGCCTCATCGAGCTGGCCTTCGTGCGCCATGCCCAGATGGAGGGGAAGCAGCGAGGCTTCGAGAGCGGGAGCCGCTGGTTCGCCTAAAGGTGCACTCCCGGTAGCCGCCGACGCGAGTGGCGAAGCGGGTAACGGAGGGCGCATGCGCCCGGAGTTGGGACCCGCCGACACGAGTGGCGGGGATTCCTTGCCCCTTGTGGGATTCCCCCAGGGATCTATGCTGAGTTTCACGGGGGGTTTCCCATGGGTGTGAACGCGATCGGGCTTTCGGGCATGAATGCTGCGGCGCTGGGTGTTGCCGTCACCGCCAATAACGTGGCCAATGTGAACACCCGTGATTTCAAGGCCCAGCGGCTCGATCAGGAGGATCTGGCCCAGGGCGGAACCCGTCCGGCCGCCCTGCGGGAGAGCCAGGAGCCTATGGCGCCGGAAGGCTCCAATGTGGATCTGGCCAGCGAGATGACGAACCTCATCAGCCAGGGGGGCGCCTACCAGGCCAATGTCAAAGCCCTCCAGACCCAGGATCAGATGCTGGGCACGGCCATGGATCTGAAGGCCTGACGATTCCCCTCTGTCCTGGCAGACTCTGGGGATGGACTCCCCCAATCCTCGACCCCTCGGCCCCCGCGGCTGGACTTCTCTGTTGCTGCTGGGTTTTGCCTCCGGTCTGCCCCTCATCCTCACCGATTCCACCCTCAAGGTCTGGATCCAGGATGCGGGCGTGCCCATCCAGACCATCGGGTTCTTCTCCCTGGTGCAGCTCCCCTATAATCTGAAGTTCCTCTGGGCGCCGCTGCTGGACCGCTTCATGCCTCCCTTCCTCGGTCGACGGCGTGGTTGGCTGATCGTGACCCAGCTCCTCCTGGTGCTGGCGTTGGGGGCCCTGGCCTTTGCCGATCCCCGAGGGAGGCTCAACCTCATGGCTGCCCTGGCCTTCGGCGTAGCCTTCCTGAGTGCCACCCAGGACATCGCCTCCGATGCCTGGCGCACGGAGATCCTGCCGAAAGCGGATCAGGGAACGGGGATCACGACCCATATCGCGGCCTACCGAGTGGCCATCCTGGTGGCTTCAGCCGGGGCTCTTCTGCTCGCCGATCTTGCGGGCTGGCGTGCTACCTACCTTTCGATGGCGGCTTGCATGGTTCTGGGCCCTCTCGGTGCCCTCCTCGCCCGGGAGCCTGAGGCCGCGACGCGGCCCCGGACCCTGAAGGCCGCAGTGGTAGAACCCTTCCGGAATTTCCTGGGCCGGAATGGGGCAGGTTTGGCCCTGCTCTTCATCGTGCTCTACAAGCTGGGGGACCAGCTGGCCACCTCCTTGGCGCCCAATTTCCTGCGGAGCCTGGGATTCACCAAGACGGCCATCGGTAGTGTCACCAAGGGGGTTGGGCTCCCGGCCCTCATCGTGGGAGGCTACCTCGGCGGATGGCTTATGCGCCGCTGGTCCCTGCGGAAGGCGCTCTTCTGCTTTGGCCTCTTCCAGATCGCGGCCATCCTGGTGCTGCTCATTCCCGCGGCCCTGGGGCCCCGGATTCCGGCCCTGGTGGTGGCCATCGGCTTCGAGAATCTGGGCTTCGGCATGGGGGTCGCGGCTTACATGACCCTGATCATGCGGATGTGCGACCTGCGTTTCACGGGCACCCAGTTCAGTCTCTTGACCAGCCTGGCGGCCCTGCCGCGCACCTTGATCGCAGCTCCCGCCGGGTTTGCCGCGGCTTTCTACGGCTGGCCGGGCTATTTCGTCTTCTGCGCGCTGGCGGCCCTTCCTGGGCTCCTCATGCTGGCGCTCTACGACCGCTGGGGCCCCCGGGAAGAGACGGCGCTCTGAGGAAGGGCACGCTTCCGCGCTAAGATCCTCCTGTGAAAGCTTCCCTAGCGAGTTCTCCCTGGCTTGTGTGGGCCATTCCGATGAGCTTCGGGCTCTTCGGGATCCTCACGTTCGCCATCCGCATGCTCCGCCTGCGGAGGAAGACGCCCCAGGATCCCGAGCAGATGCTCCTGGGGGCGGTCTCGGCCAGCCTGCAGGAGCGGGGGCAGCTGGCGGCTTCCCTGGGGGAACTGAGAACGGTCCACGAGCGGATACTGGACGCGCTGCCCTTCGGTCTGCTGTGGGTGGACCAGCGCCAGCAGATGGCCGCCCTGAACGCCCGGGGCATGGAGCTATTGGGTGTGAAGCGGGGCGTGGTGGGCCTGGACGCTGCCTTCGTGCTGGAGCCTTTCCCCTGGCTCCTGAAGGGCCTGGCCGAAGCCCCCGGTGAACCCTGGCGGTGCGAAGGCGGAGCCAGGCGCTGGGAGTTGCATCGGATCGAGGCGCCCAATAAGATCGGCGCCCTGCTGCGCTTCGAGGATGTCACCGAACTGGAGGCAGATGAGCGGCGCCGGGCCCTCCGTGAGCGTTTCGCGGAACTGGGGGAGATGACCGCCGGCGTGGCCCACCAGCTGAAGAATGGCTTGGCTGTGCTCAAGGGTCATGGCCAGCTCCTCTCCCGGGCCGGGCACACCTCGGTGGCCCGGGAGGTGTTGGACGAGACGGAGAATCTGGAGCGGCTGGTCCAGCGATTCCTGCAATGGGCCAAACCCCTGGACCCTCAGTGCGAGGCCCTGGATCTCTCGGAAGCCCTGGCTCAGGCCATCGGCGAAATCCAGCGCAGGCCCGCCTTTCGGGAGGTGCGATTCTTCACCGAAGGGCAGGGGATGGCCCTGGCGGACTCCATGCTGCTCCACCAATCCCTGGTGAACCTCCTGGAGAATGCCTGCCAGGCCATGTCGGGCGCGGGATGTGTCTACGTGAAGGTGCAGGAGGCCCGCATCCTCATCGAGGACGAGGGACCGGGTTTCGGTGAAGAGACCCTGATCCGGATGCTGCGCCCCTTCGAGAGTGGCCGCCCTGAGGGCACGGGCCTTGGCCTGCCCCTGGCCTTGAAGTGGCTCAACGCCCAAGGGGCCGATCTGCATATCGAAGCCCGGGAAGGTGGCGGCACGCGCCTTTGCATTAGCTGGTAGATGTAGAATCGGCCCATGCGCATAGGTATCCTCCAGCTCAATTCCCTTCTCGCCGATCCCGAGGCCAATGGTCGGGCCCTCGAAGCCGCCTATGGTCGGGCCATCGCCATGGGCGCCGAACTGGTCCTGACGCCCGAGATGGCCGTACCGGGATACCTGGCTGAGGACCGCCTCTGGGAGGTGGGCCTCAGGCGGCGCATTGTAGCGGAGAGCGAACGCCTCGCGGGCATCGCCGGGGAGGTGCCCCTGGTGCTCGGCACATGCAGCCCCAGCCCCTCGGGCCGCCTGTGGAACGAACTCTGGTGGTGTGAGAAGGGTGCCGTGAAGGTCCAGGCCCGCAAGCGGATCCTGGCGGCCTACGATGTCTTCGACGAGACGCGGTACTTCGATCCCGGAGGGGAGGTGCCCGGCCTCGTCTCCTTCAAGGGCGAGCGGGTGGGCCTCTCCATCTGCGAGGATCTGTGGGCGGATCCCGAACTGGCTCCGGGGCCCATCCGCTATGCCTTCGATCCCATCCGGGACCTGGCCACCCAGGGGGCCACCTTGCTCCTCAACGCCAGCGCCAGTCCCGGCCATCTCGGGACCTGGGCGCCTGCGGGGAAGACACCTGAATGGGGTGTGCCGGGCAAGCTGGAACTCCGCCGTCGGCTCCTGCAGGGCCATGCCCGGCGCCACGGACTGCCCATCGCCTACGCCTCCCGGGTGGGGAGCGAAAGCTGGCTCACCTTCGATGGAGGCTCGGGCCTGGTCTTTCCCGATGGCACCTGGCGGGGCGCCCCGCCTTTCCAGGAATCGGTGTTCTTGGTCGATACCCAGGGCGGCGGCCTTCCCTGGGTGGTGGATCCTGGGGAGCCTCTGTGGCTGCGGAAGGCCCTGGGCCTGGGGCTCCGGGAGAACCTCTCCAAGCAGGGGCTCGAGGCCGTGGTGGTCGGCCTCTCCGGAGGCATCGATAGCGCGGTGGTGGTGGCCATGGCCGTCGAAAATCTCGGCCGGGAGCGCGTGCTGGGCGCCGCCCTTCCTACCCGCTACACCAGTGAAGAGAGCCTTCGCCTGGCGGAAGCCCAGGCCCAGCATCTCGGCATCCCCTTCCTGACCCTCAGCGCTGAGGAACCCTTCGTCGGCGCGAAAACCGCCCTGGAGAGCGTCTTCCCGGACCGGGTCTTCGGCATCTCGGACGAGAATCTCCAGAGCCGGGCTCGCGGCGCCCTGCTCATGGCCCTGACCACGGAACCCTCGGTGCATCGCCTGCTGGGCACCAGCCGCGTGGCTGTGCTCAATACGGGCAACAAGAGCGAGGCGGCCACGGGCTACTTCACCCTCTACGGGGATGGCATCGGCGCCTTCGGGATCCTGGGGGACTGCCTCAAACAGCGCGTCTTTGCCCTGGCCCGGGAGCTCGGCGAGCTGATCCCGGAGGGCATCCTGCGGCGCAAGCCGACCGCCGAGCTGGCTCCCGGTCAGACAGACGAGGGTAGCCTCCTGCCATACGCCATCCTGGACCCCATCCTGGCCGCCTACATCGAGACCAGCCGACCCCTGGAATGCCTCTCCGAGGATCTCGCCTCGGTCTTGGAGGGCGAGAACCTGGAACAGGCTCGCTCGGCCATTCCCCGCATCCTGCGCCTCCTGCGGGGCAGCGAATTCAAGCGCCGCCAGCTGCCCTTCGCCCTCAAGGTGAGCCCTCGCGCCTTCGGCCGGGGACGCCGGATTCCGCTCACCGCGACGACGTGAAGTAGTCCTTTTCGGGCCAACCGCCGATGATGATGCTCATGCAGGCCTGGGCGATGGTCTCCACGTTCTGACGCTGGTTATTGAATACCGCGTCGTACCAGCGGGAAGACGTGATATCGGTCTGCAGACACTCACTGATGAACTTCTCCCGGAGTTTGGACTGGGTGCGCACCAGCTCCTCGGCTTCCGGGAGGGGAATCTCGAGTCGGCGCGCCAGGGTCGAGGCCCGGAAGGCGAAGCTGCCCTCCAGGCGGAAGTGATAGCAGTTCTTCAGGTCCTGACAGACCACGGCACCCCCCCGGCCCACGATGATCGCGTTGCCAGCCGAGGCGATCTGGACGAGGTGCTTCACCAGTTTGGCGTAGGCCTCGTCATGGGTGAGATAGCCAAAATAGGTCTTGAGGACATCCACGGCATGGCTCTCGTCCCCCAGGTGGCTCAGGAGCTGGAGGGAGAGCTGCTCGTCGGTCGCCACCTTCTCGAGGAGAGCCTTATCGAAAATGCCCCAGGGCTCACCCGTGGATTGGACCAGGAGCCCCTGGAGGCGCTCGGCCAGGGGGTAGCCTTCGCATCCGTATTCCCGGGAGATGGTGATGGCCGGGTGGCGAGTCCCCTTGGGCACCCGAGCCAGCCGTTCCCGCAGCTGGAGCCATGCGGATTCCCGCTTTTCGATGCTCGGGATAAGGGAATCGTAGGTCTTGGCCATGGATGCTCCGACGTCTTCAGCTTGGGGAGGGGATACCTTGAACAATAGGGCGGCCCCGGCCCCTGGCAAGGCTTGAGAGAGCCCCGGGGGGGGAGTTCTTCCCCCCGGCGCGTCCCCCTGGAGGCTTCATGAGGGAAGGCGGATCTGCATCACATGCCTCCGCCATGCACGAGTCGTGGCAGGATTCAAGGGTGCTGGCCAGGCCTCGCCCTTGATAACCTGAGATCTGCAACAATCTTCCCCCAGAGGTCTATGACTGCTCCCCAGGTTCCCGCTCGCAATGCAACGTTTCAGGCTCTGGAGGCCGCTCTCGGCACCTGCGGATCGGTCTTTCCCGCCAAGGGGGAAGGCTCGATCAAGCCGCGTCGGGCCTCCTTCAAGCCTAGCCCCAGACTGGCCGAAGCCCTGCTGTTTGCCCTCGAGAAACATGGTGACCAGGCCCGGAAGGGTACGGCCATCCCTTACGTGACCCATTTGCTGGCCGTGGCAGCCCTGGTCGGCGAGAGCGGCGGCAGCGAAGATGAAATGGTGGCGGCCCTCCTGCACGATGTCGTGGAGGATGGCGGGGGAGCACCCGTGCAGGACGAGCTCCGGCAGCGCTTCGGGAATACCGTGGCCGAGATCGTGAACGCCTGCACCGATGATGATTCAGGGGCCGAAAAGGCACCCTGGCTGGGACGCAAGCGGAACTATCTGGAGCATCTGGCCAAGGCTCCCTTGAATGTCCTGCGGGTGGCCTGCGCCGACAAACTGCACAATGCCGGAGCCATCGCCCGGGATTTCAGGGACCAGGGACCGGCGGTCTTCCAGCGCTTTCGCGGGGATCGGGAGGGCACGCTCTGGTACTACCGCTCCTTGGCCCGCATCTTCGGGGCCCTGGTGCTCGATGAACCCGATCTGGATCCGGGTTTCCGGAACCTGATCCGGGAACTCCGCGAGACGGTGGCAGGGCTGGAAAACTGAGGCAGAACCCACAGGCAGGATGCCCGTACCGGGTCATTGCGTTTTGAGGGCCTTGGCCTAGCTTGAGGCAGGAAAGCCTCACCGGGAGGGGACATGGCCAATGGAACCTGGGTGCTCGTATCTGATGCCTGCCGAGCCAGGATCTTCCTTGATCGGGGGAGGGGGGGCCTCGAGGAACTCGAAGGCTTCGCATGCCCCATGAGCCGGGAACACATCAGGGACCGGGTCTCGGACCGGGCCGGGCTCAAACCCGCCGGGGGCCACGGCGTTCGGACGGGGGCCTCCCAGGAAGTGGACCCCAAGGAGGCCGATGCCATGGCCTTCGCCCGGCATCTTGCGGAGGTCCTGCAACGGAAGTGGAATGAGCATTCCTTCGGGGAGCTCGTGATCGCGGCGCCTCCCCACTTCCTCGGCCTCTTGAGGGGAGCCCTCAGTGAAACCGTGGCCCGTCGTGTGGTGGCTTCCTTCGACAGGGACTACACGACGCTGGATCTGGCCGAATTGAGTGCACACATCCACGCACACATCCGCTGAACCCTGAGCTGGAGCTAGGGGTTGCATTAATAGCGCGGTCCCGAGGGACCGCGCTATTACTTTTGGTACCGGTGGTCGGGATCGAACCGACACTCCCTTGCGGGAAGCAGATTTTGAGTCTGCCGCGTCTGCCATTTCGCCACACCGGCGCGGACACCTAGCATAGCGCAGGCGGACCCGGAGGCGAAGGGCTCTGAAAACGACTACTCCAGGCCGAAGGTGGACGCCTCGAGTTCCTGTTTGATCAGCGACATGAACTGGTCGGCGGTGGCGCCGTCGACGATGCGGTGATCGAAGGAGAGGCTGGAGAACATCATCTGGCGGATGGCGATGGCGTCGGAGCCGTCAGGGGCGCTGATGACCACGGGGCGCTTGACGATGGCGCCGATGCCCTGGATGGCCACCTGGGGCTGGTTGATAATGGGCAGGCCGAAGACATCCCCATAGACCCCTGGGTTGGTGATGGTGAAGGTCCCGCCGGAAAGCTCGTCGGGCTTGAGCTGCTTGGCGCGGGCGCGATCGGCCATATCCCGGAGCCCCCGGGCGAGGCCACCCAGATTCAGCTGGTCTGCGTTCCGGATGACTGGGACGATCAGGCCCCAGTCCAGGCTCACCGCGATGCCTAGGTTGATGTCCTGTTTGTAGACGATGGTATCCCCCTCCACGGAGGCATTCACCACGGGGAAGGCCCGGAGGGCCTTGGCCGCGGCGGCCATGATGAAGGGCATGAAGCTGAGCTTGACTTCATAGGCTTCCAGGAAGGCCTGCTTGTGCCTTTCCCGCAGCCTGGCCACAGGCGTCATATCGATCTCGAAGACCGTATAGACATGGGCGCTGCTGCGCTTGGAGGCGAGCATGTTCTCGCTGATGAGTTTTCGCATGCGCGACATGGGCTCGATCTTCACCCGTTCCCCCGCGGCGAAGGCCGGCCGGGCTGGAACCGGTGCGGCAGGGATGTGGACCGCTGCGGAAGGGGGCTGGTGGGAGAGCCCGGCTAGGTGGGCCTCCATGTCTTCCCGGGTGACCCGGCCATGGAACCCGGTGCCCTTGAGGGTGCGAAGCTCGATGCCGTGGGCCCTGGCCATGGTGCGCACCAGGGGGCTGGACTTGGACGTCAGGCGACCCACGAGGGAGTTGTCGTCCTCGGCGGCACCGCCCGCCGATGGTGTCCCAGGGGTTGGCAGGGGCATAGGGGCAGGTGGAGTCTTGGTGGCGCTGGCAGGACTCGCCGGGGCTTTTTCGGAGCCGTCCCCGATGCGAGCCACCACCGAGCCCACAGGCACAGTCTGGTTCTCGGGCACCAGGATCTCCAGGAGCGTGCCGGCGATGGGGGCGGGAATCTCTGCGTCCACCTTATCGGTGGAGATTTCAAAGAGGGTTTCGTCCTTGCCGATGAGCTCTCCGACCTTGCGATGCCATTTGAGGATGGTGGCCTCTGCGATGGATTCGCCCATCTGCGGCATGATGACATCGAAGGCCATGGGGGCTCCTATCACGTGAGGGGCGGTTTTTGAAGGTGATGGTCCGTGAGTTCCTGGAAGGTCGCCGCCACTTCAAGGAGGCGGGTATCGGAGAGCGAAGGGCCCACCAGCTGGAGGCCCACGGGCATTCCTTGAGAGAAACCCGCAGGAATGGCCAGTGCGGGAAGGGCGGCCAGGGCCATGGTCACAGTGAAAATATCAGCCAGGTACATAGACAAGGGGTCTGACGTCTTCTCCCCGAGGGGGAAGGCGATGGAGGGGCTCACGGGTGTGGCCAGCAGATCCACATGCTTGAAGGCCTCCTGGAAATCCCGAGTGATGAGGGTCCTGACCTTGAGGGCTCGGAGGTAGAAATCTTCGTAGTAACCCTTGGAGAGGCAAAAGGCCCCCAGCAGGATCCGGCGCTTGGCCTCCGGGCCGAAGCCCTGGTCTCGGGTATTGGAAATCATGTCGTGAAGGCTTTCACCAGGTTCCCGGGTGCCATATCTCACGCCATCGAAGCGGGAGAGGTTACTGGAGACCTCCGAGGTATTGAGGAGGTAATAGGTATCAATGGCGAAGCGGGTGTGGGGGAGGGAGACCTCCACCAGTTCCACTCCCTCCGATGCCAGCCGGGCCAGTGCCGTTTCAAGCACGTCTCTGACGCCAGGGGTGATGCCTTCGGCGAAGTATTCCTTGGGAAGGCCGATCCGCAGCCCCTTGAGGGGGGCTGGCTGGAGGTCCAGGAGCCGCGCCTGGGTGGGCAATGCCTGGCTGGTGCTATCGAGAGGGTCCGCACCGGCCATGACGGCCAGGCCGAGGGCCAAATCTTTGACACAGGAGGCCACAGGGCCCACCTGGTCGAGAGAAGAGGCCATGGCCGTCACGCCGAAGCGGCTCAGCACGCCATAGGTGGGGCGCAGGGCGCTGACGCCGCAAAAGCTTGCGGGAAGTCGCACGGAACCGCCGGTGTCGGTGCCGAGGGCGAAGGGTGCGTAGCCTGCCGCGACGGCCACGATGGGGCCGGAACTGCTGCCGCCGGGCACGCGAGAGAGATCCCAGGGATTTCCCGTGGCCCCAAAGGCGCTGAACTCGCCGCTGGATCCCATGGCGAATTCGTCCATATTGGCCTTGGCCAGGGGCACGGCCCCTGCGTCCAGCAGCCGCTGGACGACCGTGGCGTTGTAGGTGGAGGTGAAACCCTCCAGGATCCTGGAACCATTGCCCAGGGGCATCCCCTTCAGGTTGATGTTGTCCTTGATGACGATGGGGATTCCAAGCATCGGCCCCTTCTCGCCCCGATGGAGGCGGAGGTCCGCGGCCTGGGCCGCCGCCAGGGTCTGGCTCCGGTCGCGGTGGGTGAGGGCATGGAGCCTCGTTTCCAGCGCGTCCATTCGATCCATGCATGTCTGTGCCAGGAAGGTTGAGGAGAGATCCCCTGCATCGAGTCCATTCCGCCATTCGACAAGGGAAGTGCCGCCCATCTGTTTGTTCTCCGGAGATCGAGTGTGGCAGTATTCGCGACGGGAGGTGGTTTTGCGGCCTCCGGTATTGAGTTCTCGTGGTGGTATTTCGATTCCGAGACTAGGCTATCCTCTTGTTCCAGCCGCACCAGAACCCACACGATCGACAATCCCAAGCTCCACGCCGGAAGACTGATGAATCCCTTCGAAGCTCTCGAGATAGCCCCGGGCGCCTCCTTTGAGGAGGTCAAGACTGCTTACCATCGGCTGGTCCAGCAGTGGCATCCCGTTCGCTTTCCCGGGGTCGAGAAGGCTGAGGCCGAGAGCCGTTGCAGAGGTTTCAGGAGACTAGGTCCGGGTTCGGCTCTTCCGACCTCGAAGGCCCGGGGACTCATGGACCCGTTTAATGCCCTGATCGGGCGCCTTTTCAAGAGGGGATGAGGACATGCAGGTGGTTGCTGCCGGGCAGACGGACGTGGGGTGCGTCAGAAAGCATAACGAGGACAATTTCCTCGTCGATAACGAGCTAGGGCTCTTCGTGGTGGCTGACGGACTGGGAGGCCATGCGGCCGGCGAGGTCGCCAGCCAAATCACGGTCGAGCGGATCGGCCAGTTCATCGCCCAGACCGTGGAGCCGGACCGGACATGGCCCCATGATTACGACGCAAGCCTTCCCCACGATGGAAATCGGCTGAAGGCCGCACTCCTCCTCTCGGATCAGGCCATCCTGGACGATATTCGGAATCACCCCGAGCGGGAATCCATGGGATCCACTGTTGTGGCCTGTCTGGTCCAGGATGCTCGAATCACCCTGGTGCACGTGGGCGATAGCCGGGCCTATATATTGGATGGGAAGGGTATCCGCCAGATCACTCGGGATCATTCCTGGGTCGCCGAGCAGGTGGCCAATGGCATCCTCACCTCCGACGAAGCCCGGAAACACCCCTTCCGGAACGTCATCACCCAGGCCCTGGGTAATGGCGGGGATCTGGACGTTGCGGTCCAGGAAGTTCAAGCCAAGGAATTGGACCGGATTTTGCTTTGTTCCGATGGACTCTCGGGAATGGTTCAAGACACTGACATCTGGACTATCGTTCAGAATGCTCAAAACCTTCAGCAGGCCGCCCGGGATTTGATTGAAAGAGCCAGAGATAACGGGGGAGAAGACAACATAACCGTGGTTATCATCGGTTTTGAACCGGGCGAACCAAGTCAACTCGGTGAAAAACCTTGACGAGGGCAATCGCGACGTTAGAATTTAATGCCAATAACTCTTAAGCGAGGCTCCCTGTGGGTCTTTTCGATAGCAAGAAAAAACTACTTGTCGGCTTGGATATCGGTTCGAGCTGCATAAAGGTCTGCGAACTGCAGGCCATCGGCAAGGGCAGCGGCCAGCGCTATCGGCTGCAGAAACTCGGTATTGCGCCCGTTCCCCACGACGCCATCGTCGATGGGGACATCATGGACAGCAACGCCGTTTCCACCGCCATCCGCCAAGTGCTCGCCGAACAGAAGATCAAGGCCAAGGACGTGGCGGTTTCCGTTTCGGGCCAGCAGGTGATGGTCAAAAAAGTGACCTTCCCCCTCATGAGCCCCGCGGAACTGGCGGAATCCGTTCGTTGGGAGGCGGAGAGCTTCTTCCCCGCAGGCCAGGGCCTGGATTCCTATGCCTTGGATTTCGCGGTCATTGAGGAACGCCCGGGGGATGGCAACATGGATGTGGTCCTCGTGGCCTGCCGCAAGGACAAGATGGAGGCTTATCTGACCTGCGTGGCCCAGGCTGGGGCCAGGCCTCTGGCCGTGGATGTGGATGTCTTCGCCCTTCAGAACGCCTACGAAGCCAGTGCCTCCCCCGGGGCCCGGGACGAGGTGGTGGCTCTGGTGAATATCGGTGCGAATTTCACCAATATGACCATGCTTGTCGGCAACCGGTCCGTTTTCTGGCGGGATATCGCTTGGGGAGGGCACCGCTTCACCGACAAACTCATGGAGGATTGGGGGGTCACCCGGGAAGGGGCTGAACTCCTCAAACAGGGGCAGGCCACGGAAGGGCGCACGCCCGAAGAGGTGGAACCCTCCCTCTCGGCCATCTCGGATTCCTTCGCCGACGAGCTCGGCCGGACCATCGACTTTTTCCGCTCCAGTTTCAAGGTGGATCGCCTCGACCGGGTGCTCCTCTCTGGAGGCAGCGCCAAGATCGTGGGGCTTACCGATATCCTCGGGGATCGTCTCCGGGTTTCAGTCGACCGATTCAATCCCTTCCAACTCATCGAGCTGGATGACCGCTCGGTGGATCCCGCCGCTGTTCGTGAGATTGGGAGTTCCGCTGCCATCGCGGTCGGATTGGCGCTTCGCCAAGTGGGGGACCGATGATCAGGATCAATCTTCTTGGCGACACGCTCACTCAGGCGGTAGGAAAGAAGCCTGATAAGGCCGAGCCGGCCCAGGTTTATGCCCAGGGCGAGGGCTCCGGCCGCTCCAGTTTCCCCATCGCCGGTTTGCTGGTGGGTGTGGTCTGCGCCTGTATTGGCCTCGTCTATTACCTGACCCTCGAGCGGGACCTGCGCCAGGCCCAGGAGAAGGTCACCAAACTCGAGCAGGAGAAGCGGGATCTTGCCAAGTACACGGCCCTGGAGAAGACCTTCCGTGCGCAGAAGGAATCCCTCGAGGCCAAGAAGAAGGTCATGCTCGGGTTGAAGACGGCCCAACAGTTGCCCGTGCACTTGCTGGAGGAACTGGCCAACGCGCTTCCGGATGACGTCTGGTTCAAGGAAGTCACCCAGAAGGGCATGGCGATCACCATCAAGGGGGAGAGCGGCAGCTATGAGGCCATCAATCTCTTCCGGAACAAACTCAACGAGCAGAACAAGTGGTTCGGGAATGTGACCTACCCCACGGCCAACAAGAAGGCTGGCGTGGTGGAATTCACCGTCTCCTTCGATCTCAAGAACCCAGCCTGAGGTAACCCATGAACTCCCAACTACAGAAGCAAATTCTGGTCGGCGGGCTCGCGGGACTGCTCATCACCGTGCTTACCTGGGTTTTCCTCAGCGGCAAACGGGATGAACGCGCGGCCTTGAACGCGAGCATCGTATCGCTCCAGAAAGAGGTGAACACTGGCTATCAGCTCAAGGCCAATTACGAGACGCTGAAGGCCGAGGTCGCCAAACAGGAGAAGCTGATCGAGGAGCTGATCAAGCTGATGCCGACCGATACCGACAGGGGCGAGATCCCCTACCGCATCAAGAAACTGGCTGACCTCGCTGGAATCGAGTTGATTTCCTTCAACGTGGAAGGCGCGATCAAGAAGGACTATTACACCGAGTACCCCTCTACCTTCACCTTCAAGGCGGGCTACCACTCCTTCGGACAGTTCGCCTCCCAAATTTCGGGCTACGACAAAATCGTCAACGTCAGCGAGATGCAAATGAAGCGCGAACCGGGGAAGACCCTGTGGCCTGTCTCCATTATTTGCAAAATCAGCGCCTTCGTTTACAACCCTGCTCCTCCGAAGCCCGTTGCGCCTCCACCGGCAGCGGCTCCGGCGGCGAAGACCGCAGCTGCAGGAGACTGATCAGCCATGGCACGCATAATCTCCATCATTCCTCTATTGGTCCTCACCCTGGGCCTCGGCGCCCAGGCACCCAAGACTCCGGCCACGGGGAAGGAACAGGGGCCAGCGTCCCCGGTGGCCGCTCCCGTGGAGGCCACGCCCTCCCAGGAAGAACTGATCCAGGTCAAACAGATTCCCTATCGGACCTCGCTCATTCGGGATCCCTTCAGCGCCCCCACGGATGTGGAACAGGCCAGCAAGGGCGATCTCGTGGACGATATCGGTGTCAAAGGCTGGCTCAGGGCGGGCGGAGTCTCGTACGCCGTGGTCTCCGATTCCCGGGGAAATACCAAGCGCCTGCCTATCGGCTACAAGTTCCGGGATGGCGAGATTGTCGGGATCAACGAGAAATCCGTTACCTTCCATCAGTGGGATGTCAGTTCAACCAACCGGTCCACATACAGGACAGTCGTGAAGACGTTTAAGCGCGAGGAGGGAAAACGATGAATGCTCGCCTGAGTTCCATGCTGGTTGCAGGGGGCGTGGTCCTGGCGGCCATCCCGTCTGGATCGCTCCTGGCCGCACCCTCTGAACGGGAAGCTTCGATTCCTGCGAGCACCCTCCAGGGAGCCGCCCTCGAGCCCGGTGGCAGCGTTCTGAACCTGACCATCCCCAATTACACCGGGCAGCCGCGGCTGCAGGTCCTGGGTAACCCCCATCGGGTCGTGCTCGACCTGCCGGGCGTGAACCGGGGCACCTCGGTGACTCGGAAGGAGATTGCCGCCCTTTCCCAGGGCCTCATTCACAAATCCAGGCTGGCCCAGTTCGCCACGGATCCCCTCCCCATCACCAGGCTCGTGCTGGAGGTGTCCAAGGGCACCCAGGTGGCCGTCTCCCTCTGCGAGGGTGGCGTGAAGGTATCCCTGGAGGTGGGTTCTGGAAAGGTGGAGGCTCGTCTGCTCCCTGTTCTCCCTATGCCCGCCAAGGTGGCTCCCCTGGAGACGGAAACCGTGGTGGCCAAGGCCCAGGTCGCTGAAATCCCAGTGGCACCCGAAGCCGCGCCAGCCAAGGTCGCCACTCCCCTTCTCCCCGTTCCTGCTATCGGAATGCCCTTCCAGTCCTTGCCGAGCCTCGCGGTTTCCGCGCTTCTGCCGACGACTCCGGGCATGGCTCAGGAAAAGTCACTGACCCATCAGTCCGCTTCCCGTGAAGATAATCGCGCCGGCAGGACGCTGGGGGATTCCCAGCTGCGCTACACCGGGACCCGGATGACCATCGATGCCAAGGGCACCGATATCCAGGATTTCCTGCGCCTCATCGCCGAAGTGGCCAAGCTGAACCTGATCGCCGACCAGGACGTGCAGGGCCTCTACACCTTCCGGTTCGTCGAAACCCCCTGGGACCAAGTGCTGGACATGATCCTGAAGCACGCGGGACTCGGCAAGGAAATCAGCAACGGGGTCATCCGGGTCGCCAAGGTCGAGAAGCTCCAGAAAGAAGAAGAGGATCGCAAGCGTCTCGATGACGCCAAGGCTCTGGCGGGGGATGTTCAGAGCATCACGCGTCCCCTTTCCTTCGCCAAGGTCAGTGAGGTCAAGCCCATCCTGGAAAGGGTCATCACGAAGCGGGGCAGCATCATCATCGATGAGCGCACCAATACGCTGATCATCGCGGACCTGCCTCGGAATATCTTCCTGATCGATGACCTCATCGCCCAGTTGGATGTCCAGATTCAGCAGGTGCAAATCGAGGCTCGGGTGGTGGAGGCCTCCAAGAATTTCGAGCGGGACTTTGGCGTCAAATGGCCCACCTCCAATTCGGGCGATAGCAAGCTGACCGTCAATGGCTCGGACGCGGCCTGGGGCACCTATGGCGCCGCGCCTTCCTGGAATAGTGCCGGCGGCTTCAATCGATCCTCTTCCGGTCAGTCGGTGGGGGCGGCTTATTCCGGAGGCAAATCCGGAGTGACCGATATTGCAGGTGCCGCCGGAGAATTCTGGGTCTCCTTCCTGAGCAACAAGATGAGCGTGAACTTCATCCTTCAGGCCCTGGAAAAGGAAGGCAAGGTCAAGATCGTCTCCACGCCCAAGGTTGTCACCCAGAACAACAAGAAGGCCAAGATCCTCTCCGGTGAAAAGATCCCCTATCCTTCCCAGCAGGGGGGCGCCGCCGGAGGCGCGATCACCGTGGCCTTCATCGATGCGAACCTGGAACTCGATGTGACGCCCCAGATCACCAATGACGGCACCATCATCATGGATATCAAGGTGGAGAAGTCCGAGGCCGATTTCAGCCGCACGGTCCAGGGTTCGCCCACGATCCTGCGGAAAGAGATCGAGACCCAGGTCCTGGTCAAGGATGGAGGCACGGCTGTGCTCGGCGGTGTCTACACCAATAACACCACCATCGGAACCACGGGGGTTCCCTTCCTCTCCAAGATCCCCGTCCTGGGCATGCTCTTCCGGAGCAAGACCAATAGCGATCAGACGGCCGAACTGCTGATCTTCATCACGCCGCGCATCATCAAGTCCTAGCGGGTATCGAGACATAAGAGAAAGGGCCCCGATCGGGGCCCTTCTCGTGCATGGGGTCCTGGAGGCTACTCTTTCGGCAGAGGAAGGGTGCGGACCAGGCGCTTGCAGGCATTGCAGAGGATCGTGTAGGTGTCGGGGATCTCGCAATGATAGGCGAAGCCGGGCCCCTCCATGGGCTCCTGGGCGACCTTCTCGAGGTGGCCAAAGTGGTATTCGGCGATGCGGACGCTCTGGGGCGCGGTGAGGTCCGCTCCGCAGTTGGGACAGGTAGTGGCTGCCATGCTGGCTCCTTTAAGGGGGGATCTAGCTCAGAACGAAGTGCCAGAACGCGAAGGCGATCAGTCCCAGGATGAGAAGTCCGATCGTCACGCGCAGAATTACCTTTCCGATTCTATAGGCAAGCCAGAGCGCGAGAAATAGGACTGCAAGCAGGATCAGGATCTTGAATGTCGTCATTGTCTCTTTCCGTCCGGGGTCCCAGGAAAGATCCCTCTTCCACTCTTGCGGCCCCCTTCGCCTTTGGCCACCTTTTCCTCGAGAATTTCGGGAAGGGAATCAGGAGCTCCTTCGGAAGCGTGAAGGAATGGGGCGACTCGAGAGAAGGGCCCGAGAAATGTGGGAATCGCGTTCACGGGTTGCTGCGGCCTGGGAGACTCCCTGAGGATATGATGAAGGTTCCCACCCGGGCAAGCCAGGGACAGATCGATTTGCCTCGGCCCGCAGCCCTTCCTTTCGTTCCCCATGCCGAGACGATTTCTTCATGCTGATCGACTACGCCGCCATTACCCACCAGGGTCGGGTCCGCAAGAACAATGAGGATGCCTATCTGGTGAGTGCCCTGGATGGCGAAGAACCCCATATCAATTCCCTCAGTCGCACGCCCAAAGTCTGCCAAGTGGGCCTCCTGGCGGCGGTGGCCGATGGGATGGGGGGGGCCGCCGCCGGGGAGATCGCCAGCCGGGAAGGGCTCGCCTCCATCTCCGTGTGCCTCTTTGGGCATTGGGGACGCTTTCCCGCGGCCACGGCCACCGAAGCGGGGCTGTGCCGGTCCCTCCTCGGAGCCGCCGAAGAAGCCAGCGCGGCCGTCCTCCGGTATTCCGATGCGGAGCGCAGCGCCCGCGGCATGGGCTCCACCCTCACGGCTTCCGTCATCTGGAACGGCCATCTCTATCTCTGCCAAGTGGGCGATAGCCGCGCCTACTTGTATCGGCGACCTCACATGCTGCAACTGACCCAGGACCAGACCCTCGTCAATGATCTGATCGCCTCGGGCTCCCTGACCCGGGATCAGGCCCGGACCCATCCCCAGCGGAGCATGATCACCCAGGCTCTGGGCAGTCCCCAGCCCCTCAAGGCGGTGCTGAGCAAGGTGGTCCTGCGGCGAGGGGATCGCCTCCTAATCTGCAGTGATGGTCTCCATGGCGAGGTGGGAGATGGTGATCTGCAGGGTATCTTCGAACGCGGCTACTCACCTCGGCGCAGTCTCGAGCTTATGCTGGAGGCTGCCCTGGACCATGGCGGCCGGGACAATATCACGGGTATCCTCCTCAGTCTGGATGATCCAGCCTTCCCGTTGCCCCTTCCGGGCGAGGCCATCCAGATCATCACCCCAGACCCTGAGACCATTGGATCCAATGGCCGTGGAAACAACGTTTTCGCTCGCATCGGGCGCATTTTTTCGGGCAGGACATGAGCCTTCTTCAGGGATCCCTCTCTCTTCGTCGCTTTCTCGTGCTGGGGCCGGTTCCCGGGGAACAGGATCTGGTGGAAGGCCTCCGGCAGGACCAGTTCCGGCCCTTCCAGGACGGCTTGGAGGAGGAGCGCCTGGGATGGTGCGACTGGCGCAATCCGCTCATCTGCCCTCCGGATGGGGATTGGGTGGTCCAGGAGCGCTTCGCGATCTTCGGGCTGCGGATCGATACCCGGCGAGTTCCCCCGAGCCTCCTCAAGGCCCATGTGGATCTGCGCACCCAGCAGTTGATGAAGGAGAAGGATCTGGCCTTCGTCGGCAAGGAGGCCCGCATCAGTCTTCAGGACGAAATCAAGGTCGAACTGCTGCTCAAGGTCCTGCCTACTCCCAAGGTGATCGAGGTGGCCTGGGACCTCAAGGGCGGCGTCCTGTGGACCACTGCCTCCACGAGCAAGACCCAGGGCGCGCTCGTGGGGCTGTTCATGAAGTCCTTCGGATGCGAACTGCAGCCTCTGGCGCCCTTGCTGCTCGCCGGGCGGCTCACCCCGCAGATCCCCGTGGAATCCCTGATGGCGCTCGATCCCCTGAATATTGAACTGGAAGAGGCTGGCCGATGACGATGGAGTTGCTTGAACAGGGGCGTTTCCTCGGCGAGGAATTCGCGCTTTGGTTGTGGATGCGCGGCCTCACGGAAGGCGGCACCAGCGGCGTGGAGGGCGATCTCAGCGCCTGTTTCGTGGATGATGCCGTGCAACTCGTGACGGAGCGCGGCGATGTGAAGGAACTCTCCATGCGCAAGGGCAACCCGGCGGAGAGCCGGGAGGCCTTCGAGGCCCTGTCCCGGGGGATGCGGCCCAGCAAGGCCAAGGTGCGGCTCCTTTCCGGCGACATGGAATGGACCTTCACCCTCAATACCTCCACCCTCGACACCAGCACCATGAAACTTCCACCCACCCAGTCCAAGGATTCCGCAGGGCGCGTGGCGGATCGCCTCTTCCTCCTGGAAGAGGGGCTAGGCCACCTGGAACGGCGCTTTGCGGCCTTCCTGGAACTCCGCACCCAGGATCCGAGCGGCCTGGAAACTTCTCTCTGCGAATGGGTCCGAAGCGGGCTCAGTGGGATTTCGGCAGGCGAGGTGCCATGGGAGGAGTGAGGGGCCTCTCGCTTCTGCTGCTGCCCGCGGTCCTCACAGCCGCAGGCGATCCGCTGCCCGCCGAGGTGCGTGCCAAGGCGCCGGGGGGAACTTCGGTGGCTTTGCGTCTCGTCTTCCGGAAGGGGATCCAGGTCGATGCCTCGGGCCTGCCCAAGGCCTTTTGCGCCCGAAGCGCGCCCTCCAAGGGGTGGCTCGGTTTCGAGGAACTCTCCCCCGAGGGCAAGCGCTGGGCGCTCCAGGTGCTCTGGCCCCAGGACGCGTGGCGCAAGGACGAGGTGTGCCACCGGGTCCACTGGGCGGAGCTGGAGTCCGTGTGGCTGTTGGCCGCGCTCTTCACGGGCCATGGGCAGAACTACGATCAGTTGGAGAGCGCCAACCCGAAGAATCTGGAAAAGCTCGAGAAGGGCGATCTCTGGCGGGTCCCCAAGACCCTGCTCTCCGTGGAACTGGGAGGGACGGTCAAGGGCATCCTGGACCGCAGCCAGCCCGAGGATGATCTCGATGACGAGGCCCGTGTGGCGGCCTACCGGAAGCTCCTGAATTTCGGCGAGGACAAGGGGGGCAAGTATGCCGCCTATCGCCTGCGGAAGGGCGAAGCCCTCTATTCCAGCGTCGTGATGCGCTACACGGATCGCGTGGATCCCAAGGGCGTCAATGAACTCGCCCTGGAGATCGCCCGCCGCAGTGGCATCAGTGAAGTGCGGGGGATTCCCCCCGGCACCCTCATCAAGATCCCGATTCAGCATCTTTCGGATCCCTTCCAGCCCGAAGGCACCGAGGGGTTGAGGGAAGAGCGGGAAGTGCGGGAGGAAGTGCGGCGCACGCCCAGGGTCGATGCCGGGGCGAAGCTGAAGGGCCTTCGGATTGTGCTGGACGCCGGACACGGGGGCGTCGATATCGGCGCCACGGCCAATGGGGTCTGGGAATCGGACTTCGTCTACGACATCACCATGCGCACCCGGCGGATTCTGGAGCAGGATACCGAGGCCATCGTATCGACGACCATCCGCTATCCCGGCCTTGGGTTCAAGGTGCGGGACGAGATCCCCCACCCCACCCGGTCGGCGGAGATCCTCACCACGCCCCCCTTCGCCAACGATGGCGAATCGCCCAATGCCGTCAGCGTGCACCTGCGCTGGGTGCTGGCCAATGACATGCTGGCCTCCTTCCTCCGGCAGGGCGATGTGCGCAAGACCCTCTTCATCAGCCTCCACGCCGATAGCCTCCACCCGAGCGCCCGGGGCACGATGGTCTACGTGGCCGGAGCCGCCAGCGTGCCGCCCAGTTTCGCGCTAGGCGCCTCCAAGGGGGCCCATGTCGCGGAGATGAAGCGCGGTTCCAAGGTCAGTTTCTCCCCCAAGGAACGCCTGCAAGGCGAAGCCCGGAGTCGGCTCTTCGCGGAGGCCATCCTCAAATCCCTCAAGCAGGAGAAGGTGCCGGTGCACGCGAATCGTCCCATCCGCAATGTGATCCGCCGCGGGGGCAAGAGCTTTGTCCCGGCCGTCATCAGCCATTGCAGCGCCAGCACCAAGGTGCTCATCGAGGTGGCCAACCTCACCAACGAAGACGATGCGGAAAACCTGAAGCACCCAGAATTCCGGGAGCGCTACGCCGAGGCTCTGGTGAAGAGCATCCGGGCCTATTTCGGAAAATGAAAAGCCACCACGGAGTGTGCGCGGGGCCGCTCCGCGGTGAATCGAACTTTTGCAAGAGCCGCCCTATCAGACGGTGGCTGGGGGTTCTTCCACGGCCCCTTCTACGGTCGTATAGAGGGCCAGGAAGCTCAGGCTCAAGAGGAGATCGAGGGATCCGCTCAGCAGGCGCCCCGCCCAGATCGCGGGATGGGTCATCCGCTGCCAGGGGGTGGGATCGGGCACCCATCTCATCACGCACCAGCCCAGGCCGAAGATGAGGAGCAGGTAGGCTCCCAGGAGCAGGAGGCTCGTCCTCAGCACCGGGAGCCAGGTCTTGGCCGCGATGGCCAGACTGCTGCGCAGAGCCTGGGCCAGGGATTCCCCTCGCAGGAGCACGCGCAAGGGGGCCCATCCGAACATCAGGGCCAGGACGACTCCCGGGGCGATGAACAGAGCCGCCCCCAGGCCCACGGCGAGGTAGATGAGCATGCGGGCGCCGAAGGCCTTCAGCCAGCGCTGTTCGAAGCACTCCTTCCACTGGTCCCTGGGGTTCTGGGGGTGATCGGTGGTCTCGGCGTCGAGGCGGGCCTGGAAGCGGGGCACGAAGTAGAGTTCGAGGGGGAGGATGGCGGCGAAGCCCAGCGCCGATTGGGTGGCCAGTTCATCGGGCAGGCCCAGGCGGATCTGCAGAAGGGGCCCCAGGGCGGCCAGGAGGGTGCCCAGGGCCACGATTCCAAGGGCAATGACCGGGTGGCGCTTCAAGAGGCTGAGGCCCGAGGAAAAGGCGCGGAGGGGGCCTGCGGCGGCAAGGGACATCCCTGAAGGATAGAACGGCTCGCCCCCTCGGGGCCATCCCTGATGAAATTCACCGGGCCGCGCTATGATGGCCGGGATGAATCTCCAGGCCCCCTGCCTTCTGGTGGCAAACCCCTTGCTGCTGGACCCCAACTTCCTGCATACGGTCGTGCTCCTCCTCGAACACGACGAACAGGGAGCGATGGGCCTGGTGCTGAACCGTCCCCTGCCGCTGGAACTGGCGCAGATATGCGCTGAGAGCCATCTCACCTTTGCGGGGGACGGACAATCCACCGCGTTTCGCGGCGGGCCCGTGGAACCTCAGCGGGGCATCATCCTGGTGCGGGGCGGGCTGCCCGAGGAGGAGGATACGGTCCTGGATTTCACGGATTTCGTGAGCTTCCGCAAGGATCTGCTCGAATCGCTGCTGCTGGATCCAAGCGCCACCTATCGCCTCTTCCTGGGCTATGCGGGCTGGGGCCCCGGCCAGCTCGAGGCGGAGATGACCCAGAGGGCCTGGACCTCCATGCCCTTGAAGCCCGAGTGGCTGATGCATGAGGAACCCCGCACCCTCTGGCCGCTCGCCATCGAAGAGGCCGCTGGCGGCCTTTAGGCCTCTAGCGATGCAGCAGCAGTCCGTCGTCGTCATCTTCGACGCAGCGGAGAGGGGCATCGGATTCCAGGAGCACCGCGTCCTCGTAGATGTTGTGGAGCTTGGGCTCGTATTTGTGGGATTCCCCCAGGCGAGGGTCGTCGGAAAGCATTACGGCCAGGCGGCAGAGCCCCTTGATCTTGGCCGGTTCCACCCCCAGGATGCCGGCCAAGAGCTTGAGGGGGCTTGGGGCTTCACCGGGGGCGATGCGCGTGGAGAAGAGCAGCGTGTCCTTCTCCCATTCCATGGATGTGACGAAGCCGCGCACCTCGATGCGCTTGACGCCCTTGCGGCCATCCACCTTGCCTGTCTTCTCGATCTCGAAGTGGGTGGACCGCCGGAAGGCCTCCAAGAGCTGCTTGGCCGTGCCGAGCAGATCTTCGGGGCAGTCCCAACGCCAGCGCGCTTCTTGAGCCAGTTCCAAGAGGGTGGAACTGTGATTGGGGACCAGGTGAGCGCTGAGAAATTTCAATCCCGCTGGGGCGTGCGCCGCCAGGCGGGCAGGCCAATCCTCCACTGGGATGGGACTCGGTTCGCGGAGGATGCAATCGGCCCATTCGCCCATCCCTTCGGCCCCCAGGGGCAGTGGGGGGCCCAGGGTGACCATGGGGCGTGGGGTCTTCTCCAACCCAAGCGCGATGGGCATGCCGCCCTGAAGGAGAGCCTGCACGAGGGTGTGCAGCAGGGCGGAGGGATTGAGTTCGCTGGCCGGGCTCCGCACCTCGAAGCAGAAACGGCAGGTGCGGCGGCCGGGATCCAGCTGCCATTGCTGGAGTCTCAGCCCGCGGGCCTTGCCTGCGGCGGATTCAAGGGCGAGGCGCAGGATCTCCCATTGGGGGGTCTTGCGCAGATTGGAGTGGGGATGGCACTTCCGGAACATGGCCAGGGCTGATTCGATGAGGCCCTCGGTCTCCAGAGGCTCCAGGATGCCTTGGAGGGCGGTGGCCTGGGGGGCCTCGCCGGCCAGCAAGTCCTGGAATGCCTTGAGGGTAGGGTTCCCCGGGTCGGGGGTGGGTTCGGCAGCGCGCATGGATCCAGCATACGATGGGGCCGGGGGGGTTTTCCGCAGCCTCTGAGGAGATCCGGGTGGGAAATGCGAAGGTCCCCTTGAGAATCAGGGCTTCATCCGAATGCTGAAAAATTTGTGCAACCCCTCCGGAGCCGGGAATGGTATTTAGAGCCCCGGAATGGGAAGCCGATCAGCCCTTGCCATCCCGCTTGCTCTCGACGTGGCGCTTGGCTTCCCGGCGCAGGATCTCGGCCACGTTTCGGTCCTTGACCATCAGCTTCATGTCGAAGTCATTGATGCGCTTGAGGAGATTGACCGCGATGGCGATGGGCGTGCGGGGATTTTGAACGAGATTTCGCACGATGGGGTATTTTTTCATCCATTCTCTGTTCATGGAAATAATGCGCAGCACCTCCTCCTGCACCTGTCGCATCTGGGCGATGTAGGTCACTTCACCTTCGGTGATGCGCCCGTTCCGGATGACGGAGACCTGGATCAGGCGGTTGGATTCGCGGATGAGGAGGGTGCGCTCCTCCTT
Source organism: uncultured Holophaga sp. (assembly GCA_963664825.1). Classification (GTDB taxonomy): domain Bacteria; phylum Acidobacteriota; class Holophagae; order Holophagales; family Holophagaceae; genus JAYREN01. The sequence continues at coordinate 2,494,048 of OY761614.1, forward strand.
GCCCCCCTTCTGGGCCAGCATGATTTTCTGGTTGGTGCGGAGTTTCATGACGCGCTGGGTGAGGGACAGGGAGATCTCCTGGCCCTCCTCGTCCAGGATGGGCTTCAGCAGCCGCGCCGACCGGGCCACTTCGGATTCGGGTTCCTCTTCCTGGTTCTGGCCCGGGATGGGCAGGGCCGCCCAGGCGTGGTCCAGCTTCCCGGCCTCCACGTCGTCGATGATCTCCAGGCGCTCCTTGGCGATCTCGTCGGTGATCTGCCGCAGCACATCCCGGCGGAATTCCTGGATTCTCCGTTTGACGTCGTAGACGGCCTCGGGGTGCTCTTCGATGAGATCGAGGATGACTGGCCGCTCGATCCAGAAGACCTGGTTATTGAGGGGGATCTCCAGCACCGAGCCCGGGAGGAAGGGGATGGCCCGTTCCATCCAGTCGGCTTGGAGATCCTCATGCAGGAGGGCCGTCTCCAGGAGAGCCGGGTCCTTCCGGTGCATGAGGATCAGGCCCAGGGGATCCGGCGGTTCCACCGGCCCGATGATCGCGTTGGAGAGAAGGCTCTCCGGCATTCCGTTCAGGGTTTCCTTGGCTCTTTCGGCAAAGGGCGTCTCATGGAAGATGGCGTGGCTCAGGGCCTGCAGCAGATCCAGGGGCGGGATGGGGAGCCCTCCGCCGGTCAGGGCCAGTGCCATCGGCTCTGGAAGTTGACCGGCGATGAACTGCGCGACCAATGGATGCATATCACTCCTCGACGGGCGTTTCAGGATCGGTCTGGGGCACATGGAGGGGGCGTTCGGGAGGGACCTCCACGGGGAGGATCCAGCGGCCCTCCGCGTCGAAGTTGCCCGACCATGGCTCTCCCACGGCGCCTCCGTGATTGATGCGTCGACCGGCGACCTCGACGGTGACGACTCCGGCATTGTCCAGGGAGAGGGTGAAGGGGCCCTTGACCCGCAGGGTCCAGGGCTCGGAAACGCGCATGGGGTGGGGCAGATCCACGCCTTCGCCCTGGATTCGGCCATTGCAGGCATCCATGGCGCGCAGGCTGACCAGGATGCCCTCGGCGTTCACCGGGGCCTCCGGGAACACTTCTCCGAGCACGGGATAGGGCGTCGCAGGGGTCTTCGGCACCCACACAGCCGCGGGCGTGAATCCCCGGTGGGTCTCCCGGGGCAGCGCGCCTCCCTTGATATCCCGGCCCGGCACCACCAGCCAGAGGAGCAGCGCCACGCTGCCCAGGGTGAGGCCGCCCATGAGCATCTGCTCGACGCGTTCTCGGGCCGGATCCGGGGCGTCCATGGTCGGACCGCCGGGCACCTGGGCCCAGGCCTCGGCATAGAGCGCGAGATCGATGCCCAGGTGGGAAGCGATCCTGCGGGCCAGGGGGCGCTCCCGCCCAGGGGGAACCTGGGGCCAGTCCTCGGTCTCGATGGCGGCCAGCAGGGCTACCGGCATCCGCAGTTCCCGGGCCAGCGTCTGCTGATTCAGGCCTTTGGCGACGCGCGCGGCCCGGAGCACCTCGCCGATGCCGAAGGCTTCCGTGTCCTGTTGGCTACTGTCTGTCCCCATCATGGTTACCAGTCTAATGGAAGCATCCTCCGCAGGGAGGCATCCGGTCAGGGTTTCCAACCCACGGGGATCTCCCGCAGCATCCTGGCGAGCTGTTCCCGGCGCTCGTCCCGGTTGAGGCGGCGCTCATCCATGGTGCCTCGGTGGGCCATGGCATCGCCCATGGTCTGCTGGAGATGGTCCGGGGTGAGGAAACTCTGACCGGCCAGCCAGGCCTCGGCCTTGGCCAGTGCCAGCCAGTGGTGGACGGCGCGGGTCGAGCAGAAGCCCCCATCCTTGCGGATCCGACCGATGACCCGTTCCACATAGTCCAGGACGGCGCCGGAGACCTGGATGGCCTTGACCGAGGCCTGGGCGGCCTGCCAGGCCGGGAGTTCCATGGCCGGACCGAGCCCTCCGAGGCATTCCGCTCCCGCCTGGCCCGTGAGGACCAGGCGCTCGGCGCTCGCCTCCGGATATCCGAGATGCACCACGCAGGCGAAGCGGTCCAGCTGGCTCTCGGGCAGGGGGAAGGTGCCGGCATGATCCATGGGATTTTGGGTGGCGATGACGAAGAAGGGCTCGGGCAGGCGATAGGTGCTGCGGTCCAGGGTCAGCTGCCCCTCGACCATGACCTCCAGCAGGGAACTCTGGGTCTTGGGTCCGATGCGATTGAGCTCGTCCAGCAGCAGCACGTTGGTGAAGACCGGTCCCGGGTGGAAGCGGAAGGCCTGGGAGGGCCCATCCCAGATATGGACTCCCAGCAGATCGGAGGGCAGGAGATCATTGGTGCCCTGGATGCGCTGGTAGCTCCCGCCCATGAGGCGGCTGAGACCCTTGGCCAGGGTGGTCTTGCCCACGCCGGGCAGATCCTCCAGGAGCAGGTGGCCCCCGGAGAGCAGGACGGCCACGGCCCTCCGGACCTGGGAATCCTTGCCCACGATGACCCGAGAGAGGGCCTCGATGCCTGCGAGGGCACCCCCTCGCAGGGTTTCCAGAGATGGGGGTGGGGCCTGGGGCATGGTGCCTGATTCCTAGTGGTCTTCGATGGGGATCTGGTGCTCCCGCAGGCGCTGGGCGAGGGTGCGGGGCGTGATGCCCAGTTCCGTTGCGGCGGGCGTGATCTGGTTTCCATGGGCCTGGAGGGCCCGCAGCAGGAGCTGGGCTTCCGTGGCCTTGGAGGCTGCGGCCTGCATCGATTCAAGGGTGCCGGGCGGGGGCCAGGGGATGCAGAGCGAGGCTTCGAGCCCACCGGCGGGCAGGCGGGGCAGGATTCCGAGGAGGTTGCCCTCCTGGGTGCGCAGGGCCTGGGAGACGCACCAGGCCAGTTCTCGCACGTTCCCCTGCCATTCCCGGGTGAGGAGCTCCCGCTCCGCGCCCCGCTCGATCTGGGGGGCGGGGCGGCCTTCACTCCGCGCCTGGGCCTCCAGGAACATGCGGAACAGGGGCAGGATATCCTCCCTCCGTTCCCGCAGGGGGGGCAGGGGGAAGCAGAGGACGCCCAGGCGGTCCCTCAGGGTGGGGGCCAGGGAGGCCAGATCCCGGGCCCCAGCCATCCAGTGGAGCCTCCGGCCGGCCTCGCTCTCCAGGGCCCGCAGGAGGCCTGGGATGGCGGAGGCCGCGAGGGTTTCCAGGTCGGCCAGGAAGAGACTGCCGCCCTTGAGCAGGGCCAGCCGCGCCGGGTCGGGTCCCTCCGGGCCCAGGTTCTCGGAGGCGAGGGCGAAAAAGGGGGCGGCCCCGTGGCGGAGGCTGTGGAGTCGGCGGGCCGCGCGCTGCTTGCCGACGCCCCGCTCCCCCAGGAACAGGGCATTCGCCCCGCTCTCGGCGGCCCTGGAAAGGCCTTCATCCATCGCCCGCATGGCCGGGCTCAGGGTGATCCAGGGCTCTCTGGGGTCCGGCGGCGGGGCGCCCACCAGGGCCCGCAGGCGCTCCAGCACATCGTTGAAGAGATCCAGATCGAAGGGCTTGCCCAGGAAATCATCGGCGCCGAGGCGGATGGCCTCGACGATATCCTTGGGCTCCCCGAAGGCGCTCATGAGGACCACCCGCAGTCCCGGCTGAATGCGCTTGGCGCGTTTCAGAAGCTCCAGGCCGCTGAATTCCGGCAGGCGCAGATCGGTCACCATGGCCTCGAAGGGCTCGCGCCGCAGGGTTTCGAAGGCCTCCAATGGATTGCCCACCGCCACCACGTCCCAGGCCGAGCCCTCCAGGGCCTGGACGAGGAGACGCCGGAAGCTATCCTTGTCTTCCACGATGAGGAGGCGCATGCCCCCAGGCTATCAGTCTTCGCCGCGGGTATCCCTATCCGCATTCCGCGATGAAATGACGGGACTGGATTGCGGCCTGAGCCTCGAAGAGTTCCGTCCCTTCGATCAGGGGCAGATCCTGCTCCCGCGCCCATCGCGCGAAGGCCGTGTCCGTCGTGTAGACCCATTCCGCGGCCCAGCGTAGCGAGGGCAGAGCCGCCTCCAGCAGCTCGGGGAAGGGGCAAGGGTCCGTTTCTTCCATGCCCAGGCTCGTGGCCTGGACAAGTCCCACGGGTTTGGCGATGGCCACCCTGGCGGGTCCCAGGGGGCTGCGGCGGGAGGCCTGGAGGCATTCGAAGCCGAGGCGCTCCAGGACCTCCCGGGAGCTTGCCGCCACGCCTCCATCCCCCAGGAGGAGCACGGGGCCCTTCGGCATTTTGGACACCCGCTGTGCAAAGGCCTCGGCATCCGTGTTGGCGCCCTGCCAGGGCTCGCCTGGGGCCCTGCGCCAGAGGGTATTGAGGGGGCCCTGCATGCCCATCCGCCCGGGCAGCGTCTCCTTGAGGGGGGCCGTCAGGCTGGCCCCGAGGATGCCCAACTCCTCCAGGGCCTCCATGGCCTCCCCGGGATCTCCCGTCTGTAGGGGCAGGTAGAGCAGATCCTTGAAGTTCCTCTGGAACCTCGCATTGTGGAAGGCCGGGCCCCGGGAGTGGAGCACCGGGTCCCCCAAGACGCCGCAGAGGGATAAACCCCCATGGAGGCGGTGGAGGCGCCAGCTCCGCATCCTCGAAAAGGGCAGCTGGCCCGAAGCCGCGGGGGGGCCGTCATCGGGCGCGCAGAAGGTGAAGGCCCCGCCCCAGGCGGCCTGGAGGCAGCGGCTGGGCAGGCCCTTGGGGCCCATGAGGAAGGCCGAGAGAGCTAGGCCATGGTTCTTGGCGTGGGCCAGGGCGGGCTTCAGGCGGGCATTATCCGAGAGGCGCGAGGCGAGGCCCACCCACTTGAAGGCGTCCCCCGGGGGCAGCGCCTCCAGGCGGGCCTCCAGATCAAAGACCCCCTCGGGCACATGCACGCTCCGCAGCAGGCGCGTGTGGGCCCGGTGGAGGCGGAGTTCTTCGGGAAGATCCACGTCCCATTCCAGATCCAGCCAGGCTGGGCGCGCTTCCAGGGCCGAGTAGAGCCTTGCCAGGCGCTCGGTCTCCGTGCCCTGCCACTGCCCCCCTTCGCGGCTCCGCCGACAGCTCACGAGGCAGCGCCGGGCCAAGGCGGTCACCAGATCCGCGGTCTGGAATTCCGGGAAGAGATCGAGCCGCAGTTCGGGCAAGGCCTCTGGAGGAAGGCTCTTGGCGCAGGCCCAGGCCTCCTCCCAGGAGGGGTGGGTGAGGGAAACGATATAGAAGGGGGGTGCGTTCAAGGTGGGCTCGACGGGAGACAGGTGAAGTCCCTCCTAGGTTCGCAGAAGCGCCTCCGGAGGGGCAGGCGGAAGCGCGATGAAATCGGGAAGCCGGAGCCTGGAAAATTTGCTATGGCCAGAAAGGGTGTTGGATTAACCTTCTGCCTAACTCAAGACCGCTAGTGAATTTCACAGTCCTGTTCCACCGACTCCGGCGGAGGTCGTCATGCTCATGTTCTGGATCCAGTTCGCCCTGGTGCTCAGTGCCATCCTGCTGGGCATCCGCCGGGGAGGCGTCGCCCTCGGGCTCATTGGCGGCATGGGGGTGGCCCTGCTCGTGCTCGGATTCCGGGTGGCGCCCTCGGAGCCTCCCATCGCGGTGATGCTCATCATCCTGGCGGTGGTGACGGCTTCGGCCACGCTACAGGTGGCCGGGGGCCTCGATTATCTCGTGCAGCTCACCGAGCGGATGCTGCGAGCCAATCCCAAGTACGTCACGATCCTGGCGCCCCTTTCGACCTTCTTCCTCACCGTCTGCGTGGGCACGGGACATGCGGTCTACGCCCTTCTCCCGGTCATCGCCGATGTGGCCCTGAAGACCAAGATCCGTCCGGAGCGGCCCATGGCCATCTCCAGCGTGGCCTCCCAGATGGGCATCACCGCAAGCCCCGTGGCCGCGGCGGTGACGACCTTCCTGGCCATTGCCGCCAAGAGCGGGCATCCCGTGGGCCTCTTCGACATCATCAAGGTGACCCTGCCCGCCGGCGTCATCGGCGTGCTGGCGGCGGCGGCCTGGAGCTTCAATCGCGGCAAGGATCTGGACAAGGATCCCGAGTACCAGAAGCGCCTGGAGGATCCTGCATTCCGGAAGGACCTGGAACTTTCGGTGACCACCCTGGATAAGCGGATCAGCACGAGCGCCAAGCTCTCCGTGGTCCTCTTCTTCGGCGGCGTGCTCACCATCATCCTGTTCGCCCTGTTCCCCGGCCTGCTGCCCCTGGTGGGCGGTAAGCCCGTGCCCATGACGACAGCTGTCCAATTCGTGATGCTCTCCTTCGGGGCCTTCATTCTCTTTGCCACCAACGTCAAGGCCACCGACATCGCCCATTCCAGCGTCTTCATCGCCGGGATGATCGCGGTGGTCTCTATATTTGGCATCGCGTGGATGAGCGATACCTTCGTGAGCGCCAACAAAAACTTCCTGGTGAGCAAGATCAGCGTGATGGTCAAATTCGCGCCCTGGACCTTCGCCCTGGCCATGTTCGCGGTCTCGGCCTTCGTGAAGAGCCAAGCCGCCACCCTCACCATCATGCTGCCCTTCGGCCTGGCCCTGGGGCTTCCCATTCCCCTGCTGCTGGGGCTCATGCCGGCCAGCTACGCCTACTTCTTCTTCGCCTTCTACCCCAGCGATCTGGCGGCCATCAACATGGATCGCTCGGGCACCACCCGGATCGGGAAGTACCTGCTCAACCACAGTTTCATGATCCCCGGCTTCATCGGCGTCTCCGTTTCCACGGTGGTGGCCTACTTGATCTCCAGGGCCCTCTTCTGATTGGATGCTGCCTGGCGCCTCTTGGCCTCCTGCCAGGCCCCCTCCAGGCGCTCCAGGTTCTGCTCCTCCCATCCGCCATTCCGCAGGGCGAAGTCCTCCACCTCTTGGAAGCGGCCCTTGAAGCGCCGCATCTGGCGCCGCAGGGCGCGATCGGGATCCACGCCCATCTTCCGGGCCCACTGGACCAGAGAGAAGAGCACATCGCCGAATTCCTCTTCCACCCGCTCGGCGCCGCTTTCGGCCTGGAGTTCGCCGATCTCCTCCTTCACCTTGTCCAGGACCCCTTCCATATCGGGCCATTCGAAGCCGACCTTGGCGCAGCGCTTCCCCATCTCCATGGCCTCTTCCAGGGGCGATAGGGACTTGGCGATGCCCTCCATGAGGCGTGGCGACGTGTCCTGGCCCCGTTCGGCCTTTTCCTCCCGCTTGATGGCCTTCCAGTTGACGAGGACCTCCTCGGCATCTTCCACATCGCATTCCCCGAAGACGTGGGGATGGCGCCGGATGAGCTTCTCCACGATCATCCGCTCCACGTCGTGGATATCCCAGGCCCCGCGCTCCTGGGCGAGCTGGGCGTGGAAGACCACCTGGAGCCAGAGATCCCCCAGTTCCTCGCAGAGGTGGCGCTCGGTCTCCGGGTCCCCGGGCTCGTGGGCGGCCAGGGCATCCAGGACCTCGGCGGCCTCCTCCCGCAGATACTTGGCCAGGGTCTGGTGATCCTGCTTCAGATCCCAGGGACATCCCGTCTTCGGATCTCGGAGCATGAACATGAGGGCGGGGAGCGTGGTGGGAGTCATGCTCCCAGTCTAACCCTTCAGTTCTTCGAAGCCGCAGAGGCGCCCCGCGAAGGCGCTGGCGGCGACCGTGGCGGGGCTGGCGAGCCAGACCTGACCGGGGCCGCTGCGGCCGGGGAAGTTGCGGTTCACGGCAGAGACTGTCACCTGATCGGCTCGGGTGCTGACCCCGGGGCCCGCATGGATGCAGGCCCCGCAGCTGGGGCCCAGGAGGCGGGCCCCCGCCTCCTCCAGGGCACTGATCCAGCCCATCTGGAGGGCATGGCGCCGCACGTCCTCGCTGCCGAATTGGATGAAGAACTGGACATGGAGGGGGACCGTGAGTCCATGATCGAGGGCCCAGCGGACGACTTCGTAGACGCGCTCCAAGTCCTCGCGCTTGCCTCCGGTGCAGCTCCCCGCATAGGCGAGATCGATGTGGACCGGTGCGGCCAGATCCCGCAGGGCGATTCCGTTCCCGGGGTCCCCCGGCCGGGCGACCATGGCGAAGATTGCCTGGCAGTCGACCTCCAGGGTGTGGGCGAATTCCGCATCCGGGTCGCTCTGCATCCAGTCTTCGAGGGGGATATCCGAGTGGCGTCGTTCCCAGAGGAAACGCACCGTCTGGGCGTCCGGGGCCACGATGCCCGTGAATCCGCCGATCTCCGCGGCCATATTGGTGAGGGTCGCCCGTTCATCCGTATTGAGCCATTCCAGGGCCTCTCCCTGGTATTCCACCACATGGCCCAGGGCTCCGCCCTCCTGGATGAAGGGCAGGCGCAGCAGATGCAGGACGAGATCCTTGGCCGAAACGCCGGGTCGCAGGCGGTGGTTCAGCTTCACTCGCAGCGTGGGTGGCACCGTCACACGGACGTCTCCCGTAACGAAGGCGTTGGCGATATCTGTCGTGCCCACGCCGAAGGCGAGGCTTCCCAGGGCGCCACAGTGGGGCGTATGGGAATCCGTGCCGACGATCACCTGGCCTGGCATGGCGTAGCGCTCGGCCATGAGGATGTGGGAGATGCCCTCCGCGCTGCCGTCGGACTGCTCTCCATGGAGCCTGATATCGTGGCGGGCACAGAAGGCCTCCTGGGAATGCCTGAGGCGCTCGGCCACTTCCAGGAGTCCCTGGGCCTGGCGTTCCTCGTTCATCACCCGGTCCAGGAAATTGAGATGATCCCGGAAGGCCAGGATCCGCTGGGGATCCTTCAGCTTCACATGCTCGCCGAAGGCCTCCTGCAGGAAGCTGGCGGCCATGGGCGTCACGTACTCGTGGGAGAAACGCCAATGGGTGTTGACGAAGATGCCGTCCCCGGGCCTCACCGCTTCCACGCCGAGGGCCCCCGAGACGGGATCTACAACGGTGTTGCGCGCCAGGATCTTCTCCACCAGCGTCATGGGGCGCTTCCCGTGCTGGGGCAGGGGCACCTGCAGCTCGCCCTTCATGCGGGCGCGATTGAAGGCGAAGAGGCCTCCCTGCTCCAGGATGGCGCGCGTGATGGGGTCGAGGCCGGCGGTGAGTTCCTCTATGGGGATGGATTCTCCCGCCCGGATGCGCGCGATCAGGCCGAAGTCTGTGCTGGTGAAGAGGCCCAGGTTCTGGCAGTTCTGCTGATAGGGGTGTTCGAAACTCTCGGCCAGGACGAGTCGGATACCCGCGCACCATTCGGCGTAGGGGCTGGCCTCCCGGCTGGAGCCCTTGCCGCGCCGCTTGCCGGCCACGCTCACCTGGAAGTGGCCCCGCTTCACCGCGCCCTCGCTGATGGGGAACTGGTCCTCACACCTCAGGCCGATGTAGGGGAAGTCGCCCAGCCGCTCCTCGAAGAAGTAGCAGACCCAGTTCGGCGCGATCTCGTCGGCCCCGATCTGGTCCCTCAGGGGCAGGGCCTCTTCCAGCGAGAGATCCTCTCCCGCCAGCTGCCGCTGGAGCTTATCGGGATCCCCGCACAGGAAGAGAACCCGCCCCTGGATTTTCACCGCAATGGACATGGTGCCAGGATCGCACAAACACCCCCTGGTACGCACGAAGGCCTCCGGTTTCGGAGGCCTTCTGGGAAAAGAAAGAGGGGCTACTCCCCTTCGCTTTCGAGTTTGTCGGAGAGTTCATCGAGGTGGGCCAGGAGGCGCTTGGCCATGTCCTCATCTTCCAGGATGGAGAAGTCGTCGTCCTTCACCTCGAAGATCTCGATATTGAGATTGGGATCCTCCGGGGCATTCTCGTCTTCGGTATAGGCCTGGACCTCGGCGAGGGGGGCCATGATGCAGAAGTGGCGACCCTCGAAGTCGAGTTCGTCGAGGACGGCAAACTCTTCCTTTTCTCCATTCTCGTCCTCGAGTTCGACGACCTCGATTTCCTGCTCTTCGTGGTCGTGATCGTGGTCGCAGTCAGGTCCGTGGACGTGCTTCTCTTGGGCCATTCCGGGCTCCTTGCAAGAGTCCTAGATTAAGCCATGGCCCCCTCGCCTTCCAGGGGAAATTCCTGGGTTCCTAGGAACCCCAATCCACCCGGGCCTCGCCTGAACCCGTCACCACGGCCTGGACCCATTTCCGCGTGGGCAGTTCCACCCGGATCTTGTCGCCCATGGCTCCGGGCCCCCTGGCTGTGGCATCCGCCGAGATGATCAGGGAACCCGATTTGACGGAGAGCCGCACGCGCTCCCCGGCGTTGACCAGGGGGATGGGCTCCAGATCCGCCTGAGTCAGGGTGTGGCCCGTGGCGACGGCATTGCGCAGGCGGTAGCCTGCGGGAAAGCTCGTGAGGGCGCCCGTGGGCGGGTTTCCTTCGAAATTGATCTCCTCCAGCTGATCCTCGGTGGGCACGGTTTTGCGCCTCAGGGGTTCGGTCACCTTCAGGAGCTTGCCCGTCCAGCGCCCTTCGAGTTCAATGCGGGTGCTGCCGGCCAGGCGTCCATCGACCCGGACCCTGAAGACGGCGAAGAAGGCGCCCGTGGGTTCCCGCTTGCTCAGATAGGAAGGCTCGAACTGGACCTCTGTGCCCTTCATCCGGGGCAGGAGGGGGGGCTTGGTGGCGCGGATCACGTATTGACCCGCGCTGCCCTTGGCCTGGGCCTGGGCATATTCGACGGCCTCCCGGGCCAGGCGCTCGGGAAGGGGCAGGGCCTTCTCGTCGTCCCCGGCCGAAAGGACCAGGCAGGCGAAAAGGAGGAGGGCGGTCGGGAGTCTCATGACGGTTAGCGCTTGAGGTTGGTCACGGTCTGCAGCATCGAATCGACGGTCTGGATGGTCTTGGAATTGGCTTCGTAGGCCCGCTGGCCGATGATCATGTTCACCATCTCCTCGGCCACGTCCACGTTGGACATCTCCAGGAAACCCTGCTGGATCGTTCCCAGCCCGTCCAGGCCCGGCGTGCCTTCGATGGCGTCTCCGCTGGCCAGTGTGGGCTGGACGAGGTTGTGCCCCAGTTGATTGAGTCCGGTGGGATTGATGAACTTCACTAGGGTGATCTGGCCCACCTGCTGGGGCTGGGTCTGGCCGGGCTGGGTCACGCTCACGGTGCCATCGGCGGCGATGGTGACGCTGGTGGCGTCCTGGGGGACGGTGATCTGAGGATCCATGGCGTAGCCACTGGCGGTGACCAGGGCGCCATTCTGATCGACGGAAAAGGCACCATCCCGGGTGTAGGCCTGGGTGCCATCGGGCATGGTGACCCGGAAGAACCCGTCGCCCTCGATGGCCATATCGAAGCGGCCCCCGGTGGTGCGGAAGTTCCCGGTGGTGTACTGGTGCACCACGCTCTGGAGCCTGGCCCCGTGGCCCAATTGGATGCCCGCGGGCAGCGTGGTGCTATTGGAGCTGCTGGTGCCCGCCAGATTGATGGTCTGGTAGAGCAGATCCTGGAACTCGGCCCGGGCCTTCTTGAAACCCGTGGTGTTGGTGTTGGCCAGGTTGTTGGAGATGGTGTCCATATTGGATTGCTGGACGGACATTCCGGCGGCTGCAGACCACATTGCTCTCATCATGGCTATGGCTCCTTGGTGGAAATTGAACTTACTGCCCTCTGGCGACGTCGTTGATGCTGCGGGAGTCCAGATCATTGGTGATCGTGGAAGCCACCTTGAGGCTCATCTCGAAGAGACGGTTCAGGCGGATCATGTCGACCATCGTGCTGGCCATGTCCACAGAGCTCTGTTCCAGCTGACCCTGGGTCACGGTGGCCGTGGCGGGCGCTTCCTCCATGCCTGTGGGATCGTAGCGGCCCGAGCCCACCCGGGGCAGGGCCGCCGGCGTCTTGTAGGCCTTCAGATCCAGCTGGCCCAGCACGGTCTGCCCCTGCTGAAGGGTGCCATCGGATCCGATGGTGAAGGCTCCGCCCTGGGGGTTGATTTGAAGCGCTTGGCCCTTTTTGCCTAGCACGGCCAGGCCATCCAGGGTCTGGAGTTCGCCCTTGGGGCCCAGTTTGAAGCGCCCATCGCGGGTGGCCTGGGGGCCCTGGGCGGTCTGGACCATGAAGAAGGCGTTGCCCTCGATGGCCAGATCCAGGCTGCGGCCCGTGGCCTTGAAGGCGCCCTGGGAGAAGTCCATCCCCCGCTGGGCCAGGACCGTGCCGTCATTGACCGACTGGGTGAGGGGCAGGTTACGACCGCTGCTCTGGGCCTTGTTGAACACGGAGAAGAAGCTCCGCTCCGTCTTGTAGCCCACGGTGCTGGTGTTGGCCAGATTATTGGACAGGGTCTCCAGCTGGAAGGACCTAGCCTTCAGGCTGCCAGCGGCGACGTAGTATGCAGGATCCATCTGGGCACCTCTCGCCCATATAGAGCCAAAGCCGTGCCAAGCCTAACTGGCCTTTAGGTCTTGGACCTCCGGCCTTCGCCCTCCACCCAGGCTTCCCGCCCCTCGGCATAGCGTTCCCGCTTCCAGATGGGCACGCACGCTTTGATTCGGTCCATGATCCAGAGGGCGGCTTCGAAGGCCTCCTTGCGATGGACTGAAGCGGTGACCACGACCACGGCGGCTTCGGTGAGGGGTACCGGGCCGATGCGGTGATGGATCAGGCAGCGCAGCAGGCTGAAGCGCTCCAGGGCCTCGGCCCGGAGCCTTTCGAGTTCGGCCACGGCCATGGGGACATAGGCCTCATAGGCGAGGCCCTCGACATCAAGCCCTGCGTGATGATCCCGGGCGCAGCCTTCGAAGACTACGATGGCGCCTGCGCCAGGATCCGTGGCCTCGGCCCGGAGCCTGGGCGGGTCCAGGGGTGCCTCAATCACGGCCACGGGTGCCATCATTCCCTCAGAACCTCCCCCGGGTAGCGTGCCACAATTCCGCCCCTCTGGGCCGTCCAGGCTCCTGATCGACTCCTCCGAGGGATTTGACGGGGCGATCCTTTTTCGGGATGGTGGGACTGGAGCTTCCATGTCCCTGCATCCGAAGGTCGAACTCTACTGCGATGGCGCCTGCCTGGGAAACCCCGGCCCCGGGGGCTGGGCCTACCTGCTCCGGTTCCGCACGGCCACCGGCGCCAAGGAGAAGGAAGGATCGGGGGGGGATCTGGAGACCACCAACAACCGCATGGAACTCCTGGCCGCCATCCGGGGTCTGGAATCCCTGGCCAAGCCCTGCGAGGTCGAGCTCTTCTCCGATAGCCAGTACGTGGTCAAGGGCATCACCAGCTGGCTGGCGGGTTGGAAGCGTGCGGGGTGGCGGAAGGCCGACAAACAGCCGGTCCTGAATGCCGAAATCTGGCAGGTCCTGGATGCTCAGCTTCAGCGGCATCGCGTGAAGGCCGCCTGGGTGCGGGGCCATGCCGGGCATGCGGAGAACGAGCGGGTGGATACCCTGGCCCGGGAAGCCGCCGAAAAAATGGCCCGGGGTTGACCCGGGCCATTCCAGGAAAGGGATTGTCGACTACCTCGGCTTGCCGAAGTTGTAATCCACGGTGAGCCAGGCGTTGACGGCCTTGCCGCCCCGGGTGGCGGGGGCGTAGGCACTCTCGTAGGCGGCCTGCTTGGCCGCGTCGTTGTAGCCGACGGCGCTATCGACGCCCTTATCGATGACGACCTTCACGGGCCTTCCGCTGGCGTCCACGTAGACCTTCACGGAAACGTGGATATCGCTGCCCCGGAGGGAAGGGGGCAGGAAATTCTTGTTGAGGAGGCGGGGTTGGTTGGGCGCGGCGCGCCGGGTCATGAAGGCCGAGGTCTCTGGAACCGCGGCAGCGGCCTGGGGCTGAGGCGCGGGTTGGGCTTGGGGCTGAGGAGCGGCTTGGACGGCCTGCTGGGGTGCCGGAATGGCGCTGGGCTGGTTCTTGGGAAGACTCCGCGGGAGCTGGCCGGGATTGAGTTGGGCGGGCAGGTTAGAGGGGGGCAGGGCGGTGGGGGGTGGGGCCATGGGGCGAGCCTGGGCCTGGGCCTGGCGCGCCGTCGCCTGTTGGGCCTGTTGCTGGGTCTCCACCTTCTTCCGCTGCAGATCAGCCTGCTGTTTGTTGGCTTCGTCCAGTTTGGCCTGGGCCTTTTTCTTTTCCTCGGTGGTCTTGGCTTCCTTCAGCTCCTTACCGGCCTCCTCTTTCTTGCTCTGGGCCAGTTGTTCCTGACGGTTGATATCGGCCAGCTTGGCGGTGAATTCCGCATTCTCCCGCTGGGCCATGGCCAGTTCTTCGGTCCTCTTGTTCAAGGCCTTGGAATCGGAGCAGGATTTAAAGCCGAGGATGCCCACCAGCGCGGCCACGCCCACGCCGCCCCAGACGACGAACTTGGTGTAGCTCTTCCCGCCGACCGTCTCGAAGAGCTTACCTTGGCTGGGTTCGCTCTCCAGGAAGGGGGAGAAATCCGCGGTCTGGTCGGCCTTCATGGCCTGGGTATCGAACTCATTTTCCTCACGAAAGAGGGTGTGCATGAAGAAGGCCATATTGAAGGTCGTCGGGCTGTAGTCGCCGTCGTAGAGCACCCGCTCCAGTTCTGAACTCAGTGCGCTGGGGCTCTCGAAGACCTTGTCCACTCCCAGCAGGCGCTTCAGGAGGGCCAGGATCTCCTGGGGGACGGGCTCATCCTCCTGGGCGGCCTTGAGCGTGGTCTTGGCCAATGTCGGGGAGAGCAGTTCGGGGCTGGGGAGCTTGTCCAGGGTCAGGAGCTCGTAGAACACCGCCCCCAAGGCGAAGAGATCATTCTGGAGGGGGGTCGTTCCGGCCGCGCTGCGATAGCGGGAAAGGGTCGCCGAGGCGATGGGGCACTTGGGAAGCAGCGCCTGGAGGCTGGCGGCGATGGGGGCGTCCAGGAGTTCCGTGGCACCCTCGAAGCTGACCCACACGCTATGGGGCGACAAGGTGCCGTGGCTCACACCCTTGGCGTGGAGCTGAATCAACGACTGGGCCACGCCCTGGAGTACGGAGAGCGCGTGATCGACGCCCAGGGGAATCTGCTCATGCTTGGCCTTTTCCAGCATCTGGGCCAGGCTGCGGCCCTGAATGTAATCGCAGACCACATGCGGCGTGCGGCCGCCCTCGACCTTGTAGCCGTGGCCGAAGCCGCGCTGGCCGGCAAGCAGAGAGACCACCCGATGGACCTCCTCGGTGCGGGCGCCGATGCCGGCTTCGATGACTTCCTCGGTGAAGGTCCGGATGAGCACGTGGTGCTCGAAGCTGCTGCCGGAGAGACTGAGGCCCCGATGGATCTTCCCGAAGGGATCCGCGGCGAGTTCATTGGCCAGCAGATAGTTACCGAGTCGGGTGTAGGAGGCCATCGAGTGCTCCAATAAAGAGATGCTTGGAAGATAACTCTGATTAGGAAGAATTCCTAGATCTAGGAGGGCGTTTCCCAAAGGTCACCCACGGCACGCCAGGTCTGGATCCAGATATTGGCTGTGGCGTTGACGCCGTTGGAAAAGGAGAGCTGAAGCTGGGCGAAGGGGACCGAAAGGGTGTCCCAGGGGCCCTTGGGCCTTCCCGAAGTCTCGTCGAAGCATTCCAGCAGCATCCGGTGGCGCTCCCACTTGGTCTTCGACCAGTCCAGCAGGGCGGGCCTCGGATCCAGGGGGGCCGTGACGGCCCAGAAGGCTTCCCGGCTCACCACCAGGCGCCGCAGATGCTCGTCGCCATAAGCCTGGAACCGTTCCCGGAGGGGCGTCATGCCTCGGTTGGCCGAAGGGTCGGTGAGGAGCTGGACCATGTGAGCCAGGGTTCCCAGCTCCCGGACCAGTTGGGCGGGCCTGCGATGCTCCTCGCTCATGCGGACGACGCGTCGGAACTGTTCTTCCACCTCCTCGACCGTGGGAGCCTGGTCGCTGGAGATACCCCGGGCCCCCTGGGCGAGCTCAAGGGGGTGGGCCCGCAGATACACCGCCATGCCGCCGGGGAGGAGACCCGTGGCGAATTCCGTCTGGGCTTCATGGAAGCGGGGGCTCCAGGCCTGAAGGGCGCAGGGCACGGCCAGGGCTGCCGAGAGGAGGGCGGGGAGCAGGCGGCGGGGCATTGAAATCACGGGACCTCGCAGGTGGGAAGCTTATAGGTTAACCCCTCGGACCACCTTGGCTACACTTCCCGGGTGCTCACCCGTCAACGACTCTGGCAGCGCCTCAGCGGGGCTCCCCTTTGGAGCCTCCCCTGGGCCCTGGCCTTGGCCTGCGCGCTGCCCTGGCTGCTGCCCGAATCCTGGGGGGGGCTTCTGCCGGGATGGCTGTTGCCCCTGGGTTGTCTCCTGACGCTAGCCTCCTTGCCGCTGTTGGTTTTTCGCCGGGCCTCGGTGCTGCCCTTGGCCCTGGGCCTTGGAATGTTGACGCTGCTGGGCTTGCGGGGGATGGCTCGGGCAGAACAGGCCCTTCCCACCGGCTTCCTGGCCCTGGAGGGACAGATCTCGGCGCCTTGGAATCTGCAGGCGGAGCGCCGCATGAGCCGGATCCGGCTCCAGCAGCCCCGGGCCATGGCCGGGCTGGAACTGCCCCTCAGCCTCCCGGGGGAAGGGAACCCGGCCCCGGAACCTGGGACGCCGGTGCGGTTTCGGGCCGAACTGCTTCGTGTGGAGGCGGGCCCGAGCTTTCTCGGGGAGCGCCCCCTTTGGCGGGCCCGGGGGGACGGCACGCCTCGGCGGATCCACCTCCGTTCCGCCGACCTCATGGAGGTCCTGGGCCCCCCCAGGCCCTCCCCGCTGCTCCGGCTCCAGACCTTCATCCATGGGCGCTTCCTGGCCCTTCCCCTGGGGGAGGGACCGGCCCGGGATCTCTGGGGCGCACTCACCCTGGGCTATCCCCCCGCCCGGCCGGACGTATTCAGCGCCTTCGCCGAAAGCGGTACCATCCATACGCTGGTGGTATCGGGGCTCCAGGTGACGCTGGTGATGGCCTTCCTGGAGGTCCTCTGGAGACGGCTCTTCCGGCGGGGTTCCACCGCGGCTTCCATCCTGGTGGGGCTCCTCTATTGCGCGGTGGTGGGCTTTTCCGCACCGGTCTGGCGAGGGCTCCTCATGGGCTTCGCTTGGGCTCTGGGGCGGCGCAGTGGGTGGGAACTCCCGCCCGTGCTCACCCTGCACGGCGCCCTCCTCCTGTGGCTGCTGTTGCACCCCTCGGCGGGGGCCGATCCGGGATTCCTGCTGGCCTGGTTCGCCCTGCTGGGGCTGCTCTGGTGTGCAGAACCCCTGGCGGGCCTCCTGGGACCCTTCCTGGGCCGCAGATCCCTCCTCGCGGCGCGCTTCATCGCCCCTTGGCTGACCACGCTGCCCCTGTTGGCCCTCCTCCATGGCGGGGCCCCGATCTGGGGCGCCCTGGCCAATGTGCTGGTGTTGCCCCTGGTGGCCCTGATCACGCCCCTCTGCCTGGTGCTCACGGTGCTGCCTGTGCCCGGCCTGGTCCAGATTCTCGGGAGCCTGCTGGCCTGGACCGGCAGCGTGCTGGTGCCCTTTTTCGCCCGGATTCAGCCGCTGGCCACGGGGATCCTCTGGCCCTGGATTGCCCTCTGCCTGGGTTGGATCGCCCTCGCCCAGCTCCACGCCCGCTTTCGGCGAAGTCGGGCACTGACGTTGGCCCTGGTGGCGACATCTCTTTTGCTGCTGGCCTTTCGGGGTACGGGGCGTAGAACGCAATCCTTCAGTCTAGAGGCCCCGGATATCGGCCAGGGGGATGCGCTCTTGCTGCGGGTGCCGGGAGGCGACGCGACCCTGGTGGACACGGGGCCCACTCCATGGGCGGCCCGGCGCCTGGTGCGGGTGCTCAGTGGGCGGGGCGTGCGGGAACCGCTCCACCTCGTGCTGACCCATCCCCACAGCGATCATGCCGGTGGATGGGCCACTCTGGCCAGGCTCTGGCCCATCGTTTCCCTGACCCTTCCCGATACGGCCAATCCCCTGGAACTCTGGGCCCCCGTGGCCCCGCGGGGAGGGTTGGAGGAAGCTCGGCGCGTCCTCCGGGGCGAGGGCTGGTTCCGGGGCGCGGCCCATTTTGAAGTGCGCTGGCCCCCGAAGCCCTTCGATTTGCCCGATGCCAATATGATTTCCCAGGTGCTCCGCGTGAGCTGGCAGGACCGGGAACTGTGGCTGATGGGGGACGCCATGGCCATCCAGGAGCGAGATCTGATGGATCTGGGGGACCCCGGGCCCGGAGGGGCCCATCGGCTCCTGAAGGCCGGGCACCACGGCAGCGCATCGGCTTCGGATGCCGCCTGGATCGCCGCCCTCTCGCCCGAACTCGTGCTCTTCACCGTGGGGCGGCGCAATCCCTTCGAGTTCCCCTCCCCCCGGACGCTGGAGACCCTCGGACAGACGCCGCACTTCAGCACAGGCCCCAGTGGCGGTGTGCGCGTGGTGGTCGTGCCCGGAGGGTGGCGCGTGGAGACGGGGGCAGGTGCCACCCATGTGCCGTTGAGGCCCTGAGGAATCAGAAGACTCCGCGGGTCCTTAACGCCTCGACGAGTTCGCGGCTCACCCGGGCATGCTGGGCTTCCCATTCCTCGTGGGCGTGGGGGCCCACGCGGTTGGCCACGGCCAGGGCCGCGGCGACGGGCACATCGGCGGCGTGGCAGGCGGCAAAAATCCCGCTGAGCTCCAGGTGCTCGGCGGCGGCGATCTGGGAGAACGCTCGGGCGCCTTCCGCGGTCTTCGTGATGGCAGGGGGGACGGCGACACAGTGGCCAGGGAGGGGCAGGGGCCAGTTGGAGGCCCAGCGTGTGCGTTCACGCTCAGGGCGGTAGGCGCGGCCCTCCAGTTCTTCCAGGGAAATGGAGACGGCTTCGGTGGCGCTGATCCGGTCGCCGATTCCGAGACGCGCATCGTAGGCCCCGCAGGTGCCCAGGAAGAGCACCCGCTCCGGTCGGAGCTCCGCAATCATGCGGGTGACCGTTACGGCCGACGTCAGTGCCCCTAGACCCGTGCAGGCCACCCGCCATCCCGCAGGAGGGGCCGCGTCCAGGCCCGCCAGTTCCGGCGGGAAGGCCGCCAGGAGCAGGGAAATGCGGATCGGCGAATCGGCCATGGCCAGGAAGGGTCTCCTCTTGGGGGAGCTATTTCTTGAGGGGGATGAAAAAGGAATCCGGGAGCCCCATGCGCATCACGAACTGGTCCCAGGTGAGCCTATTCTTCACCTTCTCGCCTTCATCCAGGACGATGCGGCAGGTGTGGTTCTCCGCGGCGCATTCGATGGCGGCGTGCTTCTCGAAGCGGACGATTTTGAGGGCCTTGCCCTCCTTGAACACCGTGATGCCCTTCAGAAATTTCTTCTGGAATTTGGGCATCAGCAGGTCCTTGTAGGTCCTGAGGGCGCCGTAGGGCGATTGGAAGGAGGCGAGTTCTTCTCCTGTATCGCGCGTGAACAGCTTGAAGGTGATCTTCATCGCGTGAGCTTCCGGTATTTAATGCGGTGGGGTTCGAAGGGCTTCAGGCCCAGGATATCCTTCCGGTATTCCTCGTACTGGGTGTAGTTGCCATCGAAGTATTCCACGCGGCTATCGCCCTCGAAGGCCAGGATGTGGGTGGCCAGGCGATCCAGGAACCAGCGGTCATGGCTGATGATGACGGCGCTGCCGGCGAAATTCTCGATGGCTTCTTCCAGCGCGCGCATGGTGTTCACGTCGAGATCATTGGTGGGCTCGTCGAAGAGCAGCACGTTGCCGCCGCTCTTGAGCAGGAGGGCCAGGTTGAGGCGGTTCTGCTGGCCGCCGGAGAGCTCCTTCACCTTCTTCTGCTGGGCCTCCCCGGTGAAGCCGAAGCGGCTCAGCCAGGCCCGGGCGTTCACCAGCTTGCCCCCCAGCTCAATCTGCTCCCGGCCGTCTGAGATGGCTTCAAACACGCTCTTCTCCAGGTTCAGGTTGGAGCGCAGCTGATCGACGTAGGTGAGCTTCACCGTGTCGCCCAGGGAGATCTCTCCGGCATCGGTGGATTCCTGTCCCGTGAGCATGCGGAAAAGGGTGGTCTTGCCCGCGCCGTTGGCGCCGATGACCCCCAGGATGCCGCCCCGGGGTATCTCGAAGTCCAGATTGTCGAAGAGCACCTTGTCGCCATAGGCCTTGGAGACGCCCTTGAATTCGGCCACCACGTCCCCCAGGCGGGGGCCCGCCGGGATGTAGATCTCCAGTTCCTGTTCCCTCTCGGCCCCTTCGGCTCCGGCGAGTTTCTCGAAGTTGGCGATGCGGGCCTTGCTCTTGGTGTGCTGACCCTTGGGGGACATGCGGATCCACTCCAGTTCGCGCTCCAGTGTCTTCTCCCGCCGCTGGTCGGATCGCTCTTCCCGGGCCAGGCGCGCCGATTTCTGCTCGAGCCAGGAGGAATAATTGCCCTTCCAGGGGATGCCCTCGCCCCGGTCCAGCTCCAGGATCCACTGGGCCACGTGGTCCAGGAAGTAGCGGTCATGGGTCACGGCGATGACCGTGCCCTCGTAGCGCTGGAGATGCTGCTCCAGCCAGGCCACAGTCTCGGCGTCCAGGTGGTTCGTCGGTTCGTCCAGCAGGAGGATATCGGGCTTCTGGAGCAGCAGGCGGCAGAGGGCCACCCGGCGCCGCTCGCCGCCCGATAGCACGCTGATCTTGGTATCGGGATCCGGGCAGCGCAGGGCGTCCATGGCCTGTTCCAGCTGGGCGTCCAGATCCCAGCAATCCAGGGCGTCGATCTTCTCCTGCAGCTCTCCCTGGCGGGCCAGGAGCTTGTCGTAGTCGGCATCGGGATCGGCGAAGGCCTCCCCGATGGCGTTGTACTCCCGCAGGAGGGCAGCCTTCTCCCCCGCGCCTTCTTCTACGACTTCGCGCACGGTCTTGGTCTCGTCGAGCCGGGGCTCCTGCTCCAGCATCCCCGTTGTGTAGCCCTTGGAGAGCACGGCCTCGCCGTTGAAGTCCGGGTCCACGCCGGCCATGATGCGCAGCACCGTGGACTTGCCCGAGCCGTTGAGGCCCAGCACGCCGATCTTGGCCCCGTAGAAATAGGACAGCGAGATGTCCTTGATGACGGGCTTGCTGTTGTAGATCTTGCTGACCCGCATCATCGAATAGATGATTTCGGGCTGGTCGCTCACGGGTTTGGCCATGGGGAATCCTTGGAAAATGAGTGCGAATTTTCAGTCTATCGTTGGGCGGCGGTGTCCCGGGTCAATCCTTCAGTTGCCGGATGACCCACCTCGCCACCGGGATGCTCAGTCCATTGCCCAGGAGCTTGTAGCGCTTCTCCAGTGAAAGGTCTTCCGGGAAACGGAAAGTCTCCGGCAGACCCAGGATCCGGGCCACTTCCGAGGGCGAGAAGCGCCGGATGCCGCTTCCCGTGACCAGGAACGAACCGCTGCCCACGAAGCGCGCGCCGTAGCCGCCGATGAAGCAGGCCGTGCGGTGATCCTCGGCCCGCACGAGATCGAGGCCGGGCTTGTGCCGGATGGTCTCGGTATCGAGGTAGAGGGAGGCATCCTCCACGCCATCCAGGAAGGGCGCGAGGGGCCTTGGCTCCTGCGAGGGCGGCCTGTGGCGGGAGAGCTTTGCTTTGGACGCGAGGACGAAGCTGCGCGGCCGCCGGTTGGGGATGCCGAATTGGGTGGGGCAGAGCCTGTATTCCTGGGTGTGAAAGCCGTGGCGCTGCAGCTTTGCCTTCAGCAGATCGTGGGCATCGGAGCCCAGGAAACCTTCGACGTTTTCCAGTGCGAGGCGCTCCGGGGGCGCCGCCTCGAAGATCTCCAGGAGTCTCAGGAAGGCCCTGGAACGCGGGTCCTGGAGCCCCTGGCGGTTTCCCATGCGGCAGAAGGGCTGGCAGGGCGGGCTCAGGATCCAGGTGTCGGCCCCGAAGGCCAGGAGGGCGTCTCCTGGCAGTGTGGCCAGTTCCCGGGCCTGGGGCCTGTCCCCGTGGTTCAAGGCATAGGTGGCATTGGCCGCTGGGCTGATATCGAAGGCGGCGACCACGCTGCCCGCCTCTCCCAGGGCATAGCGCCAGCCACCGAGGCCGCTGAAGAGTTCGAGGGCCTTGAGTGTCACGGCGTGGGTTCTCCCGCGGGCGACGAAGGCTTCCCGCTTCTGGAACGGTGGGACTACAGAGCCAGGATCGGCACCAGATCGGTGAGGATCTGGGGCGGTGTGGGCTTGGTGTCGTGGACGTGGGCCAGGGGGATGGAAACCAGTTCTCCGGCCTGGGTGCCCAAGTAAAAGGCGCTCTCGCCTGCGGTGAGGCGCTTGACGGCTTCAGAGCCCCAGAGGCTGCCCCAGATGCGATCGATGGCGGTGGGACTGCCTCCGCGCTGGATATGGCCCAGGACGACCACGCGCAGATCCAGGCTGTAGTCCTTGCGAAGCCGCTCACCAATGGCGTAGGGATTGCCCAATTGATCGCCTTCGGCCATCACAACGATGCTGGAGCGCTTGCCCCGCTCCCAGCCCGCCTTGAGCTGGGTCACCAGGGTTTCGTAGGTGTCCTTTTCGGATTCGGGATAGAGCACGGCCTCGGCGCCGCAGGCGATGGCTGTGTGGACGGCGATCATGCCTGAACTCCGCCCCATGACTTCCACCAGGAAGATGCGCTCGTGGGAACTGGCCGTATCGCGGATCTTGTCGATGGCTTCGATGGCGGTATTGAGGGCCGTGTCGAAGCCCAGGGTCCGTTCCGTGCCGGGCAGATCGTTGTCGATGGTGCCTGGGATCCCTGCGCAGGGGATTCCAAATTCCTCGCTGAGGAGATGGGCGCCGGTGAAGCTGCCGTCCCCGCCGATGACCACCAGGGCGTCGATGCCCGCCGACTTCATGTCCCGGGCGACCTGGGCCCGGACGGACTTGACCTTGAAGGCCTGACAGCGGGCCGTATTGAGGATGGTGCCTCCCCGCTGCAGGATATTCGAACAGTTGCGGCTGGTGAGGGGGCGCCAATCCTGGTCCACCAGACCCTGGAAGCCCCGGTAGATGCCGTAGACATCCACGCCGAGATCGAGGGATTGCCGGACCACGGCCCGGATCGCGGCGTTCATTCCGGGGGCATCCCCTCCGGAGGTCAAAACTCCAATGCGATTGGGCTTCATGGTGACACCTTGCTTATCAGAACGCCCCGCAAAGGCGGGGCGTCTTTCTAGTGGCTCCGGAGGAGGGATTTGAACCCCCGACCCATCGGTTAACAGCCGATTGCTCTACCACTGAGCTACTCCGGAAAGGAGGAATTCCTATTGTAGCGCGGAGCGGCCAGGGATCAAGCCCCGGGTTTCAGACCTTCTGCAGATCCATGAGGATCTGGCGGGCGCAGGCCTTGAGGGTGGCAATGACACCGGTGCCGATATTGGCGACGGCCTCGATCACGGGTTCGTTTCGGAAGCGGAGCAGGCGCTCCATCTCCTCTACGGGGGCGGCAGTGGGCATATCGCGCTTGTTGAGCTGGAGGACATACGGGATGCTGCGGATATCAAACCCGTTTTCCTTCAAGTTCGTGGCCAGGTTGGCGATGGATTCGATATTGGCCTCCATGCGCTGGTGCTGGCTATCGGCCACGAAGATCATGCCGTCGCAGCCCCGGAGGATCAGCTTGCGGCTGGCATCGTAGAAGACCTGGCCGGGCACCGTATAGAGGTGGAAGCGGACCTTGAAGCCCTTCACGGTGCCCATGTCCAGGGGCAGGAAGTCGAAGAAGAGGGTGCGATCGGTCTCGGTGGCCAGGCTCACCAGCTTGCCCCGCTTCTCGGGGTTGGCCTGTTCGAAGATCCATTGGATATTCGTCGTCTTCCCGCACAAGCCGGGGCCGTAGTAGACAATCTTGCAGTTGATCTCGCGAGAGGCGTAGTTGATGAACGTCATGGCCGCTCCCGGTCAATCGCCGAAGAGCTTATCGATATCTTCATCGGTGATTTCCGAGAAGGGGCTCTCGAAATTGGATTCACCCGCCACGTTCTGGGCCCGCTGTTCCACCTTTTCGAAGATCTCCTGGAGGTCCCGGCTGGCCTTCTTGACCCGCAGCCGCACCAGGGCCAGGCTGCTGTTCATATCGAAGATCACCACCAGGATCCCGCGCTTGCCCACGATGGAGATGTGCAGGTTGTCCTTTTCTCCCTCGTGGAAGAGCAGGGTGAATTCCTTTTCCCCGATGAGCTTGGCGAGGCCATCGGTGGCGGCCACATTGCCGGCGGTGAGGGAGGCGAGGCTGGTGGCATCAATGCTGCGCACATCGCCCGAAGCGGCGATCTGCTGGCCGTTCTTGTCCACAAGGAACACGACCTTGCTCGAGGAATCCACCTGCAGGCGAGAGATGATCTCCTGCAGCAGCTTGTATTCCTCCTCGAACATGACCAGATCGAGTTTGGCCACACGGACCTCCCAGTATTGCGTTCCAAGGAGCATACCGCACTTGACTCGGCATGGCTCCGGGCGGGTTGGCCTCAGTAGCCGCTGCTCTGTGCGTTGGTCTGCGCGCTTCCACCCTTGATGACGGTCAGGGAACTGGAAAGCCCCAGTCGCGTCGCGCCGGCCAGGACCATGCGGAGCGCGTCCTCGTAGTTGCGCACGGCACCGGAGGCCTTCACGCCTGCCCGGACACCCACTGTTTCTCGCATGATCCGGACATCGGCTTCGGTGGCCCCGCCGGTGGAGAAACCCGTGGAGGTCTTCACGAAATCCAAGCCTTCTTCGGCGGCGATGCGCGAAGCCTGGACCTTCTCTTCATCGTTCAGCAGGCAGTTTTCCAGGATGACTTTCAGGACGGCAGTAGGCACGGCCTCGCGCAGGGTGCGGTATTCCCGGCGGATGGATTCCCAGTCCCCGGCCTTGGCCAGCCCCACGGCCAGGACCATATCGACTTCGCGAGCGCCGTTGGCGACGGCTTCCCGGGCCTCTTCGACCTTGGTGCGAGTGGTGTTGGCTCCCAAGGGGAAGCCGATCACCGTGCAGACCCGCACGACGCTGCCCTCGAGACGCCGGGCGCAGCGCGTCACCCAGTAGGGGTTCACGCAGACCGAAGCGAACTCGTGCTTCAGCGCCTCGTCACAGAGCTGATCGATCTCGGCGACCCAGGCGGCGGGCTTCAGGAGGGTGTGGTCGATGAGGGGCCCCAGATCCACATGGGCGGGCAGCTGTGCGGCGGGGATTTCCTTCAGGCCCTCCCGGGTGCGGAGGAGGCAGAGGCCATCCCGGCAGCCCAGCAGCTGGGGACGCTCCTTGGGCGGGCGATTCCCCGAGAGGCGGGAGAGGACTTCGGCGGCGAGAGCGTGGAGTTGTGTTTGCATGCTCTTATTATCGCTCGTATGAGCCCGGGCCTGCAAATCGACAACTCTCCCTGGAGTCCAGTCTTGGCTCGAGGCCTGCCCCATGCTAAGCTTGTCATTCCCTGTCCACAGGGAAGCCGTTCCTGGAGAGTTGTCCGAGTGGCTGAAGGAGCACGATTGGAAATCGTGTAACGGGGTGACCCGTTCAAGAGTTCGAATCTCTTACTCTCCGCCAGACTTACGAAGAAAAAGCCCCCTCGAATCAGGGGGCTTTTTCCTGCACGTCCTACAAGTGTCCTACAAGTCAGCAAGGGGCTGCATTGAGCGCAGTCCCTCAGATATGTGTCCCCCTACCGATCCGAGTCTTGTGTCACTTCCTGCTTGCGAGCGGCTTCCAGGTTGGCAACCAGGGCCTTGATCTCCTCCACGGTCTTCCCGGCGATTCGGGCCGCGTTGATCGCCTGGACCTCATGCTCTGGCCAGCCAACGGAACGGCTCCCGATCAGGACAGGGTGCGTGAAGAGACCTTTGGCGATGTCCTCTTGGTGGGACGTTCGGGAACGCCCGCGCCGTCGCAACACTTCGGGAAGACGCAGGATGATGTAATCGTCTGACATGATTTCTGCCTCCTTTGTTGTGGAATGGGCCTGTGTAGCCCATGCGCTACAAGCGAGAAGGTAAGGGGAAGCAGGCGCGGGGGGCAACTCCGTTCCGACCCACTCTGGAATCCAAGAGATGAGGCATCACCCAGCCACAAAAAAAGCCCCTCAAGAAGAGGGGCCTAACTAGCACTGTGAAGGATTGCGTTCTCCGATCACAGTGGCCTCCCTGCGGAGGACTTAAGCCCGATGCCGAAGCAGAGCGGAGACAATTCAACTGTAGGTTCCTAACGCGCACCAGTCAAGGGTTGAACAAGGATTCCCATCGCGCATGCAACACAACTTCGAATGTTTGCAAGCTCTTCCTTTGAAAAAATAAACGTGTGGTAGGTCCGACTACCGGTGCGGTCCTTCGAACACGGCAGATCCATCCGATCATATGACAGGGTGTAGACCATGTCTCCCTTAAGCCAACAGGTTGGAGAGGCGAATCGAGGGAGTGGAGGGTCGATTGTCAGCAATCGGTGATAGGGCTTCACCTCATAGGGCACGGTTGTGCTGAGCGGAACAACCGTACACAACTTAACCCCGTCCCTGCGCCTTGGTGAGATGACTACACACAGTCTCGGTTTCACCATCTCTGGCTCAACGAAACCTCGGAAATCGCAGATGACCACTGTTCCAGGCTTTGGATCAAATGGAAGTGACATCTGGAAAGTCTACAACTAATCGATCATCTACCCAACCCGCTTCCATGACAATCTCCACGTCTCCAGGGTGTTCCGTGCGGTTTGTGGATACCTGCTCACCCTCATAGAGCACGAAGAGCTTCCCGCCTTTGGGAAGACTTCTCCGAAGTTTCTTCAGTTGTTCCTTGATTCCCATGGATTCCTCTTTTCGTGGCTATCGATGCGCCCATCCAAGCTTCCCTATGCCCGGACAGGAGCACCTGGCTTGAACCCAGCTCCTGTCTGGCGGTTGGGAAGGTTGACGGTCATTTCGGGAAGGGCTTCCAGCATCGCCAGAACCTCATCTTCCTGGTCCTCGGCTTTCGTAGTGGAAGCCTGCTCTCGTTCGTCGGCGTTCAACTTGATCCGGGACATGCGGGCCTTGACCTTCTCTTCATGCTGCTGAAGCATCAGGCCCAGGGCGATTCGTGCCGTGGCATCGCGGTTTCCAGCCAGTTCGTTAGCGGCGATCTCACCAGTTCGGAGCGCGACATCCCCCCGGTAAAAGGCCTCCTCGGCTTCCACAAGCGGCCCGATAGGCAGCGAGTCCAGGAAGAACGGAAGTTTTTTCAGGACCAGTGAGGCACAGTAAACCCGGCCCCATTGGCGATTCAGCGCGGCCTCCGTGGCCCAAAGGTTAGCCACTCCGAGAGGCATCGCGGCAAGCTCGGCTCGGAGGTTCGCCCGTACCGTGGCCTCCTGGGATTCCCAAAGGGCGCGGCCCGAGGTCGTGGTGTCTGGGGGGGCGGGCAGCACACTCTGTTTACTCAGCACATTGATAGGGGAGGTCCAGATAGGCCGGGTTTCCTGAAATTCGGCATAGCGCGTCTTGAGTTCAGCCAGCAGGGCAGGCACACGGGTTCCCCTGCGGATCTGGGCGATCTGTTCGGCCTTCCACTGTCCAGAGCGGGAAGCATCGTTCTGGGCAGCGTCTACGGCCTTCTGTTCGGCCGCTCTGGCGGCTTCGATCTCACCAGTGAGATTTGCCAGGGCGGTGCTGGCAGCTTGCAGTCCACTAAGCTCTGTAATGACCATTGCGTTCTCCGTGCGGGGAAGTCCCGTATAACCAAGGTCGCCCATCCGAATGCCTGATGTTGCCAAGAACTGTCCAAACGTCATGCAGCGGTAGACACGCGGCGGCGCTTGAGTTCCCGAGAATAGAGCCGGTCAACCTTCCAACGTGGAATGTCCATGGCGCAAGCAATGGCAAGGGCAGACTCACCCTTGCATCGGCGCTCATAGACCACGCGGGCGAGTAAATCCGTCTCGATGCGATGGGGGAAGTTCACCCGCTGGCCAAGGAAGCGCCGTATCAGGGCAAGGTAAACCCTTTGGCCTAGGTCATCCCCAAGCATCCCAACCAAGAGCGGCAAGGCGTCCTCAGCCCGTGGGGTGTCAGGATCGCGGGGCTTCATGGTGTCAGATCCCCAGGATCTTGATGGTTCCGGCGAAGCACGGATTCAGCGGGAACTCGGAATGGACTAGGTAGCCAAGGGCATCGGGCAAATGGTCCAGGCCTAGGCGCTTGTCCGGCTCCATCGTGTCCTCTCGATAGGTGAGCCCTTCCAGGCAGTGAATCAGCTTCTCGCAGCGCTTGGCGATGAAGAGGCGGTGCTGCTCTTTCGCATTCAGGAAGAGGGCGTTCACTTCATTGATGCGATCCGAGACGCTGGGAGCCTTGGGCGGGGCAATGACGCGGAATCCAGCCTGCCGAAGGATGGCAAAGTCTGTCTGCCCAACGTCTGCCGAGGTCTTCCGGGCGTTCCCGCTGGGGTCGGGATACACGTTGATGGATCGGCCCGGATAGCGCTTCTTGAGTTCATCGGCCATGCGCTGGGTGTTCGAGTTCGAGAGGCTGATTTCGTCCAGGATGTGGAGCTGATCCCCGGCCTTCACTCCCACCACTGCCGATAGGGGCGTGATGTTGAAGTCCATGCCCACCAGGAGCGCCCCGCCCGTGTCTTTCAGGTCTTCTCGGATATGAATGGCCCGGTCGAAGTTCTGATAGACCAGGCCGGTCATGCTCTCAAAGCTGGCCTCGTATTCCTGTTTGAAGCTCCTGGGGTCCAGTTCGGCGCGGGCGGCTTCGATCTCTTCCGGGGGCACCCGTCCGCCCTGGAGCGTGGTGAACTGGAAGGCTTCCCAGCCGTCCATGATGAAAGCCCGCGTCCAGAGGGTGTGGAAATGGTTGAAGCCCTTCGGCGTCCCGATGAACAAGGCCCATCCTTGCCGGTCACTGAGGGCGGGCCTCAGCACCTCGAACCACGCATCGGGGCTCATGTCTGCGAATTCGTCCAGGACAAGGCCATCCAAGCCCACGCCACGCAAGGAATCGTAATTGTCGGCACCTCGCAGGGCGATGACGCTTCCGTTCCGCAGTTCGATGGATAGGTCTGTCTCGTTGATCTTCCCGGCGTTGTTCTTCGGGATGAGCCCCTTGAGGATTTTCCAGCCGATTTGAGCGGCTTGGCGGTAGGAGGGGGCCACGAACCAAACGACGCGGCCTGGAGCCTCCAGGGCGGTCTTGAGGGCCGTTGCAATGGCAAGGTGAGTCTTCCCGAATCTGCGACCGGCGCACACAACCCGGAACCGGGCGGGGGATCGGAAGACCTGGGCTTGGGCTTCGGATAATCGGATGGGGTCTGAATTCATCGTGTCCTCTTGACGGAAGTTGAGACAGGAGCGAACATTGGTTGAGAATCTGACGGCTTGTAAGTGCCCTGTTTGGATTCAATTGAGAATGATGAATAGCGGATTTTCGATAACAATGATTACGTAACCCTGTTCATCATCGAAAACCCGCGTCAATGCTCACTTTCATCATTGGTTGAGATTGAGAATCAACGGATTCGTGTTATCTTCGTTGAGCCATTCCTAAAAACTGGCTGAAATCTGAGTGATTCGGACTCATGGGAAGTAAGCCAGAGGGAGGTTCATGGTTCCCCCTGGCTCACTCATTCAGGAAGCCTTGTTTCCGAGTGTCGGCGTGGGTTCCGCCGTCACATCGATACAGGGCACCTCGATAATCAGAGGCGCGGGAAGGCTGTTCTCAAGCTCGATATCGACCTTGTCCTTCCACCCGGCCCGGTTCTTCAGGAAGAACTGGATCGCCTGCACATTGCCACTCACAGCGGCTTCGAAGAGGCTGTTGACCACTTCCGCAATGCCCTGAGCCGTTCCCCGCTTGATTGCTTCCATCAATTCTATGTTTGATTTCTTACGATTGATGAGGGTTTGAACGCAAATACCAAGAGCGTCACATATTTGCTGTTGAGTAAGGCCCCTTGATGCCAGTGTCTCCACTTTCTTGATGTCGATTGGGATCATGGGGTATCCACGCTTCCCCCCTTTGGGTTTCGGTGGAGCCTTCTTCCTGGGTTTCGGCGTCATGATGCTTTCCTGTGTGAGTTCTGGAGCCTGAGATCCGGCATCTTGGTGAGCTGGACTATCGGGGCGAGGTCTTGGAGTCTGGAGAAGGTGCGGGGCCCGTAGCGATCCACAAGCCCCTTCGCGTCCAGGTTGCTTGTCCAGCAGGTTGCCCCCTGGTGACGGTGCCGCTCATCAATGACCCGTGCCAGGAGCTGGCCTACCCAATCCTGGGCGGTGACGGCTTCGGCTCCGATGTCATCGAGAATCAGGAGGCGCCCAGGGTCCAAGAGGGTATCCAGGATCCACGTTTCCACTTCCCCGGCGGTGTAGCGGTTGAAGAGCTGGGCCCTTGCCTTGGCTGTGGATTCTGGCCAGTTGATCCAGGATGGCCATGGACGAAGGTAGATCCCCTGTTCTTCAACCGCCCGTCGGATGGGTTGGGCGTTCCCGGCTTCTATCAAGCGGGTCATGTGCTCCTCGGTGGCCCTTTCGGCGATACGGCGGACCATGGCAGAGACGGCGAAGGTTTTCCCGATGCCGAAGCCTCCGCACAGGCCGAAGCTCCATTGCTTGGGAAGAGACTTCTTGATGAGGTCGGGAACGTGGTCCCATCGTGCCGTGCGTTCATGGGGGGCTATGCCCACGGCCCTGAGATATGCCTCTACGAAGGCGGGACGCTGGTCCTGGAAGGCTTTCAGGAGTTCCTCGGGAATGGGTTCAAGCGCTCTTTCCATCACCCTCTCCAAAGAATGCAGCGTTCTGTTTCACGTAGTCCTCACCCGCTTGGCCTTTGAGGGATGGGGCCCCTGCCTTCTGGGTGGTGCCCTTGTCCTTCGCCCTGGCCAGCCAAGAGGAGATGAACTTCCCCATCCCGGCATAGGTCTTTTGCCGTGTGGGGTTCTGTTCGAGCCAGAACTTCATGCCGCGGGCCTCTGAGAGCGGGTTCAGTTCCGGGAAGGCTTCCTTCCAGTCGTCCAGCTTCGACTGGGTGAGGTGATAGTGCTTCCCCTTCTGGCAAGGCAGAGCCAGGAGCACGGGATCGGGGTTCGACCCATGATTTTCCCCTCCCTGGCTGGGGGCAGAATCCGAGCGAAGCAAAGGATTAAAAGATGAAGATGAAGATGAAGAGCCGTCTCCAAAGGGGGGCATTGGTGGGGGCATTGGTGACGGGTTGGGTGAGTCATCGGGGGGTTGTCCACCTTCACTGATAAACCGGCTGGCCTTCCCTCGGTTCTGCCTCACGTATTCGTCTCGAACCATGCGACTGGAATACCAGAGTGGCCCCGGCTGCTCTGGTATCAGCTCCACAGGGAACCCACGCTGCCCCGCATGGCAAGGGGTGAACACGAAGACATCACACATCGTCCCTTCGTCGGCTCCCTTGATGACGTTCTTGTTCACGAGAGCGACAAGGATTGATGCCTTGCAGCCGATGGCCTGGGCCAGTTCCTTCAAGGGCCAGCGCACAATCCCGTATTCGTCGCTGTCATGTGCGAGGCAAAGGAAGTCCATGTTGACCCCCTTCTCCTCATGGGTGCAGCGGCGCAAGTTGGTATTGGCCGCGTAATCGCCAGGGTAAAACTGGAAGCTAGGTCGTCTCGCCATCACCGCCTCCGCTGAAAGTAGTGGCCACCTCCCGAGCGGCGAACGGGTTGCGGCTTCGGGAGGTGACAGGGGGCGGGTTCGGGCTCCATGTGCAGGATCTCCTGATACCAGCGTTCGATGGAATCCGGGTCCATGGAGGTGCCGAAGGGCTCGGGATTGAGCGCGAGGTGTGGCCAGACGGCGGGCTGAAGAAGAAGTCTGGATCCGCTCATTCCGGCGCTCCTGAAAGCGTTCGAGCCTTGATTGCGTCCAGATAGGCCGGGTCGTCATGGGGTAGCGTCCACCAACGCTCTTGATCCATCCAATCCCGATGGGTTTCAAAAACCAGGTGAGGCCATGACCAGCGCTTCTCGAAGGTCAATTCCTCACCATCGGGTTCGTCGGACACGGGGAATTGATCCCATGCAGCCTCCGCGAGGGGGAAGGACTCTTCTTTAAGCCCTCGAGTGACGAAGTTCCTATGGATCGGCCTCTTCGTGCCCATGACTTCACCTGCTCCGCTGGGGGCAATCTTCGTCACCACGACATACAGGTAGTCGTTTCCATCCACATTCCTACGGGACGATGACTCGAAAGATTCTGAGGGCATGATGAAGGCGTCCCATCGCACCCCATCCACCGCGCACTTTCCATGCGCCCCAAAGTTGGGGGCAGGGATCCAGGCTTCAACCGTGGCCACCTCGGGAGTGTCATTGGATGACACCCTCGGGGTGTTAACGGTTGACACCCGCTCGGATCGCATGTTTGAGACAAATTGATTGGAGACTCCGCATCGGCGGGCAATCTCCCGGTCTGACCATTGGCTCCACTCGGGGTCATCGAGGAGGGCGGAGGCGGCGCGGCGCTTGTCGGCATTGGTCCGGCGCAAGCCATGGGTCTGATTGGCCCCCACGGCGAAGAGACGGGCATCGCGCTGGGTTCCCTGCCGGATCTCGGCGGGGATGTCCTGGAGCCCTGCAAGGCGGGCCCCTTCCACACGATGGAAGCCGTCGGCAAGCCAGTAATCGGTGCCGTCATGGAACACGGTGACGGGCGGGAAGATGGCCCCGGCCTTCATCGCATCGGCGTATTCAGCACAGGTCGTTGAATCCAAGGCGGCGCGGGTTTGAGTGCCTCCATCCATGCGGATTGAACTGATTGGAAGGTCCCTCATTCCGCGACCTCATCCACTCGCAGCTTCCAGGACGGGCAAAGCGTGGTGAGGCACTTTCCGGGCTTCTTGGCCTGGCAGAAGTATTCCAGCGTCGTCGCGCCCGGGTATTCCTTTTGGAATGCGGCCGGGGCACCGACATCACGCTGTGCCTTAAACCGGCAGGTAGCGCAGGAGTGGGAGGCCGGGTTGTCATGACACCGGGCCTCATGGGCCTTGCAGGAGCTTGCGGAGGCATAGGGCCTGCCGTGTCCAGGGGCACAGTGTTCGCAGCGGTAAGCGGTGATGGTCTTCATTGGTATCTCTCCGATTGGATGATTGATTTCGATTGAATGCGTGTGCTTCTCAGCCCGGGTCAACTTCAACGCCGAGCAGTTCCGCTTTCTGGCGTCTTCGCTCCATGAGGTTCTGAGCGTGGTAGAAATCTCGGATCGCAAAGAGGGCTTCACGCTGGGTTGCTCGGGTCGCTCGGCGCGGGAGTAGAAGCACGGCGGGAGAGCCGTCAAGCAGCGTGTCACCAGGGACGAAGAGCCACCCTGGAAGGGAACCGCGGTCGCCTGCCAAGATCACCGAGTGTTCCTCTCCGGCTTCCCAGAGTTCGGGAATGATGCAGGTCTGAGGCGCTGGAACCTTCCTATGGATTCGGCTGAAGGTATTGATCCCGATCCCATCCCAAGGACGGGAGAGGGGCAGTCCCTTTCTGGCCCCTTGGGTGATGGTGTTCAATTTCGAACAGGTCGAAGGCGTGGTGGTGGTCTTCATGCCGTCACCTTCCCAAGCAGCGCCGATCCCTCATAGATCAGCGACAGGGTGCGAAGCATGGTTTCAGCGACTGGCAGAACATCGGAGTCGCATATATCGACGCCCACCATGTGCGCCATCTCTTCCATGCGCTCCTTGTGGGCTTCGAATCGAGCGTAATGAAGATCCTGCTGAAGTTCCTCCTCAGTTGCTGTGTGGAGAAAGTCATCCACTGATAGGGTGCGGATTAGATCGAAGGCCAGCTCTCTCGGAATCTCCACCATCGAGACATGGAGATCACGGTCACTGGATCTCCAGAGGATGTCGGGAGCGGGGCAGGCCTTCGGCGTGGTGGTGCTATTCGTGGTCGTCATTGTCGTGATCCTCTTCAGCAGGCTTCGGGAAGGTTGTGGCCGGGTTTGCGGAGCAACCAAGCCGAGACTTCGGGAATGTTGAAGAGGAGACGGCCACCCAGGCGCCGATGGGGAAGACCATCCTGCATGACGATCATGCGGTTGATGTTCGCCGTGCTGCCGAGGGCGGGAAGGGCCACTTGCAGGGCCTTGACGGTTGCCACCCACTCAGGGGGCACTACAGCCTTTTCAGGCTGGGGATTGAAGGGAAGGGACATTGATTTCTCCAACAAGTTTGGGCCTGTTGCGCCGGTTCCCCTTGGCCCATACTTGTTGGGTCCGGCGTAGTGCGTAGCTGTGCTGCTCGGGTTCCCCCTGATGCCCCTCGGTCTGCCAGGACCAAGGAAAACGGCATGGGGGGATGTTCTTTTATTAGGCTATTTGGTTATCTTTCGTCTGTGCTCTGAGTTTGTATTCTGAGTTTGTAACAGAATTATACCTTCCTTCTTTGCCTGCATTTATCGCTACTCCGCGCCATAATTCATCATCTTTGCACCTGCGATTTAGTGCTTCCATTTCTTCTGGGCCGTAATCTTTATTGAGTTTTTTGTATTTTTCTCGCTCGTGGATTGTGAGCAACATAACTCCTTCTTGCCAATCAATAAACTCTTGAGTGTTTCTAAAACCCATCTCGATGGCATATTTTTGATTTGCCATTCGCCATTGCTCTTCGGGCCTCGCAAGGGAAATTAAACGTAGGAGCGCTTGGGTCCTAGAAACGCCGAATCCACCCTCTTGAGACAGGAAGGCGGCGTATTGGTCAAGCCATTCCAGCGTCTCGGGGGGGAGCCGGAATGCGGCCTGGATTGTCTTGGGTTCGTCCATGTTCCCAATGTAAACCAATCGGTCCCACTGTCAACATCCATGAACAATCTTTTTTTCTCATGGCTTTAAGTTCTTCTTCTTGCGTGACTTATCCCCGCCGAATCCCTCGATTGCTTCCCCGATCTGCTCAACCGCGGCCCGCAGCGGGTCCAGGTCGGCATGGGAATACCGCTCCGTGGTCTTGGAGCTGGCATGGCCCAGGAGCTTCTGACGAAGGGTGATGTTCTGATTGAGGGTCACTGAGAGGGTGCCGAAGGAATGCCGGAGGTCGTGCATCCGAACGTCTGGAGTATCGATTCACCCCCCTTGTCCCTGTGACCACGTAAGCCGGTGGCAGGCAGCCATGATGGGCTGGTGATGTCCCGCTTGCCCTGGCAGCCTCAGGCTGGTTCCAGTGCCGGTAGGGGCTGGTTGGATCGGGCGGAGTGGAGGGCCCTGAGCAGCCAGTCGAAGTAGGGGACGCCGCGGATGCGGGCGGTGGTGCCCAGGCTCAGGAGGCGTTCGAAGAATCGCTTTCCGTCCGCGCTGG
Organism: uncultured Holophaga sp.; assembly: GCA_963664825.1. Classification (GTDB taxonomy): domain Bacteria; phylum Acidobacteriota; class Holophagae; order Holophagales; family Holophagaceae; genus JAYREN01. The sequence continues at coordinate 2,529,079 of OY761614.1, forward strand.
GCAGTCGCTGGAAGATCCGCTTGAGGATCACGAGGGGGCGCAGGGCCCGCTCGGCCGCATTGTTCGTCGGCTCCACGCCCTCGACCTTCAGGAACACCCAGAGCTTGTCCCATTTCCGGAGGAGGTCCTTCCCGAGGTTTCGGGCGGCCTTGTGATCCATCGCGCTGGCCTGGATCAGACCGCGTTTGAGCCGCGCCAGATTGATGGCGGTGCAGGCCCGGAGCTCTTTCCGGCTGATGTCGCCCGCCCGGAAGGTGTGCCACAGCGCAAAGATCTCCTCCTGCTCGGCGAGCAGTCGCTTTCCCAGTGCGGCCACCTCGGGCTTCTGGGATTCGCTCAGGGCGACGAACTCGCGGCGCAAATGGGCCCAGCAGAACTGGCGAACGGCAGATTTTAAGGCGTTGTAGGCGCCGTAGCGGTCCGTGCCAATCACGCCTTGGAAGTCCTCGGGAAGTATCGCCTTTAGGGCCCTCGCCCCACGGGTGTCACTGAAGTGGAAGAGGGCCGTACGGGCGGAAAGGGCCACCCAGATCCAGTCCCGGTCCTTCCGGCCGAAGCCGGTCTCGTCGAGGTTGAGCACATCCGCCGTACGGATCTGCTGGGAGAGGTCCTCCCAGGCGGGGAGTAGGTGGCTCCCCAGCGCCACACCGCTCTCGTGCAGCCAACCGCGTGAGACCGCTACGCCCGTCATCTCCGAGAGGAAACGCTGGAGCGGCGTCAGGCTCATGCGGCCCTCTGTGCGCAGATAGGCCGCCGCAGCCTGAAGGCGCGGGCCGATCCCGCCCGGCGCAGCCTCTGGGGGAAGCGGCGCCTGCACCTTCCTCTGGCAGTGCGGGCAGATCCCCTCCTCCAGCGCGTAGGCGATGACTTCTGTGAGGCGCTGAGCCAGATCCACCACCCGGTGCAGGCGCGTCCCGGTGATGGCCCCTGAAGGAACCTCGCCTCGGCAGTGGGGGCAACAGGCGAGGGGCACCGAAACCGTACGGTCCTCGCTGCCTTCCGGCAGCATCACCCGAGCGGATCCCTTCCGTCCCGGTTGGCCGCCGCGCTTGCGCCCCGTGGGCGGCGCCGGTGGCTTGGGTGGCGCCGCGGGTCCGTCCGAACTGGGGGGCTTGCTGCTGTTGCGACTGTCCTTCCCGAGGCGATCCTGGAGCGACTCCAGCAATTTTTCCAGGCGTTCCATCGCCTCCCGCAGGCAGACCATTTCCGCACGCAGTTCCCCGTTCTCGGCAGCCAGGGCCAGATAACGCGGATCAGTCAGAACAGGATCAAGCTCCATCCTTCAGAATCTGACTGGTTTGAGACCAAAGTACAAGCGAATTATTCACTTGCGGTGATTTTATCCTCAATCACGAGTTGAGCCTGCATGGGGGGGGGTGAATCGATACTCCCCTTTTCTGAGGGGAGGTGCCCATGGAGGGCGCAATGGAAGTGGTGCACAGCGTGGCCTGTGGGCTGGACGTGCACGCGGCGGTGGTGGTGGCGTGCCTGGTGCGGACGGGCCTGAATGGAGGCCCGCACTACGAGGAGCGTTCGTTCGGGACCGGGCTCGCGGAGCTGAAGGAGCTCCGGGATTGGCTTGTAGCCAGCGGGTGCCAGATGGCCGGGATGGAGGCGACCGGGGTGTACTGGATGCCAGTGCACGGTGTGCTGGAGGGAAAGGTGCCGGTGGTGGTGGGGAACCCGCAGCACATGAAGGGGCTCCGCGGGCATAAGACGGACCGTAAGGACGCGAAGTGGATTGCGACGCTGGTGCGGCATGACCTGATCCGGGGGAGCTTCGTGCCGCCGCCCGAATTTCGGGACGCTCGGGAGCTGACACGCTTCCGGCGGCAGCTGATCCAGGCCCGGACGGCGGTGCGGAACGAGATCCAGCGCCTCCTGGCGCGGCAGGGGATCACGTTCGGCACGGTGCTGAGCAACGTGTTCGGAGCCTCGGGGATGGCGATCCTGGAGGCACTGGCCGAGGGGCGGAGCGTGCTGGAGGAACTGCCGAAGCTCGTGCATCGGTCGGTGCGGGTGAAGCTTCCGATGCTGAGCGCAGCCCTGGAGGCGCCCATGGCGGACATTCCGAGGTATCTGCTGATGACGCAGCTCCAGCGGCTGGAGGCGGTGGAGGAGGACATCCAGACGATCGAGCAAAAGATCGCGGCGCACCTGGAGCCCCACAAGGCCAAGCTGGAACTGCTGATGACGATCCCCGGCGTGAGCCTGACCTCGGGGTGCATCATCCTGGCGGAGATCGGCGTGGATATGACCTGCTGGCCGACGGCGAAGCACCTGTCGGCGTGGGGCGGGGTGGCGCCAGGGTGCCGGGAGAGTGGCGGGAAGACGCATCGGGCCGGAACCCGGAAGGGGAATCCCTACCTGTGCAGCACGCTCGTGGAATGTGCCGGCGCAGCCGTGAAGAAGAAGGACTGCCACCTGGGGCGAAAGTATCGGCACCTGGCGGCCCAGACCGGCAGCAAGAAGAAGGCACTCATCGCGATCGCCAGGAAACTGCTCGTGCTGGTGTACAACCTGCTGGGCCAAGGAGGACCTTATGAAGAGCCGAAGCCAAAGGACCTGACGGACGAGAAGCGGAGGAAGGCCGTCCAGAGGCATCTGCGAGAACTGGCCAAACTGGGCGTTTCGGTGGACCTGCTCCCGATCGAACTCGAAATACAACATGCCTAGAAACAATCAGTTCGATTGACTTTCATGGCAGGCGGTGCGAGACATTGCATGTGGTTGATCCGGACAAGTGGTGATGAACGTGCGTGCTAAATGCTAATCAGAATGGGCGCTTGAATGTTGCGAATATGCTTGTTTATGGAGAACGTTGGAATTTTGGGAGTGCTGACCTTTAATCTTGTGACCGATGTGAAAATGGGCGGCGCGAAGATCGTGTTCAGATTGATTGAGAAGACGCCTAACGATACGAGCTAACCGGCGCTGCCGAAGCGGCGCGGTGAGCGGGGATGAGAAATCGGAAAGAACGGCGAGGACGGTGCCTCGCAGAGGCAGCGTCTAGGTTGAGCGACCGGTTAGGCGAGAACGCAGCGTTGGTGCGGGCCGCGATGGTTCGAAGCGATCCGATTGGATTGGCGTTCCTGGACCTGGAAGCTTGCATGGGCAAATCGGAGAAATGGGCCGAGAAGAGCCGTGCTGCTGAATTGGAAAGGCCGTTGGGCTAGGCGCGTGTTCGAATTGTCGGAGCGTACTCGGAACGATGATAGCGGTTTTATCGATTAAGTTGACGTGGCTGGATAGTTGGAAGGAAAGCGCTGGGAGAGTTTTGCAGTTCAGCAACGCCAGAAAGCCAGGAGACGCCTAACGATTGGAGTTAACCGGCGCTGCCGAAGCGGCGCGGTGGTGAGAGACGAGAAATCCGAACGCTGATCGAGGACGGTGACTCGCAGAGGCAGCGTCCGGGTTGAACGATTGGTTAGGCATGCCGGGATGCACGCTTAAGTTGCTTGAGAAGGTCAAGGACATCTCCAGAACAACCGCTGCCGGAGAAATCGAGGGGGCCGACCCCCAGGGCCAAACCAACCAAGTCACAGTATTGCTGTATGTCTTCTATGAATTTGAGCAACTCTTGTTCTGATGTTTCTCCGAGTGGAGCGCCCTGAACTTGATGTGCATAGTCAAAATGGGCGATGAATTTATCGCGAGCGGGTTTTAGTTTTTCACCGTATTCAACGATAGAGCCGCCTGTCGTCGATATTTCTGAGGACAACAAATCTATGCGCTTGAGTGCCCGATTCAATAGCTGGACAGTGATGTTGTAGTGAATACCATCTTTGCGTTTTGATTCGGGCGGATCAGAAAGTTTACATGCTTGAAGTATCCAATCTCGCTGAAGAATATTGGCAATGTCGGTAAAAAATGTCGGCGCTGTTTTAGAAAGAATTTCGCGAGATGATTCGTTGAATAATTCTATATAAGTGTTGTAGTCGCGCCTGAGGCGGATGCAGTGATCTCGGAGATGAGTGAAGATCTCGATGGCGTAATCGGATTCGCTCATTGGCATGCCTAACGAGTGAGTTAACCGGCGCTACCGAAGCGGCGCGACGAGGGGAGTGTAGAAATCGGAGCGATTGGTGGTGATTGTAAGAACAAGAGGTAGCGTCCGGGTTGAACGATTGGTTAGGCCGAAATGGGATCAACAACAATGCCAGCTTTAAACACCTAATTCAGAACGTAGAGAAGTTAAATATTGAATCGCTGTGTCGAAAATTGGCCCGGCACATGCCTTGCAAAAATTTTCGACGTCCCTAAGGCCGTGTTTGACAACGAGGTGCTGTTCGCCTGGAGCAATTTCACAAGAGTAGTGACAAGTCCTGGTGGCTTTGGCCTTGTCGATTTTGATATTGACGGTAATGTTTTTGCTTTTAGCCATGCTTCACTCCTTGAGAGTTGCAGGTTGGTTCGTGAGAGGCCTAACGAGTGAGTTAACCGGCGCTACCGAAGCGGCGCGACGATGGGAGTGTAGGAATCAGAGCGATTGGTGGTGGTTGTAAGAACAAGAGGTAGCGTCCGGGTTGAACGATTGGTTAGGGCGAAGAGAGACATGCTAATTTAATTTGTAAAGGACTGTGAGTTTGAACTTTGCAGCATACGGTTTGCCGTCGATAAGAGCGGGAAGAAACCTGAATTGCATAGCGAAGGTTTCAGCACTGGCTCTTAATTCAACTGGACCTGATAAGATCTCTGTCTTGATTGGAATCCCCTTGTCATCGAGAAGAATCATCACCTCGACTGTTCCGTGGATTCCGAGAGCCTTGGCTTCAGCAGGCTCATCAGGGGCTGGTGGTTGGTATTTAATCTCAACCTGAGTGAAAGCAAATTTCTTTCCATCCTTATCGTAGTAGGCCTTGGAGGGACGTACATCAGTGCTGGGCTTGGTGCAGGAGATGAGGCCCAAACACATGATGGTAAGGATTAGACAGCGCATTAGGTTCCTTAGAATGAGCCCTAACGATTGGAGTTAACCGGCACTACCGAAGCGGCGCGTTGAGGGGAGACGAGAAATCGGAATGCTGGGAGGGGAAAGTGACTCGCAGAGGTAGCGTCCGAGTTGAACGATTGGTTAGGCACGATGCCGTATATATCAATCTTGAGCTCTGCCGCCCTGGTCATATGCAGCGCGTTTCCGCCACAATTTTTGCCCTTTCTCCCAAATAACATCGTCGCCTGTGAGTTTTTTGAACTCTTTCAGGACAGACTTGTCAATCGCGGTGCCTCCATTTTGATTGAAGTACCAATGGGGCTTACCGAATTTTGTCATTATCTGAACTACAGCAACCTCTTGATACAGGTAATGAACTTTGTTGAGCTCTTCGAGCATCCACTGAGCTACAGTTTTGGCATCAACTTCTTGCATGATCACTTCTCTTCGTTTGAGGCTTCAAGAACGCCCTCTATAAAATGATTGGAATTTAACTTGGGACCCGCAAACCATTGGCAATGGTATTCAATTGGATCCATATCAGAATAGACATTTGCAACAGTCATTTTTGGGCCTCCAGATTTTAGGCAAACCTGCTGGCCTGTTTGGAATTTTGTCTTTTTCATGAAGTACCTCCTGGTTGATAGAGTGCCTAACGAAAGGAGTTAACCGGACCAACAGCCGGTGGGATGTTCGAGGGGGACGAGAAAGCGGGATGCATGGGGGAGATTGGAAGACTGTGGCTGTTGGGTCCGGGTTGAACGATTGGTTAGGCCGATGTTGACCATTTTCGTGATAGGTACCTAGCAAGAAAGAATGTGCCGATATTAAGACAGAAATGCGTAAGAGCCATTTGGAAAGCTTGAAGATGCGTTAGATATTCTTGATCGCCACCGAGATAGCCAAAGCCGATTGGTATCCGAAATTCCGGGATGTCGGTAACGAACCACACGCGACTTGGGAGAGCCAAGGAGAGGACGAGGAAGGTCCACCAACACACCCAAACAACCCTCTGTCTTCTCGTTCTTTGTAGGACGGGCATTGTGATGCCTAACGAGTGAGTTAACCGGCGCTACCGAAGCGGCGCGACGAGTGGAGACGAGGAATCGGAATGGCCGATGAGGACGCTGCCTCGCAGAGGTAGCGTCCGGGTTGAACGATTTGTTAGGCTGGTGCCGTGCATGAGGTCATTGCTGGTGTTCGTTGAGTCGCTTTTCTAATTTGCGAACCTTGAAGAAGGCGATGACCCCAAGGATGCCACCGCCAAGGCAGACAACGCCGATAAGGCAGCCAGGAATCATCAAAACGAGTTCAGTAAGTCCGAGATTGCCCACTGGGCCTCCTTGAATTGCAGCCTAACGATCGGAGCTAACCGGCGCTGCCGAAGCGGCGCGGAGCGAGAGTGACGAGAAATCCGAACGATGGTGAGGACGGTGCCTCGCAGAGGCAGCGTCCGGGTTGAGCGATTGGTTAGGCATTAGATGGCAACAGGTTCGAGCATGAGTTCAATTTCAGGAGGCAAATTCCTTGGTTGCAAAATTGAACCGAGCTTTTTTTTGAGAAATGTAACGAGAATCCAAATAGAGATTCGCATGTCGGTAAGAACAAACCAGAATTTTTGATTATCAAGGGCTGATCCGCTTAATGATTCTGGATTCAGTTTTTCAGCATGGCTGGAAAACGAGTTCAATTGAGCCGTGATTTCCTGAACGAGTCGCTCAAGCGAACGATCGGACCAAACGCCCCGAGACAAAGTTCGGATCTCTTTTCTAACTTCATAAAGGCTTGTCATTGCGTGTTTAGGGCACTCATCTTGGCCGCATTCGTAGAAAAGGCGACGTGAATCAATTTCATTAACAATATCGTGGACTTTGTTTAAATCTGGATCCTTGATTTCAATACTTCCAATCTTGAAGCAACCGTTTGCGGCGGCTTGTCGGAAAACGGAAACCAGATTTTTCATCAATCCTTCTGAACGAGCCAAGAGCATTGCATCTGTGATATTCGCATCGACATGAAAATTTCTGAGGCTCATCTGGATCTCCTGGGTAATGCCTAACTTTGAATTGGACGAACCCGACGAAGTGCTTCGTAGTTCGCCTAATCGGGGTTGAGTGGAAGTGTAAATGTTGACAGAACCGTGAAGCTAGAAAAAGGGGGAAGCGGAATAGGCAGACAGGAAATGGGCGGATGGGAGGGCGTTTTGGGAGGGGAGCCGAAGGAGACAAGTTTCATATGAGTACGCCCGAAATTTTAGGCAAATCGCGCCTCGGGTAAGCGGCCTAACGAGTGAGTTAACCGGCGCTACCGAAGCGGCGCGTTGAAGGGAGACGAGGAATCAGGGAGTTTGGTGGGGAAAGTGACTCGCAGAGGTAGCGTCCGGGTTGAACGATTGGTTAGGCAGCGCGGGAGACCCCTAGAGTGTATGAAGAAAATCGAGGTCGATTTGGAACGCCTTTGTTGTTGGATTGGCCGAAATCAACTCTGTGTAGATCGCTATCAAAGCGGACTTGGAAAGGCATGGCGGTGGTGGTTCGACTAGGGAACAATGACCACCAAGAATCCTCACTCGATAGACAAGCTGAATCGGCCTAACATCCTTCATTAGCTTTCTCGGGTTCGTACCGTAATTCCCCTTACCTTCTGTTCTTGCTAGTTGTGAGTAATCCACGGCAACGGAAAAAATACCTTTGCTGGAAGTTACCGTAGGCAAAACTTTATAACTATCGACAACGAAAAGTGGGTCGGCGTCAGGGAAGAAACACAAAGCCAGAGGCTCTTTTCGTATCTTGCGTTTAAGAGCATTCGTCATGTATATGTTGCCTTGATTTCTCGTTGGTATTTTGCCTTCAAACTCTTTCTGAATGATCCCCTGAACAAATGCGCTTGCTCGTTCTGAATTGCTGAGGGGTATGGCAAGCTGAGCGACGAGGCACTGGACCACAAGAATGGTTGGAATCAATTGATGGCCTTTCATATTTGGGTAATCGTCGGGACGATGCCTAACGATCGGAGCTAACCGGCGCTGCCGAAGCGGCGCGGTGAGCGGGGATGAGAAATCGGAAAGAATGGCGAGGACGGTGCCTCGCAGAGGCAGCGTCTAGGTTGAGCGACCGGTTAGGCGAGAACGCAGCGCTGGTGCGGGCCGCAATGGTTCGAAGCGATCCGATTGGGTTGGCGTTCCTGGACCTGGAAGCTTGCATGGGCAAATCGGAGAAATGGGCTGAGAAGAGCCGTGTTGCTGAATTGGAAAGGCCGTTGGGCTAGGCGCGTGTTCGAATTGTTGGAGCGTACTCGGAACGATGATAGCGGTTTTATCGATTAAGTTGGCGTGGCTGGATAGCTGGAAGGAAAACGTCGGGAGAGTCTTGCAGTTCAGCAACGCCAGAAAGCCAGGAGACGCCTAACGAGTGAGTTAACCGGCGCTACCGAAGCGGCGCGACGAGGGGAGTGTAGAAATCGGAGCGATTGGTGGTGGTTGTAAGAACCAGAGGTAGCGTCTGGGTTGAACGATTGGTTAGGCCGCTCTAGATAGTGAGATTAATTCGGATTTTATTGTTTTTACAGTGGTTAAAAAATTTGTTATCGCTTTTTGAGATGGCTCCAGAAGCTCAGTGTTGATTTTGACGCCATTTTCCATTGCTTTGGCATAATTAATGTTATACTTGGCCATCTCTCTGAAATATTCGACAATTTTGTCCCAGTGTGGAATGAGTTCGGGAAAATTTGAATTGATCCTTATTTCAATTATGCCAAGTTGAATATCGCTGTCTGTTGCAATGCCATTTACAGAGTCAAGATATTTTTGCCACGATATTTGTTCTTTTAGTAATGAAATAAAAGACAAGTGTCTTGTGACAGTAGATCCATTCCATATGTAAATAGAATTATAAATTTGTTCTAGCATTTCAACACGCTGTCTCCTTTTCTCTCGCTTGTTTTCAATATCGAATTGGATTTGAAGGCGTTTGAGATTGGCTTTATTGGTCAGGTGAGAAGCAAGAAATGCTGAACCAGTAGCCAGGATAGTTGTGATCAAGGTCTGAATGAAAGACATCGCTATTCTCCACATAGACTTTGACGTTGCGGCCTAACGAAAGGAGTTAACCGGACCAACAGCTGGTGGGATGAGCGAAGGGGACGAGAAAGCGGGATGCATGGGGGAGATTGGAAGATCGTGGCTGTTGGGTCCGGGTTGAACGATTGGTTAGGCCGTGAGGAAGACTCTTTATATTGTCCAACCAACTGAAGCTGCATCTTTTTGTAGCGAGGCGATGCGAGCTTGTTCTTTTGTAATTCTGGCTGTATACCAATCACGCATTAGTTCCGCATCTTGCTGCGTATCTATGATGAAGTAGCCTCGCGTGCCATGATCGAACGAGCCAATGAAATAACCATTTTCGCGAGAATTTTTCAATAACCCTTGCTGAAAAGCGTTTTGAGAAAGTGTGTAACCGCAAGCTGCGAGGTGAATTTCGATCATCTCCCATGGTTGCGCATTAGCGCTCCCGACAGCATTCGCAATGAGGAAATCTAAGATGCACTTATGGACTACGCTTGTGCGTGGATCGTTTGCTTTTCTTTGAACTGCTGGAAGAAGTGACATTTTTTCTCCTTGGATAAAGTGAGGCCTAACTTTAAATTGGACGTACCACGGAACGGGTAGGGTGGTACGTGTTTGCGGGGGAGAGGGGAGGGGGGGCGGTACGCATTTGGGGGGACTTAGGCGAACGGAGGGAGGGGGCTTGACGGGCGAAAAAAAAGCGTCATCCTTCCAACGCGCTGAGTTGTGTGGCATGAACGGTTTCCAAGCTTAGCGCATTAGGCGAACCCATGCAGGGGGGTGTTTGCCATGGGTGACGAGATTAGGCAGACAGGAAAGGAGGGGATGGAGGCCGGAACCGGCCCCGCGCGCCGCTTCCTCGATGGGCTCCGGGAGGAACTCCGGGTCCGGCACTACAGCCTCCGGACGGAGGATGCCTACGTGGATTGGGTGCGTCGCTTCATCCTCTTCCACGGGAAGCGCCATCCGAGGGAGATGGGGGCCCCGGAGGTCCAGGCCTTCCTGAGCCATCTGGCGATGGCGCGAAACGTGGCGCCCTCCACCCAGAACCAAGCCAAGGCCGCCCTGCTGTTCCTGTACCGGGTGGTCCTCGGCGACAGGCTCCCCTGGATGCGGGAGATCGCCCAGGCCAAGGAACATGCGCGCCTCCCGGTGGTCCTGACCCCCGGCGAGGTGAGGATCCTCTTCGATCAGATGGAGGGCACCATGGCCCTCATCGCCCGGGTGCTGTATGGAACCGGCCTGCGCTTGATGGAGGGGCTGCGACTGCGGGTGAAGGACCTCGAGTTTGAGCGCCGGGAGATCATTGTGAGGGAAGGCAAGGGGGGCAAGGATCGGGTCACCATGCTTCCCGAAAGCCTCCTGGTGCCTCTCCAGCGGCACCTGCTGAAGGTCCGGGCCCTGCATGAGCAGGACCTGGCCGAGGGCTTCGGCGAGGTGTGGCTGCCCGACGCCCTGGAGGTGAAGAGTTCCACGGCGGCGAGGGCCTGGGGCTGGCAGTGGGTGTTCCCCTCGGCCCAGCGTGCGGCCGATCCCAGGTCGGGCGCGATCCGCCGCCACCACATCCATCCGGAAAGCGTCCAGAAGGCGGTGCGGATCGCGGGACGGGCCGGCGAGCTGGTCAAGCCGGTCACGCCCCATGTGCTGCGCCATTCCTTCGCCACCCACCTGCTGGCGGCGGGCCATGATATCCGCACCGTCCAGGAGCTGCTGGGGCACAAGGACGTGGAGACCACCATGATCTACACCCATGTCCTCAATCGGGGCGGCCTGGGGGTTCCCAGTCCCCTGGACATCCTGGGAGGCTGATACGCGGCCCTTCAGGAATGAACGGGCCGGATGAAGGAGATGATATTGGAACCGGGCGTGGGCGCCTCCGTGGGGTTGAGTTCGGCAGCGGGCCTGACTTCCCGTTCCAGATCCTCCACCCGGTAGCTATTGACCGCGCCATTCCCCCAGCGCACCAGGTAGGGCCGTGCCGCAGCGCGGGGATCGTGGGGCCGATTCTCATCGGCCTCGATCACGATTCCCGGCTTGCCTCCGCCCTGGCTCTTGGGCACCCATCCCGAGACCCCCCCATAGAGCGAAACGGCGGTGGGGGTCAGTTGGACGCGGTCGTCGAGTTTGAATTCCAGGGTCATGGAGGGACCTTCCCTTCTCACCTCCATTATCGCGGAATGAGCGGGGAAGGTGGGGGCCCGAGGGGCAGGTAAGCGGAAAGCTGTGGCTCAGTAGCGGTAGCTCTCGGTCTTGTAGGGGCCTTCCAGGGGCACATTGATATAGGCGGCCTGTTTTTCCGTGAGCTGGGTGAGGCGGGCATTCAGCTTGCGAAGCTGGAGGCGGGCCACCCTCTCGTCCAGGTGCTTGGGCAGGGTGTAGACGCCCACCGGGTACTGGCCCTGCTTGGTCCACAGCTCGATCTGGGCCAGTGTCTGGTTGGCGAAGGAACTGGACATGACGTAGCTGGGGTGGCCCGTGGCGCACCCCAGGTTCACGAGACGGCCCTTGGCCAGCAGGATGAGGCGCTTGGCGGGGCGTCCGTCCAGGGGGGGGAAGATCACGTGATCCACCTGGGGCTTGATCTCCTCCCAGGGGTACTGCTCGATGCTGGCCACATCGATCTCGCTATCGAAGTGGCCGATGTTGCAGACGATGGCCTGGTCCTTCATGGTGGCCATGTGGTCATGGGTGATGACGTGGTAGTTGCCGGTGGCCGTCACGAAGATATCGGCCAGGGGGGCGGCCTCTTCCATGGTCACGACCCGGTATCCCTCCATGGCGGCCTGCAGGGCGCAGATGGGATCGATTTCGGTCACCCACACCTGGGCGCGCAGGGCGCTTAGCGCCTGGGCGCAGCCCTTGCCCACATCGCCGTAGCCGCAGACCAGGGCGACCTTCCCCGCGATCATCACGTCCGTGGCGCGCTTGATGCCGTCCACCAGGGACTCCCGGCAGCCGTAGAGATTATCGAACTTGGATTTGGTGACGCTATCGTTGACGTTGATGGCGGGGAACTTCAGCTCGCCCTTCTTGTGCATCTCGTAGAGGCGATGGACACCGGTTGTCGTCTCCTCCGTGACGCCCTTGATGGCTTTGAGCTGGCGGGAATACCAGGTGGCGTCCGTGGCCAGGCGCTTCTTGATGGAGGCGAAGAGCACCCGGGCCTCTTCGCTATCCGGGTGGTCCAGCACGTGGAGGTCCTGCTCGGCGCGAGCCCCCAGATGGACCAGGAGGGTGGCATCGCCCCCATCGTCCAGGATCATATTGGGTGTGCCTTCCCTGAATTCAAAAATCCGGTGGGTGTAATCCCAGTAGTCCTCCAGGCTTTCGCCCTTGATGGCAAAGACCGGCGTGCCGCCCGCGGCGATGGCGGCCGCGGCGTGGTCCTGGGTGCTGTAGATATTGCAAGAGGCCCAGCGCACCTCGGCCCCCAGGGCCTTCAGCGTCTCGATGAGCACGGCTGTCTGGATGGTCATGTGCAGCGATCCCGCGATGCGGGCGCCCTTGAGGGGCTGCTGGCCTGCGTATTCCTCGCGGATCACCATGAGCGCCGGCATCTCGGATTCGGCGATGGCTATCTCCTTGCGTCCCCAGGCCGAGAGGGAGAGATCGGCGACGATGTGCTGGGTCTGAGGGGCTGCGCTCATGGGGTCTCCTTCGAGAATGGCCGGAGGGGGCTGCTCACCCGATTCCAAACCAGCCAGGTTTGTCCGGTGAGCGCGGTTGGATCAGGTTGACCCGCAGGTCAGGTTCCGAGCCTAGGACGCCTCATGGGCATCTCGCAGCGCTCCTCGGACAGGACTCTGATGATAATCGATTCCGGATTGCGACAAGGGGGAGAGTCCCGGAGGTGGTACATTCGCCCTGATCGGGGGCTGGAATGAAACGCGCTTTGAACCTGCTTATCCTCACCGGGCTCCTGGCCTTCATTCCCACGGGCCTTGCCCAGGGACAGGCCGCTCCCCCCAATCCCGCATCCAGGTTCCTGCCCGTAGACGTCCTCGACCCCTGCCGGGTGCTGCCCCCGCCTCCGGAGCCGGGCACCTTGGCCGCCCTGGGCGACCTGGAGACGATCCTGCGGACCCAGGCGGGGCGAACGGCCGAGCAGGTGGCCCTGGCCAAGGCCGTGGACGGGGGCGGGCCCTTCGATTTCGCCCAGGTGCTGGGCTCCTGGTTCACGGCCTCGAACCTTCCCCGGATCGATGGCTTCCTGAAGCGGATCGGGGATGAAATGCAGCCCTTGAGCAATCGAGCCAAGAACTGTCACTTCCGGCCCCGCCCTCCCCTGGTGGATTCCCGGGTCCAGCCCTGCGTGCCCTTCAGCAAACACAGCAGCTCCTATCCCAGCGGCCATTCCCTCTATCTCTTCGTTCAGGCCGGCGTATTGGCGGAACTCTTCCCCGAGGCCCGGGAGGCGCTCCTGGCCTACGCCCATCGCGCGGCCTGGACCCGGATCCAGGCGGGTGTGCACTTTCCCACCGACGTGGTGGGAGGTCGCCTGCTGGCGGAAGCCATCCTGGCGGAGCTGAAGAAGAACCCCGCCTTCCGGGAGGCCCTGGAGGCCTGTCGGGCCGAAGCCGCTCCCTTCCGCTTGAAGAAGGCGGCATGAAAATGGGGCCGCGAGGCCCCCTTTCATGGGATGGGGAAAGACTTACTTCACGGTGATGACGCGGGTGATGGCGCTGCTGACGCCGAGGGCGTCCTGAGCCGTGAAGGTGACCGTAAAGGTGCCCGTGGTGGCATAGGCGTGGGACGTGCTCAGGCCGGTGGCTGTGGCGCCGTCTCCGAAGGTCCAGCTGCTGTTCGCGACCGTGCTATTGGAACTGGTGGCGGCGGCCTGGAAGGTCTGGAGCGTCCCGCTGGAGAGGGTGCAGTCCCAGCTGGGGTTGATCACATGCACATTGGGTTTGGCCGTATTTTCGAAGGAGGTGCCCCATCCGACCACATCGACGGAGGCCAGGAAGGTCGCGGGGAGGGGGCTGGCGGGGGAGGGGAAGAAGGATAGGCCCGTCAGCTCTTCGATCCGGGCCACGCTGGTGACGTATTTCCAGAGATCGGCGTTGGCCGGCGTGTAGTCATGGGGGGCCAGGACGGCCAGCACCTTGGGGGCGCCGGGGGCGGTCTCCCGCACGATGATCTTGTAGAAGGCCGTGGGGATGGCGATATTCTTGGTGGAGAAGCGGGCGGGATCCGAGGTGAATACGGGCCCTGTGTAGACCCAGATGCGCTTGAAGGTGTCGGCGAGTCCCGGCACCCAGGTGGAGCCGCCGCTGCCGCCGACCACCTGCTCGAGGTTGTTCCAGAAGTTGTTGTTGTGGGTGGCCGACTGGGGGCAGATGTTGGAAAGGCGGCAGGTGTCGGTGCCCGCCTGGGCGCCATAGCGATAGGCCAGGTCCGACATCATGGCCTGGTGGCCACGGGTCCAGCCGCTGCCCGAGTAGTCCGAGTCCGTCACCTGGGGGGAAGCCAGGCGATCGTCGGCCACGAAGGTGCGGGTGCCATTCGAGAAGGTCGTGATGAACTTGAAGTCGGCGTAGGCGGTCCAGATGGGATTCTTCAGGGTCTCGTCGTAGCCGAGCCGGAAGGCCCCGTTGGGGAAGGCCGTGCCCTGGTGGTAGGAGGGCAGGACGGTCTGGGGCCGGTTCGGCACCGTGATCGGATCGCCGGCGTAGGTGGGATTGGGGGCCATCACCGTAAGAGTGGCGTTCTCGCTGGTGACTGAGGTGCTGCCGTTGCCCACCAGGACGCTATACATGGCCGAGATCTCGTTGAGATCGGTGGCGCTGACGGTATAGCTCGCGGAGGTGGCCCCGGAGATGGCGGTGCCATTCTTCCGCCACTGGTAGGTGAGGTTGCTGCCGCTGGCCAGTACCGTGAAGGTGGCGCCATCCGGAGCCGAAACGGTCTGGCTCTTGGGTTGGGTCGTGATGCCGAAGGCGTTGGTGAGGACGGTGAGGGTGGCCGCCTGGCTGGTGAGGGACTGGGTGCCGCTGGTCACCGTCACCTGGAAGGTGGCGCCGTTATCGGCGCTGGTGGTGGCCGGTGTGGTGTAGGAGGCGGAGGTGGCGCCGGAGAGGGCGGTGCCGTTCTTGGTCCACTGGTAGGTGAGGCTGGAGCCCGTGGCGACCACCTGGAAGGTGGCGGTGGCCGGAGCGGTGACGGTCCGGCTGGCGGGCTGGGTGGTGATGGCGAGGGCCGATGCGGACGTCACGGTGAGGAGGACGGATTTACTGGTGATGGCGCCGTAGCCATTGGTGATGTAGACCTGGTATTTGGTGCCGTTATCGGCGCTGATGGTGGCGGCGGTGGTGTAGGTCCTCGAGGTGGCGCCTGCGATATTGACCCCGTTCTTCCGCCACTGGTATTTCAGGGTGCTGGTGCCCGCGGCGGTCACGGAGAAGGTGGCCTTGGCCCCGGCGGCGACCGTCACTGCGGCGGGCTGGGTGGTGATGGAAGGGGCCGTCCCGGCCTGAAGCAGGGCGGGGACGGACATGCAGAGGGCTGCGCCTAGGGTGTAGGCGGTGTGGAAGGACATGGGAACTCCCAGGATGGATTGGAAAGATCGATCCTTCCTTGTATCCCAAATCCCTCCTTCGGCCCATGGAAATATCGTAAATTTTTTTATCGCGACCATATTTTCTTAGTCCGTGCCCGGAATTCATGGCCCCTCGAGGCATCCTTTCCGCAGGCGCAGGATTCGAGTGGCATCGGGCCGGGGGCAGGGGCCCTCATTCCCTCAGGAAGTGGCAGGTGTAGCCATCGGGATGCTTCTGGAGGTAGTCCTGGTGGTGCTCCTCGGCCTTCCACCAGGGGCCCGCGGGGCTGATCTCGGTGACCAGGGGGCCCTTCCACTTCCCGGAGGCCTCCACCTCGGCCTTCACCTTCTCGGCGGTGCGCTTCTGTGTGTCGTCATGGAAGAAGATGGCGCTGCGGTAGGAACTGCCCCGATCGTTGCCCTGGCGGTTGAGGGTCGTGGGGTCGTGCATGCGGAAGAAGAAGCGCAGGAGGGTCTCGAAGCTGGTCCTTGCAGGATCGAAGCGGATCTGGACGGCTTCGGCGTGGCTCTCGTGGTGCTCGTAGGTGGCGTTGGCCACGGTACCGCCGGTGTAGCCCACTTCGATTTCCAGGACGCCGGGTTGCTGGCGGAGCAGTTCCTCCATGCCCCAGAAGCAGCCGCCGGCGAGGGTCGCCAACTCTGTCCGGGGGGGACCGCCCGGCCCCTGGAGGGGGGCCTCTGCGTCCCCCCCGGAATTGCTTTGCCTGGGCGCGGGCTTCCCGAAGAGGGGCAGGGCGCTGCCGTAGCCTTCCTTCTCCAGAGCCTCCAGGGGGATGAAGCGCAGGGAGGCTGAATTGATGCAGTAGCGCAGGCCGCCCCGGTCGGCGGGACCGTCGTCGAAGACATGGCCCAGGTGGGAATCGGCCTCCCGGGAGCGCACCTCCGTGCGGGCCATGCCATGGGAGAGATCGGGCCTTTCCACCACCTCCGAGCCATCCACGGGCTTGGTGAAACTGGGCCATCCGCAGCCCGAATCGAACTTGTCCTTGGAGGAGAAGAGGGCCTTGCCGCTCACGATATCGACGTAGAGGCCCTCCCGGTGCTCGTTCCAAAATTCGTTCTGGAAGGCGGGTTCGGTGGCGGCCTCCTGGGTGACCCGGTATTGCAGGGGGCTCAGCTGATATTTGCGTTCGTCCTGGGTGGGTTTGGGGGGCACGGATGTCTCCTGGTGTGAGCGTCGAGGGGCATCATGGATGGATGCCGACTGGGAATGGGCGGAGAACGCGGAGAACCCGAGCCCGGCCGCCAGGGCACCGACCACCAGCAGAGCCCATATCTTCTGCGATGTCATGAGGCCCTCCCCTTCCTGGGTTGGATGCAGGAGGCTTCCCCTGTGTGAGGGGCCAAAAAAGGTTCTTCTCTGTGCCCGCTCTTTTTCGCGCCCTTCGCTTCCTTGGCGCTATTCGCGTTCCTTATGGATGCCTGGGGTGAGTGAAGCGATCCCCCGGCCCGTGGTACCGTGGGGGACATTCCCTGTCAGATGGAGCCCCTGTGACTGATTTGACCTCCCCCCCCTCGCCTCTGCGAGAGATCACCCAGCCCTTTCGAGATCTGATCCATGCCCCCAGGGCCCTGTGGGCGGTGAACCTGAGCTACATGCTGGAGGGCTTCGCCTACTTCGGCACGCTCACCTACCTGGCCATGTACTTCAACCAGATCGTGGGCCTCAGTGATAAGCACGCGGGCTGGATGGTGGGGGCCCTCACCTCGGGCATCACCTTCTCCATGCTGATATTCGGTTCCCGGGTGGATGCCTGGGGGCTGCGCCGCACCCTCATCGTGGCCATCTGCCTGATGTTTTTGGGGCGCGTCCTGCTGGCCCTGACGCCGGGGCTGGGGCTCACGGGCGGGAGCCTGGGCTCCTCCATGAACCTGACGGCTCTCGGCGGCATCCTCCTCATCGTCTCGGGCTTCGGTATGTATCAGCCGGCCATCTACGCGGGCACCCGCCAGATCACCACAGCCGCCACCTCGGGCATGGCCTTCGCCATGCTCTATGCCGTCAATAACCTGGGGGGCTGGCTGCCCTCCTTCATGTCGCCCGTGCGTCGGGCCTTCGGCATGAATGGCGCCATCGGCTTCTATGCCTTCACGACCCTGTTGGGGTTGACGCTCCTGATCTCCCTGCTGACCCGGAAGACCCTGGAGAAGGCCACGGCCGAGGCGAAGGCTGCTGCAACGCCCCAGACCGAGACCGAAAGGGCCGCCGCCCAGGACGCCCGGGACACAAAGGCCGCCGAGGATCACGCCCGCAGGGTCCCCGTGCATCTCTGGGTCTGCCTATCCCTGCTGGTCCTGCTCGTGGTGTTGGTGCCCTCCTGGAAGGGGCGGGAGCTCCTGTGGGGGGTGGAGGCCCTCTGCGTCGCGGCCTTCTTCCTGCTCCCTTCGGGAAAACGGAAGGGCATCCTGCGCTGGCTGGCCAACCATCCCCTTGGGGATCTGAAGTTCTTCGCCTTCATCTTCGCCCTCATCCCCGTGCAGACGCTCTTCGCCTACAACTGGCTGGTGATCCCCCAGTACGTGGCCCGGGCCTTTGCCCATTCGACAGTGGGCCAGAACTTCGAGGTGGCCGCGAACCTGAACGCCCTCCTGATCTTCATCCTCTGTCCCATCGTGGCGGCCCTCTCGGTGCGGACCAAGGTCTACAACATGATGATCGCGGGGACAGCCGTGATGGCGGCACCCGCCTTCATCCTTTCCCTGGGGCCCACCGTCTGGGGCCTCTTCGCCTACATCCTGGTGCTCAGCATCGGCGAGGCCATGTGGCAGCCGCGCTTCCTCCAGTACGCCGCCGAGATCGCCCCCGAGGGCCGTACGGGGGCCTACATGGGCGTGGCCCAGTTCCCCTGGTTCCTCACCAAGATGCTCGTGCCCATCTATTCCGGCATCGCCCTGGCGCGCTGGTGTCCTGAGAAGGGCCCCCAGGCCACGGGCACCATGTGGTTCTTCTTCGGATGCCTGGCCTGCGTGAGCACCGTCGTGCTCATCCTGGCCAAGGGCTGGCTGGGGAAGGATTTCAAGACCCAGGCCTAGCCCAGCAGTACGCTCTTCAGCAGCATCAGGTTCAGGCCGATCACCACCACGGCCGTGGTCCAGAGCAGGGCCTTCCCCGCTCCTGAATTGGCGTAGGCGCCCATGACCCTGCGGGAGGAGGTGAGGCTGAGCTGGAGGAGGATGGTGATGGGGAGCTGGAGGCTGAGGAGCACCTGGCTCAACAGCAGGGCCTTGAAGCTATTGGTCACGAAAAAGATCACCGCCAGGGCGGGCAGCAGTGTGACCAGCAGACCGGCTCTTGTATGGCCGTCACGGATATCGAAGGTGCGGCCGAAGATCCCCGTGAAGATGCTGCCCCCGGCCATGCCCGCGGTGATCGAAGAGGCCACCCCTGCCGCCAGCAGGGCCAGGGCGAAGACCATGGCCGCCGCCGGGCCCAGGATGGGCCGCAGCATGGCTTCGGCCTGTTCCAGGGAAGCCACCGGCACCCCTTGATGAAAGAAGGTGGCCGCGGCCAGCAGGATCATCGCGCTATTGATGGCCCAGCCCGCGAGCATGGAAAACAGCGTATCGAAGAACTCGAAGCGCAGATGGTGGCGGATGGCTTCATCCCCCTGGAGGCTCCACTTGCGGCTCTGGATGAATTCCGAGTGCAGGAAGAGATTGTGGGGCATCACCACCGCCCCCAGCACGCTCATGACGATGGTCATGGAACCCAGGGGCAGGCTGGGTCTCACCCAGCCTGTGATAGCCGCGCTCCAGTGGGTTTGGACCAGCATCAGCTCGAAGAGGAATCCCAGTCCGATGAGGGAGACGAAGCCCACGATGAGCTTCTCGATGCGGCCATAGGTGTTGAGGAAGAGCAGGACGCCCACCACCAGGGCCGTGAGGCAGGCGCCGAGCCTGAGGGGCAGGTGGAAGAGCATCCCCAGGGCGATGGCGCCCCCCAGGATCTCGGCGAAGGCCGTGGCTTGGGCCGCCAGCACGGCCGACGCGAGCGCGGGCCGGGAAATCCACGTGGGCATGTGCAGGGTCGCCGATTCCGCCAGGCAGAGTCCCGTGACGATGCCCAGATGGGCCGCGTTGTGCTGGAGCAGGATGAGCATGAAGGTGGAGAGGGTCACGACCCAGAGCAGCTGGTAGCCGAAGCCTGAGCCCGCGGCCACGTTGGAGGCCCAGTTGCCCGGATCGATGAAGCCCACGGCCACCAGCATGCCTGGGCCCAGGAAGCGCAAGGGGCTCCAGGCCTCGGGAAAGGGGCTGCGCAGGCGGTGGTGTTCACGGAACTCGGCCCAGGTCTTCATGAAACCTCTGATGTTCAAGAGTATGGGCCCGTCCTACTCCACCTTCTATCCGTTCAACCCGGATTTAGCGTTTGGTTCTGTCGATGCGTTCCCAACGGGCGACACATTACGGCATTTCGAGTCGCGGCACGGCACAGTTTGGGCTTTGCCCAAGCCTGTGCCGCACCGCTCTACGCCGCCAGCCTGTCGTCTGTCGGCTACTCGAAATGCACAATTCGGGTTCAAGCCGTGGCTGGAGCTCGAGAGGCGGAGCGATGATCGAGGCGGGCAGTGCCGCGGCCGGAGAGAAGGGCCTGCGCACCTGGTATCAGGCATCCAGAATCTCTCTGACCCTGCCCAGCAGATCGATCCGGGTGAAGGGTTTTTGGAGAAAGCCTGCACCTCGGCCTGGCAGATCCTGGAGGCTGATGGTGCCTGCGGGGTAGCCCGACAGGAAGAGGGGGCGAATCTCGGGACGGGAGCAGCGAATGCGTTCGAAGAGCTCACGGCCATTGAGCTCGGGCATCACGAGATCCGTGACGAGCATGGCGATGGGCTCTGCGTGGGTCGCTGCCAGGCGCAGGGCCTCCAGGGGGCTGGAGGCAGCCAGCACTCGGTAGCCTGCGTCCTCCAGGAGGCGCAGGGCCAATTCCAGGAGGGCCACCTCGTCTTCCACCAGGAGCAGGGTCTCCTGTCCACCCACCAGGGAGGCCTTGGGCACCAGT
The DNA here is from genome assembly GCA_963664825.1 of uncultured Holophaga sp. Taxonomy (GTDB): domain Bacteria; phylum Acidobacteriota; class Holophagae; order Holophagales; family Holophagaceae; genus JAYREN01. Next base: position 2,549,633 of record OY761614.1, read on the forward strand.
GCCATGGGCCCTTCGCCCAGGTGCCGGGGCAGGTGAACCCGGAAGGTGGTGCCTACGCCCACGACGCTGTAGACGCTGATGAAGCCATTGTTCTGTCGGACGATGCCGTAGACCGTGGCCAGGCCCAGCCCTGTCCCCTGGCCCAGGGCCTTGGTGGTGAAAAAGGGATCGAAGATCCTCGCCTGGACCTCCGGCGTCATTCCGTGGCCGTTGTCCGTCACCGTGAGCACCACGAATTCCCCCGGGCTCGCATCGGGGTGCTGATGGGTGTAGGTCTCATCCAGCTGGGCGCTGGCCGTTTCCAGGGTGATGGTGCCGCCGGGGCTCAGCGCATCCCGGGCGTTTACGGCGAGGTTGGTCACGATCTGGTCCAGCTGGGTGGGATCGGCCCACACATTCAACGGGGTCTTGGAGGGTTTCCAGGCCAGGGTGTGCTGCTCTCCGATGATCCGCCGCAGCATCTTCTGGGCGCCCTCCACGATCATATTGAGGTCCACGATCTGAGGCTGGATGGGCTGCTTGCGGGCGAAGGCGAGCAGTTGGCGGGTGAGGTCCGCGGAATGGAAGGCGGCCCTGCGGATCTGCTCCAGGTCCTTGGCGAGGGGACTTCCCCCCGGGGCGTCCTCCAACAGCAGATCCGTATAGCCGATGATGACTCCCAGCATGTTGTTGGTGTCGTGGGCCACTCCTCCAGCGAGCTGGCCCAGGGCGTCCAGTTTCTGCGCCTGGTGGAGCATCTCCTCCAGACGGAGCCGTTCGGAGATATCCCGTACCACGGCCACGATGGCCTCCTGCTCGAACCAGAGGGCCTGGCGCAGGGAGATCTCCACATCGAACTCGCGATCCGGGGTCGTGGGCCGCCGCCCCTTCCAGCGGAAGAGCGCGTAGCCATCCCGGCGCAGGGCGTTCCATAGCTCCTGAAGCCTGCCTTCGAGATTCGCCTCTCCCATCATCTGGGCGGAGTAATCCTGGATGCGGTAATTCCGGCAGGATTGCCAATCCACGCCGAACATATTCAGCATGGCGTCGTTCACTTCCAGCACCCGGCCCTGGAAGTCGTGGATGATCACGGCATCGTGCAGACTGTTGAAGATCGCCCGCAGGTTCGCCTCGGACTGATGGAGACTCTCCTGGGCCGTCTCCAGCTGGGTAATCCGGGTCAGCAGCTCGGGATAGTAGGTCCTCCGGGAGGAATCCTCCCCCAGGCCGATGATGCTCTCTCGCATCCGGTTCCAGTTGCGCCGTTCCTTCATCTACATCGCCTCGCCGTAGATGGCTTGGAGGTCACCCTGGGTGGGAGGCCTGGGATTGGTGGCGTTGCAGGGATCCTCGATGGCCTTGTCCGCGAGGCGGGGAAGGTCCGAGGCATGGACTCCCCGGGCCCTGAGGCCCTGCTCGATGCCACATTCCCGGCGCAGATCCATGACCTGGGACATGAGGCGCGTCCGGAGCTCCCGGGCGTTGAGCCCCTTCGGATCGCAGCCCAGGGCTTCGGCGATGCGACGGAAGCGCTCCGGCGCCACGGAGAAGTTGTAGTCCATCACGTAGGGCAGGAGGAGGGCGTTGCATTCGCCATGGGGCAGATCCTTGAAGCCGCCCAGGCTGTGGGCCATGGCATGGACGCACCCCAGGCTGGCATTGGAGAAGGCCAAGCCGGCCTGGAGGCTGGCCAGCATGATGTGAGCCCTCAGCGTCAGGTCCTCCGGGGAGGCCACGCTGGCCCGGAGATGCCGGGCAACGAGCTGGATCGCTTCCAGGGCATGGACATCGGTGATGGGAGAATGGGCGTTGGAGACGAAGGCCTCGATGGCATGGACCAGGGCGTCCATGCCGGTGCAGGCCGTGAGATAGGGATCCATCGTCAAAAGAGTGCGCGGGTCGATGAGCGCCACGTCGGGCACGACAGCCTTGCTGATGATGGCGATCTTCACATGCTCCTGGGTATTGTTGATGATGGCGAACTGGGAGACATCTGCGGAAGAGCCGCCTGTGGTCGGGATGCAGATCAGGGGAGGCATGGGCGCCGGAACCTGGTCCACGCCTTCGTAATCCAGGATATTGCCACCATTGGCGGCCACGATGCCGATGCCCTTGGCGCAGTCCATGGCACTGCCGCCCCCGATGGCCACCAGGAAATCGCTGGCGCTCTCGAGGAAGACCTGGGCGCCGGTATCGATTCACCCCCCCCCATGCAGGCTCAACTCGTGATTGAGGATAAAATCACCGCAAGTGAATAATTCGCTTGTACTTTGGTCTCAAACCAGTCAGATTCTGAAGGATGGAGCTTGATCCTGTTCTGACTGATCCGCGTTATCTGGCCCTGGCTGCCGAGAACGGGGAACTGCGTGCGGAAATGGTCTGCCTGCGGGAGGCGATGGAACGCCTGGAAAAATTGCTGGAGTCGCTCCAGGATCGCCTCGGGAAGGACAGTCGCAACAGCAGCAAGCCCCCCAGTTCGGACGGACCCGCGGCGCCACCCAAGCCACCGGCGCCGCCCACGGGGCGCAAGCGCGGCGGCCAACCGGGACGGAAGGGATCCGCTCGGGTGATGCTGCCGGAAGGCAGCGAGGACCGTACGGTTTCGGTGCCCCTCGCCTGTTGCCCCCACTGCCGAGGCGAGGTTCCTTCAGGGGCCATCACCGGGACGCGCCTGCACCGGGTGGTGGATCTGGCTCAGCGCCTCACAGAAGTCATCGCCTACGCGCTGGAGGAGGGGATCTGCCCGCACTGCCAGAGGAAGGTGCAGGCGCCGCTTCCCCCAGAGGCTGCGCCGGGCGGGATCGGCCCGCGCCTTCAGGCTGCGGCGGCCTATCTGCGCACAGAGGGCCGCATGAGCCTGACGCCGCTCCAGCGTTTCCTCTCGGAGGTGACGGGCGTAGCGGTCTCACGCGGTTGGCTGCACGAGAGCGGTGTGGCGCTGGGGAGCCACCTACTCCCCGCCTGGGAGGACCTCTCCCAGCAGATCCGTACGGCGGATGTGCTCAACCTCGACGAGACCGGCTTCGGCCGGAAGGACCGGGACTGGATCTGGGTGGCCCTTTCCGCCCGTACGGCCCTCTTCCACTTCAGTGACACCCGTGGGGCGAGGGCCCTAAAGGCGATACTTCCCGAGGACTTCCAAGGCGTGATTGGCACGGACCGCTACGGCGCCTACAACGCCTTAAAATCTGCCGTTCGCCAGTTCTGCTGGGCCCATTTGCGCCGCGAGTTCGTCGCCCTGAGCGAATCCCAGAAGCCCGAGGTGGCCGCACTGGGAAAGCGACTGCTCGCCGAGCAGGAGGAGATCTTTGCGCTGTGGCACACCTTCCGGGCGGGCGACATCAGCCGGAAAGAGCTCCGGGCCTGCACCGCCATCAATCTGGCGCGGCTCAAACGCGGTCTGATCCAGGCCAGCGCGATGGATCACAAGGCCGCCCGAAACCTCGGGAAGGACCTCCTCCGGAAATGGGACAAGCTCTGGGTGTTCCTGAAGGTCGAGGGCGTGGAGCCGACGAACAATGCGGCCGAGCGGGCCCTGCGCCCCCTCGTGATCCTCAAGCGGATCTTCCAGCGACTGCCCAGCGCGGACGGAAAGCGATTCTTCGAACGCCTCCTGAGCCTGGGCACCACCGCCCGCATCCGCGGCGTCCCCTACTTCGACTGGCTGCTCAGGGCCCTCCACTCCGCCCGATCCAACCAGCCCCTACCGGCACTGGAACCAGCCTGAGGCTGCCAGGGCAAGCGGGACATCACCAGCCCATCATGGCTGCCTGCCACCGGCTTACGTGGTCACAGGGACAAGGGGGGTGAATCGATACGGGCGCCGAGCATGGCCTCGGTGTCCCTTGGGTTGGGCGATACCCCCAGGAAGCGCGTGACGTGGAGGCCTTCGGCTTCCAGCAGAGCCGCGCATTCCTCCGTCCACCCGGCGGCGCCAACGCCCGGGTCCGAGACCAGGAGGACCCTGCGACCTCCCAGCTTGCGGGCATAGCGACCCACCAGTTTCCGTGCATCGAAGCCGAAGATGAATTCCGGTGCCACGAATTTGCGGAGTTCGCCGAAAACAGAATCATCCATCGCCTACCCCATGAGGAACCAAGGCTCCTTGAGGAATCCTTAACGGCCTCCAAGGGAGGGGGCTTGAATCCCGCTCATCGCATTGTGCCTCGGACTTCCCCCATACTGGTGGGAACCTGGAGCCCCCATGACGACCTGGACCCTCGACCCCTCCGAAAAGCAGGCACTGCTCGCCCGTTTCCTCCGCTACGTGCAGGTGGATACCCAAAGCGATGAAGAGGCCACCTGCTTCCCCTCCACGGAAAAGCAGAAGGATCTGGCGCGCATCCTGGTGGACGAGCTGAAGACCCTCGGCTGCGGGGACGCCGCCATGGACGAGTGGGGCTATGTCTTCGCCACGGTGCCGGCCCATCTGCCCCTGGGCCATGCCCCCGTGCCTGCGGTGGGCTTCCTGGCCCACCTGGACACCTACGCGGGAACCCCTGGGGGGGGCGTGAAGCCTCAGATCATCGAGGCCTATGGGGGCGGCGATATCGCCCTTCCGGGCAGCGGCGAGACGATCCCCATGGCCACCAATCCCGCCCTGGCCCGCTGCCTGGGCCACACCCTGGTCCACACCGATGGCACGACCCTGCTGGGGGCCGATGACAAGGCCGGCATCGCCGAGATCATGACCCTCATCGCCTGGCTGGGAGCCCATCCGGAATTTCCCCACGGGGAGCTGCGCATCGGCTTCACCCCCGACGAAGAGGTGGGCCGGGGCACCGAGCATTTCGATGTGGCGGCCTTCCGGGCGAAGTACGCCTACACCCTGGACGGTTCGGATCTGGGGGAGATCGAGGACGAGACCTTCTGCGCCGATACGGCGATCGTCACCATCCAGGGCCACGATGTGCATCCGGGATACGCCAAGGGGGTGATGATCAACGCCGTGCGGGTGGCATCCAGCATCGTCGATGGCCTGCCCGCAGAGGGCCTGCCTGAAAATACCGAGGGCAGGGAACCCTACCTCCACCCCTTGGACCTGAAGGGCGATGTGACCAAGGCCGAAGTGAAGCTCTTGGTGCGGGCCTTCACGGAAGAGGAACTGCACCAGCGGGAAGCGTCCCTGCGCCGGGTGATCGGGCAGGTCGAGGCGCGTTTCCCCGGCGCCCGTATCTCCCTTGAGATCAAGGAGTCCTACCGCAACATGGGCGACAAGATCGCCGAGGATCCCAAGGTGCTGGACTATGCCATGGAGGCCGTGCGGCGCCAGGGCATTCCTCTGGTGCGCAAGGCCATTCGCGGGGGTACGGACGGCGCGAGGCTCTCCTTCATGGGCATCCTGACGCCCAATATTTTTGCCGGGGGCCAGAGCTTCCATTCCCTTCAGGAATGGGTGTCGCTGGAATGGATGGCCGCCGCCGTGGGCGTCTCCATCCAGCTGCTGACGGCATGGGCGGAAGGCTCCGAAGCCTAGGGTGTTCCTCTTCCGCATCCTGCTGATCCTGGCCAGCATCCCCGGGGTCATCGTCCACGAACTGGGCCATCAGATCCTGTGTCACCTCACGGGCACCCGCGTCATCCGGGTCTGCTACTTCCGCTTCGGCGTTCCCGCCGGATACGTGATGCACGAGCGGCCCCGGAGCTGGTGGCGGCACATGTTCATCTCCATGGGCCCCTTTTTCGTGAACACGACGACCAGCGTGGCGCTGGGCTGGCTGGCCCTGAGCGGGCGCCTGCCGGGGGCATCGGTCTGGACTTCGAAGGTGCTGCCCCTGTGGCTGGCGGTGGCCATCGCCATGCACGCCTTCCCCAGTTTTGGGGATGCCCAATCCTTCCTGGACGCCGTGTGGACCAAGGGGGCGGGCTTTTTCGCCAAACTGCTGGGAACGCCCGTGGCGCTGGTGATGTTCCTGGGGGCCTTCCTGGGGAACTACGGCCTGGACCTGGCATTCGGGCTGGGGGTGGGCCTGGCCCTGCCCTGGTACCTGCTCCGTTGAACCTATTTTGTGCGTGATCCCAGTTGTAGAATGACGGCCTATTTCTATCCAGGAGTTCCCATGAACCAGCTGCCCCTCACTGAGCGCCCCTCCTGGAAGGCCCTCTCGGCCCATTACTCAGAGGTGAAGGGCCTCCACCTCCGGGAGCTCTTCGCCAGGGATTCCAGCCGGGGTGAGCGTTTCACCTGCGAGGGGGCGGGCATCTTCCTGGACTATTCCAAGAACCGCATCACCGACGAGACCCTCCGCCTGCTGCTGAAGCTCGCGGAGGAAGCCCGCCTCCAGGGGCGCATCGAGGCCATGTTTCGGGGGGACCGCATCAACCTCACCGAGGACCGCTCCGTGCTGCACACGGCCCTGCGGGCCCCTGCGGGCCAGCGCATCGAGGTCGATGGCCGGGATGTGGTCGGTGATGTCCACGCCGTGCTTTCCCGCATGGGGGCCTTCTGCGAGCGGGTGCGTTCCGGATCCTGGTTGGGCCACACGGGACGCCCCATCCGCGCCATCGTCAATATCGGCATCGGGGGCTCGGATCTGGGGCCCGTCATGGCCTTCGAGGCCCTCAAGCACTACACCACGCGGGAGCTGGTCTTCCGCTTCGTGTCCAACGTGGATGGCACGGACTTCGCCGAGGCCACGGGGGATCTGGATCCGGAGGAAACGCTCTTCATTATCTCGTCAAAAACGTTCACCACACAGGAGACCATGACCAATGCCCGCACGGCTCGGGCCTGGTGCCTGGAGGCCCTGAAGGACGAGGCCGCCATCGCGCGGCACTTCGTGGCCGTCTCCACCAACGCCAGGCTGGTCTCGGAATTCGGGATCGATACGGCCAATATGTTCGGCTTCTGGGACTGGGTGGGGGGCCGCTATTCCATGGATAGCGCCATCGGGCTGTCCACCATGCTCGCCATCGGCCCGGAGCATTTCCGCGAGCTGCTCTCGGGCTTCCACGCCATGGACGAGCACTTCCGCACCGCGCCCTTCGAGCAGAACCTGCCGGTACTCATGGGCCTCATCGGCCTCTGGTACACCTGTTTCTTCGATGCCCAGGCGGTGGCCGTCCTGCCCTACGAACAGTATCTGAAGCGCTTCCCGGCCTACTTGCAGCAGCTCGTCATGGAGAGCAACGGGAAGAGCACAACGCTTTCCGGGGAAAGGGTCGAGCACCAGACCAGCGCCATCTACTTCGGGGAGCCCGGCACCAACGGCCAGCACTCCTTCTATCAGATGATCCACCAGGGCACCAAGCTGATCCCCTGCGATTTTCTGGTCTTTGCCCAGGGCCTGAACCCCCTGGGGCGCCACCACGACTTGCTCTTCTCCAATGTGCTGGCCCAGGCCGAGGCCCTGGCCTTCGGCAAGACCCTCGACGAGGTGAAGGCCGAAGGCATCCCGGAGGCCTTGGCGCCCCACCGCTGCTTCGAGGGCAACAGGCCCTCCAATCTGCTCATGGCCGAGCGCCTCACGCCCGCCACCCTGGGGGCGCTGGTGGCCCTCTACGAGCACCTGGTCTTCACCCAGGGCGCCATCTGGTCCATCGATTCCTTCGATCAATGGGGCGTGGAATTGGGCAAGGTCCTGGCCCAGCGGATTCAGCCCGAACTCGAGGCCGCCGCAGCACCCGAGCTGAAGCACGATAGCTCGACCAACGCGCTGATCCGGAGGTACCGGAGCCTGAGGGCCCGCTGAAGGGGGCTTTCCCACCTGGACTCGTATCTGGTCTACACCGTCTCGAGCGTGAACACCGTGGCGCCTTCCTCTTGACCCGCAGGGACGAATCCCATGCGGAGGAGGTAGGCGTCGTGCTGGCGGTCATGGGAACGGGCCAGCAGCCTGCGGAAGCCCCGCTTCTGGAACTGGTCGCGGTTCTGGATGAAGAGGAATTCGCCGGGCTTGAAGTCCCGGTAGGCGGGCACGACGAAATCCAGATTGACCTCCAGCACACCGTCGGGGCCAGGGGTGCCGATGAAGACGCAGGCGGGCATCAGGTTGCGCAGCACGTAGAAGCTCAGCCGGTTCCCATCCGAGCGGAAATCGAAGCTGGGGAAGAAGCGGGTGATCTCGGCCCGGTATTCCTTGAAGAAGCACTGGAGGTAATCGGATCCGGGCGGCACGGTGATGAGGTGGAGCCGCTCCTTGGTGGCGTAGATCTGCACCAGATAGTAGATATCGGCACAGGCGATGAAGCCGTTGAGCACGCCCACGGGGTAGGCCTTGATGAGGAACCCGTACACCGAGAAGGCGGCGGCGCCGAGCATGTTGTACCAGCGGAGCTTGACGATGGAACTCATCGTCAGCGAGAGGGCTAGCACCACCGAAGCGATGTAGGCGAACCAGTCGAGCCAGGCGATGTGGGGCATTCGAACGCTCCATGGGGAAGGGGAATTTCAGTGGGGGGCTTCTTTGTCGTTCGTGGTGAATCTGTTCTTTTGAACGCGAAGCCGCATCAGTCTTGAGATCGGGGTTCCAGCAGGAGGCGGATGGCCTCCTGGGCCACGCGCAGTCCGAAGATGGCGGGCATGTAGGAGATGGTCCCCAGCGGGGTGCGTGGGCGGCCGGGCCCGATGTGGGCGTCGATATCGACGGGGTTGGGGGGCCGTGTATTCTCGCAGATCTCCAGGGAGTAGATGCAGAGGATGCCCTTGCTGATGCCCCGGCGGCGCATGCGCTGGCGGATCACGGTGGCCAGGGGGCAGTTGCGGGTCTTGGAGAGATCTCCGGCGAAGACCTGGCCTCCGTCCATGCGCCCTCCGGCACCCATGCTGGAGACGATGGGCAGGCCGCCTTCGAAGGCGGCCTGGAGCAGGGCGCACTTGGCGTTCACGGAATCGATGGCATCGATGACCAGGTCCACCTCGGGCAGCAGGAGTTCGGCCACGGAATCGTTATTGAGGAAGGCCCGGCGGGCATCCACTTCGCATCCAGGGTTGATGTCCTTCACCCGGTTGGCGGCTGCCTCCACTTTGGGAAGGCCCAGGGTCGAGTGCAGGCCCAGGAGCTGGCGGTTGAGGTTGGTGGGGTTCACCACATCGTGGTCCACCAAACGCAGGTAGCCCACCCCCGCCCGGGCCAGGGCCTCACAGGCGAAAGAACCCACGCCCCCCAGGCCATAGATGGCCACCCGGGACCGACTGAGCCGCGCGTAGGCCTCTTCCCCCAGCAGTTGCTCCGTGCGGGCGAACCATCTCATGGCCGCAGCCCTCCGAAAATTCGTTCCGAATTTTTGTAAGCCAGGGCCGTGAGGGATGCCAGATCGGTCCCCCGAATACGCGCCGCGGCTTCCAACACCAGGTGGATATGGGCGGGCTCGCTCAGTGCACAGCCCCCCCAGCCGGGCAGGTCCCTAGGGAAGAGGCTGGGCGCGTCCGTCTCGAAGAGCAGGCTCGATTCGGCCACGGCCTGGACGGCCTTGGCGGCGCGGGCGTGCTGGGGCTTGGCCAGGGAGCATCCGAAGGAGAGATGGAAGCCCAGGTCCTGGACTTCCCGGGCCACCTCGACCGAACCGGAGAAGGCGTGGATCACGGCCCCGGCTTCCGGCAGGCCCTCCTCCCGGGCGATTGTCTGGAGGCGCGCCCAGGCGCGGCGGCAGTGGATGGAAAGGGGCCGGTTCCATTTCCGGGCCAGCCGCAGCTGGCTCCGGAAGACGGCCTCCTGGAGAGAGCGATCCGCATTTTCCACCGCGAAATCCAGGCCACATTCGCCGATGCCCATCGGTCCTTCCTTCAGCTGGCCCTCCAGGCGCTCCAGCCATCCGGGGCCTGCCCCTTGGGCGTACCAGGGATGGAGGCCGAGCATGAGCAGGACGCTGGGGTGGCGCTGGGAGAGTTCCAGCACCCTGGCCCAGTCCGCCTCCCGGGTGCCGCAGCAGACCAGGTGGGTGACACCCGCCTGCTGAGCGCGGGCCAGCAGGGGGGCCAGGTCTTCGCCGAAGCGGGGATCCTGGAGATGGCAGTGGGTGTCGAAGCAGGCCGGGGTCACAGGGCCTCGTCAGCCCTGGGCGGCCGAAGGGGTGCGGAGTTCCCGGCGCAGGGCCTTGCCCACGGAATTCTTGGGGATTTCCGCCAGGAAGCTGAAGCTGGTGGGCACCTTGTAGTTCACCAGCAGGCGCCGGCAGTGGGCGCGGATCTCCTCGGCCGTGAGGTGCTTCCGGGATACGACGAAGGCGCGCACGGCCTCGCCGGTATTCTCATTGGGAATGCCCACCACCGCCACATCGGCCACGTCCGGGTGCATGGCGATGCAGGCTTCCACCTCGTTGGGGAAGACATTGAAGCCGCTGACGATGATCATGTCCTTCTTGCGATCGGTGATATTGAGGTAGCCCTCGGCGTCGAAGCATCCGATATCGCCCGTGTGCAGCCAGCCATCCCGGAGGGTCCGCGCGGATTCTTCGGGCTGGTTCCAGTATCCCTGCATGACCTGCGGTCCTTGCACGACGATCTCGCCATGCTCGCCGGGGGCCACGGGCTTTCCATCCTCGTCCACGATGCGGATATCGGTGCCGGGCAGGGGGAGGCCCACGCCGCCCACCTGCTTCATGGTGCGCCGGAGGCGGTCGCCATGGCGGACGGCGGCATTGTAGGTGACCAGGGGGCTGGCTTCGCTCAGTCCGAAGCCTTCGATCACCAGGCAGCCCGTGAGTTCCTCCCAACACCGTAGGACCTCCGGGTGGGTCTGCATGCCCCCCGCGAAGACCGCCAGCATCTTCCGGGTCATCTGGGGCTGGAACCAGCTCTCGTTGGGGAGGGCCTTGAGGAGCGTATTGACCGCCGTCATCCAGGTGATCTCGTGGTTCTTGAAGGCCGCCCGGAGATTCTTGAGGGGCCTGGGGTTGGGCACCAGGATGCTATGGCTGCCGGAGTGGAATCCGTAGACCAGATTGATGGTGAAGGCGATGACGTGGTACATCGGCAGGACCGTCAGCACGGTCTCCTCGCCGTAGGTGATGTAGATCCCCGAGATCTCGGCGATCTGCTCGGCGTTGGCGAGCATGTTTCCGTGGCTCAGCATGGCGCCCTTGCTGGTGCCCGTGGTGCCCCCGGTGTACTGGAGCAGGGCCAGGGTCTCCCGGGTGGGGCTGGGGCGCTTCACGGCCTCGGGCAGGATGCGTGCCTTGGCCAGGTACAGCGCGCCCTGATGCAGGGCCCGGGGCAGGGGCGTGAAGGCGTGTCCGATGGAGGGGATCTTGCCCGAGAGCTTCAGCTTGGTCTTGATGAGGGCCCTAGAGAGTAAGGGAAAGAAATCGGCGACGCTGGTCACCACGAGGGTCTTCACGCGGGTCTTGGGCACGACGGAGGCCACCTTGTCGCCGAAGTGGTCGAGCACCACCAGGACTTCGGCGCCACTATCCTGGAGCTGGAGTTCCAGTTCCCGGGGCGTGTAGAGGGGGTTGGTGTTGACGACCACGCATCCGGCCTTGAGGGCACCGAAGGCGCAGATGGGGTAGGCCAGGGTATTGGGCAGGAGGATCGCGATGCGGGCGCCAACCTGGAGCTGGAGGCCATGCTGGAGGTAGGCCGCGAAGGCATCCGAGAGCCGGTCGATTTCCTTGAAGCTGAGGGAGGCCTCCATGCCATTGGGCAGCACCAGGGTCTCGGCCCTCTTGTCTCCGTAGCGCTCCGCCGCCCGCTTCACCAGCTGGCCCAGGTTCTCGAAGGGGAAGGGCTGGGCCTCGCGTCCCACGCCTGTTGGATAACCTGAAAACCATGCTCGTTCTGTATTCACTCGTCCGCCTATTCGCTTGGACCGTGCCATGCAGGAGCGCCCGGCCAATCTTCGCCTCCTTGCAGAGGCCAATCCTCCATTCTAGTCCTTTTGGCCAATCCATGAAGGAGGCCGGTTTTTGCAGATTCCATCCGGCCTGGGAAAGGGTCCCTCTTGATGACCGTCAAGGTCGAGGAGATGGAATGAGGGGACCCTGAGGATCTGGGAGGCTCCAATGGAACGTCAGATCATCCGGATTCTTGAGGCGAAGTGTGATGGTTGCGGTCTCTGCGCCAGTGGATGTCCAGAGGGGGCCCTGCAGGTGATCGACGGCAAGGCGCGGCTCGTCTCGGAGATCACCTGTGATGGCCTGGGCGCCTGCATCGGCCAGTGCCCCCGGGGGGCCATCGAGATCGAACTGCGGGAGGCGGCGCCCTACGACGAGCGGAGGACCCTCGAGAACCTCCTGCCCATGGGCGCCAACACCTTGAAGGCCCATCTCCAGCACCTGCACGCCCATGCCCAGACCACCTATCTCGACCAGGCCCTCGCCTACCTGAAGGAGCAGGAACTGCCTGTTCCCGAATTCAAGGCCCAGGGTTGCCCTGGATCCGCACCCCGGGTCCTGCATCGGGAACCCGTGGCTGCGGAATCCCGGGATGGCCTCACGAGCCGCCTGGGCCAGTGGCCCGTGCAGATGCACCTCATCTCGCCCATGCACCCGGTCTTCCACGGATCGGATCTGCTGCTGGCCGCCGATTGTTGCGGTTTCGCCATGGCCGATTTCAACCAGAGGCACCTCCCCGGCAAGACCCTCGCCATCGCCTGCCCCAAGCTGGACCAGGGCCAGGAGGTCTACCTGGACAAGCTGACGGCCCTCATCGATGAGGCCCAGATCAATACCCTCACGGTGATGATCATGGAAGTGCCCTGCTGCGGTGGCCTCCTGCGCATGGCCCAGCAAGCCCTCGCGCGGGCGCAGCGCAAGGTGCCTCTCAAGGTCATCGTCGTGGGCATCGACGGGGAGATCCGCAAGGAGGCCTGGATCTGAAAGCGGTGGGAAGTGGGCGGTGGCCATCTTCCAGGGCAAGGCCGGGAGCCTGAACAGAGGGATCGCGCCTCCGAGGCGATGGCGCGCCGCTATGTGGTCCTGAAGGGCATCGAGGAGGGCGAAAGGGACCTTGCCGAGGGACGACCCTGAGTTGGGAGGAAGAGAAAGCGGAGCTGCGCAAATGGCGCCGTTGAAGATTCGCTTCACCCTCGCGGCCAGTCGGAAGTTGGACGAGATCCTGGGTTTCATTGCCCAGGAGAATTCGGATGCGGCCGGAAAACTTTCGGAGCGGATCGAGCAGGGTCTGGACCGCCTCTCGGCGTTCCCGGATTCTGGCCTTAAGATCCCTGAGGCCCCAGAACGGCGGCAGCGAGAGTTGGTGGTCCCGCCCTGCGTGCGGCTCTTCTACTGGGCGGAGGGGAAAGACCTGGTGGTGCTTCATGCGATGCGTTCGGAACAGGCCTTTCAGGGCGAGAACCTGGAGTAGGGTCGGCCTCCCTTTCGTCGTCCCACCCGGATCATGGAGCTGTGTGCTGTCAGACTGGAAGGGCTTCGAGGCTCCCATGCACGACACCCGCTGCTACGACGATATCCTGGATGTGATCGGCCACACGCCGATGGTGCGGCTCAACCGCATCACCGAAGGCCTGGGCTGCCACATCTACGCCAAGCTGGAATTCCTCAATCCCATGGGCAGCAGCAAGGATCGCATCGCCCGGTACCTGGTGGAGGCGGCAGAGAAGGACGGTCGCCTGAAGCCGGGAGATACCATTTTGGAGAATTCCTCGGGCAATACGGCCATGGGATTAGCGCTCCTGGCCATCCAGAAGGGCTACAAGCTCACGGTGGTCGTGCGGGATCGCACCAGCAAGGAGAAACTGGATCAGCTGAAGGCTCTCGGCGTGGACGTGGTGAAGGTGGATACCTCCCTCCCGCCCGAGCACCCCGATAGCTACAACAACATCGCCCCCAGGTTGGCCAAGGAGCTCCCGCACTGCTACTTCCCCGATCAGCACAACAACCGGGAGAACAACCAATCCCACTACCTGGGCATGGGGCCCGAGATCTGGGACCAGATGGAGGGCCGCATCGATGCGGTGGTGGCCGGCATGGGCACTGGCGGCACCATCGGGGGCGTGGGGCGCTATCTCAAGGAAAAGAACCCCGCCATCCAGGTGGTGGCCGTGGATGTGGAGGGCTCGATTTTTACGGAGTATTTCCGGACGGGCAGGGTCGGCAAGGCCGCGCCCTACCTGCTGGAGGGACTGGGGGACGAGTTCCTGATCGGGTGCGCGGATTTCTCCGTGATCGACGAGATGGTGCAGGTCTCGGACCGGGACGCCTTCCTGGCCGCCCGGGCACTCGCCCGCCGGGAGGGCCTACTGGTGGGCGGCTCCAGTGGGGCCGTCATCCACGCGGCGCTCCAGGTGGGGCGCACGCTGCCGCCGGGCGCTCGCATGGCCATCGTCTTCGCCGATAGCGCCTCCCGCTACCTGAGCACGATCTTCAACGACGAGTGGATGCACGAGAAGGGGATGCTCTAGTTTCCGAGATCCAGCCTGAGGTATTCGAAGGGGTTGATGCCCCAATCCTCCGGCAGTTCGCTGCCTGTGATGTGGTCCCCACCGTGCTTGGATTCCGATAGGTTGATATCGACCGGCCGGAGCTTCTTCCGGTTTTTGGCGTCATAGAGGATCCTCACGACGGGGAAGAGGAGGCCCTTTTCCCCCTGTTCCATGACGATGCCCACCCGCTGGCTTTCGAGCATGACCAGGCTGCCCACAGGGTAGATGCCGATGGCCTGGATGAAGTGCTGCACGAGTTCCGGGTCGAAATGATACTGGCTCCACTCGAAGAGCTTCTGGAGGGCGAGGGCTGGTTCCATGCCCTTGTGGTAGATGCGGTTGGAGGAGATGGCGTCGTAGACATCGACCACGGCGGCCATGCGGCCCAGGTTGCTGATTTCAAGGCCATGCAGCTGATAGGGATAGCCTGTTCCGTCGAAGCGTTCGTGGTGCTCACCGGCGATCTGGATCATCATCGGCGAGATATTGGGTGTCTGCTGGAGCGTCTCCAGGCCCAGGCTCACATGGCTCTTCATGATCTCGAATTCGGGGTCTGTGAGTTTGCCGGGCTTATTGAGGATGTGGTCGGGCACCCGCATCTTGCCCACATCGTGGAGCATGCCGCCGATGCCAGCCTCGATGAGTTGATCCTTCTCCATGCCCATGTACCGGCAGAAGGCCACCAGGAGCGTGGCGACGCTGACGCAGTGCTGGAAGGTGTAGGTGTCACCCTCCTTGAGGCGGCACAGGCTTACGAGCGTTCCAGGGTTGCGGAGGATGGATTCAGTGATCTGCGTGACCACCGGGCTCACGCGTTCCACTTCCACCTGCTTGCCCAGGCGGATATCGGCCAGCATGCTGGTGATGACCTCGCTGGCCTCGCACTGGATGTCCTTGGCGATGGCGAGTTCCTCGGCATGGGTGGTCTGGGGCGGGAGGCTGCGGCTGCGGGTCGCCAGATCCAGGACCTTGTTCTGGATCTCCACCTCGATTTCCCGCTGGGTCGGGGCATCCGCTACATCGATACCCTTGATGGTATCGATGTAGAGTTCCCCGATCTTGCTCTCCTGGAGCTTCTTGAGGTCCTCCTCCTTCCGGAGGGTGAAGCGGCTGCGGAGGAAGTTATGGTCCATCCACCCGCAATTCAGGTCGTGGATGTACATCCCCAGTTTGAGATCTTCAACCTTGATTCTTTTGATCATGCTCCGCTCTGCTCAGTACAAGCCCGTCCTGACTCTATCGGGAGGTCCCGGCACCTGCCTTATGAATATATCTGAAAAACGTGTAAGATTGATTAAATAGAATAATAAAAATGCATCACGTATAAATACTGAAATTGTTTTAACTGCATAAAAAATACAAGTTATGACAAAAATAGATTACACGCATAAATAACTACCTGGCTGTATTTACTGCAAAAGATAGCTTTGCAAATTGGCTCGGGATTGGCCTTTAGGGGGGTGCCATTCACGGGAGGCCCCATGCTGAAGCCCCTTCAATCCCTGGCCCTGGTTCTTGCCCTGGTCGGCCCTGCCGCCATCGCCGAACGAGCCCCCCAACGCCCGGTGGACCTGAATACGGCGACGGTCACCGAACTCATGCAGCTGCCCCGGGTGGGCGCCAAGACCGCCGAGCGCATCGTCGCATTCCGAAAGCAGCACGGCGGTTTCCTCCGGCCCGAGGAGCTGATGAATGTGAAGGGCATTGGCGAGAAGAGCTACACGCGCCTCAAACCCTACATCCGCGTCCGTCCTGCCCAGACTCCACGCCCCATTCCGGTTCGCAAATAGGAGGCATCATGCGCGCCCTTGGAAATTCACAGCTTCTTTCCCATTCCGCCCGCATCCAGAAGGGCGTGAGCCTGGTGGAAACCTCCCTGGTGGTGGGTATCCTCGGGATCCTCTCCTCGGTGGGTCTCGGCATGATGCGCGGCCCCCGGATCGAACTCACCTGCGTCCAGCAGGATATTCCGGCCGCCGTGATGCAGGCCATGCATCTGGCCAGGGCCAGGGGGACGAACGTCGTCGTGGCTCTGGGCCAGCCCGCATTGGGGCCCGATGTGCTTCCGGTGCAACTCCCCCGGCAGGTGAAATGGGGAAAGCCCGCCCAGATCCCGCTGCCTCCGGGGATGGACGAACCCACCCGTGCGACCACCACCGGCGAGGCCCATGCCAAGGTGACCGTGACGCCACGGCACACGGCCACGGCCACCACTTGGTTCCTGAACGATGGAACGGACGCCCTGTGCATGAGGCTTTCCGGCCAGGGTCATCTGCAACTGCTCCGCTGGCGGGCCTCCCGCAAGTGCTGGACGAGGGTGTGATGCGAATGGCCGATATCTCTCCCGAACTGCGCCCCCGGGAACGGCTCCTGGCGGGCCATGGCGAAGAACTGAGCGATGCGGAACTGCTGGCCTTGCTCTTGGGTTCGGGGCGGAGGGGGCATAGCGCAGTCGAACTGGCCCAGGAGATCCTGGGGAGCACCGGCGGCCTGGCGGGCCTCCTCGTCCAGGGCCTCCAGGAATGGATCGCCATTCCTGGGCTCGGACCCGCCCGAGCCTGCCAGCTCTGGGCCTCGACGGAACTCTGTCGGCGCAGCCAGCGGGGCGCGGCGCGCCCGCGCATCACCAGCCCCCGGGCTGCCGGGACCTTCCTGCTCGATCGCTGCCACGGCTGGACCGAGGAGCGCTTCGGGATGCTGGCCCTCAACGCCAAGGGCGAACTCCTGGCCGAGCGCATCCTGAGCCAGGGCACGGCCACGGGCACCCTCATCAGCCCGCGGGAATTCTTCCGGGAGGCCCTGCGCTTCGGCGCCACCTCGGCCCTGGCCTTCCACAACCATCCCAGCGGAGATCCCGCGCCCAGTCACGAGGATGTGCAGCTCACCAAGCGCCTGCGGGCCGCGGGGGAATCCCTGGGCGTGCCCCTGGCCGATCACCTCATCCTGGGCCTGGAGCGCTATCACAGCTTCCGCGCCGCGGAAGGCTGGGATGGGGTGTGATCAGGCTTTGACGCGCAGGAGTTTCCGCTTCAGCAGGGTCAGCATCTGGCTCGCCTCCGGCACACCCATGGTGAGGATGAGGGCCAGATAGAGGACCGCGGAGATCCCTATGACCGGGAAGAGGCGGAGGCTCGTGCCGAAGACGCCATGGAAGCGGAAGACATCCACACTGCGCCCCAACTGCCAGGCTGCCAGCCCCATGAGGGCCGAAGCCCCCGCCATGGCCAACCAGCCCCTTAAGACCTCCGCAGATGGCAAATGTCCGAGCCGCTTGTGCAGGCGGATCGTCAGCCAGCCTAGGCCGAGGAGGCTGGCCAGGCCGTTGGCGAGAGCGATGCCACCGGTGCTCAGGGGCCTCATCAACAGGTAGGAGAGGATCACGTTCCCCGCCATGCTAAGCAGGGCTGCATAGGCGGGGATCCGGTAATCCTTTAGCGCATACAGGCATTGGGCGGCGATGCGACTGGAGGCGATGAAGAGCAGACCCACGGCCTGGAAGGCCAGTGTGTGGGCGGTGAGCCTCGTGGCTTCGGCCCCGAAGCGCCCCGTCTGGAGGGTGAGGGCGATGATGGGTTGGGCGAGCACCGCCATCCCAACACTGGCAGGGATGGCCAGCACCGCCGTCCCCCGCAAGGCGGTGGCCAGGCTCGAACGCACACCGTCTAGGTCTCCGGCATCCGCCAAGCGGCTCATGGCAGGCAGGCTGACGGTGGCGACGCTGGCTGCAAAGAGCCCCAGCACAGCCTCTCCGAGCATGTTGGAGTTGATGACGACCGTCTGTGCGCCCTTGTAGAGCTGGGAAACCAGGAGCGAAGAGATGGCCACGTTGATGGGATGGATGCCCGTGCCCAGGATGCCGGGGGCCATGCGCTTGAGGGCGCGACGGACGCCTGGATGCCCGAGATGCAGGCCCCACTGAATACCGAAGCCCAGGCGCCGGAAGCTGGGCCAGAGGATGACGAGCTGTACCAATCCTCCGCTGAGGGTGGCCAGCGCGAAGATGAGCGCGGCAATGCCGGGCTCTCGCCAGGCGGGAGGGCCCAGTTTCATGCAGAGCCAGCCCGTGGTGATGAAGGTCAGGTTGTAGAAGGTGGAGACCGAGGCCG
Source organism: uncultured Holophaga sp. (assembly GCA_963664825.1). Taxonomy (GTDB): domain Bacteria; phylum Acidobacteriota; class Holophagae; order Holophagales; family Holophagaceae; genus JAYREN01. The sequence continues at coordinate 2,568,039 of OY761614.1, forward strand.
GCAGTCCGAAGCGCCCCCGCAGGTTCAGCACCGCCGCCAGGCCGGCCGTGAGGCTGACCATGGCGAGATAGGGAAACATCCAGCGGCCGAGGGTTGTGGCCAGGGCCACGTCGCTGGGCATGGCGCGATGGCCGACCAGGATCTGACCGAGGGCGCCCAACTGCGTGGGAATCGAGGCTCCGGCAGGAGCCACGCGCCCCAGCATCATGAGGCCCGTGAAAAGGCCCATGGCCAGGATCCCGAGGGTGCAGATCAGGATCAGCAGCAGGCCCAGCGTGCCGAGGAATTTCGCCACCAGTTCCTGGGCTGCGGCCTCGCCATCTGCGCTTTCCGTCTCCGAGATCGTCGGCAGAAAGGCCGAGGTCATCGTGCCTTCGGCCGTGAAGCGCCGCAGCAGATTGGGAAGGCGATAGGCCACGTTGAAGGCGTCGGCGATGGCGCTCATGCCCAGGAAATGAGTCACGATGCGGGATTGCAGGATACCTGAGAGGCGGGAGAAGAGGGTCATCAGACCCACCAGACCCGCGGAGCGAAGCATGCCCCGGGCTGGAGGCTGGGCGCCTTCAGGCGCAGGGATGGATTTGTCGTCGGAAGGCATTGGAGCCGCCTGTCGGAATCGAACCAACGACCTTCGCATTACAAGTGCGGCGCTCTACCAACTGAGCTAAGGCGGCAAGGGGAATAGTGTATCTCAGCTTGGGCGGGATGCTTAGTGGCGGGGCAGGAGGGAAACCCGGACAGTGCCTGCTGCGATTTCCGTGATGATGCTCAGCGGTGTGGGTGCCCCGCTCGTCAGAGCCCACTGGGCTCTGTCTCGCGACCCACATCCGCTTCGCCCAACTGAGTTAAGGCGGCAAGGGGAATAGTGTATCTCAGCTAGAACTGGGCGCTCAGGGAGAGACCTCGGAAATCGGGGCCGAAGGCCGGGAGGACGGCGATCTTGAGGGCGCGGGGAGGGCCGCTGCGCAGGCGCTGATTGGTGCTGACGACGATCTTCCCGACTACCGTCCCCAAAAAGGCACCGGCTACCACATCCGAGAGGTAGTGCTCCCGGCGTTCGACCCGGGCCAGGCCCACGAGAGTGGCCATTCCGTAGGCCCCTCCGGCCAGCCAGAGGTTTTCCGTGTGGGCGGCCACGACGGAGGCGATGGCGAAGGCCTGGGTGGCGTGGCCCGAGGGGAAACTATCCCCCTTCCCGAAGAATTTGAAATGGTGGGAGCCCTCCTCGTCGAGGGGACGCGTGCGCCCCGCGAGGGTCTTGAGGGGGAGATCGATGGCCACCCGGGAGATGAGGATGGCGATGCCCGCATCGGCCCCCAGGGCTCGGAGTTCGGGTTGGTCCGCGAGGACGCCTCCCCCATAGAGCCCGCCCACCAGAACCAGGCCCCCTACGCCTCCCAGGGTCTCGATCTTCTTGCTGAAGCGGTCCCAGCTATCGTGGGGGTGGTGGAGGACGGCGTCATCGACGCGGCGATCCAGGGCGAAAGCCAGGCCCACCGACGCCGCACCCAGCGCCGCGATGCTCCACTCGGAGGCCTTCCATTCACAGGGTGCCTGCAGCACGGCCTTGGTGTCCTCCCAGGCTAGACTCGGCAGCTGAAGCGGGTGATCCACCCCGAGAGGAGATGGTTCCTGGGCTTGAAGGCCTCCGAGGAGGCTCATGGAAAGGCACAGCGCCCCGAGGTTCATGCCATCTCCATGGGATCAGAGCTCCTGCTCGGGTTCCGTCTCCAGGGGCACGGGCACGTCTGGCGGGGCGATACGGGGGCTCTTCCGGGGACCGATCTCGTCGGGGCGGTATTCCCGGCTGGTGGCGTCGAGGATGCCGTTCACGAACTGGGTGCCCTCGGCATCGCTGAATTCCTTCACGATCTCCAAGGCCTCATTGATGATGATGGGGAAGGGGATCTCCTTCAGATACATCAATTCGTAGATGCCCAGGCGCAGCAGATTGCGGTCCACGGCAGCCATGCGGTGCAGCTTCCAGTGCTCGGCAAAGCGGCCTAGCACCGCGTCGATCTCCTCCATCTGCCCATGCACGCCGTCCACCAGGCGCCTCGCGTAGTAGAAGGCGTCTCGGTTCAGGTCCTGGATGGCGTTGAAACCCGCGAAGACCTCATCGGGCTGGTAGCCCGTCATGTCCATGGCGTAGAGCATCTGGAGGGCGTACTCGCGCCCCCTTCGGCGAACTCCCATTACTTGGCACCCTTTCCGGTCTTCAGTCCGCGCAAGAGGTCCACCATCTCGATCAGGGACTGGGCGGATTCCCATCCCTTGTTGCCCATCTTGGTGCCGGCCCGCTCGATGGCCTGTTCCACCGTATCGGTGGTGAGCACGCCGAAGATCACGGGAACGCCCGTCTCCAGGCCCGCCAGCGCCGTGCCCTTGGTCACTTCGGAAGCGATCATGTCGAAGTGGGGCGTGCCGCCTCGGATGACCGCGCCGAGCACGACGACGCCCGCGTATTTGCCGGATTTGGCCGCATGAAGGGCGATCTGGGGCAATTCGAAGCTGCCGGGCACCCTGAGGAGATCGATCTGGGCCTCACATCCACCGTGCCGGAGGATGCAATCCGTGGCGCCACCCACCAGGCGTTCCACGATGAATTCGTTGAAGCGCGCGGCCACGAAGGCAAACCGGTCGCCCTTGTCCACACGAAGCTGGCCCTCAAAGATCGCCATAGGAACCCCCCTAGAGGTGGTTGAAGTAAAAAAAATTCTAGCATGAAGACGGGCGCTGGATGTGAGGCTCTCGCGCATTCGGGTGCTCGATGGGAACCCCTGTGCGCTTCCATGCACCCATAATGGATGGATATTCGGAGGTCTCCATGAAAAAGGTCCGATGCGCCGCTGCCTTCCTGAGTCTGATGCTGTTGAGCGCCTGCTCCCAGGTTCAGATCCGCTACGACTACGATTCCCGCGCGAACTACGCTTCCTTCAAGACCTTCGACTGGATGCGGGCCAAGGAGAAGGCTGGAAAAGTTGAGAACTCCATCATGGATCGGAGGGTCAAGGGGGCCATCGAACGGGAACTGATGACCAAGGGCTTCCAGGCTCAGGCCTCCGCCGATCCCGATTTCCTCGTCACCTACTATCCCATCTACAAGGACCGCGCCTACCTCACCACCACGCACATGGGGATGGGCTGGGGCTACCGGCCCATGTGGGGCGCCCGGACGGGCATCATCACCAGCCAAGTCCACAACTATACGGAAGGCACGATCGTCATCGAGATCGTGGACTTCAAGACCCGTCAGCTGATCTGGCACGGCGCGGCCGTGGGGGCGCTCACGGGGCTGGAGACGCCCGAGGATGCCGAGGAAGTGGTGACCCGGGAAGTGCACCGTCTGCTGGAAGGCTTCCCACCCCATCGGTGAGCGTTCGCATCTCCGGGTAACGCAAGGGGCGCCCCAGTCATCTTAGCTACTGAACATCATCAGGAGTTTACATGGCCCAAGTGACCCTCAAGGGGAACCCCTTTCATACTTCCGCTGCCCTGCCCAAGGTGGGCGCGCCCGCGCCGGACTTCCGTCTCGTGAAGACCGATCTCTCCGAAGCTACGCTCCAGGATTTCCTCGGTAAGCGCGTGGTGTTGAATATCTTTCCCAGTCTCGATACGCCCACCTGTGCCACCAGCGTGCGCACCTTCAATCGCCGGGCCTCAGAGGTGGCGAGTATCGTCGTGCTCTGCATTTCGGCAGATCTGCCCTTTGCCGCGGCCCGGTTCTGCACCACCGAAGGCCTGGCCAATGTGGTGCCCGCCTCCTGTTTCCGGGCCCCTGAATTCGGCCAAGCCTACGGCCTGACCCTGGTGGATGGTCCCCTGAAGGGCCTCCTGGCCCGGGCCATCGTCGTGGTGGACGAGAAGGGCATGGTGAAGTACACCGAACTGGTGCCCGAGATCGGCCAGGAACCCAACTACGACGCGGCTCTGGCGGCCCTCAAGTAGCTCGCTTCTAGCCCTTGATCCCCCTCAGTCTCCGCAGTTCCGGCACGCCCCAGGCCGTGCAGCCCACGGTGAGGAGCGTCATGCATCCTCCGAAGACCACGCTGGGGATGAGGCCGACCCAGTGGGCCGTGAGGCCCGATTCGTAGGCCCCCAGTTCATTGCTGCTGCCGATGAAGAAACTGTTCACGGCCTGCACGCGCCCCATCATGTCCGGGGGCGTGCAGGTCTGCACGAGGGTTCCGCGCAGCACCACGCTCACGTTATCGAAGGCGCCGCTGGCGGCCAGCACGACCATGGAGAACGCGAAGTTCTTCGAGAGGGCGAAAGCGATCCAGCAGAGGCCGAAGGCCGCCACGCATCCGAGCAGGGTGCGTCCGGCGTGGCGCAGGGGTGGGCGGTGAGCCAGGGCGAAGGACATGGCCACGGACCCCACGGCGGGAGCGGCGCGCAATAGGCCCAGGCCCTGGGGACCGACCCTCAGGACTTCGTGGGCGAAGGCCGGCAGCATGGCCACGGCCCCGCCGAAGAGCACGGCGAAGAGATCCAGGGAGATGGCCGAGAGCACGAGTTTCTTCTCGAAGACGAAATGCACGCCTTCCGAGAGGCTCTTGAGGATGGAGGCCGAGCCGCTGGGTTGTCGGGGGCGCGCCTTGAGGAAGGCCAGGGAGGCGACGCTGAAGACCATGAGGGCGGCCTCCACGGTGTAGGCGAGGCGCGCGCTACCGAAGCCGTAGAGCAGGCCCCCCAGGGCGGGTCCCAGGACCATGGCCAGATGGAAGACGGAACTGCGCCAGGTGGCGGCGTTCTGGTAGCTCTCCCGGGGCACCAGCTCCGTGGCGAGGGCTTGGGAAGCCGGGCGGTAGAAGGCGCGGCCCGCGCCGGCTAGGGCCTGGATGGCGTAGAAGGGCCAAGCCACCCGCAGGGTGGGGCGGCAGCTCAGGGCCACCAGGAGCAGGGCGCTCAGGCAGATGACGGCCATGGACATGAGCGAGATCGCCCGCCGGTCCTTGCGATCCGCGGCATAGCCTCCGAAGAGTGTCAGGGCCAGGAAGGGCACGGCCTCCGCCAGGCCGATGAGCCCCAGGGCCAGCGCATCGTGGGTGATCTCATAGACCTGCCAGCCCATGATGAGGCTTTGCATCTGGAAGCCCATGAACATGGCCATGGCCCCCGCCAGGAACCAGCGGTATTCGCCGTAGCGCAGGGCTTCGTAGGGGTCGTGGTTTTCAAGGCTCACGTTGCCTCCTTCTGCTGAGTCGTTGCCGCGGAATAACCAGGAGGGCACGATGGGCCGTTGCGAAAGAACCGGGGGAACATTATTTCGGGACGATCCCTAGAATTGAGCCCCGGCAGGCCGGGGCTCAATTCTAGGGTACCTTCTTTTCGGCGCGGCTACTCGTATCTCAAGGCGTCGATGACGTCCAGTCCTGCGGCCTTCACCGCCGGGAGGAATCCTGCCGCCACGCCCACCACGCCACTGAAGCCTAGGCCTAGCCCGATGGACCAGCCTTCGATCACGGCAGGAATATCGAACTCTCCGAGGATCGCCACGGCGGCGGCCGCGAAGGCCACGCCGATCACGCCGCCCAGGAAGGCCAGCACGATGGCTTCGGTGAGGAACTGCCACAGGACGCTGCGCCGGGTGGCTCCCAGGGCGCGGCGCACGCCGATCTCCCGTGTGCGCTCGGTGACGCTCACCAGCATGATATTGGAGATGCCGATGCCGCCCACTACCAGCGAGATGCTGGCGGCCACGGCGAGCAGGCCCGTGAGGATGCCCGCTTGCTGGGTCTGCATCTGCATGATGTCGTCCTGCTTGCGGATCTGGAAGGGACTGTCATCCCTGGGGGGCGTCTTCATGCGCTGACGCAGCAGGGCCGTGACTTCGGTCTCGGCGATTTCGGCCTTACCCTCCTGGGCGCTCACCATGATGCGCTGGATTTTGTCCCGGCCCATGATCTTGCGCATCACCGTGGTGTAGGGCCCCACGATGAGGTCGTCCTGGTCGCCGAACATGCCGGCGCCCTTCTTTTCGAGGACTCCGATGATCTGGAAGGGTAGCTTGCCGACCCGGATGGTCTGGCCCACGGGCTCTTCCCCATTGGGGAAGAGATTATCCTTCACGGTCTGGCCGATGACGCAGACCTTGGCTTGGCCCTTGACCTCGCTATCGGTGAAGAATCGTCCGCTCTCCATATCCCAGCCCCGGATCTGCAGGAACTCGGGGCCCGTGCCCTGGACCTGGGTGATGTAGTTGCTGTTTTGGTAGATCACGGGGCGGCTGGTGGAGACCTGGGGCGTGGCGGCCACCACGCTGGACTGGCTGAGCTCGTTCTGGATGAGCTGGCAGTCCTCCGGCTTGAGGATCTCGCCGGCGCCCATGGCCTGAGGGCCTCCGGGGCCACGGCCCGGGGCTCCGGGGAAGATGGTCAGCATATTGGAGCCCATGTTCTGGATGAGGGCGATGGAGGCCCGTTTGGAGCCCTCGCCGATGCCGATCATGGCGATGACCGCCCCCACGCCCACGATGATGCCCAGCATGGTCAGGAAGGCCCGGGTCTTGTTGCGCGTGATGGCGAAGAGGGCCAGTTTGAGGAACTCGAGGAAAGCCATGGTTCAGCCCTCCATCTGAGACGGCGCGAAGAAATTGAAGGTCTCGCGCATCGCCGCAGGCGATGCCGAGCAGAGGGTCCGTTTGAGGAACTCGAGGGAAACCATGAGTGGATCCACCTTAGTGCCGGCTGCCGCCGGTGCCTCCACCTGTGGCGGGTCCACCGTTGCTGGCCGCGGACTTGCTGCCTTCGATACCCACGAGGATCTGCATGCCTTCCTTCAGGGCGTCTCCACTGACTTCGGTGAACTGCCCGTCGGAGATGCCCGCCGTGACCACCACGGCCTTGGGCTTGCCGTTTTCCAGGACCCAGATCTTATCTTCCCGCCTGGCCATCATGCCCGAGCCCTTGCCGCCCTGACCCTGGCCTTGGCCCTGGCGTGGCGGGGGCATCATGCCACCCCCCAGGAGTCCGCCTGTGCGGGGGGCCTCGGCCTTCTTCTCATCCTTGAGGAAGGCGCTGGGATTGAAGCGCAGCGCCGCGTTGGGCACCCGCAGCACATCGTGATGGCTGTTGGTGGTGATGGTGACATTGGCTGTCATGCCGGGCAGGAGGGCGAACTCCCCACCATAGACCGGGCTGCCGGGGGCAATGTAGCGGGCCGTAGAGGAGGGGCTGGTCGCAAGCTTGCCCAGGGTGGGGCGAGCGGCGCCACTGCCGGGGCGTTCGCCTTCGCCTTCGGACATATGAGCCTTGACGCGAGCGATGAAGGCCTCTTTCGTGATCCCTGCGGGCAGGCGATCCTTCCGGCGCTGCCACATGGCCTCAAAATCGGGCTTGTTCCCATCCCCCTTGGCCTGAGCCTTTCCGGGCTCACCCCTTCCGGTCTGGCCCTTCTGGGGAGAGGCGGCCGTGGTGCGGGATTCATTGGTCACTTCCATGACGACCTTGTAGGTCACCACGTTGGAGGTGACGGTGGCTTCCAGATGCACCTCGCTGACCGAACCCACAAACTGCCTATCGGGGAAGCTATCGACCGTAAAGGAGGCCCGTTGCCCGGTCATCACCGAACCGATATCAGCTTCGTCGATGGCGGCCTCGACCTTCATCTTGGAGAGATCCTGGGCGATGGTGAAGAGATTGGGCGTGCTGTAACTGGCGGCCACGGTCTGTCCCGCATCCACGAGGCGGCTCACCACGACGCCATCCACGGGGGCGGTGATGGTGCAGTAGCCCAGGTTGATCTTGGCCTTGGCGAGTTCGGCCTTGGCGGAATCCAGGTTGCCTCGGGCGGTCTTCATGGCCATCTCTTTGGCGTCCAGATCCGAATCCGAGACCAGTTTCTGGGCCGCGAGGCGCTTGTAGCGGCCATACTCCGTCCGGGCGTTCTCGAAGGTGGCCTGGGAACGCTGGAGCGAAGCCTCGGCATCCTTGAGCTGGGTTTCCCACACGGTGGGATCGATGCGGGCGATGACCTGGCCCTTCTTCACCAGGCTGTTGTAGTCCGCGTAGAGGCCCGTCACCACGCCCGAGACCTGGGTGCCCACCGGCACCGAGATCAGGGCGTTGATGGTGCCGGTGGCATTGATGCGCTGGGTGATGTGGCCGCGCTCTACCTTGGCCTGGCGCCACTTGATCTCGTCACTGGGGCGAGTCGCCACGTAGGCGGCCCCACCTGCCAGGAGGATGCCTACCGCTCCGAGTCCGATCCAGAGATTGCGTTTCATGGCCACACCTCAGCGTCCAAAGAACCAACGTAGGACTCTACCTTGCCATACGATGGAATTGGAGGCCACAGGCCATGGGAGGAGAGCGTCGAACTGCGGAATTCAGGGGATGAACGGCAGAGAGCCCTGGATGGCGCGCAAGGCGAAACCGTCCACCAGCAGCGTCTGGGCGAAGCCGGCGGCTAGTGCCAGGAAGCCACAGACCAGCACCGTGGCGCCTGCGTAGGGTGCTGCCACCTCGGGGCGCTCCGCGGCTTCGCGCGCGGCGCTTTCGGTGGGCTTTTCCATGAAGAGGGCCACCGCTACCCGCAGGTAGAAGTAGACCGAGACCAGGCTTGCGAGGACGCCCAACACGGCCAGACCCACGTGGCCCGTGCCGATGAGCTCCTTGAAGATCATGTACTTGCCGTAGAAGCCGCCCGTGGGCGGGATGCCTGCAAGCGAGAACATGCAGATCGTCGCGGCGATGCCCAGGCCCGGACGCTTCCAGCCCAGGCCCCTGAGCTGCTCGAAATCGCAGCGGTCCCCCGCCAGGCCCAGGGCCGTCAAGAGTCCGAAGGCGCCCATGTTCATGGCCATGTAGACAAACAGGTAGAAGAGCATCCCTGTATAGGCCGCGGGCGTCCCCGCCACGAAGCCCAGCAGCAGGTAGCCCGCGTGACTGATGCTGGAATAGGCCAGCATGCGCTTGACGCTTGTTTGGGCCAGGGCCGTGAGGTTGCCCACCACAAGGGTGAGGACGGCCACCAGGGCCAGGGCGCCTTGCAGCTTGGCGGCCATGGCGGGATTGGCGGAGAGCCCTCCCGGGAAGATGCGGATGAGGGCGATGAGGGCCACGCCCTTGGTAGCCACCGACATGAAGGCCGCGATGGGGGTGGGGGAAGCCTCGTAGGCGTCCGGGGTCCACTGGTGGAAGGGCACGCCGCTGATCTTGAAGAGGAAGCCCATCGTGAGGAGCGCAGCTCCGGTGAAGGCGATGGGATCGGGATGGGCGGAGAGCTGCCTTGAAATGGCGCCGATCTCGAGACTTCCCGTGGCGCCGTACAGGAGTACGGTCCCCATGAGGAAAAGGGCGGAAGCGATGGCACCGGTGATGAAATACTTCACGCCCCCCTCCAGGGCCTCCGCGCGCTGGCGGACGGTGGCCACCAGCGCGTAGAGAGGGATCGATAGGAGCTCGAGGCCCAGGAAGAGCACCATCAGGTTCGTGGTGGAGGCAAATATCATCATGCCCGTCACGCTGAACATCAGCAGGGAGAGCGTCTCGCCCTTCACCCAGCCCTCCTGATGCAGGTGGTCCCAGAGTTGGAGCACGGTCATGGAGGCCGTCACTAGGACGAGAATCGCGGCGAACTGGGCCAGGGTATCCATGCGCAGGGCGCCGAAATTGGCCTGCAGGGGCGTGCCCCAGAGGCGCGTGACATACAGGAAACTGCCCCCCAGGGCGAAGAGGGCGATGGCGAATAGGCTGGCCCGGATCCATTTCACGCTGTCCTGATCGCGATCCAGGCTGGCCAGGGGAAGCAGGCAGGCCGCCGCCGCGGGGATGGCCACGGGCAGGATGGCCCCTATTTCGCTAGCGCTCATTGACATCAGCGGGCCTCCTCGGAGCTAGGGGTGCTATTCCCGGAAACCGTCCCAAAAGGCGGCGTGCGCGGCGCAGGGGCCTGGGCTTCCGTGAGGAGGGTCTTCACCGATTCCTCGGAATGGGCCGTGAAGGTCTGGGGATGCAATCCCATCCAGAAGATGAGGATCACGATGGGCACCATCACGGCGATCTCGCGCGTGCTGAGATCGGTGTGGAGATGACTGGTGCCGCTGCCCTCCTGGGTGTTCTCGGGGCCCCAGAAGACGCGCTTCACCATCCAAAGGAGATAAACCGCACTGAGCAGCACGCCCAGTGTGGCGATGATGGCTAGCGTGCGGCCCCAGGTGAAACCGCTCGAGTAGGTGCCATTGAGGATGAAGAACTCGCCGATGAAGCCATTGGTGAGGGGGAGGCCGATGCTGGAGAGGGTGACGACCATGAAGAAGAAGGTGAAGATGGGCATCCGCTTGGCCACGCCGCCGAAGTCGGTGATCTGGCGGGTGTGGGCTCGGTCATAGAGCATGCCCACCAACAGGAAGAGAGCGCCGGTGCTTAACCCGTGGCTGAGCATCTGGAAGATGGCGCCCTGGGTGCCGAGCACGGTCATGCTTGCGATGCCCAGGATGACGAATCCCATGTGGCTCACGGAGCTGTAGGCCACTAGGCGCTTGATATCGGGCTGCACCATGGACACCAGGGCGCCGTAGACGATGGCTAGAACGGCGAGGATGGCCAAGGGAAAGGCGTAGTGGAGGGAGGCCTGGGGGAAGATGGGCAGGGCGAAGCGCAGCAGCCCGTACCCGCCCAGCTTCAGCAGCACGGAGGCCAGGATCACCGAACCGGCCGTGGGGGCCTCGGTGTGGGCGTCCGGGAGCCATGTATGCAGGGGGAAGAGCGGCACCTTGATGGCGAAGGCCAGGAGGAAGGCGAGAAAGAGTGTGCACTGGACCTTGAAGGGTAGGCTCAGGGCGGCTTGGGCCAGCAGGGCCGGGGCGAAACTACCGGCCTTGGTGGCGAGGTAGAGCAGGGCCACCAGCCACAGCAGGGACCCCGCCAGGGTGTAGAGCAGGAACTTGTTGGCGGCGTATTTCCGGTTCTCGCCGCCCCAGATCCCGATGAGGAAGTACATCGGCGGCAGCATGGCCTCCCAGAAGACATAGAAGAGCAGCATGTCCTGGGCCATCAGGGCCCCCAGGACGGCGCCCTCCAGGAGGAGGAAGAGGGCCATCACCGCTCCGGCGCGCTTCTGAATGCTGTGCCAGGTGCCCAGCAACGTGAGGGGGGCGATGAAGGTCGTGAGCAGCACCAGCCAGAAATTGAGCCCATCCAGGGCTAGGTGGTAATCCACGGGAAGGCCCAGTACGGAAAACCAGGGGCAGTGTTCAGTCATCAGGAGGCTCCCGGCCTCGGTGCCCAGGCGCAGCATCTGAACCAGGGCCACGCAGAATAATCCCAGGGAACCCAGCAGGGCCAGCAGCTTCACCAGGGGGGCCTGGCGCTCGGGAAAGCAGAGCAGGAGCGCGCCCCAGAGGACCGGCGCAAAGACCAGGAAGCTCAGGAGGTGGGTGTTGATCCAGTTCGGTAGCACGTAACGCTCCTACTTCAGGAAAATCCAGAGGAGCGCGAGCGTTCCCAGGGTCATGACCAGGGTGTAGTTGCGAACCCTGCCGGTCTGGAAGAGGGCCACGCCATCCCCTGCCAGGCCCGTCAGGGCGCTGGGCAGGTTCACGCCGATGCCATCGATGAGGATCACGTCAAAGCCCCTCCAGAGCAGGTTGCCCAATCCCCGGAGGGGGCGCAGGAGGATGCATTCGATGGCTTCATCGACATAGTAGTTGTGCGCGACCCAGCGGTGCAGCCTGGGCCACTTCAGGGCCCGGACCTCCGCCAGGGCCAGACCATCCCTGTAGCTGAAGAAGCCCCAGAGCCCCGCGGCGATGGATAGCCCCGTGGAGATCAGCGCCAGGAGGATGGCGGGGCCTTCCTGAATGACATGGGCCCCAGGGGCCTGCCCGTAGGTGAGGCTGGGGGCCAGGAAACGCCCGATGGCGAAGTGGCCGCCGAAGGCTTCGGGCACGCCCCACCACCCGGCGCAGAGGCTCCCCAGGGCCAGCACCGTCAGGGGAAGGGCCATGGTCCAGGGGCTTTCGTGGACGGGGCCGTGCCCGGCGGGCTCGCTTTGCTCACCCCTCGGCTCACCCCAGAAGGTGAGCGCCATGAGCCGCCACATGTAGAAGCTGGTGAGGCAGGCGCCGAGGAGACCCATGGCCCAGAGGACGGGGCTCTTGAGGTAGGCGAGGTAGAGGATCTCGTCCTTGCTGAAGAAGCCCGAGAAGCCCGGGAAGCCCATGATGGCCAGCGTCGCGATGAGCATGGTCCAGAAGGTGATGGGCAGCTTGGTCCTCAGGCCCCCCATTTTGAAGAGATCTTGTTCATGAATGGCGTGGATCACGCTGCCGGCGCCCAGGAAGAGCAGGGCCTTGAACCAGGCGTGGGTGAAGACGTGGAAGAAGCCCGCGGCAAATCCGGCGGCGCCGAGACCCAGGAACATGTAGCCCAGCTGGGAGATGGTGGAATAGGCCAGGACCTTCTTGATATCCCGCTGGCAGAGGCCGAGGGTGGCTGCGAAGAGGGCCGTGGCGCCGCCCACCCAGGCGATGGTGGTGAGCGTGATGGGCGCCAGATGATAGAGGGGCGCCAGCCTACACACCAGGAAGATGCCGGCCGTGACCATGGTGGCGGCGTGGATGAGGGCGCTCACCGGCGTGGGGCCCGCCATGGCGTCCGGCAGCCAAACATAGAGGGGCAGCTGGGCGCTCTTGCCCGTGGCCCCGAGGAACATCATCAGGGTGGCGAAGGTGATCACGCCGAAGCCCGCCTCGGGGCTCAGGTGGCCGGACTTCACCAGGATCTCCCCCACGGTGAGCGTGCCGAAATGGGCGAAGAGGGCCATCATGCCGATGATCATGCCCAGGTCGCCCACGCGATTGGCGAGGAAGGCCTTGAGGCCCGCCCGGGGCGCTTCTTCGGTTTCGAAGTAGAAGCCGATGAGTAGGTAGCTGCAGAGCCCCACCCCCTCCCAGCCCACGAAGAGCAGGGGCAGGCTGGAACCCAATACCAGCGTGAGCATGAAGAAGACAAAGAGATTGAGGTAGGCGAAGTACCGCGCGAAGCCTTCCTCCTCCCACATGTAGCCCACGGAGTAGAGATGGATGAGTGCGCTGATGCCTGTGACCAGCAGGGCCATGAGGCCCGATAGGGGATCGAAGACCAGCCCCATGGGCACGTGCAGGGTGCCCGTGGACATCCACTGGAAGAGCGTGAATTCGATGCGTGTTCCGGGCGCGGCCCTCATGGCCGAAAAAGCCACGAGTGCTAAGGCAAAGGAGGCGAGCACCGTGCCCACCCCCAGGATGGAGACGCCCCACTTGCCGAGGCGCCGACCCAGGAGGCCGATGAGGGCGGCACCGAAGAGCGGAAGGAGCGGGATGAGCCAGAAGTGCGTATGCATCAGGTCCTCACTGCTTCAACGTATCGGCGCGATCGGAATCCGTGGTCTGCTTGTGCCGGAAGAGAGCCACCACGAGGGCCAGCCCCACGGCGGCCTCGCAGGCCGCCACCGCGAGGATGAAGAGGTAGAAGGTCGTGCCCTGCACATCGCCTCCCCGGTAGCGCGCGAAGGCCAGGAGCGCCAGGTTGGCCGCATTCAGCATCAGTTCGATGCCCATGAACTGCATGAGCAGGCTGCGCCGGATCAGCACCGTGGCCAGGCCGATGATGAAGAGCAGGAACGCCAGGAAGATGTAGGCCTGGAGGCTGCCGTGGAGAAGGGCTTGGGTCGGCATGATCAGATCTCCCGCTTCACGAGGCTGACGGCGGCGATCATGGCGGCCAGGAGCAGCAGGCCCGTGATCTCGAAGGCCAGGAGGTGTTCCTTGAACAGGAAGGCGCCCAGGCGCTGGAGGGTCATGGGATCGACCTTCGCATCGGGCATGGAGGCGAGTATTGGCGAATGCTTCACCAGGCCGAAGGCCCCCGCACCCAGCACGGCCAAGGTCAGGGCCGAGCCCCAGCGCTGGATGTGTCGGGGCCTTGAAGCGGGCTCTTCCTCGTGGCTATTGAGCAGCATGATGACGAAGAGCACCAGCACCAGGATGGCTCCGGAATAGACGATGATCTGCAGCGCGGCGGCCACGGGATTGGCCAGGAGGAGGAAGAGTCCGGCCATGCCGATGAAGCAGAGCACGAGGCTGAGCCCGGCCATGATCAGGTTCCTCAGGCGGAACATGAGCAGGGCGCCCAGCAGGGAGATGAGGGCGAAGGCTAGGAACATGGGCCCTCCTGGGACGCGCATTCCGTGGGATCAGAGGTGATATGCGCCTTGTCATCCGCATCGGCGTAGGTGTTCATCAGGTCCCACTTTCCAAATTGCATGGAGAGCCGGTCGTAGGCGGCCAGTTCAAAGTCCTTGCGGAGCCAGATGGCGTCCTTGGGGCAGGCCTCCTCGCAGTAGCCGCAGTAGATGCAGCGCAGCATATCGATCTTGAAGACCCGGGGCCGCTTCTCCTGGAAGCCCTGGGTGAGGTCGAGTTCGGAAAATCCCTCGGCTTCGATGGTGATGCAGCGGGCGGGGCAGGCCTCGGCGCAGAGGAAACAGGCCACGCACTTGATGGCGCCATCCTCGAAGCGCTTGAGCTCGTGGAGCCCCCGGTAGCCCTCGGGCATTTCCTTTTTCATGTCCGGATACTGGATGGTGAAGCGGTCCTTGGTGCGCGTTGTGATCTGGCGCAGGAAGTGGCGCATGGTGATGACCATCCCCTTGAGGATGGGCCAGACATAGGTGCGGTCCAGCCAGGAGAGCTCGACCTGCTTGATGACAGTGGCCATGGATCAACCCCGGCGATACATCAGGTAAGCGTGAAGGAGGAAGTTCGCCATGGAGAGGGGCAGCATCACCTTCCAACCCAGCTTCATCAGCTGGTCGTACCGGAAGCGGGGCAGGGTCCAGCGCACCCAGATGAAGACCCAGCAGAAGAAGAGGGTCTTACAGAGGAAGGCGATGACCGAAAGGATCGGGCCAGGATCAGGCACGAAGGGGATCCGCCAACCGCCGAAGTAGAGGGTGACGATGAGCGCAGATGCGGTCACGAGATGGATGTAGTCGCCCAGGTACATCAGGGCGAATTTCATGGAACCGAATTCCGTGAGATAGCCCGCCACGATCTCGGCTTCGCCCTCGGCGAAATCGAAGGGCAGGCGGTGGGTCTCCGCGAACATGCAGGCGCAGAAGACGATGCAGCCCAGGGCCTGGGGCAGCACGTTCCACATGCCATGCTGGGCCTGGATGATTTCGTGGGGATCGTAGCCCCCGGTGGTCATGAACACCGCGATCACCGCCAGGCTCATGCCCAGTTCGTAGCTCACCATCTGGGCGCTGGCGCGCATGCCGCCCAGGATGGCCCACTTGTTGTTGCTGCTCCAGCCTGCGACCAGCACGCCGTAGACGGAGGTGGCGCCGATGGCCATGGGGTAGAGCATGCCCATGCCGTTGCCGGGGTCCAGCAGGCTCAAGTGGTAGGTGTGGCCTCCGGACTGGAAGCTCTGGCCGAAGGGGATGATGGCGAAACCGAGGGCCGCCGGAAGGAAGGCCAGGATGGGCGCCAGCCAGAAGAGCACCCGGTTGCAGTGGGGCGGGACCTGGTCCTCCTTGAGGAAGGCCTTGAGGCCGTCGGCGACGATCTGGGGGAGGCCGATCAGCCGCCACTTTCCAAAAAGGGCGGCGCGATTGGGGCCGATGCGGTCCTGGATCATGGCGCTCCCCCGGCGCTCTGCCCAGGTGAGCAGGGCGGCCAGTGTCAGGGGACCGGCGAAGACAAGGAGCACCTTCACCAGCATCCAGAGCGTTTCAGGCGTCACGTGCAGCATGGCAGAAAGCGTGTCCATCTTTAGAATCCGGGCGGGCCCCAAGGTGGAACCCGACTTGAGAAAGGTAGCAGGCGCCGTCAACGGGGCCAAGGACGGGGAATGAAGCCCGATATTGAACCTCGCGCTTCCCGGGCCCATCCAATACTCTGGAAGCTGGCTTCGGGGGGAGGTTGCGCATGATGGCAGTGGGACAAAGGTTGATGCTCCTGGTGCTCCTCCTCACCCTAGGAAGGGCCGAGGTCTATGGCGGCACGACTCCGCTATCACCTGCCAAGCTGCACCTCCAGTCCTCCGTGGCCCTGGTCCAGGATCAGGCCACAGGCGAATGCTTGGTCTCCAAGCAGCCCGAGGCCGTCATGCCCATCGCCTCGATCACCAAGCTCATGACAGCCATGGTCATCCTGGACGCTCGCCTGGATCTCCACGAGGTCCTCACCATCGAACAGGGGGATGTGGACCAGCTCCGCCACAGCCGCTCGCGCCTACCCGTCCATACCCAGCTCATGCGCGGAGAGGCGCTGATGCTGGCCCTCATGGCCTCCGAGAACCGGGCCGCTCATGCTTTGGGCCGCACCTTCCCTGGCGGGCTGGTGCCCTTCGTCCAGGCCATGAATGCCAAGGCCAAGGCCCTGGGGCTTCGGGAGAGCCGCTTCGAGGATCCGGCGGGGCTCTCCGGTGGCAACGTGGCCTCCGCCAGGGACCTGGCCCGTCTGGTGGATGCCGCCCATCACTATCCCCAGATCCGCGATTTCACCACCCGGGACGAGGCCAGCATCCCCAATGGCCGCCGCCCGCTCCAGTTCATCAACACCAATGCCCTGGTGCGGGGCCATCGCTGGGAGATCGGACTCTCCAAGACCGGCTACATCGAAGAGGCCGGTCGCTGCCTAGTCATGCAGGCCAAGGTCGCCGAGCGGCCCATGCTCATCGTGCTGCTGGATTCCAATGGCAAGTACACCCGCCTGGGGGACGCCCAGCGCATCAAGCAGTGGATGGAAGGCTCCGAGCCCATTGCCAGACCCAGGCTGAAGGCCAGGGCTCAGGTCAGGGTGAGGGCCAGGGCCAGGGTCGGACTGAAGCCCAGGGCTGGACTGAAGGCCCGGGTGAAGGCCAAACATCCGAGACGGCGGCGCTGATCAGGCCCTGACGGCCCAGCGCAGCTTGGCGCTGGAGGAACGGGGATTGGAACGGCGTTCTTCCATGCTGGGGCGCTGGGGTTCCTCGGCGATGCGGGCGTAGAGCCCTTCTCGCATTCCGGCCTGGAAGGCCTTCTTCACCCGGCGGTCCTCGCCGGAATGGAAGGTGAGGATGGCCACGCGGGCGCCGGGCTTCAGACATCGGGGCAAGAGGGACAGGAACTGATCCAGCACGCCGAATTCGTCGTTGACCGCGATGCGCAGGGCCTGGAACACGCGCTGCAGGGTCTTGCGGAGTTCCTGTTCCCGGGTGGCTTCCGGGAAGACGCCCTTCAGGGCTTGGCGCACCTGGTGGGCGAGTTGCCGCGTGGTGGCGGCAGGCGCTGCTTTCAGGGCCCGGGCGAGGGCCTCGGCATAGGGTTCGTCCGAATGGGTGAAGAGCAGTTCGGCCAGTTCCGGCTCCGGGAGCTTGGCGAGCAGGGCCGAGGCGGGCTGGCCGCGCTGGGGGTTGAGGCGCAGATCGAGGGGGCCTTCGGCCTTGAAGGTGAAACCCCGAGCCGGGTTATCGATCTGCATGGAGGAGACGCCCAGATCCGCCAGCACGAAATCCAGCTCACCCCCCACCTCTGGCAGGAGGCCCGGCAGGCCCGCAAAATTCATGCGGCGGATGATCAGTTCCTCCGGGCCGAAGCCCAGGGCCCGCAGGCGAGCCTCGGTGCGAGGTAGTTCCAGGGGATCTACATCGATGCCGAAGAGGCGGCCCCCGGGCCTGAGGCGGGGGAGGATCTCCTGGGCATGGCCGCCGAAGCCCAGGGTGGCGTCCAGGCCCACCTCGCCGGGTTGGGGAGCGACGATCTCCAGGATCTCCCGCACGCAGATGGGTCGGTGCGTCCCCGCGGGCGTGTGGCCCCGTTCGCAGACCTTCACCCGCTCCTGGGCCTGGAATTGGGGATCCAGCTCCTTGTATTTCTCTTGAAAGCCCCTCGGATGGGTCCCCTTGTAGCGGATTCGGCGCTTATGCTCGGTTTCATCGTTCATGAGGCGGATTCCAGGGCCTTGGGCTATTCCTCGGCGGGGCAGGTCCAGGAATATCACGGACGGTTGCCCCGGCGCGAATGGGGGCCTCTTGGGTGGCCAGGCCTTATCCGGGATCGCGTGGCAGGGGGCCTGAATTTGAATTGAAATCGCCCTGTCTTCCGTCCATCCTCTGAATCCCAGCACTGCCAGCGGAGGTCTTATGACACCTCAGATGATCATCCTGCTCTTCTGGGTCGTCCTGATCATCGTGATTTGGCGCGTGTTCCGTTCGAGATTTTTCCGTAGCGCCTGCGATGACCTCAACGCCATGCATGACGCACCCGAGAACAAGGGCAGAGCCCACAAATTCGAAGCCTACATGGCGAATCCGAACTATCAACTCACCGAGGATCGGAAAAGAAAAGGCCTCAGGGAATAAGCGGAATCCTCAGAACCCGTGAGGGGCTCGCCTGCTGGAGGCTGCAAAGGGCCTGTCCCATGCCATGCCCGTGAACGCTTGATCTGCCCGGAGATGTCCGCCATTCTTGGGGCATGCATCTGGAACGCCTGGAAATCGTGAACTTCCGCGGCATCGCGCGGCTTCGCCTGGAACTGGAACCGGATGCCACGGTGCTATTCGGGGAGAATGCCTGGGGGAAGACGAGTCTGGTGGAAGCGCTCCAGAGCACCCTGGGGGCCCGTCCCCTCACGGAAGAGGACTTCCATCGCCTGGCCAATGACCGGAGCACCATTGCCAAGCACATGAGCATCACACTGGGCTTTCGCGGTGAACCGCCCCTGGAGCTGGAAGAAGCCGGATGGCGGGACGAGGCCAGGGACTTCCATCTGGCGCTCCAGTGGGCGGGCCGGCGTCTGGATCGGGGCCGGGCCCGGGTGCGGCGCCTCTTCCTGGGGCCCGAGGGGAAGGAACGGGTCCTTCCGGGGGGGGACGGGACCCCGCTGGTGGACCGTTTCCTGAAGGACCATCCCCTGTACGTATTCCGGGAACTCCGCCTGGCCGATGGAATGCTGGCGCCTGCCCTGGCCCCGGATCTGGAGATGCACGAGGATCCCGAAAAGGCCGTGGGCCGTGTCTTCGAGCGCCTCCTCTCGGTGCCTCACCAGGTGCATCCAGGGGAACTGGCCCGGGGACTCGAAGCGCTCAGACGTGTGGCGGAGCGCCGCCCGGAGCTCTTCCAGGCCCTCCTTCCCGCGGGAGCTCCCGGCTTTCGCCGGGCCACCGATATCGCAGAAATGCCCCTGGGGGTGCAGGACGGGAGATCCCTGGCGGACCTAGCCCAGCACGCCGGGTCGGGCATGAGGCAGGTAGCCCTCCTGGCGCTGATGGGGGCCATGCTCCAGGCGGAGGCCGCGGCGCCCCGCCGGGCGGGCTCTCAGCCCCTCCTGGTGCTGGAGGATCCCGAGACGCACCTGCATCCGATCCAGCTGGCCACCGCCTGGAATCTCGTCTCCCAGTTCCCCGTGCAAAAGCTGGTCAGCACCGCCAACGGGGCCCTCATGGCGGGAGTGCCCCTGCGCTCCCTGCGCCGCCTCGTGCGCCGCAGCAGCGATACAGCGGTATTCCCGGACCCTGAGGCATTCGCCATGGGCCCCACCGAGATCCGCCGGGTGGCCTTCCATGTGCGCACCCATAACGCCGATAGCCTCTTCGCCCGAGTGTGGCTCCTGGTGGAAGGGGAGACCGAGGCCTGGCTCCTGCCCGAACTGGCGCGGGTCTGGGGCCTCAATTTCCCCCTGGAGGGCATCCACTGCGTGCCCTTCGCCCAGGCGGGCCTCGCCCCCCTCATCGCCTTCGCCGACCGCTTCGGCATTCCCTGGCACCTCATCGCCGATGGCGACGAGGCCGGTCGTCACTACATCGCCAAGGCACGCAGGCTCCTCCATCGCCGGGCGGAATCCAAGCACCTCACGGCCTTTCCGGACCGGGACCTGGAGCATTTCCTGTGGCGATCGGGCTATGAACCGGTCTACCGGCAAGCCGCGGGCCACGTGGCCCCCGGAGCCGATATGTCGGCGGTGATCCACCAGGCCCTGCGGGCTTCCTCTAAGCCTGGAATGGCCCTGGAAGTGGCCGAAGCGGCTGGCGCCAAGGGCCCCCAGGGCATCCCGCCCCTGCTGGGAAGGCTCTTCACGACCCTGCAGGACCAGGCCAAGAGGGCCTGAAAACGCCCCAGGAGCTTGTTCGAGGTCACTTTTTCGCGAGGCCGGAGGGTGCTTTCTCCCCTGCACTTCCCGTCAGTCTTCGCCGCGCCAAGTATGCGCAGCTGGTAGGGTCGTTCAGGTCATCAAGGGCGTTGCGATTCCCTACCCGGGAATAGCAAACGCGGGCTGTTGCGGGTTCACCCAGCACATCGGCGATCCGTCCGAACAGATACCAATCGGCGGGCCGGGGCGGCTCATCAATGGGGAATGCAGACTGGATGGCGTCCCGGGCGGCCCCAATCCGGCCGAGTTCCGCCAGAACACAGGCCTGAGTGTGTAGGCTCTCGTACGATTTGTATTGCTGGATGGCCTGTTCTGCCCATTCAGCGGTCTGCTCCGTCACTGTCTCTCGGCACACATCGTTCCATGCGAGGTTATTGAAGACATTCCCCTGGGCTTTTCCCTGGTGAATCATCGTCCTTAGAATTTGGTTACTATCCTCCAGGCGCCCTTGGCAATTGAGCAAGGATGTTTTCTGCAAGACGAGTTCCTCTGAATCGGGGTGGTTTTTTAGAGCCGTTGACACCAGGGTCAGCGCTTCGTCAATCCGTTGGGCGTTCTTCAGCCAGCCGGCACGAGTCACAGTGGCTTTCGGCAGATCTGGGAAGAGCGCGAGGAGTTCGCGGCTGAGCACGTCGGTCCGCTTCATTGTTTCTGCCGTGGATGGTTGGGTCAGTAGGCACCGGAGAACGGCTGCACGGGGCGCAGGTTCGCGGACGGTCGACAGGGCCTGCTCCAGGACCCTTCGGCTGGGTTCGTGATTGTCGGCATAAAAAATCAGCAGAGCTGCGGCGAGGCGGGCCTCTTCAAGGCTGCCCTTCTTGCCTGTCGACCAGAAATGGGCAACGGGGTGCCCCAGGAAGGGATCCTGGGCGGTCGGTTGTTTGACCATGCCTATGGCCCGATCGAGCCAAGCGCATGCGCCTTCCAGGTTGTCATGCTCGACATTCCAAAGGGCCTCACGGCCCAGTCGCGAGACTTGGTTCCCCCAGGCCACAAGGCGGTATTTCCCTTGATGATGGGAAACGAAAAGGGTCGAGGGAAAGGGGCTGGACTGGGGAAGCGTAAGGCGGTAACCCGTGTGATCCGAGCCATCTTGGCCAAATTCTGCCGTGGAGAAGGCTTCGTCCAAGCGCCGGTTCCGCCAGTCGCCGTTTCGTGGTGAGAGGTAATGGAAGGTTTTCCATGCTTTTTTCACTGCTTCAGCATCCTTGAGTTCTGGACGCTGGGCTGGACTGAGAAGGTCGAAGAAACGCTCCGGAGACAGGTCCCTAGCCAAGGTTCCCTTTGCAAAGGCCAGAATCGCTCCGGAAGGAGTCTTGGTATCGATTGGAACGGTTTCATAGTGTTTCAATCTAGGGCAGAGGAGTGCACGGGACTGAAGTTTGGCTGCTTCACCGGAAGTTCCAATGCCCTCGTTGGCCATGAGTCCGGCCTCCGGGTATCGACGGAGATTCATCAGGACCTCGGAGGCATTCTGGAAGGCTTGGCGGCGTACCTCGGGATCCTGATGAGTGCGGCGGGCCTCCTGGATGGCAACTGCACTTCCCTCGGCGCAGGCGTCCATGGCCACGATCCACCCGTTTCGATCCGCTGAGGGTTCCATGGCTTGGGCTGAATCCCGGGCCTCTTTCATGCGACCCATGCGTGCCAAGGCTTCAGTCAAATTAGCCTGAGCCTTTTCGTCCTTCCCAAGGTGGAGCTGGTCTTGGTAGAGCTTTACCACCTCTTCCATGTCGTTTGATGCACACCATGCGCCAGATTCGTCACAGGAGAGGAGGATGGCCAAGTCGATGCGTGCCGCCCGCTGGCCCGGCGCCAGTTCCATGGCCTTTCGCAGCTCCGCTGCGGCTCCGGCGCGGTCCCATCCCAGAGCGAAACGACGGCCGATCACGTCGTGTTCCAGAGTCCATCCGAGCTGGCGGTGGGCGTGTTCAGAGGAAGGTTCCAGGGTGATCGCGCGGCGTAGGGACTCCCGAGCGCTGTCCCCAAGGCCAGCCTGAAGTTGAGCCCGGCTCAGCCGGATGAGTGGCGCAGCGGAGGTTGGATGAGCGGCCACCAGGGCGCGGAATTCGGTCAGAGCCTCTTTGAATCGTCCGGCGTTGAGATGGGCTTCTCCCACTTGCTGGCAGACCAGGATCGGGGATGGCTCTTCGCCGAAGGCCTTGAGGGATGTCCGCGCTGCGTCCACTTCCTTGGGGGTCCATCGCAGTTTTTCGCAGCTGAATCGAAAAGTAGCCTCTAAATTCCCGTTCTCCTGCGCCTTCCAGGCTGTCGTGAGTCGCGCGGGACCGAATTCCAGGGTCTTGCATTCGGGCAGGGTCTCGGTGGCATAACCCTTCGGCACGTGAATGGACCACCGCATCTCGGCAGCCCAGGCATGGGGGAGCAGAAGGTCGGTGCGGCGCGCTGGAACCTTGTCCTTGGCCGATCCTGTCTCCTGATTATCCTCGGGCTCCTTCTCTCCCGGTTGTAGGTACTGGTTTAGGGTATTGACGAGAGACCATGGATTCAGGATCACCCTGGCATCCGTTGCAGATGTGGTGGCGATGCCGATTTCCTGGGCCTCGAGCACCAGACGGAACGGGTGATGGAGGTCCAGGGGATCCGTTAAGTCCATTCGCCCAAGGTGCTCCGATTGATAGGTGCTCTTGATGTATTTTTTCAGGTTTTCCCGGAGTGTGGCCGGGTCCGCACCCGTGAAGGCCCCGCGCAGGGAGATCTCGCTCGCGCCCACGGCCTCTGTAGTATCCACGACGCGACCCGGGCCGTCCTCGGCCAGGAACACCTCCCGGGTCTCGATCTGCCGGTTCCGTTCCATTTCCACGGCCGGGATCAGGACCGTTTCCTTCGTGTCCTTGGAGATTACGAGGGCTTTGCGACCGCAGTCGATGAGTGGCAGCGTGCCTGCACGAGCCTGGCTCGCAGAGGGGTCGATCCAGAGTGGGGAAGGGCCGGCCACGTGGACGATGGCGTGATTGAACGCCGCTAGACCGGGTAGCTCGGGGCTGAAGTCCCGGCCCTCTCCAGCGCGCAGTAGCGCCACATGGGCCTGGATGCCTGCCTCTCGAAGGAGGGCTACCAGCAAGGTGGACTTGTCTTTGCAATCCCCGTATCCGCGGCGCAGGGTTTCGGCAGGTGGCCTGGGTACGATGGCGGTCTCACCGAATTCGAGACCGATGTAGCGGACCTGTTTTTGAAGCCTGGCTAAGATGCGATCGATCACCTGAGTGCGTTCCTTTGCCTCTCCGATGGCTTCCGCGACCCAGGTCTTGAGACCCGTCCCTCGGATTTGGGCTTCCACGATTTCGCCGTATTCTGCAGCTACGGCGGCCCAAGATGGCGCAGTGGCGAGGGTCAGGGCTGGCCAGGGCTCCTGGTCCCATTCTTGGTAAGGTTCCCGGGCCTTCATCGGCAAAGTAAGGCCTTGTTCCACGCTGAGCCTGAGGCGCTTGCCGACCACCGATTGTTTCAATTGTTTTTCTGGGAGTCCCTGCAGGCTCCACTTCCGTGGCGCAGAAGCGGGGAGCTCCACGAGTACCCGGGAACACTGCACCGGAGCATTCCAGCAGAGGGGGATGTTCCGCCTGATGCCACTGTGAGAAAAGGGGCGGTGATCGCGGGTTCGGATTTCCACCTCAACGATGGCTCCCACTTGGAGCTTGGGCAAGGGACCACGTAGAACCTTGTGATCCTGGAACATTTCTGGGGATTCGCTGTTGGGCTGGACTTCTCCGATGGTGGTGGGGTCCAGGAGGTGCTCGTCCCCGTCGGGCGTGATGACCCGGGCGCGAATGATCGGCCGTTCCTCCAACCATGGCAACCATCCGGCCTGCACGATCCCCCAACCCTGGATGGCCGATTCACGTTCCAGCCTGAAAATGTAGCGATAGACGGCCGTTGCCCGGCCTGCCTCGTCATAGCTGATAAAGTTGTCCTCTAAAAGCTGTATCGCACTGTATCGTGCTCCAACAGGAATCGTGGCCGCGATCCTGATGAGTTCCGCCGCATCGACTGAGAAGGCTTCCGTTTCCAAGAGCCTGTGGATGCCTGGCGATGCTGCAGATGAAAGAGCCTGTCCGGGCCCGGAATGGGCGGATATCGCAGCGGTTGGCATGGCTCCAACCAGCACGAGACCCAGACAGAGGGACGGCAGAGATTGGAATGGCGTACAGGAACGCGACATGAATACTCCGTTGGAGCCGTGATCGTAGATGATGTTTTAATTTTCCCTAATGGCGCAAGATGACGCAAGGCTAGTTTTTGCGGGGGTTGTGGTTTGATCCCTCATTGGGGAAGTTTGCCTCTGCTGCAGAATGTCTGGCCCTCGGACCTTTGGTCCACAGCGCCGCATTGTGGAATCTGCCTAGCTCCTGGTTCGACAAAAATGGCTAGGCTTATTCCCTGCCCGCTCGTGCCAGCAGAGCCTCGAAGGCCTTCCACACCCGGGCCCGCGCCGAAGGATCCCGCAGGACGCGAGAGGCATGGTGATAGGCCAGCGTGATGGCCCGGTATTCGAAGACGAGCTGTTCGAGATCGGCCCCCTGGGGTGCGAGGGCGCGGAACTGGCCCACGGTCCAGGCCTGGGTGGCCACCTGGCGGGCCACCAGGGCCTCCCGGGGGGCGCCCTCCCGGTCATCGAGTTCGAAGCAGGCGCCCATGATGGGGCAGCCACCGGGGAGGGCGGGATCGTCCACCCAGTCCAGGGTCACCTGAAGGAGGGCCCGCAGACTCTCGGCGCCCGTAGTGGCAGCTTCCACGGGGCCCATGCGCTCCCGGAAACGCGCACCCGTGTGTTCCAGCACCGCCACCTGGAGGGCTTCCTTGGAACCGAAATGGGCGAAGAGCCCGCTCTTGGAAAGGGAGAGGGCCGTGGCCAGCCCGCCGATGCTGAGGCCCTCCAGCCCATCCCGGCTGGCGATGCGCATGGCCTCATCCAGGATGCGCTCCCGGGTCATGGCGCCCTTGCCCATGGAATCTCCTCCCAAAAAGAGTATTGCCGAAGGGCAGATGGGAGGGTAAAACAAAACGAACGATCGTGCTAAAATATAGCCGATCCCACCGCGGAACCCTCCGCCTTTTTCAAGGAGCCGCCATGGCCCGCACACCTCAAGACATCCTGAGCCGCCCGCACGTCACCGGCGCTGAATTCGGCGCACCCAGTGAATGGCAGGAGTTCGGCTACACCCATCCTCGCCTGGGGGAGGTGAAGGGAAAGGCCTTCCTGAAAGAGACGCTCGGCCTCTCCTCGATGGAAGTCTCCCTCAATTCCCTGCCCGGGGGGGCTTCCGTGCCCTTCCTCCACGCCCATCATCAAAATGAGGAGCTGTATCTCTTCCTGAGCGGGGAGGGGGAGTTCCAGGTGGATGAGGACCGCTTTCCCGTCTCGGCCGGTTCCGCCCTGCGGGTCGCGCCGGAGGGGATGCGAGCTTGGCGCTCCACCGGCGCCGAACCCCTCACCTTCCTGGTGATCCAGGCCAAGGCCGGGAGCCTGGAACAGGCCACGGGCCAGGACGGCATCCTGGGCCCGGAGGCCCCTCGCTGGTGAGGGAAGCTCAGGCGAGCATCCTGTGGAGCACCTCGTAGCTGCCCACGCGCCCCCCTAGTTCCCGCAGCAGGCGCCCCCGCAGGAGCTCGGTGATGGCGCGGCTGGCCTCGCTGCTTCCGGGGTCCGGGGCCTCCTCGGCCCCGGTGGTGCGGAGCAGGCGCAGGTGTTCCCGTGTGCCCGGCGGAAGCGATTCCGAAGGGTCCACCGGTGTGCAGGCGGCGCAGCGCCATCCGTGTTCTTCGGTCAGCATCACCAGGGGGGCGGCGTCCCCGCCGCAGTAGCCGCAGGTGCGGGGATGGGGCAGCAGCCCCAGGCAGTGGAGGAGCCAGTGTTCTGCGTAGGCCAAGACGGCCATGGCGCGATCGGGATTGGCCTTGATGGCCCGGCCGCAGGCCGAGAGCAGGCGGAAGAGCCGGTCGTCCTCGACCCCCTCCTTGGCCACTCGGTCGAAGAGATCGGCTAGGCAGGCCACCACGAGATTGGATTCCAGATGTCCCAGGATCAGGGGCGTGTGCTGGAGTTCGCAGCGGGTGATGCGGCGGACCTCCACGTGTTCCTTCCCGAAGAAACTCACCCGCACCAGTCCCATGGGCTCAAAGGAGGAGACCCATTTGGCCGTGGGCTTCTTGGCGCCCCTGGCCAGCCCCACCAGACGTTCGCCGTGCTCGGTGAGGAACGATACGATCAGCCCGCCCTCCTGGAAGGGCGTGGGGCGGAGGACGATGGCATCGAGGGTGCGGATCATGGCCCCCTCAGTGTGACGGCTTCCCCGCTACCCTGGAGCCCGGAGCTTTGCATGGTCTTCGTCCCCCGGGTGCTGGTGTGTCTATTCCTCCTTGTCTCCTGGGCCTTCGCCCAGGAAACGGTGCGTTTTCGCATCTGGATGGGGGGCCAGGAGGTGGGCTCGCGGGAGCTGATCCGCGGGAAATCCGGGGCGGGGGAGAGCCTCCAGACCCGGGAGTGGATCCGCCTGGAGCGCCAGGGCATGGCCGTGGAACAGAGGGTGGAGGAGACCGCTTCCAAGGCCACGGACGGGGGCTTGGAATTCACCTGGTCCATCCGGCTCTCCCAGGAGCCCATGGAGGGGCGCGCCCTCTGGAGCCCGGCCGATCCCAAGCGGATCCATATCCTTTCCAGGAATCTGCCCGAACGTGTGCTCGATCTCCAGGAGGGATGGCTGCTCTGGCCCGGCGACCAGGAGGCGCGGATGCGCCAGGCCGCAGGGGCCCGGCGCGCCCTTTCCCTCAAGGGCTTTCTCCCCTCCATGCAGCAGGCGACCGAACTGGAACTCCAGGTGATCGGAGCCGATGCCCTGCCGGGATTCCCCGACGCCGTGCGCTTCAAGGGTTGCAGCCGCGAAGGGGCCAGTCAGTCCGAGATGGAGATGTGGATCTCCCCGACCCAAGGCGAAGTGAAGGAAATCAGCAATCTCGGGGGCATTCCCCTCCTGGTGCAGCGGGCCGAAATGCCGGGTCCCGGGGGGCCGAGGCCGGGCGTGGGCTTTTTCGAACAGACCCTGAAGACCCTGCCTCCCCATCCCTTCCTGCCCTGGATCTCTCGGGCCACCCTGCGCTGGGAGGGCAGGGGCGAACAGAAGCTCCCCGAGGACCCTCAGCAGAAAAACGTGGGACCTGGGCGGATGGAGCTGGTCCGCGCCGCACTGCCGAATCCTCTGGAGGCCCTGGAACCTCCGGTGAAGGGGCTTCCAAAGGCTTCAGAGGCGCCCTTCCTCGCGCCCTCGCCGTTGCTCCAGTTCCAGGATCCCGCCTTCGAGGGCCTGCTGGCGCGGCTGCGGGCGCCGGAAGGGGCCTCCCGCTGGGAACTGGCCCGCAGGGTGAACCGCTTCGTCTTCGACTGGATCACCGAGAAGAACTACACCGTGGGTTTCGCCTCGGCTCTGGAAGTGGCCCACACGCCCAAGGGCGATTGCACGGAGCACGGCGTGCTCGCCGTGGCTCTGCTCCGCAGGCTGGGCGTTCCCTCCCGGGGTGTGGTGGGCTGGATCGGCGCGGGGGGCGTCATGGGGCTGCACTTCTGGGTGGAGGTGGAGCTGGCGGGCCGCTGGGTGCCCATCGATCCCACCTTCGACGAGGCCCCGGCCTCGACCCTTCACCTCAAGCTGGGGACCACCGATCTGGCCGATCTGGGCAGCGTGGGCTGGGATACGGCGGCCACGCGCCTCGCCGACGGGAGCTGGGTGCCAGAGGGGGAATGGCCGCGGGGCATCCAGATCGCGGGAGACCGGGTGTATGGGCCGGAGGGTCTGGGGCTGGCCCTTCCGGGCGCCGCTTGGAAGTTGCACAAGGGCGCGCTTTCCCTGATCTGGCGGGGCACGCATGAGATGGAGGCCGTGCCCCATCCTTCGGCGGCTTCCTTGAGGGGGGCCAAGGCCTTCCTGAGTGCGCATCGCGGATGGTGGCTGGGGGCTGCGCGGATGTTCTGGATCCAGTTGGACGAGGCCAGGTGGCTCCGCGTTTCGGATATCGAGGAACGGGATGCCTTGGCCCTGTTGGATCAGCTGGAAACTCTGCCGCCGCTGTGATTCGGCAGTTTCTTTTCCCGAAGGCCTATTCCAGGTATTCCCGCCCCACCCACCGGGCCGCCCAGAGGCCCACGCCGCTGAGGATGCCGCTCAGCACCACGGCGGTGGTGATGCCCACGAAGGCGCCGAGCCACCATCCGACCCAGCCGCCGATGGTGAGGCCGATGAAGCCGAAGATGCCGCGCAGGTTCATCTCAGGGCTTCCCTTGATCCCGGCAGAAGGCCCCATAGCTGCGATCCCAGAGGGCCTCGCCTTCCTTGGTGAAGAGGCATCCGGGCACCTCCCGTTTGCGGCGATGCCTGGCGATGCAGGCGCAGCAGTGGCCGTGATGGGGGCAATCCCCATAGGTGCAGGTGCAGTCCTTCGTGTTGGCTTCCAGGGTGCATTCCATGGCGATCCCTAATAGGTGAGGACCCGCATCGTATTGGTGCCCCCGGCGGTCCAGAGGGGATGGCCCAGGGTCATCACCACCCGGTCCCCGGGCTGGAGATCGTGTTCGGCCTTCAGGGTCGGTTCGATGGAGGCGATCATTTCCGAGAGGTGCTCGGCCCTGGGGATGAGCAGGCTGGTGACGCCGCGCAATAGGCCGATGCGCCGGGCATTCCCGAGATCGGTGGTGGCGCCCACCACCGGCACGCTGCCCGCCAGGCGGCTCACCATGCGGGCGCTGCCGCCGCCTTCGGTGAAGACGAGCAGGAGTTTGGCCTTGAGCTCTTCGGCCGCCCGGCAGGCCGCGAAGGTCACCGAGACATCCATGCGCGCCGCCAGCGGATCCGGAAGGGTGGTGATCCGGCGCTCGGAAGGGGCCGGGGCATGCTCGTCGGCGTCCTCTGCGATGCGCGCCAGCCACTGTACGGCCTCCAGGGGATACTTGCCGGCGGCGCTCTCGGCGCTGAGCATCACGGCGTCCGTGCCATCCCAGATGGCGTTGGCGATATCGCTGGCTTCGGCCCGGGTGGGCTGGGGGCTCTCGATCATGCTCTCCAGCATCTGGGTGGCCGTGATGACGGGCTTGAGGGCCTGGCGGGCCATGCGGATGATCCGCTTCTGCAGGCTGGGCACCTTCTCCACCCCCAGTTCCACCCCCAGATCTCCCCGGGCCACCATCACGCCCCAGGACACATCTAGGATCTCCTCCAGGTGGTCCAGGGCCTGGGGGTGTTCGATCTTGGCGATGATGGGCTGGGACCCGCCAAAGGCGCGGATGGTGGCCTGGAGGGCCTGGACGTCGGCGGCGCGGCGGACGAAGCTCTGGGCGAAGAGGTCCACCCCCTGTTCGATGCCCCACTTGATGTCCTCGAGATCCTTGGGTGTGAGCGGATCGAAGGCCACATCCAGGCCGATGGGGTGGACGCCCTTCCGGGGCTTAAGCTGGCCGCCCACCTTCACCCGGGCCAGGAGAAGTCCCAATTTCACATCCGTGATCTCCAGGACGATATTGCCATCGTCCAGCAGCCAGATTTGACCCACGCGCGCGCCCCGGAAGAGCTCGGGGTGGGGCAGGGGCGCGGCCCAGGGTAATCCTTCGGGGGCTGCCCCTTCGGCGGGGTAGAGGGCGCCGATGCTGCCCTCGACCAGCTCCACCGGGTCCATCTTCCCCACGCGCCACTTGGGCCCCTGGAGATCGAGGAAGATGGGAATGCGCCGTCCCAGGCCGTCGGCCGTGTCGCGCAGGAGCTTCATACAAGGCGTGCGCTCGGCGGGCGTGCTGTGGCTCGCATTGATGCGGACGGCATCGGCGAGTTCCAAAACTTTCGCGAGGGGACCGCCATCCAAGAGGGCTGGACCTACCGTGATTACCAGCTTGGTCTTGCGCATCTTTTGCTCCGATCTCTCCACAAGTATTCCACAGGGTTTTCCACAGGATGGTGGGGATCTGGAAACGAAATGAGGCTTCGCCTCCGATTCTATCGGTGATACCTTCGACCCTCACCTTTATTGGAGTGGATTCGTGATGCGCCGCCAGCTGCATGAACTCGTCGTGGAAATGGTGGAGAAGGAGATTCCTCTGGAACTCGCCAAACGGGAGTTCGAGCGGGCCTACCTGCTGGAGGTGGTGGCGGCTCACGAGGGCAACCATAGCGCCGCGGCCCGCAGCCTCGGCATCCACCGCAACACGCTCTCCAAGAAGCTCGAGCCCATGCTGGTGCCTTTGCGCTATCCTGAAACGGCCTGCTGAGGATTCCCGGGCCGTTGCGAGAGTCGTTTCGAAATTGGGAAATCCTGGCGAATTTTTCGGAGGGTTCCATGACCAAGATCGGCATCAACGGATTCGGACGCATCGGCCGCATGGTCTTCCGCGCCGCCATCCAGCATTTCCCCGACCTGGAGATCGTGGGCATCAACGATCTCCTCGAGCCCGAATACCTGGCCTACATGCTCGAGTTCGATTCGGTGCATGGCCGCTTCCAGGGCGACGTGAAGGTCGAGGGCACGAACCTCATCGTCAATGGCAAGAAGATCCGCCTCACGGCCGTGAAGGATCCTGCCGAGTTGAAGTGGAACGAAGTGGGCGCCGAGATCGTCGTGGAGAGCACGGGCCTGTTCCTGACGAAAGAGACCTGCGAGGCCCATCTGAAGGCCGGCGCCAAGAAGGTCATCCAGAGCGCGCCCAGCAAGGACGACACGCCCATGTTCGTCTTCGGCGTGAACCACCAGACCTATGCGGGCCAGACCATCATCAGCAATGCCAGCTGCACCACCAACTGCCTGGCCCCCATCGCCAAGGTGCTCCACGACAACTTCGGCATCAAGCGCGGACTCATGACCACGGTGCATGCCGCCACCGCCACCCAGAAGACGGTGGATGGTCCTTCCAAGAAGGATTGGCGCGGTGGCCGCGGCATCCTGGAAAACATCATCCCCAGCTCCACCGGCGCGGCCAAGGCCGTGGGCAAGGTGATCCCTGATCTCAACAAGAAGCTCACGGGCATGGCCTTCCGCGTGCCCACCTCCGATGTCTCCGTGGTCGATCTGACGGTGGAGCTGAACAAGGAAACCACCTACGAACAGATCTGCGCGGCCATGAAGGCCGCCAGCGAGGGCCCCATG
This sequence comes from uncultured Holophaga sp., assembly GCA_963664825.1. Classification (GTDB taxonomy): domain Bacteria; phylum Acidobacteriota; class Holophagae; order Holophagales; family Holophagaceae; genus JAYREN01. The sequence continues at coordinate 2,599,297 of OY761614.1, forward strand.
AAGGGCGTGCTGGGCTACACCAACCAGAAGGTCGTCTCCACGGATTTCCGGGGGGAGAGCTGCACCTCCGTCTTCGACGCCGAGGCCGGCATGGCCCTGGATTCCACCTTCGTCAAGGTTGTGTCCTGGTATGACAACGAGTGGGGCTACTCCTGCAAGGTGCTGGAGATGGTCAAGGTGATGGCCAAGTAGGCCCTTCCCTCCGCCCGCAAAACCGGCCTTCGGGCCGGTTTTTGCGTACATGGTCCAGGATGGGCCTGGCGTTTTGCCTTGCACGGCCTGGGGAGGTGAATATCCTTGGGCTCGTTGCCCGCTTCAGACGCCATGCCCTTGGACCGGAGGCCGATATGCCGGATCATAAAATTCACCTGGGCCGCCACCACGTGCTCCTGGACGCACGTCCGGATCGCCTGGATCTGAGGGACTTTCCCTACCGTCCCCCGGTGGAGAACCTGCCGCCCGTCTTTCCCAGCGAGGGGCAGATTCGTACGCTCCTGCCGGGATACGCGAAGGCCGGGATGGTCTTGGACCAGGGCTCCGAGGGCGCCTGCACGGGTTTCGGCCTGGCGGCGGTGATCAACTACCTGCAATGGCTCCGCGCCAGAGATTCCGTGCAGGAGGCCTCCGAGCTCGTGAGCCCCCGCATGCTCTACCATCTGGCCAAGCTCTATGACGAATGGCCCGGCGAGGATTACGAGGGGAGCAGTTGCCGGGGCGCGCTGCGGGGCTGGCAGCGCCATGGCGTCTGTCTGGAGAAGCTGTGGCCCTATGGGGACGGGACCTTCCAGCGGCCCAAGGCCGGTTGGGAGATCGATGCCGCCCGTCGCCCCCTGGGGATCTACTACCGGGTCCAGCCCGATTCCGTGGTGGATATGCAAGCGGCCATCCATCAGGCCGGCGCCATCTATGTATCTGCCCGTGTCCATGAGGGCTGGGCCAAGCTGGCCAAGGCGAAGCGCAAGGCGGGCCTCCTGCCTTCCCATGACACCCTTCCGGTGATCCAGGCCTCCTCCCAGGAGCTGGGCGGCCACGCCTTCGCCCTTGTGGGCTACAACGGCCTGGGTTTTGTGGTGCAGAATTCCTGGGGCGAGACCTGGGGTTGGGGCGGCTTCGGGATCCTGCCCTACGAAGATTGGACAGCCCATGGCCAGGACGCCTGGGTGATGGGCCTCGGCGTCCCCGTTCAACAAGCCTCTTCCCTGGCGGCCCCGCGCCACTTCGTCTCTCGGGGCTGCCGCACCCCTCGCACAGCGGGCTGGTTTGCCGACAAGCAGGATCCCTTCGCCGGGCAGGGCCGGACCTGGTCCGAGACCCACGCCTACGGGCATACGCTCGTTACCGGCAACGATGGCGTGATCCTGAACCGGCTGCCCCAGGTGGAAAACGCCCTGGACAACGTGAGGTTCGTGGCCCTGGAGGAACCCATGGACGCCTGGAAGGGTCTGGCCCCGGGCCCCCGGAAGCTCGTCATCTACGCTCATGGTGGGCTCAACGCCGAGGCCGAATCCATTGGGAAGATCCGTGTCCTGGGTCCGGCCTTCGAGGCCAATGGCATCTATCCGCTCTTCGTGACCTGGAAGAGCGGTCCCGGGGAAACCATCCAGGACATGCTCCAGGACAGCGCCCGGGGCCTCTTCGGCGAGAAGGGGATGCCCACCAAGGGCTTTACGGAATTCCTGAGCGAGGCTTCCGACCGCACTCTTGAAGTCGCCGCCAGGGGGCTGCTGGTACGCGCGGCCTGGTCGGAGATGAAGGAGAACGTGGCCCGTTCCTCCGAAGAGAGGCACGGGCTCGATGTGCTGGCCGAGAGGCTTCGGGAGTTGCATGAGGCCACAAAGGGGACCCTGGAGATCCATCTGATGGGGCACTCCGCCGGGTCCTTCGTCTGTGGACGCCTGCTGACCGAATTCGGGGCCCGGGGCCTCTCGGCCTCCAGCTGCACCCTTTTCGCTCCGGCCTGTGATCTGGGCTTCGCGTTGGAACACTTCCGGGCCGCCGTTTTGGACAAGCGGCTCCCCAGGGAGCGCCTGCGGATCCACAATCTCTCCGATGGCCTGGAACGGGCCGACAACGTGGGGAAGGTCTACCGGAAGTCCTTGCTTTACCTCGTCAGCCGGCCCTCGAACGCTGGCACAAGACGCCCCTCCTGGGGCTCTCTGCGGCCTTCGATCCCGTTACGGCCGGCGACGGTTTCTGGTCCGACAAGGCGCTGGGGGACCTGGCGGATTGGCAGGCCTTCTTCTGGGGGAAGGACATTCCCGGGCCTGGCTTCTCCCTTGATGGAGGGACGGGCGTCTTCCAGGGGCTCCAGATTCTCCGGGAGGCTCAGGTGGATACCGGCGCCGGGCTGATCGCCAGCTCCCACGGGTGTTTCGATAATAGTCTGGCCCACATCGGGCAGAGCATCCGGGAAATCCGGGGGGATGGTCGCCTGGAACCCATCGGGCCCCTGGCATTTTTGGGGCGTTAGGAAGCCCCTCTTCCCCCGGCCAGATGTGGATAGGCGGGAAGGGGATGGCCAAAGGTGTCTTGCCCCCCTATCATCCAAGCACATCGAAATGGATCAGGGGGGAAGGCCTTGAAGCGTGGGAAAAATGGGATGTGCCTGGTCATCGGGTTCCTTCTGGTGCTCGGCCTGGGCGGCTTCCCCTGCAGGGCCTCATTACCCCGCCACGTGCTTCTCCTGAATTCCTACGATCAGCGCATGAGCTGGGTCCAGGACATCACCCGCGCCGTGGAGGATGTCCTGCAGCCGGAGGCGGCCAACACTGTCCTCCATGTCTTCAATATGGATTCCAAGCAGTATTATTCGCGCGCCTACTTCGAGAGCCTCTGCCCCCTCTTCCGCGCCAAGTACGGCGGCACGCGCTTCTCCCTGATACTGGCCTCCGATAACAACGCCTTCGATTTCCTGCGCGCCCATCGGGACGAGCTCTTCCCCGGCGTGCCGGTGGCCTTCTGTGGCCTCAATAATTTTCGGGACGAGGACCTGAAGGGCCTGCATGGCTATACGGGCGTGGCGGAGGTCTTCTCCGCTCGGGAGACCGTGGAACTGATCCTGAAGCAGCACCCGGGCACTCGGGAGATCTTCAGCATCAACGACTACCTGGAGAGCGGCCGGAAGAGCGCTCGCGAGATCGAAAGCGAACTGGAGCCCCTTCGGGGCAGACTTGGCCTCACTCAAAACGAGGACTCGTCCATGGACGGGCTGAAGGCGCGCATCGCGGGTCTTCAGGAGGGCACAGTGGTGCTCCTGGGCGTCTACTATGCCGATCGCGATGGGCGCTCCTTCACCTTCGAGCGGATCGGCGCCCTGCTTGCCGAAGCCAGTCGCGTGCCTGTCTACTGTCTAGTGCAGTTCAATATCGGTCAAGGGGTGATCGGCGGGAAGGTGATCAGCGGCTACTACCAGGGTCACACCATGGCCCTCCTCGGCCAGCGGATCCTTGCGGGGGAGGACCCTTCCTCCCTTCCCGTGGTCAAGCGGGAAGCCAACCGCTTCATCTTCGATTACGCGCAACTCCAGCGCTTCCAGGTGGGGGAGGCGGGTCTGCCGAAGGGCAGCCTCGTCCTCCACCGGCCCGTCTCCCTCTACCAGACGCACAAGAAGGAAATCTGGGCCCTGGCTGGCTTCATCTGTGCCCTGCTGGCCATCGTCCTGGGACTGGCCTCCAACCTCGCTCTCCGCAGGCGGACCGAGCGGGAACTCCGCCGCAGCGAGGCGCGCTTCCGCCAGATGGCGGAGGCCACCTGGGAAGGGATCCTGGTCCATGACCGGGGCATTGCCTTGAGAACGAACGGGGTTTTCCGGGAGATGTTCGGCTTCAAGACCGAAGGGGAACTGGAGGGGCGGGACCTGGTCCCCCTCATCACAGCCCCCCAGTCCAGTGAACGTGCGCGGCAGAGGATCACCGATGCGATTCGGGATCCCTACGAACTCATGGGCCGAAGGCAGGATGGGACGGAGTTCCCCCTGGAGGTCCGGGTCCGCAGCATCGATTTTGCCGGCCGCGAGGTGCGGGTGGTGGCCTTCCGGGATCTCACAGAGCAGAAGCAGCTTGAGGAACAGCTGGCCCAGTCCCAGAAGATGGAGGCCATCGGGACGCTCTCTGGAGGCATCGCCCACGATTTCAACAACATCCTATCGGCCATCTTCGGCTATACGGATCTGCTGCTCCTGGACGCGCCCAAGGATTCGGAGCTGCGCGCCGATCTCGAGCAGATCCTCAAGGCCGCCAACCGGGCCAAGGATCTCGTCCAGCAGATCCTCACCTTCAGCCGCCATGCCAAGCGGGCCGAACAGCCGCTTCTGGTTTCCAGCATGGTGAAGGAGACGATGAAGATGCTTCGAGCCTCCCTGCCGGCCACCATCGAGATCCAGTGCCATGTCGCCACCGAGGCCCTGGTGTTGGCTGATCCCACCCAGATCCATCAGGTGGTGATGAATCTCTGCACCAATGCGGCGCTGGCCATGCGTGCCGACGGTGGGCGCCTGGAGATCGCCCTGGACGAATTGTGCCTGGACGAGGAGGCTCCGGACCTACCTAAGGGCTTGGCTCCGGGCTCGTACCTGCGCTTGACGGTGGCCGACACCGGATGCGGCATGAGTCCTGAGCTCCAGCGGCGGATCTTTGAACCCTTCTTCACTACGCGGCCCCAGGGGGAGGGCACGGGGCTGGGGCTCTCCGTGGTGCATGGCATCGTCAAGGGCCTGGGAGGCGCCATCTCCGTCGAAAGCGAAGCTGGCCATGGCAGCACCTTCCGGGTATTCCTGCCTGCACTACCATCGGATGCGCTGGTCGAACAGGCAGAGCAGGCGCCCCTGCCCATGGGCAGAGAGCGCATCCTGTTCGTGGATGACGAAGCCTTCCAGGTGGCTCTGGCCACTCGGATGCTCGGACGGCTCGGATATCGCGTGACTGCCGAGACGCGCAGCGAGGAAGCGCTGGCAATCTTCCGGAAGGACCCCCTTGCCTTCGACTTGGTGATCACCGATATGACCATGCCAAAGATGACAGGAGATGTTCTGGTGGAGTGCTTCCGTGCCATTCGTGCCGAGATTCCCGTGATCATCTGCACGGGTTTCAGCGAGCGCCTCACCCAGGAGAGGCTCCAGAGCCTCGGCCCGGTGGGCTTTGCGATGAAGCCCCTGAACCTGGAGGAGATCGCCCGGAAGATCCGTTTGGCCCTGGGCAAGGGGACCTGCTGAAACACGGTAGGGGAACCGCGGAACCGGGTGTGCCCCGGGTTCAGTTACCACCTTCGAGCCCCGCGCTCAGATGATCCCGCAGGCGATCCAGCCGTAGGACGGCCTTCGGAACGGCGTGGCCGAGCAGTCCTCCCCCGAGGCCCGCGGCCCCGAGCATCAGGCCCAGCAGGATCTTTTCCCCCAGGAAGGAGCCCGCAATCCAGGTCAGGACCAGCAGCATCCAGGGCAGGAGCAGACGTCCGAGTTTGGTCAGGTGTTCGTCTCCAAAATCCCCGGGGTTCAATCCCTTGGGGTCCAGGGGGCGGGGGTATTCGAGGCTGTGGCGGAGCCCGGCGCGAAGCTGGAAACAGGCTAGGGCCACGCAGAAGAGGCAGACGGCCGGGAGCAGGCGCAGGGGCATGGGCGTGGTGAGGGGCAGGAGGGCGAGGCAGATCAGGATGACCACGGCCTGGTAGGCGGCGGTGCCCGCCACCTTGCCCACTAGCAGATCCCGATCCTCCAGGGGCCAGGTCCAGAAGCTCCGGACAGCCTTGCGATCCAGTCCGAAGAGGGTGCAGGCCAGCGCCCCCAGGGGCAGCATCACCCAGCCCACGCATCCGATGAGGAAGGCCGGGGCGGGCCTCTGGCGGAAAAGCATGGCGTCCACCTGACAAAAGGGCACCAGGAGCGGTACGAAGAGGAAGAAACGCCCCTGTTTGCTGGCCCAAAGGCTCTCCCAGCGATGGCGGGCCACGCCGACCCAGGGTCTCTGGAATCGCCAGATCCCGCCCGCCTGAGCGTGGCTCGTGGACCCGTTGCCCTTCAGCTCCTGGCGCAGGACGAGGAAGGTCAGGGCCAGCAGGGCCGTTGTTCCGAGGCCGGTGCCGACGATAACCCACGGCCAGCTCGGTGTGTGGGATGATTTGGGAGTCCATTCCGCAAGGCGCTCCAGGTTCAGGCCCAGCGCGCCACTCATCAAGGGCCTTCCCAGGAAGTCTTGGGCTACGGCGTTGATCATGAGACGCATCGGGGGCACCAGCGCCACGAAGACCAGGGCCAAACGGAGATGCTGGGTCGCTAAGCGCGTGAGGCGGCCTAGGAGGCGCTCCAGGCACACCAGCGATACCAGCAGGCCGACCGCCAGAGGCAGGAGTCCGAGCAGCAGTGGGCGGGCGGCCCCGGCTCCCAGGCTGAAGGCGAGCAGAAGCAGGCCCTGGGCCAGCTTGAAGGGCGTCATCAGGGAGAGGGCGAGCTCGGCTTCGAAAAGGGAAAGGGGCCGCGCCTGGAAGGGGCGCAAGGGCCGCGTATCCAGGGCGGGTGTGCCATCCCAGATGGCGGCCAGCAGGGCCAGGACGCAGAGGCCCGCCGCGACGCTTGAACCGACGTTCATTGCGTTCAGGCGCGGCAGCTCATGGGCAAAGTCCCAGCCCAGGAGGGCCGAGAGCACGGTCGTGGGCAACAAGGCGATGGCCAGCACGATGCGGAGGGCCTTCTTGCCGCCCCGAAATCGTTCCCATTCAGCCCAGAGCACGGCTCGCAGCAGATTCACATCCATGAGAGTCTCCCCGATTCCTTGCGTCCCACGAGGCGCAGGAAGAGACCTTCCAGGGTCTCGTCTCCCTTGAGCAGATCAGAGGCGGGACCCTGGGCCAGGATGCGGCCCTCGTCCACCACCAGGAAGTGATCGCATAGGCGCTCCGCCAGGCCCAGCTGATGGCTGGTGAGGAGGATTGTTGTACCCCGAGCGTGGAGATCTGTCAGCAGGCCCTGGAGGGCGACGGACGTCACGGGGTCCAGGCCCTCGAAGGGCTCGTCCAGAAACAGAATCTCTGGGCCGTGCAAGAGCGACGCGGCCAGGGCCGTCTTCTTCTTCATGCCGAAGCTGTATTCGGCGATGGGGGCCGTATTGAAATCCATGTCCAGCAGGGCGCCCAGCTCCCGGATGCGGGATTCCAGTTCATCCAAGCCAAGGCCATGGAGCCGCCCCACGAAGCCCAGATACTGCTGGCCCGTGAGCCCCTCCAGCAGGGCGCCCGCCTCGGGCATGACGCCGATGCGTTGCCGCAGTTCCAGGGAACGTCGGTCCACCTCCAGGCCCGCGACCCTGGCCGAGCCCGCATCCGGGGAGAGCTGTCCCGTGAGCAGGCGCACCAGGGTCGTCTTGCCCGCCCCGTTGCGCCCCAGCGCGCCCAGGAAGCTGCCCCGGGCCACCTGGAAGCCCAGGCATTGCAGGGCCCAGTGCTCGCCGAATCGTTTGCCGAGATCCTCGACCTGGATCATGCCAGCCTCCGAAGGGTCAGAAAGACGAGGCCCCCCAGGATGCCTCCCGCGTTGCCTGCGAGATGGACAGCGATGGCCGGAAGCAGGCTCCCCCTGCGCTCCCGGATGATTCCCGCCAGCAGGCCCAGGGAGGTGGTGAAGGCCAGGATGAGGACAGCCGTCCACGCATCGATTCTGAGCACCGTCGGAAGATGCATGGCGCCGAAGGCCAGGGCCCCTGTGAGGGCGGGCACGCTCACATTTGTGAAGCCGAGCTTCACGCTCCGGGCGCTCGAGGGTTGCAGGAAGCCCTGAAGCCATCCCCGCACGAGGAGTTCCTCGCAGGTGCTGGCGATGATGAGGAGCAACGGGATCTGGAAGGGCTTCAGCCCCTTCATCACGCCCTCCATGCCCCTGCCCGGACTCAGCTTGATGGCCAGCGTGGTGGCGGCCCCCAGCAGCAGGCCGTAGAGCACGAGCTTCCCCCAGGCGCCTTGGGCCTTCTGGAACCCGAAGTCCTTCCAGCGGCCTTCCCCGAAGAGCGCCATGGCTCCCGTGGAGAGCAGCGCCACGAGGCCATAGGCCAGCATGCTCTTCGTGAAGGAGGGCAGTGCGGCCAGAGGGGCCCAGTACTTCGGCAAGAACAGGGCCCCGAAGATGGGGAGGCTGATCAGGAGGCCCAGGGGGATAGTTCGCGGGATCTTCATGGCTTTCCTTTTGGGGTAAGGCTTCGCCAGACCCGGCCGGGCCTCCGCAAAGACAGATTGTTTCGGGTCTATCCGTTCGTATTGGCCGCCATCAATTGCTCCCAGTACTTCGCCAGGGCTTCGCGACCCTGCTTGGTGATGCGAAAGCTCGTCAGGGGCACCTTGCCGCGGAAGGCCTTCTGCACATCCAGATATCCCGCCGTCTCCAGCTTGGTGGCGTGGCTATTGAGATTGCCCTTGCTGAGGTGCGTCACCTGTTCCATGAACTTGAATTCCACCGATCCGGCGGAGGCCAGCACCGTGAGGATGGCCAGGCGCGCGGGCTCATGGACCAAGCGGTCCAGCTCCAGCAGCGTGCGGATGGGATCCTTCACGCCATCCCTTCCAGTTCTCGCTTCACGCGGCGGAAGGCGAGATGGTCCCTGAATCCAAGGTACATGGCCGCTGTGCCGACCAGGGGAAAGGACGCCAGGGTATCGCCGACTGCCATCTGGATGCCGGAGAGCAGGAAGGCGGATCCAAAGAAAAGCAGGATGGCCACGAAGCGTTCCATCCGCCCCCTCAGGCGCGGGAAGGTGAAGTGCATCCCCAGGGCCAGCAGGATCACGAGGCCAGCCCTGACGAAGCGAGCCGACAGGGGTTCCGCCAGGATGAGCACCACCCCCAACAGCATCATTCCCGGGAGGATGAAGCGGCCCAGCGCTCTCCGAAGGCTTTCCTTGCGAGATGCGGCGGAACTTGGATTCTCCAGTTCCTCCACCAGGCCGAAGCGTTCCGTGGCCCAGCGGCGCAGCCCTCGGCGTGCTCCCAGCCACAGGAAGGGCAGCAGGGTCGTGCCCAGGACCACGGGGAGGGGCAGGGGGGCGAGGGCTCCGATCCAGGTGAAGTGCCAACCATGGCCGCCCATCTCCACCAGGGCGACCAGCAGCAGGAAGGCGCCCCCCAGCAGGCTGGAGAGGCCCGCCTGGCCTTGGGAGAGCCGGGCGTATTCCCTGGTGAGCCGGGCCAATCGGGCCACGGAATCAGGGGACAGTGCCGGAAGGGATTCGGGCACTGGGAGTTCAGGGATACATTGCGTGGTCTCGGACATGAGGCAAGTCTGTATTGCAGACCGGTCTCTGGCAAGTCCGAAAATAATTTTTAGAAACAAGAATGAACGCCGTTGCACGCAGATGAAAAATCGCCCTGCCTGCGGTCGCTTCGCTTGGATGCAAGGGGAGATCAGATCTGCGCTGTCAGCCAATCCGGTAGCAGGCCCAGGTGCTCGAGGGTGGCGAAGCGGCTGGCATCCACATCCTCCACATGCTCATGGGCCCAGGTGGTGGCATAGGGCACATGCACGGCACGAGCGCCCAACGTAATGACGGGCAGAATATCGGATTTCACGGAGTTGCCCACCATGAGGAATTCCCTCGGGGGGATATCGTGGCGGGTGAGGATGGCGTGGTAGGCGGCCTGGTCCTTCTCGCTCACGATTTCCACCGCCGAAAAGAAGGCATCCAGGCCCGAGCGGGTCAGCTTGGCCTCCTGGTCCAGGAGATCGCCCTTGGTGATGAGCATCAGGCTGTAGCGCTTCTGGAGTCGGGTTAGGGCTTCCTGGACCCGGGGTAGCAGTTCCACGGGATGATTCAGCATTTCCCTGCCGAGATCGACGATGGCCTGGATCTCCCGACCCGTGATCCGGCCCTCGGTGAGTTCGATGGCCGTCTCGATCATGGAGAGCACGAAGCTCTTGATGCCGTATCCGAAGTGGCCCAGGTTGCGCATCTCGGTGGCGAAGAGGCGTTCCTGGACCCAGGCCTCGTCGTGGTGGGCCACGAGCATATGGCGGAAGGCGGCTTCGGCGTCTCGATAATAGGTCTCGTTGTGCCAGAGCGTATCGTCGGCATCGAAGGCGATGACGCGGATCATCCAGAATCTCCTCAGGATCCAGGATACACGCCACCTGCCGGTGGGCCAGCCGTGCGAGGATGGAGGGTGGAGGCAGGTTCGTGAAGCTCGCCATCAATGGCCTTGGCCGCATCGGTCGCTTGGCGCTGCGCCATCTGGTGAAGGTGCCCGGGCTCCAGATCGTGGCCGTGAATGATCTTTCGGAGGCCCGGGTCCTGGCCCACCTCATCAAGCATGATTCCGTGCATGGGCGGGCCGATTTCGAGATCGGGACGGATGGCGAGGCCTTGATCCTTGGGGGCGCCCGCATTCCGGTCTTTCGCCAAGCCGATCCCGCCCTTCTGCCCTTCGGCCGCCTGGGGGCCAGGCTGGTGCTGGAATGCACGGGCCGCTTCACGGATCGGGCGGGGGCCTCGGCTCATCTGCGGGAGGGCGTGGAACGCGTGCTCGTCAGCGCGCCCATGGAAGATGCCGATCGCACGCTGGTGCTGGGCGTGAACGGCCAGGCCTTCGATGGGGAGAGGGACCGCATCGTCTCCGCGGCCAGCTGCACCACCCATGGCCTGGCCATCATGGCGAAGGTGCTCGACGAGACCTTCGGTCTGGAATACGGCCTGCTGACCGCCGTGCATAGCTACACCAGCGACCAACACATCCTGGACCTGCCCCACGAGGATCTGCGCCGGGCCCGGGCAGCCAGCATGAGCATGATCCCCACCACCACCGGCGCCCAGAAGACCATCGGCCTGGTGCTGCCCCATCTGCTGGGCAGGCTCGATGGCATCGCCGTGCGGGTGCCCACCCCGGACGTGAGCCTCACGGACCTCACGGCCCTGCTCCGGCGGTCTGTCACGCGCGACGAGGTGAACGAGGCCTTCCAGCGCGCCGCTGGGGGGGCCCTGAAGGGTTATCTGGAGGTGCTGGAAGACGAGCTGGTCAGCACGGATCTGGTGGGCAGCGAGGCCAGCTGCCTCTTCGATCCCTTCCTCACCAAGGTGATGGACGGCACCATGGTCAAGATCCACGGGTGGTACGACAACGAATGGGGCTACGCGGCCCGGATGAAGGACCTGGCGCTGCTGTTGTTGAGGGCCTGAACCCGGGCCCACTGCTCATGCGCCTCGCCCCGATGGGCATCCAGCTTCCGTCATGTTTGAATGAAGGCACCCGCTTGGCGGGTCCTGGGAGCGAACCCATGCTGCGAAACCTTCTCTCCGTCCTCTGCCTGGCGGTGCCGCTGGTGGCCGCCGAACCCGTGTGGCATACGGATCTGGCCGAGGCCAAGGCCCTGGCGGCCCGGGAGCACAAGGCCCTCCTGCTGGATTTCACCGGCTCTCAATGGTGTCCCTACTGCGTGCTCCTCCATCGGGAGGTGTTCACCACGCCTGAATTCGCCCGCTTCGCCGAAGGGTGCGTGCTGGTCAAGCTGGACTACCCTCCCATGTCCGGGCGCAGCCCCGAGAAGATCAAGGCCGATCCCGCGCTGGGGCGGCTCATGGAACTCAAGGCCGCCTATCGGATCACCAGTTTTCCCACCGTGGTCCTGCTGGGGCCCGACGGCACCGAGAAGACCCGGATGCAGGGCTACGCCAAGGGGACGGGACCCTCGGCCTACCTGGGCCACCTGAAGTAGGTCCTACCGGGTCCTGTTTACGGAACAGCGGAGCGGCCCCTTGCGGATGGAGGCGAAGCAGGCCAGGCACTGTCGACAGCGCCGGATCTCATCGTCGCGGCCCTCCAGCAGCTTGGTGGGGGTATCGGGGTCGGCGATGAGCTGGCGGGCCAGGGCCACGAGATCGGCCTGGCCGGCGTCCAGCACGCCCTGGGCCAGTCCAGGCTCCGCAAGCTTCCCCACGGCGATGACCGGGATCTTGAGGGCCGCCTTGATCCGTCCGGTGGCAGGCGCCAGGGTGCCTCCGGGCACTTCCTTGGGCAGGACGGAGCTGGTGTTCAGGTAGGTGTGTCCCTCCCATTGGCTAAAGGAGGCTTGTCCTATTCCCGAAGCGTTCAGGAGATCGACGCCAGCGGCCTCCAGGCCCTGGGCGCAGAAGATGGCGTCCTCCGTCGAGAGGCCTCCCTCGAAGCGCTCCAGGGCGTGCATGCGGCAGGAGAGGATGAAGTCGGGCCCTACTTCAAAGCGCACGGCCTTCACCACTTCCAGGAGGAGCCGCAGGCGGTTCTCCCGGCTGCCTCCCCAGGGATCCGTGCGGTGATTGGTGAAGGGGGAGAGAAATTCGGAAAGGAGGTAGTAGTGGGCGGCGTGGACTTCCACGCCATCGAAGCCCGCGGCCTTGGCGCGTCGGGCGGCCTGGGCAAAGGCCCGTACCACGCCCTCCAGTTCCCCTTCGCTCATCGCCCAGGGAGGGGGGCCGGGCAGGAGGGGAACCTCGGAAGGCGCGAGACGCGGTGCAGAGGGATCCTCTCGCCAGGCTCTCGCCCCGCCATGGACGAGCTGGAGCAGGGCCGGCACCCCTTCGGCGTGGATGGCCTCCGCCAGCTTGGCCAGACCCGGGATCTGCCCGTCCTCCCAGATCCCCATGGTGTGGGGCATCAGCCGGGCCTCGGGCGCGATGGCGCAGGCCTCCACGATCACCAGACCCACGCCGCCCCGCGCGCGCCGGGCGTACCATTCCAGCAAACCCAGGCTGGGCGCGTCGTCCACGGCCAGTCCCGTCACCATGGGGGCCATCACCAGGCGATTCTTCAAGGCGAGGTGCTTGATCTGGAGGGGGTCGGAAAGGCGGGGCATGGGGATCTCCTGTCTTTGAAGGTAGCGCAGGCGTGTGTCCCTGGGAGCGCTGGCGCGATAGGGTAGAAGGGGAGGTTCCTGGATGGTCGGTATCAATGGTCTGGGGCGCATCGGGCGGCTGGCGGCGCGCAGGCTGGTGTTCCAATCGCCGGGGCTGCTCCGGGCCATCAATGATCCCGCGGATCTGGCCACGCTGGTGCATCTCTCCCGCTACGATTCGGTGCATAGCCTCAGGCATCTGGAGGTGGTGGGGGAAAGGCTGGATGGCCAGGATTTCATGGTGATCGAAGGCCAGCGCATCCCGCTCTTCCACGCCAAGGACCCTGCGGAGATCCCCTGGGGAAGGGCCGGCGTGCGCCTCGTGGTGGAATCCTCGGGCCGCTTCACCAAGCGCAGCGAGGCCGCCCGGCATCTGGGGGAAGGCGTGGCCCAGGTGGTCATCAGCGCCCCCAGCCCAGACCCCGATTTCACGGTGATCTTCCCCATCAATGGGGCGGAGCTGGATCCGGCGCGGCACCGGGTCATCTCCAACGCCAGCTGCACGGCCCACGCCACGGCGCCCATGCTCTTCGTCTTGGAACGGGCCTTCGGCATCCAGGCCAGCACCATGAGCACGGTGCATGTGGCCACCAACGACCAGCGGCTGGTGGACGCGCCCCACAGTGACTTGCGCCGGGCCAGGGCCGCCATGATCGGCATCCATCCCACCACCTCCAGTGCCTTCGGCGCCCTCAAAAAAGCCCTTCCCTGGATGCGTTCCGATTTCGACGGCTGGGCCCTGCGGGTGCCGGCTCTCAGCGTGAACCTCGTCGATCTCACGGCCACGGTGAAGCAGCCCGTGACCGCAGAGGCCATCAATGGCGCCTTCCGGGAGGCCGCCGAGGGCGACCTGAAGGGCATCCTCGGCATCGCCGAAGCCCCCCTGGTGAGCTGTGATTTCACCGGGCGGGAAGAGAGCGTGGTCATGGATCTGGAACTGACCAAGGTGTTGGGGGGGCGCTTCCTCAAGGTCTTCGGGTGGCACGACAACGAGATCGCCTACGCGGCCCGGCTGGTGGAGCTGGTGCGGCATCTGGCGCTGCGGGCCTGATATCAGGGTGCGTTCGAAGATAGCGATCTGCGAAGCAGAGCGCGTCAAGCGCAGCAGCGCAGACCGGCCTGCCCCCGAAGGGGGTGCGACGAGGGCCGAGGTTGCGATGCGGAGCGACTTCGAACGCCCGACTACATTCTAAATTATTGAATGCGAATCGGTATGAACCGTCGCCGGGCCAGCCTGATCGTTAGGACCCTATTTGGCGCTGGTCTCCCGCAGCCTGCGCGCCATCTCCACGAGCATGCCCCGCAGCAGATCGGGAAACTCGCGCATGAGGGTATCGATATTGCCCTCGTGGATGACCAGGCACTCGCAGTCCTCCAGGGCGATGGCCGTGGCGGAGCGGGGCAGGCCCAGCAGGAAGGACATCTCGCCGAAGAAGGCGCCGGGCCCGATCACCGCCAGCTCCTGGTCGCCCTTGCTCAGGCTCACCGATCCCTTCAGCACGTGATACATCTCGCCGCTCAGGTCCCCTTCGTCAAAGAAGACACCCCTGACGGGCACCTGGGCCATGAGGTGCTTGCGCCGCAGGAGGGGCAGGCCGCCCTGGCCCTTCATCATGCGCCGGATGAAGAGCGTCTCCTGATGATGGAGGGCCGCCACTACTTCGGCGCCGAAGAGAAAGACCGCTTGCGAATAGTAGATCCAGATGACGACCACGAAGAGCGACTTGAAGGACCCAAAGGCTAGGCCATAGCCTGGGTTGTAGGTGAGGAATAGATTGAAGGCCGGGCGCAGCAGGAACCACAGAAACGCGGTGGTGAGGGCGCCTGCGAGGAGGTTCCGCAGCTTGGTCCTGGGGGCAAAGACCCCGTACATCAGCAGGAGCAGCAGGACGGTGGTGGCGAAGGGCACGGTGAACCCGAGGGCGACCGGGGGCGTCAGATCGATCTCCAGGATCTTCAGGTAGCGGAAGAAGAGGCCCATGCCCGCCACCGCGGTGATCCCGGTGATGAAGACCACGGCCATGAGGAGATCCAGGGCCTTGGTGGTCCAGAAGGGGCGGCGGGGTGTGATGCGGAAGATGGCGTTGAGGACGGCCCGCGTATTGGCGACCAGGGGCGTCATGACCCAGAGGAGGGCCAGGACATTGAGGAGCCCGGCGCTCCGGGTGTGCTGGGTGATGTGGACCACCTCCCGCAGGATCACGTCCCCGAACTGGGGGAGGATATCGCCCACGAATTCGGTCACCTTCTGCATGGCGACCCGGCTCGAACCGATGCCCATGCCCAAGAGGTAGGTCAGCAGCAGCATGGCGGGGATGAGGGCCAGCATGGCCGCGAAGGCGAGCGAAGAAGCCTGGCGCAGATCATCATTCCGCCGGAACCCGCTGATGGCTTCCAGGAGCACGATCCAGGCGTGCCGGGCTCCATCCTGGAGCCGCTCCGGCCAGGGCCCGGGCTTTCGCATCAGGATGGGATCAGCCACGGTAGGCCCGCGGGAAGGATCGGTTTGGCGCATCCTTCCATCTTACGAAGGAGTAGCACCTTCCAGCACCTCCACCTCTTCAAGCCTGGCCCCCAGCTCCAGGTCGTCCAGGAGCCTCAGGCCCTGGTCCAGGTCTTCCACCTCGCCCACCCGGGTGTAGCGGCCCGTGAGATGGGGCGCGGCGTTGGTGGTGATGAAGAACTGGCTTCCGCCGGTGTCCTTCCCCGAGAGCGCCATGCCCACGCTGCCGGGGCCGTACCAGTCCAGGCTATTCTCGCAGCGCACGGTGTATCCAGGCCCCCCGTCCATGGTGTCGCAGGGAGAGCCCATCTGCACCACGAAGTCTGGCACCACCCGCGGCACCAGGCGGCCGTTGAAGAAGCCCTTGCGGGCCAGCAGCACGAGGTTGGCCACGTTCATGGGCGCGTTGAGGGGATCGAGCCTTAGGGTGATCCGGCGCTTGCCACTGAAGGTGAGGCGCAGGCGCACGGGCCTGCCTGCCGTGGCAAGGACCTCGGCTTCCTTCAGGATCGCCTCGTCCGTGGCGCTGGGCCTGGGCGCCTTGGGCCAGGGGGCCTTGGGATCCAGCTTGGAGAGTTCGCGCCAGGCGTCCAGCCGCGCCGTCCAGCAGGGGTGATCGTAGAAGCGCGCCAGGATGGCCCGGCGGCGCGCTTCGGTGAGCTTCCACTTCTCCAGGGAGGGGAGCAGCACCTGGACGCCATCGTATTCCTCGGTTTTCCAAAGGCGCGCTTGAAGCGCCTCCAGATCGGCGGGGGCCTCCGTCATATCGTCGATGGCCGCGGCGCGGGCGATGGGATCGGAGCCGAGAAGAAGGCGTTGTCTGAGCCCGTCAGCTTCTCGTTCATCGTGCTTGCGCAGCGCAGGTAGGACGTGCGCGAAAAGGGCAGGAGACGTCACCCTGTTCTCTTCCATTAAGATGGCAATGCCTTCTCCCGCCTCCGAGTCGTACGGGATGCGTGCGCAGAAGTCGAACAACGCGGTGAGCACGAGGGGGTTTCCCCAAAGGGTCTTTGACCGTTTGTTCTCCCCTGGTTTATCACCCGGAATTGATTTGTCATCTGGCAAACCGTCGAGCAACCGTTGCAGAACGCCTGGTGATGCCGCCCTCAGGACGTCTAGGGTTGGGTGCTTCACGCCGATGGCCGCCCACAGCGAATTGTGGTGCTGGAAGCTCCAGATGGCATCTCCCTGGACAGTCTTCCGCATCTCCCACGGCGCCTTGTTCCACGCATCCATCATTGCCAGCACGCTTCCCGCCGTGGCCTTCACAGGCGGCAACAGTTCCTTCTCTTTCCCTCCCATCACAAGCCGCAGTTGAGCGGCTTGTGCCCTCACGGGGTCGATCTTCCCGGCCTTTTGCAGCGCGTCCAGGAATCCCTGGAGCCCGGGGCCCACCTCGCCTCCGTTCAGCCGCGCCGTGGCGATCTGGGCTTCCAGATGCAGGTGCCCGGGCCAGCTCTCCGCGTCCTTCGCCCCCAATCCCTCCAGTGTAAAAAGCGCCTTGGCGCTTTTTAACCGGTTCAGGAAGAAGAGGGCCGTGAAGCGCGCCTGGGGCGTCTGGGCGACCCTGGCCCTGGCTTCCCAGGTTTCGGGGGTGGGCTTGTCCAGTTCCGGGGGCAGGAGGCCAGGCGCTCCGGGGGCGCCGATGCGCTGGAGCGTGAGTTCCAGGCGGGCCCGATCCCCAGGGGAAAGCCGGGCCTTCTCGGTTTCGCTCCAGGTCGGCGCCTGGCGCTTCCACTGGGCGCGAATGGCATCCTGCACGGTGAAGGCAGGGGGAGCCGCCAGCAGGGGGAGGCCGAGCAGGGCGAAGGCGAGGCGCATGGGTTCTCCAGGGGCTTCCACCATGGTATGCCGCCTCGCCTGAAACGGAGGAACGCTGCGCTCCCCCATTGGGCCTGCGGCCCTGGGCGCGTGCCATACTTGGGATCCGCGTTCCCTTTTGCGGAAAAGCCAATATGCCCAAGACCCCCCACCCGACCCTTCGCCATGCCATCGAATACACGGCCTTTCGCATCGCCGAGGGGCTGATCCGCCTGCTGCCCTGGCGGGTGGCCCTGGCGCTGGGATCGACCGTGGGGCGCTTCTACTACCTGTTGGATAGTCGGCACCGCCGCGTGGTTCGGGACAATCTCCGGGCTTCCGATCTGGGCCTTCGTGAAGCGGATGTTCGGCGTGTGGCGCGGGCCTGCTTCGCTCATTTCGGGTCCCTGCTCTTTGGCACCGTGAGGATGCTCCACATGCCGAAGGACCGCCTCCGGAACCTCGTGGACTTCGAGGGCCTGGAGCACTTCGATGCCGCGAGGGCGGAGGGGAAGGGCGTCATCGGCCTCACGGGTCATTTCGGCAACTGGGAACTGATGGCCCTGGCCCTCAGCCTGGAGGGCCGCACCCTCGCCGTCATCGGCCGCGAGCTGGATAATCCGCTGCTGGAGCCCTACCTGAGCGGGCTGAGGGGGCGCTTCGGCAATACGGTCATTCCCAAGGCCGGCGCCATGCGCGGCACCCTCAAAGTGCTGCGCATGGGCAAGGCCGTGGGCTTCCTGCTGGACCAGGACGCCCTTGGGAATGGCGTATTCACACGCTTCCACGGCAGGTGGGCCTCCACCCATCCCACTGCGGGCCTGCTGGCGGTGAAGTACGCGCTGCCCATCGTGCCCATCTTCAACCGCATCCATGCCGATGGCAGGCTCACCGTCGTGATTCATCCGCCCTTCCATGTGCCTTCCAGCGGTGACCCGGAGCGGGATACCTGGATCGCCACCCAGATGATGACCCGCTGCATCGAAGCCGAAGGGCACCGAGACCCCGCCCGCTGGTTCTGGATGCATCGGCGCTTCAAGACACAGCCCGCGGCGGAACAGCTTCCTCCTGCCGAGTGGCAGGCGGCGGCCGAGGCGATGTGGGAGAGCTATTTGCGCCAAGGGAGCCTCTCGTTATGACGCCTGGGGCCCCCGACCGCAAGGCCCTTCGGGCCGGTCCTCAATGTTTTTGGGGACTCGCGCTCACCGAACCGAAACGGGCGGCATGAACTCGCCCCGGGTGAGCATCCTGATTCCCACTTTTCGCTATGGAAGGTACCTTCCCGAGGCCCTGAATTCGGTGCTTTCACAGGATTTTAAGGATATTGAAGTCCTGGTGAGCGATGATTGCTCCGGGGATGGATCGGCGGAATTACTCCATCACTATGCCGCGCGGGACGCCCGGATTCGCGTGTGCATCCAACCGGTGAACCTTGGCATGGTCCAAAATTGGAATTGGTGCCTGGCCCGGGCACGGGGCGAGTTTGTGCAATACCTCTTCGGCGACGATCTGCTCACGCGGCCGGATGCCATCCGGAAGATGGTGATGATGCTCGAGTCGCATCCTGAAGCGGTGCTCTCGGCGTGTGCGCGGAACGTGATCGATGAACAATCCCGCGTCCTGGATGTCTGGTCCGTGCTCGGTAAATCCGGCATGCATGGGAGCGCTGAGACAGTTTCTCGCTGCCTCATCAAGGGAAACATCATTGGAGAGCCCACAGCGGTCATGTTCCGGCGCAGCGCCGCTCTTCGAGGTTTTTCCGAGACCTACAATCAGCTGGTGGATCTCGAAATGTGGCTGCACCTGCTCGAGCGTGGGCCGCTGGTTTTCACGGAGGAACCGCTCTGTGGGTTCCGGAGGCATCCCCTACAGCGCACGGTCGCGAACACGAAGATGGGCCTTCACCAGCGGGAAATTCTCCACCTTGCCCTGGACTATGGCGGTCCCCTGACCTTGGATGATCGGGGCGTGCGGCGCGTCGCGTTCCACCGCCTGTACAAGAGCCGAAGATATGTCGGCCAGGACCCTGAGATCGATGCTGCGCGGGAACGGCTTCTGGGACGCATTGGTAGGCCTGTCTACTGGGTGCGATGGGTCGGTAAAAAACTGCACAACCCCATCATCGAGGTTGGCCGATGGTGCTTGAGGTTGAAACGCATCCTGCTGCGCCGAAACGGGTATGAGCAGAGCCCCGGTTTCAGGGCACTTCGAGGCGAGGGGCAGCGCTAGCGTTTGGGGGCGGCAGGCCACCGGTATGCTAGGTCCGCGAACCAGCGGAAACCGTTTTTGCTCTGGCCCTGTACGGATTCGACCGCGCCATGGTGGCGCCAGGAGGCACCCAGTTCCAGGCGAGTGGATTCCTTCAATTGGAATTTCCAGGTCTGCTGGAGGCCCTGGAAATGGTCATCGACAGGCACTGCACCGGGGTGGGCCAGCAGCCAGTCCTCCATGTGGTCGCGGAAGGGCTGGAATCCAACATGGACCAGGGTCTCGCAGGAGATGCGGCTGGAAAGTTCCGATTCCAGCCGGAGGGTGAGCGTTTTGGTCTCCCCGGCGATGGCATTGCCCAGGGGATCCCCGTAGGTATAAAAACCGGTGATGTACTCATAATGCATGAAGGGGCGGGCGTCATGGCGCGTCGTGGTGATGGTGTTTGCGTATTCCAGACCGAGCCTGAGCTTCGGCCATTGGATGAGGACACCCATGATGTCGTTGGGCGGAGTGGCTGCATTGGGAACGGAGTAGCGGTCAGTCTTGTTCCAGAAATTCACAAAGCGCCCGTTGAGAAGATCCCGATTATCGCTTTCAAAGTCCTTCCCAAGGCAGTAGAGGGGCTTGTGGTAAAGGAGCGCCGGCGCCCAATAGACATTCTTGGTGCCTCGGGTGATGTAGGCGTGGAACTGCTCGGCGCCGAGGAACCTCTCGAAAGGGCGGACCCGGAGGCGGGCCCCAATATCGGCGTTGGAGGCGCTTCGGGCGTTGTTCTTGTAGGGGGTGGAGGGAGGATTCGGGTCATGGGGATCCACATTGGCTTCCGCCAGGGCATCCTTGAGGCCGAACATGGCCGTCAGGTAGTCCCCCAGGTTGTACCCGGTCGTGCGGCCCACCCCGTTGAGGGTCCCGCTCCAGAGATTGGTGTAGTTGGCGTAGAACTCCAGGGAAGGGCCGAAGCGGGCCTGAAGGCGATAGCCATTGAACATGGGCGTCTGGGGATCCCCTTGGCGAAGGATTGCGGTGCGCCGCCAGGCGGGATCCTGGACCGAATCGCCGAGGACCCGGTCCCGCTCGAGCCTTCCGACGAAGATTTGGGCGCCCCAGGTGCCCAAGGGAATCCGGAAGAAGCGCAGGGGCACCATCGGTGTCTCCACCCGGAATTTCGGAAAGGGACGGGCGGCTTCGCTCAGGAGGTAACCTCCGTTGAGGCCATAGCCCCAGACGAGGGGTTCCTGCTCGAACCCGAACGTCCATCCGCTCAGGCTTTTTCGCGTGATGTGGCTGCGATAGATCGATAGGTAGGCTTGGCCCTGAGAATCCCGGATGCCCAGGCCTTCGATCGCCAGGTCCCAGTTGCCCTTCTTCAGGCCGAATTCTCCGTGGATGCCGCCCCCCCGGAGGGCGTTGCCCATCCCGAGCGAATCCACGAAGGTCGCCGAGGGACCATGGGAATCCGCGGCCCAGGTGCCGACGCCATACCAGGTGGTATCCGTTGGGTACTCGGCGCCCAGCCAAGGTCGAGCGTTCCATCCGGGAGGTGCCTGGGCGAGCAGGGGAGGGGCAAGCAGGGTGAAGATCAGTTTTCTAAAAATCAATGAGCACCGGCATGTGGATGGATCAACGAGGCCTTGGGATCGGGCCTGCTTTTGAATTCATTTGGCAAAAACGAATTATATCTGATCCCAAGCCGTCACGCCATATTCGGCCTGCTTGCCATAGTCGGTTTCGATCTGGGCGAGCTGGAGCCTGCCGCTGGCGTCATCGTTGACGGCCTGCCAGCGGGTGTAGGCATCGAGCACCCAGGGGCCGCTCTCCCGGGATCCGTTGCCGCTCCAGCCGTTGCCGCCGAAGGGAGCATGGGCCTCGGAGCCCACGGTGGAATTGTTGATGGAAACCATGCCGGCGGTGATCTGGCGCTTGAAGCGGTCCACCCAGGCGCGGTTTTCCGTGTAGATGGCGCTGGAGAGGCCGTAGGGGGTGCCGTTGGCGTATTCCATGGCCTCTTCGAAACTGCCCACGGTGCTCAGGTTGACGGTGGGACCGAAGATCTCGGTCTGGAAGATCTCCATATCAGGGGTCACGCCGTCCCACACGCAGGGCTGCATGAACTGGCCGCGATGGATCTCCCCATGCACCTGGGTGTTGCGATTCTCCTCCGTCCAGGGAGCGCCACCGCAGAGCAGCCTCGCGCCGTCCTTCCTTCCCATCTCCCAGTGCGCCTCGAAGGCCGAAGTAAAGCGGGCGTTGATCATGGGGCCGTAGAGCACTTCCGGATGGCTGAGGGGATTGCCGATGGGCAGGGCGCTCACGGCCAGGAGGAAGCGTTCCGTGAAGGCCGGGGCGATATCCCGGTGGAGGATGACATTGGCCGTGGATGTGCAGCGCTGGCCCGCGGTGGCGAAGGCGCCGAAGAGGGCGCCATGCACGGCGTTTTCCAGATCGGCGTCGGGCATGATGATCATGGGGTTCTTCCCGCCCAGCTCCAGGCTGGGGCTGATCAGGTTGCGTCCGCACATCTCGCCGATCTGGCGCCCCAGGGCGGTGGAACCCGTGAAGCTGAAGGCGTCGTACCAGCCCTTGTCGATGCCGGCCAGGAAGAACTTTCCGCAGCCTGTCTGCCCCTTGCCGTTCACCACATTCACGACTCCCGGCGGCAGGCCTGCATCCATCATGCAGCGGGCGAAGAGGTAGGCGATGGTCGGGGCGTCTTCGCTGGGCTTCCAGACCACCGTATTGCCGCAGAGAATGGCGGGGATGATCTTCCAGCTGGGGATGGCCAGGGGGACATTGGCCGGGGTCATGACGCCGCAGACGCCCACGGGGCGCCGGTAGGTGCTGATCTCCTTGCTGGGCAGCTCGGAGGGTACGGTCTGGCCGTAGAGCCGCCGGCCTTCGCTCTGGAAGAAATTGCAGGTGTCGATGGCCTCCTGCACTTCGCCTCGGGCTTCCCGGAGGGTCTTGCCGATTTCCCGGGTGATGATCCGGGCGAGTTTCTCCTTATTGGCCAGGAGGGTGGCGCCGATGCGGCCGATGAGTTCTCCCCGCACGGGAGCAGGGACTTCCCTCCAGGTCTGGAAGGCCTCCCGGGCGGCCTTGGCGGCCTTCTCGATATCCCGCGCGCCGCATTCGGGGAAGATGCCCACGGTGTCGCGGCGATCCACGGCGGACTTGGAATCGAAGGAGGGCAGGTCGCCTTCCAGCTCCTTGCCGCCGATCCAGTTGAACCCGATGACGGTCTTGCCCGTGGAGGCCACCTGGGGGTGATTGAGCTTCAGGTACATGGAACCTCCAAGGAACAGCGAAGCCCTAGGTTATCCGAGAGGTCCCGGGATTTCATCGAAGGTCTCTGATCCTGAGCGCTGGGAGGCTCAAGGGGTGGGTGCGGGTCGGGTATCCTGGAGGTTCCCTTGGAGCCGCTTTGTTCGAACACATTCCCTTCGCAACGATCCTGGTGAGTTATGTGGCGGTCCTCTTCGCCCTGAGCCTCCACGAAGCCGCCCACGCCACCACCGCCTATCTGCTGGGCGACGACACCGCCGCCAGCCTGGGGCGCATGACGTTGAACCCCATCGCTCACATGGACTGGCTGGGCACCCTGGTGCTGCCCCTCATCGGCATGATGACCCACGCGCCGGTCATCGGGTGGGCCAAGCCCGTGCCCGTGGACCCCAATCGTCTGAGCCGGAAGTTCAGGGCCCGCGTGGGGTACGCCATGGTGGCCGCCGCAGGGCCTGCCTCGAACCTGATCCAGTCCTTCGTCTTTCTCCTCGTCCTGACCCTATTCCTCCGCTTTGCCATTCCGGCCAGTCCCATGGGGCACTTGAATCTCTTCGTGGCCTCCATGTCCGTGCCCGTGGAGGAATTCCTCCGCGATGGGGCCTTCTCCGGGGGGCAGGTGTTGGCCATGACGCTCCTGGGGCGACTGGTGATCATCAACGTGGGCCTGGCGCTCTTCAACCTGCTGCCCTTCGGGCCTCTGGACGGGGCGGGCATCCTGCGGGGCTTCCTGCCCTTTCGCTGGCTGGCCACCTTCGACCGCATCCAGCCCACCATCACCATCGTGCTCTTGATCCTCTTCTTCGTGGGTGTGTTGGACTTTGTCCTGGGGCCGCTCTTCTTCGTCGCCCAACGCCTCTATATCATCCCCCTCGCCCGTCTGATTCTCGGAGCCTGACACTGAAGTGGGGGGACCGCGCGGCCTCGCCTCCCCTTGATGGCAGAATGGAGAGTTGGAGACGCGAGGTCTCTCCGTCCCCCCACACCCCCGCGCCGAATGCGGGCAAAGCCTGCATCCGGCGCCTCAATCCTGAAGGTACTGTCATGCAGCGTGTCCTTTCCGGCGTCCAGCCCAGCGGTTCCCTCCACCTCGGAAACCTGGTGGGAGCCATCGAAAACTTCGTCCATCTCCAGGATCAGTTCGAGGCCTTCTACATGATCGCGGACTGGCACGCGCTCACCTCCAAGTTCGACAAGGTCGACGAGATTCGCCCCGCCATTCTCGAGGTGACGGCCACCTTCCTGGCCGCCGGCCTCGATCCCGAGCGCTCCACCCTCTTCATCCAGAGCCAGGTGAAGGAGCATGCCGAATTGCATCTGCTCTTCAGCATGATCACGCCCCTCTCCTGGGTGGAGCGGGTGCCCACCTACAAGGAGAAGCTGCAGAACAGCGAGGCCGATCTGGGCTCCTACGGATTCCTGGGATATCCCGTCCTCCAGGCCGCCGATATCCTCATCTACAAGGCCCAGAGGGTGCCCGTGGGCGAGGACCAGCTCTTCCACCTGGAGCTCACCCGGGAGATCGGGCGGCGCTTCAATTTCCTCTATGGCGCCGAGACCTTCCCCGATCCCCAGGCCGTGCTCACCAAGGCCGTGCGGGTGCCGGGGCTGGATGGCCGCAAGATGAGCAAGACCTACAACAACGGCCTCTACCTGCGGGATACGCCGGAGCAGACCCTCCAAAAGTGCACCCGGGAGATGCTGTCGGATACCGCCAGGGTGCGCAAGTCCGATCCGGGAAACCCCGAGGTCTGCAATGTCTTCACCTTCCACAAGCTCTTCTCGAGCGCCGATACCGTGGCGTCGGTGGCGCTGGAATGTCCCCGGGCGGGCATCGGCTGCTTCGATTGCAAGAAGAGGCTGGCGGAGGCCATCACGGCTCGGGTGGAGCCCCTGCGCCTGAAGATCGAGGACCATCTGGCCCACCCGGAGCGCCTGGACGAGATCCTGCGCGCGGGCGCCGACAGGGCTCGGATCGCCGCCCAGGCCACTATGGCCGAGGTGCGCGAGGCCATGCAGTTGCCCAAGGCCTAAAAACGAGTCGATCCCCGAGTGGATTTTCGGCTTGCCTGCTTCCGAGGCTCCAGCTACACTAAGTGCTCTGGGGATTTCCGCCCCACGGTTCCTTAGCTCAGTTGGTTAGAGCATCTGACTCTTAATCAGAGGGTCCTGGGTTCGAGTCCCAGAGGGACCACCAACAAAAAGCCCTGAAACGTAACAGTTTCAGGGCTTTTTGTTGTGGATCCAGCAGGGACCAAAAGATCGGCATCCGGGTAAACCCGAATCCCCGCTGCCGTGGCAGACTTGAGAAGGATGAACCACAGCGAACGCAGAGACACACGATGATTCCCCTGGAACGCCTGCCGGGTTTCGGGCAATGGGGCCGGGCCCTGGGGGATCTGCTGGCACGGCCCGAACCGATCTGGATCCACGGCGGAGCTGGCTGTGGATCCAGCACCCTGGGGCTGGAACTGGCCCGGCGGCGGGGGGCGGCTTTCCTGGACGATGGGGACCAATTGAGTGAAACGGACCTGGAGGATTGGCTGCGGGCCCATCCCGGCGGCGTCCTGGCGGCCCATCGGCCACCGGAAGGGGGGCATTGCCTGGTGCTGCGCCTCCCTGCGCTTTCGGAGGATCCCGCCTCCCTGCTCGGTTGCCTGGCGATCTTGGCCGAGGAAGAGGGTTGTGTGGGGACCCTGCCGTCGGCTCTCGCCCGCCTGCCCTGTCCCGGTAACCTGCGGGGGCTGCGCAATCGCGTGGTGCGCTGGAAGCTCCTGGGGCAACTGCCCGAGGAGGGGCCCGCAGCGCTCGGCGAAGGGCCCCTTCCCCTGGATTCCGATGATCTGGCGACCAATCTCCATATCCTGGAGCGTCTGCTCCTCCACCGGGTCCTGCGCCGGAGCTACGGCAACCGCGTGGAGGCCGCCCAGCGCCTGGGGGTGAGCCGCCGCCAGCTCTACCTGCTGATCGCCCGGCACGGGGACCCTGTGCGGGGCGAGGCGCCCACCAGCGATGGCCCTAAACGGTTGGGAAAGGCGCGAATGCGCCAAAACTCCAGTCCGGTCCCTTCGTCCCGATAACCCTTTCGAATACTGTCTCGGTCTTGACTGGAAGAACTCATGGCAAATCCTTTGCGGGTCCTGGTGGTGGATGACGATCCCGGCATGCGGGACGGCATGGCCATGAGTCTGAAACGGGCCGGTTTTGTCACCGAACAGGCCAAGAGCGGCGAGGACGCCCTGCGCATGACCCGCCCGGGGGCCTTCGACGCCGTGGTGACCGATCTGCGGATGATGGGCATGGATGGGCTTCAGCTCACGGCTCGCCTCAAGGCCCTGGATCCTGGGATGCCTGTGCTGCTGGTGACGGCCTTCAGCAGTCTGGATACGGCCCGGGAGGCCATGCGCCTGGGGGCCTTCGATTACCTCTCCAAGCCCTTCAGCCCCGATGAGCTGGTGAACGCGGTGCGCAAGGCCATCCAGAGCGATGCGCACCTCAAGGCCGAAGAACCCGGCGATGCGCCGGTGATCCTCACGCAGGATCCGGTGCTCGCCGAGACCCTGGCCCTGGCGCGGCGGGCGGCGGACAGCCGGGCCACCATCCTCATCCAGGCCGAGAGCGGCACGGGCAAGGAACTCCTGGCCAAGCTCATCCATGCTTCCAGTCCCCGGCGCAAGGGGGCCTTCGTGGCCATCAATTGCGCGGCCATCCCCGAGAACCTGCTGGAGAGCGAACTCTTCGGCTACGAGAAGGGGGCCTTCACCGGCGCCACTAGCGCCAAGTCGGGTCGCTTCGAGATGGCCGAAGGCGGCACCCTGGTGCTTGACGAGATCGGCGAACTGCCGCTGGCCCTCCAGGGCAAGCTCCTGCGGGTCCTCCAGGAACGGGCGGTGGATCGGCTGGGGGGGAACCGGCCCATCCAGGTGGATGTGCGGATGATCGCCCTTACTAATCGCGATCTGGCCACGGAGGTCAAGGAAGGGCGCTTCCGGGAGGATCTCTACTATCGCCTCAATGTCATCCCTCTTCGCCTGCCGCCCCTGCGGGAGCGCACGGCCGATCTCGTGCTGCTGGCCCTCCATTTCGCCGAGCGCTACGCCCGGGAGAACGACCGGGCCACCCCCAAGCTCTCCCCCAGCTTCCTGGAAGCCCTGAACCGCCATGCCTGGCCGGGCAATATCCGGGAACTGGAAAACGCCATCCAGCGCTGCGTGGTGCTGAATCCCGGCAATATGCTCACGGAAAAGGATCTGCGCTGGTTGCTCGACCCCGAACAGATGGAGGGCCTGCCCGAGGATCCGCCGGAACCCGCTATCGAGAGCCCTTCGTTGCCCCAGGTTGTGAGCCTCCCGCCCGAATTGCCTTCCGGCGTGGTGATTGCCGATCCCGGCCATCCCCTCCGGGACACCCCTCTAGGCACGCTGGTGGCGCTGCCTCTGGGGCTCTCCCTGCCGGAACTGGAGCGCTTCTGGTTGCTCTCGACCCTGGGGGCCCTGGAGGGCAACCGCACCCACTGCGCCCAGCAGCTCGATATCGCCCTGCGCACGGTGCGCAACAAGATCAACGAGTACCGTCTTGAGAATTTCGAAATCCCCGCCAGCGGCCATGGGAAGGACAACGGCGACTGATGCGGTTCCGCCCTTCAAAAGAACAGATTCAACGCGGAGGCACGGAGTTCACGGAGGAAAGCAGGTGGAGAAACACCTGGCTCTTGTAGGATCATCTCCGCGCCTCTAGGCACGCTGCTGGACGAGGGCCGGAGCAGGGCCGCCTTGCTGAAGGACACGTGGGGTCGCGCCGCGACGGTGAAACCGGCAGTCTGAGCGGTGCGAAGGGTGGTCTCGAAGGCGGCTCTGGAGACATGCAGGGGCGGCTCCACGATGAAAAGGTGCCCCCCTTCCGATAGCAGCTGCCGGGCTTCGCCAAAGAAGGCCCCTTGATCGGGGAGTTCATGCAGCATGTAGAACGCGAGCGCGAAGTCGACGGAAGGGCAGGGGCCGATCGCGTCGGGCCCGCATGGATGCAGGGATATCCGCCCTTCGAGTGGGGTGCCTTGGATTTTTGCCCGGACCTTCTCGAGCATCCCCTCTTGCACGTCGGCTGCGATGACCCTGCCGGTGGGCCCGACGAGCTGCGCGAGTGCGAGGGTGAAGAATCCGGGGCCACACCCGAAGTCGAGGACCGTCATGCCTTCCTGGACATAGGGCCCCAGCAGGCGCAGCGGGTTTTGAAACCACCGTCGAAGCCTGTTATCGAGCCCACCGGCAAGAGCCACGGGGCACACGCGATCGTTTCTGTCAGCCATGCGCGCCTCAAATGTGAAGGTCTAGTTCGATTTATTTCGAAGGTATCCCGGCACCTTGAACTCGGTGGTCGTGCCCCCCTCGTGCCGGTAGAAGCCTGCGGTGATTTCGGCGCCCAGCAGGAAGATGGCGCAGGAATAATAGAGGAAGGTGAGACCGGCCACCATGCTCAGCATGGAGCCGTACATGATGCCCCAGGTGAAGGTGTGGTGCAGGTAGACGGCGAAGCCCCACTTGGCCAGCCACCAGAGGGAGGTCGAGATGGCCGAGCCCAGGAAGGCGTGGCGCCAGTTCACGTGCAGGCGTGGCAGGTGCTGCAGCAGCACGGTCATGGTCAGCAGGAAGAGCAGGGGCGGGAGATAGGGCAGGTATTCCGCCTGGGGGAAGGGCAGGTGCTTGCTGAGGGCCCCGCCCACCAGGAGGGCGGTGAAGAGCACCAGCAGCACCATGCCCCCCACCAGGACATAGAGTTGGCGGATCAGGGGGTTCTTGCGAGTCTGGCGGTGCTTCTTGATGCGCAGGCCGAAGACATGGGCCAGGCTCGTGTCCAGCTGGCCGATGCCCCAGTAGCTGCCGAAGATCAGTACCGGGATGGAGAGCCCCAGGCCTCCGATCTGCTGGCTGTTGCGGATGGAATCCTCCACGAAGCCCGGGGGCAGAAAGGGCACGATGGTCTCCAGCACGCGCTGGGTGGCTTCCGCGTAGGCTCCCTTGCCGAGGAGCAGTCCCAGCATCTTGAAGAGCAGCGTGCTCATGGGCACCAGGCTGATGATGAACCAGAAGCTGAGCCCCGCCGCGTAGCTGAAGCAGTCGTCCCGGTAGTATTTCTTCAGCACTTCCCAGGAGAATCCCACGCCCCTGCCAAAGCGGGGGAAGGCCTGGGTGATCCGGCGCCAGGAGGCGGTGAGGACGAAACGCAGTACGCGATGCGCTCGCCGCACGCGTGCGCGAGCCCTGGGGAGCATGGCTAGAACCTTACGGGGTGCCGGGGCAGCAGGTACATCACCCAGGCCAGCACCAGGCCGATGCCCAGCAGGCCTGCGGCGTGCTTCAGGATACTGATCCGGGTGCGCTCCGGGCGCAGGGTGGGATGGAGCATGCCTAGCACGGCGGAGATGCCGAGGCCCATCAGGAAGAAATGGAGGATGTGGCTGCTGAGAAAGCGCATGGAAGAAGGGTATCAGACCGGGGCCATCTCCAGTGAATCCAGCCAGGTCTTGAGCACAAGGGCCGTGGCGCCCCAGAGGGGGATTCCGGGGAGCTCCAGGCGCCAGGTTCGGATCTGGATGCCCTGGTAGGTTCGAGCCTCCTCCTTCCAGGGTGCGTCGCGGAGGCCCTTCAGGGGCAGGGTCAGCACGGCCTGGAGCTCTGAGCCGAGCTGGAAGTGGGGGACCGGAGCCTCCCAGCGGAAAAAGACCGGCGTGAAGCGGGTCCGGGCCTTGGCGACCCCGTCCGGGAAACAGCCCAGCTCCCAGAGGGGCCCGGTGACACCCAGCTCCTCGGCCAGTTCCCGTCGGGCGGTGGCGGGCAGATCCCGGTCGTGGGCCTCCACCATGCCTCCCGGGAAGGCCAATTCGCCCGGGTGCTGGGGCGCCGTGGGACCCCGCTGGACGAGCACGATGCGCCGGGCGCCGTCCTCGTGGCCCCAGAGCAGGACGGCCACCGCCGCGCGGCGGGGGGATTCGGGTTTCCAGGGGCTCATCAGGTGCGGGGAGGTCCGGCGATTGGCGGCCCGCAGGCTGGTTTCGATGAGCGCCCAGGGAATGGGCGGCGCATCCTCGGGAGGCATCCAGGCTGCGACCATCGCTTTCCCTAGCGTGTGGAGCCGAAGATGGAGCCCCTCACCCGCTCCACGGTGAAGACGCCCTTGATCTTCCGCACCGCGGCCATGAGTTCGACCACATGGTTGCGGTCCTTCACCCTCAGCGCGATGTGGACGAGGCCCGCGCCCCCCTCGGTGGAAGAGGCGTTGAAGCGCTGCACGCTGAAACCCGCGTGCTGGATGGCGTCCGAGATGGCCGCCACCATGCCGGGCCTATCGGCGGTGCTGACGGCGATCTCCGTATCGAAGAGGCTCGCGCCCTGCTTGCCCCAGGCCACGCTCACCCGGCGCTCCGGGTTCATGGCGGCGGA
The DNA here is from genome assembly GCA_963664825.1 of uncultured Holophaga sp. Classification (GTDB taxonomy): domain Bacteria; phylum Acidobacteriota; class Holophagae; order Holophagales; family Holophagaceae; genus JAYREN01. Next base: position 2,629,358 of record OY761614.1, read on the forward strand.
AAGGAGATGGGGACAGACCGAGCGATGGATGCTGATGCCGCGACCCCGGGTGGTGTAGCCCACGATCTCGTCTCCCCAGATGGGCTTGCAGCACTGGGCCAGGAGGTAGAGGACCCCCACGTTGTCATCGACCAGGATCGTGCTGTTATCGAAGGAGAGGCTCTTGTCCTCGGCCTTGCGCTGGGTTTCCGGCAGCAGAGGCTCCAGCAGGCGATGGACCGAGATCCGGTTGAAGCCTACGGCGGCGTAGAAGGCCTCCCACCCGGCCAGTTTCAGCTCCTTGAGCCGCGCCTCCAGGGCCAGATGGACCTGGGGATCCTCCAGATGGATGCTGTGGGAGCGCGCCTCCCGCTCCAGGTGCTCCCGGCCCATGGCGATGGCGTGGGTGCGCTCCTCTTCGCGGATGTAGGTCTGGATGCGGGATCTGGCGCTGGCGCTCTTGACGATGGTGAGCCAGTCGCGGCTGGGCTTGTGATCGGCCCGGGTGAGGATCTCCACCCGGTCGCCATTCTCCAACACGTGGCGCAGGGGGACGATGCGGCCGCTGACCTTGGCACCCACGCAGTGATGGCCCACCTGGGTGTGGATGGCGTAGGCGAAGTCGATGGGGGTGGAGCCTTCCGGCAGGCTGCGCAGATCGCCCTTGGGGGTGAAGACCTGGATGCGCCGGATGGAGAGTTCGCCCTTGAGATTGGCCAGGAGATCGCGACTATCCCGGGCATCCTGGTGCAGCTCCACCATGCGCCGCAGGAAGGAGGCCTGGTTGATCTCCTGGCGATTGGCGATGCGGCCTTCCTTGTAGGTCCAATGGGAGGCGATGCCGGCCTCGGCGTGCTGATGCATCTCCACGGTGCGGAACTGCACCTCGAAGCTGTCCCCCGAGGGCATGAAGACCGTGGTGTGGATGCTCTGGTAGCCATTGTCCTTGGGCAGGCTGATGTAGTCCTTGAAGCGCCCGGGGATGGGCTGGAAGAGGGCGTGCACCAGGCCCATGGCCGTATAGCAGGCGGCACGGTCGGGGCATATCACCCGGTAGGCCAGCCAGTCGTGGATATCCTCCAGGCCCTTCTCCTGGATGCCCATCTTGCGCCAGATGCCGTAGAGGTGCTTCACCCGGCCATCGACTTCGGCCTTGATTCCTTGAGTCAGGAGGGCGGCCTTGAGGGTGTGCTGGATCTGGGCGATGAGGGTGGCGTTCTTGGCGCGCTTGGCCTCGACTCCCCGTTTCATCTCCTGGTAGCGCAGAGGCTCCAGGGTGGCGAAGGCGAGATCCTCCAGTTCGGCACGCACCGCGCCCATGCCCAGCCTGTTGGCCAGGGGGGCGAAGAGCTCCAGGGTCTCCCGGGCGATGCGGCGCTGCTTCTCCTCCCGCATGGAGCCCAGGGTGCGCATATTGTGGAGGCGGTCGGCCAGCTTCACCAGCAGCACGCGCACATCCTTGCCCATGGCCACCAGCAGCTTGCGGACATTCTCCGCGTTCATGAGCGTGCGGTCCGTGAAGTCCAGCTTGGACATCTTGGTGAGGCCGTCCACGATCAGGGCGATCTCCTCCCCGAAGGCCTTCCGCACATCCTCCTGGGTCATCAGGGTGTCTTCCACCGTGTCGTGCAGCATGCCGCAGGCCACGCTCACCGCGTCCAGGCGCCACTCCGCCAGGCTGCGCGCCACCGCGAGGGGATGGAAGAAGTAGGGCTCACCGCTCTTGCGGCGCTGGTTCTCGTGGGCGGCCTTGGCCACCTTGAAGGCCTTGTCCAATAGGGCCACGTCGCTGCCCGGATGGTGCCGCAGGAAGGTCTGCTTCACCAAGCTGTAGGCGCCCTCCTGGGTAGGGCAGCTCTCGAAACCCGAAGCGATATCCTCCCCCTCCCGGAGGACGACAGGCTTGGGTTTGGCAGCATCGGTCATGCCATTGAGTTTGCGCCAGGGAGCCCCGGCATTCCAGGGGTGGACTGGACTTAGATCAGAAATCCTGGGTCAGCTCGGCCACCAGCTCCCGGACATTGACCAGTTCCCGCAGCTTCCAGCCGTTGCTGCCAGTGAAGAAGAGCCCGGTTTTCTTCAATCCCGTCCGAGCGTCCTCCAGGCAGTCGGCGATGCAGTAGCCCACGTCTCGGGCGCCCTTTCCGTGGGCGCAGGGGGTCAGGCAGTTGCTGATGCAGCGGATGGGAGGCGCTGTGCCCTCCTCGATGGAGGATTGCAGCTCGGTGACCACCGCCCGGCCGGGCATGCCCACCGGGGACTTGACCAGGCGGATGTCCTCGCGCTTGGCCCGGAGGATGACCTCCTTGAAGACAGGATCGGCGTCGCATTCGAGGGTGCCGATGAAGCGGGTGGCCATCTGGACGCCACCGGCCCCCATGGCCAGGAAGCGGTCGATATCGGCCCGGTCCCAGACGCCCCCGGCCACGATCACCGGGAAGTCCCCCCACTTGTTCCGTTCCTCGATGACGGGGCCGAGGAGGTGCTCGACGGCGAAGGCGGGATCCCCGCACTGCTCGACGCTGAAGCCCTGATGGCCGCCGGATTCGGGGCCCTCCAGCACCACGGCGTCCGGCAGGCGGTTGAATTTTCGCTGCCAGGTCTTGCAGATGAGGCCCAGGGCCCGGGCCGAGGAAACGATGGGCACCAGCGCCACATCTGCGTCGCCCACATAGTCGGGAAGGCTCATGGGCAGGCCCGCGCCGGAGATGATGAGCCGGGCGCCCGCAGCCACAGAGGCCCTCACGGCTCCTTCGTAGCCCTGGATGGCGCAGAGGATATTCACACCCACCGCTCCCCTGCCTTCGGAGATGCGGATGGCTTCCTTGAGAATCCGGGCCAGCGCCTCCGGGTTGTTCAGGCTCTCCGGGCCATAGGGGCGGCCCTGGAGGTGTTCCACCAGTTCCGGGAAGCGGTTGCCGGTGCCGATGGCCGATACGATGCCGACGCAACCCGCCCGGGCGGCAGCGCCCGCCAGCTTCTCCCAGGATACGCCGATGCCCATGCCGCCCTGGACGATGGGGTAGCGCACTTCCAGATTGCGGATCTTCAGGCTGGGCAGGGGGGCGGCGCCCTCTCCCAGCACATGAGCGGGAAGGCTGGCCAGATTCGAAAAGCCCGGAATTTCGGCGGCGGCGCCGGAGTGGAGCAGGGCCGGAGAGCGCAGCTGAAGGCCCGCCACCCCTTCGATCTTCAGGAGGGTCTGGGCCTCGCCCAGATCCTTACCGGCCTCGGCCAGCAGGGGGAGTCCTGTGCGGCGGTGGATCTCGGCCAGGCGTTCCGGGAGATCCGGGCCCTCCTCCACCACGAGGACATCGGCGCCGTCCCGGGCGGTGCGTTCGGCTTCATCGGGGCTCTGGACGAAGGCCAGCCGGGGGATGCCGCAATTCTGGAGGCTCTCGAGCAGTTCGGGCGCAGGATTTGGGCCGTGGGCCAGGAAGGGCACGCCGCGCTGGCGGGCCAGTTCCACCACTTCCTTGAAACGATCCATGAGGCCCTTGAGATCCAGTCCGGCCCCTCGGGCCTTCTCGATCCAGGCCTCCAGTTCCCCTTCGCCGGGAAAGGCCGGCACCCTCAGCATGCCCAGGGCGCCGCCCTGAGCCATGGCCCCCGCAAGTTCCGGCCCTTGGCCGGGAAACCAGCCCTGCAAGAGCCAGGGTCCAGCCCCTGCGGGGTCAAGCTTGGGGAAAAGGTTCATCCGCTGCCTCCGAGATCCTGCCTTCCATCCGGAGCCTTGAAGGTTCACGAATGTCTCCAGTCTACCCTGTTCCTGGCTTTTCCCGGGGGGGCGGGCCCAGGTCCCGAGGTTGGTGTCAGCCTTTCGCAGCCAGGGACGGCCCAAGGACCCCCAACGGGAAGGCCGCAAGGCCTTTAGTCTCCTGCGAAAGATCTCCTAAGATGGAGGCTATGCGCGAAACGCCACCGTTGATGGAACTCGAGGACGCTTTGGCCCTGTTGGCCGAGGCTCTGCCTTCGCCGGAGGCGGCGGCGATCCGGGCCGATCGGGATGATCCCGCCCTGGGCCGCAGCACCATGGACGGCATCGTCCTCCGGGCCGCCGATGGCCTGGAGGCCCGGAGGCTCCTCGGCACGCTCTACGCGGGCGATGACCCGGCGCCCTTTCGGGTGGAGCCCGGGGGGTGCCTCAGGATCATGACCGGCGCCTGCATTCCCGAGGGGGGGGATGCGGTGGTTCCCCTCGAGGGCCTGCAGGACCTGAATGGCCTCTGGGTGCCGCTCCAGATGCCCTGCCCCGGGGACTTCATCCGCTCCCGAGGGGATCAGGCCCGGGCCGGGTCGCTGCTGCTTCCCCCCGGGAAACCCCTGAATGCCGCCCGTAGGGGCCTGATGGCCCAGGTGGGGTTGCCCATTCCCGCCCTGACGCGTATCCGGGTCGGCATCGCGTCCACCGGGGACGAATTACGGGGAGAACCCGCGCCCTGGCAGATCCGTGATTCCAATGGCCCCATGATGGCGGCCCTGGCCCATGCCCTCGGGGCCGAGGTCCTGGAGCTGCCCCCGGTGCCGGATGATCCGGCCGCCGTGGCGCGTTTCTTTAGGGGCCGCCAGGATTGTCGGATCGTGTTCACGGCCGGGGGCGTGTCCATGGGGGAGAAGGATCATCTGCCCCGGGTGCTGGCGGAGCTGGGGGCGCGCATCCTCTTCCACAAGATCCGCCTGAAACCTGGGAAACCCACACTGGCGGCCATCCTGGGCGATCTCGTGGTCCTGTGCCTGCCGGGAAATCCCGTGGCCGCCTATCTCAACACGCTGCTCTTCCTGCCCGTGATCCTGGCGCGCCTGGAGGGGCGGGCCCTGCCGGATCCCTGGCGGCCCGGGTGCCTGGAGAATCCCGTTTCCAACCCCGGGGAACGCCCCCTGCTGCACCCCTGCCTCCGGGAAGGGGATCGGCTGAAGCCCCTGCCCAGCCGGGGATCGGCCGATCTGGTCCGGCTGGCCCAGGCCGATGTCTGCGCCTGGATCCCCCAGGGCGGCGCCCAGGCTGGGCCCGTGAAATACCTCGAACTGATCTGAAGATGGTGGGACGGGAAGAAGTGACGTAATTTGCGGAATACCCCACGGGTAGCACGTCCCCGTTCGTCTGGTCCCACGAGCGTCCCATGTCCTCCTTCCGCACCCTCCTTCTCGTGGTCCTCGGGCTGGCCGCCGTGCTGGCTGGGCAGGAGCCCGCGCCGACGGAATGGGAAACCCTTGAAGCGAAGGGAGCCGTCCTTGGTGAGATCCGCCTCCTCCTGGGTGAGGTCTTCGACCTTCGGAAACCGGAAGAGGCCCACTGGGTTGGCCGCCTCGCCAATGCGCTCCATCCCACCACCCGGGAGAGGGTGGTCCGCCGCGAACTGGATTTCAAGGAGGGGGAACGGGTCTCCGCCCGGAGGATCCACGAGAGTGAGCGCCGCCTCCGCGCCTTCCGCTTCCTGAAGGATGCGCGGATCTGGCCCGAGCCGATGCCGGATGGACGGATCCGGGCCGTGGTGGAGACCCAGGACGCCTGGAGCCTCAAGGCCAGCCTCGAGTTCAACCGTATCGGTGGCCAGAATGCTTTCGGGTTTGGCCTCAAGGAGGTGAACATCCTCGGTGCGGGGAAGGCGCTGACGCTGGAGTGGAACAAGGATTCCGACCGCACGAACACCCTCGTCCAGTTCCAGGATTTCCAGGTCCTCGGCAGCGCCTGGACCCTGCTGGGCGTCTACCAGAGACGCTCCGATGGGAAGGCGCGGCAGTTTGCGCTGAACCGGCCTTTCCGGGGCCTGGATGATCCCTGGGCTGCGGACGTCCAGGCCGCTGACCAGGCATCTGTCGTCTCCCTCTACCAGCATGGCCAGGTGGCCTACGAGGTGCCTGTGAACGAGAAGACCGCAGCGGCCGGTTTCGCATGGGTCATCGGCAGGTATGACGCCATCGTCCAGCGCCTGCGCCTGGGTTTGGATTACCGCCAAGTGCGCTACGGCACACCCCAGGCACCCCGTCCCGATCTCCTGCCGGCCCCGCGCCTGGAGGAGCAGCGTCTCGTTGGCCCTTCTCTCTCCTTGAGCCTCTTCCAGGACGGCTTCCGCACCTACCACGACCTGGCAGGCCTGACCCATACCGAGGACTACAACCTGGGCTGGGACCTCCGGTTGGCCGCAGGCTGGTACCTTCGGTCCCTGGGTTCGGACCTCAACGCGCCCTTCCTGCGGATGAGTCTCGGCAAGGGTTGGGCACCTGGGAATTCGCTGCTCCTCCTGCGGGTCAGCGGGGAGGGCTATCGCGAGACCGGGGAGATGCGGGACGGGCAACTGAACGCAAGCCTCACCTGGTACGGGCCGGTGGGAAAACACTTTGGGAGCGCGGCCCGGGTGGACTTCGACGCAATGCAGGATGGGGGGCCCCAGGATGTGCTCTACCTGGGCGGTTTGGAGGGCTTCCGGGGCTATCCCAACCACTTCCTGGTGGGCGACCGCCGATGGATCGCCTCCTTCGAGGAACGGGCCCTCACCGACCTGCGCTTCTGGGGCCTCTTCCGGCTGGGCTTCGCCGCCTTCGCCGATGTCGGGGCCATCCGAAATCTGAAACCAGGTGCCTGGAGCCGTACCTACGCGGACCTGGGCGGTGGGCTCCGGGTGGGGGACCTCAAGAGCTCCCTGGGGAGAGTGGTCTACATCTATCTTGCGCGGCCCCTCGTGTGGGAGCCGGGCCAGGACCGCTGGCAGCTACTCTTTGGAAACATCGTGCGGTTTTGAAAGGAGGCAGCACCCTGGTGGCCATCCTGGGAAGAGTCCTCCTAGTGCTCCCGGTGCTCGCCTTCCCAGCGTCCGCTCCAGCGATCCTTGCCGTTGCCCCAGTCGCCCCGGTCCCAGCCGCGGAACATGGCGCCATCCACTAGGCTATTCTCGCGGTATTCAAACATCTTCTCCCGGCCATTGGGGCCGCGGGCATAGATGCGCAGGGTCTTCACTTGGCCCCGATCGGGATCCACGCCGAAGGTGTCGTTGCTGGCCCGGAACATCTGGTCGCGCCGAGCCCCTTCCCGAAGGCGTTGGGTGACATCCACATGGTGGCGCTCGGTTCCATACTGGGCGCTCAGGATGAGGAACTCACCCTCGTCGCCGTTCCAGCGTCCGCTCCAACGCTCGTTGCCACGGCCCCAGTCGCCCCGGTCCCAGCCGCGGAACATGGCGCCATCCACTAGGCTATTCTCGCGGTATTCAAACATCTTCTCCCGGCCATTGGGGCCGCGGGCATAGATGCGCAGGGTCTTCACTTGGCCCCGATCGGGATCCACCCGAAAGGCGTCATTGCTGGCCCGGAACATCCGGTCGCGCCGGGCCTCTTCACGCAGCCGTTGGGTGACGTCCACATGGTGGTGCTCGGTCCCGTACTGGGCGCTGATAATCACGAATTCGCCAGCATCGCGGCCTGGCTGCTGGGCGACGGCCCTGGCTGGCAGGAACAGCGAGAGGGCCAGCATGAGGAGGAGCATGAATCGAGTGGGTCTCATGGAGGTGTCCTGTGAAGTCCCGAGGGCGTTATAGAGAAAATTGAGTTTACCTCGATCTTCCCGAGTTCCCTAGGAACCGCCTTGAAGCGGCGCACCCCGCTGGCGCGGGGTGTCTGGGATGGCGGAGGGGGCGGGATTCCCCTTGCGGGCCGCACGACTGGCTGCGTCCGCCGCTGTAGCGCGGCAAAATGAATCATCGGGAATCCGTCAGAATGATTGGTAGCTTTCAATCATTTTGACGGATTCTCGGCCTGGAAAGCGCGAGAGACAAACTGGCTCCCGTTGTCGTGGCGGAGTTTTAACCCGGCGGCGGCTTCTCCCACGCTGCCGAATTCTGATGGCTCTTGTGTCGCTATCACCGCCAACCCATGGGGACATACTCGTAAAGTTCATCCCCAATGCGGTTCGAGTAGAACATCCCCCGCCAGAACCGGGGGTTTCCCTAAAAGCAGTGATGCCCGGCCAATCTTGGGTGCCGAGGGCTCAAGGGATTACAATCCATCAGAGGCTCAAATGCAGATTGATTTTCACCACGCGACCACCTATGTACTCTCGCGTTTGGCTGGCTTTAGCCATCCGGAGGCTCGTACCATCGCATATGCGGCGCAATACGTGGACGACGCCACATGTTCGGGCACGGTGTACCTCGAAGGCCGTGCCCCTTTTGACCGTGTGGCCTCGGCGCACCCGATTGATCCACGGGATGCCGAGTGCCCTCAGGATTTTATGGAAAACGCCAACAACGTGGGCAACTTGGCATCCTGGTCCCTTTTCCATTTCCTTCCCGGCAATGGCGGGGAAATAGCTGGCCAGGGAATGGATCTTGCCATGGTGGACCGCTTTGTCTGCACTCCGGACAGCCCTGTCGCCAATGCCATGTGGACTGCCTGCCGGGAGGCCAAGGGTACTCCACATGCCTTATACCGCCTGGGCATCACCGCGCATGTTTATGTCGACACGTGGGCGCACCAAGGGTTTGTGGGGATGAAACATGCCCGCAACCATGCGCACGACCTTGACCGGCCCGGTTTCAGTGTGAAAGAGCTGCTGGACAACCTTGGATCGCAGGCATTTCGGGAGTTCCCCTTAGGGCATGCCATGGGTATGACCCTGCCAGACATGCCCTTTCTCACTTGGTCCTATGTCAACTATGATGGGAACAAAATCCTTCGCAATAACACTCTCGACTTTCTGGCTGCCAGCCAACGCCTCGTGGAGCAGATGGGGTATTTTCGAGGGGAAGAGGCCCATCTGCAGGAAGCCGACCGTGCCGCCCTGGAACATGCCTTCCGGACCATCCAGCACACCGATGGGCGCCAGCGTCACAGGGGATGGTTGGACCTCCTCGCCCACAATCCATTCTCGTTTGGCATTCTAAGCCCTGTGGAGTTGGAGGAATTGGCATACCCGGACAAAGGTAAGGGCGTTGGATCCTGGAAAGAGGAAGCCCTGGGAACGGCCAGTCTTGTCAATAACCCTGGCCCTTTCACCTATACCCCAGCTTTTGAAACAAGCCATTGGAAGCTCTTTCATGAAGCTCTCAAGGATCATCGAAATATCGTCTGGGGAAGCATCTTTCGTGACTTCGGCTTGGTGCCAAGCGTGGCCCTCGAGGCCTGACGCCAGACGACTTCCACATATGTGCCCTGACCCTCCAAAACCTCATCGCAGGGGTGAAGGGCCGCGCAAGGTGAGTCCGACTCCTTGTGGTAATAGCCGAGGTAGCCCTTCAGAAACCGCATCAGGTGCTGCTCGTCCAGCACAATGACATGGTCGAGTAGCTCACGCCTGAGGGTTTTGATGAAACGCTCGCAGGCACCGTTTTGCCATGGGCTTCGGAAGCTGGCCTGCTTGGGGATGATGCCCATAGACTGGATGAACGCCTTCAGGGCACCGAAGATCGTGTCCCGGTCGAAGATCAGATACCCTAAAATCCTGAACTACCTAAAAAGTTAGGTTCTTCACGTTTTTCCGGGGAAGGCCGCACGGATCTTAAGGAAGAAGTAGCCCTCATCCCGGTAGCCGTAGGCGATGCGCTTGAGGACTTTGATCTTGTTGTTGATCCCTTCCTGGACGCTGGTATTGAGCGGCCAGCGGCAATGGGAGAGGATTCCGTCGATCCGCTGGGCGAGATTCTTGGCGAACTTCACGAGGGGCTGGAGTCCACTTGAGGTGGCGAGTTCCATCCAGTTCTCCCAGGCCTTCAGAGCCCAGCCCTCCCGCGTGTAGCGCCACAGTGCCTTCAGGGCGTCTTTCAGCACGTAGGCGGTCATCAGAGGCTGGTTCGCGTCCAATAACTCGTTGAGGCGGACTTTGGCATCCCGATTCGGCAGGTTCTCCCAATTGCCCAGCAGGAGCCACTTCGCGCCCTTGACGAGCTCCCGCGAGGCCTTGTCGTGCCGGTATCGATTGGCCTCATCCACCCGGATCCGGTCGATGACGTCATGGCCGTACTTTGCCACGACATGAAACTGGTCGTAGACGATCTCGGCGTTGGGACAGCGCGCCCGGACTTCGCCTTCGAAGGCCGCCGACATGTCTATGCCCACGGCCTGGATCCGTTTGCAGCCCTTCTTCCCGATCAGATCGAAGAACGGGCGGATGTCCTCGCGGCCACGCCCTTTCCCGACCCAGAGCACGCGACGCGTTTCCGCATCCGTGATGACCGTGGCATAGCTCTGTCCCTTGTGGATGGCGAATTCGTCCATCAGAAGAAGCCTCGCCTTGCTCAGCTTCACGGGCCCAAGTTCTCGGTCCAGGTAAGCCTTGTCGATCGCCTTCACCGTGCCCCAGTGCAGGTCATAGTGCTCCGCGACCTGTTTGATGGGCATGACCTTGCAAAGCCGCGCCACGCTCGCGGCAAGCCGGTTCGTGATCCGGGCATGGGGCTCCAACCAGTCCAGGGCTTCCAGCTTCGGGCCGCACCGGGGGCAGGCTACTCGAGCCCGCCACACCACTAGGACTGTGTCGGCGTCGAACAGCGGAAGGTCGCGGATCTCCCGCTCTGACCAGTCGTGGACGCTCCGCACGAAATGCCCACAACCGCTGCACTTCCGGGGATGATCGCCGAACCCAAGCAACTCGATCCACACCTCGGCCCGCGGCCCCTTCACCCCGGCTTCGAAGCGCTCCACGATTCCGACGCGTTGCCCTTTCCACCCGCCCAAGCGGGACATAAGCTCTTTGGTAGGCAGTGGCGGCCTCCTTCATCTCGAGTTCTCGACAAACCCAAGATGCCTGAAATCCGCCACTGCCGACCTACTTCACGCAAATCCGCGAAGAACCAAAAGTTAGGGTTTCACTGCGGGGCTCCTTCATTCTGGGACCGTCAGCCCACCCGCAATAAGCCCCTCCAGGCTCTTTCGCTCTACCAGCAGCCTCCGCCCGCCGTTGGGTCCGGGACGCTGCCAGATGGCCACCCTGGGCGCCTTGCGATCACAGCAGGCGGCCCGGAAGGAATCCGGTTCCATGCCCATGGCGCGGGCGGCGGCCTTGACGGGGATCCAGCCTCCTTCGGAGATTAGCTCTAGGAGATTGGCTGAATCACTGGGCAGACACGGCCCCTGGCTCACTGTTCGTTCCTGGCGAACGGCTGTCCTCATCACTCCTCCTCCACCGCAGGCTTCCCGCTTTTTGGCAGTTTCAGAAAGGGGCCTTGGCCCCTTTTCTCTGTTTCTCCCCTGCCGTCTGTCCCGGTCGTGAGCCGGTCGATGCGTTCAAGTTTGGCTTCTTTCTGGCGGCTCAAATACAGGCCAAAGGGGAAACAAGGATGACCGAAGGGAATCCGCCAGGTTCCAGTTTGGACGCTCAATGGATGCGTTCCTGAGGTGGCATTGATGACCAAAGACCGCCCCCGATAGGGGGTGGGCGTAGGGCACTTCATTCCAAAACGCCAAAAGCTGTCCTCATGGTTCGGAACGCGTCAACGACTTTGAGACAGAAAGTTGCCTGAATTCTCGCTTGGACCCACCCGCTGCGGAGAGGTGCCGGGGCCATGGACAAGTCTTTGACTTGACCACAGCCCCTTGGAAAACGCTGCGCGTTTCCCACACCTCACAGCAGCCGAAGGAGATCATCATGCTGCGATTTCCTTTTTTGGGGGATTGATCCACGCCGGACTTGGCAGTGCGGGCGGCGTGGATCTCCTCGGCGCGGCCTTCGTGGACGCTGGCGGGCGTCATCATGCCGATGCCGCTGTGCCGATGCAGATGGTTGTACCAATGGAAGTAGCGGCGGCAGAAGCTTCGCGCGTCCTCGATGGAACCGAACCGCTCCGGGAAGTCGGGGCTGTATTTCAGCGTCTTGAACTGCGATTCGGAATACGGGTTGTCGTCGGAAACGTGAGGCCGACTGTGGCTCTTCGTGACCTTCAGGTCGGTGAGGAGGGTGCCCACCGTCTTGGAAACCATGGCTGGGCCTCGGTCCGAATGCAGGGTCAGTTCACCCGGCCGGATGCCATGCTGGAGGAAGGTCTGGCGGTGGAACTCCCTGGCGAGGTCCTCGTCCTCCCGCTCCTGCACGGTCCAGCCCACGACCAGGCGGCTGAACAGATCGATGGTCACGTAGAGCTTGAAGCGGCTGCCTCGCACGGGACCCTTGAGATCCGTGATATCCCAGCTCCACACCTGGTTCGGCGCCTGCGCGCAGAGTTCGGGTTTCACATAGACCGGATGCCGCGCCTGGTCGCGCCGTTCCTTCACTTCCTGAGCCTCGTCGAGGATTCGGTACATGGTCCGCGACGAGCAGAGATAGCGGCCTTCATCCATCAACGTCGCCTGGATCTCGGCGGGCGCACGGTCCACGAAACGCTCCGAATGACACACCTCCAGCACTGCCTGTCGTTCCGAGTCCGAGAGCGCCCGCGGGGATTTGGGACGAGGCCCGGGTGGACCTTTCGGCTTTCGGCGGCGGTAGAAGGTCGCCCGCGATACGCACAGCAGATCACAGGCCGGCTGAATCCCGATCTCTTCCGCCAAGGCTACCGCCGCCGTCATTCGCTGTCCTCGTTCTCGAACCGATGGCCCAGCGACAACTTCTCCATCAGTTCGGAGGCTTTTTTTGACATCTCCAGCATCCACTCGGCCCGCGCCAGCTTGCGTTTCAGGGCCTTGTTCTCCTTCTCCAGTTCCTTGTTCCGGGCCTCGTGCGGATCCCGCGGCTTCGGTCTCGGCCCTGGTTTTACCGGGTTCAGGGCGCCCAACGCCCCGAGCTCACGCTGCTGCCGCCAACTCGAAAGGTGCGAGGAATAGAGTCCCTCTCGCCGAAGCAATGCGGCGATCTGGCCCGGCACCGAGCACACATCCACCTCGGCCAGCACCTTCAACTTGTAGCTGGCGCTGAACCGCCGCCGTTTGGGGCGGCTCAACTCCACCTCCCCGTTCCCCAACTTCAAGACCTTGCTCATCCCATTTCCTTCCCCGCCCCGACAAAAGACTCTGAAGTGTCTCCTGTCTCAAAAAGCTTGGCGCGGGGGGGTTGGGGTTATCCCCTGATCGAGGATTCCGACCAGATCGCCACCCAGCGCGAGAGTTCGGAAAAACGCCTGGAGAAGACCGGGGCGAACCTGAAGCCGGAACCGAAGGCGGTCTCGTCGATAAAAGGACCCTAAGCTCGGGCAATGGGAGGCATCGATCCTGGGAGTGCAGTTCCTGGCGCTAGGCCCAAAACCCCCTGGATTGCATGAGCTAATTCGTGCAACGAATATGGTTTATTTAGCAATTTCACCGCAGGTATGGCCTTGATCCTACAGCTGGTCTCGGCGTCACAGTGACCCGAGGAAATCAACACCGGGAGTTCTGGGCGCAGCATCCGCAGGCGTACAAGCGTCTCAATACCATTCATTCCAGGCATATTCAGATCCAGGATGACCAGATCCACAAGCATCCCGGCTTCCAGCCGCCTTAGGGCCTCCAGACCACTGGAAGCCACTTGGACCTGATGCCCAATCATTTCAAGAAGATCCACGGCTGATGCTCGGATCAGTTCATCGTCATCCACGATGAGGACCCTGGAGGCTTGGGACCGTTCACCCAGGGTTGGGGTCTGGGCGATTTGGGGAGTTTCTCTCTTCGCCAGGATGGGAAAACTCAAGGTGATGCAGGTCCCCTCGCCAGGCACACTTCTGATGTCCACCGTGCCGCCATGAGCCTTCACCGTCCCATAGACGATAGATAGCCCGAGTCCCGTTCCCTTTCCAGCGGGTTTTGTGGTGAAGAAGGGTTCCATGGCCTTCTCTGCGATTTCACTGGGCATGCCTGCACCGGTATCGGTCACAGCGAGTTCGACCAGTTCTTCCCCCCTCTGGCGCGTTTGGAACTTTAGCGAACCTCCCTTGGGCATGGCGTCACAGGCGTTTACGCACAGGTTCATGAGGACATTGGAGAGAGCGCTGGCTTCTCCCATGATTTCAGGAAGCGGCCTCTGAAGCTCGACCTTGATCTCAATTTTTTTGAAGGTCGTGTGTTTGAGGAGATCGGCCTCCTGTTCCACCAAGACGTTGAGATCAATGGGCACGGCGTCCTGGACATCCTTGCGGGAGAAATCAGTGAGGCCCTTCACAAGATCTCGCCCGCGAATCGCGGCTTGAGCGATGACATCGAGTTTGTGAACCTGCCTCTCGTCGAGGCTTGGATCGGCCTGTAATATGTTAGTCATAGCCAAAATGGCCGCGAGCACATTATTCATGTCATGAGAGACGCCCCCCGCCAAACGGCCCACACTTTCCAATCTTTGGAGATGATTTAGCTCCTGTTCGAGTTGATGTTCCTTCTCTCGGGCGGCTTTTATTTCTGTGACATCTCGGATGAGATCCACAAGAATGGGCTGCCCACCCAACTGGATGATTTCTGCCGAAAGTAGCGCCTGGCCGACCTCTCCAGAAGCCCTGCGAAAGGTGAGTTCAAAATTCCGGATTCGCCCCGTTGATGCGAGCCGGTCCATCGCGACCTGCCGCTGTTCAGGCTGGTCCCAGAGCCCCAGTTCTATGGTCGTTCTGCCCAATACCTGATTGAGTTCGAAACCCGCCAGGGTGAGAAAGGCCCCATTGGCTTCGATGATGACGGTGTCCTCAACGCGCACCAGGACGATGGGTATCGGCGAAGCGCGAAAGACCGCTGCAAACCGAGCTTCACTGATGCGCAGTTCGGCATCGGCCCGTCGGCGATCCGTGATATCGGTGTGGATGATCACCAAGCCCCTGCGGCTTCCCGTAAGGGCCGTGGCCGCAAGATGGAACCAGCGCTCCTGATCGGGAGCGGGGCAGGGGTATTCGATTTCGAAACGGGGCAGGTCGCCCTTCAGGAGTGCCTGGAACCCTTCCAGACATGTTTTGGCCTCCGTCTCTGAATGGGCGTTGCGGAGGGTCTCGAAGTAATTCACACCGATACCCGAGGCAAGGGCTTCATCTGCCCCGTTGGCCTGTCCAAAATCCACCCAGGCCCGGTTCACATCGAGGATGCGCCCCTCTTCATCCAGCACCACGAGACCCGGCCCCATGCTGTCCATCACTGCCCGCAGAAGTGTCTCGGAATCATGGAGGGCTGTCTCTGCGTCCCGTCTCCGCTGAATGTCCTCCACGATGCACACAAGATAATCCGGGTCCCCTTGGGGATTCCGCACGAGGGAAACCGAAAGGGAGATCCAGACTTCAGTGCCATTTTTTCGTATATTCGGTTTCTCCTCCAGATAGGTCGATTTTTCGCCTTCTAGGAGCAGCCCAATCTTGGCCCGTGTTGAAGCGGCCCATTGAGGAGAACACAGGTCCTGGGTTCGAAGACACAGCAGCTCCTCTTGGGAGTAGCCCAAAATATCGCATAGGCGCTGATTGACTCGGAGGAAGCGCCCATCCAGGGCGACCTGGGCGATGCCGATAGCGGCTTGCTCAAAGGTCGCCTGGAAGCGAGCCTCCGAGGCGGCCAGGGCTTGCAAACCTTCGATACTGGCCTTGCGGGTGTGGGCTCCAAGCACGGCCTGTTGGATGGCAGCCACCAGGCGGCCTGGTCGGTCCTTGAGGATGAAATCCTGGACCCCTAATTTTAAGAGGGCCACGGCTTCTTCTTCCCCAACGCTCCCGGAGAAGAGGATGACGGGCAACTTGGGATCGTAGGCCTGGATCCGGTTGAGGGTTTCGCGGAAGGGCATTCCTGGTACGGAGTAATCCGATACGATGACATCCCAGGGCCCATGTTGGAGTGCCGCATCAAGATCCCCCATGCGATCGATGCGCTGAGCTTCTGCGACGAGCCCTTCCTGTTTTAATAGGTGCAAAGTCAATAAGTAGTCTGCGGCAGAATCTTCCACGGAAAGCAGGCGAACAGGGGGACGCATCGTTCACTCCGCACTGGGGGCAACGGGTTCGTTGATGATGGCCCAGTAGAATCCAACCCTTGCAACGGTGTCGGCGAATTCGGAAAAATCCACGGGTTTTCGCACAAAACTATTGGCTCCATGTTTGTAGCTATTTATACGGTCCTGTTCCTCGTCCGAGGACGTCAAAATCGCCACCGGCAGCAATTTGGTCCTGGGCTCTTCTCGCAGGCGTGCGAGGACTTCCAACCCTCCGATCCGAGGCAGGCCGAGGTCGAGCATGACAACCACCGGCAGCTCCTGCTTGGGATCAAGCAGGAGATCCAGGGCCTGCTGACCATCCCGGACCACGAGAATGGGATTGGCAATATTCGCCTTCCGGAGGGCTCGGAGCGTAAGCATTTCATCCTGGATATTGTCCTCCACCAGGAGGATGGACTTGAGGGTCATGGCTGGGACTCCGCGGGGCTGGGAAGGGTGAATTCGAAACGGGCGCCTTGATTGGGATGAGCCTCGGCCTGGATGCTTCCACCATGCCTGTGGATGATGCGCTGGACCGTCGCTAAACCAATGCCAATCCCGGGGAACTCATCCTGGCGGTGAAGGCGCTGAAAGGGTTGGAAGAGCTTGGTGGCGTGAGCCATATCGAACCCTGCGCCATTGTCCTCAACGACAAACCTTGCCTCTCCCCTCCGGAACCCGATGATGGCGGGATGACGGCCCTCGGTGTATTTCCAGGCGTTCCCGATCAGATTGCGCATCATGGCTTCGATCAGCCGCGGATCGCCCCAGGCCTGCAAGTTGGATGCGATTTTCCAGACCACCTCGCGCCTGGGCTCCGAGGCCTCCAGATCCGTCCGAATCCGCTCGACGAGGTCTGAAAGGTCCACCCAGCCTCGGTGCAGCTCGCCCCGGGTCACGCGACTCAATTGGAGGATGCCATCGATCAGGTCGGACATGCGATTGCTGGCCAGCACGATCTGGTTGAGAAAGTTCTTTTCCGTGTTCTCAAGCTTGGGACTCAGATCCTCCATCAAGGCGAGGCTGAATCCGTTCATCGCGCGCAGGGGAGCCCTAAGGTCATGGGACACCGCATAAGCAAAGCTCTCGAGTTCGGTGTTGGCGGCTTGGAGTTCGGCGGTTCGCTCTTGAATGCGTTGCTCGAGGTGGGTGTTCAACTGCTGAATTTCATCTTCCATTCGTTTGGCTTCGGTGATATCTCGTCCCACGACAACAGCTCCCATAATCTCGCCGGAATCGTCCCGAATGGGCGCAAAGCTGTAACTTGCGACCCAAGACTCGCCGGTATCGCGTCTTCGAAGTTCATATACGGCATTGGAGGCCTTTTCGCCACGCAAGGCCCGCGGTACGGCCCATTGGGAAATGGGTGTGACTTGACCATCGGGGTAAAACATTTCCAGGCATGTTTGGTACCCGTTAAAGTTTTTTGCGCAGTCCTCTTTGCTCTCAAATTTGTGGAAAGTGGAAAAGGCCTCGTTGAATTCGATGGCGTTACCTTTCATATCTGAAATAAGCACAGCATCTTGCATGTTTTCCAGGGCTGCTTCGAGTTTTGCCCTGCTATCCCGAATAGCCGCTTCCGCTAAACGACGTTCAGTGATGTCATACACGATGGTGCATAGCAGTACACGGCTTTGCACCGGGATGGGTCCGCTGAAAACCTCCACATCGCGAATGCTCCCATCGGCTCGTCGGTGTTGGAAGAAGAAGTGTCGTTGACTTCCTCGATCGGAACACTGCATGGCTTCATGGATCTTATCCGCTGGGAGCGTATTGATCTGAGCGATGTTCATTCGCCGAAGCTCATCAGCATCCCAGCCATAGAAATTGATGGCAGCTGGATTGGCATCGACAATTGAACCCGTATCTTGGTCTATAATTAGTATTACACTGTAATTGTTATAGAAAAGGCTGCGATAGCGTTCCTCACTCTCGCGGAGTGCTTCTTCAGCCTGGATTCGCTGGGTGATGTCTTCGGAGAAGATGACGATTCCCGCAACTTGGCCGTCGAGGTCATGCCAGGGGCGGACTTCCCAGCGCAGCCACTGGACGGTGCCATCGAGGCGCTCAAACCGATCTCGCTCCTTCCGGATGACTTCGCCGCGCAGGCCTCGCTGATGGACCTCACGCCAGAAGGCTGGAATTTCAGGGAAGATCTCGTAGTGTGAATGTGCCAAGATCTCCCGCTCACCCAGGCCGTAGTCCTCGCGCCATTGGCGGCTGGCAGCGAGGTAGCGCACGTCCGTGTCGAACATCGCCAGCGACATGGGCGCATGCTCGATGAGGAGCCGCATCCTGGATTCGCCATCCCGCAGGGCGAAATCGATCTGCTTGCGGTCTGTGATGTCCTGCATCATGCCCCGCAGTGCACAGATCTCCCCATTGGCGTCACGCATGGCTTCACCGCGCGCTTCCGCCCAACCCGTGCCTCCATCTGCGCGAATGACACGGGTCTCCACGGAATAGGGGACTCCATCCTGGAGAGTTTGTTGAACCGCAGCTGAGAGCCGCACCCAACTCTCCGGCATAAAGTACCCTTCAACTTCCTGGAAGTTTAAGGGTTTGCCGGACGGATCCAGGCCGAACATGTGAAACATCTCTCGGGACCAGACCGGGATATCTTGTTTGAAATCCCAGGCCCAACTGCCAATATGCCCCAGCTGCTGAATGTCTTCCAATAATTCGAGACTCTCGCGCAAGGATTGTTCGGTGGCTTTCCTGGCTCGGATATCTTCGGTCACCGCGATAAAGAAACTCGGCCTGCCATTGGGTTTGCGCTGAAGGGCTTCGGTGATCTGCACCCAGCAGGCACTTCCGTCCTTGCAAAGGATTCTCTTGTCCCTTGTGAAGGTCTGGTTTTCCCCACTGCGCAGGCCTGCTTCGGCCAAGAGGTCCTGCTCCACATCTTCGGGGTGCGTGAGCTCCGATGCTTTGCGTCCGATCAATTCGTGAGCGGCATATCCGGTGATATCACACAATCGCTGGTTCACCTCTTCCCAGTAGCCATCAGGTGAGACGAGGGCCATGCCAACAGCTGCTTGATTAAATGCGGCATGGAACCTGGAATTAGACCCTTCTAAGGCTCGGTGCAATTGTGCATGAGTTCGACTGAACAAGAAGCCCACGAGGATGAAGAGGGCCAGCGACCAAAGACTGGAGATGCCCTTCTGAGCCCACTGCATACTCGGCGGAATAAAGAAATACCAGACAATCCAGGCGCTCTGGACCGTGCCCAGCAGGCCTCCCCAAAGGCCCCCCAAGTGGCCGCAAAAAAAGACTGTCGGATAGAACAAAAACCATACATATGGATGAATCCAGGGCCAGAGCTGCCATTGCAAGGCCAGTGCAAGCCAGGGCAATAATGCGATCAATACGCGGTGTTTTCGCATTTTTTATTTATTAATCCCGGGATTGTATTTATATTAATACTGGTCTTGCTATCCGTTTCCTTACGTATCGGACATATTTAGGCCCAGCATGAAAATTCACTCGCGAATCGTCTGATAGAGTCCCATCAAGTAGTGTAAGAGCGATGGCCACATAGGTTGGCCACCGGGTCCGTAAGGTGAGTTTGCCGCTTACCGAACGGAGGGACCGATGGCCATGGATAGGGTGTCGGGGCTAGAAGCCCTGAGCAAGGTGTTGGAGGAAGGGAACAGTGATTTCCTGCGGCGGGTGCTGCTGATGGGGCTGCAGGCGGTGATGGAGTCCGACGTGGCCGGGCTTTGCCAATCGGGTCCAGGCGAGCGGACACCCTCACGGGAAAATCACCGGGCTTCCAGCCATTCCGCACAGGTGGCCACCATCGCGGCTTCTTCCACCAGACGGTCGGAAACTTGCTCATCTGTTCCTGGCGTGGGGTGGCCCTAGCCAAAACCTCATCGTAGGGGTGGAGGGCCGCTGCGAAGGCACCGAAGTCCATCGGTCGCGGCCCATCTGAAGGCCCCGCTCTGAAGGTTTTTGGCTTTCAGGGCGGAGTACCACCTGAGCTTCAACTTCTGAGCATTTTCCGGGCAGGCTCACGCCTGCCCGATCCATGTCGGGCCAGTAGGACCCTTTACAGATTCAGGCGGCCATTCACCGCTGCACACTGCGCTCCGAAAGGTGAAAACCAAGGCGAAGCAACTCCCCGTGGATTCTCGGCGCCCCCCAGAGAGGGTTCTCGCGCGCCATGCGGCGAATCAGAACCCGAAGATTCCCGGAGATGGCGGGCCGACCTACCTTGCGTGTCTTCCTGGACTTCCAGCGCCAGAAGAGACGGAAGCCTGCTCGATGCCAATAGATGACGGTGGCGGGCTTCACCACCATGCAGACCTCCTGCCATCGGGGCCAGATCCGGCTCAGCATGGCCCAGAACACCCGATCACGGGCTTGGAGGCGGACCTTCCTGGTGCGGCGGAGCAGGACGGCGTTCTGCTGACGAAGGGCCAGATTCTCCTGGATCAAGTCCTTGACCCATCCTGTCTCCTTTCCTGGGCAGGGAAGCAGCCATAGCACCATCAATCGAACAAACCATTTCATGAGGACATCATGTCATGGCTGGCTGAGTCGACGTTGTGGGCAATACCCCGAGTGGCCTTACCCTAAAATCCTGAACCACCTAAAAAGTTAGGGTTTCACTGCGGGCTCCTTCATTCTGGGACAGTCAGCCCACCCGCAATAAGCTCTTCCAGGCTCTTTCGCTCAACAAGCAGCCTCCGCCCGCCGTTGGGTCCGGGACGCTGCCAGATGGCCACCCTAGGCGCCTTGCGATCACAGTAGGCGGCCCGGAAGGAATCCGGTTCCATGCCCATGGCGCGGGCGGCGGCCTTCACGGGGATCCAGTTTCCTTCGGAGATTAGCTCTAGGAGATTGGCTGAATCACTGGGCAGACAGGGTCCCTGGCTCACTGTTCGTTCCTGGTGAACGGCTGCCCTAGCGCGTTAGCGACGGCCAGGGCGAAGGCGGAGTCATTGATGAGGAGGTCGTTAACCCGGCTGACTTCCTCCAGGTCGCGGTCCTCCGGGTTGGCGTACAGGGGATCATCCCAGATGACGAAAACGTCCAGCGTGTGGCCATCAATAGACCAGCACTGGTAGGGAAGGCTGGGCTTGCGACGCACATAGGGGCCCTTGTCGGTGAGGGCTTTCCGAGTGCCCATGCGAAGCCCCATGAGGACGGCGGGATCCAGCTCCTGCAGGCGGCGCCGAACGGTCGCCTCGGAAATGGTGTATCCCTTCTGCTGGAGCACGTCGGCGGCGCCGATGTAGCTGCCCGTGTGGGCGAAGGCGCCACGGATTTCGTCATCCAGGCCCGGGGTTTGATCCGTGCGTCGGGGGCGGCCACAGGCGGAGTGGTGAGGCTTGAGGGCGTCGCCCGTGGGGTCCTGGGCATACAGCCCCCACCAGCGGCGCAGCGTGTTATCGCTGGGCGCGGATTTGAGGACCTTGAGGATGGCCTGACCTTCGGAGGAGGTCCGCAGCCACTGCTGGGCCTCATCCAGGACATAGGAGGGGACTCCGCCCCGAACGGAGCGGCGTTCCCACGGATTCAGGCTGGCCAACCTCGGGCGGACAGCCAGATCCAGGAAGCTCAGCCGCGCCTGCTGGATGGCCTGCGCCCGCTGGAGGGCGTCGGGATTGGCCCGGAGTACTACCTGCTGAGGATCGCGCTTGATCGGCGCGGGGCGGGTGGCCACGGGGCAGGGCTGGATCGAGGCCTGCTGACGCTCCCAGGCTGCGCGGGCGCCGGGATAGAGCGCGATAAGGGCCTCCAGATGGATGGAATATTCAGTTCGCCCTTTGTTGGGGCCACTTTGGGTAATGTGAGGGGCTGCGTGCAGGCGCTCGCTCTGAATCGCCTTCAGGATGGCTTGCCTGGATTTCCCGGTTAGCTCGGCCGCTTCCGTAATCGTGAGCGCGACAACCTGTTCGGAATCTGTCGTTGTGAGCGCATCGCCCATAACGCCATCAGAATCTATACTTTTCGAAGGATTTTGGGTCGCGACAACCGGTTGTCGCGTTGTGGCGGGGAGCGTGACAACCGTGACAACTTTGGGTTGTCGCGAGGGGATATGTTGAGGTGAGATCTGCATAATCGCTTCTACGCGATTTCTTTCCGGAGCCGCCCCCAGATGCGGTCAGCTTCGAGCCCTAAGGTTTCTGCCAGGACGTCTTCCACCACCACGTCACGACAGTCCCGGTTGATAACCTGATGGAAGTAAGGGTCCGTGTACCCGTGCGTCTCGGCTAGCACACGGACATTGACACCTTTGAGCTTCAGGAGGGCTCGGACGGCTTCCGGTTTCAGGCTGCCATCCAGATTGATGCCATTCGACATGAGATGTTGAACATCCGAAGCCGTGGCTAGGATGGCTTGGGTGCTTGGAGGCAGGCCATAGGCCGCCCTCTTGCGCGGGGCTTTTTCGGGTAGCATTCAAGTCTCCGATTACTTAGTTCACGAAGTGTGAACAGGAGAACAGTAAGTCTCGATAGGAAACACGTCAAGAGGTTGTTGCGCATCGTGAGCAAAGCTGAAATTCAGACTCCAGGCAAAAGGGTTAGACGCGCAAGGACCGCGCTGGGTAAAACTCTGGAATCTTTTGGCGCGCCAATGGAACGTTCACGTGCTGCGATTTCACGATGGGAGACGGACCAGATAAGCCTCACTGCTCTCGAAGCGGGAGCCATGGAGCACTTCCACGGCATCTCGGCCGCTTGGATCCTGAGGGGTGAAGAACCGATATGGGTTCCAGCAACCCTAGCTCCGCTAGATGATGCCGAGACCGAATATCGCCCAGTAATCCCTGGAGCCGCCTCTTGTGGGCCTGGTGGCGAAATTGCAGATCCAGGACCTTCGGCTTACCGCCTTCCCTTCCGCAAAGACTTCCTCCAGGAGCTACTCCGCGAATGTGGAGGGGGCACCGCAGCGGATTGCTACGTTGTGGAATGCACAGGTGAGTCCATGCGTCCAACGCTCCACCCAGGAGACTTGGTGCTGATAAACACCGCGTTGGAACTGCGCGTGGAACCAGAACGGGACGCGCTCTATCTGGTACGCACAGACCCGACCAGCGTAGATGCCCGAATTAAGCGTGTCCACGTTAAGGATGATCGAATTTGTTTCGCCTCAGACGCCTCTGGATTCAAGACAATCGCGATCAATGTGGATGGTATCCCGATCCAGCGCCTCATCCTCGGCCGCGTCTGTTGGATCGCCCGCAGTGTGGTGAAGGACGAGCGCCCAGAGCGGAACTGGTAGGCGACTCGTTCCAACCATATTGACGGATTTAGAAGCCTCGCGCAGGATCCGAAGCTTACCCGCAGGATTCGTGCACCCTTTTTGACGGATTTCCGCTTCGTTACGCGTCATCCGTCCCAAACTTATTGACGGATTTTCAGGTCTCTAGATCACCCACAAAGCCCCGCCCTTGTTGGCTTTTAGGCCATGTGCCCGAATCGGTCGTCATGCGAATTATTTCGACGGATCACAGCGGGATTCCCCGGTGGGCCGCACGACTGGCTGCGCCCGTGTAGCGCGGCAAAATGAATCATCGGGAATCCGTCAGAATGATTGGTAGCTTTCAATCATTCTGACGGGTTTGGCCTATCGGTCTCAGCTCTCGCGACGGAAGCGGAGTCTATTGTTGAAAAGCCTCTGAAGGGCTGAACCCTGAAGGCCTCGCTGAGTGCAACATTCTTGGGGCATCCACGGGCGATCATGATGCGCTCTTGGCCTTCTCCTGTTTCAAAAGGAGTTCCACCTTCGTTTCTGCGATCCAAAGTATGGCCGTGTGGACCTCACAATACAGCCGCGCATCAGTCAGATGCTGGATGGCTTTGGGCTGCACGGTCGTGTCCACGATGACCTTCTCGAGACTGCGCTCCGTGATTGTCTTCGTGGTCTTGCCCGCCTCGATGGTGATCTGGAGCAACTTCTCCACACCCTTCTCGTCGATCCGCTGCCGTGTTATCGGGCAGGGGTGGATCGGCAGTGCGTGGCGGGAGAATACCTCACCGCAGCCGAAGGAGATCATCATGCTGCGACTTCCTTTTTTGGGGAATGATTCCACCCGGGCTTGGGAGTGCAGGCGGCTTGGGGTGTCCCTTGGAAAACAGCTCGGGGTGGGTCTGGAAGGTCTGATTGAACACGGCCTGCCGGGCCGCGTGGATCTCCTCGGCACGGCCTTCATGGACGCTGGCAGACGTCATCATGCCAATGCCACTGCGCCGGTGCAGGGTGTTGATTTTTGAAATTTCGACCGCGGGATCCGGGCTTAACCTGTACCGAAGAGAAAAAACAGGCACCCACATGGGTGCCTGAATGCTGGGAAACGAACACAAAATCAAATACAGGCACTATTTACTGCAATGCTGATACAAACTTGGTGGATTGAATCACAATTAAAGACTGTGTCATTGCAGTACCATGAATTACGATGCTGCGCTTCACATTTGTCTATGGGTTTGGTATACACACCACCTGCTACTTCCAGGGTATCTGCAGCGTTCAACTGCTTGAGCGTTTCCTTTGAAAGGGTGAGTTTATTCACGGGTTCTCCTGGAAAAAGGAAGGGGATTTGAAAATTTGCATCCAACGGATGCGTTGATTGGGGATTCTTCAGTAATTCTCCGCTCTTGCTGGGTTGCGTCAAGTTATTTTGCCCTCTACCTGACCGGTAGCTCGATCTCTTCCTGCTCCAAAGTCGCCTCCTCGGCCCTAGTTTCCGTTCTCCCCCCCATCATGATTTCCTCGTGGCTAGCGTAGATAACGGTCCTACCTTGGAAGCGGGGGCACTGGAGGATGCGCCGGCGGCTCAACCCATCCAGATTAGAGAGAGCCTCGTCCAGAAGCAGGAGCTGCTTGTCCGAGGCCAGGACTGCAGTGATGGCAATGAGCTGGCGCTGGCCGCCGGAGAGATTGCCGCCGCCGCTGGCCACCATGGTCTGGTAGCCCATGGGGAGGGTCTTCACCCATTCAGCCAGGCCAGTCTCTTTGGCCACCTCAAAGAGATGGGTCTTGGGTCCATCGCCGGAGAAAATTCGGAGGTTTTCCAAGATGGAGCCACTTGAGAGCTGGGGGAACTGGGGAAGAAAGACCATCAGGTTGTTGGCGGCCGCACTATCCAGGCCTCCCATACTGATGCGCCCGGTGTCGGGTGTATAGAGACCCGCCAGGAGCTTCAGGAGCGTGCTCTTGCCGGATCCGGAGGCTCCCTTCACGTGATGGAAGGTGCCGGGTTGCACACGAAGATTGGCACCCTGGAGGATCCAGGGTGCCTTTTCCTTATAGCGAAACCACACATCCTCGGCCAGCACGGGGCCCGTGAGTTCCGTAGGACCGTTCAAAGGCGTTTGGGTCAGGCGAACCGTGGCAAAGGCCTCGTGGACCTGCGCGAGTTGAGGCCTCGCCAGTGCGATGGAGAGCACCGTCTGGCTAAGACTGGTGACGGCAGCCACGAAGGCAGCGCTCAG
Organism: uncultured Holophaga sp.; assembly: GCA_963664825.1. Classification (GTDB taxonomy): domain Bacteria; phylum Acidobacteriota; class Holophagae; order Holophagales; family Holophagaceae; genus JAYREN01. Next base: position 2,654,612 of record OY761614.1, read on the forward strand.
CTGCGAAAAGGCCAGGAGCTGTCCCAGCGAAAGTTCCCCGCCGAGCACCTTGAAACCACCCCAGATGAGAATGCAGATGCTGCTGCCCTGGCTGAGGAATTCGCAGATGGCATCAGCCCAGAGTCCGATGCGGTCCTGTCTGAGGCTGTGAGCCAGTTCCACTCCCAGCTTGTCCTTCCATCGCGCCAGCACCCAGTTCTGGCTGCCTGTCGCCTTGAGCGTGGAGGCACCATTCAGGAGTTCAGCCAGCGCGCTGTGCTCCGCCTGGCTGGCCTTGATCTGGAGGCGGGTCACGCGCGCCTGCAGGTATCCGATCACGGCAGACGCGAGGCTGAGCAGTAATGCCCCCAGAATCACGACGCCCGCTACGGTCGGCATGAGCATCAGCATGTAAACCAAATAGGCCACCGCCGTGCAGGCATCGAAGACCGCCGCCAATCCTCGGTTGAGCACCAAGGCACGGGCCCGCTTGATTCCGCTGAAGGCCTGAAGCAGTTCGCCCAGGGTCTTGCCCTGAAGGTGCTTGAAGGGCAAGTGCAACAGGTGGTCGAAGAGACCCTTTTCCATCGCCACATCAATGCGCGCGGAAAAGGCATTCAGGGTGATATCTCGCAGCCAGCCCACCCAGGCCCTGAAGAGCGCCGTGAGAATCATCCCGATGCAGAGGATCTGGAGCAGGCTGCCTGAACCCTTGGCCAGGGCGCCGTCCATCATCCAGGCCGTGAGCCACGGGGAAATGAGCGCGAGCCCCTGGACCATGGCGGAAGCCCCCAGGGACACCAGCAGGAATTGCCGATGCCCCGGGATCAGCTTCAGGAGGCGCATCCAGAGCCCACCCTTTTCGGGGAAGGCTTCACTGATTTCCAGAGCTGTGCCAGAGAAGACTTCGGCTAGAGCCCTTTCGGGCACAAGGCTCGCGCCGCCTCCGTGTTCCACCAGCCACCCCTTGGCGCTTCGCTTCCGCAGGAGGATCCATTCGCCCGTGTGGGTCAGCATGAGTGTGGGCAGCTGCAGATGCGCAAGATCGCTGACTTGAGCCTGAACGCACCGGGCTTCGAAGCCGCTGACGCGGAGTTTCCGGAGCAGACCATTAACACCTGGGGCGACATTCACGTCACCTTCGTCCTCCTCGTCCAAGGTTTGCAGGGTGGTCTTGATGCCCCGATGCACTAGGAGGCGCCAAAGGGCGATGCGGGTGGGGAGGCCTTCCAGAACATTGCCTTCCGAACGGCTCGGCTCCAGGCTTGGTTGCTCCTTCATATCACCCACGGCCCGCCTCCATGGCCATAACGATCTCTCGGAAGGCGCCTGCCTGTTTGGAGAGTGCAGCATAGGTCCCCTGCTGGGCGATGCGCCCATCCTCCAGCACCAGGATTCGATCCGCGTCCTTCACGGTTTCCAGGCGATGGGCGATGACAATACGCGTGCAGCCCAACCTTGCGAGATTGGCGTGAACTCTCGCTTCTGTCTCCAGATCCAGGGAACTGGTGGCCTCATCCAGCAGCAGGATGGAAGGCTCCAGCGCCACGGCACGAGCCAGGCAGAGGCGCTGTCGCTCACCCCCACTGAGGGTCTTGGCGTTTTCCCCCAGACGGCTCTTGTAACCCTGGGGTAGCTTGGAGATCACCTCGTGGATATGGGCGACTTTGGCGGCCCACTGCACCCGCTCCATGGGCAGCTTGGGATCGCGCAGCGCCACATTGGCGCGCACCGTGTCATCCAGCAGAAAGCTGTCCTGCATCACCACGCCCATCTGGCCCCGCAGTTTCTCGAGATCCAGAGTCCTGAGGTCCTGGCGATCAAAGCGGATGGTTCCTTCCGTGGGTAGATGCATACCCATAAGCAGACGCGCCAGGGTGCTCTTGCCCGCTCCAGTGCGACCCACAAGGGCAACCTTTTCTCCGGGTCCCAGAGAGAGAGAGATGTCCTGCAGAATCCATGGGGAGCCTTCCGCATAGCGAAAGCTCACACCCTCCAGATCGATGCGCCCCATTAAGCGACCGGGATCGACGCTCCCCGAGGCTTCCGGCGCGCTCTCCATCACATCGTCCAAACGCAGCAGGTGGCTGGTGAGAAACTGGAGGTCCGTAATGGCGCTGAGCATGGATTCCAGAGGGCCCATGTAGAGGCCCTGGAGCGCAAGAAAGGCGGTGAAGACGCCCAGTGTCATGCGCTCACCCAGCACTTCGCGGCCTCCAACCCAGAAGAGAGCCGCGGTGGCGAGCCCCTGCAGAATGCCCATCAACTGGCTGGAAGTGATGGCCAGCTTTTGGCGTTCCATTGAAACGTTTGTGCGGCGCACGAGGCGCGGAATCCACCGAGCCAGAACACGGTCTTCCGAAGCGGAAGCCTTGATGGTTTCAAGGCTTCCCAGGGCCTCTGTGAGGATGGCACCCTCCTGACCCGAGACGGTGAGTTCCGTGGTCATCAGCTGCTGGTTTTGCTGACGAATGACCAGTAACAACACAACCCTCAAGGTGGAAAGCCCCATAACTAAGAGGCCCAACTGCCAATGGTAGGCCAGCATAAGCGAGGAATAGCCAAGGAGCAGAAAGACATCCAGGATGGCGGAGACGCTACGGCTGGAAAAGAGATCCCGGATCTGGGCATTGCTCTCCAGGCGTTGCATGAGATCACCCGACTGGCGCTGGAGGAAAAAGCTGAGCGGCAGGTTGATGAGATGGGTGGTGAAGCCCTCCATCAGTTGCTTGTCCATGCGGTTCTGGAGCCCCTGCAGCACATAACTGCGGAGCAACCCCAGCAGGAGCTTGGCTACCAGGGCCAACGTAAGACCCACTGCAAGTCCCCATAACCAAGGCTGGTAGTGGGGCAAAAGCACCCGGTCCACCAGGACCTGACTGGCCACGGGAAATATCAGACCCACAGCCTGGAGCATGAGGGAAGCCCCCAGGAGCTGCACGAGACTGGGCCGAACGCTCCGCAGGATTTCCAGGTAGCGGCCCAAGCTTGGGAAGCGCCGCTTACGCTCGACAAAGTCGTTATCGGGAGCGAACACCAGCGCCACTCCCGTAAATGAAGTTCGAAATTCCGCCCAAGTGACGAAGCGCCTGCCCATCCCAGGATCCACGATATGGACGCCCCTGGAGGTGATGCGCTCCAACACCACGAAATGCTTGAACTCCCAGTGGAGAATTGCGGGAAGAGGAAGATCCCGAATGTGCTCCACCTCCACCTTCACGGCCTCGGCCTCCAGGCCAAAACTCCGCCCAGCTTGAAGGATATTGGCGGCGTTGGCGCCATCCCGAGAGACCTTGCAGGCCTCGCGCACCTCTGGAAGGGGCGCATGATGGCCCCAATAGCCCATCACCATAGCCAGCGCGGCGGCGCCGCACTCCACCATTTCCATCTGGGGGACGTAAGGAACGCGGTGCATCACGGGCTACTCCAGCCAGCGTCGCAGGGGATCCAGCACGATGGTGATGAGGCGCTGCCGCCGCAGGGTAAAGCGAGCCGAAAGTAGCATACCGGGGCGGATCTTCACACCCGAGAGACGCTTGGAGCGCTCGGGCTGCAGTTCGATCTCCACGCGATAGGCCGGCGTATCCAGCTTGCCTGTTTCTCCAAGGGCTTCCTGGATTTCATACTGAGAGGCCAGATCAGACCCAATGCGCGTGACGCGGCCTTTCAAGGTGCCAAACTCCGTGAAAAGATAGGCCTCCATTTCCAGCAATACCTGATCGCCCGACTTAACGAAGGCCCGGTCCTTTTCGGGCAGGAAGGCCACCACCTGCAGCGGCGAGTCCTCAGAGATGATCTTGGCGATGGTCTGCCCCGGCTGAAGGAGATCCCCAGGACGCGCCACCAAAGCCTCCAAAAAACCCGCTACTGGCGCCAAAACATTCGTCTGGCGCAGCGAGGAATCCAGGGCATCCCGCTTCGACTGGGAGCCATTCAGATCCTGGAGCCGTTGCCACTGGTTGCGTTGCCGCTGGCTCTCAAGAGTCGAAAACTCCTGGCGAAGCTGCACCATTTGCTGCTTCGCACTATCGAGTGTGCGTAGGGCCGCATTGAGTTGATCCTGAGCCTCGTCTAGATTGATGGGTGCCACCAATTTTTCCACGAGCAGTCTGCGCGTAGCTTCCACTCTCTTTTCCTGGATTTTCACAGAACTCTCAAAGCTTTTCACTTGCGTGTCCTGATGGACAAGCTTCGTCTGCACAGCTCGAAGTTGTTCCTGGAGCAACTTGTCTTCTCGCTCGGTGAAGGTTTCCCCCTGGGAGCGCAGGAGCTGCAATTGGCGATCCGTTTCCAGGATGGCGCCCTGCACCTGGGCCGAATCAATGCGGGCGATGGGCTGGCCTTCCCTCAATGTATCGCCACTGTGAGCATAGGTCTCGGCCAGCACTCCCCCAACCTGAGCCTGGATCAGGCGCACACCCGCTAAAGGGTGCAGAATCCCCTTGCCCGTATCTTGCACTTCCACTTTGCCGAGGATCGCTGCCAGAAGGGCCACCAGCAAGACGCTTCCGAGGGCGAAGAAGAGCGACCAGGTCCAGGGAGGCGAGACCCGCAGGGGCTCGCGGATATCCTCATTCTTCATGAGATGTTCGAGAGCTTCCTGACGGAAAATGGACGAAGAGGGCTGGGGATCGGATTCCAATGGGGCTCCGGGAGGTATGCGCTTTAAGAAAATAGTCACTGACACAACCATCCAGGTTGCAGGGGGTTCACAATCTGGACGCCTTGATAGCTTGGCTATTCTACCTTGGCTAGGGTAGCGTTTTTGGCCTTCTTCCGCTGCCGAGCTAGGCGGGATTCGTAGAGGCGATCCAGGAAATCGTAGATGACGAATTCTTGGTTCCGCTGAGCGGAGCGCAGGAGGCGGTTCACGTGCATGTGCGTGAAGCTGGGAGCCAGTTCCGCCCGGGTGCTCGTCAGGCGGCCTTGCGCTTCCAGATCCCGCAACCGTTCCCAGCAGGATGCCAAAGCCTTGTCCCGCCGATCCAGGATGGCGAGCCCCGGCGCCAGGACTTCGCTCTGGTTTTCCTCACAAAGAAACGCCTCCAGCTCCTTGCGGAGCTTGCGGAACTTGTCCCCCAATTGCACGTCCAGCCCGCGCTTGCTGCTGAACTCTCGGCCAAAGCCCTCCCTGGCTTGATGGATCAGGTGGGCCTTGGTCCCGAAATCGAACGCCATGCCATCCAAAAGTCCATCCACGGCCTTGAGACCCAAGCGCCAGCGGAGGTCCGCGCCACTATCACCCGGATAGGCCTGCACCAGTCCCAGAATGGCCTGGCTATCCCGCCAGAAAAATTCTTCCGCCAGCTCGATGCCCGCGGAGCCGCCATAGCGCTCCAGTTCACGCTCGTAGGTGTCAAGTTGCACCTTCCAACAGAGACCTTCGATCATCAGTGGCGCAAACCGTTCGTAAATTTTGGGCTGAAGCTTTGTGGTGAGTGCGCGGGAATCACCATGGAAGCGAAGGCGCAGATGATGACCCCCCTCGTTGTAGCGGATGAAGAACCAGCGGTCATAGAGTTCCTGGGTTGCTTCCAGTAGCGGCGCGATGTGGTTGGCCAGTATCTGGTCAGCAGTGCTGGTGCCGGTATAGACCTTGAGATAGAGCCATTCCGAGCCCGGTAGGAAGTTGCGCACAGTTTGGGTTTGCGCCGGGTGGGCAGGTTGGGTTTCGGCGAAAATCGACGTTGAACCCTCACTCTTGGCGAGTGAGGGTGTGAGGGGGGCTTCCCGCAGAAAGGGCACCACCAGTTCGTGGCAGAACCGCCCTTCGGGCCCTGTGGCCAGAAGGCAATCAGGCTCGGGAAAGCATTCCTGCAATTCGAAGGCAGGTCGCTTGGCCACAAGTCCCAGGAGGGTTTCCAGCCAGAGGAGGTTTTCCAGGTCCACCAGCAACGTGTTGTCACCGTCTGCCAGGAGCACCATGCGGGGCAGTTTCCGCTTCTCGCGCCAAGCCTGAAAGAGGGCGAAGAGTTCCGCCCCCTTGGCCTCCTGGATTTCCTTGAGTTCCTTACTCTCCACGCGCCACTTGGCCTTGCAGAGGATGTGGCGTCCCTTTCGCACTCTGGGCAGGAAGGGCAGACCGTCCAGATTCCCCCAGGTCCAACCGCTATTGATGGCGTACTGATCCTGCATCCGACAGAGAAAGCGATAGACCCCAAGGCCCCTGGAATAGTTGTGGGCCGTGCTGAGACGGGGCATGATCTCCTTCTTCAACCGCTCGGAGCGCAACACCACACGATCACCCACCACGGAGACCTGAAGATCCTGGAGGGGAATCTGAAACCCATCCTCGGCACCACTCACGCCCAGGAAAGGGATCTCGTAGCCGCGGAGCAGGGGGCGACACAGAATATTGCCCATGCGTCCCTCGGGCAAATGGACGATTTCCGCGAAAATAGCATCCGGTGCCAGGGCCTCTTCGGCCGCAAGATGGGCCTTCACGGCCTTCTCCAACCGCAGATCTCCGTGGCAGAAACGCCCCAGGAGCCTCGCGCCGGAGGGCCCCGAAAAGTGCTCGAGCAGCATCTCGAATTCTCCTGCATCGAGGGCATCATGCGAACGAGCCGCCAGCACGGGCAAGGCGGCGAAGGCGTCCGGATAGTTCGGCGTATCGGCATTTTTCAAGGTCTTCAGATCATCGGAAGCCAGATCCCATTCTTCTTCCCCAGGTTTGGCCATGAGGTGCTTTAAGAGATAGAGCTCCCGAACCGTGAAGGGAGCCCCCCCCTGTTCCTCACGCCCCGGAAAGGCCAGGCCTTCCAACAGCGGTGCCCCTTCGGCGCCAGGAGCATTCCCGCTCTCGAACCCGATGCCGCTTTCGTCGTCCAATACTTCCAGGAGGGAAATCCAGCGGGATTCGTAACGTTCCCTGAAGGAGTCGATGAATCGCTTCATGGAGTTGCCGCCCCTGGGAGGTGCCAGACAACGCAGCAGCTCGATGCCCTCCTCGATCTCCCGGCGAACCTTGACGCTGAGCCGCGCATCAGGCGCTGGCTTCACCAGATCCACCTGGAAGAGATGCTTGAGCTTGATCTTCGCCGGCAGGGCCTCCAGATCCTTGGCCAACTGCCGGTAGGTTTCGGGAATGCGTGCACATGTATTTGCATCCAGAGCCTCGATGCGCTCCAAGGCCGAACCCAGTTGTTCCCCCAGTTCCTGGGTATCGGAATGCCCCTTCAGCCGTGCCACCACCCCATGGATCGGCTCCTCTCCTGTCACCGCCGGATAGAGATTCGACACCAGCACCTGGTTATCGATCAGCTCGTGGATGTAGCTGCTGGCATCCTCGTAGCTGACTTCCTCTTCCATCAAGGGACGGGCCAGCTCCTCGATGGAAACCCCCACCTTGGCGCGCTCCAGGGTGGCTTCCAGGTAGGGTGTGGGCTCCAGGGCCACCAGGTGATAATCTCGGCCCCGCTCGGCGCTGAAGCGCACTTCCGCATACCGAAGCCGTCCCGCGGCGGTGTATAGGCTTGTGTTGGGCCGGTATCGCAGGGTGCCCCGCACCACAGGATCTTTTTCCAGCGCTTCGACCAGGGAGCAGAGATAGTCCATATCCAGGCGCGTATGACGAAGACCGGTCTCCATTCCTTCTACTTTCAGCAGGCTATCCTCGCCCCAGACCCCCGTAGAACAGCCCGAGAAGAGTCCAAAGGGCGTAGAACGCGAGGCCATGCGGGACAAATACCGCACCAGGCTCCGCTCCACGCGATCCTGCTTCTCTCCCGTCAACTTGCCCTGAAGCCAGGGATCCAACATCTCCTCCATATCCGGGGAAGCCACGAAAATGGCCTCCCGAATTTCGGAGCGCTGAAGGGCGGCGCGCAATTTGCTCCGCATTGCATCGCGATCCGCTTCCAGCGCAAAGGCCAGATCATCGACCCCTGCATGAGGGCCGTGCAAATCCAAGGACCAATCCGTCAGGAAATCATAGGGAAGGGCTGGGGTGCGAAAGGCAAAGAAGGGTTCTGTCTTGAACGTATGGGTCACAGGTTATTCCGTAAAATAATCATTTAGTAGGCTTAATATCATGGCGCAATCCCATTATTATGGGGACCAAGTCCAAGACGCATTTCGAGTTGATGGTCGAAGTGGTCGCGTAGAGCTGCGCTGTCGGAGTTTGGCCAGTATCACAATACTAAACCGAGCCGGGGAGGGCGGGCGCCCCTCCAAACACAGCGCTTCATTCAACATCCATTAATCATGTATATAACAAAGTGCCGCCCAGTGTTAACTGGGCGACACCCCCCCCGGTAGGGGACCAAATGTCATGCCACTCCTACGCGACTATTAGCAAAAATTATCCGTATGCACACAGGTGTAGGCGGCATCGTAGGTTGGCCCCATATTCTTCTGGCAGGTGCAAATTGTATCGGGACCTTTCTTGCTTCCTCCAAACACCAGAGTTGCCTCATTCGAGGATAGGTGAGCCAGAGTCTCTTTATTAAGTTTAAGCGTCATGATGTCTCCTTGGAGATTGCCCCTACTTAGGGGGTGGGTTGGTTGGGTATGGAGAATAATTAGGTCGAAAAATTACACTTCGGCTGACTATGTCTCCGATTGTCTGGGATCAAGACGTTTGTTCACAGTAACTCACTAAAATCGGCGAGAGTCAAATGGAAATCTGGTTCTTGGCTATTGTGCATGTGGCTGTAAGTCTCCACCCGTTCAGACAGGCTTCACCGTGCTTCCCATGCGCTGTCTCGGGCGCTATCGGAGGCACCCAAGGGACTGCGAAACCAGGCCGGAGAGCAGCCTCGCCTGGATCCACTCAGCTTTCATCCGACTGCTGTGACCAGAAGTTCGGCGGCTTGAGGAGACCAGCATGATTTTGCAGACACCCTCTGAGGAGGATTTTATTGGGCTCTTTAGGCGTATCGATTCACCCCCCCTTCAGGTTCAACTCGTGATTGAGGGGGGGGGAATCACTGCAAGTGAATAATTTACTTGTACTTCGGTCTCAAACCAGTCAGATTCTAAAGGATGGAGCTTGATCCCGTTCTGACTGATCCGCGTTATCTGGCGCTGGCTGCCGAGAACGGGGAACTGCGTGCGGAAATGACTCGCCTGCGGGAGACGATGGAACGTCTGGAGAAGCTGCTGGAGTCCCTCCAGGAGCGGCTCGGGAAAGACAGTCGCAACAGCAGCAAGCCTCCCAGCTCGGACGGGCCCGCAGCACCGCCCAAACCACCGATGCCGCCCACGGGGCGCAAGCGCGGCGGCCAACCGGGACGGAAGGGGTCCGCTCGGGTGATGTTGCCGGAGGGCAGCGAGGATCGGACCGTGGCGGTGCCCCTCGCCTGCTGCCCCCACTGCCGCGGCGAGGTTCCTTCAGGGGCCATCACCGGGACGCGCCTGCACCGGGTGGTGGATCTGGCTCAGCGACTCACAGATGTCATCGCTTACGCGCTGGAGGAGGGCATCTGCCCGCATTGCCAGCGAAAGGTCCGGGCTGCACTGCCACCGGAGGCCGCGCCCGGCGGGATCGGCCCGCGCCTCCAGGCTGCGGCGGCCTATCTGCGCACGGAGGGCCGCATGAGCCTGACGCCGCTCCAACGTTTCCTCTCGGAGGTGACGGGCGTAGCGGTCTCACGCGGTTGGCTGCATGAGAGCGGCGTGGCCCTCGGGAACCATCTGCTGCCCGCCTGGGAGGACCTCTCCCAGCAGATCCGTACGGCGGACGTGCTCAACCTCGACGAGACTGGCTTTGGGCGGAAGGATCGGGACTGGATTTGGGTGGCCCTTTCCGCCCGCACGGCCCTCTTCCACTTCAGCGACACCCGTGGGGCGAGGGCCCTGACCGCGATGCTTCCCGAGGATTTCAGTGGCGTCATCGGAACGGACCGGTATGGCGCCTACAACGCCTTGAAATCTGCCGTTCGCCAGTTCTGCTGGGCCCATTTGCGCAGGGAGTTCATCGCCCTCAGCGAATCCGCGAAGCCCGAGGTGGCCGCGCTGGGGAAGCGCCTCCTGACCGAGCAGGAGGAGGTCTTTGCGCTGTGGCACGCCTTCCGGGCCAACGAGATCAGCCGCAAGGATCTGCGGGCCTGCACCGCCCTCAATCTGGCGCGGCTCAAACGCGGCCTGATCCAGGCCAGCACGATGGAACACAGGGCCGCCCGGAACCTCGGGAAGGACCTCCTCCGAAAATGGGACAAGCTCTGGGTGTTCCTGAAGGTCGAAGGCGTGGAACCCACCAACAACGCCGCCGAGCGCGCCCTGCGCCCCCTCGTGATCCTCAAGCGGATCTTCCAGCGGCTGCCCAGCGCGGACGGAAAGCGATTCTTCGAACGGCTCCTGAGCCTGGGCACCACCGCCCGCATTCGCGGCGTCCCCTACTTCGACTGGCTGCTCAAGGCCCTCCACGCTGCCCAATCGAATCAGCCCCTACCGGCACTGGAACCGGCCTGAGGCTGACAGGACAAGCGGTACATCACCAGCCCATCACGGGTGGCTGCCACCGGCTTACGCGGTCGCTGGGACAAAGGGGGTGAATCGATACCTTTAGGCGGGGCCTGAAGGCTGCGTTGGGTAAGAACTTAGGGAAATGAAAATCCGCGTTCAAAGGTGGTCCGGCAGACTGAGCATCATGAACCGGTCCCATTTGGGCTCGATGCCCAGCGCCGCCAAAAGCGCCAAACCCGCTCCCGCTGCTCCTTCCAGCAGGCCTGGATCCGGCTTGTAGGGGTTTGTGTTCTCCTTGGCCTTGCCCTCCGCGTCCATCTCGGGCTTGTAGGTGGTGTAGCCCGCGAAAGGACCACCGGGATTGCGCGTGCCGATGAGATGTTCCAGGTACATCTGAGCGGCCTGGCGGAAACACGCCTCGCCTGTGAGTTGGAACAGGCGCTGAAAGATGAGTACATTGCCCGCGCTGCCATGGCAGAGAGAGATATCGCGCACACCCGACGTCTCCAGGGGACGTGCGGCAGCCAGCCGTGCCATGTCGAGGGCCTTGGCTTCCCAGTCTGGCCTGCCCGCTAGGTGGGCCGCGTTCAGGATAGCCAGCGAAGCGCCGAGGTCGCCATAGCACCAGGCTACGCGGCCTGCGTGGGGTTCCACCTCTGGCCTTTCCTGTTCCACGGGGCACCAGCTCGGCAGGTACGATCCACTCTCCGGAGACTGGAACTGGCTGAAGAGCCACGCCATGCCTCCTTCCAGGAGCTTCGTCACTCGCCGGGAATCGATCTCTGGATGCTGCTGGCCCACCCTACCCATCGCGGCAAGAAGCAACAGAATCCCCGGTACACCATGGGCCAACCCCAGGTTCAAGTAACCCTGAGGGGCCAGCTCCCGCTGCCAAGTGGGCAGCAGCCCGGGCGCCGTGGGCCAACTGTGTCCCGTGGGGCGGGGCACAGCCAAGGCTTCCAAATGGTCCAAAATTCTGGCCAGAACCTGTCTGGCCCCAGGCCTGGACAGGCGTTCCAACGCGTAGACCCCATAGCCCACCAGACCTGAGATTAGGTCGTAACCGTCCCGCCATGGGCTCGGCGCCAGGAGGTCTTGCAACACCTCATCCACACCTTCGTTTGCGTCCTCTTCCTCGGTATCCTTGAAAACTTCTTGCTGCAGATGCTCTATGGCCCAGGCGATGCCCGAATAACCCGAATAGAATTGCGCTCCGGGAGTGCGATCCACCCGTTCCACCGCTCGGCTCAGCATATCCATGGCCCGTTTCTGGAGCGCTTCCCGACCCGAAAGTTTGGAAAGATAGCCCAGGTAGAGGGCCGTCCCTGCCGTACCTCCGGAAAGACATGGATGTGTCTGCTCGGCGTCGAAATCCAAGGCCAGAGCCAGTTCGTCCAGGATGGGCAAGATGGATGCGCGTTGGGATTCGGAGGCCAGGGGAGGCCAGGTTGAGCGGGTTAATGTGCAAAGCATGGGGACCTCACAAAGGGAATTCCGGCCTGGCGAATCGATGGGCAGTTAGGAAGGCCATTCTCTTGGGAAAAGACAAGGAGCATATTCCGACAGGGCCAAGGGTTTAGAAACAGTTTACTGGAGTGTAACGGATTTCCGTTTCTTCGCGGAATAGCGTGAGGCAACCCACCTCCAGCCGGGACAGAGATAAACGGATTGCCTTCATACAGTAACTCCTTGGCATCCGATCACGGGTTTGGAGGCGGACCTTTCTAGTGCGGCGGAGGACGAGGATCTCGCCAAGGAATGCTACCGGCAGACCTTCCTTCAGCACGGCATTCGGCCTGGGGAACTGACCCTGCATTCAGACCGAGGCCCTGCCATGGTTTCCAAGACGGCGAGTGTCCTCCTCACCGACCTGAAGGTCACGAAGAGCCACAGCCGACCTCATGTTTCCGATGACAACCCGTATTCCGAATCGCAGTTCAAGACGCTCAAATACAGCCCCGGCTTCCCGGAGCGATTCGGTTCCATTGAGGATGCGAGGAGCTTCTGTCGCCGCTACTTCCACTGGTACAACCACCAGGACCGGCACAGCGGCATCGGCATGATGACGCCCGCCAGCGTTCACGAAGGCCGCGCCAAGGAGATCCGCGCTGCCCGGCAGATCATCCTCGATCAGGTCTTCCAGGCCCACCCCGAGCGGTTTTCCAAGGGATGCCCGAAACCACCGGCCATTCCCAGCCCGGCGTGGATCAATCCTCCGAAAAAGGAAATCGCAGCATGATGACCTCTGGCTGTTGCGAGGTGTGGGAAACGCGCAGCGTTTTCCAAGGGGCCGAGGTCAGGCTGCGGACCCGAAGGGCGGGCCATCGGCCCGTTGCCGCCAGGCAATCCGCAGCCTGTCCATGGCCCCGGCGCCTCTTCGCAGCGGGTTGGGCCAAGTGATAATTTAGGCAACTTTCTGTCTCAAAGTCGTTGACGCGTTCCGAATCGGGGAAGAGCGTTTTGGTGGGACACAGGCCAACAAAATAGCCTCGAAGGTCGAGGCTATTTTGTTGTGGAATTATAATTTAATTAATTACATTTTTGCGCGGTAACAACTGGGTGTTTCGTGAAAGTGTTTGTTTCGCAGCCTAAACCATCGTTGCTTACCCCGCAGTTGAACAATCCGCCTGGTCCTGATGAATACTGTTTGTCGCCTGTATCCCCTCCTGCAATTTCCGTTTGCTGTGTGGCGTTTAGTCGAGAGATTGTTTCCTTGTTTAACTTGAGCGCCATGGCTCCTCCGATCATGTCCCGTCTGGGACTTGGGTTGATTGTTGATTAACTTATCCGTGTTTGTCTGAACTTTCAATATGGAAACTCGTGCCGATTCATTGTTCCAAGCCGAAGTTCCATAGTGAACCAGGCGGAATCCCCATGATCCACAAGGCGATTTTGTGAATTTAGGAATTCAGCTACTGACTACGGCAGGGCGAGGCCGAGGCATTTGAAGGCCTCTTCGCTGAATTGTGTGGGTACCTGTGGTGCAGTCCGCCGCATCGAGGCAGGGCCACCACGTTGGTCGGTCCTTTTGGGGTAGGGCTGGCGCGGCCTGGGATCGGGCTCTCCTTGCCCAATGCAAGGTGAGTCCGATCCTTGTGGTAATAGCCGAGGTAGCCCTTCAGAAGCCGCATCAGGTGCTGCTCGTCCAGCACAATGACATGGTCGAACAGCTCACGCCTCAGGGTTCCGATGAAACGCTCGCAGGCGCCGTTCTGCCATGGGCTTCGGAAGCTGGTCTGCTTGGGGATGATGCCCAGAGACTGGATGAACGCCTTCAGGGAACCGAAGATCGTGTCCCGGTCGAAGATCAGATACCTGGGGATCTCGTCGAAGGGGAAGGCCTCGCGGAGTTGCTGGCGAACCCATTCCGCCGTCGGGTTTCGAGTCGCGTTGAGGTGCAACACCATTCGTCGGCCATGATGGAGAATGACCAGGACGTAGATGAGGCCGAAGTTCCAGGTGGGGACCACCAGGAAGTCCATGGCGGCGAGCATCTCCCGATGGTTGTCCAGGAAGGCCTGCCATGTCTGGGTTCTCCTGGGATCCGGGATACGACGGGGCATCCACCGCTGCACACTGCGCTCCGAAAGGTGAAAACCAAGGCGAAGCAACTCCCCGTGGATTCTCGGCGCCCCCCAGAGGGGGTTCTCGCGGATAGAGTCCCATCAAGTGGTGTAGCAGTGGTTCAGTGAGAGGTGGCCACCGGTTCCGTAAGGTGAGGTTTGCGAACTTACCGAACGGAGAGACCGATGGCCATCAATAGGGTGTCTGGGCTGGAAGCCCTGAGCAAGGTTTTGGAGGAGGGGAACGGTGATTTCCTGCGGCGTGTGCTGCTGATGGGGCTGGAGGCGGTGATGGAGTCCGACGTTTCGGGGCTCTGCCAAGCGGGCCCTGGGGAGCGGACGCCGTCACGGGAGAACCACCGAAACGGCTACCGCGACCGGGAACTGGAAACGCGGCTGGGCACGCTGCCGCTGGCCATCCCAAAGCTCCGGCAGGGCAGCTACTTCCCGAACTTCCTGGAGCCGCGCCGTCGGTGGGAACAGGCCTTCGTGAACGTGGCGGCAGAGGCCTACGTCGCGGGCGTGAGCACGCGAAAGGTCGAGGCGTTGGTGGAGGCCCTAGGCTGCAGGGGGATGTCGAAGTCCGAGGTCTCCCGGCTGGCGCAGGAGTTGGATGCGGAGGTGGAGGCGTTCCGGAACCGCCCGCTGGAAGGTTCTTTCCGCTACCTCTGGCTGGACGCCCTCTATCCGAAGGTTCGGGAAGGCGGGCGAGTGGTAGGGCTGGCGGTGATGGTGGCCATGGCCGTGAATGCGGAGGGTAAACGCGAGGTGCTGGGGCTGACCGTGGCTGAAGGCGAGATGGAGAGCGCCTGGTCAGCATTCCTGGAACGCCTTGTGCAGCGCGGTCTCGCGGGTGTAGATCTGGTCATCTCGGATTCTCACGCCGGGCTGAAAGCCGCCGTCAGGAAGGTGCTGAATGGGGTCACCTGGCAGCGATGCCGCGTCCATTTCATGCGCAACGCTGCCGTACGGTTACCGAAGTCCGTTCAGGAGCAGATGCTGGATCGCCGCAAGCGGGTTTTCCAGGCCCCCACCAAGGAGGAGGCCCAGGCCCTGATCGCGGCCCTGGCGCGGGACACCGAGCGCAAGCACCCAGGGTTCGCAGCCCTGCTGGATGAGGCCGTGGAGGACGTCACCGCCTTCATGGACTTCCCGAAGGCCCACTGGCGAAAGATCCACTCCACGAACGTCCTGGAACGGGAGAATCGCGAACTGCGCCGCCGTTCCGATGTGGTGGGGATCTTCCCCAATCGGGCCGCGGTGTTGCGCCTGCTCGGGAGCTTACTCCTCGATCAGCATGCCGAGTGGGTCAGCGCCCGCATCGCCTACATCAGGATGGATGCATGAAACAAGATGGGCTCAAACGCCCCCCCTGACCCGGCCATGGACGGTGCCGGGGCCATGGACAACCTGCGGTTGCCCACCGCCCCTTGGAAAGCCCTTCGGCCTTTCCACACCGCCCACAGCCTGACAATCAGCAACAGAACTTTGACAACCTTACGGAATCGGCTGCGCCGACCTTCCTACACCACTTGACGGGACACGGGCTTCTCGCGCGCCATGCGGCGAATCAGACCCCGAAGATTCCCGGAGATGGCGGGCCGACCTACCTTGCGTATCTTCCTGGACTTCCAGCGCCAGAAGAGACGGAAGCCTGCCCGATACCAATAGATGACGGTGGCGGGCTTCACCAGCATGCAGACCTCCTGCCATCGGGGCCAGATCCGGCGTATCGATTCACCCCGCTTGTCCCTGTGACCGCGTAAGCCGGTGGCAGCCAGCCGTGATGGGCTGGTGATGTCCCGCTTGCCCTGGCAGCCTCAGGCCGGTTCCAGTGCTGGTAGGGGCTGATTGGATCGGGCGGAGTGGAGGGCCCTGAGCAGCCAGTCGAAGTAGGGCACGCCGCGGATGCAGGCGGTGGTGCCCAAGCTCAGGAGGCGTTCGAAGAATCGCTTTCCGTCCGCGCTGGGCAGTCGCTGGAAGATCCGCTTGAGGATCACGAGGGGGCGCAGGGCCCGCTCGGCCGCATTGTTCGTCGGCTCCACGCCCTCGACCTTCAGGAACACCCAGAGCTTGTCCCATTTCCGGAGGAGGTCCTTCCCGAGGTTCCGGGCGGCCTTGTGATCCATCGTGCTGGCCTGGATCAGGCCCCGCTTGAGCCGCGCCAGGTTGATGGCCGTGCAGGCGCGCAGAACCTTGCGGGTGATCTCGCCACTTCGGAAGGCGTGCCACAGCGCAAAGATCTCCTCCTGCTCGGCGAGCAGACGCTTTCCCAGTGCGGCCACCTCGGGCTTCGCGGATTCGTTGAGGGCGATGAACTCCCTGCGCAAATGGGCCCAGCAGAACTGGCGAACGGCAGATTTCAAGGCGTTGTAGGCGCCGTATCGGTCCGTTCCGATGATGCCACTGAAATCCTCGGGAAGCATCGCGGTCAGGGCCCTCGCCCCACGGGTGTCGCTGAAGTGGAAGAGGGCCGTGCGGGCGGAAAGGGCCACCCAGATCCAGTCCCGATCCTTCCGCCCGAAACCGGTCTCGTCGAGGTTGAGCACGTCCGCCGTGCGGATCTGCTGGGAGAGGTCCTCCCAGGCGGGGAGTAGGTGGCTCCCCAGCGCCACACCGCTCTCATGCAGCCAACCGCGTGAGACCGCTACGCCCGTCACCTCCGAGAGGAAACGCTGGAGCGGCGTCAGGCTCATGCGGCCCTCTGTGCGCAGATAGGCCGCCGCAGCCTGAAGGCGCGGGCCGATCCCGCCGGGCGCGGCCTCCGGTGGCAGCGAAGCCCGGACCTTTCGCTGGCAATGCGGGCAGATGCCCTCCTCCAGCGCGTAGGCGATGACTTCTGTGAGGCGCTGAGCCAGATCCACCACCCGGTGCAGGCGCGTCCCGGTGATGGCCCCTGAAGGAACCTCGCCGCGGCAGTGGGGGCAGCATCCAAGCGCCACCGCCACCGTCCGATCCTCGCTGCCCTCCGGCAACATCACCCGAGCGGACCCCTTTCGTCCCGGTTGGCCGCCGCGCTTGCGCCCCGTGGGCGGCGTCGGTGGCTTGGGCGGCGCCGCGGGTCCGTCCGAACTGGGGGGCTTGCTGCTGTTGCGGCTGTCCTTCCCGAGCCGCTCCTGGAGGGACTCCAGCAGCTTCTCCAGGCGCTCCATCGTCTCCCGCAGGCGAGTCATTTCCGCACGCAGTTCCCCGTTCTCGGCGGCCAGCGCCAGATAACGCGGATCGGTCAGAACGGGATCAAGCTCCATCCTTTAGAATCTGACTGGTTTGAGACCGAAGTACAAGCAAATTATTCACTTGCAGTGATCCCCCCCCCTCAATCACGAGTTGAACCTGAAGGGGGGGTGAATCGATACGGGCGTAGTCCGGGGTGGAGGTCCGGATCTCGGGGCCGTCGAAACGCCGGATGACCTTCAGGGCCTCGCCGCACTCGATCTGGGCCTGGCGCATCCGCTTCGCCACGACCAGCAGGCGCTTTTCCCAGCCCCTGAAAGGGATGTGGCCGTTCTTGGTGCGGGCGTTCGCCCTCCAGCCCGTGGAGCGGTCCGTGGCCCCCATGTCACTCATCCAGCAGCGCAGGAAGAGCTGCCTCGCAGCCTCCATCTCGTCCTCACAGGGCTCGAAGGCCTGCTGATCTTCGAGCCTGGCCCAGGGGGTTCCCTGGATCTGAGCCACGGACGCCTCCAGGCGCTGGCGGAGCATCCGCCAGATTCTCAGCATCGTTCCCAGCGTTTGCCAGAGCGACAAAAAGCCCCGCTAAAGCGGGGCTGATTGTAAGGGTAGAGCGCGTCAACCGGCTTGTTTGAACAACGCCTTCTGCGTTTGGCCCAGATCCGCCTCCAGCTTGCCCAGCTGATCAGCCAGAAGACCCAGCATGAGACCGAAACCATAGGCTTCGCGGCTGCTGAGTTCCAGGGCTGGGGAATTCGGTAATCTTTCTTCCCTGCCGCATTCCCGGGCTTGGAGAAGGGCTTTAGCGGCTTCAAGCTGGGCCTGAAGATCTCTGGCCAAGATGCGAGCCTCGTCCAGTTTATCGAGGGGTGTGAGGCTCATTAGAGGGCCTCCGGCGCGGGGAATATGGCCGGGGATAGGCGGTGCAAAACGGTCTTGGCCACATCGTTGCCGTAGAGGTCCACCAACTCCCGAGGCGTGACCTCCCGAACTGTGATGGGGCCCCTGGAGGAGGCCGCTCCCACGGGGCCTTCGGCCCAGCGGCGCTCGGGCGTCATGTATTCGCCCCGAGGGCGGCCCTTGGTGGGGTGGAGAGGGAAGAGTGCCATGTGGGCGGCGAAGGGTTCGAAGGCCACCAGCATGACCTTGCCGTCCTTGCGGTGGGGTAGCGCG
This sequence comes from uncultured Holophaga sp., assembly GCA_963664825.1. Classification (GTDB taxonomy): domain Bacteria; phylum Acidobacteriota; class Holophagae; order Holophagales; family Holophagaceae; genus JAYREN01. The sequence goes on from OY761614.1 coordinate 2,672,905, forward strand.
TAGTCCTGGACGCGGGAATGCACCGTAGGACGCGGCAACCCGAGGCGGCGCCCGCACTCGCCGGGGCTCAGCCATGTCCACCGTTTGGTGTCCGGCTGGGCTTCCTCGGGATTCTGGCCCGTGATGCCCTCAATCTCACCGAAGAGCGCTCGCGTTGCCTCCGGCGCGGTGGCCCGGATCTCGGGACGGATGGCGGCGCCCGTGCGCCAGTAGGCGTCCAGCACCTGGAAGCACTCCTTCTGGTAGGTTCGCAGGCGCTCCCGGAACTCCGGCTTCACGCGAGCCGCCTGGATGCTAAAGAGCCAGCCGTTCAAGTTCTCCAGGGGCAGGCAGGTCATGGTCTGGGGACCACCCGGGGAAGGGATCAAGATATCTTGATACCCCCACAGATCCTTGTCTGCGGTGAGTTTGGCATGCTGTCCCTGCCAGGACGCCCCAAGCTGGGTGCAGAGGGGCTTGGCTGGAACGAAGGGTTTCCCATTCTCGGGATGGGATACAAGGAAGACAACCTCCCCGTGGAAGTCGATGGATCTGAGTTCGGCCGTCATGCGGCACTTCCTTTGTTGGGTCCGGCTTTCTAGGCCAGACGGAGTTGGATGAATGCCCCGAGGGGCGGCTGGTGAGACCGGGAGCTAGAAACCCCAACGACGTGCCAAAGGGAACACGAGGTGGAGCGAGCTTCTTCGTGCGTGTTACCACGCCTTATTCCGCTACACTCCCGGCGATTGCTCACCATTGCATCCGTCCTTTGGTTCGTCGGGTTTTCTAGACCCGATGAACAAAGGATGCCCTGCCACGGATTCCGGTCAAGCGAAAATCCGTCAAAAAGATTGGTAATGCCTGTCAGGACTCTGAAACGGTGTGATCACATGTGGCATCTCGTTCCTTAACTCGCCCAATGGTAATGGCCCAGTGTTTCCAACCTGTTGCCCGTATTGGTGACATGCAAACTGGCGATGCGCATGGGTTTCCTCCTTGTGAGATGTGATTAACTAACCTTGCTGCTTCTCCCACCGTTTACTCGCCCCGACTTTCCCCTTCAGGTGCTCCAAACACGCCTGGAGGGCTTCCATGGGCCAGGCTTCGAGCTTGCGAGGGGTGCCGTGGATATGGGGGTAGTGCTGCTGGAGCCAGGTCTGGACGCGGGTGCGGACGAGGGCGCGGCGGGCCGACTCGCTGGCATCGAAGGGGCCGGGCTCCTCTGGCACGTCCCAGCCAGCGCTGTAGGCCTCCCGTAGGATCCGACCCACCAGGGGGGACTTGGGATCCAGACGCGGAGCGGGGGCAGAGGCGGGGCGCCCGCCCGCTAGGCGGTCCAGTTCGGCCAGGACGCGCCTGCCCTGGGCGTCTGTCAGATCCTTGCTGGAGCGCTTACCCGTGAGGTTTTCCAGGAGATCCCGGTAGACATCATCCTCAGCCAGACCCGGGATTCGACGGCGCAGGGCGTGGATGGCCTTGATGTAGGTGGGTGACATGAGGACTCCAACCATGCACATGCTCAAGTGAAGACTTCAGCAGCAAGCTCAGGGCACTGGGCGTAGCCCAAATTTCGGTCGCTGGCGATGCGTTCCTGGGCTGCTTCAATAATTCGAAAATTATGATGCGCTAGACAGCTTGATATTGTAGTTTGCAACTACTTTATTTATGTTGATCTGCATGTTCGCTTTCGTTTTATTGGCCTGGTGGTAGATTTGTCGGACCATTCAAGGTGACTCTATGGATTCGAGGCAAGCACAACACCTCATGGAATCTTTCGAGGCTGCAAAGCTCCTGGATGTCGGAGGGGAGGTTTGGAGCGCTCGCGAACTCATGGCCTTGTTGGGGTATGCAGACTGGAAGAATTTCAAAAAGTCCATTAGCAAGGCAATCACTGATGCAATTACCTATGGAATTGATCCGATAACAAATTTCGTCGAATCGCGAAGGGTTGGACCTCCTGGGTCCAAGAACACGACTGCACGAGATTTCAGGCTCACCCGTGGTGCTGCATATCTTGTAGCGCTCAATTCCGATCCGGCTCACGATGCTGTAGCTTTTGCTAGAGTTTATTTCGTGATCCAAACTAAAACATCAGATATTATTCAACAAAGTATGATGGAACTCTTTGGTAACGACCTACATATTCTGTACGCCTTTGGTGGTTTTAATTTTCAAAATGGACATAAGGTATAGAAAGAGGCTGTTTCCCATTGAGTATCCTCAACATCAGGCTTTAGGGTGAATAAATTTCTTGGGTTGATGAGGCGTAAGCCCAAGACCCTAGAAAAGGAGGCACTTGATCCATGGATGCATCATTTGCTCTAGATCGCTTTGTCTGACGTTGGCAAGGGGTGGGGGTGGAAATCGAAGCCGACGAGGGCAATCTGTTTCAGCCCTGCAGGGACGATTCGCCGCCCCCGGCCCTTATGCGAGTCGGATCACGCGATGATGGGAATGTTCAGGCCGAAGGCCTCCATCTCGGCGCGAATCGTCGTGATGGCGTCGATCTTCCATCGGCCGCCGTCGGCCTCCACCAGCATCAACGCCGGAGTCCCCTCACCGGTGCACCTGGCCCGAAAGACGAACTCGGAGATGGGCTGCTCGATCTCGGGGAAGGTCCGGAAGGGTGCTAGGGCCACGCGAGGCTTGATGGTGATGGACTCCTTCATCCGCAGGCCCGCTTTGACGTTGGCCCGCTGTGTGAACCCATCATCCTCGGTGGGACATGAACGCTCGTGAGGCGTAGCGCCTTGAACTGGGCCTCTTTGATCCAGAAGGCCGCATAGGTGATGAAGGCCTTCCCCTGACGAGCATCAAACCGCTGGGCCGCCTCCAGGGCACCCACGCGGCCTTCCTGAATCAGGTCATCCACCGTGAGACGCTCGTCGAAATTGATGTTGTCCTGGTTCGAGACCTGGACCTTGAAGTGGCCGTCGAAGGAAAAGAGGGTGAGATTGCCCTTGGCGCCGCCTACCTTGGCCCTGTATTTGGCGGCGGATTCCTCGACGAAGGCCTGGACCTCCTCAAAGACCGAAGCCTTGAACATGGCCAGCTGGTCCGCAGCCACTGCTGGGCCTCATCCAGGACATAGGAGGGGACTCCGCCCCGAACGGAGCGGCGTTCCCACGGATTCAGGCTGGCCAACCTCGGGCGGACAGCCAGATCCAGGAAGCTCAGCCGCGCCTGCTGGATGGCCTGCGCCCGCTGGAGGGCGTCGGGATTGGCCCGGAGGACTACCTGCTGAGGATCGCGCTTGATCGGTGCGGGGCGTGTGGCCACGGGGCAGGGCTGGATCGAGGCCTGCTGACGCTCCCAGGCTGCGCGGGCGCCGGGATACGCGGCTAATAGCGACGCTGGCACCACTCGGTATTCAAGGCGCCCTTTATTTGGACCAGATTCCGCCACGACCTGAGAGGCCTGGAGCTTCTTGGTGGAAATGGCCTTTTGGATTGATCGGGTTGAAACAGAAGCGAGTTCCGCCGCTTCATGCACCGTGAGCGTGCGAACCTCGTGTGGATCCGTTATCTGCCCACCATGAACACTATTTGTTTGTCCCTTCAGGACTTGACTTGGTTCGCACGGCCCCTGATTTGGTTCGTGCGGTTCGTGCGATATCGCGCGAACCACGCGCGAACCGGGTTCGCACGATATGGGGAGAGGGATCGAAGACACCGTAACCTCGCTAGGCCGCTGGCTCGGACCTGCGTCCCCAAATGCGATCCGCTTTGATTCCGATGCTTTCCGCAATCACGTCTTCGACCGTGGCGTCCTTTCGGACTCGATCAATGACCTGGTGGAAGTAGGCGTCGCTGTAGCTGCTGGTCTCGGCCAACAGCTTCACGTTCTTGCCCTTCAGCTTGAGCAAGGCCCGGATCGCTTCGGGCTTCAAGGACCCGTCTGGTCTGATTCCTTCGGCCATGAGGGTTTGGATATCTGAGGCAGTTGCCACAATGGCATCAACACTTACGGGTAAGCCGTAGGCAGGCCGCTTGCGCGGCTGTAGTTCAGGGCTCATGCTAGGCTCCGGTTGCTTAGTCCACGAAGCGTGGACAGTCCTAGACTATTTCACCAAGCGTGAAAGTCAACCCCTCTATTCCACGATGCGTGAAAAAATGTCAGACCAATCCCTCGCAGAGAGATTCCGCGCCCTCAGACTGGCCCTGAGTAAGAGCCAATCCGCCTTCGGTGAGCCGATCGGAGTTAGCTATGCCGCCGTCTCACGGTGGGAGAAGGATGATGCCTTACCTCCCGATATGGCCGCTATCGCCCTAGAACACGTCTATGGTGTGTCCTCAAAATGGCTCCTGACTGGCGAAGGGCCCATGTGGATACCAAAACCCGCGCCTACGGAAGGCAGCGCGGAGCTACTCAGCCGCCCACTCATTGCAGGTGCCGCCTCCTGCGGGCCGGGTGGGGAGATCGCCGATCCCGGTCCAACTGCCCTGCGAATGCCCTTCCGCAAGGACTTCCTCCTGGAGCTCCTCCAGGAGAGCGGTGCTGGATCCACAGAGGATCTCTACGTCGTGGAATGCTCTGGTGAATCCATGCGGCCAACCGTCCATCCTGGCGATATGGCTCTGATTAACACATCTCTGGAACTCCGGCTCCAACCCAAGCGCAACGCCCTCTACCTCGTGCGCCCTGATCCAGCCAGTGCAGAGGGTCGCATCAAGCGAGTTCGTATTGATGCCAATGGCCAGCTCTGCTTTCTGTCAGATGCACCTGGATTCACGCCAATCGCTGTTGACCTGGACAGCCTGCCCATGCAAAGCCTCATTCTGGGCCGCGTCTGCTGGGTGGCCCGTAGCGTCGTGAAGGACGAACGCCCAGAGCGGAACTGGTAGGCAACTCGTTCCAACCATATTGACGGATTTAGAAGCCTGGCGCAGGATCCGAAGCCAATCCGCAGGATTCGTGCATCCTTTTTGCCGGATTTCCGCTTCGTTACGCGTCATCCGTCCCAAACTTATTGACGGATTCTCAGGTCTCCAGATCACCCACAAAGCCCCGCCCGCGTTGGCTTTTGGGCCATGTGCCCGAATCGGTCGTCATGCGAATTATTTCGACGGATCACAGCCGCGGACGCCTCCGACCGTCCCCCGGACGGTCTCCGGCTGCGGCTACCGGCGCGACATTCGTGATTCCGAATCCCGCCCTGAAGCGGAGCACCCAGCTGGCGCGGGGTGTCTGAATGGCGGAGGGGGCGGGATTCGAACCCGCGGAGGGCTCACACCCTCGTCGGTTTTCAAGACCGGTGCCTTAAACCGCTCGGCCACCCCTCCATGCTTTCATCATCGGCGAGGGAGGGGCGGTTCGGCAACATCCCTTGCGAGTTGGCTTGGTTCTAGGTAGCATCGAGGGTTCCGGGAGAGATGCCGGAGTGGCCGATCGGGCTCGCCTGCTAAGCGAGTGTGTTGGGTAAACCAGCACCCAGGGTTCGAATCCCTGTCTCTCCGCCAAAACAATCGCCAAGTCACTGTTAAAAGGTGACTTGGCGATTCATCGCTATGTCAACCCATCCTTCTACCCATATTTTATTGTTGGGGCAAATCGCCCATACGGCAGTCTCATTCTTGCTGTGGGACTGGATTTCAGTGGCGTTTCCCAAACCGAGTGAAGGCGCGTCATGGTTCGATTGCTTTGGCGCACCAGAACAATCGGTAGTGACGTGCCAAACCATGCGGTTCATTACAAGAGAATGTTGGAATGACCGAAACGTCCGAGAGCCAATCATGGCGGGGCTTCCACTTAGAGGTCCAGACATTTCCCAATGTCCAAAACGTCCAAGACTCCCGATGAATTTTGGGAACACTTCCAGATCTTGATCATGTCCCAACGCGGCGATGCGGGGCGTATCTGAACGCAAAGCACTGGAAAGCGCCCAATTCGATATGCACAGGCGAACCCAGACCCTCTACAATGGATTGAACATTCTTAACCTTGATGATCGGCAGGTTCCAACCATGGCTCGACCGGCGAAAACCTCAGGAAAGAACGGCTCGTCACTTGGATTTGAGGCCAACCTCTGGCAGATGGCCGATGCCCTGCGGAACAACATGGACGCGGCGGAATACAAGCACGTCGTGCTGGGGTTGATCTTCCTGAAATACATCTCCGATGCCTTCGAGGCCAAGCACATCGAGCTGGAGGCCCAGAGGTTGGACGGGGCGGACCCGGAGGATCAGGACGAATACCGGGCCGCGAGCATCTTCTGGGTGCCCAAGGAAGCCCGCTGGGCGCACCTGAAGGCCCAGGCCCCCCAACCCACCATCGGCACCGCCGTGGACGATGCTATGAGCGCCTTGGAGCGGGACAACCCCTCCCTGAAGGGCGTGCTGCCCAAGGACTTTGGCCGTCCCGGCCTCGATAAGCAGCGCCTGGGCCAGATCATCAACTTGGTGAGCAATATCACAATGGGCAGTGCGCCAGATCGCGCCAAAGACAGGCTTGGGCAGGTTTACGAGTATTTCCTTTCACGATTTGCCAGCGCCGAGGGCAAGAGCGGTGGGCAGTTCTACACGCCCTCCCCGGTGGTGCGGGTGCTGGTGGAGATGCTGGCCCCCTACAAGGGCCGGGTCTACGATCCCTGCTGCGGTTCCGGCGGCATGTTCGTGAGCAGTGAGAAGTTCATCGAGGCCCACAGTGGGCGCATCGGCGATATCTCCATCTACGGCCAGGAGAGCAACTACACAACCTGGCGCCTGGCCAAGATGAACCTGGCCATCCGCGGCATCGACGCCCAGATCGCCCATGGCGACACCTTCCACAACGACCGCCACCCGGACCTCAAGGCCGATTACGTTCTGGCCAATCCCCCCTTCAACGACAGCGACTGGCGCGGGGATCTGCTGAAGGACGACAAGCGCTGGGTCTACGGCGTGCCGCCCGCGGGCAACGCCAATTTCGCCTGGGTCCAGCACTTCCTGCATCACCTGGCCCCCACCGGAACCGCGGGCTTCGTGCTCGCCAATGGCTCCATGTCCTCCAATCAGTCCGGGGAGGGTGAGATCCGGAAGGCGCTCATCGAGGCGGATCTGGTGGATTGCATGGTGGCCCTGCCGGGCCAGCTCTTCTACTCCACCCAGATCCCCGTCTGCCTTTGGTTCCTGACCCGCGATAAGCGCAACCGGGGCTTCCGGGACCGCCGGGGTGAGACCCTCTTCATCGACGCGCGGAAGATGGGCAGCATGATCAACCGCGTCCAGCGGGAGCTGACGGACGAGGATATCTCCACAATCGCCGGGGCCTACCACGCCTGGCGCGGTGACAAGGGCGCAGGCGCCTACGAGGACAAGGCCGGATTCTGCAAGCTCGCGAGCCTGGACGATATCCGCAAGCACGGGCACGTGCTCACGCCGGGGCGCTACGTGGGCGCGGAAGAGGTCGAGGACGATGGCGTCTCCTTCGACGAGAAGATGAAGCGCCTGTCCCAGCTCTTCCGCGAGCAGCAGGCCGAGGGCGCGCGCCTGGATGCCGCCATCAACGCCAATCTGACGAGCCTTGGCTATGGCGAATAAAAAGGTCAATCCCGATCCGGGGGGACCGCCCGGCCGCAGTTCGCAACGCGGGGAAACAGCCGCACGTAAAGCCGCGGCCTCTGCGTCCCCCCAGGACCCCCGCGCCAATCGCGGGCCAAGCCCGCAATCGGCGCCATGGCCTGCACCAGTAGAGAAATCAACCAGCCAGGCTCATCGCCGTGTGCGGGGCCAAGCCCACGCCGAGGCCGCCTTTCCCGCGGCTCCTTCCCTGGCGGAGCTGCCGGGGGATTACCTCATCACCCTGGAGGAGATCAAACAGCGGATCCAGAAGGAACGCCTGCGGGTCATCGTCTCCGCCAACCAGGCCATGGTGCTGCTCTACTGGGATCTGGGGCGACTGATCCTGGAACGCCAGGGCCAGCAGGGCTGGGGGGCCAAGGTCATCGATCGGCTGGCGGCGGATCTGCGGGCGGCTTTTCCCGGAATGAAGGGCTTCTCGCCCCGCAACCTGCTCTCTATGCGGAGTTTCGCCGAGACCTGCCAGGACGGTGAATTGGTGAAACAGGTTGTTTCACAATTGCCCTGGGGGCACGTGATTCGCCTCCTGCAGCGGGAGAAGGATTCCGAGACTCGCGCCTGGTATGCCCGTCAGGCCGTCGCCCAGGGATGGAGTCGCAGCATCCTGGAGCTTCAGATGGATCGGCGCGCCCACGAGCGCCAGGGCCAGGCCATCACCAACTTCCCGGCCACGCTGCCACCCGCCGATTCCGATATGGCCACCCAGGTCTTCAAGGATCCCTACCTCTTCGATTTCCTGGGCACCGCGGACCCGCGCCGGGAGCGGGAAGTGGAACAGGCCCTGGTGGAGCACATCCAGCACTTCCTGCTGGAGTTGGGCGCGGGCTTCGCCTTCGTGGGGCGCCAGGTCCACCTGGAGGTGGGTGATCAGGACTTCTACGTCGATCTCCTTTTCTATCACCTGAAGCTGCGCTGCTACGTCATCGTGGAACTCAAGGCCACGGCCTTCAATCCGGCCTTCGTGGGCCAGCTGAACCTCTACCTCTCCGCCGCCGACGACCTGCTGCGCCATCCCGACGACAAGCCCACCATCGGCCTGCTGCTCTGCCGGTCCAAGAACAAGATCGTGGCCGAATACGCCCTGCGGGACTTCAACAAACCCATCGGCATCGCCCAGTGGGAGACGCTGATCATCGAGAAACTGCCCCAGGAGTTTGCTGACAGCCTGCCCACCGTCGAGGAATTGGAGACGGAGCTGGGGGGAGGTGAGCTTGAGTAGGTCTTCCATAAACTCACGCCCCATTGCCGCTTTCGACGAACCCGTTATTCCCTACATCACCAATAAAGGTCACATGGCCTACCTTGTAAGAAGGGGGGGCATGTGAGGGGATCACCAATTCCACATCCTCCGAATTGGCAGGTTAGATCGCTCTCTGAGATCACCACCAAAATTGGATCAGGTGCCACTCCGACTGGCGGGAGCGACGCATATCTACCTTCTCGTATTAATTTCGCACTGGTTCGCAGCCAGAATGTGTTCGATAACCGGTTCGATCCAACGGGTCTTGCCTTTATCTCTGATGAACAAGCGGATCGTCTTCGCGGCGTGATTCTCCAACAGAACGATCTCTTGCTGAACATTACAGGCGATGGAATTACTTTCGGCAGAGCCTGCAGGGTTCCCAATGAGGTCCTACCAGCTTGCGTAAATCAGCACGTGAGCATCATTCGAGTGAATCAAGAAGTTGCTGATCCTGGGTTCGTGCTCGCATTCCTCACCCATCCATCCGTGAAGGAATACATCGAATCCTTTAACGCCGGAGGCTCAAGGCGCGCGATTACGAAAGGCCATATCGAGTCGTTCCGGCTTCCTCTTCCTCCGCTTGGCATCCAGCGTGCCATCGCCCATATCCTTGGCGCGCTGGACGACAAGATCGAACTGAACCGCCGCCAGAACGAAACCCTGGAGGCCATGGCCCGAGCCCTCTTCAAGTCCTGGTTCGTGGACTTCGATCCCGTCCGAGTAATGGTGGAGGGGCGGCACCCGAAAGGGCTTCCTGAAAATGTAATGTCAATGTTCCCTTCCGGATTCCAGCCCAGTGCCCTCGGAGAGATTCCAAAGGGTTGGGAAGTTGGTCCTATCCTCGCTCAGGCCAAAATATTAAGCGGTGGAACACCGAAGACAGATCGTGTGGACTATTGGAATGGCGATATTTCGTGGGCAAGCGCAAAGGATGTTTCTCAATGCGGAGAGATGTTCCTGACGGCCACTGAACGGACCATTACAAAAAAAGGCCTCGCTGAGAGCGCAACGCAGCTCATTTCGGCCCTTTCCACTGTCGTGGTCGCGCGTGGGGCTACCACAGGGCGGATGACGATGTTCGGTCGAGAAATGGCCATGAACCAAACTTGCTACGCACTGAGGAGCAAGTTGGATACTCCCTTTGCCTTGCACTGTTTGTTGCGCCAAGAGATGGACACCCTAGTTCATTCGGCACACGGTTCTGTATTCGACACGATCACAACAAACACTTTTTCAAGTTCGAAGGTGGTTCTCGCCCCTCCTTCTGTGCTTCAACTTTTTGACCGAATTTCCTCGTCTTTCTTTCAACGCATTTTGGCCAATACCGAGGAATCGCGAGGCCTCGCAGCGTTGCGTGATGCGTTGCTACCCAAACTTCTTGCTGGTGAATTACAAGTAAAAAATGCAAAAAAATGATGGGGGTGTGACATGAGCACGACGTGGGATTGGCCTGGCTCCCATTGGTGGCGCGTTGATCTTCACGCGCACTCTCCAGCGTCCTACGACTTCAAGCCAGAGACTGATCGAGTGGCGGCGGATTGGTTGGCATGGGTGGTCGCATGCAGAACAGCAGGCCTTCATGCCGTCGCACTCACAGACCACAATACTCCTGATGGGGTGCCAGGGATTCAAGAGGCACAGCGAAATTCCTCCGGAATCATTGTTTTCCCTGGAGTAGAGGCCACCGTCGGTGGCATTCACATACTGTGCATATTGGATCCTAGATGTGGTCGGGACGACGTAGTGTCGATGCTCTCCAAGCTTGGCATCGATCCATCCGCTTTCGGCACCCATGAAGCTTCTTCGACCAAGAGCATTGTCGAGGCATTTGAAATCGCAAATGCCTCGGGAGCCATTGTTGTTGCTGCTCATGTGAATGGGCCAAAAGGCTTACTGACACTGAGCGGTGTTGATCGACTCAAGGCGCTCAAACACGCAGGGCTCGCGGCTGCTGAGATCGCACTGGTTGCGCCATCAGACCCAGATGAGACATGGCTCGACCCCACAGGCGATGATGTTCAAACTTGGTTGGATGGGTCGAACACAAATGGGAGAAAGATTACCCAGGTTTGGGGATCAGACAGTCATTCACATGCGCATGCTGGTCGCCAGTTTACGTGGGTGAAGATGACCCGGCCCGATATCGAAGGGTTGCGGTTGGCATTCCTCGATGGAGATGGATCTGTGTTGCCTTCATTGGCCCCCCAGGATCCGAACCGGCATGCGAGCAACGTCATCGAGAGCATCACGGTCACTAAGGCTAAATTCATGGGTCGTCCTGAACCGATGACCGTTCATTTCAATCCCTGGTTCAATGCCATTATTGGAAGTCGTGGGACTGGAAAATCTACGCTTGTGGACTTCTGTCGGGTCGCACTCCGTCGGGAGAATGAGCTGGATGGTGGAGGAGAGACCACTCTACGGTCCGTGCTGGATAAGCGCATGCGCATTCCAGTGGGTCGTCATGATGAAGGACTCATTACTTCTGACACTGTTGTGGACGTTGTTTACAGGAAGGATGGTGAGCGGTTCTCGCTTGCATGGGATAAGCAAGGTCAAATGGCCCCAATCTCCCGATTGAATGGCACTCAACGCGTTCCAGAGAGTGGGGATATCAACGAACGATTCCCGATAAGGATATACAGTCAAAAGCAACTTTTTGATTTGGCGAAGGATCCTGATGCACTTTTAGTCGTCATCGACGACACACCTGAGGTGCGGGGTTCAGAGCTAATGCGGGCTAGCAAAGAAGCGGAGACAAAATACCTTTCATTGTGTGCGGAGGCACGATCGCTTAAGGCTAAAGCTGCCGATCTTCCAGCACGGCAGGCCACCCTAAACGATGTGCGGCGAAAAGTAGAGGTCCTTCAGCAGGGGGGGCATGCTCAGACGCTCAGTGAATTTCGTCTGCGCCGTCTGCAAGACGATTCTTGGACTGATGCACAGCGATTGATTGAAGAAAACATCCTGGCTCTTGAACAACAAACCAATTCGTTGTCCCTTCCTGCCCTAGCGCAGACTGATGAAGATGGGCCAGATCCAGCGATCCAGGTGTTGAAGCGGATGCACCAAGAGGCCAGTTCTGCCTTGGGAAACCTTCGAGCAGAAGTGACGAATTCTATCCAGCGGACTCGCGCTCGAATTGCCGCTATCACCTTGGGGGATGATGCGGTTGTGTGGAGTGAAGTCGTTGAAACAAGTGAACAGGGATATACGCGGGTCACTGAGCAGCTAGCCCAGGCTGGCATTGCCAACCCAGACGAGTATCGTGACTTGCTTCTGCGGGCTGAGACTCTTGAACAAGAAATCCGAACTCTTCAACTGCAATTCACTACTGGTGATGAGAGAGAGCAGGAGGCTAAGAATCAGTTGGATGTGTATCGAAATCTCCGCAGAGAATTGACTGATCGACGGACACAATTTGCTATTGGTGCAACTAATTCGTTGATTCGAGCTGAGATCAAAGAATTCGGTGACAGCAGTGATTTTGAAGCATTTCTTCGAAATTCACTCGGGATAGAACGATTCGACGAGGACCAGAGGGTAATTGTCGAGATGGTGGTTTCTCCAATAGAGGAGAACTCCGGCTGGTCCTTTCATGGACTAGACTCTGCCGTAACCCGCCTTCGGGAAGTCGTATCGGATCCAAAAGAAAAATGGCTTTCCACTGACCGCCGTTTTGAGGCAGCTCTGCGGAGGCTGCAACCAGAGCGAATTGATCGCCTGGCACTCTACACTCCTCAGGACTCCGTCGACGTTAGTTTCCGTGATCCCAGAGATAGTGGGAATCAATGGCGGAAATTGTCCCAGGGCTCTCCGGGACAGCAGACGGCGGCTCTCCTGGCTTTTGTTCTTGGCTATGGTGAGGAGCCAATAATCCTCGACCAACCAGAAGATGATCTGGACAACACCCTCATCTACGAGCTGCTGGTTCAGCGATTACGTGACAGCAAACAGTCCCGACAAATAATTGTCGTCACTCACAATCCGAATATCGTTGTCCATGGGGACGCGGAGCTTGTTGTATCTCTTGAGGCAGTGTCGGGCCAAAGTAAAATTAAATTTGCTGGTGGCTTACAAGAACAGGAGGCTCGAGAAGAAATTTGCCGCGTCATGGAAGGAGGACGCCAAGCATTTGAAACGCGATACCGGCGCATCTCGGGAGTAGGGAGAAGGCATACGGATGGGAATGCCTTATGACCGATGCGTGCTGGCACCCATTCTTATTGAATTCTTCAAAATGGCATTCCCATCTGTTTGATAACAGTGGCTGGATTGAACACTCGAGAAGAGTGGACTTATGAGCCTGCATCCTTGGGCAAAAGGCCCCTTCGAGTTGCTGGCTCACGCGGATGGTCACCTCCGAGGCGGAGAAGATTTTGATCGCCGCATCGCCCTAATCAGCTTTGATAACGCGATCGAAGTGACGATCACGACATACCTCACGTTGCACCCCATCCAGCGCGGAGACCGCACCTACCCAAGTGCTGACGTAGATAAATGGCTTGCCAACTACCACACGAAGCTGGACTTTCTTGGAATAGAACTTTCTAAACGAAGCCTGAAATGGGAAGTCGAAAAGAGCCATATCGTCTATGCCCACGAGCACCGCAATGAGCAATACCACGGTGGCAACAAAGGAACCCCTGAGAAAGAAGTCCTCGCGATCATTCGGAGAGCTGCCGTTTGGATCTTCTCCACGCTCTTCGAGGTCGCGGATGTGGAGACCCTGCTTGAGCAGGACTGCTTGGACAAGCGACCTCCAAGCCAGCCACAACCAGACGACGCGTTCGATCGAGCCATAGATCTGGAATTTGAGATGGTGGAAGTAGCGGGCAAGGTGCTCTATGCCAGTGAGGTTCTGTTTGCCGTTGACTATGGAGAATACCGAGAAACCGGGGCTCGGCTTTGCGAGGGCATAAGCGAGGAAGACATGATGGAGAATGACGGATGAGCGGGCGAACCTTCACCGAATCCGTCGTCGAAGAAGCCTCCCTGGCTTGGTTGGAGGGCCTGGGCTACTCCATCCTCCACGGTCCCGATATCACCTTCGGTGAGCCCGCGGCGGAGCGGATCGATCCCGGCTTCAAGGATGCAATCCTGGAAGGGCGGTTGCGATCCGCCCTGGCCCAGCTCAATCCGGCGCTTCCTGCGGAGGCCCTGAAGGATGCCTTCCGCAAGCTCACCCGCCTGGAGGTGCCGACGCTCATCGAGCGCAACCACAACCTGCACCGGATGCTGGTGGATGGGATCACGGTGGAATACCGCCGCCAGGACGGTTCCATCGCGGGGGCCCAGGCGCGGGTCCTGGACTTCGATAACCCGGAGGCCAACGACTGGCTGGCGGTGAACCAGTTCACGGTGGTGGAGGGCCCGCACAACCGGCGCCCGGATGTGGTGCTCTTCGTGAATGGTCTTCCCCTGGCTGTGATCGAGCTGAAGAATTCTGCCGATGAGCAGGCCACGGTGGGAGCGGCGATCCAGCAGCTCCAGACCTACCAGGCCCAGATCCCGGCCCTTTTCGCCACCAATGCGGTGCTCGTGGCCTCGGATGGCGTCCAGGCCCGGGTGGGCGCCCTGGGAGCGGGCAAGGAGTGGTTCAAGCCCTGGCGCACCATCGGCGGCCTGGAGGACGCTGCGGCGAGATTGGCGGAGCTGCGGGTGGTGCTGGAGGGGGTCTTCGAGAAGCGCCGCTTCCTGGATCTGGTGCGCTTCTTCATCGTCTTCGAGGATCTGGGCGCCGGGAAGCTCGTGAAGAAGATGGCGGGCTACCACCAGTTCCACGCCGTGAACGTGGCCGTGGAGGAGACCCTCCGCGCCGCCAAGGTCATCGCCGAGGATCGCGCCGGGGACATCGCGGGGCATTATACCGCCGGTGGCAAACCCGGAGGCGCGCCCGGGGATCGGCGCGTGGGCGTGGTGTGGCACACCCAGGGCTCGGGCAAGAGCCTGTCCATGGCCTTCTACACGGGTCGTATCATCCTGCATCCCGGCATGGCCAACCCCACCGTCGTGGTGCTCACGGATCGCAATGACCTGGACGACCAGCTCTTCGGCACCTTCGCCCGGTGCAAGGACTTGCTGCGACAAGATCCCGCGCAAGCCTCTGACCGAGCGGATCTGCGGAAGAAGCTCTCTGTAGCTTCGGGCGGTGTGGTCTTCACGACGATCCAGAAGTTTCTTCCGGACGAGCGCGGCGACCGGCACCCGGTGATCTCGGAGCGCCGCAATATCGTGGTGCTGGCCGACGAGGCGCACCGCAGTCAATACGACTTCATCGACGGCTTCGCCCGGCATCTCCGGGACGCGCTGCCCAACGCATCCTTTATCGGCTTTACGGGCACGCCCATCGAGCGGGCCGATGCCAGCACCCGGGCGGTGTTCGGCGACACCATCAGCATCTATGACATCCAGCGGGCCGTGTATGACGGTGCCACGGTGCCCATCTACTACGAGAGTCGCCTGGCCAAGCTGGAGATGAAGGAAAGCGAGCGCCCCCACCTGGACGAGGATTTTGAAGAGGCCACCGAGGGCGAGGAGATCGAGCGCAAGGAGAAGCTGAAGAGCCGCTGGGCTCAGCTGGAGGCTTTGGTGGGCTCGGAGAACCGGGTGGGGCTCATCGCCCAGGATCTGGTGGATCACTGGGAGAAGCGCCTGGCCGTCATGGATGGCAAGGCCATGGTGGTCTGCATGAGCCGCCGGATCTGCATGGCGCTCTACCAGGCCCTGATCAAGCTGCGGCCGGAGTGGCACAGCGACGCCGATGAAGAGGGCATTCTGAAGGTGATCATGACGGGTTCCGCCTCGGACCCTTTGGAATGGCAGAGCCACATCCGCAGCAAGGCCCGGCGGGAGGCCATGGCCCAGCGGTTCCGCAAGCCTTCGGATCCCTTCCGCATCGTGATCGTGCGCGATATGTGGCTGACCGGCTTCGATGCCCCGAGCCTGCACACCATGTATGTGGACAAACCCATGCGCGGCCACGGCCTTATGCAGGCCATCGCCCGCGTGAACCGTGTCTTCAAGGACAAGCCCGGCGGCCTGGTGGTGGACTACCTGGGCCTGGCGGATGAGCTGAAGAAGGCGCTGGCCACCTACACGGAAGCCGGAGGCAAGGGGAAGACGGCCCTGGATCAAGAGGAAGCCGTGGCCCTGATGCTGGAGAAGGCGGAGATCTGCCGCGGTCTCTTTCATGGCTTTGATCATTCCAAGTGGGTCACGGGCGCAGCCCACGAACGCCTGGCTCTGCTGCCCGAGGCCCAGGAGCACATCCTGGCCCAAGAGAACGGCAAGGACCGGCTGTTAGGGGCGGTCACCGAGCTTTCTCATGCCTTCGCCCTGGCCGTGCCCCACGAGGCTGCCATCGGCATCCGGGACGAAGTAGGCTTCTACCAAGCCGTGCGCGCCGTGCTCTCCAAGAGGGAGGCAGCGGACTTAAAATCCGATGAGGATCTGGACCACGCCATCCGGCAGATCATCTCGAAGGCTGTGGTCTCGGACCAGGTGGTGGACGTCTTCACTGCCGCCGGGCTCAAGAAACCTGACATCTCTATCTTGTCGGACGAGTTCCTGGCCGAAGTTCGGGACATGCCCCAGCGGAACCTGGCCGTGGAACTGCTCCAGAAGCTGCTGAAGGGTGAGATCCGCAGCCGCGCCAAGAGGAACGTGGTCCAGGCCCGGTCCTTCACGGAGATGCTTGAACTGGCCATCCGCAAATATCAGAACCGCGCCATCGAGACGGCCCAGGTCATCGAAGAGCTGATCCAGCTGGCCAAGGAAATGAAGGCCGCAGATGCCCGCGGTGAATCCCTGGGCCTCAGCCCCGACGAACTGGCCTTCTACGACGCCCTGGAAGCCAATGACAGCGCTGTTAAGGTGCTGGGCGAGCCCACCCTCCAGGCCATCGCCCGGGAGCTGGTGGAGACCGTCCGGAAGAACGTGACCATCGACTGGACCCTGCGCGACAACGTCCGCGCCCAGCTCCGCGTGCTGGTGAAGCGCATTCTGCGCAAATACGGATATCCGCCCGATATGCAGGAGAAGGCCACCAAGACCGTCCTGGAACAAGCCGAGGTGATCATGGGCAGCTTGGTGGGATAGAAGGGTTGGGGTTCTGGGTCCCTGGGACTCCAACCGTGACGGATAGAAGCGGTGTTTCGATCAACGATCAGCCTTTGGCTACACCCCGAGGACAGCCCTTGCGTGGAGGGTGGCGAGCCCTACGCTTGCCTCCCGGCCAGGGGCGCACCCCTGGCCGGCGAGCGTAGCGGGTAGCGCCTGGGTGGACCGTTGGGCCCACGCCGCCGCTTGCGGCGGATGGGGCGGTCCGCCCGGGCGCGGGGCGCAGTCCACCTGGAGCGCAAGGGCTCCCGGAGGGGCCACCCCCTGAGGCTAAAGAAAAGTTGCGATGGGTTGCATATCGGCGCAATGCGCCTATATTGTGTGGTGTGCAGGTCTTGCTCCACCATTCGAGGACATCGCACATGTCTAGACCCATGACCCTTCCTCCGCCCTGGAATGAACTCGCCTCACAGCTTGGGGGCGTCGGGGCCTTGGCAAAGGCGCTCGGAACGGTGCCTCGAACTGTCAACGACTGGGTCAATGGAAATCGCGTTCCGCGTGGTCCTGCCTGGTGCCTCATTCAGAGGGTCTTTCACGAGAACGGCCTTCAGCCACCCGAGAAACCCAGCTCGGCATTCGCGCGTCCTATTCCTGATGCGAGGAAGTTCCTGGATGAAATCGCGGCGGGCTTCGCCGAGTATCAGTGTCTCCTTGATGACAAGAACGATGGGTTCCAGTGGCTGACGCGCGTTAAGGCCGTTGATGCTCTCGCACGGGTGGAGGCCGCCGGAATCGGCTTGGAAAGAGCTGTCTGCGCGGTTCTCATCCAATTGGCGAGTGCACAAGAGAAGGATGCCTTCCGCGATGCAGTGGAGCGTTGTCGCGCATTCCAGATCGCCTTGGATGGGCCCGCACAAGCCCTTTTGATGCAGGTGACCCGAGGGGTTGGGCCCGGTGATCCCAGGCGGATCCAAATTCTTCAGAGTCTGCAATCCCGCTGTGCTGAATCTCTGGGATACCTCCGAGATGTTCTGCGCGACCTGGAGGACTCTCAGGCCCAACAGCAGGACTGTCGCGATCTCTGATTCAGGTCATGCAAGGGATTCTTTCATGCGTCTCGTATGTCTTTCAGACACCCACGGCCTCCACAACAGCATCCATGTCCCTGAGGGCGATGTCCTGATTCATGCCGGTGATTTCTGCAATACCGGGACGGAGAGGGAGGTTCACAAATTTGCCAAGTGGCTGAATCGCCTGCCACACCGATGGAAGATCGTCGTTGCTGGCAATCACGACTGGTTCTTCCAGAAACAACCGGAGCTTGCGCGCGCATACCTGGAACCTGATGTGATCTACCTTCAGGATTCCGGCTGCGAGATTGAAGGCCTGAAGATTTGGGGCTCTCCCTGGCAGCCCTGGTTCATGGATTGGGCCTTCAACCTGCCGCGAAGAGGTGCGGCGCTTCGTGAAAAGTGGAGTCAAATTCCGCTTGCTACGGACATCCTCATCACGCACAGTCCACCCCACGGGACCCTGGACGAAGTCAGGTCGCAATCGTCCGCATTTGAGATTGAAACAGCCTCTAGTGGCCCACTGGGGTGTGAGCATCTTGCGGACCGCCTCCCTGCTGTGCTGCCGGGACTCCACGTATTTGGGCATATCCACGATGGGCATGGCCATTTGGTGCGAGATCGCACGCTCCATGTAAACGCCTCGATCTGCGACGAGCGCTATGAGCCGATTCACCATCCCATCGTTGTGGACGTCGATCTCCGTGCTGCACAACGCGTTTTCGAGATCGCCTCAGGGGGTGAGGAGGTCTCGGAGCTCCCATCCCACGGCCGCGGCCAGACGTTCCATGTTGTCGATGGAAACATTCCGCTCACCGCGTTCCACGGAGCCCACATACGTGCGATGAAGCTCCGACAGCTCGGCCAATTTTTCCTGGGAGAGGCCGCGCGCGAGGCGAGCCTTTCGGAGGTTCGTGGCGAAGAGCAGGCGAGCTCTGGGGCGTGGAGACGAAGGTGGCACATGCCATCCTTCGCTTTCTGATGACTATGGATCTACAGACTTAAAGTAGCATATTCAATTCACCTTCCCTTGTTGACCGTCAAACGGGCAATCCACCAAGATCGGAGGCCATGGGTGCAAAAGGCAGTTCGACAACGACTCACCAGGTTCGGACTGAACCTGTCGAGTGCTGCATGTTTCCTTTTATTCGGACTCTGGGCTCTGGGCGGAACGCTATTCACCGCGGTGGTAGCCTTCATGGGTGTCGTAATGACCTTCGGTCTCGCTGTCTGGCCCCTCGTCATTCTGGGGGCGCTGGTTTTCTGGGGGCCCCTGTTCGTGGCGATCAGGCTGGGGCGAATTTTCCTCAAGGCCGTAAGGGCATGGGCTGACAAGGAGGACCCAGATCCATTCCTAGATGTCTTTGCGGCTCACACCCGAGCTCGCTTTTCCCTGGCCCCAGAGAAATGTGCCGAAGGCCCTAGGTTGCCGATCTCAATTGCATAGGCGTCTCAGAACAGGCTTGGAATCTAGCCTTCACCGCGACGTCCTGATGGTGCCCCTCGTTCAAAAAACCTGCGGCCGTCCGGGATTTCATCACCTCTCTTTAATGGAGTTTGTATCATGCAGCGACTGTTCGTAGTTCCCCTGTGCCTCCTTTTCTCCGCCGTGTCCTACTGCAGGGTTCCCACTCCCAATTCCAGGGTGGCGAAGGCCAAAGAGTCCCGAGAATCGATTCTCTGGAAACCCGTCCATCTGCAGAGTCAGCGGTTCGACGATGAAGTGAGTCCCTTCGGGAGGATCGAGATGGAGTGCGATTCCTTCCCCCAGAATGAAGGTGCTACGCGGGTCCGGTGGCAGTTCCAGGCCCAAAGCGAACCCGAGGCGCGCAAGGGATTCGCTCTTCTTCATGCCGACATGCTCTTGAAGCACGAAGGCTGGCTGCGACTCATTACTTCGGACTATCAACAATACCTTAAGGCCTACAAGGCCTTTCCGGATCTTGGCGTGGCCTCTCGGGAAGCCTTCATCTATCGGCCCAAGGATGAGGTCACCTTCAAGAAGATGCTTGGAGGCATTGAGATGCTGGGTAGCCGCAGCGTGGGTCGGCGTTCAGCCTTGGTGCCCCAACTCTTCCTGCTTATGACCCTGGACAAGTTCTCCTTCGAGAAGGGTGCAGCTACATTCATGGTGAAATTCAGGCCGCTCATATATGGATCATCTTTAGACCAATCAGTTGGCGGCGGGGTGGATATTGGTGAAGTCGGGGTTTTCTCCTATTCTTCGGCGAGTCTGCTGGATTCCCTTGTGGCGCTCTTCAAGGAACATCGGCCTCGGTTGGCACCCGGGTTGGATACGTCTGCTTCGAGAACCTCAGGGGCTGGAGCCCCCCGAGAGGGCGCAACCGCTATGAGCCCTCGGCCGCTGGAGAAAGCGCCTGCTGCGGAATTACCCATGGCTGAGGTCCGGCGCCAGCAGCGAATGGTATTCGAGGCCAATCGGAAAGCGGTGAAGGTCCTGGCTCTACCAAATGGAGTGAGTGCCGAAGCCGAAGTCGCCCCGGTGTGTGTTGAGGTGCAGCGGCCCGATGCCCGGACAATCCAGTTCCCCTCCACGATGGAGCAAATGGAGGGGTTGCCCAGGCTGACGCTTCCTGCGAAGGCACTCAGCACGATTCGAATCCAGGCCCATCACCAGATCGCCTACAAGCAGGCCAAACCCCATCTTGTCTTTCTCGGCCAGGGGAATCCGCAGGGAAGGCGTTTGATCACCACACCGGACCAGCTTCCTATGACAGCAAACGGAATGGGTCTGGACTGCAGCAACCTCTCCCTATGTTTGTCCGATGGCGATTCTGGGATCTGGCTCCTCTTCAACACCGTGGGCACCTTTGCGCCGGGTGTCTATGCCCTGACATTCCCGCCCATCTCTGGCATGGATGCCCGGGCGGAGCTGCCGACGCGTGATTACTACCTCTTCCGGGTGGAGTCTCCCGCAGGCAAGTAGGATGAACTTACCTTCAGGGGAATGACATGCGAGGGCTGATTAATATCGATTCCACGAGGATCTTGGATGAGGTCGAGGTGGCTCTCTTTGATCTGGCCGCTGCGCGAGATTTCCCTGTTGATGGGGGCGAGCTTTACCAGATTGGGAACCGGCGGGACGCAGCCCTTGCGCGGATACGGGCTGCCATGAAGGGCCTCTGCCATGAAGTCCAGCGGCTGCTGCTCCGCCTCGGAGAGGCGGAGGGATGTCCACGCGAGCTGCTTCCACAGATCCGGAAACAGGCCTTGGCCTTGGGCGAGCTGGTGCGCCCAAATGGTGGTCTCGATCTCCTACTGGATCAGCTTGATGACCTGCGGGAGTTCACCGAAAAATACGGAACATGGGCGGCTCAGTCTGCACGAGCAGACCTCATGGAGGTGCGTATGCATCTCCATGAGATCCATCGGAACTACGTAAGGATGGCGGGGCTCCCTCTCAGCGCGTGAGGCCTCGGGGCTTTCGGGAAGGAGGGGGCGCTTCCGGGGTGGCAGGATGCTCGGCTTGGATCTCTCGCTCTAGGCGATCAATAGCGCCCCAGCGTTCACCAGCAGGTCGGGCATTTCGAGCTTGGTCCTCTGCCACGACAGTGGCGAGGGGATCACCGATTCGAGCATTCAACGCCATGGACCGCTCCACGAGTTTTCTCCATCCCGAGCGCACCAGGTCCAGGCGGTTTGAGAGCCAGCCCGCAAAGCCGCGTTCCCGCTCTTCTTGGACTTCATGAAGGGGAAGGCGATAAGCCTCCCGGATCGTGTCGTCCGCTGTCCAGTAAGCCTCATTCCGATTCGTATCGTTACCGTGAGTGAGGCTTCGCTCCGCTAGGCGTTCCACCTGGACTGGCAGATCCTCGGGATGACAGGGCTCCAGGTGCATGCGCCAGGAGCCGTCCCTGGCCAAGATGAGGGACTTCTCTGGCGCAGGTTCCAGCAAATGGCGGGTCACGAAGGAGAACCAGCGGGTCAGCTGGGGGATGTGCTCATCGGCGAAGTCTCGGAGGGATCCGGGGTCCAGAGCCGGTAGAGCCGCTGGTGGTAGAGGGCGCCCCAGCCCCAGAGCCGGGCCTGCCTCCAGGTCAGGGGATCGCTGTCCCCTAGCAAGGTCAGCGTTGCTGGCGGCAGGGGATGCAACCCATCCAGGTCCACCATGTGCGCCTGCGCCATGGCTGCTGGGCTCTCCAGGTAGGCGATCAGCGCTTCTGGGGGCGCTTCCATCAGGATGGGCCCCATCCGGGTTCCCACCACGAAGATCCGCCGCTCGTCGAGGAAGGGCAGCACCGCCGGAATCCCTGGCGCATCCAGGCCCTTCGGCATCAGCTCCATTAGCTCGTTGGGTGTCGGACTTCGACGAGAGGTCTCCCAGGTGGACCAGACCCGCTTCCGGGTTTGAGCCATCAGGTCGGCCATCGTAGTTTTCCATGCCTTCCATTCCGGCTGATGGATCCAGCGTCCCGGAGGCTGGAGACCCAGCCATTCGGCCTCCCAGCTCGGAATCTGGTCCTGTCGCTCGAGCCGCTCGGGCCGACCATGTGGGGTTGGGATTTCCAGGGTGCTCATGTTCATGCTTTAGGCTCCGGATGTGGTGGTTAGTGCGCTCGATGACGGTGGGTAGGCTGACGGCCGCGAGATCGATGCCCGGGTCGTAGCAGAGAGAATCGGCGAGGCCGGCGAAGCCGTAGGGTTTGCCGAGGTCACTTCCTTTCATGCGTTCTCCGTTCTGTTCGAAGGTGATGCCCGTGATACGGGCACCACGGATGTTGAGGGTGGGGTTGACGCCGCGGACCTTCAGTTCCTTGAGGAATTGGGGGAAGGGCCGGGCGTGTGGATGGGCTTGCGCGGCTGTGATGGCCTCATCGATTACGACGCGAAACTGTTGCTTCTTTGTGGGAGCTCTGGTGCGCTCCGCAACTGCACGCTCTTTCCCGCGGAGGCGAGTCGTGTCCAGGGCCTCCCGCTGGTGAGTCCTCCCACTTCGGGTCGGGCTTGGAACGGGCTCGAGGCCGAACTGTTCCTCGAGGATTCGGAGCGCGCTTTCGACCTTCCGGAAATCTCGAAGATGCTCACGGGCAATGCTCCCGTCGGCTCGAACTCGAGTAGCGACGATGTGGACGTGCTCGTGGGGGCGGTCGTGGTGCTGGACCACGGCGTAACTGTCCCACCCCATTTCTCGAGCCACATCTGCCGCCGCCAGGAGCCAACTCTCCGCTGTGAGATGCTCGCCTGGGAGCAGGGAGATAGAGAGATGTCGGACGGGTTTGGTGACCCGCGTCCGGAGTGCGGTGATGGTCCGAAGTTCGGCAGCCAGTTCTGCTGCTGACTCCCCTGCGAGGGTTCCCCCGAGGATTACACCCCGAGGTTCACCGTTCTCCTTGCCTCGAAATAGGTACCGGAGGAGCGGCGCAAAATCACTCCCCTTGCTGAGCCGACCGATCACGACGGAGCTCCTGCTGAACGCGGATTAGAAGAGACCGCAACGCCTGGATCTCGGTTTGGAGGCGTTCTTCACCCGGGTAAACGCCAGCGTTTAGAGATCGCGCCAGCTGGTTAAGGTTGTTCCCGACCCGGCCGAGCTCCTGAGCGAAGGCGCGATCGACGGTGGGAGGTGGCACCTTTCCGAGGAGCAGACTTCGACCGAGTGCGGAAAAGCTGATGTTCCGCGCACGCGCTGCGGCCAGGAGCTGCGCGTGCTCCGGCCCTGATAGTCGGATCGTGATGATCACGGCGCGACGAAGCTCTTCCGCGACACGGTGGGTTCGATGGGATTCGATGGTGCTCATGGATGGTTTCCTTTCATGACCGATAGGCGCACGGGGTCCAGGGGCATGGCCCCTGGCGAGCGGCAGACGAATACCGAGGCGAGCGGAGCGACCCGATGTATTCGCTCGGCCTTGCTCGCTGTGCGTGAGTGAGTGGGTTCGGTTTACGCGACGGGCCTTCTGGGTTGCAGGCGCCGGTCACGACTGCCCTTTGGGAACTCGATCCAAAGGGACATGTGTTGCAGTCTGCTGAACACGGGCGCTCCATAGCGCAGGATCAGTGCTTCTGCATTGCAATTGGTGGTGCAGCTCGTGGGGCGGAAGTGATCGTAGCGGTGGCGGATCACCCGTTCGATGAAGCTCAGCCCCTTGTCGTATTCACGGCCTCCACGCTCTTTCGTCTCTGCACCAAGATCATCCAGAAAGAGATACTCGACATGTAGATACCGCTGGAGCAAATGCTCTTGTTCTGCAGCTCGGAGAGCCATACTCTTCCACTCGGCCACCAAGCTAGGGACGCTGCACCAGAGAAGTGGGACCTGCGTGATATCGATCTGTTCTGGATTGAGTCCAGCATACTTCTTCTCCAGAAGAAGGTGCGCAAATGCAGCCATGGCATAGGTCTTGCCTACACCGGTGGTTCCCACCAGGAGCACTGCATTGGGCCGGGCTTTTTGAAACATGCCAATGGGAATTTCTTCGATGCGCTCGCAAATCGAAGCATCGAGCTTTGAGATGCACGCGTGGATTTCGCTTGGGGGAATACCACTGCGTTCGAGGAGTGTGCGCAGCTGACTTCCATTCGACGGCTTGAAGTAGTCAAATGTAGGTTCAGTGGTCATCCGAGCCTCCCTTGCGGGGCGGAGGCATCCTCTTGAAGCTGATCCAGCAGGGCTCGGTCGACCTCGGAGAGATCAATGGAATCTGTGACTGAGGAGCTTTTCTGGGGAGGCGTTTGAGCCAGCAGGCTGGCTAGGCTTTTTCGTTGAAGCAACCAGGGCAGGGAGGCTTTCCAGCCGTTTGCCCCCGCCCCCTGGTAGAAGGGGAGACCCGCGATACGATTGATGGCATCCGCTACCTTCTGGAACCCTCCTAGGCGCTCGATTATGCGATCCAGGTCACCATGGGGGAGATCTAACACCGACGTTTCCACCAGGGCACCACCGGTTTTAATCGCCATCCGGTTCCACGCTTCCACGAGTGGAAGTGCGCATTCAGCCCAGGTGCTCTTTCCGAACGTGCCTGTTGGATTCTGCTTTGGGGTAGTGGCGGATCCCTCTTTGTTTTCCTCTTCCTCTCTTTCTGGATGCAATTGCTGCGTGTTTGCACCTGCAGCTGAATTCAAGTCGACAAGGCCACGGCCCCATCGCTTCCGAGCCACTTGCTTGCGTGCTTCCGAGATTCGAAGGATTTCCAGTCGCTCACTGTGGATCCTGGGGTGGATTGCTCTGCCGCTCTCTGTGATGAAAAGATCCGAAACCAATGGCCAGGAGCGCTGGACAACCTTTTCACTGACGTTGAGGAGGCGTGCGAGGGCAGCTGGTTCTTCTGGGACATATCCCACCACAAGGCACATCAGTAGAGCAAGTGTGTATACCCCAACCACCTCTGCCCGCTGGTCCGTGCCAAGAAGCATGAAGGTCGGGTTCATGTGGATTTCGTACACAAAGATCCGGATATAACTGAGAGACTGCTGGGTCTGAGCCTTTTCGGCGGATGCCCTGGCTTCCTGAGCGCTCATTTCGAGCCTCCTGGAGTCTGAACCAGCAGGGAGTCGAGCCACTGGTGAAGGTCCGCGACCCGAATGAGCCGAACTCGACCACGGCGGATGTAGGGGAGTTGCTCTTCACGCATGGCGCGATAGAGTGTGGAACGGTCCACACTGCTGTGTCTTACGGCCTGAGCGATTCGCAGGGTATAGGGAGTAGGTTCTTGGTACATGTGATCTCCAAATAAGTGGGTCGCTGCACGTGTTGTTCCGGCCGGGGATGTGCATCGATGGAGATCATCGGGTCTGTCTAAATCCGCTGCAAGTTTGTGTAATACAACGAGTTAGAAATGCCTTGACAAAAGTAAGTTTTCGTGGTACGCTCGTGGCCTCACTGCTAGCAGACCGGCCACAATGAGCGAGTGGGTTGAACTTAGGTTGCTGCGACTAGCAAAATTTCGTGAGGCCGACTTTTAGTCAGCTCTATAACACTGCGAATTGGGCCAAAAATTAACAAAAATTCACAAATATTATTTATTATTTGTTTTATGTTGGCAACATGCCAAGGTTTGATTGGCAATTGTCAGATCTCATCTCGTATCGATTCCCCCCCTGCAGGTTCAACTCGTGATTGAGGGGGGGGATCACTGCAAGTGAATAATTTGCTTGTACTTCGGTCTCAAACTAGTCAGATTCTAAAGGATGGAGCTTGATCCCGTTCTGACTGATTCGCGTTATCTGGCGCTGGCTGCCGAGAACGGGGAACTGTGTGCGGAAATGGTCCGCCTGCGGGAGACGATGGAACGTCTGGAGAAGCTGCTGGAGTCGCTCCAGGAGCGGCTCGGGAAAGACAGTCGCAACAGCAGCAAGCCCCCCACCTCGGACGGGCCCGCGGCGCCGCCCAAACCACCGACGCCGCCCACAGGGCGCAAGCGCGGCGGCCAACCGGGACGAAAGGGGTCCGCTCGGGTGATGTTGCCGGAGGGCAGCGAGGATCGGACGGTGGCGGTGCCCCTCGCCTGCTGCCCCCACTGCCGCGGCGAGGTTCCTTCAGGGGCCATCACCGGGACGCGCCTGCACCGGGTGGTGGATCTGGCTCAGCGACTCACAGATGTCATCGCTTACGCGCTGGAGGAGGGCATCTGCCCGCATTGCCAGCGAAAGGTCCGGGCTGCACTGCCACCGGAGGCCGCGCCCGGCGGGATCGGCCCGCGCCTCCAGGCTGCGGCGGCCTATCTGCGCACGGAGGGCCGCATGAGCCTGACGCCGCTCCAACGTTTCCTCTCGGAGGTGACGGGCGTAGCGGTCTCACGCGGTTGGCTGCATGAGAGCGGCGTGGCCCTCGGGAACCATCTGCTGCCCGCCTGGGAGGACCTCTCCCAGCAGATCCGTACGGCGGACGTGCTCAACCTCGACGAGACTGGCTTTGGGCGGAAGGATCGGGACTGGATTTGGGTGGCCCTTTCCGCCCGCACGGCCCTCTTCCACTTCAGCGACACCCGTGGGGCGAGGGCCCTGACCGCGATGCTTCCCGAGGATTTCAGTGGCGTCATCGGAACGGACCGGTATGGCGCCTACAACGCCTTGAAATCTGCCGTTCGCCAGTTCTGCTGGGCCCATTTGCGCAGGGAGTTCATCGCCCTCAGCGAATCCGCGAAGCCCGAGGTGGCCGCGCTGGGGAAGCGCCTCCTGACCGAGCAGGAGGAGGTCTTTGCGCTGTGGCAGGCCTTCCGGGCCGGCGAGATCAGCCGCAAGGATCTGCGGGCCTGCACCGCCCTCAATCTGGCGCGGCTCAAACGCGGCCTGATCCAGGCCAGCACGATGGATCACAGGGCCGCTCGGAACCTCGGGAAGGACCTCCTGCGGAAATGGGACAAGCTCTGGGTGTTCCTGAAGGTCGAAGGTGTAGAACCCACCAACAACGCCGCCGAGCGCGCCCTGCGCCCCCTCGTGATCCTCAAGCGGATCTTCCAGCGGCTGCCCAGCGCGGACGGAAAGCGATTCTTCGAACGGCTCCTGAGCCTGGGCACCACCGCCCGCATTCGCGGCGTCCCCTACTTCGACTGGCTGCTCAAGGCCCTCCACGCTGCCCAATCGAATCAGCCCCTACCGGCACTGGAACCGGTCTGAGGCTGCCAGGACAAGCGGTACATCACCAGCCCATCACGGGTGGCTGCCACCGGCTTACTGCGGTCGCTGGGACAAAGGGGGTGAATCGATACCTCATCTCTTGGTGCGGTCCCTATCCCATCTTTCTGGAACACGCGGCCAAGGCCTTCCTTGAGGTAATGCAGTTCAGTTAAGCTTAGGTTAGAAAGGCGACGAAGGTAATCCTCATCGCCTTTCTCTGGGGTTTGGCGTTTTTTGACTGTCGGCAGTCGGATCCAACGTTGAAATGACAAGGTTTACAACAGGTTTGTTTCAGAAAATGCGGGTTGCCGTTCTAGATTCCAATCACGCTACCAATGGCAAGGTCGGTTGCCATTTCAAGCCAAAGGCCCGAGCGATCAGGGTCTTGATCTCAGTCGGTGAGGCTCGGTACCGCGGCTTCGGCTTACCTTCATTCACCTTCTCCTGTTCCAGGTATTGCCTTCGAGGAGGAAGTCCCTGTAGGGCATTGGGAGGGCCGCAACCAGAAGCGGCGGATGAAAGCTAGGTCAAAGGGGCCTCGCCAAGAGGCCGTCAATAGATGGCCTACCTTCAAGTCTTTGCCCCGTATGTGGTAAGAGGTGTGGGGCAACTTGGGATTCTGCCCGGGAGTGAGCAGGAACCCCATATTCAAAACCTCCAGGGTTCGGATTGCGCTATTCCAGCGCACGCTCATGAGGTTTCCCTGTGTCACATATGCCTGGGTTCCGACCAGCACACCACCCATCCGGAAAACACCGCCAGCGGCCGTGGACTCCAGCCGCTTTGGATTTTGAAAGTGATACCCTGAACGGAACCACAACGCATTTCGCCACCTATCGTTTAAGAATTTCGGGGGGTTATCGTGCCAACAGACCTTAGTCGCCTTGCATTGGAGCTCTCGCCGGACCGGACGGTACTATTTTTCGGGGCGGGAGCCAGCATGGCTTGTCACGCTCCTTCGGTGGAGGATCTTATTAAACATTTCAAAAGTGTTTTTGATGTTCCTGGGGATGGATATTCTTTCCGTGAATTCACGGGCATTATTGAGAATAAATTCGGGAGAAAAAGGCTAATTGAAGCTTTGCGGACACCTTTTGAAAAGGTTCGACCTACTGGGGGTCTCCTTAACTTGCCTTTATATAAATGGAAATCGATATTCACAACAAATTACGACAATCTTATAGAACAATGCTATTCAAGGCAAAGGGCAAAATTCGACGTCTATGAATCAAATTTTGATTTCAAGCTCCATGAGCAACAAGATTCTGTGAAAATATTTAAATTGCATGGTTCTTTGGATAAGGACATTTCAGATGGGCATTCAGCAAGAATAATTATAACCGATTCTGATTATGACCATACTCAAGCATTTCGAGAAGGCCTTTACGATCGATTCAAGGCTGATTTATTTGGTTCGGATTTAATCATTATCGGGCACTCTTTGGCTGATGAAGACATTAAGGCTATAGCGAATCGAGCGGCTGAGATATCAACAAAAACGGGAGGATTGGGAAAACTGACACTGTTTATGTATAATACTGATATAAATCGTGCTCAATTATGGGAAAAGCGCGGCTTTCAGGTGTGCTTTGGTGGTGTCGATGATTTTTTTGCTGCTGTAGCAAAAGGAATCCCATTTACATCGGAAGTAATTATTGATTCCAGTAAATTGCTTGATTGTTTCCCAAACCTTCGTCCTACATCAGTAGATGTTTCTCATGCCGTAACTATTCCGTCTGATGCAAGCAAGATTTTTAACGGATGGCCCGCTATGTACGCTGATGTACAAGCTGGCCTGACTTTTAGGCGAAATTTATCTCCAAGTATCGAGCTTTATCTTGAGCAAGAGGATTGTTCTTGTGCAGTGATTGTCGGGGCTGCAGGTTGCGGCAAGACGACTCTCGCAAGACAAATTATGCTCCACTTACAAGACAAGGGGTATCAATGCTTTGAGCATAAGGTCGATTTTGAGCTACTTGACCGAGAATGGATTGATTTGGCGAAGTCAATGACAAGTCAAGGACAAAAGGCTGCTCTATTTATTGATGATGCACATATGCATTTGCATCAAATTAATTTTCTACTCAACACAATTATGTCTGATCGTGTTCAAAATTTAAAAATATTAATTTCTAGCACACGGAATCATTGGTATCCCAGAGTTAAGAGCGCAGCATTTTTCAAGATCTCGCGAGAATTTAGTCTCGGAAAATTGATGGCGGAGGAAGTTGAAAGCGTTTTGAATTTGGTGGATTCGAATCCTGAAATTAGAGCGCTTGTTGAAGAGTCTTTCAGTGGATTTTCGCGCTATGAGAAGCGTCGTCGTTTGATTGACCAATGTGAATCCGAAACATTTGTATGTTTGAAGAATATTTTTTCGACTGAAAAATTCGACGATATTATTCTGAGGGAATATGCTGGATTATCTCAAGAATATCAGGAAATTTATCGCCTTGTTGCTGCAATGGAGAGTTCCGGGGTCCGCGTTCATAGACAAATGGTGATTCGACTGCTCGGGATTCATCCTTCATTTGTTAGCGATGCATTGTTGCATTTAACGGATATAATTAACGAATACCCCGTAAGTGAACGAGAAGGCATATACGGATGGCGGGGGCGTCATTCGGTTATCATGTCAATTCTTACGAAATATAAATTCCCAGAAATTGAAATGCTAACTGATCTGTTCGAAAAAATCATTGATTCTATTTCTCCAACATACGACATCGAGGTTCGAACGATTAGGGAGCTGTGCAATGTTGAGTCAGGTTTGCCACGAATTCCGGATAAGGTAATTCAAAATAGGTTGCTTCGCAAAATGATGTCGATCGCACCTGGGGAGCGAATTCCAAGGCACAGATTGATCCGAAATTTGATAGAAATGGGAGATTTTGAGAAAGGAGAAGCAGAAATTCGGATTTTCGAAAAAGACTTCGGTGCAGATGCCCCGGTTACTCGATATCGAATTCACGCGCTTGAGGGAAGGGCATTAAGGAGTCCAGGCCTGCTGGAAGAAGATCGAATCGCAATTTTGATTCAGGCGAAAAATGCGGCGATTTCTGCTGCAATGAAATATCCAGATAATAGGCTTATTATAGGGGCTCTTTGTGAAATCGGAATCCAAATCTGGCGTAAAACTGGGAATTTCGAAACCTATGACCTTGCGATTGCTGAATTAAAGGAAAGTGAAAACAGAATTGGTGACCCTGAAATCAGTAAAGCAATACGGAAATTTGAACGCCAAATGGCAAGCTCTTCTGAAGATTTCATCTCTTCAACTGAACCTAACGAAGAATCGAATGAGTAGTTTTGAAGCCAGCTGAGTCCTCAAGAGCCATTCCTGGCCTTCCTCCCCTTGGCCTTTCTGGGCTCCTCGGCTTCCTTTTCTCGGTCGATGTTAGTTGTCGAACCCGCTGCTGAAATCCGCAGATTGGCCTGATTCACTCTGGAATGAACCACCCACCTCAAAGGCTCACGGATTCAGTTTGCATTTCCCTTGGATGAGCGTTAGGAGCATTAATGGAATTCGGGAAGGAGGACGAATTCGATCCTCTAGTAGAAATGGGAATGGTGAACTCGCAATTGAACCAGATAACTTTGAGCATCAATATGCTCAAAGTAGCTGTGATCTCTGCTGCTCAGAAGCCATCCTTTGAGCCATGGCATTCCGAACTAATTATAGATTTCATCCACAGCCTTGAAAACTACTGCGAGCAATTGAGGGAAACAATCGGGAAGGAGCGTATCTCAGCGGTTGCATGGTTAACTCGATCACTGCTCGAGCTGCTTACCTGGATAAAATTCTGCCGATCCTCTCGTGAAAATGCCTGGAAGTTCCATGAGGATGCCTTGCGTGATGTCAAGGGGCTAATCGAGGCCTATACGAAGATCTGCGGCGCCCTTGGAATCAATAACAAAAACTCCGCTAGGGCCATGGAGGAGATTCAGGCCCTGGCCAAAGAGAAACTTGGGCTGGATGAAATCAAATCAAATTATTTAGAGGTGTCTAAAGCTGTGAAGGCTACCGACTCTATCTGGAGCGAGTCGTTTACCCATATAAATAAAACGCTATCTAAGTTCGCTCACCCAACCGCTGCTCTTATTCATGGGATTATGCCCAAGGTCGAGACCCGGAGAGACCTGCAGGTTTGTTTCGCAATCCAAGGGGTTCATTTCGCCTCTCATTGCGTTGCGGAGCTGGAGGCCATCCTGGGCGTTGTGGAGGCGATTCCGCTAGCGGTCGGCTACCAGGCAAAGGGCGGCATGCCTGCCTGGGGCTCATGGCCAGTGGCTCGCGTGGAGACGACCAATGGCGGCCCTCAAAGCAACTTCTTTTGGGCTCCGTAGGCGGCTCCGAGGTCAAACGGCCACTTAGATCACCCTCGGTAATGGGGGCGGCTAGTGCGCGGCTCCGCTATTTTGTCTTACTGCAAAAGGCGGCCCAGGCCTCCATTAGGGGTCTTCGTTTTTCGGGCATTGTGGATCTCGCATAGGCCGCTTCTGCCTTGTCCTTCAGCTGGTGCGCGAGAGCGTGTTCGATGACTTCTCGGGGGAAATGAGTCTCTTCTCCGGCCCAGTCCCGGAACGTCGAGCGGAAGCCATGGACGGTGATGTCTGTGTAATCCATGCGTTTCAGCAAAGCGCTCATGGCCATGTTGGAGAGATGGGTTTCAGACTTATCTCCTGGAAATACATGCAGCCCATCATCTTTGGTTGTTTCAAGATCTTTGATGAGGTTCCAAGCCTGCGTGGAGAGAGGTACCACGTGCTCCTTTCCGGCTTTCATGCGTTCCGATGGGATCATCCAGATCCGTTTCTTTAGGTCGAACTCCTCCCAGCGCGCAGCGATTGCTTCGCCTGTTCGTGCGGCCGTCAGGATGGTGAATTGAAGAGCCAGCGATGCCATTCCGTGATGCCTGCATAGCTTTGCAAAGAATGCTCCGATGTCGTGGTAGGGGAGAGCTGGATGGTGCTCTCCTTTCTGGACCTTGGAAGGCTTTGGCAGGAGTTGATCAAGGTATCCTCGCCATCGAGCCGGATTTTCGCCTTCTCGGTAGCCGCTCACCGTTGCCCAGGCCAACACAGACTCTAGGCGTTGCCGAACCCGCGAAGCGGTTTCGTTTTTGGAGGTCCAGATGGGATCCAGCACCTTCCGGACCAACTGGAGGTCGATGGCGGCGACAGGCAGGGATCCAACCAGGGGCGAAGCGTAGGTTGCGAGTGTATTTACCCATTGATCCGCGTGCTTGGCGTTCTTCCATCCTGCTCGCTTGTCCGCGATGCAGGCTGCGGCAGCCTCGTCGAAGGTCATTCCCTTGGCCGTGGCCACCTTCAAGGCTGCGCGTCTTGCATTGATTTCTGTTTTGGGATCCTTCCCCTCGAGAAGCATGGTTCGAAGCTCGCTGGCCTTGGTCCTGGCGGTGGACAGTGAGACGTCTGCGAAGGAACCCAAACCGACTTCTTTGAGTCTCCCGGTGGCTCTATCGCGATAGCGGAAGGTCCAGGACTTTGTCACCTCGTCGGCAGCCGCACGCGGTGTCTCGTTTGGTTTCCGAGGGGTGCGTCTGGCGATCTGAAGATAGAGACCCCCTCCATCAATGAGATAGCCGGGGGCGCAGTGCTTGGCCACCTTGGCAGCGCTCAATTTATTTCGACCAGACCCCATGGAGGCCTCCTCGACTCTCTCGAGAATAGGCTTTTTTACCCATACTTCTACCCATATTAATTTGTTGATCACCAAGATCCGTCATGAACCAATCAGAGACGGTGTGAGAAAAAATGCCTGTTTAAATGTTGTATTACAAGGATGTTTTGTGTTCATCCTGACACTAGCAGTTTCACCCGAAAATGTTCGTTAGGAAGACTGTCTCTCCGCCAGACTGAGCCGCCTTCGGGCGGCTCTTTCGCATCTTCAGGGCATGCCGGGGAAATCTTTCGGGGCGCCGTGCAGCCGGAGGTGCAACAGGAATTCCTTGTTTCCTTCGCCGCCCAGAATGGGGCTGAGGGCGAGGGCCTGGGGGCGCAGTTCGGTGCCCGAAAAGAAATCCCAGATCTCCCGACACACGCGCTCATGCACGGCGGCATCGCGCACGATGCCACCCTTCTCCACATCCCCGCGACCCGCCTCGAACTGGGGCTTCACCAGGAGGACGGCCTCGGCATCCTCCGTGAGGCTGGCCAGTATTGGGGGGATGACTAGGCGCAGGCTGATGAAGCTGAGATCTCCCACCAGCAGGCTGCAGCGCTCGGGGATGCGTTCGGCCTCCCAGTTGCGGAGATTGATCTGTTCCATGGACACCACCCGGGCATCGCTGCGCAGCTTCCAGTGGAGCTGGTTGGTGCCCACATCCACGGCGTAGACCTTGGTGGCGCCCTGCTGGAGCAGGCAGTCCGTGAAGCCCCCCGTGCTGGAACCCGCATCGAAACAGATTCGTCCCGCTGGATCGAGGCCGAAGGCCTGGATGGCGCCTGCGAGCTTCAACCCGCCCCGGCTCACGAAGGGCAGGGCTTCCCCCCGCAGGCGGATGGGAGCGTCTTCTGGAATGGCGGTGCCCGCCTTCGTTACGGGGCGGTCCTCCACGAGCACATCCCCGGCCAGGATGCGGGCCTGGGCCTTGGCCCGGGTCTCGCAGAGACCGCGCTGGACGAGGAGCAGATCGAGGCGGAGCTTGGGCATGGTGCGGGCGCTCATCCCTTGCGCTTTCCGGCTCTGGCTGTCTTTTTCGCGGAGGCCTTCGGCGCGGGCTCCGGGATGCCCTTCTGATGCATGATCTCCTTGCGGAAGATGGCCACGTTGTGGTTGTGCTCGTCGAGGGTCTGGGCGAAGCGGTGGCCGCCGGTGCCGGTGGCCACGAAATAGATGTCCTTGCCTGGGGCCGGCTGGCGCGCCGCTTCGATGGCGGCGGCGCTGGGAATGCCGATGGGGGTGGGTGGGAGTCCCGCGACGGAATAGGTATTGAAACGATGCGGCCGTCGGATGTCCTCGGAGGTGGGCGGCGTGAAGCGCAGATCGCCGCTGATCCACCGGGCGTACAGGCTGGTGGGGTCGCACTGGAGGCGCATGCCGATCTCCAGGCGTCGGGCGTAGACGCCAGCGACCTTGGGCAGCTCCTGGGGCACGTGGGTCTCCTTCTCCACCAAGCTCGCTAGGGTCAGGGTCCGGTAGGGGTCGAGGGACCCTCCCTCCAGCTTGGGGCGCACCTGCTGATGGAAGGCCTCCACGAGCATCAGCATGATCTCCTCGGGCTCCAGGACATGATGGAGGCGGTAGGTCGCCGGAGCCACGAGGCCCTCGAGGTTTTCGGCCCTTTCGAAACCGGCTGTCCGCGCCAGCCGGGGGCTCTTCCAGAGGGCCCAGAAGACATCCTCGGGGATGAAATCCTTGAGGCGCCTCTGGATGCTCCAGGCGTTCATGGAGGGGGTGAGGACCACGTTGGTGAAGTGGATATCGCCCTTGCGCAGCTTGCCGGCCACATCGGAGAGGCTGGCCCCGGGGGCGATGGCGTATTCGCCGCGGATGAGCTGGAGCTTGCGGCTGCGGGCCCAGAGCTTGAATAGGGAGGCAGAGCGGATGACGCCCTGGTGCTCCAGCTGATCGGCGATCTGATCGATGGTGGAGCCCCTCTTTACGAGCAGCGTGGCTTCATGGGTGAGGGGGCCGCTGCGTTTCCAGGACCACCATCCCCCCAAAGGGATGAGGCTGAGCAGGGCCGTGGCCACCAGGAGACGGAGAGAGGTGCGGGAACGTGCCATGCTTCCAGATTAGCGAATGCCTGCGCCCCCCGCCGGAAAATGGCGTCAGATGCGCAGGTGGTCCCCAGATGGGCGGAGTGGACGTGAAGGCTGGGCTCTGCCCGGCCTGCACGTGGGGGTCAAAGGGGGGACCTCGCGAGCAAAGCGAGCAGGCGGTCCCCTCTTTCTAAGATAGTTCCCGGTGCTGGATGACCAGCTTCGGAATGTCCTTGCGCAGGCGCTGGGCCAGCAGTTCCACCAGGGCCACACTGCGGTGCTGGCCGCCCGTGCAACCGATGGCCAGGGTGAAGTAGGCCCGGCCCTCGAGGGCGACGTAGGGCCAGCTCCAATGGACCCAGTTCTCGGTCATGGCCATGAAGGATCCGAAGAGCTCGGAATTCATCAGGTATTCCTTCACCGGCTGGTCCCGGCCCGTGAGGGGCTTGAGTTCTTCGATGTAATGGGGATTGGGCAGGAAGCGCGCGTCCAGCACCATATCGGCATCCGAGGGAAGGCCGAACTTGAAGCCGAAGCTCACCAGGCGAAGGGTGGTGCCCCGCATGGGCAGATCCGGGAGCAGTTCCCCGATGCGCTGCCGGAGCTGGCCCAGGGTCAGCCGGGTGGTGTTGAGGATGGCGCTGGCCCGGGCTCGGACCGGGCCCAGGACCTGCCGCTCCCGGGCGATAGCGGCGGCCACGTTACCGTCGCCGGCCAGATAGTGCGGACGGCGAGCCTCGGAAAAACGGCGCATTAGGGTCGATTCATCGGCCTCCACGAAGACGGTGTAGACGGGAATGCTGCCGTCCTGGAGTCGCTCCATGAGGGGCACGAATTCTTCCACGAACTCGCCATGGCGGTTATCCATGCCCACAGCCAGCCGGGGCCGGGTGGGGTTGAGCTTGGCCTCCAGGGAAAGCAGGGGCTCCAGGAGCCGGGCCGGGACATTATCGATGGCCGTGCAGCCCGCGTCCTCGAGGGCGCTGAGCACCGAGCGGCGACCCGCTCCAGACATCCCCGTGACGATGACGAGTTCCATGAAAAAAGACTACCCCATCTCCGGCCCGGCCGGTCCTAATCCTCCTCGTCCACACCGCCGGCGCTGAAGCGCATGACGCGGTGGATACCGTCGGGACTCACGTCCGACATGGCGCCGTCCTCGTCGGGCCCCAATTCCTGGACCTCACCGGAGCCTCCGAATAGTTCGTCATCCGGGGCATAGGCGGGCTGGGGCTCCACGCGGTAGAGATAGCTGACGATCTCGTCCTCGTAGCCGAAGCGCATCTGCTCGAAATACTCGTAGGATTCCCGCTTGTATTCGACGAGGGGATCCTTCTGGCCATAGCCGCGGAAACCGATGGCCTCCTTCAGATGGTCCATGACCAGCAGATGGCGCTTCCAGGCGGAATCGATGATCTGGAGGATGGCCACCCGCTCGTGCCAGCGCAGCACATCCTCGCTGCCCAGGCGCCGTTCCTTCTCCAGGTAGGCCTCCTGCACGATCTTGGTGAGCTCTTCGACGGCCTCGGATTGGGGCATGGCGGCGAACTTGCCGAAGTCCAGATCCGAGGTGGCATAGAGCTGTTCGAAGCGCTCGGCGAAGCCCTCCACATCCTGCTCGCCCTTAGTGGGGAGGTAGTCGTGGACCAGGCCCTCGATGATCTCCCCGGCGATGCGCAGCACGTATTCCTTGGTGTTGCCCTTGAGCATCTCGGTGCGCAGCCCGTAGAAGAAGATGCGCTGCTTGTTCATCACATCGTCGTATTCCAACAGGTGCTTGCGGATTTCGAAGTTGTGCGTCTCCACCCGCTTCTGGCTGCGCTCGATGGCCTTGGTGACCATGCCGGCCTCGATGGGTTCGTCATCGGTCATGCCGAGGGTCGACATCATGGCCTTGATGCGTTCCCCGCCGAAGATGCGCATGAGATCGTCTTCCAGGCTGAGGAAGAAGCGGCTGGAACCGGGATCGCCCTGGCGTCCCGCGCGGCCCCGGAGCTGGTTATCGATGCGGCGGCTCTCGTGGCGCTCGGTGCCCAGGATGTGCAGGCCTCCGCAGGCCACCACGTCGATATGCTCGGCGGCGGTCTGCTTATCCATCTCGCTGATGAGCTCATCGAATTCGACGGTATTGCGACCGTCCTGGTCGTAGAGCTCGATGCCCCGCTTCTTCGCCTCCAGCTTGGCCATCCCCTCGGGATTGCCGCCCAGGATGATATCGGTGCCGCGGCCGGCCATGTTGGTGGCGATGGTGACGGCGCTCTTGCGGCCCGCCTGGGCGATGATCTCGGCTTCCTTCTCGTGGTGTTTGGCGTTGAGGACCACATGCTTGATCTTGGCCCGCTTGAGTTCCTCGGCGAGCATCTCGCTGGATTCGATGCTCACGGTGCCCACTAGGATCGGCTGGCCCTTCAGATTGAGATCCTTGATCTCCTCGACGATGGCCTGCACCTTGCCCTTCTTGGTGGAGTAGACCACATCTGCGAAATCCTTGCGGACCATGGGCATATTGGTGGGGATGATGATGACTTCCAGGTTGTAGATGGAGAGCAGCTCCCGGGCCTCGGTCTCGGCGGTGCCGGTCATGCCGGCGAGCTTCTTGTACATCCGGAAGAAGTTCTGGAAGGTGACGGTGGCCAGCGTCTGATTCTCGGCATTGACCTCCACACCCTCCTTGGCCTCGATGGCCTGATGGAGGCCGTTGGACCAACGGCGGCCGGGCATCATGCGGCCCGTGAATTCGTCCACGATGACGATCTCCTGGCCCCGTCCATCCTCCTTGGGCCGGATCATGTAGTCCACGTCCAGCTTGTACATGCTGTGGGCCAGCAGGGCCTGGTTGAGTCCATGCAGGGTATCGATGGCGCTGGGATCGTAGAGATTGGGCACGCCCAGGAGCTGTTCGGCGTGGCGGATGCCCTCGTCGGTCAGCATGACCTGGCGGTCCTTCTCGTCGACCTTGTAGTCGCCGTCCTTGCTGTCCTTGTCGTCCGAGCCCTTCGTGAGCTTGGGCACGATGCCATCGATGCGGTAGTACTTGCTGGTGTCCTCTTCGCTGGAACCCGCGATGATCAGCGGCGTGCGGGCCTCATCGATGAGGATGGAGTCCACCTCGTCCACGATGGCGAAGGCGAAGCCGCGCTGGGTGAAATCGGTCAGCTCCCACTTCATGTTGTCGCGGAGATAGTCGAAGCCCAGTTCGTTGTTGGTGCAGTAGGTGATATCGCTGGCATAGGCTTCGCGGCGTTCTTCATCGGAAAGGCCATGTTGGACCACGCCTACGCTGAGGCCCAGGAAGTGGTAGATGCGCCCCATCCATTCCGCGTCGCGCCGGGCCAGGTAATCGTTCACCGTCACGAGGTGCGCGCCCTTGCCCGCCAGGGCATTGAGGTAGAGCGGGAGCGTGGCCGTGAGCGTCTTGCCCTCACCGGTGCGCATCTCAGCCACGCGCCCCTCGTGGAGGGCCATGCCACCCACGAGCTGCACGTCGAAGTGGCGCATCTTGAGCACGCGCCGGGAGGCTTCGCGGCAGACGGCGAAGGCCTCGGGCAGGATATCGTCCAGGGTCGCCCCTTGAGCGAGCTTCTCCTTCAGGAGCGGCGTGCGGGCCTTCAGCTCCTCGTCGCTGAGCGCCTTGATCTCGGGCTCCAGCTGGTTGACCCGCTGGACCTTTGCCCAAAGGCGCTTGAGCTCGCGATCGTTCTTCGAGCCGATGATTTTTCTGAGAAGATTTTCGATCATGCTGGATCCATTCGCGTCAAACCATTGATTGTAGCTCCGAGAAGGCGTATTTCCTACCGCTAGAAGGGGCGAAAGGCGCAAGCCCATGCGGTAGCACGTCCAAGGGAATCGGGAAGCATGAGCCGCGCTATAGTAAATGAATATCGGAGTGCCCATGGGTCTCGAGCGAACCTTTGCCATCATTAAGCCCAATGCCGTCGGCAATGGGCATGCCGGGGAGATTCTCAGCGCCATCGAGGGCGCAGGCTTCACCATTCATGGCCTGCGGATGGTCCGCCTCACCCAGGACGTGGTCCGGGGTTTCTACATTGAGCACATCCATAAGGGCTTCTACCCTGAGCTGGAGGCCTTCATGCTCGAAGGGCCCGCGATCCTGATGGTGCTGGAGGCCGAGAACGCGATCCTCCGCTGGCGCGAGCTCATGGGCGCCACGGATCCCGCCAAGGCCGCGGTCGGCACCCTGCGCCGCCAGTTCGGCGAGGATGTCTCCCGGAACGCCGTCCATGGCAGCGACGCCCCCGCCACCGCCGAGCGCGAGATCCACTACTTCTTCAGCGCCTTCGACTTGGTCTGAGGCCCCCGGATCACGTAGCGGGCTCCGGTGGAGCCCGCGGAGTGAGGATCCGGCGAGTCTCAGAGTCACGCTCGGGTGGGTCGATGCCTGGTGAGAGTCGGGACCCGAGGAGGGTCAGAACAATGCCCGTATGGGTCGTTGCCCGTCGAGGGCTAGAACAAGGCCCTGTGGCCTTATTTCCGGCGCGATGCCTCGCTCCCGCGAAACCCCCTCGTCCAGGATCCGCCCCTGGGCCTTTTGGTCGGCATTCGGCATTCCGTAGCGGTTTCTAAGGATGGGCATGGAAAAGCCTTCTCATCTCGGCCCCCCCTCACTCGAACTCGGCGGGTTGTGCTTATGGTTGCGGGGACGGCACTTCCCCTGGGAGGAAGGCTTCTGGAACGGGGACTGGCTCGTGGTGACAGCCCACTGGAACTCCTTGGGCGCGCATGTATGGGCCCAAGGGCCCTTCCTCCACCGAGGGGATCTTCCCCGCTGGCTCGAAGCCTGCGAGCGGCTGCTCTCGGATCGTTCGGGTCTGGCCCTCCTCTGGGCCGTGAAACCCGAGCTCCAGATCTCACTGAGTGCCACTGAGGCAGGCCTGCGGGCCGAAGTTCGCCTTTCCCCTGACCTCGCCTCCCAGGAGCACATCTTTCGCTTCCCGCTGGATTGGGAGGGCCTGGGCGCTTTTGCGCGGGGGCTGAAGCGCCAGGTGGAACTGGACTCGCCTGGACCATGCCCACCCCGGTCTGGCCTCGAGGCTCCAGTCGCCTTGAAGCTGCGGGATCTGTGACCGAATACCATGTTGGGCAGAATGACGAGGGCTATGCTGGGGCGGGGCCTTGATTGTTCAAGGGGATCCTGTGATCCGTTCCGCTGTGTGCCTCTCACCCTTTCCCCTTTGAGGAGATTTCCATGTCACTGCATGCACGTGTTTCGCGGGTGGACGATTACGCCGGCGAACTGACCCAGGCCCTCAAGAAACTCGAAATCGAGCAGGGCAGGGGCGCCTTGGATCTGGAACAACAGACGGACTTCCTGGCCGATCTTAGGAAGGCGGTGGAGCTGCGGGACCTGCGGCCCATGCGCAACCGCGTCATCCTGGATCTGTCGGCGATGGTCCTGATCCTGGTGCTCGGGGCGATCCTGATCTTCAAGGGGACGGGCTTCCATCACCTGAACCTGTATGCCTCTTTATTCCTGGCCATCCTCCTTTGCAATTTCGCCCTGACCGTTTGGCGCTTCAATCTCTATCTGCGGAGGCGCCGCCACGATCAGCGCTGGCTGGCCAATCTCGAGGCCGCAGTTAGCTCCGGCGGCAACATCTTCGATACGCACTAGTCAGGACCTGTCTAGCCCGGATCAGCTTTCTTTCACGGCCTGCAACGCCGACTGGCAGAGCCTGCGCACGCCGGGCTGGAGGTCCATGGAGAGGAGGGCCTTTTCCCCCACCCACTGGGCGCCCTCCGGGGGATCGGGGAGCTGGTCGTCGGCGGCCTTGGTGCGAAGCAGGTGGGTGATGTAGAGGCGCTGCTGGCCCTCCAGCCCCTCCAGTCGGAGGAGCCAAGGGGTGGGCAGGCGGCTCGTGCGCTCGTCGAAGACCACAGGTAGTCGGCTGGAATCCACGAAGCGGAAGGGGATCTTCCAGCTTCCCTGGATGAGGTTCTGGAGGAGGGCCGGGGGCAGGAAGCCCGGCGACCAGGGCACCTGGGGAGGCATGAGCAGGCCCCGATGGGGGGAATGCTGGGAGGGGGCCAGGAGC
The DNA here is from genome assembly GCA_963664825.1 of uncultured Holophaga sp. Classification (GTDB taxonomy): domain Bacteria; phylum Acidobacteriota; class Holophagae; order Holophagales; family Holophagaceae; genus JAYREN01. The sequence continues at coordinate 2,714,171 of OY761614.1, forward strand.
ACGAAGGGAGTGCTGGACCCGTGGACCAGCACGCCCTCGATGAAGGTGGTCAGGTAGACCGGACCTTCGGCCATGATTACCTCCCGCCAGCTTCCCGGAGTTCCTGGAGGATGCGGTCACGTGCGGCGCTCACTTCGGCCACCATCTCTTCAGGCTTGAACTTCCGGACCTCCTTTGTGCGGCGATCCCGCAGTTCCACGACGCCATCCTTGAGGCCCTTGGCGCCCACGGTGGCCCGCAGGGGGAAGCCCAGGAGATCGGCGTCCTTGAACTTGGCGCCGGGGCTCATGCCCTCGCGCTCGTCGTGGAGCACCTCGAAGCCTGCGGCTTCCAGCTCCTGCTCCAGCCGCGTGGCGACTTCATTGACTTCGGGGTTGGACGGGTCCAGGTTCAGCAGGTGCACGTGGTAGGGGGCCACGGGCCAGGGCCACTGAATGCCGTCCTTGTCGTAGTTCTGTTCGACCACGGCGGCCACGGTGCGGGTGATGCCGATGCCGTAGCAGCCCATGACCATGGGCTGGTCCTTGCCCTGTTCGTCCAGGTAGGTGCAGCCCATGGACTTGGAATACTTGATGCCCAGCTTGAAGACCTGGCCCACCTCAATGCCCCGGAAGGCCTGGTAATGGCCCTTGCCGCACCGGGGGCAGACTTCGCCCTCCACGGCCATGCGGATATCGGCCAACGTGCAGCCTGGGAGATCCCGGGCGGGATCCAGGCCGAAGTGGTGGTAGTCGGTCTTGTTGGCGCCGCAGGTGAGGTTGAAAGCCCCCTGGAGGCTCTTGTCCACGAGCATCTGGACGCCCTTGAGGTCCACGGGGCCCATGAAGCCGGACTTGGCGCCGGTGAAGGCCTCGGCCTCTTCCAGGGGCATCATCTCCATGTCCAGGGCGCCGACGAGGTTCTTCACCTTCACGGGGTTCACCTCGTGATCGCCCCGCAGGACGGCGCCTACGAGCTTCGAACTCTCGTCAGCGAAGGTGGCCCGGTAGAGGAAGAACTTGCTGGTCTGGGCCAGGGGCATGCCGTTGTGGGTGGCGTCCTTCATGCCGGCGGCCTGCTCCACCTGGCCGATGACGCCGGGTGTGCAGAAATGATCCCTTTTCAGTTTGAATCCATCTCCGTGGTTGCCAACAGGCAAGCACGGAGCCTCCGTCTTCTCGATATTGGAGGTGTAGTCGCAGCTATCGCAGGAGAGGATGGCATCCTCGCCGGAACCAGCAAGGACGTGGAACTCGTGTGTGAAGCTGCCGCCGATGGCGCCGCTATCGGCTTCCACGGGGCGGAACTTGACGCCCAGGCGGCCGAAGATGCGCTTGTAGGCGTTGAACATCACCCAGTATTCGCGATCGGCGTCGGCGTCATCCACATGGAAGGAGTAGCCGTCCTTCATGATGAATTCCCGGCCGCGCATGAGGCCGAAGCGGGGCCGGATCTCGTCCCGGAACTTGCCCTGGATCTGGAAGAGGTTCATGGGCAGCTGCTTGTAGGAGCGCACATTGCGCCGCACGATATCGGTGATGACTTCCTCGTGGGTGGGCCCCAGGCAGAAGTCGGCGCCCTTGCGGTCCTGGAAGCGCAGCAGTTCCTTGCCGTAGAAGGACCAGCGGCCGCTCTCCTGCCAGAGTTCGGCGGGCTGGACGGTGGGCATCAGGAGTTCCTGGCAGCCGTCCCTTTCCAGTTCTTCCCGCACGATCTGCTCGAATTTCCGGATGCTGCGGAAGGCCAGCGGCAGATAGTCATAGACGCCCGCGGCCAGTTTCATGATCATCCCGGCGCGCATCATGAGCTGCTGGCTCACCACATCGGCATCCTTGGGTGTCTCGCGCAGGGTCTGGATCAGGAGTTTGGATTGCTTCATCTGCTCTCTCTTTTCATTTCAGCAGCGACTGCACGAGCTGGCTGGCGGTCTTGCCGTCGATGGCGCTGCCGTGCGCGGCCTGGAGGGCCTTCATCACGAGGCCCATGTCCTTCCTGGACTGGGCGCCGCTTTCCTGGATGGCGGCGCGGACGGCTTGTTCCAGCTGGGCTCCCTCCAGCATGGCGGGGAGGTAGGCCTTGAGGATCTCGATCTCGGCCTGCTCCGCGGTGGCTCGTTCCGGCTGTCCCACCTTGGTGAATTGCTCGACGCTATCCTCCCGGGACTTCACCAGACGCTTGAAGACGGCCAGGGCTTCGGCTTCGCTCAAGACTCCCTGGGGACTCAGGCCCTTGGCCACGGCCTCGTTTCGGTAGGCGCTCAGGGCCATCCGGAGAACCCCAGTGCGATTGGCGTCCCGGGCGAGCATGGCAGTTTTCAAATCGGCTTGCAGGCGGTCAAGCATGGTCCGCCCCCCCTTTCAGTGCAAACCCTCATCCTGCCTGCTATCTTCTCGATCTTCAATCCTTCCGGGGATTGGGAAAATTCATCCCACAGAATGCAGGAACGGTAAGATATCGTTTCGGCCATTGCGAGGATGCCACGCTTATGAATGTTGCCTTCATTAATCCTTTCATTGAATCCACCCTCCGCAGCCTCGACATGATGGCGGGGATCCAGGCCGAGAAGATCGGCCTGGAGGCCAAGGAGGACTTGGTCACTACCTACGACATCTCCTCGATCATCGGGATCACCGGGGAGACCTCCGGGTCCATCATCATCTCCGTGCCGGAAAAGCTGGCGTGCAAGATCGCCTCCAATATGCTCATGGAGGAGATCACCTCCATGAATAAGTCGGTGGAGGACGCCATCGGAGAGATCGGCAATATCGTCGTGGGGGATGCCCGCCGCTCCCTGATCCAGGATGGCTACTCCCTGAACATTTCGGTGCCCACGGTGGTGGTTGGCGCTGGCCACAAGATCAGCCGCGCGGCCTCTGTGCCCTGCATCGGCATTCCCTTCTCCACGCCCTTCGGGGACTTCGAAGTCAACGTGGGCCTGCAAGAGGGCTAGTCCTTAGCCTTCAATGCAGAAGAGGCGCCCTGGGGCGCCTCTTCTTCGTTGAAGGCCTGAGATCAAAGCTCTTCGAACTGGATGACCTCGACGGGGCAACCGGAGGCGGCGGCCTTGATGCCATCGGCCATGGAGGCCTGGAAGGCGGCCTTCAGGGGCGATTTCGCGTCGCGGTTTTCGTTCTCGAGGCCGTCCTCACGGACATCGCCCTTGATCACGCAGGTGTCGTCGGTGACCAGGAACACGTCGGGGCACTCGGCATCGCAGGCGTTGCACATGATGCAGCCTTCTTCGATCCACACACACTTGATGGCCATGGAATCTCCTTGGGTGATCGTCTCCCGGGTGGGAGAGGGCCAAGGCTAGCACCCGGGGACTTCCTCCACCAGCCAAAGGGGGGACGCAGAGCGAGCCCTGAGCGAGCAGGCGGTCCCCCCTTTCATGGCAGACCCCATCCCGCCGCTGCGGGACCAGCGTCCGGATGAAAACGGGGTGGGAGGTCGTGGCACCTTGGGGTTGTTGATCACATGGCGTTCCGATTTGCGCACACTTCCTGGAGTCGGAGGGCTCCTCGATGGCCGACCAACCCTTGGGAATGACCCGTATTGGCAGACTGGTCAGCGCGGCGTTGGCACCACACCCTGTCGCGCCCATGGTGGGTTGCACGCAGGCTAGGATCACATCTTTCTCCCCCGCGCAGGAGCCCCTCCGCAGCAAGGAGGACGCTATGGAAGTCGCGCGAACGGCCTGTGGACTGGATGTCCATCGGTCCAACATCGCAGCCTGTCTGATCAAGACCGCCCCAAGTGGGGCACTCGAACGGGAGCACCGGGTTTTCAGCACGACGCTCCAGGATCTGCATCACCTGGGGGATTGGCTTCGAGAGAATGTGTGTGAGGTGGTTGGTATGGAGGCCACTGGTAGTTTCTGGCAGCCGGTCTATCGTGAGCTGGAAGGAACGATGCGCGTGGTCGTGGGCAATCCCCAGCACATCAAGGCGATTCGGGGTCGAAAGACAGACAAGGCCGATGCCGGATGGATCGCGGGAAAGGTGCGAGAGGATGGAATCCCTGGCAGTTTCGCGCCCCAGCCTGAAATTCGCGAACTCCGAGGCATCGGGCGGTTGCATCAGAACCTCGTGAACGATCGCAGCCGGATCAGGAACGAGATGATGAGGCTTCTGGCCAGCGCAGGGATTCCCCTTTCCAGTGTGGTGACCGATCTGTTCGGCGTTTCTGGAATGGCGATCCTGCGTCGTTTAGCTGAAGGGGCCACCGCCTGGAGCGATCTCCACGCGATGGTGCGTGGCAAAATCCGGCTGAAGCTGGATGCTCTACGTCTCGCATTAGAAAGCCCCCTGAGCGAGGCCCAACGATGGGAACTGAAGCTTCAACTAGAGCGACTGGATCGAATCGATGATGAGATCGAGGACGCAGAGCAGGAGCTGGAGCGCAGGATTCATCCCATGGCGCTGCGCGAACACGTGGGTGCTGGCTCAGAGCCAAATACCAGCAACTCCGCCGCCGAATGGATGCCAAGAAAGCGATCATGGTCGTCGCCCACAAGCTGGCCATTCTCCTGTTCCACGCCATCAAGAACGGCCAACCCTACACAGACCCAGACGACCACTACACGCCCAGCCAAGGGAAATTACAGGCACTCAAGAAAGTAGGCATCCTCCCCGACCAGCCCAAGACGGAACTGTCAGATCCGATCACAAGCGGTACGGCATCAGCTATTTCTGGAGAGTCTGGCCCCGTGTTTTCAGGCTAGGCTAGGGCGTGTATGGGACACTGGGGAGGTGAGACTCCAGGAATCCGATATCATCCAGCGCATCCGGGCCACCTTTCCCGGCGGGGAGGCTCTCACCGACGATTGCGGCGCACTGCCCCAGGTTCCACCGGATTGCAGGCTGCTTGTCACGACCGATCTCATGGAAGCCGGCCAGCATTTTCGGTTGGACTGGCATCCGCCGGCCATGCTGGCCCGCAAGCTCCTCGCGGTCAATCTCTCGGATCTGGACGCCAGCGGGGCCGTGCCCCTGGGCTTCACGCTGACGCTGGCTCTCGGCACCGATCTCGATCCGGCCTGGCTGGGGGCATTCCTGGATGGATTGGCGGAGGCGGCGAGATCCTGGAAGGTGCCCGTCATCGGCGGGGATACCGTGGGCCGTTCCTCGGGACTCGGCCTGGGCATCACGGCCTTCGGTGCGGCCCGGCGCTGGTTGCAGCGTTCGGAACTGCGTGCCGGGGATGGAATCTACGTGGATCAGGAACTGGGGAGGAGCCTGCGCGGACTCCGGAAGCTGCAGGAGGGACGGCGCTGGGTTCCCCTCCACCCCGATCCCGATCTGGCGGCCCATCTGGACCCGAGGCCGAATCTGGGCCTGGGGCCGCGCCTGGCCGAAATCCCCGAGGTGCATGCCTGCATCGATCTCTCGGATGGTCTCAGCAAGGACCTGCGTATGCTGGCCGAGGCTTCCAGCTTGAGCATCCTGCTGGCCCCTGGACTGGGGTCCGAACAAATATTTGGCGGCGAGGACTATGCCCGTTGTTTCTCCAGCAGCCTGGCTCAGGAAGATCTGGAGGCACGCCTGGGCCTGCGGTTCTCCCGGGTGGGGGAAGCCGTCCCGCGGAGGGAAGCGCCGCTCCTCATCTATGATGAAGGTGAGCTGCGTCCCCTTCCGGACCAGAGCTTCGACCACTTCGCCCCAAGGACCCAATGACAGAGCTGACCGAAAATTCCGCCCCAGGCCCAGAACCCAAGCAGAGCCTCTGGGGCCGGTGCAAGCTCCACATCCTCCATCCCGAACTCACACCCCAGCAGGTGGCCCTCAGCTTCGGCATCGGGTTTGCCATCTGTTGGAATCCGCTGGTGGGCATCCACACCGTCCTGATCTTGGCCCTCTGCCTTCTGTTTCGGAGGCTCCACCGGCCCCTGATGCTGATTGCGGCCTTCCTGAACAATCCCTGGACCATGGTGCCCATCGCTACCCTCAGCACCTATTGCGGGAATCTGCTCCTGGGGCGCGGCTTCAAACTCGATCTCTCGGGGATTCACTGGCGAGAGATCGGATGGCGCAGTTTCGCCAGCCGGGAAGGCTTCGAGGTCATGTACCGCATGGTGAAGCCCATCCTCGTGCCCTACCTAGTGGGGGGCGCCGTGCTCTGCTTTCTCGCGCTGCCCATCGGATACTGCGTCGCCCTGGCCCTCACCCGCCGTCTGCGCCGCCGCCACCTGCACGGACTCTCCCTCCATCCGGGGGGACCCAAACCCGAGGGGCTGTGACAAAATCACCTGTGCTGTGCGGGGATTTTGCGAGGCTTCCTCCAGGATGTAATGATCACCCCTTAGGAGTCACCATGGACATGCGTTTCCTGATGAAGCAGGCCCAGGCCATGCAGCAGAAGCTGCAGGACGCCCAGCAGAACCTGCGGGCCGAGGGCACGGCCGGCGGTGAGATGGTGAAGGTCACCCTCAATGGGGGCAAGGAGCTCGTCGCCATCTCCATCGCGAAGGAAGCCATGGATCCGGAGGATCCCAGTCTGCTGGAGGACCTGATCCTGGCCGCTTTCAAGGACGCCCAGAAGAAGGCCGAGGACGCCATGGCTCAGGCCACGGGCGGCGTGACCGGCGGGCTCAATATCCCGGGCCTGAAGCTGTGAGAAAGGCCTCGGCGCGATGAGGCTCCCTGCGCCCCTGGAGGCCGTGGTCGACGCCCTCCAGAAACTCCCGGGGGTGGGTTCCAAGTCGGCCCAGCGGATGGCCCTCCATCTCCTCAAGGAGGGCCCCCAGGCCATGGAGCACCTGGGCGAACTGCTGAACCAGGCTTCCCGCAAGGTGGGCTTCTGCCAGGTCTGCGGGTCCTTCACGGATCGGCCCATCTGTTCGGTCTGCGAGGATCCCCAGCGGGATGCCCGGGTGCTGGTGGTGGTGGCCGAGGCCAGCAATGTGCTGACCTTCGAGCGCAGCGGCCACTACCGCGGCCGCTACCACGTGTTGGGGGGATTGATATCGCCTTTGCGGGGCGTGGGTCCCGATCAGCTCAAGATCCGCGAATTGCTCAAGCGCCTGGAGGACGGCCATGTCGGCGAGATCGTCCTGGCCACCAATCCCACCCTCGACGGCGAGGCCACCGCCAGCTGGCTGGCGCGGATCCTCGAGCCCCTGGGCCTGAAGATCACGCGCATCGGGCTGGGACTCCCCATCGGTTCTGATTTGGAATACGCCGATGACCTCACCCTGGACCGGGCCCTGGAGGGGCGTCGGCCGCTGTAGGCTCGTTGCATCAGCCGAACATGACTTGGTTGCCGCCCCGCTGCTGGGCCTTGGCGAGGAATGTTGTGGCGTTTTCCGTAAGGTCCTTGAGCAGATCGGTCCGGCCAGGCACCAGGCTGGCCACCCCGATGCTCAAGGTGACGAAGGGGGCCGTCTCCGAATGGCCGTGGGGAATGGCCATGGAATTGAGCTCGGCTCGGATTCGTTCGCCCACGGAAACGGCGCCCACGTTATCGGTCTCGGGCAGCAGGCAGGCAAAGACATGTTCGCCGTAGCGGCCCAGCACGTCGCCGGCTCGCTGGATGCCGTCCGTGAGGGCCCCGATCAGGCGGCGGAGGGTCTCGTCTCCGGCGGCCTTGCCATGCAGTTCACAGAATGCGTCGAAGTGATCGACCTCCATCAGTAGCAGGGCGATGGGCGTGTGGTTGCGGGCATTCCGCCGCCACTCGGAGCCCAGGGCCCCGTCGAAGCGTTCGCGGGTGGGGATGCCCGTGACGGCGTCCAGCCACGTGAGGCGCTGGAGAATCTCCCGGAAGCGACGATTCTCTAGATGGGCCTTCATCCGCGCCTTGGCGGAAGAAGCGCGGATGGGCCGGGGCAGGAAATCTACAGCCCCCTGCAAGAGGCCCTTGGCTTCCACCGTCTCCTCCTCGGGCGTGCCCACCAGGATGACGGGCAGGCCCTCCGTGCGGGGGTTCACCTTGAGTCGGGCACAGGCCTCGAAGCCGTCCATGCCCGGCATCTGGGCATCCAGGAGCACCAAGTCCACATCTTCGGTCTCGGCGAGCCGGAGGGCTTCGGGGCCGCTCCCCGCCGGGATGATTTCGTATTCGTCCTCCAGGAGTTTCCCAAGGGCCAGCAGGTCGGCGGCAATATCATCCACGATCAGGATGCGAGGCTTCTGGACGCTCATGGTTTCTCCTATCTTCCCCGGAACGGTGCATGCGATCGGGGGGCTCAACGATTGTTCGGCTCGATGTCATCCGGGGATGAATGATGGACGTTTTCATTCCTGGGCGCTGGGTTCACCCCAGGGGCTGGGCTCCCCGATGCCCCAGCGGGATTGGTACCAGACCTTCTCGAGGCATAGCCCGTGAGGCGGCGCCGTGAACCCCGCTTGCGAACGGTCCCGGGCCGCCAGGATGTCGGGCAGGGCCTCGGCTGGAATGCGCCCCTTGCCGATATCGACCAGGGTCCCGGCCATGATGCGGACCTGGTGCATGAGGAAGCGATTGCCCTCGAAGACCAGATCCACGGCGGTTCCGTGCGCCTCCACATCGATCCTGTAGATATGGCGGATGGGGCTTTTCGCGGCGCATTCCTGGTGACGGAAACTGGAGAAGTCGTGTTCTCCGAGGAGGGCCTGGGCCGCCCTGGCCATGAGGCCGAGATCCAGGGGGGTCCTGCCGAAGACATGCCAGCGGCGATCCCGTTCGAAGGGATCCTCCGCGGGCCCTTCGTCCAGGCCATAGACATAGCGTTTGGCGAGCGCGTGGTGGCGGGGCCAGAAGGCTTCGTCCACGGGAAAGGCCGCCATCACGCGCACATCCGCAGGCAGATGCGCGTTGAGCGCGGCCAGCAGGCGATAGGGCTCCCAGGATCGGGTCAGGCGGATCAGCACGCCCTGGGCCTTGGCATGCACGCCAGCATCCGTCCGGCCCGTGCCCTGGGGCATGGGGGCGGGGGGATCGAAGGCCTGTAGCGCCTTCCAGAGCTCCGCCTGGACGCTGCGGGCGGAAGTCTGGATCTGCCAGCCATGGAAATCGGTGCCGATATAGGCCAGTCGAAGGAAGAAGGGGAAGGGCATGGCTCCAGTGTAGGGCTTTCGGATGGGGGTGGAGGGGCTCCGATCCCCCGGGATGGGGCCTTGGGCTCTCCTCTCGGGGCGTGGGGGGGCGTTGTGGCTTAATATTCTGCTTTTCAATGGCTTACGATGCCCTGGTGGGGGGCGTTTGGGGGGCTTATGAGGGTATGAACCCGCCAATACCGGGACTTCGAAAAAAAAAATATCCTGAAACCCTTGACGACACTACTTCCCAGACCTAACCTGCTGAGAGTTAAGTTCCCACCCAGTATTCACGGGGATTTCAAGAGTCCTCACTCTTGAAAATCAACAGCAGCGGATGTCTCGAAAGAGCGTCCATCCTATTTCCACTACCCTGGGACTTAGTTCCCAAATTCGGAGGTTTCAATGAACAAGGCCGAACTGATCGCCGCCATCGCTGAGAAGGCTGACATCAACAAGTCCAAGTCTGCGGCTGCCCTGGACACCATGATCTCTTCCATCGGCGGCGCCCTTCGCGCTGGCGACAAGGTGACCCTGGTTGGCTTTGGCACCTTCTCCGTCGTGGCTCGTGGCCCCCGCACGGGTCGCAATCCCCGGGATGGCCAGAAGATTAAGATCGCTGCCAAGAAGGTTGCGAAGTTCAAGCCCGGCAAGAAGCTGGCTGACGACGTCAACGGCAAGGGCGCCAAGAAGAAGAAGTAGGTTTTTTCAAGCGTGATGGAAAGCGGCCCGCAGATGCGGGCCGCTTTTTTAACTGAGTTATCCGATCCGGTCCGCCATATCTGAGATTACCGGTCTGCACTGAGGTTGGCCGCAAAGGCATCTCCTAAACCCTTGCCCGCCTCCAAGGGGGTCGAAATTCATTCTCCTGCCCTCGAAGTCGATGTGGATCCCGTGGGACTTTCGGCGAGAATGGCTAGGGTATGGCGAAGGAGTCGGCATGAAGAAGAAGCTCATGATGGGAGGGATTGGCCTGCTGCTGCTGGCGGTCCTGGGGCTGGGGGGCAAGTTCCTCTTTAAGAAATTCTTCGCGAAACCGGCGGTCCAGGTCGATCCCAAGCTCGATGAAGCCGCCCAGGCCGCCAAGGATGAAGAGGATGAACCGGCCGGGGAGGGCGGGGAAGGAGCGGCTGGACCCGCCGTCATGGTCTATCCGAAGATCGTCAACCTGGATCGCAAGAACGCCTACCTCAAGGTGGAACTGCACATCATCTTCCGGGACCCGGAACTCGGGAAGGCGGCCACCAGCGAAAAACCCACTCCGGAGGCCAGCGAGATCCGCGCGATCCTGCTGGAAATGCTCTCGGGCAAGACGCTGGAGGAGGCTTCGGATCTGGAAACCCGCGAACTGGTTCGTCAGGCGATCAAGGATAAGCTCAACGAGAAGTTCGCCCCCAAGCCTCCCAAACCCGGCGAGAAGGAAGACCCCAAACACAAGAAACCCAGGAAGCCCATCAAGGATGTCCTGGTGGTGGATTGGGCCATCTCGGCCTGAAGGCTGTCCCCGTGGCACGGGCGTTGCTTCTTTCGCTCCCTGCGGTCCATCCCATGACCCTCGGCATCATCCATTAGAGGACTCCCCTCTTGGCCAACAAGCGCATCGACAAGCCCGACACGGATCGCGTTCTCAGTTTCGAGAGCGTGATCGCCGAGCTCATGCCTTTCATCGACACGCCCTTCGCCCTGGAAATCCAGCTCGGCAAGGCCCGGATGTCCATCCGGGATCTCCTGGAACTGGATCTGGGCAGCATCGTGGAACTCAAGAAGAGCGCCGGTGAACCCATGGATGTGCTGAGCAAGGGCCGAGTGCTCATGCGGGGGGAAGTGACGGTGCTGGAGGATTCCCTGGGCCTTCGCATCGTGGAGATCGTCGATCCCAGCCGGAAGGTATGAGTCCCGGCTCGGCTGTGGCAACCTAGTCGGGATGCTCGTCGACTCCGATTCCACCCCCCAGGTTCCAGTGGCCCTCTGTCTCGGGGGCATGGATCCCTCTGCGGGAGCCGGCCTGCTGCGGGATGCCCTCACCCTTTCTCGCCTGGGCGTCCATCCCATGGTCGTGAGTACGGCCGAGACGATCCAGAATGGCGTCGCCTGCCTGGAGATCACGGGGCCTACTCTGAATCCGGTCCTCCGTTTGGAATCCCTCCGGCCCCATCTGCGGGGCCTCTGGGGAGTCAAACTGGGCCTCAGTGCCCTGGAGATGCCTGTCCTGGGAGAGTTGATGACACGGTTGGACGAGCTCGATCCCCGCTACCGCATCTGGGATCCCATCCAGGCACCCACCTCCGGGGTCGGCCTCCATGACGGCGAGGCCTTGCGGCGCATGGCGCGAGCCGTCCTGAAGGGGGGGCATTGGGTGGTGAGTCCGAACCGAATGGAGGCCGCTTCCTTCGGGGGGCTGGCGCCGGAGGCTACCCCGGGCGCCTTGGCCGAGGCCTTCCTGGAGGCGGGGGCCCGGGCCGTCTGGCTCAAGGGAGGCCATTCCCAGGGGGACCTGGTCGAGGATTTCTGGGTCGATGCCCAGGGGGCCCGTGGCCTGGGTGCCCATCGGCGCCTGCCGGGCGAGCGGCGGGGTACGGGTTGCACGGTGGCCTCGGCCTGGCTCGGCTTCCGCCTGGGGGGCCTGGAGGACATGGCCGCCGCCCAGCGGGCCTCGGCCTGGCTCCGGGAACACTGGGATCGGGCCTTCACGCCTGGGGGCAGCGGTCGCCCCCTCTTCGCGCCGGAGCAGGCATGAGAATCCACGAGGGGCGAGGCTTCCTGCTGCGCACGGGTCAGGACGGGCCCCTCAAGGGCTGGCTCTCCCTGCGCCGCCTGGACGCCTGTGTCTCCGTGCGGGAGGCCCCCTGGATGGCGTTGCAGGCCCTGGCGTGTGCCGCCTGCGCCTTCCCGGGAGGGCTGGCCCTCCTGTGGGACGCGCCCTTCGCCTGGCTGGACGGCCTTCCCCCCGAGAGCCGCCGCGCATTCTTCGGCGTGCTGGCCCTCATGCCGGGAATCGAAGTCCATCTGCGGGAGGAGGGTTTCGAGGAATGGCTCGATAGGCCCATCCCGGGCTGGTTCCACGGGCCGAATGCTCCCACCGGGCGCCTGGGGCAACTCTGGCGCCAGGGCTGGTTCGGATGGGTGCCCGAGGGGAGACCGGGCTGGTCCCTGCCGGGGCTGGGAGCGGCCAGTTCGGAGGAAGGGGAACCCCTTTCCGGAAGCCTCTGGGGCGAACTCGTGCTTCCCCTAGGAGCCCTGGGGGAGGTAGGCCTGGAGGAGGTCGCCACGCTGATGGCGGATGCGCAGGCACGGCTGGAATGGGATTTCAGCCTGCGGCTCTCCTCCGGCGCTTGGCCCGAGGCCTTTCCCTTCCAGCGCCGCAGGGCGGGTTGGCGCATCGCCCTCCTCGGGGGGAGGGAATTCGAATTGGGGAGTGGCGCCTGGGAGGTGGTCGCCGACCAGGTATCGGGCCTCTTGGAGGGCCTGAGAGGGGCCCTTCGTTGTCCGGTCTGGGCGGGGAGTTGCCATGATTCCGAACTGGCTTCCCGTCTCGGCCATCAGGCCATGGGCGAAGGGATGCCCTGGCGGGCCAGCCTGCCCATGCCGCCCCTGGCTCCGCTCTTTTCGCCGGGTTTTGGCACCGATCCCCGGGAGCCCTCCTCCCTGGAAGGCCGGGCCCGCTATCCGGCCCCTCTCGCAGGCCTCCTGGCCCATCCTCCTGCGGCCTATCTGCGGGTGCCCAGTGCGCCCCAGGAGGGGGCTGCCCTGGCCTTCCTCCGGGGCCTGGACGGGCCCCCGGCCATCCGCTGGATGCCTCCGGAGGTGCCGCCGCCGGGGCCCTTCAGCGCCGAACGCCCCTGGCCCCAGGCCAGTGCCTTTCCTCCCTTGATGGATGTAACCCAGGCCCTACAGCCGGGCCTCTTCGACGATCTGGAGTAGCCATGGATATGGTGGAAGGTAAATTGGCCCAAGTGCCAGAGATCCTCAAGGAGACGGGCCTCGACGCCTGGCTCCTCTTCGCCCGGGAAACCCATACCCTCCACGATCCCTGCTTCGATCTGGTGGTGGGGGGGGACGTCACCTGGCAATCGGCCTTCCTGCTCACCAGGCAGGGGGACCGCATCGCCATCGTGGGTACCCTGGACCAAGCCGCCATCGCGATGCGGGGCCACTACCGCGAATTGATCGGCTACGTGAGCGGCATCTCCGAAGAGCTCCGCAAGACCTTAACCCGCCTGGATCCCCGGCGTATCGCCATCAACTTCAGCCTCGACGACACCATGTCGGATGGCATGACCCATGGCATGTACCTGACCCTCATGAAGGCCCTGGAAGGCACGCCCTTTGGGGCTCGCCTGGAATCCAGCGATCGCGTGATCTCGGCCCTGCGGGGCCGCAAGTCCGCCCAGGAGCGCGAGCGCATCCGCGCTGCCTGCGTCGATACGGAGGCCATCTTCGAGCGCCTGACGCCGCGCCTTCACGCGGGCCTCACCGAGAAACAGGTGGCGGCCATGATTGGAGAGGAGATGGGCAAAGTGCCAGGCCTCAGCCTGGCCTGGGACCCGGATCACTGCCCGGCGGTCTTCACGGGACCCGAGAGCGCTGGCGCCCACGCGGGGCCCACGGACCGGGTCATCGAGCCGGGCCACATCATGAACGTGGATTTCGGCGTGAAGAAGGACGATTACTGCTCGGATCTCCAGCGCACCTGGTACTTCCTGCGCCCGGGTGAGATCGCCGCGCCATCCTCCGTGCAGCGGGGTTTCGAGACCATCGTGGAATCCATTCAGGCCGCGGCGGCCTTCCTGCGACCGGGGGTCACGGGCAGCGACGTGGATGCGGTGTCCCGGAACTACATCACCGGGCGCGGCTACCAGGAATTCCCTCACGCCCTCGGGCACCAGGTGGGGCGCACGGCCCACGATGGCGCGGGCCTCCTCTGCCCCCACTGGGAGCGCTATGGGACCCTGCCGGACCTGCCTGTGGAGAAGGACCAGTGCTACACCCTGGAACCCCGCCTCACCGTGGAAGGCCACGGCATCGCCACCTGCGAGGAGATCGTGGCTGTCACCGAGGATGGCTGCGAGTGGCTCTCCAGGCCCCAGGGCCAGCTCTACTTGGTGGGCTAGCCCAGGTCCTACCAGGTGCAGTCAAAAAGATGAAAGCTCGACACCTAGCCTTGGCGGGTGGGGTGGCCTTTCCCTCGGAGGGTGGAGCCTCTCCGGCCTCCCCCGGAAAAGATATCTTCGAATTGGCGGATGGCGATGGGGTCCCCTTCCCGGCGGAGGGGACCCCGGAATTCCAGGGGATCGATCTGGGCGAATTCCCCGCCCTTGGCGATGTTATCGGTGATGTAGGCGATGAATTCCTGTTGGCGGTGGCGGATGTAACCCCGGAAGGGCCTGGAGATGAGGCTCAGGAGGGCCGAATCCAGGGCGGTCCAGGTCTGGAGGTGGCTCTCAAAGCCCTTGGGCCCCTCCCAATAGCGGTAGATGACGACCATCCTGGCCCCGACGGCGAAGGGATTGCTCATGCGGCCCTTCTCGACTCGGCCATCGACCAGGTAGACCCTCAGGCCCGGCTGCCGGTGGGCCAGGGTGAGGGTGCCTCGGAGGCCGCGCCCATCATCGATGGTCAGCTGGCCGCTGGGCAATTCGAAGGCGTAGAGCCCCGGCGCGAACTGGCAGTGCCGCCACATGGCCGCCGCCACCCGGGGATGATCGAAGAGCTTTTCCATGGTGGCCAGGCGGACCCGCACGGGCGCGGTGCGGGTCTCGAAGTTGAAGTCCGGCTTATGCAGGATGCTCTCGGCCCAGGCGCGGTGCTGGGGGCTCATGTCGTTGAGGGGCACCTGGGCCCCCAAACTGCCAGACAAGAGCAGAAATCCGAGCATCCATGGTGCGCGACGGAATCCCATGTCTCGAGCCTAGCTCATGTGCCGCGGGGAAGCCAGACTACTCGCCCCGGAAGACGGGCGCTCGCTTCTCCAGGAAGGACTGGATGCCCTCCCGGTAGTCCCGGCCTTCATACACCTTGCGCCGCAGGCCCTGGATGCTCTCGAACATGTTGGGGGGCAGGGGGCTGGCGTTGCCCAGGAGGCGGAAGCTCTCCTTCATGGCGGCGATGGAGAGGGGACTATTGCGGGTGATCTTCTCGGCCAGATCGAAGGTGAAGGCCTCCAGATCCTCGCTGGGGCGCAGGTGGTTGAGGATGCCCACTTCCAGCGCCCGCTGGGCCGGGATGGGCTGGGCGCTGAAGAACATCTCCTTGGCGGTGTTGATGCCCAGGATGTTCATGAAGCGCAGGAGACCGCTGGGATTGTACGGCACGCCGATCTTGGCTGGGGTCATGGTGAACTGGGCCTGGGGGCTGCCGATGAGGACATCGCAGGTGAGGGCCACATCGCAGGCCCCGCCCCACACGCTGCCATCGATCATGGCGATGACGGGCATGGGCAGGTGCTGGATCTCCCGCAGGATGCGCACCAGCGGATCGTCGTAGCCCAGCGGGTCCCGACCGGGCAGGGGCAGTTCCCGCACATCGTGGCCGGAGCTCCAGACCTTGGCGCCCTCGAAGGCCCGCAGGATGATGACCCGAGCCCGGGCCTCGCGCATCTCCTCGAAGGCGTCGAACATCTCGCTGATCATCGTCTCCGAGAGCGCGTTGCGGTGCTCGGGATGATCCATGGTGACGGTGCCGATGAAGCCGTCGAGGTGGCTCTGGATCATGGCCATGGGGCCTCCCTTAGGGCTGGGGTCGTGGATGGGTCAAGGCTTGATGGGTTCCCAGCGGGTGCGCGCCAGCCAGACCATGACTTCCCGGCCCTGGTCGTCCTTGCCCGCATACTGCAATTTCACGGGGCCCTGGGCGTCCTTGCGGGTCACTTTGACGCCAGTCCCCTGGCCCTCCGTGAGAAGCCTGTAGAGGCCTTCGCAGCTGCCCAGCTGGGGCAGGAAGGGCAGGGGCAGGGCGCCGAGGCTCAGGGCCTTCTCGTCCACGTGCTGCCTGGGGATCTGCACGTGGTATCCGCTGCCCCGGTCTCCGGTGAGCAAGACCAGGCGTTCGCCCAGGCCATGGACCTCCAGGATGATCCTGCCGGTGGAGGGGTCCACCAGGAGACTGAGGGTGCCCTTTCCTTCTCCATCGGCCCCGGCATAGCCCCACCCGTACTGGGCCCGGAGGGGTTGGGAAGGGGTGGGCGCAGGGGCTTGGGCGAGCTGGGCGGGGGGAACTAGAAAAATCACAGGTCGTCATCCTCTAGGTCGGGCTCGGGCGAAGCCGGTTCTTCTGGATTGGGCTGGATGGCTTCCGCATGTTTCTTGGCGATCCGCGTGCGGAGCTCCCGGGCCCGCTCCTCCAGGGCCTTGCGGTCCGGGAAGGCATAGGCCAGGGCGCGTTCCCATTGATCGAGGGCTTCCTCCAGGCGCCCCAGGGCCAGGAGGGCATCCCCGAGATGCCGCCGGGTTTCCGGGCTGAAGGGGGAGAGCTCGGCGGCCTTGCGCAGGGCCTCTTCGGCCTCTTTGAGCTTGCCCTGACGGAAGAGGGCCCAGCCCCAGCTATCCATGGTGCTGCCATTCTTGGGGTCCTGCTTGAGGGAAGCCTCGATGAGGGTGGAGGCCTCCTGGAGATCCCCGCCCTTCTCCAGCAGCAGGTAGCCCAGGTTGTTCTGCAGCATGGGGTGGCCGGGATTCATCCGCTGGCCCTCCCGGAGGATCTGCATGGCCTCGTCCAGGCGCCCCAGTTCCTGGAGCGCGTTGCCCTGGAGAAGCAGCAGCTCGATATCCCGCACCGGCGCGGCCTTCCGGGCCAGGAGGACGAATTCCAGGCAGCGGTCCCAGCGCCGGAATTCGGCCAGCAGATTGGCCATGACCTCCAGATCGAGCTGGGTGAGGGTCCTCCGGGATTCCTTCTTGGCGAAGAAACCCTCTTCGAAGCGATCGGCGGGGATGCTCCGGGCCAGCTGGAAGATGCCCAGATCCGGGAACTGGCTCATACCCTCCCGGAGCACCTGCCGGGCCTGCTTCCAGGACTGGGTCTGGATGTAGGCCTGGGCCCGCAGGGCCAGGAGCTCCGGCTGCTTTTCTGTTTCGGGCCAGCTTTTGAGGAGCTCCAGCAGTTCCTGGGTGCGCCCGTCCAGCAGCAGGGAGGTGGCCAGGTGGGCGCGGGCGCTGGAGGCCAACTGCTCGTCCTCCTTGGTGAAACGCTGGGTCTTGAGCACGGCCTGCCAGCGCGGTTCCGCCTCCCTGAAGCGCCCCAGGTTCATGAGGCACAGGCCCGTGTGGTAGTTCCCCCGGGAGGTGGGGCGGAGTGCCTCGGCCCGCCGGAGGGTCTCCAGGGCCTCTTCGAAGCGGGCGGTCCGCATCTGGATGAGGGCCACGTTGTCCCAGACTGCGGGTTCCTTGGGCAGGTGATGGCCCAACAGGGCAAAGCTCTCCTCGGCATGGCCCAGGAAGCCCTTTTCCACCTGCTCCCGGGCCAGGTCTTCCAGGAGGCGGAGGGCATGGGCATCGGGGTATTTGCCCTGGCAGAGGGCCAGGACAGCCTCCCGCCGGGCTTCGTAGTTCTTGAGGGTCTCGGCCAGGGTGGCCACCCGCTCCCAGGCGATATCACCCAGATCCTTGCCCTGGATGGAGAAGGGGGGGTGCAGCCGCCCCACGCGGATCCAGGCCTTCATGGCGACCGCGTCGTCCTTGCGGGTTTCGGCCACTTCGGCCAGGCGGGTCAGGAGCTCCACATCCGTGGGCATGAGGGCCGTGGCCTTCTGAAGGGCCTTCTGGGCCAGGGGTTGGGCCTCCGGGAGCTTCCTGCTCCGCAGGTAGTGGAGCATCCCCAGGTGGCCCCAGGCCTCTGCGCTGAAGGGCGCCAGTTCCGTGGCCCGGATGCCCGGCGCCACGGCGCCCTCCAGATCACCGGATTCCAGGAGGGCCTCGGAAAGCCGCAGGTGGGCTTCGGCGCTCTGGGGTTCCAGGGCGGCGGCTTTGCGATAGAGCAGCACGGCCTGGGCCGGATCATCTCCGCCCCCCCGTCCCTGCAAGGCCCTGCCCTGGAGGATGAGGGCTCGCGGGTCCTCGGGAGTCTGGGCGGCCAGGGAACAGTCCACCATGCCCAGCAGAACGGGAACGATCAGCGATTTCAATGAGTGCACGTCATCGTCTCAGGAAAGGGAAGCCAATAGTCGGGCATGGGCAGCGCCCCAGGCTTCGGCCGGGAGGAAGCGCAACTCGGCGGAGCTTCCGGGTCGGGGCAGAACGCAGTGTATCGCCCCCTCGGTTCCCCGAGAGACTGCCTTTTTGTCCCGGACTAGCCAGGGGAGGCATCGGTCCCAGGAGGCGATCTCTGGGGCCAGGGGGGCTAGGCGCTGAACGCAGCGCTGGAGCAGGTCTGCGGGGAAGGGAGGGAATCCTTGGGCTTCGGCCAGGAAACAGGCCGCCAGGGTGCCGAGGCCCACGGCTTCCCCGTGGAGGAGTCGGTACTCGGAAGCCGCTTCCAGCGCGTGTCCCAGGGTGTGGCCCAGGTTCAGGAGCTTGCGCTCCCCGGATTCCCGCAGATCCCGGTGGACGTGGCGGGCCTTGATGGAAAGGGCGCGCACGAGGGAGGCTTCCGAAGGCCTGGGTTCGTCTAAAATCTGCCCGGCCCAGGCCCCGTCGCCCACCAGGAGGGCGGTTTTAAGCAGTTCCCAGCGGCCGGATGCGAGGTGTCGGGCCGGAAGGGATTCCAGGAAGTCCCTGCACACCACCAAGCGCTGGGGTGGGTGGAAGGCGCCGGCCAGGTTCTTCCCGGCCGACAGATTGACGGCGGTCTTGCCCCCCAGACCGGCGTCGACCTGGGCCAGCAGGGTGGTGGGCCAGGCCTGCCAGGCCAGGCCCCGGAGGAAGAGGGAGGCCGCCAGTCCCACCATGTCCGTGAGGACGCCGCCCCCTAAGGCCACCACCACCGCATCCCTGTGCAGGGGGAGGGTGGCCCAGTGTTCCAGCCAGGGCAGGAGGGTCTCCAGACGCTTGTGGGATTCCTCCACCCGCACCCAGAGGGTGCCCGGGGGCTCCGGCAGGGCCGAGTTCCGCCAAAACGGGCGCAGGGCCTCATCCCCGATGAGCACCCAGGGACCCTCGGGTAGCAGACCGGCCGTGGGCGCGTCCAGGACATGGACCTCGGTGGGGAAGGATGCGGGAAGGGGTAATCTCATGGGGCTCAGAGGCGTTCCCTGTATGCGTCCACGTCGCCGGGATCCTTCTGAAACTTTTCCACGAACTGGTCCAGCTCGATGTAGCGGTCGGCGATATCCATCACGCGGTTGGCCATGGCGCTGCGGAAGCCGGCCACCTCCACCCGGATGCCCTTCTGGGCCAGGGCCGTCAGGGGATAGGCGAAGTCCTCGTCGCCGCTCACCAGGATCACCAGGTCCAGCTTGTCGGCGTAGCTCAGCATATCGGTGGTGATCTCGACTTCGAGGTTGGCGCTCCGGGTGCCATCGCGCTCGATCTTCACGGCCTTTTGCACCACCCGGAAGCCATTGCGGCGCATCCAGTGGAGGAAGCCCCGCTGGCGATCCGCCCCCTCGTCGACGCCCGTGTAGAAAAAGGCCCGCAGGAGTTCGCGGTCCTCACCCACCAGGAAAGTCAGCAATCTGGCGTAGTCCAGCTCGAAGCCCAGCTGGCGGGCGGAATGGAAGATGTTATTGCCATCGATGAAAACCGCACAGCGCATCAAGAGAGGGATCCTTCTATCAAGGGGAGGCGAGCCTCCGGGAACGGGAATAGGCGCCTGTCATGGCCCAGCTCCATGATGCCAGGGCAGAGGACAATCATCGCAGACCGGCGGACTCTGCTGGGTCAGGTGCCTCCTTTCATGGCATGGCAACCCCCTGGCCGTGGAAGAATGGCTCCATGGCCGACACCTTCTTCCAGAGTGACCAGGTCGATCAGCAGCCCATGCGTCACACGCTGCTCTTCCGGCTGGTGGGATACCTGAAACCCTACTGGTTCTCCCTGCTGGTGCTGCTGGTGCTGATGGTGGCCGGGGCCGTCTTGGAGGTGCTGCCCAGCGAATTCACCCTCCGGCTCATCGATCACCATCTGGCCAAGGGCTCCCTCGCCGGGGCGGGGCCCCTCATTGGGGCCTTCTTCGGCTTCCTGGCCCTGGCCTTCCTGGTCAATATCACCCGCTACCTCCTGCTGGGATGGGTGGGCCAGATGGCGATGCTCGATCTGCGGATGCAGCTCTTCGCCCACCTCATGCGCCGGAGCACCCACTTCTTCCACCGGAACCCCGTGGGCCGCCTGATGACTCGGGTGATCAGCGATGTGCAGAACCTCAACGAGATGTTCTCCTCGGGTTTCGTGGCCATCGTGGGGGACGCGCTTTCGCTCTTGGCCATCGTGCTCTGGATGTTCAGCAAACACGTGGGCCTGGCGGCCGTGGCCCTGGCGATCCTGCCGGTGCTCCTCATCGCCACGGAAGTCTTCCGCCGCCACGCCGGAGACGCCTTCCGGGAGACCCAAGGGCGCTATGCCGCCATCCAGGCTTATCTCCAGGAGCAGCTCTCGGGCATGAGCCTGGTCCAGCTCAATGCTCGGGAGGCCCAGAGCCGCTCGGTCTTCACGGGGCTGAACCAGAAGTACCTCGCGGCCTTCATCCGCACGATCTTCGCCTATGCGGTCTTCTTCCCAGTGGTGGAATTCATCACCAGCGCCACCCTGGCGGCCCTCATCTTCTACGCGGGCTTCAAACTGCAGAGCGGGGCCCTCACCCTGGGCCTGCTCCTGGCCTTCATCCAGCAATCGGCCCGCTTCTTCAGGCCCATCCGGGAGCTGGCGGAGCGCTATAACGTCATGCAGACGGCCATGGCTTCCAGCGAGCGCATCTTCCGCCTCCTGGATAACCGCGAGGAGATCCCCGAGGCCCCGGATCCCAAGCCCGCGCGCTTCCAGCAGGAACTCCGCTTCGAGGAGGTCTCCTTTGCCTACGAAGAAAAGGGACGGCGGGTGGTGCAGCAGTTCTCCGGGGCCATTCCCAAGGGCCGCCGCATCGCCGTGGTGGGCCATACGGGAGCTGGCAAGAGCACCCTCATCAATCTGCTCATGCGTTTCTACGACGTGGCCGAGGGGCGCATCCTGCTGGATGGGATCGATCTGCGCGAGCTGCGCCTGAAGGAATTGCGGGCGCTCTTCGGCCTGGTACTCCAGGACGTGTTCATCTTCTCCGGCACCCTGGAGGACAACATCCTCCTGGAAAGGCCCCGGGACGCCCGGCGCCTGCAATTGGTGCTGGAACAGAGCCAGTTGGACGACCTGGTGGGCCGCCTGCCCGAGGGGCTCCAGACCCAGGTGGGCGAGCGGGGGCAGAAGCTCTCGGCCGGCGAACGCCAGCTGGTGGCCTTCGCCCGGATGCTCTACGAAGAACCCGCCATCTTGCTGCTGGATGAGGCCACGGCCAATATCGATAGCGAAACCGAGCACAAGATCCAGACCGTCATCGAGCGGGTCAGCCACCGCCTGACCACCTTCACCATCGCCCACCGCCTGAGCACCATCAAGGATGCCGACGAGATCTGGGTGATGGACCAGGGGCGCCTGATCGAACGGGGCACCCACGAGACCCTGATGGACCAGGATGGCCACTACGCCAAGCTCGTGAGGCTCCAGTTCAGCGAGGCTTGATCCGAACGCTGAATCCGGTTCCCAGTTGCCTGCCACAAAGCCCGTGCTGAAGGGCGAAGCGGATGCGGGTCACGAGTGGGCAGCCCGGTGGGCTGTCCCGAGTGGGGCCCCGCATCGCTGAGCATCACTTTCAAGGGAACCGGCGGCATGCCCCGTGCTGAAGGCCGCCTGGAGGTTGTAGCCTCCCACCGGTCCATCGATATCCAGGAGTTCGCCGCAGACCCGCAGGTTCTCCCAGCCCTTCAGGGCCATGGTGTGCGGATCCACCGCCTCCAGGCAGACGCCTCCGGCGGCCACTTCCCCCCGGGAGAGTGGCACGGCCTTGGGTTCGCCCAGGGGAAAGCCGCGCACCAGGGAGATCACTTGGCGCCGGGCCTCCCGGGGCAGATCCTTCATGCGCTGATCCCCGGAGAGGCCCAGACCCGTGATGGCAGGCAGGCAGAGGCGCTCGGGCAGGAGGCGCTGGAGCCAGGTGCGCAGGGCCAGATGGGGGTTGCCGCTCTGGAGGCGCTGGAGTTCCATATCCAGCGCCTCTTCGCTGGCCGGGCTCAGCGCGTATTCGAGCCAGGCGGCCCCCGCCCGGCGAGAGGCTTCCACCTCCCGACTCAGCCCCAGGGCGGCCGGGCCGCTGATGCCGTTGCGGGTGAAGAGCAGATCGCCCGGGCATCCCGCGAGGCGCTTGCCCCCCTGGCCCGCGCGCAGGTGAAGCGTGCCTCCCCGCAGGGCCACGCCTTCCCATGGGGGATGGGGCCGCGCCAGGGGCACGGGGGCGAGCGCCGGACACCAGGGCTTCACGGGAATGCCGAGCCCCTTCAGGGCCTCCAGCAGCTCGCCCCGGGACCCGGTCTCCGGGTAGCTGGCCCCTCCTGCGGCCAGCACGAAGAGATCGGCCCTCAGGCACACGCCATCCGCCAGCTCGAGGGCCTCCATGCGGGGGGCCTCGCCCCGCAGTCCCCGCACCCGTGCGTGCAGGCGCACATCCACACCGGCGCGATGCAGGAGCGTTTCGAATACCGTCACCACATCCATGGCCGAACCTGGGCGATCCAGAGGGAAGACCCGGCCGTTCTCGCGCACATAGGTCTCCACGCCTTCCCGGCCCAGGAGGGTGCGGAGTTCTTCGCTGCCGAAGGCGTGGAAGGCCGGTCGCAGGAAGCGGGCCTGTTCCTTGCCGAAGGGGGTCAGTACGTCCTTGACCGAACCGGTGTGGGTGAGATTGCACTTGCCGCCGCCGCTGATGCGCAGTTTCACGCCCAGGCGTCCGTTGCCTTCGAGGAGGGTCACGGCGTGGCCGAGGGCCGCGGCCCGCCAGGCCGCCATCATGCCCGCCGCCCCACCGCCCAGCACCATCACATGCATGGAGAATCCTTCAGGACTGGAGCATCTGGGCCAATTTGCCGAGGATGGCGGTGGCCGAGGCCTTCCGGGGCACCATCATCCCCACCAGCGGGCCCTTGAACCCCACCTGGCGCAGGGCGGCCATGCGCGCTTCGAGCTTCGCCTTGTCCAGCCCCGGCAGGACCACGACGAAGGAGCGCTCCGCCACCCGGCAGATGGCTTCCCCCGGAAGCAGGGTGGAGTTCAGCAGTTTTGCCGTCCCATCGATGGCCTCTTTCGAGGCGGTCCATTCTTTGGAGGCAGGCCCGCCGCCGGCGGCCATGAGGGCGAGGGGCAGCTCCGTTTTCGCGAGGGTCTTCTGGAGCAGCTCCAGGTGAGCCTCCAGGAAGGCATCGGTGAAGGCACCGGTCTGGGGATCCAGCAGCAGATGCTTGCCGGTGCCGAAGCGATTCATGTCCCGCTCCCGGAGCAGGGCCCCGTGGCGCAGGAGCACCTCCACCCTCACCCTCAGCTCCGCGGGCTGGAAGGGCTTGGTGAGGTAGTCGATGGGCCCATCACCCGAAAGGATCTCCTTTCCCAGGGCGCTGGGGGCGCAGAGGATGAGCACAGGCAGATCGCGGCTGCGGGCGTAGTTGCGCAGGTGCGCGGCGAAGGCCGTGCCGCTGCCGTCCGAAAGCTGATGATCCAGGATCATGAGATCCGGTAGGCCAGAGCCCAGATGCTTGACGCAAGCCTGGAGGCTTTCGGCGCCCTGGGCGTCGTGGCCCAGGCCACGCAGTTCCCCGAGCATGGTTTCCCGGAGACCGGGTTCGGATTCCACCAGCAGGATTCGTGCGGGTTTGTTCTTCTCCCACTGCCAGTCCCGCTGCCGGGTCTGAAGGCGTCGGCGCTCCGCCAGCAGGCTCTTGATGAGGAGATGACTGCGGATCCGGGAACGCAGTTCCACGAAATTGGTCGGCTTATTGAGAAAATCGTCGGCGCCACAGGCGAAGCTCTGTTCCTTGGCCGCGCCCTGGAGGGATGTGAGATGGATCACCGGGATATCGTGGGTCTCCAGGTTGCCCTTGATGCGACGGCAGACCTCCAGGCCGTCCATGCGAGGCATCACGATATCGAGCAGCACCAGATCCGGGTGGGTCTTATCCAGCACCTCCAGGGCCTCGATGCCGTCGTTGGCGAAGAGCAGGCGGCAGCCCAGGCGCGAGAGTTGGGCCTCCATGTAGCGCCGGACCACGGGGTCGTCGTCCACCACGAGGATGGCTCGGAGGGCCGTGTCATCGGTATCGATTGTCTGAAAATCCATGTCCCGATTGTGCCGCTCGGGGAAGGTGGCGTCCATGGCTGGGATAGAATCGAAAGTTCCTGGTCGTCTCCGGAGTCGCGCATGCATTCGAAACCCCTTGTAGGCATCCACTCGGTATCCGCTGCGCGGATGCGCGAGACCCCTGTGCCCATCCCGACGTCCCCTTCGAACACCCCGAGGTTCCGATGACGAAACCCCTTGTAGGCATCCTCATGGGCTCCAAGTCCGACTGGGACACGATGCGGCACACGGCCTTGACCCTGAAGCAGCTTGGCATTCCCTGCGAGGCCCATGTGGCCAGCGCCCACCGCACACCCGAGAAGGTGATCGAATTCTGCAGGGGCGCCGAAGGCCGGGGGATGAAGGTGATCATCGCCGCCGCCGGAGGCGCAGCCCATCTGGCTGGCGTCTGCGCCGGTCAGACCCACCTGCCCGTGCTGGGCGTGCCCATGAAGGGCTGGGCCACCGAAGGCATGGACGCCCTGTTGGCCACGGTCCAGATGCCCACGGGCATTCCCGTTGGGACCCTGGCCATCGGCAAGGCCGGCGCCATCAACGCCGCCCTGCTGGCCGCCTCCATCCTGGCCCTGGGCGATCCCGCCCTCCGGGAGGCCTACCTGGCTTTCCGCCAGGCCCAGACCCAGAGGGCCCTGGCCGACGACGATCTCGTGCTGCCCTGAGGGTTCAGCCCTTGGCGCCGAAGAGATGCTTGGTCCGCTCCTTGACGCCTTCCCAGAAACCGGATTCCTTCGCCTTGGCGGCCCCTTTGGGCGCGCGTCGGAGGGTGATATGCCTCGGGGGGAGATGCTCCCGGGTCACGGTCATGGTCCAGGTCTCGAAGCCGCTCTTGCGCACCAGGAGCCTGTGGGCGCCTTCCCCTGGCACCTGCAGCTCGCCCAGGGGCGTGAGGCCCTTGAACGCGCCGTTCAGGAGGACCTCGGCCCCGGGCGGATCGCTGGCGATCACCAGATTCAGGGGCTCGGGGAACAGGTTCAGCTCCAGTGAGCGGTCCTCCCTGCGGAGGCCGTGCTCCAGGCTCTGGTAGCCGGGCTTCTCCAGGCGCAAGATCCGGCCCTTCCGGGGAATCCGGAGATCCCGAAAGGGCGAACGGCCCAACTCCACATCATCCAGGAAGACCCGGGCCCCTGGGGGAGAGGTGGTCACGCTGAGGCGCCGGAGGCTGAAGAACCCCTTGTACCAGGCTCCTCCCAGCAGCAGGGCCAGTATCGCGATGCCCAGGAGCAAGGCTCTGCCCGCAGGGAAAGGCCGGGAGCCTTTTCCTGCGGGGGCCGGAGCAGAGGTGCCCAGGCACGAGGTCTCGGGCATTTCCAGGAGGGCCAAGCATTGGTTTCGGGCCTCGGGTTCGAGGGGGAGCGCCTCCAGGAGTTCCCGGTAGAAGCTCCGGAGATCGGGATGGCGATCCTCGGGCCGCTTCTGGAAAGCCCGGCTGAAGGTCGCCCCCAGGCGGGAGTCCATGTGGGACGGGAAGAGCGGAGCCTCGTGGGCGATCTGGTAGAGCAGGCCACTCAGGGATTCCGAACGGAAGGGCAGTTCCCCGGTCAGGCAATTGAAGGCCGTGACCGCAAAGGCCCAGCGGTCCGAACCCTCGCCGGGGACCTGGTGATCCAGCAGTTCAGGCGCCGCGAAGCTGGGCGTGCACATGAGGGTCGAAGTCATGGGGGAAATCTGGCTCGCCCGGGAGATGCCAAAATCCATGAGCTTGAGGCTCCCGGCCCGGCTCACCAAGAAATTCTCCGGCTTGATATCCCGGTGAGTGATGCCCGCCCCATGGGCGGCCTCCAACGCATGGAGCCCCTGGACCAGGAGTCGCATCGCGCGTCCGGCGGGCAGGGGGCCCCGGCGGATCTCTTCGGAAAGGGATTCCCCTTCCACGTATTCCATGGCCATGAAGGGGCCCGAATCCGGTGCCTCGCCTACATCGAAGATGGTGACGACGCCGGGATGATTGAGCTTGGCCGAGATCTGAGCCTCCAGGCGGAACTTGGCCAGGGCATCCTCCCGGATGGCCATATCGCCCCGCACCACCTTGATGGCCACCCCCCGTTGGAGCAGGGGATCCTCGGCGAGGTAGACCACGCCCATGGCTCCATGGCCCAATTCGCCGAGCACCTTGAAACGGCCGATGGTCGTGGGATCCAGGCTCATAGTCACATTCTATTGTGCCAGACTTGGCCCCCTTCGTTCATTCCAAGCCCGGGTCTATGCCCCTTGAGTCCCCGTTTCCGCTAGGCTTTTCCCATGCTTGAGATCGGATTTCCCTCCCGCCGCCCCGCCCAGATCCGTCGCCTGGGTCGCGTCTTCTACGAGGCGGGACTGCGCATGCAGAGGTCCCTGGCCCTGGGTGTGCGGGAGGGGCGGCTCCCCGATCAGATCCTGCTGCTGGAGCACCCCCCCATCTTCACCCTGGGGCGCAATGCCACCCGGCAGGATATTCATGTGGACGAAGCCTTCCTGGAAACCCAAGGAGTCGGAGTCTTCGAGACCGATCGCGGCGGGCAGGTGACCTACCATGGACCCGGCCAGCTGGTGGCCTATCCCATCTGCAATCTGGGGGAGGGCCGCAAGGACCTGACCCGTTTCGTGCGGGGCCTGGAGGAATGCATGATCCGCACTGCCCTGGATTTCGGGGTGGTCGCCGAGCGGCTCCAGGGTTTCCCGGGGGTCTGGGTGAATACGCCCCGGGGCTGGGAAAAGCTCGGTGCCCTGGGCATCCATCTCAAACACTGGGTCTCGACCCACGGCATCGCCTTCAATGTCCGGTCCAACCTGCAGCACTTTAGCTGGATCACCCCCTGCGGTATCGCGGACAAGGGCGTGTGCAGTCTGGCCTCCCTCATCGGCGAGGCCGCGCCCACCTGGGATCAGGCCGCGGAGCGGATGGAACAGCACTTCCAAGATGTCTTCGGCTTCGAGGCCCTGCCCGTGGCCGCCCCCTCCCGCAGCGTCTGCGCGCTCACTTGGCGGCGCGGTCCGGAGGGTCCCGAGATCCTGATGATGCTCCGTCAGCCGGAACAGGGCCTCTGGTGGTCCAGCGTGACGGGCATGGTGGAGCCCGGGGAGAGCCTGGAAGAGGCCGCCCACCGGGAACTGCGGGAGGAGACGGGTCTCTCAGGGGTCCTGCGTCCCCTGGATTTCTCGCACACCTTCTGGGTGGATCCCGCCATCCTGGGCCTGCCCGAGGGCGAACCGCGCTTCAATATCGAGGCCTGCTACCACATGGAAGTGCCCCTCGGCGCCGAGGTCCAGCTCTTCCAGGGAGAGCATAGCGAATACCGGTGGTGCAGCCTCAGGGAAGCCCAGGGCCTCATGGGTTGGGACGGCTCCCGGGAGGCCCTGAAGCGCCTCGCGCAGCTCCTGGAAGCCAAACGTGGAAGTCAAAAATGAAAACCACCGCGAAGGATACGGAGAAGAACTGAAAGAGCCAGGATCTTCTCCAGTTCCTGTACCCGCATTCCTCCGTGGATCCTTTTGAAGCGTGAGCCCGATCAGGGGTATTGGCTCAAGTGCCCGAAGGCGTAGCCCTTGGCACGGAGCTTCTCGATCAGCTCCTTCAATTCGGTCTCTTCCCAGACCTTGCGGAACATCTCGTCGTGGCAGAGGAGCACGAGATGGCCTTCGGTGACCGTGCGCTTCTCCGAGAGACGGCGCTCGATGAGGTAGAGCATATCGCCCACGGTCTGCACGGGCGCCCCCGTGTGGGAGTCGTGGGTCCACTCCAGATCCCAGCCGAAGATCCTGAATCCCGCGGCGAAGAGCTTATCGGCGCAGGCCGAACCGCTCTTCACGTCATCGGAATGGCGCCCCTTGATCCGCCACATGTTCCGGCCCGGAAGGCGGGCCAGCTGGGTCTGCAGGTGGAGGGCCTTCTGGCAGCGGAGGAAATCCTGAAGCAGGAGCTCCGGTAAATCATAGAACGCATGGTAGCCCTCGGCGGCGTGGGTGTAGCTATGGTTGCCCACTTCGATCCAGGGGTTGGTCTCGTAGAGCTGGCAGTACGACTTCAACCGTGGATTGGCCATCGCCTGCATGCCCACCACGAAGACATTGATCTTGATCTGCTCCCTGCGCACGGCGTCGTCGATATCTTCCGAACCGTTCAAGGGGCCGTCGTCGAAGGTCAGGTAGATCGTGGCCGTGGGCTGGGCTTTGGGGATGGGCGCCGGCGGCGGGGCCCCGGGCAGTACAAAGACCAGCGCCAGGGATAGGAGAAGGCCGCGACCATATTGGGACACTGAAGCTCCCGCAAGAAGGACCATCCTATCCTGGCGCTGGGCGCGAGGTTCCTAAAGTGAGTTCTTGACCTTGCGCAGTGTCTGCAGGGCTCCGGCGAGGCCTTCGTGGAGGGGCTTGATCTCTTCAGCCTTCCACTGGGCCTTGGGCTTGCGCACGAAGCTGGTCTTGTCCTGGCGGTTATCGAAGCGGGCGGCGGGCAGGTAGTACACCTTCGTCACGAAGCGCTCGCCTTCGGCCACGACGCGCTCCACCTTGACGGTGTCGGGCTTATCGGACTGCTCCATGAGCCAGGCCATATCGTCGGTGCCGTAGTGGGCCAGCATCACTTCCATGGGCACGCTGTGGTTCAGGATGCTGCCCTGGGCGTTGGGCAGGCCGCGTTCGATGTTCTTGCGGCGGCTCTCGCAGGGGTCCACCCACACGTAGAGGATGGAGGACTTCTCCAGGATCTGCGGGCTGAGCTGTTGGAAGGCGCTCCAGTAGCCGTGGGGCGGGCAGATGGGGAAGGCGCTGCCATTGGGTCCACCGCGGGCGCACTCGATGACGATGGTCTTGCCCGTGCGGTCCTGACTGCACGTGGCGTTGAGCACGTCCAACTCGTGCCGGGCCTCGGCCTCGATGGCTTCGGCCACCTTCCGGCGGATGCCGTAGGGGACCTGGCCCATGGATTCGGGCAGGCCCACCTTGGCGCAGGCGGCGTCCATGCGGTCCATGAGGGCCTGGGCGGGGCTGAGGGGATTGAAGGTGCGGCGGTGCACGAGGTTGTCGTAATCCTCGTTGAGCAACTCGATGAGGACGGCCCAGGTCCAATCGTCCTGGAAGGGGCGGGTGGGGCCCTTGTAGTAGACGTCGTGCCAGCCGTTGGCCCTCAGCTCGTCATCGATGCGATGCATCATGTGGACGTAGGGATAGTCGT
Source organism: uncultured Holophaga sp. (assembly GCA_963664825.1). Classification (GTDB taxonomy): domain Bacteria; phylum Acidobacteriota; class Holophagae; order Holophagales; family Holophagaceae; genus JAYREN01. Next base: position 2,743,613 of record OY761614.1, read on the forward strand.
CCAGCTGGACCGTGGGCCCCATGGCCATCTCCTGGACACACTGCTCCGGCGTCAGGCTGGACATGTAGGTGCGGGTCTCGGATTTGCCCGAGGCCGGCAGGGAGAAGATGAGGACGGTATCGAGGATCTGGGTGGCCATCTGTTCCTTTCTCAATATGCAACGCTCCAGCTTCCCATGGGAGTCCATGGAGGACAGCATGGAATTTTCAGTACCGATCAAAAAAATGTCTATTGCGGCCCTCGGCCCAGACAGGGCGTCTGTTCGGCCTTCTGGGCCCGGGTTGCCGCTATTCTGAAGGGTCCGATGCGAGACCGCGAACTCGTCCAGCGCGTGAAAGACGCGACCGATCTGGTGGCCCTGGTGGGCCAGGCGGTGAAGCTGCGCAAGCAGGGCAGTGCCTGGGTGGGGCTCTGTCCCTTCCATTCGGAGCGCAGCCCCAGCTTCCAGGTGGTGGGGGACCGCGGCTTCTACCACTGCTTCGGATGCGCCAAGCACGGAGATGCCTTCACCTGGCTGCAGGAGCGGGAGGGCCTGACCTTCCCCGAGGCCCTCGAACAGCTGGCCCGGCAGGCCGGGATCGAAATGCCCAAGGTGCGTGAGCGCTCGGCTTCCGAGATGGATCTGGAAGAGCGGATGCGCGCCGCCCTGGATTCGGCTCAGGCCTACTATCAGGCCCGGCTCCGGGAAACGCCCAAGGCCCTCGAATACCTGAACAAGCGCGGCATCCGGGAATCCTTCATTTCGGAGGCGGGCTTCGGCTTCGCGCCGGAGGGATGGGAGAACCTCGTGGGGCACCTGCGCAAGGCGGGCTTCTCCAACGAGCTCATCGAACAGACGGGGCTGGCGGGGCGCAGCGAGCGCGGCACCCTCATCGATTTCCTCCGCAACCGCCTCACCATCCCCATCCACGATGGCCGGGGACGCCTCATCGCCTTCGGTGGGCGGGCCTTCGGCGAGGACAAGCCCAAGTATCTGAACACCCGCGAGACGCCCCTCTTCAGTAAGGGCTCCGTGCTCTTCGGGTTCAATCGGGCCAAGGGCGGCTTCAAGGAGGGGGCCCTGGTGGTGGAGGGCTACTTCGATGTGCTCCAGCTCCATCAGGACGGCGTGAACCAGGCCGTGGCCCCCCTGGGTACGGCGCTCACCGAGAACCATCTCCAGATGCTGCACCGCTTCACCAAGCGGCTGGTGCTCTGCTTCGACGGGGACGCCGCGGGCATTCGGGCCATGGAGAAGGGCTTGAGGCTGGCGTTGCCCGCGGGCTTCGACGTGAGGCTCCTGCTGCTGCCCATGGGCGAGGATCCCGACACCTGGTGTCTGAAACTGGGGGCCGAGGCCTTCCGGGAATTAGTGCGGAACGCGCCGGACTGGACGAGCTTCGTCATCAACCGGGCCCTCGATGGCAAGGATGTGCGGCGCATTCCCGACCGCATGGCCGCCCTGCGGGAGCTGGCGGAATTCCTGGGTTTCCTGCCCAATACGCCGGAACGTCGGGAACTCTTCGCGAGCCTGTCCCACCAGCTCCAGATCCCCCTCTCGGAGTTCGATCATGCGGTGAAGAGCCGGACCCTGGTTCCGGAGCGACCCTCGGAGGAACCCTCCCCCAGTGCTGTGGTGGAGATCGATGATCTGCTCCGCCCCTTCCTGGCCCTCTGCATGGATCCGGGGGTGCGCGCGAGGATGAGTGAGCTGCCCTTCGCCTGGTGGGAGAGCCTCACCGGAGCGCCCCTGTTGCAGTGCCTGTTGGATGCCGAGGGCGAGGATGACCGCATCCCGGAAGGTGCCCTGGCCGCCATTCGCCATGCCCAGGCAGCCTGGGCATCCAAGGACGAATCGGAACTCGCCCCGGAGGGCGCCATCCAAAATCTGGAAGCGGCCTACGTGCAGCGTGAGATCCAGGCCCTTACGCGCCAAATTCAAGCTCCGGCCACGTTGGCCGATCCAATTTACCTAGGGCAGATCCAATCACGGCTTTCCGGGCTGCTCTCCCGTAAGTCCGAACTCAAAAAACAGCAGCGCCGGCGGCGCTTCGCTTCCCTTTAAATCCAACGCTGCCCATTCAAAAACGCAATGGCCCTTGCGGGATTTTGGAAGCCTCCTATACTGAAAGGTTCCGGGCGCCTTTGGCATAATGGGATTTTCTAGCCCTTCGGCCGACTCCCGATTTCCGCCCATGCCTTCCCTCCCCTAGGATCGCCCGATCCGTGGCTCTTTGAGGTCTTGATGGTCCCCACCCCATCCCGTGACAGTTATTTCCAGCTCACGAAAGCGCTCATCTCCCTCGGCAGGACCCGCGGCTTCATCCTGGTCGACGAGCTCAATGCGTTCCTCCCGGCCTCCGCATCCTCCCCTGAGGATGTTGAAAATGTCATCGGTATGTTCGCCAAGCTCGGTCTGGGCGTGGGTGCCACCGAAGCGGAGGCCCTGGCCAACCGGGAAATGATGGAGCCCGAGGCTCTGATTTCCGAGGCCCCGGTCAAGGTCGACAAGGAATCCGAGGTCGATATCGATTCGCCGGATACGGACAAGTTCAATGATCCCGTGCGGATGTACCTCAAGGAGATGGGCACAGTGCCCCTCCTCAAGCGCGAGGACGAAGTCGAGATTGCCAAGCGCATCGAGACGGGCGTCCGACGGGTCATGCGTGCCCTCTCCCGCTCCCGCCTGGCTGTGAGCCTCCTTATCGATATCGGCAGGATGCTCAAAGACAACCCCGGCAAGATCCGCGAGGTGGTGGGTCTCTCCGATGAGGTGGATGAGGACGAGGATGCCGAGAGCACCTCGGCCACTCAGCATGTGCATCACCAGTTCGAGAAGCTGCTGGGCTACGAACAGGCCCTCCAGGATCTGATCGAGCTCAAGAACAGCGGCAAGACGCTGCCCAAGAAGCGGAAGATCGATCGGGAGATCCTCCTGGGGCGCGGCCGCGTGGCCCGTCAGGTGCGCCGCCTGGGCCTCAATAGCCTGGCTGTCACCCGCCTCATCGACAAGATCACCCAGAACCACAAACAGGTCCGGGAAGGGGAGCGGCGCCTGCGCGAATTGGCCGATCGCCTGAAGAACCCGGCCTTCGCCAGCCTGAAGGAAAAATACGAAAAGGAGATCACTCAGATTGAATCCGAACTGGCCCGCTTCTTCGCCAAGTTCGAGACCAAGACCGAGTGGTTCCACGACGACTATGGTGCCCTCAAGGACGCGGAGAGCATTAGCCGCTCGGCCAAGGCCGAACTCACCGAGGCCAATCTCCGCCTCGTGGTCTCCATCGCCAAGCGCTACACCAACCGCGGCCTGCAGTTCCTGGATCTCATCCAGGAGGGCAATATCGGTTTGATGAAGGCCGTCGACAAGTTCGAATACAGCCGCGGCTTCAAGTTCTCGACCTACGCCACCTGGTGGATCCGCCAGGCCATCACCCGCGCCATCGCCGATCAGGCCCGGACGATCCGCATCCCCGTGCATATGATCGAGACCATCAATAAGCTCATCCGCACACAGCGCGAACTGGTGCAGAAGCTGGGCCGCGAACCCTCCAGCGAGGAGATTGCCCACGCCATGGAGATGCCCGTCTCCAAGGTGCGCAAGGTGATGAAGATCGCCCAGGAGCCCATCAGCCTGGAGACCCCCATCGGCGAGGAGGAGGATAGCCACCTCGGTGACTTCATCGAGGACAAGACCGTCACCTCCCCCGTGGAGCAGGTGGTCCAGCAGCGCCTCAAGGAGACCGTCAATTCCGTGCTCCAGACCCTCACCGAGCGCGAGGAGAAGGTCCTGCGCATGCGCTTCGGCGTGGGCGATGAGGCCAGCGAACACACCCTGGAAGAGGTCGGCAGCGAGTTCGCCGTCACCCGGGAGCGCATCCGCCAGATCGAGTCCAAGGCGCTGAGAAAAATTCGGCATCCGCGTTACAGCAAAACCCTGAAAGCATTCCTGGGCTAACCAGCGGGCGCAGCGCCCAAGTGGGTCGGCGGATTTGTGAGCCCGAAGCAGGAGCGGAGGCTCCATCTCCGCGAGCTATAGCGAGTGGGAGGGCGCACTGCGCCGGATAGATGGAGGGCCACAGGCCGAAGGCCTGCCGAACCGGCGAGGCCCAAGAGGGGCCAAGTGAGCATCCGAAGGATGCGAACAGGATCCGCTCTCTGCTATTCCGAGTCCTCCGCAGCCAACATTGAACCCCTTGTCCTTTCCGATCATCCTGGAATTGAGCATCCCAGGAGATTCCATGCGCTTGCCCCTTCTTCTCGCCCTGGGCCTCGTGGCCCCGCACGTCTTTGCCCAGGCGCCCGATACGTTGGAGGGGGTCTTCACGGTGGGCGCCGCGGTGCCCCTTGGCGCCTGGTCGGACCAGGTCCAGGGCAGCGTACAGGCGGGCATCGGCGGACGCTACCATCTGGGCGCCATCTCCCTGGGGGCCGAGCTTTTCATCGCCCAGGGCCATTCGAAGCGCCTGGCCTCTTCTGGTGAGGATGGGGACCTGAGCACCGTGGGCCTCGTGCCCCAGCTTTTCGTGCCCCTCTACACGGGAAGCCAATGGCAGGGCTACGCCCTCGTGGGTGTCGGTCTAGCCCATGTCTGGGCCACCGACGGATACCGGACGGATCTCGTGCCCACGGCCGACGGCCCTCAGGCCAGCACCTATGGAGGCTCGACGACCTGGCACACCACCCGGCCCGTGGGCATGGCCGGAGTCGGATTGCTGCGCCATTCCAAGGCCGGGAGGCGCATCGGCCTCGAGGCGCGGTGGCAGCGCGTGGCCACTCCGGGGATCCGGTCAGACACCCTCTCCACCTGCCTTGTCCTGACCTGGTAGGCCTCCTCCTGATTTTTTATCGCCGCCTCGACCTCCCCCTGGGGCCCGATTCGCGGCATCCTGATGGAATCACTGGAGCCATCCGTGCTTTCCAAAGATCAGATGCTGGGCAAGTACCAGATCCTGGACCGTCTGGGGGCCGGGGGCTTCGGCACGGTCTATCTGGCGGAGGATAAGCTCCTGAACCGTCGCGTGGCCCTCAAGGTGCCCCATCACCAGCAGGACGAGCAGGGCATGCTCCAGGAACCCCGCATCATGGCGGGTCTCAAGCATCCCAATATCGTCGAGCTCATCACCGTGGAGCAGAAGGGCGACACCTTCTTCATGGTGATGGAATACATCGACGGTGAAAGCCTCGACAAGTTGATCCGGAGGGAGCGCCACCTCCAGCCCGAGAGGGCGCTGGATATCTCCATCGATGTGGCCTCGGCCATTGGTTTCGCGCATTCCCACAAGGTCCTCCACCGGGACCTGAGGCCGGCCAATATCCTGCTCACCGCCGAGGGCCTGGCCAAGGTCACGGACTTCGGGACCTCCCGGCTCCTGGCGACCCAGGATCTCTTCGCGCGCACCCGCATCGGAAGCCCGCCCTACATGGCCCCCGAGCACTTCCGGGGCCGTGCGGTCTTCCAGAGCGATATCTGGAGCCTGGGTATCACGATGTACGAGATGCTCACGGGCACCGTGCCCTTCTACGATGCGGACCCGGTGAAGATCGCCCAGGCCTTCACCTCCCAGACTGTTGTGCCCCCCTATCTCCGACACCAGGGCGTGCCCAAGGCCTTTTCAGAAGTGGTGATGAAGGCGCTGGCCGTCAACCTTGGGGACCGCTACCTCTCGGCCCAGGCCCTGCTGGATGACCTCAATCGCCTAAAGTATTCCCTCACCAAGGACACCCGTCCCCTGGTGCCGGGTATGAACGCGACTGGCCCTGCGCCGCGGCCCGCCATGCCCACCCAGCCCCGGCTTTGCCGCTTCTGCTACCGGCCCCTGCCGCGCAACGCTTCCCTCTGTCCCAGTTGTAAGGAGAAGAACTGAGATGGAGGAGGTCCCGCGAAAAGGGCACCCGGCGCTGTGGACCCGCCGCTGGTTCCGTCGGACCACCTATGTGCTGGTCTCCGGGGCGGTCGTACTCGGCGCCGCCGCGTGGACACTCCAGCGCCCCTTCGTCACCCGGTGGGCCATCGCCAAGCTGGACGCCAAGGTCCGGGAGAAGACCGGGCTCGGTCTCCAGATGGAGGGCCTGGAACTGCATCTCTTCCAGGGCCGAGTCGTGCTCTTCAAACCCGCCTTGGGCGGGGATCTGCTCCAGGCCGACCGGGTGGAGGTCGTGGTGGATCCGGGCCTCCTGCTGGCCGGCAAGGTCTGGATCCATCGCCTGGACGTGGATCGCCCGAGGATCCTCCTGGACGCAGCTAGGTTCGGACGCATTCATCTGAAGCCACGGCCCCCCGGGGCTCCCAAGCTGCACTGGCAGGTGGATCAGGTTTCCATCCGAGAGGCCCAGATCCTGGTGCGGGAACCGGCCTGGGGCTTGCCGACCCTCACCTCCACCTTTGCCATCCATGGCCAGGGCCATGGGATCAATCGCCTGAAGCTCTTCCTGGATACCCTGGCCCTGAAGGCCGGGGAGGGGCCCACCTCCCGGCAGGGGGGACTCGCCCTGCAGGCGGAATACAACGATGGCGTGATCTCTCTGGCCAAGGGGGATCTGAAGCTGGGCAATAGCCGTGTAGCCTGCCAGGGGCGATGGGAGACGGCCAGCGGCAAGCTGGGATCAGCGGCCAGCGGCAAGTTGGATATGGCCCAGCTTCAGGGCCTCCTGGCTCCCCAGGCCGGTGCCCTGACCGGCACCCTGGAGTTCAAGGCCGAGACCTGGGGGCAGGCCCGCGGGCCCCAATGGAAATTCACCGTGGGCGGCCGCGAATTGGCCAGTGCGGCCCTGAAAATCCGTCCCGGGAGCCTGGAATTGACCGCCAGCGGGACGCCCAACGAGGCTCGCATCCAGCGCATGGCCTGGACCTCGCCGGAGGGGCGGCTGGAGGCCCAGGGGGCCTGGAAACGGGATGAGGGCAGCCGCCTGCAGGTCCAGGGTCGGGACGTGGCTCTGGGGCCCCTGGCCGCCCTGGTGAGGGCCGGATTTCTCCAGGAGGCCTCCGGGAGCTTCGATGGGGAGGCCTTCCTCCCCGGAAACCCCTGGTCTCCTCCGGCTCTGGACCGGGTGGAACTGAAGCTTCAGGCCAACCTTTCCCGAGAGGGCCAGGCCGCCGGGGGAGCCGCCTTGAGGCTTCAGGGCGGAGAACTGCGGGCCGAGGGGCTCACGCTCCATTTCCCCCAGTTGGACTTCCAGGGCCAAGGCAGCGCCCGCCTGGGGAAGGGCGGATTCCGGGAGCTGGCCGCGACCGGTCTGGTGGACACGGACGCCTCCACCGTCGCGGAGGTCCTGGGGGCCTGGGAGATCGGCGACAAGGAGCGGCTTCCCGCTCAAGGGGCTCAAAAGCCCAAGATCCTGGTCCATCCCTTCCAGATGGCCGGGAGGGCCCATGCCCAGGCCGAGGTCCGCTGGACTCCAGGGGAGGGGCTGAATCTTTCCGGGGAATGCGAGGTGCAGGCGCCCCGCTGGCACGGCGCCCAGGCCGATCGGCTCCACACCCGGGTCGGCATCCGGGGCACCGAGCTCAGTCTGACCAATATCGAGCTCTTCAAGGGGGAAGGGCGCGGCTGGGGTGAACTCTGGCTCACCTGGGCCGACCTTCCGCCGGGGCGGGAGGCCATCGATATGTGCTACCGGGCCTCCCGCCTGCCCGTGGAAGAAGGCCTGAAGGCTGCCGATCTGGACCTGCAAAAGATCCGCATCCGCGGCACGGGCAGCGGCTGGGTGCGCCTCCACGGACCCTACGACCGGATCCTCATGGAGGGCGGGGCCCAGGCCGAAGCTGCCGAAGTGTACGGCCTGAAGATCCCGGCCCTCAGTGGGGATTTCGGCATGGATATCCAGCGGGACCAGCTCCAGGTGCGGGATCTGCGCATCGGCGAGAGCCTGGCCGTCCTGGGTCAAGGGGAGGATGCCCCGGCGGGGCTCCTGGCTCTGCAGGGCGGAATGGACATGGATCTGGGGCGACGGACCTGGCAGGTCTCCCTGAAGGGGGATCTGGATTCCGAGCCCCTGGGCATTCCGGGCCCCCGGTTCCAGGCCCGGGTGGAAGCCAGCCTGGAGGGCCCCTGGGTCCGGCCCCTGGGGCCCACCCAGCTTCCCCTGGGCCAGGCCAGCTTCCGGGGGGGGCGGATCTTCCTGGGCAATCAGAGCCTGGAGGGCCTGGAGGGCTCCCTGGAAAATGGGGAGGACGGCCTTGGCCTGCGGCTGGGGATGCTGGGCATGGCGCAGCCTTTCCTCACCTTCCAGGGCTGGGATACGCCCCCGGGAATGGTCGGCGCCCTGGAACTTCGGGTGGGGCCCGAAACCGCCGATACCAGCCAGCTGGCCACCCGCCTTAGCCGGGATCTCCTGCAGGATCTCCACATGGAGGCCTCCGCCGAGGGGCTCTGGAACGCCGAAGGCCTTCGTTGGAAGGGGCGCCTCAACCAGTTGGTGGGCACCTTCGATGGCTTCGAACTCTCCCAGGAACGGCCCACGGCCCTGCAGGGGGATGCCACGGGAGCCACGGTGGATCTCCGGCTGCAGGGCCGCTCCCAGACCACCTCCATCGCCTCCTTCCGCGCCTCTGGCCGGGTTCCCTTCAAGGGGGATGTGCCCCTGGGCCTGAGGCTCGAGGGCTCCGCGGAGCTGGCCAACCTGAAGCCCATCGCCGACCGGCTCATGGAACTGGATTCCTACAGCCTGTTGGGGGATCTGGATGCCCGGGGCGCGGCGAGCTTCGAGCTCTCCCTGGGGGGGCCCTACCGGGAGCCGACCCTGGATGGGACCCTCGGCGTCCTCGGCGGCAGCCTTCAGATGCGGGGCTATCCCCAGAGTGTGGAAGACCTCGATTTCTCCCTGCGCTTCAAGGGCCACGAGATCGAGATCCCCAAGGATGATCCGGCCCGGGGCCTGATGGCTCAAGGGGCTCTGAGCTTCTGGGGCAAGGCGAATTGGGGCTTCGGCGGCTTCGGCAGCTACAACCTGGAGGCCCGGCTGGAGGAATTCGAATTCAGGGATATTCCCGAAGGCTTCGAACTCCAGGGGGATCTCCAGGCGAGCCTGAAGGGCAGTGATGTGGGTGGCGGCAAGCTCACAGGCAAGCTCCAGGCCAACCAGATGCTCTACCACGCCGATATCAATCTGACCGACCTCCTCCTCTCCAATGCCCTGGGGGGCCTCTCTGGGTCCTCCGGCCTGGATCCCGACGACCCCATGGCGCGCATCAAGCTGGATGTGGAACTCCAGTTGGCGGAGCCCTGGACCTTCGATACGAACCTTTTGAAGCTCCAGGGGCGGCCCGTGCCCGGGAGCAGCTTCAAGGTGAAGGGTAGCCTTGCGAAACCGACCCTCCAGGGGAAGATGGACTTCCTGCCGGGAGGCCGGGTCACCAACCTGCTGCCCGCTGGAGACATCGTGGTGGAGCGGGGTTCGGTCACCTTCAGCGATCTGGCCCAGAGTTCCCTCCCTCAGCTCGATATCCTGGGGAGGGTGGACGTGTCGCCCTATGTGGTGAATCTCCAGATCCGGGGCAGCCTGGATAGGCTGGAGATGAACCCCACCTCCACCCCCTCCCTGCGCAAGGATGAGATCACGGCCATCCTCATCGATCCATCCCTGGCTTCGACCATCGGTTCCACCTCCAACGCCTCCAGCGCGATCTCCTCGGGCCTGGCCAAGACCAGCAGCGGGCTGCTGACCAGCCTCGCCCTGGCCGATCTCCAGGAGCGCTTCCGACGGATCTTCAAGCTGGATCGGATGAACGTAGCTTGGCGGGCGGGCAGTTCCGGGACTTCCGAGAGCACCATCACCGGAGGCTATACCTTCAAATTCCCTGGCTGGCAGCTGCCCCTGGTGGTCACCCAGCGGAAGGCCAGTGAAGTGACGACCCTCAGCGGCCAGTTCGAATGGCGCCTGGGGAATTTCGTCCTCCAAATGGGCGCCAGCCGCCAATCGGGCTCCACGGGCCTGAATCCGGCCTTCGAGTTCCGCCATACCTGGAGTCCCCAGTGAGCGTCCGCCTCCGTGCCTTCGCCCGCTATCGCGATCTGCTGGGCTTCGAGAGCCTCGAACTGGCCCTGCCGGAGCCGCCGACCCTGGATAGGCTCTTGGCAGACCCGCGCCTGGTGGCCCTCCCCCGGGAGGCCCTGCTGGCCGTGAACCAGGCCTTCGCCACCCGCCAAAGCCCCCTGGCCGAAGGTGACGAGGTGGCCCTTATGCCCCCTGTGAGCGGCGGCTGAACTCTGGGAATGGCTTTCAGCCAATGTTTCACGCCCTTGGCTTCAGTCCTTATCCCCAGAGGGATGGCTGCTGAGTTTGAAGTAGCCATCCCTTCGCATGGGGCGGATCTCCACCGTGAGATCGCAGCGCTGGGCCTCCAGGGACAGGGCGTAGAACTCCTGCATCAGTTCCAGGCAGGCCTCGCCAAGGGCCTGGAGGGCTTCCGGGTCCCGGCCCTCCAGGACGAGGATCGTGAGATGGGCGAAAGCGTTCCGCGGGTCCCCGTCGCCCACGCGGAAGTGTTCGCAGCCGATGGCGCGGCTCTTGATGTCATCCAGGCGGCACTTCCCGGTCTCCGCCAGCAATTGGTGGAGCCGGGCGAACATGTGCGGGAAATCGGCGTCGTCCAGGATATTGGCGGAGTATTCCAGGATTGCATGGGGCACGGGGTCCCCTCCTTCAGCGCCTTTCAGCCCTCGGGCGCGGTCATGCGGTTGCGGTAGTGCTCGTAGTCCGGAAGAAGGCGCTCGTAGGTCTCGTCCATGAGGGGGCTCGATATCAAGAAATCTGCCGAAGCCCAGTTGCAGGCCACGGGGATGTTCCAGACCACGGCCAGGCGTAGGAGCGCCTTCACATCGGGATCGTGGGGGGCGGGTTCCAGGGGATCCCAGAAAAACACCACGAAGTCGATGACCCCTTCGGCGATCTTGGCGCCGATCTGCTGATCCCCCCCAGGGGGCCGCTCTGGAATTTCGTCACCGGGATGCCCAGCAGTTTCTCCACCATGCGGCCCGTCGTGCCCGTGGCGTAGAGCTCGTGCTTGCAGAGGAGCCCCTTGTTGAATTCGATCCACTCCAGGAGATCCCGCTTCTTGTGGTCGTGGGCCACCAGGGCGATCTTCTTGCGGGGCTGCATGGTGATGGATGGCCGTGTCATGAAACCCCCTGAGGCCCGTGCCGGGTCCCTCCCAGTCTATCCCTCCAGGCCCTGAAAGCCCGTATCAGCCTTCGGGTTCGACCTCGGGCAGGGAGGACCAGGCCGAGAAGCGCTGGAAGAGGCGGGTCCCCCCCGCCAGGAGGAGGCCCGGTCCACCGATCCAGAGCGCTTCGCCCAGCAGGGCCCCCAGGAAGGGCAGCCTCAGACCCGGCCAGAAGGGCAGGGGGGCGTCCCTGAAGGGTTGCCAATAGCAGCCCCAGCGGCTGGTGGAGAAGGGGTAGAAGAAGGCCACTCCCACCGGGCCCGAGGTGCAGGCATCCAGCATTCCATGGGAGAGGGAGGCCAGGAGCAGGTAGGCCCCGATCCTCGGATTGCGCTGTTCCTGCTTGAGCCCGAGCACATAGACGGCGAGGGCCAGCAGCACGGCTCCCAGCAGGGAATGGGTGATCCCGCGGTGGGCCAGAAAATTGCCGGGGTGCACCCGCAGGAAGGCCGTGAACCAGTCCAGGTCGGGCGCCGTGGCGCAGAGGGCCCCCAGGATCCAGGTCCGGCGCGGGGTTCTTTCGTCCGTGAAAGCGGCGCCCAGGGCGATACCGGCGGCCGCGTGGCCGAAAAAGGAGGGCAAGGGTGGCTCCTAGCGCCGGGGCGCCGGTTCCTGGAGATTGGCCAGGAATTCGTCGTTGGTCTTGGTCTTGGCCAGGCGATCGAGCAGCAGTTCCATGCTCTCCACGGGGCCGGAACCGGCCAGCACCTTGCGCAGCACCCAGATCTTCTGGAGCCTGGGCGCATCGATGAGGAGATCCTCCTTGCGGGTGCCGCTCTTGAAGATATCCATCGAAGGGAAGATGCGCTTGTCGCTGAGCTTGCGGTCCAGCACGATCTCGCAGTTGCCGGTGCCCTTGAATTCCTCGAAGATTACGTCATCCATGCGCGATCCGGTCTCGATGAGGGCGGTGGCCACGATGGTGAGGCTACCCCCACCTTCGATATTGCGGGCCGCGCCGAAGAAGCGCTTGGGCCGCTGGAGGGCGTTGGAATCCACGCCGCCGCTGAGCACCTTGCCGGAGGGCGGCACCACGGTGTTGTAAGCCCGAGCCAGGCGGGTGATGGAATCCAGCAGGATCACCACGTCCTTCTTGTGCTCGACGAGGCGCTTGGCCTTTTCGATGACCATCTCGGCCACCTGGACGTGGCGGGTGGCGGGCTCGTCGAAGGTGCTGGAAATCACCTCACCCTTCACATGGCGCTCCATGTCGGTGACTTCCTCGGGGCGCTCGTCGATGAGCAGCACGATGAGGAAGACTTCCGGATGGTTGGCTGTGATGGAATTGGCGATGTTCTGGAGGAGCACCGTCTTGCCTGTGCGGGGCGGGGCCACGATGAGGGCGCGCTGGCCCTTGCCCAGGGGCGTCATCAGGTCCATGACCCGGGTGGAATGTTCCTGGGCGTCCCGCTCCATCTTCAGGTGCTGGGTGGGGTAGAGGGGCACCAGGTTATCGAAGTGGATGCGCTCCTTGACCGAATGGGGGGGATCGAAATTGATGGCGTCGATGCGGAGCAGGGCGAAGAATTTCTCCTCCCCCTTGGGGGGGCGCACCATGCCGGAGATGGTGTCCCCGCTGCGCAGCCCGAACTTGCGGATCTGGCTGGGGGAGACGTAGATGTCGTCCACACCGGCCAGGTAGTTGAAATCCGGGGCCCGGAGGAAGCCGAAACCCTCGGGGAGGACCTCCAGCACGCCCTCGGCGAAGAACATGCCCTCCTGAGTGGCCTGGGCCTCCAGCAGTCGGAAGATGAGTTCCTGCTTCCTCAATGACAGAGGGCTTTGGATCCCGTAGGCCTTGGCCATCTCAGCGAGGCGGCCGATGGATTGCTCCTTCAGCTCCTGCAGATTGAGAACAGTGGGAACGGTGGTTTCATTTGGCATAAAGAACTCCCCTTCCAGGGGGAACAATCAAGTCGAGCTTGGTTTTGGAGAGATTCAAGTATGCGGCAAGAGCCGGATTTCAGCCACGGGTTAAGGGAATATTGGCCAGACCGTCAATAAACTCGGAGACTCGCTTGGTGAAATCCTTGGGGGCTTCCACCGGGAACGAGTGCCCGATGCCTAGCACCACCTCGAAGCGGCTTTGGGGCACCAGGCGCGCCGTCTCCAGGCACTTCCAAGGGGGCGTCAGCAGGTCCTCGGCTCCCGCCAGGAAGAGCACGGGATCCTTCAGGGCCCCCAGGCGGTCCCGGATATCCCATTCCAGGAGGCCCTCCATCTGGCGCGTACTGGCCGCAGCGTCCACGCCCTGGGAGGAACGGAGGTCCCCCCGCCCGGAGGTGATGGCCTGGTGGTAGGCCCGCAGGACTCCGTGGCGCTGGGCCAGGAATCGGTCCCCCCAGAGGTAGGGCGCCACCGCGTCGAATTGCATGAGGGGGCCGCCGACGTGGAGGCATTCGATCCAGTGGAGGATCCTCAGCCGGGTGGAGAAATCCACCCAGGGCGCGCTGCTGGTGAGGATGGCCCCGGCGAAGGCTCCGGGATGGGCCACCAGGAGTTCCAGGGAGATGTTCGACCCGTTCGAAAGCCCCAGGAGCCAGGGCCTCTGGATGCCCAGGTGGCCCAGCAAGGCCCATCCATCCTCCGCCAGGATTTGGGGGGTATAGGCCCCCTCGGGCGCATCCGAATGCCCCTGGCCTCGGCCATCGAAGGTGAGCACATGGAAGCGCGGCACTAGCCCGGGCAGGACGCCCGCCCACATGGTGGTATCCGAAAGCAGCCCATTGACCAGGACGATCCAGGGCCCCTGGGGGTTGCCCTGAATGCGGTAGTGGAGCCTGATGCCAGAGGGGAGCGTGGCGAAGCGGCGCTCGGATTTCCGGGTAGGCTCTCCCATCACAAGCCCTCCCATCGTTCCGCGGCCTTGAGGTGGGCGGCTAGGCTGAAACGCCCGCCCTCGAAGTGGAGTACGGCGCAGGCGGCATTGGGGAAGGCCACCTCCTGCCCCGTGAGGTGCAGGATCAGGTCCGAGCAGAAGGGCTGATGGCTCACCAGAGCGAGGGTCAGGGTCGAGGCCTCGGAACAGGCTCCGCGCAGCCAGTCCTCGGCTTGGCTCGGATGGCCCTGGGGCAGGAGGCCCTCCCATGAATCCACGGGGAAGCCCACCTGGGCGGCCTCCTGGAGGCATTGCAGGGTTTCCACCGCGCGCCGGTAGGGGCTGCTCACGGCCCGGGTGGGCACATAGCCCCGGGCCACCAGACCCTTCATGGCGGCGCGGGTTCTCTTCCAGCCCTGGGTCGTCAAGGAACGCTCCTCATCGCATAGCCCTCTCCTAGGGTCTTCGGCGAGGCCGTGGCGGATCAAGAGAATGGTGATCATGGAGGACCATTGTAAACGGAAGCGTCCCCTGGGGTTTTATTCCTGGTGGAGGATGGGCTTTCATGGGATACTTCAAGATTGGGCCAGGACCGGAGGGCGTCTTTCTGCCATTCACAACCCGGCGAACGCCCGGGAGAAATTCGTGACCGATCTGACTTTCGCAGCCCTAGGCTGCGCCGAACCCTTTGTGGAAGCCCTCGAGAAGCGCGGCTTCACCTCCCCCACCCCCGTCCAGGCCGAGTGCTTCAAGCCGGGCCTCGAAGGCCGCGACCTTTTGGTGCAGAGCCGCACCGGCAGCGGCAAGACGCTGGCCTTCGGCCTGCCGATCATGCATCGCCTCACACCGGAACGCCATGCCCAGGTGATCATCCTGGCGCCCACCCGGGAATTGGCCCAGCAGGTGGCCACGGAACTGGAGAGCGTCCGGCCCCATCTGTCCACGGCCCTGCTGGTGGGCGGCCTCAGTTACGTGCCCCAGCTCAAGGCCCTGCACTTCGGCGCCCAGGTCATCGTGGGCACGCCGGGCCGGGTGATGGATCACCTGGACCGCAAGTCCCTGGATCTCTCCAAGGTCTCCATGGTGGTGCTCGACGAATGCGACGAGATGCTCAATATGGGCTTCCTGGAAGACGTGGAGAAGATCCTCTCCCAGGCCACCGGTGACCGCCAGACCTACCTCTTCAGCGCTACCCTGCCTGGTCCCATCGCCACCCTGGCCCAGCGCTTCCTGAAGAATCCCCACAGGGTCGAACTGAGCGGTTCCCACGGCAGCACCCAGCACGCCGATATCGCCCACACGGCATCTCTGGTGGCCGATCATCTCCAGACCAAGGCCCTCGTGAACTTCCTGCTCACGGATGAACCCAGCGGCGCCCTCATCTTCACCAAGCGCAAGCAGCAGGCCGAAGATGTCGCCGATGTGCTGCGGGCTGCCGGACTCTCGGCTGAGCATCTCCACGGGGACCTGGCCCAGGCCACCCGCAACCGCATCCTCACGAGCTTCAAAGAAGGCAAGCTGCGCTACCTGGTGGCCACCGATGTGGCCGCCCGGGGTCTCGATGTGGAGGCTCTGCCCCTGGTCATCCACATGGGCATCCCCACCCAGATGGAGAGCTACATCCACCGCTCCGGGCGCACCGGACGCGCCGGGCTCAAGGGCACTTCCCTGGCCCTGGTGGACTTCAAGGAATCCCGCATCCTGCTGGCCTGGGGACGCCGCGGCGGCCTGAAATTGGACTGGCGCCCCGTGCCCACCCAGGAGGAGATCCGCCTGGGACGCATCCAGAACCTCCACGCCGAACTCACGGCCCTGGAGGCTCCGGCCTTCCTGGAACAGGCCAAGACCCTGCTGGCCGGTCGCGGCGCCGAGGAATTGGTCGCGGCCCTGCTCTCCCTGGTGCAGAAGGAGAGCCACGGGGGATTCTTCATCCCCGAGCCCCCCAAGGTCGCCTACAAGACCGAAAAACCGGCCCGGCCTCGCTTCTCGGAGCATTCCTTCACGCCCCGCAACGATGCCCCCCGGGACGAGCGTCCCCGCAAGCCCTACCAGGATCGCCCCTCGGCCCCCCGCAAGGCCGATGACAAGGCTTTCGGTCCTCGCAAGCCCTTTAACAAGACCGCCAAGCCCGCCTTCCCCAAGCCGAGCGGCGAACCCTTCAAAAAGCGGAAAGTCTGATGCTCTGGGGCAGGGGGGCCTTCGCTCCCCCGCCCTTGGGTTTTGAGAGAAACTTGTCATCTTCCCCGAATTTGGTAAGCTTTCATCCGTAGCAATGGATCCATGAGGCCCCTTGGCCATGGTTCCTTGTACCCTGGCTGATACGTTCCCTCCCGCCGCCCTTGTCTGGGATGCAGGGCGGAAGGCCCCGTCTCAGCTAGGTGCGAGTCGAATGCGCTGGATCCGTTTGGAGTGACTCCGATGCCAAAGCTGCTCGTCAATAACAGGGAAGTCGAAACCGACCTCCCCCTGGGCAGTTCGCTGGTGGACTTCCTGCGCAACGAGATGCATCTCTACGGCACCAAGATCGGGTGCCGGGAGGGGGATTGCGGCGCCTGCACGGTGCTGGTGGGCAGCCTCGTGGAGGGCGCCATGGGCTACCGGGCGATGGCCTCCTGCCTGACGCCCCTGGGCAATGTCGTGGGGAAGCACCTGGTGACCATCGAAGGCATCAACCAGCCGGAGCTCACCGTCATCCAGGAAGCCTTCGTGGAGGCGAATGGCACTCAGTGCGGGTTCTGCACGCCGGGCTTCATCCTGTCCGTCTATGGCTTCTGCCTTAGCGACAAGGCCTTCACCCTGGAGAACGTCCTGGATTCCGTGGCTGGGAACGTCTGCCGCTGCACTGGCTACGCCTCCATCAAGCGCGCCCTTCAAGTCATCGTGGACAAGCTCCAGCCCATGGATCGCAAGAACCCCGTGCAGTGGTTGGTGGAGAACCGCTTCCTCCCCGAATACTTCCTCGGGATTCCGGAACGCATGAAGGTCATCGCTCTTTCCGAAGAGCCCTCGATGGAGGCTCCAGGCTACGTCATCGCCGGGGGCACGGATCTCCTCATCCAGGATTTCCAAGGAGCCCAGGACGCAGGTCAGGTGCGGCTCCTTTCCCGCAGGCCGGAGTACCGGCAGATCCAGATCCAGGGCGGGTGGTGCGAGCTCGGCGCCGCCTGCACCATCTCCCAGGTCTTGGAATCCCGGGAACTCAATGAGGCCCTCCCGGGGCTGGGAGAGTACCTGAACCTCATGGCCTCCCACCCCATCCGCAATATGGGCACCATCGGGGGCAATATCGCCAATGCCTCTCCCCTCGGGGATATGTGCGTGATCCTCATGGGCCTGGGCTCCACGCTCACCCTCTCCCTCCGGGGGCGGATCCGGGAGCTGCCCCTCCGGAAATTCTTCGCCGGATACAAGCAGACGGTCCTGGAACCCGGGGAGATCATCACCCATATCGGTTTCGAAATGCCCGATGGGAATACCCGCTTCAGCTTCGAGAAATCGAGCAAGCGCAAGCATCTGGATATGGCCACGGTGAATTCAGCCCTGCGGATCACCTTCGAGGGAGAGCTCGTCCGGAAGGCGATCCTGGCCGTGGGTTGCATGGGGCCCACCGTCCTTCCCCTGAAGGAGACCTCGGCCTTCCTCCTGGGCCGGAGACTCGATAACGCCACCTTCAAGGAAGCCAACCGCATCGCTCAGACCGAGGTCTCGCCTGTCAGCCGCCACCCGGGGGATGGGGACTACAAGCGCGCCCTCCTGAGGCAACAGATCCTGATCCACTTCATGAAATTCTCCCCCCATACCCTCACCCGGGAGGCCCTGGCATGAAGAATATCGATTCATCCATCCATGTGCGGGGCGAATCCACCTACATCAACGATCTCCCGGTCCTGGAGAGGACCCTCTACGCCGCCGTCTTCGGTTCCCCCGTGGCCCACGGGAAGATCCGGAACCTGGACCTCTCGGAGGCCCTCGGCTGCGAAGGGGTGGAAGCCATCCTCACGGCCCAGGACATTCCCGGCGAGAACCAGATCGGCAATATCCTCCCCGACGAAGAATTGATGGCCGATGGGGAAGTCCATTTCCGGGGCATGCCCGTCGCCCTGGTGCTGGCCCGCACCGAGGATCTGGCCCTCCGGGCCCGGAAGAAGATCCGGGTCGAGATCGAGGAGTTGCCCCCCCTGGTGACGGCCCGCCAGGCCTTTGAGGCCAAGAGCTTCATCCTCCCCTCCCGCACCTTCCACCTGGGGGACACCGAAAACGCCTGGCAGGACTGCGCCCATATCATTGAAGGCCAGGCGGAGATGGGGGGCCAGGAGCACGTCTACCTGGAAACCCAGGCCTCGTACGCCTACCCCGCCGAGAACGGGGGCATGAAGGTCCATTCCTCCACCCAAGCCACCAAGGCCGTCCAGCGCGGCATCTCCCGGGTCCTGGGCCTGCCCATGCACCGGATCGAAGTCGACACCATTCGCCTGGGGGGCGGCTTCGGCGGCAAGGAGGATCAGGCCACCTCCTTCGCCTGTCTGGCCGCCATGGGCGCTCAAATCCTCAAGAGGCCCGTGAAGCTCGTCCTGTCCAGGGCCGACGATATCGTCATGACGGGCAAACGCCATCCCTATTCCTTCGATTTCAAGATCGGCCTGGACCGGGAACTCCGGATCCTCGCCTACGATCTGACCGCCTACCAGGACGCGGGGGCCTCGGCGGACATGTCCCCGGGGGTCATGGAGCGAACCCTCCTCCACGGGACCAGCTGCTACGGCATCCCCAATGCCCGCATCACCTGCCATAGCTGCCGCACTCACCTGCCCCCCAATACGGCCTTTCGGGGCTTCGGCGCCCCCCAGGCCATGTTCGCCATGGAGGCCGCCATCATGGCGGCGGCTTCCAAGCTGGGCGTGGAGCCCTTGGAGATCCAACGGCGGAACCTGCTCCGGGAAGGGGATCCATTCCCCTATGGCCAGAAGACCGAGCGCTGCAATGCCATCCCGTGCTGGGAGAGTGCGACGAGTCTCTTTGAGGTCGATAGGCTCCGGGAGGAGGTGGCCGCCTTCAATGGGGAGCAGGCCTTCTTCAAGAAGGGGCTCTCCATGTTCCCCCTCTGCTTCGGCATCTCCTTCACCACCATCAGCCTCAACCAGGGCCGCTCCCTGGTGCATGTCTACACCGATGGTTCGGTGAGCGTGACCACCGGCGTCATCGAGATGGGCCAGGGGGTCAACACCAAGCTCGTCCAGGCCGCCGCTCAGACCTTCTCCATCGCCCCCGAACGCATCACCATCCACAGCACCAACACCACCCGCATCGCCAACGCCTCTCCCACCGCCGCCAGCACCGGGGCGGACCTGAATGGCAACGCCACCATCCTGGCCTGCCGGGCCATCCTGGAGCGCATGAAGATCGGCGCCTCCAGGACCCTTGGCATCGAGGACCCGCAGCGGATCACCCTGAAGGACGAGGTCGTCCACCTGGATGGCCAACCCACGGAGTTGGGCTGGGAGCGCCTGGTGGCTCTCGTGCAGGACATGCGCCTGGGCCTTTCCGAACACGCCCACTACGCCACGCCGGAGATCTACTTCGACAAGACCAAGGAGAAGGGGCACCCCTTCGCTTACCACGTCTACGGCACGGCCGTGACTGTGGCCACCGTGGACTGCCTGCGGGGCACCTACGAGATCGATCTCGTGAAGATCGTGCACGATTTCGGGACCAGCATGAACCTGGATATCGATATTGGTCAGGTCGAAGGGGGGCTCCTCCAGGGCATCGGCCTGATGACCATCGAGGAACTGCTCTACAATCCAAGCGGCAGGAATATCTACGCCTCCCTCTCGGGCTACAAGGTGCCGGATATCCACTTCACACCCAAGACCCTCGAGGTGAGGCCCCTGAAGACGGTGCCCGATCCGCTGGCTCTGCTGGGCTCCAAGGCCGTGGGGGAGCCGCCCCTGAGCTACGGCATCGGCGCCTACTTCGCCATTCTCAACGCCATGAGGGCCTATAACCCGGGTCTCAAACTGGAATTATCCGCCCCCCTGACGCCCCAGAAGTGTCTGATGTCCCTCTACGATGACTACGGGGATTTGATGCGGTAGACGTGGTTTCCTTCGGGTGTCACACACGGAAAAGGGCGCAACAACCATGTTTTCTCTATCGATCAACGGCGAGGACCATCGCACCGATCAGACCGTCAATCTGTTGGCCTTCCTCAGGGATGAGCTCCGATTGACCTCGGTGAAGGATGGCTGTTCCGAGGGGGCCTGCGGCGCCTGCATGGTCCTGGTGGACGGCAAGGCCAGCCGGGCCTGCCTGTTCACCACCGCCAAGCTGGATGGCCGCAAGGTGATCACCGTCGAAGGACTCTCCCCCAGGGAGCAGGAGATCTACGCCCGCGCCTTTGCCGATGCGGGCGCCGTCCAGTGCGGCTTCTGCATCCCCGGCATGGTCATCAGCGCCAAGGGACTGCTGGACGCCAACCCCGATCCCACCCCGGCGGAGGTGAAGAGGGCCATCCATGGCAACATCTGCCGCTGCACAGGCTACCTGAAGATCGAAGAGGCCATCCTCCGGGCCGCGCGGCTCCTCCGGGGGGAGGAAACGCTTCCGGAATTGGTTCCAGGGGCCTGCGGGATCGGGGACCGGATGCCCCGGCCGGATGCCCGGGGCAAGGTCCTGGGCACCAGCGATTACGTAGGCGATATGGCCGTGCCCGGCATGCTCCACGGGGCCGCGCTCCGGGCCCCCAAGCCCCGGGTGCGGGTCAAGTCCATCGATATTTCGGAAGCCCAGGCCATGCCCGGCGTCGTGCTGGTGATCACGGCCCAGGACGTGCCCGGCGAGCGCTTCCAGGGCCACATCGTGCCCGATTGGCCCGCCATGATCGCCGTGGGAGAAGAGACCCGCTACGTGGGGGACGCCCTGGCGCTCGTGGCCGCGGAAACGGTCCAGCAGGCCCGGGCCGCCGCGGCCAGGATCCAGGTGGAATATGAAGAACTGCCGCCCCTGATCACGCCCGAGGCGGCCCTTCGGGAGGATGCGCCCAGGCTGCACCCCAAGGGCAATGTGCTGGCCCGCACCGAGCTCTCCCGGGGGGATGTGGAGACCACCATCGCCGCTTCGGCCCACGTGTCCCACCACGTCTTCCGCACGCCCCCTACGGAACACGCCTTCCTGGAGCCGGAGAGCGCCCTGGCCGTGCCCGAGGCGGATGGCAGCCTGACGGTCTACACGGGCACGCAAAGCATCTACGACGACTACCACGGCATCCTGGGGGTGCTGGGCCTGCCCAGTGACCGGGTCAAGGTGGTCAGCGGCCTGGTGGGCGGCGGCTTCGGCGGCAAGGAGGACCTCACCGTCCAGCACCATGCGGCCCTGCTGGCCTGGATCTCCCAACGGCCCGTGAAGCAGACCCTGGCCCGCCAGGAGAGCATCCGGGTCCACCCCAAGCGCCATGCCATGGAGATGGACTTCACGGTGGCCTGCGATGCCGAGGGCCATCTCACGGCCATGAAGGCCAGCCTCCTGGCCGATACCGGCGCCTATGCCTCCCTGGGGGGGCCTGTGCTGCAGCGGGCCTGCACCCACGCTGCCGGGCCCTACAAGATCGCCAATGTTTCCATTCTGGGCCGGGCCATCTACACCAATAATCCCCCCGCCGGGGCCTTCCGGGGCTTCGGCGTGACCCAATCCTGCTTCGCCATGGAATGCTGCCTCAACGACCTGGCCACTCAAGTTGGCCTCAGTCCCTGGGAATTCAGGTTCCGCAACGCGGTGGAAGCCGGGGATGTGCTGCCCAATGGTCAGATCGCCGACGGGGATACCGCCCTCAAGGAGACCCTCCTGGCCGTGAAGGAGGCCTTCGAGAGCCGACCCGACGCGGGCATCGCCTGCTGCATGAAGAATTCCGGCATCGGCGTGGGCCTTTCCGACGTGGGGCGCGTGAGGATCCGGGTGGAGAAGGGCAGGGTGGGGATCTACACCAGCGCCGCCTGCATCGGCCAGGGACTGGCTTCGGTGCTCGTCCAGTTCGTGGGGGAGACCACGGGCCTATCCTGGGATCTCATCGACGTGGCCACGCCCGACACCTCCACCACCCCCGACGGGGGCACCACCACCGCCTCCCGGCAGACGGTGTTCAACGGGGAGGCCGCGCGTCTCGCGGCCCAGGACCTGAAGAAGGACCTGGACGCCTTGCCCCTGGAGGCCCTGGAAGGCCGGGAATACTACCGGGAATATTCCGGCGTGACCGATCCCTTCGGTTCCACTAAGGCCCATCCCGTGAGCCATGTGGCCTATGGCTATGCCACCCAGGTGGTGCTCCTGGATGAGTCTGGCAAGGTGGAAAAGGTCATCGCCGCCCATGATGTGGGCCGGGTGGTGAACCCCACCAATGTGGAGGCCCAGATCGAGGGGGGTGTGGTCATGGGCCTGGGCTACGCCCTCACCGAGGATTACCCCCTGAAGGATGGGGAGCCCACGGCCAAGTTCGGCACCCTGGGTCTCTTCCGTGCCGCCCAGGTGCCCGAGATCCTGAGCCTCCTGGTGAACTCCAAGCCCAGCGACCTGGCCTTCGGCGCCAAGGGGGTGGGGGAGATCGTCACCATCCCCACGGCCCCGGCGGTGGCGGGGGCCTATTTTCGCAGGGATGGTCTTTTCCGCACCCAGCTGCCCCTGGAGGGCACGCCCTACAGCCGCAAGAAGTAATCCCAGGGATCTGAATGGGAGGGCATATGGAACTCAATCTGTTCAAGGCCATCGCCGAGGGCGCGGAGCCCATGGCGCTCGCGACGCTCCTGGCTGTGAAGGGCTCCTCCCCCCGTCATGCCGGTGCCAAGATGCTCCTGGGGGCGCGCAGCGGCCGCCTGGGCACCGTGGGGGGCGGCCAGGGGGAGGCCCGGGCCCTGGAGGCCTGCCGGAGCTGCTTGGAGGGCGGCCTCCCGACCCTGCTCCGGGTGGAGATGACGGGGACCGATGTGAATGCTCCGGCCATGGTCTGCGGCGGCACAAGCACCATGCTCGTGGAATCCTTGGAGGACAGGACCCCCTATCGGGCAGCGCTGGAGCGGCTCTCCAGGGGCGAGCGCGTGCTCTTCGTCAAACGCATCCTGGACGGTGCCCCTGTGGAGACGGCCCTCTTCGATCAGGACGGGAAGGCGCTCCATGGCCAGGCCAGGGCCACCGAGGCCCAGGGGATCGCCCGGGCCCTGGGCGCGGGCCAGCCCCGCTTCGAGGAGGATCCCGGGGTCTTCTTCGATCCCCTGTGCCCGGAAGAAAAGCTGCTGATCCTGGGCGCCGGTCATGTGGGCAAGGCCATGGCGGCCTTGGCCCCGGCCCTGGGTTTCCGGGTCACGGTGGTGGATGATCGCCCGGAATTCCTCGCCCCCTCGAACTTTCCGGCAGGGGTCCAGACCCTCCAGGCCGGTTTCGAGGAGGCCATCGGGGCATTCCCCTTCGATGGGGCGACCTACGCCGTGGTGGTCTCCCGGGGGCATTTGCAGGACCTGGAGTGCGTGCGGGCCCTGCTGAAGCGGAAGTACCGCTACGCGGGCTTCATCGGCAGCGCCCGCAAGACGCGCTTCATCTTCGACCAGGTGCTCCAGGACGGGCATGATCCCGCCCAGGTGGAGGCCCTCTGGGCTCCCATTGGCCTCGATATCGCCGCGGAGACCCCTGCGGAACTGGCCATCGCCATCCTGGGGGAGCTGATCGCCGTCCGGAGGAATGCCGGGATCCTGCCCGAATTGAAGCGCGCCCTTTCGGCCCGCAGGGCCTAGCCTCGTGAAGCTCCTGGAGGCTCTTCTGCCCTTCCTTCCCCCGACAGGTGGCGTGATCGCCCTGGTGGGGGCCGGGGGCAAGACCCGCGCCCTGTTTGCTCTCGCCGAGGAGCTTTCGGAGAGGGGCGCCGATGTGCTCCTGACCACCACCACCCATATCTTCGATCCCCGGCTGGAGGAGGGCAGGGGCTTCGATCGGGTGCTGATCGATCCGGCCTATGCCCAACCCGGAAAGGCCTCGGCATCCGATCCATGGGAGGGCATCCCAACTCTTCCCGGCCGGGGACGCCGCCTCGTCCTGGCCTCCAGCGAGGAACCCGGTGGCAAGCTGAAGGGCCTCCATCCCACCCGCGTCGCCGGACTCGCCCGGGGTGGGGCCTTCGTGCTGGTGGAAGCCGATGGGGCCAAGGGGCGCCCCCTCAAGGCCCCGGCCGAATGGGAACCGGTCCTGCCGTCGGAGACTTGCCTGGTACTGGGCCTGGTGGGGCTGGATTGCCTGGGACGCCCCATGGACGAGGCCACCGTCCATCGCCCCCAATGCTTCGAGGCCCTCACCCACTGCCCCCCGGGAGCGCCGATCCGCTGGGAGCACATCGAAGCCCTGGCCCTTTCGCCCCAGGGCCTCTTCAAGGGGGCGCCCCCGGGGGGCCGCCGGGTGCTCCTGCTCAACAAGGCCGACCTGGGCCCTGGGGAGCCGGTGGCTCTGTCCGCCGCCTGCGCCGACAGGATCCTGGTCTGCTGCCTTCGGGATCCGAATCCGGCAGCGCGAGTCCTGCCCCTATGATGGGGATCCGCGGGGAACTCGTGGTGGTGCGGGGCGCCGGGGATCTGGCCACGGGCTGCATCCTGCGTCTGGTGCGTTCGGGCTTTCGGGTGGCGGCACTCGAGGTCCCCGGCCCCAGCGCCATCCGGAGGACGGTCTGTCTCTCGGAGGCCATGTACGAGGGCAGCGCCGAAGTGGAAGGGCTCCGGGCCATCCGCGTGGGTACGCTCCAGGAACTCCTGGCCGCCCTGGAGGCCTTCGGCCCGGAGGGGCCCGTGCCCATCCTGGCCGACACGGAGGCTGCGGTGCTCCCCTTCCTTCGCCCCTTGGCCCTGGTGGACGCCATCGTGGCCAAGCGCAATCTGGGCACGCGCCTCGACATGGCCCCGGTGGTGGTGGCCCTGGGACCGGGCTTCGAGGCTGGGGTAGACGCCCATGCCCTGGTGGAGACCAACCGGGGCCATGATCTGGGGCGGGTGATCCTGAAGGGCAGGACCGAGCCCAATACCGGGATCCCGGGCCTCATCGGCGGCATGGGGGCCCAGCGGGTGCTGCACGCCCCCGTCCCTGGGCGGGTGGAGAACCTGAAGCGCATCGGGGACCCTGTGCGGGCCGGGGAACCCATCCTGGAGATCCTGGGCCCGGAGGGAAGGACTGCCCTGGCCCCTTCCATTGATGGCACCCTGCGGGGCCTGATCCGCCCCGGTTTCCAGGCCTGGAGGGGCCTCAAGGTGGCCGATGTGGATCCCCGCTGCATCCGGGAGCACTGCTTTTCCGTCTCCGACAAGGCGCGCGCCATCGGCGGAGGCGTGCTGGAGGCCATCCTGGGCCTGGGGGGAGGGCGCTCGTGATCTACCTGGACAATGCCGCCACCAGCCACCCCAAGGCCCCCGGCGTGGCCGATGCGGTGGCGGGCTGCATCCAGGCCGGCACCTGCAGCCCTGGGAGGGCCAGTCACCCCTTGGCCCGGGAGGCCAGCCGCCTGCTCTTCGAGGCCCGGGAGGCCTGCTGCACCTTCCTGGGTGGCACGCAATCCGAGCGCCTGATCTTTACGCCGAACGCCACGGAAGCCCTCAATCTGGTCCTCCTGGGGAGCCTCCCCCCGGGGGCCACGGTGGCCCTCAGCTCCCTGGAACACAATGCGGTCATGAGGCCCCTCCGGCATCTGGAGGCCACCCGGGGCGTGCGCCTCCTGGTGATCCCCTTCGATGGTTGCGGGAGGCCCGATCCCCAGGCCTTGAAACAGGCCCTGGAGGCCAGGCCCCAACTCATGGTGCTGAACGCCGCCAGCAACGTCACGGGCTGTCTCACGCCCTTTTCCGACGTGGCCGAACTCTGCAAGCGGCAGGGCGTTCCCCTCTGCCTGGATGCTAGTCAGCTGGCGGGCCACGTTCCCATGCCTGCTGGATGCGATTTCATCTGCTTTCCCGGCCACAAGGGCCTGCTGGGACCCACGGGCACCGGAGGCCTCCTCCTGGGGCCGGGGGCGAACCCCGCTCCCTTGATACGAGGCGGCACGGGCAGCGCCTCCGAGCGGGAAAGCCAGCCCCCCTTCCTCCCGGATCGCTATGAATCCGGCACGCCCAATGTGCCGGCCCTGGCGGGACTCCTCGCCGCCCTGCGCTTCCTGGCCACGCCGGAGGCTCTGGCGCGACAGGTGCGAGCGCTGGCCCTCTGCGACGAACTCCTCCGGGGCCTCCGGGCCCTCCCGGGCGTCGTCTCCCAGGGGCCTGGTCCCGGCCAGGCGCGGGTTCCCGTCGTCTCCATCACCGTCGCCGGAAGGGATCTGGGGGAACTTGCGCTCGAATTGGACCGTCGCGAGATATGTGCCCGGGTGGGCCTCCACTGCGCCCCTTCGGCCCACCGGAGCCTGGGCACCCTCGATTCGGGAGGCACCCTCCGCTTCTCGCCGGGCCTCTTCACGACCCCAGAGGAGATCCGGGAGACTCTTAATGTCATGGAGGAACTCCTCACGTGAAGCTCACGGCCTATACGAAATTCTCGGGATGCGGCGCCAAGCTGGGACCGGGTGTGCTGGAGAAGGCCCTCTGCGGCCTCTCCCAGCCCGCCTACCCCGAACTCCTCGCCGATTTCAAGGGCAGCGAGGATGCCGGGCTCTTCCGCATCGGGCCTGATAGCGCGCTGGTGCAGACGGTGGATTTCTTCCCGCCCATCGTGGATGACCCCAGGCTCTTTGGCCGGATCGCCGCGGCCAATGCCCTGTCGGACATCTACGCCATGGGGGGGCGGCCCATCTCGGCCCTGGCCCTCGTGTGCCACCCCCTCAAGGCCCTCGGACTCGCGCCCCTCCGGGCCATGCTGGAGGGGGGACTGGAGGCGCTCGTGGAAGCGGGTTGCGCCCTTCTCGGGGGCCATAGCATCGAGGATTCCGAGCCCAAGCTGGGATACGCCGTCACGGGGCTGGTGGACCCGGCCCGGGCCTGGCGCAATAACACACTCCGCCCCGGCGGCAGGCTGATCCTCACCAAACCCATCGGCACGGGACTGGTGAACATGGCCTTCCGCGCCCAGTGCGCCTCGCCTGAGGCCGAAGCCGCCGCCCAGGCCTTCATGGGCACCCTCAACCGGAGCGCCGCGGAGGTCCTCGCTCGTTTCCACGTGCAGGCCTGCACGGACGTGACGGGATTTGGCCTGGGGGGACACGCCGCCGAGATGGCCTCCGGGGAGGCCTGCGGCCTCTCCATCCACTTCGAGCGGGTGCCCCTCCTGCCCGATGTGCGGGAATACGCCGCCATGGGCCTCGTGCCGGAAGGCACCTACCGGAACAGGGAAGGGCGCGGGGGCTGCGTGGTCGGGGCGGTCTCCCCCCTGATGTTGGATCTCCTCTTCGATCCCCAGACTTCCGGGGGCCTGCTGGCGGCCCTGTCTGAAGAGGAAGCGGGGGCCGCCCTCGGGGCCCTGAAGGGGGCGGGTGTCGCGGCCTGGATCATCGGAGAAACAGGCGGCGCGCCTGGCCAGGTGCGGATCCTGTGAGACTCCTGGCCACCTTTGAATCCAGCCATGCCGCCCTCCGGGCCGAAGGCGCGCTGAAGGCCGCGGGGCTCCCGGTGGAGCTCATCCCCGTGCCCCGTCAGATCAGCAGCGATTGCGGCTTCTGCCTGCTCTGCGAGATCGAGAACCCCGAACTTCTTCAGGGAAGCGGCGCCAAGGGGTTCTGGCGGGTCCTGGAACCCGATTCCCAACACACCTGGAGGCGCTATGAGCCCTATCCATAGAACGATCGACGCGAGAAACCTGCCCTGTCCCCAGCCGGTGATCCTCCTCCGAAAGGCTCTCGCGGAGCTCGGCTTCGATACGCTAGACATCACCGTGGACAACGAGGCGGCCCGGGAGAACATCCTGAAATTCGCCGAGTACGCCCATTGCCCCGTGGAGGGCGTGGCTTCTCAAGGGCGTGAACACCGCATCCGCCTGGTGCCAGACGGGAGCACGGGTGTGGTGGCCTCCCCAGAAGGGGACGTCTGTCCCTCCCCCCAGCAGCTCTCGGGCGCGACGGTTCTGCTCAGCTCCGATGGCATAGGCCAGGGGGATTCCGACTTGGCCCACCTCCTCATGCGGGGCTTCGTCTATACCCTCGTGGAATGCGAGATTCCCCCGAGGCGGATCATCCTCATGAATGCCGGCGTGAAGCTGGCCATCGAAGGCTCCCCTTCCCTGGAGCACCTTCGCAAGCTCGCGGAGCTCGGCGTGGAGGTGCTCGCCTGCGGCACCTGCCTGGAGTTCTTCAAGCTGAAAGAGGCCCTGGGCGTGGGGCGCGTCACCAACATGTACGAGATCGCCAACCTCCTCCTCCAGGGCCCCACCCTGGCCCTTTGAGGCCCGGGCCTTGCAAGGCTCTTGCTACCCTGGATCTGCGAGGTTTCATTGAGCTTTCCGGTCACCCCCTTCTCCATTGGTTCCATCCAGGTGTCCCCCCCCCTGGTCATGGCGCCCCTGCATGAAATTACCGACCAGCCCTTCCGGCGCATGATCCGGGAGGTGGGGGGCGTGGGCCTCACAGTCTCCGAGATGATCAGCAGTGAGGCCCTGGTGCGGCGCGCCCGCAAGGCCGAGCGCATGATGGCTGGCGAAGGCGAACGCCCCTACGCCATGCAGCTATCGGGCTCCCACCCCGAGCACCTGGCCGAATGCGCCCGGCTCTGCGAGGAGGCCGGCGCCGATATGGTGGACCTGAACATGGGATGCCCGGCCAGCAATGTCACCAAGGGGGGCGCGGGCAGCGCCCTGCTGCGGGATATAAGCCTAGCGGAAGCCTGCGTGAAGGCCATGGTGAAGGCAGTGAAGGTGCCCGTCACCGTCAAGATGCGGGCGGGCTGGGACGCCAGCCAAAAGGAGCGGGAGGACTACCGGGATTTCCTGAAAATGTTCGAGGATGCCGGGATCCAGGGCCTGGCCATCCATCCCCGCACCCGAGCCGAGCAGTACGAGGGCCATTCGGACTGGAGCCTCATCGCTCGGGCCGTGGAGGCGGGGATGTCCTACCCCATCATCGGCAATGGCGACATCCTCGAGGCCGAGGATGCCCATCGCATGGTGCGGGAGACGGGCTGCCAGGGCGTGATGATCGGGCGGGGCGCACTCTACAATCCCTTCCTCTTCCGACAGGTGCTGGATCCGACATTCGTGGTCTCTACCGAGATGCGCATCGATGTCACCCTGCGCTTCTTCCGCCTCCTGCTGGAACTGCTGGAGGAGCGGGAAGCCTTGCACAAGATCAAGAAGATCGGGGCCTGGTTCACCAAGGGCATTCCCGGAGGGGCCAAGTTTCGCCAGCGCCTCAACGAGCGCAACGATCCCCGGGAGCTGATCAACGAGATCGAGGCCCTGCGGCAGGTCTGATCTTTGGAACGGCACCGGGAGCCTCGTTGCGGCATCGAAGGGCTTAGAACGGCTATGATGCTCGTGCTCCGTGCGCAATGACGAGGCCCTTGATTTTATCCCGAGAGGAAGCCATGACGACGATCCCTGAAAGCCAACTCACAACCCAATTGAAGTGGCGCTACGCCACCAAGAAGTTCGATCCCGCCCGCAGGATCGCACCTGCCACCTGGGCGGCGTTGGAGGATGCCCTTGTGCTTTCCCCGAGTTCCTTCGGGCTCCAGCCCTGGAAGTTCCTGGTGATCACGGACCCCGCCCTCAAGGCCAAGCTGCGCCCGGCCTCCTGGAACCAGGCCCAGATCGAAGACTGCTCCCATCTCGTGGTCTTCCTGGCCCGGCAGAACCTGGGCCTCCCGGAGATCGAACGCTTCGTGGATCGCCTCGCCGAGGTGCGCGGCGTGCCCAGGGTTTCCCTGGAGATGTACCGCGGTTTCATGGTCAGTAAGCTGGTGGAGGGTCCCGGCGCCCAGAGGATCAACGAATGGGCCGCCCGGCAGGTCTACATCTCCCTGGGCGCCTTCACCAGCGCCGCGGCCATGCTGGGCGTGGACGCCTGCCCCATGGAGGGGCTGGACCCGGTCCAATACGACGAAATCCTGGGGCTCACGGGCGGCCCCTGGACCACCATCTGCGTCTGCCCTGCGGGCTACCGTGCCCTGGATGACAAGTACGCCGAGCTTCCCAAGGTGCGCTTCAAAGCCGAAGAACT
Organism: uncultured Holophaga sp.; assembly: GCA_963664825.1. Lineage (GTDB taxonomy): Bacteria > Acidobacteriota > Holophagae > Holophagales > Holophagaceae > JAYREN01. The sequence goes on from OY761614.1 coordinate 2,773,718, forward strand.
CATCGAACACAGGTAAAGGAAGGGGCCCGCAAGGGCCCCATTCCTTACTCAAGCGCGTGGGGGGCTACTTCACTTCGAGCTTGCGGGCTTCCAGCAGGTTGCCCAGGGACTTCTCCAGGGTCGTGACAGCCTTGGCATAGCTGATCTGGGACTGGAGTTCGGTGCTCTTGGAGGCGTCGAGATCGTTCTGCTTGGAGAGCACGAGGAAGTTGGTGCTCATGCCGTTCTCGTATTTCTTCTGCTCGGCGTCGAGATCCTTCTCCCGGAAGATGCGGGTCTTCTCGGCGGCCTTGACGGCCTTCTCGTTGGCATCGACGTTGCGGAAGGCCGTGCGCACTTCCAGCATGATGGCGAGTTCCTGGTCGCGCAGGCTCAGTTCGCTGCTGCGGCGATTGGCCCTGGCCTGGGTCATGAGGCCCTTGGAGGCGCGGTTGGGAAGGGGCATGGAGAAGGTGAGGCCCACGCTGTATCCGGGGTTCTTGGCCTGCCACAGATCGGTGTTCACGGGAGAGATGGCGTCATGATTGGCTGCCGTGCCATTGTAGCCCAGGTTCAGGTCCAACTGGGGCTTCAGGCGGTTCTTCGCCACGCCCTCGAGGATCTGCTTGGATTCCACATCGAGCCTTGCGCTCTTGAGCTCCACCCGGCGATCCAGGGCCATCTTCTCGGCGCCCTTCTCATCGGTGGCGATGTGGCTCAGGGTGGGGGCGTCGGTCAGTTCCAGGCCCGCCGGGCGCTCACTGGAGGGATAGAGGGCCCGGATGAGGGCGTCCTTGGCATTGGCAAAGTCGGCCTCGGCGGCGATGATCTCCTGCTGACGCTGGGCCTCGGCGGCCTCGGCGCTGGTGACTTCGATGGGCGCCAGGGTGCCCACTTCCACCCGGATCTGGTTCTCCCGGAGTTGCTTCTGGGCCAGGGTCAGGGCCTGCTGCTTATTCTCCAGGTTGTGCTGGGCATAGACCACATCCCAGTAGAGGGATTCGGTGGTGGCCACCAGATCGATGATGGTCTTCTGGTAGGCGTAGTCTGCGGCGATAGCGCCCTTCCTGGCCACGATCACATTGGCTTCGGTGACCTGGCGTCCGAAGCCCTTCAGCAGGGATTGTGTGTAGCTGGCGCTGATGGCGCCGGCGTAAGGGTTCGAAGTGGTTGTGCTGTAGAGGCCGGTGTAGTTCGTGGTGGTGGCTTCATAGGTGGGGTTGTAGGTGAGGGCGAAGCTGCCGCCCCACTCGAAGGGCTTCACCACGCCGATGCTCAGGTTCTTGGCATTGGTGGTGGAATTGCCGCTGTAGAGTGACCCCCCTGCCGAAAAGAGCTTGTCATCGAAGGAGGATTTGTTGTGGCCGTAGGAGGCGTTGCCGTTCAGCGTGAAGTCGAAGGCGCCCTGGGAGATGATGACCCCGGCCTTGGTGTAGTCCCGGGTCTCCACCGCCACCTTGACTTGGAGGTTGTTCTCCAGGGAAGTCCGGATGGCTTCCTGGAGGGATAGCTTCACCGGTCCCGCGGGAGCAGGGCTCTGCGCCACGAGGCCGAAGCAGACCATCAGGGTTGGAAACACGCGGGCTCGTAGCATCGCCACTCCTCGAAAGGATCGAAAGAACTGTTTTGAACGGACGAGGGGCCTACGTATGGGGGCGACCAGTGGTTTAGACCTTGTCCATCTTGCAGAATGAACACCTCGCGATCCGAGGGCAAGTGCAAGGCTCGGCAGGCGTTGAATCTGGGTCCAACGGTCGTTTTGGGGCGCTGGAATGCACCTTGGCCTAGGGTTTGCCGGGACCTTCAAAGCTTTCCCAGGCGCTCACGGAGGCCGGGCACCTCCTCGGGGGCTCCCTTGGTCGCCAGGGACAGGGCCTTCTCCAGTCTTCGGCGCGCTTCGCTCCGCAGGCCCTGCAAGGCCAGCGCCCGGCTCTCGGCCCGATTCACGAAGGGATTCTCCGCATCCTTCTCTCGGGCCTCTTTCAGGAGGGCCAGGGCCTTGGGGGTGGGTTTGACGCGCATCAGGGTCTCGGCCTGGCCCGCCAGATCCTGGGCCAGGCCCGTGGCGTCCCGCAGGGTCAAGTGGAGGGCCGCGGCGCCCTGAAAATGACGGGAAGCCACCTCGGGTTTCCCGGCTTCCAGTTCCAGGCAACCCATCTGGAAGTGCACCATGGCTTCCATGGGAGGGCGTTTGAATTCCTGGCAGAGGGCAAGGGATTCCTCGAAGAGGGCGCGGGAGGCCTCCCATTTCCGCTGCACCCGTCCCAGGATGCCCAGATTGGCCAAGGGGATCAGGGTGCCGGCCCGGTGGCCGATCTCCCGCTTGATGCGAAGGGAATTCTGGAAGTATGTCTCGGCTTTGGGGAAGGCCCCCTTGCCGATGGCCACATCCCCGAGGTTATTGAGGGCCATGGATTCGGCCCAGCGGTCTCCCATGCGCTGGGCGCCGCTCAGAACCTGGAGGTAGTGCTGTTCGGCGATCTCGAAATCGCCCCGTTCCTTGGCGATCACGGCCAGGTTGTTGAGCGTGAGGATCTCGTCGGCGCGATTGCCCAGGCGCCGCTCGAGGATGAGGGCTTGGCCCAGGCATTGTTCGGCTATCTGGGGACGCTTCCGCTCCAGGGCCAGGAAACCCTGATTATTGAGGATGGCGCTTTGGAAGTCCTCATCGCCCAGGGCGCGGGAGATGCCCAGGGCTTCGGCAAAGGCGGCCTGGCTTTCATCCCACCGGCCCTGTTCCATCCGCAGGAGTCCCAGTTGCGTGAGCGCCTTGATCTCGCCCCGGCGATTGCCGAAGGCGCGCCCCGCCCAACGCCCCCACTGGATCGCCATATCGCAGGCTGGATCCCCCAGCTTCTGGAGACAGATTCCGTACTGCACCACGGCCCCCACGAAGTGAGGCGCGCTTTCGGCGGCGGCCCGCAGGGGGGCGAGAGCCTCCTTGAAATTGCCCCGGGCCATGAGTTCCTTGCCCCTCGCGTAGTCGGCGAAGGCCGTGGGGGGGATCTGGAGTTCCTCTTCCCGAGGGCGCTTTCTCAGTGGATCGACGGCGCGGAGGAGATCCTGGGCCACTTGTCGCGCCAGGGGCTGCAGATCCGGGACGCCCCCCTTCTCCTGGGTATCCCGTCCCTGGAAGCGCACTTTGCCGTTCCGGTCCAGGAGGCGGAAGATGAGCAGCCATCCCCCCTGGGGGGTGCGGTGGAGTTCTGAAACCAGGCAGAGTTCGGCGCCGAGTCGGTTCTGGAGGCGTTGGGTCTCCTCCCTTGAGATCGGTGTCTCCTGGGATGGCCGCTGGGCGATGACCGCTTCCATGGACAGCACTCTCAGCTTGGGGCTGCTCTGGAGTCCCGAGCCCAGGAGGTCCGGGATGACCCAGCGCAGCTCGGGAAGCAGGGCGGGGTCCCCCGTGCAATTGAGCACGGGCAGGACCACGATGCCTGCGGGGTGCGGGCCGACGAGATCGGCGACCACACCGCGGCCCAGGAGCAGGTAGCCGAGGAGGCCCAGGATCACGGTGAAGGCGACGCTCCGTCCGGCCACTCCCATGGGGCCCAAGGGGCGCAGGATCTTCCGAATCTCCTGGGCCACTTCGGTAGCCTTGAGCCGGTCCTTGGGGCGCATGGCGAGCATGCCATCCAGGAGGGCCCTTAGCCGCCGCGAAGCCTTGGCCTTCAGCGGCTTCCGCCGATTGGCGACCACGGCCTCGAAACGTGTCTGGCCCTCGCCCGGGAAGGGATGCTCCTGGGCCAGGAGCTCCCACAGGAGGATGCCCAGGGCAAAGACATCGCTCGGAGCGCCCGCGAGATTGCCGCGGATCTGCTCTGGGGATGCGTAGCGGGGGCTGCCCATGAAGAAACCCTGCTGGGTCAAGGGCTCCGAGAGGCGAGAGGAATTGGAAGAGGATTCTCCGAGGGTGCGGAGGAGACCCGTGGGCAGTTCGCCCTCCCTCAGCGCCGTGTGGCTGCAATCGATGGATGAAGAGGCACGGGGCGTCGGTGGATCGGCGGGGGGGGCCGAGGACTCCGCGAGGTGGCGGGCGAGGCCGAAATCCAGGATCTTGGCGTGTCCGTCGGCGCTGACCATGATATTGCTGGGTTTCAGGTCCCGGTGAACCAGGTCCTTGGCGTGGGCCGCCGCAAGGCCTTCGGCCACTTCCTGCACCAGGCGCAGCCTCTCCCGGCGATCCCTATGTTTCACAGCCACATCGAGGGTCTCGCCCTCCATCCACTCCATGGCGATGAAGGTGCCCGCTTCCGAGGTCACCAGATCGTAGACCTGGCAGACATGGGGATGGCTGAGCTGGGCCAGGGCCAGGGCTTCCCGACGGAAGCGTTCGAGGTTCTCCTCGGGGGCCTGGCGGCTGGGGCGCACCGCCTTGAGGGCCAGATAGCGCTCCAGGAGCGGGTCCCAGGCCTGGTAGACCTCCCCCATGCCTCCCATGCCGGCCAGCTTCCGGATGCGGAATCGCGCGATCACTCGGCCTGGGTCAAGGATCTCCGGGGAGGGCGCGGCGGGAAGCGTAGGACCGGAGACGGGTTCCGGAGGGAGTTCGGTCATGATCGGTTTTTCCTGGACTTTCTATAGTTGCGCGAGGGCGGTCTGGAGTTCCTTTAGCTGGGGATAGAGGGAGAGCTGGGCCTTCAGAAAGATCCTGGCGACCTCTGGTCCTTCGGCCCCGGCCAACACCTGGGCGAGCAGGGCGAGGGTGCGCCCATCCTTCGGTTGTCGCTCCAGGATCGTCCCCAGGTAGCGTTTGGCCTCGAGGTATTCCTTTCGCTGGATGGAGACCCGAGCCAGTCCCAGTAGGGCCGATTTGTCGTACCCCGGTTGGAGGGCCTCCCGGAAGAGCTCCTCGGCCTGGGGGAGACGACCCAGACGGAAGAAACAGTCTCCGGCCCGGGTGAGCACCTGCTTATTGTGGCGGTCGAGTTTCAGGATGGCTTCCCAGTAGGGCGCGGCCTGTTCGAAGCGGCCTTGGCCTCGCAGGGCGTCGGCCATGCCGAAGATGGCGTAGGGGTTCTCGGGCGCGGCCTGGAGGGCCATCCCAAAGCATTCGACGGCCTTCTGGAAATTGAATTTCCGACGGTGGATGTTGCCCACCATGGTCAAGATATTCACCAGCGTCGGATCGAGCCTCAATAACGGTTCCCAGTAGGCCAGGGCTTCCTCGAAGGCCTGGTCCTTGTAGTAGAGGTCGCCCATTCCCATCAGCGCATAGCGGCTGCTGGGATCGATCTGGAGGGCCCGCGTGTAATGCGCGATGGCTAAGTTGTGCCGTCCTGTCTTCTTGTAGGCATCGGCCACCCGGGAGTGAATCCCGGCGTCCTTCGGGTGGGCCTCCAGGTATTTATGCCAGTAGAAGAGGCAGTTCTCGAGATCCTTCAGGCCGCGATAGGCATCGGCCAGGTGCAGCAGCAGGGGGCCGTGGCTGGGATCCAGCGCGAGGGCCTCCAGGTAGAAGGGCAGGGCCGCGGCAAAGGCGTGTGCCTTGCGGTGGGTTTCCCCAGTTCGGATAAGGCGCTGGATGGCAGTCTTGGGATTGTCCAGGAGGGGCTCCATCGCTAGGGTTCCGTTCGAGGTGTATGAAAAAAAACGCAAATAACTTGGTGACAACCGATGGGGGCGGTAAACTCCATCCAACTCCCCTAAGTCGTGGTGCCCGGTTGATTGTAAGGCCCAGAACCGCGACTTTTCATGACGGAATGGCTGGAACCATGAAAAATCCAATCCCGTCCCATCACGCTCAGGCCGTTTCCACTCCTGGTCCGTCTTCGGATGCGCCCAGGAGCGGGATCGCGATCACGGTGCTAGTGGTGGAAGACGAACCCACCACGCGCAAACTCCTCCAGAAGAGCCTCGAAAAATCGGGGTTCCAGGTGCGAGTGGCCGAGGATGGGGAGACGGCCATCCAGATGTTCCAGCGGGAACCCTCCCAGGTCGTGGTCCTGGATATCATGCTGCCGGGCATGGACGGCTTCGAAGTCTGCCGCCGCATGCGGATGCATCGGGAAGGCGCCGCCATTCTGATGCTTACGGCAAAACGTGAGGACGATGACAAGATCAATGGCCTTGATCTGGGCGCAGACGACTACATGGTGAAGCCCTTCAACCCCAGAGAGCTCGTGGCGCGCATCAACGCCATTCTGCGGAGATGCCTGCCGCGGGGGGGCTCTGCGGACTCGCTCGCGTTCAAGGATCTCCGCATCGATTTCAGGGCCCAGAAGGCGTTCAAGGGGGGCACCGAATTGGACCTCACGCCTCGGGAATTCGCCCTGCTGGCCACCTTTCTCCAGAACCCTGGCACGGTGCTCACGCGCGATGAGCTGAACGAGAGAATCTGGGGCAAGGATCATCACGGCTCTTCCAAGAGCCTGGATGTCTACATGCGCAAACTCCGCCAGAAGACGGAGGAGGACCCCTCCCATCCCACACGGCTCAGGACCGCCTGGGGTGTGGGCTACATCTGCGAATAACGAGGAGCTTCCCGCGCTCAAGAAGGCCTCGATAGCAGCCTCTTGGGGGTCCGGAACCCTTTGTTCATGGGATTGGAAATCGTGCTCGGGCATCCCACCGCAGGCCGATTTTTTAATAAATATTTACCAAATCCCTGCTTGACCCATGCCGATGAAGAAGCCATTCTTGGGTTTTCACAGCACAATAGAGGGTTCACCCTCGAAACGTTGTCGGTAATACACAAGTCAATGCCTGTAGATACCACATACATATATGAATGTGGCAGATGTAGGTTTGTCCCTTTATCCCGGGGACCCCGATCGCCGGGGTTATTCGGGCCACTTAATATCGTTCGGACGAACATATTGTTCATTGTCCGGGCACTCGCTCAAGGAGTTACCATGCGTAACCTCATCACCCTCGCGCTCGTCGCCGCCACCCTCCCCATGATGGCCGCCAATACCACGACCTCCGTCAAGACCTCCGCCACGGCTCCCGTCAAGGTGAAGATCGTGGCCCCCTGCCACATCGAAACCACCGGCACGCTGGATTTCGGCACTGTCATGATGAACGAGTACTACCAAGACGGCGCGGTGGGCATCCTGCCCAAGACAACGGCTGGTGGCACTTCTCAGGTCGCTGCTGCTGGCGTATTCAACTGTGTGAACATGGCTAGCACGCAGTCTGTGGCCGAGTTCCATTATCGCCACGATGCGACCATGCCCGTCACCGTCACCATCGATGGCAACGTGATCAAGCCAGCAACGGGTGACATCATCAACCACGTTACTGATCACAAAGTCCACATGTCCAATGGACTCTATCTGATGCCCGCCACCGATCTGCCCTCCGATTCCTGCGGCCTGTTCACACCCATCGCTGGCGTCGCGGATCGTCATTTCGGCCTCGGTGGCGTCCTGTTCATTCCCAAGACCACCTTCGGAGCTCAGACTGGCTCCGTCACCGTTACAATCGCTTACCTGTAGTCTGATCTTTTCCCAGTAATCCGCGAATGAAGGCCGCTCTATCCGGAGTGGCCTTCATTTCGTTTCTCACGGGTGCTCGACCATGATCCGCCGCATTCTGTTTTCCGTGCTTGCCATCGCCTTCGCCTTTGCGCAGGAAGTTGCTCCACCAGTGCCCCCTGCTCCTTTGGCTCCTCCTGTGGTGGCGACGGGGGCTGCTCCAGTGATCACGACGGAAAAACCGGGCAGCAATCTCTCCATATTCCCTACGCGACTGGTGCTGGAGGGGCGTTCACGCTCCGAGGAGATCGTGCTCCGCAATTCTGGAAAGGCGGCGGCCACCTACCGGATCCTGTTCAAGGAAATGGAGATGAACGAGAACGGCGAGATTCAGGAACGTCCGAGGAAGGAGGGTGAGATCACGGCGGCCGATCTCATCCGCTTCAGCCCCCGGCAGGTCGAACTTGCTCCCGGCGAGACGCAGACGGTGCGCATCCAAGTACGCAAGCCCGAAGGGTTGGTGGATGGGGAATACCGTTCCCATCTACTCTTCCAAGCCGTCCCGGTGGCAGAACCCCCGGCCCCCCTCGGAGGTGAGGTCGAAAGGGCGCTCTCCGTGAAGATCACCACCCTCCTGGGGATGTCCATCCCCATCATCCTTCGCCATGGCGAGACCCAAGGGAAGCTTGCGATCTCCGAATTGCGCTTCTGGAGGCCCGGTCCCAAGGTGACGCCGGGTGCTCCTCCTGTCCTGAGCCTCCGAATGACGCGGGAGGGCAACCGCAGCCTCTCCGGGGCCTTCACCGCCGTGGTGGAATCCGGGGGAAAACTCAAGAAGGGGACCCTCCTCTGGGAATTGCCGGTGGTTCCCATCTACACCAGCATGCCCTGGCGGAATGTCCATATGCCGATGTATCAAGGGAAGAACGGAGAACTCAACGGGGCTCGGGTGAAGATCACCTGCACACCCGTCGATTTCAAGGGGGCGCCGATCGTGGCCTACCTGGATATTCCGGCCTGATGCCTGCGGAATGCCTTATCAACCCACACTCACGAGCCTAGCTTGCCTCCTGCTCGGTGCCTCCCTGGCGGCCCAGGTGCCCCCCGGGCACCTCGATCCAGCCGATGCCATTCTGTTGCAACCCTTCCTGGGGAAGATCCCCTTGGCGGATTCACTCAATGCCTTTCCCGCTCCCGGAGGCGCCATGGTGCCTCTTGGGGAGTTGTGCAGCATGCTCGGCTTCGGAATTCAGGTAGTTGCTGAGAAGGGCCGTGCCGAAGGCTTCTTTGTCTCACCCAAGCGCCGTTTCCTGCTCGATCTCAACGCGGGGGTAGCCGAAGTGGAGGGACGGCGCCTGCCTCTGGGTTCACTGCTGGCGGTCCGGGAAGGTCAGGAGATCTTCGTCGATGCCCGGTTGCTCGCACTCTGGTTCCCCTTGAAGGTGGTTGTGAATACCAAGGCCGCTGTCTTGCGGCTTACCAGCACTGAAAAATTGCCTGTGGAGGCGGAATGGGAGCGGGAGGGGAAAGCTGGCTACCTCGCCCAGAATCCCGGGGGCGCGAGTGATAGCCCGGTGGGCACCTTCAAGGACTTCCCATACAGTTTCCTCGATATGCCCTTCGCGGATGTTTCCACATCTTGGTCCAAGAGCCAGCATGGAGCCTCCGGTCCCCCGAGCATTTCGACCAATTTGGCCGGGGATTTTCTCTGGATGAGTGCCAATTTCTACGCCGCCCGGGACAACAACGGCCAGATCAAGAATACGAGTCTCTCCCTCTTCCGGGAGGATCCCAATGCAGCACTGCTGGGCCCCCTGCATGCCACGCATGTGGAACTGGGGAACCTCATGCGTTCTGCCTCCCTCGAAATAGCCGGGGATTTGCCTCGGGGGCGAGGCCTCCTGGTGGATAACTACCCCATGAATTACCGATCCAAGTTCGCCAGCCGCACCTTCCAGGGTTACCTGCAGGAGGGCTGGTCTGTGGAGCTTTACCAAAACAAGGCTTTGTTGGGCTACCAGCGTTCCAGGCCCGATGGGCGCTATGAGTTCCCCGATACTCCGCTCCGTTTCGGCCTGAACCAGTTCAAGCTGGTCTTCCATGGTCCTTTCGGCCAGATCCGCGAAGAAAGCTACCGGGTGGAGATCTCCAGCGATCAGCCTCCACCAGGGGCCTTCTATTACCGCCTAGCGGGTTCGAGACCTAGCTCGGTCGATCAGACCTCAGGGGGACAGCCCGGTGCAACCCTGCCTGAGTCCAGAATCAATAGCATGGCCGAGATGGAGTATGGCCTCACCCCCTACTTGGCGGCCAACGCAGCGGTTTCCAAAATCGCGGATTCGAACGATGTGCTGCACACCTACGATGTGGTCGGGCTTCGCAGCCTCTTCTCGTATCTCTCCCTCCAGGGCAATGCCGCCCAGGATGTGGTCCAGGGCCGTGCCTCGGGCGTGGCTGCCCAGGGCATCCTTCGAACCGGGTATGAGTACTCCAGCCTGACGCTGGAACGCTCCGAATACCGACGAGGCTTCGAGCAGATTGGTTACCAGGTTTACGGCGCAACGCCTCAGCATCTGCGCTCCGTCACCATGCTCCAGTGGGATGGCAGTTGGACCATGCGGAAAACGCCCATCAATCTGGCCTTTTCGAGGCGGGATCTTCGCTACGCCGAAGGGGGCGGAAGTACCACCGATACTCTTCGTAGCACCCTCACTTTCCCCGCCTTCGTTGTGGCTCCTTCCTTGAGTCGAACGGTGAATCTGGGGTGGAACGGCACCACTAATCTGAATGGGAATGTCTACGTCAGCTTCCGAAAAGGCGAATACGATCTGCAAGGACAGATGAACGCCACGCATTCCCAAGGCAAGACGGAACTCAGTGGCTGGAGCGCCGAAGCCAACCGGACCCTGCCTTCGGGCCTAGCTTTTCGTCTGGGCATTGGAGGGCGAGATCTGAAACCTCAAAATGTGGAAATCAAAGGAAATCTCAGCAAGCAGACTGGGGCCTTCGCTTATGGCGTTGATCTCCAGTTCGCGAAGGCCTCCGGCTATTCCCTGGGCTTTCGCATCCAGGCCTCCTTTGGCCGGGAACCTCGCACGGGGAAATGGGCCATGGATGGCCGTTCCATGGCGGGTCAGGGAGCCGTCTCCCTGGTCGCCTTCAAGGACAATAATGGCAACAAGGTCCTGGATCCGGGAGAACCCGTGCTCCCAGAGACGCAGTTCAAGGTGGGCACGGCGGCCATCGAGAACGCCATCCAGGATTCGAAGGTCGTGTTCCGGCCCCAACTCTCCCGAGGCCAGGACACGCTGATCCGGGTGAACGAATCCAGTCTGGAGGATTCCTCTTTCCAGTCCACTGTGAAGGCTTATCGCATTCTGCCCAGATCCGGAAAGGTCATGCGCCTCGATTTCCCAATCACGGTGTTCGGCGAGATCAATGGCACGACTCGCATCCGCCGCACCCAAAAGCCTGAGGAATTCGGGGGCCTCGAACTCGAACTCCTCCGGGCCAATGGCCAGCGGGTGAAGCTCTTCCGCAGTGCCTACGATGGTTTCTTCGAACTACGAGATTTGCCCATTGGAGACTATGTGCTCCGGGTGAGCTCCCAAGAAATTGAACGTTTAAAGATCCAGGAACCCCCCGCCAGGAAATTCCATATCACGAATGAGAAGAGTCTTTTCGAGGGGCAGGACTTCATCGTCGAGGCTCCACAGCCCGCTCCGGATCCAACCCCCGCTGCGATGCCAACACCAACGGTCTCAGCGGACCCAGCCTCCGCGCCGTCTGCCCCCAAAATCGTTCTCAATCCGGTTCCCGCTTCAGCAACCGATTCAAGACCACGTACAACCCCGATGCCAAGCCCGACACCGGATTCACCCGCACCCGGAGGAAAACCATGAACCGATCGCTTCTGTTCCGGATCATGTTCGGCGCACTGGCCTGTGCACCCGCATTCCCTCAGGCCAAGATGCTCCCACCCGAAATTCAGATCATCCAGTCTATGAACTTTGCTGGGTTGCTGGTGAGCCCCTTGGGGGGTAGCATCACCCTGACTTCGGATGGTGCGCTCATCCCCGATGGTGATGGCATCGTGCCAAGTTCCCAATCGACCTGCACCGAGGCTAGGTTCCGGCTCACCGGGCCTCCGGGGGCCACGTTCACCCTCCAGGTGGAACCCTCAACCCCCGTTCTCGTGGCTGCTGGGCGCTCTATTCGCCTGGCAGAATTTCACGCTTCTCTGCCATGGGCGCGAGGCACGGAGTTGCGAGGAACCTTCGATGCCACAGGACAGGCCGAAGTTAAGCTCGGGGGCCGCCTCGATATACCCGCCGGAACCCCTCCTGGGCTCTATCGCGCGGCTCAGGTGAAGCTCCAACTCCAGGTTCCCGGCAGAGATGCGGCGAACCTGCCCTTCTTGATTTCTGCCCTGTTGCGGGCACCTTTATTCCTGACCTCCACAGGCACCTTGGATTTTGGAAGCATCATCCCTGGCGACCAGATCGGGCGTTTCGATGTTTTGCCCTCAGGAGGCCATCAATCCCAGACCTCTGGACCGAGCCTATTCAGGGGTCTGCCTGCTCCTGCTTCTTTCCAACTCGATGGGCCCGTCGGCACGAGCTATTCCATTCAGCTGCCCAAGGGTGTTCAACTGCTGGGCCGCGGTCAATCACTTCGAGTTGAGAACTTCACATGCAGCACGCCAATGAGCGGAGTCTTGCCTCCAGGTGGCCTCCGGTTCGGAGTCGGTGCCGGACTAGTCGTTCCTCCTGATCAGGTGCCAGGGGTTTATCGTAGTGTCTTTACGGTGACGGTGAATTACCTGTAATAAGATCAGGGGCCTCCACGGAGGCCCCTGATCTTATGGGGAACGATTCCAAATTGGGAACAGTTACTGGGTCGTGAGGGTGCCAATCTTGAGGTCTGGCAAGGGGCCGATTGTATTGGTGGTGCCGTGGCTCAGAATTTGAGATTTGGTCAGATCCGGGGTCAGGGTGATGACCGAGCCGATGGCTTGACCGGTTTCCAGATCCAGGGCGATCTGGAGCAGGGGGCCGTTCAGAGTCTTGGTGGAACCGACACCGCGCTCGGTCACCACTACTTGCAGGCAGCCGCCGCTGAGTTTGCCTTTCACGATGGCGTTGCTGGCGAAGACGTTGCCATTGGTCACCAGCGCGGTGCCAGAGACATTGCCCCAGGTCGCCTTGGTCGTGTCCAGGTTCAGCGTAAGCACGACTCCGCTGCCCGTGACAGGGGTGACTGGGCCATAGAGGTCCAACACCAGGTGAGTGCCGGAAATACTGTTCTTCTTTAAACAGAAAGACGTAGCCGGGACGCCCGCAGGGTCGGTGTAGGCAATCACCGTAGCGATTGGCGTGGGAGGAGGTGTCGACTTGCTGCTGCCACCTCCGCAGGCTAGGAGATACAGCAAGGAGATCGAAGGAAAGGCGAGGATGCGAAGGCGCTGGGTCATGGGTTTCTCGATCAGAAGCCGAGGCTCTTGAGTAGCAGGTTGAGATCGGCTTCGCCGACGGTGGCATCTCCATTCAGGCGAGAACGGCTGGTCGTTGTGCCCCAGTCCAGCGCCAGGGTGAGGATATCCCTGAGATCGAAGACCGCATCCCCATTCACATCCAGCGTCTTGACTGTGAGGACCGAGGTGGCGGTCTTGGTGGGGTATAGAGAATTGGTGAGGGTCACTGTGGCGCTGGTATCGGTGAGTTGATTGGCAAAGGGGGGGGCCGTGTATGTGTTACTGAGTCCTGAGTCGGCACTCAGTGAACCCGGGCCTGAAAGGCTCCATCGGATGGTTCCGTTGCTGGTGGTGCCCGCGAGGGCCAAGGCTGCACCGTAAACCAGGGTGGCGGTGGGATGATCCACAGAGAGGGCTATTGTGGTCGGCTCCACCAGGGTGAGCGTGGCCGTGCCTGGCACATTGGGAGTCTCCACGGGTGTGGCCGTCAGGGTATAGATCCCGGCCGTGTTGCTGGTCGTCAGTGTGGTTGCCACGCCACTGGCGGTCTGGGGAGCATTGAAACTGCCCCCGCCAGCGCTGATGGTCCAGTTGACCCTGTTATCACTCTGGAAGTTGGAAAGGGTCGCAGTGAAGGGCAGCAATGCGCCGATGAGGGCCGTGGTGCTCGCGGGCAGGATGGTGGCCGTGGTGTTTGTGGTCCAGGAAACGTTATCCACCCAAGCGCCATCGTTATCGGGAGCGCTAGCAAGATCCTTGGCGTAAGTCCAACGAAGCAAATGCGAACCTGCAGGAATGTTAAAGGTCTGCTGGGCAAAGTCGATGGTACCGCTGATTTTTCCGATCAATCCTCCTCCATCGACATTTGCGCTCTTTCCATCCACGTTAAAGGTGAGAAAGTCATAGTCGAGTTCGGAGTTTACTTTCCAGTAGAACGTCAGGATGCCCGGTCCTGTGACTCGTGTCTGGAGGTAGGTGCGGCTGCTATTCGGAATGACCGCGCTCCGGGCGCAACTGCCGCCCAGATGTGAGGTGCTGGTGGTGGCGGTCCAGGGGCCCAGACTCGTGAACGTAAGATTGGCATTATCCAGCACCGCACGATCGAAGACGGGCAGCGCAATAGCTAGCGGGGCACTGGAATCGGACCAAGCGCTCTCCATGGAAAGACCATTCAGAACCGTCACCCGAGCATAAAGGGGAACGCCATCCTGCACGCCCAGATCGGTGAGAGTCTTGGTCAGCGCATTGAATATGCGGCCATTGAAAATATCGCAGCCACCCAGCGATGTGCCCACCTGAAGGTGGTAGCCGGAGATGCCGGAATCGAGATCTACCGCATTCCCTTGGTTCCAGGTGAAGGTCATGGTGTCTTGCACGGTGGAAGCCACGGGCGCACTGGGGCGTCCCGTTGGCGGCGTCGGGTCGATGATCTGGGAAACATCGAAGGTCATGGTTGCGCCCGGATCCGAGATATTCTTTACGCCCATCCCCGTTGAAGCGCCGTCGTAGCGCATGCTGTTGGGCAGGCTTGCGGGGCCAAAGGTCTTGCCGTTGATCCAGTAATCCCCGGCATTGACGTCAGCGGACAATGTTTCGATTTCCTCCAGGCCATCGGCCTCCATGAGACGTAGCAGCTTGTGGGCCGTGTAGGAGTTGTCGAATTGATAATCTGTGCCCGCGCTATTCAACCGCGAATCCACATGCCAGATCAGCAGGCCATCCGCAGGGTATTCCCTACTGGGATCGTTATCGTTCTGCACGCGCTGGCGGTTCTGGACCATGAAGAATTCTCCGAAGCTGCCGCCCGGATTGGTATCCATGATGACGGCGGCCTCGGGGGTGCTTCCTGAGGCCTGCAATGTCACACCTGGGGCGCCAGCGGTATAGACCGTGGGGGTGATCCAGTCTAATAACCATTTGCTGAAGCAGTTATGGTCTCCCCAGTTGCCATGCATCATGTCCAGGCTTCCCACACCTCCCCCAGGGCCGACGGCGGTGTCGTAATCGTAGTAGTCGGGTAGGCCCAAGGCATGGCCCGTCTCATGGATGAGTACCCAGGGATCAAAATTTGGTGCCTTCCGGGTGGGGTAGCCCGCGTTGGAGACCCACTGCCAGACGTATTTCCCGAGAGTCTTTCCATTCAGCACGGGAGATGGGGTTTCGCTCCAGGCTGTCTGGTAGGCCCACCAGAAGTTGGCCCACCCGTTGTCGGGGCCTGTCCAGAGCACGGCGAAGAAATCAATCACGCCATCTCCGTTGTTGTCGTAATGGCTAAAGTCGTGTCCCACCTGAGCCTGCAAAGCCTCCCGGATGAGGTTCTCGCGCTGGGCATCCGTGGGATTGGTGCCCATGCTGGCACGGGTGTAGGAGGGCCGGTAGTAGGCCAGTACGTTTCCCGTCAGGGTGAGCAGACCGTAGGAGGACCGGTAGTAGAAGCTCTTCAGGCTCTCGTAGGGAGCCGCCTGCACGCCATCGCCATCTCCGAAGATCCGCGAATCAATAGTCGCCGCCGTATTGGCGGGGTCCGCGGGGTAGTCACTGAAATCGATCAGGAGCACGAACATCTTCGGCGTGCCCTTGGTGGGCATGCCTCGCCAGCTGCTGGGAGGGGCCGACAGGATCGAGGCTTGGTTGGGTATTTGCACGCCCTGGCTGGTCGCGAGGCTGCGCAAGCGCCGCTCCGCATCCAGAACCAGCTGGGGATCCACCCGATGGTTCCCGATCCGTTCGGCCCGTTCCAGCCGTTTCTTCCATGTGCCATCGGCCTTGTACTGCCGGACCATCTCGGGGGTGGGGGGTGGCATGGCGGGCAGCCGCTGACCCAGGAGAACCATGAGCATTACGCCCACACTGAATAGGAATGACTTGGTGAGTTCCACGGAGCATCTCCGAGAGGCTTGGGCAAGTGGGAAACCAGGGGAGCGGAATGGGGTCGAGGGCCATTTCTGGGCATCCTCGGAGGGAATTTGCTTTTGCCCAGGGAACGATTTGGGCGACCCACGGGATTGGATGCCGACCCTAAGCATATGTGAAAAACCTAATCGTAAATACGAATTTCGACTGCCTAATTCCTAACTCAAGGAAGGATCTTGAAGGCCTTTCCCGTGGATCAGGATCATCCTCCGGATCGAAGCACCGTCTCGTGATCTAGGGCCCGGAGTCTTGTGTTCTTCAAGTCATTCACCGACACGGCCTTTCGGGGATCTTTTCCGCAATGGTCGCGGATAACGGCGCGGAGCTGGGGATAAGGTGGTGCGATTTCAAGTCGGAAGGACACTGCACAGTTGCGAGTGCAGTGCCATCCCCGCGACCATCGGCTAGCGGCAGGTTCCAGGTAGGGCACGGAGGGCAGCGCCGAATGAGCCCCGCCTCTACCGTCAAAATGCGGCAAATGCAGCCCTAGTCAAACCGGCTACATAGGCATCGAAAAGCCCCGAAACCAAGCGGTGACGGGGCTTTTGATTGGAGCCAACTATAGGATTCGAACCTACGACCTTCTGATTACGAATCAGAAAGTCATGTTTCAATCATAATTGATAAAAGTTGAAAGTGTTGATACTGAAGATGTTATTTCGTTCAATATCGCAACTGTGTTCACCTTGGAACCGGTGGTTCCACCATGAAAGTGGAACCAGAGTAGAATTCAAAGTGGAACCAGGAGGCTGGAGGGGGCATGAGAAAGTCCGACCAAGAACTGACCACGACCATCTGCGAACGGACCAAGGCGACGGCCAAAAAACAATCCCTCTGGGATTCGAAAACCACCGGTCTTTGCCTGGTCATCACACCGATGAGGGAAGAGAAACGGGGCGGGAAGACCGTGACCATCGGCGGGGCCAAGACGTGGTATTTCGTGGCGCGCCGTGCTGATAAGCAGCTCTGGGTGAGGATTGGGGGCTTTGTCCCGAGGGGTGAGGGCTGGACGCTGGCGAGAGCCAGAACAGAAGCGGATCGCCTGCGCCTCATCCATGACCAGGGGCATGACGTGAAGGCGGCGAAGGCGAAGGAACGCACACTTCCCACGGTGGCCAAGCTTGTTGAGGAATATAAAGAGGAGCTGCTTGGCAAGCTCAAGCCCAAGTCCCAGAAATGCGCAGAGGGATACCTGACACGCGAAATCCTGTCTCGCTTCAAGAATCGGTTGGTGGCTGAAATCGGCGTGGCAGACCTTCAGAAGATGCATGATGAGATTGCCGGGGCAGGGAAGCCATACGCCGCCAATCGTGTGATAGCCGCTATGAGCAGGCTCTTGAACGTCGCGGAGAAGAAGGGTTGGCGTTCGATGGGGACGAACCCCACGACGCACGTCGAACGAAGTCCTGAAACGGCGAGAAAGACGGTTCTTGATGTTGAGGGCTACGCTGCCACGGAGGTGGCCCTGGTGAAGCTTTGTGCCAAACCAGGGAAGCTTGAAGGACGCCGCCCATTCCGTCCCGCCGCCGCTGATGCGATTCGCTTCCTTGCCCTGACAGGGCTACGGCTGAATGAAGCTCTGCACCTGACATGGGCCGATGTGGATCTGGTGAAGGGTTTCATGGTCATCCGTGACCACAAGACGGTCAAACAGCATGGGGAACGAACCCTTCCGCTCAACTCTCACGCCCTGGCCATCGTGAAGGCGCGAGAGGGGAAGAGCGTTAGCCCTTACATCTTCTGGGGCAAGCCCAGCGCCAAACAGGTGTTCAAGCCCTTCGTGGGGCTCCAACATGCCTGGGAACGTGTTCGAGAAGAGGCGAAGCTAGGCGATCTTCGGCTTCACGACTTCCGCAGGAGCTTCAACAGCGTGGCCGCAGAGCTGGGATACCCCGCCGCTGTGTTTGATACCCTTCTGGGCCATGCTCTGCCTGGAGTCCAGCAGGTCTACACCCGCTTGAATGTGGCTGGCATCCTCGCCACTGCCTCTCAGGACGTGGGCGACTGGATCAAGGCCGCGATGGATGGGCAGGCGCCGAAGCTGGGAGAGAAGCGGGTCTGAAGCCCAAGAAGGCACAAAGTAGGCCCCCATCCGACGAAGGACTGGGGGCCAATTTAGGGTTGTGATGAGAACCACGGAACCATAAGTTCAGAAAAACAGGATGGATGTGAATCACGCAAAAAAGCGCTTGCATCTATTCTTGATCGATCCTATCTTTAGGTGTCGAGAAGGATTCGAATGGGAAGGAAGAAGCTCGAAGAGGACCAAAAGAGGGTTTCTATTACGGTTCGTCTCCATCCAGAGGCACGAGAAATTGTAGAATCAATTTTGGATGCATTTAATAAAATAGCAATTGCATGCCCAGGACTACCATTGCTCTGGAAGGATTCACCCGCAGGGGAATGGCCTAATTCGAGATCCGATGCTGTAAATTGGTTATTGAGAAGAAGTGATCATACCGTTAATTGGATATTGAGACCACTAGCATCAGCCGCTATAGCTGGATTGGAAAATCAAAAAACTATCAAAATTATTAAAATATTAAAAGATGCTCTTGCTGATGGCAAAGACACTGAGCTTAAAACAATGGTTAACGCTGTAGAAATGTTCCTTGTGAATAAGGATGAAAACATAAGGGCAGACAAAGAACGGGTAAAGCAGTTGATAATAATATCAAAACAAGTTCAAGAGGAGACGTAAATAAAAGCTTCCCCCCATATCTGCCCAGTCTTGGCGGACGACAGAAGTGGGGGGGACCGAGCAGCACACCAAAGCACTAGCACCGGCTCCCCAATGATGGGCCAAGGGAACACCCGGTGCAACCTTCACGGCCCATCATCGCGGAAGGAATACCATCAATGAAACCTCTCACCCCCAACATCCCGGCCCTGCCGACCCCGCAGGACTACCTGACCAGTCGTGAACTGGGCCTTCAATACCGCATGTCCTGAGCCTACCTGAGCATGATGAGGTGCCGTGGCGAAGGCCCCCGCTTCATGCGTCTTGGAGTGCGGAAGGTGCTCTACCTCCGTGCGGATGTGGAAGCCTGGATCCAGGCCCACGCGGTCGAAACGGCGAGCTAGGGGGATCACGACAATGACGACCACGAATAGCAAGACCACGCCGAAGGCCTGCCCGGAATTGAACACCATCACCCAAGGGGCCAGA
The DNA here is from genome assembly GCA_963664825.1 of uncultured Holophaga sp. Lineage (GTDB taxonomy): Bacteria > Acidobacteriota > Holophagae > Holophagales > Holophagaceae > JAYREN01. The sequence goes on from OY761614.1 coordinate 2,792,670, forward strand.
AAGGGACTGCCCCTCTCCCGTCCTTGGGATGGGATCGGGATCAATACCTTCAGCCGAACCCATAGGAAGGTTCCAGCGCCTCAGACCTGCATCATTCCCGAACTCTGGGAAGCCGGAGAGGAACACTCGGTGATCTTGGCAGGTGACCGCGGTTCCCTTCCAGGGTGGCTCTTCGTCCCTGGTGACACGCTGCTTGACGGCTCTCCCGCCGTGCTTCTACTCCCGCGCCGAGCGACCCGAGCAACCCAGCGTGAAGCCCTCTTTGCGATCCGAGATTTCTACCACGCTCAGAACCTCATGGAGCGAAGACGCCAGAAAGCGGAACTGCTCGACGTTGAAGTTGACCCGGGCTGAGAAGCACACGCATTCAATCGAAATCAATCATCCAATCGGAGAGATACCAATGAAGACCATCACCGCTTACCGCTGCGAACACTGTGCCCCTGGACACGGCAGGCCCTATGCCTCCGCAAGCTCCTGCAAGGCCCATGAGGCCCGGTGTCATGACAACCCGGCCTCCCACTCCTGCGCTACCTGCCGGTTTAAGGCACAGCGTGATGTCGGTGCCCCGGCCGCATTCCAAAAGGAATACCCGGGCGCGACGACGCTGGAATACTTCTGCCAGGCCAAGAAGCCCGGAAAGTGCCTCACCACGCTTTGCCCGTCCTGGAAGCTGCGAGTGGATGAGGTCTCGGAATGAGGGACCTTCCAATCAGTTCAATCCGCATGGATGGAGGCACTCAAACCCGCGCCGCCTTGGATTCAACGACCTGTGCTGAATACGCCGATGCGATGAAGGCCGGGGCCATCTTCCCGCCCGTCACCGTGTTCCATGACGGCACCGATTACTGGCTTGCCGACGGCTTCCATCGTGTGGAAGGGGCCCGCCTAGCAGGGCTCCAGGACATCCCCGCCGAGATCCGGCAGGGAACCCAGCGCGATGCCCGTCTCTTCGCCGTGGGGGCCAATCAGACCCATGGCTTGCGCCGGACCAATGCCGACAAGCGCCGCGCCGCCTCCGCCCTCCTCGATGACCCCGAGTGGAGCCAATGGTCAGACCGGGAGATTGCCCGCCGATGCGGAGTCTCCAATCAATTTGTCTCAAACATGCGATCCGAGCGGGTGTCAACCGTTGACACCCCGAGGGTGTCATCCAATGACACTCCCGAGGTGGCCACGGTTGAAGCCTGGATCCCTGCCCCCAACTTTGGGGCGCATGGAAAGTGCGCGGTGGATGGGGTGCGATGGGACGCCTTCATCATGCCCTCAGAATCTTTCGAGTCATCGTCCCGTAGGAATGTGGATGGAAACGACTACCTGTATGTCGTGGTGACGAAGATTGCCCCCAGCGGAGCAGGTGAAGTCATGGGCACGAAGAGGCCGATCCATAGGAACTTCGTCACTCGAGGGCTTAAAGAAGAGTCCTTCCCCCTCGCGGAGGCTGCATGGGATCAATTCCCCGTGTCCGACGAACCCGATGGTGAGGAATTGACCTTCGAGAAGCGCTGGTCATGGCCTCACCTGGTTTTTGAAACCCATCGGGATTGGATGGATCAAGAGCGTTGGTGGACGCTACCCCATGACGACCCGGCCTATCTGGACGCAATCAAGGCTCGAACGCTTTCAGGAGCGCCGGAATGAGCGGATCCAGACTTCTTCTTCAGCCCGCCGTCTGGCCACACCTCGCGCTCAATCCCGAGCCCTTCGGCACCTCCATGGACCCGGATTCCATCGAACGCTGGTATCAGGAGATCCTGCACATGGAGCCCGAACCCGCCCCCTGTCACCTCCCGAAGCCGCAACCCGTTCGCCGCTCGGGAGGTGGCCACTACTTTCAGCGGAGGCGGTGATGGCGAGACGACCTAGCTTCCAGTTTTACCCTGGCGATTACGCAGCCAATACCAACTTGCGCCGCTGCACCCATGAGGAGAAGGGGGTCAACATGGACTTCCTTTGTCTCGCACATGACAGCGATGAATACGGGATTGTGCGCTGGCCCTTGAAGGAACTGGCCCAGGCCATCGGCTGCAAGGCATCAATCCTTGTCGCTCTCGTGAACAAGAACGTCATCAAGGGAGCCGACGAAGGGACGATGTGTGATGTCTTCGTGTTCACCCCTTGCCATGCGGGGCAGCGTGGGCTTCCTGTGGAGCTGATACCAGAGCAGCCGGGACCACTCTGGTATTCCAGTCGCATGGTGCGAGACGAATACGTGAGGCAGAACCGAGGGAAGGCCAGCCGGTTTATCAGTGAAGGTGGACAACCCCCCGATGACTCACCCAACCCGTCACCAATGCCCCCACCAATGCCCCCCTTTGGAGACGGCTCTTCATCTTCATCTTCATCTTCATCTTCATCTTTTAATCCTTTGCTTCGCTCGGATTCTGCCCCCAGCCAGGGAGGGGAAAATCATGGGTCGAACCCCGATCCCGTGCTCCTGGCTCTTCTCTGGTTTGCGAAGGTGGCAGACGCCCGCCGTCAAGTTGAGAGCCTGGACCGTTCCAAAGTGGTCCAGGCCGCATTCGCCCTTGCGGATCGCGGGGATGAGGTATGGCCTGAAGTGTTCTTGAACTCAGTCACAGTGACACTTCCCGGTAATACCGCCGTTGAAATTACAGCGCGCTACCAGAAGGCCGTAGCCGGTGAACAGGTCGCCATTCTCGAACAGGCTGAAGATGCCCTTGCGGAAGTGAAGACCATCATTGGTTGTGCCGAACTCTCGTTATCGGTTGCGTTCAATCGGGTGGGACTCGGAAGCGACTGGAAGCAGGTTCGAACCGCCGACATCGTGAAGGCTTGGCCCCAGGCCACGAAGGCTTCGTTCATCGCCGCCAATGGCGAGGAAGCCTATACCGCGCTCTTGCAGGGCAGGCTTGGCCTTGAAGCCGCATTGGGCCTGTTCCGGCCCGGACTCGTGAAGGAGAACTAGCCATGGCCATTGACTGGGAAAATGCCAAGACAGTCTACCGGAAAGACACCGGTGAAGCGTGTTCCTTGCCTGAGAGTGAATTCAATAAGCTTCGGGATATGCCTTGGCTGTACTCGAACGGCCTGCTTTCAATCCATCCGGTGAAAAATCCGCCGAAGAAGGCCCCTCATAGCTGGATTCCGAAATTGGATGACTCGCCCAAGGCCCCACAGGTCAAAACGGAACCCGAGAACCCGCTCGACCCCCCGCCCATGGACCCGAAGCCAGGTGCCGACTGGAAAGACTTGGTGGGCTGATTCGCATGAGCCGCCGCGCCTGGGCCTTCGCATCCACCACACCGCCGCCCCGCTTCGTCCTGGTGCCCTCGTTTAATGACGGGACACCAGAGGCACAGGCAGAACTTAGCGCCTTCCTGGAGGCTCACCAGGGAGCCCAGGTGCTGGTTTGCCGAAGGGTGGACGGGCGCATCAATCGAGAAAAGAGGAACCCATGGCGTCACTGCCCGGAGGGATACGGGTTTAGGGCTTGCATCATGTGTGACAATCTCTGATAGCCAACCTGCCTAACATGGATCTGGAGGAGCATCCGTGACCGCCCCCAAGTATCAAGTGCAAGACGTTGCTAAGTATTTCCTCGCTTTGGTTGATCGTGAGGTGGACGCAATCGACCACCTCAAGCTTCAGAAACTGTGCTATTACGCCCAAGGCTTTCACCTTGCCTTGACTGATGCTCCTCTTTTCCCAGAGGCCATCGAGGCTTGGCCTCATGGTCCCGTGTGCCCCGATCTCTATCATCAATTCAAAGAATATGGGCGGGGGCCAATCCCGGAGGATCCTGATTTTGACACGTCTCTCTTTGATGACACCGCTAAGTCAATCATCGAGGAGGTTTACGATGTGTATGGGCAGTACACCGGGTGGAAGCTCCGGAACATCACCCACGCAGAGCCTACCTGGAAGTCTGCAATTGCTCGGGATAACAAAACAATTACCTTCGAAGAGATGGCGACATTTTTTAAGACCCAAATTGAAGCGTAATGAACCAAATTAAGCGCCCCAAATCCAACGACGGTCAACGGATCAAAAGCCCTACCATAGGAGTCTCATCGGACGATCAAAAGCCTGCGTTTTCTCTTGAGCACATGGTCTCGGGTCGGTGCCTCAGAGACTGTATAAAAGACGAAAAAGCCGCTTTTGCAATGGCCCTTCTGGAAAGAAGTTCAAGCACATGGAAGGAGTTGCGCATGGCACCCCGTCACGGGTTGGGGTACGAGCGCATTGAGAAAAATGCAATAAAGTGTGGGATCCCCTCGGTGGTCCCAGACGACACAGACCTCATCGCCTTTCGTTTTGCAGGGAACGCGCCGATGGTCGGCTATAGGAAAGAACGGACGTTTTTCATTCTATGGCTGGACCGTGACTTTACGCTCTACGACCACGAATAGGAAGTGATGGGGGCGGATGAAATTCCGGTCACCAATAGGCAGAGGCCCCCAGTGATGGGGGCTTTGTCGTGCTGGGAGTTCTCCCCAAATTCGGAAGAAACCTTGCCCCTGGAACTTCTGCTCATTTTTGAGAAAAAGCCCATGCGCGCGCGGGGACGGCAAAGGACGGATAATCCGGCCTTTGAACCCGCACCGCCGTGGTGTTCCCAAATGTGGGATATTCCCACATTTGATCCGTGAGCCCCCTCGCCTATGCGTTCTCCCGGCAGGCGGATCGTCGGAATACCACCGATGCCGACATCATGCGGGCGGTGGGGGTCATCGATAACCGGAAGAGCCGGACGGACAACCTGAAGCACGGCCAAGAAACCCCCGATACGCCATGTGGCGTATCGGGAAACCCCGCACCACCATTGGATCTACAAAACCAGGCATCGGCCAAAAAACCCCGCTCCAGCTCCCAGACCGCCAAGATTATCGGGGTATCCGAGCGCAAGGTGGAGCGGGTTCGGACAATCGCGGATCGTGCGCTATTTGAAGCCCTTCGCCCGCGCGCGCGGGGATGGTCCGACCTGCATCGCGCCCCGCTACGGATCCTGGTTCCTTCGCCCGCGCGCGCGGGGATGGTCCGTCTGAGCCCACCCGGGAAGCAACCCCAGGACCCCTTCGCCCGCGCGCGCGGGGATGGTCCCCAGGAGTTCCATCATTTGAAATGACGGAACCCCTCCTCTCCCCTCGCCCGCGGGGATAGGGGGATAACATCCGTAGTTTGGATGTCATCGGTAGGCCTCTCTCCGCGCGCGGGGATGCTGGGTGCTCACCGAATCCGGGGACCTCAAAACCAGCCTGCCTGAAAGTGGAATGGAAGTGGAACCAAAACAAAACAGCCACCCGGGCGGTGGCTGTAAGTGTTGTAATGATGGAGCCAACTATAGGATTCGAACCTACGACCTGCTGATTACGAATCAGCTGCTCTACCAACTGAGCTAAGTTGGCCCGGACGAGCCAGTGTGCCAGAAGAGTCACCCGGGCTCAAGGGGTGAGTGATCGGGGCCTCGAAGGGGGCTCGAGAGGAATGCGCTCTCAGAGAGGGCTCCTTGTGACCTCTCGTCACGAAGTCTATACGTGCCTGTCACGAGGTGGTGCTAGGCTTCGTCCCATCACCACTTCAATGGGGAGTCCCATGGTCGCATCCGCCAAGAAGGTCTTCGTCCTGGACACCAATGTCCTGCTTCATGATCCCCAGGCGATCTTTCACTTCCAGGAGCACGACATCGTGATCCCCATCGTCGTGATCGAGGAAATCGATACCTTCAAGAAGGACCAGACCGAGATCGGACGGAACGCCCGCTCCGTTTCCCGGCAGTTGGACAAACTGAGGGCCCTCGGCACCCTCAGTCAGGGTGTGACCCTGGAAGGGGGTGGGATCCTGAAGGTGGATGTAACGCCCTATCGCCAGGATCTGGGTTTCTCCACCCTGGACAAGCACAAGGCGGATAACCAGATCTTGGCCTGCGCCATGGCCCTGCTCAAGGAACGCAAGGAGAAGGTGATACTGGTCAGCAAGGATACGAACGTGCGCATCAAGGCCGATGCTGCGGGGCTGTTGGCCGATGACTACAACACGGACCGGGTGGAGATGGACGGGCTCTATACGGGCACGGCCCAGTGGGATGTGGAAGGGGTTCAGATCGATCTCGTCTATGAAGGTGGTTTGGTGCCCGATGAGGCACACCCCCTCCATCCCAATCAGTTCGTCACGCTGGTGGATCGCGCCAATGACAGCCATACGGCCGTGGGGCGCTTCTACGCCGCCGATAACCGCATCCATCCCCTCAAGCGCACGGAACAGCCGCCCTGGGGCATCAAGGCCCGGAATCGGGAGCAGCAGTTCGCCCTGGAACTCCTCCTGGATGATTCGATCCAGGTCGTCACCCTGCTGGGCAAGGCAGGCACCGGCAAGACTCTGCTCGCCATCGCCGCGGGCCTGCAACAAGTGGTGGACGACGAACGCTACAACAAGCTCCTGGTGAGCCGTCCCGTGATGCCCATGGGCCGCGACCTGGGCTTCCTCCCCGGGGATATTGAGGAGAAGCTCCGGCCCTACATGCAGCCCATCTACGACAACCTGGATTTCATCGTGTCGGCCAATACCGAGATGAGGCGGCGTTCCACCATGACCGTGGGCCAGCTGGAGGAAGGCGGCTATCTCAGCGTCGAGCCCCTGACCTATATCCGCGGCCGCAGCATCCCGAATCAGTATCTCATCGTAGACGAGGCCCAGAACCTGACGCCCCATGAGATCAAGACCATCCTCACCCGGGCCGGGGAGGGCACGAAGATCGTGCTCACCGGTGACCCTCACCAGATCGACAACCCCTATGTGGATGCCAGCACCAACGGCCTCAGCTACCTAGCCGAGCACTTCAAACACCTAGCCCTCTCGGGCCATGTGACCCTGACCAAGGGCGAACGCTCCCCCATGGCCGAACTGGCCAGCAATCTCCTCTGAGGGAAGGGTTTCATGGGTGATGGCAGCTGGGATAACTCCGGGGTTCCCCTTTCCAAGAAGGGGATGCCCCTCTGGGGCAAGATCCTCACGGGCTGTGGGCTGGTCCTCCTGCTGCTCCTGGGGAGTTGCGTGGGACTGGCCTGTTGGGGCATTCACAGGGTTGGAAGCCTGGCCGACAAGACCTGGGGCGAGATGGACAGGTCTGTGCGCGGCCTGAAGACTCCGGAAGGCGCCCGGGACCTCTACCGGGCCAATCCAGGCCTAGCCGAGAACTACCCGACCGAGGAGGATTTCCTCAAGGCTGCCGAAGGGTGGCGGTCCAATCTGGGGGAATTTCCCTCTCGGCGACCGAATCTCCGCGACCTGATGCAGGAGCAGAAGGTGGGGGGGCATTTCACGGTCAGCACCCAGAATCACACCACTCGGATCGAGTACCAGATTCCCAAGGGGGGGCGGCTCTACCTCCAAATGGAGTCGGAGCGACTGGTGGATCTTCGAGTGGAGTAGCAAGGCGGGCCATTTTCAGCGAAGATGCTCACATGAGCACTGATTCCATAAGCGATGCCCTCGAACTTCTGCTCAAGGGCACGATCACCTGTCACACCACGGCCATGCTTGAGGCTCGATTGAAGGCGGGCCGCCCGCTTCGCGTGAAGGCTGGCTTCGATCCCACGGCTCCCGATCTCCATCTGGGCCATGGGGTGCTGCTCCGGAAGATGGCCCAGTTCCAGAAATTGGGTCATACGGTGATCTTCCTGGTGGGGGACTTCACCGGCATGATTGGCGATCCCACGGGGAAGAAGGCCGCTCGCCCCCCCCTCACCCGGGAGGCGATCAACCTCAACGCGGAGACCTACAAGGCCCAGGTCTTCAAGATCCTGGACCCCGAGAAGACCGAGGTTCGCTTCAACAGTGAGTGGATGGATCCCCTGCATGGTCCCGACTGGATCCGATTGGCCTCCAAGTTCACCGTGGCCCAGATGCTGGAACGCAACGATTTCCAGAAGCGCATGGCGGCCAGCGAGCCCATCAGTTTCCATGAACTCCTCTATCCGCTGGTGCAGGCTTACGATTCCGTGGCCCTTCATACGGATGTGGAACTGGGCGGCAATGATCAGCTCTTCAATCTCATGCGGGGGCGAGATCTCCAGGAATCCTTGGGACAGCCGCCCCAGGTCGTGCTGACGGTGCCCCTGCTGCTGGGCCTGGATGGCGTGGAGAAAATGTCCAAGTCCATGGGCAACTACATCGGGTTCTGCGAGAGCCCCGATGACCAGTTCGGCAAAGCCATGAGCATCTCGGACGCCCTGATGTGGGAGTGGTATCTGCTTCTCACCGACAAACTGCCCTCCGAGATCGAGGCCATGAAGATGGGCCACCCCATGGACGCCAAGAAGGGGTTGGCCCGAGAGATCGTGGCCCAGTTCCACGGCATCGCCGAAGGGCGGGGGGCCGAGGAACGCTGGGTGCGCCGCTTTTCCGAGCGGAAGGTGGAGGATGCTCCCGAGACCTCCGTGTCTGCCACCGGAGGCAAAGTCCCCCTCAGCCGCCTGCTGGTGGAGCGCGGCATGGCGGCGTCTCGCAAGGAGGCCGAGCGGCTCATGGCTCAAGGGGCCGTGAGCCTGGATGGCCAGAAGGTGTCCGACCCGCAGCACAGGCTCGATCTCCGTTCCGGCGATCAGGTGTTGGTCCGGGCCGGGAAACTGAAACTCGAACGGTGGGTGGTGAAATGAGCGCAAAGGCCCTCCAGGACCTCTTCCGGCGCCACCGAGAGAAGGCCACGGGCCTCTGGAAACTGGGGCAGGATCCCAGTCGCACGGTCTACTTTGATTCAGGGGATATCGTGTTCGCCCAGAGCACCCACCCCATGGACCGCCTGACGCATCTCCTGGTGGAGCGGGGCAAGCTCACACAGACCCAGCTCGATTACGCCTTGGCCAATCTGCGCCAGGGCATCAGCATCGGCAAGAACCTGATCGAGATGGGCTTCATCACCCAGCGGGACCTCCTGGAGGTGGCCCGGGCCCAGGTGGAACGGGTCGTCAGCGGATCCCTGGCCACGACGGACCTGGAGCCGGCTTTCGAGGCCAAAGAGTTGGATGCCACGGTCGTTCGCTTGCCCTTCGATACCCCCGAGCTCCTCCTCAATGGTCTCCTGGGCCTCAAGGATCGAGAGGGGCTCCTGGAACTGTTGGGGCCGCTGAACCAGGTGGTGGTCCTGCAGGGACGGCGGCTCCTGGAGATGACCCTGCCCGCAGACCTCATCAAGCTGCCCCCCTTGTTGGACGGCACCCACACGCTGCTGGAACTGAGCCGCGAATCCCTGGCGGAGCCTCTGCGCCTGGGTATCTTCGCGCTCTTCCTGCGGGAGATGGGGTGGGCGCGGCTCCATGAGATGCCCGCCATGGATCGGAGCGCCCTGGCTCTAGCCCTGACTCCCGAGCCGGAGCCTCTCTCTGCCCCCCTCCCGGCTATCGAAACGGTTCCTTCCCTCTTCTCCTCCATTCAGGCGGCGGCCAAACCGACCACCAATCTGGAACATCTTTCCCAGGCCTTCGATGCCCTTCCGGAATCGCAGGCTCTTTCGGGCCCCGGAGCGGAAGAGGAGGGCTCGGGATTCTCCGTGGAAAGCGGGCAGGCCTTCCTGCCGACGCCCCAGGCCCTGTCTGAGCTCCAGAAACCGGCTTCCCAGGCTTTCGAACCCGAAGCACCTATCGCGCCTGTGGAACCCGCGGTGACCATTCTGCCTTCCACCCTCACAGGCCCCGGTCCCACGCCCACCGAACCCGTCCCCGATTTCGAAGAGGAATTGCCGAAGAGCCACGGGGGCCTCCTGGGAGTCGTTCTGGGACTGCTGATCTTGGGTGTGGCGGGCACCTTCATCTGGTCCAGGTTGCGACACCGTAGTCCCAGGCCGGCGGTGCCCGTGGCGCCGGTGAAGCGGCCCGAGCCTCCCAAGGTGGAAACGCTTCCTGGGGCGATGCCCCAGGAGGTCGTTCCCGAACCCCTCTCCGAGACCAAGCCTCCCGAGAAACCTGAACCTAAGCCGGAACCCAAACCTGAACCTAAGCCTAAGTCTGAACCCAAGCCCATGGCTTCCAAGGAAGCGGGGACTTCGGTGGGGGAGCGGGTGGCGGCCCTGCGGAAGGGGGATGCGGCGCTGGCCGTGCGTCAGGGGCAGAAACTCGCCAAGGGATTGCCGAAGGGCCACTGGACCCTCCGCCTGGAGATCGCATGCCAACCGGAAACCCTCCGCCGGGCTGTAGATCTCTTCGGGGATTCCAAACCCGATCTCTGGGTGCTGCCCATGAGCCTTCGCGATGGTCGGAGCTGTTTCCAGGTGTTCCATGGCCACTATGCCAGTCGAGCCCTGGCGGAGAAGGCCATCCGGAAACTGCCGGTGGCCTTCCGGGGCGGGGGAAGTCGGCCCAAACCGTTCAAGATTGGGGAGATAGCGCTCAAGCAATGAGGTAGGTTCCCCTAGCAACCTGTCAAGGCGAATGGAAGTCGTTTGGGGTCAATGCCCTTCGTCTCAGGGGCATTGCGGGGACAATACTTTACATTTTGGAAGATTTGGTTATAATAATGGATACGGTCAAACAGACCCCGATCTTTCTGGAGCGTCATGGAATTCAACCCTCTATCCACTCAAAACTGGAGCCGTGCCTTCAATGTCTGGATTGAAGACATCCAGATTCAATTCCAACCTGTGATGGAATTGGAACGGGCGCTCATTCGGGGTGGCTTGCTGAGGAGGGTCCGCAGTGTCACGCGGGTTTCGGCCGCTCTTGTCGCACTCTTTTTTACAATCCATTGCACCAAGGCTCAGGTGCTACCCCGCATCTCAAGTCCTGAGCCCATTCCCATGGGGGGATTCACCCCTGGTGAGTATTCCGAACTGGGGGAGGCCAGCTGGTACGGGGGCGGTGAGGATGGATTCGAGGGCAAGTCCACGGCCAACGGGGATATCTTCGACTCGAATCGATTCACCTGCGCTCACCGCACGCTGCCGCTCGGGAGCTACGTCGAGGTGCAGAACCTCGATAGCGGGAAGAAGGCCACCTTCCGGGTCAACGACCGGGGTCCCTTCGCACGAAGCCGTGTGCTCGATGTTTCCAGGCAAGGGGCGAAAGAACTCGGATTCCTCGGGGAGGGTGTGGCCAGGGTCAAGCTCCGGGCGGTCAATCTCGATGGCAGTCCCGCGCTCCTCGATCCCTTTATCGATCAGGAGAACCCCTTCACCGTCGAGGTCGCGGCCCTGACCGAACCGAACAACCTTGAGCGTCTCAGCCGTGATCTGGAAGATACCTTCGGCCCCGTCACCCTCCAGGACGGGCATGCCCCCGGTGAGGGAGACGTGAAGCGGGTCCGGGTGGGATCCAATACGCGCATCGAGGATGCCCAGAAGGCCGCAGAGGAGATCGTCAAGCATTTCGGAGATCGTGGTGTCGAACCCTTCATTGCCAGGCGACGCTAGGCCCTATCTGTTGATACCGGCCGGGGGCCAAGGACTCCGAATGGGGGGCGGTATCCCCAAACAGTTCAGGGACTGGGGAGGCGTTCCGCTCCTGCGCGCGACCGTCCAGGCCTTTCTCGCGGAGGGCATGTCCCCTCTTGCCGGTATCGCCCTTTCGGTGCCTGAAACGCGTGTGGCTGAGGTGCGGAGCTGGGACTTCGGTTGCCCCCTCTGGGTGACCGAGGGGGGTGCCACTCGCCAAGCCTCGGTGGCGGCCGCACTGGCCCTATTGCCCGCTCAACCCGACGGCCCGGTCATGATTCACGATGGGGTGAGGCCCTTTCCTCCCGCGGATTCCATCCGATTAGCCTTGGCGGCTCTGGCATCTGCCGATGGCGCCCTTCTGGCGGAGGCTTCCACGGACACTCTGAAACGGGTGGATGCCCAGGGCTGGGTGGTGGCCACGGAGCCTCGAGAATGTATCTTCCGCGCCCAGACCCCCCAGGTGGCCCTGCTCTCCACCTGGCGTCGCGCCTTTGCCTGGGCTTCCGCGCAGGGATTCGTTGGAACCGATGATGCTTCGATCCTCGAGGCCATGGGGTTGCGGGTGAGGGTCATCGCGGCCTCGGCCTCCAATCTCAAACTCACGACTCCGGAAGACTGGGACCGAAACGCTCCCCGGTGACCACATGCGTGGTGGACTCGCCCACAGGATGAATTTAGATTACATGCGTAAGCGTTATAAAAAGAGGTTTTGCACATAGGCACGGCTTTTGCTTAAACAGCTTCGAGGCCCCTATGCCCCGAAGCCGTCATCCCCAGACTCTGCGCCAACCGGTTACCGTGACCGGGCATGGGCTCCATTCCAACCGACCCTGTCGCGTGACCATCCATCCGGTCGAGCAGGCCTCTGGCTTGCGCTTCCTGCACACGCCCACGGGCATTGAAATCCCTGCCAAGGTGGACCTGGTGGGAGACCTGAGCCTGGCCACGACGCTGGTCAAGGATGGCCTGCGCTTCGGCACGGTCGAACATTTGCTCGCTGCCCTGGCCGGGTTGGAGATCGAGCATGCCCTGATCGAGGTGGATAGCGAGGAACTGCCCATCCTGGACGGCAGCGCCGCGCCCTGGGTCGAAGCCATCGTCGCCGCAGGCGCGAGGGATCTTCCGGGCTTCCGGCGTTTCATCAAGATTCTCCGCCCCGTCGAGTTGATGGGAGGGGATAAATGGATGCGCGTTTCCCCTTACCCGGGTTTGCGCCTCCGCTATGCCATCGATTTCGCGCATCCTTCCATTGGTCGGCAGAGCCGGGAACTGAGCCTGGATCCCGAGAAGTTTCGCCGGGAGCTGGCCTCGGCCAGGACTTTCTGCATGGAGAAGGACATCGAGTTCATGCGAGCCCATGGTCTAGCGCTGGGTGGGAGCCTGGCGAATGCCATTGTCTTTTCCGCCACAGGGCCCCTCAACGAGACCCTGCGCTATGAAGACGAGGCTGTGCGCCACAAGATGCTCGATCTCGTGGGTGACTTGGCTCTGCTGGGGGCACCTCTCCTGGGGCTCGTGGAGGCTCATGCCGCAGGGCATGCCCTGCATGTGGCCTTGGTGAAGGCTCTATTGGCCGACACCGAGGCCTGGACCTGGAGCGAGGGCGGTGAGATCACGGCCACCCGGCCGATCTTTGGTCAGCGGATCCCCTCCGCGCACCCGATTCCCGCCTGATACTAGGGTGCGATCAAGGATAGCGATCTGCGTTAGCAGATTGCGTAGAGCGGCAGCTCTGGAATCGGCCCATAGGGCCCATTCCAGAGCAGAGCGGCTTTGATCGCCCGGACTTCATTCCTCTTCTTTTGAACGCAACTTAGTATGATTCATCGCAATCCATAAGAAAGGCCCTTCCGTGGAAGGGCCTTTCTTATGGTGGGTGTCGTGATTCGGCTTAGAAGATGGGATCACCGGGCTTGCGGCGCCAGGCTTCGGCCTTTTGCTTACCCTTGCCATCGGCCTTGGCCTTGAGGTCCTTGACATCCTTGGCGCCCGCGAGGGTTTCCAGGAGTCCCACCCCTACCCGTGTGGCGACGGCCTTGGTCATGGCGGGTTTCACCGCGAGTTCTGGAAGGGGCGCTTCCGCTCGCGCCGGGTCCAGCTTCTCGGTCTGTTCTCGAAGGCGCTTTTGATACCAGGCCTTTCGTTTGGGGTCGATCCTCCGAACTCCCAAGAGGCTACCGGCCTTGCGCGTGAGCATTTTGGGCTTGCTCTCTTTGCGGTCCTCGCGGACTGCGGATTCAGGATTGGAGGCTTCCTCCAGGATCTTTGCCAGGTCCGCCAGGCTTCCGAGGCCGCGTTTACTCATGGGTGGTCACTTCTCCTTGTGGGGCATCTGCGCGCCCAACCTTTAAGCCTACCGGCTGAAGCCTCTTCATCCAAGCCCAGAACCTACATCTGTCGACGGGAATTCGTGAATCGATAAAACAACCTGCATTTTCTCCGTTGAAGGCGATAGGCTTGCAATCAGTCCCAATCCCAATGCACAGATGGAATTCCATGATCCCAAGTCTCCGTGAATTCGCCAAACAGCTGATCCTGTTGGTAATCCTATCGCTGGCTTGGGCCGGTATCGCCTTGGCAAGCCCTCCCGGGAGAATTTCCTTCAAGGCCTATGGGGCAGAGCAGGGGCTCAGCAATTCCTCCCCATGGGCGCTCGCCCAGGATGGTCAGGGATTCATCTGGGTGGGGACAGAAGGGGGGCTCTATCGTTTCGACGGCCAGCGATTCCAGGCCTTTGGACTAAAGGATGGCCTGCCCTCGGTCTTCGTGAAGGCCCTCCATGTGGATGAGGAAGGCTTACTGTGGGTGGGGACCTATAAAGGGTTGAGCTGCCTCCGGGAAGGCCGGTTCCAGGCCGCAGCGCTGCCCCAGGCTCAAGTGAACGCCATCAGCAGCGGACCGGATGGCCAGGTCTGGGTGGGGATGACTGAGGGACTGTTCCGGCGCCTCCCGGATGGGCGTTTCCAGGGCGTGCCGGGATGGCCCGGCGGCGCCGTGACCGCCCTCTGGAGTCGGCCCGGCAGCGAGGCCGTTTGGGTTGCCTCCTGGCTCGATTCCCGGGCCACCGTCCTGCGTTGGGATGCCAAGGGGTGGCGTCCCTGCGAAGGAGGGAAGGCTTTTACCCAGGAGAGGATCGACGCCCTGGCCGTGGATGGACGCGGCAGCGTCTGGGCTCGCTCCCTTGATCACCTATGGTGCCTGAACGCGGGCAAGGGAGTGTTCGAGCACTCCAAGCCTACACTCCCCTCCGCCCGTCAGAAGGGGAACCTCTATGTGGATCCCCGGGGCCGACTCTGGGTGACCACGGACCAGGGGCTCTTCCTGAATACAGGGGGGAAATGGACGCGCATGGGATTAGCCGAGGGGCTTCCCAGGACCACGCTCCTTTCGATCCTGGAGGACCGGGAAGGTTCGCTTTGGATTGCGGGCGAGGGGCTGTGTCGCCTGCTGGGAGGGGGTGTGCTGAGGTCCTATACGGAGACCGAGGGACTGCCCAATGACGCCGTGTGGTGCATCTTCCGGGACAAGGCAGGGGCTCTATTCCTGGGGACTGATGACGGTCTCGCCCAGGCTCAGGAGAGGGGATGGAAGGCGGTTCCAGGCACGCGCAATTTTCAGGTCCGCAGCATCGTGCAGGGGCCCGATGGGGCCCTGTACCTGGGGGGTGGGCCCCAGATCCTGCGCCTGGACCCGAAGGGGAGCATCCGGCGCTTCGGAAGCGCGGAGGGCATCGCCACCTCGGGCCGGATCTTCCGCCTCCTCTTCGACAGACAGGGGAACCTCTGGGTGGCCACGGATGGGGGCGGACTGCTGAAGGGGCAGGGCCTCGGAAATCAATGGCGCTTCCGGCGGCAGGACATTCCCGGAGGGACGAGCACGGAGCGCTTCAGTGACCTCTTCCAGGACGTTTCTGGCCGCCTCTGGGCCACCGGTGAACGGGGGCTGGCCATGTGGGACGGGAATGCTTGGCGGCGCTTCACCGTTCAGGACGGTCTGCGGAGCGATCACATTTCCCATATACGTGCCAATGGGAAAGGAGAACTGCTCATCTCCTATTTCGATCCCTATGGGCTGTGCCGGGCTGCCTATACCCAGGGCGCGTTCAGGGTCCTGGGACACATGGATCAGATCTTCCCCCAGGGGCAGCAGGTCTATCTCTATGAGGAGGATCCCCGGGGCAATCTCTGGGTGGGCACCGGCCAGGGGCTGGATATGGTGAGTCCGGAGGGGCGGGTCGAACACTTTGGCCGTGGGGAAGGTCTGGTGGGTGAGGACACCAACGCCATGGCCATCCTGCCTGAGGCCAATGGTGATGTGTGGATCGGCACCAGCAGCGGCCTGGCTCGGTTCGATGCGGGCTCCTACAAGGGCGTACCCAAGCCTCCCGGAACCGTCTTCCTGGAATGTCGTCTGGGCACCCAGGAATATGCCAGTTCTCCTTCCTCGGACGTGGTCCGGATTCCCCATGGGGCCAGCACCTTTGTCGTGAAATTCGCGGGGCTGAGCTACATCCGAGAAGGCAAGGTCCAGTATCAGGTGCGCCTGGAAGGCCTCGAACACGACTGGCATTTTTCTGAAACGCGCGAAGAACGCTATCCAGCCTTGTCTCCCGGGAAATACCGCTTCGATGCTCGTTCTCGGGTCGGGCAGGGGGAATGGGGCCCCATCTCCTCCTTCGCGTTCCAGGTCCTGCCTGCCTGGTGGCAGACGTGGTGGTTCCGGGCCCTCATGTTGCTGGGTGGCGCGGGGGCCCTGGCGCTCGTCATCCGGTGGCGGGTGGATGCCCTTCATCGCCGCAACCATGCCCTTGAGGGTATGGTGGCCGCGCGCACCCATGAAGTGGAAGCCAAGGCCAAGGAACTCGAACAGGCGAACGAGGCCCTGAGGAACCAGAGCCTCACGGATCCCTTGACGGGACTGCGCAACCGCCGCTACCTCGGCGTCTGCATGCCCAAAGATGTGGCCCAGGTGCAGCGCGTCCACCGGGATGTGGTCGCCACCCGGACCAACAGGGTCCTGCTCAATATCGACCTCGTCTTCCTGATGGTGGATATCGATCACTTCAAGTTTGTCAATGATCACTACGGTCATGCCGCCGGTGATCAGGTCCTCCAGCAGGTGGCCGAGATCCTCCGGCAGGTCACCCGGGATTCGGATACGGTGGTGCGCTGGGGGGGCGAGGAATTCCTGGTGGTGGCCCGCAATGCCGCGAGGCGGGAATCGGTCATCCTAGCGGAGCGCATCCGGAAGCAGATGGCGGAGCATGACTTCCTGCTGGAGGATGGGACGACCCTGCATCGGACCTGTTCGGTGGGATTCACGTTCTATCCCTTCGTGCCCGAGAACCCGAATTTCCTGCCCTGGGAACAGGTGTTGGATATCGCCGATCACTGTCTCTTTGCGGCCAAGCGAGGAGGGCGGGACGCCTGGGTGGGGTTGTTCCCCCGGGATGGCTGTGACACGACCAGACTCCAGGCGGGTCTGCCCATGGATATTCCCGGCCTTCTGGGATGTGGGGAGGTTACCGTCGCGACTTCCCTGCCGGATACCTGCGGGTTGGATTGGGATTTGAGGACCTGAGTATTCCTACCTGCGGGGTTTACCTCATGGCTTCCATGGGAGATAGCCGCATGGCGCGGAAGGCCGGGTAGAGGCCGAAGAGGATGGCGAGGCTCAGCGCGACGGCCCAGGCCGTGACTAGGCCATAGGTATTCACCACCAGCCCCCAGGGGAAGCTCGAGGAGAGCACACGGCAGAGGACGGAGCCCGCCACCGCCCCTGCGAGGGCGCCTAGGGCGGCCAAGACCACGGCTTCCAGGAGGAACTGGATGAAGATCTGGTGGTCGGTGGCGCCCATGGCCTTGCGCAGTCCGATCTCGTAGCGGCGGTCGGAAAAAGAGATGAGCATCACGCTGAGGACGCCCACACCCCCCACCAGGAGCACGGTGGCCGCAAGGCTCTGAAGGACCACCTTCCAGCCCCAGATCTGGTCCTCGAATTGCTGGTAGGCGCGCACCAGTTCGGCGGCGAGATCGGTGGTCTCCACATCGTCGATGCCATGATGGGCCTGCCTGGCCCGGGAGAGCAGGGCCGAGGTCACTTCGTTGAGGTCCTCCTTGTGGGCCATCTTGACGTAGAGGCGGTCCAGGGCGTGTTTGGTGTCCATGCGGTCCATGTAGGCTTCGATGGGCATGAGGAGGCCGTTGGCGTCCAGCCAGGTATCGTCGCTCATGATCTGGAGAGGCGCCAGCACACCGATGACCTGGAAACTCTGGCCATCGGCGGTGACGGTGCGTCCCACGGGATCGGTGCCGCCGAAGAGCTTGGAAGCCAGGCTGCCCCCCAGCACCACCACGGCGCTGCGGCGGCGGGCGTCGTCCTCGGTGAGGGCGCGACCGCTAGCGATGGGGCGGTTCTGCCAGGGGAAGTACTCGGGCGTGACTCCGGTGGCGAAGGTGCGTTCCAGTCCCGTGCCGATGCGGATGCTGGCCTGCTTGGTGGCTCGGGGCAGGAAGGCCTTGACTGCGGGGTGGGGCGCGGTGAGGCGGGTGAGATCCTCGTAGCGCAGGCCTGGACTGAGGGCAAAGCGCTTCTGCTCTTCAGTGGTCTCAGGGGCCTTCTCGCTGAGCTGGATGGTGCCATCGAAAGACAGGCCCTGGAAGCCCAGGGAGACCTTGTCCACGATGCCATCCATCACGCTGGTCATCACCACCAGCGCGAAGACGCCTAGCGTCAGCAGGGTCAGCGTGAGCAGGGACCTCAGGCGGTGGGACCAGAGTTCGCTCAGCCCGCTGAGGACCACTTCCCACAGCAGCCCTGCCCAGGCGAAGTGCGATGGCTTCCGGAGGGCGGGAAGGGCCATGGAAACGGCAGACTCACTCATAGTGCAGCGCCTCCATGGTCGCGACCATGTGGGTCGCTCCGCACGCTCCGGTGGAGCGTGCGGAGCGGGGCCCCACAGGGAGCGAATCACGTTGAGGGGATTCCAGGCGTCTACTCATAGTGCAGGGCCTCCATGGGGGAGAGCTTGCTGGCCTTCCACGCCGGATAAAGCGCGAAGAGGAAGCCGCAGACGGCCGCCAGCAGGTAGGCCCAGAGGAAGCTCGCCAGGTTCATGGCCAGGGGCACGCCCAGGACATGGGTGATGGCCCAGGAGAAGGCCACTCCCAGGCCGAGACCCACGAAACCGCCCAGGGCCGTGAGGAGCAGGGCCTCGGTCATGAAACCCTTGAAGATCTCCGAACCCGGGGCGCCGATGGCCATCTTGATGCCCACTTCCCGCACCCGTTCCTTGAGGCCCGCCAACTGGATATTCACGTTGACGAGGCCCCCGCCCAGCAGCGCCAGCACGCCGCTGAGCATGAAGATGATGTTGTAGGCGTCGCCATTGTTGTCCCGCTTGCGGATGCGGGCCTGGACATCATCGAGGCGGAAATCCTCCTCCAGTCGGTGATTGGGCTTGAGGATGCCCTGCAGGGCCTGAGTGAAGGCGGGCATGGCGTCGATCTTGGGCAGACGGTAGGTGATGCGGTCCAGCCGGGCGTGGACATCGCCCTGGAGGCGCCGCTGCACGAGGCTTGCGGGCACGGCGATGATCCGGTTCTGGCGCCGGAACATGTTGTGGCGCCCCTCCACCTTGCTGAAGCGGAAGAACCGCTCCTGCAGCACGCCCACGACCTGTACGGGCGAATCGCCCACGCGCATCGTGGACCCCACGGCATGGCCCGATGGGAAGAAGGTCAGGGCGGCTTCGCTGCCGAGGAGGACCACCGGCGCCGCCGAAGTCAGGTCCTGGGTCGAAAGGGCGCGGCCCTGGGCCACTTCGTAGCCCTCCATGGCCAGGAAATCGCCACCGATGCCGCTCACGGAACGCTCCTGGTCCCCCTCGGCGGAGCGCACCCGGGCGCGCAGGCTCTTCATCATGGAGATGCCCTGGACATCCTGGGGGGACACCTGCTCGGTGTCATCCCGATCCTCCTGGCGCAGTCCCAGGTTGGCGGCGCGCAGGGCCGTGGGTTGGCCCTCCGGGGCCGTGGGATTGTTCTGCACGGTGAGCTTGTCCAGGCCGCCGAGCTTCACGTAGAGCTGCTCGCTGCGCTGGCGGAAGGAATCGGTGATGGAGAACCCACCCAGCACGGAGGCCACTCCCAGCATGACGCCGAGGCTCTGGAGGGAGGCGCGGCCAAGATTCTCCCGGATCTCCGTCCAGGCTTCGAAAACCCGTTCCCGGAGGACGCCGCGGTTCACGGTTCGGTCTCCATGCGGGCGATGAGGCCGTCGGAGATCTCGACGCGGCGCCTGGCCTGGGAGGCGATGCCGAGATCGTGGGTCACCAGGATCACCGTGTTGCCTGCGGCATTGAGATGGCCGAAGAGTTCGAGAATCTCCGCACCGGTCTTGGAATCCAGGGCGCCGGTGGGTTCGTCGGCCAGCAGCAGGGCAGGGCCCGCCGCCAGGGAACGGGCGATGGAGACCCGCTGCTTCTGGCCGCCGGAGAGTTCGCCCGGTAGTTTGGTGGCCTTGTCGGGGATGCCTACCTGTTCCAGCAGGTGCTGGGCGCGCTCCCGGCGCTCCTTGCGGCCCACTCCCGCGTAGAGCAGGGGCAGTTCGATATTGCGAAGCACGGAGGCCTTGGGGAGCAGGTTGTAGGCCTGAAAGACGAAGCCGATCTTGCGGTTGCGGATGGCGGCCAGTTCCCGGCCCGAGAGGCCCTGGACTTCCACGCCATCGAGGGTATAGGTGCCGGAGGTGGGGCGATCCAGGCAGCCCAGAATGGCCATGAGGGTGGACTTCCCGGAGCCGCTGGGGCCGATGAGGGCCAGGAATTCGCCTCGCTGGACCTCGAGATCGATGCCCCGGAGGGCATGGACCGCCGTGCCGTTGTTGCCGAAGGTCTTGGTGATGGCTAGGGTCTGGATGACGGGCTGCATCACATGTCCTCGTCCTTCTCGACCTTCTTGCGGGTGGGATCCTCCAGGCAGATCTGATCGCCTTCGCCGAGGCCCGAAAGCACTTCCACGCGTTCCAGTGTGGCTAGACCGGCCTTGACGTTGACCGATTCGAAGAACTCCCTCCAGTGCTCCGAGAGCCAAGTGAACTTGCCCCGGCCCCCGAGTCCTTCCTTGGCTCTCTTGAAATCCTCGGGCTTGAGGCCCTTCTTCAGCCGGTAGGCCACGGTCTGACCCTCCTTGCGGTGGAGGGCCTCCAGGGGGATGGAGAGGGCCTTGGTCCGGCGTTCGCCCAGGATCTCCACATTGGCGCTCATGCCGGTGCGGAAGGCCTCGGTGAGTTCATCGAGGGCCACTTCCACCTCGAAGACCTTGATCTTCTCGGCCAGCTTGGCGGCCGGGGCCACGAAGCGCACCTTGCCGGTGAAGGTCTTCTGGGGATAGGCGTCCAGGGTGACGCGCACGGGGAGGCCCACCTGGACCTTGGCGATATCGACCTCGTTGAGGTTGACGCGGATGATGAGGCTCTTCAGATCGGCCACGGTGAAGACGATGGTGCCTGCGCTGAAGCTGGAGACGCCGCTGGTGATGGTGTCGCCCAGTTCCACGCCCTTCTTGATCACGACTCCATCCATGGGGGACGTGACCCGGGCCCGCTGGCTGGTGGCGTTTCCGCCGATGGGAATGCCGCGATCCTCCACGATCTGGTAGCGGATCTCGGCGGCCTTGAAGACTTCTTCGGCCAGATCCCGGGTGGTCTTGGCGGCGCGGTAGGCCTGTTCGGAGACGAGGCCCTCCTTGTAGAGGGAAGCCTGCTGGACAAAATCGCGCTCGGCGTTCTTGAAACTGACCCGGGCCTGGGAGAGGCTGCCCTTCACATCGGAAAGGGTCTGGGCCTGGTTCACGTCCGGCTCCACCTCCGCCAGCACTTCGCCCGCCCTCACCACGGCCCCCTCCCGCACCTTCAGGCTGAGGATCTTGCCGCTGACGGTGCTCTTCACGTCCACCTTGGTGACGGGGTCCACGGCACCCACTTCCCGGACACTGATCTGCAGATCCTCCAATTGGACTTTGCCCAGACGGAAGGGAGTGGCCTCCTCTCCCTTGGTCGATTTCCCGGCCCTGCCCGCCGCGAGCAAGGCCGCCACCACCAGGACGCTGGAAGCCCCCACGATCCACCACCGTTTTCTCATGGCACCCCCCGCTAAGACAGATCTCGAGCCCGTCGATAAAGAGCCTACGAGGGGAGGATGGCATCGTTTAGGCCGCTGGCTCGGGCCATTCGGCCACAGCCCCGGGAGCACCGGCGAATGGTTCCGGGCGGGCGGGGAATGGAAAACGGGGCCCGGAGGCCCCGCTTATGAGGATTCCGATGGGTTCAGATGAACTTGGCTGTGTAACGGGCGATCATCAATTCCTCGTTCGTGGGCACAACGGCCACGGCCACCCGGGAATCGGGCGTGGAGATGAGGCGATCGTCCTTGCGGCGAGTGTTATTGATGCCCTCATCCAGCTTCAGGCCCAGCAGGCGTGTGAGGCGGTTGCAGACCCAGGAGCGGAGGGCAGGGGCGTTCTCCCCGATGCCGGCGGTGAAGGTGATCGCATCCAGGCCGTTCATGGCCGCGGCGTAGGAACCGATGTACTTCAAGACGCCGTAGCAGAGCACATCGTGGGTGAGGCGCGCACGATCATCGGTGTCCATGGCGGCCTCGATCTCGCGGCAATCGGAGGAAATGCCGGAGAGGCCCAGCATGCCGGATTGTTTGTTGAGCAGATGGTTGAGGCCCTTGACGTCCAGGTTTTCCTTTTCCATCAGCGTGATGAGGGCGCCGGGGTCCACATTACCGCAGCGGGTGCCCATGATAAGGCCTTCCAGGGGCGTGAGGCCCATGCTGGTGTCCACGCTCTTTCCGCCATCCACGGCCGTGACGGAGCTGCCATTGCCCAGGTGGCAGGTGATGATCTTGAGCTGCTCGAGGGGCTTGCCCAGCAGGGCTGCCGTGCGCTCGGCCACGTAGCGGTGACTGGTGCCGTGGAATCCGTAGCGACGCAGGCCCAGCTTGGCATTGAGCTCATGGGGCAGGCCGTAGGTGTAGGCGTAGTCGGGCATGCTGTGGTGGAAGGCGGTATCGAAGACGGCCACGTGAGGCACGCCAGGGAACATCTCCTGGGCGGTGCGGATCCCCATGGCGTTGGCGGGATTGTGGAGGGGCGCGTAGAAGGCCAGTTCCTCGATCTCCTGGAGGATCTTGGGGGTGACGATCATGGGTTCGCCAAAGTGGGGGCCTCCGTGGGTCACGCGATGGCCGACGCCAGCCACGTCCTGGTCCTTCAAGACGGTGGCCTGGAGCCTCTCCATGATGTGTCCCAGGGCCTGGCGGTGGTCGTTCATATCCACTTCCAGGCGACCCTTCTCGCCCTGGATGCTCCAGCGGAGGAAACTGCCTTGGATCCCGATGCGCTCGACGATGCCCTCGGCGAGGGATGCCTCGGTGGCCACGTTGATGACGTTGAACTTCAGGGAACTGGAGCCTGCGTTCAGGGTCAGGACGATCATGGGGTTCTCCTTGGATCAAGACGGCAAAGGGTCTGACAGGCAAGAGCCTAGCCCCTACGATAGCCCCGAGGGCTGTGCATCCTTGCTGGGCCGTTCTTCCAAGTGTAGGAGTGATTCCTCCCTCAAGGCAAAGAGGGGGAAGGGTTTTGCGTTTAATCACTCGCCCCGCACAGCTCCACCAGAGGGCAGGCGGCGCAGCCTGGCAGGGAGCGGAGCCCTGGGCAGTCTCCGAGGATGCCCAGGTGGGACAGGGGGAAGTCGAAGCGGAGGGGATCCAAGGGGTCCAGGGCTTGAAGGGCCTGGGTGATCTCCAGGGCCATCCGGCCATCCGGCGTGGCTCTCGAGGTGAGGCCGATGAGCCGGGAGATCCGGGCCACATGGGTATCCAGAGGGATCACGAGGGCCTCCCGGGGGTAGGCTCGCCATAGGCCGAGATCGGGCCAGGCCTCCCGCACCATCCAGCGCAGGAACATCCGCCAGCGCTTGCAGGCCGCCCCTTCCAGAGGGTCGGGCAGGGAAAACCTGAGCCCATGAGTGGCCGGGAGTTCGAGCCGGAGCCGCTGGACAAGGGCCGAGAGCGCTTCGTCGGCCGAGCGCCCGGCACCCGGCAGGAGATCGTTTTCCATACCCTGGTGGCCATTGCCCTCGTCGAGACGCTTCCAGGCCAGGATCCAGGCGATCATGTCCTCCAGGGTGTGGAAGCGCCAGACCCAGTTCGGCAGGGCGGCCTGCATGGCCCTCCGGATTTCCGCAGCATCCTTGGCGCGGAGCCAGGTGCTGGGCGAGGGCCCCAGGGGCCCCAGGAGGCTCCGGATGGCTCTCTGCATGGGGGCGACCCGGCCATAGGCCAGATGGGCCGCGATCCAGGCGGCCACCTCCCGGTCCATGGGGTCGACGAAGGCGAGGGGGATGGCCAACGGATCGGCATCCAGGGCCCGGGCCTCCTGGTATTTGACGGTCAGTGCTTCCAGGGAGGCTTGCAGGGCCTTGTGTCGGCGAGGGTCAGGAACGCTGGGTTTGCTCATGTAAGGGGCCGTCCATCTTTGACGGAAGCCCCGGGGCTGGCCCTCCGATGCACTCAGAATCGGGGAATTTTTACCCGCAGTCCATCCTCATCTACGCAAAGGGTGGCGTGGAGGGCATTGCCTGCGTACAGGCTCCAGCGCGCGCTGATATCCCGGGGGCGCGTTTCCATTTCTGGCCGGAGGCTTTCGGGGATCACGGTCGTGTGGGGCCAAGTCAATTGCCACTCCCTGGAATCGGCGCTGCTGAGGATCTCCAGGGATTCGCACTGGACGTAGGGAAGGACCTGCCGTGTGAGGGCCAGGGCATAGCTGCGGAGGAGTTCCCCTGGCCAACGATCATCGGCGGATTCCCCCGCAAAGTGGACGTGGAAGTGGCGGCGGAAGAGGATGCCCAGGGGATTCAGCTGCTCCTCGAACTGGTGCCGCCAGTCCTGCCCGGATTCCACCATGGATTCGGGCAGCGTGCCCATGGCCAGATGGCGGGAGCGATCCAAGGCCACCATGCCATCGGCGATGACCGCGTCGAGGCGGGACTGGTCCCGGGGTGTCAGGGGCTGTTGGGGGTCGCTCAGCTCCAGGATGCCCCGGATGCCGCACAGCACATTGGCCAGGTCGTGGAGGGCCGATCTCATCAGGGCTTCTGAGGCGGGGTCCATGGGAATCCTTAGCGTCTGGCGTCTAGCCGAGGTTAAATGTAGACTTCTTCCAATCGTAATGCAGAAAGGTTCTTGCCCAATGGCCTCGGAGACCAAGAAACTTGGAGAAATGCTGCTCGACGCGGGGCTGCTCGACGCCGCCCAGCTGTCGGAGGCCCTTCGCCACCAACGGATCGCCGGTGGGCGCATGGGCAGTAACCTCGTGGCCCTGGGCTTCGTGAGCGAGGAAGTCCTGATGGAATTCCTTGCCCACCAGACCGGCGTGCCCCGGCTGGATGTCCGGAATCTGGATGTGCCCGTCGAGGTGCTCAAGCGGATTCCCCGGCGCCTAGCGGACCAGTTAAACATCCTTCCCGTCAGCCTCCAGGAACCCAAGTCCTTGATGCTGGCCATGGCCGATCCCTCGGATCTGAATGCGATCGATAGCGCTCGTTTCGCTTCGGGGCTCAATATCGAACCGATGGTGGTGTCCTACTCCTCCCTCAAACTCGCCATCTCTGAGCAGTACCGGAAGTTGGAGACGCCAAGCGGCAGCGGCCCCATCGAGGTCGGCATGGGCCTGCCGCCCGAAAGCCTGGCCGTGCCCTTCGAAGTGCCCCCCCAGGCCGATCCCCGGGCGACCCACCCTCCGGTGGCGAAGTACGCGAGAGACCCCTTCTTCGACGATATGTCAGCCTCAGGGGAACCCAATCCCTTCGGGTTTTTCGCCTCCGATGCCGCGGAGACCCTGGATTCCCCCCTCCCGCCGGCGCGGATGATGCCGGATTCACCCATGGTCATCCACGCCCGTTCCGCCGGTGCCCAGCAATCCCGGCGCCTGGAAACCTTCCAGACCCGGACGCTGGTGTTCGGGGTCATCAAGATGCTTCAGCGCCGGGGCATCCTCGGAGATGATGAGCTCCAGCGCTTCATCACGAACCTGTTGGAAGCCGGTGAACTCAAGGACGAGTGATGATGCCTTTGGCCAGCCGTTGATCCCGTTGCTTGGCCGGGCAGGTCTTGGACGAGCAGTTCCCGCAGCCTGAGGCGCATTTGCCCTTTCCCCGAAGCTCGGCGGCAGTGGAACGGACGAAATAGATCAATGCGGCGCCGACGGCGATCAGGGCGATCCAGGTCTGAAGGGTCATGGCTCACGCATAGCCGAGGATTCGGCCCACATGGAGGGTGGCCCAGGCCAGGAGCCAGCCTAGCCCCAGTCCGTAGGCGATCGAGAAGGAGGTCCAGGCCCAGCTTCGGGTCTCCTTGAGGATCATGCCCACCGTGCCCAGGCAGGGGGTGTAGATCAGCGTGAAGACCATGAAGGCCAGGGCCGTGAGGGGAGTCATCCCGGAACGGTGGCGCAGGGTCTCCTGGAGGGGACTCAGGGTGGCGCCCTCCCCGGGTTTCTCGGCCTGGGCCTGGTGCACGACGGCCATGGTGCCCACCACGATTTCCTTGGCGACGAAACCGGCTGTGAGGGCCACGCCATCCTTCCAGGCCTCCGGGCGGGTGTGGTCGGGGTCGAGAATGGGCGCCAGGGTGGGCTGGAGGAGCTTCCCGAAGCGGGCCGCCAGGCTGGAATTCATGACACGGCTCTCATGCTGGAGTTCGATGGCTTCGAGTCGGGTGGCCTCTTCCCCGGGGCTGAGCTTCTGCGCCCGGACAGCGAGCTCCTGCTGCAGCCGTTCCGCGGTCCACTGCCGGTTGGCGATGCCAGGGTAGTGGGACAGGAACCAGACCAGCGTGGCCCCCGCCAGGATCACGGTGCCGGCCCGGGACAGGAAGATGCGTCCCCTCTCCCACATGTGGATGAGGGTGCTCTTGAAGACGGGCAGGCGATAGGGGGGCAGCTCCATCACGAAGGGGGCGTTCTCTCCCCTGAAGAGGGTGAGCCGGAGCAGCTTGCCCATGAGCATGGCCAGTCCGAAGCCCAGGAAGTGCATGGCCAGGATGGCGAAGGCCGCCTGGATGGGAGGGAAGAAGGTGCCCGCGATGAGGATGTAGACCTGGAGCCGGGCCGAACACGAGATCAGGGGGCTCACCAGGATGGTAATGAAGCGATCCGTGTGGCTTTCGATGGTGCGTGTGGCCTGCACCGCCGGCACATTGCAGCCCGTGCCCATGATGAGAGGAATGAAGCTCTTCCCATGGAGGCCCATGAGGTGCATCAGGCGATCCATGATGAAGGCGGCTCGGGCCATGTAGCCGGAGTCTTCCAGGAAGGCGATGCAGCCCATGAGTAGCATGATGACGGGCACGAAGACCACCACGGCGCCCACGCCGGGAATGATGCCATCCACCAGCAAGCTGGCCAGTTCCCCCGGGGGGCAGTGGGAGGAGGCCCATTGATGAAGATGGCTGAAGCCCGCCGCGATCCAGTCCTGGGGATACTTGCCCAGGAGGAAGGTGAGCGCGTAGACCCCCACCATGATGGCCAGGAAGATGGGGATGCCCAGCCAGCGGTTCGTCAGCAGCTTGTCGAGGCGATCGGTCGTGGTGCGATGACCATTTCCCGTCTCCCGCAGGGCCTCCTTCACGAGCCCATGGGCGAATCCATAGCGCCGCTCCGCCAGCAGGGTGGCGCCGTCGGCTCCCAGGTGCTTTTCCAGGAAGGCGAGGCTCTGCTCGAGCTGAACGCGGATGGCGGCCTGGGCGTGGCTCTGGGCCACGAGGGATTCGGCCTCGGGGGCGTGTTCGAGGAGCTCCAGGGCCAGTCGACGGGGGGCGTATTCCCGGGCGAGGCACTCGTCCCGGGCGACTTCGCGCTCCAGTTTGGCGAGTTCCCGGTCAATGTCCTCGCCGTAGGCCACCGCGATGGGGCGCCGGGTGGGCTCCTGGGCCGAGGCCACCCGGAGGATGGCCTCCTTGAGCTCCTGCATGCCATCCTCGCGGTTGCCCACCGTGGGGATGACGGGCCCTCCTAGTAGGGCGGAGAGGGCCTTCAGATCGATCTTGGTGCCGCGGCGCTCGGCGTCGTCCATCATGTTCAGGGCGAACACGATGGGGCGCTGAAGTTCGAGGAGCTGGGTGGTGAGGTAGAGATTGCGCTCCAGGTTCGAGGCGTCCAGCACGTTCACGATGACATCGACCTCGGGGGCGGCGAGATAGCGCGCCGCGATCCGCTCGTCTTCGCTCTGGGCCGACAGGGAATAGGTGCCCGGTAGATCCACCACCTCCACAACGAGGGCGCCCATCTGGCTCAGGCCGCTGCGGCGTTCCACGGTCACCCCAGGCCAGTTGCCGACGTGGTGCCGGGATCCGGTCAGGGCGTTGAAGATGGAGGTCTTGCCGCAGTTGGGATTGCCCGCCAGGGCGATGACGAGGGGGCCCTGGGAAAGGTCTCCCTCGGTTTCGGGCGTTGCGGGATGGCTCGCCATCAGTCCTTCTCCACCAGGATGCACTCGCCTTCCTCCCGCCTGAGCGAGAGGTGGTAGCCCTTGATGACCAGTTCCATGGGATCCCCGAGGGGGGCGAGTTTTTCGATTTTCAGAAGCGCGCCCCGGATGAATCCCATTTCCAGGAGCCGTTGCCGGACCGGGCCCAGGGCCAGGACCCGCAGGACTGTGGCCTCCTCTCCTGGATGCAGGTCACTCAATCGTATGGGGTTATCTTGAGACGCCATCTCAACTCCATTTTGAGTCTAACGTCCAACCCGAGAATGGCAAGGCATGGTCCTGAGACCTGTGTCACATTTGGTCCAGCTACAATGCAATCATCGCTGGATCCAATGCTTATAACTCTGCCCAATATCCTGACGCTCCTGCGCATCCTTGCGGTGCCCTTCTTCGCCATCGCCCTCTGGTATGGGCATGCGATGGAGGCTTGTCTCATCTTCGTCGGGGCCGGGTTCACGGATCTGCTGGACGGGTTCATCGCCCGGCGCTTCAACCAGAGTTCCGAGCTGGGGGCGATCCTGGACCCGGCTGCCGACAAGCTGCTGATGACTACCGCCTTCGTTCTCATGGCGCTGCCGGGAACGCGCCTGGTGGCCCGCATTCCGGCCTGGGTCTCCATCCTGGCCATCTCCCGGGATGCCATCCTGTCGCTGGTGGCCGTCCTAGCCTTCGATCGCCTGGGGAGGGAACGCCTGAAGCCGACCCTGCTGGGGAAAGTCACGACGGCCACGGAGCTGGGAGCCATCTCCCTCGGGCTCCTGATCAACGCCATCGGCCTGCGTGGCTGGACGGCCTGGGTGATCCCTTGGGTCTACTACCTGGTGGCCGGGCTCGTGCTCGCCTCGGGGTTGCACTACTTCTTCCGTGCCACACAACCCAGGTCCGGATGCCCTAAGCCCAGGGCATGATGGAAGAGGGGCTTGGCCTGGCCTGGAAGGAGCTTGTGAATCGTGACGAAAAGAGCAGCGCTGTTCATCGATCGGGACGGGACCCTCGTGGAGGAGGTGGACTATCTCCATCGTCCCGAAGAGACCGTGCTGACGCGGAAGGCCGGTCCAGCCATTGCGGCGCTGAATGGGCGAGGCATTCCCGTTCTCGTCATCACCAACCAAGCGGGCATCGGGAAGGGGATGTTCGGCTGGAAGGACTACGAGGCCGTGATGCAGCGTCTGGGTGAACTCCTGTCGGTCTGGGACGCGCATATCGATGAGGCCTACGTCTGTCCCTTCCACCCCGAAGCCCTGGACGACTATCGCTACGAGAACCACCCTGAGCGCAAACCCAATCCCGGCATGCTCCTGAAGGCCGCCGAAGAACACGGCATTGATCTGGCGCGGTCCTGGATGATCGGGGACAAAGCCATCGACCTGGAAGCGGGGCGGAACGCCGGATGTCGGGTGGCCCTGGTGCGCACGGGCTATGGCAGCAAGGTCGATCCGGCCCTCGCCGATCTCGTGGCGGAGGATCTCGCGGAGGCCATCGAGGGGATCCTGGCCACATGGTCCTGATCGAGAAACGGAATCTTGTACCCGGGCGGATTGTGAAGCGCTACAAGCGCTTCCTGGCAGATGTGGAGCTGGAGGATGGCCGCCTCGTAGTGGCCCATTGCACCAACACGGGCGCCATGAGCACCTGCTGGGAACCCGGGGATTTTGTGCTCCTGGAACCCGCCGCCAACCCGGATCGCAAGCTCAAATACACCTGGATCGCCTGCCGCCGGGAGGGCACCTGGATCGGCGTGGAGACCGGGCTTCCCAACAAAGTGGTGGCCGAGGCCGCGCGCCGGGATGCTCTGCCGGGATTGCCCGGACTGCGGGAGGTCCGCACGGAAGTGAAATACGGCGCCGAAAACAGCCGGGTCGATGTCTGGGCCCTGGATGCCGAGGGCCGCCAGGCCTACATCGAGGTGAAGAATACGACCCTGAAGATCCTGGACCTGGCCTGCTTTCCGGATGCCGTCACCCAGCGAGGCCTCAAACATCTTCGGGAGCTGCAGGGGATGGTGCGCGCCGGGCACCGCGCCGCCATTGCCTTCTTCGTGCACCGGCAGGACGTGTCGGCCTTCGACGCGGCCTGGGAGATCGATCCCGCATACGCCCAGGAGCTGGATGCCGCCATCCAGGGCGGTGTCGAACTGCTCGCCCTCCAGGCGCGGATGGAAGCCGGGGAGGGAAAGTCCGGGGAATGGAGCCTCTCGTGGAGTTTGGATGGGCTGCTGCCCTGGGTCCAGCGGGCCAGGTTGTGACCAATCTCAAGAGGGGGTTTGCCATGGGTGTGAACTAGAATCAAAGCATTTCGTAATCCAATCCTCTTGGGAGAACGCCATGGCCAGCGCAAAGAAGCAGACACCTCTGTTCGATTGGCATAAGGCGCACGGAGCCAATATCGTCGAATTTGGCGACTACCTCATGCCCGTTTGGTACGCCAGTGCCCGCGCCGAACACCTGGCGGTCGTTTCCCAGGCTGGGCTCTTCGATACGAGTCACATGGCGGCTCTGCGGGTGTTCGGGGCGGACGCCTTCGAGGTGCTGCAGTGGTGCTTCACACGCAACCTGAACGCCTGCGTGGGCAAGGACAACGCGCCCCTGGTCGACGGCAAGTGCGTGTATGGCCTGTTCCTCGACGAGCACGGCCACGCCATCGACGATAGCCTCGTCTACAAGCTCCAGGACGGGGAATACATGGTCGTGGTCAATGCGGGCATGGGCGGCGCCATCGCTGCGCACCTAGTCCAGCAGGCCAAGGGTCGGGATCTTAAGGTGATCGACCTCACCGATAAGCTTGGCAAGATCGATATCCAGGGGCCGGCCTCCATCAAGATCATGGCCAAGCTCCTGAAGAACCCCGAGGTCGTCTTCGATAAGCTCCCCTACTTCTCGGCCAAGGGCCACTTCGATCCCGCCTCCAAGCTGGCCGGGCAGGTGCAGTTGTTGGACGGCACGCCGGTGCTGCTATCCCGTTCGGGCTACACCGGCGAGGTGGGCTTCGAACTCTTCGTGGAGCGGACTCATACCGTGAAGCTGTGGGAAGCGATCCTGGAAGCGGGAGAAGCCTTCGGCCTGACGGCCTGCGGCCTGGCGGCTCGCGATTCCCTGCGGGCGGGAGCCGTGTTGCCGCTCTCCCATCAGGACATCGGACACTGGCCCTGCATCCGCAACCCCTGGCCCTTCGCCCTGCCCATGGCCTCCGATAGCGTCAGCTTTACGAAGAAGTTCCTCGGTTCCGAGGCTCTGGAGAAGGCGACGGACGCGGCCTATACCCTGACTTTCGTCGGGCACGATCTCCGGAAGGTGGATGCCCACGAGGCCCGGGTTTATCTGGATGGCCAGGAGATCGGGACCGTCCTGACCTGCGTCACCGATATGGCCATCGGGCGCTTCGAAGGCAAGATCTATAGCCTTGCCTCCCAGGACAAGCCCGAGGGGCTGGCCATCAAGGGCCTCTGCTGCGGCTTCATCAAGGTCGGATCCCAGTTGGCCCCCGGCACCGCCGTGGAGATCAGGGATGGCAAGCGCGCCATCCAGGTGCTCATCGAGACCGATGTCCGGCCTGCCCGCACGGCCCGCAAGGCGCTGAAGACCTTCCTGTGATTTCCCAAAACCCCTCTCG
This sequence comes from uncultured Holophaga sp., assembly GCA_963664825.1. Taxonomy (GTDB): domain Bacteria; phylum Acidobacteriota; class Holophagae; order Holophagales; family Holophagaceae; genus JAYREN01. Next base: position 2,824,225 of record OY761614.1, read on the forward strand.
GTAGCTCCTCTACCGAGCGCTGAACCGGCGGGCGTCTGCTCCCTTTGACCCCGTCTCGCCCAAGTCCTACTACACTGATCCCATCCCCTGTGGAGGCTCCATGTATCCTGCCGACTGCAAGTACACCAAGAACCACGAATATCTGAAGCCCCTGGGGGATGGAACGGCCCTCATCGGCATCACTCATTACGCCCAGGAAGCCCTGGGCGATGTGGTGTTCGTCCAGCTCCCGGAAGTCGGGACGGCCCTGGCCACAGGCGACGAGTTCGGCACGGTGGAATCCGTGAAGACGGTTTCCGAATGCTACCTGCCCTCCGGCGGCGAGGTGGTGGCCGTCAATGACGAACTGGAGGCCCATCCCGAGTTCGTGAACGAGGATGCCTATGGCAAGGGCTGGATGCTGAAGATCAAACTGGTTGGCGATATCAATCCCGAACTCCTGGATGCCAAGGCCTACGAGGCCCATGTGGCCAGCGAGGCGCACTGAGTGACTTTTTCACCACTCCGTCTGGGTCGGATGGCGCTGATCCTCGCCGCCCTTGGGGGGGTGGGGGTAGGTGCCGTGCCGCCTCCGGCAGAGGTTCCACCCGTCGAGAAGTCCCTCCAAGCTCCCCATGAGAGCGCGATCCTGCGTTTGAAATCCCTGGTGGAGGCCGCCGAAAAGGCTCTGGAGGCCGAGGACTCGGATACGGCCTCCAATTGCGCCGAGGAGGCCGAGGTCCTGATCGCCGATTGGTCCCCGGAAGTCCTCCGCCGGGCCGATATCTCAAAGCTCATCGAGCGGCTGCGGGATGTCCTGAAGCAGACCGAAGCTGATTCCGAAGAGGCCGACGAAGGCCTCCAGATCACCGAGGAGGAGGTCTCTCTTTCCGAGGGGGAACTCAAGGCCGAGCGGGATCAGGTGCTGGCCGCAGAGCAGGGGGCGGTCTTCGATTTCCCCATCGACCTCAATGACAAGGTGCTCACCTGGGTCAATATCTTCACCGGGCGCATCAAGAACAAGATCGAGGCCAGCCTTTCCCGGGGCTCCCGCTACCTCCCCTTGATCCGGCAGATATTCGCCGAGGAAGGCATCCCTCAGGACCTGGCCTTCCTACCCATCGTGGAATCCGGCTATATCAACTACGCCCGCAGCCCCGCCAAGGCCGTGGGCATGTGGCAGTTCATGCCTGCCACCGGCCGCATCTTCGGACTCACCGGCAACGCCTGGATGGAGGAGCGCCGGGATCCCGCCAAGGCGACCCGGGCCGCGGCCCGCTATCTGCGGAACCTCTACAGGGATTCCGGGGATTGGTATCTGGCCTTGGCCGGGTACAACAACGGCCCCGGCCGCGTGGAGTCCGCGGCGCAGGCCCTCCAGTCCCGCAATTTCTGGGACATGGCCCGCTCCCGCTGGATGCGGGACGCCACCAAGAGCTACGTGCCCCAGATGTGCGCCGCTGTACTCGTGGGGCGCTTCCCCGAGCGCTACGGCCTGCACGTGGCCCAGGAGGCCCCCTTCGTCTTCGAGACCGTCGAGGTAGACCGGATGACGAGCCTCGCGGTGCTGGCTAGGCATGCGGGCACGGGCATCGATGCGCTGAAGGACCTCAATCCCGAACTCCTGCGCGCGACAACCCCGCCGGGGCACTACACGTTGCGCGTTCCCCCCGGCACAGCCAGCACGGTAGCCCACGCCCTGGCGAAGATCCCGGCCGCCGAGCGGGTGGATTTCAAGGCCTATGTCATCCGGAAGGGTGACACCCTGGCCAAGGTGGCGGCGCGCTTCGAAATGAGCCCCGGGGATCTGCTGGCGGCCAATGGCATCACCAAGGCCAAGTTCAGGCCGGGCCGGAAAATCCAGGTGCCCCCCCCCTCGGTCCTGCCCCCCGTGGAGGCCAAGTTCAAGGCCGAGGAGGAAAAGCCCAAGGTGCTCTCCGATCAACCCCTGGAACCCCTGCCTGTCATTCCGGGCTCCACGACTGAAACCAATGGGGCCATCAAGGCCCCCCAGACGCCTCCGGTGGAGGCGCCCGAAAAAGCGGCTCCCGCACCGGTTCCTCACCCGAAGGACGTCCCTGTGGCGGTTGCCAAATCCGAAGCGATCCGGCCCAAGGTCCATCTGGTGAAGCGGGGTGAGACCCTCTTCTCCATCGGTGAGCGGTACGGCCTCGAACTCAAGGATCTGCGGAAGTGGAATAGGATCAAGGGCAACAAGCTCCAGGCCGGACAGCGATTGCGACTTCAGAAACCTTGAGAGGCGGCCCTGTTTTTTTGCTTGATCGCCGTCCCGACCCGTGGTTAACTAGTGTTTCCCGGGGCTATAGCTCAGCTGGGAGAGCGCCTGCATGGCATGCAGGAGGTCAGCGGTTCGATCCCGCTTAGCTCCACCAAAACGCCGCCGCGAGGCGGCGTTTCTGCGTACCCATGGACGGGATCGGACCGCTGAGAAAGCGCGGCGGCCCGGCTGACTCGGGCTTCCAGCCCTCGCCCCTTCGGGGCCGCCATCGGCTTCGCCGCTGCGGTCCTATCCGCTTGCGCGTATGGTGGCCGCAACGAGCAATGCCCCGGTGGGGCCTGCGCAGTGGCCGCCCGCGCGCGTTCGATGCCGCGCCAGGGCTCCGTCAGATTCCGCTTCGGTACCTCCGTTCTTGGGGCTCCTCCAGACTCCTGTGCATGGGATGAGGCCGCCCCGCGGTAATCTAAAAGATCCGCGCTTGCGGTTTTCCCGGATGTCTTCCACGATGCTTGCTTCTTTGAACCATGCCCACCTCTGCTTTGGTCCCCAGGAAGTCCTGAAGGACGTCACCTGGGCGTTGCAGGAAGACGAATGCTGGGGGGTCATCGGGCGCAACGGTGCGGGGAAGAGCACCCTCTTCAAAGTGCTGCTGGGCCAGCTGGAACTCGATGACGGCGTGGCCGTGCGCCCCTCCAGGGAACGCGGCATCCGCATGGGGCACTATGCCCAGGATCTCGAACCCGAGACGAACGGCGGCGTCATGGAGGAGACCCTCGCGGCCTTCGGCGAAATCGAAGCGCTCCAGCGCTCCATGCGCGAATTGGAACATCAGATGTCGGATACCGGTGCGGATCTGGAATCCGTCATGGAGCAGTACCAGGTGGCCACCGAGGCCTTCGAGCGCCTGGACGGGTTCACCATCCGCGCCCGGGCCGAGGGGATTCTCTTCGCCCTGGGTTTCGCGCCGGACATGCTCGAGAAAAATATCCACGAGCTGAGCGGTGGCCAGAAGAGCCGCGTGATGCTGGCCAAGGCCATCCTGCAGGGCCAGGATCTGTTGCTGCTGGACGAGCCCACGAACCATCTGGACCTGCCCAGCCTGCGCTGGCTGGAGAGTTTCCTGAGCGATACCACAGCCACGGTGGCCGTCATCAGCCATGACCGCTACTTCCTCGACGGCGTGGCCACCAGCATCCTGGAGATCGAAGCCGGTCGCAGCCGGGCCTACGAGGGGGGCTACACCGATTTCATCGAGAAGAAGGAACAGGAACTGGAGATCGCCGAGAAGCATTTCGAACAGCAGCAGGGCTACATCAAGCGCCAGGAGGAATACATCCGGCGCAATATCGCCGGCCAGAACACCAAGATGGCCCAGGGGCGCCGCACGCATCTCAGCAAGCTCCAGCGCCTCGATAGGCCCCTGCGGGATCGCCGCAAGGTGAAATTCAGCTTCCCCGAGACTCAGCGCAGCGGAGATACGGCGCTGGTCCTGGAGAAGGTAAGTGTGGGCTGGGAGGGCGTGCCGCTCTTCGCGCCCCTGGACCATCTCCAGGTGAAGCGCGGGCAGAAGCTGGCCATCGTGGGCTTCAACGGCACCGGCAAGTCCACGCTGCTGAAGGCCATCGCCGAGGAAATCCCCTTCCTCGCTGGCACCTGCCGCCTGGGCAGCCAGGTGAAGCTGGGCTACTTCGATCAGCATCACCGGAACCTGGATTCCCGCAACACGGTCTTCCAGCAGATCCAGGGCGTGATCCCCATGGCGCCCAAGCAGGATGTGCTGGGCTTCTTGGCCAAGTTCCAGTTCCGGGGCGACGACGTGGATAAGCCCGTGACCGTCCTCAGCGGCGGGGAACGCGCGCGGCTCTCCATCGCCACCTTGATCCGGGAAGGCGTCAATCTGCTCATGCTCGACGAGCCCACCAACCACATGGATATCCACTCCATGGAGGCCATGGAGGACACGATCCTCAGCTTTACGGGAGCCGTGGTGCTCGTGACCCACGACCGCTACCTGCTGGGTCGCGTGGCCGATTCCCTGCTGCGCATCCACGATGGCAAGGCCGAATTCCGGGAGGGTGGCTACGAGGAACACCAGGCCTGGGTGGATCTGGATCTGGGCCAAGACACCGGCGAAGCCGAAGCCAAGGCCAAGGTGGAGGTCCCCAGTCTCGGGAAGGTGCATAAGACCGGGAAGGTCCCCAAGGTGGAAAACGCTCCCAAGGCCGAGAAACCCAAGGTCCTGCCGAAGCCCAAGGCTCTGGCGAAGCCCAAGCCTGTCGCCATCGACAAGGAACGCCAGAAGAGCCAGAAACGCCTCGAGCGCCTGATCGGTGAATCCGAGACCAAGGTCGCGGCCCTGGAGGCCCAGGCCGCAGTCCTGAACGGGGAACTGGTCACCGTGGACCCCTCCGACTGGAAGAGCTTCCAGGAAAAGACCGATGCCTTGAAGGCCATCGAGATGGATCTGGCCTACGCTATGGCCGAATGGGAGGAGCGCCAGCGTTCGCTGGAGGAACTCTAGGCAAGCGTGTGCAGCTTCAAATTGTCCACGACTCGAAATGCCTCACGAAACCCGCGTTTGAGCTGAAGGCCCACGGCCCTAGAAGACAGCCGTGGCCCCGCCGTCGATGGGAATGAGGGTGCCTGTGGTCCACCGGCTCTCGCTGGAAAGCAGATGGGTGGCCAGGGCCGCCACCTCTGCCTCTAGCCCCAGGCGATGGAGGGGGTTGACGCTGGCGAGGCGCTGGAGAGCGCGCGGGGGATCGGCGCTCTCCTGCAACCGCGCTTCCACCATGGCCGTGTGGACGGGGCCGGGGGCGATGGCGTTGCAGCGGATCTCCCTGGGCCCCCATTCCAGGGCCAGCACCTGGGCCAGCATGTGCAGGCCGGCCTTGGATACGGAGTAGGCGGCGGAATCGGGAATGGCCCGGATGCCGATATTGGAGCCCACGAGCACCACGCTGGCTCCCCTTTTCAGCCTGGGCCCCAGGTGGTGGCAGAGCAGCCAGGGGCCCCGCAGATTGGCCCTGATCATCCGATCGAAATCCTCGACAGGGGTGGATTGGACACTGCCTGTCCGCAGTTGTCCGGCGGCCAGGAACATGCCGTCCAGGGCCGGGCATTGGGCTGCGAAGGCCGCCACAGCCCCGTCATCGGAATGGTCGAGAGCCGCATGCTGGACAGCGGGAAGGGTTTCTTGGAGCGCCTCGAGGCCCCTGCCCAGGAGAATCAGTTCGGCGCCTGCGGCTTCGAAATACCGTGCCGCGCAGCGCCCGATGCCGCTGCCGGCGCCACTCACCAGGATCCGCTGGCCCTTCAGCTCTCGCACGGTTTTTCAGTGTGGTGTTTGATCGGCGCCACCACGCCACCGCTGACGGCCCAGGTAAAGGCCTGTTCGGGACCGATATCGACGGGGCGGACCTTGCTCTCCTCCAGCATCACGACGTAGCCGGAGGTGGGATTGGGGGAGGTGGGGACATAGACCGCGATCATATTTTCGCCCCCCTCCACCGCCCAGCTGCAATCCCGGCGGGCCACGAAGGCCAGGGTATAGCAGCCGGGATGGGGCCACTCCACCAGCACCACTTCCTTGAAACTGCCGCCCTGGCCGTTCTGGATGGCGCCGATGACCTGCTTGGTGGCGCCGTAGATGCCCTTGACGCCGGGAATGTGCAGCATGATCTCGTCCAGCCAGGCCAGGAGTTGGCGGCCCAGGAGGTTACCCACCAGCAGCCCCACGACCAAGAGCAGCAGCAGCGTGGCCGCCGCCGAAAGCAGGGCCAGCATCCAGGTGGGAGGCAGGGGCAGGCCCGTGAGATGCGCGATCCCGCTGAGGGGACCCCGGGAGATATCGATCAGGCCGAACAGGATGGCCTTCAGCAGCCAGAGCGTCACCACCAGGGGCAGGAGGGTAAACAGGCCCGCGAGGAGGTACTTCCGTATCATCACAGCCCCCCGATTCGGCAGTCGGACTTCGAGGAGGACGGGGCCTCGGGCATCACCGGAGTGGCTCCTCGGGTTTCTCGTCCCCCGTGAGGCGGCTGGTGCCGCTCAGAATGCGGTCCCCGATCTTCAGCCAGAAGGCATGGAAGTAGCGTATGGCGCTCCAGATGGCCAGGATGAGGGCGATCCACATGAGGATCTGCCCCAGGCCCACGAAGAGGCCCCAGGGTTCGGTCGTGTGGAGGGCGCCACGGAAGAACGTGGCCACACTCCACTGGCGAAAGACTTCCAGGCCGGTCCAGAAGTGGAGCCAACCATCCAGCACGGGGCCGAAGATGAGACATGAAATGGCCGCGATCTGGGCGCCCAGCTTCCACTTGCCCATGCGGTCGGCGGCGATGGTGATGCCTTCCTCGCTGGCGATGCCCCGCAGGCCCGTGATGGCCATCTCCCGGGCCAGGATGATGAAGGCCATCCAGGCCGGGGTCTTATCGAGTTCGATGAGCGAAATCAGGGCCGCCGAGATCAGCAGCTTGTCGGCCAGAGGGTCCAGCAGCTTGCCCAGCACGGTCACCTGGCGGTACTTCCGGGCGAAGTAGCCGTCGTAGAAGTCCGTGATGGAGGCGATCCAGAACACCACCGCGCCGATGATCTGGTGGTGCTGGACACGGGTCATCAGCACCACCACAAGGATGGGCACCATCAGGATCCGGGCGAAGGTGAGGTAATTCGGGAGGTTCATGGAGGGTTGACCTTGCAAGGGGATTACGATCCCTCCAGCCTAGCATCTAGAGCACCGTGAACCCCCCCTTGCCGAGGATGATCTGCCACTGGGCATCCTCCATCGGCTCGAAAGGCGTCTCGGAACGCCCCAGGTAGTCCAGGCTCCCCCGGGAAAGGCGCACGGAGATGCCTCGCGCCTGGAGGCCTCGGAGCAGCTCCAGGGCGCGGGGATCCTCCAGCAACTCCAGCGCATCGTGGGCGAGGAGCACCCAGGGTGTGCCTGCCTCCAGGTGCTCCAGGACGCCCAGGAGCAATTGGCGCCCCAGGGCGCGATCCCCGGGGGCGAAGGCGCTGCGGAGGAGGAGTAGGGGCCTGGGCCCCGATGGGGCAGGGGCCGGAGCCTCAAGGGCGGGAAGCGCCTGGGGCTGGAGGGCAGGGATCGGGCTGGGATCTCCGGGCACATCCAGCTGCCAATGGGAGCCCAGGGAGCGGAGGGAGGCAGGGCGGCCCTGGCGCTCCAGAAAGCTCGCCAGATTGACGCGCAGCATCTCGTCGGAATCCACCAGAATCCGCATGGCGATGCCTGGATGCCGCTCCATGGCGTTCTTCACGTCCAGGAGGGCGCGGGAGACGGTGACATCGAAGAGCTCAAGGGTCAGGATGTCCATGGAAGGAGTCTATTCCTTGAACGGCGAGGATCCACAAAACTTCCGGGAATGGCTGAGGGACCAGGCCTTGGCTGAGGGTTTCGCCCGGGTGGGCTTCGCGGCCTGCGGGGGCTTTTCAGAGGAGCGGGAGCGCCTTGAGGCCTGGCTGACGGATGGGGGCCGGGAGCTCTTCCCCTATCTGGATCATCCGGACCGCCTGGAACCGGCGCGCCTCCTGGAAGGGGCTCGCACGGCGCTGGTGGGATTTTTCCCCTACGCCCGGGCCCAGGCCGTGCCTGGGTCCAGCACCGGGAGCCTGAAACTGAGCCGCTACCTCTGGGGGCCGGACTATCACGGTGTGCTCAAAGGGCGGCTCAAGAGGCTTCTGGAGCGGGCCCAGGAACGGATGCCGGACCTTCAGGGGCGGGCCTGCGTGGACACGGCCCCCCTCCTGGAACGCCAGCTGGCGGTGCGGGCGGGATTGGGGTGGCAGGGGCGGAATACGCTGCTGATCGCGGGCAAGGCCGGGAGCTGGGGCTTCCTGGGCGTCCTGCTGCTGGACGTGGAACTGCCTCCGGACAGGTCCTTCGAGGGTCACCGCTGCGGCACCTGCCATGCCTGCCTGGACGCCTGCCCCACCCAGGCCCTCTCCCCCTTCCGCCTGGATCCCCGGCGCTGCCTGACCACCTACACCGTGGAGACAGAGCAGGAGCCGCCTCTCGATATCGCGAGGACTATTGCGCGCATGGCCTGGGCCGCGGGTTGCGATATCTGCCAGGAGGCCTGTCCCTGGAACCGATCACCTGTCTGGGGCGACCCCCAGCTCTGGGGGGGGCCGAGCCCACTGCACACGCGGTCCGGGGCGGAACTGCCTCGGGGGACGGCCCAGTGGCAGAAACTCACTCAGGGGACGGCCCTGCGACGCGTGCGCCATCGGCATTGGGTGGCCACGCTGAACCGAATTCTGGGGCCTGAACCGGAGCCTCCTCACATTTCATTGGATTAACCCTCCCGTTTTCCCTTTAATTGGGCTTCAGCCCTTGTTGCTCCCGGAGAACCCCTCGATGGCCATGAAACCCTTCACGATCCAGGATGCGACCGAACTCTACGGCGTCAAAGAGTGGGGTGACGGCTACTTCGGGATCAATAGCAAGGGGCATCTGGAGGTCTATCCCACCCAGGATGAAAACCTCTGCGCCGATCTCTACGAGATCGTCCAGCACCTGCGGCAGAAGGGCGTCCACACCCCGACGATCCTGCGCTTCCCCCAGATATTGGCCAACCGGGTGCAGGAGATCAATGAGGCCTTCCGCAAGGCCATCAAGGAATCCGAATACGAGGGCGATTACCAGGGCGTCTTCCCGGTGAAGACCAACCAGATGAAGGAAGTCGTCGAGCAGGTCGTGAAGGCGGGCTTCAAGTACCGCTATGGCCTGGAAGCGGGCTCCAAGCCCGAACTGATGATCGCGCTGTCCATGAACCTGCACGCCGAGGCCCTGATTCTCTGCAACGGCTACAAGGACGAGAACTTCATCCGCATGGCGCTGCTGGCCAAGAAGGCCGGGCGCAACGTGCTCATCACCGTGGAAAAGATGACGGAATTGCCCCTGATCCTGAAGGTGGCCAAGGAACTGAAGGTGGAGCCCCTCATCGGCCTGCGGGCCAAGCTCAACGCCCTGGGGGCGGGCAAGTGGGAATCCAGCGCCGGGGATCACGCCAAGTTCGGCCTCACCACCCGGGAGATCCTGGATGCCATCGAGGTCTTGGAGAAGCGCGGCATGCTCGAGAGCATCATCGAGCTGCACTTCCACATCGGCAGCCAGGTTACCGATATCCGCCGGGTGAAGGCGGCCCTGAAGGAGGCCACGCGCCTCTACGCCAAGCTGCGCAAGATGGGCCTGCCCCTGCAGTACCTGAACGTGGGCGGGGGCCTTGGCGTGGACTACGATGGCAGCAAGACCACCTTCAGCAGCTCCATGAACTACACCGTGCAGGAATACGCCTCGGACGTGATGTGGACCACCAAGGATATCTGCGCCCAGGAGCAGGTGCCCATGCCCAATATCCTCAGCGAATCGGGCCGTGCCATCGTGGCCTTCCACCAGGTGGTGGTGGCCGATATCATCGGCCTCATCGATACGACCTATTCCAAGTACAGCGTCGTGCTCACCGGCCAGGAACCCCAGATCCTCAAGGATCTCGCCTACACCCGGGATGCCATTTCCGTGAAGAACTTCTCGGAGATGTACCACGACGCCATCACCCAGAAGGACGAGCTGCTGACCTTGTTCAACCTGGGCTACCTGAGCCTAGAGGACCGTTCCAAGGGGGAGACGATCTTCTGGGAGGTCTGCCGCAAGCTCAATCGCATCCTCAGCTACAAGTCGTTGAAATACATCCCCGAGGAGTTCCAGGATCTCAACAAGAGCCTGGCCGATAAGCTCATCGCCAACTTCAGCGTGTTCCAGTCCCTGCCCGATCACTGGGCCATCGATCAGCTCTTCCCCGCCATGCCCCTGCATCGGCTGAAGGAAAAGCCCACCCTTTCGGCCACCCTCTGCGATATCACCTGCGATAGCGATGGCAAGGTGGACAAGTTCATCGATCTCAAGGATGTGCGGGACGAGCTCCCCCTCCACGAGCCCAAGCCCGGGGAGCCTTACTACATCGCCTTCTTCCTCACGGGCGCCTACCAGGACACCCTCGGCATGCGGCACAACCTCTTCGGCACACCCAACGAGGCCCATATCATCGTCAACGAGGACGAGGATTTCCGCATCCAGCAGATCGTGCCCGCCCAGACCATCGACGATGTGCTGCGCAGCGTCCACTACAACCCCGATGAGCTCATCCAGGGGCCCAGCCGCAAGGTCAAGCGCACCGAGACCGATGCCACCGAGGCCCTGCGGGCCCTCCTCTCCGAACAGCGGAAGCTGCACACCTACCTGGAGATGTAGGCCAGAGACGGTTCTCTCGTCGATCCCTTCACTGTTCTCCCCGTTCTCACTGGTTCGAATGCTTTTCAACCGGTGGAAACAGTGAAGAAGGCGATGGCCCTAGTCGAAGTCCTTGCCGCCCCTGGAGCGCTTCTTCTCACTGGTGATGCGCTTGCCATCCAGCCGCCGGGTCTTGGAGCCCTTGGTGGGGCGCGTGGGGCGGCGGGGGATGGGCGGCACAATGGCTTCGGCGATGAGCTGGAGGGCCTTGGCGCGGGCATCCTCCAGGTTCTTAGCCTGGTCCCGGGTCTTCTCGCTGATGACCATCCAGCGGCCATCCCCGTCCAGCCGGTTGCGGACGGCATGGCGCAGGCGCTCCAGGGCATCCGGGGGGAGGCCCTCGATGGCTTCCATCCGGATCCGCAGCTCGATCTTGGAGGAGACCTTGTTCACGTTCTGCCCGCCCGGGCCGCCCGAACGCGAGGCCTTCACGGCGATGGCCTCCGCGGGAACCCTTACCGAAGTGCCGACCAGGATGGGCTCGGCCATCAGGGGCGGATCTCGAAGAGCTGGCCGAAGTTGACGGCATCGAAAATCGCTCCCAGGGCCGGACTGGGGCCCTTCACTACGATGCGGCTGCCGTTAAGCTCGGCCTCCTCCCGCAGCAGGAGGAGCACGCCCAGGGCGCTGGGTTCCAGGAGGGTGACGGCGCTAAAATCCAGGAGCAGTTCCGATACGCTCCCCGCGTCCAGGAGGGCCTCGGCCTGGGCCTTGAAGCCTGCGCTCGCCTCGAAGGTGAAGCGCCCTTCGAGCCTCAGGGTGCCCCTGGCGCCTTCGATCTGGGTGGTGCAGTTCACGGATGCCTCCCGCCTATGCGACTGCCCATCTTACGATGGGAGGCGCTCCGAGGCGCCACGAATCGGAAAGGGGACGATAATGGAGGCCCCTTCGGAGTCCCCATGGCGATCACCCTTCCTTTCAGGCAAGGCCAACTGGTGGTGGTGGTCCTGCGGGAGCCCCGGGAGCGCCTCTGGGGCCGCCTCCTGGGGCTGGAGGCCGCGGGCGTCGCCCTGCGTGGCCTCGATGTGAGTCCCTGGGACGAGGTGCTGAGCATGGTGCGCCGGGGGGAGGCCGAGCAGGTTTCCCTCTCCAGCCGCTTCTATCCCATGCACCGGGTGGAGTCCCTGTACCTGGATGAGCCCAGTTCCGGTGTGCCGAGCCTCGGCGAGGTGTTCGAGGCGCGCACGGGCGTGGATCCTCTGGATTTTATGGCCGACCGGGAGGCCCAGCCTTCAGAATGAAGGCATGGATAAGATCGCGCTCTTCATCTCCGGCACCGGCGGCAACGCCCTGAATATCCTCCGAGCCTGCCGGGAGGGGCGGGTGCCAGCCGAAGTCGTGCTGGGGATCAGCAGCCATCCCAAGGCCCTCGGGATCCAGCGGCTCCAGGCCGAGGGCCTGCCCGTGCGCGTCTTTACGCGAAAGGAATTCAAGGATGACGCGGCCTATTCCGAGGCCTGCCTGGGTGCGGCGGAGGCCAGCGGGGCCACGGTGGTATGCCTCTGTGGCTGGCTGAAGAAACTCCGGGTGCCTAAGGCCTGGGAGGGGCGCATCCTCAATATCCATCCGGGCCTGTTGCCTGCATTCGGAGGACCGGGGATGTACGGCCACCATGTCCACGAGGCGGTGATTGCCTCCGGGGCGCGAGAATCGGGCTGCACGATCCACCTGGTGGATAACGAATTCGATCATGGTGAGCATCTCGCCGAGGCCCGGGTCAGCGTCTTACCGGGCGATACGCCTGACGCGTTGCAGGAGCGGGTCTACGAGCAGGAGATGCGGCTCTACCCCATCGCCCTGGCGCAATACCTGGAAAGGAACGCCTCGAGGGGCTAGCCTAGTTGGCGGCGCGGTGCTGACCGGCGCCCACTGGATACGATTCCATCGCGGGGAGTTGCCATGACTAAGTTGCGCGTTGCTGTCTCGGGAGTCGGAAGCCTGGGCCAGCACCATGCCCGGATCGCTGCGGCCTCGGAGCGCACGGAGCTGGTGGCCGTGGTCGATCCCAGCGAGGCCCGGGGCAGGGAGATCGCTGCGAAGTTCGGCACCTCCTGGGTGGCTTCCCTGGCGGAAGTCCTGCCGAGGGTCGACGCCGTGCAGATCGCCGCCCCCACGGGCTTCCATCATGCCCTCGGGCTTCAGGTCCTGGAGGCTGGCAAGCACCTGCTCATGGAGAAGCCCCTGGCGGCCTCCCTTTCTGAGGGCGAGGCCATGCTGAAGGCCCTGGCCCAGGCCCGGGTGGCTCATCCCGGGCTGGTGAGCGCCGTGGGGCATCTGGAGCGTTTCAATCCGGCGGTGCAGGCCCTGCGGAAGCTGGCCTTCAAGCCTCGCTTTGCGGAAGCCACCCGCGTTTCGCCCTTCCCCATGCGCAGCATGGAAGTGGACGTGATCATGGATGTGATGATCCACGATCTGGATCTGCTGCTGGCCCTGTGGGGCAAACCCGTGGTCAGCGTGGAAGCCGTGGGCGTGCCAGTGCTCACCAAATACGCCGACGTGGTCAACGCCCGTCTGAAGTTCGAGGGGGGCGGCTTCGCCACGGTGACGGCCAGCCGGGTGGCTCGCAAGAAGGAGCGCACCCTGCGCGTCTTCGGCGAGAACGCGTACGCCAGTCTCGATTTCGCGGCCCAGAAGTTGGAGGTCCTGCGCCTCGTGGCGGGGTCCGGGGGGCCGCAGGTGGTGCCCGAAGTGGTCGATATCGTCGAAGGGGAACCGCTGAAGCTGGAACTGGAATCCTTCTATGCGGCCTGTCAGGGCGAAGGGGGGCGCACGGTGCCCTGGGCCGATGCCTTCGAGGCCATGCGCGTGGCCGATCAGATTCAGAAGGCCGTGGCCAAGAGTCTCGAGGAACTACTCTAGGCCTGAAGATGCCCTTCTTCGATCTGGCTTCCCTCACCAAGCCCCTGGTGACCGCGCCCCTGGTGCTCCAGCACCTGGACCTGGATGCCGATAGGCGGCATCAGCTCGGTTTCGAGGAACGCACCGATCCCCTGACTGTCCGACAGCTGCTGTCCCATTCCTCGGGGCTTCCCGCCTGGCTGCCCTATACGGGTGAACCCCTGGCCGAACAGCTGCGCCGGGGAATGCCCGAGGGCCATCCCCTCTTCCGGGAGGGGCGGCAGGGCCTGGCCGTCTACTCGGACCTGGGCTACCGGCTCCTGGCCGAACTCCTCGAACGCGAAACCGGGCGGGCCTTCCCGGAACTGGGCCTGGAGGCTACGGGTCTTGTGCCCGCGCCCTGGGAAGATTCGGTCGAGGCCATTCCCGATGGCCCGGACGCCGCGGCCTGGACCCTGGCCGAACCCCAGTGCCCCCTTCCTTCCCGGGCGGCCAATCTCCCCCACGACGCCAATGCCCGTGCGGGCATGAGGGGACATGCGGGGTTCGGCTGCACGCCCGTCCAGATGAAGACCTGGCTGCGGGCCTGGGCGGGTTCCCGCACCCCGGCCCGCATGGCCGTGGAGACGGCGCGCGCCGCGGATGGAACGGTCTGGGGCCTCGGATTGCAGCGGGTCTTCGACGGGGCCTGGCACTTCGGACAGTTGCTTTCCAGGATCCCCCTGGGGATCCAGGGCGTCCACGTGTTGAGCTCCACGGCAACCGATCTGCCTCTTCCGCTGCCGGTGCCCAAGCCCGGAGCGGGCAAGCCCACGGCCTTCTGGATGCACTTCGGCTACACGGGACCGGCCCTCTTCATCCGTCCGGAGGATGGCCTCTGCCTCTGCCTGCTCCTGCATCGCCGCGGCCCCGAGGGTGAAATCCTCGATCTAGATACCCTGCGCGCCCGTCGCTGGCGGATGCTGGAGGCCTTCCTGGCGCAGTTCTGAAACAGCTTCCCCCTCTGGATGGGCCCAGGCCCGGGTCATGCGCCGCAGGGGAGGATGGGCCATCCGCGCAGCGGCCAGGAGCCGTTCCTCGGGTGAGAGGGCCTTGATCCAGGGCGCTGCGTGGCCCAGCACCAGCGGGCAATCCGGGCCACGGAAGGTCTGGTCCATGGCCCACAGCACCTGATGGGCGACGGGGATGACCTCCCGCCAGCGGGATTGCACCAGGGCCTCCACATGCTCGGGCAGGAGGGGCGGTTGGATGAAGGCCACCAGGGCCTCCATCCCCAGCTTGGGATGCTGCAGGAAACTTTCGATCACGCGCCTATCCCGCAGGCGCCAGATGTGCGACCAGAATTGCGGAGGGGCGTGGAGCGCGAAGGAGCGCCGCTCACCGGTGGTGATGGCGCTCCAGAGTGATTGGAGGCGCTCGATGGCCATGGCGCGGGCCTGGGGGTGGGCGGCGGCGTCTCCGGCGATCTCGCTCAGGGCCCTCCAGGGCAGGCGGGGCAGGAGGCTCATTCGGAGAGAGGCGGGCGTCTTGCGATGTTGGGCGATCCAGCGCAGGAGGGGAGGGCGCCTCTGCACCTCCGGGAGTTCGGCGGCGGCCTCGAGCCAGCCCCTGGGAGGGGAGGGATGCCTCAGCAGCCTCAGGAACTGAGGCCAGGGCAGCTGGGGGGGGAGGGGCCATTCCACAGGCCCATTGTGGCCCAGGGCCATGGGCCCTTCCTCCTTTTGTTTGAGGACCGGTGAGAACCCGCACTGGTGTCACACTCGTTCCATGGCCATTGAATTCACCATCCTGGGGCGGGGCCGCGCGGGGCGCGCCCTGGCGGCGGCCTGGGGCGACCGTGTGGCGCTGACATCCCACGAGGGCTCTCCAGGAGGCTGGGTGCTGCTGGCCGTGCCCGACGCCGCCGTGGAAGACCTCGCCTCGAAATTCCAGGGCCGCTGCGTTCACCTGAGCGGCAGCCTTCATCTGGAGGGGGTGCCCTGCGCCCACCCTCTCACTAGCTTCGATGGGGAGGCCCGGGATTGGCGGGGCACACCCCTGGCCGTGACAGGGGAACTGCCCCTGGGGATCCGCACGGCCTTCGAGGCCCTCGGTTTTATGCCCTTCGTCTTGCCGGCGCACCTGAAGCCTCTCTACCACGCATGCGCCGTGCTCAGTTCGGGCCATGCCGCCAGTCTCTGGGTCGGCGCCGCCAGGCTTTTGGAGGAGGCGGGTGTGGCCTTGCCGGGCCGGGGGTTTCTGCCCCTGGCGGAAGCGACCCTCCGCAATGTGGCCGAGAAGGGCGCCGAGGGACGCACAGGCCCCTTCGGGAGGAAGGACGAGGCCACCATCGGGCGGGACGCGGAGGCTCTGCCTGCCGAATGGCGGGAGATTTTCCTGCGCCTGGGGAGAATGATTTGAATCCACTGGATTGGGATTTGGGGAATATCCCTCCGGGCATCGCCTGGGGCGGCGTCGATGGGGGGTCCCGCTCCGCGATCCAGGGCCGAAGGGCCTGGGAGTGGGAGGACGGCCCGGTGGGCCGTCCGTTCGCGGGCCGCCCAGTGCTTCATCCCGCCGCCCCTGCCTGGAGGCTGAATTGAATCCATTGGATTGGGATTTAGGAAATATCCCACCGGGCATCGCCTGGGGCGGCGTCGATGAAGCCGGCCGGGGCGCCTGGGCGGGGCCGGTGGTGGCCGCCTGTGCGGTGCTGGATCCGGCTTCGGTCCAGCGCTGGAGTCACGTGCTGCGCGGCGCCAGGGATAGCAAGAAGCTCAGCCCCGAGCGCCGGGAGGCTCTCGCCTCCGAACTCAGGGTCGTGCTCCCGGCCTGGTCCGTGGCCGTCATCGATAACCTCGCCATCGACCGGGAAAATATCCTCCAGGCCACTCTCCAGGCCATGCGACAGGCTGTGTCCAGTCTGGAGGTCCGGCCCAGGATCCTCTTCGTGGACGGGGATCGCGCCCCCCGCACGGGGCTGCCGGAGCGATTGTTGGTGGAGGGCGATGCCCTCAGCTGCGCGGTGGCCTGTGCCTCTATTTTGGCCAAGACCCACCGGGACGCGCTCATGCGGGAGCTCGATGCCCAGTATCCCGACTATGGCTTCGCCAAGCACAAGGGATACGGTACGCCGGAGCACAGCCGGGCCCTGAAGGCCCTGGGAGCCTGTGCCGTGCATCGCATCACCTACGGGCCCGTGGCCGCCCTCCTGCGCCCGGATCCCGCCCTGAGGGAGGCCCTGATGGCCTCCCTGGAGGCCTGCTCGGATATCCCCGGGATGCAATCCTGGGTGGAGACGGCGCTGAAGCCTGCCTATGGGCGCCTTTCGGCGGCCTGGGTGGAGGCCCTGCGGGATCGTTACGCCGAAAGGCTCGCCGGATTTGCCGTCGCGGGAAACGCATGATCCGCATCGAGGCCTCGATCGCGCTGATTGGTAGGGAGGGGCGCTGGTTCCTGCAGCGCCGGGATTCGGCTTCCAAGGTGTTGCCCGGGCTCTGGGAATTCCCGGGGGGCAAGCTCGAGTTGGACGAGGATCCCCCCTCGGCCCTGAGGCGGGAACTCCGGGAAGAGCTGGGCTGGGAGCCCTCTCGAATCCAACCCCTTCCGGTATTCTCGGATGTGAACCTGGAGCGGGAACTGCGGCTCCATCCCTTCGTCTGCGAGGGGCCGGGCAGGCTCGGCACAGATCTCGCCTGGGGCTGGTTCACCCTTCCCGAGGCGAGGCGACTGCCCCTTCCCCCGGCCAGCAGGGCCCTGCTGGATATCTCAAGCCTCCCCGTCCCCCAGGGCCGAATGGATCTGCTTGGCAAGTTCTGAAACTTTGAAGGGCTTCTGCAGGAAGCCCTGGGCCCCCTGGTCCAGGACGTACTGGGCCTCTCCCTCGAGGGCGAAGCCTGTGGCGACCAGGACCTTCACGGCC
Organism: uncultured Holophaga sp.; assembly: GCA_963664825.1. Classification (GTDB taxonomy): domain Bacteria; phylum Acidobacteriota; class Holophagae; order Holophagales; family Holophagaceae; genus JAYREN01. Next base: position 2,841,490 of record OY761614.1, read on the forward strand.
GGGTTGATCCCCTTCATGGCCAGGAAGGTGTCCTTCCCGGAGAGCTTCGGCATGATCATGTCGAGAATGACCAGATCCAATTCCCACCAGTGCTCCCGGTAGAAGGCCAGGGCCTCCTCTCCGTCGGGGCAGTGATGGGCTGAAAAACCCATCCTCCGGAGCATTTCCAGGAGCACTTCGGCGACCATCGGTTCGTCCTCCGCCACCAACAGGCGGGCGCTGGGGATGGCGGGAAGGAGGAGGTCGTTATCCTCGACGGGCTCCTTGCTTCGGGAGCTCAGGGGCAGGTAGATCTCGAAGCGGGTCCCCCGACCAAGTTCGCTGGTCACCTGGATGGCCCCCCTGTGCTGCTTGATGGTCCCGTACACCGAGGCGAGTCCGAGTCCCGTGCCCTGGCCCAAGGCCTTGGTGGTGAAGAAGGGCTCGAAGATGTGCTGGCGGGTCTCCTCGTCCATGCCAGAACCGTTGTCCTGGATGCTCAGGAAAAGGAAGGTGCCGGGTGCCAAATCGAGGAGCGCGTGGGCCTCCAGGACCCGGAGCTCCGTGCAAAAACTGAGAATTCCCCCCTGGGGCATGGCGTCCCGGGCATTGAGGGCCAAATTCATCAGGGCGTTCTCCAGCATGGCGGGATCCCCCAGCAGGGTGGAGGAGGCCGCGTTCAGCTGAAGGCGGATCTCGATGCGCTTATCGAAGCTGTGGCCCACCAGGTCGGCCACTTCCCCCAGGAGTTCGTGGAGGTCCACGGGGACCGAGAGGTACTTGCCCTTCCGGGCGAAGGCTAGGAGCTGCCGAGTCAGATCCGCAGACCGGGAACAGGCCTTGGAAATCGTGTCTGCATAGTCCCGGAGGCGGGGGTCCTCGAGCTGGAGGCTGAGGAGTTCCGCGCAACCCAGGATGGCGGCGAGCTGGTTATTGAAGTCATGGGCCACCCCGCCCGCAAGCTGTCCGATGGCCTCCAGTTTCTCCCCTTGGCGGAGGCGCTCCTGGAGCTCCTCCCGCTCGGCTTCAGCCTTTCGCAGTTCGGCGATATTTCGAACCGAAGAAACCACCCGTTGATGGCCCCCGATCATGCAAGCCCGGAGCGTCACCTCCCCGAGGAACATTGCTCCGTCGCTGCGGCGGCACTGCCATTCGAAGATTTGCGGTCCCTCCTCGAGAGCCCGACGCACGTGGGCCATGGCTTCAACCTGAGAATAGGGAGCCGTCGCCGAACTCAGGTCCCCCAGGGAGAGCTTCAATGCGGTGTCGCGCTGGTAGTCGTACATGGCGCACATGGTCTGGTTCACATCCAGGATCTGCCCGCCCGGGTCCAGGATGAAAAGAGCGTCGCTGGTGGTATTGAAAATATCGCGGTAGTCCTGCTCCCGCTCCGCCAGGGAGGCCTCAGCCTTCTTTCGTTCCGCCAGTTCCCGGAGGAGAGCCAGGGTCCGCTTGCGCACCTGGCCCCGGAGGGACCAGGACCAGGCGATCACTCCGAGGAGTAGCGTGCCGATGGGCACCAGGATCACCAGGGCGCGCCTCATTACCTGGCGGAACGTGAGTTCCTGCGCCTCGATCACCGCGAAGTGCCGGTCATAGATCTCGCGGAACCGGCCGGATTCCTTGAATACGAAGATGGCCTCGTTGAGCTTGCCCAGGGTCTCTTCCTCTCCCTTGTGCAGAGCGAAACAGTATTTCAGCGTCGGGAAGTTCACATCGAGGCGTTGGAGGTTCTGGATCCTGTCCCGGTGGAGGATGTAGAGGGCGACGCCCTTATTGAGGAGCGCGCAATCGCCCTTGCCGGAGGCCAGCTCCCGGAGGGCATCCTCCGGCGTGGGGAGGCCCACCACGGGGTATTGCATGGAAACGAGGTGATCGAAGTAGGTATCGCCCTTCTGGGCCAGGATGATCCGGTGGGCCAGATCGGCTTCCGAATGGAGGCTGGGCCCACCCTTGCGGATGAAGAGGCTCCAGCTGATCTGGGTGAGAGGTACCGAAAAGAGGTAGCGCCCGGCGCGTTCCTCGGTGAAGGCCCATCCGGAGAGCATATCGATGCGCCCGGATTCGAAGTCCTCGCGGACCTTCTTGAAGGGGCCCGTGCGTATTTCGATGGGCAGCCCAACTTCCTGGGCGAGCGCCTGGATCAGCTCGACGTTGAAACCGGCGGGGCGCCCCTGGATGTCCTGGTACTCGTACGGGGGATAGTCGGCATCACAGCCCACGATCAGGGGCCGGGGTGGCTCTGCCTGCAAGGGCAACAGGCCGATCAGGGCACAGAACACGGCCTCCAGCAGGCGGGCGAAGGCGCTTTTCCCCTCTGCGCGTGCCGGGTGATGGATGAGGCTCATGCTCCCTCGGGAGTGGGATGACTTCGTTGCAGGGGTGCTGGCGCGGATTGGAGATGGATATAGGCAACCATCCTAATGCACCCGGCTGGGAAATGAGCATGCCCTGTGTCAGACCCCAGCGGCGTAGGCGTCGATGCGCCGACTGTAGCTCCCGATGGTGTCTTCGAAGCGCTGCACAACGCGGATCGTTTCATCCAGGACGAAGAGGGCCTGGGTGGCCTGGGCCCGGCTTTGGGGGTTGGGGAAGGCCCCATCCTCGGCCAGGTTCTGGACGAGATGCTCCCGGCGCTCCGCCATCTTGATGCGCATGAGCTCCCACCACTGGCCGAAACGGCGGACCCGGCGCCCAGCCTTGAGGAAGAAGTCGCGGTCTCTGGGTTCGTGATCGATTTGGCTCTCGAGATTCTCCATCATCTCCCGCAGGCTGGCCTCGAAGGCGAAGCCCATGGGGGTGCCGCTATCCAGCACCTCGGCGCCGAAGCAGGCTCGCAGTTCCTCGAAATCCGGGCGCCGGGTGAAGGCTTCGGCCGCCTCACGGTGCGCCTCCAGCACCTCTGCATCCATTCGTCGCACCAGGGCCCGCACCTCTTCGATGGCGGCGGGATTCCTCCTATCGCACGCCGATCCTGCTCCCAGCAGGATTCCCGCCACCATCAGAGTCAGGGTCTTCATCGATTCACCTGCCGTGATCATAGGGCCTTCCGGGTGCGGGCCGGGGGAACAGATCGGGTCTCAAGAAAGGCTTTCCCCCGCGCGTCCCGCACCTGGCGCTCCAGGCGGACTCGCACGAGCCGGCCACGGCGCCCTGTGTGCGACCAGGGTGGGCGCCTGATAGGATGGGAATACGGAAATCCCCGCGGGAGTGTCCATGAATCGATGGCTGCTAGGTCTGCTGCTCGCTTTCTCCCAGCTGCTTTGGGCCCAGGCGCCCCCGCAGGAGGTGGTGTTGAGCGCTTCCGGGGGCTCGAAACTGGGCATTGCGGTGCCCTCTCCCTCGCTTTCGGGGATTAGCGTGGACCGGGCCAATCGGGATTTCCACGAAGTGTTGGTGCGGGATCTCGAAGAGGCCGGGCCCTTTGCCGTGGTCAAGGATCGGCATCCCAAGGCTGGTGATGCCACCGGCCTGAAGGCCTGGATGGAAGCTGGCACCGATTGGCTGGTGAGCCTCAGGATCAGTCGCTCCCAGGCGGAGGATCTGGAAGTGGTGGCCCAGGTCACCGATATCAAGTCCTCCAAGGCCATTTTCACGAAAAATTATCGAGGGAAGGATGCCGCCCTGCGCCGCATCGCCCATTCCATCTCCGATGATCTCGTCGCCAGGCTCACCGGCGAGAAGGGCGTGGCCGGAACGCGGATCGTCTTCATCCGCCAGCTCTCGCCCCTGGTCAAGGAGGTCTTCCAGGTCGATCGCGATGGTTCCAATGTCGCGCAACTCACTCACCACCGGAGCCTGACGCTTTCTCCCACCGTGGCTGCCGATGGGCGTGTGGCCTACATGACCTACAAGAGCGGGCCGCCTGAACTGTGGGGACAGCGGCGACCGGGAGGGCCCTTCGAGCGGCTATTCCCCGCCAAGACCGGTCCCCAGGGCCCCTGCATGGCACCGGGGTGGTCGCCGGACGGCAAGCGCATCGTTTTCGTTCAGGGGGATAAGCGCGGCAACACCGATATCATGGTGCTCGATGTGGCCTCGGGCCGTGCCCGGCGCATCACCGACAGCAACTGCATCAACACCGAGCCCAGCTGGAATCCCGCGGGAACGCAGATCGCCTTCACCTCGGATCGGGATGGGACTCCCCAGGTCTATCTCATGCAGGATGATGGCTCCAATGTGCGCCGCCTGACCGGGGAGGGCTCCTACAACGCCAGTCCTGCCTGGAGTCCTTCGGGGGCGATGATCGCCTACATCTCCCGCTTCGAGGGCAAGTTCGATCTCTTCGTCTACAAGCTGGGGGAAGGCAAGTCCTACCAGATCACCACGGGAGTGGCCAGCAGCGAATCCCCCGACTGGTCCCCGGATGAGCGCCGCTTGGTCTTTTCCAGCGGGAGTCGAGGGGGAATGCAGCTCTATACCACTGATCTTTCGGGCAACACGCTCCGCCGCCTGACGAATTTCGCAGGCTGCCAGAGCCCGAAATGGACCCGAGCGCGGTAAAAAAATGCCTCTCCCTGCATCAGGGAGCGTTAAACTGATCTCATCCACGGAGGAATAACCCATGCGATACGCTTCCTATCTCGTTCCTGCAACGGCACTGGTTGTCATTGGGACTGGTCTGGGCTGCAAGCCCCCCAAAACCCAGGAACAGATCCAGCAGGAAACCCAGGCTGCCTTCAACGAGGGCATGCAGGCGTTCAAGGATGGGAAGGCGCGCGACACCAATCCCTATGTGAACGACAAGGCCAATGCCCACAAGGCCCAGGGTTGGTTCAACGGCTGGGACAAGGCCAAGGCTGACAAGGCTGAAGCCGATCGCAAGGCTGCCGAGGACAAGGCCGCTGCCGATCGCAAGGCCGCTGAGGATGCCGCCCGTGAGAAGGCTGCGGCTGAAGCTGCCGACGCGGCTCGCAAGGCTGAGTCCGAGAAGATGGCTGCCTACAAGCACGCCGCCGAAGCCGCCCTCAAGGACATCAACTTCGCCCTGGACAAGTCCGCCATCCGCGAAACCGATAAGCCCAAGCTCCAGGCCATTGCTGATTTCCTCAAGGCCTTCCCCCAGGGCAAGCTGCAGGTCGAAGGCCACTGCGATGAGCGTGGCACCACCGAGTACAACCTAGCCCTGGGCGAGCGTCGCGCTCATGCCGCGAAGAGCTACCTCACGGGTCTGGGCGTGGCCGAGGATCGTCTCTCCACCATCAGCTACGGCAAGGAGCGTCCCAAGGTCGAGGGCAAGGACGAGGCGTCCTGGCTCATCAATCGCCGCTGCGAGTTCAAGATCCAGTAAGGTGTCAGTGGGATCATGAAAAAGAAGCGGAGGCCTGCCTCCGCTTTTTTTATGAATTCGGATTCCTGTCAGGAGGTGTCATGCGCGTTCAATCCGTTCTAAGGGCAGCGGCCCTTTCGGGCCTTGTCGTCACCGTGGGATGCAATACCGGCGAACAGATCCGGAAGGTCGAACTGGAAGTGGGAGACCTGAAGCTCGAAGTCTTCAAGCTGCGTCAGCAGATGGAAGATGCCAATAAGCGCGCCGAGGCCGACCACGTGACCTCCACCGAATCCCGCAACCTGGATCGCCGCTTCCAGGCCGATCTCCAGGAGACGCTGCGCCAGCTCCAGGACAGCACCCGCATCCTGAATAACCGCTTGAGCGATCCCGTGCGCGCCAGCCGCGCCTCCGGACGGGCAGCTGCGGAGCCCGTCGCCCAGGCGGCTCCCAGCGAGGACGAGAGGGCCTTTTCCGCCGCGCTTCTGGATTACAACCGGGGCAACTACCAGCTTGCCGGCGATAGCCTCGAACTCTTCCTCAAGAGCAGCCCCTCGAGCCCCAAGCGTCCGGAGGCCCTCTTCCTCCTGGGCCTCTCCTACTACAGTCAGAAGATCTACGACAAGGCTCAGAGCGCCTTCGACCACATTCTGAAGGAACATGCGAGTTCGACGCAGTTCCTTCCCGCCAAGCTCAAGCGCGCCCAGTCCCTCCTGAAGCTGGGCCTCAAACCTGCCGCCGTGAAGGGTTTCAAGGAAATCTCCGAGGGTTTCCCGGGCACGCCCGAAGCCCGCACCGCTCAGCAGGAACTGGCTGACCTGGGCTTCTAGGAACCGGAGCGCAGCCGTTTGAGGAGCCCCGCCAGCGGCGGGGCTTCGTCGTAGAGGGCCGGAGGGGTGCGGAGGAGCTCCTGGAGGCGCTGATCCCGGCGCCCCATGGGAAGGGTAGGGAGCACGCTCGCCTCGACCCAAAGCAGGCCCTTGGGCGCGGGGAAGGGGGCTTCCAATTCCAGGGCCAGGGGGTGGACATGCTCCCGGCGATGGGAATACACCTGGGTCCAGCCCGGCCAAGTGCGTGCCTCGGCGAGTCCGTAGGGGAAGGGCTCCTCCGCGGCCCCTTCCAAGGCGCGCTCCCAGGGCAGGGTGGGCCAGCGCCAGAGCCCGGCCAGCAGGCCGCGGGCGGCTGGGGGATGGAGGAGCCAGCTCCCCTGGGAGGCCGTGGCCAGCAGCCAGAGCTCCACATCCAAAGGGATGGCGCGGGGCTGGCGGGCGGGAATGCGATCCGTGGCGTCTTGGAGATGGGCCTGGCAGCTGGAGGCCAGGGGGCAGGCCGCGCAGCGCGGCGCAGGCGTGCAGAGGGTGGCTCCCAGTTCCATGATGGCCTGGGTCAGGCGGGAGGGGCCCAGGGCCCGGAGCGCAGGCTCGAGCCACTCCCGGAGGGGGGCCGCCCCTTTCCGGGGATCGTCCTCCAGGCCCAGGAGCCGGGCCAACACCCGGAAGGCGTTGCCGTCGAGAGCCGCCGCGGGCCACTGGAAGGCGATGGAGGCCACGGCCGCGGCGGTGTAGGGCCCCAGGCCCGGCAGCTCCTGGAGACCCTCCAGGCTCTTCGGCCAGCCCGTTTCCTGGACCTTCCGGGCGGCGGCCTGGAGCAGGCGGGCCCGCCGATAGTATCCAAGGCCCTCCCACAGCTTGTGGATCTCGTCGTCGCTGGCGCTCGCCAGAGCGGCCGCATCGGGGAAGCGCGCCATCCAGCGCAGGAAAAAGGGGATCACGGTGGCCACTTGAGTCTGCTGGAGCATGAGCTCCGAGACGAGCACGGCGTAGGGATCGGCGTGGGGCCCATTCAGGTCCTGGGCGCGCCAGGGCAGCTCGCGCCTCGTCGCCTCGAACCAGGGGGCCAAGGGGGCCAGCAGAGCCTCGGAACCTGGCCAGGGCATAGACCTCCCCATACAAAAAACGAGGAGCGCGTGCGCTCCTCGATCAACTTGGTGCCCGCGAGCGGACTCGAACCGCTACGGCTTGTGGCCACCACCCCCTCAAGATGGCGTGTCTACCAATTTCACCACGCGGGCCAGGTCGAAAAGAAAGAATGCCATGGCAGGAAGCTGCCGTCAATCCTCAGTTTGCTCTCATTTTGCCGGAAGAACCGGAACAGGAGCAGGCGCTGGGGGAACGGTGCCGGTGGGAACCGTCTTCACAATGATCTTCTTGTCCAGCACGGAGCGGCTGTCCTTGGAGATCTTCACCTCGATGACCAGGCTGGTGAGCATGAAGCCCGCCGCCAGCCAGTAGGTGAGCTTGGCCAGGAAGGGCGCCGCGCCCTGGGCGCCGAAGGCTGAATTGGCGCCTCCGCCCCCGAAGGTGGCTCCCAGGCCGCCGCCCTTGGCGCCGGGCTGGAGAAGGATCCCGCCGACCAGGAGGACGGCGACGATGACATGAAGCGTGACGAGGAAAGGGCTCATGCGAACTCCGAACCTGCCATTGTAGCAGGGCTGACGCCGATTCCCAGGCTCCAATGGCGGAGGAGGGCTAGGAGGGACATTCGGGGCTTTGTTCGTGGTTGAGCCAGGCGCGGATCTGGTCCTCGGTGAGTTCGAGCTTCAGCAGATGCTCCGTGGCCATCTTGACGCTCTGGCCCTCGTCTCGGCAGATCAGGAGTCGGCGCTTCCAGGCCGCGACGGCGGCTCCCTTCAGGCCCGCTTCTCCGGCCTCGATGCGCTTCTCGAGGACGAACCCGAGATTATTGGCGGCCTTGCGGTGCATAGGGGCCAGCGCCAGCGCCTTCTCGTAGGCTTCCGTGGCTTCCCTGAGGCGGCTGTTGACTTCGAGAGCCACCCCTTGAGCGTTCCAGACATCGGGATCCTCCGGGGCCAGCGTCATGGCCTCGCGCACCATGCGCAGTTCGTCCTCGGGGCGGTTCATCACCCGGTAGCATTCGGAAATGCCCAGGTAGGCGCTGTATTCGCCGGGGTCGGTCTGGAGGGCCGAGAGGAAACTCTTCTCGCTCTCCTCGTGCCGGCCCAGCTTGAGGAGGACGTAGCCGAGCTGAACCTGGATATCGGCGGCCTGAGGATTGCGGGTGAGGGCCTCTCCGTAGCAGTGGAGGGCGTCTTCCCAGCGCTGGTCTTCCCGGGCGAGGTCCCCCAGGGCCGACCAGGGATTGGGGCTCTCGGGGTCCGTTTCCGTGGCCAGCGAGAAATAGGACGTGGCCCCTTCGGGATCCCCGAGGTCGTTCCGGATCTCGCCGAGCATCGCGTAGGCTTCGGCCAGGGCGGGGATCTGGGGGGCGAGCAGGATGAGCTTGTGGAGTTCGGCCTGGGCCAGTTCCAGGTGCCCCTGCTCGGAGAAGAGCTCCGCCAGCATGAAATAGCTGGCCGATTCCCGGGCGTGGATGCTGCGAGCCCGGTTGATGCAGCGCATGCCATCCTCGATATCGCCCTTTTTCAGGAGCAGCTCGCCGAGGCTGTGCCAGCCCCAGAAGTAATGGGGTTCGGCGGTGAGCGCGGCGGTGAATTGGATCTCGGCGGCCTTGATATCCCCCAGTTGTTCGCAGGCCAGGCCCAGCAGGCGCAGGCTGCGGGGGCTTTGGGGTTTCAGGCTGAGGGCCTTGAGGAACCAGTGTTTCGCTTCGGCCGCGCTTTCGCATTGGAGGCCCAGGAGCCCCATGAGTTCCAGGGTGCGGGCGTCCAGGCCATTGAGCTCCAAAGCCTTGTCCAGGGCCTTTTTCGCATCCTCCGGTCGCTGCTGCAGGATCCGCAGATAGCCCAGGTTCCGGTAGGGCACGGCGGCCTCAGGGCTCTCGTCCTGCAGGGCCTCCAGATCCCGGCTCAGGGTCTCGAGATCGTCCTTGGAGCCGCCATCGCCTTCGGCGACGATGCGCTCGAACCAGACTTCGCCGTTAGAGCGATCCTCGGCCAGGAGGGTGTCCAGGAGTCCCTGGGCCTCGGCGTGGTGGCAGCGGACATTGAGGGCATGGGCCAACTGGAGCCGGGCCTCGCAGGAGGAACCCGAAGCCTGTCGGAGTCCGTGGAGTTCTGGGTCGAGCAGTTGAAGCCAGGGACGCAACATGGGGTACCTCTTGATATGTTCCAAGTCTAGCAGGGAGCGGAATCCAGGGCTTCGGACACGCCCTGGCAGAGGATGTGAGCCATGGCATCCCGGGTTTCGAGGGTGGCCGAACCCAGATGGGGCAGGAGCACGGCCCTGGGGGCGCTGAACCAGGCCGGATTGATGCGAGGCTCACCCTCATAGACATCCAGGCCGATGCCTCCCAGGCGGCCCGATTGGAGCCCTGCCAGGACGGCCGTTTCGTCCAGGATGCCGCCTCGGGCCGTGTTGATGATCACCGCACCCTCCGGGAGCAGCCTGAGGCGCGCTCGGTCCAGGAGGCCGCCGGTGGCCTCCGTCAGGGGGCAGTGCAGCGATAGGACGGAACTCTGGGGGAGCAGTTCGGGCAGGGGCAGGCGGCGGGCGATGCCAGCGCCGAAGTCCACGGGGTGGTGCGTGCCCTCCCGGTCCCAGAAGATGGGCTTCATGCCCAGGGCCCACACGCGGCGCGCGAAGGCCTTTCCGATGGGCCCGGAACCCAGGATGCCGCAGGTCTTGCCCGTCAGGCCAAAGCCCAGGAGCTGGTCCGGAGCCCAGCCCTTCCAGGTGCCTGAGCGCACCAGCGCCTCCCCTTCGGCGATTCTCCGGGTGACGGCCAGCAGGAGCGCCAGGGCCAGGTCCGCCGTGGCATCCGTGAGGACGCCCGGCGTATTGAGGATCCGGATGCCCCGGGCCCGGCAGGCCTCCAGGGGCAGATGGTTGACGCCCACGGAATAGGTGCCGATCACCTTGAGCCGGGGCGCGAGTTCCAGATCGGCCTCGGTGATGGGTTCGGAGAGCATCACCAGCATGGCCTCGGCGCTGGGAAGGGCCATCTTCCATGCGATGGAACGGTAGGGTGCAATGAGCATTGCGGGAAAGCGTTCGCCCAGGGCGAGCAGATGCTTTCCCACGAGGGGCGTGGTGGAGAGGATGCGCGTATTCATCGTTGGAGGGCCCTCAGGGCGATTCGGATGGCTTCGGGGAGGGGGGGCTTCTCGAGCTTGAGCTCGGCGACCACCGGCAGCACGGCGTCTTCCCGGAAGCCCAGATTGACGAGCGCGGAACGGAGATCGGATTCCCAGCGATCCAGTGGCCGCACCGCCGTGCCGAGCCCCTCCAGGCCCCCGGCTCCCCCGAGCTTTTCCGAGAGCTCGAAGCAGATCTTCTCGGCGCTCTTCCTGCCGACGCCCGGGATGCGCGTGAGGGCCTTCACGTCCCGATCCCGAATGGCCCGGAAGAGATCGTCCATGGATAGGGCGCCCAGGGCGGCCAGGGCCAGCTTGGGGCCGATGCCATCGACCTTCACCAGCATCCGGTAGAGTTCCCGCTCCTGGGGGGTGGCAAAGCCCAGGAGGCTGATCTCGTTCTCCCTCAGGAGCGTCTCCACCTGGAGGACGACCTCCGCGCCGGGTTCCGGGAGCATCCCGTAGGTGCCCAAGGAGATGGCGCAGACGTAGCCGACGCCTCCGCATTCCACCAGGGCTTGGCTCGGGGATTTCTGGATGAGGAGACCTCTGAGTCGACCGATCATCCTCCCAGGATAGGTGATCTCCGGCCTCTCCGAGGGTCGGCTGAAGCATCAAACCAATGTTTCGATAAATTCCGATATGTATTACCATGTGTCCTGGCCTCGGCTCTGGAAGGACGCAACAGATGGCGGATGATTTGCGGGAGATAGTGGAAAGCCTGAAGGCCGTCTCGCACCCCTTGCGGCTGCGGGTGCTGGCCCTGGTGGGCTCCGGGGAACTCTGCGTGTGCCAGGTGGCCGAGGTGCTCCAGGTGCCCCAGTCCTCGGCTTCGGAAGCCCTGCGGGAATTGCGCCGGGCCGGCTTCGTCAATGAGCGCAAGGAGGGTCGCTGGGTCTTCGTGTCCATCCTGTCGGCTGCGGAGGCCTCGCCTCTGCTGAAGGGGATCCTGGCGGCTGCCAGGGGCCTCCCGGAGGTCCAGAAGGATCGGGCCCGGGCGCTGGAGGTGAAGGCCCTCGGCGTTCCGGCCGTGTGCTGCAAGGTCCAGAAGGCGGAGGCCTCCCATGTCTGAATCCTCCTGCGGTTGCGGGTCGCCGGAACCCGCGGGGCGTCGAGCCTCCTATCTCCGCCGGGGCGGTTGGATCCTGCTGGCTCTGCCCCTCTGGGTCCTGCTCTACGCCGTGATCCAAAGGGCTTCCCAATGGATCGCCTTCGGGTTCTTCCGGCTCAAGCCCATGTCCCACCTGGGTGAAGCGGTGGCCTTCTTCTGCTATGACGTGCCCAAGGTCCTGCTGCTGCTCACGCTGGTGGTCTTTATCGTCACCTTCCTTCAGACCTTCGTGAGCCCAACAGGCGTGCGGAATGCCTTGGCGAAGCGCCGCGCGGGCATCGACAACGCGCTGGCCTCGCTCTTCGGCGTCATCACGCCCTTCTGCTCCTGCTCGGCCATCCCGCTCTTCATTGGATTCCTGAAGGCGGGGGTTCCCCTGGGTGTCACCTTCAGCTTCCTGGTGGCCGCCCCCATGGTCAACGAGGTGGCGCTGGGCCTGCTATTGGCCATGTTCGGGTGGAGGATCGCCCTGCTCTATGCGGGAACGGGTCTGGCCATCGCCTTCAGCGCGGGCCTGATCCTGGGGCGTCTCAACATGGAGCGGCATCTGGAGGACTGGGTGCGGGACGCGGTGAAGGCTCCTGTCCTGGGCGAAGGGGAGGAGTTGCGCGTCACCCTTGCCCTGCGCTTCGACCAGGCTGTCCAGGGTGTGATCGACATCGTGGGCAAGGTGTGGCCTTACATCTTGGCGGGCATTCTGGTGGGGGCCTTCATTCACGGATACGTGCCGGCCGCCTTCATGGCCTCCCTGCTGGGCAGCCACGCCTGGTACAGCGTGCCCCTGGCGGTGCTGATCGGTGTGCCCCTCTATTCCAACGCCGCTGGGGTGATGCCCATTGTGGAGGCCCTGCTGGGCAAGGGGGCGGCCCTGGGTTCGACCCTGGCCTTCATGATGGCCGTCATCGGCTTATCCCTGCCCGAGACCATCATCCTGCGCCGCGTCATGCGCCCGCGCCTCATCGCCGCCTTCGTAGGCGTGGTGGCCATCGGCATCCTGCTGGTGGGTTATCTCTTCAACGCGATCCTATAGGAGTCCCCATGTTGATCGAAGTCTTCGGTCCGGGCTGCGCCAAGTGCGAAACCCTCCTCAAGCACACGCAGCACGCCGTCGAACAGCTCGGCGGCGAGCACCAGGTGGTGAAGGTCTCCGACTACGCAGCCATGGCGCAACGGGGCATCCTCAGCACCCCCGCCCTCACCATCGACGGCCAGCTCAAGTTTCAGGGCAAGGTGGCCTCTTCCGAGGAGATCTTGGCCCTCCTGAAGGCCTGAGAGGTTTGGCCTAGACCTTTATCGGGCGCAGCTAAAGCGAAAAAAACACCACCACAGGAGTTCCCATGTCCCTTCCGCGCCTCTGCGCTTTCGTCCTGGCGGCCTCGGCCCTCCTCTCCGCCCAGGTGCCCGCCCTGGATCCCGGGGGCCTCACGCAGATCCTGAAATCCGGCAAGTGGACCGTGATCGAATTCGGCGGGCCCACCTGCGTGCCCTGCCGGAAGATGCAGCCCATCCTGGGCGATCTCCAGAAGCAGTTCGGGGAGCGCGCCCAGTTCCGCAATTTCTATGTCACTGAGCACCCCAAGGAGGCTCGCGCCCACAAGGTCATGGCCATGCCCACCCAGGTGGTCTTCGATCCCGGCGGCAAGGAGGTGACCCGTCACATCGGTCTCTGGGAGAAGGCTGATTTCCTGGCCGCCCTGGCCAAGGTCGGCCTGAAATGATGACCGGCCTCATCGAGCGCCTGGCCGACACCGTGGCCCAGGCCCCGGCCTACCAGCAGCTCGGGCTCGTATTTTTGGGAGGGCTATTGACCTCGGCCAATCCCTGCGTCCTGGTGGCCGCGCCACTGGTGGTGGGCTTCGCGGGGGGGACCGAGGAGGGGCGCCATCACCCCATGGTGCTCTCCGCGATCTTCGTATTGGGCCTCGCCGCCGCCTTCACCCTCCTGGGACTCATCGCGGCCATGACGGGTTCCCTTCTGGGGGATATCGGATGGGGCTGGAAGGCCCTCCTGGGCCTCATCCTCCTGATCGTGGGCTTGCATCTGCTGGGCCTCTATTCCCTGCCGACGCCCTCTCCTGAACACATGAAACGCTTCCAGGGTGCCGGGCTCTTCGGCGCCTTCGCCCTGGGAGCCCTCACGGGCACCCTCTCCGCCCCCTGTGCCACCCCGGCGTTGGCCGCCGTGCTCACCGTCGTCGCCCTCCAGAAGAAGATCCTCTGGGGAGGGGTGCTGCTCTTCGTCTATGCCCTGGGACACGTGCTGCTGCTCTTCCTGGCGGGGGCGTCCTCGGGCTGGGCCAGCAGGTACGCGCAAAGCCACTTTTCGCAGGTCCTGGGCCGGTGGCTGCCCAGGGCCATGGGCGTGCTGCTCACCGGCTGCGCGCTTTGGGTCTTCTGGCTGGCCTGGGAGGCCCGGGCCGTCGCCTGAAAACAGGCTGTAGGCCCCTTGGAATGGAGGTTCCCATGGAAGAGTCACGACGCCTTTCATTCTTGGACCGCTACCTGACCCTCTGGATCTTCTTGGCCATGGGGTTGGGAGTGCTCTTGGGTTATGGGGTTCCCGGCTTCAACAGGGGCATCAACGCCTGGAACGTGGGCACCACCTCGGTCCCGCTGGCCTGTGGCCTGATCCTGATGATGTATCCCCCCCTGGCCAAGGTGAAATACGAGGAATTGCATCTGGTCTTCCGGAACAAGAAAGTGCTCCTGCTGTCGCTGGTCCAGAACTGGATCATCGGTCCCCTGCTCATGTTCGGTCTGGCCGTGCTCTTCCTGCGGGATAGGCCGGAATACATGATCGGCCTCATCCTCATCGGCCTGGCCCGCTGCATCGCCATGGTCATCGTATGGAACGATCTGGCCAAGGGCGATACCGAATACTGCGCGGGGCTGGTGGCCTTCAATTCCATCTTCCAGGTGCTCTTCTTCAGCGTATACGCCTGGTTCTTCCTCACGTTGCTGCCCGCTAGACTTGGGTTCCAGGGCGCGGTAGTGAATATCACCATCGGCCAGATCGCCCGAAGCGTCTTCATCTACCTGGGCATCCCCTTCCTGGCGGGTTTCCTCACCCGTTTCACCCTCGGCAAGCTCAAGGGCCTGGACTGGTACACCCGCGTCTTCGTGCCGAAGATCAGCCCCATCACGCTCCTGGCGCTGCTGTTCACCATCGTGGTGATGTTCAGCCTCAAGGGCGAGGCCATCGTGAAGCTGCCCATGGACGTGATCCGCATCGCCATCCCGCTGCTGATCTACTTCCTGGTGATGTTCCTGGTGAGCTTCTGGCTGAGCAAGCGGGTCGGCGCCACCTATCCCCAGAGCGCCACCCTCAGCTTCACGGCCGCTTCCAACAATTTCGAACTGGCCATCGCCGTGGCCGTGGCCACCTTCGGCATCGCTCATGGAGCGGCTTTCGCTGCGGTGATTGGTCCCCTGGTGGAAGTGCCCGTGCTCATCAGTCTGGTGAGCGTGGCCTTCTGGCTGAAGCGGCGCTGGTATCCCGAGAGCCCTGAATCCGTTGATGGCGTGTAGTCCAGAGTCCCAGCACTTGCATCCCTGGGTCATGGAGGTCCTGGCCAAGCTTCGGGCACCTGGAGAGGTCCGGCAGGGAACAGGGATGTCTGACCTGAGGCTATTTCTATAATTTTCGAATTAATCAGTTGCGGACTAATTCGAAAATACTAGAATTATCTCTGGAGGGATCGATGGCGAAGATCCAGGCATCGCAGCTGGTCCAGCGGAACGCAGAGCGGTTCAAGGCCCTGGGGCATCCCATCAGGCTCTCCATCCTCCGTCTCATCGTACAGGGGCCCGAATCCGGAACTCCGGCCGGGGAGATCCAAAATCAGGTGGGCATCCCCGCCTCCACCCTCAGTCATCATCTGGCCTGCCTGTTTGAAACGGGACTGGTCCAGGTGGATCGGGAGGGCACCTTCCTGCGCTACCGGGCGGATTTCAAGACCCTTCACGCTTTGACGGAGTACCTGTGGAAGGGCTGCTGCTCCGGTGCTTCCAAGGCGCTTTCCGACCGGCCTGAAGCCTGTTGCGGCGCGAAGGTCAGAAAAGGAGAGCCCCCTCGCATCTGATTGCCTCCCATCAATTCAACAGACTAGGAGAAGCCATGGACAACGACACCCTCAAGGCCGCCGTGCGGGAACGCTACGCAGGCTTCGTAACGCGGAATACGAGTTGCTGCGCTTCCGCCTCCAGGGGATGTGGCTGTTCGGGATCCCTGGAAGACCCGAGCCTGAAGATAGGCTACGTCGTCCAGGATGTGGAGGCCGTGCCTGCGGGAGCCAATCTGGGCCTCGGATGCGGGAATCCAGTGGCCCTGGCCTCCCTCAAACCCGGCGAGGTCTTATTGGATCTCGGTTCCGGCGCGGGCTTCGACGCCTTCCTGGCCTCCCAGCGCGTGGGTCCCGAGGGGCGGGTCATTGGCGTGGACATGACTCCGGAGATGATCGCCCGTGCCCGCGCCTTGGCCGAAAAAAAGGTTCTTCGCGGATTTGCGTGAAGTAGGTCGGCAGTGGCGGATTTCAGGCATCTTGGGTTTGTCGAGAACTCGAGATGAAGGAGGCCGCCACTGCCTACCAAAGAGCTTATGTCCCGCTTGGGCGGGTGGAAAGGGCAACGCGTCGGAATCGTGGAGCGCTTCGAAGCCGGGGTGAAGGGGCCGCGGGCCGAGGTGTGGATCGAGTTGCTTGGGTTCGGCGATCATCCCCGGAAGTGCAGCGGTTGTGGGCATTTCGTGCGGAGCGTCCACGACTGGTCAGAGCGGGAGATCCGCGACCTTCCGCTGTTCGACGCCGACACAGTCCTAGTGGTGTGGCGGGCTCGAGTAGCCTGCCCCCGGTGCGGCCCGAAGCTGGAAGCCCTGGACTGGTTGGAGCCCCATGCCCGGATCACGAACCGGCTTGCCGCGAGCGTGGCGCGGCTTTGCAAGGTCATGCCCATCAAACAGGTCGCGGAGCACTATGACCTGCACTGGGGCACGGTGAAGGCGATCGACAAGGCTTACCTGGACCGAGAACTTGGGCCCGTGAAGCTGAGCAAGGCGAGGCTTCTTCTGATGGACGAATTCGCCATCCACAAGGGACAGAGCTATGCCACGGTCATCACGGATGCGGAAACGCGTCGCGTGCTCTGGGTCGGGAAAGGGCGTGGCCGCGAGGACATCCGCCCGTTCTTCGATCTGATCGGGAAGAAGGGCTGCAAACGGATCCAGGCCGTGGGCATAGACATGTCGGCGGCCTTCGAAGGCGAAGTCCGGGCGCGCTGTCCCAACGCCGAGATCGTCTACGACCAGTTTCATGTCGTGGCAAAGTACGGCCATGACGTCATCGACCGGATCCGGGTGGATGAGGCCAATCGATACCGGCACGACAAGGCCTCGCGGGAGCTCGTCAAGGGCGCGAAGTGGCTCCTGCTGGGCAATTGGGAGAACCTGCCGAATCGGGATGCCAAAGTCCGCCTCAACGAGTTATTGGACGCGAACCAGCCTCTGATGACCGCCTACGTGCTGAAAGACGCCCTGAAGGCACTGTGGCGCTACACGCGGGAGGGCTGGGCTCTGAAGGCCTGGGAGAACTGGATGGAACTCGCCACCTCAAGTGGACTCCAGCCCCTCGTGAAGTTCGCCAAGAATCTCGCCCAGCGGATCGACGGAATCCTCTCCCATTGCCGCTGGCCGCTCAATACCAGCGTCCAGGAAGGGATCAACAACAAGATCAAAGTCCTCAAGCGCATCGCCTACGGCTACCGGGATGAGGGCTACTTCTTCCTTAAGATCCGTGCGGCCTTCCCCGGAAAAACGTGAAGAACCGAAAAAAACGGTTACTGCAACGTGGAATTCCGCCAGGGGGATATCGAGCAGATTCCCCTGGAGGATGCCTCGGTGGATGTGATCATCTCCAATTGCGTCATCAACCTCACCACGGATAAGGCCAGGGCCTTCCGGGAAGCCTTCCGGGAAGCCTTCCGGGTGCTCAGGCCCGGTGGTCGCCTCCTGGTATCGGACATCGTGCTGCTGAAGGCCCTGCCGGAGGTGATCCGACACGATCTGGATGCCTACGCGGCCTGTGTGGCCGGGGCCTTGCCCAAGGGTGACTACCTGGCAGCCCTCCGCGCCGCGGGGTTCTCGGCCATCGAAGGGGTGGGCGAAACCCATTTTGATCTCGGAGAACCCACTGCAAAGAACGTGGAAGGGGCCCAAAAGATCACGGCAGCCGATCTGAAGGAGGCCGCCGAGGCTGTGGCGAGCGTCCAGATTCAGGCATTCAAGGCCGCTCCTGGATCCGTTTTCGCCGGTTGAAATTCAATTCCCGCCGGTTGAAAAGACGAGGGCCGCCAGGGCACCCAGGAGGATCAGCAAGATATCGCTACCGCTCAAGGTGCCGTAGCGGGTCGTGGTGAAGAACGTATGGAGAACCATCCGGTGGGCCATGGGAATCTCCCTTCCGCAAGGAATCCTGTCCTACTCCTAAGGATGGGCTCCGGTGCGATAGGGGCTGTGACAGTTCCGTGAATTCGAGGGGACAACGCTTCACCCACTGTCCTTTCGATCTCCTGGGCGGCGATGGGATGCTGAAAAATTACAATCAGGCTTGATATGCGGTCTTCCGGGATCCGTGGGATCATGGGAGGAACCCATTCCGCAGGGCCGCTCTTGTAGGGGCGATTGGCCTGGGTGGACCGTTCGCATCGAAATGTCATCGGAGGAGGAGCATGAGCCAGGCTCACGTCAAAGGTCATCTGGGTGGACTGCCCTCGCCGGTGGAAGGTATGAACCTGGGGCATTGGCTTGGTCGTGCGCGGGTCACGGAGGATCAGCTGACGGCTCTTCTCGCCAGGCCAGACCTCAACCCCCTTCAGCAGGCCAAGGTCCAGGGCCTACTGGGGCGCCTTCGTCTCGATATTTCGGAGCAGTTGAAGAAACAGCCTTAGGGGCCGTTACCAAATAATCCGGCTTTTCTGGCTCTTTCGATACGGCCCCTCATGTCGTGGTGGCATGGCGATTCCGCGACAACGACTCAGCCCTGAACGGGGCCAGGGTCACCGGCCTGCCGCACGAAACCTTCGAATTCCCGCTGGGCCTGTTCGGGATCGGGGCTTCTGAAGAGCACTAGGTCCCTCAGCCGCTCCAGACCCTCCTTTCCCAGGATTTGGGAAAATCGGATCGCCAAGCCATCGGCGTTGTCCCTGACAACGGTGCCCCAGGCCAGGATCTTGGTCTCTACGCCCTCTTCCAGCACGAAGATGATGATGTAGCACCTCGTCCCCAGGGGCACCCGCTCGGTGCTGCGCACCAGGATGCCGTTCATGCTGATATTGATGGCCGAAGGGCAGGTGAGGGTCCTCTCTTCGGCCATCACCTTGAGGCGGTAGCCGATGGGAACGCGTATGAATTTTCGCGGGAGAGTCCGCCTGTCCATTAGATGTTCCTGGGTCCTGGGGTGGGACTCTGAACCATACCCTCACAGAAGGGGAGGTCCGGGACTGATGCCACTATCGCTACCTTCGATGATTGGGGGAAGATGGGTCCTTCAGCGCTTGGAGATGGCCTTCCTGGATGCGGTTTTCCTCGTCAGGTTTCTCGCTTTTCCCCGAGGGCGAAGCCAATCCTGGAGGTGATTCTCATGGCAGAAACTCATCCCAACGAACTCCCGCCCATCGGAGAGGCGGAGTACCTGCTGGAGACGCCCCTGAAGTGCCACTGCTGCCAGCAGATGATTGCCTCGGTGCTGATCGTGCGACTCCTGCGGGTGCGGGTGAATTTCGTGTCCTCCCTGCCCCGGAGAGGCCATGTGGTGGTCTGTCCCTCCTGCCATGGCATCCTTTCCGCCGAACTGGGCGGGATGGCCTGAGGCATTCCGATCAGGCCTTCGTGAGGGCGTCGCGGATGGCTTCGAGGCGGTCCAGGATGGCTCCCAGGCTGGCGAACAAGAGGCCCGCAGCGATTCCCCCCAGTCCTGTCCTCCAGGCTTGCAACATGGCGGAACTCCGCTCCACGGCATTGGAGATGAAGACATAGCCCTCCAGGTGTTCCTCGGCCGGCGGAGCCTTGATGGCGATGGTGATGGCGATGGCGATGCCGAGGGCGGCCACGACGATCGCGAAGATGTTGAGGGCCTTTTTCATTGGAGTCTCCGGGTCTTCAGATTCCTGGCTGGGATTATGGCTCAAGCTCAGGTCCAGGCCTTCACCTTTTTGGGGCTGAGCCTTTGGAAAATCGTCTCCAGGCAAAGACACCAAGAGGCCTTACGGTAGCGGTTCTGCTCGGGTTCGGGCCGCGGTGACGCGGTTTCTCCCGGCCTTCTTGGACTGGTACAGGGCCTCGTCAGCCTGGGCGATGAACCATGCTTCATCCCGGTCCTGCGCGACCGGGGCTGAAGCCAGGCCGATGCTGAGAGAGAGGTGGGGCGCTGCCTCTGAATATGCGTGAGGAATGGCTCGCTGGGCCAGGCTCTTCAGGAGTTTCGAAGCCACCTTCAACGCGTTCTCCTCGCTGACGCCTGGGAGGATGACGGCGAACTCTTCGCCCCCGTACCGGGCCGGCAGCTCTCCGGCGCGTTGGAACACCTCGCGCATTACTTCCCCCACCGCCCGGAGGGCATCGTCTCCGCCCTGGTGGCCGTAGTGGTCGTTGTAGCGCTTGAAAAAATCCACATCGCACATCAGGAGGGATAATCGCCCCCCTCCGCGCCTGGCTCGACGGATCTCTTCCTCCATCACGTCGTTGAAGCGTCGCCGGTTGGCCAGGCCCGTGAGGGCATCCTCGATGGCCATCTGCTGCAAGCGCAGATTGAGCTCCTCCAACTCCATCGTGCGGGCCGCCACCCGGGCCTCGAGTTCCACGTTGGCCCGGCGGAGTTGTTCGGCCTGCTGCATGTTCTCACTGAAGAGCTTCGCGTTGGTGAGGGCCAGGCTCGCTCGATCCGCTAGGTTCTGGAGCATGGTCTGGTCTTCTTCGGAGTAGGGCCGGCTGGCCGATCCCTTGGCGAGGGTGAGCGTGCCCAGGGTCACGCCCTGGGTGCGAAGGGGCACGGAGAGGAGACTGTGGGCGTTGTAGCGCCTGAGGAAGGGATGGAATTCCGGGCGAAGGGCCTCTCGGATGCGCTGCCCCTTGGGGTCCTCCAGGCGGAGGCCCAGGCCCGAAGCGGCCACCCGGCCAGGGACTGAATCCGGAGCCGTGGCCTGGGAAAGTGTCCGGATATCGGGCAGGACATCCTTTCCATCCAGGTAGGGCTGGTCTACGGCCCGAGGCACTAGGCCTCCCTGGCCGTCCAGCATTTCCACGACGGCGAGATCTCCGATATCGGCCGCCAGATAGCGGGCGATGAGATCCAGGGCTCGCTGGTAATCCGATCCCGCCTCCGCCAGGGCCAAGAAGACGCTGTTCTGGGCCTCCGCGCGCCTCAGCCGCGTTTTGTGATCCGATTCGAGGCGCTTTCGGTCCCCGATATCCCGGATGGTGGAGAGGATCCGCGCTTCGCCGTCGAGGCTCGCCAGGTGAAGGCTCATCTCCACCCAGAAGATTCGCCCCCGGCGATCATGGGCGAGCCATTCGAAGGTCTGAGGATCCCCCTCCGCGGCCTTGTGTACCCAGGCCAGGGCGTCCTTCTGGGTATAGGGGGCAAGACCCACGCTGAGAGCCCCCATGGGAAGGGTCAGCAGATCCTCTCGAACCTGTCCGAAGAGCGAACAGGCACGAACATTGGCGTCCAGGATGGCCCCGGACTCCGGATCGTGGATGAGGATGGCCTCCTGGAATGCGTTGAACAGCGCACGGGCGCGGTCCTCGTCCTTGCTGGAGCGGGCAGTTCTCCTCACAGGCATGGAGGCACGCTAGCACATTTGCAGGAATAGAGGAGCCAAAGGGTAAGAAAAAAGGATCCAAAACCAAAAGTGACAAGCAATTATTTTGCTAAAACTTTCGCTTTTGTTTTGGCTTGTGGCCGAATGTTCCATTCCTAGACTGATAGGTGGACTTCAGTGGCACAAAGTGGATCGTTTTGGATCAAAGTGGTCCAAGGCGCCCTCCTCGATCCTCTGGAGCTTTCTCTCGAAAGGCATGCGGTTGTTACGTCTTCGCGGCAATTCCCCGGCGACGGTGGATGAAAAGGGGCGCCTCAAGCTCCCCACCACCTTCAAGGCCGATCTCGACACCCTCGCCACCGGCGAAGGGCAGGGGAATGTCCGCCATTACCTGACATCCCTGGATGGGAAGAGCGCGCGGCTCTACCCCATGCCCGTCTGGGAGGCCTTCGAGGCCCGGCTGGCCCAGTTGCCCAGCACCAATCCAGCCCGGCGCAAGCTGCTGGAATTCACCGCCTACTACGGCAGCGAGGTCTCCCCCGATGCCCAGGGGCGCTTCGTCATCCCTCCCATCCTGCGGGAGGCCGCCCAGCTCATGGGCGAAGTGGCCATCCTGGGGCAGCTGGATCATCTGGCCCTCTGGAATCGCGGGCACTTCGAACGCCGTCTGGCGGCCGAACCGCTCACCACCGACGATCTGGCCCAGTTGGCGGAATTGGGGATCTGATGACCACGCCCATCGTCCATGTCCCCGTCCTGCTCCACGAAGTCCTGGAGCACCTGCCCGTTCCTCCGGGAGGGCGGGTGCTCGATCTGACCCTGGGGCTGGGGGGCCATGCCCAGGCGATCCTGGCCCAGGCCGGACCCGAGGTGCGTTATCTCGGCGTGGACCGGGACCCCCAGGCCCGGGCCCTCGCCCAGGGGCGCCTGGGCCAGGACGCTCGGATCACGATCATGGCCGGGAGCTACGAGGAGGTGTGGAGTGACCCCGCCTTCCAGGCCTGGTGCCACCTCCAGGCCCCCGATGGCTTCGACGTCATCCTCATGGATCTGGGCATCTCCACGCTCCATCTGAAGGATGCCTCCCGGGGCTTCAGCTTCATGGAAGCAGGGCCCCTGGATATGCGGATGGATACTGAGCACGGCCTCACGGCTCTCGAGTGGATCCAGGAACAGAGCGAAGAGAGCCTGGCCGACGCGATCTACCGCTTCGGGGAAGAGCGCGCCTCCCGGCCCATCGCCCGGGCCATCCTCAAGGCCCTGGAAGCCGGACAGCTCAATACGACGCGCGATCTGGCCGCTGCGGTCTACAAGGTCATTCCCCGGGAACCCGCCAAACGCAAGGGGCTTTCCGATCCCGCCACCCGCACCTTCCAGGGCATCCGCATCGCCGTCAATGGCGAATTGGAGGGCCTGGCCCAGACCCTCGAAAGGACGGTGGCCGCCCTCAAGGTCGGCGGGCGCCTGGGCGTCATCAGTTTCCACAGCCTGGAGGACCGCATCGTCAAGCAGACCCTGCGGCGCCTGGCGGGCATCTACGACGGGTCGGGGCGCATCGCGCCCAGCCCCCTTCCCAAACTGCTCCGGCTCATCTACGGCGGGGGCCTCGTCCCCACCGAGGAAGAGACCCGGGCCAATCCTCCCTCTCGTTCCGCCCGCCTCCGCCTTGGTGAGCGCCTGCCGTTTGAAGCTCCGAGGGTCCCATGAACCTCACCCAGACACCTGCTCGTCGAGATCCCATGCTGCCCGCCCGCCAGGTGGAGGGCGAGGGCGTGCTTCGCATGATCCTGCTGGCCCTGGCCCTGACCATGCCCCTGGCCTCCCTGGCCTATCTCAAGATCCAGCAGACGCGCCTGAGCTACGAGATGAGCGATATCCGCGACCGCATCAAGCAGGAGGAAGAACTGAACCGCAAGCTTCTGCTGGAGCGCTCCCGCTACCAGCGGGATGAGGAGGTCCAGTCCTTCGCCGTGGAGACGGGCATGCAGCCCCGCTGCCAGAGCCACCTCATCCACCGTTCCTTCACCGCCGACGATCAGCGCTTGGCCAAGCTGAGGCCCGTCTCCTCTCTGGAGAACTGATGAAGGTGCAGCTCCGGGCAGCCGCCGAGGCACGAGGCGGCGTAAAGCAGCGCGAGTCAGGCTCGGCCGAAGGCCGAACTGGATCGTGCTGCGCCCCGGAGTGCCCGATTGCGCCTTCACATCACGTGTGCCCCATGGGGGCATGATGTCTGACAAGCTAGGATGAAGGGGGGCTGTTCGGTCCCTGGAGTGGAAGATACGTGGGATTTTCGGGGTTGATGAGCGGCAAGGCGCCGCCTCGGCGGTTGCTGGGGAGGCCGGAGGCCCAGGACCTAGCCGCGCCTCGGCTTTCCTGGGTGATCAGCCTGATGCTGCTCTGGGCCCTGACGATCCTCCTGCGCCTGTTGTGGCTCCAGGTCATCGCCCACGAACGCTACCATCTGCGGGCCGAACACCAGCATTTCACGCGCCTGCCCAGGCCCTCCATTCGGGGGGAACTGCGGGATCGCCGGGGCGCCTCTCTGGCGATCTCCACCCGGGCCGAGAGCCTCTTCTGCACGCCCACCAGCTTCTATCCGGATTTCAGGGGGGGCAGGGGCGAACAGGACAGCACCTGGGGCGAGCCCGATCGCGCCAGCGCCCAGAAGGTGGCTGCCGCCCTGGCGCCCCTGCTGGAGACCAGCGCCCGGAATATCCAGGAGAAGCTGCTCCGCAAGAAGACCTTCGTCTATGTCGAGCGCCAGCTCCCGCCGGAGAAGGCTGCGGCCATCAAGGCCCTGAAGCTCGATGGGGTGGATTTCCTGCCGGAGAGCCGTCGCCAGTATCCGCGCAATAGCCTGGCCTGTCAGATACTAGGCTTCACCAATATTGATGGACTCGGGCAGCTGGGCATCGAGCACACCTTCAACGAACAGCTGGCGGGCAAGGACGGCGAACTCATCGCCCCCAAAGACGCCAAGGGGCATCTGCTCATCCTGCAGGAGAACTTCTCCAAGGTGCCGGTGAATGGTTCGACCCTCCAGCTCACCCTGGACGCCACCATCCAGCACATCGTGGAAGAGGCCCTGGAGGAGGGCGTGCAGCTCTACCACCCCCTCACGGCCTACGCCGTGGTGGTGGACCCCAGCACCGGCGAGATCCTGGCCATGGCCGGCACCCCCACCTTCGATCCCAATTTTCCCGTATCCAAGAAGTTCAGGAACCGGCCCGAATCCGAATTCAGTGCTGCGGAAAAAGAGGAATACCACCACGAGCTGGAGCGCCAGAAGGCCGCGCGCAAGGTGCATCCCGTGGAGGATGCCTACGAACCGGGTTCCACCATGAAGATCTTCACGGCCGCCATCGCCCTGGAGGAGCGCAAGGTGCACCTGGGGGAGAAGATCAACTGCGAGGGAGGGCATTGGAAATACCTCGACAAGGTCATCACGGACACCCACCATACGGGCGTTTTGACCTTCGAGGAGGTGCTCTGGCAGAGCTCCAACGTGGGGGCCGCCAAAATCGGCCTTCGCCTGGATCCCACCGTGCACTACCAGTACCTGCGCAAGTTCGGCTTCGGAGACCGCACGGGCCTCAACTTCCCCGGGGAGACCCTGGGCCGCCTGCCAAGCCCGGATCAGTGGAGCGGCACCACCCAGCCCACCCTCTGCTACGGCTACGGTCTTTCGGTCTCCCCGCTCCAGATCCTCATGGCTGGGTGCGCCTTGGCCAATGGCGGCAAGCTCATGCAGCCCTACCTGGTGCAGCGGGTCTACAACGACCAGGGCGCCCTGCTCCAGGAGAATAAGCCCAAGGTCCGTTGCCAGGTCATCAGCGAGGAGACGAGCGCTCTCATGCGGGAGGTCCTGAAGGGCGTCATCACCAATGGCACAGGCAAGAAGGCCCAGCTCGATGGGGGCGTGGAGGCCTTCGGCAAGACGGGCACGGCCCGGAAGATCGGGCCGGGCGGGAAGTACGACGCCAAGCGCCACTACTCCTCCTTCATGGGTTTCTTCCCCGCCGACAAGCCCCAGTACGGCATGCTCTTCATGCTTGATGAGCCCTCCGGAGGGCTTGCGGGCGGTGACGTGGCGGCGCCCCTCTTCAAGAAGATCGGCGATGGCATCATGCGCTATCGCACCCTGGGGCGCGGAGCGGACCAGGAGCCGGATCTGAAGCTCTCCCTGCGGGACTGGGCCGCCAGCGAAACCGATGAGGCCACGGTGCATGTGGAGACCGGGAAGGTGCCCGATCTCAAGGGCCTGTCCCTGAAGGCGGCCATCCACCGGGTGGTGATGGCCGGGGGTGTGCCCCGGATCGAGGGCATCGCTGAAGGCCCCGAAGGCCCCTACGCCGTGAAAGGCCAGAGCCCCGCGGCCGGCAGCCCTTTGACCTTCGGCGAGGCGGTGAAGATCAAGCTGAGGGAACCATGAGATTCGGTGAACTGATCGAAGGCCTGCCTGGATTGGGGGAAGCCCGGGGGCCCCTGGATCGAGAGATCCACGACCTGGGTTGCGATAGCCGGGAGATTCAGTCCGGATGGGCCTTCCTGGCCCTCCGGGGAGAGCATGCCGATGGGAGCGCTTTCGTTCCCGCGGCCCTGGAACGGGGGGCGGCGGCCATCTTCCACCAATCGCCGCTGAGCCTTCCGGGGGAGGTGCCTTCGGCCTGGTTCAGCCCTTCAGACCAGGGCGGCACTCCCGATGACGGCCTGGCCCGAGAACACATGGCGAGCCTCTCCCGGAAGCTGTACCGCGCCCCCGACGAGGCGCTCGCGCTCATGGGCGTCACAGGCACCAATGGCAAGACCACCACCACCATGCTCATTCGGCAGCTGCTCTTGGGCGCGGGGCTGGGCTGCGGCCTGGTGGGCACCGTGTCCATCGCGGCGGGCACCGAGGAGCTTGAGGCCGTGCGCACCTCTCCGGAGAGCCCGGTCTTCTACCGGTGGATGCGGAAGGCCGCAGACGCCGGGGACGTGGCCATGGCCGTGGAGGTTTCCAGCCACGCCCTCTGCATGGCGAGGGTCCATGGAGCGCGCTTCCGGGTGGGCCTTTTCACCAACCTGACCCAGGATCATCTGGACTATCACGGCACCATGGAGGCCTATTTTCAGGCCAAGTGCCGCCTCTTCGCCCAGTGCGAGCGGGTGCTGATCAATGGGGACGATCCCTACGGGCGACGCCTGCTGGAAGCCCATTCCGGTTATGCCAGCTACGGCATCGAGGGCCCGGCGGATTACCGTGCCCTGGATCTGAGGCTCTCCCCCACAGGGACTGGGTTTCAGCTCCAGACGCCCTCCGGGGTCTGGAGGGTGGAGAGTCCGCTGCTGGGCCGCTTCAATGCCTACAATCTGCTGGCGGCCTTGGCGGCCTGCGGGGAGGCGGGCTTCGACCTCGGGAAGCTCCTCCGGGCCGTGCCTGGGCTGAAGGGGGCGCCGGGGCGCCTGGATCGCGTGGATGTGGGCCAACCCTTCGGCGTGATGGTGGACTATGCCCACACCCCCGATGCCCTGGAAAAGCTGCTGATCGCAGGCAAGGATCTCCTGCCTCCGGGAGGGCGCCTGCACGTGCTCTTCGGATGTGGGGGTGATCGCGATCGCACCAAGCGCCCCCTCATGGCTGGCGCTGTGGCCGCCGGGGCCGATGTCATCTGGCACACCAGCGATAACACACGCACAGAAAATCCCCAGCGCATGCTCGATGACGCCGCGGCGGGCATTCCAGCCGGTATTTTGGCTGACGCCGCCCGCTATCATCGCATCGCCGATCGCGCCCTGGCCGTAGAGGCCGCGCTGGCCGATTGTCGCCCCGGGGATCTGCTGCTCCTGGCCGGCAAGGGACACGAACCCTACCAGGACATCCTGGGCGTGAAACACCCCTACAGCGACCGCGGGGCCGTGGAGGCCGTGCTGCGGGGAGAACGCATACCCAGACCCTGGGCGGGATGAGCGCATGAACATGGCTAGAAGCACCACCAGTCATGAACTAGGATTTTGCATTCGGGTTGTTCACTTCGCCTTCGGTGGGCGACACATTACGGTATTTCGAGCCGCAGCACTGCACAGTTTGAGCTTCGCTCAAGCCTGTGCCGCGCCGTTCTACGCCGCCAGCCTACCGGCTGTCGGCTACTCGAAATGCACGATCTATCCTGCACGGGAGGTCCTGTGAGCCTCTGGTCTTTGGCGGAGGTGGCTCCGCACCTGGGGGCGCGCCTCGAGGGGGATGCCTCCATCGTCCCGACTTCGCTCTCCATGGATACGCGCACGATCCAGCGGGGGGCCTGTTTCGTGGCGATCCGGGCCGAGCGGGACGGGCATGGCTTCGCCTCCCAGGCCTTGGAAAAGGGGGCCTCCTGCCTGCTGGTGGATCACGAATTGGACTTCCGCTGTCCCCAAATGGTGGTGGGGGATACGCTAGTGGCCTTGCAGCGCTGGGGGCAGGAGCGCCTCGCGGCGGTGGCCCCGTCCAGGGTGCTGGGCGTCACGGGTTCCGTGGGCAAGACCAGCACCAAGGAGCTGTTGGCCGCGGCCACTGGCGCCTGGAAGACTCCCGGCAACCGCAACAATACCCTTGGCGTGCCGGAGGCCCTGGCCATGCTGCCCATGGGCACGGCCACGGTGGTGCTGGAGATGGGCATGAGCACGCCGGGGGAGATCAAGCGCCTCACGGAGATCGCGCCCTTGGATTTCGGCCTGATCACCATGGTGGGTGGATCCCATATCGAGAACTTCCAGGATGGTCAGCGCGGCATCGCCCAGGCCAAGGGGGAGCTGGTGGCCGGTCTCCGGCCCGGGGGCGTCTGGACCCATCTTGCTTCCGATGACTGGTGCCGCTGGATCAGCCTCCAGCCCTGGGCGGCCCATGCCAAGGCCATCGCGGTGGGGGAAGGCTGCGCCTATGGCTGGGAGGCCAGCCAGTCCCTGGGCGCCCGGGGTGAGCGCTTTCAGCTGCGCACGCCCAAGGGGCGCTTCCAGGTGGAACTCAAACTCCGGGGGCTGCACCAGGTGAGGAATGCCTCCCTGGCGGGAGCCCTGGCGGAGATCGCGGGCTTCGATCCCGGGGCCATCGTCCCAGGACTGGCCTCGGTGGAACCCGAGCCGGGGCGGGGGCGCCTGCATGAACTGACCGAGGGCGGCTGGCTCCTGGACGAGACCTACAATGCCAGTCCCGATTCCATTCGGGCCTGCGCGGCCACCCTGCTGGACCTGCCCGGCGGCCAACCCGTGGCCGTGCTCGGATGCATGCGGGAACTGGGTCGGGATTCCCAACGGCTCCACCAGGAGACGGGCGAAGCGCTGCGGGCCCTGGGCGTGCAGCGCCTGTGGGTCTTCGGGGACCAGGCTATCCCACTGGTTAAGGGCTTCGGCTCAGGGGCCAGAGCCTTCCCGGATTTCGAATCCCTGCGGGATGACCCCATGGGGCTCGGCGCGGTCCCGGAAGGGGCGCGCATCCTTGCCAAGGGGAGCCGATACTGGCGCGCGGAACGTGTGGTGGAATGGTTCCTGGCTTCTCGCGGCATGCCGGGGAAAGCCTGATCCATCCGAAGAACGAAAAAAGAAAAGCGAAGAAAGGCACAACACCGATGATCCCCTGGCTCTTCCATCCCTTCCGCGATTCCTTTCACGGCCTCTCCGTCTTCCGCTATGTGACCTTCCGCACGGGGCTGGCGGCGGCGACGGCCTTCATCCTTTCCCTGCTCTTGGGCCCGCTGGTGATCCGCACCCTCACGCGCCTGAAGATGGGCCAGCACATCCGGGAGGAAGGGCCCGAGCACCACCAGGCCAAGGAGGGGACGCCCACCATGGGGGGCATCCTCATCCTGGGGGTGATCCTGCTCTCGACCCTGCTGTGGTGCGAGCTGAGGAGCGTTCCCATCTGGGTGGCGCTCCTGTCGCTCCTAGGCTTTGGCCTAGTGGGAGCCTTCGACGATGCCCAGAAGCTCTTCAAGCGGCAGAACCTGGGCTTGAAAAGCTGGCAGAAGATGGTGCTCCTCACGGGGATTTCCCTGTTGGTGGCCTTTTTCGTCCTGCACTTCGGCCTGCGTGGCACCCACACGAGCCAACTCTCGGTGCCCTTCTTTAAAAATTTCCGGCCCGATGTGGGCATCTGCCTGGTGCCCTGGATCTGGCTGGTGATGGTGGGCACGAGCAACGCCGTCAATCTCTCGGATGGCCTGGACGGGCTGGCCATCGGGGGGATCCTCATCGTGTCGGTCACCTTTGCGATCCTGGCCTATGTGGCGGGGCACGTGAAGATGGCTTCCTACCTCTTCGTGCCCTATGTGGCTGGCGGCGCCGAACTGAGCGTGTTCCTGGGAGCCATGGCCGGGGCCTCCCTGGGCTTCCTCTGGTTCAACGCCCATCCGGCCGAAATCTTCATGGGCGATACGGGCAGCCTGGGGCTGGGCGGCGCCTTGGGCACCGTGGCCCTGATGATCAAGCAGGAGCTGCTGCTGGTGATCGCCGGGGGCCTCTTCGTGATGGAGGCCGTGAGCGTCATCCTGCAGGTGGGCAGCTTCAAACTGCGGGGAGGGAAGCGCATCTTCCGCATGGCCCCCTTCCACCATCACCTGGAACTGGGGGGGCTGAAGGAAACCAAGGTGGTGATCCGGCTGTGGATCACGGCCATCGTCTGCTCCATCCTGGCGCTATCCTCCCTGAAACTGCGGTAGGGTCAGGCCTTCAACTTCAGTGGCACGGGTTCGCCGAAGATGAAACCCTGGCCCCAGGGCACATCGGCGTCGATGACGGCCTGGAGTTCCTCGGCGGTCTCGATGCCTTCGGCGATGTAGCCCACGTTCATCCGTGCGGCGAAGACCGATAGCGCGTTCAGCAGCGCGGCCTGGTAGGGGCGGCGATGGGCCTGGTGCACGAGGGAACGGTCCACCTTGATGAAGTCCGGCGCCAGCCTGGCCATGTGCGTGAGGCTGGCCACGCCGCTGCCCAGATCATCGACGGCGATGCGCAGCTCCAGATCCCTCAGCCGCCGGGCAAAGGCCTCCAGCTTTTCCAGGTCGTATCCCGCGAAGGACTCGGTGATCTCGATGACGATGCGATGGGGTGGGATGGCCAGATTCCAGAGCCAGGGCTGGAGCTGCTTCCAGAATTCCGGAGTATCCAGGGTCATGGGATGGAGGTTGATGAAGAGCAGGTGGTCTGTGACGGGTGTTTCAGCCAAGGCCTTGAAGACCGCGCCCAGGCAGAGCAGATCCAGCTGTACCCGCATGGTGGAGGCCAGAGAGACATCCTCCAGCAGACTACCCACCGTGCGCATCTGGCCATCGATATCCTCGAAGCGGGTGAGCAGTTCGGTGGCCATGAGATGGCCGGAGCGCAGGTCGATGATGGAATGGGTATAGGTCGCCGCTGGGCGCTCGCCACTGAGGATGTCGTGGAGGGTCGATTCCTTCATCCAGGCCATCGTAGATCAGTTCTGTCCATTCTGCGGGATTGGGTTTCTCGATTTGGATGGGAAGGGATGCACCCTGGACGCCTTCCTGGAAGACTAGGAGTGCAAGGGAGATGGCATGGGACGGATCGTGATCATCGGGGCGGGGCGTTCAGGACTCTCGGCGGCGGCCTTTCTCCGGAAATCCGGCCGGGATGTCGTATTGAATGAGCGCCGCGCCGAACCCGATGCGGCCACCGTCGCGCGCCTGGCGGAAATGGATGTGCCGGGTGTGTGGGGCGATCACCCGCTCGTGCTCCTGGATGCCTGTGACGAGGTCCTCCTGAGTCCTGGCGTGCCCCCCAGTCTGCCCTTCGTGCAGGAGGCTCTGGCCCGGGGCATTCCTGTCATCGGCGAGCTGGAACTGGCGCATCGGGTCCTGCGTTCGCGTCAGGACCATTCCATGCTGCTGGCCATCACGGGCACCAACGGGAAGAGCACCACCACCGATTTGACGGCCCACCTCTTGAAGACCTCCGGGCTGCCCACGGTGGCCTGCGGGAACCTGGGGGTGCCGCTCATCGAGGCTCTGGAGGGCGCCGCGAAGGGCACGCGCTTTGCCCTGGAGTGCTCCAGCTACCAGCTGGAGACCGTGCGCACCTTCCACGCGGAGGCGGCGGCCCTGCTCAACCTCACCCCCGATCACCTGGCCCGCCACGGGAGCATGGATCGCTATCTTGAGGCCAAGCTCCGCATCTTCGAAGGGCAGGGGCCCGAGGATCTTCGACTGATGCCGATGACCGAGGACATGCCCCCCCAGGTGCCCGGTCGGGGCACCCAGGCCCGCTTCGGATGGCGGGATCCCGGGACGCTGGGCGCCTGGTGCGATGAGGCCGGGCGTCTGCATCTGCGGGACAGGGAGCAAGTCTTCGAGCTGATCCACCGTTCAGAATTGCGCATACCCGGCGATCACAACGTGGAGAATGCCCTGGCGGCGGCCCTCCTGGCCCATCACGGAGGCGCAGGCCCCGAGGCCCTGCGCGCTGGGCTCCGCAGCTACCCGGGCCTGGCGCACCGCATCGCCTTCTGCGGCGAGCGAAGCGGCGTGAAGGCCTACAACGATTCCAAGGGCACCAATGTGGACGCGACCCTCACGGCTATTCGCGCCCTACAGGGTCCTCTTGTGCTCCTGTTGGGGGGCGAGGACAAGGGCAGCAGCTATGAGCCCCTGAGGGAGGCGCTGAAGGGTAAGCTGCGCGGCCTCGTTTTCCTGGGGGACGCCATCCCGCAATTGGAGCGGGATCTGGGGGATTTGCCGCACGTCTCCATCTGGTCCTTCGATGAGGCCGTGGCCAGGGCCTTCTCCATCGCGGAACCCGGTGACCAGGTGCTCCTCAGCCCCGCCTGCGCCAGCTTCGATCAGTTCAAGAATTTCGAGGTGCGCGGCGAGCACTTCGAGGCGCTGGCGAAGGCCTGGGCGGAAGGAGCCTGAAGGCGTGAGACCTTTTCCAGGGCGAAGGTCAGGGCGATGCAATCGGCCACGCCGCCCATGGTCAGGTTTATCTGGCGGTATTCCTCGTTGAGGTGGGAGAGCAGGAGGGTGGCGCTCTGCCCCTGTTCCAGGAGGCCCTGAAGGTAGGCGCCGTCCTTTTTCAGGCGCGCTAGGCCTTCCAGGCCGCAGCGGCGGATGGAGGTGGTGTCTTCCACCTGCTGCATGAGGAGCGCCATGAGGTAGTGCCCGGCGCGCTCAGGCTCCCAGCCCCAGCCCAGGGCCTTTCGGTAGGCTGGCCATCCGTATTCGAAGACGGCGGGAAGGCCCGCCTCGGCTTCCAGCCGGATGCCGCCCAGGGCGTGGCGGTGCCGGATCTCCGCGCCGTGGGAATCCAGGGCCTCGAAGTGGGCGAAAAATCTCGTGGCGGTATCCGCGATCCCCTTGCGCAGGGCCGGGATTCGGCCATCCCATTCCCAGGCGGCCATGAGCACCAGTCCCGATAGGAAGATGTAGCCCTTGTGGGCGTTGGAATGGATCTCCCGGGTCATCCGGCCTTCGGCTTCGATGCCAGCCTGCACAAAATCCTCCAGGGGGCTCCCCTGGTGGCAACACCGCAGGATCTCGTCGTAGTAGAGAGGCAGAAGTCCCGCCGAAGTCCGCATGCCTTCAAAGGTGAGATCCCTGTGGGAGCCGCTATCGTGGCGATCCACGAGGCCAGGCTTGGGCGTGAGCTCCACTTCCCTCAGGGCGCCTTCGGCAAGGCTCTTGGCGAGGAGGGCAGGGAAGAGGTGATCCGGCGCGGAGGATTCCTTGGCAATCATGGATGCCCTCAGGCCAGGTGCCATGTCTTCAGGAGGCGTTCCACCCCAGGGATATCGGCCGGGGTATCGACCCCCAGGCTCAGGTGGGGGGTCTCAGCCACGCCGATGGCGAGGCCCGCCGCCAAGGCGCGGAGCTGTTCGAGCATCTCGGCCTGTTCCAGAGGATGGGGGGGGAGCTGGGTGAAGGCCCGCAGGGCCTCGGGGCGGTAGGCGTAGATGCCCAGGTGCCGCTTGAAGAGCTTCAGGTGTTCGGGGCGCGCCCAGGGCCTGAAATCGGGTTCGAACACCGAACTATTGCGCAGGTAGGGAATGGGGCTGCGGCTGAAGTAGAGGGCCCGGCCCCGATCATCGGTCACGACCTTCACGGCATTGGGATTGAAGACCTCCTCGATCGTGGCGAAGGGACAGGCCGCCGTGCCCATGGGGAGTTCGGGGGCTTCGGCCATGAGCCTCACGAGGGCCGCGATGGTGTCGGGGTGCATGGCAGGTTCGTCGCCCTGGATATTCAGGACCACCTCGAAGGGCTCATCCAGCTGGCCCAGGGCCGCCGCCACGCGGTCCGTGCCGGAGGGGAGGGCGGGATCCGTGAGGATCACCTGGCCGTCGAAGGCCCGGACGGCGCGCTCGATGCGTGCGTCATCGGTGGCCACCACCACCCTGTCCACTCCTGTGGCGCGGGAGGCCGCTTCCCATACCCACTGGATCATGGGCTTTCCCGCGATGAGGGCGAGGGGCTTGCCCGGGAAGCGGGTCGAGGCATAACGGCTGGGGAGGACGGCCAGGGTGCGCATGGGGGAGCTTTCCTTCGGCTGGGGTGCCGGTTTGATCATAGCAAGGCCAAGCCTGGCGGCCCCCGTGGCTGAAGACCACGCTAGGCGGGGCCTCCCGTGTGGACCTGGGGGACGGGTGCAGGCATAATCAACCGTTTGACCCTCTGCAGGTATGAAGGAGGTTTCCTTGACCCGACGTCTCGCCAAGTCCGTGGGCATCACCGCTACCGGTCAGTTCTATCCTGAGCGCATCGTCACCAACCATGACTTGGCCAAGCTGGTGGATACCAACGACGAGTGGATCACCTCGCGCACGGGCATCAAGGAACGGC
This sequence comes from uncultured Holophaga sp., assembly GCA_963664825.1. GTDB lineage: Bacteria > Acidobacteriota > Holophagae > Holophagales > Holophagaceae > JAYREN01. The sequence goes on from OY761614.1 coordinate 2,875,515, forward strand.
GATGGGTGGAACCCGGCGTGGCCTCCTCGGATCTCGGGGCCGAGGCCCTCAAGATGGCCCTGAAGAATCGTGGCATCGTGGCCGATGATCTGGACGTCATCATCGCCTGCACGGTGACGCCCGACATGTTCTTCCCCTGCACGGCGGCCCTGATCCAGAACAAGGTAGGGGCTTCCAAGGCCTTCGGCTTCGATCTGAACGCCGGGTGCTCGGGCTTCCTCTTCGGCCTCACCACGGGCGCCAGCATGGTGGCCGGTGGCGGCTTCAAGCGCGTGGCCGTCGTGGGCTGCGAGGTGATGACCTCCATCATGGACAAGACGGACCGCAACACGGCCGTGCTCTTCGGCGATGGCGCGGGCGCCGTGATCCTCGAGGAGGTGGAGGAGGGCTACGGGATCCTCGATTTCGAGCACCGCATCGACGGTTCCGGCGGCCCCTTCCTCTGCATGCCCGCCGGCGGTTCCCTGCGCCCCTCCACCCACGAGACGGTAGACGCCCGCCAGCACTACATCCACCAGGAGGGCAAGGAGGTTTACAAGAACGCCGTGCGCGACATGGCCGAGGTGAGCCGCCTCATGCTGGACCGGAACGCCCTCGATCCGAAAGACTTGGCCCTCTTCGTGCCCCACCAGGCCAATATCCGGATCATGGAGGCCGCCGCCAAGCGTCTGGAATTGCCCCGCGAGCGGATGGCCAACAACATCGTCCATTACGCCAACACCACAGCCGCCACGCTTCCCACGGCCATGCACCAGTCGCTGGAGGCCGGGAGGCTGAAGAAGGGCGATATCGTGGTGCTCGCCGCCTTCGGCGCGGGCTTCACCTGGGGTGGCACGCTGCTGAAGTGGGCCTACTGATCCGGTAGTCTCCATGCGCATCATCGCCGGATCCCTCAAGGGGCGTCGCCTGCAATCGCCCCCGGCGGGTGAGCAGGGCCTTCGTCCCACCTCGGATCGGGCCCGGGAGGCCCTCTTCTCCATTCTCCAGGCCTGGCCTCAGGGGGCCTTCCTGGATCTCTTCGCGGGGACGGGAGCCGTTGGGCTGGAGGCATGGTCCCGGGGCTTTTCTCCGGTCACCTGCGTGGAAAAGGCGGGCGCAGCCTGCGCCCTGGCCCAGGCCAACGCGCGCGGCACCGGGCTCCGGGTGCTCCAGAAGGATGCCCAGCGCCTCGAGGCGGAGGCCTTCCGGGATCTGGCGCTGGTCTTCGGAGACCCCCCCTATGCGCATTCCCGGGATCTGTTCCAGAGCCTGGCGCCCCGCATCCGATCATGGATGGCGCCGGGAGGCATTCTGGTCTGGGAGACCGAGCAGCGGGAGGAACTCTTCCCGCCCGAAGGCTGGTCGTCCCTGGATTCACGGCGCTATGGGGCTGCCTGCTTCCATTTCTTCCAGGCGGGATAGACTCTTCCCATGCCTCATCTCTCCATCAAGACGAAATTCATGGCCGTCATCGGCCTGTTGGTGGCCTGCTTCGTCTTTTTCAATACGCTGGTCTATCCCCGGAGAGTCGAGCGCCAGATCCGCGAGCGATCCCTGAACAGCGCCCAGCAGGTGGCCGAGACCGCGAGCTATGCCCTGGCCACGGGGAACCCGGAGGCCATCACAAGAGTCTTGGAGGGTGTGAAGCATATCCCCGGCTTCCACTTCAGCGCCGTCTTCGACGAGCACGGGAAACCCCTGAACGTCACGGCTTCCGCGCCGGCCTGGGTGAAGGCCTACAGCCGCAGCCAGGGCAGCCGTGAGGCCTTCACGCGGAAAGAGGATGGCATCCTGGTGGCCACGGCGCCCATCTTCTTCCTGGCGCCCCCCACGGGTAGGGTTGGCACGCTGGTGTTGGGCTTCACCACCGATGATATTCAGAAGACGCTGAACGACAATATCTGGATGGGCATCGCCGCGGGTCTGCTGCTGCTGGGGATAGGCGGGGCGGTTTCGGCCTTCATGGGGCGGCGCTACATCCGGCCCATCGAACAACTCACGGCCGGTGCCCAGCAGGTGGCCCAGGGGAATCTCGACGTGGCCCCCGTGCGGGTCTATAGCGGCGATGAACTGGAGGACCTGAGCCGGAGTTTCGATCTGATGACCAACAAGCTCCGGGTTTCCCGGGATGAGATCGAGCGCCAGAACAGGCTCCTGGAATTCCGGGTGCAGGAGCGAACCCGTCAATTGATGGAGACCATCTGGGAGCTGGAGGAGATCCGGGCCAACCTCGAACAGCTCGTGCGGGAGCGCACCAAGGGGCTGGAGGAGAGTCGCGCCGAACTGCGCGCCTGGGCCGAGACCCTCGAGGAGAAGGTGCGCGAGAAGACCCAGGAACTCATGGAACTCAACGAGAGCCTCCTTGCCAGCTTCCAGAAACTCCAGCAGGTGGATCGTCTCAAGGACGAGTTCCTGGCCAACATGAGCCACGAACTGCGGACGCCCCTCAATGCGGTGATCGGGTTTTCCGGCCTCCTGCTGCAGGAGAGCGCCGATCGTATTCCCGACGATGTGAAGGAGGACTTGGCGATCATCCTTCAAAATGGCCGCAGCCTTCTGACGATGATCGACTCCATCCTGGATCTTTCCAAGATCGAGACCGGCAATTTCGAACTCGAGCTGAGGCCCTTTGACCCGCTCCCGGTGCTCGAAGACGTCAAGGTGCTGGCCGCGGGCCTGATCCTGGGCCGTTCCGTCCAATTCCATTGCGAGGTCCCGGCCTGGGATGTGCGTGTGCTGGGCGATCCCGTGCGGTTGAAACAGGTCTTCATCAACCTAGTGGGAAATGCCATCAAGTTCACCGAACATGGCGAGGTGTGCATCCGGGTGGAGCGTGACCAGGCGCACCTGCGGGTGGCCATCCAGGACACGGGCATCGGCATGAACCCAGAAGAGATCCAACGCCTCTTCCGCCCCTTCCAACAGGTGGACGGGAGCATCACCCGGCGCTTTGGCGGCACGGGTCTGGGCCTGGCCTTGTCCCAGCGGGTGATGGGCCTCATGGATGGCACCATTCGGGTCGAAAGCGAGAAGGGAAGAGGTAGCACCTTCACTGTCGAGATGCCTTTGGAGCACTCATGACCGCGCGCATCCTGTGTATTGAGGACAACCCGGTCAACTATCGGCTGGTGCAGCGCCTGTTGACCCAGGCGGGCTACGAGATGCACTGGGCCGAGGAGGGCCTCCGGGGCTTCGAGATGGCCATGGAACTCAAACCCGATCTGGTGCTCCTGGATATCAACCTGCCGGGCCTCTCGGGTTTCGAGGTGGCCACCAAGTTCAGGCAGCAGGCCGAACTCAAGCACACGCCCATCATCGCCCTCACCGCCAAGACCCTGAAGGGTGATCGCGAGACGGCCTTGGTGGCCGGTTGCGACGGATTCATTCCCAAGCCCATCGATCCCTTTGCCTTCGTCGGCCAGGTGGAGGCCTATCTCGGCGGCCACCGGGAGCACCTCGAAAAATCTAGGGAAGGGGCTGTGCTCAGGAATTTCAATGTTCAGATGCTGGAGCATCTCGAGGCCCAACTCAAGGAGGCCCAGGAAGCCAACCGGAAGCTGACCGCCACCCAGGAGGAGCTGGAGACTCGCAACCGGAGCCTCCAGCGGCTGCTGAGCCTGGGCCAGTCTCTCCTGCTGGAACACGATTCGACCGCCCTCGTGCTCCGGGTTCTGGAACAGGTCCAGGCCATCGTGGGGGCCACGAGCCTGGCGGCCTATCGCCTCCATCCCAGTGGGGGCTACTGGGAAGGGTTCCAATGGCAGGGGGAGCGCTTCGAGGTGGCCCTGACCCTGCCCCGGGACCATGTGTTCTGTGAACGCTTGCGCACGCTGAGTGAGGGCGGGCTTCTCCATGGGGCGCAGCTTCGGAGCCACCGGATCTGGGAGGAAGGGCTCCAATTGGGGTTCTGGGGGCCCAGCTCCGAAATGAGCCTCCAGGTGCTGAAGGACCGCCAGGTGGAAGACGAGATCTGGGGATTCTGGACCTTCGCCCGGGATGCCGCCCAGCCCTTCCTGCCCCTGGACCTGGAGCTGATCGCGCTCCATGCGGGACTGGCGATGGTGAGCATCGAGAACGCCGAACTCATCCACAGCCTCCATGAGAGCAGCCGGGCCCTGGCTTCCAGCTACGAGCACATGGAACTCTCCTACCAGGACCTTCAGCACGCCAAGGCCGAGCTGAGCCGTCAGGACCGCCAAGTGATCATGGAGGAGCTCTTCGCCAAGATCACGCACCGTCTCGTGGCCCCCGTGCAGATCCTCAATCGCCAGAGCCATGAACTCGACCGCCTGCTGGGTTCCCGGGACGCATTGGGCGAGTCGGCCCCGAGGGCGATCGCGGAGATCCTAAGTGCGGTCTCCAAGATCAATGGGCTCCTGAAGGCCCTGATGCGAAGGGTCGACAAGGAAAGTCCCTCCACGCCCGAATGGCTGGACCTCCACGATCTCCTGCTTCAGGAGCTGGAGCTGCTGGGGGCGGAAGGCGTGATCCCAACCAAGGCCGAGGTGGAAGCCGAACTGGAGGCCTGGAATCCCCGGATCTACGGGGTCTACGGGGATTTCTCGAAGCTACTCCAGAATCTCGCCCTCCATGGATTCGGTGGGCCGACGCCCTCCACCAAGTTGAAACTGCGTTCTTGGATGGAGGCTGAATGCTTCCAATTGGAGATCCTGGACGAGGGTGGGCCGATCCCGCCGACGGAACTGGAAGGCGCCTTCGAACCCTTCAATGAACTGCATCAGCAGGCCGTCATCGGGATCCGCAGCCCGGGACCCTCCCTGCCTCTCTGCAAACAGCTGCTGGCGGCCTACCACGGCCAGATCGAGATCCGCAATGAAGGGGAGGGCACGGCGGTGCATGTGTCCTTCCCGCTGAGGTAGGCTCAGAGGATTTCCACGAGCCCCCACTGCCGCCCCTCCGTGTCCCCCCGGCGGTAGCTGAAGAGCAGTTCGGGTTCGCAGAGGGTGCACTTCAACACAGAACCGTCGTTGGCGGCATCCAGCCCCAGATCCAGGGCCTGGGCGCGCAGGAAGCCATGCAGATCGAAATGGAACTTGCCCGGTGCCGTGGGCTCGGCCAGGGCCTCGCTCCAGGCGGGATCCCGGCGGGCGGCCTCGAGGACCTCCGGGCCCACCTCGAAGTGGCACCTGCGGATGCCAGGTCCCAGGGCCCAGACGAGATCCTGGGGATGTCCTCCCTGGGCGATGAACAGGGCGACGCCCCTGCGCAGGATCCCCGCCACGGCTCCTCGCCAGCCCGCGTGCAGGGCGGCCACCCAGGGGCCGCCGCTAAGGCCCGCCAGCAGCACGGGCACGCAATCGGCCACGCGTACGCCGATGGGCATTCCTGGTTGTCGGGTCCAGAGCCCGTCCCCCGCTTGGACAGCCCCTGTCGCGGCATGGATCTCGCATCCGTGGATCTGGCGGAGACGCACGGGAGGCAGGCATTCGGGGCCATCCAGGCGCGTCGTGAAGCCCCAGTGGAGGGGAAAGGGGGGCGGGACGGTGGGGATGAGCATCGTCCTACCTGGGCCACATCAGGCAGAGCAGGCTGAGATCGGTGATGGCCCAGGCTCCCAGGGCCCAGTACATCCCCGCCTCGTGCTGCTGGGGGCTCCGGCTTCGCCAGTGGGCCAGCCAGGGGACGAGGACGCCGGACCAGCATCCCAAGGAAGGCAGTAAGCCGATCAGGAGCCATCCGCGAGAGGCCGCGAAGGCCCAGAGTCCCCAGGCGAAACAGGCGTGGGCTGCGGCCATGAGTAGGATCGCCAGGGCCAGGCTGCGGGTCTCCCCCAGTTGGATGACCAGCGTGCGGTCTCCCCGGGCACGGTCTTCTTCGATTTGGTAGATCTGGGTCAGGGGATAGAGGGCGCCGAAGAGGAAGGCGAAACCGATCGCCACGGCCCAGAAGGCCGGTGTCACGGGGCGGCCCGTGAGGCCCCAGCCCGCCAGCGGCGTGAGCAGGCCGAAGCCCAGGCCATTGATCAGGAGATCCCAGCCGGCCCGCGCCTTGAGACGAATGGGGGGCATGGAGTAGAGGAAGGCCATGATCACACAGAGCCCGTTGCTCCAGGCGAAGACCGGCGGCAGCAGGAAGCCCGAGGCCAGGCTGAGGAGGAGCATGGTGGCCGAGACCTGGAAGAGATACTTGGGCGGTTTGGGGGGTTGCCGGAGGTAGCCGATATCGCCGTCATCCTGATCGAAGGCGCTATTGATGGCCAGCGTGCCCCCGTTCATGAGGACCACGAAGATGCCCCAGCCCAGGAAGACCCGGCCCATGGATACCTTGACTCCCACGGCCAGGAGGGTGCCGAGCAGAAAATGGGCCGTCATGATGGGCCACTGCATCGGTCGGAGGTGGAGGAGGTAGGCCATCAGGGTCGGCCCCAGGAGCCCTTCGCAGGCCTGGCGCAGGCGGGAGGGCGTGGCCTTGGGGTCAGAGGAGGGTGGCTTGTTCATGCGATCCCCTCGTGCCGCAGGGGGCGCACCTTGGCTGCCTCGTCACGCTTCGGCTCCACGAGAGCCTCCATCGCCGCACTCAGCAACGGAATGCTGAAGTTCGTATCCACGCACATGCCGTGGGGCAGCTGGAGCGGAATGGCGTAGACGGGGACTTCGGGGAGCTTGATGAGGCCCTTCACCAGGCGATCCGGGCAGCTCACCGCCAGGATGAGATCGGGATGGAACTCCCGGGCCTCCCGGTAGGCCTTGTGGCTGCGGTTGGAGATCCGGACGTCCCAGCGGCCCAGCAGGCTGGCCTGGAGGTAGTCTCCCACCGGGCAGAGGCCGCATTGATGGCAGTTGGAGAGTCCGTCCAGGATCTGGGCCTTGCAGCGGGCCATCTGGATGCAATGGGGCAGGAGGATCAGGGCCTGTCGGGCCGGGCGCGTCCTGAAGGCCTCTCGGACCTGGAGGTTGTTCCAGGCGCAGAAGGCTTGGATCCATGCCCCCTCTTGGCCGAACAGGCGGGCCGCCGGGCGCAGGGCCCTCACCCAGAGACCGTCCCAGCGGATGATGGCCCGGCGGCTCTTCAGGTAGGCATCCCCGGTCTTGAAGGTGGGTCCCACTTCGGCCAGGCAGGCGACCACCAAGAGCAAGACCCAACCCCGGCTGCCCTGATGTACCAGCGCGGTGATGAGGCCCGCCAGGGCTAACCCGAGCGGAATTCCGCGCCGGACGATGAGGAAGGGCCAGGTGCGCTCTGGAGGGAGAGGATGGGATTTCATGGAAACCTAGTGGGAGCTCCGGGTGCGCCGCGAATGGGAGTGTGGGTTCACTTGCCTACTCCGACCAAACCCACGAGTTTTTTAAGGTCATCATCCTTCCAGCGGATGCCGCCCCCGACGAAGAAGGTGCGGAGATCCTTGTTCCCGAGGTCCTGGCCCCCGGCCTGAACGTAGACACCCTTCCAGAGCTGGTAGCTGGTGGTGGCACGGTAGCGGGGATTGGGCTTGTCGTCCCGCTTGGAGAAATCGTAGGCCAGGCCGCCGATGCGGAAGCGGTCGTTCAGGAAGCGCAGCTCGGCTCCGGCGCCGCCCTTGCCATCGATGATGCCCGCGTGGATGACGAAGTGCTCGCCCAGGCGCTTCATGAATTCGGCCGAGAGGGTGAAGACCTGTTCGGAAGTGGCGGTGTAGACCTTCTGCACGGCGTCCTTCGGGAGCCCGGTGAGGGGATCGATCTGGGTGAGGGTGCGCGTGCTCTCGGAGAGCTTCCCGTCGGGGGTCGAGCTCAGGCCCACGGAATACCAGTAGTCCTTGCGGGGGGCGATCTCGATGCCCAGGCCCACTTGGCTATCGCCCCGGCTGGTCCAGCGCGCGCCGCCCATATCGAGGCGCAGCTCCATGTTCTTCATGCCGCCCAGCATCTCGTTGACGTTATCCACGGCGGTGTTGAGCTTCAAGATCGTGGTGTCGTCGTTGAGCAGCTTGCCGATGGTGCCTTCGCCCTTGTTCATCTTATCGGTGATGGAGCGGATGTTCTCGGAGGTGGACTGGAAGCCCTGGGCCAGCTTGCGCACATCGCCCATGAGGCCCTTCAGCTCGGGCTTGTTCTGGTCGACCATTCCGTTGAGGTTCTTGCCCAGATCCTCGAATTGCTTGGCGATCTTGGGCAGGCGGTCCCGCATCTCACTGGTGATGGTCTCCACGTTGGCCATGGTGTTATTGATGGCGGCGTGGTTTTCCTGGGACATGGACCTGAATTCGGCGGTAAGGACTCTGATGTTATCGACGATCTCGTCGAGCTTCTGGCGGCCATTCTCCCCGCCGATGGACTGGTTCAGGGCGTAGGTGATGCCCTTCACATCCGTGCCGATGGAACCCAGGGTCTCCATGAGGTTATCCAGGCTCACGCCGGTCTTGCTGGGGATGGTGCTGCCCGAGGGGAGGGCGCCCTGGGTGGGCTTGCCGGGATCCAGGTCGAGATACTTCTCGCCCAGGATGCCGATGCTATTGAGGGAGGCCATGGCGCCCCGGTTCACGGCGATCTTCTCATCAACGGTGAAGACGATGATGGCGTGGCCATTCTCGATGGCGATTTCCTTCACCGTCCCCACCTTGACCCCCGCGATGAGCACGTGGCCCTGGACGTTGAGGCCAGCCACCTGGGCAAACTCCGTGCGGAAGGTGCGCTCGGCGGGTTTGCCGAAGACCTCCAGTTTCTCGGTGCGCATGATGAGCACGCCCAGGATCAAAATGGTCCCGATGAAGAAGGCGCCGACTTTGCTTTCGAGTTTCATGGGATATCCGGAGAAGGTCAGTCGATGTGGACAGGATGGTAGACGGATCGATCCAGGGCCCGCCGAGGAGGGGGCGGATCCTGGAGGAAGGGCCCGTCGGCATCCCCGCGGAGGAACTGCTGGATGACGGGATGGGGGTTCACCTTGAAGGCTGCCGGGGGCTCACAGGCCAGGCATTCGCCGCGAAAGATCAAGGCGATGCGGTCCGCGATCTCGAAGGCGCTCTTCAGGTCGTGGGTGACGGTGATGCTGGTGACGCCCATCTCGGCCTTCAGGTCCAGGATGATGCGTCCGATCACATCGGTCATCACGGGATCCAGGCCCGTGGTGGGTTCGTCGAAGAGGAGAATCCTGGGCTTGAGGGCGATGGCCCGGGCGAAGCCCACCCGGCGTTTCATGCCGCCGGAGAGCTCGGAAGGCTTGAGCTTATTGGTGCCCTTGAGACCCACCATGTTCAGGCATTCGTCCACGCGATCGGCGATCTCGGCCTTGGTCATGGGCGCGTGGCGCTTCAGGGCAAATCCCACGTTCTCTTCTACCGTCATGGAGTCAAATAGGGCCGCCATCTGGAAGCACATGCCGATCTTCTTGCGCACCTCGAAGAGCTCTTCCCGATCGAGCTGCTGGATGATCTTGCCCTCCACGGCCACGTGTCCCGCGTCCGGCGTCAGAAGGCCCATGATATTGCGCAGGAGCACGGTCTTGCCCGTGCCCGAACCGCCCATCACGCAGAGGCTCTCGCCTTCCTGGACCTGGAGGTTGACGTTGGACAGCACAACCTTGGGGCCGAAGGCCTTGGAGAGATTGACCACATCGATGACGGGTTCCATGGATATGTTTCCCATCAGACGAGGAGCAGCTTGGTGAGGAAAAAGTCCGCGATGAGGATCCAGAGGCTGCTGGTCACCACGCTGCTGGTGGGAGCGTTGCCCACGCCCTCGGCGCCGCCCTGGGCCCGGTAGCCGCGCCAGCATCCCACCAGCGCGATGATGATGCCGAAGACGAAGGCCTTGTAGACGGCGATGCGGATATCCCGGAAGGCCAGGAGCTTGTAGAAGTCGTTGGCATAGACGTAGGCGCTCTGGCCTTCGGCGCCCACCAGCAGCAGGTAGCCGCCCCAATAGCCCACATAGATGCTGAGACCCACCAGCAGGGGCAGCATGATCGCGGAGGCCAGGAGCCGGGGCACGAAGAGGTAATGCACGGGATCGGTGGCCAGGCATTCCAGGGCGTCGATCTGTTCGGTCACCTGCATGGTGCCTAATTCGGCGGCCATGGCGCTGCCCACCCGGCCCGCCATCATGAGGCCGGAGATGACCGGCGCCAGCTCGCGCACGATGGCTAGGCCATTGACCTGGGCGGCGAGGCCTTCGGCCTGGAACTGCTTGAAGCCGTAGGCCAGCTGCACGGCAAACACCATGCTGACCGCCAGGGACGTCAGCAGGATCACAGGGATGCTATTGACGCCCACGGCCTGGAACTGATGCATCAGGTTGGCCCCATCGAAGGGGCGCTTGAAGATGGCGCGGAAGGCCCGCCCCGAAACCACCGCGAAGTCCCCGGCTTGGTCGAGGGACCGGAGAACGGGGGCGCCGAGGCGTTCGAGTAGCGAATTGAGCATGGGGCTTCCGGGAAGGGGACTGCAAAGGGTTAGGTTAACTCATCCCGGCCTTCAGCCGATCCCTCAATCGTTGGGCGGTGCCCTCCTTGGTGACCTGGGGGCTGCGGGAAAGGGCGAGGGCATCGGCGGGTACATCCCGGGTGATGGTGCTGCCCGCGCCGATGAGGCAGCCGTCGCCCAGCTGCACCGGGGCGACGAGCTGGCAGTCCGAACCCACGAAGACGTCCCGGCCGATGAGGCTGCGGTGCTTGTGGAACCCGTCGTAGTTGCATGTGATGAAGCCCGCGCCGATATTGCTGCGCTCACCCACCTCACAATCGCCCAGGTAGCTCAGGTGGTTGGCCTTGGCCCCTGCGTGCAGATGGGCCTTCTTGGTTTCTACGAAATTGCCCATGTGGACGCGTTCATCTAGCACGGTGCCCTCCCGGAGATGGGCGAAGGGGCCGACTTTGGCGTGGGCGCCGATGACGGCATCCTGGCCGATGCAGCAGGGGCGTATCTCCGCTCCCTCGCCGATGCGGCAATCCCGGAAGACGCAGCCCTGGCCGATGCGAGCGCCTTCTTCCACCGTGACTCGCCCCTCGAGGCGCAGGTTGGGCTCCAGCAGCACATCCCGGGCCAGCTCCACCCGGGGCCCCACAATCGTCGTCTCGGGATCCAGGAAGGTGACGCCTGCTTCCATCCACTGGTCATTGATGCGGCCCCGGGCCAGCCTCTGGAGCTGGGCCTGGTCCACCCTGGAATTCATGCCCAGGAGTTCCGAGGGATCGCAGAGCTCCACCCGCAGGGGCACCCTGGAGGCCACGGTCATGATGGCGTCGGTGAGGTAGAACTCCCCTTGGGCGTTCTGGTTGGAAAGGCCCGCGAGCGCCGGTTCCAGCTCGGCCCAAGGCAGTGCGTAGGCGCCGCCATTCACCCGGCGGATGGCCAGGATCTCGAGGGAGGCGTCCTTCTGTTCCACCAGCCCCCGGAGGGTGCCGTCGGCATTTTGGATCACGCGGCCGTAGCCTGTGGGGTCCTGCAGGTCCATGGCCAGGAGGGCCGCCTCCTGGGCCGCGAGACGGGCGACGCTCTCCCTGCTCAGGAGGGGGACATCGCCATAGAGGATGACGACGCCCGTGGGGGCGAGGCGCTCCAGGGCGGGGACGGCCTGTTGCACGGCGTGACCGGTGCCGAGAGGTTCACCCTGATCCACCGTCTGGACGGGACAGGGGAGCAGGCCCTGCTTCTTCCACTCGGCCAGGGCGGCCTCGATGCGGTCCTTGCCATGGTGCAGCACCAGGATGGCCGAGGAGACCTGAGGAGGCAGGGATCTCAGGACCCATAGCAGGGCCGGATCGCCGAGCACCGGATGAAGGACCTTCGGCAGGGTCGATTTCATGCGTGTGCCCAGGCCTGCGGCGAGAATCACAGCGACTGTCGACATGGAACCTCCTTAACCGGCTTTTCAGCTGCCATGAAAGAGGGGACCGCCCGCTCGCTAAAGCTCGCTCTGCGTCCCCCCTTTGACCCCCACGTGGTGTCCAGGCGAAGCCCGGACACCACGTCTGTGTGGGGCCAGATCATCGGGTCGCCCCGGGCTCGGTCACCTCGGCCTGCCAGGGCTCCTGCCGGGCTCGTCCAGCCAGGCGCACGGCCAGGGCCGTGGCCTCGAGGAAGTTGGTGGGATCGGCGACCCAGAGACCAGCCTTGTCGAAGGCTGTGCCGTGGTCCGGGGAGGTGCGAATGAAGGGCAGGCCCAGGGTCAGGTTGACGGCCCGGGTGGGTTCCAGGACCTTCAAGGGGATCAGCCCCTGGTCGTGGTAGAGGGCGATCACCAGATCGAATTCCCCCCGGGCGGCCCTCTGGAATAGGGTGTCGGCGGGGAGGGGGCCGAAGAAACGGGGCGAAGGGTGGCTGGGGGCGGGCTCAATCCCCGGACCCAGGGAGACCACTTCCAGATTCCTCTGGGCGCGCAGCACGGAAGACCTCGGCTGGGCTTTGGTCGGGAAGACCTCCCAGCCCTCGGGTACAGGACCGGGGGCGAAGGGAGAGGCCAGGTCCGCGAAGGGCCCGGGCCCTCCGAAATCCAGGAAGGAGGCTTCAGCCATGGTGACGGCTTCCCCGAGCATGACCTCTTCCCCGCCGAAGGCGCCGCCTTCGCCCCCATGGGGGTTCAGGGCACAGAGGGCGACCCGGAGATCGAGCTTGCCGGTGAGTTGGATGAACCGGTCCGCCGCGAAGGAGAGGGTCTCGGCCACTGCTTCGGTGTCGAGACCTTCGACCACCGAACGCAGGCTCTGATGGACGGTGTGCAGTACCACCGAGAGGCTCGGGCTCACGAAGGCCATGCGCGTGATGGGCGATCCGGAGAGCGCCTGGAGATATTCCGTGTGGCCCGGGATATCGTAGCCCGCCTCGTGGGCGGCGCGCTTCGAGAGTGGCAGGGTCACAAGGGCATCGGCTTTTCCCGCCATGACCAGGCCCGCCCCGATGCGCACGGCCTCCACCGCGCAGCGTCCCGATTCCGGCGAACCCTGGCCGAGGCGCAGTTGCCCGGCTTGGATCTCCGGCGTGGGGTCAATCCAATGGGCGGAACCTCCCAGGGTCTGCTCCGAATCCTCCCATCGGGGCTGGGCATTGGTCTGAAAGAGGTGTTCCTGAACCCCGGCAAGCCCGGAGCCCGGTGCGGGATCCTCCAGGAAACGCCAGAAGACGGGGCCCTGGGGGAGCAGGTCCATGCCGGCCCGGGCCCCCACGATCACGACCTCTGCCCAGCGATTGATGGCCTGAAGGGTGCGCGCCAGGATCTCCGGCCCGATCCCGCAGGGATCTCCAAGGGTGATGACGATGCAGGGGCGGCTTTTCATAGCTTAGCCAGAGTAGCAGCCCCTTTCCCTCATCAATCGAAGAGAGGCAGATCCACTTCCGGTGAGGCGGCTTCATCCTTCTTGCCCACGCGACTCCGGCGGATGCGGGGCTCCTCATCCTGCTTATAAATATATTTAATATTATGTTTGGGCAAGAGGAGGTTGGGCTCCTTCACACGATTGACCTTGAGGCAGTGCTTGTCGTACCACTCGATGACGCCGCGGATCTTCTCATCGTTCTGGAGGACGATGACCATGGGCGTCTTGGACTGCATCTGCTTCAGATAATAGAAACTCTCGGCATTGGTCTGTTCCGGGGGCGCGATCTTGCGCCGGGGGCTGCCCATGCCCTGGGGCACGCTGGCGGCGTTCGGGTCGGCATTCCGGCCGCTCTGGGTGAGTTCCCCGGCGGACTGGGTGACGGACGGTTGTTCCTGGGGGACGGGGGGCTTGGGGTTGCGCCCCAACTGCTCCTTGATCTCCCCGAAATTCGGACGGATGAGCTTGCGATTCATGGAGGATCCTGGTCTGGCAAAGCACGAAGGCGGCCCCTGGCCTGAGTGGCGCGAACTGCCTCGGGACTGCGCTGAAGTATGGAAAAGGTGCCAGCTTCCCCCGACCTTCGCAAGGCTTTCCGTGGAAATTCAGCTTCTTGAATCCATTTCCGGGGGAGGCGGGAGGACCGGGATGCGCAGGCGGATGGTGGTGCCCCGCTGGGGTTGGCTATCGACGGCGATATCCCAGCCCATTCTCGAGACGAATTGGAAGGCGATGCTCATTCCCAGTCCCGTGCCTTCATCGAAGCCGCTGGAAAAGGGCAGGAAGATGGTCCGCAGCTGTTCGGGCCCCATGCCGCAGCCATTATCCGAGATCTCTCCGATCACCCAGGCCTGTTCCTGGCGGAAATCCAATCTGAGGACGGGGGCGGTCTGGGTCTGGAGGGCCTTGCGGGCGTTGCTCAGCAGATTGCCGAAGACCTGATGGGCGCAGACGGGATCTCCCTGGATCCAGAGTTGGGGGAGCCCCTCGATGTGGAGGGGGAGCGCCTCGTTCCGGGGGTCGATCTCGAAGCTGGCCCTCATCTCATCGACCAGGGCGGGTAGCCACAGGGGCTGGAGCCGGACGGGTCGGGGCTTGCTGAAATCCAGGAAGCCCGAGACCAGATCGTTCACCCGCTCCGATTCCCGGCGCAGGATGCCCAGCACCCGCGCCATCATGGGAGGGGGCTGCTCCCCCTGCTTCAGGATCTGGACGCAGCCCATGATCGAGGCGAGGGGGTTTCGCAGTTCGTGGGCCAGTTCCGAGGACAGCTCACCGACGGCGGCGAGGCGCTCGCTCAGGCGGGTCCTCTCCTCCAGGGCCTTCAGCTCGGTGAGATCCTGGAAGAGCAGGAGGTGACCCGTCTGGACGCCTCCGGCATCCCGCAGGGGGGCGACATTGCCCCCCACGATGCGGGGCTCGCCCGCAGGGGAGGTGAATCCGCGTTCGAAGCGCTGTTCCTTGGGCAGGTTCCCGTGCAGGGTGAGATCGACGATATCGAGCTGGTCGAATTCGGTCCCGGGCACGAGCTCCCGCTGGAGGATCAGTTCGGCCGCAGGGTTGGCCGAGGTGATTCTCCCCTCCAGGTCCGTGGTGATGAGGCCCGAGAACATCGATTCGAACACGCGACGATAGAGATTGGAGAGGGCATCGACGGTGGCTTCGGACTGGGAGAGGGTGCGGCGTAGGGTCTCGAGGTGCTTCCGGATGAGCACCACCACCAGGGTGGCCGAGAAGATCTGAAGCGAGGCGAATCCGAGGATGAAGGTGCGCTGGGCCGCTTCCGGATCCAGATCGGGACCCGAGTGGCCGAAGGGAGGTAGGGCGCCCGAGGTGAAGAGCAATACCGTCGCGATGTGGGCGAGGGCGGAGATGACACCGACGCCTACGATCTCCGGGATCTGGAGATAGAACGCCGAGGCCAGCACCGGGAAGATATAGACGGTGGCGAAGCGCTCCTGGTCCACCCCCTGGAAGGAAATGATGAAGGCCACCAGCAGGATATCGAGCAGGAGATTGAAGCGGATCCATCCGAGGCTGGGTGTGGCGAAAGGCTGTTTCTGGAGGCGGATGGATCTCGAGACCTCCCAGGCGCTCTCGGCGAAGAAACATGCGAGGCCGACGAGATAGAGTGCCTCTCCCACGGGTGGGCGTGCCGGGTCCAAGGGCAGTGCCAAGTGCAGGACTGCAAGCCCGAAGGCGGTGGCAAAGCGGAAGGCCAGAGGCAGGAAAGGGGCCCCGGAAACCGCTGCGGCCCGGGGCACTGGAAGTTCGGAATGCATGGAACCAGGATGCCCCAAGCGCCGATCCTGTCCAGCTTTGGTCCCCTCGAGAAGGGGGGGGCAAGGCGGTGGCCCAGGGTGGAAATCGGGGCTTGACGCCTTCCTGTTCGATGGTAATATCTAATTTCCACGCGGGTGTAACTCAGTGGTAGAGTGCAACCTTGCCAAGGTTGAAGTCGAGGGTTCAAATCCCTTCACCCGCTCCAAACACTGAGCCGCTTTACGCGGCTCATGTTATTTTTAAAGCACGGCGCCGTAGCCAAGTGGTAAGGCAGCAGACTGCAAATCTGCTATTCCTCGGTTCGATTCCGAGCGGCGCCTCCAATCAAATCAGCATTTAGGGCCACCCGTTCGGGTGGCCCTTTTCTATCCGGTACACCACTAGGTACACCGTACATAGGTGAAGGTGATGCGGCGTAGTGCGGATTCCTTCGCCACTTCATCGTCTTCGAGGACGATGGCAAGGGGACTCCCATCAAGAAGTTGGCGGGCTACCACCAGTTCCACGCCGTGAACCGCGCCCTGGAGGAGACCGCCCGTGCGGCACAGGAGGGCGGCGACCGGCGCGTGGGGGTGGTGTGGCACACCCAGGGGTCGGGCAAGAGCCTGACCATGGCCTTCTACGCGGGACGCCTGATCCTCGAAGTCACTGCTGGCATCGCGGAACCTCTTGGCCAGAGCCTCCCGGCGGGGCTTATTCCGGATGTGGAGCTGCCATTCCGTTTCCGGGGCAGACCCGGTCATGACCACCTTCAAGGCGCCCTTGTCGTCGTCCTTGTGGTGCCATTCTGGGGGCAGCTTCACCAGCTCGTCGTAGAGCCCCACACAAATCCGGCGACTCATGCAGACGATCATGGCCTTGCCACTCAGGGCCTCTTGGCGAGCGTCGAAGTGGGCCAGAAGATCCTTGGCGATGAGGCCCAGACGCTTCGGAGTGCCCACCAGTGCTTCAAGCGCGACCCACTTGGTCTTCAGCCGCTCCTTGGTGCTGTCCTCCTCACCTTCCGTGACCTCCTCGAACTCCGCATCCAGCTTGGGCCGCTCCTCCTCGTCCAGCTCCAGCTGGGCCAAGCGGCTCTCGTAGTAGATGGGAACCGTGGCGCCATCCTCCACCGCCCGCTGGATGTCGTAGACGCTGATGTAGTCGCCAAACACGCTTCGGGTGGCGACCTACACCCAGAGCGGCGGCAAGGGCAGGCCCACCTTGGACATCAACGAAGCGCTCTCGGTCTTCCTGCGGGAGCACGATACGTGCTGCGAGTTCTTCCGGGGCTTTCACTGGGGGCTCTGGAAGGACGGCACTCCAGGCCAGCGGTTGGCACTGCTGCCGCCCGCCCAGGAACACATCCTGGCCCAGACGGATGGGAAGGTCCGGTTCGCCAACGCGGTGCTGGCTCTCTCCAAGGCCTTCGCTCTCGCTTGCAGCCATGAGGAAGCCAAGGATCTCCGGGTGGATCTGGCCTTCTTCCAGGCCGTGAGGGCTGCTCTCGTGAAATCGGGCGGTGGCGGTGGAAAGACCGAGGAGGAGCTGGAACACGCGATCCGACAGCTGGTGTCCAAGGCCGTATCTCCTCGTGAGGTGGTGGATATCTTCCAGGCCGCAGGACTCCAGAAGCCGAACATCTCCGTCCTCTCCGACGAGTTCCTGGCCGAGGTAAAAGGCCTGAAGCACAAGAACCTGGCCCTGGAGCTGCTGCGCAAGCTCCTGAACGAAGAGATCAAGGTCCGCGGGAAGAAGAACGTGGTGCAGGCCCGTTCGTTCGGGGACCTGCTGGAGCGCAGCCTCAAGGCCTACCAGAACCGGGCCATCGAGGCCGCCCAGGTGATTGAGGAGCTGATCGACCTGGCCAAGCAGCTTCGGGCTGCCCATCAGCGCGGCGAGGAGCTAGGGCTCACCGAGGACGAGCTGGCCTTCTACGACGCCCTGGAGACCAACGACAGCGCCGTGAAGGTGCTGGGGGACGAGACGCTCCGCCTGATCGCCCGGGAGCTGTTGAAGGCTGTGAAGGCGAACGTGAACATCGACTGGACCGTGAAGGAGAGCGCCCGAGCCAAGCTCCGATCCATCGTAAAGCGCATCCTGCGCCGCCACGGGTATCCGCCAGACAAGCAGGAGAAGGCGACCTTCACCGTGCTGGAGCAGGCAGAAGCGATCGCTGGCAACGGTGACTAGCATTGCAATTCCATTTGGAATTTGATGGTTCGGCTTGTATGCGTTCAGGCTCTTTCGCGAGTCGGATGAGCCATTAGGTTGTACTTTGCGTTCCGATCGGTCAGTCTTTGGGGAATGAGCGAGAACGAGCGGCGACTGATCTCCGAGAACGAGGCCTTGAAGGCGGCCGTGGAGCAGCTTCTCGCGCGGGTTGCAGATCTGGAAGCCAGGCTCAACCAGAACTCGGGCAACAGCTCGAAGCCGCCCAGTTCGGATGCAGGACGAAAGCGTAAGCCACCTGCGGCGCCCAGCGGACGGAGGCGTGGTGGCCAGCCAGGGCACGAGGGGAAGACGCGTGAGTTGGCGCCACCCGAGGCGGTCGACGAGGTGCAGGAGGTGGATCCCGAGGCCTGCGAACGCTGCGGGGAGTCGCTGGAAGCAGCGCCTCGGCGGGACGCCATCATCCGCCAGTTCTGCGAGTCGCCGGCCTTCAAGGCTCTGATCCTGGAGCTTCGGCAGTGGTCCAAGGCCTGCCCGCGATGTGGCCATGTCACCCGTGCAGCGGCGCCTGCGGGGACGCCGAAAGGGGCCTTCGGTCCGCGGCTCCAGGCACTCACAGGGGTGCTCTCGGGGCGATTCCGCATGACCAAGTGGGAGATCGTCGTCATGCACCGCTCCGTGTTCGGTGTGCGCATGTCGCTGGGCTCTGTTGCGGCCTGCTGCAAGGCGGTGAGCGAGGCCGTGGCGCCGACGGCCGAGGCCATTCACGCGGAGTTGAAGGCTGCGTCCGTAGTCCATGCCGACGAGACGGGCTTCGGTCGCTGCGGCGAGAACCGGATGTGGCTGTGGGTGGCCGCGACGCGGGATGCCGAGGCCTTCCGCCTTCTCCCTGGGCGCGGGCGCGACCAGGCGAAGGATCTGCTGGGGGAGAACTTCGGCGGCGTCCTCCACCGCGACCGATGGAAGCCCTACGAAGTGATCGGGACAGCACTCCACCAGCTTTGCCACAGCCACATCCGCAGGGACATCCAGGCGATGCTGGAAAGCCAGGGAGAGACCGGAACTCAGGGCTGCATGCTAAAGCTGGCCAGCGATCGGGCCTTCCATCTGTGGCATCAGTGGGAGCACGGCGAGATCAGCCGGGAGGCGTTGCTGGCTGGGACCAAGCCGATATGGGCCGAGATGCGGGAGCGGTTCGAGATCCTCCTCCGACATCCCGACACGACCCGGAAGGCGCGGGGCACAGCCAAGGATCTGCTCCGACAGTGGGACCGCCTGTGGACCTACCTGGAGCACGAGAAGGCGGTGCCCACGAACAACGAGGCCGAGCGGGCGATCCGCAAGGCGGTGCTCTGGCGAAAGGTGAGCCTGGGCGTGGAGAGCGAACATGGCGCTCGGTTCGTGGAGCGGATGCTGACCCTGGCCGGGACCGCCCGGAAGCGCGGCATCGATCTGCTCGAATGGCTTGCCCTGGCCATGACCGCCAGCCTTGCCAAGGCATTCGCCCCAGCATTCCGAACCTGATCCCCTCCGGTCACGTCATCGCCCCCGCCGTCAGCACGGGGGCTGAACGCTTACGTTCGGCTTAAGGGAAGCGTCCCCGAGGACAGCCCTTGCGTGGAGGGCGGCGAGCCCTACGCTTGCCTCCCGGCCAGGGGTGCACCCCTGGCCGGCGAGCGTAGCGGTGAGCGCCTGGGGGACCCGCTGGGGCCACGCCGCCGCTTGCGGCGGATGGGGCGGGTCGCCCAGGCGCGGGGCGAAGTCCACCCGGAGCGCAAGGGCTCCCGGAGGGGTACCTCCCTGAGGCCTGCAAAGGAAGGAATGGGACCCCGAAAAGACTCGGCCCCGATTTCAACGAACTGGTCAGAGAGGTTGGTATTGCATATCGGCGCATTGCACCTATATTGATTTCAAGCGATTGCTGGATCCACGGTCAATCGTTCACGGATGCGCCCATGCCCCGACCTATGACCCTCCCTTCTCCTTGGAACCAGCTCGCGACCAAGCTGGGGGGTGTTGCTGCATTGGCGAAGGCTTTCGGGACCGTGCCGCGGACAGTCAATGACTGGGTACATGGCAATCGAGTGCCGCGCGGCCCGGCCTGGCTTCTGATCCAGAAGGTCTTCCGCGAACATGGGCTCCAGCCACCTGAGCGTTCCAGCTCCGTGAAAGAGCGCACTGGGATAGATCCGAAGCGCTTCTTGGAAGAAGTGGCTGCTGGTCTTTCGGAGTATCGCGCCGTGTTCGAATCCCGAGCGGGTGATGCCCCTCCGTTTGCAGCCCAAATCCGGGTTTCGGATGCCCTCGCCCGCGCCGAGGCAGCGGGGATCGCTATTGAGAGGGCTGCCTATGCCGCGGCACTCTCCCTGACTCAGGAAGGGGAAGGGGAGGCTATCCAGGAGGCGCAATCACGATGTAAAGCGCTTCTGGCCACTCTTGGGGAGCCAATGGATGTCCTTCTGACAAGGCTCTCTCACGAAACGGGGCCTGGCGACTCCCTTATGGCCCATGCCATCCAGAGTCTTCAGTCGCACCGAGCTGAGGCTCTGGGAGCTCTTCGCGAAGTAGGCAATCAGCTAATTCCTGGGCGACGCGGTGCTGATTGACCCTTCCATCCGCATTAACCTCCTTCCAATTCTCTCTTCCATGGCCTTCTCGGATCGTCCCCATGCGCCTGGTCTGCCTCTTCGACACCCACGGTCTTCATTACTTCATCACCATTCCAGAGGGTGATCTCTTGATCCATGCCGGCGACTCATGCAATGCGGGCTCTGAAGGGGAGGTGCGCAAGTTCGCCAAGTGGCTCAGGCATCCTCCTCACCGCCGGAAGGTGGTCATCGCGGGCAACCACGACTGGTTCTTTCAGAGACGGCCCCTGCGCGCTAGGGCCTACCTGGAGCCTGAGGCGATCTACCTGCAGGACTCGGGATGCGAGATCGGTGGAGTGAGGCTCTGGGGATCGTCATCCTCAAGCGGATCTTTCAGCGGCTGCCCAGCGTCGAAGGGAAACGGTTCTTCGAGCGCCTCCTCAGCTTGGGCGCCACAGCCAGAATTCGAGGCGTGGCCTACTACGACTGGCTGCTCAAGGCCCTCCGCGCCGCCAAGCTGGTCCAGCCGCTGCCGGCCCTCGAACCCGCCTGACGCCGCCTCCTGAAGACCTGCAGCAGCCTGGACAGGTCGGCCTACGGCCTACATGCACCCGGGGGGTGAATCGATACAGAGAATTGGTCAGCGTGTGATGTAGATCACACGCTGACCGTCGTGAGAATTTTTATTTGGAACCAGTCGGGGGAGGGCATTTAAACTGATTATTGTAAATCGAGTGGCGCTGAAAAATGCTAGCGTCAGCAATTATATATTAATGGGATGATTATGCGTCGTGCTCTATTTGCTCTCTGTCTTTCTCTAAGCGAATTAGGAACAGGATCTCTGGTAGCTCAGAGCTATCACAACTCGTTCTCGCCGGTGAATTACGACAGATCAAGGGGCCCAAGCGTTCTTAAAGGGGGTGTTGATGTAGATGCCGCTACCGGCGCTGTTTCTGTCGAGATTCCACTGGGCCCTGGCATAGGTGCACGAGGCGCACAATTTTGTCCCACCATTCGGGGGCGACATGCCGTCTATCAAGAACAAGCAAGGATAGGCCCATCCGCTGGGAATATTCACTATTTACCTAGTGGCTGTTTTGGGATAGCCCCAGGAAGCCTTCGCCTATCTGGAGGGTATTATTTTGGAAGCTATGATGGACCACAAGGAGAATCTGAACATTTTGGTGTGATTAATGATAAAATTACCGATACACAATTAATTCTACAAAATTTTGGGTATTCAAATGGAACAGTTGTTTCTAAGCCTACCCAAACTGGAGACTCTAAGGGTAGACCTGGATACAGGCCAAGCGATGGACTTGCCGTTACTGACTCAGGTGCGCTTGTCATTCCACTGAGCCATCCTACGGAATTTCCTCCGCTCCAATTGACTGCACCCGTTGTGGAGGGGTATTCCCAAGCAATGTATAGCATTCCGCAACGTATATTGGTTGTAAAAGGGGATATTGGTTATGAATATGTATTTTCAAATCAGGCATGGTATATCCCTGTTGAAATGGATGATAGTGCGATTGTAGCAAACGTTCGCGCAACTGAAACAAATGTTTTTCTGCGGTGGGCTAGTGATAAAACTCCAATCGAATTTCCGCAATTGGTGTCTTTTGATAATTCCTTTTTGGCGTGGCGCGTTAATATATATCGTCCAGACCTGCTTAATGTTGCAATAGATCAAATTCAATATTCGTTAAGCCGTATTCTAAACAGGTTTGGTGAATACATCCAATTTGATTATGGCACAAGATCAACTGGGCTTGATTATATGGCTGAATGGTTTCGGGATGGAAAATCGACAAACATAAAAATAAAACAAGAATATATTTCTCAAACGAGCGGTTCAAATTGGTGGGATACTCAGTATCAGGTGCGTCTGTCTTATGAAGGAGTTGAACATACAAGCTATTTGATAAACTTGGGGTTACAGAACTCATCTGCGGAAATTCGAACGGAAAAGTGGTGGGATAACATTTGGCATGGGTTTATTCCTTTGGGACGGTCTACGGCTGAGTCTGTATCTACAATTGCGCCGATGATTAATAATAAAATTATAAGCGTTGTGCCGGAGTCTGCGCCTTCTGAAGCTATCGAATTCACATGGGAGTATCTGCCTATTAGTGATGAGCTACGCACTGTGCCAGTGCGTCTTACAAAGGTCACTTCACCCGGTCGAGAAGTAAGCCTTTCTTGGGAAGCTTATGAATACATGCCGACAATGATGGGTGATTTTGGGTGGTGGATATTTACCAATTCGTACATAAAAGACCCCCTTGGTGCTCCAAAAATATATTATGCATTTGGTGTAAAACAATTAGATGATAAAGATACCGGAAATGGTCAAGTGCGAACAACCTCATTTATTCGTAAAGTACCTACCCCTGATTGGACGTGTAAAAGTCTATGGAAAACTACCGATTTTTATGCGGTTGTGATCTACCCTGATCACTCTAAAACAATGTACCGTTACCTAGACGCTAAGGAGCTAACGGTACCTGCAGGGGCTCCACCTGCAGAGGGCTGTATCCGGGCGACTGCTTTCTGGAAGAACTTCCCAATGGAGGAGCGCCATTACGGATCGCTTACGTCATGGGAATCAGATATTTCAAAGACTCCCAATAATTGTAGCGCTCAGACTGTGATATTAAGGGACAGGCTGACTCTTATATCGCCTGGAAATCCTAGCGGGATATATTCCGGCAGCAGTCAAGTCATTCCTACTCGCGTGCGAGAGCTGGATCTGTTGAATCAAAGGCTGACATCAAGTGAACTTGTAAATTGGTCTTCGACGTCCCTTGGTTGGAGGCAGCAGCGAAAATTGACTTATATGGGAAATGGCATTCCAGATCTAACTATCGACATTTCTAGCCTTGAAGACAAAAAAGCACAACCAGCTGATCGTAATCCATTGGTGCAATGCGTAATTGATATGGAATATAGCACGAATCTATCGCTTTGGTGGTTGGCTCGAAACATTTGGAAGCAAAGTACGATGGTGATGGATGCGACTGGCAGTACTACTAGTCCATCTGGGTTCTTGATAGCAAATAGCACAAAGACATTAGATGATCTAAATAGGGTTACGCAGGCTCAAACAGGAGCATCCTTCTTGATGTCGACCGTATTCTCTTATGATGATCGTAAAGCGTTGCCTCAAAGCGCAATACTTCGGTCTAGTCAATCTTTTCCTCTGCTATTTAGTGGGAATATTGGATCAAAATTTGATTACGATCAGTCATATGGATTTTTATCGACAATTCACCCATCTCTTTCAACTGCAAACCTGACGGTCAGTCAGGTCAGTGATGCTGCGAATCGTCCCACAAGCCAGGTTGGAATGGATAGCTTGTCAACGGGCATTAAATGGGATCCACTGGGGCGCCTCAATCTGATTACCCCTCCGGGTGGGGATGAGTCAACCTCATACACTCCTGATCCTGACGGTCTTGGGGTTGTGATTGAGAGAGGAGTAGAAAAAACGCAATTGCGATATAATGCCTATGGAGAATTGGTTCTCGAGAGAAAATTTGATGCAGCACATGGAGTTATACACCGGGCGCTCGGATATGATTTGGCTGGTAGGAAAATCTGGGAAACTACATGGCGCAAGGGGAGTGGTGATGAGTTTGGTTGGAATAAGCCACTAGCTCCAGATGATGAGGAAACCCTTCCTTGGACCGAAGCGACTAACGAATGTGCCTCATTCGATGTTCGAATTGTAAATGGCCAAGAAACATATGTTTGCACAAGCTATTTGACGGTAGATCACCCATATTCAGTCAGTTATGTAAATAGCACTCATACATTTTATGATGAATTTGGTCGAGTGATTCTCACTGTAGATCCGAATGGATCTGCCACAAAAATTGATTATAGTTTTCTTGTAAAAACTGTTACCACGGGCCTTCACTGGGATGGTGCAAATGCAAACCCCACCCCGGCAACGGCTCGAACGATATTTCTGCAGGACGCTAATGGGCGTCTCGTTAAAGTCGTAAATGCTCTGGATCAAGTGACTGAATACTTTTACGATGGCGCAGGTAGAATTACTGAAGTCCGACAGTACCCTACATCCTCTTGGAATGGTTCTATGTGTGTGGGGACTGGAACCCCACAGAGACGGTTTTGGGTATACAATGGTATAGGTTGGCTGGTGGTGTTGGATCAACCCGAAAGTGGAGTGACCTACTACACATCCTTTACCGTGCAGGGGAAACCCACTGAAACTATCTATGGTCTCCCTTGTGGTTGGCGTCCTTCCGACTTGAATGTTCGTGACAGCAGCGCCTTTAGCAGAGTGGGCGCAAAAGCCATAAATGTGCAATATGACGATATGGGAAGGACCAAAAGCACACAATCGAGTGATGGTACCGTTGATCAAGCGAACGAATATGGAGCCCCTGGCGTTGTTGCGGCACAAAACGTTGGAAAACTGGTGAGGATTACCACTAGGCAGGGTTTTGAAAAGACATTAGATTATGATCCTGGAACTGGTCGACTTTCAGCTTTAAGACAAAAAATGGACGGATTGCCGCCATTTGAACAATCAATAGGGTACGATACCTATGGGCGAGTTGCCTTACGAATATATCCAGACCAAAAACAGCAAAGGATTCAGTATGACAATGCCAAAGGGATCCCAAGCAATGCATATTTTAATTCCAACCAATTAGCAACCTTTTGCTGCGATGATGTTTGGTTATTGCATGCGTTATCTTTTGCAAATGGGGCTACATCAACTTTTTTATACGACCGAGATCAAGTTCGACTGGCTAGTCTGAAACAGGAGGTGCCTGGGTCCCTTTTAAAAACTTGGAAATATAATTATAACGATGCCGGGCAACTTGGTACTGATGGCGAAAATTGGTACACACATGACCAACTTGGTCGGCTAACTCTGGCATATGTTCGTGATCTATCGGGCATCACTTGCCAAGGGGTTCGCCAAGAATTTGCATATGACTCATTCGGAAATCGTCTGAGTGCTGCCACCTGTTTGGTCAGTAATTGGGAGGCTGGGGCACCCCCCCCAAGTGCGCTAGTCAAGGGAGTGCTTCCGAATGCTCTGACAGCCCTTAATTTCTCGTTCAATAGGTCCGATGCTGCCTTAGCCCGAAATCGGCTTCCCACAGCTGGGGTCAATGGGGCAGGCACAGGCGCGCTGTACGATACTTTGGGAAATCTGCAGTGTGTCAATACCATTCCCGGGGCTGTGGAAAGTCAGGTAGCATTCACCTACGATGCTTTAAGCCGAGTTGTGACCCAAAGCTATGGGTCAAATAGTTCTCGCAAAACTGAGGCCTACCTCTATGATGACGAAGGGCTGCGGATCAAGGTTCTCGAGTCCACTGGGAAAATTCGCTATAACATCTACAACGAAGCCCGCCAGCTCATCGCCCAGTACGAGAAGACGCCCTCCGGTCCCCTGACCTGGAAGAAGGACATCGTCTACGTCGGCACCAAGGAAATCGCCGAAGTTTCCTCCGACGGCAAGACCAGCGTCACCCTCTGCGATCACCTGGGCAGCCCCCGCTATAGCTGGGACGGCACAACGCTGACCGAGCAGAAGTTCTTACCGTTTGGTGAGCCGCTAGCCAGCCCGACCGCATCGGCGAAGTTCGCCAAGGGCTTCACTAACCACGAACAGACGGACGCATCTGGCCTGATCTACATGCAGGCTCGGTTCTATCTGCCTGCCTATGGGCGCTTCGCCAGCCCAGATCCGGCGCGGGATCAGCACTTTGAGAACACCCAAAGCTGGAACATCTACTCCTACGTCTGCAACAACCCCGTGATGATGACTGACCCCACCGGGATGTTTAGCTTCAAAGACGCTTGGGACTACACCAAAGACGTCGGAAGATCTTTGGTCGGCGAAGCAAAAGGGGTTGCTGCGGTTGGCGTAGGGATCGCTAAGGCCGTTGCCCATCCAGTGGACACTGCAAAGGCTCTCGGCAATGCGGCGGCTCATCCCATCGCGACTGCAAAGGCCGTTGGCAACGCGGTTTCGAGTGCTGTAGCCAATGCCAATACACCCGAGCAGGCTGGGAAACTGGTTGGGAACGCCCTGGCCAATGCTTTCCTAGTGGCAGCTCCATTTGCCAGTGCCGCAGGTGGTGCTGGAGAGGTGGCTAATGCCGCAGCGATAACGGAACGCGCTGGGGCGACATCGGGACTTGAGGCCGCTGTCGGAGAAACCAGGGTCACGCGCTGGATGGGGGAAGCAGAGTCTGTAGCCATGAAGGACAGCGGGAACCTCCAGTTTGGCGCTGGCGGGAGATCCTACGTCACCGACCTTGGAGCCCCCCAACCGGGTGGGACTGGACCAGTCCAGGTTAATTTCAATGTTCCAACCCAAAGTTTGCAACCGGCTGGCAATCAAGGCTGGTATCAGATTCTGGATGCAAAGCGCCCTCCGGTTACCGGCATTGAGGTGGTAAAGTGATGGAAAATCATTCTTTATACGCTATCGGCTGTAATGCCATTGACTTCGATGCCTGTAAGGCTGTGGCCGAAGAAGAGTGTGGTCCAGTCGAAGTTCAATCAAATCGAATTTTTATTAAAACAAGCAGCGGCAGCATTCAGATGGAGATGTGCACGAACGACATGTTCAAAGATGAGGTCATTGTTATTTCTGTGAATGAAGTGCTGCAAGACCTTGTGGGGCAGGCGTGGGGAATCCTGATTGGTCTTTTTGTCCAATTTGATACGCCTGTTTGGATATCTACCTACAATCGGCAATACCTTGAAAAGTATGGGGATGTTGTGGACCTAGAAATCAACGAAACTAGTGGCTTTTTAATGAGTCCTGGTTCCTTCGACAAAATGATTTCATAGGTCTAGGCGGTAGGTGACCATTGTTCTTTCGCAAGAAGAAGCTCCCCGAGATCGTCATCCTGCCTGCGGGGTTCAGGGTCAATGACACCGTGATCAGCAGTTTCTCCTCATCCCGGTGCGGCAGTGGTTCAGTTGGCTGGTCAAGCAGGGGCACCTCCCGTTCAGCCCGGCGGCGGAGCTGGAGCTGCCCAAGGTGGTGCGCAGGCTGCCCAAGGCCATCCTGTCCGCCCAGGAGGCCGAGGCGGTGCTGGCGATGCCCAACGTGGCCACGGCGGTGGGGCTGCGGGACCGGGCGATCCTGGAGACGTTCTACTCCACGGGCATCCGGCGGACGGAGCTGACTAAGCTGGCCATCCAGGACGTGGACCGGGAGCGCGGGACGCTGTTCATCCGTGAGGGCAAGGGCAAGAGGGACCGCATGATCCCCATCGGCGAGCGGGCGTTGGCGTGGATCGCCGCCTACCGCGACCGGGCGAGGCCCGAACTGGTGGGGCTCCAGGACGACGGCACGTTGTTCCTGAACAACCTGGGCAGGCCGCTGAAGCCGTTCCACCTGACCATCCTGGCCGGGCTCTACGTGAAGAAGTCCGGCATCGGCAAGGAGGGTGCCTGCCACCTGTTCCGCCACACGATGGCCACGCTGATGCTGGAGAACGGCGCGGACACCCGCTACATCCAGGCCATGCTCGGCCACGCCAGCCTGGAGACCACGCAGATCTACACGAAGGTGAGCATCCGGGCGCTGAAGGCCATCCACACGGCCACGCACCCCGGCAGGATGCCGGAGGCCGCCCGGAAGTGGTTGGAGAAGGAGCCCGACCCGACCGCCGCAGACCTGCTGGTCCGGCTCGGCCAGGAAGACCCGGAATGAAGGCGGAGCAGGTCATCGACGGCATCCCCGTGAACCCCGTGCTGCCGGTGGCGTTCTACGACACCCCCAACGAGGCCAGGCCCGCCAGCCAGGACGAGTGGTGGGACCGGCCCTACGTCATCACGGTGCCCAACGAGCACTGGCCCCAGGGCGTCCGGTTCGACACCTACTGCCTGGACGGCGGAGCCTGGGACCGGCCCACGGCCTGGGGCAAGTTCGGGACGTTGGAGGAGGCCATCGCCTGCGCCAAGACCGGCCCGGCCTGGCGGCGCTGAGGCCCGTGGGGGAGCGAGGGGTGGTCGAGCGATTTATTACGGGAGGGACCCACAAGACCCTGGGATAGTTGTGAATACCTGGACGTTCCAACTTGAGGGAGACCGCATGGGCCTCGTGGTGAGCAGCTTAAGTCATGTCCCTTTGAACGCCGACCGGGATTACTTCATCTACCTCCTACGTGGGGGCTGGAATAGCGCCCTGGACCAGGTGCTGGAGTCGCATTTCATGCGTTTCGCTCAGGAAGCAAGCGAGACCAGGTCCGCCGTCATCGCCGGGCTGCATGGCAGTCACTTCGGCAACGACGTGTTCTCGTGGCACCACATCAACGGCGAGGACGGCGAGGCGGCACTGCCCGCAATCCTGCTGACGACGGTTCACCCGAAATACTTCGAGCACGAAGGCGATCCCTTCTGGAGGACCAATGCGCAGAAGGACTACATGCAGTTGATCCCGTTGAAGAAGTGGGCCAACTCTGCGGATGACGTCATCACCCTGGTTCAGAGGATCTTTTCGGACATCAAGGAGCACAAGGAGCTGCGGGACTTCACGGTCGTCAAGGAGATCCGGAGAGCGGGGGGGACGGCGCTCATGGATGGCGTGGTCCTCCAGCCCAACTTCCTCGGCCTGGGCGCTGACCTGAAGAAGTTAGCAAAGGCGGTTCGGGGCAAAGGGGCGGCGAAGAAGTAGCCTCTCTGTGGTGCCGAAGGCAGGGACCAGATCGGCGGCGGGGTAGGCGGGCCGAGATCCGGGGAAGCAGTGAATGGTTGGGGAGGTTACCCTGATGGGGTGCCTCCCCATCTCGATGTTTTTCCTTTAGCCGCTCTCCCTGGCCGCCGGTCCCCGGTAGGCCGTCAGGGCTGTGGTGGCGGGAAAGTCGCGTCAGGGGGTCTCCGGGGCTACAATGGGTTCAGTTCATTGAAAAGCCCCGTGCCACAAGGGAAAGTGCCCTCTCGTAGGCGGGAGTTGCATAGGGGCACCCACATGCAGGCTCGCTTCTATCTGCCGATATATGGGCGGTTTGCATCTCCAGATCCGGCGAGAGATCAGCACTTCGAAGACACGCAGAGCTGGAACATCTACAGCTATGTGCAGAACAACCCGGTGATGAGCATTGACCCCACTGGGATGGTTGATAACCCTTTCCAGGAACAATTGACTAGATCTAGAATTGTTGATGGAAAACAATCATCAGAGACGATTTCAATCAAAGGTCATAATTTAGATGCTTTGGGCATAAAGGTGTATGAAACGGTCGGTAAACCTGGTAGTTTTAGTGATGGTGTTTTGTCTGCTGGGCGTGGCGATGTTTCATTCGCACTGGATGCAAAAGGCTCATTTAGTCAGAATGGATCACCATCATTCACGGGGAGCTTAGATAAGCTTGTAGCTTGGGATCAACAGCTGTCAGGCAAAAAATTCGATGCGGCTATTGGATGCACGCTGAGTGCATCGGCTGATGTGGCTACACTTGGGCTCGCTGGGTCTGCGGAAAGGGGTCTGGCTGGCGCCTTTAAATGGGTAGCGGGGTTGTTCGCGCCAAAGGTGCAAAATCCAATCGGCATTGCTAATACGGTCAACGGGGTAGCCACAGGGGACAAATCGACTCCCGGAAAGGCTTTACTGTCAACGGCAATGTCCATTGCGCCAATTGTTGGAACCCTTAAGGGGGTTTCTGATGCAGACAAACTAAACAACCATGGGGTCGAATTAGTGAAAGAAAAACCAAAAAACATCAAAGAACAGTGATTACGTGCCATTTTTCCGAAAATGTTAAAACGAAAAATAAGCAATCAGTTATGAACGCGGAGAGAAATTCCAATGAATATTGAGCTTGATGTTGGAGAATTTGTTGTTTCAAAAATTCGCAAACGACCATTGTTCTTATTTTTTGGACTACTATTCAATCGCATTGCTCCTGGTTTTTTGTTGTTCCCAATGTTGATTTATTCGATGGTGCGCCCAAAGGAAATGGTATCTGCCATTTCGTCTGAAAATTCCTGGCTTATTGTGTTATTTTTTTTGATAGTTGCGTTGGGGATTGTTGGTCAGTCAATTATTGTGTATGATTTTTTCACAAAAACTATCGCTATAACCAATCAAAGAGTGTTGATAATAAAGCAAAAATCAATTGTTTCGTATGAATTTAGTAAAATATTGTCGCATGAATCGCGTGACGGCTTCTTTGCATCCGCGCTTACATTAAAATTCGATGACCAAAATATTGTTGTACTAGATTATTTGGACCCTTCGAGTGTGGGTGAATTTGAATCCGAATTATTAAAATGTAAAACAACAAAGTAATTTCCTAGTGTTTATCATGAACACTAAAATTTCTCTGGTCGTCAACTCCAAATAATCGACTGTCCCTCGCCAAGTCTCGATCCATGCCGATTACACGTTCCAACCCACAGCAAGCTAACACCACGCCCCTCCTTCGGGGTATCGATTCACCCCCTTTGTCCCAGCGACCGCGTAAGCCGGTGGCAGCCACCCGTGATGGGCTGGTGATGTACCGCTTGTCCTGTCAGCCTCAGGCCGGTTCCAGTGCCGGTAGGGGCTGATTCGATTGGGCAGCGTGGAGGGCCTTGAGCAGCCAGTCGAAGTAGGGGACGCCGCGAATGCGGGCGGTGGTGCCCAGGCTCAGGAGCCGTTCGAAGAATCGCTTTCCGTCCGCGCTGGGCAGCCGCTGGAAGATCCGCTTGAGGATCACGAGGGGGCGCAGGGCGCGTTCGGCGGCGTTGTTGGTGGGTTCCACGCCTTCGACCTTCAGGAACACCCAGAGCTTGTCCCATTTTCGGAGGAGGTCCCTCCCGAGGTTCCGAGCGGCCCTGTGATCCATCGTGCTGGCCTGGATCAGGCCGCGTTTGAGCCGCGCCAGATTGAGGGCGGTGCAGGCCCGCAGATCCTTGCGGCTGATCTCGTTGGCCCGGAAGGCGTGCCACAGCGCAAAGACCTCCTCCTGCTCGGTCAGGAGGCGCTTCCCCAGCGCGGCCACCTCGGGCTTCGCGGATTCGCTGAGGGCGATGAACTCCCTGCGCAAATGGGCCCAGCAGAACTGGCGAACGGCAGATTTCAAGGCGTTGTAGGCGCCGTACCGGTCCGTTCCGATGACGCCACTGAAATCCTCGGGAAGCATCGCGGTCAGGGCCCTCGCCCCACGGGTGTCGCTGAAGTGGAAGAGGGCCGTGCGGGCGGAAAGGGCCACCCAAATCCAGTCCCGATCCTTCCGCCCAAAGCCGGTCTCGTCGAGGTTGAGCACGTCCGCCGTACGGATCTGCTGGGAGAGGTCCTCCCAGGCGGGCAGCAGATGGTTCCCGAGGGCCACGCCGCTCTCATGCAGCCAACCGCGTGAGACCGCTACGCCCGTCACCTCCAAGAGGAAACGTTGGAGCGGCGTCAGGCTCATGCGGCCCTCCGTGCGTAGATAGGCCGCCGCAGCCTGGAGGCGCGGGCCGATCCCGCCGGGCGCGGCCTCCGGTGGCAGCGAAGCCCGGACTTTTCGCTGGCAATGCGGGCAGATGCCCTCCTCCAGCGCGTAAGCGATGACTTCTGTGAGTCGCTGAGCCAGATCCACCACCCGGTGCAGGCGCGTCCCGGTGATGGCCCCTGAAGGAACCTCGCCGCGGCAGTGGGGGCAGCAGGCGAGGGGCACCGCCACGGTCCGATCCTCGCTGCCCTCCGGCAACATCACCCGAGCGGACCCCTTCCGTCC
The DNA here is from genome assembly GCA_963664825.1 of uncultured Holophaga sp. Classification (GTDB taxonomy): domain Bacteria; phylum Acidobacteriota; class Holophagae; order Holophagales; family Holophagaceae; genus JAYREN01. The sequence continues at coordinate 2,907,472 of OY761614.1, forward strand.
CGGTTGGCCGCCGCGCTTGCGCCCCGTGGGCGGCATCGGTGGTTTGGGCGGTGCTGCGGGCCCGTCCGAGCTGGGAGGCTTGCTGCTGTTGCGACTGTCTTTCCCGAGCCGCTCCTGGAGGGACTCCAGCAGCTTCTCCAGACGTTCCATCGTCTCCCGCAGGCGAGTCATTTCCGCACGCAGTTCCCCGTTCTCGGCAGCCAGCGCCAGATAACGCGGATCAGTCAGAACGGGATCAAGCTCCATCCTTTAGAATCTGACTGGTTTGAGACCGAAGTACAAGTAAATTATTCACTTGCAGTGATTCCCCCCCCCTCAATCACGAGTTGAACCTGAAGGGGGGGTGAATCGATACCCTTCGGGAGGGGTGCTGCTATACGCCGTAGAACGCTCTAGGATGTGCCTGGCGTGCTGTGGGCATGGTTGGTGACCTGAGCTGCTGCCGTGTGTCCTGGGTGCAGAGGAGCGCGGGGGGTAGTCGGTCGGGGCTTGGTCGGGCATCGGTCGGGGTCCGGTCGGTAGGTGGTCGGGCTTGCTGATTCCCTGCAGAGGCAATAGTGGCGCGTGGATGCCTGCTGGGATCGCTTCCACGCGTCTGGAGCCGCGTCAGGGGGTCTCGCTGCTACCCTGGGATCACGATCTTTGAAAAGCACCATCCCGTCTAAGTTTGCTGCCATTTGAGCGCAGAACCGCAGCAGGGCTGCCTTATGCAGGCTCGCTTCTACCTCCCCATGTGGGGCAGGTTCGCCTCACCCGACCCGGCGCGGGATCAACACTTTGAGGAAACGCAGAGCTGGAATATTTACAGCTATGTAAGAAATAACCCGGTGATGATGACGGACCCCACAGGGGAGTACGCCAAAATCACGGTGGAAGGTAAAAATATGACAGTTGTAATTCCTGTATCCTTTGGCGGTGCTGCTTCCGCTGAGCGGATTATGGCATTTACAAGGGGCATTGAATCTCTAAGTGGTAAGGTCGGCGACATGAATGTGAGTTTCAGAGTTGATACTTCAGCTGACCCAGAAGCAAATACAACAAATCAGGTCAACTTCAAAGAAGGTAAGGGCACATCAAACGTTGAGCCAAGGGGTGGAAAAATGGTCGCCACTCTATACGCTGGCACTGAATCAAATAGCGAAAAACTTGCAGCTGTATCTGGACACGAAGGAGTGCATCTTGCTGGGGCACTGGATGCCTATAAGGTCGTTGACGGCAAAGTTGTATTAAATCGGGACTCCGGTGGGAAAGATAGGCTTGGCAATCCAGATACACGGAAAAAGACGGATGTAATGTTTGATCCAGCGAAAGGCAAGGTATCAAAGGATGATGTAAAGCAAATGCAAAATTCTGATCTTCAAAAGCTATTCAAAAAAGAAAATCCAAATGGGCTTCCAGTCCCAAATAATGATGTTGAGAGGAAATGAAATGAAAACCATGGCGTTTCTGTTCGTTTTGATGACATCGTTGCTTGTGGCAGCTCCCACCCCACAAAGCGATAAAATAGTTGCATCTGGTCTTGAAATAGCTGTTGGTGGAGAAATGCAAATACGAGAAAGTCGCGAACAGCATGGCGAGGTATATAATTTCCAAATCCTTCTAAAAAAAGGGCGTTTGATTGGGCGGGGGTGCATCGCCTATCGGATTGATGATCCAGTCGCAAAGGGCTTCCAAACAAGAACGACCGTACATAACGGCATTGTTTGGAAATACGCAATTACTGGGAATACCATCTCATGCGTTGGTAAGCTCTCCAACTCGCAAGAAGCTCCATCCATCTCGCTTTATGTAAAACATGCTCCATATATCCGGAATCCTGAATCAATGTTTAAGGCAATCGCTATAAAGAAGGTTGAATAGGTTGCTGAAAGGATTCGAGGACTGTTATCCCTCGCCATCTCTCAATCCTACCGTTCCAACCCACGGCAAGCTAACGTTCCACCCCTCACAAAGCCTAAACCTCGAATCGAGAGCCTAGAGAATGTATTGCCCTGCTTGTAATCACCCGATGCCCGTGATACGGGCACCACGGATGTTGAGGGTTGCGATAACGCCACGAACCTTCAGCTCCTCGAGGAATTGAGGGAAGGGCCGGACGTGTGGATGGGCTTGCGCGGCTGTGATGGCCTCATCGATTACGGCGCGAAACTGTTGTTTTTTGGTGGGAGCTCTGGTTCGCTCCGCAAGGGCACGCTCTTTCCCGCGGAGGCGAGTTGTGTCCAGGGCCTTCCGCTGATGAGTCCTCCCACTTCGGGTCGGGCTCGGCACGGGCTCGAGGCCGAACTGTTCCTCAATGATTCGGAGCGCGCTTTCGACCTTCCGGAAATCTCGAAGATGCTCACGGGCAATGCTCCCGTCGGCTCGAACTCGAGTAGCGACGATGTGGACGTGCTCGTGGGGGCGGTCGTGGTGCTGGACCACGGCGTAACTGTCCCACCCCATTTCTCGAGCCACATCTGCCGCCGCCAGGAGCCAACTCTCCGCTGTGAGATGCTCACCTGGAAGCAGGGAGATAGAGAGGTGTCGGACGGGTTTGGTGACCCGCGCCCGGAGTGCGGCGATGGTCCTAAGTTCGGCGGCCAGTTCTTCTGGGGACTCCCCTGCGAGGGTTCCCCCGAGGAGTACACCCCGAGGTTCACCGTTCTCCTTGCCTCGAAATAGGTACCGGAGGAGTGGCGCAAAATCAGTCCCCTTGATGAGCTTGCCGATCACGACGGAGCTCCTTCTGGACGTGGAGGAGAAGAATCCGCAACGCCTGGATCTCGGTTTGGAGGCGTTCCTCACCCGGGAAGACACCGCTGTTGAGGGACCTCGCTATCTGGTTGAGGTTGCTCCCGACCCGGCCGAGCTCCTGAGCGAAGGCGCGGTCGATGTTGGGAGGCGGCACCTTTCCGAGAAGTAGGCTTCGACCGAGTGCGGAGAGGCTGATGCCCCGAGTACGTGCAGCCGCCTGGAGCTGGATATGCTCAGTCCCTGTTAGGCGAATTGTGAGAATGACGGCGCGGCGAAGCTCTTCCGCTACGCGGTGGGGTCGAAGGGATTCGATAGTGCTCATGGATGGTTTCCTTTCCTTGCCGGAAGGCAGACGGGGTTCAGGGGCATGGCCCCTGGCGAGCGGCAGACGAATACCGAGGCGAGCGGAGCGACCCGAGGTATTCGCTCTGCCTTGCTCGCTAGTCGTGAACGGGTGGAGCCTGCCTACTGAATCGGGTTTCTGGGTTGTAACCTTCGGTCCCGACTTCCCTTCGGGAACTCGATCCACATGGACATGTGTTGTAAGCGACTGAATACAGGTGCTCCGTAGCGCAGTAATAGCGCTTCTGCATTGCAATTGGTGGTGCAGCTCGTGGGCTTGAAGTGATCGTACCGGTGGCGAATCACGCGCTCGACGAAGGCCAGACCTTTATCAGCTTCACGGCCGCCCCGCTCCTTCATTTCGGCTCCAAGGTCATCCAGAAACAGGTAGTCAACATGGAGGAAACGCTGCAGGAACCGTTCCTGGTCTGCTGCCCGCAGTGCCATGCTCTTCCATTCCGCCACGAGGTCAGGAACGCTCCGCCAAAGTAGGGGCAGCTTTGAAGATTCGATAAACTCAGGTGTGTGGGAACCGTACCGCTTTCCAAACACCAGCTTTGCAAAGGCCGCCATTGCATAGGTCTTTCCCACTCCTGTGGTGCCCACGAGAAGGACTGCATTAGGGCGGGTTTTCATAAACAAGTCCGTGAGTAAGCTCTCGATCCGTCGACGGATTTGTTCGTCCAGGTGGGATGGATTTGCATGGATCTCGGATGGCGGGATTCCTCCGCGCTCGAGAAACTCCTGGATTCGACCTTCCCGTGAGATTTGGATTTTGGGGAACTCAAATTCCTGGTTCATCGCGCCCCCCTATCTCTGGTACTTGGCTTTTCACGCAGCTGATCAAGCAAGGCTTGATCAGCATCCGAAAGCCCTGAAGATTCATCCGCAGGGGCTGCTCTCACTTCTAGGTTCTGCGCCAGCAGGTTGGCGATGCTCTTTCGTTGGAAGAGCCAAGGTAGGGAAGCTCGCCATCCGTGGGGTCCATGCCCGAGATAGAACGGAATTCGAGGGATTCGGCGGATGGCCTCCTGGAGGTGATCCATGCCGCCGAGGCTATCTAGTCGGCCTTGCGTAACCCAAGGAACCCATATTTGACGGGGATTTACGGGAACCTATCAAGTATGCCGTACACCAGAAAGGCAGGGATGAACGCCCGGAATCTGGTGTACGAATGAAGCCGAAACCGAAGATGTACCCGCGATCTACGAAGGTGTAGGCCGGGAGCTTGCCCGTCACCCGCTCCACCTGGTCCAGTTGGCCATCCAGCGTGTGCCCGTCGTAGGGATTGCCGGGACAGGCCTGGATGCCCACCACGAAGCCTTCCCTGTGGGTCACGGCCAGGCTCACCTTGACGCCGAACTCGTAGGGCTTGTGAGCCTTCCCCTTCGCGATGCACTCCACCTCCGGCGCCGAGAGGCTGTAGACCTTGCCTTTGGTCGTGCGCTTTTGCGTGAGGATTAGCTCCGAGAGGAGCATCGTCCCCTTGTGGGCCTGGAAGGCCGCCTCGGAGAGCTTCCGTTCCACGTCCCGCACCACGCGTCCCGCCATGGTCTTCAGGTTCTTCAGGACCTTCCTAGCGCGCTTGAACTGCTTGGCCTTAGGGTGTCCACGAGACGTTTGGTGATCTTTCCGGCCATGGATGCCTCCATGGCCATGATAGCTCGGGTGCCTATTTGGGGAACACCACTGGGTACACCGATTGAATGCTTTTCGAGGGGTAATCCAAGCGGCCTGGTTCGGTTGTAAATATCATAAGTATTGAAAAATAAAGATAATATGCGGTGTTATGCGACCTGGTTCGGTGTAGTTCGGTGCGATGAAAAAAGACTGCAAATCTGCTATTCCTCGGTTCGATTCCGAGCGGCGCCTCCAAAAATCAGTCGCTTCAATAAATTAGGCCACTCCTGAGAGTGGCCTTTTGTTTGCCCGGAAGGCGGCCCTTCGAGTCGGCGTCTGTGCGGGGTTTCAAGTTCGAGCTGAGAGGTGGTCCAACCGTTCCCTCACATAGTCCAGCAGGTCTTCGGCCCCCAGGACCCGCTGCTCGGCGACCCAGAGGGGGATGCCCAGTTCCAGGCCCGGGGGCAGCTTCACGGCATCCTTCTCCGTGCAGACAAGCCCCTCCGCTCCCAGGGATCGGGCCTCCTGGGCCAGGGCACGCAGGCTGGCTTCGCCGATCACCTGATGATCCCGGAAGCTGCGGTAGCCCACCCAGGAGAGGCCCGCGATGATGAGGTCGGCATAGAAGGCCTCCGGGTGTCCCAGGGCGCAGAAGGCGAACAGAGGGCCTGGATGCCCCCCGGGGAGGGGCCTCTGTTCCCCCTTCGGGAAGGAACGGAGGGCGAGAATGGCGAAGTCCACCCAGAAGACGGGCCCGCCGGAGCCGAAGCGTTCCCACCAGGCGAGGATTTCCGCGCGGGGGGCCCGGCTTCCCCGGGTGACCACCAGGGCGCTGGCGCGCCGGGCGGATTCCATGGGCTCGCGCAGATCGCCCGCGGGCAGCATCTTCCCATTCCCCCAGCGCCGCACGCCATCCAGGAGCAGCAGATCGAGATCCCGTTTGAGGGCTCTGTGCTGGAATCCATCGTCCAGCAGCAGCACCCGGGGCCGTGGTTCCTGGGAGAGGGCACGCAGGCCCGCCGCGACGCGCTTCCGCCCGACGACCACCCGGCCGGGACCCAGGCGCTGGGCCATCATAAGGGGTTCGTCTCCCGTCAGGGCCGGGTCCGAGTCGGGCCGCACATCCATGGGATCGAATTCCCGGTGACCGCCATAGCCCCGGGAGAGGATCGCGTTGCTCCAGCCCTGCTCCTGGAGCTTTTCCGCGAGGTGAAGGGTGATGGGCGTCTTCCCGGTCCCGCCGCTGGAGAGGTTCCCGATGGAAAGGACGGGCATAGGCAACCCGGTGGAGCGCTCCGGATGGAGGTCGAAGGCGCGGTTGCGAGTTCGGACCACGGCCCCGTAGAGGGGCGACAGGGGAGCGAGAACCCAGCGGAGGAGGCGCATCCTCCGAGGATAGCCCGGGGGAGGGAAGCGGTGTTCCCCTTCGGCCGGGGAAAAGATGCGCCAACGCATCGTTTCCCCCCGCCCCAGAGCAGGGTATCTTAGTGCTTAGATTTGGATTCCCCCCCATGACGGATTCGAGCTTTATCGAACAGAGCAAGCTTCGCTTCAACGAGGGCGAAGTGGTGTACCACAAGGGGGAGATGGCTCAGCAGATGTACATCCTCCTCTCGGGCAAGATCCGGCTTTATGTGGGGTTCGAACCCGTGGGCGATTGGAGCGAGGAACTCACCAAGGGGGACTTCTTCGGCGAAGGCAGCCTCCTGGAGCCCATTCCCCGTGGCAATACAGCTGTGGCCCTGGAGGATACGGAACTCATCGCGATCTCCCGGGGCACCTTCCTGCGAATGATCCGGCAGAACCCGGAAGTCTCCGTGAAGATGATGCAGCGTCTGGCCCAGCGGAACCGGGAGCTGGGGAGCCGGGTGGATGCCGAGGGGGGGCGCCGCGGCCGCTCGGCCCAGACCAATGCCTGCCTGGTGTCGGTGATCTCCGGTAAGAAGTACGCCATCACCTCCCACGGCGCCCTGGTGGGCCGCTTCGATCCCAATACGGGGATCCACCCCGATATCGATCTCACCGACGAGGACCCCCAGCTGAGCGTCAGTCGGCGCCATGCTCGGGTCCTCTGCGAACACAGCCGCTACTTCTTGGTCGAAGAACACGGCGTGGCCAATGGCACCTACATCAAGGGGGACCGCCTGGCCCCGGGTGACGCCCGGGAACTGAAGCCCGGCGATCGCGTGGGTTTCGGCATGGTGGTGCTCTTCTTCGAGAAGCCCAGCTGAACGGCAGATCCGGCCCGCTGGTGCCGGGGGCTGAAAGGCCTAAGCTGGCTCAGAGCAGATTCCAGGGGAGGTGTCATGTCCACGATGCATATCGAGACTTGGCGGGATGAACATGGTGTCACCTGGGAACTGGTGCAGTTCAGCCTCGACGAGGTGGGCGGCTCCTGCATCATCCGCGAGGGCCTCTCCAGCCTGGACGTGGCCGATGGCGATGCCCGGGAAGGGGTGGAGATCATCGCCCGTTTCGGTGATCTCGAGGATGCGCGGGACTACCTCTACTCCGAGGGCTTCGAACCCATGTGAACCCGGGTCCCGGCGGGCCTACGGGGTGGTCTGAGACGTTCCAGGGGGAGCCTTGGGGCTGGAACCTAGGGGCTCCTTCCGGTGAGGCGGCCCCCTACCGGAGGTCTACCCAGAACTGCGGCCTCTCCCTGTATTCACCGCAGGTCCGTGTTTCAATGTATTCTAAAAAAGATATCGACATGAGGAAGCCTTTGCCCTAAAAGCCTTCGGCGCTTTGGCCCTCACCTCTGGGGAGTCTTCGTGAGGATAGGACGCTATGACTGAGTTGCCGGATGAATCCTGTCCCACGCGACGCCAAGGCTTCGGCACGGCCCAGGTGGTCTTGCTCGCCACCATGGTGGCCCTGGACTTCGCCTTTGGGTGGGTGGCCAAGCCCCTTGTGCACGCCCTGGGTCTGGGCAGCTTCCTCAAGGTGGAGATGATCCCCCCCGTGATGTTGATGCTGCTCACCCGGCTCACCCTGGACCGCTTCGGCGTGCTGATCGCCTACAACGGAGCCTGGGCCCTGGCCTGCATGGTGCTGATGCCCGGCGCCGTGCTCCCTGGGCCCCTGAAGCTGGTGCCCCTCCTGCTCCAGGGGTTCTTCCTGGACGCGGTCTTCAGCGGGTGCCGTCGGTGGGGGGGCGGGAGGGTCGTGGTCGCGGCCATCCTGGGCGGATTGGCGGGAAGCCTCTGCCTGGGAGCCCTCCGGGTCCTCCTGGGGATGCCCTGGGCCAAGTCCACCCAGGTCTACCTCGGCTTCCAGCTCCTGGGCAGCGTGGTGGTTCACGCGGTGGCGGCCTTGCTCGTGCTGGTGGTCTGGCGCCGGGTGCGGGAGCATCAGGCCTTGCAATGGATCAGGGTGGAACCTTGATCGAGGCCGCAGGCCTGCGGTACCAGGCTCAGGGCAGTGGCGCGAGGCTTCTGAGGGACATCGATCTCAAGGTGGCCCGGGGGGAGCGCATCGGTCTGGTGGGCCCCTCCGGCTCGGGCAAGACCACCCTGGGCTACCACCTCTGCGGCGTGCATGCCCTGGCCCTGGGGGGACGCTCCTCCGGGAGCCTCCGCCTGGACGGGCAGGAGGCCATTCGGGGCGGTCCCAGGGGCTTCGGTGGCATGGTGCTCCAGAACCCTGAAACCCAGATATTTTGCCGGAAGGTCGAGGAAGAAGTGGCCCTGGCCCTGCCTTCAGGATCGGGCGAAGCCGAACTCTCAGCGGTCCTTAGACGGACGGGCCTCCTGTCCCACCGGCGCTCGGAGGTCTCCGCCCTCTCCCTGGGATGGAAGCAGCGGCTCTCCATCGCGGGTATGTTGGCCATGGCCCCTCGCGTCCTGGTCCTGGACGAGCCCACCAATTTCTTGGATGCCGGGGCCTCCGACGCGCTCTTCCAGCTCCTGGGGGATCTAGGGGCCACGACGGTGATCGTGGCCGATCACGACGAGGGACGCCTTGTGGGTTGGGCGGATCGGATGCTCCGGGTGGAGGAGGGCGCCCTGGTCCAGGATGTGCCGACGGCGGCATACCGCTGTTCACCCCCCCTCGCGCCCAGGACTTCCCTCGCCAGTCCCGGCGGCCTGCTCCTGGAGATGCAGGAACTGGATTTTGCCTACAGGCGCCATCATCCGGTGCTGGAGCATTTCTCCCTAGAATTGCGCGAGGGGGAGGCCATCGCCCTCCTGGGGTCCAATGGATCGGGCAAGACCACCCTCCTGCGCCTAGCCAAGGGACTCCTCAAACCCGCCTCCGGGACCCTGCGCGCCACCTCCGGGGAGCCTCTCATGAAGGCGGTGGGCCTGGTGTTCCAGAACCCCGAGGAGGGCCTCTTCGCCTCCAGCGTGGAAGCCGAATGCGCCTTCCTGCCCGCCAATCTGGGCCTGGAGCGCCCCCGGGAGAGGGCCCGGGAGATCCTGGAACGCTTCGGCATGGGCGATATGGCGCAGCGGGCGCCCTTCACCCTGAGCTATGGGGAGAAGCGCCGGGTGAGTCTGGCCTCGGTCCTGAGCGGCGGCGCGCGCATCCTGTGTCTGGACGAACCCACGGTGGGCCTGGACCGGGGCAACCTGGAAGGCCTGGCCGCCATGCTGCGGGAGCACACGGCCCAGGGCGGGGGTGTGATATTCGCAACTCACGATCCGGCCTTTGCCGCCGCCGTGGCCACGCGCACCGTGCATCTGGGAGGCGCATGAAGAGGCGACTCCCCACGGCGGTCCGCATGGTCCTCTTCCTGTTGGTGAGCCTGGCCCTCTCCCTCGTGCAGAGCCCCTGGCTTCTCTATGGGGGGGCCGCGCTGCTGGTGGCCCTGGCATTCAGACAGAGCATGTCCAAAAGCATGGTCCGGGCCCTGGCCTGGGTCACCCTCCTGCCCCTGCCTTGGATGGCCCTGCTCTTCATCCTGGCGGGCCGGGAGGCCACGGGCGCATGGCTTCCGGGAGTCTGGTGGGGGCTCTTCAAGCTGGCACCCTACGCTACGCGCATCGGTAGCCTGATGCTGGCCAATCTCCTCTTCCTCCAGGCCACGCCCCTGCCCGAATTGATGGGGGTCCTGGGGCGGCTACCCATTCCCCCTTCCGCGGCCCTCATGATGGCCACCCTCGTTCGCTTCCTGCCCACGTCCCTCCAGGAGGTCCGCCGGGTGGTGGAGGCCCAGCAGTGCCGGGGCCTGGAGCGGTGGAGGCTCCTGACCCCCTCGGGCCTCCTCTCCCTGGCCGTGCCCCTCTTTCTGGCCCAGGTCCAGAGAGCCCACGACCTGGCCATCTCTCTGGAAATCCGAGGCTACGCCTCGTCTCAGCGCCCTTGAAGGAGTCCCCATGATCCCACCCCTCTTGGCGGAGGTCCTCTCCACCGTGCCCGACGATGGGCAGGTGGTGGAGGATATCCACGTCTACTCCAACTGGGTGCTCAGCCGGGCCCGCCGCCCGGCCCTCAGCACCGTATTCCACGGCATGCCCGGGTTGGAGAGCCCCCAGCACTGCCGGACTTGGATGGGCGACCGGTTGAACCTGCCGGCCAAGGCCGTGGCCGCCGATGCCTTGGGCAGCGGCAGCGCCCTGGAGATGGCCCTGGGCATGTCGCTCCTGGGGGCCACCCTGCCTCTGCCGGAGGATCTCTTCGAGGGCAACGCCATCGACGTGTGCGCCCACCTGGCCAGGAAGCTGCGGACGGTCTTCATCGGCCACTTCGTGGAAGGGGAACAGTGGCGGGCCGCGGGCTGGCCCGTGGATATCGTGGAACTCTTCCCCCGACCCGGGGATATCCCCTGGGAGGAGAGCCACGAGGTGCTGGCCAGGGCCGAGCTCGTGCTCATCACCGGGCTCACCCTCATCAACGGCACCTTTCACGAGGTGGTGCGCCGGAGTCCGAAGGCCCTGCGGGCCCTCCTGGGGCCTACGGTGCCCCCCAGCCCGGTCTTTTTCGGCCACGGCATCCATCTGGCGGGCTCCACCCTCGTGGAGGATCTGGAAGGCACCATCCGCTACTGCCGCCTGGGGGGCGGAGGGATCGCCCAGGCGCCGGGGGGGCTCTTCCGGAAGGTCAACCTCGCGCATTCGGATTTCAGGAAGGAGGCCGCCCATGTGGCTCGGACGACTGCATGAATGGGCCAGCCAGGGCATGGCCTGCGCCCTGGTCACCATTGTGGAAGCTGAAGGCAGCACCCCCCGGGGCCCCGGCTCCAAGATGGCCGTGAGCGCCAGCGGCGAGATTGCCGGTTCCGTGGGGGGCGGCGCCGTGGAGCACCACTGCGTTCAGGCCGCCAAGGAAGTGATGGAATCAGGCCTCCCCAGGCTCCTCCGCTTCGTCATGGACGGCACGGAATGGACTGTGGAGGGCGATTCGAAGGATTTCGGGGCCTGCGGAGGGGCCGTCTCCGTGTTCATCGAGCCCATCCTGCCTCCGGTGGAGCTGGTGGCCTTCGGGGCGGGGCACGTGGCGGAGAGCCTGGGCCGCCTCTGCGCCGCCCTCGGCATGCCCTTCCGGGTCTACGACGATCGGCCGGAATTCCCCACGCCGGAGCGATTTCCCCAGGCCCGGGAGAGGGTCGTCGGATCCTATGAAGAACTTTCCAGGCACATCCACCTGGGTCCGGCCAGCTACTGCGTGATCCTCACCCAGGGCCATGTGCACGACGAGACGGTGCTGGAGCAGCTCCTCCGGATCCCATCCCTGCCCTACATCGGCATGATCGGAAGCCCCATCAAGGTCCGCCATTCCTTCGCCCAGGTAAGGGGGAAGGGCGTCCCGCCGGACGCGCGGGTCTTCAGTCCCGTGGGGCTCGCCCTGGGGGGCGGCCTGCCCGGAGACATCGCCCTCTCCATCCTGGCGGAGGTGCGGATGCTCCTCTTCGGCGGCCAGGGCCGCCATCTGAGGGTTTCACCCGGGGCCTGAGGCTAGGCCCAGATTCCATTCATTCGAGTCGGCCCGATGGACGGGCCCAGGAGGTTTTTTTGAAAACGCGTGAGATCTCGAGACTGATGCTGGTCTTGGCGGCCCTGACGGGTCCCTGCCTGAAGGCCGAAGAACCTTCAAATCCCCCCAAGGCCACCGAAGCGGCTCCCTCCAAGGACGCCAAGCAGAACACCTTCAAGCTGGGGGAGGTGACGGTCCTGGTGACCGATCGCCTGGAGGCCTCGGAGACCGTGAACCTGCGGATCGACCAAGCGCATCTCCAGGCCTTCGGCCGGAGCACCGTGGCCTCCGCCCTGGACCTGACGCCGGGCGTGAGCCTCTCCCTCAATTCCCGGAACGAACAGATGCTCTACCTGAGGGGCCTCGATTCCCGGCAGGTGGCCGTCTTCGTGGACGGCGTGCCTGTCTACGTGCCCTACGACGGCGAGATGGATTACGGGCGCTTCACCACCTTCGACCTAGCCGAAATCCAGGTGGCCAAGGGCTTCAGCTCCATCACCTTCGGTCCCAATACCCTGGGCGGCGCCATCAATCTGGTGACCCGCAAACCCACCAAGGCTTTCGAAGGGGATCTCTCCCTGGGCGCCTTTTCCGAAAAGGGCCGACAGGCCTCCTTCAATGCCGGGTCGAGGATGGGGGCCTGGTACCTCCAGGTGGGGGCCAGCACCCTCTCCATGGACGGATGGCGCATGTCTTCGGACTTCAAGCCCAATGCCCGGGAGGACGGAGATCAGCGGAACAATTCCGACGCCCTGGATCGCCGCTATTCCCTGAAGGTGGGTTTCAACCCCTCCGAGGGGAACGAATACGCGTTGGCCTGGAGCCGCCAGAAGGGCGAAAAGGGCAATCCCGTGGCCACCGCCCCGGATATCTCCCCCACCTACTGGCGCTGGCCCACCTGGGATAAGGATAGCCTCTACTTCACCTCTTCCACCGCCCTCGGCGCCCAGAGCGCGCTGAAGTCCCGGATCTACCACGACGAGTACGAGAACACCATCCAGGAGTACACCAATGGCACCTTCACGGTGCCCAGCACCACCGGCAAGCTCAAGCCCACGGGCCAGAGCTTCTACCGGGACTTCAGCAATGGCGTGGCCCTGGAATGGGACACGCTGGCCCTGGAGGGACATCTCATCCGGGCCTCACTCCAGGCCAAGCGGGATGTGCATCGGGAGGATAACGGGCTGGCCACTTCCCGCAAGTTCTACGAGGACGACCTGCTCTCGGGGGGCCTGGAGGATACGGTCTCCCTGGGGCGGACCCTGGACCTGGCCCTGGGGCTGGGCTATGACCAGCTCCATCCCGTGGACGCGGGCACCTGGCATCTGCCGGATTCCAAGGGCTTCCTCCACGGCCAGGCGGCGTTCTACTGGCAGGTGGATTCCAAGATCCGGCTCCATGTCTCCATCGCCCAGAAGGACCACTTCCCGACCCTCAAGGATCGCTACTCCCTGCGCCTGGGCTCCTACATCGAGAACCCCGATCTGAAGCCCGAGCGGGCCCTCAACTGGGAGGCGGGGGCCGAAGTGCGGCCCTTCACCTGGGTGGCCCTGAGCGCCGCCCTCTTCCGCAGCGATATCCGGGATCTCATCCAGGCCCAGTCCGTGGCTGGAACGACCTTCATGCAGAACCGCAATATCGGTAAGGTGCGCCATCAGGGCGTGGAGTTCACGGCCGAATTCACGCCCTGCGCTTGGCTCCAGGGGGGCCTGGGCTACACCTACCTGGACCGGAAGAACCTGAGCGATCCCACGCTGGTACTCACCTCCACCCCCCGGAACCGGCTCACGGCCCACCTAAAGGTGGAGCCCGTGACGGGCCTGCGCTTCCAGACCAAGGTGGAGAGCCAGGACGCCCTCTGGGACACCTACTCCAATCTGTCCAAACTGACCGTGAACACCCGGTTGGGGGGCTACACGACCCTGGCCTTCTCCGCGGGGTGGGATGTCTGCAAGGGCGTCAGCCTGGAGGGAGGCCTCTCCAATCTCCTGGATCGCAATTACCAGCTGACCACCGGCTACCCCTTGCCGGGACGCACCTGGTTCGCCAATCTCCGCTACCGCTTCTAGAGGGCATTGCCAGCTCGCGAGCAAGCAACAGGGCAGCCATCCCCTTGGGTGTGGCTGCCCTGTTGGCGCGGGTTCTTGTGGGCAGAGGCTGTTAGCTGTAGCCGCCCATGAGCTTGTGGATGAAGCGGCTCACGAAGGCCCAGAGCAGGATGCAGGCGAAGAGGGCCAGGCCCGCGCACCAGATGAAGATGATCCACATGGGGGTGCCAGCCATGTTGCTGGCGATCTTGCCTGCGGCGTAGGATCCCAGGCCGCTGCCGAAGAACCAGATGCCCATCATCTGGCTGCCCAGCTGGCGGGGGGCCAGCTTGGAGACGTAGGCCAGGCCCACGGGAGAGAGACACAGCTCGCCCAGTGTGGCGAAGACATAGGTGCCGAAGAGCCAGCCCAGGGAGACCTGCATCACCTGGCCCAGTTGGGGCTGGGCCAGGCGGGCCGCCATGGACATGACGCCTAGCGCCAGGGAGACGCAGAGGAGCCCCAGGGCGAATTTCACCGGGCTGCTGGGCCACTTGCCGCTGCGCTTGCGCCAAAGGGCGGCGAAGACCGCCCCGAGGATCACCACCAGGGTGGGATTGGTCACCAGCACGAAGACCGGCGGGATCTCGAAGCCGCCCTTGGCCTGGAGGAGATCCGTCTTCTGTTTCTCCAGAGCCTTCTCCTTCTGGGCCACAGCGGCGAGCTTGGCCTCCGCGGCGCTCATTTGGTCCAGCACGCCCTTCATCTCCTGGGCCACCGGTGGGTTCTGGTCGGAGGTGGCCTTCATATGGGCTTCCATCGCCGGGCGCTCGCCCTGGAGGCGTTGCACTTCGGCGGCGCGCTTGGCGGCATTCTTCGGCGTGTCCTGGGCCGGTTTCAGGTCCTGGAGGGTCTGGATCTCCTTATCCAGGGTCCTGAGTTTGAGGGTGGCTTCCACCAGAGGATTATCCTGCTTGCGCAGGGCATCGAAGGTCGTCTCGAAGGCCTTCACCGCTTTATCGGCCGGGGGCAGTTCGTTGAGGCGGATCTTGGCCTGTTCGACGGCGAGGGCTTGAGCCTGGGGGTTGCCGAAGACCCGCTTGCTGTAGTCCCGGGCGAAGAGATTGAAGGTGGAACCCGCCTGCTGGAAGAGCATCCAGAAAATCAGGCTGAAGGCGATCATCAGGCCCACTACGCCGATGCGGGTCCAGTCGGAACCGGTGAGCTTCTGGTGCTCAATGGGGGTGCCGCCGGAGGTGGCTGCAACCGATGTGCGGGTCTTCACGAGGCCGCGGTTGATGAGGGCCTGGACGCCGAACATGAGGAAGATGGCCCCTCCGATGCCTGCTGCCAGCTGGACATAGGGGTTCGGATGACTGATGACCAGGAAGGCGAGGCCCACCACCACCGCCACCTGGAAGGCCACGAAGGGCAGGCCCGCGGGCCTCGGCTCCACTTCCCCCTCGGGGAGGGTGAGGTCCTGGATGAGCTTGCGGCGCAGGACGAAATTCACCAGGGAGAGCAGCATGCCGAAGCCCGTCATGCCGAAGGCCCAGGCCCAGCCATTGGGGCTATCCAGCCCCACGGCGCGCAGGAGGGACATGAAGCTGGGACTGCTGGACATCCAGCCGCAGAGGAAGACTGCGATGATGGAGCCCACGTTTATGCCCGCGTATTCGATGGTGAAGGCGGCGTCCCTTCTGGGATCGTGCTTGTCGTACATCTTGCCGACCGAGGCCGAGAGATTGGGCTTCATCAGGCAGGTGCCCACGGCGATGGCGGTGAGCGAGAAGAGCAGGGCCTGGGCGCTATGCACCTGGAGCAGGAGCTGGCCTGCGGCGATGAAGAGGCCCCCCAGGAGGATGGTGCGCTTGGCGCCGATGAAGCGATCAGCGATCTGGCCGCCGGAGAGGGCGAAGACATAGAGGGAGAGGTAGTAGCCCGCAAATATCGCCGTGGCCCGCCCCAGATCGAGCCCCAGCCCGCCCATGGCCGCGGAGGCCGTCATATACAGCATCAACAGGGGCCGCGTCCCATAGAACGACATGCGTTCGAAGGTCTCCGTGATGACGAGCACCCAGAGGCCCTTGGGGTGACCTTTCGGGATGTCCGTCGCTGGAACAGCGGACTGGTTCATAGGGGAGCCTCCTCAGGATTCGTTCTGGCCATCGTCTCGCGAGGGCCACCCCGCTGGCAATGATGGATGCCGAATTCAGGCCTCAGAAATGAAAGCGGGCCGAGAGGGCCAGGATCTCGATGCGGTTCTGGAAGTGGCCGCTCAGGTTGCCCCGGAAGAAATCCGGGCTGGTGGAGGTCCCGGCGCTGAGGGCGAGGGGGGCTTCCTGGATGGCGATATGGGTGTAAGCGAGATCCACCGCCAGGGTCTTGCTGAAGGTGTAACCCAGGCCCACGGAAAACCAGGTGCGGTCGCCGTCCGGGATGCGGGGGGTGCGGGTGCTATCCGGGGCGGCGCCCTGGTCGCTGGCCAGGCCTGCCCTCAGGGAGAGCGATTCCGAACACTTCCAGGTGGCCCCCAGGCTGCAAAACCAGGTATCGCGCCAGTTTTCGAGGGTGACGGAATCGGACTGGCCGGATCCGAACTTCATCCGGAGTTCCTTGAAGGCGCTCCACTCCGTGCGGGAGACCTCCCAGGCCAGGTTGAAGGCGGGGTGGAGATCGTATGAGATGCCCAGGGAGATGGAATCGGGCAGGGACACCGCCGCCGTCACGGGGCCGTCGATGAGATGGCCTCCGTTGATCACGCCGGTGAAATAAGGCGCCAGGTTCGGGGAGACGGTGGGGTATTGGTAGGTGACGGTGCCTTCCACCTTCGGCTTGGTTGCGCCGGAGTATGCGAGCCCCAGGTGGAGTGTGCGGGTGGGCTCGAAGGTCAGGCCGAGCTTATAGCCGATCACCGACGCATCGCCCTTGATCGTGGCCTTGCCATCGTAGGGGGAGGAGGTGCCGCTGGGGATGAAGGCCCCGGAAACCGAGGCGGAGGCTAGGCCCAGGAAGGCGATCTGGCCCATATCCACCGCGTTGCTCAGCTCGGCGTCCACCTTCCGGTAGATCAGGCTCGCGCCCACAGACAGGGTCGGATGGATCCGATAGGCGGCGTTGAGGGCCACATCCAGCGTCTGAAGATCGGATTTGAGGGCGTGGTAGCGACCGGTGAAGCTGGGATCGTATTGGGTCACCAGTCCGAAGGGGGCGTTCACGGACAGGCCCAGCTTGAAGTCCTTCGTTACCGACCACAGGGCATAGAGGTTGGGCAGCAACGCATCGTTGGCGGCGTCCGGATGGGAGGCGGGCCCTGGGATGGTGGTCCCGCCAAAGGGCGCCAGGGTTCCGGAATAGGTGCCCCGGGTGGCCGAGGCGCCTCCCAATTCCGCCTTGGGGGCTACAGAGGTCCCGCCGATCACGAACTGGAAGCCCTCGAAGGCCGTTAGGGTGGCGGGGTTGAAGAACATGCTGCTGATATCGGTCCCCCCCGCGCTGATGCCGGCGAAGGCGCTGCCTTGGGCGCTGGGGCTCTGTTCCCGGAGCTGGAAGCCAGAGGCCAGGGCCCGGGGCGCGAGGGTGCCCGCCACGAGAAGGGTGAGGGTGATCGTTCGGATGGGTGGGGTCATGTCTGGAGCACTCCGATCCCGGTTCGCCGGGGCTGGGAATGAACCAGACTAGGGAAGGGTATGGAATGTTGACAATGACAAACAATCGGCGAGATCAGCTAATGGTGACCATGGATAACGCGGGTATGAACATGTTGAGAAAAAAAAGATATGCCCGAAATCAGTCTTTCCCGAGCAGTTCCTTCAGCCGGCCGTACCCGCTCTTGCTCACCGGCAGGCGCGTGCCGTCGATTAGGACGGCGATCCAGCTCTCGGTCTCGCTCTGTTCCAGGCGGGCCAGGCGGTCCGTCTGGATGATGAAGCTGCGGTGGATGCGCAGGAAGCGTTTGGGATCCAGGCGGGATTCGAGACTTGCCAGGGTCTGCTGCTTGAGATGGCCCTTCTCGGGGGTCTTCAGGAGCACGTAGTCGTCCTGGGCCTGGATGTAGTCCAGCTTGGAGAGGGGGATGAGGGTCACCTTGGTGCCGTCCCGCACCACGATGCGGTCCAGGGGCCAATCGCTCTTGGCGGTGCTGGAGAGATCGGTGGCCTGGACCCGGGTGGGCTCCCCCGAGCCCAGCCGGATCTTGGCCCGCTGGAGGGCCTCCTCGAAGCGCTCCAGGCCGAAGGGCTTGAGGAGGTAGTCCACGGCGTGGACCTCGAAGGCCTTGAGGGCATGCTGGTCGTAGGCCGTCACGAAGATGACCGTGGGCTGGGGATCCAGCAGCTCGAGGACCTCGAAGCCGTCTAATTTAGGCATCTGGATATCCAGGAACATCAGGTCCGGCTTGAGCTCGGTGGCCATTTTTACGGCGTCGAAGCCGTTGGAACTTTCGGCCAGGATCTGCACTTCGGGATGGCTGGCCAGGTGTTCCCTCAGGACGGCCCGGGCCAGGTCCTCGTCATCGACGATGAGGGCTGTGAAGGTGCGTTCGCTCATGGTTCTACCTCGCCTGAATGCCGGGGGAAGGTCAGCACCACCTCGTGACGCCCCTCCCGGATCTTCGCTTCGAAAAAGGTCTGGCTGCCGTATCGCCCCTGGAGCCGCTGCTTCACCTGCTTGAGCCCCAGCCCCAGGCCCTGGGGCTGTTCGGCATCGGCGTCCATGGGATTTCCCACATGGATCTCCACGAAGGCGCCGTGGGCCAGGGCGGAGATGTGGATCGTGCCCCCCTCGGGGATCTGGGCGATGCCATGTTTGATGGCGTTTTCCACCAGGGGCTGGAGGAGCAGGGTGGGGATCTCGACGTCCTCGAGGGCAGGGGACAGATCCCATTGGATCCTGAGGTGCTCTCCGAAGCGGATCTGCTCGATGGCCAGGTAGTTCCTGACGAGGTCCAGTTCATCCGAGAGCCTCACCGTGGCGCGCTCTCCCAGGCGGAGGCTCTTGCGGAGGAAATCCGCCAGCAGCACGCACATCTCCCGGGCGCGCTTGGCGTCCAGGCTCGTGAGGGCGCTGATGGAGTTCAGGCTGTTGAAGAGAAAGTGCGGATTGAGTTGGGCGCGCAGAGCCTTCAGTTCGGCCTCCCGGGCCAGGACCCGCAGTTCCTGTTCCATGCGCTCGGCCTCCTGGCGCTGTTCGAGTGTCATCAGAAGGTAGTGCAGGGCCACGGTGAGGAGGTAGAGGATGCAGCCCGTGGTCCCGGCCACCAGCAGGTTCAGAAGGCTCATCTCCCCATAGGGGGCCAGGGCCGGATAGCCCCGTCCCAGCTGCTTGAGGACCTCCAGCATCAGGATGGACCAGAGGGCGCCCATGGCCAGGGAGGCCGCCATCCAAGTGGTCACCAGCGTGCGAGTCTCCGTGGTGGCGATGGGGAGCGTGCGGCACAGGAAAAACGAAGAGAGGAAGAGGCCCGCGGCGGTGTAGGCGCCCACCAGGCCAACGATGATCGCGGCGGGCAGGGGGGCGTGCTTGACCGCGGCCTGGGCCGCCAAGAGCGCCGCAATGGGGACCCACCCCAGGAGGTAGGTCCCCAGTCGGGCCCGGCTTCTTAAGACTGGATGCATCTCAGTGCCGGATCTCGATGCCCCCGAAGAGCACGAGCCCCGTGATGACGAGCCGGGGACGGGCTTCTCCGCCCTGGGGCAGGGGGGCGGTCTTGTCATTGACGCCGCCGAAAATGGCCGTGGCCTGCACCAGCACTTCCCAGCCCTCGGGCACCTTGATATCGCCGCCGCCGAACATCACGAAGGTATCGAGCCGGGCGGAGCTGCCCTCGATCATGGCCTGGCGGAGATCCACCTCGAAGCTGCCGAAGATGGAGGTGAGTTCTCCCCCCCGGAAGGCCTGGGACTGGGGGCGGTGCTTGAAGGCGCTGAGGATGGCGTTGCCCCGCAGGAAGCCTTCGCTCTGCTGCAATTCCTCCGGCACCCGCCTGTGCTGCTTGAGGGCCCTGAGCACGATGAAGATGCCGACGCCCGTGAGGAGCATGGGGCCGATGAGATCCCCCACGCTGCGATCCCACACCGTCTTGAGGAGGAGCATGAGGCCGATGCCCGTGAGCAGGTAGCCGCTCACGCAGGTGCCCTGGCAGGCCCGCAGCTTGAGGAGGCCCACCGCCACCAGAATCAGGGGCCAGAACTTGAAGACCATATGGCCGTAATAGAAATTGAGATCGAAGTTGTCCAGGAGGAGGCCCAGGCCGAATATGACGATGGCGATGCCGACGACCAGGGCGGGGGTGACGAAGCGGCCAGGGTGGGATTCAGTTTCGGGGTTCATGAGGGCCTCTCGTTGGAATCCTGACAGAAAGATTCGGGAGCCTGGATGGGTTCGGTCTTGGGGGCTGGCCACAGGGCCCGGAGCGTGAGCACGAGGCCCATCCAGACAACGCCCAGGGGCCACCATTTCTCCAGCAGGTATTCCTTCTCCAGGCATCCCAGTTGGAGCATCAGGCCCACCAGGACCAGGACGTGTCCTCCCGTGGCGCGCAGGAAACCCCGGCTGAAGATCCGCTCTAGGCCCAGCACGACCAGGGCCAGGGGCCAGAATCGCAGGCTGTGGCTGGCGTCCAGGATGCCCAGGTTGTGCAGCAGGAAAGCCGCTCCGAAAACCATGCAGAGGATTCCCAGCACCAATTTGGCGGTGAAGCGGGAATCGCATTCCGATCGTGCGTGCATCGTGTGCCTCCTGAACCAAGCTACGGGGCTGGATGCGCGGCGGCCATCCCCATTCGGCGAATGGCGGAGAGGGATCGGCGAACGAAGGGGGATCCTGCGGTTTCGAGTTCTGGGTAAGCAGATTCACCACGGAGGCACGGAGCCCACGGAGAAAAGCAGATGGATAAATGCGCGGCTGCCAAGCTTCTCTCCGTGTCCTTTGTGTCTCCGTGTTGGGTTTCAGTTTTTTGACGCTCAAGGGGGATCATTCCCAGATGACCATGCCCCCCCGGCTGCGCTCGCGCCAGGCGTGTTCCAGGGCGCTGGCGCGTTCCGGGGGGATCCGGAAGTGGAGGGTGGAGAGGCTGCCCTGGAAATCCTGGCCCAGGATCTCCGAATCGGGAAAGGCTCCCAGCACCTGGAAGGGCAGATGGGCCTGGGCGGCGCCGACCTGGATGGATCCGGCGCATAGGATGCGGATCGGCTCCAGCAGCCCCTGGGCATGGGCCTCCCCCAGGGCTCCCTGGACGCCTTCGGTGTAGGCGCGCACCAGGCCTCCCGTACCCAGTTTGGTGCCTCCGAACCAGCGGATGCACACGGCCAGGAGATCGGTGAGATCTCCCCCCTCCAGCACCTTGAGCATGGGGCCCCCGGCCGTGCCCGAAGGCTCCCCGTCGTCATCGGCCCCTTGGCCGCGCAGGGGAGCCCCCTCCCGCCAGGCCGAGCAGTGGTGGGTGGCGTCGAAATCGCGCTTGCGGAGCCCCGTGAGCAGGGTGCTTCGCGCTTCAGGGGTTTCGGCGGGATGCAACTCGGTCAGGAAGACCGAAGCCTTCTCCCGGAACTTGAAGCTGCAGGGCGCAATCAGGCGGCGCATCCTCTCAGCCTGCCACACAATGGCGCGACCCACATCACGCGAGTCCAGCCCTTCCCAGGGCTGGGGCGCCTTGCAAATTCCGGGCATTGGGAGTGTGATTGGGCCGATCCCCTTTCGATGGAGGCGGCCATGGCTACGGCACGTGTGAAGGAAATCCTCTCCTGGTATGCGTCGGAAAATCCGGGCGTGAAGGCCAACCTGGCGCGTCTCATGAATGCAGGGCGCCTGGCGGGCACGGGAAAGCTCGTAATCCTGCCGGTGGACCAGGGTTTCGAGCATGGTCCGGCCCGCAGCTTCGCCCCCAATCCCCCGGCCTACGATCCGCGCTATCACGTGGAACTGGCCCTGGAAGCGGGCTGCAACGCGTACGCAGCGCCCCTGGGCTTCCTGGAGGCCATCGCGTCGGACTACGCGGGAGAGATCCCCCTCATCCTCAAGCTCAATAATTCGGATTCCCTGAGCAAGATCGAACCCTGCGGCGCGGTGACGGCCAGCGTGGAGGACGCGCTGCGGCTGGGATGCACGGCCATCGGCTACACGATCTATCCGGGCTCCAGCGACCGCAATGGGATGTACGAGGCGCTGCGGGAGCTGATCCTGGAGGCCAAGGCCGTGGGCCTGCCCACCATCGTCTGGTCCTATCCCCGGGGCGCGGGTCTTGCCAAGGAGGGGGAGACCGCCGCCGATGTCTCGGCCTACGCCGCCCAGATCGCCTGCCAGCTGGGGGCCCACATCGTGAAGGTGAAGCCCCCCAAGGCCAACCTGTATACCCCAGAGGCCGCGAAGGTCTACGAGAAGTGCCAATTGCCCACCGGGACCCTGAGGGAGCGCGTGGCCGAGGTGCTGCGCAGCGCCTTCAATGGTCGGCGCATCGTGATCTTCAGCGGCGGCGAGGCCAAGGGCACAGAGGAGGTCTTGGCTGAAGTCCGAGAAATCGCCGCGGGCGGAGCCTTCGGCAGCATCATGGGCCGCAACGCCTTCCAGCGACCGAAGGCCGAGGCGCTCGAACTGCTGCGCGCGGTCATGGAGATCCACGCCAAGGCTTGACCCGACAAGGCCGCTATCCTGGTTCCATGAGCGAACGCAAGGCACCTCTCTGTCTGAGCCGCTGGGATTTCGCGGGCGCTGGAGCGCTGATGGCGCTCCTGGCGGCCTGGGGGATGCTCAAGGGACGCCTCCCCTCGCGTGTGCCCACCCATTTTGATATCGCGGGAAGGGCCAACGGGTGGATGGACCGCGGCAGCCTGCCCTGGCTGGTCTTCGGTCTGCCCATCGGGATCTGGCTCCTGTTCTGGTTGATGGACCTAGCCATGGCTGGGGCCGATGATCGAACTGCGGCGAAGATGGCCGCGATGCGACCGGCTCGGGGCTTGATGACCCTTGGGGTGGCGGGACTGAGTCTGGCCATGCTGCTCATCCCCCTTCAAGGTCTCTGGATCCTCTGGGTGGCCCTCGCCTTCCTCTTCCTCTGCCTGGGCGTGGGCATCTGGGAAAGCGTCCTCTCCAGCCGCCGCCTGGGGCCCCAGCCTGATGACGAATACTACGTCTGGGGGCTCTTCTACGTGAACCCCCGGGACGAGCGGATCTGGATCCCCAAGCGCATCGGCATCGGCTGGACGCTAAACTTCGGGAGGCCCGCGGGCTGGCTCATGCTGGCCCTGCTCCTGGCGCCGCTCCTCCTGCTCCTGGCCCTGCGCTAGTCCCATGCCTCCCCGCTCCAATGCCGAGTTCTCCCCCCTCCTGAAGCGGAAGCTTGCCGATCTCCCCACCCGGCCGGGGGTCTATCTCTACCGGGATAGGGAAGGGAACCTCCTCTACGTGGGCAAGGCCAAGGTGCTGCGCAACCGGGTGAAGAGCTACTTCCAGAACAAGCACCAGGACGCCAAGACCCGGCGCCTGGTGGCGCGCATCTGGGACCTGGAGTTCATCGTCTGCGAGACGGAGCTGGAGGCCCTGGTCCTCGAGAACAACCTCATCAAGGAACACTTCCCCCCCTTTAATATCCTGCTGCGGGACGACAAGACCTACCCCTACGTGAAGCTCACCTGGAAGGACGCCTTCCCCCAGGTCTTCGTGACCCGGCGGGTGGTGAAGGACGGGTCGCTGTACTTTGGCCCCTTCTTTCCCGCCTCTACCGCCTACCGCACGGTGGAATTGGTCTACCGCTTCTTCCAACTCCGGGATTGCGATCTGGTCATCGATGGCCAGCGGAGCAGGGCCTGCATGAAGTACCAGCTCCACCGCTGCACGGCCCCCTGCATCGGCGTCATCCAGGCCGAGGCCTATGGCGAACAGGCCCGGGAGGCGCGGCTCTTCCTGGAGGGCAAGCGGGACGAGCTGAAGAACCGCCTGGAAGCGGCCATGTGGAAGGCTTCCGAGCACAGCGCCTTCGAACAGGCGGCCCATCACCGGGACGCCCTCCAACAGCTGGATGCCTGGTTCACCCGCCAGAAGGCCGCCACCGTGGACCAGGAGGATACGGATCTCTACGGATCGGCGGTGCTGGATGGCAGGGCCTGCGTCCACCGGCTCGTGATGCGGGAGGGGCGCATGGTGGGCCGGAAGGAATACATGATCGAGGATGTGGAGGCCGTGGATGGGGCTGTGCTCGCCCAGGTGCTCCAGCGGGTCTATTCGGAAGATCCCGTGCCCCTGCGCATCCTGGTGGAAGTGGAACCCGAGGATGTGGAGGTGCTGCGGGAGTGGCTGGGGGGGATGCGGGGCACGAAACCCACGATCCACGTGCCTCAGCGGGGGGAGAAGGTGGAACTCCTGGCCATGGCCCAGGAGAACGCGGGGCTGGCTCTCGAACGGAAATTCGAACCCGCCCGCCTCAACCAGGCCGTGCTGGAGGGCCTCCAGGCCTTCCTGGGGCTGGCCCAGCTGCCCCGGCGCATCGAATGCTTCGATATCAGCCATGGACAGGGCCGCGAGGTGGTGGCCAGCTGCGTGGTCTTCACCGAAGGCGTCCCCGACAAGGGGCAGTACCGGCGCTTCAAGCTGACGAACGAACAGAACGACGACTTCGCCAATATGCAGGAGACCGTCCAGCGCCGTTACAGGCGGCTGCGCGACGAGGGCAAGGAGCTTCCAGAACTGGTGCTCATCGATGGCGGCCTGGGCCAACTGCATGTCGTGCAGGAGGTGCTGCACGAACTGGAACTGGATCGGCTCGAGCTGGCCTCCCTGGCCAAGAAGGAGGAACTGGTCTTCCGCCCCGGTTCAAGCGAGGCCGTGCGCATTCCCAAGACCAGCCCCGTCCTCCAGCTCCTCCAGCGCATCCGCGACGAGGCCCACCGCTTCGCCATCACCTATCACCGGAACCTGCGCGCCAAACGCACCCTCCAGACCGAACTCACGCAGATCCCCGGCATCGGCGAGGCCACGGCCCGAAAGCTGCTCCTGGCCTTCGGCAGTGTGACCGGTGTGCGGGAAGCGGAGGAGGCGGCCCTCCTTGAATCCATCGGCCCGGCCGCGGCGCGAAAGGTCATGCTCTGGCGCCAGGGCTGAGGAATTCGGATTCGATAACCCGTATTAACGCGAGGGCGTCTTCCCCTCCAGGGCCTTCAGCTCCTTCTGGGCGGCCACGCTCCCGGCCGCCGCGGCCTTCCGGTACCACTTCAGGCCTTCTTCCTGGTTTCTTTGCACGTTCAGGCCGTTGTAGTACATGACGCCGAGCATCCGCATGGCGTCCTTGTCCCCCTGCTGGGCCTTCTCGAGGTACGAGCGCAGGGCAGGGGGCACTTCGGTGGTGGCAGCCTCCTGGGGGCCGGGTTTTGCATCCGGTTCCGACTCTGGGGCCTCGGCGGTCTTGAAACCCAGGAGTTCGGGCCTCAGGAAATAGACCGTCCCCAAGCCCAGCAGCAGAACCAGGGTCGCCCAGCCCCAGAGGGGCATCCGCTTCCGCGGTGGCAGGGGCAGTTCCCCCGGGGCGATTCGCCGGGTCTGGACATCCGGATGGAGGATCTGTGTCTCGAAGAGAGGGGCAGACTCCGGAGGGGCTCCGGCCTGGATTCTCACCTCGGGGCCATTCAGGAGGGCCTGCACGGCCTCGGCGGAGGGGCCCAGGGGGCTCACGGGAATGGGCTGGGTGGGTTCATCGCTGGCGGCGGGCAGACGCTCGAACATGGGCAGCTCGGGCCTCTCCCCTTGGGTCATCTGGAGCGCATCGAGGTCATGGGTCTGTGTCGTGTCCCCGGGTTGGGATTCCGGAGGTTGGGGCAAGGGATCGGGCATGGTGGCTTCCCTGGAATGAACCCCAGCATAGCGCCGGGACCCTGGAACGGAGGATCAGAAGTGGGCGCGCAGGCTCTCCAGGTAGGCGGCGGCTTCCGCTGTTTGCTCCAGCGGCGCCCAGGGAGGGCGTTCCTCGGCTCGAGGGGCGGCGTAGGGACCGGCCTTGGCCTCGAGGAAGACCGAACCGCGCTCCAGGGAAACCAGCCCGTGGAAGGTGCCGTGGGGTATGGTGAGGCCGAGGCAGCCTCCCGGGGTCAGGACCCGGGCCTCAAGGACCCCTCCCTGGGGATCGAAGATGAGGGCGCCCAGGCGGCCCCGGAGGACCAGCAGGGTCTCGTCCTTGGTGGGCTCCCCGTGGCAGTGGGGCGGGATGTAGGAAGAGGGCTCGATGGCGATGAGGAGCCTGTGGCAGGGGTATTCCGCGTGGGGATGGAAGTTGTGGTGGGTGCGCTGACGGGCCGTGGCCCGAGCCTCATCGCTGAGGGCGTCCAACAGGGCGACATCGATGAAGGTGGCGCGGTTGTTCAAAGCTTCTCCTCTTGCTCCGAGGCCAAGGCCCTCGCTGCGATGAAGGGGGACCGCCTGCTCTCTCCAGATAGCCTACCCGGGTCCAAAACACCGGATCTAAAAGAGCTTTCCCGGTTCCGGAAGGTGATCCACTCTCCGGTTTAGCTTTCGCCAGGCGCGGTTGGGCGGTCCCCCCTGAATTGCATCAGGCAGCCTGCACGCGGATCTCGCCGAAGGCTTCCGACTGCACCAGCCTCACCCGGCCCGTGCGCATGAGTTCCAGGAGGGCCAAAAAGGTGATGACGAGATCCTCCCGGGTCTGGGCCGTGGCCAGGAGTCCGCTGAAGGGGAGCCAGCGGCCATCCTGAAGATCCTTGATCACTTCGGCGATGCGCTGGTCTAGCGTCCTGGGGGCCGTGCGGACCTCGACGGCGGGGGGCGGGAGCAGCTTCTTGAGGGCTTCCCGGTAGGCGCCCAGCAGATCGAAGAGGGTGGCCTGGATGGGCTCCTCCTCCACCCGGGCGTGTTCCTGGAGATCCAGGCCCTTGGTGTAGACCACGGATTGCCATTCGCCTTCCCGCACGGCGAGTTCCTTGGTGGCCTCCTTGACGGCCTGGTAATCGAGCAGGCGCTGGACCAGTTCCTCCCGGGGATCCTGTTCCTCGCCATCCTCCGTGGGGGGCAGGGGCAGCAGCAGCCGGGACTTGATCTGGATCAGATGGGCCGCCATGGCGATGAATTCGGCGGCGACCTCCAGATTGAGTTCCTCCATGAGCAGCAGGTGATCCATGTACTGCTTGGTGACTTCTGCCATGGGCAGATCCAGGAGATCGAGCTTGTGCTCGCGGATGAGGTAGAGCAGCAGGTCCAGAGGCCCCTCGAAGGAGGCCAGGCGCAGCGAGAGATCCCGGAACTTTGTCTCGAAGCCCTTGGGGGCCTCAAAGGAAGGGCGGGTCTCGGCCGAGGAATCCTGGGGGTCGGGCATGGGTCGATTGTACCTCCTGACCCTTCATGTCCTACCTCGATTTGCCCGTCAGGTCCTCGATCTCTTGCAGTAGCTTGTCCGCCTTACCCTGGGGCAACAGGGGCAGGTTTTCGTAGAACACCCTGAACGAGGCCAAGCGCGCTCCCTGGACCGGACTGGGCAACTGGTCACTGAACTCTGCGGGCCGAGGCCCCGAGAGGGTCAGGGCCGCCGCCGACAGGAGATCCGCGGCATCAGGGTTGGCCTCGGCATTGTTCCTTCGCGCCGAGGACGTGTTGCTGGTTGCCCCCGGGGATGCGGTGCCCCTAGCTGTCCTGGATCAGTGGGTGGACTGATTGGCTTCGTATGCCTGAAACCGTAGCATTCATGGGCTTCACGGCGGTATCCCATGGGTGGCCCTATTGCTTTGTTCGGAGGATAAAAAACTGAAGCCAATGGCCGCCAAATGGCCATCTCAGTCGATTCAGATCTACCTCGATCCATGGCAGTCGTTGGGCCATGATTTGACGAAGTCTTGACGACGAAGACGATTTGACGAATCGGTTTGCCGGTATAAAACAAGAACCCCCCGGATTTCTCTAGGGGGTTTTGGTGGAGCTGATCAGGATCGAACTGACGACCTCTGCAGTGCGATTGCAGCGCTCTCCCAACTGAGCTACAGCCCCATGGGAATCTCCAGTCTAGCGGGGCGTGGTCCGGCGTCAACCGATGCCTCGTGGCTCTGCGGCCATTCCCCTTGTTTTTTCGGGAGGAGGGCCCGATCCTGGGGCATGGCCAAGATGGGGCGTCGGGTATCGTTTTTTTCATTCCTGCTGGCAGGGGCGGTGGGTGCCTCCGAGCCTCTTCCCCTGCCGGCCCTCGAGGCGCCCCAGGCCGGGCCTCCCCAGGCCTTCACCTGGGTCATGGTGCTCCCGGCCCGGGATTGGGGGGGCGGCGAATGGCGGACCTGGGTCGGCTCGGACCTGACATCGCGCAAGGTGGGGCGGTCCCGGCGAGGCACTCCCGGGGCCACGGTGGAAGTGGTGGAGCGCTTCTTCGATGAGCGCCAGGAGAGGATTTTGGATTTCAAGGCCACCTGGAAGCCGGTGCTGGCCCGCTCCTTTCAGCTGGGATGGCAGAGCTCGTACACCGGGGAGATGCTCTCGGAATTCATGACCATGACCGCCGCCAATCTGGGCCCCTTGAGCGTTCCCTCGGTTTGGTACAACGGTCTCATCCCCTATTGGGTCCAGCAGGGCTGGGATTCTTCCATGGGCTCCCGGGTTTCGATCACGAGTACGCCGTCGGACCGACCCATGATCCTATACCCCAAAAAACGCTGATCGCCGCAAAAGGGGTCTACCGAAGGGCTTCCATGCAAGCCTGAAGCACCTCCGGGCCGGGTTTGACGGACTCCTGGGGCAGGAGGGCCAGGGGCGCGTCCACCAGGTGGAGGTATTCCTGCAGGGTGGGGCGATTGGGCTGGAGGCAGAGGAGGCCTGTGAGGAGTTCCCCCGCTTCCCGGGCCTCGTGGAGGGCCTTCATGGCGCCGAAGCGGTCCATGGGGTCGTAGTCCGCGTGCAGGCAGCGGAAGGTCAGGCGACTGCCATCGGGGAAGGCCACTTCCCGGGTCTCTCCGGCGGGGATCTCGATCTGCTCGAGCTCCGCGTAGGGCACGAAGCCCAACTCCTGAAGGGGAATCTCCCTGTCCTTAGCCACCTTGTAGGATCTCGTGCTGCCCTCGTGGTTATTGAAGGTGACGCAGGGGCTGATCACGTCGATGAGGGCCGTGCCGCGATGGGCGAAGGCGGCCTTGAGGAGGATATTGAGCTGCTTGGGATTGCCGCTGAACCCCCGGGCCACGAAGCCGCAGCCCAGTTCCATGGCCAGGGTGCAGGGGTCGATGGGCGGGAACTCGTTCCGATCCCCCTTCTTGAGCAGGGAGCCGATATCGGCCGTGGCGGAGAACTGGCCCTTGGTCAGGGCATAGACGCCGTTATCCTCCAGGATGTAGACCACCGGCACGTTCCGGCGAATCATGTGCATGAACTGGCCCATGCCGATGGACATGGAATCGCCGTCGCCGCTGACGAGGAGGTTGGTGAGTTGACGGTTCGCCAGGGTGACGCCCGTGCAGATCGCCGCGGCGCGTCCATGCACGGAATTGAAGCCCCAGGCCTGGTTCAGGAAGTAGGCGGGCGTCTTGCTCGAGC
The DNA here is from genome assembly GCA_963664825.1 of uncultured Holophaga sp. GTDB lineage: Bacteria > Acidobacteriota > Holophagae > Holophagales > Holophagaceae > JAYREN01. Next base: position 2,936,613 of record OY761614.1, read on the forward strand.
AGCCGATGCCTGAGAGCTTGGCCACCCTGTGGGGCTCGATGCCCATCTCGAAGGCCGCCTGGATGATCTGAGCGGTGATGGCGTCATGGCCGCAGCCGGGGCAGAGGGTGGATTTGGCGCCCGCATAGTCCTGTTTTGTGAGGCCGAGGGCGTTGGTGATAGGGGGCATGGTGGGCATGTGGGACTCACTTCTCGAAGGCATTGATCTGGTCGACGAGGGTCTGGGCGTGGAGGGGCGTGCTGTCGTAATGCCTCAGCTTCCGGATCTTTTGCGAGAGCTCGGGGAAGAATTCCCTCAGGAGATTGGCCATCTGGCCGTCGCGGTTCTGGTCCACCACGTAGACCACCTCCATGCGTTCCAGGAAGGTTTCGATCTCCTGGGTGAAGGGCAGGGCGCAGATGCGCAGGTAGTCCGCCGACTTGCCATGGGCTTCTGCGAGGATATCCAGGGCCTCCTGGACGGCGGGGTCGCTGGATCCGTACGCCAGGATGCCCCGCTTGGAATGGGCGCTGCGTAGGATCGGCGCGGGCACAAAGGCTCTCGCCGTATCGAACTTCCGACGCAGGCGGTCCAGGTTGGACTTCCAATCGGCGGGCTTTTCCGAATAGAGGGCGTGACCGTTGTGGCCTGTGCCCCGGGTGAGATAGGCGCCCTTTCCCCCCGGCGTGCCCGGCAGGGTGCGCCAGCAGATGCCATCACCATCCACGTCCTGGTAACGTCCCCAGTCCTGGACTTCCTGGAGTTCGGCTTCGCTCAGCACCTTCCCCCGATCGAATTTCGCCTCCGGGTAGGTGAAGGGGCGCGAGGCCCAGTTCTGCATCCCCAGATCGAGATCGGTGACGACGAAGACCGGCGTCTGGAAACGCTCCGCCAGATCGAAGGCCTCGTAGGTGAAGCGGAAGCACTCCTCCATGTTCCCCGGGTAGAGGCAGATGTGGTAGGTGTCTCCGTGGCTGGCCTTGGCGCAGAGCTCGATATCGCCCTGGCTGGTGCGGGTGGGCAGGCCGGTGGAGGGGCCCATGCGCGTCACATCGATGAAGACGCTGGGGCATTCGGCGAAGTAGCCCAGGCCAATGCATTCCGACATCAGGGAGAGGCCGGGCCCCGAGGTGGCGGTCATGGCGCGGGCCCCCGCCCACCCCGCGCCGATGATGGCCCCGGCGCTGGCGAGTTCGTCTTCCATCTGGACGATGGCCACATTCATCTTGCCGGTGGTCGGATCGGTCCGGTACTGCTTCGCATATTCGGCCAGCGTCTCCACGACGCTGGAACTGGGCGTGATGGGATACCAGGCCACCACCGTGACGCCGGCGAACATGGCCCCCAGGGCGCAGGCTTCATTGCCATCGAGGATGATCTGGCCTTGGGTCTGGGTATCCCGGGCGATCTTCAGGCGGTCCTGGGCTGGCAGGTGCTGGAGGGCCCAGTCGAAGCCCGCCTTGGCCGCGCCGGCGTTGAGCGCGATGGCCTTCTGCTTGCCCCCGAGCTGGTGGGCGATGGCCCGCTCCACCTCGTTCATGTCCAGGCCGAGCATCCGCGCCGCGACCCCCACGTAGATCATGTTCTTCACGAGCTTGTGGAGCTTGGGTTCCGGACAGGAGGCCGTGACCAGCTGCTGGAAGGGGACGGGGAAAAAGACCAGATCCGAGCGCAGGGCATCCAGCCTCAGGGGCTCGTCGAAGAGGCACAGGGCGCCCGGCTCCAGCTTGGCCACATCCTCCCGGGCGGTTTCGGCGTTCATGCAGATCAGCAGGTCCACATTCGGCTTGGGGGCCGCGTAGCCTCTGGGATTGACGCGAATCTGAAACCAGGTGGGCAACCCGGCGATGTTTGACGGGAAGAGGTTCTTCCCGCTAACGGGCACGCCCATCTGGAAAATGGTGCGCATCAGCACATTGTTGGCCGTCTGGCTGCCGGATCCGTTGATCGTGGCGATCTCGATGGAAAAATCATTCAACAGGGTTTTCCCATGGGGCATCACCCCTGGAACCTCGTGGGGGGAAGACATGATTCTCCTTTCGGGCGCAGCGTGAGCTGGAATCCCCAGGGACGTGAGACCTCAGCCATGGAATAAAGTATACCAAACAGGTAAGGATTTGGGGCTCGTGGGGTTTCGGGTGGCTGGCTAAAAAAAGCGAAAAAAAAGGATTGACCCGTGCACCTCCGTTGCTTAATTTTGGATGCATGAAGACCTCGAATCTCACCAAACGCCAGCTCGCCGTCCTCCAGTTCATCCGGAGCTTTCTCCAGGAGGAGGAGCGGAGTCCCACCCTCAAGGAGATCGCCGATGGCGTGGGCTCCAGCGCCGTGAGCACGATCCACAAGCATGTCCAGCACCTTACAGAAAAGGGCTTCCTGGATCGCAGCCACGGGGCCGGCAATAACATCGTGGTCACCGAGGATGAGGATCTTTCCCTTCCCGTGTCCAGGTATCAGGGCACGGGGCGCATGCTGCCCTTCTGCGGGGATGTGGCGGCGGGCGCGCCTCTCATCCCCGAGACCCGGGCCATCCCCATTGAAGTGCCCAATGCCATCCACCGGGATCGGGAGGAGCTCTTCGTGCTCCGGGTCCGAGGCGATTCGATGGTGGAGGATTCCATCCTGGACGGCGATCTGGTCGTGCTCCAGAGGCGCGGGGACTACCGCAACGGGGACCGGGTCGTGGTGCTCATCGATGGCGAGGATGTCACGCTCAAGGAATTCCGCCGGGATCCCGGAGGAGTCTGGCTCATCCCCCATAATCCCAATCTCGGCCCCCAGTGCTATGCCCCGGACCGGATCCAGGTGCAGGGCCTGCTCGTGGGCGTGATGCGCAGCTGCTGAATCCACTCGAGCGGGGATTTCCTGAGATCCCCGCTGGAATGACGCACTTCCCCGCGCTACAATCCCATGACAACTGGGGAAGCCAAGGATGGTCTTTTTTAACCACGCCACACGCCAAATGACGGCGAAGATCGTTTACTACGGGCCCGGTCTGTGCGGGAAAACCACCAATCTGAATACGATCTATGGCAAGACGACCCAGAAGGCCCGGGGTGAGATGGTCTCGTTGAATACCGAGACGGATCGCACGCTCTTCTTCGATCTGCTCCCCTTGGATATCGGTGTGGTGGGAGGCTTCAAGACCAAGCTGCAGCTCTACACGGTGCCCGGCCAGGTCTTCTACAATTCCACGCGGAAACTCGTGCTCAAGGGTGTGGATGGCATCGTTTTCGTGGCCGATAGCCAGACGCCCATGCTGGATGCCAATCGAGAGAGCCTGCAGAACCTCGACGATAATCTGCGGGAACTGGGCCTGGACGTCCGCCAGATCCCCATGGTCTTCCAGTGGAACAAGCGGGATCTGCGCAATGTCGTCCCCATCGATCAGATGGAAACCGAGCTCAATCCCCGCAGGCAGCCCAGCTTCCAGGGCATCGCCTCTGATGGGACGGGTGTCTTCGAGACCCTGAGGGGCATCACCAAGCTTGCGCTGGGGCACATCAAGGTCCATCACTTTCCCGATACGGGTGTGGATGAAGCCCCCGCCCCGCCTCCACCTCCCACCCCTCCTCCCGCGGCAGCCACACCCTCTCGCCCCGAGGTGCTCACCCTTTCGGATCTCCCTTCCGTGGGCGAATTGCTCGACGAGGCCGCCTCGGCCCCGCCTGCCGCCGCTCCCCATCCGTCTCCGTCTGCGGCTGCGGCCCCCATCACCATGGCGCCCCCCCGGCTGGCGGCCCCTCGGCTTCACGCCTCTCCCCTGAAGCCTCTCCGGCCCGCGGTGCTGCCCGTGCATCTCTCCCTTCCCAAGCCTGTGGCGCCCATGATGGTCACCCTGGCGCCGCCGGCGCTGCCTCGGCCCTGGGCCCTGGCGGCCCCCCGGCCTGCCATGGCTGCGATGTTCAGCGATCTGGCTCCCGCCGGGGCGCTCTCGGCCCTGAAGCTGGAACTGCCTTCCAGCCTGGAGGGCCCCGATCTGGAGATCACCGTCCAGGTGAGGCAGGGTGGTTATGTGGTGAGTGAAGGCACCCTTCACAAGGCTGTGCCTGGCGCGGGCAGTGTCTCCCGGTTCAGCGTCGAACTCAAGCGGAGCTGATCCCCGTGCATCGGCCTCTCCTCCTCGTATTCCTGACCTTCACCCTTGGGGCCCAGGCGCCGCCCAGCTGGTGGAAGGCCTTGCCCAATCTGCCTCGCCTGGAATCGACCTTCGTCCAGGAATCCGAAAGCGCCGTCTTCGGCAAGCTCCGGAAGGAAGGACGCCTTCAGCTCACGAAGGGCGGCCGCATCCGGGTGGCCTATACGGGCGGGCTGCTGGTGGTTTCCGATGGGAAGACGGTCATCCAATACGACCCCGGGGCGCGAACGGCCCAGAAACTCGATCTGCGCGTCGTCGCTTCCGAAATGCCCCTGCTGAACGTGCTGGTGGATCCCCGCGCCTTGGAGCGTGTCTATCGCGCCCAGGTGCAGCCCTCGGGGATCTTGGTGCTGGAACCCCGGAAACCGGGACTGCCCAAGGTCGAGCTGGAGGGAAAGGGCGGATTGCTGAAGAAAATCTCCTGGGTGGATGCCACCGGGGCCCGACAGGTGCTGGAGCTGCTGGACCCCAAGGTGCCGGCCTCCATCCCCGATTCCACCTACAAATTGCGTGTCCCCGCCGGGACCCGCTGGATGGAAGCCCGGTGAAACGCCTTTAGGCCGTGACGCCCATTTCCCGCTGGATCATGGCGACGACGTCCTCGGTGTTGGTGCCGGGCTGGAAGATTTCCTTGATGCCGATGGCCTTGAGGCCGGGCACATCCTCGTCGGGGATGATGCCGCCGGCAAATACCAGCACATCGGTGGCGCCCTGGGCCTTCAGCAGGCGCATGATCTCGGGAAAGATCTGGTTGTGGGCGCCGCTGAGGATGGAGAGGCCCAGCACCCGCACATCCTCCTGGATGGCGGCGGCGACGATCTGGGAAGGCGTCTGGCGAAGACCCGTGTAGATGACCTCCATGCCCGCATCCCGCAGCGCGCGCGCCACGACCTTGGCGCCGCGATCGTGGCCGTCCAGGCCGGGCTTGGCGATCAGCACACGGATGGGAGATGTGGACATCGTTGCTCCAGAAGAGATGAATCAGGGACAGTCTAGCCCGCAGAGCCTGTGTTCTACTTCACTTCCTTGGCTTCCTTGATGAGCACGGGCGTCACGGGCACGTTCTTCATGTCCCGGACGGTCTTGGTCTTCACGGCCTTGATCCGGTCGATGACCTCCATGCCCTGGATGACCTTGCCGAAGGCGGTGTAGCCATACCCGCTCATGGTCTTGGCCTTGAAATTGAGGTTCGGATTGTCCTGGACGTTGACGAAGAACTGGGCCGTGGCGCCAAAGGGGTTGTTCTGGGGGAGGGCCATGGCGATGGTGCCCCGCCTGTGGGTCAGGCCCTTGGCCTTGGCCAGATCGCTCTCGGGGGGGATGGGCGGGTCGGTGGGCTTCTTGGTGAGGTCGGGCAGATGGCCTCCCCCCTGGACCATGAAGGAGGGCATGACCCGGTGGAAGATGGTGCCGTTGTAGTAGCCCTTCCGCACGTATTTCAGGAAGTTGTCGACGGTTTTCGGCGCGGCCCCCGGCTCCAATTGGACCGTAAAGGCCCCCATGGAGGTCACGAACTGGACCTTCGGTTTCATGGCGTCGGCTGCGGGTTTGGGGCCAGCGGCCAGCAGGGGCAAGGCCAGGAACAAGGCAGCGAAGGCTGGGCGCATGGGAACTCCGGGGGGATCCCCGATTATCCCCTCGATGCCCAGCCTTTGGAACCGTCTTGGGCGAGGGTGTCTGCAAACTCCCGTTTCCTGTGGCTAGAATGGAAGCGGCCCTATAGCTCAGCGGTCAGAGCTGGCGGCTCATAACCGCTTGGTCCTCGGTTCGAATCCGGGTGGGGCCACCAAGTTTCATGCTGTGAGGCGCAGGATTCGAACCGAGGATCGCAGGGGCGCGCCGCAAGGATCAGCGAGGGACGCATGCGTCCCGAGCGGTGCGGCTTTAGCCGCAGATCCGGGCGCAGCCCATGCGCGGCGGGACGGAGGCTTCGAATCCGGGTGGGGCCACCAAGTTTCATGCTGTGAGGCGCAGGATTCGAACCGAGGATCGCAGGGGCGCGCCGCAAGGATCAGCGAGGGACGCATGCGTCCCGAGCGGTGCGGCTTTAGCCGCAGATCCGGGCGTAGCCTGCGTTGCGGGATGGAGGTGATGCTCCTTCCGCCCTTGCCCGGTTAGTCTTGGGTCTAGGAGCCTCCATGCGCCTGCCGCTTTTCCAGATCGATGCCTTCAGCGATCATCCCTTCGCGGGCAATCCTGCGGCCGTGGTGATCCTGCCCCAGTGGCTTCCGGACGCGCTGATGCAGGCCATCGCGCTGGAGAATAACCTCCCCGAGACGGCCTTCCTGGTGAAAGAAACGGCGGGTTGGCGTCTCCGCTGGTTCACGCCGGAACTGGAGATGGATCTCTGCGGGCACGCCACCCTGGCCTCGGCCTTCGTGCTCTTTCACGAATTCCAGGCACCGGGGAAGAGCCTCCACTTCCATTCCCTGAGCGGGCCCTTGAGCGTGGAAAAGGATGGGGAACGTCTGGTGCTGGACTTCCCCAGCCGCCCGCCTGTTCCCTGCGAGGCGCCTCCCGGGCTCTTCGAGGCCCTGGGCATGTTGCCACGTCCCGTCGCCAAGGCCCGGGATCACTTCCTGGTTATGGATTCCCAGGCCGAGGTCCAGGCCCTGCGCCCGGATTTTGCCGCTCTCGATCAGGTGGATTCCCCCGGCGTCATCGTGACGGCCCCGGGCGATGAGATGGATTTCGTGAGCCGCTTCTTCACGCCCCAGGCGGCGATCCCGGAGGATCCCGTGACTGGCAGCGCCCACTGCACCTTGATCCCCTACTGGGCAGAGCGCCTGGGGAAGTCTCGGCTCTCCGCCCGGCAGATCAGCAGCCGGGGGGGAGACCTGGACTGCGAAATGCGAGGGGACCGGGTGCGGATCGGGGGCCGGGCCGTGAAGGTGTTCCAGGGGGAATTCTTCCTGGCGGATTGAAGGGAGGCCTCGCCCCCGCCATGCTAGGAACTCGGAGGATGCATGAGCCTTCTGCTCGCCGTTGATATCGGCAACACCAATATCGTCCTGGGGGTTTTCGATCTTTCGAAGGGGGCGAAGGCCCCGCTCATCCACTCCTGGCGCCTGGCCACCAGCCGCGAACGCACCATGGACGAGTACGGCCTCTCCAGCTTCGCCCTCCTGAGGCACTGCGGCATCGAACCCGAGCGGATCGAACACGTGGTGGTCTCCAGCGTGGTGCCGCCCATGCATCCTGTGCTGGAGGCCTGGGTGAAGGCCTATTTCCATCTGGATCCCTTCTGGATCGAACCGGGCATCAAGACGGGACTGAAGCTCCTGCTGGAAAATCCGGCCGAACTGGGCGCCGATCGCATCGTCAATGCCGTCGCGGGTCTGGCCCGCTACGGGGCGCCCCTCATCGCGCTCGATTTCGGCACGGCCACCACCTTCGATATCGTGAACGCCCAGCGGGAATACCTGGGCGGCATCATACTACCGGGCCTCAAGATCGCCGCGGAAGCCCTCTTCCAGAGGGCCTCCCGCCTCCCGAGGGTGGAGATCGCCGAGCCCGAACACCTGGTGGGCCGCAATACCGTCCAGGCCATGCAGTCGGGCCTCTTCTACGGCTACGTGGGCCAGGTGGATGGCATCCTGGAGCGGTTGTTCAAGGAATATCCCGATTGCCCCGTGGTGGCCACCGGAGGCCTCGCCAAGATCATCGCCCCCGCCAGCCGCTACATCCACAACGTCGAACCGGATCTGACCCTGGAGGGCTTGAAGATCCTGTGGATGAAGAACAGGAAATGACCCTTCCCCTGATCCGCCTATCGTTGGTGGATTCCACCCAGTCCTTCCTGGCCCGTCATCCGGAGCTGGGCTGCTGCGGGGTCTTGGCCGACGCCCAGAGCGAGGGCCGGGGCAGGGGGGAGCACCGCTGGGAGAGCGCGCCGGGGGCAGGTCTCTGGCTTTCGGTGGCCCTGCCCAGGCCGGAGGTAGCTCCGGGGCTCCTGCTCCAGCGGGCCATGGGGGCCGTGGCGGAGCTGCTGGAGCCCTGCGGCCTGAGGCTGGGCCTGAAGTGGCCCAACGATCTCGTGGCCTGGCGTGAGGGGAAGCTGGTGAAGTTGGGTGGCATCATCGGCGAACAGAAGGGCGAAGGGGTGCTCCTCGGCCTGGGCCTGAATCTCCGGGCGGCGCCTTCCATCCCTGGGCGCGCCATTCCGCCCGCCTCGCTGATCGAACTGGGCGCCAGGGATCTGCCGGAGGCACCTGCGCTCGCCCGGGCCATCCTGGAGGCCTGGGAGGATCTCACCGTGATCCCCAGGCCCGCCTTCCGCTGGCCCGGGAAGGGCGATGCCATCGCCTGGGAGGAGGGCGAGGGCCTCTGCGAGGGCTGGCGGGAGGATGGCCAGCTCGCCGTGAGCACGGCCCAGGGGCTTCGAAACCTCAGCGGGGGCGATGTGAGGGGCCTGTCCTATGCGGAGGGCTCCGTCAATCCCCATTCCTGAAGGGCCCCCAGCAGGCGCTTCAGCTGCTGGGTCTCGGTGGTGTGGAAGCGGCTCACCAGCTTCCAGCCCTGGGCCACTTTCTGGTAGCGGTGCAGCCAGAGGAAGGGCCCTTCCCAGGCCGCCTCAGGCCCATTGCGCGTCTTCACCAGGAAGGCCACCGAGGTCCAGGGGCCGCGGCTGAGCACCTGGCGGCCCAGTTCTTCGAGCCCTGTATCCTCGTCATGTTCCAGGATCAGGTCGTCGATATCGGGGATGAACATGGGGTCTCCTTGGATGGGGCATTTTCCCACGGAAACCTGAAGCCTCCGTCCTCCGGCTTAGAGTGGGTGCAAGATGGGGGATCAAGGGGGACCCATGGCTGATCCGAACTGCCTCTTCTGCAAGATCGCGTCCAAACAGATTCCATCGACCATCCTCTTCGAGGACGAGCAGGTGTTGGCCTTCCGGGATATCTCGCCCCAGGTGCCGGTGCATGTGCTCATCGTGCCCAAGCTCCATGTGGCGGGCCTGGACGCCCTGACCGAGGCCCATGGGGCCCTGGTGGGCCATATCGCCCTGGTGGCTCAGAAGCTGGCACAGGAACTGGGTGTGGCCAAGAGCGGATACCGCCTGGTGGCCAATTCCGGCCCCGATGCCGGCCAGACCGTGTTTCATCTGCATTTTCATCTGCTGGGCGGGGCGCCCATGGCCGGGAAGATGGTCTGAGGCCTTGGGTGAACTTCTCGGATAGGGGAAGGGGCTGAACCCGGACGCCTGAAAAAAAATCTTTTCGGACTGGGGAAACAGCCTCGATCGTCCGAAAGATACCCTGAGGCCCCTCCACGTGATTCTTCGATTTCCGGTCATCCGGCTCCTCCTGGCGAGCGCCCTGCTCGCGGGCGGGGCCCTGGCAGCGCTGGATCCTGCCCCCTCCCGGGCTATCGAAGCGACGGGCCGTCCGGCCCTCAGGGTCTTCACCGACAAGGACGGACTGCCCCAGAATTCCGTGGAGGCCCTGGCCATGGACCAGAGGGGCTACCTCTGGATCGGCACCCAGGATGGGGTCGCCCGCTACAACGGGCGGTCCTGGACGCGGGTTGCCATGCCCGTTCAGGAACAGAGCCGCTGGGTCCGATCGATCCTGGCGGCTTCGGATGGCAGCCTGTGGTTCGGTCAGGTCAATGGGGGCGTGGTGGCCCTCCGGAATGGGGTCTGGCAGAGCTTTGCGATCGCCGCGGGGGTGGCCTCGGGTCAGGTCCGCTGCCTGGCGGAGCGACTCGATGGCCGCATCCTGGCCGGCACCAGCCTGGGGGTCTTCCAATGGGATGGCCGGAGCTGGAGCCCTGTGCGGGATCCCGGGGGGCGGCCCATGGGGACCGTGCTCTCGATCCGGGAGGTCCGGGAACCGGGGCGGCCTCCCGTGCTCTGGATCGGGACCGAGCAGGGACTCGCCCAGGTGGGGCCCACGGGACCCTGGCACTGGTTCACGGTCCGGGATGGTCTGCCCTCCAATAGCGTCTCGAGCCTCTTGGAGACCCGTGAACCCGATGGCCAGACCCTGCTCTGGGTCGGAACCGCTCGGGGGCTGGCCAGGTGGGACGGCCATGGCTGGAAGGCCTATGGCCCTCGCGAGGGCCTGCCCACCAATGCCGTGAATCAGATCGTCCAGTCGACTTCGTCCGGAGGGGCTCGCACCCTCTGGCTGGCCACCAACGAAGGCCTCGCCTACCGCGAAAGAGGCCGGTGGCAGATCCTGGATACGGGCTCCGGATTCCCCAACCGGGTGGTGCGGAGTCTCTGGATTGAGGAGGCACCGGGAGGGCGTCACACCGTCTGGGCCGGCACCTTCGGGGGGTTGGTGCGCCTGGCCAGGGGGGGGTGGACCACCTTCGATCGCCAGACGGGGCTGCCCGATAATTCGGTCTTCGGGATCCTGGAGAGCCGCCTGGGAGCGGGTTTCTGGATGGCCACCCTGGGGGGAGGGCTGGCTCACTTCCAGCAAGGCAGGTGGACCAGCTTCGGCCCCAATTCCCTGGTGCCCGATCGCCAGATCCTATCCCTGCTGGAGACCCGTTCGGAGCGTGGCCAGCCTGTGCTCTGGATCGGCAGCGGGGGAGGGGGCGTCCTTCGGCTGGAGGAGGGTCGGGTCACCCGGAGCGCGGAAGCCACGGGTCTGCCGGATGCCTGGGTCTTCGAATTGGCCGAAATCCAGGGGGCGGATGGTCAGAAGGAAATTTGGGCCGGCACCCGGAAGGGCCCCGCCCGCCTGAGGGGGGGGCGGTGGGAATGGCCCGAAGGAGCTCAGGCGCTCCCCTGGGGCACCGTGATGGCCATCCGGCAGGGAGCCGCCCCCGGAGGAGGCCAGGGGGTATGGGTGGGCACCCGGGGCCAGGGGGTCTACCTGTTCCAGGGGGGGCGCTGGACCCAATTCTCCAACCGGGAAGGGTTGCCCGATGCCCGCGTGACGAGCCTGACCCTCATTCCCGATGGGACCCAGGTCGTTTGGCTCTGGGTGGGGACCTTGAACGGCCTCTGGCGCAGACGCCTGGACCGCCTGGAGGCCCCCTGGGAGCCGGTGGGGGACCTTCCCAGCCGCCTGGTCTACTCGGTGGTGCCCGATCGGAAGGGGCGGGTCTATGTCTTCACCCATCGCGGGGTCTGCCAGCTGAGTCCGCGGTCCCCTAGCTCTGAGGATTCCAGGCCTTTCCGGGAGCGGACCTTCACCACGGGTGATGGGCTCCCCAGCAATGGATGCACTCAGAAATCCGCCCTCCTGGATAGTCTGGGCAGGCTTTGGACGGGGACCGTGGCGGGGGCGGCCATGTACAACCCGGAGGAGGAGGCCTCCGATCCCACTGCGAAGCCCTTCCATTTCGAACGCATTCTGGCGGGGAACCGCTCCCTGGAAGGCCCTCAGGCCTTCCAGGTGGATTGGCGTCGGCCAAGCGTCCTCTTCGAATTCGCACTCCTCAGCTACTACCGGGAGGAGGACACCCAGTATTGCTCCCAGCTCGAAGGTCTCGAGGCCGAGCCGACGCCCTGGACCCGGGACGGGAAGCGGGAATATCCCTCCCTTCCGCCGGGGGCCTACACGTTCAAGGTGTGGGCGGTGGATGGCGCGGGCCACGCCAGTGAGCCACTCTCGGCCTCCTTCCGGGTCCTGCCCGCCCCCTGGGAGACCTGGTGGGCTCGGGGGCTCTATGGCTTCGGGGCAGTGGGCTTGGTTCTGGCGCTCCTCTGGGGGCGCAGTCGGGTGCTCAAGGCCCGGAACCTGGAGCTCGAGCAGAAGGTCCAGGCGCGCACGGGGGAATTGATCGAGGCGATGTCGGATCTGGAAAGCGCCCGGGAGGAGGCCACCCAGGCCAATGATGCGAAATCCTTCTTCCTGGCCACCATGAGTCACGAGATCCGCACCCCCCTCAATGGCATCCTCGGGATGTCCGGGGCCCTGTTGGATACCTCCCTGAATGCGGTCCAGCGCGAATTCTCCGAGACCATCCACGGATCCAGCGAGAGCCTGCTCCTGATCCTCAACGAGATCCTGGATTTCTCGAAGGTGGAATCCGGACACCTGGAATTGGAGGAAATCCCCTTCGATCCGGTGGCCGAACTGGAGGAATGCCTGGGGCTCTTCGCCGAGGCCGCTCAGCGCAAGGGCCTGGAATTGGTGGGGCGTTTCGACCCAGGCCTGCCCCAGCGTGTGATCGGGGATCCCGGGCGCTTCCGCCAGCTGGCCGCGAACCTCCTGGGCAACGCGGTGAAGTTCACCCTGGAAGGCGAGGTGCGCCTGCATCTGGAAGCCTTGGCCGGGGAACCAGGGCAGACGCTTTCCCTGCGGCTGGAAGTCCGGGACTCGGGCATCGGGATCTCGCCGGAGGCCGCTGCGCGCTTGTTCAATCCCTTCGTGCAGGCCGAGCGCTCCACCACCCGGAAGTTCGGCGGGACCGGGCTGGGCCTGGCCATCTGCAAACGGGTCGCGGAGCGCATGGGGGGCCAGATCCAGGTCGAAAGCGACGTGGGACAGGGCAGCCGGTTCATCTGCGAAATCCCCTTCCGGGTGGAGGAGGCCCGGCTGAATTCCTGGGAGCCCCTTCCGGAGGGCCTGCGGGTGCTGGTCCACGATCCCAACCTGGCGGTGCGGGAGGCCGTTCTGGAAAGGCTCCGGGCCTGGGAGGTGGAAGCCCTGGCCACCGGCAACGCCCAGGAACTCGAGAGGCTCTGCCAAGACGAGGGGCGTGCCTTTGATCTGGTGCTCCTGGGCCTGCCCCCCCTGGAAGCCGACCCCGTCCAGGCCCTGGAGCCCCTTGAAAAGGCTGGCGTGCCGGTGGTCCTGCTGGTGGGCATCGCGGCCATCGCCGCCGCGGAGCGCCTCCGGGGCAGCGGGCGGGCCGCCTATCTCACCAAACCCCTGCGGATCTCCAGGCTGCGGCAGGCCTTGCGGCAATGCCTGGAGCCCCTGGACCGGGATCCCGAGACTCAAGGGATCCGGGGGCAAGTGCTCGTGGTCGATGACAACGCCACCAACCGCAAGGTGGCCGAGCTCCATCTGAAGGCCCTCGGCTTCGGGTGCAGATTAGCCGAGAGCGCCGAAGAGGCCCTGGGGATCCTGAAATCCGAAGCCTTCGAGATCGTCCTCATGGACTGCGAAATGCCCGGCGTCGATGGGTTCGAAGCCGCTCGGCGGATTCGGGAGCAGGAGGCTCCCGGCACCCATCAGATCATCCTGGCGCTGACGGCGAACTCCGTGGAGGGGGCCCGGGAACGCTGCGTGGCCGCGGGCATGGACGGATATCTCACCAAGCCCTTGCACCGGGAGCCCCTGAACGCCGCCCTCAGTCGTTGGCTCCAGGTCTCTGCCCCCGTGCCGCCTGTGGAGGCACCGGAAGGGGAAATCCTGCTGGACGCCCACGCCTGGGAGGGCCTGGCCTACCTGGAAAAGGCCTCGGGGCCCGGCGCCATCCGGGAGGTGGTCGAGGACTTCCAAAAGGATGTGCATGCCCGCCTGGAGCGCATGCAGGCGGCTCTCGAAGGGGGAAAGCTGGAAGAACTGGGGCGCCTGGCCCATGACCTGAAATCCAATGCCGCCACCCTCGGGGCCCTGGAACTCTCGGCCCGTGGCGCCGAGATCGAGCGTGGGGCTCGGGAGGGCGCACCTCTCGATTTCGCGGGCCTCCTGCAAGGCTGTCGCCTCCAGGTGCCGGCCCTGCTCCGCCTGCTCCAGAGCCGGATACCCCCTCTTTAGCTCTTGCCGGGAATTCCCGAGCGGCCCTGGGGCATACTCAATCCCAGGGAGGTTCCCCATGATTCCCCTTCTGGACGCAGCTGCGATGAGGCGCGTGGAGCAGGAAGCCATTTCCGCCTGGGGTGTGTCCTCCCTGGTGCTTCAGGAACACGCGGCCCTGGGGGCCCTGGCCCTGATCCCCCCAGGGGAACCGATCCACGTGCTGGCCGGACCCGGCAACAACGGGGGGGATGCCCTGGCCCTGGCCCGGCTCGCCCATCTGCGGGGCGAGCGCGTGGAGGTGTGGGCCCTGGAGGCCAGTCCCCTCTGGAAGGGGGATGCCGCCCTCCAGGCCGCCCTCTGGGAGGGGTTGGGCGGCACGTACCGCTTCACCTCCACCCCCATCGCCGTGATCGGCGGCTTCCGGGGCTGGGTGGTGGATGGGCTCTTCGGCCTGGGGGTGCGCCTGCCCCTGGAGGGGCTGGCCAAGGCCTGGGTCCTGGCTCTCCAGGATTCCGGCCAGGAGGCCCCCTTCCAGGTGCTGGCCCTGGATCTGCCTTCGGGCCTGGATCCCAGCAGTCCGGACATGGCAGGCCCCGTGCTCCCGGCCCACAGGACGGCCTGCTTCGGCCACCTGAAGGTCTGCCATGGGCTCCGGCCCGCAAAGGACTGCTGCGGCGCCATCTCCGTCATCCCAATCCCGCTGCGGGCGGAGCCCCGGGCCTCGCTCGCGCTGTTGGAGAGGCCCGGGAAGGCTCTGATGGGGCCCTGGGATAGTCACAAGGGGACCTTCGGCCACCTGGCGATCCGGGCAGGCAGCCCCGGCATGAGCGGAGCCGCCGTGCTGGCGGCCCTGGGCGCCCTCCGCATGGGAGCCGGTCTCGTGACGGTGCTGGTGCCTGCGGAATTGCGGGCCGAGATCGCCTCCCAGGTGCCGGAGGCCATGGTGCGCGTCTGGGAGGGCAGGGTCCCCGAGGGCATCGACGCGTTCCTGGTGGGGCCCGGTGGCGTGGCGGAGATCCCGGAATGGGCCGGCCCCCTGGTCCTGGATGCCTCGGCCCTGGTTCCGGGGGAGGGCCCCAGGTGGATGGGCCGCCCCGAAACGGTGCTGACGCCCCATCCTGGCGAATTCAGTCGGCTCTTTGGCATGGCCAAGCCCCTGGGCCCTGGGACCTCCGAGCGCCTCGCCTGGGCCCGGCAGGTGGCTCAGGGGCCCGGCATCCTGGTGCTCAAGGGCGCCCAGACGCTCATCGCAGGGGGCCCTTCAGACCAGGTCTGGGTCAATCCCACCGGGCATTCGGGGCTCTCCACCGGCGGCACCGGGGACTTCCTGGCGGGCATGGTGGCCGCCCAGGTGGGCAGGTGGAAGAAGGCCTCATGCTCCAATGAGATGGGCTTGCGGCGGGCCGTGGCCGAGGCCGTCTGGCTCCACGGCGCGGCCGCCGACCGCTTGGGCCGGGGCCCCTTGCTGGTGCGGGATTTGGGTGAGAGTCTGGCGGAGCTCTTGAGGGAACTGCATGCGCAATGAACGGAGATTCCTGGCCGACGAGGCCGCCACCGAAGCCCTGGGAGCCGAGCTGGCCCGGCTGACCCCGCCGGGGGGCACGTGGCTTCTGCGGGGGGAGCTGGGGGCGGGCAAGACCACCTGGGTCCGAGGCTTCCTGGCGGGGCTGGGCGGGGATCCCGACCAGGTGGCCTCCCCCACCTATGCCGTGCTCCACCGCTACGAGGTGCCGGGCTGCCATCTCTTCCACCTGGATCTCTACCGGCTGGGGGAGGGCGGCAGCTGGTCCCTGGGCCTGGAGGAACAGGTGCTGCCCGCGGATTACCTGGTGGTGGAATGGGCCGGACAGGATGGCCCCTGGCCCACGGCCTGGGTGGCGGAACTGGCATTCAGTCCCTCGGGAGAGGGCCGGGAAGCCCAATGGACATTCCCTGACGCGTCCGGTAGTTCATCCTGAAGGGATGAGCCTCGAACTGATCCTCCTCTCCGCTGGAGTCCTCCTCGCGTTTCTCGCCGCCCTGGGGGCCTGGCGTCCCCGACGGGAGGGCGAGGCCTTGGCCCGACGGGTGGAGGATGGGGCCAGTCGAAGTCGCATGGAACTCCAACACTTCCTGGCGACCCAGCTGCTGCCCCTGCGGGAGGAGATGCGCCTGGCCCGGCTGGATCAGGGGGCCCGCCTGGAGGCGCTCCAGAACAAGGTCCAGGAGCGCCTGGAGAAGATCGGCAGTGCTAACGAACAGAAGCTGGAGGAGATGCGCCGCACGGTCGACGAGCGCCTCCAGGCCACGCTGGAACAGCGTCTGGGCGAAAGCTTCCGCCTGGTGGGGGAGCGCCTGGAACAGGTGCAGCGGGGGCTCGGCGAGATGCAGGCCCTGGCCCAGGATGTGGGCGGCCTCAAGCGGGCCCTCACCAACGTGAAGATCCGGGGCGTCCTGGGCGAGGCCCAGCTGGGGGCCCTGCTGGAGCAGTTCCTGGCGCCGGGTCAGTACGCGCCCAATGTGAGGGTGAAGCCCCGCACCCAGGAGATGGTGGAATACGCCGTGAAGCTCCCCGGCACTCAGGAAGGGGAACAGGTGTGGCTGCCCATCGATGCCAAGTTCCCCCTGGAGGATTACCAGCGGTTGGGCGAAGCCTACGAGGCCGGGGACCCGGCCGGGGTGGAAATGGCGGGCAAGGCCCTGGAACAGCGGCTCCTGGGCCAGGGCCGGGAGATCCGCGACAAGTATCTGGCGCCGCCTTTCACCACGGACTTCGCCATTCTCTTCCTCCCCTTCGAGGGGCTCTTCGCCGAGGCCCTCCGCAGGCCCGGGCTCCTGGAGCGCCTCCAGCGGGAATGCCGCGTGGTTCTTCTGGGGCCCACGACCCTGACGGCCTTCCTGAACAGCCTCCAGATCGGTTTCAGGACGCTGGCCATCACCAAGCGGAGCAGCGAGGTCTGGAAGCTCCTGGGCCACGTGAAGGCCGATTTCGCGAAATTCGGCGAGGCCCTCCAGGCCGTGGATCGCAAGCTGGACGAGGCCAAGTCGCGCCTGGGCACGGTCTCGGAGCGCAGCCGCATCCTCGGGGAAAGGCTGACGCGGGTGGAATCCCTGCCCGAGGGGGAGGCCATGGCTGAGGTTTCTGCTTCTGCTGATTTCAGTATGTGATGTAAATAATTACAAAAATTCATCCTCTGATTCAGCGTGGCCGATATAATATTTCCATTCCGGAGGAAACCATGGCCACAATCGATATCAGTTCCCAAATGGGGAAGGATTTTTCGGGTGATGTGCTGATCGTTCCGGTTTTCTCTGGGCGAGAACGCCATAGGCTGCCCCTTGCCATCAGTAAGGTGGCTAGGCAGGTGATGGATGAGCGGGATTTCAAGGCCGACTATCTGGAGCTTGTGCCCCTCCACCATCCCAATGGGGTGAAGGAATGTCGCTGGATGCTGCTGGTGGGCCTCGGTGAAGAGGAGGCCATCACCCACAACAAGCTCCGGAAGGCCGCCGGCACGGCGGCCCGCCACTGCCTCAAGAAGGGCTGGAAGGCCGTGGGCCTCATTTCCCCGGCGACCTCCCTCCTGGATCACGACGAAGTCCAGATCGCGGTGCTGGAGGGCGTGATGCTGGCGGATTACGATTTCGTGAAATTCAAGGGAAACCCTGAACCCAAGGGCTTCGAGCGGATCGAGGTCTTCACCAATGGCGATGACACCCGCAAGACCCGGCGCCATCTGCCTCAGATCGAGGCCGGCGTGGCGGCCTGCCACCGGGTCCGGGATCTGGTCAATACCCCCGCGGGTGATCTCTACCCGGAGGCCTTCGCCGATATCGCCCAGAAGCTGGCCAAGCAGCACAAGCTGGGCATCGAGATCCTGGACGAAGGCGCCCTGGTCCAGGGCGGCTTCAATTGCGTCCTGGCGGTGGGCCAGGGCTCTGCGAAGCCCCCGAGGGTGATCAAGCTGGAATACAAGCCCAAGGAAAAGGCCAAGAAACACGTGGTGCTCGTGGGCAAGGGCCTCTGCTTCGACGCCGGCGGCCTCTCCCTGAAGAATGCCTCGGGCATGGAGACGATGAAGGACGATATGACGGGAGCAGCCATCGTGCTGGCGACGCTGGCGGCCTGCGCGGAAATGCAGGTTCCGGTCCAGGTGACAGGGATCATGGGACTGGCGGAGAACATGCCTTCGGGCTCCAGCTTCAAGCCCGGCGATGTGCTGCGCAGCCGCAGCGGCAAGACGATCGAAGTCCTCAATACCGATGCGGAGGGCCGCCTCGTCCTGGCCGATCTCCTCCACTACGCCACGGAACTCGGGGCTGATCACATCGTGGATCTCGCGACCCTCACCGGCGCCTGTCTGGTGGCCCTGGGCGACGGGGTCTCGGGCATCTTCGGCGAGGACCAGAAGCTCGTGGAACGCCTGCTGGACGCGGGGAAGGCCACCGGGGAACACCTGTGGCAGCTGCCCCTGGTGCCCGAATATAGGGATGCCCTCAAGAGCCCAATAGCCGACATCAAGAACATCAGCAGCACCCGCTGGGGCGGTGCCATCAGCGCCGCCATGTTCCTCAAGGACTTCGTGGATCATCCTTCCTGGGCCCACGTGGATCTCTCGGGCAGCTGGTCGAGCTCCGAACGGGACTACCGGACCCAGGGCGGCAGCGGCGAAGGCCCCCGTTGGCTCCTCGAGTGGCTGATGGCCTAAAAAGGTGCTCCCCCGGCAGCAGCCGACGCGAGTGACGAAGCGGGTAGCGAAGGGTGCACGCACCCGAAGCTGGGACCCGCCGGCACGAGAGGCTGCGTGGAGCCGCGCGAACCAGGCTCGGCTGAAGGCCGAACTGGAGCGTGCGGCGTCCGGGGGGGCCCGACAAAAAGGTGCCTCCCCCGGCAGCAGCCGGCCTCGGAGGCTCCGGACGTCCAGAAGTGTCTAACGGAAAAGGGGGCCGCTTTCCCCTCCTTTTGTGTGAATATGCATGGCAAGCCCTTGACCTCCGGAGCGGATAGGGCTCTTATTGGTTCACACTCTCAATTCTGCGCTGGAGCCCCCCATGGAAGCGATGGAGACCCTCACCAAAGCTGACCTGTCCAAGCACCTCACGGAGAACCTGGCTTTTCCCAAGAAGGATGCGGACCTGCTCGTGAACACCTTCCTGCAGTGCATCGTGGGTTCGCTGCACAAGGGCGAGGGCGTTGAACTGCGGGGCTTCGGGAGTTTCCGTCTCCGGGATCGGAAGGCCCGGCAGGGCCGGAATCCCCGCAGCGGCGAATCCATCGAAGTGCCCCCTAAGCGGGTGGTCTACTTCAAGCTGGGCAAGGAACTGCGCAGCAAACTCATCGAAGACTAGCTTTTCCCTGCGGGGCAATCCGCCCCATCGGAGGTCATGATGCGAATGGGCAGATTCATCGTTGCCCTTCTGGCGGGTGTGCTCCTGGGGGCGCCACTGGCGGCCCAGAAACTGAGCAAGGAGCAGAAGGCCAAACTGCCGCGGGTGGCCATCATCGAGTTCAAGGCCGCTCCCGATGCCTGGCAGGGCTGGCGCCACGGGGGTTGGGGCAACAACATGTCGACCATCTCCAATCAGCTCCGGGATCTCCTGGTCACGGAACTGACCCAGCGGGGGCGGGGCAAGTTCCGGATGGTGGAGCGGGAGCGCCTGGAGGAGATTCGCGGGGAGCTGGCCTTCCAGCAGAGCGGCGAGGTTGATACCTCCACCGTGCAGAAGCTGGGCAAGCTCCTGGGCGTGAAATACATGATCACCGGCAAGGTGACGCGCTTCGCCTACAAGGAAAGCGGCATCAGCGGCGGTTGGGGCCTCGGAGCCATCGTGGGCAAGGTGACCGGCAGCGGGCTGGCCGGAGCCGTGGCCGGCGATATGAAGATGAAGAAGGCCTCCTTCACGGGGAGGCTGGACCTCCGCATGATTGAAGTGGAGACCGGCGAGATCCTGGGCACCTGGAAGGACGAGGAGAAGATCGCCGATACCAGCGTCAAGATCGCCGGAACCGGCACCGAGGTCGATTACGACGAAGAGCTGGTCAACAAGGTCTTCGAACCCATCGTCCAGCGCCTCGCCCCCAAGATGGTGCGCGTCATCACCCAGGAAGGCGCCGACGAAGACTGAAGGCCCGGTGGATCCTTGAAGCCAGGGGGCCTTCCGGGCCCCCTGCTATTTTCCCCAGGCCTTGCGGGAGGCCTGCATCAAGGCCCCGTAGCGAGGTCCCAGCACCTCCGAGCAGTGCAGGTGCCAGGTGGGCACTTCCACGATCTGGATGCGATGGAAATGGGCCGCCACCCGTCGCTGGACGGGGGGAGGGGCCAGCCGGTCTTGGGTGGCCAGGAAGCAGAGGCTTGGCGTCTCCAGGCGGCGGCCCTCCAGGCTCCGTTCGAGCTGGGTCGCGTCCCGGGAATAGTTCCCCCGGCGAGCGGCCCACCGGCTGCCCAGCTCGCCGATGAGGGGCGCCAGGAAGGCATGCCAGTAGTGGTCCTTGGGGCCCCGCACGAGCCGTTCCCCGAAATCCCGACTGGAGGCAGGCGCCCCTTCCCAGATCATGCCTCCCAGGGGGCCCTGGCCGTCCCCTTCGAGGTGGCTGAGGGCCAGCAGGCCCACGCTGGCGCCGAGGCTGCGGCCCATGAGGAGGATCCGGTGTCTCGGGGTCCCCGTGGCCTGGAGATGGCGCACGATGCGGGCGACCTCCTCGGATTCCCGGGCCCCGAAGGTGACGAAGGGGGCAGGGCCCCCGGCGCGCAGGGCGTCGTCCCGGCGCCGATAGGTGAAGATCGCCGCGTCGAATTCGGGGAAGAGCCGCAGGGCCGGGCTCGTGCCCCAGCGGTCGTCTCCGAATCCGTGGAGCAGGAGCACGATGCCCTTGGAGGGCGTTTTCCGCGTCAGTGTCCAGAGCTGAAGGCCCTCGATCTCCTCCGAGTGCCAAGTCCCCCCGGGATCATCCGAGTCCCCCTTCGCCAATTTCGCGTAGGTCTGCTGGACCCGTTCCAGGGGCTGGGGATGGTAGAAGGGGGGATCCGTCAATTCCCAGGCCACGGCCCGGGCCTTCCAGGCCACGAAGGCCGAGAGGGCCAGCAGGCCGCAGGCCCCCCCTCCGAGGAGGCCGCGGCGCAGGTAGGAACCCTTCACGAGGAAGCCCTAGGGCTCCAGGCGGGCTCTCACACCCGGGATGCCTTCGGCCGCGGGCAGCGGCTCGGCTTGGCCATAGAGTACGGCGTTGAAGGTCTGGGCGAAGGTCACGAGATAGACGCCCTTGGCGGCTGTGGTCTCGAATTCGCCCTGATCGGCACCAAAGGCGTCCCGGGAACTGTAGAGGAAGAAGCGGTGTTTGCCTGCCGCAATGCCCGTGAGGACCAGGCTGTGGGCCTTCTTGCCCTTCTTGACCGGTTCCACCGGGATCCGCACGCCATCCAGGGTCAGTTCCACGGGGCCCTGGACCTTGCGGGTGAACTGGAAGAGGACCGTGCCGGCCGGGATGGGCTTGGTGGGCCGGGTGGCCACTTTGTTGGAGCAGGCCACTCCCGCCGCCAGCGCCAAGACGCTGATGAGCAGGGCCGACTTCAGGGAACTCCGCATGAGACCTCCAATTCCTTTTGAGACTAGCCTTCCCTGGGCTTTCTGGCCACTAGGGAAGGACATCCACCAGTGCCGACTGGGCCTGGAAGGTTCATCCGGGCTATCCTGGGGTCTCCGCAAGGCGCGGACCCGGAGCCTCCATGACCCGTGCACTATTTCAGACCGACAAGGGTGATATCAACGTCGAACTCTTTTCCCAGGAAGCCCCTGGGACCGTGGCCAATTTCGTGAAGCTCATCGAAGCCGGCTTCTACGATGGCCTGCGCTTCCACCGGGTGATTCCGGACTTCGTCATCCAGGGCGGCTGCCCCAATACCCGGGAAGGCGCCACGGGCACTCCCGGCACCGGCGGCCCCGGCTGGCAGATCAAGTGCGAGACCGTCGGCAACCCCCACAAGCACGAACTGGGCGCCCTCTCCATGGCCCACGCGGGCAAGGACACGGGGGGCAGCCAGTTCTTCGTCGTCAACGGCGATAGGCGCAATGTCCAGCACCTGGACGGCGTCCATACGGTGTTCGGCAAGTGTGTGGCCGAGAACGACATCAAGGTGGTCCAGGCCATCCGTCAGGGCGATTTGATCATCAAGGCCACCCTTGTAGAGGCCTAGACCCTGGATTTCTCATCGCGCGATTCGAGGCCCGCCGTATTCCAGGTGGGCCTCTTCGCATTGGTAGGAGACCTTCCGTCCAGCGCGACCTGGGCTGTAGGATGACACTCGCGCCCCATCCCGTTTACACTGGAAAGTTCGCGCCTTCCCATTTGCTTTTTCGAGGTTTCCATGTTTCTTGCCTCCGCTCGTGAATACCTTGCCTTCCCCCATCTGGAGGCCGATCTCCGGGCCGAACTGCAACCCCTGGTGGCTGCGGCCGAGGCCGGAGAGCCCAAGGCCATCGCCGAGATCCAGGATCGTTTCTTCGAGCCTCTGGCCTTCGGCACGGGCGGGCTGCGGGGCATCATGGCCGCGGGCCTGCGGCGCATGAATCGGCCCAATATCCGCCGGGCCACCCTGGCCCTGGCACACGTCACGAAGCGCCGGGCGCCCGGGGTCAAGACGGCCCTGGTGGGCTATGACACGCGCCTGCAATCGGATGTCTTCGCCCGGGAAGCGGCCCGCGTCTTGGCGGACGCGGGCTATACGGTCTACCTGGGCGACCGCCCGCTGCCCACGCCCTTCCTCTGCTATGCCATGCGCAAGCTGGGCACGGCCTGCGGCGTGATCGTGACGGCCAGCCACAATCCCAAGATCTACAACGGCTACAAGGCCTATGACAACCAGGGCGGGCAGGTGGTGGCCCCCTGGGATACGGAGGTGGAGGCTCTCATGAGTTCCCTGCCCCTGGTGCCCACCCCCCCCAGCGCGGCCGCCGAGGCCCGCATCCAGCCCATTCCCAAGGAGGTGGAAGAGGCCTTCTACGGCATGAGCCTGGGCTTCCTGGCCCATCCCCAGGTCTTCACCCCCGCCAAGATCCTCTACACGCCCTTCCATGGCACGGGCATCGCCTTCGTGCCTGAACTCTTCAAGCGCGCCGGACTGCCCCTGGAAATCTGCGCCTCCCAGGCCATCCAGGACGGCACCTTCCCTACCGCGCCCCGGCCCAATCCCGAGGAGATGGCCGCCTTCAAGGTGACGTTGGTGGACGCCGAGAAGCTGGGCGTGGACGCCATCCTGGCCAATGATCCCGATGCGGATCGCCTGGGGGTGGTGCTCAAACACAAGGGCCAGTGGATGCAGATGACCGGCAACGACATGGCCGCCCTCACCCTGGACTACCTGGCCAGCCAGCACCACACCAAGGGCACGGTGGTCACGACGGTGGTCACCTCCGATTTCCTGGCGGAAACGGGTAAGCAGTACGGCATGCAGACCGTCTGGACCCTCACGGGCTTCAAGAACATCGCCGTCTGCCAGCATCGCCTCAAGGCGCTCGGCGAGGCCTATGCCTTCGGCGCCGAGGAGAGCATCGGCATGTGTCCCTCCGGGGAGCTGCGGGACAAGGACGGCGTGACCGCGGCCCTGCTCGTGGCGGAGATGATCGGCCACTACAAGGCCAAGGGTCAGAACCTGGTGGAGGCCGTCGAGGAGCTCCAGGGCCGGGTCGGCGCCTTCCACAACCGCCTCGTGAACCTCGAGGATCCCAAGCCCGGGGGCGCCCAGCGCTTCAAGGAGGCCATGACACGCATCCGCGAGGCCGGATTGACCGAATTCGCTGGCGAGCAGGTGATCTCCTGGGAGGACTTCTCCACAGGCCTCCTGCACCGCATGGATGGCAGCGAGACCCCCATTGTGGACCGGCCGGACCGCCTCGACGTGGCCCTGCCCATCGAGAACAGCAACGTATTGAAGTTCCGCTTCGCCTCCGGCGCCTTCGCGGCCTTCCGTCCCAGCGGTACCGAGCCCAAGCTCAAGGTCTACCTCCAGAGCTGCAGCACGCCGGAACTGCTGGACCGCATGGAAACCGAGGCCCGGAAGCTCCTGGGTCTCGGCTGAACCCTGGTTTGAAGGCCTAAGGAAAGAGGGCACGGGATCCGTGCCCTCTTTCGTGCGTAGCGAGATCAGTGCTGTGCGGGCCCCGGGGCCGGGGGCAGCCTGGGGAATCCATGGGCAGGCTGGGTGGCTTGGTCGATCTGCGCGGCCTGCTTCTCGTCGAGCTTTCGGGTCACCTCCGCGGGAGGGAACATCTCGGGGGCTTCCTCCTGCAGGAAGCGCTTGGTGCGGGCCATGAGGGCGTCGATCTCCTGGAGGAAGCGCACGCGCTCCAGCTTCAGGCTGCGCAGGGCCGTTTCGATTTCCACCACGCGCTGGTGGGCGTCCCGGATGATCTCGTCGGCCTTGAAATCGGCCTCCTTGAGGAGCAGCGCCTTCTCGCGGTTGGCGGCATCCAGGAGCTCCTCCTTGGTCTTCTGGGCGTGGAGCAGGGTCTCGCGGAAGATGCGGTCCTGGTCCTGGTACTGCTGCAGCCGCTCCCGCAGATCCAGCACTTCGTCCCGGAGCTTGGAGTTCTCGTGCTGGACCTCTTCCCACTCGGCGGCCACCTCGTGGAGAAAGCCGCGCACTTCGTTTTCATCAAGGCCGCGGAAGCCCTTTTCGAACTCGCGACGCTGGATATCCAGGGGCGTGAATTTCATGGGCACCTCAGGACGCGAATCCGCGCTGGAGAAGGGTTTGGAGGAGCCAAAGCACCAGGAGGGCGATGATGGGGCTGAAATCCATCCCCAGATTGCTGGGGAGCAGGGTCTGGATGGGGTGCAGCAGGGGATCCACCACGGCGTGAAGGAGCTTCACGATGGGGTTGCGCGGGTCAGGATTGAACCAGGACAGCAGGCTGGTGATGAAGATCAGCAGGATGAGGGCCTGGATGGCGTAGTGAGCGAGGATGACGAGGATCATGGGCACGCCTTGGGCAAGAGCCCATCATAGACTTGATCGGTCCGCTCCGGACCGGAGAGCCCTCGATGCGCATCGGCATATCCTGTTATTCCACCTTTGGGGGTTCCGGCGTCGTGGCCACGGAGGTGGGCAAGGCCCTCGCGGCCCGGGGCCATGAGGTCCACCTCCTCAGCCCCTCGGTGCCTCCTAGGCTCCTCGGCTTCGAGGACCGGGTCTGGTTCCACGAAGTGACCGCCAGCCCCTATCCGCTTTTCGAAGCCGAACCCTTCTCCATCGCCCTGGCTTCCAAAATGGCCGATGTGGCCGAGCACCATGGCCTGGAGATCATGCACGCCCACTACGCCATCCCCCACGCCAGCGCCGCGCTCCTGGCGCGCATGGCCCTGGAGGGGAAGCTCAAGGTCGTCACCACCCTCCATGGGACCGATATCACCGTGGTGGGCGCCGACCCCAGCTATCTGCCCATGGTGAGGCTCGCCATCCGGGAGAGCGATGCGGTCACCGCCGTCTCGGCCTATCTGCGGGACGAGACCTATCGGACCTTCAAGGTGGATCGCCCCATCGATGTGATCCCCAATTTCGTGGCCCCCCCCCAGGAGGATCAGCACGGCTGCCGCTCCTGGTTGGCCCCTTGTGGATGTTCGGTCCTCACCCACATCTCGAACTTCCGGCCCGTGAAGCGGGTGATGGACGTGATGAGGGTCTTCGAACGTGTGCGCCAGGAACGACCCTGCCGGCTGGTTATGGTGGGGGATGGCCCCGATCGGCCCGAGGCGGAGGCCTACGCCCGCCAGCATGGATTTGCCGAGGAGGTCCGCTTCACCGGCAAGCAGCTCGATATCGGCTCCGTGCTGGCCTGCAGCGATGTCTTCCTCCTGCCCAGCTGCACCGAGAGCTTCGGCCTAGCGGCCCTGGAGGCCATGGCCTCCAAGGTGCCCGTGGTGGCCAGCCGCGTCGGTGGCCTGCCCGAAGTGGTCCGCCACGGGGTGGACGGGTTCCTGGAGCCCCTGGGGGATGTGGAAGCCATGGCGCGCGATGTCCTCCGGCTCCTGAGGGACCCCGCCCTGCGCACGGCCCTGGGCCTTTCCGCCCAGGCGCGCGCCCTCAGCACCTTCGCCGAGGATCCCATCATCGATCAGTACGAGGCCGTCTACGAGCGAGTCCTCTCCGGCTCAAAACGGACCGTGGATTTCGGCGTTGGACCACGCTAGACTAGCTTTTCTGGCTGGGTAGCTCAGTTGGTTAGAGCGAAGGTCTCATAATCCTTAGGTCGGCGGTTCGAATCCGCCTCCAGCCACCAGTAATTACAGCAATTAGCGTCATTCTCGAGAATGACGCTTTTTTGTTGTGCTACAACCTTGCTACACGTTGGGTCTGCGCCACATGTGAGCTTGTGCGGCCATGTGCGGTAAAAACAGCAGGAAGGCACCATGTAGGTGGCTCGAAGCGAACTCGCCACCATCCTTTGGATCTCATAGGGAGGCCTATTCCCGGAGGTTCCATCGACCAGAAGGCCAATGGCCTCGTTGCAGCACCGAGCAAAGGGCTAGTTAGGAACACAGAACTTTTCGGAAGCCCCCAAAACACAAGGGCATGCGGGCAAAGGGGAACGGCCCGAAGGGTCGTAACCCTTTGGGTGGCAAGTTGTGCGTGGCGCATTACTGTGGCGCCCGGTGGGCTAAGCCCTGTCTTTCGATAGGTTGGGGATGGTGTGTTCGTGTTGCGGCACCAGTTCGATGCACCAGGAGGAGCACCATGAATGAACGGAAAGGCCTACCAGTATTGGGTTCTAGGCATGCCAAAAGCATGGTGCATGCTCGCGTTGGGACGGAATCCTGGGAGGTGTTGGAGGAGCTCGCCAGGCGTCAGGGTGTGACCCATACGCAAGCCCTCCGGAACCTCCTGGACGATGCGAAGGAGCGCATGGCCGAGGAGGCCTTCGGGCCTCGACTCGAATCCCTGGCACGCACGCTCCTGGGAGTGGTGGAGCAGCAGGCGCGGCATGCCACCCGCATCGAGGCGCTGGTGGCCATCCTGCGGAAAGTCGAGGAGGGCCAGGCGGAACGCGAGGCGCAGATTCTCCAGACCCTCTCCGGCGTGGTGGGGCTTTGCCAACTCACCTACGCCCACCTCCTGGGTGTGGTGGAATCCAGTCCGCGAGCTGCCGAGATCACCACCTCCGCCCAGGCCAAGATGCGCGCCCTGCGCGGGGAGGGATGATGCCCATCATCAAGATCGGGTTCCGCCCCGGCTTCCGGGGACGCACCCAGGCACCCACCTGCAACCGGCGGATGCACTACCTGGCCAGCCAGCACGACCGGGATTCGGCGCGCCTGCTGGGGGCCGAAGGGCAGGAGCTGACCCCGAGCCAGGCCGCCGAGGTGCTGGGAGGGCCCCAGGCCAGCTACCACGAGATCATCGTGGCCCCGAGCCACGCGGAGTGCGAGGCGATCCGAGCCCGTTGCCCAGAGGATCCGGGCCGTGCCGCACGAGAGGCGGGTGATCGACTGGCGAAGGCCTGCGCGAAGGGGCGCCCGTACGTGCTCGCCATCCACGAACAGGATGGGCGTTTCCACTACCACCTGGCAGTGGCAGGCCCCATGCCCGAGCGGGCCCTGGGGCGCCACGGCCAGGTACAGAAGACCTGGGATCGCGAATTCGGCGGAGACGAGCCCCGGATCCAGGACTGGGCCGCGCATCGGCGCTTCCAGCAGGAGCGGGCCCGCCTCCAGGAAGTGATCCGGACTCAGAAGGAAACTGAACAGGAGCGGCGGGAGGCTGTGAAGCGGGCCACGCCGGAGCGCAAGGCCGACGTAGCTAGGCCCTTCGAGCGGAGGGCTCGCGACCTAGTGGAGGAGCGCTACCAGGTGGAACTGTGGGCCATCCAGGCGCGCTACGAGGCGCGGGGCAGCCTCGGAAGCCCCAGACATAACGCTGAGATCGAACAGGCCGAGCATCGCCGCACGGGCTCCCTGCGACGGCTGGAACGGCGGGAAACAACTCGTGAAATTGGCGTGTTCAAGGCGAAGCTCGGGCGTGTCGTGGAGAACGGTGGGCGGGCCCTCCAAAAGGGGACGCGGACCGGAGGAAGGATCGCCCGCCAGGCCGTAGACGTGGGATTGAAGAGCCTGGGCGTGCCCAGGCCCATCCGAAAGCTCACGGGCGCCAGTCTGGTGCTGGCCCAGGAGACGGTGCAGACGGCGCTTCGGGCGGCCCAGGAGGCCGCGAAGGCCGCTGCCCGAAGCAGCGTGCATGTCGCCCAGGCCTCAATGAAGTTGGGCTTGGGCCTCGTGACGGCCCTCCCCACGGCGGGCGCCAGCCTGACGACTGCCGGAAAGGAAGCTGCCCAGGACCTAGCCCAGGCCGGGAAGGAACTTGGCCAGGGGGCCCTCCGAACCGGCGCTGCCGTGGGCCAGGGGGTCGCACGGGCGATGGTGGCCACGGGGCAGCAGCTGATCCCCAGCGAGCTCGGCCTCGCAGGGCGGGCCGCCAGCGTGACGGCCCGCACCACCGCTGGAGCCGCCAAGGACGTGCTCACCCTCTCACCCCTATCCCTGGGCCAAACCCTCGCGGGGGGCGCCCTGGACCTCGGCAAGACAGCCGCCCGTGCCGCCGGGGCGAACGCCAGCCTACCGGAGCCCCTCCGGCGGGCCTTCCAGGTGGCGGGCTGGGTGCCCGTGGTGGGTGTCGCCGCCAAGGCCGCCCAAGTCACAGCCGAAACCACGCAAGCCATTCACAACGCCGCATCCCGCGGCATGGAGGTAGACCGATGAACAACCTGATCCTCAACCTGCTCCGCGCCTGGCATGGAGGCGGAGCCCTTGCCATGACAGGTCTTGGGCTCCTGGGCCTGCTCTGGTGCTTCCTTCGCTGGGCCTGGGTGGAGCGTGAGCACCCTCTGGTCCTCCTGCGGGATCGCTTCCACGGGCTCACCCGTTGGCTGCTGCTGCACCGCCGTTCTCCGAAGACCCTTCCCCTCAGCGTAGTTCTGATGGCCCTGGGCCTGGGCATGACCTGGGCCGTGGAGCAGGAGGTCTTCGTGCGAGGGGCGTTCCGTAACGGCCCGCTCTTCCTGGGAGCCCATGCGGTGCTGGTACTCCTGGCGCTGGTGGCCTGGGTTACCTGGAACCGGGAACCCAAGTATGTAAAGTCGGGCGAGGGCCGCGCCGATGCCCGGTTCCGCGACGTGGCCGAGGAATGGAGCGTGCGCGTGGTGGAGGGTGGTACGACCCACACGGACAACCGCCCCACAGCCGAGTTGCTGGTGTACCGCAGCCCCTCGCGCCTGGCATGCCGCATCGTGGCAGCGGGCCAGCACAAGGGGTGCAACCTCACCCTGCTGTCCTTCCGCTGGGACATCCTCTCACGGCACGTTTTTGTGGTGGGCCCCCAGGGCTCGGGCAAGACCGCCAGCCTCTACGCGCCGATCATGCACAGCTCGCTAGTGCCTTGGATCTACCAAGACAGCAAGGCCGAGCTGCCCTTCCGCGATGAGTTCCCGGATCGACCTGTCTTCGGCTTGGACGTGCGCGGACACGCCACCCGCAGCGGCATCTGGAACCCGCTGGAGGAGATCCGCAGCGCCGAGGATTTCGATCTCATCGTGGATTACCTTTTCCCGAGTGATCCAAATGATAAGAACAAGTGGATCCGAGATATGTCTCGCGTGCTTTTCGGGGTGATTCTCCGTCTTCAACGATGGGAGAGCATCCAAGAGATCGCACGAACCCTGCGGAAGACACGACTAGAACCCCTGCTTGCGCAGCTTGATCCTATCTATTTGGATACAATGAAAGACCCGCGAAGCCAGGCAATTGTGCTCACGGATCTAGTCGTTGGGCTGAGCCGCTGGGAAACCGTTCGGGTGCGCAGCATCACCGAGGGCAGGAGCACCGTCACCTTGGACGATTTCATCGCCAGGGGCGGCTACCTGATGAACTGCGAGGACAGCGATGCCCTGAAGGGCCCCGTGTATGTCTTCTGGGCCATGCTGCTGGGGCGCTTGAGGAATCGCCCCGAAGGCGCATCGAAGCTCCTGCTTCTACTCGATGAGTTTGGCGACTGTGGGCGCATCCCGAACATCCAGCGGGCCCTGGTGTTGCTGCGCTCCAAGGGCGTCTCCATCGTGGCGGGCATCCAGAACCTGGGCTTGCTCCAGGATGTCTATACCCAGGACTGGAAGGCGGTCATGGAGGGCTTCGGCACACGAATCTGGCTGGCTCGGAACCTGGAAGACGATCTGCGCGAGCGGCTCTCCAAGGCCTTGGGCAAATTCACGCGCCGCGTCCC
This sequence comes from uncultured Holophaga sp., assembly GCA_963664825.1. GTDB lineage: Bacteria > Acidobacteriota > Holophagae > Holophagales > Holophagaceae > JAYREN01. The sequence continues at coordinate 2,966,625 of OY761614.1, forward strand.
GCCTGCCAACAAGAACGCCAAGGAAACGGAGAAGGAGGCCGACCTCATGCCCGTGGATGCCTGGGGTCGCTGGTCTGAGCTGCGGGTAGCCCTGGGGCGCCTGCATGGATTCACCTACTGGTTCCCCGTACCCATCGAGATCCCACGCACGCCCCTGGGCGAGGTGCTGCCCGGCGGCGATCCCTGGGCCGATTCCGAGGCGGAGGCCAAGGCCGCTGCCCAGGATGCCCTGAAGGCCATCGAGTTGCCGGAATGGTGTCTCCAGGTGCCTACAGAATTGGCGACGCCTGATGCCGATCCTCAGCCCTCTCATAGCCTTGAGAGTGTCATCCGCACTGTGCATGAGGAGGACTGGCTGTGAGCGATCCGGGATGGGTTTCCTACGGGCGAGGCGTTGTCGAGGATGGCCTTGCCAACCTCGATGGCTGGGCGGATATCGTCGTGGACCTTCGTGCAGAAGGCCTGGAGGATGGGGAAATCACCCTGGTCCTGCGGGAGCAGCAGGCCTGGACGGCCGAAGCTCGCGAATGGAAGCAGCATGGGTTCCCCTACGACGAGATCATCACCCGACTCCGGGATGAGCTGCTGGCGGAGTGGGGAGATGTGGCCCACGCGTTGATGGAGGTGGGTCTTCCACCCGCCGATATGCTGCGCGCGGTTCTCCCGCTCACCGAGGAGAGCGAGCTGGTTCTAGTGGTGCAGGCCGCGCTCCTGGACGGTCCAGAGGATGCGGACTACCAGGAAGTTCGTGGCGTGTTGGGATTCTTCTTCAGGAGCGAGGAAGAGGCGCTCGGAGTGTTGGATCTGGATGGCGTTCAACGGGAGATTGCAGCCCAGCGTTTGGGGCTCTCGAGGTAGTTGTCTGGATTGAGGTGAGGGCATGGGAGGCCACGGCTTTCCGTGCCCTTTCCCGTGTCAGGCACTGCCGGTTGTCCTGATCCCGCGCCACGGCGGGCCTACCCGCTCTCTACCCGGTCCCCGGTTCGTTCCCGGTCCGGCCCTGGGGAGCGGGGGACCCCGGTGTGTTCGTGCCCCGACCCGGTGGGCACGGAGAAACGCCATGACCCCTACCAGCCTTTCCCTCTTCGATCAGCCAATCACCACTGCTCCCAGCCAACCCAAGAGCTTCCCCGTTGCCGAGACGGTTGCCCTCTACGGTCCCGAGTCCCTCTCGGATGCCCAGATCATCGAAGCCATGCTGAACCGCGTCCGCCCAGGAAGGGCCGAGGAGATCCTCCACCAGGTCGAAAGCCTGGGACGCCTGGTTGCCCTGGGGCCCGCCGAACTTCAGGCCCTCGGCCTCACAAAGGGCGAGATGGCCCGCTTCGCGGTCCTCCAGGAGGTGCAGCGCCGCTCCACCCGCAGCTTTGAACGCCCGCGCATTTCCTCCCCCAGGGCCGCCGGGAGCTACCTGCTGCCCAAGGCCCAGGGCTGGACCGAGGAGCGCTTCGGGATGCTGGCCCTAAACGCCAAGGGCGAACTGCTCGCCGACCGGGTGCTGGCCCACGGCACCGCCACCGCCTGTCTCATTAGCCCTCGGGAGTTCTTCCGGGAAGCCCTCCGCTTCGGCGCCACCACGGCCCTGGCCTGGCATAACCACCCGTCAGGGGATCCTACTCCTTCCCGCGAGGATTGCGCCCTCACCAACCGCCTACGCTCTGCTGGCGAGAGCCTGGGGGTGCCCCTGGCGGACCACATGGTTCTGGGCAGCGAAAGCTGGCACAGCTTCCGGGCGGCGGAGGGGTGGGAGCGGAGTTAATCGGTCATCGCTCCAGGCTTGCCCGACGCCACCATCAGAAGACCAGTTCTGGCCATGGACGCGCCTTACCAATTGCATAATTATATACTATTCAACAACGGCATTGCTTTAAATCGTCCCAACAATGCCAGCACCCCTGGATCCGTGATCTCAGAACATGCCCGTTCGGCTTCGGTGAGAAGACCCGAGGTGGATTCGGCCTTGGCGTGAATTTCCTCTTTCAGAAGGTGAAGAATCGCCATGGCTTTGAGAGTTCGGTCCCCGGTGGCGGCTTCAATCGCCTTCAGGTAGAGGGCTTTCCCGGCAGCAGTTTGTCCAGATCGATAATGGAGAAGCCCATCTGTGGCCAAAAGGGTAGTGTTGAGGAAGGGGCCGTCCTTCTGTTGAGGAATTGAATCAAAAACCAATTTTGCTTCCCCGATCTTGCCTTGGTATGCAAGTGCCACCGCCTTGTTATTGAGAAGAACAGGGTGAGTGGGGTTTGCCCGAAGGCCAAAATTAGATATCTCTTCACTCAATTCAGGATTTTCGAGCAAAGTGCAAGCAAGGTACGAGCCAAACGTCGCTGGCCTCGATGAAAAAGGCTCATCCAGGCCCCACTTAATGAACGCATCAAGAGACTCTTTCCAGCTCCCTCTCAGATAGGCGAGACGAGCCTGTGCCTCATACGAACGTTCAACACTCTTAACATCTGTCTGCACGTTGATGGTCTTGATCCGTTTCGCCAACCAGACAGCCTGGGCGACAGCATTTTCAGTCGGAGTCCCGAGGCTTTGCTTGATCAATTTCTTTCCCTGCTTATGGTTCCCAGCAGCCAATTCCATGGACCCTAAAGCGCTGGAAAGTTCTGAGAGTTGTAATTCAGAGAAGGAGGCCGAGGCAAGCATCTCCCGCGCCGATTTGATATTCACCGCAGGCGCCTCGGCGACCTCCGAGGTAGCGATCTGGGCAGCAAGGAGCCACGGGTCTCGCACTGTTGCAGGGCTTCTACTCAGAATCGCGAGTGCCCGGTCTGTATCCTTGTTATGAATATACAGCCGTGCAGCCGATCGCAGAATGTAACGATTATTTGGCGCCGCCTCCACCGCACGTCTCATCGCTCGGAGAGAGGGACCAAGCTGTCCGATCAAGACGTATGCGCGGGCAAGATCGGCCCAAAGAAGCGGATTCATTGGGTAATCAATTAATGTTCTTTTAATCGCCGCAATCTGAACCTGAGCCAACTTATGGCTGAATTCAGGCTCGGATGAAATTGTTGGTGCTTGTCTTGGTTTGATCTGATCAAGAACAGCCTTCGCCAAGGATTGGCTGAACGGCGATGCTGTCGGAAAGCCCAGGATCAATTCGGCGGCAGGCCTCGCCTCAGAGAATCGGTTGAGGGCCATGGCGCCCACAATAATGTCGTACGCGATGCCAGGCGTCTGTTGTTCGCACCATTCCTTCAATGAATCTTCAAAATCAGAGGACTCAATCAGAACAGTGCTTCTGAGGGCCTTAAGTGGGCTCAGTTCACCAACCTGAATCGTAGTCGCAGAGTCTCTCCATCTTGGGATGACTCTTCTTTTGTCATCTTTAACCCCGAGGCTCATGAACTCACGCCTTCTTTCTGAAGACGAATTCCGCCTTGCTTGCCATCAGATTGAACTTCGACACATACCGCTCCATAGAAAACTGCATGGCGCCATTCCCTCTTGCTTTTGGGTTCCCGCGTCGAGCAATGTCCGGGTCGCAAAGTTGGGTGATGGTTTCCAGGATCTCGTCGCGAAATTCGGGATCAATGGCGGGCCGTAGTCGTTCTATCACTGTGCCGAATGATTTTTTTATTACAGGCAAAACTTCCATATAGGTCCCAGTCCAGTCGCCGCTCCATGTTCTGGGCCGATGTGAAACGGGAGTTACATTCATTAATTCTGGGGTCATCGCCGTGCCGGCGAAGAAGTAGACAACCATGCTCCCGAGAAGGTATAGATCGCAGCCATGCCGACGCACGTACCAATTGTCGCTGATGTGATTGAACAGCAATTCTGGGGGTGCGTAGCGCAAATCACCTTGAACGGGATGAATCTCATGAGGCGGTTTTTTCCCCTGGGCTGCTGCGCGCCCCATGTCCGTGATCTTAGAAACGTTGTCGTTGAACACGAGCACGTTGGAAGGTTTCAAGTCCTGGTGTGCAATCGCCTGTTTGTGTAATTGCCACAAGCCGGTAGCGATGTGATGGAGGGCCCGAAGTCTGAGTGCGATGTCAAATCTCCGGGAGAAATCAATTTGAGATCTGACATCTCCATCTGCCAATTCAAAGATTAGATAGGGGACAGCGCCTGCATCACCTGCATCCGCGATTCGTGTCGTTCCATCCGCAATTGCTGTGGCTATCTTGTCGAGGCGACGATCCCGGCATAGATTCAATATGTCTCTTTCAAAATTGTACCCTTCGGTGAGGGCTTGGATTGCACGGGCGGGATCGGCGGACCCTAGGGCGGAGGAAATATCGAGAGCTTTCAGGAATGCCTTCCGGCCCTTCTCGTCCTCGACAAAATACCCCACGGAAAAAGATCCGCCTGTAGAACTGGGGCCCCTGGAATGCCTTTCGATGACCTTCCATCCACCATCAAGGGTCAACCCAATCAATCTCTCAGCAGGCTTCAGGGCAGGAGTGGGCATTTGGTTCCTCGGAAGTAATCTATTCGCTAAGCTTGGTGAATGGTATCTATTTTCAGCAAAAGGGACGTCATTCCGGCTCACTCGGCCAATTAAACCCGGGGATAGGCGAACTTCAGGCCCAGCATCTCCGCATAATCCTTGGCCTGCTGGAGGTCGTCCGAGGCGGCCTTGTACTCGGCCTTCGCTTCCACTATTGCGATGGGGAAGTCGCGCCGGAAGCGAAGCAAGTAGTCCACCCGCTTTGGAGGGCGACGGATGAATCCTTTGCCGACAGAAACGATCCGACCATCCGTGATGGACCTCTGTTCCGCGATGGAATGAGGTTCGGCGTCCCAGCCCGCCACCTGAAGCAGGGGGACGACAAACTTCCTACAGGTGTCGGCTTCAGTGGGCATGGTTTGGCGATCAGGGTCTCGGTGAAAAGGGCGATTCTCGTTTCACTCTATCGCTTATGAGGAGATTTGCTGAGCCGTTTATTCCTTGGTTGGTATTTTCCTGCGAGCCCATCGAAACCAAGAAGGGCCAGGGCATTATCTTCATCGACGGCCGCCAAGACCGCCTTCGCGGGACTCCTTCAGGGCTCCACCCTCAATGGCGATCAGATCGACTTCTTGGACATTATGATTAACCGTCTCACCGAGCACGGCGCCATGGATCCGGCACTGCTCCACGAATCGGCCTACACGGACATCAGCCCCAAGGGGATGGAGGGAGTGTTTGATCCTCCGCAGGTGGAGCTGCTGCTTGGATTATTGGCGGATGTGCGGCAGAGAACGGTGGCGTAAAATGCAAGTATTATTATTTTTAATATTGGCTTGCGCAAATTTACATGATCATGGGTTATCTATCCCAAGATCTGGCATCGATTCATAAACTGTTGCAACTTCTTTTATACCAAATAAATACAATTCGCCATTGATGGCAGCTATATCCATTACATCACTTGAATCATAATCATTCGAATTTGTTTCATGATTATGACCAGACGCAATATTATCGTTATTTTTGTCAATTTTTGCTTTTTTTATTATAGATTCGTCAAATTTTCTTATTGCTTCTGACAAGTCCGACGATTTGCCCTTAAACACCAGCTTTGGATCAACACGTATTATTGTGCGCACCCCAGCCGTTGTCTTCATGCCTTTAGGTCTTACAATAACGCCTGATTTTTCTAACCCCCTAAGTGCCCTATTGTATGCCTGAGGACACATTCCTAATTCGGGTGCCAGTTCCGTTTGTGCCAAAAAAATCCAGTTACTAAACTGCATTTTGGCAATTAGATGCAGTAATACCTTTAGTTGAACCGGAGTAACTTTTTTCGATGTTGATGAGGTTATTACAGACAACAACTTGGTCTGCTTAAGGGTTACCCAGGCAGCTGCAGGTATTATTCGATCATCCATAATGGTTGAATCATCGACGCAACCGCTATCTTGAGATCCATTCCCCGTCTCAGGCTTTGACATAACTCACCTACTCCGCCAGACACAAACACGAACCACACATACAGCTCAAAGCACTCCAAACGGGTCAATTAACCCTGGGGTTAATGGGGAAGGTCATAATATAGAATAGCCATGGGCTACCCACGTGTCAAATAGGCAATTAACTTGTGTACCCGCAGCACTTTAGACATCGCCCATAACCTACAAAGTAGGAATCCGCTAAGCGTAGGAGCGTAATCGGTTCGTTTTGAGTTGGTCTCATGGAGGAGTCGAGGCCTCCGACACTCCAGAGTCTGAACCACAATCCGAACCCATCCTCCGAATGCAGGTGGTCTCTACCCAATCCCATTTGAAATGGGATGCGGAGGTGGAACTTTATCCCGAAGGAGCAAGTGTGTTGCCACGTAAACAGCCGAACACCCTGACACCAGATCAAAATGCGAGTCCCTCCGCACTAGAGTGCCTCCACCTCATCACTCAATACCCAAATCGCTACCTGAAGACCCCCCAAGCCGCCATCTACCTTGGGCTTTCCGCCCGATACCTTGAAGGCCTTCGCTGTGCGGGTGGAGGGCCACCATTCATCAAGCTGGCACCCCGAAAAGTGGTCTACGACCTCCTGGACCTCGACGCTTGGGCTGATAGCTACCGTCGCCGAAATACGGCTCAGGAGGGATGATCATGCCGCGGGAAAGTCGACTCTCAGAACCCCTCCCCTGGTATCCCTGGCAGCCCCTCCTGTGGCAGGCCGACCGTGTGGTCCAAAAGCTGTCCTGGGCCGAACGCGGGCTGCTGCGGGAGCTGCAGGACGAGTGCTACCTCAGACGCAGCATCCCACCCGATCTGGATGCCCTGGCGGATCTCCTGGCCGTAGAACCGGGAGAGATTGTCGAGTTCCTGCCAAAGGTACTTCGCCACTTCAAACCGACAGAGGGAGGGCGCTTGGTCAGTCCCCTGATCGAAGGGATTCACGAAAAGCAGGATGAGGCCCGCTTGAAGCAGTCCTTCCGGCGTCTAAAACAACCCTCTTCAAATTTCCGGCCTTATCCAGGGACCACCGCGGACACCTGCGGACCAGGAGAAGAGGAGATAGAGATAGAAAATAACAATAAACGGAAGAAAGATACTCCTGCGGGGTATTGCCCAGAGGCGGCGCTGCCGACTCCTGGGCAGGACGACACCGGCCTCACTCTTCCCTGCAATGGAAGCGGGCCACAGAGTTGGCCCATAACACCCCAACTGCTCTCTAAGTGGGCGCTGGCATTCCCCGGAGTCAACCTCCAAGCTGAGAGTCAAAAAATGCGCCTCTGGTTGGAGCAAAACCCCAAAAAGGGCAAAACCTACGCTGGAATGTCGCGATTCACGCTGGCATGGCTTTCTCGGTCCCAGGACCAGGGAGGCTCTTCCCGCGAAGGTAATTCCATGAGGAAGAGGCCCGAGTCAGACCTGAGCGCTCAACTCGAACAAATCGATTGGAATGGAGATGTAAATGCACAATAGGACGCTGTTTCTGCTCGAACATATTGGGCTTGCCCCAAAGGAACTGAATTACCTGGGTCAAGAGGCCATCCTGCAGGTTCCCCACCGTCCGAGTGGGTACGGCTTGGTTGGTAGCACGGGCACAGGTAAGACCTGCCATTTGGCCCGAGGGTTAGGGCAGACGATCGAGGCCATAGTTTTGGTGGCACCTGAACCTGCCCGCGCTTGTCTCCCCCGGAATGGATTTCGCTGGATTAATTGGCCTATGCGTGTTGAGAAAATCAAGCGTCTGGTCTCGAACAAACAATTCCAAGATATCGACGAAATAGTCTCAAGCCTCGCAGACGTGGGGCAGCTCTATCTCGATGATCTCGGGCGGGAGCGCATCGCCAATGACCATGACTATGGTGTTGGAATCCTCGCCGAGATTATCGACCACCGCTACCGGCACAACCTGCCAATCTTCTGGAGCTCAAATTTCGCCCCTCAGGAACTCCTGGGGAAGTATCATGACGCGATCATCAGCAGGCTCGTCTCAACTTGGCCGCCAATCGTGATCAAGGGGAAGGACTTGAGGCTGCCTGAACGCTAAGCCTTCAGTCTTGGAGACTGGTGGCCTCGTTCGTGGAAGCAGCCACCCGGAATGGCCATCCATGGCATGAGAGTCCGGAAGAGCTAAAGGGTCGCAATGGTCTTCTGTGGAGACTTCGAGACTGGGGAATCTGGCCGTTGCCTGAGCAATTGAAGGGCTGAATCTGTTGAGAAAGGGCCGGGGCAACCCGGTAATGCCGCTCACTTAGGGATTTTATAGACAAAACGGACGTCGTATCTCGATGGTCGTGATTTGACGAGGCGGGGGCATTGTCGCCCCCGCCTCTCCTCTTTGAGGGCTTCCTTGAGCTGTTCGCGCAGGCGGTGCAGCATGCCTGGGATGTTGCCGACAGCCTTGGTCATAGCGGCGAACAGAAGCTGGTGCTGGACGTAATGCAGGGCGCGGATGAAGCTCAGGTCTGTGGGCTGGGCCTTCGCCTCCAGGGCAGCCTTCGCCATTTCCAGGCGCGCGAGGTTGTAAGCGATCAGGGCCCCCCAGATCTCCTGAGCGATGCCTTCGGGATCCTGACTCCGCAGAGTCAGTGGGCCGCCCAGCATCGTCTGCTTCAGTTCGCGGTAGCTCGTCTCCACCTCCCAGCGCCGCAGGTCGCAGGCCGCGATGTCGGAAGCTGTGAACCTCCTCCGATCCATCAACGAGGTCAGTAGGATGCGTTCCCTGCCGTCGGGCAGCACCGTGCGGATGGCCCGGGCCTCCCAGGTTTCGGGAAGCTCCGGGTGCTTCTTCCGTGCCTGGGGCGAGACCTTCATCTGCACGATGGCATCATCAGATGTGCCGGAGATGACTTCCCACTTCGTGTGGGCCTTGGACGGAATGAGGAAATGGCGCTGCTCGCCGTGCAGGGTCAGTCCAAGCAGGATGGCGGCCGAGAAGAATCCCTTGTCGAATACCGTGAGCGAGCGGTCGGGGATGCGAGGGACGAGTTCCTCGGCGTAGCGCATCTCATTGGTGTCGTATTCCCCGAAGGCCATGTCGGCCACGAGGCGCGTGGGCAGGGCCATCAGGCTGACACCGCGCACCTGCGGATAGCTCGCGGCCTTCCCGCTGGCATAGCCCTGGGCCCCGAAGAACGCGCGGTTCTCGGGGCTGTCGGGCGTCCGGAAGGTCGTGCCATCCATGGCCCAGAGCGACAGCCCTTTCCATACGTAGGAGGATGCATCCAGAGCGCACCAGGACTGGGCCGTTCGCTCGAACAGCAGCGCCAGTGGCTTCGCGCCCAGGCGCTGGCGGGCCTGGGAAATGCCGGCCCGCGTGATTGGGGAGGATGTCCCGTTCGGGAGCACCAGATCGAGGGATTCCAGCACCTCGGACATGGATGTGCCGCGATAGAGGGCGAGGGCGATCACCAGCCAGACGACCTGCTCCGCAGGCAACCGACGGCGACGGATGCTCGCCGTGCCCGTGCGCGACAAAGACTCCTCAATCCAGGCCAGAGGCAGATGTGCCCCCAGCCGACCAAGCCCGTCCGTCGGGAAACCGCTGCAAGCAGCGTCCAGTTCGAATGTCAGGAGAGATGCGTCAGCCATCTCTGGCTTGTGCAACATCCCTATTGATAAGTACATATAAAAATGCCGCTCAGTGTTAACTGAGCGGTATTACGGGGCAACCCGGCTCTTTCTCGTTTGAGATGGATATATCCCTCAACGCCCTCATTCAACGTCAGATTTAGAGAACCCATTCATTCAGGTGAGCCATCTTTTCTCGCCAGGGAGAATCGCCACCGAGAGCCATCAAAGATGGTCTCAATGGGGCTGCGCATTGGGCGGGAAGGATATCTTGCTTAAACGAGTTATGGAAAATCAATTGTATCAACGATACACTAATCGGCTTGAATTCGCCCATTAGGGCGCCCATCGGAGTCCAGCGTGTTTCGACGATGCTCACTGAGCCTAGCCGTACTATTTCTTTCTGCGTTCCTGCCCCTATTTGGGGCGGTGACCATCAGCGTTAGTCCCACCACGGCCACTGTGAACCAAGGTGCAACCAAGACCTTCGCGGCTACCGTTGCAGGTTCGACCAATACGGCCGTGACCTGGAGTGTGACCACCACAACCGGTGGCGCGGTGAGCGATTCCGGGGTCTACACGGCCCCGATGACGGCGGGCACCTACAAGGTTCGGGCGACCAGCCAGGCAGATGCCTTGAAATATGCCGAGGCTACGGTGACCGTCCCTGTGGTCAAGGTCACCGTGAGCCCAACTATTGCCACCGTGGCACAAGGTGGCGCCCAGTCTTTTTCAGCAGCTGTTACCGGGTCGGTTGATACCACGGTTGCCTGGAGTGTGGTCACCGCCGGTGGCGGAACGGTAAGCGAAACAGGGGTCTACACCGCTCCACTGACCCCTGGCACTTACAAAGTAAGGGCAACCAGCCAGGCAGATGCGACAAAATTTGTCGAAGCCAAGGTCACGGTGCCCGCGATCGAGATCTCAATAAGCCCCACCACTGCCACGGTGGATCAACTTGGCATTCAAGCTTTCACCGCCACCACAACAGGGGCGGCGAATACAAACGTCACCTGGATTGTGACTTCGGCAGACGGGGGAACAGTGAACCCAACCGGGACTTATACGGCCCCCATGAAAGCTGGCACGTACAAAGTTCGAGCGACCAGTGCGGCGAACACTGGAAAGTTTGTCGAAGCTACCGTGACCGTTTCCGAAATTGTGATCGCAGTGAGTCCTATCACAGCCTCCGTAATCCAGGGTGCCACCAGGGCATTCAAGGCCACCGTAACGGGCATCACGGGAACGGCGAACAAGGCGGTGAGCTGGAGCGCTTCCATCGGAACCATTGACGCGAGCGGAAACTACACAGCCCCAACTTCGGCTGGTTCTTGCACTATCACAGCCACTAGCAGCGCTGATGCGACTAAGACAGGAACCGCCACCGTCACCGTTCCGGCGGTCACCATTTCCGCGAGCCCCACGACCCTGACGCTTGCGCCTGGCGCCACACAAACGTACACGGCCACGGTGGGTGGCACGAGCAACAAGGATGTGACCTGGGCGGCTAGCGGCGGCAGCATTTCCACGACCGGTATTTTTACGGCGCCTGCCACGCCAGGCCTGTACACCATTACGGCCACCAGCGGCGCCAACACAGCCAAGATTGCCACGGTGAAAGCAGTCGTGACCGTGGATGGCAATATCGATGTCTCCGGAACGTTCACGAGTCCCCAGGGCAGTCCCATCTTTTATCAATCCGGAACCTCCGTCAGCGGGTCCTGGGATCGCACTAACGACATGGGATACGTAGCCAACCTCACGGGCACGTTGACCGGCAAGGTGTTTTCCGGCTCCTGGGTCTCCGTGGATGGAACTGTGAGTGGGAAGTTCACGCTCACCTTCGGGGCTGACGGTGGGTCTTATACAGGAACCTACGGCAACGCTGAATCAGATGCCGATGGCGGTGCATGGACCGGTACGCGGAAAAACGGCGTGGTCAGCGTGAAACTCATTCCAGCCTCTGCCGTTTTGAAGCCGGGGGTGACTCAGGCCTTCCAGGCTCTGGTAGCGGGAGCCTTCGTCAAGACCGTCACCTGGACCACGACTTCTGGCGTCATCGGCCAGGACGGCGTATTCGTCGCGCCTGCCATTCCCGGCCTCTGCACCATCAAGGCCACCAGCGCCGCGAAAACCACCTCGAGTGCCTCCGCACCGGTCGTGGTGACCATGGACGGCCTTCTGGATATCAGTGGCACCTTCACCAGTCCTCAGGGTAATCCGACAATCTTTCAGAACGGGTCTGCGATTCAGGGAACCTGGGATAGCACCAGCTATATGGGATATGTCGAAAATTTCTCCGGCACCCTAAACGGCAATATCCTTTCCGGTAATTGGAGTTCTCCGGATGGGGCTCAGGGCGGGAAGTTTACGCTGACCTTTGCTGCAGACGGGGGCTCTTACTCGGGAACCTACGGAAATGGTGATTCCGACTCCGATGGAGGAACGTGGACCGGCACGCGTCAGAGCGGCGTGGTTAGCGTGAAACTCATCCCAGCCTCTGCCGTTTTGAAGCCGGGGACGACTCAGGCCTTCCAGGCCCTGGTCGCGGGAGCCTTCGTCAAGACCGTTGCCTGGACCACGACCTCTGGGGTCATCGGCCAGGACGGCGTATTTGTCGCGCCTGCCATTCCCGGCCTTTGCACCATCAAGGCCACCAGCACCGTAAAAACCACCGCCAGTGCCTCTGCACCGGTCGTGGTGACCATGGACGGCCTTCTGGACATCAGTGGCACCTTCACCAGTCCCCAGGGCAATCCGACAATCTTCCAGAACGGGTCTGCGATTCAGGGAACCTGGGATAGCACCAGCTATTTGGGTTATGTCGAAAATTTCTCCGGCACCCTAAACGGCAATATTCTTTCCGGTAATTGGAATTCTCCGGATGGGGCTCAGGGCGGGAAGTTTACGCTGACCTTTGCTGCAGACGGGGGCTCTTACTCGGGAACCTACGGGAATGGTGACTCCGACTCCGATGGAGGAGCGTGGACTGGCACACGGAAAAGCGGCGTGGTTAGCGTGAAACTCATTCCAGCTTCCGCCGTTTTGAAGCCGGGGACGACTCAGGCCTTCCAGGCTCTGGTTGCGGGAGCCTTCGTCAAGACCGTCACCTGGACCACGACTTCTGGGGTCATCGGCCAGGATGGCGTATTCGTCGCGCCTGCCGTTCCCGGCCTTTGCACCATCAAGGCCACCAGCACCGTGAAAACCACCGCCAGTGCCTCCGCACCGGTCGTGGTGACCATGGACGGCCTTCTGGATATCAGTGGCACCTTCACCAGTCCTCAGGGCAATCCGACTATCTTTCAGAACGGGTCTGCGATTCAGGGAACCTGGGATCGCACTAGCGACATGGGATACGTAGCCAACCTCACGGGCACGTTGACCGGCAAGGTGCTCTCCGGCTCCTGGGTCTCCGAGGATGGCACTGTGAGTGGGAAGTTCACGCTCACCTTCGGGGCTGACGGGGGCTCTTACTCGGGAACCTACGGAAATGGTGATTCCGACTCCGATGGAGGAGCGTGGACCGGCACGCGCCAGAGCGGTGTGGTGAATGTGCGGGTCCTTCCGGACTCCTCCATTCTTCAACCCGGAGGGACTCAGGCATTCCTGGCATTGGTCGCGGGTAGCTATGTGAAGGACGTCACCTGGAATGCCACTAGCGGAACCATTACACCGCAAGGCATGTACACCGCCCCATCCACCCTGGGGGTCTGTACCCTGAAAGCCACAAGCACCGTGGCCACCACCAAGAGTGCTTCTGTCCCGGTGATCATCAGCGCGGATGGTCAGATCGATATCTCGGGCACCTTCACCTGCCCTCAAGGGAATGCGCTCCTCTATCAATCGGGCAACCAGATCCAAGGGGATTGGGACACCACCGCTTTGTATGGCCTGGCTTCCCGCCTCACTGGAACACTGAATGGCCGCACGTTCACCGGATCCTGGTCCACACCGGACAATGCTTATTCAGGGCAGTTCCTGCTGGTCTTTGGTGCAGATGGTTCATCTTTCACGGGTTCCTACGGCAATGGTGTTTCGAATTCCGACTCCGGTGAGTGGGCAGGGTCTCGCCAGCCGGGTGTCGTCACCCTGAAGGTTCTTCCTGCCGGTGCTGTCCTCGCGCCGGGTGCAACCATGCAGTTCCAGGGATTGGTGGCAGGGAGCTATCTGAAGACCGTGAATTGGGAGGCCAAGGGTGGAGGATCCATCGCCGCGGACGGTACCTATACGGCCCCAACGGCACCAGGGTTCTATTCCATCGAGGCCACACCAACTGCGGATACCACCCAGAAAGTGAGCGTCTCCATCGAAGTGACGGCCGATGGGAAGCAGGATGTATCCGGATCCTTCACCACCCCCTTCGGGGATTTGGTGCTGTTTCAATCCGGGACCGCCATCATGGGAACCTGGACGAACAGCCAGGTTGGCGGCGCATGCCAAGTGAATGGCACCCTTCAGAATGGCCTCGTAACCGGGACCTGGGTCCTGGGCACGGATGCGAACCAGAATGGTGGATTCGCCTTCACCTTCAATCCTGATGGATCTACCTTTAGCGGATCCTTTGGCATGGGTGCTTCGTCTACCGACTATCTATTGACCGGCACGCGCCAGAATGGTGTGGTCCTGATCAAGCTCGACCCCAAGTCCGCCATCCTGGCGCCTGGGGGCACCCAGACCCTCACGGCGCTTGTGGCAGGCACACCCGACAAGTCGATCACTTGGTCCACCACGAACGGAACCCTGAGCGGCAGTGGTTCCTCAGTGCAATTCACGGCGCCCGCTCAGGAAGACACCGTCACCGTTACGGCCGTGAGTCCCCAGTTCGCGGGCGTTTCAGCCCAGAGCACGCTGGTCGTGACCCAGGGCATCTCCGTTGTCATCAACCCCAAGGCGGCGCTCATGGCGCTCGGTGCGAAGAAACAATTCACGGCAACCGTGAGTGGCGTCGCGAACCAGGCCGTGGCTTGGAATGCCACCCTGGGAACCATCGATGGGGCGGGCCTGTACACGGCTCCATCCGCGCCCGGAACCGACACGATTACGGGCACGAGCCAAGTTGATTCCAGCAAATTCGATCGTTCCACGGTGGTCGTGATCGCGCTTCCCGCCATCACAAGCTTCACGGCGACCCCGGCTCTCATCACGCTGGGCAGCGGGAGCATTTTGAGTTGGACGGTGACAGGCGCAACGAGCATCACCCTCGATCACGAGATCGGAGACGTTTCCGCCCTCACCACCAAGAACGTTTCACCAACCCAGAACACGACGTACACGCTCACGGCCACGAATGCTGCGGGGAGTGTGACGCGGCCCGTAAACATTCAAGTGGTCGCCCCCAAGGCCACCCTGTCGATCAATCCCAGCGCCATTACCTTGGGGCCTGGCTGCAGCACCACCTTCGCCGCCACGCTCTACATGCAGGGAACCAGCGATCGCACTCTGCTATGGACCGCGACCGGGGGCAACCTTATGCCGAACGGTGCCACGGCTTACTACACCGCACCTACGACGCCGGGTACCTACTTGGTGCAGGTCCGGGCCGCCGCAGATCCCCGGCTTCAGGATGCAGCCACCGCCACGGTGACGGTGGTCGCGGGCGGCGGGGGTATTCCTCCCGGTGGTGGAGGTCCTGGCTCCTCCACCACCGTTTCGGTGAGCCTCTATCCCAAGACTCTCAAGTTGAATGCCGGGCAGAAATTCACTTTCGAGGCAACGGTGGTTGGCTCCAGCAATACGGCCGTGGATTGGCGCCTAGCCAGCACCAAGGGCGAAGCGACGCTGAGCCAGACCGGAGAATTCGAGGCTCTGCGGCCCGGAACCTACGAGCTGCTCGCCATCAGCCAGGGGGATTCTTCAGCCCAGGATGGTGCCACGGTCACCGTGGAGAGCACAGCCAAGGACACCGGTCTGACTCTGGGGTCGGGGAGCAGTGCCATCGCCCTGCCTGATGGACGGATTTTTGTAAGCGGGGGGTACCAACCCGAGGCCACCGCGAGCCTTTACGACCCCGAAACGGGTGATTCCCAGCCCCTGGGATCCACTCTACAAAAAAGGGTGTGGCCCGGTTTGACCCTCATGGATGACGGTCGTGTGCTTTTGATGGGGGGTGCCAGAAATCTGCAGTGGGATGACAGCTCTAAGACATGTAAAGACGACGTAGTAGCGGAGTTTTTCGACCCCCTGACCCAAAAATTCGAGGCCCAAGTGGTTTCATGGCCGGGATGGACAAATTGCGGCATCTCTAGCGCCTACTGCGACTACAACAACAACAACAACAACTACTACTACAACAACAACTACTACTACTACTACTACTACTACGGCGGCGGCTACTATATGGGTATGGATAATATATTAGGCCCCAATCTGATTCCTCAGGTAAACGACCCCCAGGCATCAGGATACACTGGCTACTATGGATACTATGGATACTATGGCTACTATGGCTACTATGGCTACTATGGCTACAATGACTACAATGGCTACAATGGCTACTATGGCTACTATGGCTACAATGGCTACAATCCACCTGATGTCTCCCCCGATGCACTCCGTGCCTGCTCGGCCTCCAATGCCATGGACCAGCCTCTTCTCAACAAGGTTTCCTTTACGTACGTGAAGAATGAGGATAACAATGGTTTTTATTACGGGGATAACTGGTATCTCTATCCCTGCCGAAGCATCCGCAATGCTGATAATCAGATAACAAATTACTACCATTACGTCCCCCAATCGGCTTTCCATCTCAAGGGAGGGGAAATCTTGTTCAGGGGCGGCCTCTACCGCTATTCCACGCAGGTCCTTCGCGACGATCCAAATAACCCTGGATGGTGGCGGATCGCGCAGGGCGCTCCCGAGAACCCGGCCTCTCGGATTTCTTCCTGGGCCTACAATCCCGCCACCCATAGCTGGCGAACCCTGGGGAAGACTCTGGAGGATCGCAACCAGCCTTCCTTCGCGGATCTGCCTGACGGAAAGGTGCTCGTTTCGGGAGGCATTGAGACCGATTACCCCAACCCCACCAATGATGAGGGGGCGACACAGCGCATTGAACCCCGCGCGGAGGTCCTGGATCTCGCCACGGGGGCCTGGTCCTATACCGGAGCCATGATCCAACCCCGCTATGGCCACGCCAGCCTCTCCCTGCCGGATGGCAAGGTGCTCATCGTTGGAGGACACTACTACGCTGCCCCCGGCAGTACGGATACGCGATACGCCGATCTGGTGGAACTCTACGATCCGGAAACCGGGACCTTCCAGGCGGTGGAAAAGCTCATCTATGGCCTGAATTACCCCAAGCTGATTCTCAATAAGGATGGGCGTGTCTTCCTGCTGGGAGATCGGATTCCCCTGGGTCCCGATCCCCTGGATCAAACCACGTCTAACCTAGCGCGAGGTAAGGCCGGTCTGGCATTTGCCTCAGGAGCGGGTGATCCCGTGAGCGGACCGGCGCTGGTGGAGATTGATTTGCACCAACCTGTGCTTGCCGTGGACTTTGTCACGATTAACCAAGGTGTTGAACGACATCTGTATGACACGGCGCAATCCTCTCAGGACACGCGCTTGACCTTCCGGAAAGATGTTCCCAAGATTGCAGGGCGCCCGATGAGGATTGGCGCACATGTAAGTGGCTGGAAATTCGATGCCAAGGGGAAGCGCATTCCCCTTAATGCTGTGACAGTCAGGGCATGGCTAGATAACAACTCGGATGATCCAATGGCTCCTGGTTCACTTCCATGGCAGGTGCCAGTGCTGGCGAGCCACACTAAGGTGCCACCTCTTACACCAAACCGTTTCGGCGAAACGGATTCGAATAAGGTCTACTACTTCGACATTGATTCGAGCAATCTTGACAAATTGACTAACAATGCAAAACTGAGGCTCTATCTATCTCCAGCTCTCGGTGATTTGGTTCCCAAAGGTAACGTTCTTAATTCGTACGAAGAGTCCCAACCCATGGGGCTCGCCTACACACCTAAAATGGACGTGCACTTGGTTCCCATTGCATACACCTACGGGACTGGTGAAAACAGCTGCACTTCGACGATGTCGAATACTGATCTCGCAGCTTTTGCAACTCGCATCGGATTACTTAACTCAATCAAGGCCATGTACCCCGTCTCCCATGTAGATGCGACTGGTCAACCCCTGGTGAGCGTCCAGGTGAATCCATTTGGGATTTCGGCAACATGGAATGAGGAGTCGGCAAGCGCCGCGAGCAATGGCGCGAGACGGGGTGCGCTCTACGATGCAAATCAGACAACACGGGAGAGTAATGGCAATGTAATGCGTGTGGAGCTTCAGGAACCACCCGATCCAGCGGATCCCGCCATGTCCATGCCCAGGCCGCAATACGCAAGCACCATGGTGCAAGGCCGAAGCAACAATACCTATGTGATCGGCGTCGTTCAGAGCATTCAGGGGCATACCTTCCCGGGCACAGGGGGTGCCACTTACATTGCAGGCCTCGGCTCACGGGGGTTCCATTGGGCCTGGACCATGGCAGATCTCGACGAGAATGGCCAAGTTGTGGCCGATAATCACGCGGCCATTACAGTCCTTCACGAGTTGGGGCATGCGAACGGTGCGGCCCATGCGCCCATTGGGGCCTCGGATAATTTTGATCCCATCTGGGCGAGCTTGCTGAACGGGATTTATGGAAATGCGGGCATCGGAGTCCCGGGGTTTTCGTTTTATCCCTTGCCGTGGCGAACCTTACCCGTCCTGACCACCGACAAGGATATGATGTCGTACGCGCCGGATGGAACGCGCTGGATCTCAGACTACAATTTTAGTGTGATTTTCAAACAGCAAGATAACAACGATATTTACGTCAAAGAGTGACGCCATGATGGAGTGCACCGTGAGAGCTCGATATTTTGTTTCTTGTCTGAATTCACTTCTCCTCTCATGTTCCGTATTGTCTGCCCAGTCATTTGCTGTTCCACAAAAAAAATCGATTAGTGCATACATTGGATTCGAGATTTACCGATTTAGTAATGGTAAATTTCGTTTCGGTGCTGCGATAAACCATGGCAGATTTTCAACAGAGCAATACACGGAGGATGCCAAATTAAAGCATGAATACTATTATGAGTATACGACACTTTCGGGGGGGGTGTTGTATGGATCTGTTGATTGTCTTGATGACGTCGTTCGAAAGTGTTTCCGGGGTTCAATACCGACCACAGAAAGCGGGTCTGAATTTCGGATTTACCGAAATGGAAGCCTTTTTTATAGCTTCCAATCTACTGAGGATCCCATGCAGGTGATATGGAAGGAGATCGAACCGGGTCGGTTTCATTTTAAGTTCGACCCACAGGATGAATTTTATCCAGAGGTCGTATGGAACGAGGGGAAGAGCGGATGTCGGGGGAGTGAGCATCTTCAACAGGACGGCACCTTTGTTGTCGAACCTGGTCACCTGAAAGAGTCCGGTGTCCTGGTTATCGGTGTCGCCAAGCGGGGGCTTCGCTTCAAGCGCATCTTCATCCGGCCCGGAATCGGGGAGGTCCCCAAGCCTGATTGGGTGGATTAAGTCTCTGTGGGGCGAGATGCGCCACCGGCAAATTCCGCGCCAAGGGCTGTCCGTGGTTCACTCTCTCAAAGACCCAATGCTGAAGCGGCTTCTCATAAAAAGAGGTGGGCTTTTACGTGAGGGTATACTGTGATTTCAACCCATGCTCTCCGTGCCGATCAGATCGGCCTTGGAGCCCTCCAGAGGCGGAATAACCAACGCTATGGCTGGTATGAAAATTGGGAAGGGATCAACAGGATGAGTCCCAACATTTCAAGTGGTACTCAGCTTTGGGGGCAGGCCAGGGGGTCGCGCTTCAGACTGCGCGACCTTCGTTCGGAGTCACACCTCATCGAGCCCAACCGCTCAGGCAATCCGGCGTACCCCAAAACCCTTGGCAAGGCCAATGGCGGCGGCCCCGATTTCTGAGGGCATGCGACACGGACCTATCTTGCCCTGCCGCCAGTCCTGGACCCGCAGTCTTCGCCCCACCGATGACTATCCCAGCTAACGGCGAGCTCCCTTCGGAAGACCCAAGAGGTCTCCAGCGATTTGAGCTCCGATTTCCTCAGAGGCATTGGCCTTGGGATCCTCTGCAAGGTGTGCATAGCGCTGCGTCACAGAAGGCTGGCTATGCCCAAGAAGAGAGCCAACGATGGGAAGACTCAGCCCCTGAGAGACCCCCACGCTGGCGAAGGTATGACGGAGGTCGTGAATGCGAACATCCTCAATATTCACCATATCTTCAGTTCGTTTCTTTTTCTTCGCGACCTTTGCTGCTTCCAGCCTTGAAACACTTTCGCGGACACGTTCCCACACCTTTTGAAGACCCACGAAGTGGGCTCCTGTCTTGTTCCCCTGGATCACAAAGGGGTTCCCGAGTGTTTGAGGGATTTTCCTGAGGATATCCACGGCTGGCGCGTTAAGCGGAATGACCTTGGAGCCTGTCTTCCTACCTGTCTTATGTTGATCAGCACTGAAGGTGATGACCTTTCTCTGCAGGTCAATCTGTGACCAGCGAAGTTCGATGATCTCGCTGTGCCTCGCGCCGGTGAGGATCAGTAATCGGATGGCGGCAAGGGCTGGTGGCGGAATGGTCTTTTCTGTTTCCGCCTCCAGAAGTGCCTCACCGAGAACTTGAAGCTCCTCCGGCCTCAGGAATCGCTCTCGTTTGCTCTCCGGATTCTTCTCAATGTGAATGCATGGGTTGCTTGAGAGCGCCCGGTATTTCCAGATCTCCGCGCAGTTGAACATTTTTCGAAGAATGGCCACAGCCTGATTCGCTTGACGTGGTGTCCCACGAAGATCGTGATGGAACTTTGCGATCTCCGCTGTCGAGACGTCCTTCACCAGGAGGTTGCCGAGCTTGGGCTCAATGACCTGGCGAAGATAGCGGATATACCCCCTCGTCGTGCTCGCTTTCGTCTTGGGCTGAACATGCTCCTCGATGAATCTATCGATGAGCTCCTTGAGCATCGGAGCTGTGCGCTGAGATCGAATGTCGATGGTTGGATCGATACCCCTTGCGACCTCGCCCCTCCGAGAGTGTGCGAGTTTTCGCCCTTCCTCCAGGGTCAGGTCACCAAATCGCCCCAAGGTAATCCACCGCTGCTGACGGTTGATGGTGAATTTCAAGACGAAGGATTTCTGGCCAGAGGTCATTATGCGAACTCCAAATCCCGGCATTTCCTGATCCCAGATTGTGTAGACCTGGTCCCTTGCCCGAAGGCTATCAATCAGCCGTTTGGTCAACTTGGTCCGGTTCGAAATCTTTGCGTCTTCCATTTCCCATCCCTCGGTCGACGATGCTACAGCCATGCTACAGCCATGCTACAGCAAGGACCTGTTTCATGGGTTATCAAGGGTGGCCAAGTGCGGTCTAAAAATGTTTGCAAATATTCTTACAATTTGTGTTATACTTATTTTTCAAGGATGAAACCAGATGGCAGAAAAGAAACTCATAATCCTTAGGTCGGCGGTTCGAATCCGCCTCCAGCCACCAGTGCAAAGCCCCGACACCACTAGGTCTCGGGGCTTTTCATTTCCGTTGAAATACCTTGCCTCTGACGAGTTTGGGATGGCGTTCAACGTCTGTAAGTATTGGAAAACAGGGTTCAATTGTGGGGTCAGTCCCAATACAGTCCCAATGGAAAACCCTGGGTGCAGCCCCCACGATAGGGAATTTGGACCAGATGGAAGGAGCTTGACACCACGACAGCTCTAGTAGAAGTCCTTCAGGATCAGCATGTTCTAACTGGGGGAAAAACCCCCAGTTTGGAAGTTCTGAAAACAAAGGAAGGTAGAAGCGGCGGGACGTGGGCCGTCCGAGGCTTGGCCCTGGCCTACGCCAAGTATCTTTCTCCTGAGTTCCATGCGGCCTGCCTGCGGGTCATTGAGGAGCGCATGGTGTTTCTCGGGACCGTTCACTTGGGCTCAGCGGGATCGCATTGGGACTGTATTGGGACTGGGAGGCGCGAAAGCCACGGCCTGAGCCTCTCGGATGTCATCCTCGACCATCTGGACGTATCGCTCGGTTGTGGCGATGTCCTTGTGGCGGAGCGCTTTTTTGATCGTGAAGGCGTTGACTCCGGCGCGGGCCATCAACGTAGCGCAGGTGCCGCGCATCCTGTGGGGTGTCAGGCCGACTACCCCGATGGCATTCCCGGCCCGGGCAATGGCCTTCTTGGTGAACTGTCCTTCATGGGGGATACCGAGTCCTGGCTGGGGTAGGACCCATTCGCTGTCCTTGGGCAGGAATTGTAATAGGCCCAGAATCTCTTCATGCACCGGCAGGGCCACGGCCTCGAAGCCCTTGGTGTCGTCATGGGTGTAGGTCTTGTAGCCTTCCGAGAATCCTCTCCATTTTAGATGGAGGGCTTCTTCTTCTCGCAGGCCCAGGTAGAGCAAACAACCCTTGGGGGGCTATGGGAGGCGCTCCTGGATATCGAAATCCGGGCCGATTTAGCGGCGGTGAAGGAGTGACCGTAGGCTGAGCCGTCAGAATGTTTGAAGTCTACCAATCATTCTGACGGATTCCATACGATTCATTTTGCCGCGCTACAGGCCTGTGGTAAGCGCCTTCTGGACAATGATGATGGCCTTCTCCTCTGGCCACGTCGTAGGCCATCTTGCTGCCCATGTTCGCCACGAAGTCTTGGATGGAGGGATAGAAGGCCTCGTGCGACTGATTGGAGGGATTCTTCTCCAGAATATTGACCTCGATGATCTCGACCCGGTCAGCGTAGGTCCGGGCCAGCTCGGAAAGATGCGGCATGGCTGCCCTGCACGGGCCGCACCAGGTCGCCCAGAACTCCACGACGTAGAGCCGACCCTGCTCGAAGGCCGGAATGGGGTTGCCCTTCACTCATTTCACCTTTAGGGCGGGTGCCTGTGACCCGATCCCCAGGTTGTGAGCGGGGGGCTGACCTGGGGACGGACGGGCCCCAGGCCCCACCTTGGCAGTGGACTTCTCGGTGGCCTGCCATCCATTCAGCAGGGGCGCGGGCTGGGCGAGAAGGGACAGGGCGCACGAGAATGCGAGCGATCGGTGCATTATTTATCAGAATGCTGCACGGGGTGCAGAGAAGGGGGTGTCCGGGCTCCATGCCTGCAGTTTTGCCGTGCCCCCGGCGCGGCTTTACTCCGGGTGCACATCTCGCGGATACTCCGTCCCCGGACACAAGGGCGCCCCGGTACCCGGGGCGCCCTGAGGAATGGACTCGCCTGGAGGAAATCAGAACTGCACGGAGAAACCTGCTGTGACGGAGCGCCCACTCTGCTTGGTGTAGACCAGGCCGAAGTTCGGATCCGCCTTGATATCAGACTGGTAGTTGCCTGTGTACTGGTTCAGGTAATAGCCCAGCACCGTCCTCTGGTTGAAGACATTGTTGATGGAGATGTTGGGCTTGATGGAGCACGCCTTGTATTTGAGCGTGGCGCTCAGGTCCAGGTTCACCTGCAGCAGGGAGGGTGTGTAGCCCATGTTGCAGCGCTGGTTATCCGTGGTGACCATGTCGGTCGCGAGGCCGCCAAAGGCTGTGCTGGCGGCATTGGCTTGCCACTTGGCACCCGCGGTCATGACCTTGGTGAGACCGATGCCGGACTGCCAGTTGGCCGTGAGTCCCAGGTTGAAATCCTGGCTCAGGATGCCGAAGCGGTACCCGCCCCGGGCCTTGAATTCGTGCACGGGGTTTCCCTCGTAGTTCCCGCCGGAGATTCCTTGCGCGTAGTCGTAGTCGGCGGTCCTTCCGCCTGCACCGAAGCCTTGCTGTTGGCCGGATTGCGCATATACAAGGTAGTTCTGGCTCTCCCCCAGGTAGTTGCCGTAGTGATGAGTCCAGGTGTAGTCCAGGGAGAGGTAGTGCCGCTCCCCATGGTTGGTCGCATGCAGGTTCAAACCGATGTACCGGTCCTTGGGCGTGGGGAAGTTGCTGTTCCAGGTGTGCTGGACGCCGTTCGAATCCACGAAGGTCACGGGTCCAGGGCCGGGGTTCCAGATGACCTTGGTGCCCTTCAGGCCGCTGAAGGCCGCGGATCCATCCCCGTTGAGGAAGTAGCTGTCCTCCATTACATCCTTCAGCTCCCAGAAGGTCCAGAGGCCGCCAATGGTCCAATTGTTCCGGAGGGTCCAGTCCGTCCCCAGGGTCCAGGTGTTCTTCCGGGGCAGCCGGAGGTCCGTAGCGTGGGGTTGGGGCTTACCCTCGCCACCCGTGAGCATCATGGAGACGTCCGGAGTGTTCTTGAGGAGTGTGAAGGCCTTGCCCCCCGCATAGGTGGAATTGTAGGTCCAGCTGCCCGGGAACCACATGTCGTAGTAGAGCCCGCTGGTCTTGGCCCAGGTGATCCCCGCCATGGGCATGGCCATGAAGAAGCGGCCGAAGTGGGCGAACACCTTCTTCCTGCCATCCTGGTCCACGTCCCAGACCAGGCCAATGCGCGGCTGGAGCTGCTTGCGCAGGCTGTCGTACTCAGCTAGCTTCATGCCGTCATAGGGGCCAAAGGCGCCCTTGTAGCAGAAGGGGTCATAGCGGAGGCCAACGTCCATGCGGAGCCCCGGCAGGAGCTCGACCACATCCTTCAGGTAATGAGACTCAAGCACGCCTGTATATTTGGAGTAATTGGCGCTCCAGTTCAATCGACGCAGGATACCGGAAGGGTCCAGGACGCTATTGTTGATGGAGTAGATTTCATTGGATCCTTCGGTTTGTTCCCACTTAGTATCTTGCCGCAAGTATCCAAACTTGATCTGATGGTTGCCAAGGCACCAAGTCAAGTCCATTCGATACTGGGTATTGGGGTTATCTCGGTGGGCGTACAGTGCAGTTCCGTTTCCTGTCTGATAACTAACATAGGCAGGGTTGCTGGGCTTGTTGGAAACGGCACTCCCTGGACCATCCATAAAATACCTGGAGTCATAAACCGAAATCGAACGGGTCGCCCCGTCGAAAGGGGTGCTGGTGGAAGGGGTTTTGAAGTTACCCAGGCTCGCAACAACGAAGAGATTGGACGTCGGCATCCAATTCCAGGTCAGATTGACGGATTGACTGGCGCTTTCCCGGGATAAGCCCTGGTTCAGTGTGCCGTAGTCGCTGTATTGATTGCCTGTATTTATCTTAAAATCGCTACGTGTGCCGCTCAGGATCAATTGATTGGTACTGTTGATGAACCAGTTCAACTTGGCTGTCCATTGGTTCGGACCCGTTGCATGTTCGCTATCGGATTTCAGGCCATTCCAGTTCAGGCCCCCATTAAGGAGAGTCGTGGGCGGAGTCACATTCTTGAACCCCTGGTACCCCAGGAAGAAGAAGAGCTTGTCCTTCAGAATGGGACCACTGGCGGACGCGCCATAGCGGTGGTACTGGTTGCCATCCACGGGCTTCTTTTGGGGAGGAGTCGTGTTCGGGTTATAGAACGCCATCGCCTGGGAGTGGGGGAAGTTAGTGCCATAAAACAGGCTGCCTTCGTATTTGTTGGTGCCGCTCTTGGTCAGGGCATTCACCACGCCACCGAAAACGCCGTATTCGGCGCCGAAGGCGTTGGTGACCACCTCCACCGATTCGATGAACTCCCGGGCCGGCTGGGTGGACGCCAGCTCGGAACCCGCGCTTGAACCGTTTGTGGAAGTCTTGTTCGTCACCGTGCCATCCACGGTGAACAGGTTCTGGTCGTCCGTTCCGCCCATGATGTTGAAGGCGCCCGTATAGGCCGTCTGAACGCCTGGCACCGAGGCCATGAGGCCATCCAACGCATTCAGGCTCGTCATGTCCATGGGGATCTGGGCCAGTCGCTCCGCGCTGAGGTTGGTCGCAACTTGGGTGGTCGTTGTGTCCATGTTACCGGCTTCCCCCACCACTTCCAGGACCACCTGTTCCACGGGGAGCATGGAGAAATTGGCGACCCTGGTGTCGTGGATCTCGACGCGCGTCTTCACGGTTCCGGTTTGGAAACCATCCTTGATGACCGTCAGTGTCCACTCACCTACATTGAGGAGGGGAAGCCGATATTCGCCCTTGCTGTTGGAAACGGCGTAGCGTTCCGTTTGGCCGGACTTGACCCGAAGCCTGGCCCCATCAATGGGCTTCCCGAATTTGTCCCGAACCGTGCCCGTGATCGAACCCGTCTGCACGGACTGAGCATGCGCCGGGAGGCCCGCAACCAGGAGGATACCGATGGCGGAGAGGGTGGAAAGCTTGGTATGCATCAATGTCTCCTGTGGTCGCATGGGTGCGTAGCGCCTAGCGGTGGTGGGGACCCCGCGCGTGAAGCGTGGGGAGGGGGGATCGGCTTCACCTTGGACTCGTCCATCTTCGTCACGCTCTCGTCATGCCGGGTACCCCGGTTGAAATATTTGCGGGTACTCCGCCCTGGGGATCCGGGAACCCTTCGCCCGCCCCCTCCCTCCTCAAGGGGGGCGGCACCCCCCAAGGGTGGAGCCTTGGGGGGTGTGCTACGTTGGTCCAGGCTTGTCCTCGGATCCCATGTTCTCGCTCAATCTCGCATCACGCATTCTCCAGGAGGCTCGGTCCCGAGGCCTTGCGGGAGCCGTGCCTGAACAGGAAACTTCGACGGAAAGCGACAGTTGCAGGGGCCTCTACTGGGGAGCCCACCTAGCATCCCTGGTCGATGCGGGCCAGATGCCTGAGGAGATGCTGAACTCCCTGGCCTGGGATGCCATAGGGGGCGAGGCCGGTTCCTGGCTGGATCCCTTCTTTCCCGGTCCTGCCCCCATCGGCGATCTCCCGGGGATGGGAGACCGATACAGGGATCTCTCCTTCCTGGGTGAAGGGGCCACGGCTCGCGTGTACCGGGCCCTGGATACGCTGTTGCAGCGCCAGGTGGCCATCAAGGTCCTGAAGGATCCCGGCGGCTCCAGTCTCGTGGAAGCGCGGGCCCAGGCCCGGGTGGAACACCCCCACATCTGCCGGATCTATGAGGTCGGAAAGGGCTTCATCGTCATGCAGCTGGTGGAGGGACCGACCCTGGCGCACCTGGCCCCCGCGCTGGGCTTCGAGGACAAGCTCCGGATCATCCGCGACGTGGCGCTTGGTGTGCATGCTGCCCACCAGAAGGGATTGATCCACCTGGACCTGAAGCTGAACAATGTCCTGGTCCAAACGGGTGAGGAGGGCACCCAGCATCCCGTTGTCAGCGATTTCGGGATGGTGCGAGGCGAAGCGTCCGATCCCGCCAGGGGGTGCCCCATGGGCACGCCACCTTACACCAGCCCCGAGCAGCTGGGAGGGGACATCGGCCGCCTGAGCCGTCGCACGGATGTCTATGGGCTCGGCGTCATGCTCTACGTGCTGCTGGCTGGTGTGATCCCCTTCGAGATCCACACGTTCCCGGAGCTCCTGGATGCCATTCTGCATGCACCCCCGGTGCCTCTGCGTCAGCGGTTGCCCGAACTGCCCAGGGACCTGGCCCGGATCGTTCAGCGCTGCCTGGAGAAGGATCCCGAAGCCCGGTATGCGACCGCAAAGGAGTTTGCCGATGATCTGGAACGGTTCCTTCGGGCCGAACCCGTCGATGCCATGGGAGGAGGGCGGCTGTACCGCGCTGCCAAGTGGCTCCATCGAAACCGGAAACTTCGCTGGGCGGGGGGCATCGCGCTGGCCCTGCTGTTCGGTACCGCCGTTGTTATGGCCCAGCGCAATCAGTTCCTGGCTCAGCAGGCGGAGTGGGACCATCATTTCCAGAAGACCGTGGAAGAGATGCGCACGGCGCTGGATCAGACATACCGTCTGCCCCCCCATGACATCGAAGGGGAACTCCAGGGGGCGCAAGCCCTGCTGGGAACCCTTGATGGTGAGCGGGCCAGGGGGGGGCGTCCCGCCCAGGGACCCGCCTATCTGGCGCTGGGTCAGGCTCAGTTTCTGCTGGATGCCAAGGCCCCCATGGCCGTCACCTATCTCCAGAAGGCCTGGGACACCGGGTACCGGGTGGAAAGCGGGCGGGCATGGCTGGCCCTGGCCTTGATCCGCAGGTACCAGGCGGAACGAAGGGCGATCCTGTCGACGACTGCCGACGCCGACACCCAGCGGCTTCAGTTGGAGAGCTGCCGACAGCGCCTGCAACAGGCGCGCCGCCTGCTGGTGGGCCGTTCGGGGCCGGATCAGGCCCGGCTGACGCACCTCTTGGAACTGGCGGAGGCCGCAAGTAGCGACATCACCGACTACGACAAGCAAATTTATCTCGCCAGAACCTACCGGGCCCGGTTTCCCAATGACCTGGAGGGCATGCTGGAGGAGGCCGAGGCCCTGGGCGCGAAGGCGGACGACCTCGCCCAGAAGGCCGCCAACTCTCCTGGAGTCTATCCGCCCCCCTGCGGTTCCCAAGTGGAACCGCTCCGGCAGGCGGCGGGCGATATCCTCCGGCAGTTGGCCCGGATCGCTCCCAGCCATCCAGGCGTGTACGCGGCCCTGGCCCAGTGGAATCAGAGGCAAAGCCAGTGGCCGACGGAGCGGACCCCCTCTTCCGCCCTGCTCTACGAACAGACCCGGAAGTGGCTGGATGCGGGGCTGACCGTCTGTCCTCACTCTACCCAGCTGATTTCCCAGTACGCCATGTTCCTGAGCAACCAGGAGCTCCTGTATCGCCTGGAGCGCGGGCTCGATCTGGCACCGCTCAAGCACCGGATGCAGACACTGTTCCGGCTCACGCTCACCGAGGCGGGTAGGCTGAGCCACATGGAAGTCGCCGCAGCAATGTGCCAGTACATCCTCGCCTGCAGTGCGTTCGACAAGCCAGCCTCCTTCTCGCTTCCAGAAATCACGCAGGCCATGCTGCGTGACCCCGTACCGACTGGCGGCCTGTCTCCATTGTTGTTCGGTCCCACCATTGGGAGGCTCCTCCTCGAGAGTGGCCAGGACCCCAGGCCCTGCCTTGGGGAGTTCCTGGGGGCCAAGGCGCCGGCAGACGACCTTGAATCGATCGCCTGCGCCAGCATGAACCTGATCCTGGCGGAGCATGCCTGGCTGACCGGCCAGGGAGCTGGCTCTTTCCTGGATGCGGCGGACCTCTGCCTGAAGACGCTGAAGCCCTATGCGATGCTCCGGGGCGAGCTGGAACTATCCAGCCGCCTCCTGCGGGCCCAGACGACTGGGAGCGTCGAGGCCTGGACCCGCGTGGAAGAAACCATCGGTCAGATGGAACATGCCAGCTCCAACCAAGTCCTCACACAGGTCTACACCCTGGAAGCCAGGATCGCCCTGGCGCGGCGCCGCGTGGAAACCGGGCTGGACGCCGGGGCGCTCCTCAAGAACCTGAGGACATGTCTCGAGCATCTGGACACGGACAAGAGGATTCCTAAGGTTTACAGGGACCAGTGCATGGCCTCGGTCAGCCTGCTGGAGGCCCAGGGAGTCCCCAGGCCGGTCCCCTTGCTTCTGGAGGGCCTAGCGGCTTTGGACCAAGTGGTCCGGGCGACGGCCTCGACCCCTGGCCTTGAGGCCCGCCGCCGCAGACCCCCGGGCGCTTCGGTGGTCGGCGCGTTTCCCGGGCGTATCCAGAAGACCCGGGGCGAACTGATGCTCGTCCTGGCGAAGGTGGACAAGGGCCCTGGGGCCAGGTCCCGTTGGGCTTCCAGGGCGGTGGCGGCCTTCCAGCGGGCCCTCCGGCTGAACTCGAACCTCCGGCGTCACATCGCGCCCCTCCTGCTTCAGGCCCAGGTCCTGTTGCCCTCCCATGGTGATTCCCGTGCGCCTTCATGATCTCTCGCTGGTTGTCCTGGATCTGCCGGGGGTCCCCCTGGGAAAGAGGATCGCCCTGACCCTGCAGCAGGCCATCACCGAAGGCCGACTGTCTCTCGGGGAGGCGCTTCCTGGCTCCAGGGTGCTGGCAGAAGTCCTCGGCGTCAACCGGCGCACCATCGTCCGTGCGCTCCAGGAGTTGGAGGCCCAGGGCTGGCTCGTGGCCAAACCCAATTCGGGCACCTTCGTGGCGGAGGAGCTGCCCTCCGGGCAGGCCTTCCCGAGGGCCACCCCTCAGATCCCGGGGCCCCGGATCGGTTTTGACGTCCCCAGCCTCCTGAAGTCCATCTCGACCACGGAGGCTGGGGCGCTCCTGCTGGGGGACGGGGTCCCGGATCCCCGTCTGGCCCCGGCCGAACAGCTGGCGAAGGCCTACCAGCGGGCCTTGCGTCTCAACGGTCCCCGCCTGCTGGAGGACCGGGACCCCCTGGGCACCCCTCTGCTGCGGGAGTCCCTGGCCGCCTGGATCTTCGAGCGCCACGGGCTCCGGGTCGAAGCGGATCGGATCCTGGTCACCCGGGGGAGTCGGGGCGCCTTGGCCCTGCTTGCCGGTACGCTGTTCCGGCCCGGCAGCCTCGTCGCCGTGGAGAGCCCGGGGAACCGGAGCGCCTGGGAGTTGCTTCAACAGGTGGCCAATCTGGAGCTCAGACCCGTGCCGGTGGATGAGGAGGGCCTGATCCCTGAAGCCTTCGAGGAGCTGCTCAAGCGAGAACGCATCCATCTCCTGCTCCTCACGCCCAGGCACCAGTTCCCGACCTCCGCGACCCTCTCAACGTATCGATTCACCCCCCTTGTCCCTGTGACCACGTAAGCCGGTGGCAGGCAGCCATGATGGGCTGGTGATGTCCCGCTTGCCCTGGCAGCCTCAGGCTGGTTCCAGTGCCGGTAGGGGCTGGTTGGATCGGGCGGAGTGGAGGGCCCTGAGCAGCCAGTCGAAGTAGGGGACGCCGCGGATGCGGGCGGTGGTGCCCAGGCTCAGGAGGCGTTCGAAGAATCGCTTTCCGTCCGCGCTGGGCAGTCGCTGGAAGATCCGCTTGAGGATCACGAGGGGGCGCAGGGCCCGCTCGGCCGCATTGTTCGTCGGCTCCACGCCCTCGACCTTCAGGAACACCCAGAGCTTGTCCCATTTCCGGAGGAGGTCCTTCCCGAGGTTTCGGGCGGCCTTGTGATCCATCGCGCTGGCCTGGATCAGACCGCGTTTGAGCCGCGCCAGATTGATGGCGGTGCAGGCCCGGAGCTCTTTCCGGCTGATGTCGCCCGCCCGGAAGGTGTGCCACAGCGCAAAGATCTCCTCCTGCTCGGCGAGCAGTCGCTTTCCCAGTGCGGCCACCTCGGGCTTCTGGGATTCGCTCAGGGCGACGAACTCGCGGCGCAAATGGGCCCAGCAGAACTGGCGAACGGCAGATTTTAAGGCGTTGTAGGCGCCGTAGCGGTCCGTGCCAATCACGCCTTGGAAGTCCTCGGGAAGTATCGCCTTTAGGGCCCTCGCCCCACGGGTGTCACTGAAGTGGAAGAGGGCCGTACGGGCGGAAAGGGCCACCCAGATCCAGTCCCGGTCCTTCCGGCCGAAGCCGGTCTCGTCGAGGTTGAGCACATCCGCCGTACGGATCTGCTGGGAGAGGTCCTCCCAGGCGGGGAGTAGGTGGCTCCCCAGCGCCACACCGCTCTCGTGCAGCCAACCGCGTGAGACCGCTACGCCCGTCACCTCCGAGAGGAAACGCTGGAGCGGCGTCAGGCTCATGCGGCCCTCTGTGCGCAGATAGGCCGCCGCAGCCTGAAGGCGCGGGCCGATCCCGCCCGGCGCAGCCTCTGGGGGAAGCGGCGCCTGCACCTTCCTCTGGCAGTGCGGGCAGATCCCCTCCTCCAGCGCGTAGGCGATGACTTCTGTGAGGCGCTGAGCCAGATCCACCACCCGGTGCAGGCGCGTCCCGGTGATGGCCCCTGAAGGAACCTCGCCTCGGCAGTGGGGGCAACAGGCGAGGGGCACCGAAACCGTACGGTCCTCGCTGCCTTCCGGCAGCATCACCCGAGCGGATCCCTTCCGTCCCGGTTGGCCGCCGCGCTTGCGCCCCGTGGGCGGCGCCGGTGGCTTGGGTGGCGCCGCGGGTCCGTCCGAACTGGGGGGCTTGCTGCTGTTGCGACTGTCCTTCCCGAGGCGATCCTGGAGCGACTCCAGCAATTTTTCCAGGCGTTCCATCGCCTCCCGCAGGCAGACCATTTCCGCACGCAGTTCCCCGTTCTCGGCAGCCAGGGCCAGATAACGCGGATCAGTCAGAACAGGATCAAGCTCCATCCTTCAGAATCTGACTGGTTTGAGACCAAAGTACAAGCGAATTATTCACTTGCGGTGATTTTATCCTCAATCACGAGTTGAGCCTGCATGGGGGGGGGGTGAATCGATACCTCTCAACTGCGCGGAAGGCCTCGATCCTGAAGTTGGCTGCCGCCAACCGTGTGGCCGTGATTGAGGATGACTACGACGGGGAATATCACTACGGGGCATCAAAACCGGAGCCGCTTCTGTCCATAGATGCAACAGGCCAGGTGATCCACATTGGCTCCCTTTCGCGCCTTATCGCCCCAGGATTGAAGTTGGGCTACATTGTCCTTCCCCCAGCGGTGGTCCCCATCTTGGCTCGGGTGCGGCGGAACCGCGAAGAACAGGGCGATCCCGTGCTCGAATGGGCCCTGGCGGATCTAATCCGGGACGGAGACCTGGGGAGGCATTTGCGAAGGAGCAGAAAAGCGTACATGGCACGGCGGGATCACCTCGTGGCTGGGCTGCGGGACCGGCTGGGAGCCCATCTGGATGTGCCCATGCCAGAGGGGGGCATGGGGCTCTGGATCCGAGTCCGGACAACCATCGATCCGGAGCGGCTGGTGCGCGCGGCCCGCGCCGCCGGCCTCGTGCTGAACCCTCCTTCTTACTATTACCTGGGGAAGCCTGAGCCGTGCTTCCGGATGGGTTTTGCCCAGGCCGAGGAGGCGGAACTGGACGAGGCGATACGCCGCCTGGAGGCGGCCTGCGCCGCGACGCTCCAGGGGCGAGGCTGATACCAGGGTGCGTTCGAAGATAGCTTCTCTCGAAGCAGAGCGTGTCAAGCGCAGCAGCGCAGACCGGCCAGCCCCCGAAGGGGGTGCTTGAGGACCGAGGTTGCGATGTGGAGCGGCTTCGAACACCCGACTACATCCTAGATTATTGAATGCGAATCTGTATGAGGCGCTCCGCCCTCGCTCCTGCCGGACCGGAATTCCGGTAAGCCCAAGCCTTGGCTCCACCCGTGCCTGCGCATCCGCTGCCTGGGCGGGCGAGCGGCTGGGGTACCAAGGAAAAGTGGAACCGGAGCACCCGTAGGGATGGGCCTGGCCTGATGCTACCCAGACAGCGGGCCGTCACGGAAACCATGGGCTTCACCCAGGCCCCCCCATGAACGCCTCGCCCACCCCGCGAACTGCCCCCCATCCTGCCAGTCCTTGGCAACCTCCCAAAGGAAGATCCCCATGCGCTCCAAGAACCTGAACCGCCTCATTCCGATCCTCGGGATTGTCTGCTACGCCGCGAGCGCCTTCGCTCAGACGGAGTCCAAGCCCCTCACCATCGGAGACCCGGCCCCTGAGCTCATCGTAAAATGGGTCAAGGGCAAACCGTTCAAGATGAATGAGGACAAACTCTATGTGATCGAATTCTGGGCCACATGGTGCGGACCTTGCAAAGCCGCGATGCCACACCTCTCCGAACTGGCCAAGAAATACACAGGCAAGGTGGAGTTCCTCGGCGTCAACATCTTCGAGAGCGGCTACCTCGACAAATCCTATGAGGAGTTCCTTCCAAAGATCGAAAAATTCGTCAAAGAGATGGGCGACAAAATGGCCTACAACGTGGCCATGGATACCAACAAGCTGTACATGACCAATCGTTGGATGAAAGCAGCTGGCCAAGGAGGCATCCCCACCGGCTTCCTGGTCAAAGACGGGAAAGTCATCTGGATTGGCCATCCCGGTGACCTAGACAAGACCATCGAGGCGACATTGAACGGCACATACGACGTGGCCGACTTTGGCAAGAAGTTCAAGGAATCCAACGAAAGCGCCCGAAAGATGGAACCTCAGGTAAAGATCTACACCGAGCTTTCCAAGAAAGTTGAGAGTGCCATTGAGGTCAAGAATTACTCAAAAGCCCTAGCCATGATCCAGGAGGTGGATGGCACGCTCGACCTCCGCTTCAAGCCTGCATTCCAATATCTCAAACTTAAAGCTCTTGTTCGCAGCGACCAAAATCAATTCATCGCCCTGGCTAGCGAGATGAAGAAGGCTGATAAAAATATGACATCCATTGTTGCGGATGTCATTTTAAAGGTAAAAGAGGGTGGACTTCCCGAGAAACTCTACTCATTCGCCATTCAGTGCTATAACGAAACCCTCAATGAAAATTTGTCTCCTTCGGTTCCAACAGCCTACTTCCACAACTGGATCGCTTATTGCTACGACCGGAGTCACCGTCCAGCAGAAGCCATAGCCTCACAGACGAAAGCTATCGAACTCGCCACCGATGCCCTTGCTACAGGAAAATACGCGGGCCGTATCGATAATGAACTTATCGAAAATTACAAGAAGCGCCTGGAAGAGTTTAAGAAGGGTTCGAAGTAGTTGGCTCTGAAAATCCTCTTCCGGATTTCAGCCAGCCTCCCCAAAGAAATCAGAAGGTCCTCCGTGGACCTTCTGGTTTCCTTGTGAGCAGGCGCAGATTACCCAAATCCAGGACAGTCCCTTCGGCAGGCTGCGGCCCACGCGTTCAATCCTCTTCCACCAATCGCAATCTGCATTTGTAAGGAGGTTTATATGTTTTCAAAGAGGTGCATCGCATTCTTGGCGGCGTGCCTGCTGGGTACGGTCGCCTTCGCCTTCGATCCCGAGAAGGATGTGCGGATCGGTTTCCAGAAGGGGGCCGTGACCCTGAGCGTGCCCAGTGGAGCCCACCTGAAGAAGTCCTTCACGGAGGTGACGCTCAGCTCCAAGCCTGGGAAGCTCAAGGTGGGAGCCCTCCCCGCCGCGAACGCCAAGGATGAGCTCGGCGAGGAGGTCTACCACGGCACCCTGCGCATCCCCGTGACGGGTGAAGGGCTCTCCGGGGAGGTGACACTGGATGTCCAGTACCAGCCCTGCACGGAAGGGGAGGGGGGGAACTGCTTTCCGCCCACCACCCGCAGCCTGAAGGTGAAGGCCTCCGAGATTCCTGCCGCCAAGCTGGAGACGAAGGTGGCACCGGCCCCCGGCGCGACACCCGAAGCTCAGGGTGAGGCCAAGGCCCCGGTGCCCGTTCCAGAAACGCCCGTCCAGGCTCCCGCGGCCGCGGCTTTGAAGGTCCCCGCCCCCGAGGCTCCCCACCAGGGCCTCCTCCTGGCCCTGCTCCTGGTCTTCCTGGCGGGCATGGGCGCCAGCCTCACACCCTGCGTCTATCCCATGATCCCCATCACCATGGCCATCATCGGGGCGAAAGGGGGCGGCAAGGCCAAGGGCTTCGCGCTCTCGCTCATGCTCGTGCTGGGTATGGCCGTCACCTACACGACACTGGGTGTTGTGGCCGCCAAGAGTGGCGCGGCCTTCGGCGCCTTCGCCCAGAGGCCCGCCTTCCTGATTCCCGTGTCGCTGATCTTCGCCGTCTTCGCCCTGAGTCTCTTCGGCGCCTTCGAGATCAATCTTCCCCAGGGCCTCCAGAACAGGCTCCAGGGCGGGGGCGCCCGCAAGGGCTATGTGGGCGCCTTCCTCATGGGCCTGGTGCTCGGTCCCCTGGCCGCCCCCTGCGTGGGCCCCATCATCGGCGCGGTGCTGGTGGGCATTGCCCAGCAGGGCAATGTCGTACTCGGCGCCCTCAAGCTCTTCACCTTCACCTTGGGCATGGGTGTGCTCTTCATGTTGGTGGGCACCTTCAGTGCGGGGCTTCCCAAGAGTGGCGACTGGCTCACGCGCTTCAAGCACATCATGGGCCTGGTGGTGCTGGCCTTCGCGGCCTGGAATATCCGACTGATCGCGCCCCAGTGGATGAATGACGCCATGTGGATGCTGACGCTCCTGGTGGGCGCGGCGGTCTTCGGCGTCTTCGAGGCCTCTGAAGGCCTAGTGGCGCAGCTGCGCAGGGCCTTCGCCCTTCTGCTTCTGGTCCTGGGCCTGCTGCTGGGCATCCTGGCCGTGGAGCATTCCCTGAACCTCCAGCTCCTGCCCCGGGGCGGCGCGACAGCGGCTGTCGAAGCGGGTCCCAAGGCCTGGATGGAGCAGGATCTGGAAGGGGCTCTGAAAAAGGCCAAGGCCGAGCACAAGCTCGTACTGGTCGATATCTACGCCGAGTGGTGCGCCCAGTGCAAGGAGCTGGACGAGAAGACCTGGCCGGACGCGGAGGTGAAGGCCTGGATCGCCAAGAACGCCATCGCCATCCGCATCGATACCGATAAGCAGCGCCCGGACCTAGCCAAGAAGTTGGAGATCCGCAGCTACCCCAGCGTGATCCTGCTGGACGGGGAGGGCAGGGAAGTGGGCCGCAGCCTGGGATTCCAGAAGCCCCAGAACATGCTGGCCTTCCTCTCCGCCCGCTGAAACGGCCGATTTTCTCGCAACGTCTTCTCCACTTCCGGAATCCCCATGCCACCTACCCATCACCGCCTCCTCATCATCGGCACCGGCCCGGCCGGATACACCGCCGCCATCTACGCCAGTCGCGCGGGCCTTGCTCCCGTGATCTTCGAGGGCATCCAGCCTGGCGGCCAGCTCACCATCACCACCGAGATCGAGAATTTCCCCGGCTTCCGCCAGGGCATCCCCGGCCCCGAACTCATGACGGAGATGCGCGAGCAGGCCCTGCGCTTCGGCGCCGATATCAAGGCCGAGACCGTGACCTCCGTAAATCTTAGCGCCCGGCCCTTCCGCGTTGGAACGGACCAGGGCGAATACACGGCCGACGCCGTGATCATCGCCACGGGGGCTTCGGCCAAGTGGCTGGGGATCGGCAAGGACCAGGAGCTCAGCCGCAGCGGAGGCGGGGTTTCGGCCTGCGCCACCTGTGATGGGTTCTTCTTCAGAGGCAAGGAGATCGCCGTGGTGGGCGGGGGCGACACGGCTCTCGAAGAGGCCACCTACCTCACGCGCTTCGCCAGCAAGGTGAACCTCATCCACCGCCGGGACGCCTTCCGCGCCTCCAAGGCCATGCAGGAGCGCACGCTGGCCAATCCCAAGGTGGCCATGCACTGGAACAAGGTGGTGGCCGAGATCCTTACCCACCGGGTGACGACGCCCATGGGCGATGAGGTGGAGAAGATCCGGGCCCTGGTGCTGGAGGACACCGTGGACGGCAGCCGTGCGGAACTGCCCCTGGACGGGCTTTTCGTGGCCATCGGCCATCAGCCCAACACGGAGCTCGTCAAGGGCCAGTTGCCCCTGGATGCCGCGGGCTACCTGATGGTGGAGAAGGGCTCCACGCATACGGCCATTCCCGGCGTTTTCGCCGCGGGCGACGTGGCGGACCACACCTACCGCCAGGCCATCACCGCCGCCGCCAGCGGCTGCATGGCCGCCGTCGATGCCGAACGCTGGCTGGCTGAACAGCTTTAACCGGAGGACATCCCATGTCCAAACTCAAAGTTCTCACCAGCGATGAATTCCCCCTCGCCATCGCCACGGGATCAGTCCTGGTGGATTTCGGCGCCCCTTGGTGTAGCCCCTGCAAGGCCATGGAACCGATTCTCGCCCAGCTCCGCGATGAACTGGAAGGCAAGCTCTTTGTCGCCAAGGTGGATGTGGATGCCACGCCCGAACTGGCCGCCCAGCTGGGCGTCATGTCCGTGCCCGCCCTCATGCTCTTCAAGGACGGTCAGAAGCTCGCCAGTCGCACGGGCGCGCAATCCGCCAAACAGCTCCTGGAATTCGTTCAACCCGCCCTGTAAATCCCTTCATTCATTGGCACGGCCTTTCGGAAGGCTCCACTTGAAGGTCGTCGCTTGCGACGCGGAAGGACGTGGCCATGAAAGCTACCACTGCCGACCTACTTCCTGGGAAAATGTGAAGAACCCAAAAATAGGGGCCCCAAGTGGGTCCCGATGATGTGTGTGGCCCACAACATGCTTGGTCGGCGCTTGGCTAAAAGGTTGCCGCCTGGACGCGGACATCAGGAGCCGAGAGGACGCTTTGGACCACGCCAAGAGCTGCGGCAGCATCTCCCTCAGCAAACCAGCCGCGGCTGCGTGCGTGGATGCAGAGAACGAACCCCTCACGACAGAAGTAATCATCCCAGCCTTTGCCATTGCTTCGACGTACCCATACGAGCCAATCGGTGCTTGCGTTCCGCTCGATTGTGAGATACGTCGCACCCGTGCGTTGCACTGGCGTGGCCTGCAGTGCCTTCTGAAGGTCCTGGACCGCGTTGAGTGTGCCAGTGCAGTTAGTTCCATGACACAGCAGCCGGAAATCTGTGACCTCCATGATCTCCCCGATGATCCTCAGGAACCCCAGGACGTGAAAGTTCATAGGGAGCTTGGCGAGGGGCATCAACGGCGCGCTACTCATCACCCGCCTCCCTGCCTGCCGCGGTGCTGTTCGTGATGCAATCAAGCACCCAAGCCTCCAGGTCCTCCCGGCGGTAGATGATGTGGGTACTCAGGGCCGTGAAGACGGGGCCACTTCCGAGGCGACGCAGGTTGGGTACCCGGATCCCCCGCGCCAAGCTTTTTGAGACAGGAGACACTTCAGAGTCTTCTGTGGGGGCGGGGAAGGAAATGGGATGAGCAAGGTCTTGAAGTTGGGGAACGGGGAGGTGGAGTTGAGCCGCCCCAAGCGGCGGAGGTTCCCGGCTCTACCGGAGGATGTCTTCATCCTCGATCGGCCACACGAAACTGCCAAGAACTCGAAAAAATTTGTGTAAACTTCCCTGATACAATGCAAGTTATATGGATCATCCTGTTTCTGACACACGCACCGTTCTGTTGCATGCGGCTGCGGCCTGCTTCGCAGAGCATGGGTTCAACGGCGCGAGCATGCGCATGATCGCCAATCGTGCAGAGCGCCCCCTCTCGCTGCTCTTTCATCATTTCGGGAACAAGGATGGCCTCTACTTGGCCGTCTTTGAATACCTCTTCGAGACTTCGCTACTGAACAACATGCAGAGTCCCGTGCCCGAGGGAGGGCATATGCCGAGGGACAAGGCCGAGGCGAGGCGCATGCTGCGGGAGCAGATCCATTTCCTCTATGGCGATGTCATGCGCAATGCCGACGAGCTCGA
Organism: uncultured Holophaga sp.; assembly: GCA_963664825.1. GTDB lineage: Bacteria > Acidobacteriota > Holophagae > Holophagales > Holophagaceae > JAYREN01. The sequence continues at coordinate 3,005,113 of OY761614.1, forward strand.
TCCCGTTCAGGAATTTGGTGCGAGGCTCCTGCTCCAGGAAATGCGTGTTCCTCGTCCCGGCTTGATTCCCATGGTGTCGCTTCACACGGCCCCCATCACACGGACTCTTCAGAACTGCATACGCCTCCTGAGGCCCGATCTCGGGAATCCTGAGGTGGCCTTCCTGGGGTCCACGATCATGGGCGCGATCGTCAGCCACGGTTTCATGTACGGCATGAACAAATTCCTCTGGGAGGACGCCCAGGCGATCGGAAGCCAGTTCCAGGCCTCCGAGTGGCTCGTGGAGTTCTGCTGCAACGGCCTCTTGGGCTGCGCAAAGCCCGATTGATTCCGTGACTCACCACGGGTGGGCGATTCCGGCCTGCAACACGTCCGTGTCCCGATGGCAGCGTGTGAGGCTGCGGTTCCACTGCAGGGGCCCGGCCCCGTGGCCCCGAGGCATCCGATAACTATCCAGCAGACTTTGGCCTGGTCACATCACACGGCCCTGCGTCCATCACAAGACTCAGCACCAGCGGGTACGCCGGCAGAGGCAAATCCGGCGGAGATCCCAAACGACCAGGGGCCTGGGAGAGATGCTCCCTGGCCCCTGCTTCGTGGACGCAAAACCGTGATTACAGCTAGAACCGGTAGAGGAAGGAGGCGCCCAGAGTCGGCGAGGTGAACTCAGGCTTGGCCCCGAAGAGTTCCGGCTTGTACTTCGCCCAGGTGTAGCGCAATTCTGCCCCCATATGCGGCGTAAACATGTAACCTGCGGAGGCCGAAGCGAAGGCCGTATTGGGGGTGTCGTCTTCGCCCAGGATTTCAAATTTGGCCATCCCGAACCCGGCGCCGCACCCAACGTAAAGTCCCTTGTTCACCTGCTGGGAGAAGAAGTAGTTGTAGTCCGCTCCGACCTGCAGCATCTGGACCCTGCGCGTCGGACTGCTCTTTTCGAAGTAGGTGTAGTCGAGTCGCGGCAGGACGGCGTGGCCGCCCTGGAAGCCGATCAGCATATGGGCGCCGATCCCGTACCCTGGAGCATCGTCGAGGATCTGCTTCTCCCCGAGGTCGCTCATGGGAAGGGCCACTGTCGCCTGGAGTCCGTACTTGATCTCCTGGGCGCCGAGACCGGCGGTGACGAAGAACAGTCCCGCGGAGGCGAGCAGGAATCTGGGGGTGTGTCTCATCGCTTTCTCCTTTGCCCGGCTGGGGGCGGAAGCGTTGGAGTGGATGCCCTGAGACCCAGGGCACGAATGGGATCGATCGTTCGATCCATTCCGTAAATGTCATCCAATCGAAATCGCCCGTCAATGCCATGCAGTGGACACTTGTTAAAAGGGGCAATATTTTCTAGTCAAAATAAATTTGACAGCAGTGATCGATCGATCGATTCTATGCTAGGATTGATCGATCGATCCTGGACCTCCACCCATGCCGCCCTCTCCCTTCCTCCCAAACGTCGATACCCGTGAGGCCCTTCTCGATGCGGCCCTGCTCTGCTTTGCCAAATACGGGTACGAAGCCACCTCCATTCGGCTGATCGCATCCATGGCTGGCAAGAATGTCTCGCTCCTCAGCTATCACTTCGGCAGCAAGGAAGGGCTGTACCGCGCGGTGATCCAGCACATGCTCGCCCGCTTCGCCAAGGTCTTCCCGGAGGGCGGCTTCCCCATGGCCGCGTTTGGAGCCCCTCGACAACGCCTCAGGGCCTACATCCGGTGGTTCCTGTCGGATCTCGAGGACGCCCCGGCCCCGCAGGATCCGAGGCGGCATGCGGCTCGACGCCTCATGCTGAGCGAGCTCCACTTCCCCAAGGCCGAAGTGCTGGATCTGCTCCAGGCCCATCTGGAGGATTCCGTCCAGGAACTCCGGGGAATCATCCGCACGATTCGGCCCGATCTCGGCGCCTCGGAAGTGGACTTCTGGGGCCTCACGGTCCAGGGGTGCTGCCTGACGCCGCTCTTCGAGGGCTTCAACAGCCTGATCTGGCCAGGGTCCAAGCCGTTCCTCGATCTGGAAGAACTGGCCGAGCGCTTCACCGATCTCATCCACATGGGTCTCACGCGCCACGCGGAACGGCCGTGCGGGTCCCTTCGACTCTTCACCCCTCCACGGAGCCTCACATGAAACGTCCCCCCCTCCACGCGGGTCTGGCCTGGGCCAGTTCCATCGCCCTCCTCGGCCTCCCCTTGGCCCTCGGCTGCCAGAAGAAGATGCAGCTCCCTCCCCCGGAGGTCTATGTCCAGGCCTCAGGGCAGAGGGACGTGCCTGTGGTGATGGAACTGGTCGGCCAGACCACCGGTTCTCTCGACGTGGAGATCCGCGCTCGCGTGGAGGGCTACCTGGAGGGCATCCACTATCAGGAGGGGCAGCAGGTCAAGAAGGGCGATCTGCTCTTCACCATCGAATCCAAGACCTTCCAGTCCATCGTGAGCCAGCGCCGCGCCGATCTCGCCTCCGCCCAGGCCCGTTTGCATCTGGCGGATCTTGAAGTGAACCGGCTGAAACCCCTGGCGGAGCAGCAGGCCGTGAGCGTCCAGAACTTCGATTCGGCCCTCTCGGTGCAGAAAACCTCTCGTGCGTCTGTGGACGCCGCCAAGGCGGCCCTGGACAAGGCCCTCCTGGACCTCAGCTACACCCACATCACGGCGCCCAATGCGGGACTCGCGGACTTCGCTAAGGTCAAGCCGGGAAACCTCGTAGGCCGCGGGGATTCCACACTGCTCACGACGATCTCCAACGTGGACCCCATCCACGTGGTGATCGGCATGCAGGAGGGTGACTACCTGAAGCTGGTGGAGCGGGCTCGCAAGGGGGATCGACCCATGGAGGGCAAGGGGGCTCCAAGGGCGGAACTGATCCTTTCGGATGGCAGCGTCCATCCCTCCAAGGGCTACTTCGACGCGGTGCAACGGGCAATCGATCCCCGCATGGGCACCATCTCTGTGCGGGCGGTCTTCCCGAATCCCGACCGCAGGGTGCGCCCTGGCCAGTTCGTGAAGGTCCGCTTCGATTTCGACACCCTCAAGAACGCCGTGGTCGTGCCCCAACGGGCGGTCCAGGAACTCCAAGGGGCCTACCAGCTCGCCGTGGTGGAAGGTGGCAAGGTGGTCATCCGTCCCGTGAAGATGGGACCCCGCATTAATTCGGACTGGGTGGTGAGCGAAGGGCTCAAGCCAGGGGAGACTGTGATAGTGGAAGGCCTTCAGCAGGCCAAGCCCGGCGTCGTCGTGGTGGCCAAGCCATTCGCGCCCACCACGAATGGGAGGCACTAGACCATGGGCAACATCTTCATCCGCCGTCCCATCCTGGCGATGGTGATGGCCATCCTCATGGTCATCGTGGGCCTCGTCGCCATGTCCGGCCTGCCCATCACCCAGATGCCCGATATCACGCCGCCCAATGTCTCGGTGGAGACCACCTACACGGGCGCCTCGGCCCCGGATGTGGAGCAGGCCGTCGCAACGCCCATTGAGCAGCAAGTGAACGGCGTGGACAACATGATCTACGTCAAGTCCACCAACGGCAACGACGGCACGTGCAAGACGGAAACCACCTTCGATGTGGGCACCAACCTCGACACCGCCACCATGCTGATGCAGAACCGCGTGGGCCAAGCGGACGCCAATCTGCCCGCGGCCGTCAAACAGTACGGCATTAGCACCAAGAAGGCCCTCGCCCTTCCCATGCTCTTGTATGCACTCACATCGCCCAAGGCGACCTGGGATGGCAGTTTCCTTACCAACTACGCGGCCATCAACATCAAGGACCGCCTCGCCCGCGTGAAGGGCGTGGGCGATGTGCGCCTCTTCGGTGGCACCGACTACTCCATGCGCGTATGGGTGAAGCCGGACCGCCTGATGACCCTTGGCCTCACGGTGGGGGACTTGACGGCGGCCATTTCGGCCCAGAACGAGATCACGCCTGCAGGTCAGTTGGGAGGATCTCCGGCTCCGGACGGTACAGCCTTCACCTATACCGTGAAGACTCAGGGACGCCTGGCCACCGCCGAGGAGTTCGGGGACATCATCATCCGCTCGAACCCCGATGGCAGCCAGGTCCGCCTGAAGGACGTGGCCCGCATCGAACTGGGCAGCCTGAGCTACATGTCCCGTGCCTGGGCGAATGGTAAGCCTACATCTGCCATCGGGATCTACCAGGCTCCCGGCTCCAACGCGCTGCAGGTGAAGGAAGCCGTGGAAAAGGCTCTGGCTGAGCTAACACCGACCTTTCCCAGGGACATAGTATGCAAACGTGTTCTCGACACCACGGAGCCCATCAGCGTGGGCATCAAGGAGATCGTGACGACGCTCTTCGAGGCCATCCTGCTCGTGATCCTAGTGGTCTTCGTGTTCCTCCAGAACTGGCGAGCTACGCTGATTCCCCTCTTGACGGTGCCCGTCTCCCTGGTGGCCACTTTCATGGTCTTCCCCCTTCTGGGCTTCTCCATCAACGTGCTCTCGCTGCTGGGACTGGTGCTCGCCATCGGCATCGTGGTGGATGACGCTATCGTGGTGGTGGAAGCCGTCACGCACCACATCGAGCAGGGCATGAGTCCCAAGGAGGCCACGGCCCAGGCCATGAAGGAAGTGAGCGGTCCCGTGATCGCCATCGCCCTCATCCTTATCGCAGTCTTCGTGCCTGTTGCCTTCATGGGCGGCATCACGGGGCGCCTCTACCAGCAGTTTGCCGTCACCATCGCGCTCTCCGTGGCCTTCTCCGCCATCAGCGCCCTGACCCTCAGCCCGGCCCTGGCCTCCAAGTTCCTGAAGGCGAGGAAGCCCGGCGAGAAACACTTCCTCGATCCCTTCTACGCTTGGTTCAACCGCATCTTCGGGCGTACCACGGAAAAATACCTCAACATCACTCAGATCCTCGTCCGCAAGGGCATGCGCAGTCTCCTGATCGTAGGAGCCATGGTCCTCCTGGCGGGGGGCCTGATGAAGGCCGTGCCCACGGGCTTCCTGCCCAACGAGGACAACGGCTACTTCTTCGTGCATATCCAGCTCCCGGACGCGGCCTCCCAGGAGCGGACCGAAGCCGTGCTGCGGAAGGTCGAGAAGATCATGGCCAGCAGCCCGGTTGTCCAGGATGTGGTCACGGCATCGGGTTTCGGACTGCTGACGGGCACAACCGCTTCGAATACGGGCATCGGCTTCGTGCAGGCCAAGCCCTGGGAGGCCCGGAGTGGCATCAAGCAGCGCCTCGATATCGCCATGCTTCTGCTGAACCTGGAGTTCTACAAACAGATCCCCGAAGCCCAGGTCTTCGCCTTTGGGCCCCCGCCCATTACCGGTCTGGGCACGGGCGAGGGATTCACCATGATGATCCAGGACCGGGCGGGCAGCACGCCGGAGGCCCTGGCGGCAGTTGCTGAGAAGTTCGTGACGGAGGCCTCCAAGCGCCCCGAGCTCGGGCGGGTGAACACCTTCTTCCGCACTTCCGAACCCCAGGTCTTCGCGGACATTGACCGGGAGAAGGCCCACAAATTGGGGGTACCCATCCAGGAGATCAACCGCACGATGGGCGCTCTGCTGGGCAGCTCCTACATCAACGACTTCAACCGGTTTGGGCGTATCTACCGGGTCTTCCTGCAGGCGGAGCCGGAGTTCCGGACCTCGGCCAAGTCCCTCTCGCAATTTTTCGTGCGCAGCGGGGATGGGCAGATGATCCCCCTGGACACGCTGGTGACCATGAAGAAGACTCAAGGGCCCTCCTTCACCACGCGTTTCAATCTCTTCCGGGCCGCGGAGATTACGGGCGTGCCGGCCACAGGCTACAGTTCGGCCCAGGCCCACAAGGCCCTCGAGGAAACGGCCGCCAAGGTGCTGCCCCAGGGCTACGGCTACGAGTGGGCCAATCTCTCCTACCAGGAGCAGAAGGCCGCCGGGACAGGCTCCATCGTCTTCATCTTCGCCCTGGTCGTGGTGTTCTTCATCCTCGCGGCCCAGTACGAAAGCTGGTCGCTCCCTTTCAGTGTGCTCCTAGGCACACCCTTCGCGCTCTTTGGGGCGATATTGGGGCTCTGGCTCCTGCGCACGATCCTGCCCCAGGTGATGGGGGGCGGCTACGTCAACAATATCTTCGCGCAGATCGGCATGATCACCCTCATCGGCCTGGCCGCCAAGAACGCCATCCTCATCGTGGAATATGCGAAGGCCCATCGGGAGGCGGGTATGAGCGCGGTGGATGCCGCTATGATGGCCGCCAAGCTGCGCCTCCGGCCTATCCTCATGACGGCCTTCGCCTTCATCCTGGGTGTGACACCCCTGATGTTCGCCTCGGGTGCCATGGCCGAGGCTCGCAAGGTCATCGGTGTGACAGTGTGTGTCGGAATGTTCGTGGCCACGCTGTTTGGCATCTTCTTCATCCCAGCGCTGTACGTGCTTGTGGATCGTTTCGGGAGGAAACCGGTGCCGAACGCAACACCCGTTGCGCCTGCTGAAACCCTCCCCATGCACCAGGATTCGAACAATGGAGGCCCCGATGTCGAAGCGTAGCCACGGATGGTTCTGGGGGCTCCCCCTCGCAGGGCTCGCGCTCTCGACGGGATGCGCTCTGGGGCCGAACTTTCGCCGCCCTGTGGTGGAGATTCCAGAGTCCTTCAAGATCGAGGCCGAAGCAGAAGCCCTCTCCGCAGATCTGGGCTGGTGGGAGATCGTCAATGATGACCCAGTGCTGAAGGCTTTGGTGCTTGAGGCGCTGGACAAGAATCGCGATCTCCGCATGGCCGTGAGTCGCATGGAGGAGGCGCGCGCCCTGGCAGGAATCAACCATCTGGGACCGAATCTCGACCTCGGCGGCAACGCCGCGCGACAGCGAGGCATCGTCGCTGGTGCAGGCCCTCAGACGGTGTTAGGAAACAACTTCTCTGCGAGCCTATCCGCCAGTTGGGAGCTGGATATCTGGGGAAGGATTCGCCGTTCCCAGGAGAGCGCCCAGGCCCAGTACCTGGCGACCGAGCAGGGCAGGAGGGCCGTCTTCCTCAGCCTCCTGGGTGATGTGGTGGGGGGCTATTACCAGCTCCGTGCCCTGGACATGAAGCTGGAGACCGCCAGGCGCACCGTGGAGACCCGCAGGCATTCCCTCGCGCTCGTGGCGAGCAGGATGACGGGAGGCGTGGGAGACAAGCTGGAGACGAGCCAGGCCCAGTCGGCCGTCGCCCTGACCGAGGCGGCAGTACCCCAGCTGGAGCTGGCCGTCCACATGCAGGAGAACCAGATGAACCTCCTGCTGGGAAGGGCTCCGGGCCCCATTCCCCGGGGTGCCGCCCTCCAGGCCGTGCCCCCGAAGGCCATTGCGCCGGGGTTGCCCTCGGCCCTGCTGGAACGCCGTCCAGATGTGCGCCAGAGCGAGGAACAGTTGCGGGCCGCCAACGCCCAAGTGGGTGTGGCCACGGCTGGTTTGTTTCCGAGTTTCAGTCTTACGGGCAGTCTTGGGTATCAGAGCCTGGAACTCTCGGACCTTACCCGCGCGGGACAGAAGAGCTGGAGCGTGGGAGGTGGGGTCCTCGCGCCCATTTTCCATGGCAAGGAATTACGTAATCAGCGCCGTGCCGCTGTTGCACGTTGGGAACACGCCAGGGCTTTGTACGAGAAGACCGTGCTTTCGGCTCTTGGGGATACGTCCAATGCACTGGTTGGCGTGGCCAAATCCAAGGAGATCGTGAAAGCCCAGCAGGAGGCCGTCCGGTCTCTGCGGGAAGCGGAACGCATCGCTCAGATGCGCTTCGAGGGTGGAGTCTCGCCCTACCTGGAAGTACTGGATGCTCAGCGGCAACTCTTCTCGGCGGAACTTTCCTTTGCCGAGGCTCTCTGTGACCAGCAGCGAAGCGTAATTCGACTGTATCTGGCTCTGGGGGGCGGTTGGCAGAAGGCGGAGCGTCCCAAATAGGGGTAAGGGATGAGTGGGCGTTCAAATGGGATGAACGTCCACTCATGTTTGCCAGACGCATAGATCTCAAGAGGATAATATGTGGGTTATCAATCAAAGACGACAAATTATCAACATAGATCTATTCAAGATGGTGGACACTGAAAACGGCAGACTAATTGCCAGGAATGGCCGAGAATATCAGGTCATTTTCAAGGGTGAGCAAGAAGTTTGCGAAGAATTGTATTATAAAATAATAGATGGGTTAACGATGGGTGTATTACTATTGGATCTTAAAGTGGTTAACTAAATCAAGCGCGTAACTGTGTGCAAATTATCTGGTGATCTGATTACCAAGAAAGGTTGCCGTGAATATCAAGACCTATGTGGCGCGTCTGGACGATTATTCGGGTGAACTTGCTCGGAATCTGGCCACGCTCGAAATGGCACATGTAAACGGTGCCGTGAACCGCACGGAACAACTGGGCTTCATTGCTGAAATCCAGCGGGCAGCCATTCAAAGGGACCTTCGTCCATGGCGGACGCGCTCGATTTGGGCCGCCTGCACAGGTCTGGGACTCCTGGTCCTATCTGGGGCCATGGCTTGCCTCTTACCAAACCCTAGCGTGTGGCCTCAGGCCATCGGCCTCTTCGCGGTCCTTACGTTAGGCATCGGAGAAGGCTGCTACATAGCCTATTCCAGACGTCGGAAGAGTTTGAAATTGTTATTTATTAAATTTAATGACTCTATCCAGGGGGGTGCATCCCTCTTCGATCTTGGGTAGCCCGAGGCAGCGACCCGCAAAGTCTTCAGGAGGATTCCCTTGAGGCATTTCATCGTGACCCTTTCCCTCTGCGTGGCGCCCGGGTCCATCGGGGAGCATCTCATCGGCCAGCATCACGCCCTCGTCCAGGACGGATACGACCGGGGAGTCTTCCTCCTCTATGGTGCTCTGGAATCGGAAATGGGAAGTGTCGCGATTGCACGCGCCCCAAGCCATCAGGTCTTGACCCAGTTTCTGGAGGAGGATCCTCTCCTGAAGGAGGGCTTGGCCGCCTACGACCTTGTCGAATTTGTACCGGAAGTCTTCCCTCACATCCTGAATGACTGGCTGTGGGCAGGCGCGTCTCAAGGGCGCAATGGGCTCCCATACGAAAACCTTGGAGGCGTTCCCGTCTAGTTCTGTCTGGGGCCGTGGATTGCGATGGCGCCAACGTCGGCGGCAGTCAGGAGGATGTGTGGAAAGGAAGCTGAGCCTTCCGTGCTGGGTTTCGACCAGGGTGATCTGCACGCTGTTGCTCGCATGTTTGGGGGCAAGCCTTCCAGGACTTTATGGCCAGGAGATGGCGCGGGCGCCGATTCGGTTCGAACTCACGCCGCCGGACTATCGTCTGGAGCTTTTCCCCCGCGCCTTTGCCCCCGCTCAGCGTCACCTCGTCCTAGCCCTTGGGGGTGGTGGGGCCAAGGGTATCGCCCATGCCGGTGTTCTTCAGCGCCTGCAGGAGGAAGGGATCCCCGTTTCTGGGATCGCCGGTACGAGCATGGGGGCATGCATCGGATCCATGTATGCCGCTGGCTACTCGGGGTTTGCCATCGAGGGTTTGCTGAAAAAGGTTGACCTTGGGGCACTCCTACTGGATCGGCAGCACCGACTCCCTGGCAAGACGCTATGGGAGCAAGAGAACGAGCGAATCACCTTCCTATCCCTGGAATATAAACCAGGATCCGGGCTCGCCTTCTCCCCCGGCACCTCTTCCGGCCTGGATCTGAGGCGTGCGCTTCAGATCCTCCTGAGTCGTAGTTCCTACCGTGGGAGCGATTCCTTCGATGAACTCCGTGTCCCTTTCAGGGCTGTTGCCTCCAACCTCCAAACAGGACGGGCTGCTGCACCCTCCCATGGGGAATTAAGTACCATTGTGCGGGCCTCCATGAGCATCCCTGGCATCTTCAATCCCGTAATGCTGGGGGAGCATCAGCATGTGGATGGCATGCTGGTCCAGAACTTGCCGGTGGAGACCGCGAAAAGCCTAGATCCTCACGCGGCAGTCATAGCCGTAGAAGTGGGGGGGAGTTTGGACGCTGTGCGCCAGAATTCCATCCTCGGGTTGGCTTTCCGTTCGCTCGAGGTGAGCGTTGAAGAACGCACGGAAATCAGTCGCCGGGCAGCGGATCTCCTCCTTCGTCCCGCCACGGACAAGATTCCCCACCTCGAGTTCCATCTGCAGGTTTCGGCCGCCATCCAGGAGGGGCGGCGTGCATTCGATGACCGATTGGACGCCCTGGAAGACCTCCTCTATGGTCTGGAGGGTGCGTCTCCTGCGCCAGGCGGAACGGTAATCCTTCAGGTGCCTGGGGCAGTGGAAGGTCAGATCCAGACCCTCGTGGAGACAACACTGCCAAAGGGGCCTCGTTTGCGCCGCCACTACCTGCGCATGCTCCGCCGGATATACGCAGGGGGATTCGCGCAGCGGGCGGAAATTCGTTTTCCGCCAGAGGGCCCAATCCTTGAGGTAGAACCCTACCCGATGGTGAACCGTATCGAGGTACAAGCTCCCGAAGAGTGGCGCGGATCTCTATTACGGGTCCTGAACGAAGCGCAGGTTAGAACGGGCGTTGCCTTCAATCCGGTGAACCTGGGTCGAGCCCTGGATGGCTTCTTCCTGCGCGTCACCCTCCGGGGCAGGCTCGCAGTAAACACGGAGGGAACCGTCTTCGATCCCGCCACGGGTGTACTGCATCTGAAGATCAATGAACCGGTTCCGAAGGTGATCCAAGTCCAGGAGGGCATTCTCTCCCAAGCCCAGACCACCTATATCAGGAACCTGTTTGCCCCCTTTGAAGGTTGTTCCGTTGATGTGTCAGCCTTCACGCGTAGATTCCAGCTAGCCGAACAGCGGCTTGGTCTGGAGGAGCTCCGGGTCACTGCAGACTACGCCGGATCCAGCGCACGGATGCTGCTCACACCTATTCCGGAGATGCGGACGACGGTGGACGGGATCTTCGCGTACGAGAGCACTTGGGAGGCACATGTGGGTGCGTCGGTACATACCAACCGCCTCTTCGGTTCCGATTGCGGGTTCGGGTTCCAAGCCAGCACCGACAAATTGAGGGATGCCGTGGATCTGGAAGTCACTCGCGTTTTTGGTATGTGGCCACGCCTTGGATGGCGGATTTCTGGGACGCAAACCATGCAGCGATTCCTGCCCGAAGCCCTCCGACCGCCTTCCTTACTCGGCTCGTCAGCCTCGCTCCTGGAAGATGGATCCCTTCGGGAGCGGAACCTGGGCCTCGGCATGTTTGCCCGCTTCGGAATGGAGGATCGAGGCCTGCTCTCCCTCGAATGTAGTCGTAGGTGGAGTGATATTCGCCCCACAGCCTCAGGTTGGGCGATGCCCCGCATGGACCAAGTCCAGTTTATGGGCGAATGGGATAGCTTCGACCGATATCTGTTCCCGACCAAAGGCACTTTGGTACGCCTCAAACTTGGCGAGGGATGGCTACCGTCAGGAGAAACCGGGACAGATGGGAAGACCTATCATTTTGCCTATGCCCGTGCGCGAAACCTGTGGTCCATGGGGACATGGGCCAGCTTGGAAGGTGATCTGGAGTCTGGCTTGGGTTGGAATCTCCCATTGACCCGTTGGTATAGCGTCGGAGGACCTTCCTTTATGGCGGGAACCGCGAGTGCGGGTTTGCTGACGCCGAATTTCGCTGTGGCCCGGGTGGGGTTCCCGATCCGCGTCGTGAATATGTTTGGGGTCAACCTGCAAGTGGTTCCTAGGTTGGATGTCGGATATCTGGGCGGTCCGAAACCCAGCCACTTGCAGGATGGGACCTTCGCCCGTGGACTCGGTGCCAGTTTGCGTTCCGAGATCGGTCGCTGGTACTGCGAGGTCGCGGTGGGGCGATGGTTTGCGACCGATGCCGGAATGGTCGAGAAGACGCGGATCAACGTGCTGTTCGGAGCCCACCCCTTTGATCTTTGGCGGGAGCGCTAGTGCGATGCCATCTGGCTTTCCCCATCCTTATGATTTGTGGAGCATGTGCGCATCCTGTATCTCAAATTACATGTTTTGATGAACACAAGCTGGTTGGACTTCGTTTTTTCTACATTGTTCCCGCAAAGGAGCAATCCAGGATTGTCATATGGAACATGAATTCCGTTGATTCCGCGACAACCGCACGCTTGGTAGGAACAGAGCTCAATGCAAAAGGATACGAGGCCGACGCCTCAAGTAAAGCTGATTTATTGGTCTATGTAAGAACTTTTGAAGGCAATTCAAAACAAACTTCAAAAAATATTACTTTATTGTTAGATGTCTTTGACAAGACTGGTCAATACAAGCTCTGGAACGGAAGGGCTGAACTCTCATGCGGTCAAGTCGTGTCGAATGGAGATTTGAATCATTTAAAGCTCAAAAATGCCATTGTCGAGTTGTTTGCTGATTTTCCAAAACATAATAAATCACACTGACTTGCCCGTAATTCGGTGATGCAGCATGTCCTTTTTTTGCAAAACTATTCTTGCTTTTCCCATAGCCTTAGGCCCCCTGGCTTTCAGCCAAACCGAGGATGCGTGGCCGGACCCGGGTCCTCCAGTCACACGGGATCTGTTCCCTTTGAATATGACGCAGCTCACTGGGGTGGTGATCTCCGCCTTGCAAGTGCCTGGGTCCTTGGCACGAAGACCCGCAGGATTGCAGGTGAAGGATTGGCCGAGGAACTCGCCACCATCCTGGGTTCCGGGCTGAAGCCGACCTTGATCCCCCAGGTGCTTCGGGGCCACAGTGCAGTGCACTCCGTCGCCCGGTACGAGGCCATCGAAGGGATTGTGAGGGCATTTGTATTGGGGCTTCAGAACCAGACGGGAACATACGTTCCACGAAATTGAATGTGCTCCCTTTTGGGAGCGGGTGAACAAGGAATGAACCTGTGTCGCCCTGACAAACCTCGAAAGTCCGCACTGTCATTAGCATTCCATGGATGATGATTTTAAATAATCCTTAGGTCGGCGGTTCGAATCCGCCTCCAGCCACCACCGAAACAAAGCCCCGACACCACTAGGTTTCGGGGCTTGTCTTTGATGCAGGGCTCGGTCCTGCAGCAGGGATTCGCAGGATCGCCCGGGCACCCCCCTTCTCTCGGTTGAGGAGCCTCAGATCGCCTCCATGGCCCTCGGCGATCTGGCGGGCGAGGAGCAGGCCGATGCCGCTGCCGCCGGGCTTGGTGGTGAAGAAGGGCACGAAGAGGTTGCCGCCCTGGGGCAGTCCGGGGCCCTCGTCCTCCACGAGGAATTCCACGGAATCCCGCCCCAAGCGCCAGGTCATATCCACGGCCCCGCCGGTCTCCAGGGACGCGTCGGCGGCGTTGCGCACGAGGTTGATGAGGGCCTGTTCCAGCTGATCGCCGTCGGCCTGGAGGCGGGCGGGGGGCCCCTGGGCGACGCGCACGCTCAGGCGCCCCTCCAGGGCGGCGGCCTTGCGCACGAGGGCTTCTACATCCACCATGCCTAGGCACGGCTCTGGGAGTTTCGCCAGCCGCGTATAGGCCTCCATGAAACGCCCCAGCGCCTGGGCCCTGGAGGCGATGATGGACAGCCCCTGTCGTGCGTCCATCCGCCAGTCCTCTCCTTGCTGCTCGATGATCGTGCCGATGCTGCCCGAGAGGGACTGGATCGGCGCCAGGGAATTGTTGATCTCGTGGCCCAGCACCCGGATGAGGCGCTGCCAAGCCTGGCGCTCTTCTTCGCGGAGGGGCCGGGTGAGGTCGGAGAGCACCAGGAGCTGATGGGGCCTGCCGCCCTGCCGGAAGATGCCGCGCCGCAGTTCGAAGCGCCCCGTGCGCCCGGGGAACGCCAGGTCCAGGAGACGGGGCCTATCCTCGCCCAGGGCTTCCGAAAGCCCCAATTCGGAGGCGGGGAGCCCCAGCAATCGCACCTGGGGCTTGGCCAGCAGAGCCTCTCCCGCACGGTTGACGAGCCTGAGCAGGCCTCCCTCGTCGAAGGCGAAGATCGCCACGTCGATCTCGGCCATCACCGTGCGCAGGAGGGCCGTGGCCTCCATGGCCTTCAGCCGCTGCCGCTGGAGGAGTTCGGAGAGGTTATTGAGTTCCAGAAATACCGTGGCCAGCGCGTCATCCCCGGGGTGGGTGTGGGCCCGGAAGGAGAAATCCCCGGCCTTCAGGGCGCTCAGGAGGTTCGAGAGGGTCTGCAGGGGCCGTTGAGCCAGGAGGCGCAGACGGTGCGCCGTCCAGATCGAGGCCGCCAGGGCCCCGGAGCCGAGCCCAAGCTTCAGGAGGCAATGCAGGGGGCTGGCGTGCAGGAGGAAGGCGAGGAGGCCTAGTGCCGGCAGGGCCCCCGCCATCGCCAGGAGCTGGAGCCTCCGGTCGTGGGAGAGGCGGATCATCCGGAGATCCCGTATTTCTGAAGCCGTCGATACATCGCGCTGCGGGAGAGCCCCAGAGCCTCGGCGGCGGCGGTGGCGCTGCCATGCCTGGCGAGGGCCTTGCGGATGAGCAGGGCCTCGACATCTTCCAGGGCCAGGGCGTCCAGGTCCCGGGAGGGCGCCGCCAGCAGCAGATCGGTGGCGGCCACCCGGGGCCCGGCCGTCATGAGCACGGCGCGCTCCACGGCGTGATCCAGTTCCCGGATATTGCCGGGCCAGGGGTGCTGCTCCAGCGCTCGGAGGGCCCGCTCCTCGAATCCGGACAGGTGCTTCCGGTATTTCAGGGCGTAGCCCTGGAGGAAGCGGGTGGCCAGCGGCGGGATATCCTCCCGGCGCTCCCTCAAGGGGGGAAGGTGGATCTCAACGGTATTGAGTCGGAAGAAGAGATCCCGGCGGAAGCGTCCGGCGTTGACCTCCGATTCCAGGTCGGCGTTGGTGGCGCTGAGGATCCGCACATCGGCGTGCAGGATGCGATTGGAGCCCACCCGCTCGTATTCGCCGGTCTCCAGTACCCGCAGGAGCTTGGCCTGCAAGGCCGCCGGGGCGTTGGCGATCTCATCGAGGAAGAGGGTCCCGCCGTCGGCCATCTCGAAGCGCCCGGCCCGATCTTCCCGGGCGTCCGTGAAGGCGCCCTTCACGTGTCCGAAGAGCTCGCTTTCCAGCAGGCTTTCGGAGAAGCCTCCCGCATTGAGGGTGATCAGCGCGTGACTTGAACGGGCCGAGGCGGCGTGCAGGCACCGGGCCAGGAGGCTCTTGCCCGTGCCATTCTCTCCCGTGAGCAGTACGCTCGCATCCGAAGGCCCCACCCGCTCCAGGAGGCGCAGCACGGGCTCCATGGCCCGGGACTGGGCCACCATCTGCGGCGCCCCCTCGCCCCGCAACAGGCGATTCTCGGCCTCCAGGCGCTGGCCATTCCGCAGGGCGGTGGAGAGTGCCAATTGGGTGCGCAGGGTGGCCAGGAGTCGGGCGTTCTCCCAGGGCTTCTGAATGAAATCCCGCGCACCCCGCCGCATGGCCTCCACTGTCAGCTCGATGCTGCCCCAGGCCGTCATCACCACCACCGGCAGGAGGGGATCCAGGGACTGCACCCGTTCCAGCAACTCCAGGCCCTCCTGGCCCGAGGTGGTGTCCTGGGTGTAGTTCATGTCCATGAGCAGCAGTTCGGGGGCCGTGGCCTCCACGGCCGCCAGGGTGGCGGCCGGTGAAGCCGCCGTGTCCACCCTGAAACCCTCGGATTTCAGGAGCAGGCGCAGGCTCTCTCGGATATCAGACTGGTCATCGGCCAGCAGGATTCGTGCGTTCATGTCTCTAGGCTACTAAAGCCTGGGGGCTCCCCGTTTCAATTAATCCCGTGGGTCCTGGACCGATGGTGGGAGATCCGGGGCTTGGGTGCGGGACTCATTCGCTTCGCAGCGCCCGGGTGGGGTCTACCCGGACCGCCCGCAGGGCGGGAACCAGGCAGGCCAGGAGGGCCACCGTCATCAGGAGCAGCAGGACGGCGGTCAGCGTCAGGGGATCGGCTGTGCCGAGGCCCGTGATCTGGCTCTGGAGCAGCCTGCCCAGCATCAGGGACCCCGCCAGCCCTAAGGCGGCGCCCACGGTGACGGTGCCCAGGCCCTGGCCCAGCACCAGGCCGATGACATCCCAGACCCGGGCGCCCAGGGCCATGCGGATGCCGATCTCCCGCCTGCGCTGGGCCACCAGGAAGCTGGTGACGCCGTAGATGCCTACGGTGGCCAGGATCAGGGCCAGCAGGCCGAAGACGCTGAAGAGCAGGCTCTGGGCGCGATTTTCCCCGAGGTCCCGGGCCATCCATTCCTCCATGGTCCTCAGGCGCCCCGCGGGGATCTCCGGATCCACGTCCCGCAGGGCTCCCTTGAGGGCGGCCTTCCAGCCATTGGGATTCCCTTCCGTCCGGAGGAGCACGGAGACGGCCTGCCCCCTTGGCCCCCCGTACTGGGCGGGATCGAGAAGGGGCATGTAGAGCTCCAGGCCCGGTTCGTCGGCCAGGCCCATCTGATGGACATCTCCGGCGACGCCGAGGATGGTCATCCAGGGGCCCTGGTCGCCGCCCATGGAGATGCGTTTGCCCAGAGGGCTCCTCCCGGGCCAGTGGCGGCGGGCGAAGGCTTCACTGATGATGGCCACCTGGGAATCCCTGGGCCCGAAATCCCGGCCCCGGGTCAGTGGAATGCCCAGGGTCTGGAAGTAGCCCAGGCTCACTCGGTGGCTGATGGCCATGGGGCGGACGCGCGGCGTGGGTTCGCCCTCGATCTGGTAGGCGCTGCTGGAGGTAGATCCCCCCAGGGGCGGGGTGTCATTGAGGGCCGCTCCCTTCACGCCGGGGATCGCGACGAGGCGTTCCAGGAGCCGGGCTTCGAGGGCCTGTTCGGTCTTGGCGTCCGGGTATTTCGCCTGAGGCAGGCTGAGGGAGGCCGTGAGCACGCCCTTCGGCTGGAAGCCCGGATCCACGCGCTGGAGCTGCCAGAGGCTCCTGATCATGAGGCCCGCCCCCGCCAGGAGGGCGGTGGCCAGGGCCACTTCGGCTCCCACCAGGAGACCGCGGAGCCGCCGGTGCACCGGCCCCGTGGAACCCTTGGCTCCCTCCCGGAGGCCCTCCAGGGGAGCCGAACCCGAGGCCTGGAGGGCGGGGAGGCCGCCGAAGACCAGGGTGGTGAGCAGGGAACACCCCAGGGTGAAGGCCAGCACATGCGGGTCCAGGCCCAGGGCAGGGGTCCGGAAGGGCAGCAGATACCGGAGCCCCTCCACCGAGAACCGGGCAAGGAGCAGGCCGGCCGCGCCGCCCAGGAGGGAGAGCAGGAGGCTTTCGGCCAGGAGCTGGGTCAGGATGCGACGGCGGTCCGCGCCCAGGGCCATGCGCAGAGCCAGTTCCCGCTCCCGGCCCGCGCTGCGGGCCAGGAGGAGATTGGCCACATTGGCGCAGGCGATGAGCAACACGAAGGCCACCGCCCCCAGGAGCGCCAGCAGCGTGGGCCGGGCGTTGTGCACCACCTCGTCCTGTAGGGCCGTGACCCTGGCGAGATAACCCAGGTTGCTGGCGGGGTAGGCCTTTTCGAGCCCCGCGGCGATGCCGCTCATCTCCTGCTGGACTCCCGCCAGCGTGGCTCCGGGCTTCATCCGGCCCACGCAGTCCAGGAACCATGCGCCCCGGCCCGTGGCGAGGTCGGGGGGCAGGGACAGGGGCACGAAGAGCTCGGAATTGGGGATGCCATAGGGACAATCGAAGCCGGGCGCCATGACGCCGATGATCTCGACGCTCTCCCCATCCAGCCGCAGGCTGCGCCCCACCGCCCGGGGGTCTCCCCCGAAGCGCCGCAGCCAGAGGGCGTGACTCAGGATTGCCACCCGGGGACTGCCGAAGCGGTCGTCCTCGGGCCGGAAATTCCGGCCCAGGAGGGGCTGGGCTCCCAGCGTGTCCAGGAAGGTCCAGGAGACGCGGCCGGCCCCCAGGCGCTCCGGATCCCCTTCCCCGGACAGGTTCACCGCCCCCCCGGTCATCACCGCCAGGGAGGCCAGTTGGGTACTCTGGCGCTGGAAATCCAGGAAGTTGGGATAGGAGAACCCGCCGCCGCCCCTCATCGGGCGCTCGGGGTTGAATTCCCTCATCGCCACTAGGCGCTGGGCCTCGGGAAAGGGCAGGGGCCTCAGGAGCATGCGGTCCACCAGGCTGAACACCGCCGTATTGGCTCCGATGCCCAGGGCCAGGGTGAGTACCGCCGCCGACGTGAAACCGGGAGACTTGATCAGGCTACGAAAGGCGGACTTAAGGTCATGCAGGATGGGCATGGATCACTCCAAACGCAGCGTATCGGCGGGCTGAGTGCGGGCGGCCATCAGGGCCGGACCGAGGCCCGCCAGGAAGCATGTGAGCCCCAGTGAGATCATGGCGAAGGCCAGCAGGCCTGGGTCGGCTGGGTTGACGCCCTGGAACTGGTGCTGAAGGAGGCGGCCCAGGATCCATGCGAACGCGGAGCCCAGGGCCATGCGGATGCCCCATTCCCGCTTCTGGCGGGCCGCGGCCTGGGCTAGGGTGCCCATGAGGCCGATGCCCGCCAGGAAGGCCGCGAGGATTCCGGCGCCCAGGGTCTGGCGGCGCAAGGCTCGAGGCTCCTCCAATTCCCGGGCGGCCAGGGATTCCAGGCTCTGGAATTCCAACAGGCGGGCGCCTCCATCGGCCTGACGAGAGGCTTCCTGGACCGAGCGGCGCAGGGTATCCGCGGGGGCGGCGCTGCGCAGGTAGACCGTCACATAGCTGGAACCCCAAGAGGCCAGGGAGGTATAGACCGCTGGGGCCGCTTCCCGGGCCATCCGGCCCATGCGGGCGTCGCCCACCACGCCCACGACGGTCATGGGCGCTCCTTCGGCGCTGTCTTCCCTGACCAGGCGCCCCAGGGGCGAGGCCTCGCCCCAGGCCTTCCGGGCGAACTGGGCACTCACGAGGCAGACGTGCGCCTCGCCTTCTTCCAGGTTCCGTCCGGCCAGCAAGGGTATCTGAAGGACCTTGAAGTAATCGGGGCTGATGGCATGCTGTCCGGCCTGGATGAATCCCTCGGCGCCTTCCGGCCACACATTGCCCTCATGGCCTTGGTCCACCAGGGGCCGGGTGTTGGACATGGCCACGGCCTGGATGCCTGGCAATTGGCTCAAAGCTTGGCGCACATGGCGCTGGAAGGCCGCGCTGCGTTTTACGAAATCCTCGTTTGGGCGCATCCCCAGGCGCAGTACCGCCACCTTGAGATCCTTCAGGGAGTACCCCGGATTCACGCCCTGCAATCGCTCCAGGGCCCGAAGGCTGAGTCCCGCCCCCACCAGAAGGGCGAAGGCCAAGGCGAGTTGAAGGATGGCTAGAGTCCCACGAAGCCGGGCACTGCCCCGGGAGGCGGAAGCGGCGCCTCCCTTCCGCAGCGCTTCGTTCAGATCCAGGCGATGGCCCCAGCGCAGGGGCAAAAGCGAAGTCACCAGCAGCGAAATCCCTAGGGCCACAGCCATGGGCACCAGCCCAGCGCCAAGCTGCACATCCGGAAGGATCTCCAGGAGCTGCAGGCCCTTTAGGAGGGGTAGAGCCAAGAGACTGCCCAGGCCCGTCAGGATGGCAACCTCCATCAGAATGGGCCCCTGAAGGCCGCCCTGGCCCGCTCCCAAAGCAGCTCGTAATCCCCATTCCCGCGTACGGCCCAGGCTCCTGGCGAGGACCAGGTGGGCCACATTGGCGCAAGCCAGGAGGAGGATGAGCAGTCCCGCGGCCGTGGAGAGAGCCAGTTTCGGTCCCACGCGGGCCCGCCAATAGGCCAGGAAACCCCGAGCCTTGATTCCCCAGGAACGGTCCACGGCGTGTCTCGGTGGACCCAGACGGGGCAGCATGCGATCCACTTCGGCCTGAAGTTGGTGCACGGTGGCTCCAGCCGTTAGTCGGCCGTACACCCAGCAGCAGGGATTGTCGCGTCTCTGGATACCGTCGCCCAGATCCGTGAAGGCCAGCGGCTGGAAGGCGATGGCATCATCCATGAAAAAGGGCAGACGGCGCTGGGGGGCGAGCACGCCCACGATTTGATGAGGCTTGCCATCCAGGTTCAGGGTCTTGCCCAGGATTTGGGGATCGCTGCCGAAATGGCGCACCCAGAACCCGTGGGTCAGGATGAGGATCTTGGCAGAGCTTCCCTGGGACTCCTGGGGTTCGAAGTCCCGCCCCAGGTGAAGGGGCAGGCCCATCACCTGGAAGAATCCCGGGCTCACCCGTGCGGTGCGCACCTGCTCGGGTCCATCCTGGGAATCCATCTGGGGACTATCGTCCCGGCAGGCGGCCAGGCCCTGCACGCTTTTGAGTTCCCGCTGGAGATCCCAGAAATCCGGGGCCGAAAGGGGGCGGAGGAATTCCGCGCCCGCGGCCCCTTCTCCCGAAAGACACACCACCCGACTGGGGTTCCGGAAATCAAAGGGCACGCCCAGCAGATCCCAGGCGGGGGCAAAGGCCCCGAGCGCCGCAGCCAGACCCACGGCCAGCGTGAGGCAGGCCGCCAGCCCATAGCCAGGAGTGCGGGAGAGAGAACGCAGCGTCTGGCGGAAAAGTGAGGACAGATTGGACATCAGAGGCCTTTCACTCGCTTCGCAGCGTATCGGCGGGGTTTGTGCGGGCGGCCCGCAGGGCTGGGATGAGGCAGGCCAGGAGGCCTGCGGCGGTGAGGGCTCCGGCGGCGCTGAGAAGATCGAGGCTTGAAAGGGTGGGCAGGCCGGCCCAGTGGGAAGCCGTTAGGCGGATCAGGAGCCAGATGACGAAGGCCCCCGTCACCAGGCCAAGAGCCAACAGGCGCGCGCCAAGCCCTAGGATGCGTGTGGCCAGCTGGCGGGCCGTGGCGCCCAGGGCCATGCGGATGGCCAGTTCCCGGCCCTTCAGTGCGACCTGGAGGTTCAGGGCGGCCCAGAGTCCGAAGCAGGCCAGCATCAGGGAACCCAGGCCCAGGCTGCCCAACAGGCGCATATTCTGGTGTTCGTGATGCAGGGTGGCGGCCATGTGGTCCTCCAGGGTGATCACCTTGTCGGGCTGGAGGGTGGGGGCCTCCTGGCGGAGGGCCTCCCGGAGCCGCGCCGCCACCTGCTGGCTGCTGCCGGGGCCCGAGGCCAGGATCCAGAATTGGCCTGTCGGGATATCGTTTAGGTAGACATCCGAGAGCCAGATCATGGGCAGGTGGAAGTCGGGATCCGGGCGCATGCGGTGATCGGCCACCACGCCGATGACGTCGTAGGAATTTTCGCTGCCATTGGTCACGCTTCGCCCCACGGCGGAGCCGTCCGGGAAGAAACGCCTAGCCAAGCTTTCGTTGAGGATGACCTGCCCGTGCCCGTCGCCGTCACGGAATTCCCGTCCCCGGATGACATTGACGCCCAGTGTCTTGAACCAGTCCTGTCCCACGAGACAGGCCGGTAGGAAGAGCGTTTCTAGCCTCTCCCCGCCTCTCAGGCTGAAGGTGGCGCGCCCGCTGGCATCCAGAGGCGCCACGATGCTGCGGGCAGCGGCCGTGATGCCCGGCATGGCCCGCAGACGGGCCAGCACGCGCAGTCCCAGGGCCCTGTCTGCTCCGGCGTCGGCAGATAGAAGGGCCCTGTGAGCCGCAGGGTAGCCTGTCTTGGCGGCCCGGCGGAAGGCGCCTAGGGCCATGCTGGAGGCCACCAGCAGCGCGAGGGAGAGGGCCACCTGGGCCGCGACGAAGAGGCCGCTTCCCTGGCGGGTATTGCCCCGACCGCCCTGTCCCGCCAGGACACGGTTCAGATCCATGCGCCGCACCTTCAGGAGAGGGATCAGGGCCGCGATGAAGAGGGCCGCTAGGCTCAGTCCCACCCCGAAGGCGAGGAGGCGCCCGTCCAGTGTCGGCATCACAAGCGCCTGGGAGGCGCTTTCCCCGGGCCTGAGCATGAAGCGTCGCGCCAGGAATAGGCCGGAGGCAAGGGCCACGGGGGCTGCCAGCAGGGCCAGCAGCAGGGCCTCCAGGGCCTGGGTTCGGAACAGCGTTCCCTGACTTGCGCCCAGGGCGCAGCGGGTGGCCAGTTCCCGTTCCTGACGGGCGGCTCTTGCCGCGAAGAGCCCCGAGGCGCCCACCACAGCCAGGAAGAGAGCAAGCCCGGAGGCCACCAGCAGAAGGGAGCGCTGGGGGAGCACCTGATCCAGCAGGGTCTGTTCCCCCTGGCCGGGATCCACGGCCACATAGCGCCGCCCCGAATTGGAATCGGGGTGGGCCTGGGCATGGATGGCGCTGAGGCTCTCGAGGGTCGCCTGGGTCTCGGCCAGGCTCAATCCGGGCCTCATCCGTCCCAGGAGCTGGAAGGCCGGGATCTCCCGGCTGGTGAAGAAACCTGGAGGCAGCGTGGCTCCGAGTTTCGAGATGGCCTGGAGGGGCATCCAGCAATCCTCCCGCCGCCCCAGTTCCAGCCCCTCGAAGCCCGCAGGACCGACGCCCACCACCGTGACGGGCTGGCCCTGGCTGCCAAAGGCGAAGGCACGCCCCAGGACGGTGGGATCCCCGTGAAGGACTGTCTTCCATAGGCGGTGGCTCAGGATCATCACGAGCCCTCCAGAGGCTTCCTCACCAGCCGTGAATCCCCGGCCCAGGCTCATGCGCAGCCCCAAGAGGGATTGCCACCCCTCGCCCACCATGGGCACCCGGATCGGCACCTTCCGATCGCCCACGGGCAGGGTGGAATCGGAATCCATCACGATGGGCACGAGCTGCGCGAAGGGGGAGACGGAGGCCTTCAGGTCCTCCACCTGGGGCATGGAGAGGTTTTCCAGGCCCCGCTCGCCCTTCTTCTCGAGGCGCAGCGTGACCAGTTCGCTGCGGGCGGCCACGGGCAGGGGACGGAAGAGCACGGCCTGGAGGATGGCGTGGAGGGCCACGTTGGCCCCCAGGCCCAGGCCCAGCACGATGACGATGGGCAAGGTGAAGCCGGGCGAACGCAGCAGCGAACGCAGGGCCTGCCGGAGCTCAAGGAGGAGATTGGACATCAGAGGCCTTTCACTCGTTTCGCAGCGTATCGGAGGGGTTTGTGCGCGCCGCCCGCAGGGCGGGGATCAGGCAGGCCAGGAGGCCCGCAGCGGTGAGGGCTCCGGCGGCGCTGAGAAGATCGAGGCTTGAAAGGGTGGGCAGACCGGCCCAATGGGAAGCCGCCAGGCGGGTCAGGAGCCAGATGACGAAAGCTCCCGTCACCAGGCCAAGAGCCAGCAGGCGCGCGCCAAGCCCTAGGATGCGTGTGGCCAGCTGGCGGGCCGTGGCGCCCAGGGCCATGCGGATGGCCAGTTCCCGGCCCTTCAGTGCCACCTGGAGATTCAGGGCGGCCCAGAGCCCGAAGCAGGCCAGCATCAGGGAACCCAGCCCCAGGCTGCCCAGCAGGCGCATATTCTGGTTCTCCTGATGCAGAGTGGCGGCTACGTGGTCCTCGAGGGTGATGAG
This sequence comes from uncultured Holophaga sp., assembly GCA_963664825.1. Taxonomy (GTDB): domain Bacteria; phylum Acidobacteriota; class Holophagae; order Holophagales; family Holophagaceae; genus JAYREN01. The sequence goes on from OY761614.1 coordinate 3,028,371, forward strand.
TTTCTCGGGCTCGGTGCCGGTTTTCTCCAGGGAAAAGGCTTCCCGCATGCGCTCCAATATGGCGCGGGCGCTGCCTCGACCGGTGACCATCACGCAGGACGTGTTCATTTTTAGCCAATCCTGGGTGAGCCAAAGCATGGGCAGATGGAATTCTGCGTCCGGTCGCATGCGGTGATCAGCCACCACGCCCACGATGTCCAGGTGAGCATTCGAGCCGAGTTCAATGGTGCGGCCCACGGCGGAAGCATTGGGGAAGAAACGTCTGGCCAGATTCTCGTTGAGGATGACCTTGTCTTGTCCATCCTGATTGGTGAAATCCCGGCCTTCTAGAACGCTCACGCCCAGGGTGCTGAACCAATCTCCCGCCACCACGGCGCCCGGGAAAACCTCCATTTCCGTGCGTTCTCCACCCCGAATCCCGAATCTGAAAATGAAGTTGGCCAAGGGTGCAGCGATGCCCCGGGTGGCTTTGGTGACTTCAGGCATGGCGCGCAATCGCGCCAGAAGCCGATCGGGAAGCCCTGGGTCATTGGTGGTGTCCACGACCATGAAGGCGCGATGGGCGGTGGGATAGCCCATATGGGCTGCGCTGCGGAAGGCGTGCAAGGCCACGCTGGAAGCCACTAGGAGAATGAGTGAGAGCCCTACTTGGCCCATGACGAAGAACCCGCCGCCTTTCAGAAGCGTTGCTCCCCCACCCTTCAAGGCGAGGGCCCGGGCTGGATTCATGCGGCGCACCTTGAGGAGGGGAATCGCGGCGGCCAGCAGCAGGGCCACCAGGCTCAAACCCAGCCCCAGCGCCAGGATTCGTCCATCCAATTGGGGCAAAATAATGGCGTCTTTTGCGGTCTGACCTGGATTCAACATGAAGTGCCGCGCCACCCAAAGCCCTGATCCAAGGGCCACGGGAGCGGTCAGGAGCGCCAGCAGGAGGGCTTCCAGGAGCAGAGGCTTGGCCAAGGCGCTTCCATCCGCGCCAAGGGCGTACCGGGTGACGAGCTCTTGCTCTCGTTTGGCCGCCCGGGCCGCAAATATCCCTGAGGTGCCCACGACCGCCAGCAGCAAGGCGAGGCCGGAAGTGATGAGCAGCAGCGTACGCTGCGGCAGGACACGCTTCAGCAGTTTCTGTTCGCTGGCTTCCAGGCTTTCCAAGACGAGATGCTGCCCCGAATCCGTATCTGGATGTGCCATGGCCATGGCGGCACTGGCCGTCTCTAGCGCGACCTGGGCCTGAAAACGGCTGACTCCGGGTTTCAATCGGGCCGCCACCGAGAAGGCCAGACTCTCGCGTCTAGAGAAGTAGCCTTGCGAGATCTTCGCGCCCTGCAAGGGAATCCAGAGATCCTCGCGCCTGCCGAGTTCCAGCCCCTCGAACCCCGCGGGACCGATGCCTACCACGGTGACGGGGATAGGCGATTCCCCCGTGAGCACCGTGCGACCAAGGATGGCGGGATCGCCCTGGAAGGCGGTGCGCCAGAGGCGATGACTCAACACGGCTACGGGCGCTCCTGTGGCCTCTTCCTCCGAAGTGAAGGTCCGTCCATGGCTTGGCTTCATGCCTAATACCTGGAACCAGCCTCGACCGACCATGGACATGGCGACAGGCCATTTCCGATCCGCCAGCTGGAGTGTCGTGCTCGATTCACAGAGGGATTCGGCCATGTTCGTGAAGGGGCATGGGCAGGCTTTCAGTTCCTCGAAACGGGCATGCGAGACCCCCCACTTCAGCGGATCGCCCTTGAGCTGCGTCTTGATAATCGTGAGACGTTCACGCTCTGCCACTGGCAGCGGGCGCAGGAACACGGTCTGGAGGATGGAATAGAGGGCCACGTTGGCCCCCAGGCCCAGGCCCAGCACGATGACGATGGGGAGGGTGAAACTGGGCGCGCGCAGGAGGGAACGCAAAGCAAGACGAAGATCGCGCATGGACTACTCCGAGCGAAGGGCCCGAGCCGGGCTCATGCGGGCGGCCCGCAGGGCGGGAAAGAGCGTGGCCAGGGCTGCCGCAGTGGAAAGCAGCAGGCAGGCATAGAGGAGCACGGGCATGTCCAGGGGCGCAAAGCCATCGCTCTGGTGGACCAGTACGCGGGAGGTGACCATGGCCAGGAGGCTGCCCATCCCGAGGCCGGGAACCAGAGGGAGCAGGGAACCCTTAGCCAGCAAGGTCAGGACGGTGCCGGGACCTGCACCCATGGCCACGCGGATGCCCAGCTCTCGTTGGCGGCTCTCGGCCAGATGAGCGGAGATGCCGTAGAGGCCGCAAAGGCTCAGAAACAGCGCAACGGCGCCCATGATGGCACTGAGGAAGAAGAGCTGGCGGGGCTGAGATAGCTTTTCACTGCGCAGTTCCTCCAGGCTGTTCAGGGTGAATGGGATGTCCCTCAGCTCGGCGCGGGCAGCGTTCCGGATGGCGGCCTTGACAGCGCTGGGCGAGCCCTGGGCGTGGATGGTGAAATTGATGAGAGGGGCCTGGAACGGGTCCAGGCGGGAGGTAGCCGCGAAGACATAGGGTTCGGGCTGGTCCGTGGGCCCCTCAAAGCGGGTGCTCTTCAAGACGCCTGCCACTTCCACATTTTTGAAAACAAACTGGAAGGTTTTCCCAAGGGCAGATTCGCCTGGCCAGCGCTGTTGCGCGTATTCGGCACTGACGAGCACCCTGGGCTGATCCTCGTCCCCTGCTTCCAGGAAGCGTCCCTCCTGCAACTTCATCCCCAGGAGGGAGGGCAGATTGTAGTTGGCGGCGAGCAGAAAGGTATGGGGACCTCCCATTTGCCCAGCAATGGCGGCGCTGAAGCCCTTGATGGGCCGCCCCTGGTTCATGGCGATTGCCTGGACGCCGGGGATCTGGCGCAGCCTTTCCTGCAAAACAGGCAGCGTGGGCAGCAGTTCCGCGTCCTTGCGTCCCACCTTGCCGGGTTCGCATTCCAACAGGTAGCGGTCCCGGATCTCCAGGCCCAAGGGGATGTCCAGCTGGCGGCGCAGGTCCTTCAGGCAGAGGCTGGCCGAACAGAGCAGCACCAGGGCCAGGGCCGCCTGGGTGGCCACCAGCAGTCCCCTCAGCCTCCAGCCTCCCGTGAGAGTGCGGCCTTCCTTCAGGGGGCTGCCCAGATCCATGCGCCGAGCCTGGAGGTAGACAAAGCAGGCCAGCAGTGCCCCTAGGAGCATGGCCAACAGGAGCGTCGCAAGGCCCGTCCAGAGGCCGAAGGTGACGTGCATCTTGGGGGGATAGGGCAGCAGGGCCTGGATGGCCTCCAGCATCGGCGCCGACAGGATGGCCAGGAGAATGGCAGCTCCACCCGCCAGGAGGCTGAGCAGCAGATTTTCCAGAAGGATCATCCGGAAGAGCTGACCGGGCCTTGCTCCCAGGGCCGTGCGCAGGGCCAATTCATGGCGACGGCGTTGAAGCCGGGCGGTCTGGAGGGAGAGCACATTGGCCAGGCCGATGGCGAGGATCAACAATGCCGCCCCGTGCAGTCCCGCCAGGCCCCGGCTCAGTTTCCGGTGGATGTTCCCGGGCAGGGGGTGATAGGCATGGAGTTCTAGATGGAAATCCTTCCCCCAATCCAGGCTCCTAAGAGCGGCCTTAGCCTGGGCCAGAGAAGTTCCCGGGCGCAGACGTGCCAGCACCGTGCCCATACTTCGAAAGGGCATCGTGGGAGGAACAATCTGGTCCTGGCAGGGTAGGAAAAGCTCCGCGTTTTCGCTCAAGGAGTGGCCTTCGAAGCCAGGAGGCAGAATCCCTACCACGGAATATTCTTTGCCATCCACTTTCACCAAGGTGCCAAGCACATCCCTTCGGCTATCCAAGTTTGCCTTCCAGAAATGGTGGCTCAGGATCGCCACTTTCTCCGTGGATCCAGCCCCTGTCTCATTCGGCAGGAAGTCCCGGCCCAGATAGGGCTGAATGCCCAGGAGGGGCAGATACTCGTGGGTGATCTGCATGACCTGAACAGGCTCTAGCCTATCCCTACCATTCCAGGTTTTTGTGCGCGGGACACTGGCCAGGGCCGTTTCGGCGAAGGCGGGCAGATGGCGCAGCGCATCATAGGCCGAGGTACTGCCACTTTCCCCCCCCTCAGGTTTTGAAGCATGATTGGACAGATCCATCACCTCCAGCAGCGTCCCCGGTTCCATCACCGGCGCAGGGCGCAGCAGGAAGGTTCTGGAGAGCACCAGCAGCGCGCCGTTTAGTCCCAGTCCCAACGCTAGGGCCAGCACGCTGAAGAATGTGAAGGCCCGGTCTCGGGTCAGGGATCGTAAGGATTGAATGAGTTCGCGAAGCAGCGTGAGCACAAAGACCTTTCCATACGGCGGTTTTCACCGCCGTTCTGCACGGGCAAAAAGGCAATTCAAGCCGGTGATGGACACCGATGAAAGGTGATAAGGACAATCCAGAATCACAGCACGTGTTTTTTCGCGGCCTCTTCTTCCGAAACGATGCGCCCGTCGAAGAGATGCACGGTGCGGTCGGCGACACCGGCGAAGCGCGTATCGTGGGTCACCATGCAGATGGTGGAACCGCGATGATGCAGGTCCTTCAGCAGTTCCATCACGGCCTCGCCATTGGTGGAATCCAGGTTGCCCGTGGGCTCGTCGGCCAGCAGGATGGAAGGCCTTCCCGCCAGGGCCCGGGCCACGGCCACGCGCTGTTGCTGGCCGCCCGAGAGCTGGCTGGGCAGGTGCTTGGCTCGATGGCCCATACCCACCTCCTCCAGGCAGGAGAGCGCCCTCGCCCGCCGCTCACCCGTGGACATGCCGCGATAGACCAATGGGAGTTCCACGTTTTCGAAGACCGTCAGATCGCCGATGAGATTGAAGCTCTGGAAGATGAATCCGATCTCCCTGTTGCGGATGCGAGCCCGCTCCGAGAGCCTCAGGCCTGAGGCGGCCTTGTTGTTGAGGGTGTAGGTCCCGGAGGTGGGCGTGTCCAAAAGCCCGAGAATCGAGAGCAGTGTGGACTTCCCGCAGCCCGAGGGACCGGCGATGGAGACGAATTCCCCCTCCTGGATATCCAGGTGGATGCCGGAGAGGGCGTGGGTCTCCACCTCGTCGGTGGTGAAGACCTTCTTGATGCTTTCGAGTCGGATGAGGGATTTGGTCATGGGAACTCCTTGTGTGGGTAGGGACTAATTCGAGTAGCGGCGCCTTTCTTATTTCAGTCGGATGCGGTCACTGCCATCCCAGGCGCTGGTGTCGCTGAGGATCACCTGGTCGCCGGGGCGGAGGCCTTCCACGATCTCGATGGTGGAGACCGAGCCGCGGCCCAGGCGGACCTTCACGCGGGTGGCTTCCCGGCCATCGGGGCTGAGCTTGAAGAGACTGAGGGTTCCATGGGCCTGGGCCTGGACGGGACGCCCCACGAAAGTACCGTCATTGACGCGATCCAGTTCGATGATGCCCTCCACGCTGAGATCGGGGCGGGCGCCCTTGGGCAGTTCGCCTTCGAGGCTGGCATCCACGGTGACGGTGCCGTTCTGCACGGAGGGATCGATGCGGATCACCCGACCCTTCACCAGGCCATTGCGGGTATCGATTTCCACGCTCTGGCCGATCTGCACATCCTTGGCCTGGGTCTCGCTGATTTTCAGTTCGGCCTTGAGGGGGCGCGGCTTGGCGACCTTGGCCAGATTGGCGCCCGGCGCGAGCTGCTGGCCCACCTGGAGGGGCACGAGTTGGAGGATGCCGGCCATGCCCGCACGGACCTTGAGGGAATCCAGCTGTTCCCGCTTGAGGGCATAGAGGGCCCGGGCCTGCTCCAGCCGGGCCCGGGCGGGGGCCACCCGGCCCGGTTGGGCTTCGAAGAGGGCCATGCGGGCCTCCTCGGAAGCCAGGCGCCCGGTGCTCTCTTCGGATTTCACCTTGGCCCGCAGCACATCCAGATCGCTCTGCAGGCCCTCCTTCTGGAGCCGTTCGGTCGCGCGCAGCACGGCCCGGCCCTCCTGGGCATTGGCCTTGGCTGAATTGAGCTGGGCCCTCTGGTTGAGGCGGTCCACCTCGTAGTCGGCCTCGGCCCTCCGCAGCTGCCAGAGGGCGTCCTCGGCCGCCTGGCGCAGCTCGGGACTGGAGAGCTCGGCGATGACGCTCCCGGGCTGGACCTCCGTGCCCGGGAAGAGGACGATGCGCTCGACCATGCAGGGCACCTGGGCGGTGATCATCCGCACGTCTACCGGCACCAGCGTGCCCGTGCCGCGCACCTGGAAGACCATGGCCCCCCGCTTAACGCCATCGATGAGCAGGCTGCCCCGTTCCACGGAAGGGGCCGCGGGCTTGAGGCGACCGAGGCCGATGACCAGCAGCAGGAGGGCGAGCCCGCAGGCGGCGCCCAGATAGTATTTCCGGCGGCTCGGGGGGGTCTGGCGGGGGACATCCATGGTTTGGGCTCCGGGCAGGAATAGCCAAGGGCATGCCGTTTTAAAAATCAAACAAATGCAGGGATTACATCAAAGCGCCTGAGCAGGAACCGTCCCAACTTCGGGACGGCCCGTCCCGGGTGTGGGACGAATTCTCTCCCCTCGTCACCCGCTACCTGCGGTGTGCACTGGCCGCCTCGCAGGCCACGCCCTATTCTTGGCGAGCCCTTCGGCTCCTGCGGCTCTGCCCAGGTTCCTTCTCTCCTGTCATGAGGCGACCGATGACCCGGTTCACGTGGAACCCGAAACTCGCCACAGGCATCGCGTCGATCGACGCCCAGCACATCTCGCTATTCGAATCCGCTAAGTACTTGCACCAGACATTCCGCGATCAAACGGCTTCTGAAGGCATCGCCCACACCCTCAATCACCTCGTCGCCTATTGCGCGACCCATTTCGAAGACGAGGAGGGATACATGATTCAACGATCCTTCCCGCGCCTTCATGAGCACCAAGCAGAACACCGCAAGCTGATGTCTCGCGTATTCCATCTGCGAGACCGCTACGTGGCGGGGGAAACGAGCGTGGCGATGGATTTATCCATCCTCATAGCCGATTGGTTGAGGGACCACATCCTCAAGTTCGACCAGGCCTTCGCGGAATACGTCCGTCAGGCAGATCGCTGAAGGGCCGTTTCTCGCTCTGTGCTAGCCTGGGGCCCCTCCTGGAGGCCTCATGCGCCGACTGCTTCCCGTTGTCCTGGTCCTGCTCGCGCTTCCTGTCTACGGGCAGTTCTGGAGCGAACTGGCCAACCCCAAGGTGGAAGTGACCCTCGTCCATCCCCCGGGCATGGGTCTTCAGGTGGAACGGCTGGCCTTCGCACCGGCCCGGGACTTCGATTCCAGAGAACTGGTCGATATCCTCACGGCTGAAGTGGTGCAGAGTCGGCAGGTGGAGGTGGTGGACCGGGCCCATCTCGACGCCTTATTGCATGAACAGGAACTGGGTGCCGAGGGCTACATCGAGCCGGCCACCATCGCTAGGCTGGGCAAGCTGCTGGGGCCCAGCGTGCTGGTCATCGTGCATGTGAATCGCTCGGAGCTCAGCCGCAACCGGTCCACCAAGGAGGAGCGCGGCACGGACCACAAGACCAAGCAGGAATTCGTGCGCCTCAAGCGGACCAGCATCACCAGCCTGGACTTCAGCGCCACGGTCCAGGTGATCGATCTCAACACGGGCCGCGTCTTCGGCGCCCAGCGCCTAGAGGATTCACCCAGCCTCAGCAACACTTCGTACGAGGGCTTCCCGGCCTATCCCAATGATGCCGATGTTCGCCGCCTGGGCCTTGAAACCGCCAAGGAAAAAGTGCTGCGCATGCTGCTGGCCTGGAGCGAGGTGCGCAAGCTCACCTTTTTCGACGACGAGGTCTTCGGCATGGCCAAGGCCCACGAACGGCTCCGGGCGCGGGATACCCGGGGCGCGCTGGATCTGGCCCTGGAGGGCCTCGAACAGTCGAAGCGGGACAAGGGGCAGAAGCCCAAGTACTACCCCCGGACCCAGTACAACGTCGGCATCATCCACTTCATCCTGGGGCGCTACGAAGATGCCCTGCCTTTCCTGCGGGCAGCCCTGGATATGCAGCCCGACGCCAGCATCTTCCAGACGGCCCTGAGGGAATGCCAGGAGGCCATCGGCCTTCAGGAGGCCTTGCGGCGCTCCGAGACTCGCGCTGAGCAGGCCTCCCGTCCGGCCGCTCCCTCGCCTTCTCCATCCAAGGCCTCAGAGCTTGCCCCCAGCGCAGAGGAACGCCTTCAGAAGCTTCAGGAACTCTACAAGAAGGGCCTGCTGAGTAAGAAGGAATTCGAGACCAAGAAGGCGGAGATCCTGAAGACCCTGTGAGCGAGCCCTGCGGTATCGGGTGGGTGAACGGGTGAAGGTTCCAAGGTGTTCCGCTATTCAATTATGCTGCATAATTGAATAGCTTCCTGTCCTTGAAAGGTCTCCCATGTCCCCATCCCCTCGCATCCTGATCATCGGTGGTGTGGCAGGGGGCGCGAGTGCGGCGGCCCGGGCTCGCAGGCTCTCCGAGGACGCTGATATCGTGCTCCTGGAGCGGGGCCCCGATGTCTCCTTTGCCAATTGCGGCTTGCCCTACCACATCGGGGGCGTGATCGAGGAAAGGGGGCGGCTCCTGGTCCAGACTCCCGAAAGCCTGAGCGCCCGTTTCGATCTGGATGTGCGCGTCCGTACCGAAGCGGTCTCCATCGATGCCCAGGCCCAGGTGGTGCTGGTTCGGAACCTGAGGACCGGCAAGGAAACCCGCGAACCCTACGATGCCCTTGTGCTCTCCCCCGGGGCCACCGCCCTCCGGCCCGCCATCCCCGGGGCCGAGGACGAGCGGATCTGCACGTTGCGCAATATGGGCGACATGGATAGGATCCTGGCGGTCCTGGCCAAGGGGGGGCCTCGCTCCCAGGCGGCCCCCGGCAGCGATAGACCTGTTGTTCGGGTTTTGCCTGCACAACAGGTGGGGGTTCCAGGGGGGACTTCGCGAGCTGCGCTTCCTGGGACAGCCCTGGTCGTGGGCGCGGGCTTCATCGGCCTGGAACTGGCCGAACAGCTCCGGCACCGCGGCCTTGCGGTGACGTTGGTGGAGAAGCTATCCCACGTGTTGGGCGTGGCGGATGGGGAGATGAGTTTCCCCCTGCAAGAGGAATTGGCGCGTCAGGGCGTGGATCTGCGTCTGGGGCGCTCTGTCTCGGCCTTTGAACATGAGGGCGAGGCCCTGGTGGCTAAGTTGGATGACGGTGCCTGTCTCCCCTGCGATCTGGTGGTATTGAGCGTGGGCGTGCGTCCGGAGACCACGCTGGCCCGGGAGGCGGGGCTCGCCCTCGGCGCCACCGGTGGCATCCTGGTGGATGACCAGATGCGCACCAGCGATCCCCACATCTTCGCCGTGGGGGACGCCATCGAGATCCGGGACTTCACCAGCGGGGACCCGGCGCTCGTCCCCCTGGCGGGCCCCGCCAACCGCCAGGGCCGCATCGCCGCGGAGGTCATCCTGGGCCGGGATAGCCACTACAAGGCCACCCAGGGCACCTCCATCTGTAAGGTCTTCGGCCTCACCTTCGCCATGACGGGACTTTCGGAGACCCTGCTCCAGCGCAAGGGAATGGCTTACCGGCGCGTCTACGTACATCCCGCGGACCACGCCACCTACTATCCCGACGCGCAGCCCATCACGCTGAAGCTGCTCTTCGAGCCGGAGAATGGCCGCATCCTGGGGGCCCAGGCCGTGGGCGTGGCGGGCGTGGATAAGCGCATCGACGTGATCGCTGTGGCCCAGCGAGCCGGGCTCACGGTCTTCGATCTGGAGGACCTGGAGCTCTGCTACGCTCCTCCCTTCGGCAGCGCCAAGGACGCCATCAACATGGCCGGTTTCGTGGCCTCCAACGTGCTGCGGGGCGATGTGGAACTCTGGGAACCCGAGGAACTGGTCGGGCTGAGGGAGGCTCAGACGCTGGTGGATGTGCGCACCTTCCAGGAGCATGCCCTGGGCACCATTCCGGGGGCCATCTGCGCCCCCGTGGATGAACTGCGGGACCGCCTGGAGGATCTGCCCCGGGATGGGGAGTTGCTGGTGTTCTGCCAAGTGGGCCTGCGGGGTTACCTCGCCGCCCGCATCCTCAGTCAGCACGGCTTCAAGGTGCGCAACCTCTCCGGGGGCTACAAGCGCTATGCCATGTGGCAGGGCGCTCAAGGGGTGCCTCGCGAATCCGAGGCGAAGGGCGAGGCTGGGGGGCCGGCTTCCTGCCTGTGCTGAGGCGCCGGGCCCACGCCCTTGGGACTGGAGGCACGGTGGGGCCCCGAATCAAAACAAATGCCCTCCCAGCCCCTGCTTAGCGAATTTCAACTGGCCTCTGGTCCTGATTTCAGGCAGCGCTGGATCACTGGTCGCATGAAGTCCTGCGCCTCTGAAGCGACCTCGCTGTAGGGGGGCACCACGAGGTGCCTGGACCGGGTATAGGCGTCCCCGATCCTCTTGAGGGTGGCGTCTGTGCCATAGCTTGGCTGGAGGGCGTTGGCATCCATGCGAGGACCGTTTCCATCTTTTCGGCGAGGAAGGTTTCCACGGGATACCCCAGCACCTGCCCGCCCTGGAAATCATCGAGCATCGGGCGGATCTCGATCAGTCCCGGGGCTGGGGTGATGGGATCCCCAAAACTGAGGTCCAGCTTGATCTGGCGCGCACGCTTGGGGCCGAAACGGAACGAAATGGTGAAGCGCTGACAGGGGTCTTCCGTGTCCTCTCGGATGTCCTCCCAGGTCATGACCTGCGGCTGGAATTCCAGACGATCACCCAAATCGATCCCGAGAATCTCCGTGAGAACGCCTTCCAGGGTGTCGCTGGGGATCCGGAGAGCCAGGAAATCGAGGTCCTCCGTGGGGCGATTCCATCGCTGGGTCAGCAGATACAGGAGGATGCCGCCCTTCAGCACCAGTTGGTCTCGGTAGCGGCTTTGGGCGACCCTGGCGAGAAAACGCTCCAGGACGAAGAGGACCTGGGCATTCTCGACGCTCTGGCCGTCCACGCGCCGGTTGCTAAGGCGCTTGAGGACGCTGTCAGGGCTCTTGGTGTCGCCCTCTTTCTTCATGCAAGCAGGACCGAGAGATAGCCGCGCAGCGTGGTCTTGACCCGACAAACCTCTTCCCATTGGATCAGCTCATCAGGAAGTCCTCCCTGGCGCAGGAAGGTCTTCAAGGCCTCGAAGGCAACTTCAAATCCAACCTTATCCCGGAAGCGCAGGGCATCACAGACCGTCTTGGCCTTGCTGTAGATGCGGACCTTGGTTCTGCCAACCTTGATGGTCTCGATTCCGGTGGCATGCGCGGCCTCCCCAAGGCGAATGAACCGCGTGGGGAAGGCCATCTTGGGAACCCAAGAGGTCTTGGGGATGGCGATCCAGGTCTCCCCGGGGATGGTGGTGGTCAATCCGTGGTAGGACAGGGCCGAGATGAGACAGATGACTCCTTCGGGAACGGCTAAACATGCGTCCGCCAAGTCCTGATGCGCCCAGGTATCCCGAGTCGCAGATCGGTAGACCCCTGCACGCAGCTTCTGGAGGCGACCGTCCTGGGCCAAGCGGAGGACGGTCGTATCCCGTCCTCTACGCTTTGCGAAAGATAGCCTGACAACCTCTTTGCGCAGTTCCGGGAGTCCCTTGGACATGCTCGATGCCTCTATTCCTACACACAAAAAATAGTGTGAATGAAAAACGGCGTCAAGGCGTAAGAATCCAGCTTGATGGAAAGGTGTTCTTTGGGGTCGCATCGTCTGCTCAGCATTCCACTCCCCTCCATTTTCGTCTTGGCGGCCAGTTCGACGACTTGGCGCTCCACGCCGTGGGTGTCGGTATAGCTGCGGGTGCGCTTCTCTCCGTGGATTAGGACGGCCTAGCCCTTGGCCAGGAGCTTCCCAGCGTGGGTCGCGAGGGTGCCCCAGGGGTATCGCACGGGCCACGGATCAGCAGGTGCGGAAGTTGTGCGCAGCACAGGCGGACTCGGGCGGATCCTTGCGAGGCGGACTGAGAGGACATCGGGCGGCGCTGGCCCACCTCCTCAGTAACGCGTGGGGAGCAGGCCAACCGCTTGGCCAGTAGGCCGGGCATCAGGGCCTTTGGGGGGACCTTGAGATCTAGAGTCACGCTAGAGTCATGACGCAAAAACGGCCACCTCGTAGGTGGCCGTAAGTGTTGTGTTTATTGGTGGTCCCGGGGCGATTCGAACGCCCGACCCTCAGATTCGTAGTCTGTAGCAGGCCTTCGGACTCGAAACCATCTCAACACTCAAAGCCTTGTTTTTCAGGCATGTATCAAAGATCGTTGTTTGGGGAAGGGCGGTAGAGCATTAGAATATTCCCCGTTGCTTTGTAGCTTCAAGCGTATCTCTCTATCGTGCCTTTGCAAGGGGAATCCTCATGGCTGCCGTCAAGCTCAACACCCGCGTCATTACAGAGCTTGAGCCGAAGGAAAAGACCTATGCCGTGTTCGACACGGAGATCCGGGGCTTCGGGGTCCGGGTCTGGCCCAGTGGCGTGAAGGTCTTCGTGTTCAAGTACGAGCGGCAGGCCAAACAGCATTGGCTGACCCTTGGCCGCTTCGGGGAGCTCACCTTCGAGCAGGCCAAGAAGCGCGCCCTCAAGCATCGACTGGAAATCACGGATGGGCAGAACCCCGGCGCCGTCATTCGGGCCAAAAGGGAAGCCCCGAGCGTGGCCGATCTGGCAGATCGATTCCTTCGGGACCATGCCGACCTGAAGACCAAACCCCGGACGGCGGCAGAGTATCGCCGCATGGTGGAACTCTTCATCAAACCGAAACTTGGAAGGCTCAAGGTGGCGGACGTACTGCCCGCTGATGCCTATGAATTTCACACCAGCCTCGCCAAGACTCCGCGTCAGGCGAACCATACCTTGGCGGTGCTCTCCAAGATGTTCAGCCTCGCGGAACTCTGGGGATGGCGAACCCAAAACACGAATCCCTGCTTCATCGTGGAACGCCTCCCGGAGCGGCGGCGGGACCGTTTCTTGACAGAGAAGGAATTGGAACGATTGGGGCAAGTGATACAGGAAATGGAAGACGCCATCACGGATTCCATCTACGTCTTTGCCGCTCTTCGGATGCTCATCTTCACGGGCGCCCGCCTCAGTGAAATCCTCACCCTTACCTGGGCCATGGTGGATCTGGAAAACGGAATGCTTCGCCTTCCGGATTCGAAAACCGGGGCCAAGGTGATCTTTTTGAATCCCCCGGCTATTCGCCTTCTCAAAGTTCTTCCTGAGATCCAGGACAACCCTTATGTTTTCCCCGGCGACCGGGAAAACGACCGCCTGGTGAACCTCGAAAAGCCCTGGCGGAAGATCCGCGACAAAGCCGGGTTGCCCAATGTCCGAATCCACGATTTGAGGCACACCTTCGCGAGCATGGCGGCCCAGTCAGGATTGAGTCTTCAGGTGGTGGGCGCCCTCCTCGGGCACACCCATCCGAGCACCACTAAGCGGTATTCGCATTTCGGCACACAGCCCCTTCTGGACAGCAGCAAACAGGTTGGGGCGAAGCTGGCCAAGGCCCTCGAACAGCCTGTCAAGAAACCCAGTAAGAAACAGGGTTCGTGAAGGGATTGGGAGGGGTGGCCGGCTCGCCCTCGCCAGGGTCACGCCAGGGGAAAAAGCGCCCCTGTCATGCCCCCGGCGGTGAGGGCGCCCGTGTCGCTGTTCAACCCACACCAGCGCTTATTGAAGTGGTCCCAACGCGGCGTGTCGCTCCGGTCACCCATCGGACCCCGACCCTCGCGGGGGGTCCGATGGGTGACGGCAGCAGGCGGATATCAGGAGGGGGGCAAGCCCCCCCTGAAGAACTGCAATAGAGGGGAGAGCCCTCGGGATCCGGCAGCAGAGGTTCCGGGCCTTTGGCCCTCGAAAATCCATGCTGATGTCTCGTCGAAAAGGTCCGGTTGTGGGAAACGCGAAGCGTTTTCCAGCCACGGGCCGAGGGGGTGGGAACCCTGGGGAAGGTCCCCTCGGGACCGCTTGCCTGTGGACCCGAAGGGCGGATGAAATCCGTTCCGCGAAGCGGAATCCATCGGGCAATCCACAGGGTTTCCATGCCCGAGCAACCGGACCGGGAATGGAGCTTGGATCGCGCTGGAACACCTCAAAGATGGGGAAGTGCGCCGAGGTTGGCCGGGACCTGGGGGCACCGCTTGCGGCGGTGGCAAGTTGAGTCCTCTGGAACATTGTACAGAAGCGACAGTATAAGATGCATAAATACAAATACATACATAACTAGAAATGATACTAGAAGAGTATTGTGGAATTTGTCCGCTTCTAGCTATATGCTCAAGGTGTCAGTATTCGTTGGAGATTTTCACAACATGGCTAAAGAAGCGGATGTTAAGACGCGTAGAAACAGTAATAAGGCGCGATCTAGCAAAACCCAATTCAACATGCCCTTGAGCGTGGAAGAGGCCCGGCAATTTGACATGATCCAAGCCGCCTGGAGCCTTCCGTCCAAGGCGGAAACGTTCCGATGGATGCTCAAGGATTGCCATGAGCGGACCACGACCAAGGAGCACGAAACGATCCTCGGAATGTTTGGTCAGGTCCGGGGAGCGTTGGAGTCCCTCTTGGTGGAGCAGTCCCAATTCAGAACCGATTTGACCCGCGATGTCATGCGCCTGGTTGAGCGCGCCGGAAATGCCGCTGATCGAATCACGCTTGTCTCGGAAGCGGCTACCGAGAAGATCGGAAGCCGGGTCGAAAACTCGATCGCAATCACCCGGCAAATGGAACTCGACCTCAAGGAACAACTCGCCGCCGCCAACAAGATGCTCTTCTCGGCTTTGGTCCGAATGAAGGTCGAACAGGCCTACCTGCCCGATCATGTGAAGGCGGCCATCAAGGAAGGGCTCAATCGATCCGGCCTCGCGGGCGTGTGACTCATGGCGGGTGCAGATTCGAGGTTTGGATGGGGCGATTGGGAGCCTAGAATCAAATCCATGTTCTTCACGATTCGGGATTGCATCGCTCCACGGTCTCCCTTTGTTGGGAGAGGGCGGGCCAATGGGGATTCGTTTCCCATCCGGCTTAGTGAAGTTCAAGACCATCCCACTTCGTGGTTTAAGAGACAGGATTGCACTTCCAGTCTTGAGGTTGATACCCGGCGATTTGGTCTGGATAGGTCCCACTTTAAAAGGACCGTTGATCTGATCTTGGGCGTTTTTTTCGTCCAGGAATTCTGTCGCGCAATCGCTACTCTCGCCATAGCCTTTGGGCAAAAATGCGTACAGTGGCAATTCTGTGCTGATCGAGAACAATAATGAATGCAGACCTACTTCGTCGCCTAATGAGAGCCATCGCTGAAGGTGGCTCTGGTGAATTGGAACAACTAGGGCATACGATTATCGAAAGTGAGCGGCGCCTTGGTCATACGAAGCTGTCGTCAGAATTGCTTTCAATTTTAATAAAAAAATCTAAAAATCGTAACCAAGGCGAATCAAGCCTAAAAGGTGATCAATCCCTTAAAGAATTGCCATCGAGCAAGAGGCGGGGGGATCTATTAGCAACCTTTATTGAGCATGATTCTTTGGAACACACGATGATTCTCCCTCCTGAGACGGAGATGAGATTCGCAAGAATTGAGTCTGAGTTTTCCGCAAGAGAACGGCTTGGTCTGCATGGACTTACCTATAGGCGATCAATCCTTCTTCATGGGCCTCCTGGTTGTGGGAAATCGCTTGGTGCAAAAAGGCTTGCATGGAATACAGGATTGCCACTTATGAAAGTAAGATTTGATGCATTGATATCTTCATTTTTTGGAGAATCTGCATCAAATCTTCGTACTGTTTTTGATGCAGCTAACGAAAAGCCGTGTGTTCTTTTGTTTGATGAATGTGATTTTCTTGCCAGATCGAGAATTAATTCAAAAGATATTGGAGAGGCATCTAGGATTGTCAATACTCTACTGCAGCTAATGGAGGAATTTGAGGCGCCTGGGCTGCTTGTTGCTACTACAAACATTGAATCAGCATTGGATCCTGCAATATTTCGTAGATTTGATGATGTCTTTGAGGTCCCGCCGCCTGGTCCTCAAGAAATTGTTAAGTTGATGCAATTGACGCTGGCTTCGATTAAATATGATGGCAATATTGGTTGGGATAAAATTACATCAAAGCTCGGTAAGGCTTCGGCAGCAATGGCTGTTAAAGCAGCGCAGAATGCCGCAAAGGCTGCAGTCCTTTCCGGTCGTTTGGTTGTTTCCGAACAACACCTTGTTAAAGCTATAGCTGAATTGTAAGGCCTTGATTGACCAAGGAATTTCACATGGGGTATGTTTATGCCAAACGAACATAATTTCGAGCATCTTCGTTTGATATTTGCAAAACAAGGAATAGCTCGCTTGCATGGGGGTGGGGAATCCAATCCGATTACTGTTCAGAATAAGGACAATCGAGCTGGGCATTGCGACACCCTCATGAAGTCCGCCTGTTCGATCTCCGGCGCTTGGGGGGAGCGATTCGCAAGCCGTGCTCGGGAAAATCTCCCAGATCTTAGGGCAGGTATTCCGCTTTTGTTAAAAATCGACGAATCGATGGATGTCGATAGTTTGAGACATTTTTTGGGGTTTGAGATTATATCTGAAGAGGATAATGGTTTTGTTATCGTTGCTTCTGAGGACTTAAATCTTGGTCACTTGATTTCAAAAATAAATGATTTCAATAATAGTGTCACAGGCTCTGCTGCTGTTGCTCAGATTCATGAATTGATTGAAGAGTCCGAAGAAGAGAATCGCTTATCAAGGATTTTGTCAGATGAGCTGAAAAATGAATGGGCATCAATTGGGGATACGGATGACTACGTTGTAGATGTTTCTATCTCATGCTCCGGGAATTGGGTCATCCCAAAAAAACCTAAAAAAGGACGTCTAAAGCCTGAGACATGGGAGCGGAAGCTTCGTGAATGGAACGAAAATTACGAAACATCCTATATAAAATGGGACAATTTGCGCGAAGAGCGCAAGGATGCCATTGGTAACATTATAAATTATTATGGGTCAGAGATAGTTGATGAATATGAGCAAAGTGATGGCGAAACCATTCCGGATAACTTCACTCTTCGCATCAAATTAACGGGCAAGGCTCTTCGTGATTTTGCCTCGAATTATCCTTATATTTTTGAAATTGGAGAGCCTGAAGATATTGAAACTCCACAAGGTGTGAGGAGGCAAGATTCGTTAGCTGTCCCTGATGTATCTATTTTGGCGGCACCGGCATCTGCTCCGACGGTTTGCGTCATCGATAGCGGCATTCAGGAGAATCATATTTGGATCAACCCTGCAATCGATACCGCTAACTCGTTCTGTTTTGTCCCGTATGAATCGCCCACCGACACGGCTGATTACGTGAGCAATGGGGGGCATGGAACTCGCGTGGCCGGAGCTATTCTGTATGGTGAGGCTGTCCCGACAGGTGGCACCGTTCAATTAAATGCATGGATTCAAAATGCTCGGGCGCTTGATAAAAACTGTGCTTTATCTAGAAGCGTGTTGCCAGAGAAATTAATCAGCCAGGTTGTCGCAAAATACCACAATGGTGATAGGCCGACCAAAATATTTAATCATTCGATTAATTCAATAGTGCCGCACAGAAGTAGGCATATGTCTTCGTGGGCATTTGAGATGGATAAATTGTCATATCGGCATGATATATTAATTATTCAAAGCGCTGGCAATATTCAGCGGTCTGGACCGCCAAATAATCCTGGTGTTGAAGAATTGATTGCATCGGGACATGATTATCCTGAATATTTGACGCGTCGGTCGTGTAGGATTGCCAATCCGGGGCAGAGCCTTCAGGTGCTGACTGTCGGTTCTATTTCGTATGATCAATTCAGTGATGGTCATTGGGCAAGCTTCTCTGACCAATATTCAAAACCTTCTGCTTTCAGTCGGGCTGGATTTGGGATCTGGGATTCAATAAAGCCTGAAGTTGTTGAATTTGGAGGAGATTACTTGCATAGCGGCAGGCAATCAACGTCTGTGGCTATTCCGGCAACTGGGTCAGCATGCTATCCCGAATTAATTAGATCAACATTGCACGGTGGTCCCGCATTCAGTAAAGATATCGTCGGAACCTCGTTTTCGACCCC
This sequence comes from uncultured Holophaga sp., assembly GCA_963664825.1. Lineage (GTDB taxonomy): Bacteria > Acidobacteriota > Holophagae > Holophagales > Holophagaceae > JAYREN01. The sequence continues at coordinate 3,046,425 of OY761614.1, forward strand.
AAAAGTTTCAAAGCTCGCGGCAAGTATCCAGGCTGTATTACCCGAAGAGTCCTGCCTTATATATAGGGCTCTTATTGTTCAGTCTGCGCGTTGGCCGAATTGGGCTGAATCACTTACTCGAGACGAGAAGGTGCCGGTTTTGCAGCAAATCGGTTATGGTGTTCCTGATCTAAATCGAGCAACTACGAATACTCCCTATAGGACGACTTTTATAACGTCGAATGAATACGAATTAAAAGCTGGGGAATGTCATATTTTCCAAATCCCGATTCCTGATCGACTTCGCTCCCCAGGTACCGAATATCAAATTCGGCTAGATATAACTCTTTCTTATTCTGCAGAGCCAAAGAGAACCAGGAAAGGGCGGCGAGGCTACCTTTCTACATGGTTGGATTGGGAGACAAGTCGGAAAGGTGAGTCGATTGAAGCTTTTACGAATAGGGCGGTAAGGGAAGCTGCAAAAACTTCAACCGAGGGTCAATCCATTAATTGGACACTCGGCACTCAGGGTAATCATGGCATAATCCCTATTGCAAATCGAAATAATGGAACCGTCCAGAAAGATTGGGCTCAAATTAGTTCAAATGAACTCCCTGAATTCTTTTGCATCGCTGTTCGCGGCCACCAGGGATGGAACAAAGATCCAGAGGCCTCTGCAAAATATGTTTTGGCTGTTTCAATAGAAAATATTGGAAGTGAAATTGAAATATATGAAGACCTTCGAGCCGCTGTCCAGGAACTTCAGTCTGAAACAGAGGTCGAGATGGAGCTGGAGGTAGATGTTTAGTGTGGTGACATTGGTAACAACTGAAGAATCGAAACAGCTAGCCGTTCCTCGCTTCAGTTCTCGATGAACCGCTCTGGTTCGAAATCCTGCTCCATCCTCATCACGCCGATAACCCACAGCTCCTTCCCGGCGATCCGGTAGATCACCCGGAAGGGGCGTACGCTGAGGAGTTCCCGGTAAGTCTGTCCCAGCTCCGGGATGAAGCGGGCCATCTCAGGGAAAGCGGCTGCATGTTCGACAGCTTCCATGACTCGGGCGAAGAGGTTTTGGGCGGCCTCGGGGTTCTCAAAGGCGATGTATGACAGCAGGGCGTCAAGGTCCCGTTCGGCGGGATCCGACCAACGAACGCTGAGGGGTTTCAGGCCCATCGCTTCGCCATCCGGGCCTTCACGTCTGCGTGAGAGCTTGCCCGCCCTTCCGTGAAGGCCTGTTCGCCCTTGGCGATGACCTCCAGCAGTTCGAGGCGATGAAGCATGCCCTTGTAGGTCGCCACATCCAGCATGACGGCAGCCTCCTTGCCGTGCTCTGTGATGAGCACCGGCACACGATCAGCGCGGAGCTGGTCGATGATCTCGGTTGCGTGGCGCTTGATTTCGGTGACGGGCTTCAGGGCGGGCAACATGGCGGGCCTCCAGAACCAAGAATGATACTTTAGTGCCACTTCGGCAAGGGCCTCATGGTTGAACCTGATTACTGGCTCCGCGATCTGGGCGTACCGCTTCGTGCCCCATTCGGGACTGGATGCGCTGTCAGGCTTGAGTTGTGTCATGTCATCTCTCCTATCGGGGGCGGCCCCGTCATGGTTGGAACCCAGTACCCCTTGGCCTTGAGTCCCGCTTCGAGGTGTTCCAAGGCTGAAAACGCCCGCCGAGACGCGATTTGCAACCATGTGTGAAGGTCCAAGGTGGCCATGAGCCCGCGAAGGGTTTCTCGACGCCGGGTCTCATCCTTGGATGGTTCCTTTACTGGAGCGCCGTCAGATATTGCAGGGGTATCAAGCGAACAGGAAGCACCCGCTTCGCGGGCCGCAGCGCCCCTCAGATCGGCCAGAAGCTCCGGTGAAAGGCCGTCCCTGGCCTCGCACCACTCAGGGGCCTTCCAACGGCTTCTGGCAGCCCCCACGCATTCGAAGACGCGAGGGCTTCGATTCCAGATGCCATCGCGCAGGTAGTCACCTGGAAGGCCTGACACGATCCACTCGCCTGGATGCTCCGGATCGGGAACGTAGCAGGCGATGTCATCGGCCTTGGTGCAGTATTTCAGGGTTTCCTGGATGGCGTCTTCCAAGGACATGGCGTTATCGCCCCGGCGTGTCCTGCGGTTGACGGCTTGAACGTGGATGCAGGCGGTGATGGCTTTGGCGCGGTTTTCCATCTGGGGATAGAGGTCTTCCAGCTCGAACCCGTAGACACGACGCGTAGCCGTTCGCAGGCAGGCCCACCACGCCGCCGCCAAATCGGCTTGGGACACGTACCGCGCCCAGGCCAGCAAATGGAAATGCGGGTGATGCAATACAACCCCATCCCAGAACGATTTGCGGGTGACCTCAAAGCCACGGAAAGCAGCGAAGACCGTGGCTTTGAAGATGTCCAATTTGCGAAAGAGGGACCAGGCCAAGAACATGCGTTCCTCTTCCCGCACCTCGCAAACGCTCGACACGATGGAGGGATCTAGCGTTGGTGTGGTGAGTGTCCAGGCGACAGGCAACACTTTTCCCGCCTCTTTCGTGTCGTACGCCACAGCCCAGAGGCGGCGCCGAACGTGCCGGATTGCCTCGCGAGCCTTTTTCCTGGAACGCACACTCAGGCGCCGTTGGTAGGCGGGTGCATAACGCATGGAAGCGCCGAAGCCAGATCCGCCCATGCCGAAAAGCCGATCTCCATGGCGGCCCACCACGCCGTACGGAGTTTGAGCTTCGAGCAGCAGGAGCGCCGCGGAACGCAAGGCCAAGCCTTCCCCTGGTTTGGCCATGATCTCAAGCCCATCGGCATCCAGGAGGATCACTTCTCCGGTGTCATCCCGGCTCAAGCGCACCTTTCCGCCCGCGAGGGATTCCGCCAGTGCAGAGGCATAGCGGGATGCTGAGCAGGCGCGGTACTGAGCTGTGCGAATCGATTCCGTCAATGAGCCGAGGACCTCTCCTGAAGTGGGATCGACCACGAGCGGGCCTTCTGACGTGTCGAGAACGGCCAGGCCTTCCCATGTCGCAGGACATGGCGAAGCCGGGGTGTCCCGAGCGCCCTTGTGCGGGGAGCCCGAGCCACCTTCCATCGTAAATGTGTGCAAGATTGCAGCCACGCTTGCGCGAAGACACGCCCCAGGCGAAGCCAGGGCTCAAAGGCCTGAAAGGCGCGTCAGCGTTTGATTAGCGGCGCTGGTAGTAGGGGCCGGGATCCACCGTGGACCGGCGCCGCTGAGCTTCCAGCCAGCGCGTGATGTCGTCCATGGTGTAGAGCACCCGGCGAGGGCTGATGCGCAGATACTCCGGGCCTTCGCCCGTCATGCGTAGGCGCTGGAGATAGGCCTTCTTCATGCCCAGGTATTCAGCGGCTTGTTGGGTCGTGAGGAAGGGAGTCTTCACGGGCTCTGGGGTTTCCTTGCGGGTAGCCATTGCGGCCTCCAAAGCGCCGGGGTGCGTTGCAGGAACCCCAGCGATTTCACCCTTCCGTCTTGCGAACCGCGCATCCCAACCGCACAATAGTTGGACGACGCTGCCGCAAGGCAACGCAAGTGCCGCCCCTCCCCATGGCTGTTTTCGAGGCAGAACCATGTGGAGGGGTTCGTGTATGTACTCCCAGCGGCGCTGGAAGGTCTTGATGATGTCGGAAGTATCGTTTCGTGGATTTTGGGTGTCAAGCCGTAAGAATAGATATAACTTGACTTGGCTAGGCTATAGCCTAGCCTGCGATCTGCCTAAATCCTTTGCTTGCCTCCTTTCTCGGCCCGAGCGTGGACCTTTTTGGGGAGGCAGTTCTTTTGCGAGGAGACGCCGCAGAAGATGACAGGGGGCCCGTTTGGGCTCACCAGGTGGTACGCACCCGTGAAATGAGTCGAAGGGCGGCCCTGTATCTTCGCCGTAGCTGAACGCAAAAGAGCCGCCTTGTGGGCGGCTCTAAGTGTTGTATTGATTGGTGGTCCCGGAGCGATTCGAACGCCCGACCCTCAGATTCGTAGTCTGATGCTCTATCCAGCTGAGCTACGGGACCAAACTCTCTGCCATCGTGTGTCCTTGTGTTCGGCTTGCGTCAAACGCGGATGGGATGGCGACTTCCATGGTGCACCCGTGCAGCAGGCCGCGCGGGTCCTTCAGTCTATCGGATTCCTTCCCGTTGTCCATCCCCCATCGACAGGGAAGTGATCCGGGGTGCGGGGGAAAAAACCAAATGAGTGACGTTTTTCTCCTGGCTCTTCCCAGCAAGGGGCTTGACCCAGGTCCTCCTCGGGATCCCTTGTCCACCATGGCAGTCCAAGGCAACTTTGGCGATGCGCTTGGATAAATCATGTTGATGGGGCTGCGGAGCCAGGGGTACACTCAGATCCAAGAAAAAATGCTGTTGCCTGCCCGCGATCCAAAGGAAGCTCCATGAGCGAACTGACACGCAAGGAAGTGGTTTTCATCCTCAAGTCGGGGAAAGACTTCCATCGCACCGACTTGAGTGGTCTGGACCTCCGGGGCTTCGATCTGTCCGAGGCCAACCTTTCCGAGGCCAATCTGGCCGGCGCGGTCCTCAATCAGGCCTCCCTGCGGGGCGCCAATCTCGCGGGCGCGGATCTGCGTTTGGCGAATCTGGATGAAGCCGATCTCGAGGGCGCCAACCTGAGTCGGGCCAAGCTCGCCGGGGCCAATCTGGCGGGCGTGAACCTCGCCAAGGCCGACCTGAGTCATTTCGATATCCAGCAGTACGAACCGGCCACCATCCCCAATCTGCGCGGAGCCGTGCTGAGCGGGGCGCTGCTGAGCGGCGTGAACCTGGGCGGCCTGGATTTGAGCGGGAAGGATCTGCGGGGCGCCAATCTGAGCGGCGCCGATCTGCGTCAGGCCGTGCTTGAGGGGGCCAATCTGGAAGGCGCCAGCCTCTCCCAGGCGAGCCTTTTGGGGGCGGCCCTGGGCCACGCCAACCTCCTGGGCGCGAACCTGTCTGGGGCCGTGCTAGGGGGCGCCGCACTCAACCGGGCCGATCTCTCCGGGGCCAATCTCTCGGATGCCGATCTCCATTGGGCCAGCCTTGCGGAGGCCAATCTCGAAGGGGCCAATCTCAGTCGCGCCAATCTGAAGGGCGCTAATTTGAGCGGCGCCAATCTGGTGGGCGCCGATCTGCGCTACCTGGACATCCTCCAGTACGACAAGAACGATATCCCCAACCTGGCGGGAGCCAATCTCTCCGGCACCAATCTCTCTGGCACCAATCTGCGGGGGATCGACCTCAGTCGCTCCAATCTGAGCAAGGCCGATCTCAGCACGGCGGTGCTGCGGCACGCCAGCCTCGAGGGCGCCAATCTTTCCGAGGCCAATCTCAAGGGGGCCGATCTCACGGGCACCAATCTCAGTGGCGCGGTGCTCTCGGGCGCCAATCTGAGCGGTGCGCTCCTGAGCGGCGCCGTGCTGAGTGCTGCGGATTTGCGCGGTGCCGATCTCACAGGCGCCGATCTCAGTGAGATCAATCTCAGCGGCGCCAATCTCTCCGACGCAATTCTCTCCGGAGCCAGTCTTTCCGGCGCGCTCCTGGATGGCGCCGTGCTGGCGGGAGCGGTGCTGGTGGGCGCCAACCTCAAGCGGGTAGATTTCTCCGAGAAGAATCTGCGGGGGGCGAACCTGGGGAATGCCGATCTCTCCCAGGCCAACCTGGATGGTGCCGATCTGGCCAGCGCGGTCTTCTGCGGGGCCAATCTCTCCGAGACCCATCTCGGCGGAGCCAACCTCCACCTCTCCCGGCTCACGGGCAATGATCTCCGCAGCGCGAATCTCTGCGGGGCCAATCTCAGTGAGGCCGATCTCAGCAGCGCGAACCTCGAAGGCGTCATCCTCAGCGCCAACTTGCAGGGCGCCAACCTCACAGGGGCCAGCCTCCGCGGGGCCAGTCTGGACCGGGCCATGCTCGCTGGCGTCAACCTCAGCGGCACGGACCTCACGGGCTTCATCCTCGAGGGCATGGACCTCAATCATGCGGTGCTCGACGGGGCCAATCTGAACGGGGCCAATCTGCGCAGCGCCATTCTCCGGGAGGCCCGGGCCGTGGGCGCCGATCTCAGCCTCTGCAACCTCTCCTCGGCCGATCTCAGTGGCAGCGAGTTGCGTGGTTCGAATCTCTTCAGCGCCAATCTCGAGGGCGCCAACCTGAGAGGGGCCAAGCTGGCCTCCCTGCCCACGGAATCCTGGGGCGAGTATCGCACCAATCTCAGCAAGGCCAATCTCCGCGGCGCCGATCTCACAGGAGCCGATCTCTACCAGGCCAACCTGAACGAGGCGAATTTCGTCAATGCCGATCTCAGCAACGCCAACATGGTGTGGGCGGATCTGCGGGGCGTCGATCTCCGCCAGACCAATCTCACCGAGACGAACCTCAAGGAGGCCAATCTCGATGGGGCCAATCTCTGCGGCGCCGATCTCCGGGAGACCATCCTGCGGGACGCCTACCTGGATGGCGCCAATCTCTCCGGGGCCAATCTCAGCGGCACGAACCTGTCCGGCGCCGATCTGCGGCACACAAACCTCATCGATGCGGCCATGGATGGTGCGAACCTCTCGGATGCCAATCTGAGCGGCGCGAACCTGGTGTGGACCAACCTCTCAGGGGCCAATCTCAATCGCGCGAACATGAGCCATGCCAAGCTCAGTGGCGCCAATTTGGGAGGGGCCGATCTCCGGGAGGCCAATCTCACGGACGCCAATCTGGATAGCACCAATCTCGCGGGCGCCAAGCGCTAAAGGGATCCCAGAACGACGAAGCCCCCGGTGCCGGGGGCTTCGTCGTTTATAGCTTAGTTCCCCGTTCGTTCAGGGTTTCTTGTCGAAGGGCTTGGCGTAGGGGAATTCACTGCCCGAGGGCATGTTGTTGACGGGCGCAAGCCCTGGCCGCTCGAGGGGGCGATGCTCGTCGAGTTTGCCCTTGCCCGCGGTGGTAGTGGGACTGGGGGCAGGGAGGGTCTCCTTGGTGGCCCCGCGGCGGGTGCAGGTGCCCAGCAGGGTGCCGCCTTCGTCGACCACGAGGGCGCCGACTTCGACTTCGCCTTCCACCCAGCCCGTGCCGTGGATTTCCAGGCACTCCTCGATCTTGAAGATACCTTCCACGCGTCCTGTGACGATCAAGTGCTTGGCGTGAATGGTGCCGTTGATGACGCCCGAAGGGGCGACGGTCACTTCACCCTCGCAGTGCACGGTGCCTTCGATGGTCCCCTCCACCCTCAGGCTATTGGGGCCGGTGTGGATCTCGCCCTTCCAGAGCGTGCCCTTGCCCAGGAGCGTGTGAATGGCCTGGGCCGAGGCCGGGATCTTCTTGGTCCCATTTGCATTCGCACTTGGGTTGAATACCGACATGGGGATACCTCGTTTCACCTGATGGAGGACAGCCACTCCCGCTGGAGGTGCAAGTAGGGCTGGGGGTTCACGGGGCGACCATTGCGGCGCACTTCGTAATGAAGGTGCACGCCGGTGGCGTTTCCAGAACGTCCCATGGCTCCCAGGATATCGCCTCGCTGCACCTTCTGTCCCGGCTTTACCTCCACGCGCGACATGTGGGCATAGAGGGTCTCCACTTCGGGCGAGTGGCGGACGATGACTCCCCAGCCATAGCGATCCATCCATCCGGCGGATTCGACGACGCCATCGGCCGTGGTCTGGATGGGTGTGCCCAGGGCGTTGGTGATATCAAATCCGCTGTGGTAGCCCAGGAGGCCGTCTCCCGCCTCATTGGCCCGGGAAAAGGGGCTGATCCGGACCCCGAAGCCGGAACTGAGATAGCCCGCCGTCGGGGGGATGGAGGGCGTATGGTTCCAGCGGAGCACCAACGGTTCCATGCGGGCGCGGATCACCTGGGCCATGGCACTGGAATGTTCGAGATCTGCCCGCAGACGGCTCAGCTTGGCGCCGTCCGTGGGGGGCAGGGCCATGCCTTCTTTGGTGGGGGGCGGGATGAGATTGGGACCGGGGGTCTTGGCGTTGATCAGCGAGAAGAGATCGAGGACCTGTTTGCGGAGGGTGACGATCTCGCCCTCCAGGCCCTGGGCCTGATTGAGGCTTTCCCGGAGTTGCCGCTCCTGCTCGGTGGTCTCCCGTTGGAGATGGGAGAAGTTCATGATTTTTTTCGTGGCCCAGAATCCGTAGGCCGACCCGATCATAGCCACGGTCCAGACGCCCAGCACGATGCAGGCCGTCCGCACCAGCATCTTGCGGGCCATGGTCCAGCGGAAGGTACGGTGACTGAAGACGACCATCACCGTGAAGAACTGCTCCTGGTCCGGTCGGCTGAGTCGAAGGCCTCTGCGCGGGGGCGGTGGACTGGTCATGACTCCAAACTACGTGGGATGGAGCCCCCTGTCGACGCCGATTTTTTCATGTTACGTGAGACGGCGCGCCAGGAGCCATTCCGCCAGATGCCCTAGGAAAAAGATCGGACCCACCAGGCTGTTCAATGTGAAGAAGGCGTGATCGATGCGATCCAGGTTGCCTCCCCGGAGGACCCCGTGCTCCCGGACCAGGATGAGGGCTACCCCCAGCCAGGCCACCCAGGGCAGGAGATGGCAGCCCAACAGGAGGTTGAAGACCGCCCAGGAAGCCAGGGCGACCAGATGGAAGGCCCTCGACACCCAGAGGGCCCTGGCCGTGCCCAGTCGCGCCGGGATGGAGCACAATTCATGGGCCCGATCGAAACCCTCGTCCTGGAGGGCGTAGAGCACATCGAAGCCCGCCGTCCAGGTCAGGACGCCCAGGGCCAGGTACCAGGCCGGGGGATCCAGCTGTCCGGCCACGGCGATCCAGCCTCCCAGGGGGGCTCCCGCCAGGGCCAAGCCCAGTACCGCGTGGGAGAGGCTCGTGAAACGCTTGCAGAGGGAGTAGCCCAGGATGATCAGGAGGGCCAGGGGCGCCAGCTCCCAGGGCAGGGGGCCCAGCATGCCCGCCGCGAAGCCGAAGAGGGCGACGGAGGCCCCCAGCAGCAGCATGGCTCCGGTGCGGCTCACCCGAGCCGCGGGCAACGCGCGGTCGCAGGTCCTGGGGTTGGCGGCATCCAGATCGGCGTCCACGAGGCGGTTGAAGGTCATCGCAGCGGTGCGTGCGCCCACCATGGCGGCCAGCACCCAGCCCAGGGTGCGCCATCCGGGGGGCACCGGGGAGGCTGATATCACCCCCAGGAACGCGAAGGGCAGCGCGAACACCGTGTGCTCGAACTTGATCATGTCGAGGAGTTCGCGGGTTTGTTTGAAATAACTCAAGGCACGCACCTGTCCCGGATGGGTGAACAAGCCTCAGGGCCTTGGCCGCTCCTGGGGGCGGCTTTCAATGTACCGCAGGTCCTCCGCTTATCCAGCATGGACATGCTCTGGGCGAGGGGGATGCCCGGCGGGAATGAAACTCTGCCCAGACGCCATTGGGCTCACGCTGAAATCAGGAACCAGCCCGAGGCCTAGAATAAATCCCCCAGGCAGGCGGCGATCTTGGCGGCCAGATCGTCGGGGGAGAAGGGCTTCACGAGGTAGTTGGCGGCCCCGCCGTGGATGAAGTCCAGGATGCGGGTGCGCTCGGATTCCGTGGTCAGCATCATCACGGGGATGGACTGGAAACGGGGGTCCTCCTTGATGGCCCGCAGGGTTTCGGCGCCGTCCATCTCGGGCATGTTCACATCCAGCACGACCAGGGCGATTTCGGAATACTGCTGCTCCAGCACGGCCAGGGCCTCCACCCCGTTGGAGGCCTCTGCGGTCTCCATGCCGAGGGTCGTGGCCACGCGCCCCACAATGCGCCTCATGGTGGCCGAATCATCCACGGATAGGATCTTGGTGGCCATGGGTCCTCCTAGCCGATCCGGCTGCGATAGTAGGTGCCAGCGCCATGGGAGCGGGGTTCGAAGAGATCTGGGGAATTCTGGAGATTCTCCACTGCGCTCGTGAAGAAGTAGCCCCCCTGGCTCGTCAGCTTGGCGATTCCCTCGAAGATCTTGCGTCTGAAGGCATCCGAGAAGTAGATCGTCACGTACCTGCAGAAGACGATATCGAAGTGCCCCAGGGGTTCCAGCGGATCCTGCAGATTGAACTTGTGCAGGGTGACCATCTTCTTCACCGCATCCTCCAGCACCCAGACCTGGCCTTCCTGCCTGAAGTAGCGGGTTCGGAGCGCGTCGGGCATGCCTCGCCCCAGGGCGGCGGCATCGTAGCGGGCCGCGCGGGCCAGGAAGAGGGCGGAAGGGGAAATGTCCGAGGCCATGATTTCGAATTGATCGGGCCGCAGACCGGGATGCTCCCGGCATAATTCCTGGATGGTGATGGCGATGGAGTAGGGCTCCTGCCCCGTGGAACTGGCCGCCGACCAGATGCGGATGCGGAAGCGCTGGCCCGCCAGGAGGCAGGCGGCGAATTCCGGCAACAGGACCTCCCGCAGGATCTGGAAGGGGTGGCCGTCGCGGAACCAGAGGGTCTCGTTGGTGGTCATGGCATCCACAATCTTGTCCCGCAGGGCCGTGCCCGTCTCGCTGGCGGCCATGCGGTAGAAGGCGCCGTAGTCCGCGGAGCCCGTCTCCGCCAGCAATCCCGCCAGGCGCGTCTCGATGAGGTAGGCCTTCTCCTCCCCCAGCAGGATGCCGCAGGACTTCTCGATGTAGTCCCGCATGAACCGGAATTCGGTGGGCTGAATGGTCTCCGTCCCCATGTCACCTTCCTCTCCAGGCCAGTTGGTTCACGCGGAACGCGAGCTGCGCCAGGGGCACGCGCTCGTCGGAGAGGCCCGCCTCGTCCACCGCCAGCGGCATGCCGTAGACCACGCAGCTCTCCGCGCTCTGGGTGAGGCAATGGCATCCTCGGCGCTTCATGGCGCGCACTCCCTCGCATCCATCGTTGCCCATCCCCGTCATGACCAGCGACAGGATGCCTCCCTGGTACTGGGCGGCGATGGAGCGGAAGAGGACATCCACCGAAGGACGGCAGCTGTTTTCCGGCGGGTTTTCGTTGAGCCCCACGATCATGGCCTCGGCATCGTCGGCGGCGCCGGGGCGCCTGCGGACGACCATGTGCCTGCCCCCGGGAGCGATGTAGATCCGACCGGGTTGGATGGCCTCGCCTTCCACGGCCTCGCAGACCCGCAGCTTGGAGCGCTTATCCAGATGCTCGGCCAGGGAGGCCGTGAAGCCCGGCGGCATGTGCTGGACCAGGAGCACGGGCATGGGGAAGTCCGCGGGCAGTTCCGGAATGAAATCGCCCAGCGCATTGGGGCCGCCAGTGGAAACCCCCACCCCTAGGACCTCGAAGCGCGCCGGATGAGGCGTCGGGCGGGGGGGCGGGAGGACGGGAGGCGGAGCCTGGCTGGGCAGCGAGGCGGCCCTGGCGTTGGCATCCGGAGGCGCCAGGGGCTCCGAGCGGAGATTGCGTCGGGTGCGCACATGGCGAAACAGGGGCTTCAGGGCTTCCTTGAGTTCCTGGCTGCTGGATTCCGGATCATGGCCTTCGGGCTTCCGGATGAAATCCAGGGCGCCGTCGGCCAGGGCCCTGATGGTGGCATCGGCGGCCCGGGCGCTCTGGCCGCTGATCATCACGACCGAGACCTCCGGGTGCCGTTGACGGATGTGCTTGAGGGTTTCCAGGCCATCCATCTCGGGCATCTCGAGATCCAGCAGCACCAGGTCCATGGGGCCCTGTTCCAGGCGGGCCAGGGCCAGCCGCCCATGGGGAGCCGTGGCCACCACCTCCGCGTCGCCGATGCTCTCGATGACATCCGAGAGAATGCGGCGATAGGTCACGGTGTCATCGACGACCATCACGCGAAGGGGGGCCAGGCTCATGGGTTCGGCCTAGAGCTTGAAGCGGGCGACGTTTTGCTGGAGCTTCTCGGCCAGACGGGCCAGCTCCTTGGAGGCGTTATTGGTGTCTCCGGCGCCGCGAGTCGTATCCCGGGCCGCGGTATTGACCAGGGCCACGTTGCGAGCCACATCGTTCATGCCCTTGGAGGCTTCTCCGGCATTCTTCGCCACGTCTCCGGCCCCGGTGGCCAGCTGGTTGATGTTGCGCGAAATATCGGTCACCCCCTTCACGGCCTCCTGCACGTTGCGGGAGACTTCGTTGGTGCCTGCGGCGGCCTGCTGGACGTTGCGGGCCACCTCGGCGGCTCCCCGAGCGGCATAGCCGACATTCTTGGAGATCTCGTTGGTGGTGGCGGTCTGTTCCTCCACGGCCGCGGCGATGGTCCCGGAAATATTATTGATCTCGTTGATGATGGTCACGATCTCGTCGATGGCCTTCACGGCCTGCTGGGTGTTGCCCTGCATGCCTTCCACCTGGGCCCGGATTTCTTCGGTGGCGCTGGCGGTCTGTTTGGCCAGTTCCTTCACTTCGTTGGCCACCACCGCGAACCCCTTGCCGGCCTCCCCGGCGCTGGCGGCCTCGATGGTCGCGTTCAGGGCGAGCAGATTGGTTTGGGCCGCAATGCCCTTGATCATGTCGACCACCTTGCCGATCTCCTGGGCGCTCTTGCCCAGCATATTGACGGTCTGGGCGGTGTTTCCAGCGTTCATGGCGGCGCGGCTGGCCACCGTGGCGGCCTGGCCTGAATTCTTGGAGACCTCGTTGAGGCTCACGCTCATCTCCTCGATGGCGGTGGCCACGGTGTTGACGGAGCTGGTCATCTGCTCGGTAGAGGCCGCGATGGTCTTCATGTTCGAAGACATCTGCTCCACCGCCGCGCCCACGGTGCGCAGGTTCGCCGTCACCTCTTCGGAGGCCGCCGCTACGGTGTTGGCGTTGGCGCTCATCTCCTCTACGCCTGCGGCCATGTTCTTCACATTGGCCGAGGCCTGTTCGGTTCCCGCAGCCGCCGTATTGGCCTGCTGGGTCATCTGCTCGGCGCTTCCGGCCATGGTTGCGGAGGTCGCCGTCAGTTCGTCGGCGGAACTGGCCAGCGTGTTGGACGCCCCGCTGATCTCGGTAAGCGTCTGGGCCAGTTTTGTCGCGCTGTTATTCACCGCGTTGCGCAGCACCTGGAGATCGCCTCGGTATTCGGTTGTGATCCGAGCCGTGAGATCCCCCTGCTCGATGGCCCCCATGATCCGCTGCACTTCATTGATGGGATTGATGACGCCATCCAGGGTGTCATTCACGCCCTGCACGATGCGACGGAAATCTCCCTGATGCTGGGTGGCGTCGGCTCGGGTGGCGAGCTTGCCCTCGATGGCCGCCTTGCTCAGCATGGTCGCCTCGGACACCAGCGCGAGTAGATTGGTGCGGACCATCTTCAGGGCCGGCGCGATCTCGTCCTGGGCGTCGGCCGCCATCCATTCCCGGTTGAGGTCGCCCTTGGCGATCTCCTGGAGCCCGTTGACCATGTTCTGCAAAATATTCGTGAAGCCATCCATGGCCCCAGCCAGTTCGCCGATCTCGTCCTTGCGCTCCAGCTTCAGGCGAATACTGAGATGGCCCTTGGCCATCTCGTTCATCATGTCCACGCCCTGCTTCAGGGGTGTGGCGATGGACCGGGCGATGATGACCCCCAGGCCCGCGGCGAGGGCCGCAGCCACCAGCATCATGAGGTACATGGCGTTCTTGGATGCATGATAGTTGGCGGTGTTTTCGTCGGCGATTTTTTTCGCCAGTTTCGTCTTGGCTTCCTGCATTTCGTCGAAGATCTTGTTCTGCTCCTGCTGCAGCCTGTCCTGCTCCCCGTACATCAGGCCCTCGGCTTCGCCCTTCTTGCCGGTCCGCATTAAATCCAAGATCTTTTTGTTGATATCAATGATCCCAGCCTGAGTTTCCTTGTAGCGCCTCCAGAGGACCTTCCCTTCATCGGTCACGAGGGTTTTTTCGAAGGACTCCTCCGCCTTGGTCCTTTCGGCGATGCGATCGGTGATGCGCTTGTTGTAGGTCTCGAAATCCTTGCCTAGCAGGATGTCCCGCATATTGGCCCGGATGCGCAAGGTGGCCGCGCTGATATCCACCCAGTCGCTGAGTGGGACCGCGCCCTTTTCGAAGAGCATGGTGTCGGCATCATCGGCCGCCTGCATCTTGGAGATGGCGAAGAATCCGACGATGACGGCCAGGGAGGCCGTGATCAGGAAGGATGCGATGAGTTTGGGACCCATCTTGATGTTGTCGAGGAATTGCATGGGATGCTCCTGGTCTTGGGTTGTCGCGGATGGAGGAAGGCGTCTGGAGGAAAGGGAAGGGGCGCTCAGGGTTTTTGCGACCTAGCCGCTGGATAACAGTTCCTGGAGGTTCAGCAGCACCAGGAGGCCCGCATCGGTCTTGAGGACGCCGGAGAGGAAGTGCTCCTCGGCATCCGTGAGATTGGCCGGGGGCGCCTCGGCCAGGGCGGCTTCGGCCTCCACCACGTCCCCGATGGCGTCCACTAGCAGGCCCATGAGGTCCTGGGTGTGCCCGTTGGATTGGGCGGCGTTGGCGCCCTGTTTGAGGATCACGATGTGGCTGGAGTCCTTCACCGGCAGGGGCTCATGCCCCAACCGTACGGACAGGTCCAGGATGGTCACGATCTGGCCCCGGAGATTGATGAGGCCCCGGATATGGGCTTCGGCCCGGGGTACGGGTGTGATGGTGAAGACTCGGATGATCTCCCGGACCCCGAGGATATCGAGCCCGTAGAGGCGATCCCCCACGCGAAAGGTCGCGAATTGGCTCATGCGGCATCTCCTCCCAGGAGGCCCGCCGCCTTCAGGAGACTGACGGGATCGATGAAGAGTGTCAGGTGCCCCTGCACTACGGCCGAACCCAAGAGGCCGGGCCCCTTGAAGGCCACGGCCTTCAGCTCCACTTCCACATCGAGGGCGTCCAGGATCTCCGAGATGAGGATGCCCGCCGAAGGGCGTACCGTGGAGCTCTGACCGGGGATCTTGGGGATCACCAGGAAGAGTTCCTCCAGGTCATCTCGCAGGGGCCGCACTTCCATGTGCTGATCCAGGCGCACCAAGGGCAGCCCCTCGCCGCGGTATTCGATGTACTCCCGGTCTCCGATGAGTTCGATCTTGCTCTTCAGGATGCGCTCCAGGCGCAGGACATGATCCTGGGGCACGGTGAAACGCTCTCCGGTGGCGGCCTCGAACAGGATCACGGAGCGGCGTCTGGAAGCCTTGAGGGCGGCATTGAGTTTCTCCTCTTCGGCTCTGCGCAATTCCTCGGCCTGGAGATCGGTGAAATGGAGATTGGCCACGGTGGCAAGACCTCCTCCGTCCAGGATCATGATCACCCGGCCATCACCCAGGATCGTGGCGCCGCTGAAGCACTTGGTGCCCTGGATGAAACCCGAGAGGGGTTTCACGACGATCTCCTCGATATCGAAGAGCTCGTCGACGATGACGCCATAGTGGTTCTTGCCCACCCGCAGCACGATGATGTTGTGATCGGTGCGCCAATCGGTACGGCGATCCTCGCTCCTGCCCGAGACTTCTTGCAGGGCCTTGTCCTCTTCCGTGCGGCGATCGGCCAGGGACTGTCGACGATCCGGGACCGCCAGGCCCGTCTCGGGATCATGGAAGATGCGCTGGATCTCCAGCACATCGGCCAGGCGCACCAGGGGCAGGAGCTTGTCGCGCAGGCGTAGCACAAGGGCGCCCTGCACATGCTCGATGCGCTGAGCGACCTCGGAGGCCTTCACCCACACGAATTCGACGACATTCACCTGGGGGATGGCGAAGCGATGATCGGCGACCCCCACGATCATGGAGGGGATGATCGCCAGGGTGAGCGGCAGGCGCAGGCGCACGGTGGTGCCCATGCCCACCTCGGTCTCCATCTCCACATGGCCGCCCAGCTTTTCCACATTGGTGCGCACCACGTCCATGCCCACGCCCCGGCCCGAGATTTCGGAGACCTGTTCGGCCATGGAGAAGCCGGGGGCAAAGACCAGATGGATGATCTCCCGGTCGGTCATCTCCGCGGCCTGGGCCTTGGTGACGAGCCCCTTGGCGAGGGCCTTGGCCAAGACCTTCTTGGCATCGATGCCCCGGCCATCGTCGTGGATGGCGATATTGATTTGGCCCCCTTCGTGGAAGGCATGGAGGTGGATGGTCCCTGTGGGATTCTTCCGGGCCTTTTTGCGCTCGGCGGGACTCTCGATGGCGTGATCGGCGCAGTTGCGGATGATGTGGGTGAGGGGGTCCACCAGCATTTCCACGATGGACTTGTCCAGTTCGACCTCGGCGCCCTCGATCTTGACTTCGATCTGCTTGTCGAGCTGGCGGCTCATATCCCGGATGATGCGGGGGAAGCGGCTGAAGACCGTCCCGATGGGCTGCATGCGGGTCTGCATGATCCCCTCCTGCATCTCCGTCGTGACCTGGTTGACGTTTTGCAGGATGGCTCCCAGGCCCGGAATTTCGTGCCGATAGTCCGTGACGGCCCGCACCAGCTGGTTGCGTCCGAGGACAAGTTCCCCGGCGAGGTTCATGAGGTTGGTGAGCAAGTCCACCCGCACGCGAAGGGTCTCGTTGCCGCCCTCTTTGGCCTTGTCCCGAGGGGCTTTGTCATCGATCAGGACCCCGGCTTCGACTTCGGTTTCGGGGGGCAGGATCTCGGGCACTTCGGGGATCAGGAGGGTTTCGGCTTTGGCTTTGGCCTTGGCCTTGGCCTTGACTTCCTCTCGCAGGGCCTCCAGTTCCAGCACCTTGATTTGTGTTTCGGGCAGCTTGAGTCCCAGGGCCGCAAGGTCTGGTTCCAGCACGGTGGCGAAGAGCAGCGTCACGGGCAGGTCCTGTTCCAGGCAGTGTTCCAGATCGGCGATGGCCTCGATATCGATGAAGGCATCCAGGCAGGTGCCCACGGAGAGGGCGTTATTGAGGAAGGCCAGGGGGGTGAGCCCCTTGTCCTTGATATCGCGATGGAGGAAGGCGATGGCCCGGAAGATATTCATGCCTCGGCGCAGGGCCGAACGCACGCTCTCGGCATCGAGATCGAAGTCCCGCTGGGTGCCCTTCTCCCGGCCCTTCACCCTTTCGCCGAGGACCAGTCCCTGACCGCTCAGGATGGCTTCCAGGGAGGCCAGTTCCTGGGCGAAGGGCACGCTATCGCTGGCTTCGATATCGTCGAGCATGGCCTTGAGGCAATCCAGGCTGGCAAAGACCACATCCATGAGTTCAGCTGAGACCTGGAGTTTGCCGTCCCTCACCTGCATGAGCACGCCTTCCATGGCGTGGCTCAGCTTCTTGAGGGCCTCAAAGGCGAAGAAACCGGCGCCCCCCTTGATGGAATGGATGGCACGGAAGACCCGGTTGATGACTTCGGCGCTGACCTTCGCCCCCTCTTGTTCCATGAGGAGCAGGTCGGGTTCGATGGTCGCCAGATGTTCGCGGCTTTCGGCCACGAAATCCGAGATGATGCTTTCGTCGGCGAAGCTACTCATGGGTGGCCTCCACGACGGGGAAGAACTTCGTCAGGTTGAAGAGTTTGAAGACCCGCATCAGATCGGCATTGGTCCCCTCGATGGAAAATGCGAGTTCCTTCTTCTGACAGCTCTTGAAGAGCCCCAACACCAGCGTGATGCCCAGGGAATCGATCTGCTTGGAAGAGGATAGATCCAACACCACCGCCTCTTTGGCGGCATCCATGGCCTTGAGCATGGCGCTGCGCAGGAGCTCGACGGTGCTGGCCACCAGATCCCCATTGGGATTGAGGCGCACCGTTCCATCGGTCTTCTGGGTCTTCATGGGGGATTTCCCTGCGGCCATGTCATGCCTCCCAGCTAAAGGTGATGCTCAGTTCGCCGCCCACCATCGCCACCCTGCTGGCGCAGCTGCGGAGATAGGGAATGCCCCGTCCTCGTTCGGAGAGAGGGTCCGTGGGGGATTGCAGGGCCTGGAGATCGAAGCCCAGGCCCTCGTCCACCACCCGGAGGGTGAAGGTGGGAGGGGATTCCTCCCACCGGGCGCAGAGATCGATCCGACCGTCGGCTCGCCACTCATTGCCATGGATCATGGCGTTGGTGAGGGCCTCCCTGGCCGCGGTGAGGATATCGAAGGTGCGGGAATGGGTGAGGGGAATGGATCGGGGGGCCTTGGCCAGGTAGGTCCTCAACTGGAGGATCGTCTCGTCGATGGCCGCGGCATCGGAGGGGAAGCGCATCCTCAGGCCCTCGGCCTCCAGGGGGGGCTGTTCAAACCCAACGGCCAGCAGATCATCCTGCAATCCCTGATCGGCAAGGGTCTGGGCGCTCCCGGCCAAGATGGAGACGGCCTCCTGGATGGGCACCTCGTGTAGCTCGCACCAGAGGTCCAGGGCGATATCGTCCATGAGTTCGCCGTCCCGGCTGCAGATATCGAAGAAACCGTCGCTGGCGAAGAGCACCCGTTCCCCCGCTTCGAGCATCAGCACCTTCTCATCGACCATCGGTTCGTCGAAGACACCCAGGGGCGTTCCGTTGATGGCGATGCGCAGGCGCCGGTTGGGGCCGCCGCAGAGGCCGTGGGGTAGGCCCGCATTCAGCACATGCAATCGGCCGCTGAGGGGTGACCAGTGGCCCAGCAGGACGCAGACCGGCACTTCCGAGAAGGGGCCCTCCTGGATGCCGTGATTTAGGCGCAGGGCCAGGGTGGAGATGTTCGTGTTCTGGGGCACCAGACTCGAGAGGAGGCCGAGGAGGGCCGCCACGGCGTAGGAGCTGATCACGGAATGGCCCGCCACGTCCGCCAGGATGAAGAGGATGGACCCATCGGGCTGCTTGAAACAACGAAACACATCGCCCCCGGCGTCCGTGAGGGACTGGTGCACCAGGTAGAGCGGGAGGTCCTTTTCGGGCACCGCGACCAGCGCCTGCTGGGCCATGCGGACGGCCTGGGCCGTTTCCGCGGAACGCTGCCGGACATTCACCCCCGAGATCATCCGTTCCACGCAGGAAATGAGCGCGGTGGAATCGAAGGGCTTGCTCAGGAATTCGCTCACCTGGAGATGCAGGGCCGACTTCATGGCCTCCATGTCCTCGGAAGATGAAAGCAGCGCCACCGGGATATCCGGATCGATCTCGCGGATGCGCTCCACGAGATGGATGCCATCCATGCGCGGCATGACGATATCCGAGAGCACCATGGCGAAGGAGGCCGCTCCCTCCTCGGTGTAGATCTCCCAGGCCTCCTGGCCATCCCGGGCCTCCCTCACCCGGTACCCGGCCTTCACCAGCCAGGTGCGCAGGAGACTGAGGGTCACAGGGCTATCTTCGGCCAGCAGGATTTCTCCGGTGCGGGCCCGCTCCGGGGTGGGCGCGGCGCTGACCTCCACGCGAGCGGCGCATTTGCGCGCGTCCAGCACCCTGCGCAGGGCGTGTCCCAGATCGCGGATGGAGACGGGCTTGGTGAGCACTTCGTCGAAGGGCGTCTCGAAACTGGGCTTCACGAGATTGCCCGAAGCCAGGATGACCGCGATATTCGGACGCAGTTTCCGGACCCGTCGGGCGAAGTCCTCCGCCGAAATGGCCCCCTTGGAATACTCCAACAGCACCACGTCGAAGATGGCGGGGTGTTCCTTGAAGGCGTCCAGGGCCGCATAGAGGTCGGATTTGGCGGTGACATGGTAGCCCAGGTGTTGGAGCGACTCCTTGGTGAGGGCCACCCGCACTTCCTCCATATCCACCACGAGGAGATGTTCGGTACCGCGTAATGCCTCCTGGGGAGTCTCATCCAACGTGGAAATTACGATGGTGGCCGAGGGGAGATGCACCTCCACGAGGGTGCCCCTGCCGGGTTCGGAGCTGATGGAGATGGTCCCGCCATGCTGGGTGACCACGCCATGGACGATGGAAAGCCCCAGGCCCGTGCCTCCCCCGGAACCCTTGGTGGTGTAGAAGGGTTCGAAGACATGCTTGAGGGTCTCTGCATCCATTCCGTACCCGCTATCGCGCACCGTGAGCCGGGCGGCCTTGGCTCCGGCGAGCATGGAACCGGGCTCGATATCGCCTTCCGTCAGCTCCAGTTCCAGCCACCCTTTGCCATCCAGGGCCTGAAGGGCGTTCACGGCCAGGTTCATCACCACCTGGTGGATCTGGGCGGGATCCCCAAGGGTCCACACCGAGGGGCTCACGTCGCTGCGGATCTGCACATCCTTGGAGACCGTCGATTTGAGCAGATGGACGCATTCCCGGACCACGGCGCTCAGATCGAAGGGGATGCGCCGCTCCTCGGTGGGGCGGCTGAAGGTGAGGATCCGCCGGTTCAGGTCCTTGGCCCGGTTGGCGGCCTGCATGATGACCTTGAGCTTGGAGCGGGCGGGGCTGTCCTCGGGGAGTTGCCATTCCATGAGTTCGGCCGAACTCATGATGGCGGTCAGGACATTATTGAAATCGTGGGCGACGCCGCTGGCCAGGGCTCCCAGGGCCTCCATCTTTTCCACCTGCCGGAGGTGCCGTTCCATCTCCAGTTCGGCGGTGATCTCCCGGAACACGCAGGTGATGAAGGCGTCGTGCCCTTCCGGGTGCAGCATGGAGACCGTGCCCGACAGGGTGCACAGGGCGCCGTCCACCCGCTGGACTCGCAGTTTCCCCTGCCAGGGCCGCCCCTCCATCAGGGCCTTCAGGATGGTTCTCACCAGGGCATGGCGCCCCTCTCGAGGCAGCAGGCCCAGGACTCTGCGACCCGTCCAGGCGGCGGTCTCGAATCCGGTGATGGCCGCAATGGCCTGGTTCACGTAGATCGTCCGCCCATGGAGATCGGCGATGAGCATCAATTCCACCGCGTGGTCCACCGCGGCGGCTAGGCGCGCCTGGGATTCCTGGAGGGCCCGGTGGGCGGTGATGTCCTCCTTCACCCCCAGGAAATGGGTGATCCGGCCTTCGCTGAGGATGGGGGAGATGGTGACACTCTCCCAGTAGGCCTCCCCGCTCTTCTTCCGGTTGCAGAATTGACCCTTCCAGGTCTGGCCGCTTTGAATCGTCCGCCAGAGCTCGGCATAGACTTCCGGCCCCTGCAGGCCGGACTTGAGAATGCGGGGGGTGTTCCCCCGGGCTTCCTCCGGGGTATAGCCCGTGAGGGTGGAGAATTTGGGATTCACGTATTCGATGACCCCGGCATCATCGGTGATGACGATGGAGGCCGGGCTCTGCTCCATGGCCGCCAGCATCAGGGCCGTCTGGGCTTCCTGTTTCTTGAGCTCCGAGATATCGAGAAAGATCACGGAGAAGAGGCCCTTCCGGGGGCACTGGGCGAGGAGGCTGAAATGCTTGTCGAGTTCGCTGGAGTACTGATCGAATCGCTGGGACTCGCCCGTGAGGGCCACGCGCCCGTAGGCCTCGATCCAGTGAGCCTCGATGGCCGGGATGGCCTGCCGCACCGTGCGTCCGACGACTTCGGCGCTCTTTAGCCCCGTGGCGCGCTCCCAGGCTGGATTCACCTCCAGGAAGCGGTAGTCCACGGGCCTGCCCGCCTCGTCACAGATGATTTCATGCAGGGCGTAGCCCTCGCTCATTTCTTCGAAGAGGCGTCGGTAGCGGTTCTCGGTCTCCTGCAAACGGCCCTCGGTCTGGCGGTGTTCGCTGAGGTCCTGCACCAGCACGATGAGCTGGTCCACCTGGCCATCGGGCCGAAAGATCGGACTGATATCGATCATGGCCGGGAGGATCCGTCCATCCGGACGACAGAAGCAGGTCTCCTGGGGTTCGGAAACCCATTCATGGCCCAGGTGGCCGTGCCCCAAGAGGGCCAGATCGACCAGGTTCTGATCCGGGACGAAATCGCCCCAGGTCATCTTCAGGAAAGCCTCCTGGGGGAGACCCGCCAGGAGGCAGAGGGCCTCGTTGACGGCTAGTATCTGGCCCTCCCTTCCCAAGATGCCCATTCCCACCAGCGACATCCGGAAGATGTGGCGCCACCAGCGCTCGCTCTTCTGGATGACCTGTTGGGCCTGTCGAAGGACCCGGAGATCCCGGGCGGCGAGGGCCCCGTAAACGGTGCTGCCCTGCCGGAAGGTGTGCCCGCTCAAGCCCAGCAGAAGAACCTCGCCCTGTCGGTTCTGGCCTTCCACTTCCCGGGACCAGGACCCTGAGGTTTCCCGGAATCGTTCCAGGATCTCTCCCGCCGGGAGGAGTCCCTCCAGGCTGCGTCCGGCCAGTTCTGCGGGATCGCCGAACCCGAAGAGGCGGGCATAGGCGGGATTGCAGTGGATATGCCGTCCCTCCCGGAGCACGGCGACGGCTTCGGGAAGATGCTCGACCATGGCCTCGAAAAAACCCTGGCCCCGAGTCTTCTCGGCGCCGGGGGAAGACTCGGCCTCGGGTCGCTCCGGGAGTGGTGTTTTCGGGAACGGGTTGGCCATGGCGCTCAGAGCCTCGGAGGGTCGCCCTGTCGGCAATGGCGGGGAAACCCTGGAAAAAAGAAGGCGCAATCAATTGGGTCCGCCCGAACCCGATTGATTGCGCCTTCGACTTGCAGACCTAGAGACTGCCCATCAAGGCGTTCCGCTCCCAAAAAAAAGCGGAACTTATACGAGGTAATTCTCGACAGAGGAGGTCCGAAACTTGAATTTTGTCCTCCAAGATGGATTCACGCGAGTTGGGCAAGGGAGGGGATACCCTGGAGGGCGTCGGCCGAGAGGCTGAGGTCTGGTTCAGAAAGGATCGCCATGGCAACCCGCAAGCCTCTGCCAATCTTCCGCTCGAATCTCCTGAGGTTCGGGGCGAGGGTCGCAATCGCCCTTCTGACCGCCAACATGCTGGTCCTCCAAGGGCAGCAGGACAGGGAAAAGGAAAAGGGAAAGGACAAGGACAGGAAGTCCGAGCCTGCCCGACCCGAATCCAAGCCGGAGCCGAAGCGGGAAGCCCCCCAGGCGGCGCCTCGCCCCCAGTCCCAGCCTGCCCGGCCCGAACCCAGGCAGGAACCGAGACGGGAAACCCAGCCGTCTCGGCAGGCCCCGGGAACCCCCGGGGGTCGCCCCGAGGTCACACGCCCCGGCACACCGAGTGGTCGACCCGAGGTGATGCGCCCCGGCACATCGAACGGTCGCCCCGAGATCACGCGCCCTGGCACACCGAGTGGTCGACCCGAGGTGATGCGCCCCGGCACACCGAGTGGTCGACCCGAGGTCACGCGTCCCGGCACACCGAACGGTCGACCCGAGGCGACGCGCCCTGGGGCCGCTGGAAGCCCCTGGGGTCGCCCCGAGCCTTCCCGGCCTGCCGGGGGACCTCCTGACCGGCGGGGCTCCGAGCGCCAGATTATTCCTACCCGCAATGGGGGAGAGATCCACCGCACCCAGAGCGGATCCATTCGCGAAGTCCACACGCCTAGCGGGGCCGTGATCCGCCATGCCCCGAGCGGGGCCAGGCATGTGGAGCTGGTCCGTCCGGGCGGAAGGGTCATCGTGGCCAACGCCACGGGCCGCAGTGGCTACATCCAGAGGCCCCTGCAGTCCCATGGCCATGCCTTCATCCAGCGCACCTATATCTTCAACGGCGTCTCTCGCGCCCAGATCTACCGGCCCTGGTCCCATGGGGGCCGGGAATACAACATCTACACCCCCAGTCACTTCTATCGTCCCAGCTTCTACACCTGGGCCTACACCCCCTGGTCCCGTCCCGTCCACTACCGCTGGGGCTGGAATTCCCGCCCCTGGTACGGCTACTATGGCGGGTATTTCACGCCCTATCCGACCTATGTGAGCCCCTCCTTCTGGCTGGCGGATTTCATCATCGCGGCCACCCTGGAGACGGCCTACCTCGCGCAAAATGCCTCCGTCGGGGCGCCGCCGGTCATCTACAACTCGACCACCTGCATGACCCCGGAGGTGAAGGAGGCCATCACCGAGGAGGTCCGGCGGCAGATGGATCAGGCCCAGGCAGACCAGGCTGCCCAGGTTTCGGCCCCGCCCCCGCTCTTCTCGAGCCGAGGGCCCAGGGTCTTCCTGGTTTCGGATAGCCTGATGGGCTACTCCGGGAACCGGGAATGTCCGCTGGCGGAAGGGGATGTCCTTCAACTGGTCGAAACCCCTGCCCTGGGGGCGGAATGGGCCGAAGTCAGGGTGCTGTCCAGCCGTGGCTCCAATTGCCCCAAGGGTAGCTACCTTTCCGTCCGAACCATGGATCTTCAGGAGATGCAGAACCACATGCAGGCCACCGTCGATCTGGGCATGGCCAAGCTTCAGACGAGCCAGGGCAGGGACGGTATCCCGAAGCTCCCGGCCCAGGCCCTGGGCACCGTCAATGCGTCCTACACCGCAGATATCCAGCCCGACCCGGAGGCCCAGAGCGAGCTGGCCCTGGCCGCCAAGGAGGCCAACCAGTCCGAGCAGGAAATCATCAGGGAAGGCGGGGAGGAACCCGCCGGATCGACCATCGCTTTGGGGATGAGCATCTCGGCTGTGGAAGGCGCCCTGGGCCGCCCCATCAACACGGTGGACCTCGGAGCCAAGAAGATCTATGTCTACAAGAATCTCAAGATCACCTTCCTCAAGGGGCGGGTGAGCGACGTCCAGTAGCAACTGACAGATCCGGCCTGTGCGTCCCCAGTGGATGCCCAGGCCGGACCTGTATTCATCCGAAATTTTGCGTTCTGGTTCAGCCGATGCGTCTTCAGGGAGCGGCGCATTTCGGCATTTTGAGCCGAGATCAGACCCTCAGTAGCTGCTCCAGCCGCTCGCGAAGCTGGCCGAGTTCCTTGGATTTGAAGGCGCTCCGTGTGCGTTCCAGCACCTCGATGCCCTCCTGCACGACCCGCTGATACTCGTTGAGGCGAGGGCAGGTATGGATGGTGCAGCGCTCAGGGGCCGTTGCGGATTCCAGGGTCATTTCGAAGAGGGCTTTCATGTCCAGGAGGACCCCGGCGATATTGCCCAGGGCCAGCCCCAGGACCTCCCGGGAGGCCTGGTGGTCCAGGGCCTGAGGGGCGCTGTGCACGGCCTCCTGGATTCGCCCCAGATCCTCCAGCCAGCTCGTCAATCGCTCCTTGGAGCGGCCCATGGCGCGCTGGGAGCGGACGCTGGCCACGGCCCGCCGGATATGGCCCAGGAATTCTTCGAAGACGATGGGCTTGGTGAGATAGGCCGCCACCGGCAGATGGATGGATTGCACCGCCGTGCCCACGGAGGGGTAGCCGGTCACCAGGATCACTTGCAGATCCGGGCTCAGTTCCGAGGCCAAGCGGATGAAGTCCAGATCCTGGTTTCCGGGCATGAGGATATCGGAGATCAGGAGATCGTAGGTGTTCTCCCGCAGGAATTCAGCTGCCTCGAAGCCGTCCCGGGCCGTGTCCACCAGGAGTCCCTCCAGCCGCAGGAGATCGGCCGTGGCGAGGAGGAATATCTCCTCGTCGTCGGCCATCAGGATCCGGGCGGGAGCTTGGGCATGGACGTTCATGGCGGAAGGCCTCGGAGGGGAGACCAGTCTATGCGGAGTCCCAGGCCAGGGGAATCTTTACGGTGAAGATGCATCCGCCCTGGGGCGGGTTCTCGAAGTCGATGGAACCGTGAAGGGTTTCCAGCAGGCGGCGGCAGGTGGAGAGGCCCAGGCCCATGCCTCCCTGCAGCGAGTCCTGTTTGGTGGTGAAGCCCTCTTCCCAGATCCGCTTGGCCAGTCGCCCCGGGATGCCGGGGCCCGTATCGCAGACCTGGATCTCGAGATTCTCCCCCACCCGGCGGGCGCGGCAGCTCACGGTCCCCTCGGGAGGCGTGGCCTCGATGGCGTTCTGGAGGAGGTTGAAGAACACCTGGCGCAGCAGATTGGCCCGCAGGGAGCCCCGCAGGCCGGGCTCCCCGGGATCCAGCTGGAGGCTGATCCGCTGGCTTTGGAGCCGGGGCGCCAGCAGGGTGGCGATGTCCTGCAGGAGGGTGGCCACGGCCACATGCTGGGTGGGGGATTCCTCGGGGCGGTGGAGTTCGTACATCATCCGCACGATGGTCGAAATGTGATCGATCTCCCGCTCCACGAGCTCCACATAGGGGTAGTACGTGTGCTGGGGAGGAATGGCGGTCTTCAGGAGGCCAAAGGCGCTCTTGATGCCCGCCATGGGACCGTTGATCTCGTGGGCCACGTAGGCCGCCATCCGGGCCTTGGCCGCCAGGCCCTCGCCCTCCCGGTCCAGGAGCTCCTGGTGCTTGCGGGGCGTGATGTCCTGGAAGAAGGCCACGAAGTACCCTGGTTCGGGACTGTGAGCCGATATCGCAAGCCAGAGCCCCAGGGTATCGAGCCTGATCTCCAGGCGATCCGGCACGCCCCTGCTCGCCACCCGACCCAAGAACGCTAAGAATTCGGGGTTGGATTCCTGGATGCCCGGGATCACCTCGCTGGCCTTCCGTCCCATGACATCCTGCCAGCCCGTCAGGGTCTCGAAGGCCGCGTTCACATCCAGGAACATGAAGTCCCTGGCCTCTTCCCCCTGGAAGAGCACCAGGCCATAGAGGGAGCCCTCCAGCAGGTTCTGGAAGAGGGCTCGATAGCGGTGTTCGGCGGCGCGCCGCAGGACCTCCGCCCGGCTAAGCTCGGTGCTATCCGTGAACGAGACCAAGACGCGTCCCAGGCTGACCTCGAAGCCTTCGGCCACGGTCAGATAGAGTTGCATGGAGCGCAGCTCTCCCTTGGGGTCCCGGATGGGCATCTCCCAGCGGAACGTGAGGGCTCCGTTGGCCAGGGCGATCAGCCCCTCGCGCAGGATGGGGATGGATTGCGGGGATAGGTAGGAGGAGAAATCCCCCGGCGGGTGGCTCGCGCCGAAAAAGGCCCTGGCGGCCTGGTTGATCTCCAGGAAGCGAATATCCGAGGCGCAGGACAGGATCTGTTCCGGATGCGCCGCGAAATGAGCCCTGAAATTCTGGACGCCCGCGGAACGCAATCCCTCGATATGGCCCTGGACGCTCGCGCAGTCCAGGGCCCAGGTCGGGATGGGCACATGCTCGAAGAGGGAACGGCCATTTCCCTGCCTGGAACCGGCATCAACCTGATCCATCTGGGAGCCTCCTGGAGCCGTGGAAGGGGCTTTTCAGGGTAGCGGGGGGAGGATTGCGTTCTTGGTGGTGGTCCCGCTGCTGGTGTAGAGCTTTTCGATTACATCGGCATAGGTCTCGGCCACGACCCGGCGTTTCACCTTCTGGGAAGGCGTCAGGAGGCCATTCTCCTGGGTCATTTCCTTTTCGAGGATGGCGATCTTGCGCACCTTCTCGTAGTTGGAGAGGTGCGCATTCACGCGGTTCACATGCTTCATCAGCTTGGCGTAGACCTTGGGGTGGGCCACCAGTTCGGTGCGGGATTCGAAGTGGAGATGCTTGCGGGCGCACCAGTCCCGCAGGACGGGGAAGTTGGGCACGATGAGGGCCGTGATGTGGTTGCGGTGGTCTCCGATGAGCACGGCCTGTTCGATGTAGGGATCGTCCAGGAGGAGGTTCTCCACGGGCTGCGGGGCCACGTTCTTGCCGCCATTGGTGACGATGATCTCCTTCTTGCGGTCGGTGATCTTCACTCGGCCCTGGGGATCGAATTCGCCCACATCCCCCGTGCGGAAGTAGCCCTCCTCATTGAAGGCCTCCCGGCTGGCCTCTTCGTCCTTCCAATACCCCGCCATGACATTGGGACCGTAGGCCAGGATCTCCCCGTCCGGGGCGAGTTTGAGGAAGGGCTTGTCGTTCCAGGTCCGCAGGAGGGGAGGGCCTACATAGCCCGGCCGCACCCGGCCCTGGCGATTGAGGGCCAGGATGGGGCTGGTCTCGCTGAGTCCGTAGCCCTCATAGATGGGAATGCCCATGGCCCAGAAGAATTCCATCACTCCTGGATTTAGGGCCGCGCCGCCGGAGATGCAGAAACGCAGGCGTCCGCCGGTCTTCTCCCGCACCTTGGAGAGCAGGAGCCGGTCCGCGATGCGCCAGGGCAGCCGCAGGAAGAGGGGGGGGCGCCGGTCCAGGTAGAGGTGGCGCACCACCCGGTGGCAGATGCCCACGGCCCAGCCGAAGACCATCCGCTTGGGGAAGCTCCCCCCGGTAGCCGCGTCCCGCACCTTGCCGTAGACCTTGTCGAAGATGCGGGGCACGGCCATCAGGACCGTGGGGCGCACCTCTACGAGGTTCTGGGGCATGGAGATGAGGCTCTCGCAGTAGAAGATCGCCACGCCCAGGTAGAACATGGCGTAATGGCCGCCCAGGCGCTCGAAGATGTGGGAGAGGGGCAGGACGCTCAGGCAGCGGTCTCCCCGCTCGGGGCGCAGGGCGGGCAGGGCGACCTCCACCGCGTGGGTGATATTGCTGGCCAGGTTGCCGTGACTCAGCATGACGCCCTTGGGATCCCCCGTTGTGCCCGAGGTATAGATGAGGGTCAGCAGATCCTCGGGCTTGCGCTCCGAGGCCCAGCGCCGGACCTCCGGGCGCTGCCCGTCCAAGGCCGTGCCCTCTTCCATGAGCTCGGTCCAGCGCAGCACGGGGCCATCGAAATCGGCGGGCACTTCGCCATCCAGGAGGATCACGGTCTCGAGCTCGGGCAGTTCGTGCTGGAAGGCCTTGAGCTTGTTGAGCTGGGCCGGGGAGGAGCAGAGCACCCATCGGGCGCCGCTGTTGCGGACGATCCAGGCGGTCTGTTCGGCGTTGAGGGTGTGGTAGATGGGCACCGACACCAGGCCCGAGAGGGCGCAGGCGAAATCCGTGATGGCCCATTCGGGGCGGTTCTCGCAGAGCAGGGCCAGGCGGTCCCCCACCTGGAGGCCCCGGGCATGGAGGGCCAGGGCTAGGCGGTCTACGCGCAGATGCAGCTCCCGATGGGAGATGGGCCTGAAGGCTCCCTCCGATTTGGCCGCGAAGGCCTCGGGAAGATCCAGCCGCAAGGCTTCGTAGAAAATATCAGAAATGGTTTGGGCCAAGAGGGCGGCTCCGTAGGAAGGGGAATGGTGGCATGTTATCAGGATGCAATCCAGGCAAGGACTTGCTCCTCTGATTCAGGCCTTCCATCTCGAACAGCTCGCCCGGGGCGTTTCGCCCCACACGGCCCGCGCCCAGAAGGGCGACTTGGGAAAACTGCTCGCTCACGCCGTCGCCGAAAAATGGGATTCCTGGGAGGTGGCCCCGAGAATCCTGCGCCGCTTTGCCCTCGAACTGGGAGAGCGGGGCCTGGATCCCGCCAGTCAGGCGAGAATCCTCAGCACGGCGCGGGCCTTCTTCCGCTGGCTCTTCGAGACCCACCGAATCCCCATCAACCCCGCGACCGGTCTGCGGAACCCCAAGCAGGCCCAGAAGCTGCCGGCCTTTCTCACCGAGGAGGAGAGCCATGCGCTGTTGGAACTGCCTCCGATGGTGGATTTCCTCAGCGCCCGCCTGCGCTGCCTGCTGGAATTCCTGTACGCCTCGGGCCTGCGCGTCTCCGAACTGACGGGGCTGGATCTCCAGGATGTGCTGCGGGCGGAGCGCACCCTGCAGGTGCTGGGCAAGGGCCATAAGGAGCGCCTCGTGCCCTTCCATGAGGCCGCAGGGGCGATCCTAGACGCCTACCTGGTCCACCGTGGGGCCTTCCTGGCCGAACACGCCCTGCCGCCCACGGCGGCGCTCTTCCTCAACCAGCGCGGCGGGCGCCTCACGCCCACGAGCGTGAGGACCTTCCTGGGCAGGGTCATGGAGGATGTCGCCTTCCGGGCCCGCATCAGTCCCCATGCCCTGCGGCATAGTTTCGCGACCCATCTGCTGAACCGGGGCATGGATCTGCGCGCCATCCAGGAGCTGCTGGGCCATGCCAGCCTCAGCACCACCCAGCGCTACACCCACCTGGACCTGGAGCAGCTGGCCAAGACCTACGAGAAGGCGCACCCCAGGGCCCGAAAGAGCGATTAGGGGCCGTTACTTCAGCTTATCGAGCACCGAATCGATCTGCTCGGAGACCTGGATGATATTGGCGTTCACGCCATCGATCTCCTGGGTGAGCTTGCGCACGGTCTCCACGGACTTGCCCATATGATCGGCCACCACAGCGAAGCCGCGCCCGTGAACACCGGCCTTGGCGGCCTCGATGCTGGCATTGAGGGCCAGCATCTGCATGCTGGTCATGATGGAATTGATGCGGCCCACCAGATTCCGGCTGCCCTCCAGGCTATCGGCGAGTTCCTCCTTGATGGTCCCTACGATGGTCGCGACATCCTCTCCGACCCGGGTGCTGTTCTCCTCCAGCACGCGCACCATCATGCGGCTCGTAATGGGCGTGATGAGCCGGGTCTCCGTGTCGCGGATGAGGGCCCGCATCTGGATATCCAGGGCCTCGTCTCCGGTGGTATCGAAGATGAATTCGGGACGCTCCGCCCGGATGGCCTCCAGCGCATTGGCGCTGGTTCGGATCCCCAGCTGTTGCGCCGCGAGGATGCCCGGGGCGTTGGTGTCCCCGTCCACCACGAAAATCACCCGGACCGCCTGGCTGCGGCTGAAGAACTGGATCAGGCCGCTGCCGCCCCGTCCACCGCCGATGATCCCGATGGTGAAAACATGATCTCCGTACCACTCGCTCACAGCAGACTCCAAGGATTAATCGATACTACTTCAGATTGGCTCTCCCAGGCACTAAGGGGACCCTGGCCCTCAAGGCCTGAGCGCAGGATCAGGGGCTGAGGTAAGATGGCCCTTCACCCGCGGGTGGAACGAAAGGAAGTGTCGTGGAGCTTGTTGTCGATCGTATCTGCCAGGAACTCTCGTTGCCCCGTGTGCGGGTGGCGGCCGTCGTGGCCCTGCTGAACGAGGGGAACACGGTTCCCTTCATCGCACGCTACCGGAAGGAGGTCACGGGATCCCTGGACGAAGTGGCCATCCGCGCCATCGAGGACCGGGTCGCCTACTACAAGGAACTGCTCGATCGCCGGGCGACCGTATTGAAGACCATCGATAAGCAGGACAAGCTCACCCCTGAGCTCAAGGCCCGTATCGAGAGCGTCTGGTCCAAGACCGATCTGGAAGATCTCTACCTGCCCTACAAGCCCAAGAAGCGCACCAAGGCCACCGATGCCCGGGAACGGGGGTTGGAGCCTCTCCTGGATTCCCTGCTCACCGATGAGCAGGATGCCGATCCCCTGATGCTGGCGGCTCCCTTCACCCAGGAGGATAAGGAGGGCCTCCAGACCCCCAGCGTCTGCCTGGAGGGGGCGGGTCATATCCTGGCGGAGCGGCTGGCGGAGGACGCGGATGTGCGGGCCTGGCTGCGCCTGGCCTTCCACGATACGGGCACGCTGCAATCCACCCTGCGCGAGGAGAAGAAGGAGGGCCCGGAGGCCCTGCGCTTCAAGTCCTATTGGGACTTCCGGGAACCCATCCGGAAGATGCCCGGCCATCGCGTGCTCGCCCTGCGGCGCGGCGAAAAGGAGGAGATCCTCACCGTCAAGCTCCTGGTGGACCGCGAGAATCTCGTCACCCAGCTGGTCTCCAAGGTGCAGGTGAATCCGGCCAGCGGCTACCGCCCCTTCCTGCACGCGATCTGCGAGGACGCCTTCGACCGTCTCTTGGCGCCCAGCCTGGAAACCGATGTGCGCATGGACGCCAAGAAGAAGGCCGATTTCGAGGCCATTCATGTCTTCCAGACCAATCTCGATCACCTGCTCCTGGCGCCTCCCGCCGGCCAGATGTGCGCCCTCGGGGTGGACCCCGGCATCCGCACTGGCTGCAAGCTGGCCATCATCAATCGCCTGGGCCAGTTCATGGAGACGGCAGTCATCTATCCCTTGGAACCCAAGCGGGACCTGGAAGGCAGTCGGGCCGTGCTGGAGACCCTCGCCTCCAAGTATCCCCTGGAGGCCATCGCCATCGGCAATGGCACAGGGGGGCGCGAGACCGAGGCCTTCATTCGTGCTTGGCTCAAGGAAACGGATCGCCAGGGTGTGGTCTGCATCACCGTCAGCGAGGCGGGAGCCTCGGTCTACAGTGCGTCTGATATCGCCCGGGAGGAATTCCCGGATCACGATCTCACCGTGCGCGGCGCCATCAGCATCGCCCGGCGCTTCCAGGACCCCCTTTCTGAACTGGTGAAGGTGGAGCCCAAATCCATCGGCGTGGGCCAGTACCAGCACGACGTGAACCAGACCGCCCTCAAGAAGGGCCTGGACGATGTTGTCGAATCCTGCGTGAACCGTGTGGGGGTCGATCTCAACACCGCCTCCTACCGCCTGTTGAGCTATGTGGCGGGCATCGGCGAATCCCTGGCGAAAAATATCGTCCAGTTCCGTTACGAACACGGGGCCTTCAAACAGCGGGAGCAGCTCCTGGAAGTGCCCCGCTTCGGAGAGAAGGCCTTCGTCCAGTCCGCTGGATTCCTGCGCATCCGCGAAGGGGAGAACCCCCTGGACTCTAGCGCCGTGCATCCCGAGGCCTATCCCGTAGTCCAGCGCATCTGCCAGCTCACGGGCAAGACGATCTCGGAGCTCCTGGGCAATGAGGCCGTGCTGGACGGGCTTGATGCCAAGCTCTTCGTGGACGAGCGTTTCGGCGTGGAGACCGTGAGCGATATCCTGGCCGAGCTCAAGAAGCCCGGGCGGGATCCCCGCAAGGGCTTCGAGGCCATCCAGTTCAAGGAAGGCGTCCACAAGCCCTCCGATCTGGAGATCGGCATGGAGCTCCAGGGCATCGTGACCAACGTGACCGACTTCGGCGCCTTCGTGGACGTGGGCGTTCACCAGGACGGCCTGGTGCATCTCTCCGAGATCAGCCATACCTTCGTGAAGAACCCCTCCGACGCGCTCAGCGTGGGCCAGGCCGTGCGCGTGAAGGTCCTGACGGTCGATCTCAATGCCAAACGCATCGGGCTTTCCATCAAGGCCCTGCTGCCCGGGCCCGCGCCTCGCGTTCAGGCTCCCCGCAGCGAACCCCGACCGGCTTCCCCCCGCAATGGGCGGCCCGAAGGCCACCGTTCCCGTTCGGATCGCCCCCGTAATGAAGAGCGAAGGGCCGAGACACCCCGCAAGTCCGATTCCCCGCGGAAGCCCGAGGTCAAGGGCGCCAGTCTCGATGACCTGCTCTCCAAGTTCAACAAGGGCATTCGATGAAATGGAGTGGCGCCGCCTGGGCGAGCGCCCTCCTGCTGGGCACGGCCTGCCATTGGCCCGGGCTGCCCTCCCGGGAGAAGGTCTACGGGCCCCACGAGGCGGGGCTCACCCTGCTCTATGAGAACCCCCTGCTGGCGCCGGAGGCGCGGGCCAACGAGCGCCTCCAGGTGCGGGTGGTCTCCTCCAAGGATATCGCTGGGGGCAGGGTCGTGCGCCTCACCTACACCTCCCTGCGGGGCGAGCTTTCGGCCCTCTACTTCCAGAAGGGCGGGGGCATCACCCTCAATCCGGACGACAAGACCGCCGGAGTGACGTTTTTCCCGGTCGGTTTTCCCGACCGCACCCCTCAATGGGAGGTGCGCGGCACCAAGTTCCGTGT
The DNA here is from genome assembly GCA_963664825.1 of uncultured Holophaga sp. Classification (GTDB taxonomy): domain Bacteria; phylum Acidobacteriota; class Holophagae; order Holophagales; family Holophagaceae; genus JAYREN01. Next base: position 3,079,678 of record OY761614.1, read on the forward strand.
CCTGGGCCGGGCCGTGGCCGATCTGCATGGCCTGAAGCTGCCCGATACCGCCGATCGGGTGGGGGTGTGGGTGGAATCCGAATCGCCCCAGGGTCCGCGCCTGCGCACCTACTTCCTCCCGGATATCGGCGAGGTGGAGACCCTGGTCTGGCGCCAGGGAGCCTGGCTCAGTGCCAATCGACTGGTCTCTCGGGGGTTCACGGACGCCCCTGTCTCCCACGAATGATTCCCACGCTGGAGCCACGATGAGCGATGACAAGAACGCAGCGGCACTGCCCCCCGGCGCGGCCAAGGGCGGCATCCGGGACAATCTCGAGGTGGTCTGCTTCGCGGTGCTGCTGATCCTCTTCTTCAAGACCTTCGTGGGCCAGCAGTTCACCATTCCCTCGGCCTCCATGCGCAATACGCTGATGATCGGGGACCACCTGCTGGTCAATAAGTTCCTCTTCGCCAAGCCCCAATGGGCCTGGGAAGAGAAGCTCTTCCCCATGCGCCATGTGCAGCGGGGCGATATCATCGTCTTCCGCTATCCCATGAACCGGGAACAGGACTTCGTCAAGCGCTGCGTGGCGCTCCCCGGCGATCTCGTGGAGATCCGGAACAAGCGCCTCTATGTGAACGGCCAGCAGGTCACCGGCGAATTCGAACACCATGTGGCCAAGCCCGGCGAACAGCCCGAAGCCGGCCCCTGGCCGTTGAACCGGGACGCGGGACGGACCCAGGTCGAGCAGGCCCGGGAGCTGGCGAACACCGAGGGCAATCTGCCCACCCAGAGCGGTGTCTGGCCCTTCGTGGATCCCGAATCCCTCAAGATGAACCGCCAGGGCCAGACGCCTCTCGGCCGGGAAGGGCTCCCCTTCCTGTTCCGGGACGATCTGGGGCCCTTCACCGTGCCCCAGGGCCAGATCATGGCCATGGGCGATAACCGGGACAATAGCGAGGACAGCCGCTACTGGGGCTTCGTGCCCATGGACCATCTGCGGGGACGTCCCTTCCTGGTGTGGTGGAGCTTCCGGGAGGGCGGCAACAACGATACCAATGCCGCCGTGCCCGAGGGGCCCGGGGATGTCGCCAAGAACTTCTTCGATGGCGCCCGCCATTTCTTCGTCTGGACCCGCTGGGAGCGCACGGGGACCATCCCCAGATAGGCAACCCAGGGCCCGGTGGGTCGGCACGTTTCGATCGTGAAGACAGGATTGAGGGGCCCCGGTGGGCCCCTCCCTATATCGGATGAACACATGCGAAAAGTCCTTCTCATCCCGGCCCTGCTGCTCCTCGCGGCCTCGCCCCTGGCGGCTTGGGGGCGCGTGGGCCATATCCTGGTCTCCCAGGTGGCCCTGAAGGATCTGCCGCCGGGAGTCGCGGTCTGGTTCCAGGGGCAGGAGGCCACCTTCCAGGAACACAGTTCGGATCCGGATCACTGGAAGAACGACCGCAAGGAGGGGCCGCGCCACTTCATCGATAGCGAGTTGTATGGCGGGCCCGAGGCCGTGCCCTACGAGGTCCAGGGGGCGCTCACCCAGGTGGGGGCTGCGGCCTTCGCCAAGGGGGGGCAGGTGCCCTGGATCATCCAGGACCGCCTGCGGGATCTGATCGACGCCTTCAAGAAGGGCGACCGGGCCCAGGTCGTCTTTCTCGCCACCGTGCTCGGGCATTACATCGCGGATCTCCACGTGCCCCTTCATACCTCCAATAACCATGACGGCCAGAACAGCGGCCAGAAGGGGGTTCACTCCCGCTGGGAGACGGGGCTGGTGGAACGCTACGCCAGTCTGGAGTCTCTCGAGATCCAGCAGGCCAAGCTGGAGCCTGATCTCTTTCACGCTCCCTGGAGATGGATGCAGGCTGCCCACGCCCTCGTCCCCAAACTCCTGGAAGATGATCGCACGGCTGATCGCACCAGCCCCGTGGGGGCGCGGGGCAAGGTGCGGGGCGAGGCCTACTGGATGATCTTCGAGGCCCAGCAGGGTGGGGTGGTCAAGCAACAGCTTGCCCTGGCGGGCAGGCATCTGGCGCAGATGATCCTCTATGCCTGGGCCCTGGCGGGGAAGCCTAGCAGAGCTTGAACCTCGTGATGAGCTGGCGCAGTTCCACGGCCAGGGCGGCCAGATCATCCACGGTGCGGGTGGTCTCGGCCAGGGAGGCCGCGAGCTGGGTGGTGGCCGAGGCGTTGCGCTCGGTGTAGTGGAGGGTGGTGCCCATGGCATCGACCACCTCCTCGCTCACCTTGGCCTGCTCCTGGAGGGCTGCTGCGGCCCGGCGCGAGATGTCGGCCTGACTGCGGATATCGGCCTCGATGGTGGCGAGGCTCGCGCTCACGGTGGCCACGGCCTTGGATCCGATCTGGACCCGCTGGCCGCTCTCTTCGATGAGGGCGGCGATCTCCTTGGCGGCGGCCCCGCTGCGCTCGGCGAGCTTGCGGATCTCTTCGGCCACCACCGCGAAGCCCTTGCCCTGGGCTCCGGCCTTGGCGGCTTCGATGGCGGCATTGAGGGAGAGCAGATTCGTCTGGCGGGCGATATCGGCGATGACGGTGGTGATGCGCCCCACCTTCTGGGAACTATCGAGGATGGCCTCCATGGCCTGGGTGCTGGCCTGGACATTGAGGACACCCTCGGCGCTGGCCTGCAAGGAATGGTCCGCGATCTGGACGCCCTGGGAGGAGCCGTGATGGATCTCGGCGATGGCCGAGGAGAGCATATTGAGGGAGCCCGTGGACTGTTCCACGGCGAGTCGCTGCTGTTCGGCCCCGCCGCTGATCTCGGAGGTGGCCGAGGTGAGCTGGTCGGCCGTGGCGGAGAGCTCGGTGGCGCCCGAGGCCGTGCGCTCCGAGATCTGGGCGATGGCCTGGATATCCTCTCCCAGTTTCTGCACGGTCTGATTGAGGCTCGAGGAGATGTGGCCGAGTTCGTCCCGGCTCTCGATGGGGCAGGTGGCCGTGAGATCCCCGTGATTGACGGCGCTCATGGTGGTCTCGATGGCCTGGATGGCTCTGGAAATCTGCCTGGAGATGAACCGGGTGAGGAGGGCACCGAGGCCCAGGGCGAGGATGGAGGCCCCCAGGATCCAGGCCCGGCGGCGGTCCCCAACAGTCAGGTCCTGCTGGATGACCCTGGAAGTGGATTGTTCGAGGGATTGCTGGAGTTTTTCAAAGGCTGCCCGGCCATCCCGGGTCAGGCCGACATTGGCCTCCATGAGTTCGCCGGAGGCTTCCAGTCCCTTGAGGCCCTTGGCCTGCTCCAGGGTCGCTGCAAAGCCCGCCACATAGGCCTTGAAGGCCGTCGTGCCCTTGTCCACCAGGGGCCTTTCCTCCGGTGTCCAGGGCAGGGCTTCCATTTTTTCGAAGGCCTCCTTCAACTGGTCTTCGATGGTCGCCAAGCGGGCTTTGCGTTTGGCGAGATAGGCCTCGTTCTTGGCCGCGGCGATCATGGAGATATGGACGCCTCGCAGGACATTGGTGGCGTTCAACACCCTCGAGATCTCCTGGGCCTTCGCGAGATCGCCTCCCAGCAAGCGCGTGCCCTCCTGGGAACTCTGGATGCCGTACCAGCCCAGGAATCCCACGAGCGCCAGGAAGAGGGCCTGCAGCAGGAGGATCACGGAAAATTTCCTGCCAATGGGAAAATCAGCGAGGAGGTGGGCTGGACTCATGGGGCTCTCCGATGTCTTGGGGTGCCTTCATCCTTTCGGTCGCCTGAGGCCAGCCATTAGTTTGGAAGGCGCGGTTCGGTAGAATGCACCATGGATCGTCTTGCGTCAGCAAATTCCTCCGGAGCCGCCCCCCTGAAACGTCTCCTGGAGGTGTTGGGGCCCGCCTCGGAGCTGGTGCTGGTGGGGGGAGCCGTGCGGGATCGGCTGATGGGGCGGCCCGCAGGGGACTGGGATCTGGCCACGGCCCTGCTGCCTGAGGAGGTCATGGCCCGGGCCCGCAGGGCGGGCCTCAGGGTCATTCCCACCGGCCTCCAGCACGGCACCGTCACCGTGATGCTCGAGGGGCGTCCCGTGGAGATCACCACCTTTCGGGGAGATGACGCCTACCTGGACGGGCGTCGGCCGGTTTCCGTGCGCCTAGGGGTCGCCCTGGAGGAGGATCTGGCCCGGCGGGACTTCACCGTCAACGCCGTGGCCCTGCCCATCGAGGCGCTGGACGCGCCCGACTGGCGGGAGCGCGTGGTGGATCCATTCAATGGCCGAGGAGACCTGGAGGCCCGCCTCCTGCGGGCGGTGGGCGATCCTCTGGAGCGTTTCCAGGAGGATGGTCTGCGCCCCTTGAGGGCCTGTCGCTTCGCGGCCCAGCTGGGCTTCGAACTGGAAGCGGCCACCCTGGCCGCCATCCCCCAGCGTCTGGAGGTGGCCCAAAAGGTTTCGGTGGAGCGCGTCTTCCAGGAGCTGCAGAAGCTCCTCTGCGGACAGGATCCGGCTAAGGGGCTGCGGCTCCTGGAGGGCTCCGGTCTGCTGGATCTGTGGCTTCCCGAACTGCGGTCCCTGGTGGGTTGCACCCAGAACCAGCACCACGACCTGGACGCCTGGGAACACACACTTGCCGTGGTGGCGGCCATTCCCGCCGAACCGGAATTCCGGTGGGCGGCCCTGCTGCACGATCTGGGCAAGCCCGCCTCCCGCACGCAAGGGCCTGAGGAGGCCGTTCACTTCTACGGCCACGAGGTCCTCTCCTGTCGCCTAGCGGAGGCCCTGCTGGGCCGCCTAAAGGCCAGCCGCGCCCTCACAGAGGCCGTGGTGGCCCTGGTGCGCCACCACGGCCAGCGGCCATCCTCTGAATGGGGGGATGCCGCCTGCCGTCGCCTGCTGGCGCGCCTGGGGGCCGATAGGCTCCCCGTGAGCGCCTGGGCCGCCCTCCGGAAGGCCGATCTCCGGGGCCGACGGCACCCCTCCGAACCCCTCCTCCAAGAATTTGATCTCACCCTTGAGCGCCTGCGGCGCCTGGCGGAGGCTCGTCCTCCCCTTTCATCCCGGGAGCTGGCCCTCCATGGCCAGGATCTGATGGCCTGTCTCGGACGCCCCGGCGGCCCCTGGCTGGGGCGCTTGCAGGCCCATCTCCTGGATCAGGTGCTGGAGGACCCCGGGCTCAATACGGCAGAGGCCCTGCTGCCCCTGGCCAAGGCCTGGGCCCAGGAGGAGGCTATCCGCTGAGTTAGGCCGATTCGATGAGCACCACGGCCTGGGCCGCCAGGCCTTCGCCTCGGCCGGTGAAGCCCAGCTTTTCGGTGGTGGTGGCCTTCACGTTGAGGCATTCGGGTTCGATTCCCAGCAGGGGCGCGATGCGTTCCCTCATGGCCTCCCGGTGGGGGCCCAGCTTGGGGCGCTCGCCGATGAGCAGGACGTCGGCATTGGCCACGCGCCATCCCCTTTCCCGGAGGCTCTCCATGACGCGCTGGAGGAGGGCCGCGGAATCAGCCCCCTTGTAGGCGGCGTCCGTATCGGGAAAGTGCTGGCCGATATCCCCCAGCCCCGCGGCTCCCAGTAGCGCGTCCATGAGGGCGTGGAGCATCACGTCGGCGTCGCTGTGTCCGGCGAGGCCGCGATCGTGGGGGACGGCGATCCCCATGAGCATGCAGGGGCGTCCTTCCCCGGGGCTCGCGAAGCGGTGGACATCGAAGCCCTGGCCCACGCGGATCATCAGAGGCCTCCCAGGGTGCGCTGGCGGTCGGTGGTGTCTTCCTGGAGGGCCCCGTTTTCGGGAATCCAGAGGGTTACGCTGGTGCCCTCCCCCTCCTCGCTGGCGACCTCCAGGGAACCGCCGTGCTCCTCGACGATCTTCTTGACGGTGGCCATGCCCAGGCCCGTGCCCTTGGTTTTCCCATGGCTGAAGAAGGGCTCGAAGATGTGCTTCTGGATCTTGCGAGGGATGCCCTTGCCGTTGTCCTGCACCGTGATGCGGAGATCTCCCTGGCTGGATGACCAGGAGACCAACACCTTGCCGTTTGCGCGCTCAGTCAGGGCGTCCAGGCTATTGGCCAGCAGGTTTTCCAGGACCCGGGCAAAGCGGTAACGGTCGAGGTTCGCCTTGCAGGCAGGGCCTTCGCAGCGGATGGACGCGCCGATCTCGCTGGCCCGGGATTTCAGGGAATCGGCCATTTCGTTCAAGTAGTCGCAGAGATCCACCTCCTCGCGGTGGGGCTCCCGCACCTTCGAATAATCCACCACATCGCCGCTGAGCTGCGTCAGCCGCTCCACGGCCGCTAGTATCTGGGAGGCATGGTGCAGCAGCTTCTCGTCCTGAGTGAGGGATTGGATCATCTGGGCGTGGCCTGAAACCACGAAGAGGGCGTTCTTGAAATCGTGGACGATGGAACTGGCCACTTGACCCACGGTGGCCAGTACCTGGTTGTGCAGATTGTTCTCGGCCAGCCGGGTGCGCTCGATGGCGATGGCGCAGAGCGAAACGATGGCCTCGAAGGTGGCGCGGTCCACGGGTTCCGTCACGATGCGGCGGCTATCCATATAGGCCACGCCGATGCAGGTGGCCTGGACCACCAGAGGGAGGCAGAGGATGGTCTTGAGCTCGAGGTCCAGGATGGATTGCTGCGCCATCAGTTTTTCGTCGGAAGCCACGTTGTGGATCCAGATGGGCTCGCCCTTCTCGAAGACGCGGCGGACGCTGGACATGGAGAGGTGGATATCCCGCTCCACCTGAGGGCTCAGGTTGCGCGCCACCTTGACCACCAGATCCCCCTCCTCGGGCAGCATGATGAACCCGCGGTCGGTATTGGAGAGGTTGAGGAGGCGGTCCAGGGTCTGCTCCAGCAGATCGTCGAGTTCCACCTGGCCCGTGAGCAGATGGGCAGTCTGCAGGATGGCCTGGAGATTCACTTCCGGCGCCATGGCCGTTTCGGAGCGCAGGGTCAGATAGTATGCCCCATCCGCTAGGCGTATCGTGGAGCCCGGTTCCCATTTGATGCGGGTGAGCCGCTCATCCTTGAAATAGCTGCCATGGGAGGAGCCCAGATCCTCCACCCACCACTCGTCGTCGATCTGTTCGATGCGGAGATGGTTGCGACTGACCATGCTATCCGAGAGGATGATCTCGCACTGGCTCTGGCGGCCCAACGTTACCGAACGGCTGATGGGGACGGTCCGCTCGAAGCCGTGGCGGTCGCGAATGGAGATGGCGTGTCGCTCAGCCACGGTGGACTCCCTGGGCGCATACTCGTATTTGATCAGTCTGGACGGACATGTTATTCAAGGCCCGACTACCAAGGTAGCGTGTCCGGGGCTGGACACAAGGCCGTCCTCTGTGCGGCAATGAAGTCGGAGCAAGGCTGAACGGCATGGAATTCCAACGCAACCCCGATCTGGATCCCTCTGAACGCGAGGAGACTTTCGAATACTCGCTGCGTCCGCAGCGCCTGGGCGAATACATCGGCCAGGAGAAGGTGAAGGCGCGCCTCGAGATCGCCCTGAAGGCCGCGATCAAGCGTGGCGAGGTGCTGGATCACGTGCTGCTCTTCGGACCTCCGGGCCTGGGCAAGACGACCCTGGCCCATGTGCTGGCCAATGAGATGGGCGCGCCCTGCAAGGTGATTCAGGCCCCGGCCCTGGACAAGAAAGGTGACCTGGCGGCCATCCTGACGAATCTGGACGAGGGTGAATTCCTGTTCCTCGATGAGATCCATCGCCTGGCTCCGGCCATCGAGGAGATGCTCTACTCGGCCATGGAGGATCGGAAGCTGGATATCCTCATCGGCCAGGGCCCCAGCGCCCAGACCCTGAAGGTGGATCTGCGGCCCTTCACCCTGGTGGGTGCCACCACGCGCGCCGGCCTCATCACCAAGCCCCTGCATGACCGCTTCGGCATGGTGCATCGCCTGGACTACTACACCCGGGCCGAACTCAGCATCATCGCCAATCGGAGCGCCCGGGTGCTGGGTGTGGAGATGGCACCTGAAGCAGCGGAGGCCATCGCGCGGCGCTCACGCGGCACGCCGCGCATCGTGAACCGCCTACTGAGGCGCTGCCGCGACTACGCCGAGGTGAAGGGGCAGGGTGTCATCACCCTGGACATCGCGGAGGCCTGTCTGCGTCTCCATGAAGTGGATGACCTGGGTCTGGATGGGCTCGACCGGGCCTATTTGGAGGCTCTCTGCGATAAATTCAAGGGGGGCCCCGTGGGCGTGCGCACCCTGGCTGCGGCCCTGGGTGAAGTGGAGGGGGACGCCCTGGAGGATCTGGTGGAGCCCTACCTCATGCAGATCGGCTTCCTGGATCGCACGCCCCAGGGCCGTAGGGCGACCCTCGCGGCCTACGACTACCTGGGCGTGAAACCCAGCGCGGGGCCGCTCTTCGCCTGAGCTGGGGCGTGCTCCGCTCCCGTCTATCGGACGACGCACGGCGTCGTCCTCCCGCTCGCCCGCTCCGCGGGCTCTCGGAGACGGGTCCCTCCACCAGGGCCGTAGGGCGACCCTCGCGGCCTACGATTACCTGGGCGTGAAACCCAGCGCGGGGCCTCTCTTCGCCTGAGTTGGGCGCTGGATCAGACCTTCGGCAGCGACAGAATCAGCAGTCCGAGGAGTGTGACCGCCACGGTGAATCCGTAGGCGCAGGAGACCATGGCGACCTTGAGGAGGCTCTTGGCCCAGCCCTGGCCGTGAATTCTCCGGAGGGAGGCGGCCAGATGCAGGGGCGGTAGCATGAAGAGGGCGAGGCCCGGGAGCGTGCCCCAGCAGGGCAAGGATCACGAGAAAGGAGAGGACGTGGTGGTGGAGGGAAAGGACTAGGTGATCCACGAAGAACGGTCTGCGGCGGATGTACAGGAGTTGGAGCATCGCTGCGAAGAGGGGCATGAGGAGGAAGAGGGCCTTGGAGAGATTGGATAGGAAGGCGTGCTGGAAGGCGCCGGGATCCTTGACGGCGGCCTGGATGCGGGCGTTGAGGTTCCTCGTCCAGGTCGGCTGGCCTGACATGTTCAGTTCGGGAGCGTCCATCTTCAGCGTCACTTGAGGGGCTGGTTCGGCGGTCTTTTTTTGGTTCTTCGCGGATTTGCGTGAAGTAGGTCGGCAGTGGCGGATTTCAGGCATCTTGGGTTTGTCGAGAACTCGAGATGAAGGAGGCCGCCACTGCCTACCAAAGAGCTTATGTCCCGCTTGGGCGGGTGGAAAGGGCAACGCGTCGGAATCGTGGAGCGCTTCGAAGCCGGGGTGAAGGGGCCGCGGGCCGAGGTGTGGATCGAGTTGCTTGGGTTCGGCGATCATCCCCGGAAGTGCAGCGGTTGTGGGCATTTCGTGCGGAGCGTCCACAACTGGTCAGAGCGGGAGATCCGCGACCTTCCGCTGTTCGACGCCGACACAGTCCTAGTGGTGTGGCGGGCTCGAGTAGCCTGCCCCCGGTGCGGCCCGAAGCTGGAAGCCCTGGACTGGTTGGAGCCCCATGCCCGGATCACGAACCGGCTTGCCGCGAGCGTGGCGCGGCTTTGCAAGGTCATGCCCATCAAACAGGTCGCGGAGCACTATGACCTGCACTGGGGCACGGTGAAGGCGATCGACAAGGCTTACCTGGACCGAGAACTTGGGCCCGTGAAGCTGAGCAAGGCGAGGCTTCTTCTGATGGACGAATTCGCCATCCACAAGGGACAGAGCTATGCCACGGTCATCACGGATGCGGAAACGCGTCGCGTGCTCTGGGTCGGGAAAGGGCGTGGCCGCGAGGACATCCGCCCGTTCTTCGATCTGATCGGGAAGAAGGGCTGCAAACGGATCCAGGCCGTGGGCATAGACATGTCGGCGGCCTTCGAAGGCGAAGTCCGGGCGCGCTGTCCCAACGCCGAGATCGTCTACGACCAGTTTCATGTCGTGGCAAAGTACGGCCATGACGTCATCGACCGGATCCGGGTGGATGAGGCCAATCGATACCGGCACGACAAGGCCTCGCGGGAGCTCGTCAAGGGCGCGAAGTGGCTCCTGCTGGGCAATTGGGAGAACCTGCCGAATCGGGATGCCAAAGTCCGCCTCAACGAGTTATTGGACGCGAACCAGCCTCTGATGACCGCCTACGTGCTGAAAGACGCCCTGAAGGCACTGTGGCGCTACACGCGGGAGGGCTGGGCTCTGAAGGCCTGGGAGAACTGGATGGAACTCGCCACCTCAAGTGGACTCCAGCCCCTCGTGAAGTTCGCCAAGAATCTCGCCCAGCGGATCGACGGAATCCTCTCCCATTGCCGCTGGCCGCTCAATACCAGCGTCCAGGAAGGGATCAACAACAAGATCAAAGTCCTCAAGCGCATCGCCTACGGCTACCGGGATGAGGGCTACTTCTTCCTTAAGATCCGTGCGGCCTTCCCCGGAAAAACGTGAAGAACCCTTTTTTTCGCCTCCGGTATGGATCATCGCGAAGGCAGAAAAGAGCAGGAAGCTCGTGAAGATGTATAGGCGGAAGGGGGGGACGTAGCGGTTGCGCCGCCCGTCCAGGTAGGCGAGGGTGAGCAGTCCTGGCTTGAACACCAGGAGGCGCAGGGTCTCGAACACCTTGTGGTCGAAGTGCCAGATATCGTGGAGCACATCGTGGAATAGGGCCTTCATCGGAAGGCGGCGAGGCTGGTCCCTCTGTCCGCAATGGTGGCAGAAGGCCCCCTGCAATTCCGTGGCGCAGTTGAGGCAGGGTCGCGGAGGCGCGGCGTCCGTCATCAGATCTCCTGGAGATGTGTCCTCATGGGTATGCCGTCTTGACCAGGGTGTGGCCGCCTCAGTGCGCGGTCTGCCCCGCTCTCGCGTGCCAGAGGCGGGTCATGATGAAGGCGCCGATGAAACAGAAGGGGATGATGCAGCCCACCCAGACCCAGGCATTGCCAGGAATGTGTCCGCGGGTGGCGATGCCATCCCATCCATAGTTCCGGAGAATCCAGCCCAGGCCGAAGCCCGTGAGGCCGCTGCCCACGTACTGGATGCCATCCAGGGCGCCGGCCACGGTGGCCGCGGCTTTGCGCCCGCCGAAGTCCATGCTGGCCGTGCCACTGAGCATGCCGTGGACGCCGAAGATGAACATGGCCGTCAGACCCAGCAGACAGACAGCCCAGATCTGGCCGCCGAGGGTACCGCGTCCGAAGGAGAAGCCCAGCAGGGTTAGCATGACGATCTGGAAGAGGTAGAATACGAAGGCCACGGGGGGGCGTCGGGACTGGAAGAGCCTGTCGCTCATCCAGCCGCAGAGGAGGCCGCCCAGGATGCCTCCCACCATGAAAACCACGCCCGTGGCCCAGAAGAGGGCTGGCTGCCAGCCCAGGATATGGAGTTTGGGGAAGACCTTGGTGATTCCGTAGACCTCGCCCAGGTATTCGGTGAAGTAGAGCATCACGCCCTGGCGCACGAAGCCCGTGCAGAATTCCGCGCAAATGAGGGCCACGACGATGGGGTTCTGGAAGACCCTTCGCATCAGGTCGCCCCAGGGCAGGGGCTTGTCTTCGGCCAGGTGGGCATTGCTGCCATCGCCGGTGTCGAAATCCGGGAATCCCGCGTGGCTGGGGCGGTTGCGCACCATCAGGTAGTCCACCAGGCACATCACGGCCATGGCGGCGGCGGGGATGATCCAGATCATCGTCCAGTGGAAGCGCGACAGGATCCAGGCGCCCACGGTGGTGGCCAGGAAGTACCCGCTGGAGATCATGATGCCGAAGATGCCCCCGAAGATTCCGCGCTCATGCACATGGAACCAAGTGCTGTTCACCTTCACCACGGAGAGGGCGCCGAAGCTCTGAAAGTACATATTCACGCTCCAGAGCAGGCTCATGGAGATCAGCAGCTTGGTGGTGTGGCCATTGAGGAACATCAGGCCGATGAGCAGGTTCATGAGCGCGCCGCCCGCCGCGCCCACGAGGATGGCCTTCCTCCCCCCGAAGCGGTCGGCCAGGGGGCCGTTCAGCGCCACGGCCAGACCGTAGGTCCAAAAGCCTGCCGTGGCGATCCAGCCCATCTGCAGCTTGTCCAGGTGGTACCAGGCTCCGATATCGTTCTTCACGACATTGAAGTTATAGCGGCCCATATAGAGGGTCGCGTAGGTCATACCCAGGGGAAACCAGTTCAAAAATCGACGAAAACGAAAGGCATTGCTATGGTTCACGGCGACTCCAAGGGGCGCTGTTCTATCGACTAGCCTAGAACAGGACCCAGTGACACTCCAGTGACGAGCACGTGACAGCCTGCCGGTGTGATGCGGAGCACCGCCTGTCTTATCTCGTCGGTATGTTCTTCACTAGGCCATTCAGGTCATCGACCCGCCATCAGGATGGCAGCCAATCTCGCGGTTTCCAGCCTAAGGATTTGCAAGGATTCAGTCTTGACAAAAATTTATGGGGGGGGAAACTCGCACATCATTGTGGAATATTTATGAGTTTGCATGTCTTGCGATCCCGCTTCATGGGCTGTTATGGAGATTGAGTCCCCGCGTCTTCGCCTGCTTTACACGCTTTGCCTCGCCACACTATTCCAGGTGAGTCTTGGCGCCCAGGTCCTCCTGTCCAATGAGCCAGGTCAATGGGTCCAGGGGCAATTTGCCCACCATGAATTCGACGCAAACGTGGTGACCGTCCTGGATGAGGAAAACAGGGTCGTGAAGGAGATCAAGCTTCCCTCTTGGGGAAACATGAAAGTTATATCAGAGGGCGGCACCCCCCTCCCTGCCTCTGGGCCCAGGTTCGGAAGCCCGTATTCATGGGAAGACTCCTGGCACATCGTGCGTTATTGCAGGAATCCCCAAGATCCGAAGCGAGTGCAGGTCGAGCTCCTGGCACAACAGCAGGGCGAGTGGCATCCAGAGGCGACCGTGACTCTCTCCGGGGGGGCTGAGGTGTTCCCCTTCGGTGCGACGCGCTATCTGCTCATTACCCGGACGCCGCTACCCCAAGGGGTCTCTGCCAAGTGGTCGCCCTTCCAGGTATTCCGGCGCAACGCTAAGGATCAGTTGGAATTCGATAGTGTATTGGATCCTGAGATCCCGGGTACCCGCGAACAGGAACTGCGAATGGAATCCATCGCCTTCGTCCCCGTCCTGACCGATTCCCACTTGATCGTGATTTCGCCGCATCGGGGTCGGCTCTGGGCCTTCAATCTCGCCAAGGGCCGCCTGGAGCGAACCCGGGATCTCTTCACCCTGCCGCCCATCCGTGTTCGCAACGCCTTCGGTCCCTTGCCCACCTATCCCATCGTGCTCAACGCATTTCCCAATGCCGATGGTACGCTCACCCTGATGGGCCGGAGCGAACGTGCGGTTGAAGAGACCGCAGCTGAAACGGAACGTCTCTTGTTCCAGGGACACATGACCTTCGAGGCGACAGCCAAGGATCAAAAGGCCTTGGCACATGCCCGATTCCAGCAGGAAGAGGATCGTGTCTTCGGCAACAATCCCATCCTGCAGTGGTGGACATTCGATCCCACTACCGGGCAGCTGAAACGCCTGGAGAGCGCCCCTGTGGGAGGCGTGGACATGCTGCACACCCAGAAGGAGATGGAGGCCTTTCGGGTCCGCCCCCTTCCTAACGGGGATCTGGTGCCCCTCCGACCGATGCTGGATGCAAAGCCCTGAAGTTTGTGGCTAAGGCTGTGTTTGGAGAATGGCACCTAAGCCGTTAGCCTGAGAACCTCTCATATCGTTCGGAGGAAGCAATGCCTGTCGTCAACCCCGCCCAGTACGTCAAGATGTTGGAGAAGGCCAAACAGGAGAAGTTCGCCTACCCCGCCTTCAATGTCACCTCCACCGAGACCGCCAATGCCGTGCTGCTGGGCCTCAAGACCGCGGGCAGCGATGGCATCGTCCAGATCAGCACCGGCGGCGCCGAGTTCATGAGCGGCCTGGGGGTGAAGGACATGGCCAAGGGCGCCATCGCCCTGGCCGACTACGTGCGCTACATGTCCCAGTACTACGATGTGAACGTGGCTCTCCATACGGACCACTGCCATCCCAAGTACCTCGAGGGCTTCGTGCTGCCCATCATTGCCGAGACCGAGCGCCGCCGCGCCGCGGGGCAACCCAATGTCTTCAACGCCCACATGTTCGATGGCTCCGAGTTGGCCCTGGCCGAAAATATCACCCGGTCCTCGGAACTGCTCCGGCGCTGCGCCGCCAGCGAGATCATCCTGGAAGTGGAAATCGGCGTCGTGGGTGGCGAAGAGGACGGTCACGACACCAGCCATGTGGGCAAGGAAAAGCTCTACACCACCCCTGAGGACATGGTGGCCGTGCATAAGACCCTCGGTCCCCTGGGCCGCTACATGCTGGCGGCCACCTTCGGTAACGTCCATGGGGTCTACAAGCCGGGCAACGTGGTGCTCAAACCCACCATCCTGCGGGATGGCCAGGCCGCCATCGCCAAGGCCTGCGGCGGCGCCCAGTCCCTGCTGGTCTTCCACGGCGGTTCGGGCTCCAGCCTTGAGGAGATCCACGAGACTCTGGACTACGGCGTGGTGAAGATGAATATCGACACCGACACCCAGTATGCCTTCACCCGCGCCATCGCCGACCACATGTTCAAGAACTACGATGGTGTGCTCAAGGTGGATGGCGAAGTGGGCAACAAGAAGGTCTTCGACCCCCGCCCCTACATGAAGAAGGCCGAGCAGAGCATGGCCGATCGTGTCGTCCGCGCCTGCCAGGATCTGCGCTGCGCCGGCAAGGCCATGGGCAGGATCTGACAGGATCTGTCCTAGATGAAATGCACCAGGAGAGTCGGGGCGCTTTGTGGCGCCCTTACTCTCCTGGTGCATCTGCTTTTTGAATTCGAAACCGCTTCAGCTATTTCAACGCTCCAGGAGGATGCCGGGCTCCGGGGACTCGGGCTTGTAGTAGGCCAAGTGGCCCGGAATGCAGGATAGGATCGCTCCATATTCGTGCATGCAGATTAGGTTGAGGGCCTCCCGCAGGGGCAGTTCCCGGCCATCAGCCTTCAGGCCGTCCACCATCACGTGGCAGGTGGGACCGGCCCCCTTGGTCCTGAGGAGCTTCTCCAATTCGTCGGGGAAATCCTGATCACCGGGTATTTCCAGGGCGAATTCAGGCATGTAGGGCAGCGTCTGGCTCATGCGCTCGAGCTGCTCTTTACGCTTCCTGGGGGCGGTGAGGGCTTGGATGAACCTCGCCCGTTTCTCGGAGAGGATGAAGGCCTTGGTGAACGCTGCTTCGTGATCCATGAGGGGAGGTGACTCCAAAGGGCCACCGGGGGAGTGGAACCAGATGCAGTCTAACCGGCGCTGGCTTTCGAAAGCACGGCGGTGATCACGGCGCGCAGTTCCTTGAGGGAGTAGGGTTTCTGGATGAAGCCCGCCAGGCCCTGGCCCAGGAAACCCTGGGCGGATTCCTGTTCGTTGTAGCCGCTGGAGAGGATCACGGGCAGATCCGGGCGGATCTGTCGCAGGGCCTGGAAGGTTTCCCGGCCGTCCATGCGGGGCATGGTCAGGTCCAGGAGCACGAGGCGGATCTCACTGCTGTGTGCCCGGAAGATTTCCAGCCCCTCCACGCCATCCCGGGCAGAGAGGACGGTGAAACCCATGTGCCTCAGGGCCGCGGCTGCGGTCTCCAGGATGACGGGTTCGTCATCAACCACCAGGACCAGCCCCTGGAGGAGGGTCTCCCGCTCCGGTTGGGGGCCCGCGTCCTGGGCAAGGGGCGTTTCGGAGGCGGGGAAGAAGAGCTGGAAGGTGGTCCCCCGCCCAGGTTCGCTGTAGATCTTGATGCCTGCGTGATGACCCCTCAGAATGCCGAGCATGGCCGAGAGTCCGAGGCCGCGGCCGACGGCCTTCGTGGAAAAAAAGGGATCGAAGATGCGGCCCTGGATCTCCGGGCTCATGCCACAGCCGCTATCGCTCACCTCCAGGAAGACATAGGGGCCCGGATTCAGGGTCTGGTTGGGGAAGGTGGAAGCGATGTAGGCCTCGTCGAGTCGCAGGAAGCCGGTGCGGATGCCAATGCTGCCATCGGTATCCCCGATGGCATCGGAGGCATTGGTCACCAGGTTCATGACCACCTGCTGGATCTGGGCGGCGTCGGCCTCCAGGGCCGGGAGCATGGGCTCCAGTTCGTAGCGCAGGGTGATGCGCTTGGAGATGCTCACCTGCAGGAGATGGGTCATCCCCTGCACCAGATGGTTCAGGTCGTGAAGCTTGACCACGAAGCGCCCCTTGCCGGAATAGGCCAGCATCTGCTTGGTCAGTTCCGAGGCCTTGAGGACGGTCTTCTCCATGTTCGCAAGGTAGGGCTGGGCCGGAGATTCGGGGCTGAGCTGCATCTGTGCCAGGTTGACATTGCCGAGGACGGCGGTGAGCAGGTTATTGAAGTCGTGGGCGATGCCTCCCGCCAGGACCCCCAGGCTCTCCAACTTCTGGGCCTGGAGCAGGGCTTCCTCTGCATTCTTCTTCTGGGTGATATCCCGGGAGAAACCCACCAGGCGGCACATCTTCCCGCCTGCATCCCGTAGGGGCACCAGGAGGGTTTGGAACCAGCGGGGCGGGCCCCCCATTGGATAGCTCTCTTCATAGGAGATGGAACGACCCTGACCCAGGCATCCCCGGTATCTGGTCGACAAGGTTTCCGCCAGATCGGGGGGAAGGATGTCCTCGAGGCGCCGACCCGCCAGGGCGGAGGCTGCGATGCCCAGGAGGGCCACTTGGGCCGGGTTCGCCGATTCCAGAATGAATCCGCCGTCCTTCTCCTGACGGACCCAAAAGACACTGTCGGGCGTGTTGAGGAAGAGTTCCTGGTAGCGCCGCTCGCTTTCCCGGATGCGGTCTTCGCTGCGTTTCCGCTTCGAGATATCCGTGATGAAGCCCTCCAGGGCTTCCAATTCTCCCGACGGGGAGAAGATGCCGCAGCCCTGCTCCCACACCCATTTCACTTTCCCTGAGGCGGTGATGATGGGGTACTCCATCTGCACTGACTTGTGCATGGCGAGGCGGCTCTGCCAGGTCTTCCACACCCGTCCCCTGTGGGCGGGATCGATGAGCTCGGCGAAGGTGATGCGGCGATTCTTCAGGAGATCCTCTGGAACATAGCCCGTGAGCTCCAGGCAACCCTCGCTGACGAATTCCATGGTCCAGTCCCGGTCGCTCCGACAGCGGTACGCCATGCCCGGCAGATTGCCCATGAGGGTGGAGAGCCGACGTTCGCTCTCCTGCAGTTCCTGCTCCGCCCGCTTCCGCTGGGTGATGTCCCTCACAACGGTGAAGCTGGTCTCCGAGGGGCCCGGCGCGATGCGGGCTTCGAAACAGTGGGATCCATCAGCCAGGGGCAGCTCGTATTCGAGGTATTGGAGTTCGCCGGTGGCAAAGGTCTTTTCCGTGGTCTGGGTGACACTCGTAGCCAGGACGGGAGGGAGGACTTCTTCCCACTTCTTACCCAGGAGGGCCTCCGGGGGCAGGAGGAGCTGGGCCGGATCCCCCGCATGGCAGGCCAGGTACGTTCCATCCCGGGCATTCTGGAAGAGAATATCGGGGATGGCTGATATCAGCGCCACGTGGCGGGCGTCGCTCGCCCGCATGGCCCGTTCCCTTTGTCGGCGCGCGGTGATGTCGTGGAAGAAGCTCAGGTAGCGCCCATCGGGGAGGCGCATGGACTTCATTTCGAGGGGCAAGCGCGAGCCGTCCCGGCGCAGGAATTCCCGTTCCCGGGAGATGACCTGGCCCTGGTCCAGCAGATCGAAGCGGGTGGGCTCGCGGGTCAGGACCTCGGAGGAGAAAATGTTGAGACCGGAGCGGCCGAGGAGTTCCTCCCGGGTGTAACCCGTGAATTCGCAGGCCCGGCTATTGGCCTCCAGAATCCGTCTATCAGGGCCCAACAGGAGGATTCCATCCGGGCAATATTCCAGGAGAAAATAATAGTCCTCAGGGGCCGGGCGAGCAGATTGGGGCTTCGATTCCGCCATGGATGGGACTCCGGGGAAAGAGAAAAGGCCTCTTGATAAATCCTTTCGGCTTTTCCCCGTCTGGAGAATAGTCCTGAGTTTAAAATTTTTGACCGCCGATTCAACCCTTGGGTACGACGATGACGCGAAGGCCGAGGCTATCCCCCACCCGGGATTCCGTGCGGAAAGGCATCCGGGCGGCGGAGCGGGCATCGGAAGCTCCGAAGGCCCATGAACCGCTGCGGATGACCCGCTGGGCCCCGTCCCCTCCCGCGGTCCAGGCATGACCATCGGTTGGGGCGCCCTGGTAGGTGTCATGCCAGGTGTCCTCGCACCATTCCCAGACATTGCCGTGCATATCGAACAAGCCCCAGGCGTTGGCCTGTTTCTTCCCCACGGCCTGGGGGGCGCCGCCGGCGTTGGCATCGAACCAGGCCGCATCCCCCAGATGGGATTCGTCATCCCCGAAAGCGTTCCCGGCGCGGCAGGCATATTCCCACTCGGCTTCGCTGGGCAGGCGGTATTCGTTGAGGCCCTGTTCCAGTTCATTGAGACGGGCCACGAAGGCCTTGGCCTCCGTCCAGTTGACGAATTCGACCGGGTGATCGTCCCCGGGGAACTTGGAGGGATTCCTGCCCATGGCCGCCTTCCATTGGGCCTGGGTGACTTCATGGATGCCCATGAAGAAGGGCTTGCCGATCGTCACCTTGTGGACGGGGCGTTCGGAGGCCTCCCCCTTGGGTTCCGGCGTGCCCATCTGGAAACTGCCCGCCGGGATGCGCGCGAAGCTCATGCCGAGGCTATTGACGAAGGCAGGCGCCCCGAGATCGGCTCTCGGGGCGGGCTTGCTCGGTGTCTGGGCCATTAGGATGGGGGCCATCAAGACCGGGGTCATGAGAGCGGGGAACATCCGATGGAAGCGCATGGCTCCTCCTGAAGAAATACGGCCTGCAAGTGTGCATCAAGGATCCAGGTATGCAGAGGAGAGAATCATGACTACACTACGATGAGTTATGGTTCTTCACCAGATTTCAAGTTCTTTCTCTTTTTTTCGATACAGGATTCAATGGAGGTCCCCTTGCGACGCATTGCCCTTTGTCTGACCCTTGGCCTCGCTGGCCTTCAATCGGCGGTCCTGCCGCTCGCAGCCCAAATGGCCCCCCAGACCGACGGCTACGTTGCGGTGGGTTCTCTGAACATGGAATCCACCTTCCTGCTTTGGGTGGATGCCTACAAGGCCAAGCGCCCCTCCTTCCGGATCGAGCTGCAGCCTGCGGTGGCCTCGATCGTGGTGAAGAGCCTGCTGGAGGGCAAGGCCCATCTGGCGCCCATGAACCGTGAAATGAATGCCGAGGAAGTGGCTGCCTGCACGGCCAAATGGGGCTACGCCCCCACCCGCATCGCGGTGGCCATGGATGCCCTCGTGGTGATCGTCAATAAGAGCAACCCCCTCAAGGAGATCAAGATCGAGCAGCTGGACGCGATGTACAGCAGCACGCGCCTCCAGGGTTGGCCCAAGAATATCGCCACCTGGGGAGACCTGGGTATCAGCGGCGGAAATTGGGCCGCCCGTCCCATCCTGCGCCTCGGGCGCCCCGATGGCTCTGGCCTCAGGGCCTTCTTCCGGGAGTCCGTCGAAATGGGGGGCAAGGCCAAGGAGGACAATAAACGCGGCGTCGACGCTATGTCGATGGTGGAGGAAATCATCTCCAACCAGGCCGCCATCGGCTATGGAGGGCTGGGGGAAGTGTTCGCCAGCACTCGGGCCGTTTCCATCATCCCCAAGGGCGGCAAGACGGCCGTAGAACCCACACCTGCCGCCGTGGTGGATGGCTCCTATCCCCTCTCGATGGTCCTCTACATCTATGTGAACAAGGCTCCCGGCAAGAACCTGGACCCGGGTTTGGCGGATTTCCTGCGCTTCATCCTTTCCAAGGACGGCCAGAAACAGGTGAAGGCCAATGGGCTGGTGCCCCTGCCGGATGACCTCATCGCCATGAATTTGCGGCGCATCGGGAAGTAGCCTCTTCCATGCTTTTCGCCCCCGGATGCTTCTGGAAGCCCAGAGCATCGGGGGTGAATTTGCATAGGGCACGCTTCTCAGGCCGCGCCGGTGTGATCGACGGCGCCAATTTCCTGCCGCCGGAGGCCTGTAGCCGTTAGCCTAGGGGCATGGCCTTGCGAAACTGGAAGTTTCTCGTGGAAGTCCCGGACGCGCCCCTGCGCCTGGATCAGCTCGTCTCCCAGCGGACGGGCCTCAGTCGCCGCGGGGCCCGAGAGGCGTTGAAGTTGGGCGGTGTCCAGGTGGATCATAAGCGCGTGCGGGTCGCCAGTCGCATGGTGCCCGTGGGCGCGGAGATCCGCGTGGCCGTGGACGATTCCCTGGGCCAGCCTCCCGAATTGGAACTGGCTGTCGTCTTCGAGGACGAATGGCTGCTGGTCATCAATAAGCCCGCGGGCATCCCCACCCAGGGCACCCAGGCTTCCGACAAGCACGATCTGATGGCGCTCCTGGCCCGCCAGCGGCCCGACCAGAAGCTGATCCTCTGCCATCGCCTGGACCAGGGCACCAGCGGCGTATTGGTGCTGGCCAAGGCCAAGGCCGCCGATCTGGGACGGACCTTCCAGGAACGCAGCCTGCGGAAGCTCTACCTGGCGCGGGTTTCGAAGCCCATCGAGGCCTGTGAGGTGGACCGCCCCATTGGGCGCCTGCGTTTGGCGAGCCCGGCTCGCTTCGCTTGCGAAGGGGATCTGCTGGAGCCCAAGGCATCCCAGACCCGCTTCCGGCCCGCCACGGCCGAGGAATGCGAGGGCCTCGCGCCGGGTCACTGGGTGGTCTGCGAGCCCCGCACGGGCCGAACGCACCAGATCCGTGTCCATCTGGCCTTCCTCGGCGCCCCGGTGATGGGGGACGGCCTCTATGGGGGCGAGGCGGATAGCCAGCTCTGGCTCCACGCCTGGAAGCTCTTCTTGACGCACCCCGTCACGGGAGCCGCACTGGAACTGGTGGCGGATCCCGCGCGCTTCAGGGGTTGAGCTCCTGCCGAGGAACCTCTGGGACTCCGCTGTCATGTGAAGTTCAAGGAGCTCTTAAATGAAACATCTCGTTGTCCTGGGCCTGGCCCTGACCACGCTGGCGGCCCAGGGCCCCGATCCCGCCAAACCGCGGCCCGCAGAGAGTTTCCGGGCCCATCGGGTCCAGGGTTCGGTGTCTCCGGCCCTGGAAGGCATGCGCCTCTCTTTCACGAAGCAGGTGCAGGACGACGACGCCGATATCCGCGTGGACGTGGATCGGGGCCGCTTCAGCGCGGTTCTCCCGCCGGGCGCCTATTCCGTGCGAGCCCTTGCGAAAGACCGCGCCTTTCCAGGAATCCCCCTGACCGTCCACAAGGACATGTCGGACGTCGCGCTGGAGTTCAGGCCCGATGTCTCCGCGGCCCCAGGCGAAGTCCAGGATTGGATCAGGAGCCACGCCATCCCCCTCCGTTCGGTGGTGGCGGGTAGCGGCTTCACGGATCTCCAGCCCCTCAAGGCGTTGGTGGGGAATGCCACGGTGGTGGGGCTTGGGGAAGCCACCCACGGCACGAAGGAATTCTTCCAGCTCAAACACCGCATGCTGGAATTCCTCGTGGAGGAGATGGGCTTTCGCGTATTCGCCATCGAGGCCAGCCTGCCCGAGGCCCACGCCGTGGACGAATACATTCGCACCGGCCAGGGCGACCCCGCCAAGACCCTCAAGGGCCTCTACTTCTGGACCTGGAACACGCGGGAAGTCCTCGACCAGATCCTGTGGATGCGGAAGTACAACGCTGACCCTGGGCACCCGAAGAAGCTGCGCTTCTACGGGGTGGACATGCAGGAACATCGGGTGGCCCTGGCCCAGGCCAAGGCCTGGCTGGAGAAGGAGGACTCGGAGGAGGCGCGTCAACTGGATGCGATCGGGAAGCGCATCGTCATGCGGATGGAGAAGGGCGAGAGCCGATCCTTCTCGAAGAGCCTCAGACAGGGGATCACAGTGGCGGCAGGCTTCAGCGTGCCCGTGAGCGCGGACTGGGAGGGCATCATCCGGGATCTCGAAGCGCTCGCGCTGCGTCTGGACGCGCGAAAAGCCATCCTGGCTGCGGGTGATCAGGCCCCCATCTTTGAACGACAGCGCCAGAACCTGCGGATACTGGCCCAGTGCGCGCGGATGGAGGCCGACCCTCAGCATTCCTTCACTGTCCGGGACGAAGCCATGGCCGCCAATCTCTGTTGGATCCAGGCGCAGGAGCCGGGGGAGAAAATCGTCCTCTGGGCCCACAATGGCCATATCGGTGCCGACTCGCGGCTCCGCACCATGGGGTGGCACCTGCGCCAGGCATTGAAGGACGCCTATCTCCCCATCGGTTTTGCCTTTCGTGAAGGTGGCTTCCAGGCCCAGAACACCGATCCTATGCAGGCCGGCCTGAAAGTGTTCAACGTGACGCCTTCCGCGGAGGCCAGTCTGGATGCGGCCTTGGCTTCCTCGGGTCATCCCGTGATGGCCTTGGATCTGCGGAATCTGCCCACGGGGCCCGTGCGGGAATGGTTCGAGGCACCTCAAGGAGTGCTGGAGTGTGGTGCCGTGTTCCATGTGCCTGTCGACCCCCATATGTACGTTCCCAGGCTCTCCGTTGCCTCGCGCTTCGGGGCGCTCCTCTTCGTCAACCGCACCACGACTGCGATGCCCGTGCCCGAGACGATTCCCACCCAGCCGCCCACCAACCTCGGGTTCGAGGAAGGCGACGTGGGCAAGGCGCCTCAAGGGTGGTCCTTGGGAGGTGGCCAGGGATTCGTGGCTCAGATCGTGAAGGAAGGCGCCAAGGAGGGGACGCGCTGCCTCCGTGTAGCCTTCCAGGGCGACCCCAAGGCCTTCATTCCCTACAGTGCGATGCAGCACCTGGACGCCAAGCCCTACCGGGGCAGGAGGCTCCGCATCACGGCCTGGATCCGCGCCGAGGGTGAAAAGAACTTCCGCGCCAGCCTCAGTGTGCAGGTGAACCGTGACAGGGGGCGGGGTTTCCGCGACGACATACGCGGGCGCCAGAAGATCGGCAAGGCCTGGGCGCAGGCTACGACCGAATTCCTCGTAGCCGAGGATGCCACGGCGCTCACCGTTTCCTGCTTCGTCCTCGGGGCGGGCATGGCCTGGTTCGATGACATCCAGATCGAGGCGCTCTGAGCTGTCCTCCGCTTACACTGTTGGGATGAAGCTCCCCCTCGTCTTCAATCCCAGATCCGGCGCCCGCGGCAAGGACCCCGAGGCCCTGATGGCGCGCCTGCCGGTGGAACTGCGTGCTCGCCTCGAACCCACACCCCTGGGCCCTCCCTGGGACTACGCGCCACTGATCGAGCGGGCCGTGGCGGCAGGTGGTCCCCTGCTGGTCTGGGGCGGAGACGGCACGCTCCACTACGCGGGCCGGGCGCTGGTGGAGGCTGGATGTCCCGTGGCGCTGGCGGCCATTCCCGGGGGATCCGGCAACGGCCTCGCGCGGGGGCTCCGCACGCCCCTGAATCCGGCGGGGGCCGTGGCGAACCTCCTGACGGGTCGTGAACTCCAGATGGACCTCCCCCGCCTGGATGGCGTGCCCTTCTTCAATGTCTGCGGCACGGGCTTCGAGGCCGCCATCGCCCACGCCTTCGACGCCCCCCATGGGCGGGGCATCCTGAATTATGTGAGGCTCTGCCTGGGGCTCTGGCGACATCATCCGGAGATGCAGGTCCGCTGGGACGCCCTTCGCCCCGAGACCCTGGCACCGGTGACGGCGATGGAGAAATTGCGCGCCGCCTGGCAGGGCGCCGAGCCGGCGCTACCGGAAGAGGCCTGGAGCCTCTGTTTCGCCAACCTTCCCCAGTACGGCAGCGGCCTCTGGATCGCGCCCAATGCCGATCCCACCGATGGCATCCTCCAGTGGGTGCACCTCAAACGCCCTAGGCTCCTCGAGCTTCTCGCCGAAGTCCCCCAGCTCTTCCGGGAGGGAGGCCGCACCCACCTCCGGCAGGAGGGCAGGGTGCTCCGTGCCATCGTGCATCTGGACCGGGCCATGCCTTGGCATCTGGACGGCGAACCCTCCCCGGCGCGGGACCGGGCCGAATTGACCATCGAGAAGGGCGCCTTCCGGATGCAGGTGACCTCGAACTGCCCCTGGTGAGGTGAGGGCCTGTTTGCCTCGCCATGTCACGATTTGCCACAAAGCTGCCAGGCAGGACCACCCTGTGCAATACTATATTCAGCGTTTGCGCATGCCGAGGACCTCATGGTTGCAGCTTCAGGGAAGCCCCCCAAAAAGGAGAAGGCAAAGCATCAAACTCCAGAACAACGTCTGGCGGCTATGAAGTATAACCATATGATGTATGGACCTACGGCCGGTGAATTGAGGCCAGTCTCGAAAAGAATAGATTTTGGTGCGGCTTACATTAAACATCCGAAATTTCAGAGTCTGATGACTGCGTTCAAAGGCGGCACCGAATTTCAGTTCAATGTAACCCACAAGGATAAGAGCTACACCGTATCCACGGATGGCGTCCACATTTTTTTCGATAACAAGGTTGTATATTATTCCAGGGCTCTGAATCGCTTCGAACGCAACCTGCTTTTGGATCGTACCGTCATGCTGCAATACCAGACCATGGACGCCTTCGTTCACCTGGCCTTCGCGGTACTGCGCGCTCTTCCAGAACTCGGAACCCCGCTCCTGAGCTATCGAAATAACGAATTCTACTTTGGCGCGGAAGGCCTGGACGTGGGGATCCCCGAACAGGGGCCCAACCTCATGATCGGCGCCTACAAGGTCCAGATGGGGAAAGCCAAATAGAAGCCTGATTTCCGGGTCACCAGCCCCGGGTCTGTCTCAGGGCCTCATAGAGCACCACGGCGGCCGCCTGGGCCTGGTTGAGGCTGCGGTGGAAATCTCCGGGCATGGGGATCTTCACGAGCCGTTCGGGGTAGGCGGCCAATATCTCGGGGGGAAGGCCCTTGGTCTCCCGGCCCAGGACGATGCCATCCCCATCCTCGAAGGGGACCTGGGTGTGCCTGCGCTCGCCCTTGGTGGTGGTGAACCAGAGACGCTTGGCGGGGTTGCGGGCCAGGAAGTCCTCCCAGTCCTGGTAGTGGGTGGGCGCCAGCTTCTCCCAGTAGTCCAGGCCCGCCCGTCTCAGGTAGTAGTCCGAGGTATCGAAACCCAGCGGGTGGATCAGGTGCAGCTGGGAGCCGGTGCAGACGCAGAGCCTCCCGATGCTGCCGGTGTTCTGGGGGATCTCGGGTTGATGCAAGATGACGTGAAAGGGCATGAGCCTTGTCTTTCCTGTGGAGCCTGATCCCATGAGGTCAAACGAGATCAGGCTCGTGATGAACAATCCAGATTGGCGATGATCTCCCGCCTCAGCTCATGGGGGTTGAGGATGTGGTCGAGGGAACCCACCTCCAGGGCGCGCTGGACCGTGTGGATGCCGTCGAAGGCTTCGGCCAGTTCGTGGGTCTTTTCGGCATGGATGCGAGCGTAGGCCTCGTGGTATTCCGCGCTGCGCCGGGGCTTGGGGTGCCCCTGGGCCTGGAGGGAGGCCACCAGCTCTTCCAGGCGCGGATCCTGGAGGGTGCGCATGCGCACTTCCTCCACGAAGACCACCGCCGCCGCCGGGGCGCCTCCGATGACGGAGGCGTAGGCACCCGAGAGGGCCAAGACCCTCATGGAGGGGTTGAGGCGGCGGGAGAACACCACGTAGGCGCCCCCGTGATAGCGGGCGATGACACAGAAGACGATGCGTCCCTTGAAATTGGCGACGGCCCTTCCGATCTCGGCCCCGTATTCGAGTTGCAGGCGGCGCAGGGATTCCGGGGAGCCGTCGAAGCCCGAGAGGTTGGCCAGGAATACGACCGGGCGGCGGGTTGAAGCGACATTGAGGGCCCTGGCTACCTTCTTGGAGGACAGGGGGAAGAGGGTGCCCCCGCTCCATTGCCGGGGGCCATCCCCAGGGGTGGGGCCGATGCGCTCCAGGGGGCGGCTCTCGATGCCCACGAGGGTGATCGCCTCCCCGCCCAGATGGGCATCCCAGACCACGGCGCCTGCGGCGTCCCGCATGGATTCCCAGCGGGGGAGCGGATCGGCGTCCTGGTCCACCAGGGCCCCCATGAGGGTGCGGATATCGAAGGGCTTCTTGCGGCCGGGATTCCGGGTGTCATCCCAGATATCGCCGATGCAGGAGAGTTCGCTTCCCACGGGGAAGGGACAGGCCGTGAGATCCCGGTCCACGGGATCGGCCGTGGGCCTGGGGCGGACCTTTGTTTCTCCCGGGGCGATGTAGGTCTGGGCGTAGTAGCGGAAGAGAAGCCTACAGGCCTCCTTGAGGTCCTGGGCGAAGTAGTGGGCCTGGCCATTGGGGCCCATGATCTGCTCGAAGCCGCCGATGCCCAGATTATCCTCGGCCGCCACGCTGCCGGAGAATTCCAGGGCCCGCTTGCCCGTGAGCATCATGGTGCCCCTCGGGGTCATGATGAGGCAGCCCCGGGTGTGCATGAGCATGGTCGCCTCGGCGTTCCAGTAGGACTGGGCGCCCACGTTGACCCCGTCGACCACGAGGTTGATCTCCCCTCCGGCCTGGGTGAAACGGATGATGCGCCCCAGGACCTCCGCGGTCCAATCCAGATTCTCCGTGCCGCTGTCCATGGCAATCTTGGCGCCGGAGGAAATGGGGAACCACTCCACCGGGATGCCCATCTGTTCGGCTAGGTCCAGGGCCGCCAGGACTCGCCGACACTCGGGTTCGGCCAGGGCGCCCATCTCCCGGGTGGAATCCCCCAGGATCACCACCCGCGCCATCCCCTCGGGATGCTTGGGGGTCCGGTTGTGGATCAGGCCCACCACCACGTTGGCCTGGTTCTGGCCATAGGGTCTTTCGACGGGGCCGAAGGGCCCTTCCATCTCCGCATCCGGGAAATCGAATTCCGTGAAGGTGCCGGGGTAGAGGCCGTCCCCCTCTCCGTCCGGCAGGAGGAGATGGAGGATCTCGTAGGCATAGGTGGTCTGGCGCTGCCGGGCCCGCACGGCCTTGAGGGCATAGGCGTCCAGGGGCCGCATGGGTTCCCAGTGGGGGGACACCAGCGAGAGATCGAAGGCGCCTCCCGAGCGGTTCGAGAAGGTGATGACCTGGTTCTTGGGCAATGCCTCAGGGCTCTCCTGGAGGTAGGCCCTCAGGCTCACCTTCTCCAGGCCAAGGCCCCGGGCATGTTCCTGGATCCGCTGGGCGATGCGATGCAGGGCGGGGCGATCCGCCTGGAGGAGGGGCCGGATGTGGACCATGATCCGGTTCCAGAGGAGCTGCTTTTTCGCCGGGCGAGGGGCCTGGAGATCCCGGAGGATGTGGAAGGCCTCCAGGATCATGTCCTCCAATTCCGGCAGTTCGATCAGGTTCCCTTCGGCATCCCGGATGGGCGTGAGATCCAGCAGTTCCCCGCAGAGGAAGAACCGTTCGTCCGCTGGAGAGGTGTGGGCCCGGGCCTGGAAGACCAGCAGGTTATCGCCTCCGGCCTTCAGCCGGTCCAGATCGAAGGCCTGAAGGCGCCACAGCTCCAGGCGGTGGGCAAGGGCGGGATGGATGCCCCGCAGGGCCTCCACTTCCCGCCATCCCTGGACCCCGTGTTCGAAGACGTGGCAGGAGAGGCCGGCCGGAGGCTTGGGCACGCTGATGCTGGTCCTGGGACCGCCCTGGGGCAGGGCCTCGGAGAGAGCCTTCAGGCATCTCGAGACCTGGATCTCGGCTCCGGGGGAGACCAGGAGGTAGACCTCCCGTTCCCTTTGGCGTTGCCCATCGGACTCCAGGCGCAGGAGGGCCTCCTCGAGTTCCTCGGGAGGGCAACTCGTGGCGATGCAGGTCCCCGCCGATCCATCGGCCACCATGGGGAAGGTGAAACACCCGCCGGGTGTGGGCTCGATGGGAAGCTCGAGGGGGAGCAGATGCTGACGGCGGATCAGCGCCTCCAGCACTCGCTGGAGGCCCGTCCCCTGGTCCGAGGTCAGGCGCGCCGCGATGCGGGCGCCCAGGGAACAGGGGATGCCGATGAGTTCGGTGACAAGGGCGGGGAGCTCCGCCTCAGAGGGGGCTGCCTGGATCCTATCCAGCAGGGTCTCGGCCCTCTGGACAAGGGTCTCCTGGCGCTGGGCGCGGATGCGGCCCGCGAAGAGGGTCTGGCGGAGCTGGCGGGCCAGGTCCCCGGCCTGATGGGGACGCTCCGGGGCCTGGGTGCAGGCCCGGTCCAGGATGGCCCTCAGTCGGGTCATGGCCGGGGCCTCCAGGGGCGGGGCCAGGGCGAGGAGCTTCCTGGAGATGCCGGCGATCACTTCCTCCCGGAGGGGGCCCGCCTTGGTGGCCTGGTGAATCCGGAATAGGGTATGACGCAGATTGGGGGTGTCCTCCAGGTCAGGGAGTCCATAGTGGCCCAGGGCCCGGCGCAGGGCGGTGACGAAGATGCGCGGAAGGCCGCGTCCTTCCTCCTTCACCTCCCGCAGATAGATCCGCAGGCAGGCTCCCAGGGAGGTGCGGGGACGGCCCGAAGGGGAGGGAAGCAGGGCCGAGGCGTAGAGGTTCTCCAGGTCCCAGTACGCCGCGAGCAGGGAGACGAGGGCCTCTACCGTCGCTGAAGGCGCGCTCGGGAGGGCCTTCAGGGCCCGCCGGACGAGTTCCTCCGAGGGTCGGTAACCCAGGAGCAGGCGCCGTAGTTCCTGGGGGACATCCAGTTCGGATTCAGAAGAAGGCACTAGGCCGATCCAGGGGTGCACCAAGCCTTCGGAGGCGGCCAGAGCCTGTTCATTGGTCCCTTCGAGGGATTCCAGCACGATCAGGGGGCTTCCGGTCTCCACCTGGTCGCCCACCTTCACCGAGATCGAGCGCACGCGGCCCCGGCAGGGGGCCGTGACCGGGAATTCCATCTTCATGGCCTCCAGGACCACTAGGCGATCCCCGGCCTCCACTTCGGCGCCTTCGGCCACGGGCAGGGCGAGGACAAGCCCGGGCCCCGGCGCCCGGAGGGCTCCGCCGGTCTCGCAGGAAAGGCGGTGCAGCTCATCGTTGACTTCGATTACCCATTCCTGGCCGGAGCGGCTATGGGTGAGGTGCCAGCTCTGGCCTGAGGGGGAGGCGATGCGGATCTCGCTGGGGCCGGTGGTACGGAAGGACAAATCGAGATGGGTATCCTGGTGGACCACCCGGTAGGCGTGGTTGCCCAGGCTGGAGACCTCCAGGGTCCAGGTCTTTCCATCCTGGCGGATCTCGAAGGGGTCCCGGTTCCGGGCGGGGAGTTCGGCCCGGCCCCGGGCTGCCGTGGAGAAGAAGTGTGTCTCGTCCTCCTTCAGGCGCGCCTTGTGGAGCAGGATGCTCACGGCCGCCAGGGCGATGCCGCCCCACTGTTTCAAAACCGCTCCATCCTGCTCCACGAGGCGGTCGATCCAGGAGGTGTCGATCCGGGAGGCCTTGAAATCGGGGTGTTCCAGGAGGCGGATGAGGAAGCTGCGGTTGGTGACGCCGCCCTCCACCACCGCCAGGCTCTCCTGAAGCCCGCGGAGCAGGCGCCCTCGGGCCTCCTCCCGGGTGGAGCCCAGGGCGATGATCTTGGCGACCATGGAATCGAAGGCCTGGGGGATGAGGTTGCCCTCTCGGATGCCGGCGTCGATCCGTAGTCCCGCGCCCTGGGGGGGGCGGAAGGTCAGCACGCGCCCAGGGGCGGGGGCGAAGCCGCGATCCGGATCCTCGGCGCAGAGGCGGACCTCGATGGCGTGTCCCCGGGTGGCGGGGGCTTCGGGCGAGGGCAGGGGCTCCCCTAGGGCCAGGGAAATCTGGAGCTTCACCAGATCCAGCCCCGTGGTCATTTCGGTCACGGGGTGCTCCACCTGGAGGCGAGCGTTCATCTCCATGAAACAGAATTCCCCGGTGGAGGGTTCGAACAGGAATTCGGCCGTGCCCGCGTTCCGGTACCCGGAGGCTCGGGTGACCCTCACCGCTGCTTCGCGCAGGGCCTGATCCTGGGCCTGGCTCAGCACAGGGGAAGGGGCCTCTTCGATCACCTTCTGGTGGCTGCGCTGGGCCGTGCAGTCCCTGACCCCCACCGCCCAGATCTGGTCGTGATCATCGGCCAGCACCTGGACCTCCACGTGCCGGGCGGCGGAGACCATGGCCTCCAGGAAGACGGTGCCGTCCCCGAAGGCCTTCTGGGCCTCTTCGGAAGCCGAGCGGAGCGCATCGGGCAGCGCCTCGGCCGAATCCACGAAGCGGATGCCCCGCCCGCCGCCTCCTGCTGTGGCCTTCACCAGGAGCGGGAAACCGATGCCCGCGGCCTTGGCTAGGGCCTCCTCAGGAGAGGTGACGGGGCCGCCGCTCCAGGGGGCCACGGGGACTCCGGCCGATTCGGCCAATCGCTTGGAGCCGATCTTGTCCCCCACGCGCCGCATGGCCTCCGGCGTGGGGCCGATGAAGGTGATGCCCGCCTCCCGGCAGCGGGCCGCGAAATCGGGATGCTCGGAGACGAAGCCCCATCCGGGCCAGGCCGCATCGGCTCCCGTGGCCTGCATGGCTCCAATGAGAACGTCATAGTTCAGGTAGCAGTTGCGGGCCCGGGCGATCTCGTCCTGCCCATCCTCGGCCGGGCTGCCGAGTTCGAAACTGTGGTCGGCCTCCAGCACGTAGGGGGCGTTCCGGTCCACGGCCGTGAAGAGGGCCACGGTCTCCATGGGCTGCCGCCCCTCGGCATTCCAGTCCCGGACGGCCCGGATCAACCGCATCGCGGGCTCCCCGCGGTTGATGATGGCGATGCGATGGAATGGCATATCCTTCAACTCCTTCTCCACGAGGGTCCTTGAGGGATGATCACCTGGAGGACCTGGGAGCACGATGTCCTTTTGTGGAATGGCCGCTCCTGCCCAAGGCTAAAAGAGGAAAGGGGTTTTCACGCCTGCGCGGGACCCTTCAGGGGCTTGATATCCACGGATATTCACAATCTTGAAAGTAAAAAACAATCACGGAAACCCGAGGACGCCTTGCCCGGATTGCCTTAAGTTAAGCTCTCCAAGCTTCGCCGCCCGCAGATGTCCAGCGCGGTCAGGTATTGGCTATTCTTCAGACTCACGAGCCTTCCGGGGTGAGCCGGATTCCCTTTTCAGTCCTGAGAAGAATCAGGACGCTGACAATCAATCAGTTTTGAACAATGCCCTGCTTGCTGTCAAGCCAGGGCCTCCCTGGCGGGGCATTCCTTCGCTGAGGTTGGCCTGGGCCTTGGTCTTTGTCTGCTTGGGCCCCTCGGGCAGCCGTTGCCAGCTTGGGGCTGCTTCCCCCTGTAAGGGCCTCGCATTGTGTGGTATAAATTCAGGTTTCTTTCGGGCAGATCGAATGCTTTTCTCATAGGAACCTCCATGAACAGATCCCGCACCCTGGCCAGGGTCGTGCTGTTGGCCGCGCCCCTGCTGGCCCAGACGCTCTCGGCCCAGGCCTTTCCGGTGAAGACCCAAACCCTGAAAAACGGGATGAAGATCCTCGTGCAGGAGGACCATGGCATCCCCAACGTGGCCCTCTACACCTTCTACCGCATCGGTTCGCGCAACGAGCGGCCCGGGACCACGGGCATCTCCCACTTCTTCGAACACATGATGTTCAACGGCGCGAAGAAATTCGGCCCGGGCCAGTTCGATCGCGTGATGGAGGGCTTCGGCGGCAATAACAACGCCTACACCTCCCAGAACGTCACGGTCTACCAGGACTGGTTCCCCTCAGGGACTGCCAATCTGGAGAAGATCTTCGATATGGAGGCCGATCGCATCCGGGATCTGGCCTTCGATCCCAAGATGATCGAATCCGAACGCGGCGTGGTCGCCAGCGAACGGCGCATGAGCGTGGAGAATTCCAATGACGGGATCCTGGATGAGCAGCTCCACGCCACCGCCTTCACCGCCCATCCCTACATGTGGCCGGTGCTGGGCTGGATGAGCGATATCCAGGGCTGGAAGCTGGAGGATCTCAAGAACCACTGGCGCATGGGCTATGCCCCCAATAACGCCACCCTGATCGTGGTGGGGGACGTGCAGGCCGAGGAGGTCTTCCGTCTGGCCCAGAAGCACATCGAGCCGATTCCGGCCCGGGAGCTGCCCCCCCAGGTCCTCACCCAGGAGCCCGAGCAGAAGGGGGAACGGCGCCTCATCGTGCATAAGGCCGCCCAATTGCCCCTGCTGCTGGCCGCCTACCATGTGCCCCAGACCCGCCATCCGGACACCTACGCCCTGCAGATCCTCACCCATATCCTGAGCGGGGGCGAGAGCGCCCGCCTCCAGCGCCGCCTCGTGGACCGGGACCAGTTGGCCATCGAGATCAGCGGCGGCGGCAACATGGACTTCGATCCGGGCCTGTTCATCTTCAGCGTCCAGCCCCGGGCGGGCATTGCCCCCACCGCCTGCGAGAAGGCCCTGTACGAGGAACTGGCCCGCCTGGCGGCTGAGCCGGTCACCCCCTCCGAACTCGCCAAGGCCAAGAACATGGCGCTCATGGGCCTCTTCCAGGAGCTGAAGACCATCAATGGCCGGGGGAACGCCCTGGGCACCTTTGAGCTCTTCTTCGGCGATTACGCCCAGCTGTTCCAGGCTCAGGAATCCATGGACAGGGTCAGCGCCGCCGATATCCAGCGGGTGGCCCGCAGGTATTTCAGCGCCGATAACCGCACCGTGGCCACGCTGATGCCCGAGGAGACGAAATGATGAGCCATCTGCGCACCTTGGCGAGGGTCTGCCTCCTGGGCGTTCTATTCCAGGGCCTCCAGGCTGGGGAGCCCGGCGTGAGGCTACCGGCCTATACGAAGACCGTCCTGAATAACGGGATGACCGTGCTCTTCATGGAACAGCCCCAGGTGCCCCTCGTGGCCCTGCATCTGGCGCTGCGTTCGGGCTCCACCCAGGATCCGGAAGGCAAGGCAGGCCTCGCCTCCCTTACCGCCGAGCTCCTGCGCAAGGGCACCCGGACCCGCAGCGCCGACCAGATCTCCGAAGCCCTGGATGCCGTGGGGGCCAATAGTGGCGCCCGAGCCAGCCTGGACTTCAGCACCTGCAGGGCCGAATTCATGAAGAAGGATATCCAGGGCGGCCTGGAGCTATTCGCCGATATGGTCATGAACCCCGTCTTCCCCGATGCCGAGGTGCAGAAGCTGCGCGCCCAGCATATCGATGAAGCGCGCGCCGCCAAGGACGACGCCCAGGAGGTCATCGGCGACTACTTCAGCGGTTTTCTCTTCGGAACCCATCCCTATGGCCGGTCTTCGAAGGGGGACGAACGCTCCCTTGGGGGCCTCACCCGCCAGGATGTGGTGGCCTTCCATGCCGCCCACTACACCCCTGCCAACGCCATCCTGGTGGTGGTGGGCGATTTCAAGACCTCCGAGATGGAAAAACGGGTGACCGAATGCTTCGGCGCCTGGAAGGCTCTCGCTAGTCCCGTGCGGAGGGAGCTGCCCCAACCTAGCCCTGTGCAGGGGCGCAGGCTCCTCCTGGTGGACAAGCCCGATGCCACCCAGACCTATTTCATGGTCGGCAGCGTGGGCCTGGCCCGGGATAACCCCGATGCCGTGCCGGTCCAGGTGGTCAACGTGCTCTTCGGCGAGCGCTTCACCTCCATGATCAATACCGCGCTGCGCATCAAGTCCGGCCTCACCTATGGGGCTTCCTCCCGCTTCAGCCTGCATCAGGTGCCTGGACGCTTCGCCATCAGCAGCTTCACGGCCAACGCCACCACGGGAAAGGCCCTGGATCTGGCCCTGGCCACGCTGAAGGAACTCCACGAAAAGGGCATCACGGAGGCCGATCTCGCCTCGGCCAAGGCCTACATCAAGGGCACCCTACCGCCCAAGCTGCTGGAGACGGGGGAGCAACTGGCCAATCTGCTCGCCGAACTCCAGCTCTACCGGCGGCCCGATCGTGACGTGAACGCCTTCTTCGCCAAGGTGGACGCCATGACATTGGCCGATGCCAAACGAATCATCGAGGCCTATTACCCCGAGAAGGAGCTCTGTTTCGTCCTCATCGGCAAGGCCAGCGAGATCCGGCCCCAGGTGGAGAAATTCGCAACCCAGATCACCCTTCGGAGTATTTCCGAACCGGGATTCTAAGACCCCGGGGGGGCCTCCGCGCCTTGAAACCAATGTGGGTCCCATTCCGGGCACCGAAGCCATCCTCCTTTGCGACACGGTGTTGCTCTCCATCGGCCTCATCCCTGGGAACGGACCTCCTGCAAGATTCCCATCGTGGCCAGCGGGAACGTGGCACGGGAAGATGTCTTTCCTGAAGCCTCAAGCCGCCCCTGAGGCGCCTCACATGCCCAGGGGCATGCCCAGGGCGTCGGCCACCTGGGGCCAGGCGTTTTCGGGGATGCGGAAGGTCATGGGCTGCACGCCAGGGTGTTCGCGCCAGGGCTCCTGCAGGTTGCCCCAGACCCGGGGTGACAGAAAGAGTGTCGGAGCGCCCTTCTGCGGGGTTCCCTGGCTAAGGGCGGCTGCGAGGGCCCTTTCGGGCTCGTCGGTGATGAGCGTCCTCACCTTCACGCCCGGCACTAGGCGGGCGGCATCCTCGGCGATATGAGTGGCCATTTGGCTCTCCCGCTCCAACAGCAGCATCTCCCCCTGGCCGGAGGAGAGGGCCTCCAGGATGCTGGGGGAGATTTCGATGGGGATGGCCTCGACCCTGAGGCGTTTGGGTTCGGCGAGGCCCCGCAATTCTTCGATGTGGAAGGCCGTCGTGAGTAGAACCCGCACATGCCCTGGGACCCGGGCCCGGCGTCCCCCGATCTGCCCGGTGCTCAGGGCCAGGACCGGCACCTCGAAGTGTTGTGAGACCTCCCGGGCATGAAGGCTGGCCTGGTATTCCGTGCATTCGGCAAAGGCGAATTCGGGTGCCTCTCGGCTTCGGATCTCCTCGATCTGGGCCAGGTAGCGAAGCACGCCCAGGGTGGAGAGTTCCAGATCTTCGTCGATGAGTTCGACCACCTTCCGGTGGAGATGCTCCAGTTCGTGGCGATGCCGGGCCAGGTGTGATAGGCCATCCCGGCCCACAACGAAGGTGCCGGACTTGGGGCGCGACTCCACCAGTCCCATCTCCTCCAGCCTGCGATAGGCCTTCTGGACGGTCAGGTGATTGACCCCCCACAGTTCTTCGGCGGCCCGGATGGACGGCAGGCGCTCTCCCGCCTTCCATTTGCCTGTGGCGATGAGATACACGCAGTGGCGGGAGATCGCGCCGGCCTTGCCTTCGGGATCACTAAGGGAGGTGGAACGGGAGATCTTTAGCATTCGTGCTCCGGTTCAAACTAAACTAAAAAACAGCACAGATAGTATTGCTCACTGTAGCATGGTTGGAACCCCAGAGGGTTCTCGGCCGCTCCGGAGGAAACGATGCACCTTGGATTTGTTCCCTATGCCCTGGTTGTCATGGCCACCCTGCCCATTCCGGCTCAGTCCCTTCAGGACGCCAGGGGGGCCCTGGCGGTCCACGATCTTCAGAAGGGAGGGGCCATTCTGCAGCAGCTCGTGGCGGGTTCCCCGCGACCCGAGGATCGGGCCGAAGCGCAGCGTCTGTTGGCTCGCCTGGATTGGTGGTTCTACGCCCGGCCTGAGGCCGCCCGAGAACGCCTCCTGAAGGCCATCGACGGGGGCGTGGAGGTCCCTGGGCTCCTGTGTGAGCTGGGCACCCTGGAAAACCATCTCGGACGCGGTCCTGAGGCCCAGGCAACTGCCCGAAGAGCCATCCAGGCTTCAACCAGAGCCCCTGATCGTGGAAAGGCTCAGCTCGTCTGGGTCGAAGGGGTGGTTTCGGAAGCCCAGGGCGCCCTCCTAAGAGGCCAGCCCGTGGCTGATGCCAAGGGCCTGCAGGAGGTGGTGGCCCTGTTGCGGGAGCGGATGGTCGAGGAACCGGGGGTGTTGAAGATTGCCCGCCCCCTATTCGCAGCGGCCCTGATGCTGGGGGATGGCCCCACGGCCTGGCAGGCATGGCAGGCCTATTTCCACGCCGTGCCCGGCGCGCCGGTTCCAAACCTGGTCCAAAAGCCCATGGCCGTGCTCCGGGGAATCCTGCCCACCTGGAAGGGCGGCCCGCTCCCCAGCGACCAGGCTGCAGCCCTGGTCCAGGCGCTCAGTGATTCTCGTTTCTTCCTGGAAGCGGCTGTCTTACTGGGAGATCCCGCCCGGCCCCAGGCTCTGCGCCATTCCTTTGCCCCGCTCCTGGCCTACCAGGATTTCCTCCACAGGGTGGGGACCATGGCCGATGACTACTACCGGAAAACAGCCTTGGGGAAGGGTTCCAAGGAGGATTTCCTCCGTGGCTGGGTGGAGGAGTTGCGCGCTCATTGGGGCGCTCTTGGGCTGCCCGGGACCCCTGAAGGCAAGGGCCTTGCGGAGCTGGGAACCCTTGCGTATCCGACCCTGGAGGCCCGGTACGGAACCCTGATCAATCTCGGCAATACTTCCGGCTACTTCGATCTGCATCTGGGCCATCGCATCACAGACGAGCGGCAGACGATCAATCAGTACGGAAAGACCGCCCAGGTCCGCTACCAGGTGCTCGACACCATGATCTCCAACGGCTTCCAGTCCTGGGCCTGGTGCTATGAAATGCAGCACGGGGGCTGGAGCAGTGGGAATACCATCACCAGCGTGCGCGGGGATGTGGCCGGTGGCAGCCTCGCGCTGCTGCGCAAGGCGGTCGATCCCGCGGAACGCAAGACTTGGGATGCGGAGATCGCCCGGGAGAGCCTGGCCGACGAACAGCGGGCCGCCCAGAATCCCTGCGCCTTCCTGCCGGGGCTGGCGGGTCGCCTCGAGCGCAGTGTCCTGGTGGAAATGCTGGCCGAACTCGACCGGAAGGGCATTCAGGAGCCCGGAGCGCGCCGCTTGGCCTTCCTGGCCGAGAGGGAACGGGAGCTGGAAGCTAGCACGATCTTCTCCCACGAGGGGCGCCACGCCATCGATAAGGCCATGGGCATCCAGGATGGAGCCACCCTGGAATTCCGAGCCAAGCTCTCCGAAATCGCCTTCTCCCGGCATCCCAAGCTGATGTTCGGCCAGGTTCACAATTCGCTGTTGGGGGATTCCACCCCCCATGGCCAGGGCAATCTGAGGATCGTGAAGGGCGTCCTGGCCTGGATGGAGGCCCACAGGGCCGAGCTCCAGGGCTTCGACCCCCGGCGTCCTACCCTTCCCCAGCTGGATTTGCTCACCGATGAACAACTGCGCAGGGCCGTCTGCGCCATGGACACGCTGCCGACGGAAAGGATGAAGCCACCCATCGGCCCCTTCCTGGATTCCCTCCTGGAGAAGGAGGGAATCCAGGCAGCCCTCACGACCTATCGGCGCCTGAGGCAGGAACAGCCGGAGACCTACACCTGGAGCGCCGGCCAGCTCAACGAGCTGGGCTACAACCTGATGGAGCGCAACCGCCTGGACGATGCCCTGGAGATCTTCAAGCTATGCACCGAGGCCTATCCCACCAACGTCAACGCCCACGATTCCCTGGGCGAAGCCTATGGGATCAAGGGGGACAAGGCCAGGGCCATCGCCGCCTATGAAAGGGCTCTGCAACTCGATCCCACCTGGGCCTCCGCCATCAAGGCGCTGGAGACGCTCCGAAAATGACATGGTCTGGCAGGTCTCATAAGAACCGCAGGGCTCTCCCCTCGGGCGCGAAGCCATGGCGCACGGCCTTCTCGAAGAAGAGGGCTAGGCTCTTCTGCTCGGCCTCCCCCAGGTGGTAGCTGATATTTTCCGTGAGGTATTCCCGGAGTTCCAGCTTGGTCCAGCCGATGGTGTGCCAGGCTTCGTCGATGATGGCCGTGAGGTGCTCCTGGCCCATTTCCAGGCTCTTGTGGAAGAAGGGGGCCACGCCGCCGGGGAGGAGACCTGCGCCCATGCCCTGGGCGGGGCCAGTCGGGCACTCCGGGCGGAGATGCACCCTCAGCTCCGGCGCTTCTTCTCGCACCATCCAGAGGGCGAAGACGAAGGG
This sequence comes from uncultured Holophaga sp., assembly GCA_963664825.1. Lineage (GTDB taxonomy): Bacteria > Acidobacteriota > Holophagae > Holophagales > Holophagaceae > JAYREN01. The sequence goes on from OY761614.1 coordinate 3,117,535, forward strand.
CAGGCCCGTCCAGGCGTGCCATTCCTCCGCCAGGTCCAGGACGATGAGGCCCTCCTTCCGGGCCCTCATGGCGGGATCCCCGATCACCAGCGCCGCATCGCACTGCTCCAGCATGGCCGTCAGATCCGGGCCCATGGCGCGGGTCTCGGGGCAGGTGTCGTAGCGCTCCCGCAGCAGGATCTGACCCAGCACCACCGAACTGCGGCTCGAGGTGTCCAGGGCCAGGCTGCGGATCTTTTCGGGAGGCACCTTGGAGAGGATCATCACGCTGCGGACCCGTTTGGGGGAGGCGATGCAGAGCCCGGGCACGATGCAGAGGCCCGGAATGCGCAGGAACTCGATGGAGCTGATGAGGCCCGCGTCCACCTCGCCGGTCCTGAGCTGATCGGCGCAGGCCGAGGGCACCTGGAACTTCAGGTGGAAGTGTTCGAAACCCAGGCCCCGCTTGAATCCGTAGTTGAGAGGGGCCGAGTTGAGGTAGTCGATGATGGAGATGCGGAAGGGAAGGGCGGTCATGGAGAAAGTGTACTCCCGCCCGGGTTTCCCTTTTCCTCCTGAAGGGAATCCCCTTCCCGTGGGAAACTGGAGGGCTAGGAGTTTTCATGACCATTGCCCTCAGTCTGGTCAAGGTGAGCAAGCGCTACGGCGCCCAGCCCATCCTGGAGGAGCTTTCCTTCGGTCTGCAGCAGGGGGAGAAGGTCGGCCTCATTGGGCGCAACGGCACGGGGAAGTCCACGCTGTTCAAGATCCTTTCCCACGAGGAAACCCCGGATTCCGGGGAGGTCGTCACGACCCAAGGGCTGCGGGTGGCGCGCCTCGCCCAGGATCCCCACTTCGAGCCTGAGGCCACCATTCGCCAGGCCCTGGAATTCGCCCTGGCCGATCACGCCACCCTCATCGCACGCCACGGCGAGATCCACGAGGAACTCCACCAGCGCCAGGGCGACCGGGGGGCCGAAGCGCGGCTGCACCTGGAACTGGAATCCGTGGAACTCCATTTGGCTCACATGGGCTGGGATCTGGAGCCCCGCCTGAAGGAGGCCCAGACCACCTGGGGGCTGGAGGACCTGGAGGTCCAGGTGGAGTCCCTCTCCGGGGGCTGGCGCAAGCGAGTGGCCCTGGCCCAGGCCTGGCTCAAGGACCCGGATGTGTTGATCCTGGACGAGCCCACCAATCATCTCGATCCCGAACAGGTGGAAAAGCTGGAGGCCTGGCTCCAGGGCTTCGGGGGCGCGCTGCTGCTCATCACCCACGACCGGCATCTGCTGGATGGGGTGGTGGACCGCATGCTGGAATTGGAAATGGGGCGCCTCACCAACTACGAGGGCAACTACAGCGACTATCTGCTGGAGAAGGCGGACCGGGAATATCGGGAATCCCGCCTCACGGAGCACATGCAGAACCGCCTGCGCCGGGAGATGGCCTGGCTGGGGCGGGGCGCCAAGGCCAGGACCCGCAAGAGCAAACTGCGCATCCAGGATGTGCTGGACCTGAAGGACGACGTGGCCGAGCGCAACCGGGACGAGAGTCGTCAGGCCATCCAGTTCAAGGGCGGCGAGAATCGCAGCGATGCCCTGCTGCAGGTGAAGGGCCTGGAATTCGCGTACGAAGGGGGCCCTGAACTCATCGGGGGCCTGGATCTCTCCCTCCAGCGGGGGATGCGCGTGGCGCTGCTGGGGCCCAACGGTTGCGGCAAATCCACGTTCCTCAATCTGATCCTAGGGGAGCTGAGTCCCACCCGCGGCGAGGTGAGCCGCCACCCCAAGCTCTCCCTCTCGGCCATCTCCCAGGGCCGGGGCGAGCTGGATGGCTCCTTGAGCATCCTGGATAACCTGGCGGATCGCGTGGCGGTGGTGAAGCTCCAGGATTCCGTGATCCACGCCCACGTCTACCTGACGAACTTCGCCTTTCCCGTGGAGCAGCAGGGACGGCTGGCTGCGACGCTTTCGGGCGGCGAACGAAACCGCCTGCTATTGGCCAAGGCCATGCTCCTGCCCTCCGATCTGCTGGTGTTGGATGAACCCACCAACGATCTGGATATCGCCACCCTTCAGAACCTGGAGGAAGCCCTGGTGGAATACCCCGGCACCCTGCTGCTGGTGAGCCATGACCGCTTCTTCCTAGATCAGGTGGCCACCCACACGCTGGCCTGGAACCCCCAGGGAACGCGGCGCTGGGAGCTCTACGAAGGGAATCCCGATACCGTCAAGCGCCTGCGCGCGGCGCGCCTAGCCCAGGAAGCCCCGGTCAAGGCGGAGACGGTCAAGGCCGCCCGCACCGATGGGCACCACGGGAAGAAACCCGGCCTCAGCCAGAAGGAACAGCGGCGCGTGGTGGAGATCGAGGATGCCATGGCCTCGCTGCACGCCCGCATCGCGGAGTTGGACGCCCTCACGGCCGATCCCATGGCCTTCGCTAGCGCCGACGCGCCGGGCCATCAGGCCCTGAAGGACCGGGACGCCGCCAAGGCCCAGCTCGACGAAATGGAGATGGCCTGGCTGGAGCTGGAGGAAAAGCGCCAGGGGTGACGGGCCGAAGGCCAGCGCTCCGGAAAATCCAAGGGGGCCTCGCGGCCCCCTTGGATTCCTGCTACTGCCAGTGGCTGAAGTCGGCCACCCGCAGGAAGGCCTGGCGCAGCCGGTGCAGGAGCGCGAGGCGTGCGGCTCGGAGTTCCGGATCCTCGCATTTGACCATCACGGCCTTGAAGAAGGCCTCCAGGGGCTGGGCCAGTTCGGCCAGGAGTTCCAGGAGGGTCCCGTGATCCGGGGCCTGCTCGAGTTCGGCGAGGCGGAGGGCGAGGGCCCTTTCCTCCTCCTGCTGGAGCGTGCCGGCGTCGAAGGTCTCGGCAGGGCTTTCATTGATGAGGATATTGCCGATGCGCTTGGCGCTCATGCCCAGGCTCTCGAAACGGGCGTCCTCCGCAAAGCCGGAGAGCGCTTCGCAACGGGCCTTGAGATCCACGAGATCCGTCCAGCCCGTGGCCAGGGCCGAGCGGCGCACGGGGCCCGGATATCCCGCGAGCTCCAGCTGGTAGGCCACGCGGTCCCGGAAGAACATGAGGAGGGCCTCCCGGGTCTCGGCTTCGGGTTTGGTGGCCCGGGCCTTCACGGCGCCGAGCCCCTCTTCCACCAGCTTGGCGAGATCCAGCTTCCAGCCCTGTTCCCACAGGATCCGCACGATGCCTTGTCCCGCGCGGCGCAGGGCCAGCGGGTCCTTGCTCCCGGAGGGGATCTGACCGATGGCGAAGCAGCCCGCCACCGTGTCCAGCTTGTCGGAGATGGCCAACACGCCCCCCATGGGCGTGCTTGGGATTTCCCCCGCGGCGCTCAAGGGCCGGTAGTGCTCCTTCACGGCCCTCCAGACGTCTTCGGGCTGGCCTTCCTGCCGGAGGTATTCGCCGCCCATGATGCCCTGCAGCTCCGGGAATTCCCCCACCATGAGGGTCACGAGATCGGCCTTGCAGAGCCGCGCGGCCTCTCCTGCCAGGGCCCCATTGAGGCCCTGATCGCTGGCGAGCTGTTCGGCGATGCGCGTGATGCGCTGGGTCTTCTCCACGTAGCTGCCCAGTTCCCGGTGGAAGGTCAGATGGGAGAGCTTCTCCAGGCGGGTCTCCAGGGGCGTGCGCCTATCCTCGGCGAAGAAGAATCGGGCGTCGTAGAGCCGGGCCTTGAGCACCCATTCGTTGCCGCTCTTCACGAAGCCTTCGGGATCATCGGGGCGGTTGGCGGCGGTGAGAAAATAGGGCAGCAGGCCGCCCTTGTCGTTCTCGATGCAGAAGGACTTCTGATGCTCCTTGAGGCTGGTGACCAGCACTTCCTTGGGCAGGTCCAGGAAGGATTCCGGGAAGTCGCCCCGCAGGATCTTGGGGCATTCCACGATCTCGGAAAGCACCGTGAGCAGTTCCTCATCGGCCACCACGTGTCCGCCGATTTCAAGGGCGAGCTGCTCGAGCTGGGCCTTCATGGCGTCCCGGCGCTTCCCGCAGTCGACCACCACTCCTGCTTTTTCGAGGGTGGCCTCGTAGGCCTCGGGGGCCGGGATCTGCACGGGTTCGGGATGGTCCATATGGAAGAGGCGATGGCCCCAGGTGCTGCTTCCGGCCTTCACGCCATCGACTTCGAAGGGCACGATCTCCTCTCCGAAGAGACAGAGGATATTCCGGATGGGGCGCACGAACTGGAATTCGCTCGTGCCCCAGCGCATGGCCTTGGGCACGCTGAGGCCCGCGATGATCCGGGGCAGGGCCTCGGAAAGCAGCTCCACCGTGGGGCGCCCGCGCTTCAGGAGCGTGACCACGGCGCAGGGCTCCTTCTTGCCCTTGGGCTGTTCGAAGCGGACGGCGGCAAAGTCCACGCCCCACTTCTCGGCGAACTTGAGGCCCGTCTGGGTGGGCGCGCCCGCTTCGTCCACGCACATGCGCTGGGGGGGGCCCACCTGGGTATCGGTCTGGTCGGCCTGTTGGAGCGGCAGATTTTGGATGCGCCAGGCCAGCTTGCGGGGGGAGAGGAATCCCTGGATGCGCATCCCGTAGTTGGCGCTGTCGCCAGTGGGGAACCAGGCCTCCAGATCGTCTTCCAGCTTGTGGCTGAAATCGTTCACCAGCGGCTTCAGGAAGCGCGCGGGGATCTCTTCGCAGTGCAGTTCCAGCAGGAGGGTGCGGGTCTCCATCACTTCACCTCCTGGGCTTGGGCGGTCTCGAATTCCAGGTAGGCCCTGGCGCAGGCGCAGGCGAGATCGCGCACGCGCTTGATGATGCCGGGGCGCTCGGTGGTGGAGACGGCGCCCCGGGCATCCAGCACGTTGAAAGTGTGACTCATCTTGAGGGCCTGGTCGTAGGCGGAGCGGAAGTGGCCGTGGTCCTTGACCATGCGCCAGCCCTCCTTTTCGAATTCGGTGAAGAGCATCTGGTGCAGTTCGAGATTGGCGTGTTCGAAGCTGTAGGCGCTCAGTTCGAATTCCTCCCGGTGGCGCACGTCCCCATAGGTGATGGGGAAGACGCCCTGGTCGGTCTTCACCTCGCCCCAGGTGAGATCGAAGATGTTATCGATGCCCGAGAGGAACATGCAGATGCGTTCGATGCCGTAGGTCAGTTCGGCTGATACCGGCCGACAATCGATGCCGGCCATCTGCTGGAAGTAGGTGAACTGGCTGATCTCCATGCCATCGAGCACCACCTGCCAGCCCACGCCCCAGGCGCCCAGCGTCGGGGATTCCCAGTTGTCCTCCTCGAAGCGCAGATCGTGCTTGCGCATATCGATGCCCAGGGCCTCCAGGCTCTCGATATACATCTCCTGCACCTTGGCGGGGGAGGGCTTGAGGATCACCTGGAACTGGTGGTGCTTGTAGACGCGGAATGGGTTTTCGCCGTAGCGGCCGTCACCGGGGCGGCGGCTGGGCTCCACGTAGCCCACGTTCCAGGGCCTTTCACCCAGGGCGCCGAAGAAGGTGAGCGGATTCATGGTGCCCGCGCCCTTCTCGATATCGTAGGGCTGGCCCACGAGACAGCCGCGATCGGCCCAGTAGCGCTGGAGGCGAAGGATCAATTCTTGGACATGCATGGCGAACCCGCATAAAACCTAGATTCTACCTGGATCGCGCCGGGAATTCGACGGCGGATTGTGGGCTCGGGGTCTGGGGGTGCCCTCCCTGAAGCGCGGGAAGCGGGATCTGGAGAAGGCCTTCGGGAGAATTCCTAATCGCTGATAGAATCCTTTTTTACTCAGGGAATCCCCATGTCCAAAAAAATCGCACTCATCGCCATCGGCGGAAACGCCCTGCTCAAGGAGAAGGAGCAGGGGCTCCAGGAAGAGCAGTTGGAGAACGCACGGGAATGCGCCGAGATGTTCGCCAATGTCATCCAGGCGGGCTACAGCCTCTGCGTGGTCCACGGCAACGGCCCCCAGGTGGGCAATATCCTCATCCAGCAGGAGATGGGCGCCAACAAGATCCCGCCCTACACCCTGGATATCGCCGACGCCATGACCCAGGGCTCCATGGGCTACATCATCGAGCGGATGCTCATCAACCGCCTGCGCTACATCAAGCACGAATGCCCCGTTAGCACCGTGCTCACGGAAGTCGTCGTGGACAAGAACGACCCGGGCTTCGAGAATCCCACCAAGCCCGTGGGCCCCTTCTACACGGAATTCCGCGCCGTGGAACTCCAGAAACAGAAAAAATGGCACATGAAGGAAGACGCGGGCCGCGGCTGGCGGAAGGTCGTGCCCTCGCCCAGGCCCCTGGAGATCATCCAGCTGGAGGCCGTGAAGCTCCTGCTGGAGGCCGGTCACTGCGTCATCGCCGGTGGTGGCGGCGGCATCCCCGTCATCCGCGACGCCAGCGGGTTTCTCGTGGGTGTGGAGGCCGTCATCGACAAGGACCGCCTTTCCAGCCTGCTGGCCGAACAGCTGGGGGCCGATACCTACGTGATCCTCACCGGCGTGCCCAAGGTGGCCACCGACTTCGGCAAACCCACGCAAAAGTGGGTGGATCGCATGACCCTCACGGAGGCGAGGAAGCACTTGGCCGATGGCCAGTTCCCCGCCGGGAGCATGGGCCCCAAGATCGAATCGGCCATGGCCTTCATCGAGGCCGGCGGCCACGAGGTGCTGATCACCAGCCCCGAGGCGCTGGGCAAGGAATCCTATGAAACGGTGGGCACGCGCATTGTGCGGGATTAAGTCTTTCTGGGTTCACAAAAATGGAGCGCGAATTTTGCGTTCCATTTTTGTGAAATGGGAAAAAACAAGAAGGAGAAAAGCCCATGTACGCCATTGCCATCGTGCGCTACCGCAAACCCCTGGAGGAGATTCTCAAGGTCCTGGAGGCGCACCGCGCCTATCTGCGAGGCCTCAAGGAAAAGAAGGTATTGCTGGCCTCCGGTCCACTGGATCCCCGCAATGGCGGCGCCCTGCTGCTGCGGGTGGAGGATGAGAACGCGCTGAAGGCGCTCGATCAGGTGCGGGATGGCGATCCCTTCATCCGGGAGGGCGTGGCCCAGTACGAACTGCTCCCCTGGATTCCGGGGATCGGCGTCGAGGATCTGGACAGGCTCTGACCACTCCTCGCCGGTCCTGAAACGAAACAAAAGAGGAGGGCCCCAAGGGCCCTCCTCTTGAAGATGGAACCAACCGCCTACTTCACGTTCTTCAGGCTGGGGTCGGCCAGCATGGCTTTGACCTCGGCGGAATGCTTGCCCGCGGGTTCCAGCGCCAGGTATTTTTGGAGATTGGTCTTGGTGCCCTTGAGATTCATCTCCGTGAATTCGCACATGGCCAGTAGGTAATAGGCCTCGGCGAATTCGGCCTTGATGGCGATGGCCTTCTGGAGGAAGGGCTTGGCCTCGGCCAGCTTGCCGGCATTGTAGAGCTCGACGCCCTGGTTATAAGCCTGTTCTGGGCGGGGGCCCAGGATGGTATCGAGGGCGGCCTGATACTTCTTGGAGCCCTCGGCATCCTGCTTGGCGTTGGAAACATCGAGCAGGTAGACGATGGCGTTCTGATCCTTGGGGTTCCGCTCGAAGGCCTTGAGCAGCATGGGCTCGGCCTTGGCCATGAACTCGGCCTTCCTGGCCTCATCGGTCTTGGCCACCTCCATCAGGCTGAAGGCGAAGGGACGCTCGATGGTGATGAGCTTCTTCTCTGTTTCGGCTTTGACGGTGGCATCGGTGGCTTTGGCCAAGGATTCGTCGAGATCCTTCGTGGCCGATTCGAAGAGGGGGAGTGCCTCGGCAAACTTCTTCTCATTATAGAAACTCACGGCCTGATTGTAGGACTCGAGCCCTTTTGCCTCGGCGACGGCGGAGGGGTCCACCGCCGCGGTCGCCTTGCCGGATTTGACCGCCTCACTGGGCGTTAGCAGGACGACATCCTTCTGGAGGACGATGCCCACGCCGATATGATCCTGGTCCTTCATCTCGCAAAAGCCCGGTGCGCTTACGGTGATCGCGTAGTCTCCCGGCGTGAACCCCACCTGGAAGAACTTGCCCTGGCCATTGACCTTCAGCTCCTTGGTCCAGTTGATGCCGATCTTGCTCACGACGACCTTGACGCTGGGGACAGGTTTGCCTTTCGAATCCAGCACCTTCCCCTGTAGGGATCCCGTCGACTGCGCCGCCAAGCTGAGACCCATGGTCATGGTGATGAGGGCCGGGACAATCATCTTCATACAACCTCCCAATTCTCACTCATGATCTCATTTCTGAGGGGAGTTGAGAAGTGGGGCGCTCAAATCGTAAGCCGTGATACGCTTCCAACAATTCCAGGGGTTAGGATGAACGTTGCGGTTCCTGAACCGTCCCTTTCTGCATGGGTGCGGCTGCTCACCGGGCAGACTCTACTGGTCGTGGGCGTTCGCCAGCCCTTGCAAATCCTGGGTCTCGCTCCTGTCAGGGGCCCGGAAGAAGGAGTCCGTCCATGAAGGTGTCTCGAAGCTTCCCCGTCCTGCTGGCCCTGCTTCTGGCCTGTTTCTCCGGGAATGCCTTCCGATTGGCGGCGGCCACCGGGGAGACGGCGCCCGGCATCGCCCTGGCCCACCGAGTCGAGCGTCTGAAGACGGCCCTGCGCTCCGGGGACCCGGCTTCGATCGAGAATGCGGCCCATGAGGTCGAGCTCCTGCGCAGGAACTACGGCACCCTGGATGTCACCCCCCTGGTGGAGGCCATGGCGGTCTGGGCCCAGCAATTGGGCAATCAGGGCAACGCCGAACTGGGTCTCAAGGTCGTCCGGGCCATCGAGGAACGTTGGGCCCCCCACAACCCGACCCTCCTGGGCACCCGGATCCGGCTCCTCCGCCAGGACGGGATCAAGGGCTACATCCTGAGCCTTCCGGATGTGACCGAACTCACGCGCCTCAGGCTCGTCCATCCCACCCACCGCTGGCTCTGGATCGTTCAACACGCGGCTTGGCTGCGCATGATGGCCACCCTGCTGCTCTGGGGGTGGACGGTGGCGCTTGCGCTCCGCTACCGGCGTGTCCTGCGCTACCTGTGGGAGGAACCCCTCGCCAAGCGCGGGCTCGGTTCCCTGCCAATGGCCTTGATGGGGGCCTTCCTCTTGGCTCTCCCCATTATCCTGGGCTTCGATCCTGGTGTGGCGGCCCTGCTCTGGATCTGGCTGCTGGCGCCCTATATGCGCACCCTGGAGGTCAAGGCGACCTACCTGGTGATCGCCCTTCAGCTCCTCCACCCCGCGCTAGCCATCCTGGAGCCCAAGGCTCAGCAGATACCGGAGCCCAGCATCGTGACGTTGCAGGTGCAGCCCCAGGTCCGGGGCCTGGAGGAGGGCCGGATCCAGGCGCTCCCCTCTTCGGACAGGGTCTTCCTCCGGGGTTGGGAAGAGTTGCAGGGCCAGAACTGGCGGGGCGCCGAGGCCACCTTCCTGGCCTTGGTGGGCAAGCACCCCGACCAGGCGGAAGTGCTCAACAATCTGGGTGCTGCCCGTTTCCAGTTGGGCCAACAGACCGAAGCCGAACAGGACTTCGAGAAAGCCTTCCAGCTCTCCCCAGCCAGCCCCCAGATCCTGCTCAACCAGAGCGTGATCGCCTTCAAGAAACTGGATAGCCCCACGGGTATCGCCAAGCAGGAGGAGGCCCGCCGCATCGCTCCTGAGGTCTATGAGGGCCTGAAGAATGCCAGCCAGTCTGGCACGGAGCAGCGGGCCTTCGCGCTGCCCTTGCCGGATTCACCGTCTCGCACCGAGGCCCTCAAGGCCGGGAGGAACGGGGTTCCGGTGGTCCAGCGTCCCCAGACGCCCATCCTCGTCTTCGGCTTCGTGCTTCCCCTGGTGGCCCTGCTGGCCTTCATGATCCGCTTGGCCCGCAGCATCAAACAGGCCCATCCCACCCAGTGCCTGCGCTGCGGGGAACCATTCCACACCACCGATAGCCCCGATGTGGAGGTCTGCTCCAAATGCCACCACCTGTTCGTGATCAAGGATGGCCTCCACGGTGAGAGCCGGAAGCGGAAGGTGGATGAGGTGACGGCCTTCCAGGGCGCTCAGCGCTGGATCCACCGCAGCCTGGTGGTGCTGGTCCCTGGTGCTGATCTCTGTTTCCTGGGCGATACCCAGCAGGGTTTCGTGGAACTGCTCTTCCTGTGTTTTGCCCTGGGGATTGTCTTTGCCACCGGCCGCAGCGTTCGCTATCCCGGCGAGATCCTCCCCGATCCATCCTCCACGTGGCTCCCGCTGGGGTTGATCCTGCTCACCATCCTCTTTTTCCGTTCGTGGTTGAAGCTGCTGCCGCGACGGCGCCGCTCCTGAGGTAGACCCATGGCTCTAGAAGGCTCCCTCCGGGATTTCGATCTGTTCTCCCTTTTCAACATGATCAAGACTCAAGGCAAGAGCGGCACCCTCGTGCTCTCCCGAGGGCAGGAGTTCGTGAAGGTCTTCTTCGATCAGGGGGATATCGTCGGCTGCGACTCCAATCAGGTGCGCATGGAGGATCGGGTGGGCGCCATGCTCGTGCGCCTGGGGCGGCTCTCCGGCGATGAACTCCTGGGCATGATCCAGAAACAGCGGCAGACCCTCAAGCGCATGGGCACCCTGCTCCTCGAATCCGGGAAAGTGACCAGTCAGGATCTCCAGGACGCGCTCTTCAATCAGGCCATGTCCATCATCTACCGGACCTTCCGGTGGATCGAGGGCGACTACCGCTTCGATTCCATGCTCCCCCCGGAACTGGATCGGGAGAATTTCCCTGCCATCCCCGTCGACACGGTGCTCATGGAGGCCGCCCGGATCATGGACGAGTGGCCCGAGGTCCAGCGGAGGCTCCCGGATAACACCCTCCCGCTCCAGAGGACGGCCAAGGCCATGGCCCTCAAACTGGATCTGGACCAGGAACTCTCCTCCATGTTCGAAGGGCGGGGGGGCTCTCATTCGGAGCGTTCCGGCCTGACTCACGAACAGGAGACGGTGCTCACCTACGTCGGTGAACCCCAGAGCATTCAGAGCATCCTGCAGATCACCCGCTACGATGAGCTCGATACCTGCAAGGTGATCGCCGATCTGCTTGAGATGGGGCTCCTGGAGATCTCCCAGGAGCACGTGATGCACGTGACTCCCCCGTGGGAATTGCCCTTAGAGGTTCGGCGGGAGCCCTTGGAAGCCGCTGGCCCTTCCCCCTGGTTCTGGCCTCTCGTGGTGCTGCTGGTCCTGGCTCCGGTATTGACCTATGTGCCCCATTCCAGGGCCTCCCTCAATCTGGGGCTGGCCAGCCTCCAGCCAACGGATGTCCACATCCTCGCCGATCCCGTGACCCAGGAGCGCCAGGCCTTCGTCCTGCGGATGGTCTCTCCAGGGGATGGCGGCGCCGCCATCGCGAGGTCGCTGGGGATTTCGCTCCTGGAGAATCAGAAGGCCGCTCCAGATTTGACTAAACGGCCCGACCCGCTCTTCGAACCGGCCTCGGCGCCTCTTCCTCTCCGGAAGACGCCCTAGTCAGCCGGGAGCGTAATCGTAGAAGCCGCGGCCCGATTTCTTGCCGAGCCATCCGGCCGAGACATACCTGCCCAGGAGAGGGCAGGGGCGGTATTTCGGATCGCCAAAGCCCTCGTGGAGCATCTGTAGGCTGGCTAGGCAGGTGTCCAGGCCGATGAGATCGGCGAGGGCCAGGGGGCCCATGGGATGGTTCATGCCCAGTTTCATGATCTCGTCGATGGCCTGGACCTCCGCCACGCCCTCCTGCAGCGCGAAGATGGCCTCATTGATCATGGGCATGATGAGGCGGTTGCTGATGAAACCGGGGCTGTCGTTGCATTGCACCGGCGTCTTGTCCAGGCGTTCCGAGAGGAAACTGGCCCTCTCACAGGTCTCGTCGGTGGTGGCCAGTCCCCGGACGATCTCCACCAGAGGCATGACGGGGACCGGGTGCAGGAAGTGCATCCCGATGACCTGCCCCGCACGCTTGGTGAGGGAGGCCAGGCGCGTGATGGAAAAGCCGGTGGAGGTGGCCAGTATCACACTGGGGGGGCAGAGCACGTCCAGCGTCTCGAAGAGCGATTTCTTGGTCTCCCAGTGCTCGGGACCGGCGTCGATCACGAAATCCGCGTCCTTGAAGTCTCCAAGAGACGTCGTAGTGCGGATCCGGGCGAGGGCCGAGGCCTTGTCTTCGGCGCTGAGTTTCCCCTTCTCCAGGCCCCGCTGCATGCTGTGGTCGATGGAGGCATGGGCCTTGGCCAGGGAATCGTGGGAGAGATCCTGGAGGAAGACCTGGAACCCGGCCTGGGCGCATACATGGGCGATGCCGCAGCCCATCTGCCCGGTGCCGACCACGCCGAGGGTCTGGATGTTCATGCTTCCTCCCAGGGGAAGGACCATTCTACGCTGGAGCTTCATCCGTCACACGGGAGCGCTTCATGTCGGCATCCAAGAACCGTATCGGCTGGGCCCTGCTGCTCCTGCGCCTCGGCGTAGGCGGGCTGGCGATATTCCAGGGGCTCGAACCCCTCCGACATGCGAAGGGCGCGTTGACGGCGAGTAACGCGCTATTCCTGGGTGCGGCGCTGGGGGAAATCATCTGTGGCGCGCTGATCCTGGTGGGCCTTTGGATGGTGCCGGCCGTGCTGGGACTCCTCGCCCTGGTGGCTTGGCCCCTGGTGCATGGCTGGATCCATGGCGCACCCGTGTTGGGCCAACCCAATGCCCTGTTCCGCTTCCTCGCTACCTCGGCGGCGGGGCTCGGTGGCCCCGGAAAATGGGGGATCGGCAAGGGCTGATCAGTCGGCCTTGGGCGTCCTGGGCTCCGCCAGCCAGGCCACGATGACCGAAACAAAGTAGAGCGCCAGCAGGATCACGCTGAAAAAGATCGTGGTCACCACCACATCTCCAGGCGTGAGAAAGGCCGATACCACCAGGATCGCTATGGTGGCATGCCGCCAATAGCGGATCATCCAGCGCGCGGTGACCATGCGGAAGCGCGCTAGGAAGTAGAACAGCACGGGCAGTTCGAACATGATGCCCGTGAGCAGCAGGGTGTAGAGGAAGAGATCCAGGTAGCTATCGATGTGGAGATTGGTGCGGAGTCCGGCGCTCTGGGCCTCTTGGAACAGGATATCGCCCAGGAACTTGAAGGCCTGACAGTAGGCGAACACCACGCCCCCGATGAACATCCCGCTGGTGATGCCCACGAAGGGGATGACGAGCCGCCGCTCCCGTTCGTAGAGCCCGGGGCGGATGAAGGCCCAGAGCTGGTAGAAGAGGAAGGGGGCGGCCAGGAAGGCCGCCGCCCAGAAGCTGAGCCGCATGAGGCTGAAGAAGGGCTCGGCCAGATCGGTGAAGGCCCAGGGGCTCAGTTCGGCCAGGGGCTTGTGGGTCTGGCGGGCCATGGCCTCCAGGAAGGGTTTCTGGACCCAATCCCAGATCTGGAACCGCATGGCCCTCATGCCATGGAGGGCGCGAATCTTATCCTGGAGTCCGAAGGGAAAACTGTAGGTGAAGGCGAAGGCCGCCACCACGATGAGGATCGAGCGCACCAAGCGCACGCGCAGTTCCTGCAGGTGCTCCCAGAAGGTCATCTGATTTGGTGGCGTGCCGGGATTATTCACTTCTTCTCGTTAGTGACGTCCTCTTTGACGGATTCCGTGATCTCCTTGCTGGCCTTCTTGAACTCCTGGATGCCTTTGCCGAGGGCCTTGCCCAGTTCTGGAAGGCGGGAGGGACCGAAGAAAATCAGCAGCGCGATGCCGATCAGAAGCATTTCAGTGAGGCCGAGGTTACCCATGGATGACTCCGCGAATCTGGAAATTCGGTGCAATGGCTTTGCGCTTCACGCGCTCAAGCGAGCGCCTGGGGACACGAGTGCTCAGGACCAGTATCAGTTACCCACGGTCATTCTGCCGATGGAATAGTAGATCCAACCATTGGTCTTCATCGTCTCGGGACTGAAGAGATTGCGCCCATCGAACATGACCTTTGCCTTGAGGCGGCCTGCGACCCGCTCGAGATCGGCGTCCCGGTATTGGGGCCATTCCGTGGCGATGATGAGGGCATCGGCCCCCTCGCAGGCCTGAAAGGGGTCTTCTGCGTAGATGACCCGGTCCCCAAGCTTGGCCTTCACGTTGGGCATGGCCTCGAAGTCATGGACCACGATTTCCGCGCCCAGGGCCGCCAGACTCTCGATGAGTTCCAGGGCCATCGCCTCCCGGATGTCATCGGTATGAGCCTTGAAGGCCAGGCCCCAGATGGCGAAACGCTTGCCCGCCAGGGGGGCGGGGGTGCCGGGCGTGCAGGCGAAGTGGGAGCGCACCTTGAGGGCCAGGACCTGCTTTTGATGGCGGTTGGCTTCCACCGTGGTGGCCAGGGTCATCAGGGGAGTGCCGTTCTCGCGGCCGACCTTCAGCAGGGCCTGGAGATCTTTCGGGAAGCAGCTTCCGCCGAATCCGGGCCCCGGGTTGAGGAAGTACTTCCCGATGCGGTGATCGGCACCGATGCCCGCCTTTACTTGGTCCACATCGGCGCCCACCTTCTCGCAGAGGTTCGCGATCTCGTTCATGAAACTGATGCGCAGGGCCAGCATGGCGTTGGCGGCGTACTTGGTCAGCTCGGCGCTGGGGGGATCCATGCGGAACCAGCGCCCGGCTTCGGGATTGCGGGCCTGGGCCGCGGCCATCTTCTCCGCATAGATGGCCCTCATCACCGATTCCGCATAATCCGTGCGGCAGCCCACGACGATGCGGTCGGGGAAGAGAAAATCATCGATGGCGCAGCCTTCCCGGAGGAATTCGGGGTTGGAGACCACCTCGAAGGCGCGATCGGTCTTCGATGCGATGGCGGCATGGACCCGGGCGGCCGTGCCCACGGGCACCGTGCTTTTGTCCACGACGATCAGGGACTTGGCGTCCTTGGCCCGCAGGGCCATGGCCTGGCCGATCTCCTGGGCCACGGCCAGGACATAGTGCAGGTCGGCGCTGCCGTCCTCGCTCTGAGGGGTGCCCACGCAGATGAAGGCGGCGTCGGCATCGGCGATGCCTTCCTGGATATCCAGGGTGAAGCGGAGCGCGCCACTGGCTTGGTATTTCTGCAGCAGCTCATCGAGGCCGGGCTCGAAGATGGGGCTGATGCCCTTCTTGAGCTTCTCGAGCTTGGTGGCGTCCACATCCACCCCGAGCACGCGATGTCCCGAATCGGCGAATCCAGCAGCGGCCACGAGCCCCACGTATCCCGAACCGATGACCAAAATCCGCATGACGACTCCAGAAAAGGGCGGCCCCACAAGGGAAACGCGAGGGTACGCCGGTGGGAGCCAGTGTACCCGAGCGCCTCCAAGGGGGCGAGCCTTGCTAAGATGGAGGGGTCGGAGGGTTCATGCTGCCGGTTTTGATATTGGAAGGTCAAGGGGTCAATCTGTGGGAGGTGGTGCTCCACGGGGGTACCGTGGCGAAGAGCGTGATGCTGCTCCTGGGGCTCTTCAGCATCTTCAGTTGGGTGATCATTTTCCAGAAAGCCATCATGCTGGGCCGCAGTGGCAAGATCACCGAGCGATTCCGCTCTGCGTTCCGCCATTCCACGGATTGGCGGGATCTCAAGCAGGGTGCCACCTCCTTCACCTTGAGTCCGCTGCTGGGGCTCTTCGGCGCGGGCTATACCGAAGTGACCTATCAGCTCCGGGCCAACCCGAACGGCGGCAAGGCGCAGATCAAGAGCATGGAGGCCGTGGAACGCAGCCTCCAGCGGGCCAGCGTGGTGGAAATGGGCCGCATGGAGAAGGGCCTGGGCATCCTGGCCACCATCGCGGCCGTGAGCCCCTTCGTGGGCCTCTTCGGGACGGTCTGGGGCATCATCGATGCCTTCCATGGCATCGGTGCCACGGGGAACGCCAGCCTCGCTACCGTCGCCGTTCCCATCTCGGAGGCCCTGGTGGCCACCGCCCTGGGCCTGGTGGCGGCCATCCCGGCCCTCATGGCGTACAACTTCTACCAGGGCCAGCTGAAGCAGTGGCAGACCGAACTGGACGATTTCGCCCTTGAATTCATCAGCCTTTCCGAGCGCAATTTCACCTCATGAGCTGCGCGACCGCACCGGTCTTCTGGGGTCGCCAGCCAAGGCTTCCACTGCCCCTTCAGCGTTTCATCCGGGGCCGCCTGGAATCGGCGCTCCTGGATCCCCTGGCGCGATCCCTGTTCGTCTGGCCCACCATCCTGGGCGCCCCTCGGTTGAGGGAGCTGCATCCGGAAGGCATTCCCGAACCGGAATTGCTCCTCCAGGCGGGCCGGTTGCTGGCCCCCTTGGGTGGGGTCGAGGCCGGGAAGGCTTGGCAGAAGACCCTGGCAGCTTTCCCTGATACGGCCGACAAGGGGGCCACGGGATGGGTGCCCCAGCGGATCTGGGACCCTCTGGCCGCTCAAATCAGCCTTCACTGTGGCGTGATTCTCCTGGCCCTCACCGGACAGCCCGAAGACGCACGCTATCGCCTGGCCTCGGGGGTGACGCTCTTCAATTCAGCCCTCTTTCATGAGGCCCACGACGCCCTGGAAAGCCTCTGGACGGCATCTGCGGGAGACCTCAAGAAGGGGTTGCAGGGGCTGATATTGATCACCGCGGGCTTCTACCGCCAGCAGCATCATGATGCCCTGGGGATGACCAGCCTCTGGCAGGACGGGCTGGCGGCCCTGGCTCCCTTTCAGGGGGAGCTCTCCACTCCCTGGGGTCGGGTGGATTTTGCGGCGAGTATCGCATCGGTGGAGCAGCGGATCTCCTGGCTCCGGGCCCTGGATGGGGAAGCCGAACTCGATGGGCTCTGGGATCTGCCTCGACCTGAGTGGGTGCTGAAATGATTTCCTGCGATGTCCTCGTTCTGGGTGCCGGCATCGCCGGCTGCACGGCGGCTCTGAGGGCCGCGGACCAGGGGGCCGATGTGGTCCTGGTGGCCAAGGACGCCCTGGGGGAATCCAATACGGCCTACGCTCAAGGGGGCATCATCGGCCTTCCTCCGGCGCACTTTGGCGACTCCCCGGAACTGCTGGCCGCCGATATCGAGGCGGCCGGCGCCGGGCTCTGTCGGCCCGAGGCCGTGCGGGTGCTGGCCCAGCAGGGCCCCGCCCTCTGCCTGGACTTCCTCTGGAAGCGCCTGGGGGTCCCCTTCGATCTCGGAGAGGAGGGCGAACTGGCTCCCACGGCCGAAGCGGCCCATTCCGCTCGGCGCATCTACCATGTGCGGGACACCACGGGCCTGTCCATCCAGTCGGCCCTGAGCACCGCGGTCCGAAACCATCCCGGCATTCGGATCCTGGAAGACCGGATGCTTGCTGATCTCCTCACGACCCCCCACCATGGCCGGGATCCCCGGGGGGTCTACGATCCCATTCATGTCTGGGGCGCCTATCTGCTCCAGGGCGACTCCCGGCATGTGGAGATGGCCATCGCCAAGCGCACCGTGCTGGCCACCGGAGGGCTCGGCTACCTCTACCTCCACACCAGCAACCCTCCCGGCGCCACGGGGGATGGCCTGGCGGCAGCCTATCGCGCCTCGGCCCGCATCGTGAACTGCGAATACCTCCAGTTCCATCCGACCACCCTCTACATTCCCCACAAGCCCCGGACGCTGCTCACCGAGGCCCTGCGGGGCGAGGGGGCCCAGCTCCTCAATCGGAAGGGCGAGCGCTTCATGTCGAAATACGCTCCTGGCCAGATGGAATTGGCCCCTCGGGATGTGGTCAGCCGGGCCATTTTCCAGGAGATCTCGGCCACGGGGGATGTGTGCGTCTTCCTGGATCTGGGCCCGGTGGCCGCACGCCTGGACCTGGAGGCCCGCTTCCCCAAGATCATGGCCGTCTGCCGGGCGGAGGGGATCGATCCCCTGCATCAACTGATTCCCGTGGTGCCGGCCGCCCACTATTTCTGCGGAGGCGTGGCGGTGGATCTGGACGGGCGCACGAGCCTACCGGGCCTCTTCGCCGTGGGCGAGGTGGCCTGTACGGGCGTCCATGGGGCGAACCGCCTGGCTTCTACCTCCCTGTTGGAAGGCCTGGTGTGGGGCTACCGGGCCGCGGAAGCCGCCCTCTCGGATTGCCTGGGCGCCCTGCCTCCCACCGCAGACTCCATCCAGCCCTGGATTCCCGTGAGCGGCCCTGCCGAGGCCGATCCACTTCTCATCGAGCAGGACTGGACCAATATCCGCACCACGCTCTGGAACTACGCAGGCATCGTGCGCACCAAGGCCCGTCTCCAGCGCGCCCGAGGCGATATGGGCCATCTCTACCACCGGCTGGAGACCTTCTACCGGGAGGCGCCTCTTTCCCGCTCCATGCTGGAACTCCGCAGCGGCATCATCTGCGCGCGGCTGATCCTGAATGCGGCGCTCCTCAATCCGGAGAGCCGAGGGTGCCACTACCGCGTGGATTGATTCGGGTCCTAGATCGCTCCGGCTTCCGTGGCCGATTCCAGGGTGATGGGGCCTTCCTCGGTGGAGGGCTCCCGGCGCAGAGGGCAGGGTTCGACGGCGCATTGGCGGCACCAGGCGCGCTGGCAGGGGTCCACATGGGTGTGGAGTTCCCCCTCCAGGCCCATCTCCAGGATGACCTGCTTGCCGAAGTCTTCGGCCAGATCGTGACCGCGGCTGATGGGGTAGAACTCGGGGATCACCATGTGGATATCCACATGGGTGTAGCGGCCCGCCCTCATGGTGCGCAGCTCGTGGATAGCGATGAGATCGGCGGGGCGCAGCCGGTTGATGACCTCGATGAGCTTCGCCAGTAGCGCCGGATCCTCCACGTCCAGCAGGGCGCGGCTGGAGCTGTGGACGAGCTTGAAGCCGGTGATGGCCAGCAGGATGCCCACGAGGATGGCCATGATGGGGTCCAGCCAGAGGAGGCCCGTGAATCTCACCAGCAGGAGAGCCGCGGCGATGCCCAGGGTGGTCCAGAAATCCGATAGCACGTGATGACCGTCGGCTTCGATGGCCCGGGAGCGCTGTTGCTTGCCCATGTAGATGAGGAAGAGTCCCAGCAGGCCATTCATGCAACCCGCCACCACGTTCACGGTCAAGCCTGTGCCCAGATCCTTGATCTGGACCGCGCCGTGCCATTGGGCATGCAGGGCCTCGATGGCCTGCCACCAGATCATCACCGCCGCCAGGGAGATGAGCCCCCCTTCAAAGGCCGCGCTGAAGTGCTCGATCTTGCCGTGGCCATAAGGGTGTTCCCGGTCCGCGGGCTTTTCCGCAAATATCACGGCCCCCAGGGCAAAGATAGCCGCCACCACATTCACCACGCTCTCGATGGCGTCCGAGAGGAGGGCGGTGGAATGGGAGATGTAGTAGGCGAAGTATTTGAGGCCTAGGATCAGCAGGCCCGCGCCGATGGAGAGGGAAATGACGCGTAGGCGGGTCTTTCGTGAAAGATGTTCCAGGTTCATGAGGCCTTCTCCGGCCCGTGGGGCCGAGGTCATCATCCTCTGGCGGGGTCGGTCCCATCAAGGGGGAGGGCGGCTTTTAGACTGAGTCGCAGCAGCGCTTCCATGAAGCGGGGGATATCGGCGGGTTCGGTATCGAAGGCGCACATCCAGCGCACGAGGCCGGCGCGCTCGTCCCAGGGCCAGAAGAAGGTCTCGCGCTGGAGCGCCTCCATCAGGGGCACGGGGATGCGCGCGAAGACTGAATTGACCTGGACGGGGAAGGCCATCTCCAGGAAGGGGAGCGCCGCGGCGGCCTGGTGGAGTTGGGCGGCCATGGCGTTGGCGTGGCGTCCGTTCTCAATCCAGAGATCATCCTCCAACAGCGCCTCGAACTGGGCGGAGATGAAGCGCATCTTGGAGGCGAGCTGCATGCAGTGCTTCTGCCAGTAGGGGAAGTCCGCCCCCAGGCCGGGTTTCAAAAACACCACGGCCTCGCCGCAGAGCATGCCCTGTTTGGTGCCTCCGAAACTGAGGACATCCACCCCACTCTCCAGCAGCATCTCACGGGCACTGACACCCAGGGCGGCCACGGCGCAGCCTAGGCGGGCGCCGTCCACATGGACCCCCAGGCCGTGGGCGTGAGCCATCCCGGTGAGCGTTCGCAGTTCCTCCAGCGTGTAGAGCGTGCCCACTTCGGTGGGCTGTGTGAGTGTCAGGGCCACGGGGAGGGCTCCATGCACGCCGTGCCCTCGTCCCAGGACCTCTTCCAGGGCCGACGGATCCATCTTCCCCTCCCGGCTCTTCAGCGGGATGAGGCGCATGCCCAGCGTGCGCTCCGGGGCTGTGCTCTCGTCGTTCCAGACATGGGCCAGGTCCGAGCACAGCACGGCGCCGTAGGGCTTCTGGAAGGCCATCAACGACAGGACATTGGCCGAGGTGCCATTGAAGACGAAATGGGTGGACACCGGTTGTCCAAACATCCGGTCGAAGGCCGCCCGGGCCCGGGCCGTCACGGCGTCCTCGCCGTAGGCCATGGCATGGCCATGGTTGACGCTGGCGATGCGTTCCAGGATGCGCGGATGGACCCCGGCGAAATTGTCGCTGGCGAAACCTCGGGGGAAGGGATCCTGGGAGAGTTCAGTGTGCATTTTCAATCCTCTTTTCGGAGCGCATGCTTGGGGCTGCTGCCGGGCCCCACGCCAAGGGTACGCCCAAGCGCTTCGATCTGGGCGCGGATGGAGGCCGTGGTGATATCGGCCGT
This sequence comes from uncultured Holophaga sp., assembly GCA_963664825.1. Taxonomy (GTDB): domain Bacteria; phylum Acidobacteriota; class Holophagae; order Holophagales; family Holophagaceae; genus JAYREN01. The sequence continues at coordinate 3,138,124 of OY761614.1, forward strand.
CTCGTGGAGCCCCGCCTTGCCGGGGTAGATCTGGTAGAGCTCCCGGTATTTGGGAGGGGTGAGGTTCGGCATGATGACATTGGCGCCCCGGGAGAGGCCATTGGCCCGGCCCGATCCTGGATCCAGGGTGGCCAGGGCCGTGGTGCTGGGGATATTGGTATCGGGGCAGAGGAGCCGCGTGAGGGCCAGGGCCTTGAGGGTGGTCAGGGGGTCATTGGGCACCTGCTCGGTGCCGGCCTCCACCATCAGCATCTCCCCCAGGGGGCCTTCCAGGGGCGTGCCGGGGCTCGGGATGTAGGGTCCGATGCCAATCATGTCCATGCCGTATTGGCGGAAGGTCCAGATATCCTGGGCCAGGGTCTCCCAGGCCTGGCCCGGGATGCCCACCATGACGCCCGTGCCGATCTCGAAGCCCATCTCCCGCAGGCGTTCCAGCTGATCGAGGCGATTGGACGAACCCCCTACTAAATCTGATGGGATGGTTGGGCTCTGCCCGACCATCCCATGGGGGTCCAAGGGGGGACATCGCGACCCAAGGGAGCAGGCGGTCCCCCCTTTTAAATTCGGATGGATGCGGCGGTAGAGGTCCTCGTCCGTGGTCTCGAAGCGCAGGAGGTAGCGGTCCGCCCCCGCTTCCCGCCAGGTCCGCAGCTCCTCGTCGCTGCGCTCTCCCAGGGAGAGCGTGATGGCCAGTCCCGTGCGCTCCTTGATCTTCCGGATGATCTCCGCCATCCATTCGCCAGTGATGCCCGGGTCCTCCCCCGCCTGCATGACCACGGTGCCGAAGCCGTATGCGAGGGCCTTGTCGGCGCATTCCAGGATCTCCTCCTGGCTCATGCGGTAGCGCTCGATCCTGGGGGCGCAGGCCGAGATGCCGCAGTAGGCGCAGGATCTCACGCAGTGATTGGAGACCTCGATGAGGCCGCGCAGATGGACCTCGTCGCCGACATGGTGGCGCCGTGTGGCGTCGGCGGCTTCCCAGAGGCGCTCCAGGTCGTCCTCTTCTTCGGCCCTCAGCCAGGCCAGGATGCCATCTCGATCGAGGGTGCTTTCGGAATCAGACATGGTTCACTCAGAGAGAAGAAGGGAAGATCCCTGGCGGCGTCCACCGGCACCGCTGCCCAGGCTCCGGCCCAGGGAATGGATGCGGCCCTCCATGCACCCTCGGCACATCAGGGCCGTCTCGTGGATGCAGGCCTTGCCGGGGTAGATCGCATAGAGCGTCCGGTATTTCGTGGGGGTGACATTGGGCATGACGACATTGGCGCCGCGCATCAGGCCCAGCTCCCGGCCCTGGTCCTTGTCCAGGGTGGCCAGCGCCGTGGTGCTGGGGATATTGGCCTCGGGGCACAGGATGCGGGTCAGGGCGATGAGCTTGAGGGTCGTCAATTCGTCGGCGGGCACCTGCTCCGAACCCGCTTTGGCCCGCAGGTCCGCGCCCAGGGGGCCGTCCAGGGGCGTGCCGGGGCTCAGGATGAAGGGGCCCACGCCGATCATGTCGAGATCGAGGGCGCGGAAGGCCTCCAGGTCCCGGGCGAGGATCTCCCAGGTCTGGCCCGGGATGCCCACCATCACGCCGCTGCCGATCTCGTAGCCCATCTCGCGCATCCCCAGGAGCAGCGCGAGGCGGTCCGAGACCGTGCCTTCCAGGCTCGGGTGGATGCGCCCGTAGAGTTCCGGGTCGGAGGTCTCGAAGCGCAGCAGGTAGCGATCCGCGCCAGCGGCTTTCCAGGCCTTCAGCTCCGATTCGCTGCGCTCCCCCAGGCTCAGCGTGATGGCCAGACCCGTCTCGGCCTTGATGTTCCGCAGGAGCTCGGCCACCTTGTCTCGGCTCAGCACCAGGTCCTCCCCGGCCTGAAGCACCGTGGTCCCGTAGCCCAGGCGCTGGACTTCCCTGGCGCACTGGAGGATCTCCTCGGCGCTCATGCGGTAGCGAGGGAGGCCCTTCGATGCGCTGCTGATGCCGCAATAGGCGCAGCGACGCATGCAGTGGTTGGATATCTCCAGCAGGCCGCGCATGTGGACCTCTTCCCCCACATGCTGCCTTCGCACTTCGTCAGCCCGTGTCCACAAGGGTTCGAGCCTTACTTCATCGGTCTCCCTCAACCAGCGGAGGATCTCGTCATGGGGCAGGGGGCTCGCCTTTTCGCAACCTTCGCACATCAGGACTTGCGGCCTTTCATGAAGGCTTCCAATGCCGCCGGAAATGGCGCCAGGGCTCGTTCCAGGATGCCCAGGGAGTAGGCGATGGTGAGGCCGTAGTTGGTGAGGGAAACAGAGGCCTCCCGGGCGCGATGGAGGCGACTGAGCATCTCCCGGCGGTTCCCGGTGCAGTTGCCGCAGTGGACGATGAGTTTGTAGGGGCTCAGATCCTGAGGGAAGTCCCGGCCCTGCACATGGGCGAATTCCAGCTCGGCGCCCACATACTGGGTGAGCCAGTGGGGGATCTTCACCCGGCCGATATCCTCGCTGATGGGGTGATGGCTGCAGGTCTCCGCGATGAGCACCCTGTCGCCGCCCTTGAGTTTTTCGATGCCCAGCGTGCCGCGCACCTGTTCCACCAGATCGCCCTGGAAGCGGGCCATGAGGATGCTGAAGGAGGTCATGGGGATTTCCAAGGGCACATCCGCCGCCACTCTCTGGAAGGCCTGGGAGTCCGTGACGACCAGGGCGGGGGGCCTCGAGAGCCCGGTCAAGGCGTGCTTGAGTTCCCGGTCCTGGCAGACCAGGGACATGGAACCGCCATCCAGCAGATCGCGGACGGCCATGACCTGGGGCAGGATCAGGCGGCCCTTGGGGGCCTCCTTGTCGATGGGCATGACGAGCACGGCCGTTTCTCCCGGGGGCACCAGGTCGGAGACCAGCCAGCGGCTGTCGAAGAAGTCCCCGGGGGCCAGGTTCAGCAGGGCCTCTCTCACATCCAGGATGCCCGCACCGGTGGATGCGGTCACAGAGACCACGGCCACACCGCGGGCTTCCAGGGCCGCCCGTTCCTCGGGGGTGGGAGCGTTCAGATCCTGTTTATTGAGCACCACCAGGGTCGGGACCCTGCGGCTCTGCAATTCCTTCAGCAGTCCCTCCTCGAAGAAGCCCCAGGCACCGGCTTCCGTGACGATGACGCCCAGGTCCACACGTTCGAAGACGGTCTTGGTGCGGGCGATGCGCAGTTCGCCCAGGGCGCCTTCGTCGTCCACGCCAGCCGTATCCACGAATTGCACGGGGCCCAGGGGCAGAAGCTCCATGGGCTTTTCCACGGGATCGGTGGTGGTTCCGGCGTGCTCACTGACGATAGACACCTGCTGTCGTGTGATGGCATTGAGCAGGGAGGACTTCCCCACATTGCGGCGGCCGAAGAGACCGATATGGAGGCGGAGGGACTTGGGTGTGGATTGCATAAGGACCTCTGGAGCGGAGCCGGGGCTCCCATGACAGGATGACCGAGAGAGGGCGCCCGTGACTTGACCTGGAGCAAAAGGCCCAGGGGCACCAAAAGAATCCTTGGATTATGGGGGGCAGTGCTAGAATCGTTCATCGCAATGGTCCCAATAGGTGGAATCGTGGAATCGGATCATCCCAGCGGTGCCCTCTTGAATGGGTCGGCGTTCTCGGCCTCATGGCCCCCGGAACTCGATACCGGCGTGCCGGCCCTCGACGAGCAGCATCGTCTCCTGGATCGCATCCTCTCCAGCCTCATCCAGACCCTGCAGGTGCAAGCTTTTCCCCGGGATTTGGGGGCGCGGATCGAACAGTTGCTATGCTTGGTAGACGAGCACTTCGCCACGGAGGAGGCCGTGTTGGAGACCTGCGCCTACCCGCATCTGGGGCCGCATCGGGCCGAGCACGAGGTCCTGGTGGAGCGCATGCGGGGGCTGCAGCGCTTCTATGCCGAATCCGACGCGCCACCCCTGGTGGAAATGGTCCAGCAGGCCCGGGAAATGCTGCGGACCCATGTGCGCGAGGTGGACCAGGACTACGCGGCCTACCTGAGCCAGGCTCTCGGGTTCAAGCCGCTGCCGACGCCCTGAAGCGTCGGGTCTCTCTTGGAAAACACAGGGATCTTCTCCTTTGCCGGGAAGCCCACTATTGTGAGTGAGGCCGCGTGGGCGAAGCATCCAAGTTGCCCCGCTAGGAAGAGGGCTTTCCCATGGAAACCAAATCCAAGATGCATCTCCTGATCGGAGTCCTGGCCGCCGCCCTCCTCTGTGCGGGGGGCTATGGGCTCTACAGGGAATCCCATCGGAAGACCCTAGAAACCCCGGTCCAAGGGCTGGCACAGGCCGAGGCCTCGAATGGGGCCTCCCTGCGGATCGAGACGCTTTCGGCGGCCTCTCCCGATAGCTCGGGGCTCGAGGCCCATGTGATCGGCAACCCCGGGCTCAGCTTCGAGTGGTCCATCCAGGGAGGGAAATTGGAATCCGGCAACCAGCGGGAAACGGTCCTTTGGGCCGCGGGTCCCGCAGGCGAAGTGGTCCTCAACTGCCGGGCCTTCGATGGGACGGGCGCTGAAACCTCCACGTCCGTGCGGATCCCCATCAAACCGGTCCCAACCATCGCCCTCCTGGAGGCCGTGCCATCGGTCCTCACCCTTGGGGCGAGCGCCAAGCTGGGCTGGACGGTGAAGGATTGCAAGAAGCTCGTGCTGGATCCCGGCGGGCGGGACGTGACGGCCTTGACCGGGCCCGGCCTGGAGGTGAAACCCACCGAGACGACGGTCTACACCCTCACGGCCACCCATGCCTCGGGCACCACCGTCACTCGGAACCTTACGGTCAAGGTGCTGCCCGCGCCCCAGGTCCTTTCCCTGCGCGCTGAGCCCAGATCGGGCGTTGCGGACGCCTTCACCGTCATCGGGGAATTCAAGGGGGGGAAAGCCGAACTGAAGGATGGCGGTGCCGTGCTTGCCTGTGGGAATGAGAGCCCCTTGCGGGCCGAACTCACTGGGGTGAAACCCGGCGCTTCCGTGAGCCTGGTGGTCACCAGCGAGACCGGGGCCACCGTTACGGCCTCCGTGCAGTTCGCCGTGAAGAAGTAACCTCCCCTCAGAAATCGACAAGGGCTGTCCTGTTCTGTGATTTTGCTCACGATCCTTCCGATGGGGTCTGGCCCGATGGTTCAATAAAGTGCGCCCCCATTTCCAGTCAGGGAGGCGGATCTTTCAGGTTCCGCGCTCTAGATGATCGGCTTTCCGCCGAGGAGTCCTCGTATGTCCGATTTTCGCATCCAGGAACACCCCATTCTTCCTTCGCCGGGAGAGCCCACCGTGCCCTTCACCTGGCAGGGGCAGGCCATGAAGGCTCGGGAGGGCGAGGTCATCGCCTCGGCCCTCTTCGCCAACGGCGTGCGCGTCTTCGGCCACCACCACAAGGACGGTTCGCCTCAGGGGATCTTCTGCGCCAACGGCCAGTGCGCCCAGTGCTCCGTCCGGGCCGATGGGCTCTCCGTGAAGTCCTGCATGGTGCCGGTGAAGCCGGGCATGGCGGTCGAACCCCTCGAGGGGCGCGCCACGCTGCCGGAGGTTTCAGCCGTGCCGGAGTTCCGCGAGATTGAGACGGTGGAAACCGAAGTGCTCATCCTGGGCGGCGGCCCGGCTGGCCTCTCGGCAGCCATCGAACTGGCCAAGGCGGGCGTGGGTGTGCTCCTCGTCGATGACAAGGCGGCTCTCGGGGGCAAGCTCGTCCTCCAGACCCACAAATTCTTCGGCAGCATTGACGCCTGTCACGCGGGCACCCGGGGTAGGGACATCGGCCAGAAGCTGGAGGCCCAGGTCCGCGGCTTCGAGAACGTGCGCGTCTGGACCGAGACCACGGCCATCGCCGTCTTCTCGGATCGCAAGGTGGGCCTCCTGCGCCAGGGCCATTACGTGCTGGTGAGGCCCCAGATGCTCTTGGTGGCCACGGGATCCCGCGAGAAGTCCCTGGTCTTCAAGGGCAACACTCTGCCGGGAGTCTACGGCGCCGGGGCCTTCCAGACCCTGGTGAACCGCGATCTGGTGCGCCCTACCGAGCGCCTCTTCGTCATCGGCGGCGGCAACGTGGGCCTCATTGCGGCCTACCACGCCCTCCAGGCGGGCATCCAGGTGGTGGGACTCTGCGAGGCGCTGGAGGAATGCGGCGGCTACAAGGTCCATAAGGATAAGCTGGTGCGCATGGGCGTGCCCATCTACACGCGCCACACGGTGGTCTGCGCCAACGGCAAGGAAGAAGTCGAAAGCGTGACCATCGCCCAGCTGGATGATCGCTGGAAGATCATTCCCGGCACCGAGCAGACCTTCCAGTGCGATACGGTGCTGGTGGCCGTGGGGCTGGAGCCCGTGGACGAGTTTTTGAAGAAGGCCAAGGAATTCGGCCTGCCCTTTTTCGCCGCAGGGGACGCCGAGGAGATCGCCGAGGCCTCCGCCGCCATGTTCACCGGCAAGATTCGGGGCCTGGAGATCGCCAAGGCCCTGGGCCGGAATGTGGGCGAGGTGCCCCCGGAATGGCACCGCACGGCACAGATTCTGAAGAGCCGCCCCGGCGCCACCCTCACCGAGGATATCCCCGAGGACGAGCAGGGTGTCTTCCCCATCTTCCATTGCAGTCAGGAGATTCCCTGCAACCCCTGCACCTCCATCTGCCCCAAGGGCGCCATCCGCATCGAGGGCAATGACATTTTGGGCCTGCCGATGTTCAGCGCAGATGATTGCATCGCCTGTGAACAGTGCGTGGCCGTCTGCCCGGGGCTCGCCATCACCCTGGTGGACTTCCGGTCGGGAAATGATGTGCTGGTGAGCATCCCCTACGAGTTCCCCGGCACGCGCATCCATGAGGGCGATGTCGTTACGGTGCTCGATACCCTGGGCATGCCCCTGGGCAATGTGCCGGTGGTGAAGGTGCGCAGCCCCAAGTTCGCCGATCACGCCCTGCTGGTGAAGGTGAAGGCTCCCAAAGAAATCGCCAAACTCATCGCGGGCATCCGCGTGCAGGAACCCTGGATCACGGAGCCTGCCGGGGAGACCCTGGAGCGCATGGATGATGACGAGATCGTGTGTCGCTGCGAGCGGGTGACGGCAGGGGAAATCCGCGCCCTCATCCGTCAGGGCGTGCGCGACATGAACCAGCTCAAGGCCGCCACCCGCTCAGGCATGGGGGCCTGCGGCGGGAAGACCTGCCCCAGCCTCATCCAGCGCATCTTCCGGGAGGAGGGTGTGCCGGAGAGCCAGATCACGGGCTTCACCAAACGGCCCGTCTTCATCGAAGTGCCCTTGGGCGCCTTCGCGGGGGTCATCACAGGCGATGAACCGGCCCCGGACCCCCGCCCCAGTCACGCCGTGAGCGCTTCCCAGGGAGGTCTGTGATGAGCACAGCCGTGTATGACGTCATCGTGGTGGGGGCAGGTTCGGTGGGCATGCCCACCTCCATGCGCCTGGCTGAGCAGGGGCTGAAGGTGCTTTGCCTGGACCAGTTCGCTTCTTCCGGCCAGGGCAGCAACAAGGCCGCCATCGGAGGCCTGCGCGCCACCCATTCGGCCCCGGCCAAGATCAAGCTCTGCCTGGATTCCCTGAAGGTCTTCTCCAGCTGGAAGGAGACCCACGGCGATGATCTCGAATGGCGCCAGGGAGGCTACCTCTTCGTGGCCTACCGGTCCCAGGACGAGAAGATCCTCAAGGATCTGCTGGTGGTGCAGAAGGGCCTGGGCCTCAATATCGATTGGTATGACAAGGCAGGGCTACTCAAACTGGTGCCCTCGCTGAATCCCGAGGGGTTGATCGGGGGCACCTTCAGCCCCGAGGACGGGGGCGCTTCGCCCCTCCTCAGCGGGCTGGCCTTCCATCGCAGGGCCGTCTCCCTCGGGGTGGAATGCCGCTTCAACGAGCGGGTCACCTCCATCATCCGTCGCAAGGGCAAGGTGGTAGGCGTGCGCACGGATAAGGGCGGCTACGCCACCGAGTGCGTGATCAACGCCGCCGGGGCCTGGGCGCGGCAACTGGCCCAGGCCGGAGGCCTCGATGTCCCGGTGGCTCCCGATTGCCACGAGGCAGGCATCACCGAACCCGCGGCCCGCTTCCTGGAACCCATGGTGGTCGATATCCGCCCCGCACCTGGCAGCGTGAACTACTACTTCCACCAGATCCAGCCCGGCCAGGTGGTCTTCTGCATCACGCCGGACCCCGCCATCGTAGCCTCGGATCGCCGGGAGACCAGCGCCTACCTGCCCATGGTGGCCCGGCGCATGGTCGACCTCATGCCTCAACTTGGCAACCTGAAGGTGCGCCGCACCTGGCGCGGGCTCTATCCCATGACCCCCGATGGCAGCCCCCTCATCGGCCGCTCACGGGAGCTGGAGGGCTACATCGACGCCATCGGCATGTGCGGTCAGGGCTACATGCTGGGCCCTGGCGTGGGCGCCCTGGTGGCCCGCCTCGCCACCGGTAGCCTTCAAGATGGCGATGCGGCCATCCTGGAGGAACTGAGCCCCAGCCGCGTGTTCGGCGGGGCCGAGGCGCTGGCATAGGACATCCCCTGGCGTGGGTTAGAGCGGAGGGCCCCCCGATTCTGCCGGTGGCCGTCATGCTATCTTGATCCACAAATTCCCACCCACAGGTGACCCATGAAAAAACGTTCCATCCGAGTCCTCTTCGTCCTCTCGGCTCTTGCGCTGCTAGGTGCCAGCACTCTTACGGCCGCAGACAAGAAGGAGAAATTCACTCAGGGAAAGAAGGGGAAAGCCAAGGAGGCCCTTGAGGAAAGTGCCGGGAAGAAGGTGAAGGACGTCAAGGTGCCCGAGCCTCCCAAACCCACCAAGGTGAAGTAGGGATCCTGATCTCTGTCGCGGAAGGGGGCCATGAGGATGCTCTGGTCCCCCCCTTGACCCCATGTGTTGTCCACGCGAAAAGGCCAGAGCTGCTTGACTGAAGTGTCGTGGAGAGCCTATCGAACCCAGTTCCGATTGGGATCTTTCACGTAGAACCTCATGACTGTGCCGCATGTTTGACAGAGGTCCCCAAAGAGTTGTTCGGCCCCTTGGAAGATGGCCGCTGTTTTATAGACAAGTCCGATGCGACCCACCTCCGCATTCTGGCCGATTTTCACCCCCGTGAGGATGTCTCCGCCGTCACAGTGGGGGCATCTTTCATTACTGATCGCGCCCTCCTGGAGGTTGTCGGTTGCCTGGGGTCTCGGAATGTCCATATCGCTATCCCCGTCTGGCCTGAAGGTGCTCGGTCTTCGGTGGTGACCACGTAGTCCAGTCGATCATACCCAGGAAGAGATATCGGAACGAAGGCCGCAACCGGATCCAAGTGAGTTTGCGAGCTGCCTGGGGAAGCGTGTCTTCATAGGGTGCGTACAAACACAGAGGCTCCGGGGAGCCTCTGTGTAATGTCCAATTTAGCGAATTAGGATTAGACCTTGAACCTGGAGACGAGGGTATTCAGGCTCTCGGCCAACTTGCTGAGCTCATCGACGGTGCGCGTGGTCTCGCGGATCGTGGCGGCCATTTCTTCCGTAGCCGCGGCGTTCTGCTCGGCGATGCCGGAGAGCTCGCCCATGGCGCCCACCACCGTAGAACTGTCCTGGCTCTGGGTTTGACTCTGGCTACCGATGGCCTTCATGCGCTCGGCGCTGGCGGTGATGGCCTCCTGGATGCTCTGGAGGGCGGAACCGGCGGTATTCACCATGCTGGTGCCATCGTCGATGCTCTTGGTGCTGGTATGGATGAGGGCCGTGATCTCCTTGGCCGCCTGGGCGCTGCGCTCAGCCAGCTTGCGGACTTCCTCAGCCACCACCGCGAATCCCTTGCCGTGTTCGCCGGCCTTGGCGGCCTCGATGGCGGCATTGAGGGAGAGGAGGTTGGTCTGATTGGCGATTTCGGTGATGACGGTGAGGATATTGCCGATCTGCTTGGAATTCTGATTGATGGCCTGCATGCCCGTCACGGCGGCGCTGACGGCGGTGCCGCCCTTGGTGCCGGCGTTTTGAGCCTGGTCGAAGACTTTGAGGGCATCAGACACCGTGGTGTAGATGACCTTCGAAGAACCGGCGATGGTCCCGACGCTCTGGGTGGCCTGTTCGACACTGGATTTCTGGTTCTCGGCGGTCTGGGCGATGGCGTCGGCGGTGGAAGCCATTTCGGTCATGCCGGCGGTCATCTGAAGCGAACCCGAGGCGATGTTGGTGGAGATGGTGATCACCTGCTGGACGATGTTCTGGATGTTTTCGACGAAATGGTTGAAGTGCTTCGATAGCTGGGCGATCTCGTCCTCTCCATCGGCTTCCAGGCGAGCGGTGAGGTCTCCCTCTCCCTCGGAGATGTCCCGCATGCTCTGCTGGATGATCTCCAGCGGTTTGACGATGGCGTTGCCCAGGAGCATCGCGGCGCCGAGGCCGAGGGCCAGCATGACCAAGCCCAGGCCGAACATCATGGCCACGCCCTTGGTGATTTGCTTATCGATGGCGGAGGTGTTCATCACCACGACCTGGTACCACTTCTTGCCCGGATCGGTGAGGTTGTCCACTTCGTTGCTGCCGTCCAGGAGATGAGAGGTGACCACGCGGTAGCCGCTCTTCTCATACCGGAGGCTGCCTTCGGCCACCTGCTTGATGAAGTCCTTGGGATCGAGCTTGTCGGCATTGGCAAACTTCTTCACGGCCTTGATGGAGACGTTCTTCTTGTCATCGACACCCACGACCATGCCCATGGAGACATCGGGATCCTTGCCCAGGCTCTCCATGCCCTTGACCATGGAATCGCTCTGATCGATCTGGAGGAAGGCCTTGATGTTTTCTCCGGTCATCGCAGCTAGGCTCAGCCCGTTCTGCCATTGGGCGTCCGTCTGGGCTGATCTCATGGCCCAGCCTGCGAAACCGCCCGCCGTGAGGGCCAGGACTGCCGTGAGAAGAAGAATGGAGTAGAGAAGCTTCTTCCGAATATTGAGACGCTTCCAGAATTCCATGGGGGGCTCCTCGAACAGAAAAGACACAATCAAGTGATGCTAACGCCAGAAGTCTTCCAGATGCTGAATATTGCGTGATGCGGAAGCTTGAAAGCAAGATCCTGAATTCTGGCCTTGGAAGCTCGAACTCGGGGCAGGGTTTGGGACCTAGGAACCCATGGGGCGGGATCCGAAAAAAGCCGTTCCGATGCGCACCTGATCGCTGCCAGCGGCAATGGCTGCCTCCAAATCAGCACTCATTCCCATGCTGATCCGCAGGGGGAGGCCCAGGCGTTCCTGCCATTCCTGGCGGAGCTGGGCGACGGTGGCAAAGGCCTCGGGCCGGTCCGGAGGAGGGATCGCCATGAAACCCTGCAGGGGCAGCCGGGGATCGTTCCCAAGGGCGTCCAGGAGGGCCTGGAGGTCTCCCTGGGCGCAGCCTCCTTGCTTGGTGGTCTCTCCCCAGAGGTCCACTTGAATCCAGACCTTCCGGATCAGATCCAGTTCCTCGGCGAAGGCGCGCAGACGTGTGGCGAGTTCGGGACGATCCAGGCTGAGGATTTCCCGGAAGGATTGTAGGGCCAACCGGGCCTTGTTCCGCTGGAGGGGCCCGGTCAGGACGAAATCCAGATGGGGAAATTCCTGGGCCTTGGCGCTCCCCTCCTGGACATAGTTCTCGCCGAAGCGCGAATAGCCCAATTCACTCGCTTCTCGGATGAGGGCCGAGGGCTGGCGCTTGGAGATTGGGAGGACTTCGACGGAATCGACGCTGCGGCCACAGGCTTCGCAGGCGGCTCTTACACGAGCCTCGACCTTGCGGATGTTGTAGACGAGTCCGGGTTCGGATGTCATGGGGCGGTCATTTGGGCTTAGGACTGAGGCGGGATGAAGAGGATCCGCTGGCAGTATTCGCAGGGGATGGTCCCCTGTTCCCGGAGCTGGGCGAGCAGGGGGCCCCTGAGCTTGGTGCGGCAGCCCCCGCAGTTCCCGTTTTCCACCGGCACGACGGCCCGGCCTTGGCGCTGGGCGATGAGCTTATTGAACCGGGAGAGGGCGGCGGGTTCCAGCTGGACCTCGAGTTCCGTGAGGCGGGTCTGATGAAGCTCCTGGGCGGCGATCTGGTTCTCGTGTTCCGAAAGGAAAATCTGGTGAAGCTCGTCGAATTGGCCCTGAAGCAGGGAGCGGCGGGCTTCGAGATCGGCCGTTTCCTGCTCCAGGAGGCTAATGCGGGCATGGGTCTCTTTCAGGGGGCGCGCCACGGCACTCGTCTGGCGCTCCCGCTCGTCCAGTTCCCGGATGGCGGAGGTGTAATGAGTCTTGTTGGTGGATTGCTTGACCGTTGCCTTCGCGTTTTGCTCGAGCTTCTGGGCCAGTTTGACCTGGTCGTCCAGATTCCCGGCCTTGGCCCGGGAATCGGCCAATTCCCTGGTGGCGATCTCCTGGCGCTTGAGGATCATCTTGAGTTCCGAATCCAGCTTGGCCATATCCGGAGGGAAGGCCGTCAGGTCTCGGTGGATGGTCCGGAGATTCTCGTGGAGGCCTTGCAGTTCCATCAGGAGGGGGAGCGTATTCATGTTTCCAGGATAAACCCGGTGGGGATCTTGTGCTGGAGGCAAATCTTTTAAAGGCCCCGAATAGGAACAAGAAGAAAATATGCGCGTGATAGACTAATAAAATTCAAGAATTCTCACGAAATGGGTTGACACAGGAATGGGGTGCGCTAGATTAGCACTCGCTGGTAGTGAGTGCTAACAGCGGCCCCGTTTGGGGACCCTTTCCGTGGAGGTATTCATGAACATCACTCCTCTCTATGACCGCGTCGTGCTGAAGCGCGTCGAAGCCGCCGAAACCGTCAAGGGCGGCATCATCATCCCCGATACCGCCAAGGAAAAGCCCATGGAAGCCCTGGTCGTGGCTGCCGGCGAAGGCAAATTCGACGACAACGGCAAGCGCATTCCGATGTCGGTCAAGGCTGGCGACAAGGTGCTGATCGGCAAGTACAGCGGCACCGAGGTCCGGATCGACGACATCGATCACGTCATCGTGCGCGAGGACGAGATCCTGGCCATCGTTAAGTAAATTCGAATCCAAAGGAGATATCAGCATGTCTGCAAAGTCCATTGTCTATGCCGAAGATGCCCGCCAGGCGATCCTGCGCGGCGTGAATAAGCTGGCCGACGCCGTCCAGGTGACCCTCGGCCCCAAAGGCCGCAACGTCCTCATCGAGAAGAAATTCGGCTCCCCCCTCATGACCAAGGACGGCGTCACCGTCGCCAAGGAGATCGAGCTCAAGGACAAGCACGAGAACATGGGCGCCGCCCTGGTGCGTGAAGTCGCTTCCAAGACCTCCGATATCGCGGGCGACGGCACCACCACCGCTACCGTGCTGGCCCGCGCCATCTATCGCGAAGGCATCAAGGCCGTGGTTTCCGGCGCCAACACCATGGAGATCAAGAAGGGCATCGATCTGGCCGTGGCTGAGGTCGTCAAGGCCATCGACGAGATCAAGAAGCCCGTGGAAGGCCATGCCATCGCCCAGGTCGGCACCATCTCCGCCAACGGCGATGAAGAGATCGGCAAGACCATTGCCGAAGCCATGGCCAAAGTCGGCAAGGACGGCGTCATCACGGTGGAAGAGGCCAAGGGCCGCGAGACTACCATGGATGTGGTCGAGGGCATGCAGTTCGACCGCGGCTATCTGAGCCCCTACTTCGTCACCAATCCCGACCAGATGAAGGTCGAGATGGAGAGCCCCTACATCCTGGCCTTCGAGAAGAAGATCTCCAATATGCGCGATCTCCTCCCCGTCCTGGAGCAGGTCGTCAATAGCCGCCGCCCCCTGGTGATCATCGCCGAGGACGTGGACGGTGAGGCCCTGGCCACCCTGGTGGTCAACAAGATCCGCGGCACCATCAACGTGGCCGCCGTGAAGGCCCCTGGCTTCGGCGATCGCCGCAAGGCCATGCTGGAAGACATCGCCATCCTCACCGGTGGCAAGGCCATCACCGAGGATCTGGGCCTCAAGCTCGAGAACCTCAAGCTCGAGGACCTGGGCACGGCCAAGAAGGTGGTCATCGACAAGGAAAACACCACCATCATCGAGGGCGCCGGCGCTCACGAAGCCATCCAGGGCCGCGTGAAGCAGATCCGCAACCAGATCGAGCAGAGCTCCTCCGATTACGACAAGGAGAAGCTCCAGGAACGTCTGGCCAAGCTCGTGGGCGGCGTCGCCGTCATCAAGGTGGGCGCGGCTTCCGAGACTGAAATGAAGGAGAAGAAGGCCCGCGTCGAGGATGCCATGCACGCCACCAAGGCTGCCGTCGAGGACGGCATCGTCCCCGGGGGTGGTGTGGCCCTGATTCGTGCCCTGGGCAAGCTCACGGCCCTCAAACTCAGCGGCGACCAGCAGACCGGCGTCGAGATCGTGAAGAAGGCCCTCACCGAGCCTCTGCGTCAGATCGCCAACAATGCCGGCGTCGAAGGTTCCGTGATCGTGAACCGCGTCTTCGAAGAAAAGGGCAATGTGGGCTACAACGCTGCCACCGGTGAATTTGGCGACATGGTCAAGTTCGGCGTCATCGATCCCGCCAAGGTCACCAAGACCGCGCTCTTCAACGCCGCTTCCGTGGCCGCGATGATGCTCACCACCGAAGCGATCATCACGGAGATCCCCGAGCCCAAGTCCGCTGCCCCCATGGGCGGTGGCCCCGGCGGCATGGGTGGCATGGAAGACATGTACTAGTCGAAGACTCCTGGCCGCTTCGCGGCCGGGAAGTGAAACAAGAAGGGCCCTGCACGCGCAGGGCCCTTCTTGTTTAGGCCCGGAAGGGCGGGATCTGTGCCGGTAGACTGGAAGGTGTCCGGCGGCTCCCCAGGGAGCGAATCACGATCAAGGGAGTGGTAGCGCATGAAGTTTTTTATTGAGACCTGGGGTTGCCAGATGAACGACCACGATAGCGAGAAGCTATCAGGGCTGCTCTTGGGGGAGGGCTTCGAGGAGGCCTCTGCCCCGGAGGAAGCCGATCTGGTGCTCCTCAATACCTGTTCAATCCGTGAGAAAGCCGTCCACAAGGTCTACACGGAGCTGGGCCGCCTGCGGGAGCTCAAAGCGCAACGCCCCCTGATCATCGGCGTCACAGGCTGCCTGGCCCAGCAGGAGAAGACGGCCCTCTTCAAGCGGGCGCCCCAGGTCGATTTCGTGCTGGGCACCATGGCCCTCCAGCAACTGCCCCGGCTGGTAGCGGAAGCCCAGGCGGGGCGGGGGCGGGTCATCGATACGGGCGAGTACCCGGATAACCATCTCTTCCCTTCGGAAGTGACCCAGCGGCGCAGCCGGGCCAAGGCCCTCGTCACGATCATGGAGGGATGCAACCACGCCTGCACCTATTGCGTGGTGCCCAATACCCGCGGGGCCGAGCGCAGCCGCCCGGTTCTCGATATCCTCGCCGAAGTGCGCCTGATGGTCGAAGGGGGCTACCGGGAGATCGAGCTGCTGGGGCAGAACGTGAACAGCTATCGGGGCGGTTGCACCTTCGCTGAACTGCTGGAGCGGGTTTCAGAGGTGGAGGGTGTGGAATGGATCCGCTTCACCACCAGCCATCCCATGAATTTCACGAGAGAATTGGCCCATACCCTCGTGACCAATCCCAAGGTGGCCCCCTTCCTCCACCTCCCTGTCCAGAGCGGCAGCGATGCCGTGCTGCGGCGGATGCGACGCGGGTACACCGTGGAACAGTATCTGGAACGCCTGGGCTACCTGGGCGCTGGTCGCGCGCGCTTCGCCCTTTCCACCGATTTCATCGTGGGCTTCCCCGGGGAGACCGACGAGGACTTCGAGGCCACCATGCAGGTGCTGGAGACGGTGAAATACGACACTTCCTTCAGCTTCATCTATAGTCCGCGCCCCAATACGCCCGCCCTGCGCCTCAAGGATGATCTCCCACCCTCCGTGAAGCTGGAGCGGCTCACACGGCTGCAGCTGCGCCAGAAGGAGCTGACGCTGGAGAGCCATGGCCGTCTGTTGGGGCTCGAAGTGGATGTGCGCATCGAGAGCGCCGAGCCCACGGAACAGGGGCACTGGATGGCCCGCACGGGTCAGTGGCAGAACGTTCATCTGAGTGCGCCTGAAGGTTGCCGGCTCACCTTCGGCAGCCTCACTCGCGCCCGCATCACTCATGCGGGCCCCCATTTCCTGGGGGCGGAACTGGCCTGATCCTTCCTCCGCACCCTTCCCGGGACGTTGCCGAGCGCCCCTGCCGTGATGATTGAGTGGAGTCCAAACCCATGACATATCTGCAATATTTGCGTTTTGGTCCGATTCTGGTCTCTGGCCTCCTGATGCTTGACTGTGGGGGAGGTGGATCGACCGGTGCTGTTGCCCCCTCGGACCCGCATACGAATCCCTTGAATGGCCCCCCGGTCGGAAACCCGGATGGTCACTACGCCGTGCCCCTGGAGGCCAGGGCGGAGGATGTCTCTTCCCCCGCCCATGTCATCGGGACGGGCACTCCGGAAAGCTGCACAGGAGCTGCCTTCATCCAGGCAGTGGCCCAGGGCGGGAAGATCACCTTCAACGGTGGATCCAAGCCTTTCACCATCCTCCTCGATCGTCCCGCGAAGGTGTTCAACGATAAGCCTGATGTGGTGATCGACGGTGGCGGGTTGGTCACGCTCAGCGGGGGTGGCGCCACCCGAATCCTCTACATGAACACCTGCGATCCAAACCAAGTCTGGACGACGAGCCACTGCCAGGACTAGGATCACCCCCGGCTCAGCGTCCAGAACCTGACCTTCATCGATGGCAACTCGCAGAACGAGTCCCAGTATGACGGCGGGGGGGCCATCTGGGTGCGGGGTGGACGCTTCAAGGTCGTGAACTGTCGATTCTTCAACAATGTCTGCGCCAGTCTCGGCCCGGATGTCGGGGGGGCGGCCCTTCGCGTATTCAGCCAGTCCGGCGGTCTGCCTGTGTACGTGGTGAACAGCACCTTCGGCGGCGCACCGGGCTACGGCAATGTGGGAGCGAACGGGGGTGGCATCAGCAGCATTGGTGTGTCCTGGTCGATCTACAACAGCCTTTTCTCCTACAACCGGGCCATCGGTAACGGGGCCAACCCGGCCCAGGCCGGCACCCCGGGTGGAGGGAGCGGTGGCGCGATCTACAACGATGGCAACACGATGACGCTGGCCCTGTGGGACCCTGCTCGAAGCCAACGAAGTGAATGCCCATGGTTCCGGGATCTTCTTCATCACCAATGACCGCAGTGGCACGCTGCACATCGAGGATTCGGTGATCCGCCGAAATATCGGTGGGTCCTGGTATGAGTTGCCCGGCATTTCCATGCATAGCGACACCCACCGGGAGATCATCAACTCCACCTTCGAATAGAGCTAATACCAGGGTGCGTTCGAAGAAAAGCGATGCCGGCTGCCATCGTCAGACCAGATCCTCCAGAGCCTCTGCCGGCTCCGAAAACCGGAAGCTGAAGCCGAGATCCAGGGCCTTCCCGGGAAGGACGAAGGCGCCTCCCAGCAGCATGGACTCGGCCATCTCCCCCACCAGGAGTCTCAGGGTATTCCGGGTGAGGCAGGCCGGCAGGGGCCAGAGGGGGCGGTGGAGGCGCTCGGCCAGGAGGCGCGTGAAGGCAGCCTGGCTGCATGGATGAGGTGCCGTGGCATTGATGGGGCCCTCGAAGGCCGGATTCCGGATGCATTCCAGGATCAGCCGTATCAGGTCCTCGATGTGGATCCAGCTGAAGCCCTGGCGGCCGCTGCCGAAGGGCGTGCCCGCGAAGCATCGGACGGGCAGGAGCAATTTGGGCAGGGCGCCGCCCTCCCGGGCCAGGACCACGCCGGTGCGGAGCTTGACCACACGGACCCCGAGGGCCTGGGCGGGATCGGCGGCGGCCTCCCAGGCCCGGCAGAGTTCGGGCAGGAAGCCCTTTCCCAGAGCCTCGGCCTCGTCGATGGGCTCCTGGGTGGGTTCCGGGGCGCGGGTCCCGTAGATCCCGATGGCGCTGGCGTTGATGAGGACGGAAGGCCTTTCACGAGCCTTCTCGAGGGCGCTCAGGAGGCTGCGTGTCGGTCCCATCCGGCTGGACTCCAGGGCCTTTTTCCGGGCTGGGGTCCAGCGGTGGTCGGCGATGCCTTCCCCGGTCAGGTTGATCACGGCGCAGCAGCCCTCGAGGATCCCTGGCAGGGCCTGCCATCCGTGGGCCTGGGCGCCTTGGGGCAGGTGGGCGTCATCGGGATTCCGGCTCAGGATCAGGACTTCGGCGCCCTGTTGCAGCAGCGCCCCCGTGAGCCTCGCCCCCACCAGGCCCGTGCCACCGGCGATGAGGATCCGGCTGCCCCTGAACGCGTCCATGGTTTCTTCCCCGTCCGCTGTTGTGCGTGGCACATCTTCACACGGGCGGGCGGCCGGCGCACACTTCTAGCAGACTCCTGGAGGCTTTATGGACGGCATGAAGGCGATCCTGACGCGTCGGAGCATCCGCAGCTTCGGGCCCGAACCCGTCGATCCGGAGGCCCTCCGCGGAATGCTCGAAGGGGCCATGCACGCGCCCTCCGCGGGCAACCAGGAGCCCTGGCGCTTCGTCGTGATCCGGGACCGGGCCACCCTGGAGGCCATTGCCACCGGCCATCCCTATGCCCTGGCGGCGAGGTCCTGCGCCCTGGCCGTGCTCGTATGCGCGGCGACCCAGGATCTGCGCCATCCGGATTTCTGGCCCCAGGATTGCGCGGCGGCCACCGAGAACCTCATGCTGGCCGCCCATATGCTCGGACTGGGCTCCGTCTGGTTGGGCCTCTATCCCCGGCAGGAGCGTATGGATCTCCTCTCCCAGCTCACCCATCTGCCCGAAGGCGTCGAACCCTTCGCCCTGGTCCCCCTGGGCCATTCCCTGGAGCACCCCGAATCCCCCGACCGCGTTCATCCGGAATGGATCCACACCGATCGCTGGTGAGGGTCTGGAGGCGCGGGTGAAGGCCTGAACCGGACTCCCTACATGGGGAGCGTCCTGGGCTTGGCGAGCCTCTCGAAGTCCCGGTAGTGG
Organism: uncultured Holophaga sp.; assembly: GCA_963664825.1. Lineage (GTDB taxonomy): Bacteria > Acidobacteriota > Holophagae > Holophagales > Holophagaceae > JAYREN01. The sequence goes on from OY761614.1 coordinate 3,157,087, forward strand.
ATCCACATCAGTTCCGTATGGGAACCCGCGTTGAAGGCGATCTCCTCGTCCTCCGCCAGATGGGGGTCCACGTAGACCTCCATGCCGTAGATGTTGCCGAAGGGGGGCATGGCACCCAGTTCGCAGTCAGGGAAGTTCCCCTGGAACTCCTGTTCATGGGCGATTTCCACCTTTCTGGCGCCCATGGCCTTCTTCAGGCGTTCGGCGTGCACCTTCTGGTTCGCAGGCAGCACGGCCATGGCCAGCCTGCCATCGATCTTGAGGACGACGGATTTGGCCATCTCCTTCCCCTTGACGTGGGCCGATTCGGCCACCTCCATGGCCGTATAGGCCTTGGAGTGGCCCAGGGTGGTGAACTTCACACCCTGGTTCTGGAGATAGGTCTTCAGGTTTCCGGTGGCCATATTGACCTCCTTGCTAGGGGACTCGCCTACAAGGTTGGGCCGTAATGACAGGGATACAATGAGTAAAAAACGATGCAGACCGTGGAATATTAGGCCAGCTCGAACATGGCCAGCCCGTCCTGTCGCACACTGCGCCCCTGCACGGGCAGGATCTCCCCCACCTGACAGGGCCTGCCCCGCCTGCGGAAGGCCTCCGGGAAGGCCACGGCTTCGGCCAGCCCCGTTTCGTCCTCCAGAGTGATGAACTGCATGCGCTCGCCTTTTTCCGTGGGGATGACTTTTTCGGCCACCACCAGGGCCCAGAAGCGCAGGAAGCGGCCGGGTTTCTGCACATCGGCCACCCGCTGGGGACCACCGCCATGGCGATAGCGCCGGAGGGCGGCGGGATGCAGTTCCAGGGCGATGCCCATGGTCTCCATCTCCAGATCGGCCCGGTCGAAGGGATCGGTGGGGCGGGGCCTCAGTCCGGCTGGCACGCCCCCCAGGCGGGCCCACAAGAGCCGCGTGCGGTCCCCGTCTGGGGCCCAGCGATCGAAGGCGCCCGCCGCGCAGAGGGCCTCCGCCATGGGCAGGCTGGGCCTGGTGCGGGCCAGGAGTGCATCCAGATCGGCGAAGGGGCCGTTCCGTTCGCGTTCCTCCAGGAGGGCCTCCAGCTCCTTCCGGGGGGCGCCCCCCACCTGCATGAGGCCCACCCGCAGGCCCTGCTCGCCCTCGGAACTGAAGGCCCACTGGGAGGCGTTGGCGTTGGGGCCGCGCACCACGAGGCGATGGCGCCGGGCATCCCCCAGGTAGGCGATGGCGGGATAGAAGCCGCCCTGGTTGGAGATGACGGAGGCGAAGAAGACCGCCGGATGATGGGCCTTGATCCAGGCGCTCTCGAAGCTCACCTGGGCGTAGCTGGCCGAATGGGGCTTGCAGAAGGAATAGCCCTGGAAGGTGCGGATCATGTCCCAGGCCTCATCTACCACGGCGGGCTTCACCCCCTTGGCCGCGCAGCCCGAGCGGAAGCGCCGTTCGAAGAGGGGCAGCTTGGCCTCGCAATCGGCCTTGCCCAGGAGCTTGCGGAGCTGGTCGGCCTCGAAGTGGGCCCAGCCCGCCAGTTCCACGCAGACCGTGATGACATCCTCCTGGTAGACCAGCACGCCGAAGCTCTCGGAGAGGAGATGGCCGAAGACGGAATCCGAGGGCTCAAAGGCCTCCTCGCCCCTGGCGCGCTTCACGTAGCGATCGATCCAGCGGGAGGCCGCTGGGCGGATGAGGCTGGAGTGGATGACCAGCGTCTCGAAATCGCCCTTGTGGACCCGCTGCTGGAGCTGGCGGGTGGCGGGGCTTTCCACGTAGAAGACGCCGATGCTGTCCCCATCGGCCAACAACTGCTGGGTGGCGGCATCCTGGCGGGCATGGGGGCCGGGTTCCCTGGCCACCCGATTGCCCAGCACCCGGTAGGCGTCACGGATTACGGCCAGGCTGCGGTTGCCCAGCAGATCGATCTTCACCAGGCCATAGTTCTCCACGCCATCCTTGTCCCAGCTGGTGATGGAGACGCCCTCCTTGGCGGGGGCGGGCTGGAAGGCCACATGTTCCCATAGGGGCCCCGGCGCGATGACCGTGCCCCCGGGGTGGACGGAAAATTGGCAGAAGTGGCCCGTGAGGGCATCGCTCCAGCGCAGCACCTCGTCCCAGGCCGGGTTCTGGGCGGCTCGCGCCATGCCTCCGTCCCAGTGGCGCACGTAGCGGGCCAGCTGCTTCAGTTCGGATTCCGGGCGTCCGAAGGCCTGGGCCACGGCCCTCAGGGCGCCCTTGGCCTTGTAGTAGTTGTGGTTGGACACCATGGCCACCCGGTCCCGGCCATAGCGCTCGAAGGCTGCCTGGATGACGGCGTTGCGCTCGTCCCACGCGAAATCGATATCCATGTCCGGCGGATCCGTGCGCTCCCGGGTGAGGAAACGCTCGAACATGAGGTGCGTGCCCACGGGATCCACGTTGCTGAGCTTCAGGGCGTAGCTCACCAGGGAGGCCGCGCCGCTCCCGCGCCCGCAGATGCGCGAGATGTGCGCCGCCTGCACCAGATCCTGCACCAGCAGGAAGTAACCGGCGAAATGCTTCTCCCGGATGAGGTCCAGTTCCTTCTCCAGGCGGCTCTCCAATTCACCGGTGAAGGCATCGAAGCGCTCCAGGATGCCTCCCCGCACCCGTTCCCGCAGGATGGCGTCCAGGTCCTGGCCCTCGAGGCCCAGGGGGCCTGTATCCACCCAGGTGCCCCAGTGGAGGGACCAGGCGGCCACCCGTTCCAGGATCTGGGCGGTCTCGCGTGCCACGGCGGGTTCGGCGGCAGGGAAGCGGGCTTCCCATTCCCGCCGGGGCACCGAGCCGTCCCGCCTGTCCCAGAGGGCCTCCGTGCGGGGCAGTGTGTTCTGGGTGTGGATGGCGCGTTTGAGGCGATGCAGTTCCAGCCCTGCGGGTGTGAGGAAGCGCAGCACCTGGGGGGCGGCCACGGGCAGGCCCCGCTCCAGGGCGTGGCGGCTCTCCTGGGCGCGGCGGGGATGGGCCAGGAGCGTGGCCTGGAAACCTTCCCGGGTGAGGGCCTCTAGGCCCGCCAGATCTTCGGCCAGCAGCACGCAGCCCGTGGGGGGAGCCTCCCCTTGGCAGCCAGGAGGCGGATCCCTGGTGTGGGCCTGGGCCGTGAGGAGTTGATTGAGGGCCTTGTACCCCGCGTCCGTGAAGGGCAGGGCCCCGCAGGCATGACCCCGCCAGGTGAAGCGACACCCGAGATGGATGCGGAGATCGTCAGTGGGATCGGGAGCCTCCTCGGCCAGGACGCGAGCCCTGCGCGGCCATTCCAGCGCCTCCCGCAGCCTCGGGTACCCGGCCAGGCTTTTATCCCAGAGCACAAGGTCCCGGTAACCCAGCCTGCGCGCCAGGCGCAGCAGGGTCTCGGCGGGGTAGACGCCTTCCCCGAGGGAAAAATCAGAAATGCCGAGGGCGAACATGGGGCTTCATACCGCCGCCATCCACCCCGGCAGGACGGGATGCTCGGGGTAGCGTTGGCGCAATTTGGCCAGGGCGGGCTCAAGGTGTTCGAGTTTCGCGATCCTGGGCTCCTGGAACAGTGTGCGGGGGCGGCCCAGACCCCAGGCGATGCGCAGTTCCACCTGCCGCACGAGGATGCGGCGGGTGGCGCCTTTGCGGAAAGCCCCCTCCAGGGCCCGGGCCAGGTCCATGGGCGGGGCCGCCAGGGCCGCCTCCGGGGCCTTCCAGAAGTGGGGCTCGCCATCCACGTCCCACCAGCGCAGGGCCAGGGAACGAGGGCTGCGGGGATCGGCCCAGAGGCGGTTGAGGGTCCAGGCCGCCAGCTCCACGTCCTCGGGCAGGCGGGGGGGCTCTAGGCGCCAGCCGGGACGGGAATGGCCCGGGCGCTCGGTGAGCAGGGGCAGGGTGACGTGGTCCTCGCCCCGGGTCTGGGCCCGGAGCTTGGGCGCCAGGGGAGGGGGCACCAGTTCCTGCCAGAGGGCCAGGGCCAGGGGCTGGACATCCCCGAAGGAACGCAGGCCCAGGCGCCGGAAACGGGCCTGGAGGCGGGGGGCCAGATCCGGCAGGGACTTCAGGGGCTGGGGGGCCAGGAAACCCGATTCACCCCCCTCGGGCACCAGTTCCAGCTCGTGTTCCAGGTGGGCCGCCAGATGGGCCGCGGTGGCGCTCTCGGAGAGCCCGCCGTGGCTGAACCAGCCGTGGGAACCCTGGAGCTCCCGGCGGATGCGCCCCGCGGCATCCCGGGCCGGGCCGTAGAGGCCTTCGGTGCCGTGCAGCTCCACCAGGGCCTCGCCCATGCGCCCCATCTGGCCCTGGGGGGTCCAGCGCAGGAGGAAATCGGCCATGCTGGCATGGGCCTCCCACCAGGTCTGAGGCGCGGGGTCCAGCACCTTCAGGCCTGGCAGGCGCCGCAGGGCCTGATCCATGGGTTCCCCGGCCCGCAGCCCTTCGGCCTTGGCCAGGCGATTCACGAACCAGAGGGTGGGCGTGCGGGGCTGTTCGGGGTTCAGGAAGGCCAGGGGCCGCCCCTCCAGACCCCCCTCCCGCCCACAGGCTAGCTGGAAAGGCAGTTCGGGGACCCACATCGCCAGCACAGGACACCTCTCAAGAGGTACCAAGCATAGCGAAAAAAATGCGAAAGTTCAAGTCTGGGGGCTTGCTCAGGAGAGGGTCTTGTGGGGCAGGCTCTCGATCCTTCCAGCCGGTGAGACCAGCATGTAGTTGAGCTTGCGCTGGAGCTCGCGGATGGTGTTGGCGCCGGCGTAGGTGAGGCCGGAGCGGAGGCCACCAATGATATCGGCCAGGATCTCCTCCTCGTCTTCCCGGTAGGGCACCTGGGTGGACACGCCTTCGGCTGTCTTCCAGCCCGTGAGGCCCCCCAGGTGGTCATCGGCGGCTTCCTTGCTGGCCATGCCCCGGTAGACCTTGTGGGTGGGCCTGCCGCTGGCATCCCGGAGCGGCTCGCCGGGCGTGGGGCGCGTGCCGGCGAGCATTCCGCCGATCATCACGAAATCGGCGCCGAAGGCCAGGGCCTTCACGATGTCGCCAGGGGTGCGGATGCCCCCATCGGCCACGATGGAGCGGTCCGCCCGGGCGCATTCCTGGATGGCCGTCAGCTGCGGTACCCCGAAGCCTGTCTTGATGCGGGTGGTGCAGACGCTCCCGGGGCCGATGCCCACCTTGATGATGTCGGCATGGACCGAGGCCAGGTAATCGGCGCCCGCGTAGGTGGCCACGTTGCCCGCCATGATGCACTCGTTGGACAGCGATTGGCGCATGCGCTTGATCATCTTGCCCACGTATTTGGCGTGTCCATGGGCCACATCCACGCAGAAGTAGCTCGCCCCGGCGTCCCGCAGAGCCTCGACGCGCTCCATTTCGGATTCCGCCGTGCCCACGGACACGAAGGTGGGGAAGCGGCACCGCTTGAACATCGCCACATTCTCTTCGACGGTCGAGAATCGGTGCAGAACGCCGATGCCCCCTCGTTCGCCGATGAAATCAGCCATGGCGTCTTCCGTGACGGTATCCATATTGGCCGTCATGATGGGCAGCCCCAGGGTGAGCTTGCCGCTCTTGTCGGTCATGCCGATCTCCACGATGCGTCGGGATTCGTGGTGGTTGTAGGCCGGGATCAGGAGGACATCGTCGAAGGTGATGGCAGTTTCGGGCATGGATGCTCCGGAGGAATCAGGGCTGGGATCTATTGCGAGCCATCAGGCCTGCCCGGTGGAGGCGGCCTCCGACCGGGGGTGCATGCGGTCGTAGAGGGCCCTCAGCCGCGCCTGATGGACGTGGGTATAGATCTGGGTGGTGCTGATATCGGCATGGCCCAGCATGGCCTGGACGGCCCGCAGATCGGCGCCGTGGTCCAGCAGATGGGTGGCGAAGGCGTGGCGCAGCACGTGGGGGCTGACGGATTCCCGGCGGATGCCCGCCTTCACGGCATAGGCCTTCAGCAGCCGCCAGATGTGCTGGCGGGTGAGGGGCTCACCCCGGCACCCCACGAAGAGGGCATCCGTGCGGGGCTTGAAGGCGGAGCGGTGCATCAGCCAGGCCCGGATCCAGTGTTCGGCCCCTTCGCCGAAGGGGATCAGGCGCTCCTTGCGGCCCTTGCCCAGGACCTTGAGGAAACCCTCATCCAGGAAGATGGAAAGGGCGGGGATCAGGGCCAGTTCCGAGACCCGAAGACCGGAGGCGTAGAACAGCTCCATCCAGGCGCGGTCGCGGATACCCAGGATCGTCGCGGTGTCAGGGGTCGCCAGCAGGGCCTCGATCTGAGCCTCGCTGAGGGTCTTCGGCAGGATCCGCGGGGGCCGAGGGGGGCGCACGACGGCTTCGGGGCCCGCGGACTCCTGGCCCTCCAGGCGCAGGAAGCCCAGGAACTGGCGGAGAGCCGAGGAGAGGCGGGCGATGCTGCGGGCCGCCCTGCCTTCGGCGTGCTGGGAGACGAGGAAGGCCGTGACCGCATCCCGGTCCAGGGCCGTGGGCGCCGTGTCGCGCTCCGTGGCCCAGGCCGCGAGCCGATGCAGATCCGAGAGGTAGCCCGAGGTGGTGTTTCCTGAAAGCCCGCGTTCCACGGCCAGGTGGGTCTGGAATTCCCGGAGGGAGCCGCCCCAGCCGAGGGCATCGGTCCTTTCGGGCGTCTCGGTGTCAATGTTCAGGGGCATGAGTCCATTCTAGGGTGTTCACCCCCGAATGCAGGGGGAGATTGAGGATCCCTCCCTGTCTAGGCCAGGATAGGGGAATAAACGCACCTGATGCGGGACTTCCCGAGGAAAAAAGGGGGATTTCCCGCACTGCGACAGGGCCCTTCCTTGGAAGGGGTGCTTGGTATTCCCGGCGGGCTATGATAGCCTCGCAAAGTTTCAAGGAGAGCCCATGGCTGAGATTCGTAAAAAAGTTATCGCTATCATCGCCGAGCAACTGGCGAAGCCCGAGGATTCCATCACGGAGAGCAGTCATTTCGTGGACGACCTGGGCGCCGACAGTCTGGATACTGTCGAGATCATCATGGCGATTGAGGAAGCTTTCGGTCTGGAAATTCCCGAGAGCGAGCAGGAAAAGATCCGGACCGTTGGCGATGCCATCGGCTATATCGAGAAGAATTCCAAGGCTTGATCTCGCAGGCCGCTTCGGCTCCTGCGGCTTTCCCGCTTGAGAGTCGTTCTCCGAGCCGGACAGCCCAGGTTGGCTGTCCGGCTTTTGGCGTGTCTGTGCACTTCTGGCAATGAAACGAGGTGAAGATATGACTGTCAACCAGCGCCGACGCGTGGTCATCACTGGTATGGGCACCGTCAATCCCTGCGGCAACACCGTGTCGGAAACCTGGGCTAACCTGCTCGCCGGCAAGAGCGGCATTGGCCTCATCGATCGCTTCGATACCACCGAATTCGCCTGCAAGATCGGGGGCCAGGTCAAGGGCTTCAATCCCGACCTGTCCATCGAGAAAAAAGAACAGAAGAAGATGGATCTCTTCATCCAATACGCCATGGCGGCCACCCAGGAAGCCATGGAGGACTCGGGGTTGGCGGCCCTCAAACTCAGCAAGGCCGAGCGCGAGATGTTCGGTGTGTGCATCGGTTCGGGCATCGGCGGCCTGGGCACCATCTGGAATGAAGCCCACGGCTACCGCGGCCCCCGCCGCACCAGCCCCTTCTTCATCCCGAGCCTGATCATCAATCTGGCCGGTGGGAACGTCAGCATCAAATACGGTCTCCAGGGCCCGAACAGTGCCTGCGCCACCGCCTGTGCCACGGGCACCCATTCCATCGGTGATGCGAGTCGACTCATCATGCACGGCTATGCCGATCGCATGGTGGCCGGCGGTGCCGATTCGGTGATCAACGAACTGGGGGTGGGTGGTTTCGCGGCCATGCGGGCCCTTTCCACCCGCAACGATGAGCCCGAGAAGGCCAGTCGTCCCTTCGACAAGGATCGGGACGGTTTCGTCATGGGCGAGGGTGCGGGCATCGTGGTCCTCGAGGAATACGAATTGGCCAAGGCCCGGGGCGCCAAGATCCACGCCGAGATCGTGGGATATGGCATGTCTGGGGACGCCTATCACATGACCAGCCCCAGCGAGGACGGAGACGGTCCCTGCCGGGTGATGGTGGCCGCCATGAAGGACGCGGGCCTGCGGCCCGAACAGATCGGCTACGTGAACGCCCATGGGACCTCGACCCCTGCGGGAGACCGCATCGAGTGCCTAGCCATCCGGAACGCCTTCGGAGCCGCGGCGAACAAGATCAAGATCTCTTCCAGCAAGTCCATGCACGGACATCTGCTGGGAGCCGCCGGCGGGTTGGAGACCGTCCTCTGCGCCATGGTCGGCAAGACCGGCCAGATTCCGCCCACCATCAATGTGGAGAACCAGGATGAGGCCTGCGGCCTGGATGTGACGGCCAATGCCATCGGACATTTCGATGGCGAATACGTCCTGAACAACAACTTCGGATTCGGCGGCACCAACGCCTGCGTGATCCTCCGCCGAATCTGATCGGGTCCATCCCCTTCCACCTCAAAAAAGCGGCGCCTGCGCCGCTTTTTTGTTGGGGTGGACTCGCTATTTTTTCGCCGCTCTCCAGCAGGCCTGGGACAATGACCCCCATGCCCAAGGCCGCCCCCTTCAAACTCGTCGCTCCTTACTCCCCCGCCGGGGACCAACCGGAGGCCATCGCCCAGCTGGTGGCGGGCATCGAGGCCGGGGAACGGTGCCAGACACTCCTTGGCGTGACGGGAAGCGGCAAGACCTTCACCATGGCCAGTGCCATCGCCCGGGTGAACCGGCCCGCGCTGATCTTTGCGCCCAACAAGACTCTGGCGGCCCAGCTCTTCAGCGAGTTCAAGCAGTTCTTCCCCGAGAACGCCGTCGAGTACTTCGTCAGCTACTACGACTACTACCAGCCCGAGGCCTACGTCCCCGAGCGGGATCTCTTCATCGACAAGGATGCCGCAATCAACGAGGAGCTGGAGAAGCTGCGGCTATCGGCCACCCGCTGCCTGCTGGAGCGCCGGGACACCATCGTGGTGGCCTCTGTGAGCTGCATCTATGGTCTGGGAGATCCTGCGAACTACCTGAACCTCTCCATCACCCTGAACGTGGGGGACACCCGGGAACGCGCCATGCTGCTGCGGGATCTGGTGGCCATCCAGTACGCCCGCAATCAGGTGGCCTTCGAGCCTGGCGTCTTCCGTGTGCGCGGGGATGTGGTGGAGGTCTATTCCGCCTACGAGGATGTGGCCTACCGCATCGAACTCTTCGGGGACGAGATCGAGCGCCTCTCGAAGATCGACCCCCTGCGGGGCGTGGTGCTCGAGAAGCTCGAGACCCTGACCATCTGGCCCAAGACCCACTACGTGACGCCCGAGGACAGGCTGGAAAAGGCCATCCGTGAGATCAAGCTTGAACTGGAGGCCCGGGAGAACGCCTTCCGCGCCGAAGGCCGCATCGTCGAATTGCAGCGCCTGCACCAGCGCACCATCTACGACCTGGAGATGATGAAGGAGATGGGCTACTGCTCGGGTATCGAGAACTACAGCCGCTTCCTGGACGGCCGCCAGCCCGGCGAGCCGCCCCATACGTTGCTGGACTATTTCCCCGAGGATTTCGTGCTCTTCATGGACGAGAGCCATGTGGCCACGGGGCAGCTGCACGGCATGTACAACGGGGACCGCAGCCGCAAGACCACCCTGGTCGATTACGGATTCCGCCTGCCGGCCGCCCTGGATAACCGTCCCCTCAAATTCGAGGAGTTCGAGGCCAGGGTCAAGCAGATCGTCTTCGTGAGCGCCACCCCCGGCGACTACGAACTCCAGCAGAGCGGGGGCGTCATCGTGGAGCAGGTGGTGCGCCCTACGGGGCTGGTGGATCCCCAGATCGAGGTGCGCCCCGTGGGCACCCAGGTGGACGATCTGCTCGAGGAGATCCGGAAGGTGGTGGCTCGCGATGAGCGGGTGCTGGTGACGGTGCTCACCAAGAAACTGGCCGAACAGCTCACGGCCTACTACCGGGAAGTGGGGGTGAAGGCCGAATACCTCCACAGCGAGATCGAGACGTTGGACCGGGTGGAACTGCTCAAGGGACTGCGCCGGGGCACCTTCGATGTGCTCATCGGCATCAATCTTCTGCGGGAAGGCCTGGATCTGCCGGAGGTCTCCCTCATCGCCATCCTGGATGCCGACAAGGAGGGCTTCCTCCGCAACACCCGCAGCCTGATCCAGAGCATCGGCCGGGCTGCGCGCAACGTGAACGGCAAGGCCATTCTCTATGCGGATCGGATGACGGGTTCCATCACCGCTGCCATCGGCGAGACCAGCCGCCGTCGCCAGAAGCAGCTGGATCACAATGCCGCCCATGGCATCACGCCGGAGACCATCCGCAAGAATATCGACGATGTGCTGGGGGAGGCCGTGGCCCGGGAATTCGTCAGCGTGCCCAAGGACCAGGCCGCCGAGGAACCCCTCCTCTACCTGGACGACGGGGCCTTCGAGAAGGCCCTGGCCCAGCTGGAGAAGAAGATGCAGACCCACGCCAGCCGCATGGAATTCGAGGAGGCCGCCGCACTGCGGGATCGCGTCCTCCACCTGCGGCGGGAACGGCTCATCAGCGCGATCTGATCCGGAGTCTTAGGGCCTGCTGTACATCCGGATCACCCTCTCGATGGCGGCCTGGCAGGCCGCGCAGAAGGGCACATCGTTCCGGGAGAACATGATGCAGTCCTCCTGGGCGCGGAAGTAGCCCGTGGCCTCGTAATTGGCGCCTTCGAAGGCCCCCACCTTGCCGGACCACGCGTCGGTGCCCAGCAGTTTCCCCTCGCTGGCCTTCACCCGGAGCATGAGGGTCTCCATCTCGGATTCCGGGCGGTTCTCGGCCCGGATCTGCCGCCGCTCCTGCTGGTAGGCGTAGCTGGCCTTTTCGAAGGCCTGCTTCTTCCAGGGGGAGGGCAGGGGCACGCCGGGGTTCAGCAAGGCCTTCCACTTGGGGTTCTTGGGGTCCGCGGTGGCATTGGGCTCCCAGGGCTCCGGGCGCTGTTTGCTCGCCTCGTAGGCCACGTCTGATGTGTAGTATTCGTCGGCCAGGCCCGCGAAGTGGTGGCCGAATTCGTGGACGAAGATGTAGGGGCTGAAGGCGTTATCCGAGGCCACGGTGCCGTAGAGGCCGAAGATGCCGCCGCCTCCGTAGGTCTGGCCGTTCACCAGGATCTCCATGAACTCGTAGGGGGCGAAGGAGGCCGCATCGCGCACCGCGCGGTTTTCGAACGTGAGCACGTAGCGTTCGCTGCCGAAGGTGTCATAGGCGCATCCCAGGGGTGATCGGCGCTGGAGGCCCGTGGAGGGCCGAGCGATCCCGGATTCCCGGGCCAGGGGGCAGAGGGCCCAGACGTTGAAGTCCTGGCGGTGCTCCTTGTAGGGCGAAGTGGCGAAGAGCTGCTCCACGAGGCGCCGGGCATCCTTCTCGAACTTGGGCCGTTCCGCCTGGGTGTAGCCGTCGCCGAGGATCAGGAAGTCCACCTTGTGGGCGGGATCCCCGCTCTGTTGCAGGGCGATGAGGTCTCCGGGAGAGGGGGGCAGGGCCCGATCGATGAACATGTCCTTGGGATCCAGCGTGAAGGACCAGACTTCCTTGAAGGTGTTCTGGGCGTCGCGCTTCTTCACGTTGATCTGCACGGGGCCGCTCGGTTCGGGGAAGCGCAGGGATTCCTGGAAGGTGCGAGCCTGTTTCCGGCCTTCCTCGGTCCCCTCCCACTCGCCGTAGATGCTGCAGAAGCCCCGGGAGTAGACCACCCTGTTCGTGGCCCGGTCCACCACTTCGAAGAAGTATTTCCCCAGATTGGATGCGTCCAGGTTGCTGGCGGGATGGCCGGGCCAGGGCAGGGGCTCCTGGACGGTGCGGTCCAGGCTGAACTGCTCCGAGGTGGCGGTGCCCGTATGGAAGTAGTCCACGCGCAGGGTTCGCGGGGGGGCCGCAGCCAGGAAGGTCGCGATCAGGGTCAGGCCGAGGGTTCGGAGTGCATTCATATGGGTACCTCCCGGCCAGGATACTCCGGGTCGTGGGACAATGGCCGGTCCGGAGGCACCATGCTCACGCCCAAACAGCGCCAGTTCCTGAAGGCCGAGGCCCATCACTTGAAACCTGTTGTCCACATCGGGAAAGCCGGTGTGACCGAGGCGCTGGTCCAGGAGCTGGATGTCATGCTCGAGAGCCTGGAACTCATCAAGCTCAAGCTCAACCAGAACACCTTCGAGGATCTGGAGACCACCGTGGAGGCTCTCACTCGCAAGATCGAGGGCCTTCAGCATGTGTGGACCATCGGCCGGACGGTCCTGGTCTTCCGGGCCAGCCGGAACAAACCGACGGCATTCCCTTTACCTTGAGGGAAATCGTCCGATAAGACTCCAGAGGGGGTACGTCTGTCTTATCTTTCGTGGTCTGAGGGGGATCATCTCCAGCGCCATGCGCTCGAGAAGGATGGCCTATTGGGCCGGGATCCCGGGGAATGCGAATTCAACTTCCCCGGGGAGAATAGCGTCTCCCGTCGGCATGCGGAGATCATCCGGGTCCAGGATGCTTGGTGGATCCGGGACCTGGATTCAAAAAATGGCACGCGCCTCAATGGGGTGGCCCTCAGCGCCCCCGAGGGCCATCCCCTCGCCGATGGGGACGAGATCCTCCTGGGGGATATTCCCCTCCATTTTACGGCGGGCTTCCCCGGGCTGGATCCGGCGCTCTTCATCGAACACGTGGGGGATCTCTTTTCCGAAGCCTGGTCGGAACCCTCTCAGGCCTCCATCCTGCTCCGGGGCCTCGAACTGCTGCACCACTCCACGGGCATCTTGCTGCAAGAGACTTCCTTTTCCGCGCTCATCCAGAGTCTCCTGAGCGAGGCCCTCAAGCTCCTGGCGGCGGAGCGCGGCTTCGTGGTGATGGTGGGCCGCGATGGCAGTTGGCACACAGCCTACCGCATTGGCGATGTGAAGGATCAGACGGGACTCTCCCACTCCGTCTTGCGCTATGCGATCACCCACCGGACCGGTGTGCTCTCCAACGCGCCCATGGCCGATCCCCGCTTCGGGGGCGTGAGCCTGGTGGAACTCCATCGGGGGGCCCTCCTCTGCGCGCCCATGGAGATCGAAGACGAAGTGAAGGGCGTGCTCTATCTGGACCGGATGGGGGAGGGACGCCCCTTCACGCGCTTCGATCTCTCCCTGGTCCAGGCCTTCGTGCGCCAGGGCGCGGTGGCCCTTCGCCATGCCCATCTGGCCCAGCAGGCCCTTGTCCAGGCGGAGATCCAGGGGGAAATGCTCCGACTGCGCTGTCTCAACGAGCGGGTGATCTCCCGCACGGGAGAGATCCTCGCGGCCATGGCCTCCTCCCTCCGCTGGCTCCAGAGCTATGGAGAGAAGGCCCACGGGGAGACCTCCGAGACCCTGCGTCACCAGGTGGACCGCCTGCACTATCTGGTCGAGGCCGCGGCCCAGGAGGCCCTCCTGGAGACGCCCAGGGAGGCCTCCAGCGCCTCCAGTCTGGAGACGCTCCTCGGGGCGCTGGAACCCGCCTGGCAGAACCTGGTGAAGATCCGCGGCGCCGAATTGGAACTGGAACCCGTGCCGAAGGGCACGATCTGGATCGCGGGCAGCCTGGCGGTCCAGGCCGTGGCGGGGCTGGTGGAACCCATGCTCATGGCGCTGCCGGAAGCCCAGAGGGTGTGTGGGCGCTGGCAGGAAGAGGGCGGCAATTGGGTGCTCCGCCTGGCCTTTCCCATGGGTAGCCATGGCCCGGCGCCGGATCTCTGGACTACTCAGAGCCTTCAGAACTCCGGGATCGTGTGGCGCTGGTCGGACCAAGCCCTCTCTATCACCTTTCCCCGGGGCCTCGATACCGCTCCGGAGCTGCCCCCCCTGCCGCTGCTGGGCCTCGTCACCGAGGAGCTGGAACTGATGGGGCTCTTCCAGAGCGTGGCCGAGGCGGGCCAGCTCAGCATCTTTCCCCTGGAGGAAGAGCCTCCGCTGCCGCCGCTGCCCTATTTCCGCTACCTGGTGATCGATGCCCTCGGCGTCAAGGACACGGTGACCTGCATCCAGGCCTACCGGCGGCATCCCAATTTCACCACGGTGCCGATCCTGGTGGTGCGCGCTCCCGAGGAGCTCTTCTCCACGCTGCTGGCGGCCGGAGCCACGGACTGGCTGCCCGAGGGCTTCCGCTGGGAGACCCTCCATCATCGCCTGCAGGTGCTCAAGGGGCACGAGGAGTTGCAGCGCAAGGCCTTGGCCGCCGAGCGTCTGGATTCCTTCCGGCAGATGGCGGGCACCCTCAAGCACGAGATCAATAACCCCCTGGCGATCATTTCCCTCCAGGTGGAGCTCCTGGAACGGAAATACCCCGAGGAGTCCAAGCTGGGGAAGATCGGCGAGATGATCGAGCGCATCCGGGCCCTGATGCAGGTCCTTCAGAAGATGCGCGAGATGCCGGTGGAGGATTATCCCGATGGGAGCAGCATCCTCAAATTGAGGTGAGGTCCCTGAACCAGGTCAGGCCCTCTTCCGTCATCAGGCCCTGCACCGGCAGATCCTGGGGGGAGATGGGCAGGCGGGGGGCCTGCTGGATGGAAAATCCGACACCGAGTGTGATCACGTCTTCGGAGAGATGTCCCAGCAGGGCATCGTAGAAGCCCTTGCCGTAGCCCAGGCGGAAGCCCTCCCCATCGAAGGCGAGGCCCGGCACCAGCAGCAGCTGCGCAGGGGGCAGGAAGTGTTGGGCGAGAACTGGCTCCAGGAGGCCGAAGAGGCCGGGCTCCAGGGGCTCGGGCCCCCAGGCCAGGCGGGGTGGGCTCGTGGAGGTGATGCGGGGGAAGGTGAAGGTCCATTCCGGGTGGGCCTGGACGAGGGGGCGCAGATCGATCTCGGAACCCAGGGGCCAGAAGGCCCCGATGCGCCGGATGCGCCGGCTGGTGCAGAAGGCCCCGAGGCGTCCGCAGATGGCCTGCGACCACGCCTCTCGCATCTCCAGCGGGGCCCCGTTGCGCAGTGCCTTGAAATGTGCTCGGAATTCGGACTTGGTCTCCATGGGTTCCAGGAGACCAGAGGGGGCAGGGGGCGTCAACCGGGCCCGGGCGTTCCGGGGGGCTGGGGTATCCTCGCTATGGAGGTTCCTCGTGATCTATGGTTGGCGCTGGTCTCGTGTCTTGGGTGGGGCCGTCCTGGGCCTTTCCACTGTCGTCCTGGTCGCGCTGCCTCCCGCCCCTGGGACGACGCGCTTGGTGCAATCGGCGCCCGTGGAGACGGAGCTGGCCTCCCCGGAACTGCCCTTCGCCAAGGATGTGTGGGTGGACATGATTCGCTCGGCGACGCGTCGCCTGGATTTCGCCCAGTTCTACGTCATGAACCACCCTGGGAGCGCGCTGGAACCGGTGTTTCAGGAACTGGAAAAGGCGGCGGCCCGGGGGGTCCGCATCCGTTTCCTGCTCTCCTCCAAGATGCTGGATCAGGATCCGGCTTCCGTGGCGCGGCTGCGGGGCCTGAAGGGGGCCGAGGTGCGGAGCTTCGATCTCCAGAAGATCTCCGAGGGGATCCTGCACGCCAAGTATTTCCTGGTGGATGGCTGGGAGGCCTTCCTGGGCAGCCAGAATTTCGATTGGCGGGCCCTGGAGCACATCCACGAGATGGGTGTGCGGACCACCGAAGCCGCCATCACCGGCAAGCTGCAGGAACTCTTTGACATCGACTGGCGCTTCGCGGAGACGGGTGCACTCCCCCACCTGGCCGGGAAGCCTTTCCCGGTTGGGCTCCGACCCGCCGTGGAACTGGTGGCCAGCCCGCCCTTCCTGACGCCTCCGGATGTGCGGCCTGCCCTGCCTGCGCTCTTGGAATTGCTGGGCCAGGCTCAGAAAAATATCCGGATCCAGCTCCTCACCTATTCGCCCCTCTCGGGCAGGGAGGGCTACTGGCCTGTCCTGGATGATGCCCTGCGGGCCGCCGCCGTGCGGGGCGTGAAGGTGCAGATGCTGGTCTCCGACTGGGCCCTGGGCGGCCGCGCCCTGGATCATCTCAAATCCCTCACCCTACTTCCCAATTGCGAGGTCCGGATCGTCTCCATTCCCGAGGCCTCCGCGGGCCACATCCCCTTCGCGCGCACCGTGCACAGCAAGTATCTGGTCGTGGACGAGGAGATCCTGTGGCTGGGCACCAGTAACTGGGAGAAGGATTACTTCGTGGCCTCGCGCAATATCGAACTGATCTTCCGGGATGGCGCACTCGCGTCCCAGGGTCTGCGGATCTTCGGGAGGGTCTGGAACAGCGCCTACGCCAGACCCCTGGAGCCGCTCCGGCACTACGAAAGACGGAAGGTCGATTAGGTTCCCGAGGGAAGGGGTTGACCTTCTGATGGCCCCAATCGATAATTTCTTATCGAGACGCAGGCCTCGGTCTTTACCTTCCGGCGATCTCGCTGCGGGGTAAGGTGGGGCGGGTGTTTCTCCCGCTCCTGCGAGGCTTGAGCCGATTCCAGGACCTGGGGGTATTACATGTCGCACAAATCAATGATCCGACTCCGCATGAGTAGCCACGATGCCCATTACGGCGGCAATTTGGTGGACGGGGCCCGGATGCTGGGACTCTTCGGGGATGTGGCCACGGAGCTCCTCATCCTTCAGGACGGTGACGAGGGGCTCTTCGCGGGTTACGAGCAGGTGGAATTCCTGGCCCCTGTATTTGCCGGGGACTTCATCGAAGCCGTGGGCGAGATCGTCAAAGTCGGCAATTCCTCCCGGAAGATGACCTTCGAGGCCCGGAAGGTCATCGTGCCCAGGCCCGACCTCAACGACTCCGCAGCCGACGCTCTGGCTGAGCCGATCGTGGTATGCAGGGCCGTGGGCACCTGCGTGGTGCCCAAGGGCAAGCAGCGCAAGGGCGCTTGTTAGAACGGAAATCCGCCGAGGTCCCAGATGCAATTTCAGCTTGATCGGGAGCATCAGCTCCTGGTGCAGATGTACCGTACCTTCGCGCAGACCGAGGTCCGGCCCTTGGCCAAGGAGGTCGACGAAGCGGAGCGCTTCCCCCTGGAGACCGTCCAGAAGATGGTCGGGCTGGGGTTCATGGGCATTCCCTTCCCCAGGGAATACGGGGGCCAGGGTGGGGATAATCTCGCCTACACCCTGGCGGTGGAGGAACTCTCCAAGGCCTGCGGCACCACGGGCGTGATCCTCTCGGCCCATACTTCCCTCTGTGCGGCGCCCATCTTCGAACATGGCACCGAGGCCCAGAAACAGCAGTTTCTGGTGCCCCTGGCCAAGGGCGAGAAGCTGGGCGCCTTCGCGCTCACCGAGCCCAACGCGGGCACCGACGCCAGCGGCCAGCAGACCACCGCCGAACGCCAGGGCGATCACTTCCTCGTCAACGGCAGCAAGATCTTCATCACCAACGCCGAGTACGCCGATATCTACATCGTCTTCGCCATGACCGACAAGACCAAGGGTACCCGCGGGATTTCGGCCTTCATCCTGGAAAAGGGCATGCCCGGGTTCCGGGTGGGCAAGAAGGAAGCAAAGATGGGGATCCGCGGATCGGCCACCTGCGAACTCATCTTCGAGAATGTGCCGGTGCCCTTGGAAAACCTGCTGGGCAAGGAGGGGGGCGGATTCGGCATCGCCATGAAGACCCTGGATGGCGGGCGCATCGGCATCGCGGCCCAGGCCCTTGGGTTGGCCCAGGGCTCCATCGATGAGACTGTGGCCTACACCAAGGAACGCAAGCAGTTCGGCAAGGTGCTCTCCGCCTTCCAGAACACCCAGTTCCAGCTGGCGGATATGCAGACTCGGACCGACGCGGCGAGGCTGCTGGTCTATCGCGCGGCCTCCCACAAGGATGCCAAGTTGCCCTATGGCGTGGAGGCGGCCATGGCCAAGCTCTTCGCGTCAGAGACGGCCATGGACGTGACGAGCCGGGCCGTGCAGCTCCACGGCGGCTATGGCTACACCCGGGAATATCCCGTCGAACGCATGATGCGGGACGCCAAGATCACGGAAATCTACGAAGGAACCTCGGAAGTCCAGCGCATGGTCATTTCCGCGTCAATGCTCCGCTAGGGCTCCGCTGAAGGGGGGTTTGAACATGAAGATTGTCGTTTGCATCAAGCAGGTGCCCGATACCACGGAAGTCCGCATCGATCCGGTCACCGGGACTCTGATCCGCGATGGCATTCCCAGCATCATCAATCCCGATGACAAGAGCGGGCTCGAGGCGGCCCTGGTCCTCAAGGAACAGATGGGCGCGACGGTGACGGTGCTCTGCATGGGGCCCTCCCAGGCCGATATCGCCCTACGGGAGGCCCTGGCCATGGGGGCCGACGAGGCCGTGCTCGTCTCGGACCGGCGCTTCGGCGGGGCCGACACCTGGGCCACCTCCATCACGCTGGCCTCGGCCCTCCGGAAGCTCGGCTTTGATCTCATCATCTGCGGCCGTCAGGCCATCGATGGCGATACGGCCCAGGTGGGCCCCCAGATCGCCGAGCACCTGGGCATCCCCCATGTGAGCTACGTCAACGAACTGGCATTGGCCGGGCAGCACATCCTCGTCAAACGGATGTTCGAGGATGGCTACCACCGCATCAAGGCTCCCATGCCCTGCCTGATCACGGTGCTCAAGGACATGAACGAGCCCCGCTACATGTCCGTGGGGGGCGTCTACGACGCCTTCCGCAAGGACATCCCCGTCTGGACCGCGGAAGACCTGGATGTGGATCGTTCCCAGATCGGCCTCAAGGGTTCTCCCACCCGGGTGAAGAAGTCCTATACCAAGGGCACCAAGTCCGCAGGGCAGGTCTTTGAAGTGGATCCCCGGGAGGGGGCCCGGATCATCGTCGAAAAACTGAAAGAGAAATTCATCATTTGAACGCGGAGCGGGCCATGGATATTTCGAACTACCACGGCGTTCTGGTGTTCGCGGAACAGCGGCGCGGCCAGATCCAGAAGGTGGCCTTTGAGCTGCTGGGCATCGGTCGCCAGATCGCCGATACCCTCGAAGAACCCCTGATGGCGGTGCTCATCGGGAGCGAGCTGACCCAGGCCCACAGCGCTGATCTCATCGCCCTGGGCGCGGACCGGGTTATCCTGGTGGATCATCCCCATCTGGAGATCTATCGCACGGAGCCCTACACCAAGGCTCTGGCGCAAGTCATCGACGCCTTCAAGCCCGGGATCGTCTTCGTGGGGGCCACCACCCTCGGCAGGGATCTCGCGCCGCGGGTCTCGGCCCGGGTGAAGACGGGGCTGACCGCGGATTGCACCTCCCTTGGCATCGAGGATGGTTCCCGCAACCTGCTCATGACCCGGCCCGCCTTCGGCGGCAATATCATGGCCACCATCATCTGCCCCGAGCACAGGCCCCAGATGTCGACCGTGCGCCCCGGCGTCATGCGCAAGCTGGAGCGGGACGATGCGCGGAAGGGCGCAGTCATTTCGTTTGCCGCTGAACTCGGCCCCGATAACCTGAATGTGGAAGTCCTGGAGGTGGTCCTGGAACAGGCCACCCTGAAAAATATCGAAGATGCCACGGTGCTGGTGGCCGGGGGCCGAGGGCTGGGCAGCGCTTCGAACTTTGCGCATCTACAGGGAGTGGCCTCCCAACTGGGTGGCATGGTCGCGGCCTCCCGGGGCGCGGTGGACGCGGGCTGGGTGGGGACCGAAAGCCAGGTGGGGCAGACGGGCAAGACCGTGAGGCCCGATCTCTACATCGCCTGCGGCATCTCGGGCATGATCCAGCACGTCGCGGGCATGGAGGATTCCCAGTACATCGTGGCGGTGAACAAGAATGCCGATGCACCCATCTTCGAATACGCCGATCTGGGCATCGTGACAGACGTCAACAAGCTTCTGCCGGCCCTGGTCGAGGAGCTGAGGCTGGCCAAGGCTGGGGCCTGATGCCCTCTTCTGCAAGGAAAGACATGAATTCAGCCCACGGGACGCCCCTGGATCTTCGGACAACGCTCCGCAAACGCAGGATGCGGCTTCTGCAAGCGAGGGCGGTGGAGCCTCCCAGCAGATCCAAGCTCCCCGAAGTTCCAGGCGCCGCTTTGGTGCTGCCCTTCAATTCTAGGGTGTGGGTCCTAGCCCCGGATTGGGATGCGAGGGGATCGCTGCCTCGGGCGCCGGAGACCCTGCCCGCGGCGTCTGAAGATGCCCACCGAGGTTAAAGCCGCCCGGCGGCGCTGGATATCCTGAAAGTGGACGAATGCTATACTTCGCCGGAGTCTGCCCATGAAAGCCCTTTTTCCATGCTTGGCCCTGGCGGCGCTGGGGCACGCCGTCTACCACATGGGACAGAAGAGCATGCCCGCCTCGGTCAACCCCATGGCCCTGCTGATGGGGGGCTACGCCGTGGCCTTCCTGCTGGCGACCCTGGCCATGCCCTTTTTCCGCGCCCCCGGGGATGCCATCTGGACGGCTCCGGCCTTCAATCTGCCGGTCCTGGTGCTGGGTGTGGGCGCCGTGCTCATCGAACTGGGCTTCCTCCTGATCTATCGCCGGGGCGGGGGACTCCAGTGGACCGCCGCGGCCGTGAGCGGCCTGTCGGCCCTCATCCTGGTGCCCGTGGGGATCGCCTATTTCAGGGAAGGCCTCTCCGTGGGCCGTCTCCTGGGTGTGGCCATGACCCTGGCGGGGCTGGTGCTGGTGGTGAGGAAATAACCTAGGAACCTTGCTCCCTGGTGGCCGATACGGCCACCGCACGCCATCCGTGGTCCCATCAAACAGAGGCGGATTATCCATGGTGTGAGCTGTAATTCGCAAATTGCCTGACGGATTCAAACTTATGTTTCAGCAAGGAATGACCGATAAACAAGCAGTGCGCTTCTATACTCAATTGTGAGGGAAGCTTAGAGCATGGAGCGTCAAGATGGCGAGATGGTTTCGAAATCTTCCTGTCAGGATTCGTGTGGCCCTTTGTTTTGCCTGCGTCCTGCTCTTGTTGGCTATGTCCGTTATCATTGGTCTAGCCGCCCAGAAGCACTCCTTCCGACAGTCTGAGGGAATTTTCCGAGAAAACCTCACGCCCTTAGCTCAATTGGGGGATATCAGCACGGCGCGGTTGCGGATGCAATACCGGATGGCTTTGCAAGCCATCTCCAAGACGCCTGCAGATATCGCAAAGTACGAATCGTTTTGCCGTGAACATGATGGCGAGGTGCTTGCGGCCCTGGCAGCCTTTGAAACGAGCGTCAACACCGACGAAGAACGTGCCTGTGTCATCAAGTTCAAACAAGCCTATATGAAAATTGTGGATGTTCGAGATCACGAAGCTTTCCCAGCTTCCCGTGCGGGACAAAAGGAACAGGCTTCTAACATCCTTGAATTTAAAATTGCGCCGCTTACGACCGAATTGAGCGGGTATGAGGATGGCCTGAAGAAATGGCAGCTTCAACAAGCCCGTGAGGCCATTCAGACCGTCGATCACTTGTATTCTCAGACATTTCTGTGGCTCTTGCTCCTTGGTCTGGCTGCGGTTGGTTTAAGCCTTGTGCTTGGCATCGCCCTGGAACGCAGCATCAATGAACCCCTTCAAGAGTTTGAGCATGTCTTTGAGGCCATTGTGGCAGGTGACCTGACCGTGCGAAGCAGGCTGAATACTCGGGATGAGTTTGGTTCCATGGCTTCCAAACTTAATGTAATGAATGCGCATCTTCACAAGACTCTTGGGGTCGTGCAGGAATCGGTTGCGCGCATCGCCAGCGGGGCACAGCAGCTTGCAGCATCCGCAGAACAGATGTCGGCCAGTACGAATGAAATTGCCCGAATGACGGAATCCCAAAAAATGGGCTCTGAGGGTATGGCAGCTGCCATTACCGAATTGTCAGCCAGCATTTCAGAGGTAGCCTCAAGCGCGCACGAGACCCAGAAAAAGTTGGCAGAAGCCGAACAGGCCGCTCAGAGTGGTGTGACTGCGGGGGGGGATACCAGTTTGGCCATGGTCGGTATCACCCAAACTGCCGGGGACATCTCCAAGGCCGTCACGGTGATCCAGGAAATCGCCCGTCAGACGAATCTCCTGAGTCTTAATGCGGCCATCGAAGCCGCCAAGGCTGGGAATATGGGAAAAGGATTCGCTGTAGTTGCCGAAGAAGTTCGTAAATTGGCGGAGCGCTCCGGTGTATCCGCAAAAGAAATTGCTGTCCTGGTTCAAGAAGCGAAGACTGCCGTGAGTCGGGGGGAGGATACCGTCGGAGCTACCGTGGCATCCTTGAAATCGATTCGGGAAAGTCTGGACGTTTTTGAACGCTTGGCTGCTCATATTGCCCAGGCGACCGCTGAACAATCTCGAACCGGCGAGGAGGCTGCACAACGGGTCGAACAGGGGCTCGGGGAAGCGGTCCAGACAGCCTCGGCCACTCTTGAACTCTCCGCCACCACAGAGGAGGTGGCTAGCACCGCCCAAGAATTGGCTTCTGTGGCCGACAATCTGGCTCGGGAACTGGCGTCCTTTAAAGTCTGACTACACCCGACGTGCTCGTTTGACAATGGCTACCGGGTTCCGTGAACGGCCCTTCAGACCGCTGTGTAGGTCTTGTAGAGGTTGTCCCGCTCCAGGGGCTGGAATCCGGCCTCGCCGATGAGGCGCTCCAGATGCCCCTTCGTGAGGCCCTGGGGCGTCTTGGCGCCGGCGAGATGGGCGATCTCTTCGGCGATGATGGTGCCATCCAGATCATCGGCCCCGTAGTTCAGGCCCACCTGGGCCAAGCCTTCCGTGATCATCACCCAGTAGGCCTTGATGTGCGGCACGTTGTCCAGGAGCAGGCGCGCCACGGCGATCTCCCGGAGATCCTGGACGCCGGTGGTCTCGAAAAGCGTGCGGCTGCGGCTCAGTTCGTTGTCCTCCACCTGGTACGCCAGGGGGATGTAGGCGAGGAAGCCATGCGTGCGGTCCTGGAGTGCCCTCAGGCGCAGCAGATGCTCTACGCGATGCCTGGATTCCTCGATGTGGCCATAGAGCATGGTGGCGTTGGTGGGGATGCCCCGGCGATGACAGATCTCGGCCACCCGGAGCCAGACGTCGGCTTCCTTCTTCCCGACGCAGATCTGTTCCCGAATGCCCTCGTCAAATATCTCGGCCCCCCCTCCCGGGCAGCTCTCCAGCCCTGCGGCCACGCAGCGATCGAGGAAGGCTTCGACGCTGAGGCCCGAGACCCGGGCGTAGTAGTCCATCTCCACCATGGTGAAGACCTTGAGATGGATGTCGGGGAAGCGCGCCTTGACCTTGCGGAACAAGTCCTCGAAGTAATCGATCTTCAGCTTGGGGTTGTGACCGGAGGTCATGTGCAGCTCGCGAACGCCCAGGTTCTCGGGCTTCTCCAGCTCCCGGACGATATCCTCGGCGCTGAGCACGTAGGCCCTTGGGTCGCCGGGCTTGGCCTGGAAGGCGCAGAACTGGCAGTGGGTGTGGCAGATATTGGTGTAGGAAATGCGGCGGCTCACGACATAGTAGGTCTTGAGGCCATGCTTCTGGAGCCGCACATGATGGGCCATGGCGCCCAGGCCCGTGAGATCGGGCGTCTCGTAGAGTCGCAAACCGTCCTCGAAGGAGAGGCGTTCCCCCTTCAGGACCTTCTCGCAGATCGGCAGCAGCTGGGGATCGGTGATGTAGCGCCTCAGGGGCAGATTCAGGCCGGGCATGGGCTTCTCCATGGACCAGTGTAGTGGATCCCAATCTCGCCGCCTCCTGCGTCGGCAGCTACCGGGAGCTGCACCTTGATCACGCCATGGTCTTCTTGAAACGCCCGGCGGCGAGGATCAGCATGGCGCTGCCCAGGAGGGCCAGGGCCAGCATCTGGGGCCAGAGCACATGAAGGCCCAGGCCCTTCAGGAAGACGCCCCGGATGATCACCAGGTAGTAGCGCAAGGGGTTCAAGAAGGTCAGCCACTGCACGACCACGGGCATGTTGGCGATGGGGTATACGAAGCCCGAGAGCATGAAAGCCGGGAGCACGAAGAAGAAGGTCGTCATCATGGCCTGCTGCTGGGTGGCGCTCACGGTGGAGATGAAGAGGCCCACGCCCAGCGTGCTGAGCAGGTACAGGCCCGTGCCGAAAAAGAGCAGGAGGGGGTTGCCCAGGAGGGGCACCTGGAACCAGAAGACGGCGATGAGGGCGATGAGGGCCACGTCGATGAAGCCCAGAAGCCCGAAGGGGATGGTCTTGCCCAGGATGAATTCCAGGCGTCCGATGGGTGTGACCATGATCTGATCCATGGTGCCGATCTCCCGCTCGCGCACGATGGCCATGCTGGAGAGGATGATGGAGATCACGGCCACGAGTATGGCCAGGACACCCGGCACGAAGAAATTGCGGCTATCGAGATTGGGGTTGAACCAGTTCCGGGACACCAGTTCCACAGGGGTCGCCTCCAGACGCAGGCCCGCCGTGCGGGAGAAGCGCTGCTCCATCACCGTCCGGTTGAAATCCGCCGTGATGCGGGAGGCGTAGCCCAGGACGACGCTGGCTGTGTTGGAGTCCGAACCGTCCAGCAGGAGCTGGAGGGATGCGCTGCGGCCTCCCTGCGGGTCCTCCGAGAACCCGCGGTTGAAGCGCAGCACGACCTTGGCCTCGCCTGAATCCAACACCTCCCGGATCTCGGGTTCCGAGGTGATCCGGCGCGCCACATCGAAGCATCCGGAACCTTCGAAGCGCGCCACTAGGTCGCGGCTGGCGGGGGTGCGGTCCAGGTCGCAGACGGCCATGGGCACGTGGCGCACATCCGTGTTCACCGCATAGCCGATGACGAGCACCTGGACCACGGGGAGCAGGAAGACGACGGCCCGCATCCTCGGGTCCCGGAGGACCTGAATGAATTCTTTGACGAGCATGCGGTAGAGGCGTTCGAGCATATCAAGCCAGCCGTTTCTTGAAACTGTGGATGGCGAGCAGGAGCATGAGGACGGCGAAGGCCACCATGAGCAGGCATTCGGGCCACAACTGGGCCAGCCCCGTGCCCTTGAGGTAGAGGCCCCGCAGGAAGGTCACGAAGTAGCGGGCGGGGACGAGGTAGGTCACCACCTGCATGCCCTTGGGCATATTCCCGATCTCGAACATGAAGCCCGAGAGCAGGAAGGCCGGCAGGAAGGTGGCCACGAAGGCCGCCTGGCTGGCCAGGAGCTGCCCCTTGGCCAGGGCGCTGATGAGGATCCCCAGCGCCAGCGCACCCACCAGGTAGATGGCCGAGACGCCGAAGAGGAGGAGAAGGCTGCCCCGGATGGGCACCTCGAAGAGGAAGCGTCCCGCCAGTACCGAGAGCGCCATGTCCACCATGCCGATGGCGAAATAGGGTGCGAGCTTGCCGAGGATCAGTTCGCTTCGGCGGATGGGCGTGGAGATGAGCTGTTCCATGGTGCCGGTCTCCCACTCCCGGGCCACGGTCAGCGAGGTGAGCAGGGCGGCGATGAGCATCATGATCACGGCGATGAGGCCGGGCACGATGAAGATGCGCGATTCCATATCCCGGTTGAACCAGGCCCGGGGGCGCAGCTCCAGGGGCGGCACGGGGACTCGGCCCGTCATGCGGGTGGCTTTTTCCACCAGGATCTCCTGGGAGTAGGTGCGCACGATGGATTCGGCGTAGGAGAGGGCCAGGGTGGTCGTATTGGCGTCGGTGCCATCATTGAGCATCTGCACCTGGGCCTTGCGCTCCGAGGCCACCCGGCCTCCGAAATCGGTGGGGATCACCAGGGCCATCATGGCCCGGCCCTCTTCGATGGAGCTCTCCACCTCCCGGTAGCTCCGGGGCCTGGATACGACGGAGAAGTAGCGCGATCCCTCGAAACGCCCCACCAGCTCTCGGCTCTGGGGCGTGCGGCTCTGATCCCAGATGGCCAGGGGCACCCGGTCCAGATCCAGGGTGAGGGCATATCCGAAGATCATCAGCATGATCATGGGCAGCAGGATGGCGATGCCCAGGGCTCGCGGGTCCCGCAGGACGTGGATGAACTCCTTCCGGGCCACGGCCCCCAGGCGGCGCGCATGGATCTTCACGATGCGAACTCCTTCTGGGCGCCATCGGCCCGGTCCCGGGCCTCGATGAGGGAGACGAAGACATCCTCCAGGGAGGGTGTGATGCGTTCGACGCTGCCGACACGGAAGCCGGAGGTCTCCAACGCTTCTTTCAGCAGGGGGGCGAGGGCCTCCGCATCCTCGGTCATGAGGTGGAGATCGCGCCCGAAGAGGGCCGCGTCCCGGACACCCTCCACACTGGAAGCCACGGCCAGGGCTTCGTGGGCGCGGTCGCAGGCCACACAGAGCACCTGGTCGGCCATGAGATGTCCCTTCATCTCCGAAGGCGTTCCCAGGGCCACCAGTCCGCCCCGGTAGATGAGGCCCAGCCGGTCGCAGTACTCGGCCTCTTCCATGTAATGGGTCGTCACGAAGACCGTCACGCCGCGACCTGCCATGTCGTAGATGAGATCCCAGAACGTGCGGCGGCTCAAGGGGTCCACACCCGAGGTGGGCTCATCCAGGAAGAGGATCCTCGGTTCGTGGAGCAGGGCGCAGCCCAGCGAAAGCCGCTGTTTCCAGCCTCCCGGAAGCAGGCCCGTCCGGGACTTGCGATGCTCCTGGAGGCCGGCCATCTCCAGCACCCAGGCCTTCCGTTCGGCCTTCTTGCCACCGGGAATGCCGTAGATGCCGCTGTAGAAATCGATGTTCTCCGCAACCGTGAGATCGTCGTAGAGGCTGAACTTCTGGCTCATGTAGCCGATGACCCGCTTGATCTCTTCACGCTGGGTGAGGATGTCGTAGCCCGCCACCGTGCCGCTTCCGCCGGAGGGCTCCAGCAGGCCGCAGAGCATGCGGATGGTGGTGGACTTGCCCGCGCCGTTGGGTCCCAGGAATCCGAAGATCTCACCCTGGCGCACATCCAGGCTGATGCCATGGACGGCGATGAAGTCTCCGAAGCGCCGCTCCAGGTCCCGCAGTGTGACGGCCAGTTCGCTCAATGGCTACCTCCGGGAAGGGCCGAAGTGAACACATCCTCCAGGGTGGGCTCGATCACGCGCAGTTCCTGGCAGGGGATGCCCTCCTTGCGTAGGACCGCTTCGATGGCCGTGCGCTCGCGCTCCGCATCCTCCGTCAGCACGTGGAGGCGATCGCCGAAGAGGGTGACAGCGCCTGGGAGAACGGCCCGCAGCATGGGCAGGGCCTTCCGGGGGGCCTCGCAGCGCACCTCCAGGAGCGTGCCCTTCAGCAGGGCCTTCACGCCCTCCACGGTGTCGCAGGCCAGGAGGCGGCCCTGGTGGAGGAGGCCGATGCGGTTGCAGCGCTCCGCCTCGTCCAGATAGGCGGTGGAGACGAAGATGGTCACCCGTTCCTGCTGGAGCTGGTAGAGGATCCGCCAGAAGTCCCGGCGGGACACGGGGTCGACGCCATTGGTGGGCTCATCCAGAAAGAGCACCCGGGGGGTGTGGATGAGGGCACAGGCCAGGCCCAGTTTCTGTTTCATGCCTCCCGAGAGATTGCCCGCCCGGCGGCGCTTGAAGGGCGTGAGATTGCTGAAGGCCAGGAGGCGCTCTGTGCGCTGATCCCGTCCCTTCCGGGGGACTTCGTAGAGCTCGGCATAGAAGTCGATATTTTCGAGCACCGTGAGATCCGGGTAGAGCCCGAAGCGCTGGGCCATGTAGCCGATGCGGTCTTTGATGGGCTCGGCATCCCGCACGGCGTGGAGCCCATCCACCCAGGCCTCGCCGGAGCTGGGCTCCAGGATGCCCGTCAGCAGGCGCATGGTGGTGGTCTTGCCGGCGCCATCGGGCCCCACCAGGCCGAAGATCTCCCCTTCTTCCACCGACAGGGTCAATTGATCCAGGGCTGTGGCCTCTCCGAAATGGCGGGTCAGCGCCTGGGTCCGGATGGTCTCCATCACCGGCCTTCCAGGGGGATCTCGGCATCCACGGGCATGCCGGGCTTGAGCTCCATGGCGGGATTGGGCACATCGATTTTGATGCGGTAGACGAGTTTGGAGCGTTCCTTGCGCGTCTGGACGCTCTTGGGTGTGAATTCGGCCTCGGAGGCCAGGAAGGAGACACGGCCCTCGTAGCGCTTGCCCGGGTAGGTATCGGTGCTGAGATAGGCCTTCTGGCCCACTTTCACACGGCCCAGGTCGGATTCCTCCACATAGGCTCTCAGCCACACCTGGCCGAGGTTGGCCAGGGTCACCACCGATGTCCCCGGGGCCACGTATTCCATGGGCTCGATGTTCTTGGAGAGGATCACGCCGGAGGTGGGAGCCGTGAGCGTGGCGTAGCCCAACTGGGTCTGAGCCAGGCCTAGCGCCTGTTGGGCCTGCTCGAAGCGGGCCCGGGCCTGATCGATATCCTCTTTCCGGGGCCCCTTCCGCACGAGGGCGTACTGCTGGTCGGTCTGGCGCACCTTGGCCCGGGCGGCCTCCAGGGCGGCGCGACTGGCCTCGAAGTCCCGCTTGGAGACGATGCCCTTCTGGTGGAGGTCGCGAATGCGGGCCTCGTCGGGCTCCAGGCGCCGGAGATCGGCGTTGGCCTGCTCCAGGGTGGCCTTGGAGGCTTCGATCTCCTCCCGGCGCGAGCCCGCCAGCAGGGCGGCCAGGGCGGCCTTGGCCGTGGCGGCATCCGCCTGGCGCATGGCGACCTGCTGTTCCAGATCCCTGGCATCCAGGCGCGCCAGGAGCTGGCCTGCGCGAACCACCTGGCCCTCGTCCACCGGGCGCTCCAGGACCCTGCCGGCCACCCGGAAGCTGGCCTCCACCTGGATCACTTCGATGTTGCCCGAGAGCTTGAGGGGCTCCTCCCGGTGGTTCCGGCAGGAGACGACCAGCAGGGCGGGAAGGATGAGTCTGAGCGTTCGTTTCATGGATGGATCTCCTCGGTCTCAGGCAGGAAGGGCAGGGGGGTTTCGGGGTGGGTGGCGATGCCGCGCCAGAAGAGGCGGAACCAGGCCCGCTCGGCCATGGGCACGGCGCGCTCCGCCGAGATGCCCGCGACGTGCGGTCCCAGGACGGGGATCAGGTCCAGGATCTCCAGCTCCATGCGGGCCAGGAAGAAGGTCGAGAAGAGCGGCAGCGTGTCCTTCCGGATCTCGCCCCGCTCGATGCCCAGGTCGATCAGGCGCCCGATGGATCCCAGGGCGGGGAAGATGCGTTGGGCGATGCTCTCCTGGATGCCTTCGGCACCCCGGATGATCTCTCCCCGCACCACATCGCGCAGTCCGGCGCTGCCTGCCAGGTGAGTATGGTAGATGCGGATGACCGTCCAGAGCCGCTCGGCGACGCTGCGGGGATCCTGGGGATCGCCCAAAAGGGAAAGTTCGGCCACCACCGGACCGAGGGTGCGATCCAGGAGGGCTTCGAACATGCCCTCCTTCCCATGGAAGTGGTAGTAGAGCAGGGAGGGGTCGCAGTCCGCCTCCCGGGCGATGGCGCGGATGCTGGCACCCTGGATGCCTTCCCGGGCGAAGACGGCCTGGGCGGCGTCCAGGAGGTGCGCCTGGGGGACCTTGGTGGCCTTGGGACCCCGGGAGCGGACGGGAGGAGGATGGGGCAAGGGGGACTCCATTTCAACGACTGTTGAATATTGGGGTCGGCCATGGATCTTGGCAAGGGGATATTTCATCGAACGTTGAAATATCCCTGGGTACGCGAAAAGAGCCCCGAAGGGCTCTTCCGAAAGGTGCGCTATGGGCTATTCCACCGAGATGGGAACCTCTGTTGTGTAGTCGAAGATGGTGATCTCGGGGGTCTCGAAGGCGATGCGGCTCTCCTCGACTTCCGTGATGGCGAACTGGGACCAGAAGGAGGCCAGCTTGGGGGCATCCTGGGCCTGGCCCAGCTTGTTCATGGGCACGATCACCTCGACCTTGGGGTAGGCACCGCGCTGGAGCTGCTCGCAGCGCTTACCGGCCACCATGACGAAGCGGTACTTGTTGCCGATTTCTTCAGGAATGCGAATGACGGGTCGTTGGCTCATGGACGGTCCTCAGGGCCGCTCAGTCTATCACGGGACCCCGTGTAAATAAACGGGAAAGCCTGAAGACGGGGTACCATGGCGGGATCTGGGAGCTCTTATGAAGATCCTGTTGGGCGTGACGGGGGGCATCGCGGCCTACAAGGCCTGCGAACTCGCGCGGATGCTGGTGAAACGAGGCCACGTGGTGCGCTGTTGCCTGACGGAGGCCGGGAGCCGCTTCATCACGCCCCTGACGCTCGCGACCCTGACCGGAGAACCCTGTTTCGGCGCCAACCCCGAATACCATGAATGGCGGGCCAATCCCCGGGTGGAGCATGTGGATCTGGCCCGCTGGGCCGATCTGGTGGCGGTGGTCCCGGCCACGGCCGATATCCTCGGCAAGACCGCCCGCGGGCTGGCCGACGATCTACTCTCCACGATCCTGCTGGCCACCACGGCCAAGGTGCTCTGGGCCCCGGCCATGAACCGGGCCATGTGGGCCCACCCGGCCGTCCAGGCCAATGTGCGAGCCCTGCGCGGCTTCGGCCACCTCCTGGTGGAACCCGCCGAGGGCCTCCTGGCCTGTGGTGAGGAGGGGGCGGGCAAGCTGGCGGAACTGGACCTGATCCTCGAGGCCATCGAAGCCAGTGGGCTGCCCCATCACCGGAGGCTGGAGGGAGTGCCCATCCTCGTGACGGCCGGTCCCACCCGGGAGGATCTGGACCCCGTGCGCACGCTCACCAATCGCTCCACCGGGGCCATGGGCATCGAGATCGCCCGGGCCCTGTGTCAGGCCGGCGCCCGGGTGCATCTGGTCCTGGGGGGGGAACTGGCCGCCCCGGCGGGGGTCGAGACCACCCGGGTCCGCAGCGCCGATGAGATGCTGGCGGCATGTCGGGCCTGCTGGCCCGGGATGGGCGGTCTGGTGGCCGCGGCGGCGGTGGCCGATCAGCGCCCCGAGACCTTCTCCAGCCAGAAGGTCAAGAAGCGGGAGGGGCCCGAGACGCTTGTGCTGGTGCGCACTCCCGATATCCTGGCCACCCTGGTCGCCGAAGGCAGGCCCGCACAGTGGGCCATCGGCTTCGCCGCCGAGAGCGAGGATCACCTGGCCAACGCCGCGTCCAAGCTCCGGAAGAAGGGGCTGGACGCGGTGCTGGTCAACGATATCTCCGAGGGCCAGGGCTTCGGCGCCCAGGCCAACACCCTGACCCCCGTCACGGCAGAGGGCCCAGGCCTGCGACTGGGCCCCCTGCCCAAGGATCGTCTGGCCCAGGCCGTGGTGGCCTGGCTGGGGGATTTCCTGGAAGGCCGGGAGCCCTCAGGAGGCCTGTAGCTAGTGCCCGAAGACCATCTCCTTGACCTCGAGGCCTTCGATGGCGGCGAGCTGCTGGGCCATCTCCTTCCGGATTTTCGCTTCTCCCACGATCTCCAGCAGCACCAGGCCCTCGGGCGAGCTGCCGATCTCGTGCAGGCCCAGGCGGGTCTTGATGTGATCGCCGAAATGAGTGAAGACCTTCTGGAGCGCCCCGGCCTCCTTCATGCGGTCGGTGACGTGGATGCCGAGAATGACATGGTCCGGCTTCATGGGGCCTCCTGGATGTGGGTGGGATGGGCCCCCATGCTAGGGCCATGGTTGCGGAATGGCAAGGCCGCCCTGGCAGGGCCGCAGCCTGGGGAAATGGGCTATTCAAGGGTAAAGTGAAGGCGCCCCTTCTCCCAGGACCCCATGCTCGAACTGACCTATTCCAATCGCACCGAGGCCCTGCTCGAGCGCCTCGCCGAGCGGGTGAAGGCCGATCGGGCCCAGGGCAAGGGCCCCTGGGAGCCCATCGCGGTGGTGGTGCCCAATCCCTACCTCAAGGAATACCTTCGCCTGGGTCTGGCCCGGCGCCTGGGCATCGCCGCCAATCTCCACTTCAGCTACCTGGCCGGACTCTGGAAGGAACTCCTGGGCGAAGGCGCCCATTCGATCCTCGACTTTGCCGTGCTGCGGGCCGGGTTGCTGCGGGTGCTGGGGGATCGGGAACGCCTCTCCCAGGAGGAACTGAAGCCCGTCCTGGATTACCTGGGGCCCCAGGAGGGGAGCCTGAAGCGCGTCCAACTGGCCCGGGAACTGGCCAAGGTCTTCGAGGAATACCAATTGAGCCGCCCGGACTGGATCGAGGCCTGGCGCGCCGGGAAGCACGCCAAGGGCGCCGATCCCGTCCTGGAGGCCTGGCAGTCGCGGCTATGGATGGACGTGGTGCAGGCGCTGGACGCCTCGACTCAAGGAGGGCCACACCTCACGCTCCTGGAGCGGGTCCGGCAGGGCGGCTTCCAGGGGATGCAGCTGCCCCGGTCCATCCATGCCTTCGGATTGAGCCATGTGGCCCAGGCCTACCAGGAGATCTATCGGGCCTTCGTGCCCCTGGAGGACACGACCCTCCACATCTACGCCCTGAATCCCTGCTGCGAATTCTGGGAGGACCTGACATCAATGGATCTCCCCTCCCGGGAAAAGGCCCGGATGGGGGCCTGGGACGAGACTTCGGAGGACTTCTACGCCCTGTCCTCCCAGGGGCCCCGGGCGCTTCGCCTCTGGGGGCGGCCGGGCCGGGAGAATATCCGGCTGCTCAACGAAGTCAGCGAATGCGATTTCACGCCCGAATTCGAGATCCCTCTGCAGCCCACGCTGCTGGGGCAGATGCAGCGGGATATCCTGCACTTCGAGGAGCCCTCGACGGGAGACGCCCAGCCCGACGGGAGCATCCGCTGTCTGGCCTGTCCGAGCCTGCGCCGGGAGGCCGAGGTCGTGGCCACGGAGATCTGGCGCCTGCTGGAGCTGCACGGGCCAACGGAGGCGCCCCTGCGTTTCTCGGACATCGCCGTGGTGGTGCCTCCGGGGGAGCAGGAGGCCTACCAGGCCCATCTCCAGGCGGCTTTCCACGATGCCCACCGTATCCCCATGGTCCAGAGCGACCGGGCGCTGCCGGTCATGCGCCAGACCCTCGAGGCTGTCCAGATGCTGCTGGCGCTGCCCACCTCCGGCCTGACCCGCTCGGCCCTCCTGGGCGTGCTCCAGCACCCTGGCCTCCGGCGGCGTTTCCCCCAGATCGACCCCAGCCTTTGGGGGCGATGGTGCGAGGAATACGGCATCGTCCGGGGCGCGGACCGGGCCGCCTGGGCGGGCACCTACCTGGACCGGGATGTGCTGAACTGGGACCAGGGCCTCAAGCGGTTGGCGCTGGGAGCCTTCATGACCGAGGAAGCCGAGTTCCAGCTGGAGGCCGAATCCTATCGCGTCAATGGGGCCAGGGAACAAGGTTCTGTGGCCACCTTCATGGCCCTTGTCCGGGGGCTCTGCGCCGATGCCCAGGGCCTCCTAGCCACCAAGACCGATCCCCAGAGCTGGATCCAGCGCCTCTGGCGCTACCTGGAGAGGTGGCTGGAAATCGATGAAGGGGAGGAGGCCGAAGCGGTGCTCAAGGCCCTGGACCGGATCCGGACCTATCTCGAGCGCATGTTCGAGGGGGTCCCGGTGGAGCTGGAGATGGCCGGGATCGATTTCACCGCGGCGCGCCACCTGGCGCTGGAGGCCCTGGAACGGCTCCAGGACGAGCAGCCCGCCAATCTCACCAAGGGCGTCGTGATCGCCACCTATGCCACCATGCGGGCCATTCCCTTCCGGGCCATTTTCCTCATGGGCCTGGGAGAGGGGAGCTTCCCCACCCGCAATACCCGGAGCGCCCTGGATCTGCGGGCCAAGGGAAGGCGCCCGGGGGACGTGAGCCAGACGGAAAAGGAGAAGTATCTCTTCCTGGAGCTGCTGCTCTCGGCGAGGGAACACCTAGCCTTGAGCCACGTGGCCCTGGACGAGCTGAGCGGCGAGGCCTTCGAAGCCTCCGGGCTCTACAAGGAATTCCGCTCCCTGCTGGGGGATTACCTGGCGCCAGTCTGGGCGCCTTCAAACCAGGGCGATCCCTTCCTGGAAACCCATCCCCTGCGGCGCTTCGACCCGGTCTATTTCCCCGAATGGTTTCCCCAAGACGCCGCCCAGTCAGGGCTTCGCTCCTATTCGGCCCTCGCCGAAGGCGAGGCCCGGGCCCTCTGGCTGGGTTCGGAGGCTCGGCGCCACCGGATCCTCCTGCCCTCGACGGTGGGCGAGCTGGAACTGGATGGCCAGGACCTGGCCCGGCTCCGGGAGCTCCTGGCCACTCCCGGGTTGCCCAAGGGCCATGGGGAGGGGGAGGTCCTCGCCCTGAGCCTTCAGGATCTCAGGACCTTCCTGGAATGCCCCTTGTCGGGCGCGGCCGCCGTGCGCCTGGGTTTGCGGAGACGGGACCTGGAGGACCGGAATTCCCTGGAGGACGAACCCTTCGAAAGCGAATTCCTGGAGGCCTGGTCCCTCCAGCGGGACGTGGCCTTGGGAGCCCTGCGGGGGGGCGCTTCCCCGGAAGCGATCTACGACCAGCATCTGCGGCGCCGCCAGGACGAGGGCGCCGCCCCCTTCGGCGTGTTCTCCCAGGTGGAAAGGGACCGGAACCTCCAGCCCATCGAGGCCTGGGTGGCCTATCTGAAGGGCCATGGGGAGGGGCAGATGCCCAGTTCCTGGCGCCTGGGGACCCCTGGGGCGGGGAGGGACCCGGCCGACCATGTCCTCCCGCCGCTGGTCTTCAACCTCAGCCTGGATGGGCGGCCCCGCAGGGTGGAACTGAGGGGCGATCTGCGGGTGCAATTGGGGGGGTCCCTCTACCTGGAATCGGGCAAGGTCCCCAGTGAGGGATCCATGGACCGGCTCCGGAAGAAGGCCCTTTCCGCCTTTATCGATCATCTCGTCCTGGCCTGCGTGGATCCCGCCCACGGCGAGCACCGGGCCCGCTTCGTCTTCGAGAAGTCCAAGAAGGCTCCCAAGGGCGCTAGTGAGCCCATCCAGGAAGCCCAGTTCTGTTTCCCGGCCCTGGAGCGATCCGAGGCCGAGGGGCAGCTCCAGGCCTGGATCCAGGATCTGCTCACCGGGGACCACGGGGTGCTGCTGCCCATCGAGGCCGTGCTGGACGCCTGGGCCAAAAAGGAACTCAGCGCCGATTCCATCCGGGCCTTCGTGGATGAGGCACTGGAGAAGGGCGAGCGGTCCTACCTCAGCACCCTGAGGGGCCCCGTGCCCGATCCCACGCGCTTCCCGCCGCCTCCGGAGCCCACGGCCCTGGTCGAAAGACGGCTGGGTGCCTTCCTGAGGGTGGTGTGTCCCACCCTCCAGGAGCAGCCCTGATGGTCCGCTACGCGAAGCCCGAGCTCCTGGAGCACCTGGGCCCCTCCCACTGCGCCATCGAGGCCAGCGCAGGCACCGGCAAGACCTATACCCTCGAGCACCTCGTCATCCAACTGATCCTGGAAGGGGTGCCCCTGGAACAGATCCTGGTGGTGACTTTCACCCGGAAGGCCACCCTGGAACTGATGGCCCGGGTCCGGGAGAAACTGGCGGAATTGGTGGCCCTCCGCGTCGACAAGGCGCCGGAGGGGAGCCCCTTCTGGGACCTCACGCCCACCCGGGTGGAACTCCTCCGGGAAGCCCTGCTGGGCTTCGATCGGGCCACCATTTCGACCATCCACGGGTTCTGCCAGCAGGTGCTCCAGGATGCCGCCTTCGAGGGGGGGCGGCTCTTCCAGCAGGAGGCCGTGGCCAGCGAAGAGGCCTTTGATCGGGCCTTCACGACCCTCCTGCGCACCCACTACGCCACCGAGCAGAAGGGACTGCTGGAAGTGGCCCTGCGCACCCAGGGCGGGCTCCAGGGGATCCGCCAGCTCCTCCAGGCCGCCCTTTCGGAATCCGGGGGCCTGGATCTGCCCTCGTTCAGGGATGGCCGCAGCTGCCTGGAAGCCTTTCCCGCGGATCTCGCCCAGGCCTTTTTGGAGAATCCCCAGCGGATTCAGGCCGCCTTCCCGAAAGGCTTCAAGGCTATCGGCAGCCGCTTGGCAGAGCTCCTCCAGCGCCGGGAGGAGGCGCTGGATTCGGCATTCCCGGAGGCCTTCTGGCTGGATACGGATTGGCTCAAGGACAAACTCCTGGAGGACCTCGGCAAGATCCCCCAAGAGGGCCTGGAAGAGGAGGCCGGGACCCTGCTCCGGGCCATGGCCGCAGTGGGCAATTTTCAGGGCCTCCTGGTGGCGGCCTGCCTGCCCCCGCTCCAGGAGGAACTGCGGCGCTTCAAGACCGAAGAGGGCCTCTACGACTTCGACGACATGATCACCCTGGTGGCCGAAACCCTCCAGGGGCCCCGGGGGGGGGGTCTTGTGAAGCGGCTCCGGGAGCGCTTCCGGGTCGCCCTGATCGACGAATTCCAGGACACGGATCGCAGGCAATGGGAGATCTTCCGCCGGATCTTCCTGGATTCTCCCGAGGGCCATCGCCTCTTCCTGGTGGGGGATCCCAAGCAGGCCATCTACGGCTTCCGGGGGGGCGATCTGCCCACCTACGGGGCCGCCCTGGAGGCGGTGCGGGAGCGGACGGGGCAGGAGCCCCTGGCCCTGGACCGGAATTTCCGGTCGACCCCTGGGCTCATCGAGGCCACCAACGCCATGTTCGAGGCCTCCTTCTTCTCCGAGGCCAATGCCGATCACTACCGGCACCCCGTCACCTGCGGGAGGCCCTCCCTGCGTCTCACAGACAGGGAAGGGCGGGAGCTCCCGGCCATCCGTACCGTCGATGTCCCCACCGGCAGGGCTAAGGCGCGGCAGACCAAGCTCCAGGCGGCCCGCGCCCTGGCCGCGGCCCTTCAGGAGACCCTCGCCACCGGGCAGTTCAACGGGACCGGCCCCCGGAAGGCCCTGCGCTTCGAAGATGTCTTCGTCCTGACCCAGACCCTCAAGGAGGGCAGGCCCATGGCCCAGGCCCTGCGGGAGCTGGGCATTCCCTCGGCCCTTTATCGCCAGGGCGGGCTCTTCGAGGGGCCGGAGGCCGAGGCCTGCCGGGATATCCTGCTAGCCATCGAGTCGCCCCTGGATGAATGCCGGCGGGCCAAGGCTCTGTTGGGGCCATTTTTCGGGCTCTCCTTCGGGGAAGCCGAGAGGGCCCGGGAATTGCCCGAAGGCCATCCCATCCTGGCCCTCCTCTTCGGGTGGCGGGAGCTGGCCCAGCAGGGGCGCTTCGGGGAACTGTTCAATCGCCTCGTCTCCGAGAGCGGCCTCAGCCTGCGCCTCCTCTTCCTGGAGGAGGGCCAGCGCACCCTCACCAATCTGCTGCACATCCTGGAGCTGCTCCAGCAGGAAGCCCTGGGATGCCACTGCACCCTGGCCGATCTGGCGATCCGGGTGCAGCGGTGGATCGAGGGCCAGGACCGGCCCGCCGCCGAGGATGGGGATACCCAGCGCCTGGAGCGCCA
The DNA here is from genome assembly GCA_963664825.1 of uncultured Holophaga sp. GTDB lineage: Bacteria > Acidobacteriota > Holophagae > Holophagales > Holophagaceae > JAYREN01. The sequence goes on from OY761614.1 coordinate 3,194,321, forward strand.
GGGCGGAGCGGTCCAGATCCTCACCATGCACAAGGCCAAGGGCCTCCAGGCCCCGGTCGTCGTGCTCTTCGGGGGCAGAGCCAAGGGCAAGGAAGGCCCCATCCACCGCTATCACGCCGAAGGGGACCGCAGGGCCTGGGTGGGGCCGGTGAAGGCCGCGCCTGCTGAGGTCCAGGCCTGGATCCAGCAGGAACAGCGGGAGGAATGGGAGCGCCTGGCCTACGTGGCCCTCACCCGGGCCGAGGCCCAATTGCTGCTGCCCCGCTACGTGCCTGGGGAGGAAGACCCCTCCCCTCACGGGAATTTCGATAAGACCGGCAACCCCAGGGAGGGGCTCTACCGGGTCCTGAATCTCCGCCTCCAGGCCCCCTTGGGTCCGGCAGAGGAGAAGATCGATCGGATTCCGGTGGGCCCCTGGGCCCCGGAAACGCCTGTCGCTGCGCCCACACCCTGGACGCTCGCCTTGCCCACGCCCTGGCCTCGGCCCGATTTCGAGGCCCTGCGCCGCCGGGGATGCCCGGTCTGGATGTTCAGTTTCTCGGGGCTCCAGCAGGGGCTGGGAGGGGAGGAGGCTCCTTCCGAAGAGGCGCGGGAGCCCGTGCTTCCGGGAGGGCCCAAGGGGGGGACGAAATTCGGCACCCAGGTCCATGCCCTGCTCCAGCGGGTGGATCCCACTTCCTTCCAGGGCCGGGACCCGGCCTCCTGGATGGCCCTGCCGGGGTCCATCGCCCTGGCCGAACAGCTCTCCCCGGAGGATCGGCCTGAAGCCCTGCGCTGGGCTTACCTGGCCATGACGCGGCCCATCCCGCTGCCCCAGGGCGGGACGGCCAGCCTGTATCAGGCGGAGGAATGCCTGCGGGAACTGGATTTCGTGACCCCCTACCCGGAGCGCCAGGATCTCCTCACAGGTTCCATGGATCTGCTCTTCCAGGCCGGAGGGCGGACCCATGTGCTGGACTGGAAGACGAACCGCTTGGCGGCCTACGACGAGGCCCATCTGGAGGAGGCGGTGCAGGGGCACTACCTCCTCCAGGTGAAGATCTATGCCCTGACCACCTGCCGCTTCCTGGGCATCCAGGACCGGGAGGCATACGAGCGGGCCTTCGGCGGCATCGTCTACGTATTCCTGCGGGGCCTGCCCCTGGAGGAGGGCGTTTGGACCTATCGCCCCTCCTGGGAGGAACTTCAGGGCTGGGAACGGGATCTCGCGGCCCTTCAGCCCCAGCGGCTGATCCCGGCCCATGCGGGAGGCGAGCGCCATGGCTGAGGAACTCCTGCGGCTTCATCCGGGCTGGGCCCGGCTCCCGGCCAGGGCGCTGGATCTGGTGAGGGAACTCAACCAGGGCGGTGCCTCTCTTGTTTTGGCCTGGGAGCTGAGCGGTCTCATTCCGGGCTTGGACCTCCCCACCCGGGAGCGCTGCTTTGCCGTGGGCCTGGCCCTCCAGATCGTCCAAGGGCAGGGGCATACGCGCATGGCCCTGGTCCCGGCCCCAGGCAGTGCCACCGAGGCCCTCTTCCAGGCCCTGGGCTTGGGGGATTGCGATCTCGGGGGCTTCCTGCAAACTCCTGCCTTGGCCCCCCTGGTGGGCGAGCCGGGGGAGGCCAAGCCGCTGATCCTGCATGGAGGCTGGCTCTACTCCCAGCGGCTGCTGGGGCACGAGCGGGAGCTCTCCGAGCGGATCACGGGGCTCTGCTCGGCGGCTCCTCGGGCCGTGGTGGCCGTGGATGAAGCGGTGTTCCGGGATCCCGTCACCCTCAATGGTGAGCAGCGCCAGGCGGTGGCCATGGCCCTGGAAAGCCCCCTGACCCTTCTCACGGGGGGGCCGGGCACCGGCAAGACCTCCATCGTCATCTCCATGCTTCGGGCCCTGCTCCGCCAGCCAGACATTGGCTTGGAGGATATTGCCCTGGCGGCGCCCACGGGGAAGGCCGCCCAGCGCATGGGCGAGGCCATCCGCAGATCCCTGGGGGCCCTGAAGGCGCCCTCCGACGTCGATCAGATGCTCGGGACGGCCCTCGAACCGAGAACACTCCACCGCCTCCTGGCCTGGCATCCGCTGGCGGAGCGCTTCTGCCATGGCCCCGGGAATCCGCTGCCGGCGCGGGTCGTGATCGTGGACGAGGCCTCCATGATCAGCCAAGAACACATGGGGCGGCTCCTGGCGGCCCTGGCTCCCGGCGCGCGCCTCGTTCTGCTGGGGGATGCCGACCAGCTGCCCAGCGTGGAAGCCGGGTGCGCCTTCCGGGACATGGTTTCCAGCCTGGCCGGGCACCGCGTGGAACTGCTCCAGAGCTACCGCATGAGCGATGAGGATCCCGAGGGACGCAATATCCTGTCGGTGGCCCGGGCCCTCAATCACGCTGAAATTGACAGCCTCTGGGAGGGGCCGGAGCCCATCCATTGCCGCGAGAGCCTCGCCCAGCTCCGCTTTGCCCAGGTGGAACTCCTGGAACCGGCCCAAGTGGGGATGGGGGCCTTCCTGGAACATTGGTTCGAGCACCAGGTGACGGGCCTTCCCGGCTTCCAGGCCCGGGTCCGGCGGGTATTCAACTTCCTGGAGGGCTCCTGGGCTACCGGGGAGGAGGAGGCCCTGGGCGGGCTCTTCGAACACTTCGACGGGTTCCGCATCCTCTGTGCCCTGCGGGAGGGGGAAGATCTGCGGGGCGTCCAGTCGATCAACGAACGCCTCCACGGCTGGATGCTGCACCTCACCGGAGAAGGGCTCCGTGGCCAGACTCCCTTCTGCGCGGGGGAGCCGGTCCTCATGACCACCAACGACTACCGGCGGGGGATCTTCAACGGGGATCAGGGGCTGATCCTGAAGGTGCGCTTCGAGGACCAGATCCGCCAGGCCGCCGTGTTTCCGCGATCCGGTGGCTGGACGGCCTTTCCCCTGGAGCCCCTGAAACAGCAGCTGGAGCATGCCTACGCCATGACCATCCACAAGGCCCAGGGTTCCGAATACACCCGCATCGCCATCGTCCTGCCCCGGGCCAATCATCGCGCCCTCACCCGGGAACTCCTCTACACGGGCCTCACCCGGGCCCGGCAATCCGTCCTCCTGCTCACGGAACGGGAGCGGGTCTCCTTCGCTTCCAATAATCCCACCCGGCGGGATTCGGGATTGGCGGAGCGGCTTAGGGGCCGTGGCCGCGATGTAGGGTAATCCTGACTTTTTGAGTAGACTTTGGCCATGGCCCGTCCTTCCCTCCTCCCCGGTCCCCGTCCCCCTTGGCTGAAGATCAAGGTGCCCGCTGCCGAGATCACCTTGGAGGTGGCCCGCCTGATGCGCTCCAAGCAGCTCGTCACGGTCTGCGAGGAGGCCCGCTGCCCCAACCAACAGGAATGCTGGGGCGTGCACCGCACGGCCACCTTTATGCTGCTGGGGGATGTCTGCACCCGGCACTGCGGCTTCTGCAATGTTACCAAGGGCAAGCCCGGCCAAATCGATCCCCTGGAGCCTCAGCGCGTGGCGGAGGCCGTGGCGACCCTGGGGCTGAAATTCGCGGTGGTCACCAGCGTGAACCGGGATGATCTGGCCGATGGCGGCGCGGAGCACTTCGCCCAGACCATCGGCTGGATCCGCACCCTTTCACCTGGATGCGGCGTGGAAGTGCTCATCCCGGACTTCCAGGGGCGCCAGGCCGATCTGCTCAGGGTGCTGGAGGCACGGCCCCAGGTGCTCAACCACAACGTGGAGACCATCCCCCGGCTCTACCGGCGCGTGCGCCCTGACGCCGACTACCTCCAGAGCATGACGCTGCTCTCCCGGGCCGCGGCCTGGCGGGACATCCATGCGCCGGAGCTGCGCACCAAGAGCGGCATCATGGTGGGGCTCGGAGAAAGCCCCGAAGAAGTGCTGGACCTGATGAAGGACTGGCGGGCCGCTCGGGTCGATATCGCCACCCTCGGCCAGTATCTGCCCCCCTCGGAGCATCATCTGCCCCTGGTGCGTTTCGTGGAACCCGGTGAATTCGAGATGTTCCGCCTCAAGGGCCTTGAAATGGGCTTTCAGAGGGTGGAGTCCGCGCCCCTGGTGCGCAGCAGCTACCATGCCGGGGAGGGCTACGCCCCCCCGCTGGGGTGAGGGCTTTCCCTGGCTAAGGGATGGGTGGGGTCTGGGCCGATATCCTGCAACCAGCCCCCCAGGTTCTCGAGGATGCCCATGCGGCTCATGTGATGGAAGTGCTCGTGGGCCGTGGCGTCGAAGATGCGAATCTGGCCCAGACGGCCGCCCCAGGTCTCGATGCGACGCCGCAGGATCCGGAGATCCAGGGGATCCGAGAAGACGAGATCGAAGCATGTGTCGGGTCGATCGGCCGTGATGCCCAGCAGGCGCGCCACTCGGTGCTCGGGGTCAGCCGAGACTTCAGCGGCGCTCTTGGCGAGCTGGGCCCAGTCTTTCCGAGCGATGGTTCGGAAGTACATGGCCATGTCCTGCATGAGGGTGGCGCTGAGCCTCCCCTCCGAACTGGCTTTCACCACCCGGGATACGAAGCCCTTGTGGGCTTCCTGGTTGCGGGCCAAGCCCCGGCTGGTGGCGGCGTGGAAGGAGGCCGTGATGCGGCTGGTGATGAAACAAGAATTCGCATGGACATTCATTTCCGCCAGGACCACACGGACGAGGGGCCATGACGCCTCCAAGCTGGCCAGCACCTCCACGCTCAGATCGCTGCCGAAGGAAAACCCATAGAGGATCACCTCCTGGGCGGGGTGTTCGGCCAGGAAATGCGCCATGAAGGCCGCCACCTGCTTGCCCTGTTCGGCCATGGAGAAGCTGGAATCCGGGATCCGGTCCTTCCCGTTCTCGAAGCCCGGCACCGTCAGGGCCACATGATATCCATGCCAGTAGGGGTAATTGGCGGGGGCCTTGTCCAGGGTCTGGATGGCCTCCCAGAAACCCTCCAAGTCCAGGCCAATGCCATTGAGGAAGAACACGGCGCTGGGGGCGACGGCGGCGGCCGGGGAGGCTCCCCCAGGAAGATTCCAGCGGTGCAGGATTCCGGTGAGGGGGCAGCGGCAGGGCTTTTCGGGAGATGAGGGCATGGGGATCAGGGCCGAAAGGGCCGGGGGGGAGAGGGCCCCGGAAGCCCACCATACATCCCTTGGACCTCGTCCGCATGGGCTCAGTTCCCTGGGGCCTCACTTGCGCCGACCCTTTCTTTCGTTCCAGACTCCTCCCATGCGCCGCCTCGCCGTGATCCATCATCAGCACCGGGAATGGGTGTCCGCCCTGGGGGAGGCCGAGCCCCGGTTGGAGATCCGAGGCTGGCACCCCAAGGATGCCCTGGAGGCCGATGGCCCCTGGCTGGCGGAGGCCGAGGCGCTCTTCACCTGGCGCTTTCCCTCAGGGCTCCTGGCGCGGATGCCCCGGCTGACATGGATCCAGAACAGCGGCGCGGGCGTGGATCAGCTGCTGGGCAACCCGGAAATCGGCGCCGAGATCCTCATCACCCGAGCCGATGGGGCCTTCGGCTTCTGGATGGCCCGCTACGTCGTGGGACACCTGCTGTCGGAAGCCCAGCGGATGGAGGAATGCCGGGCATCTCAAGAGAGTCGAACCTGGAATGCCGGGCTGATCCCCGAGGACCTCCGCGGCCGAATGGCCCTGGTCGTGGGTTTCGGCCGCATCGGCCGCCAGATCGGGAGGGCCCTGCGGGAGCTGGGCCTGGAGGTGCATGGCTTCGTGCGGACCCCGAGAACCGAGGATGAATTTCCCCTGCATCACACGGCCGATCTCCCGGAGCTCCTGCCCCAGGCGCGACTGCTGGTGCTCTGCGCCCCCCTCACGGCCGCCACCCGGGGGCTGGTGGATGGCCGCCTGCTGGCCCACGGAAACGCCGAATTGACCCTCATCAACGTGGGGCGGGGTGAGCAGGTGGTGCTGCCTGATCTCATAGTGGCCCTGGATTCCGGGTACCTTCACCGGGCCGTGCTGGATGTCTTTCCCGTGGAACCCCTGGCTGGGGATTCCCCCCTGTGGCGCCATCCGGGGATCACCATCACCCCTCATCACAGCGGTCCCTCGACGCCTCGCGCCATGATCCCCGATCTCCTGCCCAATCTGCGACGCTACGCGGAGGGACTGCCTCCCGAACGGGCGGTGGACCGGGTGAGAGGCTACTGATGAGGGCCGTCATCCAGCGCGTGAAGCGGGCCCGAGTGAGCGCCGGAGGGCTCGAGGCCGCCATCGGCCCGGGACTGCTGGTGCTGGTGGGTCTGGAGACGGGGGATACCGAGGCCACCTGCGCCTGGGCCGCCGCCAAGATCGCCAGCCTGCGCATCTTCGAAGATGGGGACGGGAAGATGAACCTGGGCCTTCAGGACATCGGCGGCGAGATCCTGGCCATCAGCCAGTTCACCCTGGCGGGCAACCTCGCCAAGGGACGCCGTCCCTCCTTCGAGGGGGCCATGGACCCCGATTCCGCCCGGAGCCTCTTCCGGCGCTTCCTGGAGTTCCTGGATGTCCAGCATCCAGGTGTGAAATGCGGCTTCTTCCAGGAGCACATGGAGGTGGAACTGGTGAACGACGGGCCCGTGACCTTCGTATTGGAACGCTAGGCGCGCCACTAGGCCTTGCCTCCTCCCCTCTTCAGGGGCAGGAAGACGACGGCTTCGAGAGCCTGGAACTGTCGGTGCCCTCGGCGCTTTCGGGCGAGGACCAGTTGATGAGGCCCTTCCGGGGGGCCCAGGGGGAGCAGGAGGCGGCCTCCCTCCCCGAGCTGTGCCCATAGGGCTCCAGGGATCTCTGGGGCCGCGCAACTGAGGAAGACCGCTTCGAAGGGGGCCTCCTCGGACCAACCCAGGTTCCCGTCGCCCTGGCGCAGATGGACGTTCTGGAAGCCCAGCTCTTCCAGCGTTCGGGTGGCCCGATGCACCAGACCCCCCTCCAGTTCGAGGCCGTAGACTTCGCGGCAGAGCTGCGAGACCACGGCGGCGGCATAGCCGCATCCCGAGCCGATTTCCAACACGCGCTCCCAGCCCTGCAATGCCAGGCTCTCGGCCATGGAGGCCACGATGTAGGGCTGGCTGATGGTCTGCGCGGGCCCGATGGGCAGGGGATGGTCCGCGTAGGCCTGGCTCCAGAGTTCCCTGGGGACGAAGCGGTGGCGAGGCACGCGGCCCATGGCCTCCAGGACCCGAGGATCGCGGATGCCCCGGGCCTCGATCTGCTCCCGGACCATGGCCTGGCGGTTGGGCAGGAAGGGATCCTCTGCGGTCTCAGGGTCCATGGACTCTAAGTTGGCGCAAAATTCCAGCGTCGCCAGGCATCCAAGGGGTTTGGCCCCTCTGGGGACGTAGAATGGTCCTTTGCCCGGAGTCCGGATGAAACGCCTTCTCCTTGCCGCCCTCGCCACGGGTTTCGCGCTTTTCGGCGCGGAGCCCGATGGCAGCATCTTCCCCAAGTTGAGTCCCGAGGCCACCGTCAGCCAGACCATCGGCACCACCACCGTCTCCATCGACTACCATCGTCCCCAGGTCCGGGGCCGGAAGATCTGGGGCGAACTGGTGCCCTTTGGCCAGGTGTGGCGCACGGGCGCCAACGAGGCCACCACCCTAAAGTTCTCGGATCCTGTGCGGGTGAACGGCCATCCGGTGCCCGCGGGCACCTACGCGCTCTTCTCCATCCCCGGGCCCGAACAGTGGACGCTCATCCTGAACAAGCGCTGGCGGCAGTTCGGCAGCTTCGAATACCAGCCCAAGGAGGACCTGCTGCGCTTCGACGTGAAGGCCAAGGCCGTCAAGGAACATTCGGAATGGCTCACCTACGAGGTCTATCCCGCCAGCCGCAGCAGCGCCTACGTGGATCTCTACTGGGAGAAGCTGAGGGTCAGCTTCCTGGTGGATGTGGACGTGGACGCCATGGTGACGGCGCGGATGAAGCGCGCCATGGGCCGAGCCGGCGAACGGGATTGGAAGCTCTATGCGGAGGCCGCCGAGTACTTCGTGGAGCAGGAGAAGGAGCTCAAGCAGGCTCTCACCTGGGCTGAGAAATCCATCCGCATCCAGGAGAACCCCACCAACCTCTCCGTGAAGGCCCGGATCCTGCGCGCCATCGGCCAGCCCGCCCAGGCCTACCAGACCATGGAAAGGGCCCTGCGCATCGCCAGGGCCCAGAATGCGGGAGGAGCCGTCACGGGCCCCATCCAGGGCACGCTGGAAATGTGGAAGCGGCAGAACGGCGGCAGCGCGCCCACTCAACGGAAATGAGGGCGAAACCTCTTCGGGCTGGATCCCGAGGGGGACGAGGGGCTCGGAGGGGGGTCTCCTTGGTTGAAACGTGAAATAAATATTTAAAATATCGCACCGCTTTTGGTTTTCCCGATTTCCAGAGGAAACGCCGCCCTTCCCCTGTGGCGAAGCTAGTGCTTGTTTGCTGAATGATGGGGGTCATCCTCCGTGGGGGGGGATTCCCGGGTGAGGCCCCTTCTGAGGGGGGTTAACCCTAATTAATAACTTTATTTTGGGGGTGTTTTTTGACTCAATACGCGTGATACGTTGATTTTTGGAAACCGGCTGATCGGTACTCCAATTCCTGTCTCAAAGGAGATAGCCATGCCCATGGGCTGCAAATACGGATCCCACCGCGTGCTCGTGCCGAAAGGCGCCCTTCCTCAGCCCGCGCAGAAACTCAATAACGATTTCTCGACGGTCTACGACAACGAGATCCTCGTGGACGTGATCGCCCTGAACATCGATAGCGCCAGCTTCACTCAGATCGAGGAAGAAGCCGGCCACGATGTGGAGAAGATCGGCGCCAAGATCCTCTCCATCGTCGGCGAGCGCGGCAAGCAGCAGAACCCGGTCACGGGTTCCGGCGGCATGTTCATCGGCAAGGTGGCCAAGATCGGCGCCGCCCTCAAGGATCGCGATCTCAAGGTGGGCGATAAGATCGCCTCCCTGGTCTCCCTGAGCCTCACCCCTCTGAAGATCAACAAGATCCTCAAGATCCACCCCAAGATCGACCGGGTGGAAATCGAGGGCCAGGCCATCCTCTTCGAGAGCGGCATCTACGCCAAGCTCCCCGAGGACATGACCGAGAGCCTGGCCCTGGCGGCCTTGGATGTTGCGGGCGCACCCGCCCAGACTGCCAAGCTCGTGCGGCCCGGCCATAGCGTCCTGGTCATTGGCGCCGGCGGCAAGTCCGGCATGCTCTGCTGCTACGAAGCCATGAAGCGCGTGGGCCCCACGGGCCGCGTGGTGGGCAACGTGCACTCCGCCCGGGATATCAAGACCCTGATGGATCTTGGGCTCTGCCATGAGGCTGTGCAGGGCGATGCCTCCAGCCCCATCGAATTCCTGGATATCGTGACGAAGGCCAACCTGGGCCGGGAATACGACGTGGTCATTACCTGCGTGAACGTGGCCAATTGCGAGATGGGCAGCATCCTGCCCTGCAAGGATGATGGGGTCGTCTACTTCTTCAGCATGGCCACCAGCTTCACCAAGGCGGCTCTGGGCGCCGAGGGCGTGGGCAAGGACGTCACCATGATCGTCGGCAACGGCTACACCAAGGATCACGCCGAGATCACCCTGTGGGAACTGCGGGAGAATCCTAAGCTCCGCAAGCTCTTCGAAGAACGCTACCTCTAATAAGTCCCACCGCCAGGACGCCAGGGAAGGTTCTTCCTCTGGCGTCTTGGCATGTTTCCAGATAGAGGAAAATGCAGGACGGTTCATCTTTCACGGAGGAAACCATGGTTCAGGCAGCGCCGAAGCTCAATCTGACCAGGTCCATGAAGATGTATGAGGAGAGCCAGAGGCTTTCCCCCGGTGGGATGATGGGCATCCGTCGGCCGTACAACTTCGTTGTCGGCGAGTACCCGATCTTCCTGGAACGCGGCTATGGCGGCCACATCGTGGATGTGGACGGCAACGACTACATCGATATGCTCTGCGCCTACGGGCCGATCATCCTGGGCTACAACGAGCCCGAGATCAACGAGGCCGTGAAGGCGCAGATGGAGAAGGGCTTCTGCTTTTCGCTGGTTCAGCCCATCCAGAACGAGCTGGAGCGCAAGCTCATCGAGCTCATTCCCAGTGCCGAGCGCGTCATCCTGGTCAAAACCGGATCCGACGCGACGACCCTTGCCACGCGCATCGCCCGGGGCTACACGGACCGGACTAAGATCCTGCGCTGCGGCTATCACGGCTGGCACGACTGGGCGGTGGAGGTGCATGGCGGTGTGCCCCCCTGCGTGCAGGAGCTCACCATCGAATTCGAGTATGGCGATTTAAATGACCTGGAGGCCAAGCTGAAGGCGAACCAGGGAGAGGTGGCCTGCATCATCATCACGCCCGTGGGTCATCCACTGGCCAAGCCAGTCATTCCGCCTCCCGAGGGCTACCTGGAGGGGGTCCGGGAGCTGGCGGATCGCTACAAGGTCGTGCTCATCTTCGACGAGATCCGCACGGGCTTCCGGGTGGCCCTGGGGGGGGCCCAGGAGCGCTATGGTGTCACGCCGGATCTCTCTACCTTCGGCAAGGCCATGGCCAATGGCTACGCCCTCAGCGCCGTGGTGGGCAAGGCCGAATTCATGAACGTCTGCGAGAAGAAGGTCTTCGTCTCCTCCACCTTCTTCCCCAATAGCCTGGAGATGGCCGCCGCGCTGAAGTGCATCGAGATCCTCCAGCGGGACAAGATCCTCGATCAGGTCTGGGAAAAGGGCGCGTGGTTCCTGCAGGCGTTGAAGACCGTAGTGGCGGCCTCCAAGGTGCCCGTGAGCGTCAATGGCATCCCTCCCATGCCCTTCCTGTCTTTCGAAAAAGTGGACGGTTTCCACAAGGAACGCCGCGAGACGTTCTATACCGAGACCATCCGCCGGGGCCTGTTCATCCAGCCCTACCACCACTGGTACATCAGCGCCCGCCACACCCAGGCCGATCTAGACAAGGCCGTCTGGGCCATCACCGAGGCGCTGGCCATCGTGAACGCGCACTACCCGGTCAACTAAAAGTCATAACCGAACCCCGATACAGGAGCCCAGCCATGGACAACAAGCTCATCATCACCTGCGCGGTCACGGGCGCGGAGACGACCAAGGAAATGCAGCCCGCCCTGCCTGTCACGCCCGAGGAGATTGCCACCAGCACCCTGGAGGCCTATGAGGCGGGGGCTTCCGTGCTCCACCTGCATGTCCGCCAAGCCGATGGCACCCCCACCCAGGACGTGGCCATATTCCAGAAGGCCATCGAACTGGTGCGCGCCAAGTGCGACATCGTCATCGAATGCACCACCGGCGGCGCGGCCTGGATGACGCCCGAGGAGCGGCTCCAGCCCGTGACGCTCAAGCCGGAGATGGCCAGCCTGGATTGCGGAACTGTGAATTTTGGCGACGAGTACATCGTCAACACGCTGCCCATCATGCGCCAGTTCGCCGAGGCCATGCGGGATGGCGGTGTGCGCCCCACCCTGGAATGCTTCGATCTGGGGCATGTCTACGCCAGCCACATCCTCATCAAGGAGGGACTGCTGCAGGAGCCCTTCCACTACGGCCTGGTGCTCAACGTGCCCGGCGCCGCCAAGTACGATGTGGATGTGCTGGAATTCCTGGTCCGCAAGCTGCCCAAGGGGGCCTTCTGGACGGCCTTCGGCATCGGCGGCAAGGCCAACGTCGATAGCATCTACGCCACCATCGCCCTGGGCGGCAATCTCCGCGTGGGCTTCGAGGACAACATCTACTACGGCAAGGGCCGCTTGGCCAAGTCCAACGCCGAGCTGGTGGAGCGGGCGGCCCGCATCGGCAAGGATTGCGGCCGCGAATTGGCCCGCCCCGACGATGTCCGGCAGATGCTCCAGCTTAGGAAGGCCTGACATGAGGGTGCAGCTCCCGGCAGCCGCCTTCTGAAAGAGGCTGCTGCCGGGAGTGCCCGACTGGAACCTTCGCCCCTGGTGCCGGGATCGGCATGGAAACGGACTCCTCTCCCATTTTTTTAGCGAGAATTTCATGAGATACAACTCTGTAGACTGGCGCTCCATCGATCTCTTCAAGAATGTCACCGCGGAAGAGTGGAACGACTGGCGCTGGCAGCTCAAGCACGGCATCCACGACGTGGAGACCCTTGAGAAGGTCATCGCCCTCACCGACCAGGAGCGCGCGCACCTGCAGGAGTGCCTCAAGAAGTTCACCATGGCCATCACGCCCTACTACGCGGCTCTCATGGATCGCAATGATCCCAATTGCCCGGTGCGCATGCAGTCCGTGCCGCGCCTGGCCGAGCTGCACGACGATCCTTCGGATCTCGCCGACCCGCTCCACGAGGATGTGGATAGCCCCGTCCCCGGGCTCACTCATCGCTATCCCGACCGGGTGCTCCTGCTGGTGACCAACATCTGCTCCATGAATTGCCGCCACTGCACCCGGCGTCGCTTCGTGGGGGATACGGACGTGGATATGCCCGAGGAGCAGATCGCCAAGGCCATCGAATACATCCGGAAGACCGAGACCGTGCGGGACGTCCTCATCTCCGGCGGCGATCCGCTGGTATTGGGCGACGATCAGCTGGAATCCATCCTCAAGCGGCTCCGGGCCATCGATCACGTGGAGATCATCCGCATCGGCACGCGCACGCCCGTGGTGATGCCCCAGAGGATCACCGATTCGCTGGTGGCCATGCTCAAGAAATACCACCCGGTCTTCATCAATACGCACTTCAACCATGCCAAGGAGATCACCCAGGAATCCCGGACCGCCTGCGCCAAGCTGGCCGACGCCGGCATTCCCCTGGGCAACCAGAGCGTGCTCCTGCGCGGCGTCAACGATCAGACCGAAGTGATGAAGCAGCTCGTCCACAAGCTGCTGACCATCCGCGTGCGCCCCTACTACATCTACCAGTGTGATCTCTCCCTGGGCATCTCCCACTTCCGCACGACGGTGGACAAGGGCATCGAGATCATCGAGGGCCTTCGCGGGCACACGACGGGCCTGGCCGTGCCCACCTTCGTGGTGGACGCTCCCGGGGGCGGCGGCAAGATCCCCGTCATGCCCAACTACCTCATCAGCCGGGGCGAACACCGGGTGGTGCTGCGGAACTACGAGGGCGTCATCACCACCTACACCGAACCCGTGCATACGACGGCGGCGCCTGTGGCCAAGCTCGAACCCAGCCACAAGGTCTACAAGGCCCTGGATGGGGTGGCCACCCTGTTGTCCGGGGAGAGGCTATGCCTCGAACCGGCGGAACTCTCCCGCAAACAGCGGAAGTTCTAGCAGGGATCGGGGGATTCATGGCGGGCATCGAGGGCGCAGCGGGGGCGGTGACGGCGATCACCGGCTTCGAGAAGGGGTCGGGCAAGACGACCTTCCTGAACTACGCCCTGCCGCTGGTGCGCCAGGCCGGGCCCGTGGCCGTCTTCTCCATCGGCGTGGACGGCGCCCTGAAGGCCAGGGCCACCAGCGCCCCGCCTCCCGAGATCCGCGTGGAGGCAGGCGACCTGGTGATGACCACCGATGCCTTTGCCAGGGCTGCCACGGCTCGTTTTGAAATCCTCGAGGCCATCCCCGGGCGGAGCACCCTGGGGCGCCTCTTCCTGGGGCGGGCCCTGCGGGGAGGCACGGTGACCCTGGTGGGCAGCGAACACTTGAGCGTCCTGGCCGAACTCATCGCGCAGATCCGCCGGGAGGGCTGGGCCGCCTCCGTGCTCGTGGATGGCGCCGTGAGCCGCATCACCCAGGTCGCCGCCCTGGGGGATCTGGGATTCGTCTTCACCGCCCGCATCGACCGGGGCAATCTCCAGAGAGCCGCCGCCCGCATCCGCAACCTGGGCCTGCTGGCGGCCCTCCCCGTGGAACCGCATCCCTCGCCGGAGGTGCTGCGGATCGAGGGGCCTCTCCTCCCGGCTCACCTGACCGACCTTCCCAAGGGCACCCAGAGGCTTTCCGTGGAGGACTTCACCAAGGTCTTCCTGGAACCCGCGGAACTCGAACGGACGCTCCGCCACCTGGCGATCAGCGTGCGCCGGGAATTCCGCCTCCTCTGCTGCGCGGTGGCCCTGCGGGATATCACCCGCGCGGAGTTCCTCCAGGCCGTGGGTGAAAGCCTGGGGGATGCCATCCTGTTCAATCCCTTCGAGGTCGCCTGCTGATGCGCGATTTCATTGGCTACGCTCAATTCGAGATGCTCTGGGAGCGCTTCCTGCCCGAGACCCCCTTCGGGCGCAGGGCCAAGGAATCCATGACCGTCTTGGCGGAGCCTGAGGCTCTGACGCGCATCTGGGAGGAGACGGACCAGGCCCTCACGCTCCTCCAGGGGCTGGACGAGGATAGCGTCCGACTGAGCCGGATCCAGCATCACCTCAAGCGCTTGCCCCGGTTTTGCGAGGACTCCAAGCCCCTCTACGATGAAGTGGAGATCTTCCAGTTCAAGAAGTTCCTCCACAACTACAAGAGCCTCGGGGAGTTGCTGGACCCGGAGACGCGCCGTGCCTTCGGCCTCCATTACGCATCCGAGGCCCTGGAACGGCTTCTGGATACGGGCCGTCAGAGCGCCGAGTCCTTCTACGTGGCCGACGCCTATTCCGAGAGCCTGGCCGAACTGCGGGCCGCACTCCGCGAGACGGATGCCGCCCTCAAGGCCCTGCAGGCGCGCCGGGCGTCTGAAATCCGGGCGCGGTGGGGCTTCGACTTCGGCAGCCGCGCCTTCCTGCTGGTGCCCAGGGATGCCCTGGGCCCTCTGGAAAAAGCCAGCGATCTGCTCCGGGTGGAGCCCTTCGACGAAACCAAATATGCCATCCGGATGCAGGCCTCGGGGGAGGAATTCGCCCTCCTGGAGCGCCGGACCGCCCTGCTTTCCAGGGAACGCTCCGCCGAGGATGACGTGTTGGAGACGCTCTCCGAGGCCTTGCGGCAGGAAGGGGCGCGCTTTGCGCAGTACCGCCAAGCCGTCACGGGCTTCGATCTGGCCTTCGCCCGGGCGGGGCTGGCGCGGGAATTCCGCCTCAGGCGCCCTGCGCTTAAGAATGGGCCCATCGAGATCCGCGGAGGCCGCTTCCTGCCCTGCGAAGAAGCCTGTAGGGAGCTGGGCACCGAGTACGTGGCCCTGGACGCTCTTTTCGATGCGCAGGCCACCGTGATATTCGGGTCCAATATGGGCGGCAAGACCATTGTATTGAAGACCCTGGCCTTCCTCCAGCTCTGCGTCCAGATGGGGCTCTTCGTTCCCGCCGAGGCCTTCACCACCCACCTCTTCGGCCATTTCCACTATCTCGGCGAGGGCCACGCCACGGCGGTGGCCCAGGGGCTCTCGGGCTTCGGGTTCGAGATCCGGCAGTTCGTGGAGGCCTCCCAGGATTTCAAGACTCCGACGCTGGTGCTCTTCGATGAATTCGCCCGCACCACCAATTCCCTGGAGGCCGAGGCCATCCTCTCGGCGGTCCTGGAATCTGTGGCCTCCCAGGCGGGGGTGGTGGCCCTCTTCAGCACCCATTTCCGGGGGGTGCGGCGTTTCCCGGGGGTCCGCTACCTGCGGATGAAGGGCCTGAACCGGGAGGGGCTGGACCTGGATCTGGCCTCCGGCACGGCGCTAGAGGCCCGCATCCGTCTCATCGACCAGCGCATGGAATACCATCTCGTCGCTGACGAAGGCGGCTCGGGGGTTTCGGACGCCATCGCGGTGGCCAGCCTGCTGGGGCTGGATCCGGCCATCACGCGGCGGGCCGCCGATTTCTTCAATAACGGACACTGAGTCACACAGGAGTGAACATGGAAACCAAACTGGCGCTCTCGGAAGAACGGATTGCTCGGGCCCGGGAACTCTCCTCGCGCATCGTGGAACCCGTCGGCATCTTCGTGGATGCCCACACGACGGTCACCGTGGAGCGGGCCACACTGCGCCTGGCGGGGGCGGACCTGGCCGATGCCGATGGCGTGCCTGTGCCCAATCTCGTGGTGGACCAGCTGAAGGGCCGCCTGGAGAATGGCGCGCTCCTCACCTACGTGAACGCCCTGGTGAAGACGGGCGAGACCGTGGACGGTCTCAACCGGAAGATCGCCGAAGGGTTGAATATCGCCGAACTGCCCTTGGGCGATCGCGCCACGCTGGAGGCCAAGGCCCAGGAACTGGTGCGGGTCTTCGCCACTCGGGTGAAGGGAAACCGCGCCCATCGCGAGGCCAAGCTTCAGGAGTTCGAAGGGAAGAACCACTCGCCCTTGCTCTACCTCATCGTGGCCACCGGCAATATTTTTGAAGATGTGAAGCAGGCCCAGGCCGCTGCCGAACAAGGCGCCGACGTGGTGGCCGTCATCCGCACCACCGCCCAGTCGCTCCTCGATTACGTGCCCCAGGGGGCCACCACGGAAGGTTTCGGTGGGACCTACGCCACCCAGGAAAATTTCCGCATCATGCGCGCGGCCCTCGACGAGGCCGTGGAGAAGCAGGGCCGCTACATCTACCTCACCAACTACGCCTCCGGTCTCTGCATGCCGGAGATCGCGGCCATGGGCGCTTTGGAGCGCCTGGACATGATGCTCAACGATTCGATGTACGGGATCCTCTTCCGCGATATCAACATGTACCGCACCTTCGTGGACCAGAAGTTCAGTCGCATGATCAATGCCTTCGCCGGCGTCATCATCAACACCGGCGAGGACAACTACCTCACCACCTCCGACGCTGTCGAGAAGGCCTACACGGTTCTGGCCAGCCAGTTCCTGAACGAGCGCTTCGCCTATATTGCGGGCTTGCCCGCCAAGCTGATGGGCTTGGGACACGCCTTCGAGATGGACCCCACCATTAAGAACGGCTTCCTACTGGAGCTGGCCCAGGCCCAGATGGCCCGGGAGATCTTCCCCGAGGCGCCCCTGAAATACATGCCGCCGACGAAATTCATGACCGGCGATATCTTCAAGGGCGTGGTGCAAAACGCGCTCTTTAATTTCGTCTCCCAAGCCACGGGGCAGGGCATCCACCTGCTGGGCATGCTGACGGAGGCCATCCACACGCCCTACATGCAGGACCGCTCCCTGGCTCTCGAGAACGCAAATTACGTCATGAACACCATGGCCGATCTGGGCAGCGAGATCGAGTTCAAGAAGGACGGCATCATCGTGAATCGCGCCCACCAGGTGTTGGACGAGGCCGTTGAGTTCCTGGAGAAGATCGAGAAGGTCGGCCTCATGGACGCCATGGAACAGGGGGAATTCGCCGATATCAAGCGTCCCCGGGATATGGGCAAGGGCCTCGATGGCCTGGTGAAGAAGGGGCCCGAATACTGCAACCCCTTCGAGGCCTACCTGAAGGCCGAGCTCGGTCTGGATAAGTAAGTGGACTTTCATTCTGGAAATGAGGTGACGACATGATCATTCGACCCTATGGCGATACGCTCGATGACGGTGCGGTGCAGCTCTCCTTCACGCTGCCGGTGGCCGACGGTCCCAGGGGCCGGGAGGCCGCCCGGGTATTTGTCGAGAAGCTGGGCTTCAAACATGCGGAAATCGTCCACTCCCACGCCATGGCCGAAGGCTTCTCCTTCTACGTGGCCTATGGCCGCACCGAGATCTCCGTGGACTTCGACACCATCCATATCGAAGAGGCCACCGGCGAGAAGATCTACACCATGGACGAGGCCTGCCAGGTGATCCGCGAGCAGCTGGGCCGCAAGGTCATCATCGTGGGCGCCTGCACGGGCTTCGACGCCCATACCGTGGGCATCGACGCCATCATGAACATGAAGGGCTACAACCATCACTACGGGCTGGAGCGCTACCAGGAGATCGAGGCTCACAACCTGGGCGCCCAGGTGCCCAACGACAAGCTGATCGACTACGCCCTGAAGGTGAATGCCGACGCCATCCTGGTGAGCCAGATCGTCACCCAGAAGGATGTCCACATCCAGAACATGACCGAACTCATCGAGCTCTTGCAGGCTCGCGGACTGCGGGAGCGCTTCATCGTCATCGCCGGGGGCACGCGCATCGGCAACAAGCTGGCCGTGGAACTCGGCTACGACGGAGGCTTCGGCAAGGGCAGCTATGCCGATCATGTGGCGACTTTCATCGTGGACCGGCTCATCGAACACAAACAGAATCACTGAAAAGATCCACCCGGAGGCCTAGATCACGAAGACCGATCCTCTCCGTCCGAAGTCCCCTATGCAGTGAAACAGCATCACCTTTCCGTTCCCTTAACGCCCAGTAGGAGGAATCCCATGGTCAAGAAACCCATCATTTCCGCGGCCGAAGCCGTGGCCAAGGTGCGGGAAGGAGATGTCGTCATGATCGGCGGCTTCCTCGCCTGCGGTTCGCCGCACACGCTCATCCAGGCCCTGAAGGCTCAGGGCACCAAGGACATGACCCTGATCTGCAACGACACGGCGGCCCACGACTTCAAGTCGGGCAAGATCAATGGCGTCGGTCACCTGGTGCAGGGACGGCAGTTCAAGAAGATCATTGCCAGCCATATCGGCCTCAACCAGGAGACCCAGCGGCAGATGAATGCCGGTGAGACCGAGGTTGAGCTCGTGGCCCAGGGATCCCTGGCCGAGCAGATCCGGGCCGCGGGCGTGGGCCTGGGGGGCATCCTCACGCCCACGGGCATCGGCACCGAGGTGGAGCAGGGCAAGCAGGTCATCACCGTGGGCGACCGGCCCTACCTGTTGGAGCTGCCCATCAAGGGCGACGTGGCCCTCATCAAGGCCAAGAAGGCCGATACGGTCGGCAACTTGGTCTATGCGGCCACGGCCCAGAACTTCAACCCTCTGATGGCCATGGCGGCCTCCCTGGTCATCGCGGAGGTGGAGGAGATCGTGGAAGTGGGCGAGATCGATCCCAACGAGGTCCAGACCCCTTCGATCTTCGTGGATTTCCTGGTCAAGGCCGAACGGCTGGAATGGTGAGGCGGAAATGGAATACGTAGCCAACAAGAACATCATCGCCAAGCGCATCGCCCAGATCTTCAAGTCCGGCGATGTGGTCAATCTCGGCATCGGCCTGCCCACCCTGGTGGGCAACTACATCCCCGAGGACGTCACCCTCATCCTCCAGTCCGAGAACGGCATGCTGGGCCTGGGCCCGGCGCCAGAGAAGGGCCACGAGAACTGGGACCTCACCAACGCGGGCAGCGCGCCCGTCTCCGTGAAACCCGGCGGCTGTTTCTTCGATAGCGCCACGAGCTTCGGCATCATCCGGGGCGGGCACGTGGACTTCACGGTGCTGGGCGTGTTGGAAGTCGACCAGGAGGGCAACCTGGCCAACTACAAGATCCCTGGCAAGATGGTGCCCGGCATGGGCGGCGCCATGGATCTCACGGCGGGTTCCCGGGAGGTTATCGCCGCCACCCTGCACTTCGAGCCCTCGGGCGCTTCGCGCCTGAAGCGGCGCTGCACACTGCCCCTCACGGCGGCGCGGGAGGTGAATTTCGTCGTCACGGATCTGGGGTACTTCGAAATCGTGGGCGATCGCTTCCATCTCCGGGAATGCTTCGCGCCCTACACCCCCGAGTGGATCAAGGAACACACGGACGCCGAGGTCGTCATCCCCAACGACTGCCGGATCGTGAGCTTCGATTAGACCCTCTTCCATTAAGGAGAATTACATGAGTGCAGTCAGCATCGTCGGCGCCTGCAACACCAAGTTCGGTTCCCTGGTCAAACGGAACAAGGAGACCGGCGAGATCACCGACCTGAAATCCATCTACGACCTAATGATCGAGGCGGGCCAGGGCGCCCTGGCCGACGCGGGCGTGACCGGCAAGGATATCGATGGCGTGTGGGTGGGTTCCTGCGCACCGGGCATCTTTGCCAACCAGGAGCACCTGGCCGCCTTCGCCACCGAGATCGATCCCGAGGGCCTGCGCTTCAAACCCATGACCCGCTGCGAGGATGCCTGCGCCTCGGGTTCCGTAGCCCTCTATGACGCCCTCTACGCCGTGGAATCCGGCCGCGCCAAGGTGGCGCTGGTGCTGGGCGTGGAGAAGATGAACCTCCTGGACACCAAGGGCGTGACCCACGCCCTTGGCACCTGCTCCTACTGGCCCGAGGAAGGCGCCCACGGCATGACCTTCCCCAGCCTCTTCGCGGAATACGCCAAGGGCTATCGGGATCACTACAAGCTCTCCGACGATGAACTGGCCCGCATGTTGGCCCATGTCTCCGCCCTCTGCTACCGGAACGGCGTCGACAATCCCCTGGCCCACTTCAGCAAGGGCGGTCCCTCGGATAAGCTGGGTCTCTTCACCGCCGAGGCCATCCTGAATCTGCCCCCGGAGAAGAACCCCGTCATCGCAGAGCCCCTCAAGCTCCACGACTGCTCGCTGGTGACCGACGGCGCCGCGGCGCTGGTGATCATGCGCACCGACCAGGCCCGGAAGAGCGGTAAGAATATCGTGGAGATCGCGGGCATTGGCCACGCCAACGAGCGCATGGGCCTCTCCATGCGCCCCAACATGTATGAACTCATGGCCGGCAAGGAGGCCGTGCGCCGCGCCTTTGCCGAAGCCAAGATCACCATTGCCGATGTGGATATCGCCGAAGTGCACGACTGCTTCACCATCAATCAGCTGCTCTGCACGGAAGCTCTCGGCCTCTCCAAGGATGGCCGCGCGGGCCACGACTACATGGCGGGCCGCTTCACCCGGGACGACGCACACTGCGCCGTGAACCTCAGCGGCGGCCTCAAGGCCAAGGGCCATCCCGTGGGCGCCACCGGCGTCTCCATGCATGCCCTGCTCTACAAACAGCTGGTGGGTGAGCCCATCGGTGCCACCCTCACGAAGAAGACCCCCCAGATCGGCGTCTCCTTCAATGTGGGCGGCAGCTCCGTGACCAATTGCGTGACGGTGCTGAAGCGGCTGAAGTAGCACCCCGCTTCAACCCCGCAGAGGCCGCCGCAAGGCGGCTTCTGCATAGGGTGAACTGGCCAGATGCCAGCCCATGGGCCTATGCTTAGGAATTACCGGAAGTTCAAGGGATTGACCTCTGGCTCGCGGGGTACCACCAACAGCGCGAAATGGACGTGACTTCGATGTGGAAGACTCGATTACTGGCCTGGGCCCTCATGTTCGCGTTTCCGCTCCTGGCTCAAGGGGCGCCTGCGCCTCCCAAGGCCGAGGCTCCGGTCCTGTTGCCCGGGGAAGGCTTGGCCGTGGCGGGGCCGGATGGGAAGATCTTCACCTATGGCGAGGCCGTCCGGGAGACGCCCATGGGCAGCCTGGCCAAGCTGCTCTGGATGCGCCTTGAGGGGGACGAATGGTCCTCCCTGGGCGTCGAGTTCAAGTGCAAGGGCGAATGGAACGGCTATCACTGCTGGCTCGCCAAGGGGCATGGCCGGGTGGATCTGGGCAAGGCGCTGCAGGAGAGCTGCAACCTAGCCTTTCTGGCTTGGGTCCAGATGAGCGCGGCACGATGGCGGTACTACTACGGTGAGGGCGTGGCACGGGTTCGTCTGGACGAGGTCTTCGCGCCCTTCCTGGGGAACCGCCTCAAGGCCGGAGACGGCCTTCCCGAATTCGGTCCCGAATGGATCGGTGACGGGGACCTGCTGCGCACCAGCCCCGAGGCCCTGTTGAAGTGGATGCTGGATCCCCATCAGGAGGAGGCCCTGAGGCTCTGTCGCCAGCATCTCCTGGGCTTCACCGGAAGCATGATCCGGGAGCAGACCTGGTGGGCAAAGACGGGCACGGCGCCGGTGCCTGGTGCGCCAGGAGAGACTTCGGCCTGGGTGGCGGGCAGTAACGATGCCGTAACCTGCGTGCTGCGGCTTCCCCGGGGAAAGGGCAGGGCCGATGGCCTGGCGCGCTTCCGCACCCTGATGAAGATCCCCGGCAAGTGATGCTTCTTTGGATTGCGCCTCTTCCGGTGCCCCCCGTCCTCTCGGGGGATCCGGAGGCCGCCCTGCACCTGGAGGAACCCCTTCGCGCGGCCATGGCAGCAACCGAGGGCTACGGCCCCTGGCCCTCGGGGCGCTGGGAGCTGTTCCTCCATCCGGACGCCGCTAGCTTCGAAGGGACCATGCGGGCCACTCCCCGGCGCGGAGCGCAGTGGATCGGGAGCATCCTGCATCTGCGCCCCTGGGAACAGATGAAGCGCCGAGATTTGGGCGCCCTCCTGCGGCACGAACTGGTCCATCGCCGCCTCGCGGCGCTGCGCCTGCGCTCCTGGGAGGAGGAGGCCCGCTGCCTCCACGCGGAGACCCACGTGCGTCCACCCTCGCGGTGGCCCCTGCCTCCGGCCGCGGTGATGCAGGAACGCCTGGACCGGGCGCTCCGGGGCGGTGCCACGCGCGAGCAGGCCTGGGCCTACGGGGCGCTCCGCGCCTGGGTGGCGGGGAAGCCATTGCCGCCTCCTCCCGTGCAACTGGGCCGGACTCTGGAAACGTGGCGAAAGGAGGCGATGGCCCTCGGGAACCGGGTCCTCGTGACCTGGCCCGCCGAGAGACTTCCCGAGGACCTGGAGATCAATGGACAGCGGTTGTCCCAGTTGCGGGGAAACACCTTCCTGTTCCGGGGTGAAGTCCGTTTCGGCGAAAACACACATCTCGGAAGGCTGCGGGGAACCGTGAAGGCCACACGGGCGGGCCGGGGCTGGAACCTGCGGTGGGTCACCACGCCCGAGGCCTGGGTGGCGGCGGCCACGGATGGGGAACTGGGCCGGGACGCGCCCTTCGAGGCCCGGCGCGCCCTGGCCTCCGTTCTGAAGCGCTGGATCGAGGGGCATCCCAGGGGGAACCATGCGGATGGTTCCCTCTGTCCCCTCACCCACTGCGCCGTGATCCGAGGCGAGGGTTCCGAGGCTACCCAACAGGCTATGCGCACTTCCCCAGACCTCAAGTTGGATGCGCGTTGGGCCTTCTTCTGCGGTTCCAAGGGAGGCGTGTCGCTCAGCCCCCGGGAGGCATGGGGGGATGGACCCGATATCAAGGAAGGCGCCGAGGCCATTCCCAGCGACCGATGGCAGATTTGGGAGCGGACGCTGACGGCAGCCCAGGTGAAGCTGCTCAAGGGCAGTGTCCGACCCGGGCTCAGGCCGGGTCAAAAGGGGCTCATGCTGGGCGCCTCGGGCCCCTATCCCGTGGAGGAGCTCCGCCTGGCGGCGGGCCGCGCCTTCGGATGGCCCGCCTGGCCGAGCAACGCCTGTGAAGGCGAAGTGGATGCGGAAGGGCGGTTGCACCTCCAGGGCCATGGATGGGGCCACAACGTGGGGCTCTGCCTCGCGACGGCCTCCTGGCAGGCCCGCCGAGGCCAGAAGGCGGAAACGATCCTCGCGGGAGCCTTCGGACTGGAGGCTCTGGAGTGAACGGAGGCCCGTGGTCCGTCTACCTCCTGCGCTGCGGCGACGGGACGCTCTACTGCGGCATCGCCCTGGATGTGCAGGCCCGTCTGGAAGCCCATGGGGCCGGGAAGGGGGCCAAGTACACCCGGGGACGGGGGCCGCTGGAACTGGCGTACTCCGAAGTCTGCGGATCCAAGGGGGAGGCCCTGCGCCGGGAACAGGCGATCAAGGCCATGCCCAGGCCATCCAAGCTGGCCCTCATCGCGGGTGACGCGAACGTGCGGACAAGGGGCGGATCTTTCCACCGCGAAGAGCGCAAAGAACGCAAGGGTGAGGCGCAGAAGTAGACCATCGCGATCTGGCGGAGCGCTTGGACAGGCACCGCCAAGCGGCCCGGAGGGGATTACAGAAAGGAGTGCGAGGGGAGGGGGCCCACCACACTGTCCATCACTGTCTATGTTTGGCGTTCTCGGCGTTCTTTGCGGTGAAAAACTATTCTGGAAAGGCCCTCCAGCGGATCGCTTGCGGCTACCGGGTTAAGCCCAATACGGTTCACTTAAGGTTTTGAATGGAGATGGCGGGGGTGCAGTGGGCGTTGCATTTGATGGTTCTGTCGCGGACGTTCCAATTGCTCATTTTACGCTTGACCCCTCGGGGATTGGTGCGATTTCGACTGGAACTAGCCGGTTCCTTCACGAGCTCTTGCAGGATGGCGTTGTGGGCGATCAGGCGTTGGGCTGGGGGGAGAGAGCCGCGAAGTGCGGCAGGGTGCGGCGGATGACCCTCACGGCATGGATGAACGATAGTCGATCCGGGTCGATCTCGGCCTGGAGTGCGGCTTCATGCATGAGGCCCCGAATGGCGAAATGGGCCATCATCAGGCCGTAGAACTCCTGGCGGATGAGATCGGGGGTCTTGCTGCGCAGCAGCATCTGGCGGCCTCGGAGGTGGGTCTTCAGCTCGTCGAAGGCGGACTCGATCTCCCAGCGTTCGGGATAGAGCGCGGCCAACTCGACGGCCGGGGCGATCTTGGGATCCAGGAGGGTGGTGATGAGACGGTAGGTGGTTTCGCCCTCGGAATCGGGGGGCATTGGAATGCCCTGGAGTGTGTAGGCGATGACTCGCACCCGAACGCCTTTTGAGGGGTGTCGATATTCACGGGTGGGATACAGGGTGGAGAGGTAGGAGCCGTCTTCGAGTTCCTCTTCCCTGGGCAGGCCGAGCTTTGCATTGACCCTCCAGAGGAGGTCGGCACCGGTGGCCTTGGCTTTGTTCCAAAACTCGAAGCCGTAGAAACCGCGATCGGCGAGACAGAGCATTCCTGGGGTCAGGGCCGGGAGGAGTTGGTGGGCGATGGCTTTCTCGCTGGTGTTGAAGCCCTCCATGCGGGAAGCAAAGAGGACATGGGTACCGCTCTCGACCAGGGAGACGAAGCGCACCTGCGGATAGGCGCTGGTTCCTCGGGCAACGCCGGGGCGGCCGAACTCCGTTTCGATGGCGGGGGCCTCGGGAACATCCAGGGTGCTGCCGTCGATGCTGACAATGCGCCACTGGCGGTACCAGGCCCCGGGGGTGTCCGGGGTGGCGATGGGCTGGACAACCTTGTCGTGAAGGCGCTGGAGAGGTTCCCAGCCGAGACGGGACCTGGCCTGAGAGATGGCGGACTTCCCGGCGATATGCAGGTCCTCGGGGGTACCCTGCAGCCACCGGAGGCCCTCCATGAGGCAGCGCAGGACCTCTCGGCAGGAGGCCTGGGTGAAGAGGGCCAGAGCGATGACGTAGTAGATCACCACATGCGCCGGCAGATCTCGGTGGCGTTGACTCGCCCGCCCAGTCTCCTTGAGCACCGCTTCCACCTGGTGCGTGGGGAAGAGCCGGGCCACCACCCCCAGGGTGATGAAGTCCGAGATTCGCGTTCCACCCTCGAGCGTAGCTGGTGTCCTGGCCATTGTGAGCCCTACACCGAATCTAGGCAGTCGCACAGGCCTGTCAAGGCTTAAGTGAACGGTATTAGGGTTAAGCCCTTCTTCATCTCCGAGAGCAGCTCCCGGATGGCCCGCAGGGGATCGGGGGCCTTGAATACGGCGTTGCCGGCCACCAGCACGTCCGCCCCGGCCCGCACCAGTTCCTGGGCGTTCTCCAGGCCCACGCCGCCATCCACCTGGATGAGGAATGGCACTTGGCGCTCGGTGCGCAGGGCATCCAGGCGCTTCACCTTATCGAGGGTGCGC
This sequence comes from uncultured Holophaga sp., assembly GCA_963664825.1. Lineage (GTDB taxonomy): Bacteria > Acidobacteriota > Holophagae > Holophagales > Holophagaceae > JAYREN01. The sequence continues at coordinate 3,219,756 of OY761614.1, forward strand.
GGGATGAAGCTCTGGCCACCGAAGCCCGGGTTCACGCTCATGAGCAGGACGAAATCAAAATCGTCCACCAGATCGATGAGGGTCTCCACCGGCGTGGCGGGGTTGAGCACGACGCCGGCCTTGGCCCCCGCGGCTTGGATGGCGCCCAGGGTCCGGTGCAGATGGGGGTCGGCCTCCTGGTGCACGCTCACCCAGTCGGCGCCGGATTTCACGAATTCCACGGCGTATTTCAGGGGTTCCACGATCATCAGGTGGCAGTCCAGGGGCAGCCTCGTCTCCTTTCGCAGGGCGGCCACCACGGGCATTCCGAGCGTGATATTGGGGACGAAGCGCCCGTCCATCACGTCCACGTGCACGCTGCAGCCTCCGGCCTGCTCCAGCAGCCTCAGCGCGTCTGCGAGACGTGCGAAATCCGCCGAGAGAATAGAAGGGGCCAGGAGGGGTTCGGAAGGGCGGAGGGACATGGGCTCACATCAGAAAAGGAAGAAGAAGGGAAAGATACCAGGGCTATTATCCCCCGCTCACCGGGATTCCGAAGCGCTGAAGATCTCCCGGCCATCGACCCACATCCGGCCGGGCTTGAGGTGGCGCAGTTCCTCGGGGCTCAGGGTCAGAATGGGGGCTTGCACCCAGAGCAGATCGGCCACGGCCCCCACCTTGAGGAGGCCGAGCTCCCTGTGCCCCAACACCTGGCCGCTGGTCTCCGTGTAGGCCCGGATGGTTTCCGATCGCGTGAGCCGATGGAGGGGCTGGAATCCCCCCGAGGGATCCCCCGCGGCATCCTGGCGCGTCTCGGCGACAGCCATTGTCGGGAAGGGATTGGCGTCGGCGATGGGCGCGTCGCTGCCGAAGACGAGGGGCGCGCCGCCCTTGAGGAAGCTGCGCCAGGGGAAGGCGCCGTCCAGGCGTTCGGGTCCCAGGCGGGCGGGGGTCCAGGCATGGTCATCGGCCAGATGCATGGGCTGGACGGAGACCACGAGCCCGGCCTTCCCGAATGCGAGGGCATCGCTTGGGGTGACAATCTGGGCGTGTTCCACCCGGGGGGCGAAGGCATCCCCCTTGCGGCGGGCCTTGGCCAGCACGTCCAGGGCGGCGTGGTTGGCCGCGTCCCCGATGGCGTGGGCGGCGGGCTGGTACCCGGCCCGGAGGACGAGGACTGCGGCCTTCCCGAGGGCCTCGGGCTCGGTGACCCACAGCCCCTGGGTGCCCGGGGCATCCGCATAGGGCGCCAGCATCCGCGCCCCGCGGCTGCCCAGGGCGCCATCGAAGTAGAACTTCACCCCCTGCACCTGGAAGAAGGAGAGCCGCGGGGCATGGGGGCGCCTCAGCTCCCGGAGCATGAGGCGGGAATCCTGATCGAAGTAGCTGAAGACGCGGATGGGCAGGGCATTGGAAGCCGCCAAGCGGCGGTAGGTCTCCAGGGTGATGGCGTCTCCGCCCATATCGCAGGCCGAGGTGAAACCCAGGCGCTGGAGCGCCTGGAGCCCCTTCCGGATCCAGGCCTCGCGCTGGCCTGAGGTGGCGGCCGGGATCTTCGATTCCACCAGGCTCATGGCGTTATCCAGGAGGATGCCCGTGGCGTGGCCCTGGGCATCCCGCAGGATGCGGCCTCCCGTCGGGTCCTGCGTGGCGTCCTCGATGCCTGCGACTCGGAGGGCCGCCCCGTTGGCCCAGAGAGCGTGGCCGTCCACGCGCCGGAAGGAAGCCGGACGGGGGCCGGTCACCCCATCCAGACCCGCGGCCGTGGGGAAGGCCTGGGCCTCCCAGAGGTTCTGGTCCCAACCCCAGCCCAGGATCCACCCTTCGGGATTGGCTTGGGCCCAGGTCCTGATTCGGTCCAGGGCCTCCTGCCTTCTGCGGAGGCCGCGCAGATCCACCTGAGCCTCCAGCTTGCCGATGCCCTCCACGTGGCAGTGGCCCTCGATGAAGCCCGGCAGGAGTGTGCCGCCCTCCAGATGGACCACCCTGGCCTTGGGAAAACGTTTGGCGAGGGCCCCTTCCTTGGCGATGGCCGCGATCTTCCCTCCCCGGATGGCCAGGGCCTGGCCGGGGAGGGCGCCATTCTCCTGCCAGAGTTCGGCCCCGGAGAGGATGAAAAGGGCAGGGGGAGGTGGGGGCAGCAGCATGAGGCATCCGCAATGAAGGAGTCTCAAGTCTAGTGGTGCCCGCCCAAAATACATGAGACAGACAAAGCGCACCCTGGGCACCACGTGGCAGGGGTCTGGGGGCATGGCAGTGCCCCCAGAGGGATGACAGCCCGCAGACGCACTGCGTTTGCGGGCGCCAGAGGGGGCCTTGCCCCCATGGAAGTGCACCCCGCCGTCAACAAAGCTTGTACCTGTCATTCAGGCGGGGTGCACTAGCCCTTGAGGTGCTATCGATCCGGCCCCCCTGATAACCTGTGGGGAGTCCCGGAGGCCGCATGTACCAGCCCGATTTCCTGAAACAGGTCCGCGAACAACTGACAGTGAAGGAAGATCCTTCGAAGCTGCGCGCTTCCAAGTTCGAGACCACCTCGGGCATCCCCCTCAAGAACAGCTACACGCCGGCCGATCTGGAATCCTTCAATCCCATCACCGATCTGGGCAAGCCCGGCAGCTACCCCTACACCCGCCATGTCCAGCCCACGGGCTTCCGGGGCCGACTCTGGACCATGCGCCAGTACGCGGGCTTCGGCACTGCCGAAGAATCCAATACGCGCTATCGCTACCTGCTGGATCAGGGCCAGACGGGCCTCTCGGTGGCCTTCGATCTGCCCACCCAGATCGGCATGGACCCCGATCACCCCATGGCTCTTGGCGAAGTGGGCAAGGTGGGGGTCTCCATCGCCTCCATCCGGGATATGCGCGTACTCTTCAAGGATATCCCGCTGGACAAGGTCAGCACCTCCATGACCATCAATGCCCCGGCTGCCGTGATGCTCTCCCTCTACCTGGCCGTGGCCGACGAACAGGGCGTCAGCTGGGACAAGGTTTCGGGCACCATCCAGAACGATATCCTCAAGGAATACATGGCCCGGGGCACCTACATCTATCCGCCCCGGCCCTCCATGCGCCTCATCACCGATATCTTCTCCTTCTGCTCCCAGCAGGTGCCCAACTGGAACACCATCTCCATCTCGGGCTACCACATCCGCGAGGCGGGTTGCACCGCGGCCCAGGAGATCGCCTTCACCCTGGCCGACGGCATCGCCTATATCGAAGCGGGCCTGAAGGCCGGACTCAAGCTGGAGGCGTTCGCGCCGCGCCTCTCGTTCTTCTTCAACGCCCACAACCAGTTCTTCGAAGAGATCGCCAAGTTCCGCGCCGCGCGCCGCATGTGGGCCAAGATCATCAAGGAGCGCTTCGGGTGCAACGACCCCAAGAGCCAGATGCTGCGCTTCCACACACAGACCGCTGGCAGCACCCTCACGGCCCAGCAGCCGGACAATAACATCGTGCGCACCACCGTGCAGGCCATGTCGGCCGTGCTGGGCGGCACCCAGTCGCTGCACACGAATTCCAGGGACGAGGCCCTGGCCCTGCCCACGGAGGTCAGCGCCCGGATTGCCTTGCGCACACAGCAGATCCTGGCCTTCGAGAACCGCATTGCCGATGTGGTGGATCCCTTCGCGGGCTCCTACTTCATCGAAAGCCTCACCGATGAACTCCAGAAAATGGCCGAAGCCCTCATCGCCAAGGTGGACGAGGCCGGAGGCATGGTGACCGCCATCGAGAAGGGCATCCCCCAGCGGGAGATCCAGAACGCTGCCTACGCCTACCAGAAGGCCGTGGAGCGAGACGAACAGATCGTCGTAGGCGTCAACAAGTTCGCCATCCAGAACGAGGCCAAGCCCGAACTCCTGCGGGTGAACGAGGCCCTGGGCGCCATGCGCCGCAAACAGGTGGCCGAGTACCGGGAGCAGCGGGACAACGGCGCCGTGCGCACCAAGCTAGAGTTCCTGAAGGCCAAGGCCAGCGGCCCGGATAACCTGATGCCCTTCATCTATGACGCCGTCAAGGCCGAGGCCACCGTGGGTGAAGTGAGCGATACCCTGCGGGAAGTCTATGGGGAGTACCAGGAACGCCTTGTGCTCTGAACGAAACACCCCTGCCTCTGAGAGGGGCCGCTGGATCATTCCTAATGTCCTGGGCCCATGGGATCGATGAACCCGGAAGCGGGCATTGTCGAGCCGCTCCTCCCCATGAAAAAACGCATCCTCTTCGTCGCTGACGATCCCCATTCCCTCAAGGCCCTGCGGGCGATGGTTGGCCCCATGGAGAGGGAATGGAGGATGACCTTCGCCGAAGGGGGGGCCCAGGCTCTGGAACATCTGGACCACTGTGCCTTCGATGTGGTGGTGACGGATCTGGGAATGCCCGGGGTGGACGGGCGCCAGGTGCTGGAGCACGCCCTGCGCCTCCATCCCATGGCCGTGCGCATGGTTTTTGCCGGTCCCAGCGACCAGGAACGCCTGATGGAGAGCCTGGGTGTCATCCATCAGGCCCTCTCCAAATCCTGCGGTCTGGAGGAGCTGACCGTGCTGGTGGGCAACGCCTCCCGGTTGGGCGATAGCATCCTGGACGAGGAACTCAAGAGGGCCATCGGCCACCTGGAATGTCTGCCCACCGTGCCCCAGATGTACCAGGAGCTGCGCGTCGCCCTCGAAGAAGATGGTGCGACCGTCAAGCGTGTGGCGGAGATCCTCTGTCAGGACATGGGTATGAGCGCCAAGATCCTGAGCCTGGTCAATAGCGCCTTCTTCGGCTTGCGGCGCACGGTGGAGAGCCTCCAGGAGGCCGTGGCCTTCCTGGGCACCGAGACCATCAAGGTGCTGGTGCTGGCCCACGGGCTCTTCGATCAAACGGGCGTGTTGGAAACCAAGGTCCTCACCCTCGAGGACATCTGGCGCCATAGCCTGAGTGTTGCCTGGGGAGCCCGGGCCCTGGCGGCCATGGAGGGGCTTTCCCGTCCTCTCCATTCGGAGGCCTTCATGGGGGGCATGCTCCACGATGTGGGCATCCTCGTCTTGGCGAAGAATTTCCCTGAACGCTACGACCGGGTCGTGCAATTGAGCGCCGAGGAGCGCCTTCCGGTGTACCGCGCCGAGCACCTGGAATTTGGCCTCAGCCACGCCGAGGTGGGCGCCTATATCCTGGGCCTCTGGGGCATCCAGCCCGCCGTACTCAAGGCCGTGAGCCTCCATCACACGCCGAGCGCTCTGCGCGTGACCTCCTTCAATCCCCTCCTGGCCATCCACCTCGCCGATAATCTCTGCGGTGTGCGGGATCACCATGCCCTCTTCGAACATTCGGCGCTCGATGAGCGGGCCCTCGGCATCCTGGGGCTCCGGGAGCATCTGGCGGGCTGGCGCAAGGTGCTGGCCAAGTCTGCCTGGTAGCCGCGACAGAGGGGGCCCGGTTCCTCTACAATTGGAATCACCATGGCACCTGATGTCCGAAGACCCATCGACCGCTGGCTCCTGTTCTTCGCCTTCCTCCTCATGGCGGTGGGCATGGTCTGGGTCTATTCGGCCTCGGGCATGAAGAGCAGCGTGGCCACGACCTTCCTGGTCCAGCAGATGGTGGCCGGGGGGATTGGTATCGCACTGATGCTAGCCCTGAGCCAGGTGGATCTGAGGGCCCTGCGGGAGAAGCCCCGGGCGCTGCAGATCGTCTATGTCATCTTCGTGCTCCTGCTGGTGGCCGTCTTCTTCTTCCCGGATGTGAAGGGCGCCCATCGCTGGATCCGCCTCCTGGGCCAGCGCTTCCAGCCTTCGGAATTCTTCAAGCCGCTGGTGGTGCTCATCACGGCCTGGTGGATGGTGCGCTACCAGGATGTCTGGACCCGGCTCCAGGAATCCTTGCCCCGCCTCGTGCTCCTCCTGCTGATCATCGGGCTCCCCCTCGGGCTCATCCTCTTTGAACCCGATTTCGGCACCACGGTCCTGGTGTCTCTGGTGGTCTTCATGCTGGTCTTTCTCGGGGGGCTGCACCGGGCCCTGCTGGCAGGCTTCGGCGGCACCCTTGCCCTGGGGGCCGTGATGGCCGTGGTGGCGAGCCCCTATCGACTGGCCCGGGTGATGAGCTTCCGGAATCCGGAAGCCGATCCTCTGGGAAAGGGCCACCAGGCCCTCCAGAGCCTGATCGCGGTGGGCAATGGGGGGATCTTCGGCGTCGGGGTCGGCAACAGCATGCAGAAGCTGTTCTATCTGCCCGAGGCCCACAACGACTTCATCTTCGCCGTGATCGCCGAGGAGGCGGGCCTCGTCGGAACCGTGGCGGTGCTGCTGCTCTTCTCCGGCATCCTCTGGCGGGGCTACCGCATCAGTCGCCGGGTGAGGGATAACTATCTGCGCCTCTGCGCCATCGGCTTCACCATGATTCTGGTGGTGCAGGCCTTCATGAACATGAGCGTGGTGCTCAGCATCGCGCCCAACAAGGGCATTCCGCTGCCTTTCATCAGCTATGGCGGAACCAGCCTCATGGCCTCCCTGGCCACCCTGGGGCTGCTGCTGGCTGTAAGCAAGGAAGCGAGTGAGTGAATTGGAAATGACAACTCCGAAACAAGTCGTTATCGCTGGCGCCACCGGTCTCATCGGCCGCGAGCTGGTCCGGCAGCTCCACGAACGGCCCGATGTGGCCTTCACGGCCCTGGTGCGGAAGGAGGGGATCCTCTCGCAGCTCTCGGATCGCGTCCGGGAAGTGCGCTTCGACTTTGAGGATCCGGCCTCCTACGCCCGCATCGGCACGGAGATCCCCTGCGATGTCCTGCTCTGCGCCCTCGGCACCACCTTGAAGAAGGCGGGCAGCCGGGAGGCCTTCCGGAAGGTGGATCTCGAGATGCCCGAGGCTCTCATCGAGAGGGCCGCTACGCTGGAATCCCGGCCGATCTTCGGGCTCGTCAGCGCCGCGGGAGCCGGTCACCCCAGGGGCTTCTACCTCCAGACCAAGGCCGAGGTGGAGAAGGCCCTCCTGGATTCAGGACTGCCCTACATCATCCTGCGGCCTTCCCTCCTCATGGGGGACCGGAAGGAATTCCGCCTGGCGGAAAGGCTCACGCTCCTATTCCTGGCCAAGCCTTTCCTGGCCCTGGCCCGGACCTTCGCGCCGCACTCCAAGCTCGTCTGGAAATATGCCCCCATCCAGGGTGCCAAGGTGGCGGAAACCCTCCTGCGCTATTGCGTCGACGAGCCCATCCATGCCCAGGGGCGCGTAATCAGCGGCATCGCGCTCCACCACCCGATCCTGGATCTGGACTAAATCAGACGCTCCAGTGGTTCGAAGGCGGCGCGGGGAAGCTCCGGCTCTTCCGGCCACGGGCCAACAGCTCGCTAAGCAGGACCTTGAGCCCCATGTCCACGGAGATGCGAAGGGCCTCGTCCCGGTCACAGGGATATCCGGGCTCGACCTCCCGGAGCAGGAGCAGGAGCGCGTCCAGGCGGTCGAGGGTGCGCTGGTCCAACTGGACGCCGACGTTTCCCATGGAACTCCCTTCCCCCGGATCGCACCAGGCTTCTGGGGATACGGAATAGGTGGCGTCGAGTTTAGCAATGTTCCCGAAAAGGGCCACTGGATTGAAGGCCCTTATGAAAAAATCAGGCTCCTCCCAGGGCCATCTCCTCCAGGAGGATCGAAAGCCCGGCCTGGCTTCCATACCAGCGCAGATCATTGCCCAGGGCCACGATGCGCGTGATGAAATCCCGCAGATTGCCTGCGAAGGTGAGGCGGTCCACGGCCTCGCAGAGGACCCCGTCGCGGATCCGAAGGCCCGAGGCGCCCACGCTGAGGTCCCCCGAGACCGGATCCACCGTATGCAGGCCCATGATCTCCGTGATGAGAACGCCGCCCTCGGCCAGGCGGTAGAGGGCTTCCACACTCTGGCTCCCGGCCTCGGGGAAGAGATTGAAGGTCGTCACACCGGGATTGCTGCCCATGCCCCTGCCGGCGCTGGCCGTGGGCGCACATCCCATCTCGGCGGACGTCTTCAGGGTGTGGAGGTAGGTCTTGAGCACACCCTTTTCCAGCAGCACATTGCGCCGTGTGGGCAGGCCCTCGCCATCCCAGGGTTCAGAGCCCAGGCCCGCGCGCCCATCGGGGAAGACCAGGCGACCATCATCGATGAGGGTGAGCAGGGGGGAGGCGATGGGCTGTCCCAGTTTGCCCGCGAAGAGGCTCCGCTCCTTGAGCACGGCCTCGGCCGAGAGCATGCCGGCGATGAGCCCCAGCAGATCCACGGCCACTTCCGGGTGCAGCACCACGGGATACTTCCCGGAGGGCAGGGCCTTGGGGTTGAGCTTGCGCTCGCCCTTTTCTGCGGCCTCCCTTCCGATGGCGGCCAGATCGAGGGCCCCAGGGTGGCGCCCCACGTCCCAGTGCCAGGCGGCCTGGCGATCTTCGCCATCCTGCACGGCCAGTTCGATGGAGGCCGAACAGGAGCTTCCCAGATCGGTGGCCCTCACTCCCTTTTGCGTGAGGAGCAGGGTGGCGCCCGCCCCATCGGCCCAGGCCGATTCCCGGATGGCGGAGACCTTCGAGGAAGCCTTCCGAGCCTCGGTTTCCAGCGCAAGGGCTCGCGCGATGCGCTCCTCGGGGCTCAGGGCCTCGGCCCGTGCATCGTAGCGGATGGGCAGGTCATCGGCACCCGAGGGTTCCGCCTGGCGCTGCCAGGGATCCTCGTCCCCCAGGGCTGATATCTCCCAGGCCTGGCGGAAGAGGTCGTTGAAATTTTCCCGGGAGAGATCGGTGGTGGTGGCGATGCCCGTGCGACCGCCCCGCAGGACGCGCACACCCAGGCCTCCGCGCTTGCTGGTGCTGAGGTCCTCCAGGGCGCCATTCTGGACCTTGGCCTTGCGGCTCCGGGAAACGGAGACGAAGGCTTCGGCCCCATCGGCCCCCATCTGGCAGGCGTGGCGGAGGGCATCCTGGAGGCGCTGTTCCAGGGGTTCGGAGATGAAGGAGCGGAAGACGGATTCGGACATCAGGGCAGGGCCTCGCGAAGGCCTTTCTGGTAGGCCTGATAGGTGGTGGCGTCGAAGCAGACCAGGAAGACCTTCTCGAGGATGGGGTTCTTCTGGAGGAAGGCCAGGATGCTCCGGATGGCGATGGGGGCCGCCACGTCCAAAGGGATCTGGGGCTGGCGCCCACTGCCCAGGCTGGGGAAGGCGAGAGTACGCATCCCCTGTTTCTGGGCGAGCATCAAGGCCTGGGTATAGCAGGCCGCCAGGATCTCGGGTTCCCCGTGGGCGCCGTCCATCCAGGTGGGGGCCACCGTGTGGATGACGGACTGGGCCCGGAGCTGGTAGCCCGGCGTGAGCCGCACCTCGCCAGGCTCGCAGCCTTCCAGCTTCGCGCAGGCCTGGGCCAGGGCGGGACCAGCCGCGGCGTGGACGGCCTTGTGGACAGGGCCGCCATCCAGCAGCGTGGTGTCCGTGGAATTCACCAGGGCATCGACCTCCATGGCGGTGATATCGCCGAGTTGGAGCTGGATTCGGGAAGTCATGGCTGATCCTCTGGGAGGGAAGGGCGAATGTCCATCAGATCACGCTGGGGAGGGCTTCGGCCGTGCCCCCCACCACCAGTGCCGGGCACAGGATGGTCGGCAATGCGTCGGAGACGGGCACCCCCTGGCCGTCCTTGCCGCAGGTGCCGATATCGAAGTGGTGCAGATCCGAGCCGATCCGGTGGAGCTGTTTCAGCACCTCGGGCCCGCAGCCGCTGAGGGTGGCGTTCTTCACGGGGTACTGGACCTCGCCCTTCTCGACCCAGAAGCCTTCGGTCACCTGGAAGACGAAATTGCCCGTCACCGTATCCACCTGGCCGCCCCCCATGTGGGTCACCAGCAGGCCGCGGTCCAGGCTCTGCAGGATCGCTTCGGGCGTTTCATGGCCTGGCGCCAGGAAGGTATTCCGCATGCGGGGGATGGGCAGGTGGCGATAGCTCTCCCGGCGCCCGCTGCCCGTGGGTTCAACCCCCATGCGGCGGGCCGTCTTGCGGGACTGGAGGTAGCGCTTCAGGATGCCATTCTCGATGAGGACCACCCGCTGGGAGGGTTGACCCTCGTCGTCCACCGCCGCGCTGCCCCGTCGGTGGGGCAGGGTGCCGTCATCGATGATGGTCACACCTTCACTTGCCACCCGCTGCCCCAGCTTGCCGGCGAAGGCGCTCATGCCCGCCAGGGCGAGATCGGCTTCCAGGCCGTGGCCGCAGGCCTCGTGGATCATGGTGCCCCCTGCGCTGCTGGCGAGGATCACCGGAAAGGTGCCCGCGGGGGCGGGACAGGCCGAGAGGGCCTGGATGGCAAGCCTCACGGCCTCTTCCACCGTGTGGGCCACGGCTTCTTTCGTGAAGAGCTCGAAGCCCCGACTCTCCCCCAGGGCCTGGTAGCCCGTCTGAAGCTGCTCCCCGGCCCCCGCTGTGACATTGAGGCGGAAGACGCTCTGCACGCGGCAATCCTCCACGCGTTCCGTGCGCCAGGCCCCTTCCTTGCGCTCCGCCGAAGCGATCCAGATGCGCTGGGTGCTATCCCCATAGCCCACGGCCACCTGGCGGATGGCCCCTGGCAGCAGGGATTCCCCGCGACTCCGAGCCAGGGCCTCGGCGCCCTTCACCAGGGCCACCTTCTCGCTCAAGGGCACCTCGGCGGGATCCCGCTCGATGGGGCTCGGCGTAGGATAATGGAAGGCATCCAGTTCGGGTAGGAGCGCCGCGGGAGCCGCGCCGGGAGCGGCCAGCATCCGGGCGGCCTCCAATAGTTCGGGCAGGGAAGGAGCGATGAGATCGGCGAAGCGGGTGGTCTCCCCTTCCATGAGGCGCAGGCTGGCGCCGAAGGTCTCGCTGGAGAGCACGTCCTCCATGCGGCCATCGTCCATGCCCAATCCACAGGCCCGGCGCTGTTCCACGAAGAGTTCGGCGTAGTCCCCGCCTTTGGAAAGCAGGGTCTCGAGCACTTCGTGGAATTCTTGGGGCCGGAATGGGGCAGGCATGGGGGCCCTCCAGATGCGGCCGCGCCGCAGCCTCCAGTCTGACAGAAGCCGGGCCTCGGCCTCCCTCAGGAAGTCCGTAAGATCCCGGCCATCGTTGAGGATGAGGAGATCTCCATGCAGGGCCTTCTCGGCGGAGGTGGACTGGGCCTGGAGGCGGGTACGGACCTGGGCTGCTCCCAGGCCGTCCCGAGAGAGGACCCGTTGGATGCGCAAGGGCTCCGGCGCCTCCACGACCCAGAGGGCGTCGAAGTGGTGGCCCTTCCCCCCCTCGATCCAGAGGGCCGCGTCCAGGATGGCGCCCTTCGTCTCTCGTGGCAGCGCCGCCAGCCGGCTCGCGATGCGGGCCTCGATCCTGGGGTGGAGGAGGGCCTCCAGGCGCGCGCGCAGGGCGGGTTCCCCGAAGGCGCAGGCGCCTAAGGCGGCGCGATCCAGTGTGCCATCGGCGGCTAGGATTTCTGCACCGAAGGTCTGGACCAGGGCTTGGAGCCCCTCCGTGCACGGCGCCACCACCTCCCGGGCCACCTGATCGGCGTCGATGACGACCCAGCCCCGCTGGGCCATGAATCGAGCGATGAAGCTCTTGCCGGAGGCGATGCCCCCCGTGAGGCCGAGGATGGGGAAGGGATGGTCCATGGGGAAAGGATACGGCCCCGTTCCACACCCTTCCAAAATGAAATCGCGCCCTGGGGCGCGATTTCATGGGCTTGAGTCGGGATCAGGTTGGCGTGCTAGGACCTATTGGTCAGGCTCGCCCAGATGAAGTCCCTGTTCATGCGGGCGATATTCTCGAGTTTGATGGACTTGGGGCAGGCGGCTTCGCATTCGCCGTGGTTGGTGCAGGTGCCGAATTCCTCCTTGTCCATCTGGGCGACCATGTCCTTGACCCGGGTGTAGCGCTCGGGCTGGCCCTGGGGCAGGAGGGCCAACTGGCTGATCTTGGCCGAGACGAAGAGCATGGCGCTGGCATTGGGACATGCCGCCACGCAGGCCCCGCATCCGATGCAGGCGGCGGCGTCCATGGCCAAGTCAGCGCAGGTCTTCTTCACGGGGATGGCGTTGCCATCCGGGGCCGATCCCGTCGGGACGCTGACGAAGCCACCCGCGGCGATGATGCGGTCGAAGGCGCCCCGGTCCACGATCAGGTCCTTGATCACCGGGAAGGCCTTGCCCCGGAAGGGCTCGATGGTGATCGTATCGCCGTTTTGGAAACTGCGCATGTGGAGCTGGCAGGTGGTGGTGCGCTGCCGGGGGCCGTGGGGCCTGCCGTTGATGACCAGGCCGCACTGGCCACAGATGCCCTCGCGGCAATCGTGGTCCATGGCGATGGGTTCCTCGCCCTTGCGGATGATGCCCTCGTTGACCACATCGAGCATTTCGAGGAAGGACATCTCCGTGCTGACGCCCTTGGCTTCATAGGTGACGAAGCGGCCCTCGTCCTGGGCATTCTTCTGGCGCCAGACTTTCAGTGTGAGATTGAGGTGCTTTTCCATGGTTCAGCCCTTACTTGTAGCTGCGGGTGGCGAGGTGGACGTTCTCGAATTGGAGCTCTTCGACGTGGCGCTTGGGCGCTTGGTCTTCGCCCCTGTGCTCCCAGGCCGCCACATGACAGAAGTGCTCGTCATCGCGCTGGGCCTCGCCCTCCGGGCTCTGCCATTCCTCGCGGAAATGGCCGCCGCAGCTCTCGCGGCGCTCCAGGGCGTCCAGGCACATCAGCTCGCCCAGCTCCAGGAAGTCCCCAACCCTTCCGGCCAGTTCCAAGCTCTGGTTGAGATCGGCCCCGCTGCCGGGCACCTTCACGTCCTCCCAGAAACGCTGGCGCAGTTCGGGGATGAGCTGGAGGGCCTTCTTGAGCCCGGCCTCGTTGCGGCCCATGCCGCAGTGTTCCCACATGATCTTGCCCAGTTCCCGGTGGAAGTGGGTGGGCGTCTCCTTGCCATCGACGCCCAGGAGCCGCTGGATCCTTCCGCTGACCTCGGCTTCCGCGGCCTTGGCCTCGGAACATTCCGGGCTCGGGCAGGTGCCGGGCTTGAGGCCCGCCAGGTAGTTGCCGACGGTGTAGGGGGCCACGAAGTAGCCGTCCGAGAGGCCCTGCATGAGGGCCGAGGCCCCCAGGCGATTGGCGCCGTGATCGCTGAAATTGGCTTCCCCCAGTACGAATAGGCCGGGGATGGTGCTCATCAGGTTGTAGTCCACCCAGAGCCCGCCCATGGTGTAGTGGGTCGCCGGGTAGATGCGCATGGGCACTTGGTAGGGATCCTCTCCCGTGATGCGGTCATACATCTCGAAGAGGTTGCCGTATTTCTCCTCGATCTTGGAGACCCCCAGGCGCTGGGTAGCCTCTTCGAAATCCAGGTAGACACCCAGTCCCGTCTCACCCACGCCGCGGCCCTCGTCGCAGACCTGCTTGGCGGCGCGGCTGGAGATATCCCGGGGGGCGAGGTTCCCGAAGCTCGGGTATTTGCGCTCCAGGTAGTAGTCGCGATCCTCTTCCTTGATCTGGTTCGCAGGCTTCTTGCAGTCTTCCTTTTTCTTCGGCACCCAGATGCGGCCATCGTTGCGCAGGGATTCCGACATCAGCGTGAGCTTGGACTGGTGATCGCCGGTGACGGGAATGCAGGTGGGGTGGATCTGGGTGTAGCAGGGGTTGGCGAAGGCCGCGCCCTTCTTGTGGGCGCGCCAGATGGCGGTGCCGTTGCAGCCCTTGGCGTAGGTGGCCAAGTACATCACGTTGCCGTAGCCCCCGGTGGCCAGCACCACCGCGTCTCCCATGTAGCTCTGCACCGAGCCAGTCACCATATCGCGCACCACGATGCCCTTGGCCACACCATCGATGACGATGAGCTCCAGCATCTCGCTGCGGGTGTGTATCTTGACTCCCCCCAGGCCGATCTGGCGCTCCAAGGCCTGGTAGGCGCCCAGCAGCAGCTGCTGCCCCGTTTGCCCACGGGCGTAGAAGGTGCGGCTCACCTGGGCGCCGCCGAAGGAACGGTTATCCAGCAGGCCGCCGTATTCCCTCGCGAAGGGCACGCCCTGGGCCACACACTGATCGATGATGTTATTGCTCACCTCGGCCAAGCGGTAGACATTGGCTTCCCGGGCGCGGAAATCGCCGCCCTTGATGGTGTCGTAGAAGAGCCGCAGAACGCTGTCGCCGTCATTGTGGTAGTTCTTGGCCGCATTGATGCCGCCCTGGGCGGCGATGGAGTGAGCACGCCGGGGGCTGTCGTTGTAGCAGAAGCACTCCACCTGATAGCCCAGCTCGGCCAGAGACGCCGCGGCGGCACCGCCCGCCAGGCCCGAACCCACCACCAGCACCTTGTATTTCCGCTTATTGGCCGGGTTCACCAGCTTCATGTCGAACTTGTGCTTCTCCCACTTCTGCGCGAGGGGACCGTCGGGAATATTGGCTTTCAGTTCCATGGAAGGGTCCTTTAGCGGATGACGCCAGCCAGCACGGCGATAGGAAAGGAGATGTTGCCGCCCACCACCGCCAGGGTGATCACGGAGGCGAAGACGCGCCGGAGCTTGTCGTAGCGAGGATGGGCCAGGCCGAAGGTCTGGGTCAGGCTCCAGACGCCATGCCACATGTGGAGCCCCAGGCAGAGCATGCCGACGATGTAGAAGGCGCTGGCGCCCACCCGCTTGAAGCCCATTACGAAGTTCTCAAAGGCGTGGTAGCCGTTTGCGTCCGGGTGCATGTAGCCGGGGTGCATCTGGCCCGTGGTGAGGTGGAGCAGGTGGTAGAGAATGAAGCACGCGAGAATCACGCCGGTGTAGCGCATGGTGCGGGAGGACCAGGTGGCCGATTGGAGCTGCTGGGCCCGGTAGCCCTTGGGGCGAGCCTTCCAGTTGTCCAGGGTCAGGCTCAGGGCCGCCCAGCCATGCAGGATGACCGCCACGAGCATTACGACCCGGAAGATCCAGATGCCGGCGCCATGGATCATGGTGTGTAGGAGTTCGGCATAGTGGTTCATCGGCTTCGGGCCCATGTAAGCCTGCATATTGCCAAGCATATGGACCGTCACGAAGCCGAAGAGGATGGTGCCCGTCACGGCCATGACGACCTTCTTCCCGACGGAGGAATCCAGGAAACCGACCCTCCTCGCACTATCTAGGTACTGTTCAGCGACAGGCATCGGCGCTCCTTCCAGGAAACAAGATTTCAGGCCCCCACGGACACGTCCGGATGGGCTTCAGGGTAGCCCCCGATTCTGGCAAGGAGTGGCCGCCCTGTGGAGCGTTATTTTCTGAAGCCACCCTCCCTGAACGGAAAACGCCGCCTCGAAAGGCGGCGTTTTCCATGAACGAAGCGTTCTAATTTTCGGAATCCGAATCCATGAGGCCCGGAGTTTCCTTCTTGCTATGAAGCACGCCCCAAACGATGGCGCCGACGCAGATCAGGGCCATGAGGGTGCCGACCAGCTTGTGGGTGCCGCCACTCAGGGAATACTTCATGATCACCCCCAGGAGGAGCAGGCTGACCATATTCATCACCTTGATGAGTGGATTGATGGCCGGACCGGCCGTGTCCTTGAGAGGATCACCCACGGTGTCGCCGGTGACTGCGGCCTTGTGGGCATCGCTGCCCTTGCCGCCATACACGCCATCCTCGATCATCTTCTTGGCGTTATCCCAGGCACCGCCCGCATTGGCCATGAAGACGGCCAGCAATTGGCCGACCACAATGATGCCCGCCAGGAATCCACCCAGGGCATAGGGTCCAAGCAGGAGGCCGACGGCCACAGGAGCGCAGATGGCCAGGAGTGCAGGGCCAATGAGTTCCTTCTGGGCGGTGTTGGTGCAGATATCGACCACACGGCCGTAGTCAGGCTTCTTGGTGCCGGCCCAGATTTCCTTGTCCTGGAACTGCACCCGGCATTCCTTGACGATGTAGTAGGCGGCGTGACCCACTGCGCGGATCAGGCTGGAGCTGAAGAGGAAGGGCACGGCACCGCCCAGCAGGAGGCCGATGAGCACGCGCGGGTCAGCCACGGTCAACATGCCTTTGATGTGGTCGTACTGCGCACCGGTCATGGTGGCCAGCTTGTCCTCGCTGCCCACGGCTATAACCGCGATGAAGCTGGAGAAGAGGCTGACGCCGGCGATGACGGCCGAACCGATGGCGATGCCCTTGGTCTCGGCCTTGGTGGTGTTGCCCACGGCGTCGAGATCGGCCAGGATCTGGCGAGCCCGCTTGTAGCTACCGGGCGCTTCCTTTTCCATTTCGTCCTTGTCGTAGCCCATTTCGCCGATGCCATTGGCATTGTCGGCCACGGGCCCAAACACGTCCATGGAGATGGTATTGCCCGTGAGGGTCAGCATGCCGATACCGGCCATGGCCACGCCGTAGGCGATGAAGGTGGGCGGTGTCCCGGCATAGACGAGGACGGACAGGAAGATGGCGACGACCAGGACCACCAGGGTCACGACGGTGGATTCGTAGCCGACGGCGAAGCCTTCGATGATATTGGTGGCATGGCCCGTGGTGCAGGCTTTGGCCAGGCCCTTTACCGGCGCGTGGCTGGTGTGGGTGTAGTAGCTGGTGACCTTATTGAGGGCGATGGCCAGGAAGACACCAATGAGGCAGGTGATAGCCGGGCGCAGATCGAGGCCGGAGACGCCAAAGTTGGCCCAGATGGGCAGATTGGCGGGATTGCCTCCGGGGAAGCCGGCAGCGGCCAGGGGATTGGCGGCCATGTAGGCGGCATCGAAGTGCAGGTAGAACCAGCCCAGGATGAAGAAGCCCATCACCGAAATGAGGGAGCCGATCCAGAAACCGCGGTGAACGCTCTTCAGGGCCGTGTCTGAGGTATCGTTGGGCCCGGCCTTCACCGTGTAGGTGGAGATGATGGAACCCAACACACCGATGCCGCGCACCAGAAGCGGGAAGAGCACGCCCTTGTGGCCGAAGGTGGCCATGCCCAGGATCATGGCGGCCACGATGGTCACTTCGTAGCTCTCGAAGATATCGGCAGCCATGCCGGCGCAATCACCCACGTTGTCGCCCACGTTATCGGCGATGGTGGCGGCGTTGCGGGGGTCGTCTTCGGGGATATCCTTTTCGATCTTGCCGACAAGGTCGGCGCCCACGTCTGCGGCCTTGGTGTAGATGCCGCCGCCCACTCGCATGAAGAGTGCCAGCAGCGTGCCGCCGAAGCCGAAGCCCAGCAGGGCCTCGTAGGCCTGCGCGCCGTAGAGCAGGAAGATCAGGGTGCCGCCCAGGAGACCCAGACCATCGGTCAACATGCCGGTGATGGTGCCCGTGCGGTAGCCCAACTGCATGGCCTCGCCGTAGGAACGCTTGGCGGCTGCCGCCACGCGCAGATTGCCGGTGGTGGCCAAGCGCATGCCCACAAAGCCCACGGACCAGGAGAAGAGCGCGCCCACCAGGAAGGAGATGGCACGGCCGTATTTGAAGGCCGACACGCTACCCTGAGTGGTGAAGTAGAGCACCAGGGTGATGATGATGATGAGGGGCCCGATCTTCTTGAACTGGGCGGCCAGATAGGAATTGGCGCCCTCGCGGATCGCCGAGGCGATCTCCTGCATCTTGGTGGTGCCCTTGTCGGCGGCCTTGACCTGCCTGACTAGGAGCAGGGCGTAGAGCAGGCCCAGCACCGCGATGCAAAGGACGACGACGAGGCTGACGCGCTCGAAAAGCCCGAAATCAGGACTACGAAAGGGCGCGAAGAACTGGAAGACGTTTTCCGCGTGGTCCGCCACTGCGGCAGCCTGGCCCGGCTGCATGGCATAGGCCGTGGCGAAGAAACACAACATCGCCACTAGGTATAGTTTCCGTTTCAAGGGCGTATTCAGCAGCCCGTTGATCCATCTCCGCATCATGGATGCTCCTTAGAAATAAGGTGAATGGAATGACCCCTAGTGGTGCGCGGGGGCCCATGTGGGAAAGCGTCTGTCAATACGGGAGTCTGTTCGGCCCTAGCCTAGCATAATGCCCACCTGCGTCAATAAATCCGGGGATCTGGACCCCGTGCTGGACTCCGAATCATTGTAATTACAGATGCCCGCTGGTGAAATTTCAGTCGGATAGGGATTCCACGGCCCGGGAGAGGGTGCGGCTTCCGCTAGACTGTTCGAGTCCTTCGAAAGGAAATCATGTCTCGTCCCTGCCCATGCACCTCCAAACTCACCTATGACAAGTGCTGCGAACCCTTCCTGACAGGGAGGGCCATTCCCGATAGCGCCGAGAAACTGATGCGCAGCCGCTTCACGGCCTATTCCCTCTGCCGGGCCGACTACCTGGTTGCCACCACGGCTCCCGAAAAGCGCGAGGAATTGGATCCCGAAGAACTCGGCCGCTACTGCCACGCCGTCAAGTGCATCTCCCTCAAGATCCTCAGCCGGGAAGCGGGCGGCCCCGGGGATGAGACGGGCGTGGTCATCTTCCACGCCAGCCTCCAGATCAACGGCAAGCGCATGCTGCACCGGGAGCGGAGCACCTTCCGCCGAGAGGATGGCCGCTGGTTCTACGTGGATGGCGAAACGAACTGAGGGGCTCACAAGAGACTGAATGACCCGAGCCGACTAGACTCCGCTGCGGGCCAATTCTTCGTTGAT
Source organism: uncultured Holophaga sp. (assembly GCA_963664825.1). GTDB lineage: Bacteria > Acidobacteriota > Holophagae > Holophagales > Holophagaceae > JAYREN01. The sequence goes on from OY761614.1 coordinate 3,238,297, forward strand.
CTCCGCAGGAAGGCCCGGCCCGTTGAAGATGAGGGCCGAGTAGATCTGCACCAGGGCCGCACCAGCCTCCAGGGCCGACCGGGCATCGTCTCCGCTTCCGATGCCGCCGCAGGCCATGAGCTTCATCCCCCGGGGCAGGCGCTGGAGGATGCGCCGCTGGATCTCCGTGGCCTTCACCTTGAGGCCGCGTCCCGAGAGGCCCCCCTCCCCCCAGGATTCCACCGTGGGGCGATTGATCTGGGAAATGATGCCCCGGTCCAGGGTGGTATTGGTGGCGATGATGCCTTCGAGCCCTGAGGCGACGATCACTTCCAGGATGGCGTCCAACTCCCCCTCCGTGAGATCGGGCGCCAGCTTCACGAAGAGGGGCTGAGCCTCCAGGCCCATCTCCTTCCGAGTGCCCAGCAGGCCTTCCAGGAGCGGTTGGAGGGCTTCGGGAGCCTGCAGCTTCCGGAGCCCGGGAGTATTCGGGGAGCTGATATTGATGGCCGTGTAATCCACATGAGGCGCCAGCAGACGATAGGCGGTCCGATAGTCCTCCAGGGCACCCTCCGGGGGGGTCACCTTGTTCTTGCCGATATTCCCACCGACGATGAGCCCCGCGGGGCGCTTCTTCAGGCGCCGGGCCACCACGTCCGCCCCCTCGGAATTGAAGCCCATGCGGTTGAGGATCAGGCCCTCCTGGGGCAGGCGGAAGAGCCGGGGCTGGGGGTTGCCCGGCTGGGGACGGGGCGTGACCGTGCCGATCTCCACGAAGCCGAAGCCCAGCGCCTTCCAGAGGGGGAGCAGTTCGGCCCCCTTATCGAGTCCTGCGGCGAGGCCGAGGGGAGACTGGAAATGGAGGCCGCAGACATCGCGAGCCAGGGCAGGGGCGGGACGCCCCGCCACGGAGGCCAGGAGCGGTAGGGTGCCTGGGATCGATTGGGTGACCTTCCCGCACCGGAAGGCCAGGGCGTGGGCGGATTCCGCGTCCAGGCGGAAGAGTAGAGGGCGGACCGTTCGATAGGCACTGGGCAGGAAGGACATGGACCGATCTCCGGCATCTCCGCGATAGACACAGAGGCATTTCACGATTGTGAGGGCTTTGGCGGGGCGGCGGGAAGGGCTCCGTGGATCCGCTATGCTGGATTGTGGCAATGTTCCAGACCCGAGGCCCCATGAGATTCCTGCTCTCCAGTCTTCCCATGGAACTCGGGGAAGAAAACCGTCCCCTCGATCAGGTCCTGGCCCAGGCCCTGGGGGGAAGCCCTTCGGATTATGAAACCCCGAGGCTGGAACGGCGCAGCCTGGACGCTCGTCACAAGAGCCACATCCGCTACCTGGTGAGCCTCGGCTTTGGAACGGCACGCGCGGTTGCAACCATCCCACTCCCCCCGGGCACCCAGTTGGAGCCCGCGCCCGAGCCCCTTTCCTTCGAGGTGGCCGCCCTGACCCGGAAGCCTCGCGTGGTGATCGTAGGCTCCGGGCCCGCCGGAACCTTCTGCGCTCTGCGCCTCCTGGACTACGGCATCGAGGCCGTGCTCCTGGAAAGGGGGCCGGAGATGGAGGAACGAGTGCGGAAGGTCGACGCCCTTTGGGAGGAGGGCGTGCTGGACCCAGGGGCCAATGCCCAGTTCGGGGAGGGCGGGGCGGGGACCTTCAGCGATGGCAAGCTCACCACCCGCATCGGGCATTCGGCCATCCGCTACGTACTCGAGACATTCGTGCGTTTCGGGGCTGACCCTCGAATTCTCTACCTAGCCAAACCCCACGTGGGCACCGATGTCATCCGCGCCTGTTCGGTGCGGATCCGGCAGGAGGCCCAGCGACAAGGGGTCATCTACCGATTCCGGGCGCGGCTGGCTGACCTGGAGGAGACCGATGGAAGGGTGGTGGCCGCCATTCTCGAGAATGGGGAAAGGATCCCCTGCGATGCCGTGGTCCTGGCGCCGGGCCATAGCGCCCGGGATACCTTCGAAATGCTGGCGCGGCATGGTGTGGCCATGCGGCAGAAGGCCTTCGCCATGGGGGTCCGCATCGAACATCCCCAGGAGCTTCTGGATAAGGCCCAGTACGGGCCTTCCTGCGGTCATCCGAGCCTTCCCCCGGCTGACTACAAGCTGGTCTGCAACCTCAGCAATAACCGGGCGGCCTACAGCTTCTGCATGTGTCCCGGCGGCGAAGTCATCCAGTGTGCCTCCGAAGCCGGGGGGGTGGTGGTGAACGGCATGAGCAATGCCCGGCGCGATTCGGGATTTGCCAATGCGGGCCTGGTGGCCAAGGTGAATACCTCGGATTTCCAGTCCGAGGATCTACTGGCGGGCATGTACCTCCAGCGGAAATGGGAGCAGGCCTGTTTCCGGGCCGCCGGGGAGACCTACGGCGCGCCTGCCATGAGCGTCCAGGACTTTCTGAATTCAAGGGCCTCCGGCCAACTGCCCCGGAATAGCTTCCGGCCCTTCGCCGTACCGGCCGATCTGGGCACCTGCCTGCCGGATTTCGTCCTGGCCCAGTTGAGGGAGGCCCTGCCGGATTTCGAAAGGAAGATCCGGGGCTTCACGAGTCGGGAGGCCATGTTGCTGGCCATCGAGAGCCGCACCAGCAGCCCGGTCCAGCTTTTGCGGGCCGAGGATGGCCAGTCCCCGTCGCACCTCGGCCTCTACCCCTGCGGCGAGGGCGCGGGTTTCGCCGGCGGCATCACCAGCGCCGCCGTGGATGGCATCCGGGTGGCCGAATGGATCGCCTCTCAAGCCGGAGCACCCGTCTTTGAACCCTTCCTGAAGCGGATCTAGGGCGTAGACCGCAGTCCCGCCTCAGACGAGAAGATTCAGGGCGCTTCCGGCGGTATTTCCCACGGCGTTCACGGCCCCGCTCTGGCTGTAGGCGTTCACGGGCGTGGTGTTGGCGGAAGTCTTTGCGGCTTCGGGATGGGTGAGGGAGTAGGCCAAGGCCTCTGCCGCCGAGACGATGCCATCCTGGTTGGTGTCTGCCGGATCAAAGGAAGCCGCATTGACCAGATTGGTGGTCTGGGAGGCCAAAATGGAAGAGATACTTTGGACGCCACTGATCGGCATGGGGTCTCCCTCCATAGGATCACCTCCATTATAGGTCTTTCGGTGGGTCATACCTCCTGAAGGCCAGTCCGCCCCTCTCTGCTAGAATCCAAGAAAGGCGGCCATCCGGCCGCTTCCTTTTTGCCGCGTGAGCCCATGCCCCTTTCAGACGAGATCCAGCGCCGCCGCACCTTCGCCATCATCTCCCATCCGGATGCGGGCAAGACGACGCTCACGGAAAAGCTGCTGCTCTATTCCGGCGCCATCGATCGGGCCGGTTCGGTCAAGGGCCGTGAGCGGGGGGCCATGGCCCAATCGGACTGGATGAGCATCGAGCAGGAGCGCGGGATCAGCGTCACGAGCGCGGCCATGCAGTTCGACTACAAGGGTTATGCCATCAATCTGCTGGATACCCCGGGCCATCAGGATTTCAGCGAGGATACCTACCGGGCGCTCACGGCCGCCGATAGCGTGGTGATGTTGCTGGACTGCGCCAAGGGCGTGGAAGAACAGACCAAGAAGCTCTTCCGCGTGGCCAAGGAGCGTCAGCTTCCCATCTTCACCTTCGTCAATAAGCTCGACAGGCCCGGCCGGGAACCCATCGAACTGGTGGACGAAGTGGAGGAACTCTTCGGGCTCCACGCGGTGCCCATGACCTGGCCCATCGGTTCAGGCCCGGATTTCAAGGGCGTCTATGTGCGCGCCACGGGACAGCTCCAGGTCTTCGAACGCACCAAGGCCGGCCAGAGGGCCCGTGTGGCGGGCAAGGGGGATCTCAATGACCCTGAAATCGCCGCCCTGCTCACGCCCCAGGAACTCCAGCAGCTCAAGGACGATCTGGAGCTCATGGATCACGTGCTGCCCCCCTTCGATAAGGAGGCCTTCCTGCGTGGGGAACAGTCCCCCATGTTCTTCGGCTCGGCCCTCAATAATTTCGGCATCGGGGAATTCCTGGACGAATTCCTGGACATGGCGCCGTGCCCCCACGCCCGTCCCCTGGCCGATGGCGGCGAACTGGAACCCGAGAAGCCCTTCACGGCCTTCGTATTCAAGGTGCAGGCCAACATGAACAAGGCCCACCGGGACCGGGTGGCCTTCGCTCGGGTGGTCTCGGGGCACTTCCAGCGGGGCATGGACGCCCTCCACGTGCGGGGCCAGAAGTCCATCAAGCTCAACTATCCCCATATGTTCTTCGGCCGGGAGCGGGAGATCGTCGACGAGGCCTTCCCGGGGGATATCCTGGGGCTCATCAATCCCGGCATGTTCCGCATCGGCGATGTGCTTTCGGCCGCAGGCCCCATCGAATTCCACGCCGTGCCCCGCTATTCCCCGGAACAATTCTCCGGTGTCCGCTTGATCGATCCCGGGGCTCGGAAGGGATTCCTGAAGGGCATCCAGCAGATCGCCGAAGAGGGCGTGGTCCAGCTCTTCTGGCCCAAGGGGGGCGCACCCCTGCCCATCCTGGGGGCCGTGGGCCGGTTGCAGTTCGAAGTGCTCCAGCACCGACTAAAGGACGAATACGCTTGCGCGGTCATGATGGAGCCGCGCACCTTCCAGATGGCCAGGTGGATCCAGGGCGGCTGGCCCGAGGCCAGTCACTACTGGGGGGAACTGGTGGAGGATTCCGAAGGCAATCCCGCCATCCTCTTCGAGAACGACTGGCAGCGGCGCACCACGGCGGAAAAATGCCCCGACCTGGAGTTTCTGTTGCACCCCGCGAAATAGGGAACCGGGATCCTGTTATCTTTCTTGATCCCGGCTGCCAGAATGCCGATAGAAATCCGTCAGGAGCGGGTCATGCGCCAGGAAATCAAACCCGAGGACCTCATCGTCATCGAACAGGATGGCACCCGGCGCATCAACCACGACGTGCTGGAGTCTTACGGCCTGTTCAATCTGCCCAAGTCCATGATGCGCAGCGCACTGATGGTCTACTACGACAATGCCGCCCGCCAGGGACGTAGCGCTGCTTCCACCGTGCGGATCTTCATCACCCTGGCTAGTTCCATCACCCGCTTCCCCAAGCAGATCGCCATCAACTTCACCCGCGGCGGCGCCTACCGAAGGAACATGAGAATGCTTCGACGATACAGCAGGTGAGCGTAGCTCACCTGCTGTCCGGTCATCGAAGTTCGTAGAACCAAACGGAGCCCTACCTTCCCTCCGGTCCGCCCATGCGGTATCCGACTCCCACGATGGTCTCGATGAGACCCGCGGAGTCTCCCAGTTTGGCGCGGACCCTGCGCACATGGGCGTCGATGGTGCGGCTCTCCCCCAGGAATTCCAGCCCCCAGACCTGATGGAGGATCTTCTCCCGGCTGTGGACGCGGCGAGGGTTCTGGACGAAGTAGGCCAGGAGTTCGAATTCTCGCCGGGTTAGATCGATGGGGTCATCCAGGAGCTTGGCCTGGTGGGTCTTGAGATCGACGGAGACGGGGCCGAAGGAAAAGCGGGCGGGCTTGGGCTCCTGCTCCAGGAAGGCCGCCCTCCGGAGAATGGCGCGGAGCCGTGCCACCAGTTCCCGGCTGGACAGGGGCTTGGAGACGTAGTCGTCGGCCCAGAGATCCTGGGCCAGGACCCGGTCGATCTCCTCGTTCTTGCCGGTGACCAGCAGGACCGGAATATTCCGCGTCCGGTGATCCTGGCGGATGGTCCGCAGGGTTTCCAGCCCGTCCATATCCGGAAGGGTCAGATCCAGCACCACTACATCCGGATGGTCCTGGGGGCTCGAGGGGGGATGGGTAATAAACTTCAAGGCCTCCTGCCCGAAGGCGAAGGAGCTGACTCGAAACCCTTCTCCCCGGAGATGCCGTTCCAGCGCAGCCCGCAGATCGGCGTCGTCTTCCAGCAGGAGGAGATGGGGCATCGGTGCTCCAGAGTGACCGGCGAGGGTCCAGGTCAAAGATCCCAGAATACCGGAAATTCCCCTGGGTCCAGGCCTTGACGAGGCTGGCCTTGCCGTGGAGACCTTGCCCTGAGACAATACAAGGGAAAGCCAGAACGGACCGGAAGCCCGCGTCAGACTGGTGAAGTCTCAATCCATGCTCCAGGTCTTCGTGGAAAACCCTGGTTTCCCCCCATCTCCCACCCGTACCTGTCCCATCCCATTCCGAAGGTCGCTCCACGTTGGAGCACGCGTCGCGGCCTGATTACAGGAGTTCCATTGATCAAAAAAATCATGCTCATCAATGCCACGGATTCTGAAGAGATCCGTGTGGCCACCCTCGTGGACGGGGTCCTCTCGGACTACGACATCGAGTTCGTCCACAACGAGAAGATCAAGGGCAATATCTACAAGGCCAAGGTGGTCCGGGCCGACACCAGCCTCCAGGCCGCCTTCATCCACTACGGTGGCCAGAAGAATGGCTTCCTCCCCATCGGCGAACTGCCCCGGGATCTGGTGAGCGGCGATGGCCGTCGGGGCCGCATCCAGGATCTGCTCAACCGGGACCAGGAGATCATGGTCCAGGTCGTGCGCGAGGAGCTGGGCTCCAAGGGCGCCATGATGACGGCCCAAATCAGTCTGCCCGGACGCTACCTCGTGCTCACCCCCGGCAATCCCCTCAACGGGATCAGCCGCAAGATCGAGAGCCGCGAAGAACGGGAGCACTTCAAGCGCCTCATCGACGAACTGGATATCCCCAAGAATTTCGGTGTCATCGTCCGCACGGCCTCCCTGGGGGTCACCAAGGACGATTTTCAGCGCGATCTGGAATATCTGCTCGACACCTACAAGGAGGTCCAGGCCCGCTACAAGAATCGGCACGGGGCCGGACTGGTCTGGCAGGAGGATGATGTCGTCACCCGTACCCTGCGGGATGGCTTCACGGCCGATATGGAAGAGGTCAGCATCGATGATCTCGATACCTTCCATGCCGCCCAGAGTTTCTTCCGCCGCACCATGCCCCAGCACGAGGGGGTCCTCAAGCACTACATCGGCAAGAAACCCCTCTTCTCGAAATTCCAAACCGACGAACAGATCGATCGCATCTATGCGCGGAAGGTGAGCCTGCCCTCGGGAGGCGCCCTGGCCCTCGATCAGACGGAAGCCCTGGTGGCCGTGGACGTGAATTCCGGCAAGACCAGCGGGGAAGGCGTCGAGGACATGGCCTTCAAGGCCAATATGGAAGCCGCGGAGGAAGTCGCCCGCCAGCTGCGTCTGAGGGATCTGGCGGGCCTCATCGCCATCGATTTCATCGATATGAAGAAGGAGTCCCACAACAAGGCCGTCATGGAGCGGCTCGTGGACTGCCTCAAGGAGGACAAGGCTCGCATGGAGGTCGGCAAGATCAATCGCTTCGGTGTGCTCGTCATGACCCGCCAGCGCCTGCGTCCCTCCCTCCAGCACGTCACCCACGAAGCCTGCCCCACCTGCCAGGGTACCGGCCAGGTGAAGAATATCGAAGCCCTCGTCCTCAGCGTTGTGCGGCGCCTGAAGTCCATCCTCAGCAAGGATGGCATCTCCGAAGTGCGCATCAAGCTGGCTCCCGCCATCGCCATGTCGGTGCTAAACCAGAAGCGGAAGGATCTCGCCGAGCTCGAAGAGGGCCACGATTGCAGCATCCTGATCCTGGCCGACCCCGAGACCGGGTACGGAGAGATGGCCGCCGAGATCGAACGGCGCGACGAGGAGGTTCCGGAGAAGCCCCTGGCACCGCGCCCTGAGCGACACCAGGACCGGGAGGAAGAGACCGTCGTCTTGGGAGGGGATGCCCCCATCTCCTTCGAAAAGGCGCTCGGACTCGAGCCCAAGCGCGTCGTGCCCCCTGCGGATGCCGAGATCAAGTACGATCGCAGGGATGCCCAGCGGGCCGCCATCGATGAGCGGGAGCGCCTGCGCGCCCTCTTTGAGAGCGCCAAGCCCCTGGATTTGACCGATGACTCAGCCGATAGCCGGGTCGATGACCAGGCTGATGAGTCCAATGACGATGCACCGATGCGCGAGCCCTTGCAGGCCCCAGAGGCCTCCACACCCGTGAAGCCCCGGGGTCGTGGTCGGGGGAAGGGCCCCAAGCCCGAGCCGAACAAGCCTGAGCCGACTGCGATCGTTGCAGAGGCTACCCCTCGGATCACGGTGGTCTCCCTTCCCGAACCCGAGCCCGAACTCGAGCCGGAATCCGTTCAGCCCGTCTTTGATCCATCCCTGGTGGCGGACCTGACGAGGCCCACGCCTCGTCCCAGGCTCCAGGCGGCCCCCGCGCCGATCCTGGAGGCCCCCGTCGTCAAGCGAGGGAGGCCCAAGAAACAGCCCACCGAGGGGGCCAAGGCCGTCAAGCCGAAGTCCGTTGTACCCAAGGCGCCCCTGAAGGCCAAGACTCCGGCCAAGGCCGTCAAGCCGAAGTCCAAGTCCTGAGGGCGCCTCGATGACCCCAGGTTCCCTTTACTGGCTGGCCCCCATCGCTGCCCTGGCCACCCTCTTCGGAGGGTGGCTGGTGGTGCAGTTCTTTCGTGGCAAGGCCAGCCATATGCGCCATCTCTCCGGCATCGCCGCCGGGTATTTGGTGGCCGTGACCCTGGTGCGCATTCTTCCGGAATCCATCCACTTCGGTGGTGATGGCATGGCCTACTGGGCGCTCGGGGGCTTCATCTCGGTCCACGTGATCGAGCACGGCATCAGTCCCCATTTCCACTATGGCGAGGAGACCCATGTCCACGAGGTCCAGGGGTTGGCGGGCGTCCTAGCCCTGGTGGGGCTTTCCCTGCACAGTTTCATGGATGGCATGGCCATCACCGCCGCCCTCCGGGCCCAGAGCACCCTGGGGACCCTGGTCTTCCTGGGCATCCTGCTCCATCGGATCCCCGAGGGGGGGACCATCAGCTCCATCTTCCTGGTGCGGGGATTCGGAAAACGGGGCGCCATCCTCGCGGCGGCAACGCTGGCCCTGGCGGCCTGGCTCGGCGCCATGTCCCAGGATGTACTGAAGCTCCCCGTCGGTCCCGTACTGGGGCTGGCCGCGGGGCTGGCCCTCTACGTCTCCAGTTCCGATCTGTTGCCCGAGGCCCAGAAGGAAAAGGGATGGAAGAGCACCCTCGGGCTGCTGGGCGGGACCCTGCTCTTCCTGCTCACCTCCGCCCTTGTGCACCATAGTCACGGTTTCTGAGATCAGGGTGGGCGCTCGGCTCCCGGTCCACCGAAAGGCCGCTCCTGGAGCGGCGAGGGCCCTATTCCTCTCGGCCCTGACCAGCTTCCTCAGTGCCCAGGGCCTGCCCGGCATTCCCGGGAAACTGCCTCCCGCCCAAGCCCCCGCGGTTCCCGAGCTCCTGCCTCTGCGCCCCTTCCTGCCCGAGGCGGGGGAGGGCGAGGGTCGAGCCCTGCGCTGGCGGGGAGAACGGGTGCAGGAGAACGAAGGCCTCTGGATCATTGAGAAGGGGGCCATCCAATCCGAAGACGTGCTTCTCCTGGCCGATCGCATCACCTATGACCGCAAGACCGGGATGCTGGAGGCCTTCGGGAGGATCCGCCTGGAGGGGCCCGATCTGAGGCTTCGGTGCGAGCGCCTACGCATGGACTGGAATCGCAAGATCGGCGACGCCTGGGCCCTGGAACTGGAAGTGCCCCCCAGCTGGACGTTGCGTTCCAGCCATGTGGCCTTCACCACGCTGAAGACCTGGGATTTCGAGACGGTGGAGATCAGCCCCTGTCCCCAGGAGAGACCGGGCTGGTCCGCCCAACTCTCCCGCATGAGGCTCGAACTCGAGGGTTTTGCCACCTTCCGCCATGCCAAGGTGATGGTAGCGGGGGTGCCCGTGCTCTACCTGCCCTGGGGGGCTTACCCCGCCAAGGCCGAACGGAGCTCCGGACTGCTGCCCATCCAGCCGGGCTACTCGAGTCACCTCGGCGTGCGGCTCGGGCTTTCCTACTATCAGGTCCTGGGCAACACCATGGATGCCACCTTCGCGCCGGAATTCTTCAGCAAGGAAGGGGCGCTATGGGGGGGAGAATTCCGATGGAATCCTGAATTGACGCATTCCGGAAGCTTCCAGGCCCAGTACATCAAACAGCGCAGCAATGACGAGACCCGGTACCGGTACAAGTTCCAGGAACTCTGGCAGCGGGAGGACGGGTGGCAGTTTTCCGCCGATCTGAACCAGGCCTCCGATTCCCTCCTCGAATCCGACTATGGGCGCTCCGTGAGCGGGCTGGGAACCCAGTCCTTCGATAGCGCCATCTTCCTGGGGAAGAACTTCCCCTGGGCCTCGGTGAACCTCTCGGCAGCCGAACAACGGAGCTTCTTCCTGCCGGAGGACACCTCCTTCTACCGCACGGATTTCCCCACCTCCCTGCGCAGGCAGTCCCTCCCCCAGCTGCAGGCGAGGCTCTACCCAATCCCCTTCGGCGAGTTCTATCTCGATGGAGGCGCCAATCTCAGTCGCTTCGCCTACCGCCTGGATCTGGGAGAGGACAAGGCCGACACGGCCTATGCCTGGACGCGCAACGATTGGTCGGCACGCATGCATGGCCGCTTGGGCCAGTGGGGGCCCTTCCGGGCGGATCTTCAGCTGGCCGGGCGGTACACGGGCTACAGTTCCTCCCTCAGGGAATCCGTTTTCGATGCCACGGGATCCACCAATGGCGAATTGCTGGATCCTTCCCAGAACCCCTCCTTCGACCCCTTCCGAGTGGATGATCGGGCAGTGCAGCGGCTCCTGGGGTCCAGCCGCCTGCAGTTCTCCGGACCTCAGCTGGGGCGCACCTTCGAGAAACTCGAACTCTTCGGTTACTCAGGGGATCTCAAGCATGTGCTGGAGCCCTTCGTTGCCTTCACCAAGAACAGCCGATCTTCCGTCGCGGGAAACCTGCCGCGCTTCGATGAGGTGGATTCCAGGCCCGGGGTGGAAGGCAGTGCCGATGGCGAACAGAGCATCGAGATCGGCATGAAGCAGCATCTGTTGGGGCGGCCCGGAAAGGGCAGTGATTTCGCCGACCTCGTGAGGTGGCGCATTTCCACCCGCTACCAGTCCCAGCCCATCCTGCTTTCCGATGGCCGTTTCAAGCAGGGCTGGGCCTCCGTGGACAACGATATCGATGTGGAGCCCAATGATCGGTTCCGGATGAGTTTCCGGAGATCCTCCGAGATCGGTTCATCCGGTTCCGATAGTTCCCTTTCGGCCGAGTACACCTCTTCCCAGGGAAGCCGTTTCAATTTCGCCTTCTTCTCCACGGGGATCAACCGGTTCCTGGTGCGCCAGCGGGGCATCCAGGTCGGGGGGATCCAGCGCTTCTTCGACGACCGGTGGCGCCTGGAATTCCAGGCCAACTACGATTACCACCGCAGGGAGTTCTCTTCCAGTCAGGTCGCGCTGGCGTACCTGACGCCCTGTGTCGCCACCCGCCTGCGTTTCAGTCATGTGGCCATCCAGGCCACCGGCGCCCTCAACAAGGAAGACCGGTTGGATCTCATCCTCACCCTTCGGGGCCTGGGAGATCTCTTCAGCCTGGGGCTATGAGTTCCGAGGGATCCTTGCTTCAGTCATTCAGCGCTGCGACTGGGAACCACTTCGATCCGATTACGGCCCTTGTGCTTGGCAGCGTAGAGGGCCTGATCCACGGCGCCGAATAGGGACTGGGCAGCATATCCCTCCGGCTCGCCCACGCCGAAGCTCATGGTGGGAAAGACGATCTGGGTCGATTCCAGCACGATGGGGTTCTCGTCGATCTTCCGCCGGAGCTTCTCGGTGACCTCCGCTCCGGCCTGGAGGGTGGTCTCCATGAGCAGGATGGCGAATTCCTCCCCCCCGATGCGGAAGGCCAGATCGGATTTTCGGAGGGTGCTCCGCATGCCCGCAGCCAGGGAACGGAGCACCTCGTCGCCCACCAGATGGCCGAAGCGATCATTGATGAGTTTGAAGTAGTCCAGATCCCCCAGCACCAGCACGAAGGTACGGCGATGGCGCTCCCACTGGTTGAACGCGTTTTCGAGATTCTGGTCGAAGGCCCGGCGATTGAGGAGCCCGGTGAGGGGATCGGTCAGCACTTCATTCCGGAGGGCCGCCGTCTCCATCTCGAGCAGGAGGCGCCGTTCCCGCAGATCGCCGATCTGGTATTGGAATTCCTGCTGGATCCGCTTGCCGTGAATCCATTCCAGGCCCCGCCGACAGGCGTGGAGCAGCCGCGGCGGTGAGAGGGGGAGGCTCAGCCAATCCATGGCGCCAGCCAGGAGCAATTTCCGCTGGAGGGCATGGCGGGAGGTCTTCCCCAGCAGGATGACGTAGGGTGAGGACTCGTGCGTCCGCATGGCCTGAAGGGCCTCCAGGGTGCGGGCCCCGGTGGAATCCGTGCCCAAGAGCAGGAGCGGCGCCTTGACGCGGCACTGGACTTGAGAGAGTTCCTCGAGAGAGACGGAGGTCAAGGCGAAGCCGAAGTGATCCACCAGGCCCTGGATCCGCTGTGCCACTTCGGGGGCCAGCCCTGCGGCCAGGAGCGGGACCTTCGGCCCTGTGCTCCGGGTGCTATCAGCCTCCACCGCCGGGCCCAGGGTGCCCAGGAGACGTTGAATGCTATCCCCCACCAGGATATGACCGTCCACATCGGCGGCCTGAAGCCTGGAGAGTTCCTCTTCCTCGGGGGGCAGCTCGCAGATCAGGAAGATGGGCAGATTCTGGAAGAGGACTCGGGATTCCCCCCGGAGCAGGGCGCAGAACCGGAAACCATCCATGGGATCCCCGGCGGCGTCGACCAGGATGACATGGGCCTGGCTCCAGGCCTCGGAGGCCAGCGCGTCCAGATGGTCCTGAACATGCAAGACTCGGTTGCCCGCCCCCTCGAAGGCAGTCCGCAGACGCTCTACCAAATCAGCGTGCTTCGTGATGGCCAGAATATTCATTGGGAATCGGGGATTGAAATGATCAATTAAGAGCAGGATAACCGGAAGGGCGGGCGGGAAAGCCGCGAATCGTCGCCATGAGACCACCCCCAAAAATGATCTCGTCCATTCCGGGTGGGAACGGTATTTACCACCTGGTCTATTCCGTCAGGCCCTGCTCCCCCAACCAGCGTTCGGCATCAACAGCGGCCATGCACCCGCTGCCCGCCGCCGTGATGGCTTGGCGGTAGACGTGGTCCTGTACATCCCCGCAGGCAAAGACTCCGGGGATATCCATCCGGCTCGAGCCCTTCTCGACCACCAGGTATCCGCCCTCATCCAGGGAAAGCTGTCCCTGGAACAGCTCCGTATTGGGTTTGTGGCCGATGGCCACGAAGAGGCCCTCCACGGGCAGTTCCGAGATCTGCCCATCCAGGGTGTCCCTGAGCCTGAGGGCGCGGATCTTCTCCACCTTGTCGCCCATGGGGGTCTCGACGGTGGTGGTGAGGATATCGTCGACCACCTTGTTCCAGCAGAAAGTCAGTTTCTCGTTTTTCGCGGCCCGCTCCTGCATGGGCTTGGAGGCCCGCAGCTTATCCCGGCGGTGGATGAGGTGGACCCTGGAGGCAAACTTCGTGAGGTAGATGGCCTCTTCCAGGGCCGTATCCCCTCCGCCCACCACTGCGATCTCCCGGCCGCGATAGAAGAATCCATCGCAGGTGGCGCAGGCCGAAACGCCGCCGCTGCGGGAGAGCCGCTCGTCCTTGCCGATGCCCATCCATTTGGCCGAGGCTCCGGTGGCGATGATCACCGCGTCGCTGGTGTATTCCCCCTGGTCGGTGGTGATGCGGAAGGGGTGCTCTTGGAGATCCACCTTCACCACGGTCTCGCTCTTGATGACCGCGCCGAAGCGGAGCACCTGCTGGCGCATCTCGTCCATCAATTCAGGCCCCATCACGCCTGCCTTGAAGCCCGGGAAGTTCTCCACCTCGGTGGTGATGGTCAGCTGGCCGCCCGGTTGGGCGCCCTCGAAGATCACCGGGGAAAGGTTGGCGCGGGAGGTATAAATCGCGGCCGTATAGCCCGCAGGCCCGGTTCCGATGATGACGACCTTGTGATGGGCAGGGGGCATGGCACAACCTCGGACGGCTCTGGGACAAGGAGTTGGGAAGCAAAGCCCCAGAGCAGGTCATTCTAGCCCTGCTCGATCGGGCCTGAGTCTCAGGAGAAGGTGACCCAGAGCGAAAAAGCCTCTCCACCCATGGAGGTCTCGGTGGTGTCCACCACGAAGAACACGGCATGCCCTTCGGCTTTCGGGTTGATGTAACTGGCCTCAGGGTTGCCCGTGGGAATCCTATTCTGGAGCATGCCCTGTTCCTGCTCGCCCCAGTGGTTCATGGCTCTGACCCGGAACCAGCTCTCGTGAAGCCCCTTGAGACGGACCTTGACGGTGGCCTTGGGGGGGACTTCGATCCGGTAGGCCTTCCAGCCCGGCAGATCGTCCATCGTATCCTGGACTTGCAGGGGGCCTGCCGGAAGGCCGACGGCGGGGATGCTGCCCGTCCTGGCGGATTTGCGCAGGGCCATCTGGATAGGGTCACTGCCCGGGCCTCCTGCGGGATCCGGGCTCCTGGGCGCAAGGGGACCCGGCACCTGGGGCAGGGCTTTCCCGTCCACCACCGGAGGGACCGGGGAGGCCTGCAGGACACAGAGCAGGAAGATCGGGAGCAGGTGCATGGTGCCTCCAGTGTGGAACCTCAATATGCGGCAAATCAGGCCGGGAGGGCAGGGGCGGACCTATCCAGGGGGGGCTGAGCCAAATACACTCAAAGGATGGTCCAACGAGGCTCCGCGCACGAACCCCATACTCCCTCGGCCCCCTTGCCCGGGTCCGAACTCTATACCCAGAGCTCCCTGGTCCTCGGCGCATGAATTCCCGCCCCTGGCACCTCCGTCGCGCCATCCTTCCCGGAAAGGAACCCTGGGCGCCGCTCCAGAGCGCCTTCGGCCTATCGAGGGAGGCCGCCCGCCTCGCCTGGCTGCGGGGCGAAGATACCGTCGAGGCCCTAGCGTGGCGGATGAGCCCCGAGTGGTCCAAGACCTTCGATCCCTTCCTGCTCCAGGGCATGCCCCAGGCCGTGGCGCGGATCCGGCGCGCCCTCCGGGAGGGCGAGCGCGTGGTCGTCTACGGCGACTACGACGTGGATGGCGTCACCGCCACGGCCCTGCTGGTGAGGGTGCTGGAGAAGCTGGGGAGAAAGCCCGAATTCTTCATTCCCAACCGCTTCAACGATGGATATGGCCTGCATCTGGACTGCATTCGGGAACTCCTGCAGGCCGGAGGTCCGGGCCTGTTCATCTCGGTGGATTGCGGCATCCGTTCCTTGGAGGAAGTTGCCGAAAGCGCCCAACTGGGCATCGATTGGATCATCACCGATCACCATGCCACGGGTCCGGCCCTGCCTCCGGCCATCGCCGTCCTCCATCCCTCGCTGGGAGAGCAACCCAATGGCTCCCTGGCGGGTGTGGGGGTGGCCTTCAAGCTGGGGCAGGCCCTGCTGGACGCCGTGCCGACCCCGAAGGATGGGGATATCCCCTTCCTGGACGGGCTGCTCAAGCTGGTGGCCCTGGGCAGCATCGCCGATATGGTGCCCCTCAGAGGCGAGAACGCACTGCTGGTCAAGCGCGGGCTTCGGGCCCTTGGATCGGCCAACGGTCCTGGGCTCCGGGAATTGTTCAAGGTGGCCCGAATCGAAGGGATCCCCAAGGCCTCCGAGATCGCCTTCGGGGTCGCACCGCGCCTGAATGCGGTGGGCCGGATGGGGGCGGCCGAGGATGCCGTCCGGCTGCTGCTGACCCGGGATCCCGGGGAAGCCAAGCGCCTCGCCGAACAGGTGGAATCCCTCAACCAAGCCCGCAAGGAGGTGCAGGCTGAACTCCTCGCATTACTCCCGGCCCCGGATGGGGAGGCCTTCGACCTGGTCATTTCCAACGGGGCCCACAAGGGCGTGCTCGGCATCGTAGCGGCTCAGCGGATGAGGGAAAGCGGTCTTCCCACGGGGGTGGGGACGACGTTCGAAGGCCTGTCCCAGTGTTCCCTCCGGGCCCCGGAGGGCTTCGATCTCACCGAACTGCTCGTCCTGGCTCAGCCCTTCCTACGCTCAGGAGGTGGCCACCGAGCCGCCGCCGGTATTACCTTCGAAATCTCGCGCCTTTCCTTCGTGCGGCAGGCGCTCTCCCGGGGAGCCGCCCTCCAGGCCGCCCACCGGGTCATCCGGGGGTTGGCGGTGGATGGCCTGGGGGATGGGGAAATCCCCAGGGCCGAAGAGCTGAGGGCCCTGGAACCCTTCGGTCAGGATTTCCCGGAGCCCCTGGTGGCCCTGGAGGGCCGATTGTTTGAACCTAGTCGAGCCTTCGGAAAGGGTCATCGGAAGTTCAGTCTGGAGGGCATCCCGGAGGGCTTCATCTGGTTTTTTGGCGAGGAACAGGCGTCCCTGCTCGAAGTGGGCCAGACCCTGCGCCTGGCCGCCTCCCCCCAGGATCATCCCCGCTGGGGCCGGTCCTGGAGGGTGGACACCTTCCTGGGTCTAGAGGAGGTCCCATGAGGTTCTGGAACCTGCTGAACGCCCGGAACCCGCTCTGGAAATTCCTGGGCTGGGCGATCCTCGGGGGCGTGATGGTCCTGAGCGGTCTCTTTCTCTACCTCGGCCCGCGCCCGCTGGCGCCGAAGGCGAAAGGCGATATCTTCCGCGGCACCGAAGGGAAGTTCGGCACCATCACCGAACAGCTGAGCGAGGGCCGGATCTTCATCCTCGACTACGACACGATCGTGGGCGATCAGGAAGACCTGGAACTCTCTCACGTGAGGGCCCGACTGGAAGAACCCGAGACACTCTGGCGGCTCAAGTCCCCCTCGGGACGCCGTGCCACTGGTCAATGGACACTCCAGGGGCCCATGGCTGTCGAAGCCAGCGCCGTGCCTGTCGGCACCTTGCTGGGGCAGGGGTCCATGCCGGCCCCGGGGCCGGCCCTGCTCTGGGATCACGGCGTCTGGAAGGGGCTCGCGCCCCTGGTGTGGCAAGACATGGAAGGGCAGGGCCGGGGGCGCTGGTTCCTGCCGGTGGGTTGGCGCCGGGATCTGGATGGCCGTTTTACCGTGGACAAGGGGCCCGTGATGTGGGAGGCCACCGATCCCGGCATGGTCAAGCACTTGCAGGCCGAGCGGCTCTGGCTGACCCTGGGCTTCCATGAAGGGCATCTCGAACAGGTGATGGCCCAGTTGGAGGATGGGAAAATATGGGCCGGCAGCGTGGATCTGGATGCGCGCGCCATCCGGTGGTCGGCGCCGGTCCGCTTCGAACGCAATGACGGCTGGCATGGGGATGCCGAAGGGGGAGTCGCCCCCCGGCCCGAAAAGGGCCAGCCCCTCGCCCAGGTCGAGTTGAAAGCCTTCAGGGCCACGCGATCGGTGAGGGGGGGGGCGGAAAGCCTCCTGGCCGAGGGGGCCCGCTGGTCTCCGGCGGGACTGAGGCTGGAAGGGAATGTGCGCTGGGAGCAGCCCCTCGATGGGGAGCGTCTCTTCTTGCGCGCACCCCGCGTCCTCATGCGGGAGGGGGCCGGGACGGATCTTCCCGAGGCCCTACCCATCGGGGAAGCCTGGGCGGAGGGTCAGCCTGTTCTCACCTGGGGGGCCCGGAGCCTCAGCAGCCCCCGCATGCAGGCCCGCAAGGTGGAACGGACCTGGCGTATCCAGGCCCCTGTGATGGGGCGCGGCGAGCAGGGCACCTTCACCGCCGGCGCAGGCCATGGCTCCCCGGCTCGCTGGGAGTTTGAGGGCCCCGTGAAGGCCAGCGTCCTCAACGGGGGCACCCTGCGGGGCAATCGATTGCTCTGGGAAGCGGAGACCTGGACCGTCACGGGCAATCCCGCCACCTGGAACCGAGTCAAGGAAAGGCTCGCCGGGCCTCGGATCATTCGGAAGGGCAGCACCATTACCTTCCCGGATGGCGTGAACGGCGCCCTCGTGTCCCTGGAGGGGGATTTCCTGGTCCGGGCAGACCGGGGGGAATATGCAGACCGAGGGGAGCATAAGGCCGGTGAGGTCCTGTTGTCGGGGCGCGTGGAGTGCCAGGGCCGCGGCTGGAGCTTGCATGCGGATCACATCTCGGTAAGGCTGGGCCCAGGTAATATCGTGAAACAGGTCGGGGCCAAGGGGTCTGTGACATTGCGAGGTCGCATGGGCGAAGGATGGGGCGAATCACTGGAACTGGATCTCGACCCGCCCAAGGCTCGCTGGCAGGGCCGAGTCCGGGGAGTGGCCGACGTGAAATCCGAGGCAAAACCATGATGGAGACCTCTGAAATCCGCCTGGAGGCCCGGCACCTCTTCAAGTCCTACGGCGAGCGCACGGTGGTCAGAGGCGTTTCGCTGGAGGTCGCCCCCGGGGAAGTCGTGGGGCTCCTGGGTCCCAATGGGGCGGGGAAGACCACCACGTTCTACATGGTCGTGGGCGTGGAAGCCCCGGATCAGGGCCGGATCTTCTGGTGGGGCAAGGACATCACCTCCATGCCCATGCACAGACGGGCTCGCAAGGGCATCGGCTACCTGCCCCAGGAATCGAGCGTCTTCCGAGGCCTGACAGTGTGGGAAAACCTCATGGCCCTGGGAGAGTTCCAGCCCATCCCCAAAGCCGAGCAGCGGGAACGCTGCGAACGCCTGATGGAGGAGTTCCACCTGCACAAGGTTCGGAATACACTCGGCATGAGCCTCTCCGGTGGCGAAAGGCGGCGCTGCGAAATGGCCCGGGCCCTGGTCACGAGTCCGAAGATCATGCTCCTGGATGAGCCCTTCGCCGGTGTCGATCCGAAGTCCGTCATGGAGATCCAGGGCCTCATCCATGATTTAAAGAAGCGGGGAATTGGCGTGCTGATCACTGACCAC
Source organism: uncultured Holophaga sp. (assembly GCA_963664825.1). GTDB lineage: Bacteria > Acidobacteriota > Holophagae > Holophagales > Holophagaceae > JAYREN01. The sequence goes on from OY761614.1 coordinate 3,257,072, forward strand.
AATGTGCGGGAGACCTTGCAGATCGCAGATCGGGCTTATATCTTGGCGGATGGGATGATCATGAAGCACGGACTGCCGCAGGAAATTGCCGAGGACCCGGATATCCGCCGGGTCTATCTGGGCGACAATTTCAGGCTGGACTAGGCGCCATGGCGAATCTCGGTCCCAATCTCTCCCAGCGCCTCTTCCAGAGCCAGACCCTGGCTCTCACGCCGGCCATGCAGCTCAAGCTGAAACTCTGGCAGATGAACCTGCTGGAGCTCAGCCAGACCATCGAACGGGAACTGGAAGAGAACCCCCTCCTGGAACTGGTGGAGAACGGGGACGAGACGCCCACCCTGGAGGCCATCGAGGAGGGGCATGATTCCGAGGTGCTGGAGGAATCGGGCCCCGCGGAAAGCGCGGAGGTGCCCGAAGGGGCCGATACCGTCGATCTCGGTCCTCTTCCGGATTCCGCTGCGGAGATGAACCCGGAGACCAATCTCGAGGGATTCACTGAAGAAGGGGTCGCCCAGGTCCAGGAAACCGATATGGGGGCCGAGAACTCCTGGGACGCCGATATCATTCCCCGGACCAGCAGCCTCCCCGACGATGAACGCTCCAGTTGGGAGGACCGGCTCACCAGTTCGGAGACCCTGCAGGAGCATCTGCTCTCCCAGCTCTACCAGACCATGGAAGTAGAGGATCCCCGGGCTCCCCTACTGGAGCGCCTCATCGACCACGTGGACGCCAAGGGCTTCCTCAGGCTGGACCCCGACCAGGGCCAGGAGACTTCCCCCGCCGAGCTATCCCAGGAGCTGGGCATCGAAATCCCCATGCTTCTGAGCCTCATCGAGACGCTCCAGGAGTTCGATCCCTCCGGTGTCGGCTGCTTTACGGTCAAGGAGAGCCTCCTGCTGCAACTCAACCATGCGGGTGCCGAGCCCGATGATCTGGCGGTCCAGATCATCGAGAAGCACTCGGAGCTGCTCTCCCAACGGGATAGTGTCCGGTTGAGGAAGACCCTGGGATGCACCGAGGATGAACTGAGTGAAGCGCTGATGATTCTTCGTCATCTTCACCCCGCGCCGGGACGGGCCTTCGACCCCGAATCTGAGCGGGTGGTCAAACCCGATGTGGTGGTGCTCAAGGGGGAGGACGGCAACTGGCGGATCTATCTCAACGATGAGGGCATGCCTCGGCTCAAGGTCAACCGGGAGTACAAGACCTTCCTGGCTTCTGCCGAAGACAAGGGCGACAAGGATTTCATCCGCGACAAATACCGCAGCGCCCGGGATTTCATTCGGGGCGTGGAGGACCGGAACCGCACCGTCCTGCGGGTCTCTAAGTCCATCGTGGAACTCCAGCAACAATTTCTGGAACAAGGGATCGAGAAGCTCCGGCCCATGGTGCTGCGGGATGTGGCCGAGGCTACGGGATTCCACGAATCCACCATCTCCCGCGTCGTGAAGGCCAAGACGATCCACACGCCTCAGGGCCTCTTCGATCTGAATTATTTTTTCAGCGCCTCACTGGGTTGCTCCAGCGGCGACGATGTTTCGGCCACCGTGGTCAAACACAAACTCAAGGCGCTCGTGCAGGCAGAGGATGCCTCGAAACCCCTGAGCGACGAGACCATCGCCCGCCTCCTGGAGCGGGATGGCATCCAGGTCGCCCGGCGCACCGTGAATAAATACCGCGAGGAACTGAAGATTCCTCCAGCTTCCCGCCGTCGGCGCCGATAAGTTGATGGAACCCGGAACCCGGCACATGCACTCAAGGGCAGCAATAGAGTTTCCCCCAGGGCCTTTCGGCCCTTTCATAAGGAGTCCGCGATGAAGGTCATCTTCACCGGCCGCCATGTAGAGGTTTCAGAATCGCTCCGCACCTTCGCGGAAGAGCGATTCCTGAAGATGACCCCCTACCTGGACGACATCATCGACGTCCATGTCACGCTCAGCGTGGAGAAGCACCGGCACCTGGCGGAAGTCTCCGTCAAGACACGGGGTGGCGATTTCCTTGCCAGCATGGAAACAGATGACATGTACGCGAGCCTTTCCCAGGCCCTCGATAAGCTCGAGACCCAGGCCCACAAACATGCCGGGAAACAACAAGCCAGTGTGAAGACCGGCGCCAAGGAAGTGGTCCCCGTCGAAGAAACGGAATGAATTTTTGGTTCTTCACGTTTTTCCGGGGAAGGCCGCACGGATCTTAAGGAAGAAGTAGCCCTCATCCCGGTAGCCGTAGGCGATGCGCTTGAGGACTTTGATCTTGTTGTTGATCCCTTCCTGGACGCTGGTATTGAGCGGCCAGCGGCAATGGGAGAGGATTCCGTCGATCCGCTGGGCGAGATTCTTGGCGAACTTCACGAGGGGCTGGAGTCCACTTGAGGTGGCGAGTTCCATCCAGTTCTCCCAGGCCTTCAGAGCCCAGCCCTCCCGCGTGTAGCGCCACAGTGCCTTCAGGGCGTCTTTCAGCACGTAGGCGGTCATCAGAGGCTGGTTCGCGTCCAATAACTCGTTGAGGCGGACTTTGGCATCCCGATTCGGCAGGTTCTCCCAATTGCCCAGCAGGAGCCACTTCGCGCCCTTGACGAGCTCCCGCGAGGCCTTGTCGTGCCGGTATCGATTGGCCTCATCCACCCGGATCCGGTCGATGACGTCATGGCCGTACTTTGCCACGACATGAAACTGGTCGTAGACGATCTCGGCGTTGGGACAGCGCGCCCGGACTTCGCCTTCGAAGGCCGCCGACATGTCTATGCCCACGGCCTGGATCCGTTTGCAGCCCTTCTTCCCGATCAGATCGAAGAACGGGCGGATGTCCTCGCGGCCACGCCCTTTCCCGACCCAGAGCACGCGACGCGTTTCCGCATCCGTGATGACCGTGGCATAGCTCTGTCCCTTGTGGATGGCGAATTCGTCCATCAGAAGAAGCCTCGCCTTGCTCAGCTTCACGGGCCCAAGTTCTCGGTCCAGGTAAGCCTTGTCGATCGCCTTCACCGTGCCCCAGTGCAGGTCATAGTGCTCCGCGACCTGTTTGATGGGCATGACCTTGCAAAGCCGCGCCACGCTCGCGGCAAGCCGGTTCGTGATCCGGGCATGGGGCTCCAACCAGTCCAGGGCTTCCAGCTTCGGGCCGCACCGGGGGCAGGCTACTCGAGCCCGCCACACCACTAGGACTGTGTCGGCGTCGAACAGCGGAAGGTCGCGGATCTCCCGCTCTGACCAGTCGTGGACGCTCCGCACGAAATGCCCACAACCGCTGCACTTCCGGGGATGATCGCCGAACCCAAGCAACTCGATCCACACCTCGGCCCGCGGCCCCTTCACCCCGGCTTCGAAGCGCTCCACGATTCCGACGCGTTGCCCTTTCCACCCGCCCAAGCGGGACATAAGCTCTTTGGTAGGCAGTGGCGGCCTCCTTCATCTCGAGTTCTCGACAAACCCAAGATGCCTGAAATCCGCCACTGCCGACCTACTTCACGCAAATCCGCGAAGAACCGAATTTTTGTAGGATTGGAGGGAAGGGGCCCGGATTTCCGGGCCCCTTCCCTTTGCGTTAGCCTGATCCTGGAGGAATCATTCGTGGTGTCGACGGCGGAAATCCTGGACAAGAGCCTCGCGGGGCGGCGCATCACGGAAGGGGAGGCTTTGTGCCTCTTCGAGGAGGCCGAGCTCCCGGAGTTGGCCTTGGCGGCGAGTTCCTGGCGGAACCGCCACAATGATCCCTCCCGGGTCAGTTATGTCGTGGATCGGAACGTCAACTACACCGATCTCTGCAATGTCCATTGCACCTTCTGCGCCTTCTACCACCCTGCCGGGGATCCCCGGGGCTATGTGCTGACCCGGGAACAACTGCGCCAGAAGGCGGAGGAGACCAAGGCCGTCGGGGGCACGGGCTTCCTGCTCCAAGGGGGCGTCAACCCTGATCTGCCCTGGGACTACTATCTGGAACTGGTGCGCTTCCTCCACCAGGACCTGGGCCTCTGGGTCCATGGGTTCTCACCCGTGGAGATCCAGACGATGGCCACCTTGAGCGGCCAGAGCCTTCGGCAGACCTTAAGTGACCTTCGGGAGGCGGGCCTGGGCAGCCTTCCGGGAGGTGGGGCCGAGATTCTGGTGGAGCGCGTCCGCAGACGGATCGCTCCCAGGAAGGGAGGGCCCGAACGGTGGCTGGAGGTCATGGAGGCTGCCCACGAGATCGGCCTCCGCACCACGGGCACCATGATGTTCGGCATCGGGGAGACCCTCGGGGAGAGAGTGGAGCACTTCCGCGTGCTCCGGGAGCAGCAGGACCGAGCCCTAGCCCGCGAAAACGGTGGCTTCCACACGGCCTTCGCCGCCTGGCCCTTCCAGAGCGGACACACGGTCTGGGAAGGGAAGATCCCCCCGCCCACCGATGCTGAATATCTCAGAACCATCAGCATCGCCAGGATCTACCTCGATAACTTCCCCCACATTCAAAGTTCCTGGGTCACCATGGGCCGCAAGACCGGTCAGTTAGCCCTTCACTACGGCTGCGACGACATGGGCAGCCTCATGCTGGAGGAGAATGTAGTGAGCGCCGCAGGAACCCAATATTCGGTCAACCGGGGGGAAATGGAGCGCATGATCCGGGCTGCGGGCTTCGAGCCCTGGCAGAGAGACAACGGATATGGGAATGTGGCCTCATCCTGAGGCCGCACGATCTCAGGGGTCGCGGAATTCCCTTCAGTGCACGACCTTGATCGTGGCCGTAAAGGTCTCCTGGGTGGAAGTCGTGTACGTGGCCCGGACCCGGTCGGAGCCAGGCGTGGAAGGGGCCGTGTAGACGCCCTGGGCGGTTACGCTGCCGCGGTCCGCACGCCAGGTGAAAAGCGTGCCTGGCAAGGGGGCTAGGCCAATGATCTTGAAGGCCTGGACTCGGTTGACCTGGAGGGTCGCGCTCGGGGGATCGATGTGGAGGGCGTCCCGGCGCCCTGGGGCGGCCTTGGGGGCCGAGCAGGCGATGCCAAAGAGGAGCAGGGAGGCCAACATTTTTTTCACGGTGAGCTCCAGAGGGGGGTGGAGCCATCATACGCCCTTCTGAAGGGTGTCCCCGAGCGCCCAGGAACCGGCTACCCTAGGGGTCAGAGTCGGGCGCCGCAGCGGCGCGCCTTGAAAAGGAGCGGGGTCGGGTCGGATGGAATGCAGGCGTAGTGATATCCGTTTCCGCACCTTCCTGGGGATTGGCTTGGTCCTGGGGCTCGCGTCTGCAGCCCGGGCTCAGGGCTCCTTGGCCACCTGTCCGGTCCTGCCCACGGGCGTCAGCTCGGTGACGGTGCTGGATTGCCGGGGCCGGTACGTGGGGCGGCTCCTGCCCCAGAAACGCTACTGGGTCACCCTGGACCGGATCCCGGCCTTCCTCCAGCAGGCCTTGCTGGCGGTGGAGGACGCCCGCTTTTACGAGCACGGCGGCATCGATTTGCGCGGCATCGCCAGGGCCGCCGTGAAGGACCTGGTGAAGGGGAGGCTGGCCGAGGGGGGCTCCACCATCACCCAGCAGCTGATCAAGAACAAATTCCTCGATGCCTCCCGCACCCTGGACCGCAAGCTCCGGGAAGCGGACATGGCCATGGATTTCGAGAAACGCTATTCCAAGCGGCAGATCCTGGAGATGTACTTCAACGAGATCGGCTTCGGCAACGGCGCCCAAGGCATTGCCCAGGCCACCCGGCTCTACTTCGACAAGAGTCCGGAGGAGCTCAATGAGGGCGAATGCCTTCTCCTGGCAGGCGTTCCCAAGAACCCGAGCCGCTACAACCCCTTCGGCAAGCCATCGGACGTGGTGCAGCGGCGTGAAATCGTCCTCAAACGCATGGAGGAGCTCCACATCCTCACGGCTCAGAAACGCCTGGAACTCCAGAGGCACGGCGCGGCGGCCCGAACTCTGGGGCAGGCGCCCCAGTACCTGGCCCAGCTCCGCACGGACCTGACCGGGCGCCTGGGAGCCGAGGCCATCGAACGGGGCGGGTTCGAAGTGGTGGCCGCTCTGGATCTGGACTTGCAGAGGGCGGCCGAACAGGCCCTGCATGAAGGGGCTCGGCGCCTTGCGCCCGATATGCAGGGTGCGTTGCTGTGCATGGATCCGGCCTCCGGCGATGTGCTCGCGGCCGTGGGGGATGCCGACGGGCTCCGAAACGCTCTCAACCGCGCCTTCGTCTCCAGGCGCCAGCCAGGCTCGGCCATCAAGCCCTTCATCTACGCCGCGGCCCTGGAACAGGGCATCACCGAGACCAGCACCTGGAGCGATGTCCCCGTGGCCTACGACCGGGGAAACGGCCGCTCCTGGACGCCCAAGAATTACGGCGGCGAGCGCTTCGGGGAACTCTCCCTGCGCCAGGCCCTGGCCCACTCGGGCAATGTCATCACCGTGAAGGTGCTGGAGACCGTCGGCGTGCCAGCCTTCGTGGGGTTTGCCGAAAAGGCGGGCCTTGCGCTGCACGCCCGGAATGGCCTTTCCCTGGCCCTGGGCACCGATGAGGTCGCCCTGAAGGATCTGGTCCAGGCCTACACGCCCCTGGCCGCGGGAGGCGCGAGGGCTCAGGCCCGGACGATCCTGCGGATCTACGACCGCAGGCGCCAGGCCTGGATCGAAAATCCGCCGGTCGGGGTCGGCGTCATGTCTCCGGCCGCCGCCTTCATCACCACGCAGATGCTGAGGGATGTCCTGGCCTACGGAACCGCCAAATCGCTGCGCGCCTTCGGGGAGGCCCATGCCGCCGCCGGGAAGACGGGCACCACCGACGAGTGCCGGGACGCCTGGTTCGTGGGCTATACGCCGAACCTGGTGACGGGGGTCTGGGTGGGACACGACCGGCCGAGGCCCGAGGGACGGGGCTTCACCGGAGGCGCCATCGCCGCCCCCATCTGGGAACACTTCATGAAACGGGCCGTGGCCGCGAGACCCGCCGGGGATTTCCCCCGACCCGATACCGTGCGGGCCCTCATGGTGGACGCTTCCACCGGCCTCCCGGCCCGGGAGGGCTGTCCTTTGAAGCGGGAGGCCTTTTTCGCCTCCGGCACCGAGCCGACGGAGCCCTGTCCCCGGCATGAGGGGGAACCCGTCCTGAGACCCGATGAGCCGTCGGAACAGCAGGGAAGGGAGTCCGTTCCCTGAGGGCCGGGCGATCCAGGGGAGGCGGATTCCCCTCGCCCTTGGGGGCTCGGGCCGCGGCATTCGTTCCGGCCGTGTCTCGACGCTCTCGCGTTGCTCCGCGGTGTGCTGCACCAAGAAAAGGCCAACTCCTAATCTCGCGTTGGAATCCTGATCTTGTCTCGCTCGAAGCTGGTTCCGGACGACGATCCGGTCCTCTTTTTTGTTTCAGCGTGTCGTGAAAGTCACCTGGGTGGGCCTCAGAGGGCGATCCTGGGTGTCCATGAATCCGATGCACTGGGGATGGTTCACCCAGAAGGAGTAGGTGGTGGCCGGTTTTAGGCGGATCGCGAAGGTAAGTGTGCGCTTTCCCGAATCCCAGGTACCCTTATCCACAATGTCGAGTTCCCCCGTGTTCACCATGGCCATGCCCTTGCCCATGGGGCGATCAGAGCGGATGCGCAGTGCAGTGGTTGTCGGATCCACGTCCTTGGCGCTGTTAGCAGGCTCGATGCTCAGCAATTGTGGACCCTCGGCATAGGCCTTCTCCTGGCGGGCCTGTTCTGCGGAGTCGCTGGCCTCACGGAGTTCCTTGGCCCTGGTAGCCCAGCCCTTGAATGCAGCGACAAGACGAGGCGTGAAAGCTTCTAACGTTGGAAAGCGGTCCCGACTGGAGGTGTATTCACCAAGTAGCTCAGCCAGGGGACTGACCCAGTAGAAGCCGCGCTGGGCGTGCATCTGTTGTTCGCTTTCGGCGATCTTTGTGTCGCTGTGTTCCTGGAAGTAGCGGATGGTAAAGGCACGGACCATGGACTCCTTGAGGGCGATTGGGCCATCCCCATAGGCCTGTTGGCGCATGCGCTCGATGACCGGAGCATTCAAACTCTCGCCAGCATCCCGGAGTTCGGTGATGTGTCGCTCCACCCAGGGATTAGCGAAGCTGTGTAGGAACTCGTGGACCAAGATGGGCAGGCCGCGAGCGTCGAAGCTAGGCATTCGCCCATTTTCCGCTTGATTCGTGCCCATGAAGGCATACAGATCCCGACCGCCACCAGCATTCGGGGCGGCGGGCCCATAGTTGCCACCACCGTTCAGGGGTGCCACACAGAGAATGAAAGTATCCCGGTCCCGGGGACCAAAGGTGCGAGTAAACCAGTTTCGATCCAGGGGCTTGAGTAGAGCCTCCCGGCAATCTCGAGTCAGCCGATCGTAGAAGGGCGCCTGGGCTGCGAAGAAGGCCTCAGCCTTGGCGTCCTTGGCGAAGGCGGTCATCAAGACTAGGAAGCGGCGGGCCGTCTCCGGCTTCCAGCGAGTGTCCAAAGCGCTCTCCATGGTCTTGGCATCGCAGATGGGCTCGAAATTTACGGCATCTTTCGTCAGTATGGCTAGGTGTGGAATGGCATCGTAGCCGACCTCGGGGCGAAGTTCTCGGGCCATGGCCACAGCTGGATGATCCTTGAATGGACCGAAATGAGCGTCCACAGCGCAGTTGTAATCCGCAATAGCCCCATGAGTGTATTCCTGGAAATTCGCCAGTCTAAATACAATGGACATCAACTCGAAGCGGCGGTCCACTCGCACCTCAAGGAAGTCAGGCGCGGCTTGGGGAATGGCCACTAGACCTGGGAGGAAAAGCATGGGAATGAATGGCATGTGAGCTCTCCGGGGAGCGGTGGACATCAGGGTCTCTTGGATCGAATTATGGTTGGTGCCAGACTCGCGTGGCTTCATTTCAATTGGCTGCGTCGACGCTAAGCAAAGCTGGAGATTCCCCGGCTCTGCCGGGGGGGGCAGTAGCTTTGGCGATTAAGACGGGGTGCTCGGCACCTGTTCGGGAATTCGTTTCCAGCCTGTCACTGTTTTTTACGATCCATTTTTCTAAAGGTTAGAGGCCCCGGATTCCCAGTCAATTCTCGATGCAGGGAGGTCGGGCCCTCACAAACCCCAGGCTGCGGCCCCCACGGGGCCGCAGCCTCTGTTGGGAAGACGGATTCCCCTCGCCCTTGGGGGCTCGGGCCGCGGCATTCGTTCCGGCCGGCGCTGATCCGTCTCAACGCTCTCGCGTCTCGACGGGCGCCTACCGCCGGGCGAATGCCGATTCGAATCCTTCCTCCCGATAAAACTGCGGCCCCCTCGGGGCCGCAGAATCTGGTTGGGGAGGAAGGATTCGAACCCTCGATACGCAGGATCAAAACCTGCTGCCTTACCACTTGGCTACTCCCCAGGGGTTGAAAAAGTCTAGCGTGGGGGGGGATTCGGGTCCAGTCAGGGATTGGCCTTGGGGGCAAATCCGAATTCCTCCACGCCGAGGAGATCCGGGCGCACCGTCGGTAGTTCGCCGGTCTCGAGGCGCGAAATGGCGCGGATTCCCGTGGCGGTTTCGAAGGCCAGTAGCACTTTTTGTTCGATATATTCCCGGGCCTCGTTGACCAGGGGGAAGGCGATGTCCTTGAAGGAACCGTCCCGCTTGCGCTTGCTGGGCATGGCGACGAAGTAGCCGTCTTCGCCTTCGACCACCCGCAGATCCCCCACCAGGAAGCATTCGTCCAGCACGATGGCCGCGAAGGCTCGGAGTTTGTCGTCTCCCTCGATCTTGGTGATGCGGACATCGGTGATGTTCAACATGGGGCTCCCGGGGCTCGCGAATCGGCGAGTTTCGGCCTTCAGTCTACCGCTCCAAGCCAAGGCCCGATGCTAGCATGGAGGGAAATCCTTTGTGGAGCCGCCGTGCCGCAGGAAAACCTTCCATCGAGTGCGCCAGATCCTCGTCCTGAGGCCGCTGCGACCGTTCTTCGAGCGGCTCGAGCGGCTCTCGGCGCCCTGGAAGCCAGCTGGGACCCGGCCGTGGTCGAGGCTTGGACCACCCATGTGGCCCGCAGCCAGGGCAGGGTCATCGTCTGCGGGATGGGAAAATCGGGGCTCATCGGGCAGAAGATTGCCGCCACCCTGGCTTCCACGGGATGCCCCAGCTTCTTCATGCATCCGGCCGAAGCGCTCCACGGGGATCTCGGCATGGTCACGCCCCAGGACACGGTGCTCCTCCTCAGCAATAGCGGAGAGAGTGAGGAGGTCCTGCGCCTGGTCCCGAGTCTGGTGCGCATTGGCGTATCCATCGGCGCCATCACCGGCCAGAAGGAGAGCCGCCTCGCTCAGGCCGCCAGGTGGTGCTTCACCTACGCGCTGCCCGAAGGCGAGGGCTGTCCTCTCCATTTCGCGCCCATGGCCAGCACCACCCTCCAACTCGTCTGGGGGGATCTCCTGGCGGCCTACCACATGGTGCATACGGGATTCACGCTCGAGTCCTTTGCTCAATTTCATCCCGCTGGAAATATTGGATCCAGACTCCTGAAAACAAAAGAGTTGATGCATGCGGACTTCCCGCGGGTCCTGGGCTCCATGGATTTGGTGGGCGTTCTGGGAGCCATGACCCGAGGGCGGCTCGGCATGACCACCGTGATCGAAGATCGGGAACTGGTGGGCGTTGTCAGTGACGGGGATATCCGTCGGGCCCTGGAAAGAGCCCAGGCTTCCGGGATCAATCCCTTGATGCTCACGGCTCAGGACATCATGACGCCTCAACCCGTGGGCGTATCGCCCGACACCCTGGCCGTGGAGGCTGCCCAGATCCTCGAGACCCGGAAAATCACCTTCCTGGTCGTGCGCGAGAGCGCCCAAGTCGTCGGTGTGCTGCACATCCATGATCTCTTGGCCGCCAAGGTGATCTGAGGTGGTCTACGCTCAAGGTTACATAATATACATTATCGAAAGCTGACCCAGGTGCTTCCAACCCTTCCGCGCTACTTCCTCAAACGCTGGTCCTACCCCTTCCTGGGCGCCCTCTTCTTCTATGGGGGGCTGCTGTTGGCCTGGGAGATGGTGGTCCAGTCCAAGCAGATCTTCTCCATCGGCGCTCCCTTCCATTGGCTGATCCCAGCCTTGCTCCTCCAGGTGCCCGAGACCCTTGGGATCGTCTTCCCGATGGCAGCGGTCCTGGGGGGGCTCATGGGGAGTCAGCACCTCTCCGAGGGTTCGGAAATGGTGGCCTCCCAGGGGCTCGGGGTCGGAATGCGAACCATCCTCCGGCCCTGGTTGCTCATGTCGGTGATCCTGCTGGTACTGACGACCCTGAACGCCCACTTCCTGGTGCCCAAGGTCAATTCCTTCCAGCAAGCCATCCAGGCCCGCATGGTCGACGCCGCCCAAAACCAGTTCCTGAAAGTCGGGAGTGCTCCCTATTTCCCGCCTCAGAACCCCAATACGGCCATCTGGATCGACGCCTCAGGCGAAATCCACCTCATGGAATCCAGTGCCCAGGGAGTCCAGCACTTGGTTGCCCATTCCATGGAATGGACTCGCACCGAAAAGGATGGGCAACTCTCTTCCATCAATATGGAACTCAAGGAATTAAGCGGCTCCCTGGTCCAGAGATCCAATGGAAGTATTGCTCATATCCACCAGAAAACGCTCACGTTCCCCATCTCGGTGGCCGCGCCGGCGCGCCCCATCCTGGCCTCCACCCCCGTGCGCTACCATTCCACCTCGGAGCTCCTGAGCCATCGCACCCCCCAGGGCCTCAATGAATTGGGGCTGCGTTTCTCCCTGCCCTTCGCCACTTGCGCCCTTCTCCTCCTGGGCATTGCCCTGGGATTGGGCCATCCCAGGTTCCAGCACGGGGGGGCCATTCTCAAGAGCCTGAGCGTCATCCTGGTCTACTACTTGATCCTCGAACTCTCCAAGAATCAGATTAAAGCTGGGAAAGCTGGAATGCTTGCCGTGGTCCTGCTCTTGCCCTGGGTCTTCCTGGTCCTGGGGTTCTGGCTGCTCCGGCGGCGTCTCCACCCCCATCGTGCGGCTCCGGCTCTTTTCCGCCGCAGCCTGGATTGGCTGAAGGGGGAGGCGATCCTGAGAACAGGTCCCTCGGTCCAGCGGGCCCTCGAGGCCCTGAAACAGGCCCTGCCCCATCCGATGCGTTTCCTGAGATGGTTGCAGGGAAGGCACAGGGATCAGGGAACCTTGGGCCGCTGGACCCGGAGCCTCTGGTGGAAGAGCTGGGGGGCCACCCTGGGCACCTTCCTCACCCTGGATCTGCTCCTGGAATTCGCCAAACTGGCCGGTGATCTCTCCAAGAACAAGGTCTCCATATGGGTCTTCATCCATTACTGGCTCTGGAATCTCCCTCCCTTCCTCGTGGTCGTGCTTCCCCTGGCCTTTCTCTTCGGGGGAGTCCTGGTCCTTTCCGAGGCCACGGTCTCCCGGGAATGGGTCGCCCTGAGGGCGGGCGGCACGAGCCTCCTCCAGTGGACGAAGTCCGGTGTGAGAGCCTGGGGGGGGATTCTTGCCCTAAGTTTGATCCTACAGACCTTAGTAGCGCCCACTGTGATCGGGAAAGCGGAATCGCTCTATGCCCAGATCTGTGGCAAGTCAATCAAACCTGTGAGCGCAAAGCCATGGCTTTACTTGAGTTCTACTGGCGTTCTCTGGCATCTGGACGGGGCCACCCGCTGGGGCTTCCCCCTGCAACCCCAACGCCATGGATGGCCGATCCTCTTGAAATGGAGGATGCCGGATCTCCGTTCGGAGGCCTTGGCCTGGAATGCGCTGGGATGGGCCCCCAGCCTGGAGGCCAGTCGCCTATTTCCAGACCAAGCGCTCCGGGAGGTCGCCGAGCCCGATGAGGCCAGTACCCTGGAATTGATTCACTGGCAGCGCTGGGCTCCGGACCCCGAGAGGGCCGCCATGCTCTGGGGGCGATTGTTGGATTGGCTGGCGGGCCCCTGCCTGATCTTTGCCATGCTGCCCTATGCCTTTCCGACCCCCCGGGGGGGCCGCGGCCAAGCCCTGGGCCTCAGCCTGGTCGCCGGGTTGCTATTCATGGGCGCCCAGGCCTTGTTCGGCGGGGCGGCCAAGGCCGGGGGCATCCCCGGCTTCTGGGGCGTGGTAGCCCCTCTCGCTGCCCTCCTGGGGATGGGATTCCTGGGCCTTCGACGGTTGAGGACCTAGACTGCACTCAGGTCCCCGGAGAACCCCATGCCTGATCCTGTTCAGCCCCCCCTGCCGGAGTTCCATCGCCTGCGGAGGGTGGAACACTACACACTGTTCCTGCTCAATTCCATGGCCGCCGCCGGAAGCGGGGCCCTCAGTGATGGCGATATCGACTACGCCATCGATATCGCGGAGCGGGTGGTGGAAAAGCTGGTGGAGCGAGGCCATCTCCAGCCCCACGAGTAGATATCACGATGGCCCTGAGGCGCCGATGGGATCAACTCCATCGGTGTGAATCAGTGCCGTCCTTTATTCCAAGACCCTCCTCACTGGCCGTCATCGCCTCCCAGGATCCGCTGGATCCGTTCCCGACGCCTGCCCAACAGACCTCCATCCGCCGGGGCCCTGACTACGCGGATCTCCCGTTGGGGCACCTTCCCGGAGGCGAAGGCTGTCCAGTTGTTCTCCGTCCAGAGGGGTTCGGCGCGGACGGATTCCAGTTTGGCTGAGCCTCCCGGATCCTTCCGGAAGACTGCCACCAGGGCGGCGCCATCGCGATTGTCCCCCTCGGCCTCGTTCATGACGCCCTCGTATTTTCGGTCCTGGTTGCTGATGAAGTTGCCGAGGGAGAAGGCGACGGCTCCCTTGCGCCCATTGGCTTCCAGCCATACCAGGGGCTGGAGCACGTGAGGGTGGTGCCCGATGATGAGATCGGCCCCGGCTCCGATCATTCCCAGGGCCAAGGCGCGTTGGCGGGGGCTGGGTCGATGTTCGTATTCGTTGCCCCAGTGAGCGCTCACGACCACGAGATCGGCCTGGGGCCGGGCCGATCTCAGGGCTCCCAGCGCAGCCTCCTCAGTCAGGCGCCGGACCCAGGGCCCCTTCCCTGGCTGATTCAAATTGGCGTTGAAGAGGTCCGTGAAGGCCAGAAAGGCGATCCGGATGCCCTTGCGTTCCAGGACCCGCACCGTTTCAGCCTGGGCGCGATCCCGTCCGCTTCCCACGCTGGAGAGTCCCGCGGCCTCCAAGCGCTCTAGCGTCTCCAGCACGCCCTGGGTCCCCTGATCGTAGGCGTGGTTATTGGCCGTCGATAGAATCGTGAATCCACTCTTCTTGAGGGCTTCCGGCAACTCGGCCGGAGCGTTGAACACGAAGGGGCGACCGGGGGACCCGGAGCTTGGAGCGATGGGCGTCTCCAGATTCCCGAACACCACATCGGCCTCGGCGAAGACCGGTTTGAGATCCCCCCAGAGGCCTTGAAAACCGCCTGAGTGCTCCCGGGCAGCCTGTTTGACATCCTGGTGCATGAGCAGATCCCCCACGGCCACCAGGGTCAGGCGCGTGGGCCGAGGGGGGGCTTCCGGCCTCTTCCCCCGGCAGGCGATGAGGGCCAGGAGGAGGCATGGCAGGAGCCATCTACGCATGCGCTCCGCCGGGCCCGTAGAAGACCTCCACGGGCAGGTCCGGAAGGGTGCGAGCGATCCGCGCCGCGAGAGCATCCAGTGCTTGGGCTCCCAGGGGCCTAGCCTCGGCCTCCGGGGTCGGCCGCGCCACGGTGTAGAGCTGGAGGCCCTGGATCTGGGCCCCTGATTCTCGAAGGGCCTGGAGGCAGGCCTCGTAGGCCTCCAGTTCGCCCTCGGAAGGGGCCTGGCCCTTCCATTCCAGAAATAGGGTCTGGATCGTGAGGGGCCATCGCCTTCCCGCGCATTCCAGGTTCTCCAGGATGCGGGTGAAGGGTACTTGGCTGCGATTGATCTCCCGGTAGTGGGCCTCGGTGCCCGCATCGAGCTTGGCCCAGATCTCGCCACCATGGGCCATGAGGAGATCGATGCCCCGGATTACCCCGGGGGCCTGAAGCCGTGTGGAATCCGTGATGAGCACCAGCTTGACATCCTTCAGCCCCCGGGAGGTCTTGAGGCGCACCAGCCGTTCCACGGCTTCGGGGAATTCCTTGGCCAGGGTGGGCTCGCCATCACCGCTGAAGGCGATGTCATTGAGACGCCGCTGTTCGGGGCGGGCCGAATCGAAGGGCGCTGTCTCAAAGATCTCTCCAGAGATCGCCAGGTCCAGCAGGGCCGCCATCTCGCCTTCGAGCTGGTCCAGGTCCAGGTCCCTGCGCCGGGCGGGGTTCACCCGGTCCACCTCGCAGTAGACACAATTGAAATTGCAGATCTTGTCGGGGTTCAGGTTCACCCCCAGGCTCAGACCCTTGCTCCGGCGGCTGAGGACGGGGTAGCAGTAATCGAAATCCTGCCAGATGCGCCGGTGATCCAGGTGGGCCTTCACGAGTGGTTCCATGGGTCCAGGATACCGAGCCCCCAAGGCTCTCGACCAGCTTGGAAGGCCTGTTCACCCCGGTGATCCCCCTCGGCCTGACATTCCGGGATGTTCATGCCCTTTCCGGCAAAGGGTCCCGGAGGGCATTTCAGCCTTGGATGGCGGCGGGGACTCCCCTTCCTCGCTAGAATCAGACTGCATCCGGAGATCTCATGGCACAGCTTGACCGGCTCCTTTCTCACCTCGCCCCCCGGGGTGCGGTGGCCCTATGGATGGAGCCCAACCAGCCGCCCATGCTGGAATCCCCGGAGGGAGCCGCGACCCCCCTGCTGCCCACGCCGGTGCCGCCGACCCTCCTGGAACATCTCGTGAAGGAGATCCTTCCGGGGAGCCAGGCCGAGGGCCTAGCCACCCACGGGGAAGCGGGTTTCCGCCACCAAGCCGGTGACCAAACTTTTGATGTGAAGGTGACCCGGGGACCCCTGGGATTCAGTCTGCGGGCGACTCCCGCAGACCCGGCGCCGAAGGCTGGCCTGGAACTGGCTGCGGAGACGCCCGTTCCCTCCGCGACAGCCCTGCCCGTGGCCGTGACGGCCGCGGCCCGGACCCACCCTCTGGCCGAGCGACTCTTCCGCGCCCTCCTGGACCACAAGGGTTCGGATATCCATTGCAGTTCCTTCGAAGTTCCCCTCGTGCGCGTCCATGGGGATCTGGAGGACCTGGAGGACTTCCCCCCCCTGGGGCCCAAGCAGCTCCTGGACCTCATGGAGGGCATCGCGACCCCCTTGGCCTGGCAGAGCTTTGAAACCAAGCATGACGCGGACTTCGCATACGCCTATGAATCCGGCGGTTGCCGCCTGCGGGTCAACTTCTTCATGGATCGCATGGGGCCCGGTTTCGTCTGCCGGGTGATCCCCAACGAGATCCCCGACCCCGATCAGCTGGGCATCCCGGATCCCGTCCGGCGTTTGGCCGAACTACCCAAGGGACTGGTGCTGGTGACGGGCCCCACGGGCAGCGGCAAGTCCACGACGCTGGCGGCCATCATCGATCTGGCCAACCGCAAGCGCACCGATCACATCCTGACCATCGAGGATCCCATCGAGTTCGTCCACCCCCGGAAGAAATGCCTGGTGAACCAGCGGGAGGTCGGCACGCACACCGAGAGCTTCAAGACTGGGCTCCGGGCCGCCCTACGGGAGGATCCCGATATCGTTCTCGTGGGTGAGATGCGCGACCTGGAAACCATCGCCATCGCCCTGGAAACGGCCGTCACGGGCCATCTCGTCTTCGGCACGCTCCACACCAATAGCGCCATCGGAACCATGGATCGCATCGTGGATCAGTTCCCGGCGGATCGCCAGCAGCAGATCCGCGTCATGCTGGCCGATTCCTGCAAGGCCGTCATCAGCCAGATCCTCCTGAAGAAGATCGGCGGAGGCCGCGTGGCGGCCCTGGAGACCCTCTTCATCACACCGGCCATCTCCAATCTGATTCGCGAGGGCAAGAACTTCCAGATCCCCAGCGCCATGCAGACCGGCCGGGCCTTCGGACAGAAACTCATGAATGACGCCATCCTGGAGCTGGTCCAGTCCAAGATCGTCGAGCCCCAGGAAGCCTACATGAAGTGTCCAGACAAGGAGACTTTCATGGCCGCCCTCAAACGCGCCGATATCGACTGGGATCCCCGCGGTCAGGACAGACCCATGGCGCTGTAGGGCAGGACACCGAAAGGTGCGTCTTTCTAGGTGCTGCGCTCCAGCAGGAGCTCGGGGATATCCTGCAGGAGCTTCTGGAACTTCCGATCACCGGGAAGGCTGGCGATGGCTTCGGAGGCGGCAAGGCTGGCCTTGCGGGCGAGCTGCCGGGTTTCCGAGAGGGCGTCATGGCGGGCGATGAGCGCCTTGAGCTGGATTTCTTCGGCCTGGGGGATGGGCACTTCCTCGCCGCGGTCCCAGATGGTGCGGATGAGCGGCCGGACCTCGTCCGGTGAGCGTTCCATCAGGGTCAGCATCGGCAGGGTCAGTTTTCCTTCCCGCAGATCGGAGAAGGCGGGCTTTCCGAGCTGTTCGCTGGTGGCGGTGAAATCCAGCAGATCATCGGTGAGCTGGAAGGCCCGGCCGATGCCCAGGCCAAAGTTCCGCAGCGCAAGGCACTGGGAGGCTTCGCGGCCGGTCAAGACACCGGCCGTTTCGGTGCATCCGCCGAAGAGCAGGGCCGTCTTCCGCTCCTGGATATCGAAGTAGTCCTTGCGGGAGGTATCGAGCTTGAAGAGCACATCGTTCTGGATCAATTCCCCTTCGGTCATCCGGGTCGTGACCTCGGCCAGGATCTCCATCAGGCGCCAGTTCCGCCCCTGGATGGCGCTGGTCATGGCCTGCATGTAGAGGAGATCCCCGAAGAGCACCGTGAGCGTGTTGCCCCAGAGCCGATTGAGGGTGGGTTTGGCTCGGCGCAGTTGGGCGTGATCGATGACATCGTCGTGGATGAGGGTGGCGGTGTGGATCAGTTCGAAGACCGCGCCGAAGCGCACATCGTCGTCGCCCTCGTAGCCCATGAATTTGGAGGCGAGGAGCACCAGCGCGGGCCGGAGGCGCTTCCCCTGCCCGCCCCTCACATGGGCCGCCAGCTTTTCCACCACCGGGACATCACCCTGGAGGAGGCTCTGGAGCTCCCGCTCCACCCGCGAGAGCTTGCCGGCGATGGGCGCGAAGTAGCCGAGGAGATCCAGCCGCGACAAGGGCCTAGCTCCGGAAATTCGTGAACTGCAGTTCCAGCCCCTGGTCGTTCTTCTTGAGCAGGGCCATGGCTTCCTGGAGATCGTCCTTGTTCTTGCCGGAAACCCGAAGCTGATCGCCTTGGATGGCCGCCTGCACCTTCAGTTTGGCGTCCTTGAGCACCTTGACGAGGCCCTTGGCCTTCTCGGCGGGAATGCCCTGGAGGAGCTTGATCTCCTGGCGGACGGTGGCCTTGGTGGCGCCTTCGACCTTGCCGTATTCCAGGTTCTTGATGCTCACGCCGCGCTTGAAGAGCTTGGACTGGAGCACATCGATGACGGCCTTGAGCTTGATCTCGTCGTCGCTCTTAAGATGGAGCACAGCGTCATCCTTGAGCTCGATATCGGAGATGGAGCCCTTGAAATCGTAGCGCTGGGTGATCTCCTTCATGGCCTGCGCCAGGGCATTCTTCACCTCGGCGATGTCGACCTTGGACACCACATCGAACGAACAATCACTGGCCATCGGTCCCTCCAAGTCAATACTCTAGCGCATCGGCGGTGGCCGATGATTCAGTTCGAAGACTCGAGCCGTTTCCGGAAGGCCTCCCAACCTTCCCAGAGCCCCAGCCGGTAGAGGATGGCCAGGACCAGCGCGTGGTGGACCTCGCCACTATGGAGCTTCTCCTGCCATTCCCGCCAGGGCACGGCCCAGACTCTCAGTTCTTCCGAAGGATCCAGATCGAGATCAGCCACCGAGCGGCAATCCAGGGCCAGGAAGAAATGGCAGCGGTTGTCCTGGACGGCGGGGTTGGGTGTGCTCCAGCCCAGGGAGACCCAGTGCTCGCTGCGGTGCCCGGTCTCTTCCAGGAGTTCCCGGCGCGCGGCACCTGCGGGGTCCTCGCCGGGGTCGCAGACGCCTCCGATGGATTCCAGGGTGGAGGCGTCGATGCCATGGCGGAACTGCTCGACCACCAGCAGCTCGAGCCCCTCCGTGAAGGCGATGACATTGACCCAGTCCGGGCATTCGAGGCGGGTGAAGTCGTGGGTCCTCCCCGTATGGGGCGAACGCCGCACCACGCCAATCTGGCGGAAGAGGCGCGTCTCGCCGCGGATGACGGCCGTCTCCCCTTCCCAGGCCCGGGAAGGATCGAAGTGGGGCGAATGCTGGGCCAGGAGGCGCACGAGGTTCTACGCCTCCCGGAGCGGGTAATGGAAGAGGCTGAGCGCGTGATGGGTGATCATATCCAGGGCCTTTTCGTTCTCGGCCCCCGTGGGCACGATCACATCCGCCCAGCGTTTGCTCGGCTCGACGAATTCCAGATGCATGGGCCGGACGGATTCCAGGTACTGCTCGATCACACTATCCACGTCCCGACCGCGCTCCTTGGTATCCCGCTGGATGCGCCGGAGGATCCGGATATCGGCGTCGGTATCCACGAAGATCTTCACATCCAGCTGCTCCCGCAGTTCGGGCAGGGCGAAGAGGAGGAGGCCCTCCAGGATCACCACCTGGGCCGGCGGCATTGGTTCCTCCCAGCCCACCCGGTCGGAGACGTTGAAATCGTAGATGGGTTTGCGGATGGCCTGCCCCTTGCGCAGCTTGGCGAGATGGGTGGCCATGAGCTCCAGATCGAAGGCATGGGGGTGATCCCAGTTGATGGCCCGACCATCGAAGCGGTGCTTCACCACCTCCAGGGGTGCGTAGTAGGCGTCCATGTCCAGGAGCAGGACACTCACACCATCCAATTGCAGGCGACGGATGAGTTCCTGGGCAATGGAGGTCTTGCCGCTCCCGGAACCCCCCACGATCCCCATCAGCCAGCTTCGTTCAGGCATCGAGCCCCCCTTCCCTCTATCCTAACCCGCCCGGTGGCCCTTCATCCCGAGGGTGGATGGTGTTATCGTTCCGCATATGCTTCGCCCATACGTCCTTGCCCCGGCCGTTCTCATGCTCCTCGCGGTCTCCTGTGAATCAGAGGACCCCCGCCTGCCCCAGAATCTGTTGGACGAGGCGCAGCGACTAAGCCGGGACGGCAAGACCCTCGAAGCCAAGAGCATGCTGGAGCGCATCGTTCAGCGCTACCCGGATACCCCCATGGGGAAGCAGGCCTACAACGACCTCTTCATCATCCAGAGCGCCCTCAAGCAGGAGATGCAGGAGAAACAGCGCCTGGTGCGGGCTTCCCTGCGGAGGGTCGTGGACGCCCTCACCCGCTACAAGACCAAGCACGGCGAATACCCCTGGACCCTCCAGGCCCTGGTGCCCGATTACCTGGACCTGGTGCCCGAGACCCCCTGGGGCCATCCGTTCCTGTACCGCCCCTTCGTGCCCAACCCCATCGAAGAACTCCGGGACAAGCGCGGCCATATCACCCAGCGCATCAACACGCACTATGAGAGCTACCATCTGGCCTGTCTGGGCACGGATCTCCAGCCCGGTGGCGAGGATCTAGCCCAGGACACCCTGGTCATCGATGGCGACTTCATCAAGGAGAAGGTCTTCCCGCCCATCCCCATGCCCCAACCGGTGAGATGATCTGTCCTGAATGAAGAAGCGGCCCATCAGTGGGCCGCTTCTTCGTTCAGGGTCCTAATTGGGGTTTACTTCACGCCCCAGTCCAATACCACCTTCCCGCTCTTTCCGCTGCCCATGGCCTCGAAGCCGGCCTTGAAATCCTCGATGGGGAAGCGGTGGGTGATGACCGGGCTGATATCCAGGCCACTCTGGAGCATGGCGGCCATCTTGTACCAGGTCTCGAACATCTCCCGGCCGTAGATGCCCTTGATGAAAAGGCCCTTGAAGAGGACCTTGCTCCAATCGATGGCGACATCGTCGGCGAAGATGCCGAGCATGGCGATGCGGCCGCCGTTAGACATGGCGTCGAGCATCGAACGGAAGGCCTGGGCATTGCCGCTCATCTCCAGGCCCACATCGAAGCCCTCGGTCATGCCCAATTCGCGGGTGACGTCCTGGAGGTTTTCCTTACCCACGTTCACGGCGCGGGTGGCGCCGAGCTTGCGGGCCAGATCCAGACGGTATTCGTTCATGTCGGTGATGACCACATTGCGGGCGCCCACATGCTTGGCGATGGCCGCCGCCATGATGCCGATGGGACCGGCGCCCGTGATGAGCACATCCTCGCCCACCATATTGAAGGAGAGGGCCGTGTGGGCGGCGTTACCGAAGGGATCGAAGATGGAGACCACGTCATCGGGGATCTCTGGGGGCACGGGGAAGACGTTTTCCGCCGGGATCGCCAGGTACTCGGCGAAGGCTCCCGGCCGATTTACGCCTACGCCCACGGTATTAGGGCAGAGATGACGCTTGCCGGCCCGGCAGTTGCGGCAATGGCCGCAAACGATGTGACCCTCGCCAGTGACCCGCTCGCCGCCCTTGTAGCCGGTCACGGCGCTGCCCACCTTTTCGATGACGCCCACGTATTCGTGGCCCACGTGCATGGGCACGGGGATGGTCTTCTGGCTCCAGGTATCCCAGTTCCAGATATGCATATCCGTGCCGCAGATGGCGGTCTTGTGGATGCGGATCAGCACATCGTTGGGTCCGACCTCGGGCACAGGGACATCCAGCATCACAAGGCCGGGTGCGCGTTCAGTCTTGACGAGGGCTCGCATGGTTCCTCCTAGAGGAGTGAATTACGACGAAAGCATTTCACCACGGAGGCACGGAGGGAACAGAACAAAACTGAATGATCTTTCTCCGTGGCCTCCGTGCCTCCGTGGTGATGTTCTTTACTTGATGACGCCCAGTTCCCGGCCCACCTTGGCAAAGGCCGCCACGGCCAGATCCAGGTCCTCCTTGGTGTGGGCCGCGGACATCTGGGTGCGGATCCTGGCCTGGCCCTTGGGCACCACCGGGAAGAAGAATCCCGTGACGTAGACGCCTTCATCCAGGAGCTTGGTGGCGAAGGTCTGGGCCAGGGGCGCATCAAAGAGCATCACCGGCACGATGGGGTGCTCGCCGGGCTGGAGCTTGAAGCCCAGGGCCTCCATCTTGGTGCGGAAATAGCGGCCGTTTTCGTGAACGCGCTTGATGAGATCGCCACTGGTTTCCAGGATCTCCAGCGTCTTGAGGGTGGCGGCCACGATGGAAGGGGCCACGGAATTGGAGAAGAGGTAGGGGCGGGCCTTCTGGCGCAGCCAATCGATAACCACCTTCTTGCCGGCGATGTAGCCCCCGCTGGCGCCGCCCATGGCCTTGCCGAAGGTGCCGGTGAGGATATCGATCCGGCCCATGACGCCGCAGTGTTCATGGGTGCCGCGGCCATGTTCGCCCATGAAGCCCACGGCGTGGCTATCGTCGACCATGACCATGGCGCCGTATTTTTCGACCAGATCGCAGATCTGGGGCAGCTTGGCGATGTAGCCGTCCATGCTGAAGACGCCGTCGGTGACCACCAGCACGAAGCGGCAGGTGGAGGTGGCCTCCTTGAGTTGGGCCTCCAGATCGGCCATATCGGAATTGGCGTAGCGGAAGCGCTTGGCCTTGCAGAGGCGCACCCCATCGATGATGGAGGCGTGATTGAGGGCGTCGGAGATGATGGCGTCCTCCTCTCCCAGCAGGGGCTCGAAGACCGCGCCATTGGCGTCGAAGCAGCTGGAGTAGAGCTGCGAATCCTCCATACCCAGGAAGGTGGCGAGCTTCTTCTCCAGTTTCTCGTGGATATCCTGCTTGCCGCAGATGAAGCGCACGGAGGCCATGCCGAAGCCATGGTCGTCCATGACGTTCTTGGCGGCCTGGATGATCTCTGGATTATTGGCCAGGCCCAGATAGTTATTGGCGCACAGGCACACGACCTTCTTGCCATTGGCCACCATGCGGGGCTGCTGGGGGGAGGTGATGGTGCGCTCGTTCTTGTAGAGGCCCTGATCCTTGAGGTTCTGGGTCTCGGTCTGGAGATGCTTCAGGAATTTAGGATTCACGGGGCTCCTCACGGGATGAAAGCTACAGCAGCCAGTCTAGACCCGCCCTGGCCCCCTCCCCGTGCCCTAGGTCACAACCCCCGTGGCTTCGTGGCAGGATAGGAGCGTTCCCCGGAGACCCCATGCGGCGCCTGCTGATCCTTCCCGTTCTCGTGCTCACCATGGCCTGCGGATCTTCCCGCCTGAGCCGCCGCGAGGCCGAATCCGATATCAAGAAGGACTACCCCGTGCGGGTAGCCCTCCGGGTGCCCGAAATCGCCAGCGCCCTGAAAGGCAGTCCCGAACATGCGCGACTGGTGCGCATGGAAGAGCAGCTCACCAAGAAGGGCTGGTTCGCCGTGGCCCGCACCATGGAAGGGGACCGGGAGCGCTTCATGTTTAAGGTCCTGGCTCAGGCCCCCAAGGATTTCCGCACCGGAGCCAAGGGCATGGAGATTCCAGCCGCCGAGGCCCAGTTCCTGCGAGCCACGGGCATGGAAGCCACCCGGGACGGCGCCAGGGTGACCTACCAAGTGCGGCTGACCAACCCCACGGCCTACTTCCCCCTCTTCCAGGCCATCTATAACGCGCGCATCGGCGACACCAAGGAGCGCCACGCCACCTACCGCAAGGAGGGCCGTGCCTGGATGCTCCAGGACACAGACGAGACGTTCAAGAAGGCGGAATGACCCGTCGCTCCGGTATCCTAGGGCTACCGGAGCCCATCATGCATCATGAGCGCATCGCCATCCTCGACTACGGCAGCCAATACACGCGGCTGATCACGCGCAGGCTGCGGGAGCTGGGGGCCTTCGGGCTGGTCTATGGACCCGCCGCCACAGCCGAGGAGATTGCCGGTGCGGACCTGAGGGGCGTGATCCTCTCCGGCGGTCCCAATTCCGTGCTGGAGGCCGGGGCCCCCCCGGTTGACCCGGCCATCTTCGAATTGGGCGTGCCCATCCTGGGCATCTGCTACGGCCAGCAGCTCATGGCCCGGGATTTCGGTGGCCAGCTCCACCGGGCGGCCAAGCGCGAATACGGCAAGGCCACCATCCAGGTGAGCGATGCCGATAGCGTCCTCTTCCAGGGCATGGAGAAGGACCAAGTGGTCTGGATGAGCCACGGCGATCACGTGGAAGTGGCCCCCGAGGGCTACCGGGTCACTGCCAAGACCCCGGGGGTTCCCGTGGCCGCCATGGAACACCGCGGCCTGCGGCGCTTCGGCATCCAGTTCCATCCGGAAGTGACCCACACCCAGCATGGCAATGCCCTGCTCCTCAATTTCCTCCATGTCTGCGACATGAAGCTGGACTGGAACGCGGGCCACTTCATCGAACAGAAGGTGGAGGCCATCCGCCGACAGGTGGGCCCAGGCACCGTGGTGCTGGGCCTCTCCGGCGGGGTGGATTCCAGCGTGGCCGCCCTCCTCTTGCACAAGGCCATCGGGGCCCAGCTCACCTGCGTCTTCGTCGATACCGGCCTCATGCGCAAGGACGAGATGAAGCAGGTCCAGGAGGCCTTCGCTCCCTTCGATCTGAAGGTGAAATGGGTGGATGCCTCCCAGGCCTTCCTCCGGGAACTCAAGGGCGTGAGCGACCCCGAGCAGAAGCGCAAGATCATCGGCCGGGTCTTCATCGAAGTCTTCGAGCAGGAGGCCAAGGCCACCCAGGCGCAGTTCCTGGGACAAGGCACCCTCTACCCCGATGTCATCGAATCCAGCGGCATCGGCGGGGCCGTGCTGGTGAAGAGCCACCACAACGTGGGAGGCCTGCCCGAGCGCATGAACATGCAGCTGGTGGAGCCCCTGCGGGAGCTATTCAAGGACGAAGTGCGCCGGGCGGGGCTCGCCCTGGGCCTGCCCGAGGACATGGTCTGGCGCCACCCCTTCCCAGGACCTGGCCTCGCCGTGCGCATCCCCGGCCCCATCACGCCTGAACGCGTGAAGATCCTCCAGAAGGCCGACGCCATCTTCATGGAGGAGCTCAAACGCAGCGGCTGGTACAAGCTCAGCAGCCAAGCCTTTGCCGTCCTCCTGCCCGTGCAGACCGTGGGAATCATGGGCGATGAGCGCACCTACGAGAACATGTGCGCCCTGAGGGCAGTCACCAGCGAAGACTTCATGACCGCCGACTGGGCACGCCTGCCCCACGAGCTCCTGGAAACCTGCGCCCAGCGCATCGTCAACGAGGTCAGGGGCATCAACCGCGTGGTCTTCGATATCACTTCCAAGCCGCCGGCGACGATCGAATATGAATAGGTTAGCAGCCCGGTTCCCCTTCGGGATCGGGCCGTCGATCCTCGGTGCCTTGCTGCTGCTGGGCTGCGAACCTGTAACCCAGCCACCGGCCCAACCTGCAGAGGTGAAACAGTTCGCGGCGGACAACAACCGCTTCGCCTTGGATCTGTTCCGGGACCTGGCTCGGACTCCGGAGAACCTGGTCTTTTCGCCTTACGGCATCTATGAGGCCCTGGCCATGACCAGCGCCGGGGCGTCGGGAACCACGGCTGCGGAATTCCGGACCCTGCTGCACACGACCCTGCCCGAGGAGCGGCTCTTCCGCGCCGCCGCCACCCTGGACGAGCAACTGAAGACCATGCCGGGCTGGCCGAAGGCGAAGACCCCCTCCAGCTTCCGCGTCAGCAACGGACTCTGGATCGACAAGGGATGGCCCGTGGTGCCCGCCTTCCGGAGGACGATGGAGACTGCCTTCCAGGCGGCTATCGAGAACCTGAATTTCAAAGGTGAACCCCGGGAAGCCCTGCGCCGCATCAACGGATGGACCTCCCGGGCCACGGAGGGGCGCATCCCGACCATCCTCGAACGTGTTAAGCCCGATACCCGCGTGGTGCTCACCAACGCCGTCTCGTTCAAGGGCGGCTGGACCATCGAATTCCAGAAACAGAGCACAAAGCCCGGACCCTTTTTCCCACTGGAAGGCAGCAAGGAAGAAGCCCCCTTGATGCATGGCGGCAGCATGTTCGACTACGCTGATGCCGAAGGCTGCCAGACACTCGCCATGGATTTCATGGAGGGTCCCTTTCGCATGCTGGTCATCCTGCCCGAGCGCGCGCGGTTCCGAGCCTTCGAGGAAGGCCTCAGACCGGAGCGTTTGGAACGAATCATCGAGGCCCTTCATGCCCATCACGGCGATTGCCTGGTCAATGTCACATTGCCCCGCTTCAAGTTCGAAACCAGCCCCACTGTGCAGAAGACCCTCCAGTCCCAGGGGCTGAAGACGGCCTTCACGGATGGCGCGGACTTCAGCCGGATGTCCAAACGCCCGTTGAAGATCGACGAGGTCCTGCACAAGGCCTTCGTTTCCGTGGACGAGAAGGGCGCCGAGGCGGCGGCTGTGACTGCGGTTGAGATTATTGAGCTCGGGATAAAAGAAGAGGGCAAGCCGAAGATCGTCGAATTCAGGGCCGATCACCCCTTCGTCTTCCTCATCCAGGATCGAAGCAGCGGCGCGATCCTCTTCATGGGGCGCTACCTCCATCCCTGAGGACGGTTCGTTGGATCTCGGGAAACGCAGGTCTTCACCCAGCTCCACTGACAGATCCTCGGCAGGCCTCAGGGGAAGGCCGAAGGGCCAGCGGCCAACCGTCTCAGGTGCGCAGCAACGTCCGCTGGAACCGCATGGTGGGCCTCCAAAGCCGCCAGCAGCGCCAACGCGGCGGGCACCGTGCGTTCATAGCCCCCGGCCCAGGTGGGCAGGGCCGAGGCGGCCTGGGAACAGCGCATTTCGATCCGTCGATCAACGTTGAAGGGATCCCGGGCCCCAGCCGAGTCGTGGGAGGGCGCTTGCTGCTGCTCCAGGAACTCGAGCACCCGGTCCAGGCAATGGACCTGAACCAGGCGCATCGCCGAGAGCTTCTCGCCTCTGGCATGCCGATGGAGACCCACGATCAGGTTCGACAACGCTTCACCGATGAGCCAGTCGGCATCGTGCCGGGCAGGCAGGGGCCGCTCAGCCCAGGCGAGGGCCTCGTCGACCCCATCGCGGCGCCAGATGAAGCGACCGGGTGCGTAGGGGACGCCGCTCAGTTCCTGGATCTCGAACACGGCAAATTCGCAGAAAACCCCGTCGGCCATCAGCGCCTTGTGCCCGTCGACGGTGTTCTGGAAGTGCCAGAGCAAGGGATGGGCCCCGGCGAGCCAGTCCAGGTTCCCCACGTAGCGTCCCTTGGCGCCTTCGCCGACCAGCACAAAGAAATCCAGGTCAGACCAGGCGTCGAGGCGGTCGGTTTCAGCACCGACAGACCCCAGTCCCAGCAAGGCGAGGGCATCCTCGCGCCCCGAAAGTTCGCGAGCAATGGATGCAAGGCGATCCTGCAGGAGGCCGGGCGTGACGAACGAAGTGGTGGCGCGCATGTGAACCATGAGGCCTGAGACGGTTGCTGCTTGCAATGCTAATTGGCGTTGGTGAGTCCCATCCGTGTTCGAAGCATGCCGAACCGTATTCCGGGAAGGAAATTTTCGGAGGGGACTCCGTGGATGAAGGCGAGGAATCCTCCCCCCAGTCCTGAGAGACTGGACCTCTGGACCATTCTCTTGAAGGGCGGAAAGCACATGAATCCCTGGAAGGGCCTCTCGGGTCTCCCCCGTTGCATCTGGATGCTCGCCCTGAGCACCCTCATCAACCGCCTGGGCACGATGGTGATGTTCTTCATGACCCTGTACCTGGTGCAGGGCCGGGGCTGGAAGGAGGCGGAAGCGGCCACGGCCATGCTCCTCTACGGCCTGGGCGCGCTGGCGGTGAGCCCCTTCTCGGGACGGCTGGCG
The DNA here is from genome assembly GCA_963664825.1 of uncultured Holophaga sp. Taxonomy (GTDB): domain Bacteria; phylum Acidobacteriota; class Holophagae; order Holophagales; family Holophagaceae; genus JAYREN01. The sequence goes on from OY761614.1 coordinate 3,284,848, forward strand.
GATCGCATGGGCCACCGGCGCCTGCTGGCCTGGAGCCTCGTCAGTTCGGCCCTGGTGCTGATGCTGATCCCCTGGGCGGGATCCAAGGCCCTGTTCTATCCGCTGGTTGTCCTCTGGTCAGCCCTCAACCAGGCCTTCTGGCCCGCCTCCGGAGCCCTCATCGCCGATCTCACGGCGCCGGAGCAGCGCAAGCAGGCCTTCGTCCTGCACCGCCTCGCCTCCAATCTGGGCATCGCCCTGGGCCCCGCCGCAGGGGGCCTCATCGCCCAGCATTCCTTCAGGGCCCTCTTCTGGATCGATGGGCTCACGACCCTCCTGGGCGCCGCTGTGCTGGTGGCCTGGGTGCCCGCCACGGCCGTGGTCGCCCATGAGGGCGGGAGCCTGAGCGGATGGCGGGACCGGAACCTCCTCTTCCTCCTCCTGGGACTCCTGCCGGTCACCCTGGTCTTCACGCAGATCCACGGCAGCCTGCCCCTCTGGGTGAGCCGGGATCTGGCCTACGGCCCCAGGATCTTCGGCCTGGTCTTCACCTTGAACACGGTCCTCATCCTCCTGTTGGAAGTGGCCCTCAACACGCGCCTGGCCAACTGGCGCCCGGGCCGCCAGTTGGCCCTGGGCAGCCTCCTCATCGCCATGGGGTTCGGTTTCACGGGACTGGCCCAGACCCTGCCGCTGCTGGCCCTCACGGTCATCGCCTGGAGCCTGGGGGAGATGATCCTGCTCCCCGCCTCCAGCGAGGCCGTGGCCTCCCTGGCGCCTGCGGATCGTCGAGGCGAATACATGGGCCTGTATTCCCTCAGCTGGACCCTGGGCATGACCCTGGGACCGGGACTGGGGCTCCTGATCTATGCGGGGTCGGGTCCCCGCGTGCTCTGGCCCGCCTGCGGCGCCTTCGCCCTCCTGAGCACCTTCGCGTTGGCGCGCTTCAGGCCCCGGTAGCGCTGGACACACTCCTGCGGGAATGTTCGACTGGTTCCATGGCCAAGCGCATCGAACGCATTCAAAAATCCGTGAAGGAGATCCTGGAGGACCTCCTCGCGGGCCACCGGGAGGCGGCCTTCAATGGCCCCGCCTCGGCCCTCAAATACCTGAACCGCACCTTGGAAGGCCAACAGAGCTTGCCCAATGGCGTGAAGGCCCTCGCCTTCGATCTCATGGCCGAGGCCAAGGCCCAACTCCAGGACTGGGAGGGCGTGGAAGAGGCCCTCCAGGGATTCCTGATCCATCTGCCCGCCATGGAGGAGGCCCTGGGACACCAGTTCCGCGCCACGCTCGAGGCCACCACCGCCCTGGAACGGGGCGTCCAGGCCAGAAGCGAGATGGGCGACTTCCACGGCGCCCTGGAACTCTGTGACAGGGCCATCGCGCTGGAACTGGGCGCCCACTGGCAATCCAAGCGGGATAGCCTCGACTGGGCGCGGTGATCACCCCACACCCGAATCGCTCCCGGGCCTGAAGCGTGTGCCCAGGCGGTAGCGGCTGCCGGGGTGGATGCAGCGCACGAAGGTGACGCAAAGGCCCCGGGTCCAGGTGCGGCGCGTGAGGACGAGACAGGGTGATCCCACCGGCAATCCCAACCTTTCCGCCTGCTCGGGTGTGGCCGCCGTGGCATCCACCACATGTTCGGCCTCGTCCAGGGGCACGGCGCCCAGCAGGTATTCGCCGGGGAGCACGGAGCGAAAATCCTGTTCCAGGAAGCCGGGGGCGGCCTTGGGATTGACGTAGCGGTCCTCCAGCTGCATGGGAACACCATCCTCGAAGTGGATGCCGGCCACATGGAAGACCGAATCCCCTGTCGAGACGCCCAGGGCCGTCGCCACCTCCAGGGGCGCCGATTCCCGCACCGATTCCAGCAGCAGGAATCGGTATTCATGGCCCCTGGCCCGGATCTCCTGGGCGATATTGACCACCTGGAGCAGGCTGGATTCGGCCTTGCCATCGGCCACGAAGGTGCCGACGCCGGCCACGCGCGTGAGCAGCCCCTCGGAGGCCAGCTCCCGCAGCCCGCGATGCACCGTCATGCGGGAGATGCCCAGTTCGGCCACCAGTTCGTGTTCGGAGGCGATGCGGTCCCCCACCTTCCAGGCGCCGGCCTGGATCTTCTGGCGGACCAGTTCCTTGACCGCCAGGTACAGGGCGCCCGAGGCCTTCTCCTTGAATGTCCTAGGCATGGGACTCCCTGTGGGCCACGACGCGCCCCAGGATCCGAGCGGCCAGACGCGCCGTGCGGTGATCCTCATCCAGGGAGGGGTTCAGTTCGGCGATATCGGCCAGGCGCAGCTTGCCACTGGCGCAGGCGGCGTCGAGGATCTTCTCCAGCACCTCCAGGGCCACGCCCCGGGCCGAAGGCGCGCTCACCCCCGGCGCGTCGGAAGCGGGCAGAACGTCCAGGCAGGTCGTGAGATAGAGGTGATCCACACGGATCAGGAATTCCATCACGAAGGCCAGGGCATCCGGCAGATCCGCAAAGCCCATGGCCTCGTCCAGGCGCCAGGTGGCCCCCAGATCCCGGGCCGCCTGGAAGAGGGCCTCGGTGTTGGCGAAGGCGCTGATGCCCATCACGGCGTAGTGGAAGGGCCAGGCCTTCTCCTGGCAGGCTCGGGCGATCTGGCGGAAGGGCGTGCCCGAACTGCCGCGCTCCGCGGAGCGCAGATCGAAGTGGGCGTCCAGGTTCAGGATGCCGATGCGGGGCGCGGTGCCGAGAGCTTCAAGATGCCTGGCCAGCCCCATGAAACTGCCCCAGGCGATCTCATGACCGCCCCCGAGGCCCACGGGGAGGAGCCCCTGATCCAGCAGGGAGGCCACCCGGGCGGCGTAGGCACCCTGCCCCGCCTCCAGGTCGTCGCCCTCCACCCGCACCGTGCCTGCGTCAAAGAGCGCCTGGCCGGACCGGGCCGGGAGATTGGACAGGAACCGTCGCAATTCGAAGGGGCCCTCTGCGGCACCGGGACGCCCCTGGTTGCGCCGCACACCCGCATCGCAGGCGAAACCCAGTAGCGCCACGCCCGAGGAGGCCTCCGGTGTCAGGGGCCGGACCACCTGGTGCCAGCGGAGGGCCTGTTCACCCTCCACCGCGTCCACACGCCCCCGCCATGGGGACATATCCACATTCATCGGTGTTCACCCGCAATGGGTTCAGCCCATGTTCTCATTTGGATCCCAGTGGATAAAGGAACGGAACCGCAGAGGGCACAGAGAGAAAAGGAGAGAGCGCAGAGAAAAGAAATCCCAGTGCCTGCCCGTTTCTTCCTCAGTGCCCTCCTGCTCTTCTCAGTGCCCTCTGTGGTTCATTTTTTTTAAAACCCATTCCACAACCCGGAATCAGTCCTTCAGCATGGGTAGCTTGAGGCCCTTGGTCTTGGCGGTCTGCTTGGCGATCTCGTAGCCCGCATCCGCATGGCGCATGACGCCGGTGCCGCAGTCGTTCCAGAGCACGCGCTCCAGGCGCTTGGCGGCCTCAGGGGTGCCATCGGCCACAATGACCATGCCAGCGTGCTGGCTGTAGCCCATGCCCACGCCGCCGCCATGATGGAGGCTCACCCAGGTGGCGCCCCCGGCCACGTTCAGCATGGCATTGAGCATGGGCCAATCGCTGACGGCGTCCGTGCCATCCAACATGCTTTCCGTTTCCCGATTGGGGCTGGCCACGCTACCCGTATCCAGGTGGTCGCGACCGATGACGATGGGGGCCTTCAGCTCGCCGGTGCGAACCATCTCGTTGAAAGCGAGACCGGCGAGGTGGCGCTCCCCCAGGCCCAGCCAGCAGATGCGGGCGGGCAGGCCCTGGAAGGCGATACGCTCCCGGGCCATGTCCAGCCAGCGATGCACGTGCGTATTCTCGGGGAAGAGTTCCTTGAGCTTGGCGTCGGTCTTATAGATGTCCTCGGGATCGCCCGAAAGGGCCACCCAGCGGAAGGGGCCCTTTCCTTCGCAGAAGAGGGGCCGGATGTAGGCGGGCACGAAGCCCGGGAAGTCGAAGGCGTTGGCCACGCCGTTGTCCTTGGCCACCTGGCGGATGTTATTGCCGTAATCCACCACGGCGCTTCCCAGGGCCTTGAAATCGAGCATGGCCCGGACATGCACGGCGCAGGATTTCCCTGCGGCGGCCTTCAGTTCGGCATGCTTGGTCTCGTCGAGCTGGGCGGCCTTCCACTGGGGCACGGTCCAGCCCATGGGCAGGTATCCGTTCACCAGATCGTGGGCGCTGGTCTGATCCGTGACGATATCGGGGCGGAGCCCGCCCTGCTTGGCGCGCTTCACGAGTTCCGGCAGGATCTCGGCAGCGTTGCCCAGCAGGGCGATGGAGACGGCCTCCTTTTTGGCCGTGTGCTCCTTGACCAGTTCCAGGGCGTGATCCAGGTTCCTGGCCTGCTTATCCACGTACTTGGTGCGCAGACGGAAATCGATGGAAGTCTGCTGGCACTCGATATTGAGGCTCACGGCACCGGCGAAGGTGGCCGCCAGGGGCTGGGCGCCACCCATGCCCCCGAGGCCGGCCGTGAGGATCCACTTGCCGGCCAGACTGCCTCCACAGTGCTGGCGACCCGCTTCGGCGAAGGTTTCGTAGGTGCCCTGGACGATGCCCTGGGCGCCGATGTAGATCCAGCTGCCGGCCGTCATCTGGCCGTACATGAAGAGCCCCTTGCGATCCAGTTCGTGGAAATGCTCCCAGGTGGCCCACTTGGGGACCAGATTGGAATTGGCGATGAGCACGCGGGGGCTGTCCGGCGTACTCTTCCAGATGCCCACGGGCTTGCCGGATTGGATGAGGAGCGTCTCGTCTTCCTCCAGGCCCCGCAGGCTCTCCAGGATCTGGTCGTAGCATTCCCAGTTCCGGGCGGCGCGGCCGATGCCACCGTAGACCACCAGGCTCTTGGGATTCTCGGCCACTTCGGGATCCAGGTTGTTCTGGATCATGCGGTAGGGAGCCTCGATCAGCCAATTCTTGCAGTGGAGTTCCGTGCCCCGGGGGGCGCGGATCACGCGGCTCTCGTCGCGGCGGGGATCATTGGATGGGAACGGGGAGCTCATGGGGGGCCTCCAAGAAACCTGCTCATACCTGTCTATACAAGTTCCGAATCGCGTGCAAGGATATTCTCGAAACCTGGAGCTCCCATGATCCGTCTCGACGGCAAGACACTCAACGCGGCTTCCCTGGAGGCCATCGCGGCAGGAGAACCGGTGGATCTCGATCCCGCGGCCCTGGCCCTGGTGAAGGAGAATCGCGCCGTCATCGACCGCATCCTTTCGGAAAAGCGGGTGGTCTACGGCATCAACACGGGCTTCGGCCAGTTCGCCACGGTGGTCATCCCCGAGGATCAATTGGCCCAGCTCCAGCTCAATCTGGTGCGCAGTCACGCCGCCGGCGTGGGCGAGCCCCTCCCCATCCAGCAGACCCGCGCCCTCATGGCCGCCCGCATCAACTGCCTCCTGAAGGCCCACTCGGGCATCCGCGTCGAGCCCATCGAGCTCCTGAAGGAATGCCTCAACCGCAATATCGTCCCGGTGGTGCCCTGCCAGGGCAGCGTGGGCGCTTCCGGCGATCTCGCGCCCCTGGCCCACATGGCCCTGCTGCTCGTGGGCGAGGGACTGGCCTGGGATTGCGGGAAACACGTTGCCGGAGGCGAGGCCCTGAAAAAGGCGGGTCTTGAGCCCATCCGGCTCCAGCCCAAGGAGGGCCTGGCCCTCATCAATGGCACCCAGCTCATCACGAGCCTCGGCAACCTGGCCGTGGCGCGGCTCCGGAAACTCCTGCCCCTGGCCGACGAAATCGCGGCCCTCTCTCTCGAGGCCCTGCACGGCACTTCGGCGGCCTACGACGCGCGCATCCACAACGCCCGGCCCCATCCCGGCCAAATCGAAGTAGCCGCCCATATGCGCGACCTCTTGGCCGAGGAGAGTGAGATCCAGGAGAGCCACAGGGACTGCACCCGGGTGCAGGATGCCTACAGCCTGCGCTGCCTGCCCCAGGTCCACGGCGTGACCCGCGACGCGCTCAAATTCACGAGCGAAATTCTCGAGCGGGAACTCAATAGCGCCACCGACAACCCGATGATCTTCACCGATACCCAGGAGAGCCGCAGCGGCGGCAACTTCCACGGCCAGTACCCGGCCTTCGCCTGCGATGTGCTCGCCATCGCCGTCTGCGATCTGGCCAGCATCTCCGAGCGCCGCCAGGAACGCATGGTGAACCCGGCCTATTCCGATCTGCCCGCCTTCCTCACCCAGCAGGGAGGGCTCGAAAGCGGCTTCATGATGGCCCACGTCACCAGCGCGGCTCTCGTCTCGGAGATGAAGGGCATCGCCCATCCCGCCTGCGTGGACACGATCCCCACCAGTGCCGGGAAGGAAGACCACGTCTCCATGGGCCCCATCGCCGCCCGCAAGCTGCTGCGGGCCGTGGACGCGCTGGAGCACGTGCTCTGCATCGAGGCCCGCATGGCCCTCGAAGGCGTGCGCATCATCGGCTTGAAGCCCGCCCTGGGCGTCCGTCCCCTCTTCGATCGCCTGGCCAAGGCCTGCGCCCCCTGGCATGACCGCGCCATGTATGAAGAGATGGACAAGACCCTCGAGGCCCTGCGGGAGCACATGGCCGCGTTGTGATGTAAGAATCCACCATGCTCTTTAGCCTCCAGAAGACGCTGGCGATGCTCGTCATGCCCCTGGGGCTGGTGTGGGTCCTGCTCGCCGGGATGACGCTCTGGAGCCAGAAACTCCGCAGGCCCGCCTTCACGGCGGGCCTCGGCTTTCTGTGGATCCTCCTGGCCCTGGCCGGGAATCCCTGGGTGGGACGGCGCATGATGGCCCACCTGGAACAGCAAATCCCGACACCGGATTTGGAGCGCGGCCCCGTCCTGGACGCCATCTGCGTGTTGGGAGGCGGCACGGAGCTGGACGCCCAGGGACGCCCCCACTTCGGCATCTCCGGGGACCGTCTCGCCGAAGCCGCGAGGCTCTGGCATTCCGGGCGTGCGCGCTGCCTGGTGGCCAGCGGGCGGGGCAACGATGGCCTGCACGGCGACCGAGATCTGGCCCAGGAGACGCGCACCCTGTGGATGGGCCTGGGAGTGCCCGCGGCGGCCATCCGCGTGGTGGAGACCCCCTGCTTCATCACACGGGACGAGATCGCCGCCTATCGCGCCATGAGCGAACAGCAGCACTGGGGGCGGGTGGGGCTCCTGAGTTCCGCCTGGCATCTGCCGAGGGCCATGAGCCTGGCCCGGAAGGCCCGCCTCGACGCCATGGCCCTGCCCTGCGATTTCCAAGGGAGGCCCCGCCGCTTCCGCCCCCAGGAGTTGGTGCCCCAGATGGAAGGCCTCCGTCTCACCCAATTGGCCGCCTGGGAGATGCTGGGGCAGATGGTGGGGCGCTAGGCACTCTGCTCCAGCCAAGGATCCCTTGCATCCCGCCAGGGCCCATGCTGATCTGGATCCATGCTGCGAGCCACGCTCTTCATCAGCCTTGCGCTCCTGGTCTTGGGAGGCGCCTTCACCTACATGGCCCGGCGCTCCATGGCGCTCTGTCCCGCCCTGGCCCGCCATCCACGCATGATCTGGGGTTTCTTCGGGCTCTTTCTCGCGCTCCTGTTCCTGGTGCCCCTGGTCAATCGCCTGGTGGATCACCGGGCGGATTTCCTCTACTGGTTGAGCTACGGGCTCTTCAGCTTTGTTTCCACCTATCTGGTCTATCTGGCGGCGGCCGATCTCCTACGGTTCCTACTGCGCCGCCTGGTCCACGCCCCCCAAGGCCTCGGGCTCTGGGCCTTCCAAATCGCCTTGTGCGCCGCGATGCTTTCGGTCCTGATCGGCCTGGTGACGGCCCTGCGCCCTCCGGCCCTCAAGGAGGTGAACGTGCCCATTCCGGCTCTTCCCTCAGGGCTGGAAGGATTGCGCATCGTGCAGATCTCGGACCTGCATCTGGGTCCTCTCGTTTCCAGGGCCCAGGTGGACGGTCTCGTGGCCCGCACCAACGCGCTCCATCCCGATCTCATCGTTTTCACCGGGGATCTGGTGGATGGGGAGACCGATGGCGTGAAGGGCAAGGTCGAGGCCATGGGAGCCCTGAGGGCGGCTCATGGGGTGTATTTCGTCACGGGCAACCACGAATACTATTCCGGCATCGCCAAGTGGATCCCCATCATCCAGGGCCTGGGCTGGAGGATGCTGAACAATGAACATGTAATGATCGAACGGAAAGGCGCCCGACTCGCGGTGGCGGGCCTGCCCGACCCTGCCGCCCGCGGCCGACGCGGCAGCACCAAGGGGCCGGATCTGGCGAAGGCCCTGGCGGGCCTGCCCTTGGACGCCACCAAGATCCTACTCTTCCACCCGCCCACCGGTTATGAAGCCGCCGAAAAGGCAGGGGTGCGGCTCCAACTCTCCGGTCACACCCACGCAGGCCAGTACTTCCCCTGGAGCCTCCTGGTGCAGTCCCTCTACCGCTTCCCCAAGGGACTGCACCGCTTCGGGGGCATGTGGATCTACACCAGCGTCGGCACGGGGTTCTGGGGGCCTCCCAACCGCTTCCTGGTGCCGCCGGAACTGACGTTGCTCATTCTGGAGCGCGCCTGAGGATGACCTCCCGGGAGCATGGAGGTGTTAGACATTTGTCTTCATGCGATTATTATCCATTACTCGACAACCCACCTTGCCCGGGGCAAAAGCTGGCTTTTGGGATGGGAATTGCCTACGCTTGGAGTGCTCCATCGCGCGGAATATTACACTTCTCAACCAAGTATAAGAGGATAGATCCCAGGTCTCGGGTATCAGACAACCCCCAGCTATACAGGAGGAAGGACCATGGCGAACCCGAATCCCTTTATGGCACCGAAATCGCCCTCGGTTGAGGATGAGGACCCCCTGTCCCCGTCTGATGTGCTCGCCGGCGAAAATTACCCAGAATTGAAACTGCGGATGCCCTCGGAGGCCAAGGGCCGGGACGCCGCTCCTCCCGCAGTCCGGCAGGAGGATGAGAATCTCCCCGGTGAGACCGAAGAGGGCCCGGCCCAGGAGCGTTCCCCGGAGGCCTGGCAAGCGCATCTGGTCCAGTTCCTGAAAGAGGGCCGGATCTCGGTCTTCACCCGGGGCGCCGAGCAACTGATGGAAGGCCTCGAATCCGATCGGATCGAGACCCGCCGCTGGTCCCTGGAGACCATCCGGGCCCTGGCCGAGGCCGATACCCATGCCCTCATTCCCCTCGCCACTCTCGCCCTCTTTCTCGGCGCCACGGGACGCTGCCTGAACACCGAAGCCGACGAGGCCCTTCAAACCCTGGCCGAGGACTGCACGGCCCTGCTGCTGGGAGCGGTGGCGACCGCGGGAGACCTGGAGGGGGCCTGCAGCCAGCTGGCGCGGATCATCCGCTACGCCGGGGCTGGGGGGCCCGCACTGCGGAAGCGCCTTCTCGCCTCGAAGGATCTGGGCCTCATCCCCCTGCGTCGCTATTTCAGGGAAGGCCGCGCCATTCTGGAGAGCCTCATCCTGCCCCTATTCCGAATGGCGGGCTCGGACGGCTGCCGCGGCCTGATCCGGCACCTGGAGGGCGAAGAAAACCGCCAGCGCCGGAGCCGCATCCTGGAGCTCCTGAAGGCGCTGGGGCCCATGAGCGGCGAACCGGTGAAGGAGGCCCTGGGCGCGGAGGCCTGGTACCTGGTCCGCAACGGCCTGAACCTGCTGGGGGAGCTCGGGGATCCGGATTCCTTCGAGACCGCCAGCCGCTTCCTGGAACACCCGGATCTCCGCATCCGCCGGGCCGCCATGCGGGCCTTCTGGAAGACGGGGGGGCTCCGCGCGGCTCCCTATCTCGTCGATCTCCTGCCCCGGTGCGACCCGGAAACCCAGGGCGATATCCTGGTGGGCCTGGCCCAAATCCGCGCCTCCTCGGCCGTGCCCGCCATCGCGGGCTTCGCCCTCCAGGCCGAGGAAGCCCTCCGGGTCAAGGCCATCGAGGCCCTGGGCCAATTGGGGCAGACGAGCGCCCTTCCCGCGCTGGCGGGGTTCCTGGAACAGAAGGGGCGGCTCCACAAGATCCGGCAATCCGCGCCCGTGCGGGAAGCCGCCGCCAAGGCACTGGTGGCCCTCGGAACCCCCGAGGCCCATGGCGTCCTAGCCCAGGCCATCCAGGAAGCGCCCCGGAATGGGGACCGGGAGACCCTTCAAAAGATCCTGGGCTCGCGCACCTGGGCCTGAATTCTGTGCAGTTGGTCCCGGAATAGCGCATCATCGGCGGGTTGGCAAAAACGACCCGCGTGGTCTGCCGTACAATGTCCTGGATATCCATGGAGGTCGACCCGAGGTGATTGGCGTATTGAAGCCCTGGCGCGAGGCCTGCGAGGCGGGCCTGCGGGCCCACTCCGAAGCCGATGCCATCCGGTTCTGGAGGGTGTCCCACGAAACCGAGGAAGGCCCCCAGGCCATCTTCGATTACCGCTTCGAGCACACCCTCGCGGTGGTGAAGCTGGCCCGCTGGCTCGCCCAGCGGACCGGCGCTGATCTGGAGATCCTCGAGTGCGGAGCCTGGCTCCACGATTGCCGCAAGCTGCTCAACACCCCCGGCGGCAAGGACACCCACGCCCGGGACGCCGCCGAGGCGCTGGAGGGCATTCTCGAGGGTTCGGATTTCCCCGTCGCCAAGCTCCCGGCGGTGAAGCAGGCCATCCTCCAGCATGTGGGTCTGAGCCTTGCGCACCCCTTGGAGCCCCTGGAGGCCGCCTGCCTGTGGGATGCCGATAAGCTGAGCAAGCTCGGAGCGGCCAGCCTGGTTCACTTCGGCTGCATCAGCGGAGGCTTCGGCCCCGTCGACACCGCCCATATCCTGGAACGGGGCCAGCGCTGGCTCGAACTCGCCCGGGGCATCACGGAGAGTCTGAACACCCCCATCGCTCGCGAAGAAGGCCAGCGCCGTTACCGCTTCCTCGTCCAGCACTACGCCCAGCTGCGGCGGGAGTGGAGCGACCCCATGCAGGAGAGCCTGCCGTGAACTTCATCGACCTCGTGCAGGCCCTGCAAATGACCCTCAAGGCCCTGCAGATGTACACCGATGCCCACCCCCGGGCCCAGGAATCCCTGGGCATCCTGGCCCAGGGCCTGTCCGACTGGCTGGAGGAGAAACCCTCCCTCCACATCGCCACCTCCGGCGGCAAGCTCTTCCTGGACGGGGCCCCTACCGAGGGCCAGAGCCTGCATACCATCGCCTTGGCCCGCCAACTCTCCGAACGCCAGATCGCCGGTTTCGTTCTCCAGCGCGGCGTGACCCAGGCCGAGCTCCTGGGGATGCTGAAGATCCTCATCCTCAAGCCCACCAAACTGGAGGAATTGGGGGGGGTGGCCAAGGTCATGGCCGACCAGAGCCTCCAGCACATCACCCTCAGCCAGACCCAATACAAGGAGATCCGCGAAGGCGAAGCCGAGGGCAAGGGCGATGTGGAATCCGCGGAAGCCCTGGCCGCCCAGCTCCAAGCCGCCACGCCCCTCCTCGCCGATATCGCCAGCATGCTCCAGCGTTGGCAGGAGGGCCTGAAGGCCGGCCTGGAGAGCCGCGAGGATGCCATGACCCGGGATCTCGCCTTCCTTGGGCCCATCGCCGAGGAAATGGGCTGGGGAAACGGATTCCCCGCCGCCCCTCAGATCGAGGCCCTGCGCCAGGCCCTGCAGGCCCTTCCCGGTAAGGCCCTGCTCTCCATGCTGGGGGGGCTCGAGACCCTGCCCGAGACGCCGCCCTCCCTGGGTCTGGCCTTTCAATCCCTGGTCCCCGAACTCCTGGGCCATGCGGCCTCTAGTCTCCTCCAAGAGGGCACCTCCTGGGCCGACTTGAAGGATTCCCTCTTTGAACGGATCAAGGCCTCCCCCCAGCGCGAACTCATGCTGGCCCAACTCCAGGGCCAGGGGCTGGAATCCGAGCGGATGCAAGAGCTTCTGAAGCAGCTCGACTGGGATAACCAGACCCTGGACGAGAAGGTGAATCGGGCCACCACGGAGGCCGCCCTCTGGAACCTGAGCCCCGATCAGCGCCTATCCTTGCTCCGGGATCTGCTGGACCTGAACCGCCCGGAGCAATTCCTCCAGCTGCTCGAACTCTTCTTGGAACAGCTCACCTCCGAGGACGCGGAAAGGCGCCGGGGGGCCGCCAAGGGACTGGCGGCCGTGGCCCAATGGATGGAGGAACCCGGTCTGCCCCTGGAAGCCCAGGGGCCGCTCATCCAGGGACTCGTGGCCCACTTCGGCTGGGAGCCCCTCGCCCCCCTTCATGCCATCACCACCGAGACCCTGGAAGGCATCCTGGCCTGCCTGGTGAACCTGGGGGAATTGCCCCAAGCCCAGAGCGTATTCCTGGAACTGGAGGGCCTCTGCGCCTTCCTGGACGATAACCAGGAGTGGCGGGGCCTGGCCCTGGCCAAGCTCCGGGGACGCCTCACGGCCGGGGATCTGATGGGGGCGACCGTGGGCAGGCTCCACGCCGTGGAGGCCGAGGAGATGCTCACCACGCTCATCCCCTACTTCGAATTCCTGGGGGAACCCGCCGCACGCTACCTGGTCAATATCCTGGGGGAGGAACCGGATCGCAAGCGCCGTGGGCGACTGCTGGATGTCATCCGGGTGATGGGCCCCATCGCCATTCCCGCCCTCCAGGAGGGGCTCCATTCCCCCACCTGGTACTTCGTCCGCAATACGCTCAATCTCCTGGCCGATATGGGCGATGCGGGGCTCCTCAGCGATGTGGAGGCCTGTCTCCGACACGCCGATGGCCGTGTGCGCCGCTCGGCGGTGCGGGCGCTGTGGAAGCTGGGAGGCCCCGCCGCTGGTGAACCCCTCTTGGCTTGTCTCCCGGGCACCGATCCCGAAACCCAGATGGAGATCCTCTTCGGCCTGGGCCAGATCCAGGTCCCCGAGGCCGTCCCCAATATCCTGGAACTGGCCAAGCATGCCGGAACCTCCGAGCGCCTGCGGATCAAGGCGATCGAGACCCTGGGCCAGATCGCGTCTCCCGCCGCCGTGCCCGGGCTCCTGGAGCTCATCCGCCGCAAGGGGCGCATCTTTACCAGCGCCGAGGCCACCGAGATCCGGATCGCCAGCGCCCGCGCCCTCTTGGCCATCGGAACGCCCCAGGCGGAGCTGGGGCTCCGACAGGTGGTGGCCGACGAATCCCGTCACCAGGACCGGGACGCCCTCCAGCGGATCCTGGACCTCTCCAAGGCCTGAGCCCAGATGCCCGCCACCCCCGAACCCCGGCAACTGATGGAGGCCTTCGAGGCCTTCACCGCCGCCAGCGAACAGCTCCAGGAGCGCTACGAATCCCTCCAGGGCCAGCTCAAGCGCCTTCAGAGCGAACTGGAGACCGTCATCGAGGCCGTGCCCTTCGCCATCTGGGTGCTGGGCGAGGAAGGCGAATTGCGTTTCTCCAACCGGACCGAGGGCATGGCTGGCACCTTCCAGGATGGTCCCCCCCCTTGGGCCCCCGGCGCTCCCGCGGGGCTTCGCCGCCTCCTGGATGCGGAGGGGCACGAGCGATTTTTTGAACAGGAGAGCCGCCCGACGGGTTCGGGCCGCATCATCACCCTGCGGGATGTCACAGAGGCCCATCTCCGGGCCCAGCAGGCCACCCGGGAAGAGCGCCTGCAGGCCATGGGCCTCATGGCCGCCGAACTGGCCCACGAGATCCGCAACCCCCTGGGCAGCCTGGCGCTTTTTTCGGGGATGCTGGTGGAGGATCTCGCGGAGCAACCCGCCCAACTGGAACTCGCCCAGCGTGTTCAGGAGGGCGTCCAGCGCATGAATACCCTGGTGACCAATACGCTCACCTTCAGCCGGGATCTGACGCCCAAGGTTTCCCCTTTGCCCCTGGCGGCCTTCTGGGAGAGCGTCAAGGCCTCCTCGGGCCTTCCCGAGGCCATTGCCTGGGAGAACCGGATTCCCCCAGAGGCCCTCTGGAACGCCGATCCGGACCTGATCCGCCAGGTGGCCGTGAATCTCCTGCAGAACGCCTCCCGGGCCATGGAGGACCGGGATTCGCCCCGGCTCATCCTCGGCGCCGTCCGGGAGCTCCTGGACGGCGTTCCCCACTGGCATGTAGTGCTGGAGGACAACGGCTGCGGCATTCCCCCGGAGGCCCTCACCCGCATCTTCGACCCCTTCTTCAGCACCTTCGGAGGGGGAACAGGGCTCGGCCTGGCCGTGAGCCACCGCATCCTGGTGGCCCATGGTGGACTCCTCCACCTCGAGAGTCGGGCCGACCGGGGCACCAAAGTCCATCTCAGGTTGCCCGCAGCCTAGGCTAGGATAAAAGGGCATGATCAACCCCAAGTCCCTGACCACTCTCGCCGAGCTGCTCCATCGAGCACTCAAGGCGCAGTCTCACTACGCCCAGGATCATCCCCAGGCGGTGCAGACCGTCGAAGCGGTGCAGGCCTGCCTGGATGGGCTCCTGCGGGAGGAGAGTCCCCTCATCCTCACCTGTTCCCGGAACAAGCTCTGGTGCCAGGGCCGTTGCCTGGAAGGGGCTCCGAACGCCACCCAGGCCCTCGCGAAGGAACTGGAGAGCCGGAGCATGGGCGGCCTGGTCTTTCATGCGGGGCTCGACACGGACGAATTGCAGCTCCTCTTTTTCGCCCTCCAGCTTCGCCCCCAGCGCCTTCAGGAGATGGGCGGGCCCGATAGCCTCTTCCCCGAAGGGAGCAGCCTGCGGGCCCTCCGACTGGAACCCCTCGCCGGGGAGTCTGAGGCCCTGCCGCCCACGGTGGGGGGAGGCCTAGCCCCCGAGCACCTCCCGCCCCCCACGGTTTCGAGCGCCACTGGCTCCATTCCACTCATTCCCCTGGATGAAGTCTGGGCGGGCACCTTCCCCACGGAAGGAGGTCCCGCGCCCACGGCTGATCCGGTCCCGGCGCCGCTTCCCACACCCGAGCCTGCGCCCGAGCCCGTGGATGAACCACCTTCCCCGGCGGCCCTCAAGGTCGATCTCCGCAGCCTCTTCGGCGCGGTGGTCCAGATGACGGCCGTTCCCTTGAGGCCCTCTGTCGACTCACCCTGGTCCTCGGAGCAGCGCGAGGTGCTCAAGGAATGCGGTTTCCTCCAACCGGATTTCAGTTCCATCGCTGGCACCAGCGCCCAGCTCGGACTGGGGCGCATGGACCCGGTCACCCTGCGGGATGCCCTCCGGGGAGCCCTTTCGGCGCTGGACCCCATGACCCAGGGCCACATTCTCCTGGGACTCCCCACCTTCCCTTCGGAAGAGCAGGCCCTCCGTCGCGCCCTGGATTACCTGGGGCCCGAACTCCTCGCTACAGCCGTAGCCGATGTCCATGTGCGCCTGGCCCCCTCCCGCTTCACCCTCGCCCTGTTGGTGGCCTCCCTCCTCCAGTGCGTCAAGGATCGCGAGCTCTCCCTGGAAGCCATCCGCGGACGCCTCCAGTTCGAAGGCTGGACTATCCAGGATGTGGATGCCCTCAAGGACGCCATCCTCTGGGAATGCCACGGCACCGACACCAAGCTGCGCATGAGTCTCATGGATCGCGGCGTCTTCGAGCTGGATGCCCACCAGGTGACGATCCTCCTCCGCCAATTGGTACGCGGGAAGCGGGGCGAGGGTCTCAAGGACCTCCTCAACCAGTTGCAGGGCGGCTTCGCCAGCCCGGAGGTGCGACGCCGCCGCCTAGCCTCCGAGATCGTGGCCGATCTCGCCGAATGCCTAGACGAACCGGCCCTGACTTCGGAGAACATCCTGAGCCTGGAACGGACCCTGCACGAGCACATCCTCCAGGAGAGCGATCCCCAATCGGGTCTCTGGAGCTGCCAATCCATGGAGGCGCTGCTGGGCCACTGGCTGCGCAAATCGAATTTCGAGGGCGTCTACCGGGAGATGCTGGCCCTGGGCGAACTGGCCCTCACACGTACGGAAACGCCCGAATGGAAGGCCCAGGCCGTGCGGGATCTGCTCTTCCGCATCGCGAGCCCCGGCAACATGGCCACCCTGACCGATCTGCTCCATAACCCCGACACCCAGATCTCCAGGAGCCAGCTCCATTCCCTCCTGGCCTTGCTGGGGCGCCCGGCGGCGGCGCATCTCACCATGTGCCTGGAGATGGAAGAGAACGCGGGACGCCGTGCCAACCTCGTCGACGCGCTGCGGGCCATCGGGCGCAACGCGGTGCCGGCCCTCAAGGAGGCCCTGGCCTCCCCCAATCCCTCCCACGTGCGCAACGCCCTGCTCCTGCTGGGGGAGATCGGCCACAAGCCGGCCTTCCCCGATGTGGCCCTGGCCCTCGAACATCGGGATCTGCCCGTGCGCCGAGCGGCGGTGGCGGCTGTAGCGGTCCTCGGGGAAGGCTCCCAGGCGGCCCAGGCCCTCTCGGCGGCCCTGGGGCGTTCCGAACCGGGACTCCAGTTGGAGATTCTCGCGGTCCTTTCGGACCTGAAGGATGCCGTCTCCGTGCCAGCCGTCGCCGAACTGCTGCACAGCGCCAAGGGTTCCACGGAGGAATCCACCCGGATTCGCCTCCGGGCCCTGGAGACCCTGGGCATCATCGGGTCGCCGGAGGCCATCCCACCCCTCCAGGATATCTTCCGAAAGAAGGGCATCCTGGGCGGACGCGAAAGCACGGCCCTCCGGCTCGCCGCGGCCAAGTCCCTGGCGGCCATCAATACCCGCGAGGCCAGGGAGGCCATTGCCCTGGCCATGGACGGGGAACCCCACGAGGAAGTCCGCGCTGTCCTGCGCCAGTATTTGGTCGGCGGGAACGCCTGAGCTATCCTAAGGGTTAGTGGATCTTTGAACCGGAATTGGAGGAAGCATGTCCCTGCACATGATCGGCCCTGGCGTTAATGCCCCTGATATCGTCAACGCGGTCGTCGAGATCCCTTTCGGCTCACGCATCAAGTATGAGATCGACCACGTGACCAACCTGGTCAAGGTGGATCGCGTATTGTATTCGCCCATCCACTACCCCGCGGAATACGGCTACATCCCCCACACCCTGGCCGATGATGGCGATCCCCTCGATATCCTTGTGCTGATCCAGGGCGCCACCTACCCCGGCGTGGTCATCGAGGCCCGGCCCATCGGAGCCCTGAAGATGCGGGACGACAAGGGCCAGGACGACAAGATCATGAGCGTGGCCGTCCATGATCCCAATTTCGCCCATGTCTTCGAGCTGAAGGATCTCGCCCCGCACATGCTGCGCGAGGTGGAGCACTTCTTCCTCACCTACAAGAACCTGGAGGCCAAGGATGTCCAGAGCCAGGGCTGGGTCGGGCTGGAGGAGGCCCGGGAGATCATCACCCAATCCACCCTGGCCTTCCGTTACTAGGGAATGATTCACCACCAGACGCGGAGGAGGGCCCCAAGGCATTCCTCCGCGTTCTTTTTTCAGAGATCTCGGCTGTGAACCCGAGGCGAGGCCCCATGAGCGTGATCTGCTTCGATCTGGATGGAACGCTGGTCAACCCGCTGCCGGCGGTGGCCTCCTGTGTGCGGAAAACCTGCGCCAACTTCGAGCTGCCCTGCCCGAGCCTGGAGGAGATCCGGCCCTTCATCGGCCCCACGGTCCGAGGGCTCTTCGCGGAGCGCCTGGGACTCCAGGCCCCCGACCGGTTGGACGAGGTCATGGCCGCCTACTGGGAAATCTTCGGCGAGGAGGGCATCTTCCAGCACCAGGTCTACGACGGCGCCCAGATGCTCTTGGGGCGCCTCAAACGCCAGGACCACCAAATTTTTGTGGTGACCGCCAAGCCGGCCCCCTTCGCCCGCCGGGTGGCCCATCATCTGGATCTGAATCTGCTGATCGACGAGATCTTCGGTCCGGCCCCCAGCGAGGCCTGGCCGGGCAAGGTCGCCTTCATGAAGGCCCTCTGCAAGGGCGGCGCCTTCAGCCAGGGTGGCTACCTGGTGGGCGATCGGGGCGCCGATATGGAGGCCGCAAGAGAAGCTCAGCTCCGGCCCTTGGGCGCCACCTGGGGCTTCGGCAGCCCAGAGGAGCTGCTCCGGCACGGCGCCGAGCGACTATTCGACGGAATTTCCTCTCTGGATGCCTGGTTCGGCCAGGAACTCCCGGGCCCGGAGTCCCATGATCTGATGACGCGGGCCGAGTAAGACTTCATTCAAAACCAAAATCGCCTTGAAATGCGGGCCTCGCACAGGCGACGGGCGGCATTTCGAGTCGCGGCGCATGTCTTCCTGTTGCCATATCCGCAACTGGTAGTAAAACTGTGCTGAAGAATCCAGACCAGCTGTCCTGAATCCCTTCTGGAACGCTAAGGAGAAAAGTCGTGCCTAAGTCCCCTTCTGCACCACGGGTCGCGGCAATCGTCGGCCCCTTCATGTCCGGAAAGACCACGTTATTGGAGAGCCTGCTCTTCGCGTCCGGCGCCATCCCGCGCAAGGGCTCGATCAAGGAAGGCAATTGCGTGGGGGATTTCTCTCCGGAATCCCGGGCCCGGCAGATGAGCCTCGATGCGGACGTGGCCAGCATCAACTACCTGGAGGAAGCCTGGACCTTCATCGCCTGCCCCGGTTCCGTGGAATTCCGACAGGAGATGGACGGCGCCCTGATGGTGGCCGACGCGGCCATCGTCGTGGTGGAGCCCGATCCCAATCGCGCCATGATGGCCGCTCCCATCCTGAAGTTCCTCGATGAGCGGCAGATTCCGCACCTCATCTTCGTCAACAAGATGGATGGCGCGGAAGCCGCCAAGTACCTCGGCGCCACCGTCGAAGCCCTCCAGACCTGGTCGGCCAGCCCGCTGGTGCTGCGTCAGTGCCCCATCATCGAGGGCGATGCCCTGAACGGCTACGTGGATCTCTCCTTTGAGCGCGCCTTCCACTACAACCCCCACCAGGAATCCACACGCATCGAGGTGCCCGACAACCTCAAGGCCGAGGTCACGGCGGCCCGCCTGGAGATGCTGGAGAAGATCTGCGCCCTGGACGACGACCTCATGGCCATGCTGCTCGACGAGCGCATGCCCGGCATGGAGGAAGTCTTCAAGGTCATGCGGGGCGGATTCCAAGATGCCAAGCTGGTGCCCGTCCTCTTCGGCAGTGCCGAGCGCGATGGTGGCGTGCGGCGCATCCTCAAGCTCCTGCGCCATGAGGCTCCCGAGGCCCCTGTCACCGCGGCCCGCAACAACCTGCCCTCGGACACCACCTTGGCCCAGGTCTGGAAGACCGTCCATGCCGTGCATGTGGGCAAGCAGAACTACGTGCGGGTCTGGAAAGGCGAGATCAATGACGGCGCCACCCTCGGAGGCGTGCGCGTCTCGGGTCTGAACAAGCTCTTCGGCCAGAAGCAGGACAAGGTGATCAAGGCCGTCGCCGGTGAGATCGTGGCGCTGGGTCGCATGGACCCCATCAAGACGGGCCACGGCCTCACCGCCCAGCTCCAGCCCCTCGAACTGGATTGGCCAGCCTCGCCCCAGCCCGTGCTGCCCATCTCCCTCAAGGCCACCAAGGCAGGCGAGGAAGTGAAACTCTCCAGCGCGCTGGCCAAGCTGGTGGAGGAGGATCTCTCCTTCCGGCTGGAGCAGAATATCGAGACCCAGGAACGCATCCTGTGGGGCCAGGGCGAGATCCACCTCAAGAACGGCGTGGCCCGGCTGAAGTCGAAATACAACGTGGAAGTCGCCTCCGAGAAGCCCCTGGTGCCCTACCGGGAGACCATCAAGAAGGGCTGCGAAGTCCACGGTCGCCACAAGCGCCAGACCGGCGGCCACGGCCAGTTCGGCGATGTCCACTTCCGCATCAAGCCGCTCCTCCGGGGCGAAGGCGTCCACTTCAGCGAGGAGATCGTCGGTGGCGTCGTGCCCCGCAACTACATCCCCGCCGTCGAAGAGGGCGTCATCGACTACTGCAAGCAGGGTCCCCTGGGATTCCCAGTGGTGGATCTCTCCGTCTGCCTCTTCTTCGGCAGCTACCACGACGTGGACAGCTCGGATATGGCCTTCAAGACCGCGGCGCGCATCGGCATGCAGGAGGGCCTGCCCATGTGCACCCCGGTATTATTGGAGCCCATCCTGGAGATCCAGATTTCCGTTCCCAGCGAGCACACCAGCAAGGCCCAGCGCATGGTGACGGGCCACCGCGCCGGTCAGATACTGGGCTATGACGCCAAGGAGGGCTGGCCCGGCTGGGACGTGGTCAACGCCTACCTGCCCCAGAGCGAGATGAACGATCTCATCATCGAGATCCGCTCCCAGACCATGGGCGTGGGATTTTTCACCTGGGCCTTCCATCACCTGGCCGAACTCGAAGGCCGCGACGCCGACAAGATCGTCGAAGCCCGCAAGAAGTCCCTGGAACACCACGCTTAAAATTACCTTCGGTAATTTTAAAAGTTACAAAAGAAGCGCCCCGGCCCTGTCGGGGCGCTGCGCGTACGGGGCTATTCTTGAGTCATGCGCATCGAAGCCATCGCCATCGGAACCGAACTGCTCACCACGGGAAGGGTGGATACGAATTCCGTCTGGATCGCCCAGCGACTGGCGGATCTGGGGCTGGGCTTCCACCGCAAGAGCGCCGTGGGCGATGACCGGGAGGATCTGCGAAGCCTCTTCCTGGAGGCCCTGGACCGCTCGGATCTCATCGTCTGCACCGGCGGCTTGGGGCCCACCTTCGATGATTTCACCAAAGAGTTGTGGGCCGAAGTCCTGAATGCCCCCCTGGTGGAGGATCCCGCCAGCCGCCGGGCGATCGAGGACTTCTTCCGGGACCGCCATCGCCCCTGCCCTCCCAGCAATTTCAAGCAGGCCCTTGTGCCCCTCGGGGCCGAGGCCCTGCCCAATCCCGTCGGCACGGCCCCGGGCATTTACTGGGGAGCGCTGAAGGGCTATCCCGGCACGGCCATCATCCTGCTGCCCGGCGTGCCCCGGGAGATGAAGCGCATGTGGGTGGACCAGATCGAGCCCCGGCTGCGATCCCAGGCGGGTCAACCCACCCAGACCCTCCGGATGCTGGTGGGCTCCGTGGGGGAGAGCGCCCTGGAGGAGCGCACCACTCCCTTGAGGGAAAAGCATAGCCACCTGGACTGGACCATCCTGGCGAGCCTGGGCCTGGTGGAATTGGTGGCCCGCAGCCGCGATTCCGCGGCGTTGGAGGCCGCCCGCCGGGACTTCGAGATGGAGCTGGGTCAGGACCTGGTCTGCACGGGCAACGGCCGCTTGGAAGAGCGCGTCCTGGAGCAATTGAAGCGCCGAGGTCAGACCCTGGCCCTGGCCGAGAGCATGACGGGGGGGCGCATCGCCACCCTCCTCACCGGAGTGCCGGGAGCCAGCGAAGCCTTCCTGGGGGGCGCCGTGGTCTATTCCCCGGGCGCCAAGACCGAACTGGCGGGCCTTTCTCCAGAATTTATCCGGGAACACGGCACGGTTTCCGAAGCCACCACCCGGGCCCTGGCCGAGGGCATTCGCAGGCGCCTGGGCACCCATTGGGGCCTGGCCATCACGGGGAATGCGGGCCCCAGCCTGGATAAGGATGGGCCCGGCCAGGACGAGGCTCCCGTGGGCAGCTCCTTCATGGCTGTGGCCGGGCCCGCTGGCACCCAGTGCCAGGTCCACCATTTCCCTGGGGAAAGGGCTGATATCCAGGCCCGAGCTACCGTCCTGGCCCTGGACTTCCTGCGGCGCCAGCTGGACGCATTTCGCGCATAGACATACGTGCGCTAAAGTTTATCCATGCATACACCCAACCTGAACACCTTCCTCCTCTGGTGCCTCGGGGCCTACCTGGCCGGGAGCATCCCCTTCGGACTCCTCCTGGTGAAGCTGGCCGGCAAGGGCGATGTGCGCTGCCAGGGTTCTGGCAATATCGGCGCCACCAATGTGCTGCGCACCGGCGGCAAGACGCTGGGCATCCTGACGCTTCTGCTGGACGTGGCCAAGGGCTTCGCGCCGGTATGGCTGGCCAAGCACTTCGGATTTCCCGCCGAGGCCCTGAGCTGGGTGGCGTTGGCCGCCACCGCGGGCCACATCTTCTGCCCCTGGCTGAAATTCCAGGGCGGCAAGGGCGTGGCCACGGCCCTGGGCGCCATCCTGGGCTATCACCCGGCCCTGGCCCTGCCCAGCCTTGCCTCCTTCGCGCTTCTCCTGGGCATCTTCCGGTACGTGAGCCTCGGCAGCGTCGTGGCGGCGCTGGTACTCATCCCGGCCGCCCTGGGGTTCTTCGGCGCCTGGGCCTGTCAGCCCTTCCTCATGGGAGACCTGGCCCGCTATGGCATTGTGGCCTGGGTCCTCCTGCCCATGCTGGTGGTCCGCCGCCACGCCGCCAATCTCCAGCGCCTCTTCAATGGCACCGAATCCAAGCTCTGGGGGACCCCCAAGGAGCCCCGTCATGACTAACCGTCGACCCGATCTGGCCATCTTCGGCTCCGGCGCCTGGGGCACGGCCCTGGCCATCGCCTGGGCCCGGGAGGGCGCCCACGTGGCGCTCTGGGGCCATCCAGCGGAAGCCGTGCGGGAATTGGCCACCACCCGCAAACACCCTCGGCTCTCCGGAGCCGAACTCCCGGCCAATATCACCCCCCATGCGGATCCGGAACCGGCCTTTCAGGCGCCCATCTGGATCAGCGCCCTGCCCACCCAGATCACCCCTGGGATCTGGGAACGCCTGGCCGCCTCCACGCCCCAGCGCCCCGAGATCCTGATCCACGTGAGCAAGGGGCTCCTCCAGCACCAGCATCAGCGGATCTCGGAGGCCCTTGCCCCGATCCTCCAGGTGCCCATCGGCGTGCTCTCCGGCCCCTCCTTCGCCGATGAAGTGGCCCGGAACCTTCCGGCGGCCATCGTGCTGGCCCTGCCTTCGGAGGTGGAGGAACCCCGGGCCCGGCAGCTTCAGGCCCTCCTCTCCACGCCCCGCCTGCGGCTCTACCTGAGCCGGGATATCGTGGGGGTGGAACTCTGCGGCGCCCTCAAGAACACCCTGGCCATCGCGGCAGGACTGGTGGAATCCCTGGAGCTGGGCTACAACGCCCGGGCCGCCCTCCTCACCCGGGGCCTGGCCGAGATGGCCCGGCTGGTGGAGAAGCTGGGCGGGCGCACCGAAACCGTCATGGGCCTGGCGGGCATGGGCGATCTGCTCCTCACCGCCACGGGCCCCCAGAGCCGCAACCGCCGCTTCGGGGAGATGGTCGGACGGGGCGTCAGCCCCACCCAAGCCACCGATTCCATGGGCGAACAGGTGGTCGAAGGCGTCTCCAGCACAGAGGCCGCCATGGCCCTGGCCGGGTACTGTGGTGTGGATCTTCCCATCACTTCGGAAGTGGCGCGCCTCATCAAGGGAGCCGATCCTCAGGAGGCCGTGGCGCGTCTGATGAAGCGCTCCCTCAAGTCCGAGTGAAATGAACCGACGCTTTTCCCTTCCAGTCACCCTCCTGGGAGGCGGCATTCGTACCAGGCCCTAACACACGGCACAGGCCTCCGGAGGCAGCCATGGAACTACACATGGAACTGCGCATCACAGCCTTCCCCCAGCAAGGCAGCATTCCGCGGGCCTTCACCGCCGATGGCGCCGATGTCTCGCCAGCCCTTGCCTGGCGGGAGGCTCCCGAGAAGACCCGGGCCTTTGCCCTGATCCTGGAGGACCCGGACGCCCCGGCGGGCCCCTGGACCCATTGGACCCTCTACAACCTTCCCTTGGACGCAACCTCCCTCGCCGAGAACCAGCCCAAGGTTCCAACCCTCACCAATGGCTCCCGCCAGGGCAAGAACACCTGGGGCCGCCTGGGCTACAACGGCCCCGCCCCGCCCCCCGGCAGGAGCCATCGCTACTTCTTCAGGCTCTATGCCCTTGCCCAGCCCCTGGAATTGGAAGCGGGCGCCACGCGCCAGCAGGTGGACGCGGCCCTGAAGGGCAATGTCCTCGCCGTGGCTGAGTGGGTGGGGGTCTACGGGCGCTGAAGTCCCCCTGTCGGCACCAAAAGAAGAACGCGAAGAGCGCCAAGGAAGCGAAGGGCGCGAATGGGAGCTCTGGAAGAGGGGGAATGCCTGGAAGCCCTTGCCTTCTTCGCGCTCTTGGCCCCCTTCGCGGCCTTCGCGTTCCTTTCTTTCCTGCTATCGAAACCCGTGTCCTCCCCAACCTGGGTTATGGGCGCTGCAAGATCGAGCGCCTATTCCAGGTTGGCTCCCTGTTCCCGGATTTGGTCCAGGACGCCCTTGGCTTCCATGACGGCGCGGGTCATGGCAAGCCGCTTGCACTTCGAGCCGCAAGTGTTGAGTTCCCTTAGCACTTCCTGGCACCAGACATCGAGGCTCTTGCCGCCCAGGTTGCCCTTTCCCAGGCGTTCCCCGAAATCGTCCAGATGGGCCTCCAGCCTCACCAGTTCCTCCCGCACATCCTGGCGCTCCGCCAGGGCCCCGGCCTCGGCCACGATCCGCTCGGCGGGAAGCTGGCCCTGCAATTGGGCGTCCTTCAGGATCTGATCGAGCTTTTGCCGGTATTGGGCGGGCAGTTCGGCCACCTGCCCCTCCGCCTCAGTCAGGATGGCCTGCCTCAGGTCCCGCAAGCGACCCAGGGCCTCCCTGAAGAAGGGCTCAAGGCGCTGGGCCTCCCGGTCCCGGCCTTCGTTCCAGCGCTTCAGGAGTTCCGCGAGGCCCTCGCTCACCGAGGCTTCCATCCGTTCGGCCAGATCGGAGGCCGGGGGCAGCCAGGCGCCGGGCAGGCGGAAGAAGGCCTCTGCCGTCAGGGGCGGCAGATTGAGCCATTCGGCGTCCTCCTGCCAGGCCTTGGCCACACTGCGCAGCAGGGGGCGATTGAGCTGGAGTTCCAGGCTGGGCTCGTCCAGGACCTCGAGGGTCAGATCCAGCTTGCCGCGACTAGCGGCCTCCCGGACCCGAGCCCTCAGGGCGTTCTCCAGGGGGAAGAGGGCCGGATGCAGGCGCACATTCAATTCCAGCCCCTTGTGGTTCACGCTGCGCAGGGCGAGTCGCAGTTGCCCCTGTGCCAGGGGACGGATGATTTCGGCATAGGCTGTCATGGAGCGCATATCGGTCCTCGTGAAATGGAATTCCCGTGCTTCACCGTTCATCCCCGTAGGCTTCCTCGGTCTTGGCCTTCAGCCACGACTTTCCCCGGAGGCGCTCGACGCTGAGTTCCAGGAAGAGCTCCAGGCCCGCGCCGCCCTCCAGCCCCATCCGAGGCACGGCGGCCCGTTCGAAGCCCATCCGGGCGCCTTCCTGGATGCGCAAGGGGAGCTGGGCCACGGGACGGACCTCGCCGGTGAGCCCCACCTCGCCCATGAAGAGGCAGCGATCGGCCAGGATCCGGCCCGTGGCGCTGCTGGTGAGGGCCGCCACAACCGCTAGATCGGCGGCCGGGTCCTCCACCTCCAGACCGCCAGCCACGTTCAGGTAGATGTCCCGGTCGTGAAGCTGCACGCCCCCGCGGCGTTCGGCCACGGCGCATAGCATCGACAGGCGCTGTCCATCAATGCCGAGAGCCGTGCGACGCGGGATGCCGAGACCCGCGGAAGCCACCAGGGCCTGGATCTCGACTACCATCGGGCGGGTGCCCGAAAGCACCACCGTGGCTGCGCAACCAGGCCGGGGCTCGGCATCCAGGAAGAAGGGGTTGCCCTCGGCGGGGATCAGCCCCCTACCCGTCATGGCGAAGACGCCCAGCTCGAAGGCCGCGCCGAAGCGGTTCTTGAGGGCCCTCAGCAGGCGGTGATGGTGGTGCCGGTCCCCCTCGAAGGCCAGCACCGTGTCCACCAGATGTTCGAGCACCTTGGGGCCCGCCAGGCTGCCATCCTTGGTCACGTGTCCCACGAGCACTAGGGGCGTGCCACTGGCCTTGGCCCAGCGGGCGAGTAGCGTTGCGCATCCGCGCACCTGGCTGACGCTGCCGGCGCTGGATTCGAAGTCCGGATCGAAGAGGGTCTGGATGGAATCCACCAGCAGCAGGGAGGGCTTCATCCGTTCGGCCACTTCCAGGATCCGGCGCACATCCGTTTCGGCAAAGAGGTGAATATCGGGGCTCTCGGCGCCCAGCCGCTGGGCCCGCAGCTTGATCTGGCGCTCGCTTTCTTCACCGCTGGCGTACAGGACAGTACCTGTCGATGTGGCCGCCCATTGCAGGACGAGGGTGGATTTGCCGATGCCCGGTTCCCCTCCCAGGAGCACCACCATGCCCGGCACCACGCCCCCACCCAGCACTCGGTCCAGCTCGGCCAACCCCGTGGGCACGCGCTCCGACTCGCTGATCTCCACCTCCGTGAGGGGGATGGGTCCCGTGTATTGGCTCTGGGCGAAGGCGCTGCGAACGCGGTCCAGATCCTTGCGCAGGGAGCCCTTCACCTCCTCGATGCTATTGAAGGCTCCACAGGCGCCGCACTTGCCCATGCCCTGGGGATACCGCGCACCACAGGCGGTGCATTCGAAAACGGGAGAGGTCTTGGCCATGGTTCCAGCCTAGCTCAAGCAGCCGAGGATCGAAGCCTCCCTGGAAGAGGGCTCCAGGGGCCCAGAACCTTTTCTTGGGGGGTGTGCGGATAACTTGGCGGATTTCCCCCGGAATCCCCCCCTAAAGTCCATCATTTCTTCCGCTTCGGCGCGCTGCAACACTTACCGGGCATCATCATATATATGTGCAACAAAACAAGTTACTCTACATTCCCATTTTCGGGATAGCCGTTTGCGCCCTGGGAGGTTATCCACAATTTCTGGTTAAATTCGCGTTGACAACCCGAATGGTTTTTCACGGGAAGGGCGGTACCGGAAAACATCCCCTCGATTCGACCGCCCCTTAGACGAGCTGTTCGGCATCCCGGAGTTGCACGCTCACCAGCCGACTGATGCCCCGCTCCGCCATGGTGACGCCGTAGAGCGTGTCGGCAGCCACCATGGTGGACTTCTGGTGGGTGATGACGATGAACTGGGTATCCGTCTTCATCTTCTGCACGAGCTGGGCAAAGCGGACCACGTTGGCCTCGTCCAAGGGGGCATCGACCTCATCCAACACGCAGAAAGGGCTTGGCTTAAAGCGGAAAATGGCGAAGAGCAGCGAGATGGCCGTGAGGGCCTTCTCGCCCCCTGAGAGCAGCGTAAGGGCCTTGGCGCTCTTTCCCGGAGGCTGGGCCGTGATCTCGATGCCGCATTCCAGGAGATCCTTGGGGTCCTGCAGGGAAAGGTGTGCCGCCCCTCCCCCGAAGACTTCCCGGAAAACCTCGGAAAACCGCGCGTTCACGAAATCGAAGGCCTCTCGGAAGCGTTCCTCGCTGGTGGCATTGATCTCCTTGATGGTGGATTCCAGATTGCCGATGGCGTCCAGCACATCCGTGCGCTGCTCGTTCATGAAGGAGAGCCGGGATTCGGCCTCTTCCAGCTCCTGAATGGCCAGGGGATTGACGCTGCCCAGATCCAGGCGCCGGCCCTGGAGTTCGCCGAGGGCCGTCTGGTGCACCAGTTCCCCCTGGCCCCAGGCCGCTCGTTCCTCTTCCGTGATGGAGGCCAGAAAATCCGGGACCGTGTAGGACAGGGCCAGTTCCACTTCCTTGGCCATGGCCTCTGTGCTGCCCTGGACCTGGGCGGCTGAAATCAGCGACTCCTGGTGAAGCTGCCGGGCATTCTCCAGGGCCTGCTGGAACTCCCGGGCCATCCGCTCCTGGACCCGGAGGACCTCCGCGGCGCGCTCCAGCTCAGGCTGGGCCTGGCCCTGCTGTTCCACGAGGGCCAGGCGTTCCTGGAGCCGCTGCTGGGTCTCGGCCTCGAGCTCCTGAATGCGCTGGGTCGCTTGGGCCACCCGCTGCTGGGCCTGGTCGATATCGTCCTGCACCCGCTTTTTCTCGGCTTCCAGGTCGAAGGTGCCGCGCTGGATCTGGAGCACCTGGCGCTGGAGGCTATCCCGTTCCGCCCAGGCGGAGGCGCGAACCTGGGTGGCCTCCATGAGGACTTGGCGACGGCGTTCCAGTTCGGCCTGGGCCTCCTGGTGCCTCCCCTCGACGCCCTGGATGGATTCCATGATCGCCACCGCCTCGGGATTCGCCTCGGGCACCTCGAAGCCCCGCAGCCGGGTGCGGAGGGTCTCGATTTCCTGCTCGAGCTGCTCCCACTGGAGATCGGCCCGCTCCTGAGCCTCCTGGATCTCCCGCAGCTGACCGCGGACGGAGGCATGGCGCCCCTTCAGATCCTCCAGGGTCCGCCTAGAGACGAGGCGATCCTCCTCCATCTCCCGGGAGCGCTCCGAAACTTCCTGGAGGCGCTGTTGGTACTGTTTGACCTCGGCTTCGAGGGCCTCGGTGCGGTCCAGGAGTTCCTCCCGGAGCCTCCGACAGGCCTCTAGTTCGCTGCGCAGCTTCAGGGGCGAGGCCGCCGGGGCGCGAACGCCCACCTGGATGGGGCCGTAGGGCAAGCGCAGCAAACCGGGGGCGACGAAGCCCAGGCTTGGATACTGGGCGGCAAGCCCCGGCAGAGCGTCATCCGAACAGCGGAAGACACGCGCCAGCAGGGATTCCAGGGGGCGCGCCTTCCCGCTCCGCCACCGGAAATGCGGGGCCAGGGCCTCGCATCCGGCGGGCGTCTCGGGCACTTCGGCCATGTCCGGCACGGCGACATAGAGCTGCCCGGGGGCCTCGCCAATGGACTTCAGCGCCCGGTCCCCGAGGGCCACGGATTGGATCCAGCTCCCCAGCAGCCGCTCCACCTCCGCAAGGGTCTCCTCGTCCACCGAAAGAGCTTCGGCCAGGGAGAAGGGATCTTCCCCCAAGTCATTGAGCCACAGGAAGGCCTTCTGGACCTCCTCGGAGCCCGTGACCTGCCGCAGGGCATCCCCCAACTGCTTGAGACGGCGCTCTTCGGCATCCAGCGCGCCTTCGGATTCCCGCAGGGAGGCCGCCGCCTTGCGATGGGCTTCGAGGGCTTCGGACTGGAGGCGGGACTGCACCAGCACGGCCTCTTCGACCTGCTCGGCACGGCTCTCGGCCCCTTCCAGCTCCCGTCCCAGCCGGAGATCGTCGGCCTGAAGGCCCTCCAGTCTCGGGGAGCGCACGGATTCCTCATGGTTCAGGGCATCCAGGCGGCCCTCCGCCTGGGCGATCTGCTGATGCAGGGCCTGGCGCTGCTGTTGGAGGGCCAGGGCGGCGCGCTCGGCTTCCACCCGGCGGGCGCGGAGTTCCCGCAATTCGGTCTCGATGTGGCGCAGGGCGCCCGCCGCCAGGGCCACGGCCTCTTCCGAATCACCGACGAGGGTCTCCCGGGCCTCCAGGGCCTTCTCGGCGACCGCGAGGGAAGCCTGCAACTTCAGGGCCTCGGCCTCGGAATCCCCGGAGCGATGGGAGAGTTCCTCCAGGCGGGAGGCCAGGATTCCCCGCTGTTCCTGGGCTTCCTGGGCGCGTTCCTCCTGGAACCCGCGGTCCTGGTCGGCTAGGCCGAGGCGTTGATCCAGCGCCAGGATGGCCCTGCCCCGCCGGTCCTGCGCGTGGTTGAGCTCATCGAGGGCATGGCGCTGCTGCTCGACTTCGCTGGCCTTTTCCGAGGCCTGGGCCGTGAGGGAAGCGATCTGGCGTTCGAGGGCATCGAGCTGCTCGAGGATCCGCTCCTTGGCGGCCTCCAGCTCCATGGCCTTGCCCGCCAGGAGAATGCGCTGGGTGGCCTTGATCGCCTGGTCTAGATCCTGGGCCCGCCGGGCCTTGGCCGCCTGGCGCTTCAGGGATTCCTGCTGCTTGCCGAGCTCGTGGAGGATATCGTCCAGGCGCTGGAGATTGGCCCGGGTCTCCTCCAGGCGTCGTTCGGCTTCCGTGCGGCGGAGCTTGTAGCGGGTGATCCCGGCGGCCTCTTCCAGGAGGGAGCGGCGGTCCTTGGGCTTGTTCGAAAGGATCAGATCGATCTGCCCCTGCTGGATGAAACTATAGGCCCGCGTGCCCATGCCGGTATCCATCAGCAGATCCTGGATGTCCTTGAGACGCGTCTCCCGACCATTGATGCGGTACTCGCCCCCTGTGTCCCGGTAGAGGCGCCGGGAGAGGGTGACCTCCTTGGTGGCGCCGGCCAGAGCCGGATCCGGCATCTCCAAGGTGAGCTTCACCTCGGAAAGGCCCATGGGCTTGCGCTGGCTGGTGCCCGAGAAGATCACGTCGGACATGTCGTTGCCCCGCAGCAGGGTGGCCCGCTGTTCGCCGAGGACCCAGGCCAGCGCATCGGCGATATTGGATTTCCCGCAACCGTTGGGACCCACGACGGCCGTCATGCCCCCGGGGAAGACCAGCTTCTGGGGGTCGGCGAAGGATTTGAAACCGTGCAGTTCGAGGGCGATGAGGCGCAAGCCGATTCTCCGGCGGGAACTTTGTCCCCGATGTTTTCATGACTGTCCGGGAGGTCGGCCCTTGGGATCGGCCTATCCAAGACGGTAGACTGTCATTTTCCCCACTTCTGGAGTTTCCGTGACCCCCCTTCCTATGATTTCGTACCAGGCAGAGGTTCCCCCGCAGCACCAGGGCCTCTGCAGGGAGGGGCAATGCGCGGACTAAATTTCAAGTCCACCCCCGCCTCGGTGGTCTGGATGGAACCCCACCGGATCATGGCTGGCGGGAAGGCGCGGACCCTGGACGGCCTCCCCAGCGAAGACCTGCTCGGTCCCGTCCTGGTGGACCTGCCCCCCAGGCCCACTGCCTGGATCGTGGATGATCTCTGGGCTCCCTCCCTATTGCTACGGGATATCGTGACCCTTCCCGAGGGGGCCGAGGCCCGGGAAGCCTTCTTCCGCTGGAAGTTCACCCAAAGCCTCATGCTGGAGGCGCCCCAATCCGTCCAGGCCCTGGAACTGGGGGAGGGCGCCTGGCTCCTGACCGGCATCCGGGAGGAACTGCGAGAAAGCTGGCTCTCAACTTCCGTGCGGCTGGCCCGCCCCATGCACAGCCTCCTGCCCCGTTGGCTCTATCTCTACAACCGCCTGGCCCCCACCCGGGAACGCCCCGGCATGCTGCTCTCCCTCTGCCCTCATGCGGAGGGCGGGTATACGGGCACCCTGGCGGCCTGGGGCCGCACCCTGACCCTCCTCCGGCAATGGGCTGAGCCCGCCGATCCCGAGACCTGGCAGCAGGAGCGGATCCTGCCCACCGCCGCCTACCTCCAACGGGATTCCCGCCCCCCCCAGGAACTCTGGGTCTGGGGCCCGACCAGCTGGCCGGAGACGGGGCTGCCGCTTCAGCTCATCCAGCCCGAGATTCCGGCCCAGGAGGCCCTCTGATGGCCATTCCGGTCCTGAAGCTGAACCTGGCTCCCCCGCCTACCCTCTGGCACAGGCAGCATGCCCTCCTGAGCTGGTCGGTGCTGGGCCTCGGGGCGCTGGCCCTGATCCTGGTGAGCGGCCTCACTTGGCACGCCTATCGCCAAGCCAACGAGATGGGGCGCGGCGCCTTCCAGCTCTCCCGGCAGGCCCAGGAGGCCCAGGCCCGCCAGGGCAGTATCCAGGCCCAACTGCGGTCCATCAACGTCCAGAAGGAACTGCCCCGCTGGAAGTTGGCCGAGCGCATCCTGGGCGAACGCAGCAGCCCCTGGTCCCGCCTCACGGCCGAACTGGAGCGCAGCTTGGTCCAGGATGTCCGGATCCGGACCCTTCAGCGCACCCGGAGTTCCAGCCAGCAGGTGGCCGCCAAATTGAAGGGTGAAGCCAATTCACGCCAGGCGGAGGCGGCCTTCGTGGAATCCATCCAGAAGAACGCCTTCTTCTCCCAGGTGATCCTGGAGCGGGAATCCGAGCGGGCAGGCGGGGGCATCGAATTCGAATTCACCCTACCGGTAGCGGCGACTCCGCCTCCCTACACGCCCCTCCCGAAATACGGCCGCGCCTCCAAAGCCGCGAAGCCCGCCCCGGGAAAGCCGGTGGTGCTCTCCAAACCTGCTCCAATCAAGGCCACGCCCGTTAAACCGACACCAATCAAGCCCGCACCCACCAAGCCCCTGGCCCCTGCTCGCACCTCCATCGCCGTGCCTTCGGGCGCCACCCCCCCCGGGCCCCGCTCCCAAAACCCGCGGGAGCCCCGCCCCTTGCCCGGGAATCGTGAAGAGCTCCGTCGTCCCGGTGCGCAGGGCCGCTCCGGTGAAATGAACCGTCCCGGTGGGATGGAACGACCCGGCCAGGAGGTGCAGCGATGAACCGCAGCCTTCGCGCCAGCACCCTGCGCCTCGGCGGGGGTCTGCTGCTGCTGATCGTGGCCCTGGCTGTGGCGATATTCATGCTGCCCGACGCCAGCCAGAAACGAGTCCAGCAGGGCAAGGCCTTCGGCCAGGCCCGCACCCAGTTGAAGAACCAGGAGGATGAACTCAGCAAGCTGAAGGCCCGCGCCGAGAACATCCGCATCGGCCAGGAACACATGGAAGAAATCCTCTCCCAGATGCCCCAGGAGAACGAAGGGCAGCTCAAGTGGAAGCTCAGCCGCGCCCTCTATGATCTGGCCGCCAAGCACGATGTGCGGATCCAGGCCGTCAAGTACGGCGCCCCCACCCGGGAGGGCGCCAAGGGCACGGATCTCGAGGCCCTGGATGTGGAATTCGTCGCCTCCGGCATCTACAAGAGCCTGAAGGCTTTCATGCACGCCTTCGAGAGCAGTCATCTGCCCTTCGGCTTGGCCAGCGGGAAGCTCGAGGAGACTCCCGAGGGCGCCCGCATGACGATCAGCGTGCGGGCCTTCCGCCGCACGGGCCAAGTCAAGGCCGAGACCTCCGGGGAGGAATCATGAGCGGCCCCAAGCGCAGCAACGCCTCGGAAGGTCCGGAATGGTGGCAGGAGCTCAAGACCAATCGCCGAACCCAGGCCGGCCTTGGGGCCTTCGCACTGGCCCTGGCCTTCATGACCTACATGTTCTGGCCCGACGCCCCCAAGCGGCGCCCCACGCCGACCCTGGCGGCCCTGGCCACTGCGGGAGATGATCGTTCCCTCCAGGCCCTGGATAAGCTGCCGGACCTGGCCAAGCTCGGGCAGGCCGGGGAACTGCCCAACGAGGACAGGATGTACCGGGATCTCTTCACCTTTGAGGGCCCACCCCCGCCTCCTCCGCCGCCCCCCAAACCCCTGCCCCCACCCCCGCCTCCGACCCCGGAGCAGCGGAAGGCCATGGCGCTCCAGCAGGCGCAGGATGCCGAATTCGCCACCCGTCCCCAGGGGCTGCGCTACCTGGGCTACCTGGAACGAAAATCCGTGGGCCGCATCGGCGCCTTCATGAAGGGCGAGGAACCCGTGCCCGTCAAGCGGGGCGATACCCTGGGCACCTGGAAGCTCATCACCCTGACCGATACCCACGCGGAATTCCAGAACACCAAGTATCCGGACATGCGCCACTGCCGGATCGATGCGACGGATGCCCCTGGTGGACCGCACGGCGCGGGCGCAACCAATCAATTCTGACCGGATGGACCTGATGCCAAAAAATACCTCCATGCTTCGCGTTTTGGGACGCCCCGCCGTTCTGGCGGCCCTCCTCGTGTTCACCCTCGGATGCAGCCTCCATCGCGCCCGCAAGGCCTACGACGAGGGGCACTATGACGAGGCCGTGAATGCCTATCGCCATATCCTCCAGAATTCCCCCGGTAATGTGAGCGCCAAGATCGGCTACCGCCGCTCCGCGGCCAAGGCCGCGGAAATCCATCTGGTCCGGGCCGAAGAGGCCAAAAAGCGCGGCCTCAGCGAACAGGAATACCTCGAGGTCCGCAAGGCCGTGGTCCTGGATCCCTCCAATGCGGTGGCCGTGGACTGGATCACGAACCTGGAGGCCGCCGCCCAGCAGAAGAAACTCCAACAGGATGCCGAGGAGAGCCTCGAGACCCAGCGGGCCAAGGCCGATCTCCGCCCGGGGGTGACGCTGAACCCCCGATCCATTGAGGGCATGGATCTCAATTTCGTCCGCCGCCAGAGTCTCCGGGAGATCTTCGCCCAGCTCACCAAGGCCACCGGCGTCAATATCATCCTGCATTCCTCCTTCCAGGATATGCAGATCTCGGCCGATCTCCGGGGCCTGACGTTCCAGCGAATCCTGGACACCCTGATGCTCCAGAACGAACTGCTCTACAAGGTGCTGGACTCCAACACCATCATGGTCTTCAAGAACACGCCTCCGAACCGGGACCAGTTCGAGAACCAGTCCGTCAAGACCTTCTACCTCTCCAACGCCGATCCCCAGGATGTGCGGACTATCTTCCAGCAGCTCATGCCCCAGATAAAGCTCCAGCCCGATAAACGCATGAACGCCGTCATCGTCAAGGCCAAGCCTACGGATCTGGCCATCGCCAAACGCCTCGTGACCCAACTCGACAAGGCGAAGGCCGAAGTGATGATCTACCTCGAGCTCATGGAAGTGACGGAAAACAGTGCCGAGCAGGTGGGTCTCCTGCCGGTGCTGGGCGCCGCCGACACCACGGGGGTCTACCGCCTCGGCGCGACCATCGACAATACGGGCAGCGCCAATCAGAACAAGGGCGCCCTTCGCATCAGCAAGTCCGACGTGCGTTTCCTCTTTCCCAGCCTGGCCCTGGACGCGCTGAAGAGCAGCGGGGACGCCAAGCTCGTGGCCAGCCCCAACCTCCGCGTGGTCTCAGGCGAGAAGGGCGATATCAATATCGGCGAGAAGGTCTCCACCACCCAGTCCTCGATCGGGCTTTCGAATACCTCTGGGACAGCCACGACTTCCAGCGCCGTCAGCAGCTACCTGAGCGGCACCTCTCAGACCCAGTACAGCTACGAGGAAGTGGGCGTCAAGATCACGGTAGAGCCCCGCGTCCACTTCAACGGCGATATCACCATCAAGATCAAATCCGATGTGAAGACGCTGAAGAGCGGCTCCACCGCCGGTCGACCCGATATGGGCCAGCGCGTCATCGAGACCACGGCGCGCCTGCGGGATGGCGAGACGGCCGTGTTCGCGGGCCTCCTCAAGGAAGAAGAGCAGAAGAGCCTCCAGGGCATCTGGGGGATTTCCGATATCCCCGTGATCGGCAAGCTGTTGGGCAGCAACAAGAGTTCCAAGGCCAAGACCGATGTGCTTCTCACCATCCGCGCCGTGATCGTGCGCAAGCCCGATATCCAGCCCGAGGACTGGGAAGCTTTCGATCCCGATCAGGCCGCCGCCCTGGTGGGCCCCTTCGCCCCCAAGCCCGAGCCCAAGAAGATCCCGGTCGTAAAGCCCGAAGCCAAGGCCGCGCCCACTGAGACTAAGCCGGTTCCCGCAAAGCCCGAGGCCAAGCCGACGACGCCGAGTACGGTTCCAACCCCCACGCCTGCGCCGACTCCCACCCCTGCTCCTGACGCCAGTGAGGGCGAGGCCCTCGCCCCGGAGCCCCGGGAGGATAGTCTGGTGATCTTCCTGGCCCCGGTCTTCACGCCCCTCGCCAAGGGAGAACGGGTCCAGCTCAATCTGCTGGTGAGCAACGGGAAGGGCCTGACCAGCGGCACCATGGAACTGCGCATCGATCCCAAGCTGAAGCTGGTCTCCATGATGGCGGGCGATTTCCTGACCACAGAATCCGGATCCCTGGATCAGAATCCCCCCAAGGATGGCGTCATGAAGATCGCCTTCAAGCGCACTGGCAGCACCTCGGATAGCGGCACCCTGGCGACCCTGGAGCTCGAGGGCACCGCGCCGGGCAACGCGCCCGTGCTCATCCAGTCCGGAAGCTACATGATCGGAGCCAACCCCGTGTCGGCCCGGGTGGTCAACGCCCTGGTCACGGTGGAATAGAGGCACCATGCGGCCCCACCAACGCGGATTCACCCTTCTCGAGATGGCCGTCACCGCCACGGTGCTTTTGGTATTGGCCTCGGCGGCCATTCCCATGGCCAAGAACGGCATCCGCCGCCAGAAGGAACTGGAGCTGCAGCGGGACCTGCGCACCATGCGCGACGCCATCGATGAATACAAGGCGAAGGTGGACCAGAAGAAGATCAAGGCGCCTCCAGCCGAGAACAACGGCTATCCGGAGTCCCTGGAGATCCTGGTGGAGGGCGCTCCCACCGACAAAGCCTCGGTGAAGATCCGGTTCCTGCGCCGAATCCCCCTGGACCCCTTCACGGGAAAAGCCGAATGGGGCCTGCGTTCCATCGCCGATGATCCAGGGAGCAGCAGTTGGGGCGGCGGCAACGTCTACGACATCTACAGCAACGCCCCGGGCACCGGCTCCAATGGAGTCCCCTACCGGGAGTGGTGAGCCAGGCCTGACGCAATTTTCCCTTGCCTGGTGGCCTGCGCCGCGCTAGGATTTCCTTTCCCGTAAGCAGTCTCTCGAGGGAACTGCTGGGTCTTTGCGGATATGGCGGAATTGGTAGACGCGCTAGCTTCAGGTGCTAGTGACTTCACGGTCGTGGGGGTTCGAGTCCCTCTATCCGCACCACCTTCAGAGCGGCACTTCGGTGCCGCTCTGAATCTTCAAGTACGTACTCAAACACGTGAACTGTTGACATGGGTGTCCGGCCCCCTCCGGACTACGACCTCCACGCGGCCCGGGGCTGCAAGGACGGTGACGGGTTCCCCCCCCGAAAAGGAGCCATCATGGCCCTGAGCACCGAACAGAAGACCATCATCATCGAGGATTACAAGACCCACGCCACAGATACGGGTTCGCCCGAGGTGCAGGTGGCTCTGCTGACCAAGCGCATCAACGATCTCACAGAGCACTTCAAGACCCACACCAAGGATTACCACAGCCGCCGGGGTCTCATGGTCATGGTCAGCCAGCGCCGTCGCCAACTCGACTATCTGAAGCGCGAGAGCAGGGCTCGCTATGCCACCCTCATCGAGCGCCTCGGTCTGCGCCGCTAAACCATTTCCGCCACCGAGAACGCCCGCTTTCGCGGGCGTTCTGCGTTTAGGTCCGCACGGCCTGTTCATCCCGTGACAACGACTTAGGGTAGAAACATGTCCCAGCTGCCGCCCCTGCCCGACCCCGCCCATCCGAATCCCTACACCGTGACGAGCCGGGAGATGCTCTTTGATTCTCCCTGGATTCGGCTGCGGGAGGATCGCTTCCATCATCGGAAGGGCATCGATGGCCGCTACCCCATCTGCGGTTTCCGCCGCACGGCCTGCGGGGTCCTGGCCCTGGATGCCCAAGATCGCGTGATGCTGGTGGGCCAGTGGCGCTATCCGCTGGAGCAGTATTCCTGGGAGATCGTGGAAGGCGGCGGCGAGGAGCACGAATCGCCCTTCGAATGCATCCAGCGGGAATTGGGCGAGGAGGCTAACCTCCAGGCGGGCCTGTGGGAACCCCTCGCCTATGCCAATCTCAGCAACTCCTCCACAGACGAGGAGGCCTTTCTCTTCCTGGCTTCCGATCTCTCCGCGGTCCAGGGCCACGAGCCCGATGCGGAAGAGGAACTATGTCTCCACCCTGAACCCTTCGAGAACTGCCTGCGCCGGGTTCTCTCTGGGGAAATCGCCGATGGCCTCACGGTCATCGCCCTCCTGTCCCTCCAGGCTCGGCGCAGCGGCATGACTGAACCCTTGGACCCGCCCCTCCTGGAACGCTTCTTTCAGCGTCCCAAGGACCGCCCCAGCCCTGGAAGGGCACGCTGGAGTACACTGGAAACGCCATGATCGTCACGCTTCATCCCGAAACCCCTCAGCAGCGCCATCTCGAGCGCATCGTCGAAGTCCTGCAGAAGGACGGGGTCATCGCCTATCCCACGGATACGCTCTATGGTCTGGGTTGCCTGGTCTCCCGCAAGAAGGCCGTGGACCGGATTCAGATCGTGAAGGGCCGCGACCCCAAGAAGCCCATGTCCATCCTCTGCGCGGACCTGTCCATGCTCTGCCGCTACACCCAGCACCTGGACACAGCGACCTTCCGCATCCTCAAGCAGATGTTCCCTGGTCCCTATACGGCGATCCTGCCCGCCAGCCGCGAGGTGCCGCGCCATCTCCAGAACAAGCAGACCGTGGGCCTGCGCATCCCGGACCACCCCTTCTGCTTGGCCATCACGCAGATGCTCGGCGAACCGATCATCACCACGAGCTGCAACCGCGCCGGGGAAGACCCGATGACGAGTTCTTGGGAGATCCAGGAGGAACTGGGCCACCTGCTGGATATGGTCGTGGACTGCGGCGAACCTTCAGGCTTGGGGAGCACGATCGTCGATCTGACTCAGGAGGAACCCGTCCTCCTCCGCCAGGGCGCCGGGGCTTGGCCGATCTGAGATCAGGCCAGATCGAGGCTCACGGGACAGTGATCGGAACCCATCACATCCGGATGGATCTCCACGTGCTTGGCCCGTTCCAATAGACCGGCACTGATGAGGAAATGGTCGATCCTCCATCCGACGTTCTTGGCCCGGGCACCCCCTCGTTGGGTCCACCATGTATAGAGACCGACCGTCTCGGGATTCCGTTCGCGGAGCACGTCATGCAGGCCCTCCGCCAGGTAGAGCCTGAAGTCCTCGCGCTCTTCAAGCGTGAACCCTGGGTTCAGATGATTGTCCTTGGGACGCGCCAGATCGATCTCTTCAGGTGCCACGTTCATGTCCCCGGCGAGGATCACCTGCTTTCCCTCGGCATGGAGCGCCTTCACGTGATCGGCCAGCTGCCTGGCAAAGGCCCGCTTGTAGTCGAGCCGCACCAGCCCCGTCGAAGCATTGGGAAAGTAGCCCCCAATGAAGACCAGATCGCCTCGCAGACTCTGGACCACCCTGCCCTCCTGATCAAAGGCCTCGATGCCCAGGCCCGGGGCATGGGTGAAGCCCAGTTCCTTCCGACTGAGGGTCGCAGTCCCCGCATAGCCCTTCTTGCTGCGGGCCGGGAACCAGCAAACGTCATAGGCGCTCTCCAGCTGGTGGCGCACCCCCAGATCGATCTCCTCCCATTCGCAGCGGATCTCCTGGAGGGAGATCAGATCGGGATCGGCCCCCTCCAGCCAGTCCATGAAGCCCTTTCTCAGGGCCGCACGGAAACCGTTCACGTTCCAGGTATAGAGCTTCACAGCGACTCCACAAGACGTTCCCACATACGATGCGAGCGGACCCGCCACCATCCCATCAGAAACAGCACGGGCCAGCCCTTGAAGGTCGCCCGATGGATGAGCAGCAGGCGCTTGCCCTCAGGCCGCGCCTGGAAGAAACCCCGTTCCTCCACGCCAAGGCAGGGCCGCAGGACGTATTCGGCTTCGAAGGCCTCCAAATCCTGAAGGCGAACACGCACCTCCACGGCCTTCAGTCGGGGATGCCAACGCCCATAGGAACGTCCATCCGAGAGGACCCGAGCCACCGCCTCCAGGGGCGCATTGGTGTCCCGCACCAGTTCGAGAGACCAGACGGGGCGTTTCACGGCCTCGCCCATCCCGGGCAGGGCTTCCAGCCCATGTTCACCGGATGAAGCCCGGCTTCGCATCCGCTTCGCCCTCCGGGCTCAGACCAGGAAGGAAGAGTGGCGCATTACGGTATTTCGAGCCGCAGCACTGCACAGTTTGGGCTACGCCCAAGCCTGTGCCGCGCCACTCTACGCCATCAGCCTGTCGGCTGTCGGCTACTCGAAATGCACGATCCAGGTTCACCGGACCACGAAGCCCGGCTTCGCATCCGCTTCGCCCTCTGGGCTCAGACCAGGAAGGGCGAGACGAGGGCATGGATACAGGTTCCAAGCGGCATTCACCGGACCACGAAGCCCGGCTTCGCATCTTCCGGGGGGGCGATGAGGTAGGGCTTGCTGGCGTTGTCACTGGCACAGAGCAGCATGCCGTGGCTCTCGATGCCCATCATGGCCCGGGGCGCCAGATTGGCCACGACGACGACGCGACGGCCCACCAGATCGGCGGGCGCGTAGGCTTCCTTGATGCCGCCCAAGATCGTGCGCTGCTCGAAGCCCAGGTCCACCTTCATCTTGATGAGCTTCTTGCTCTTGGGCACTTCCTCGGCCTCCAATATCAGCCCCACCCGCAGATCGGTCTTGGCGAAGGTGTCGTAATCGATATTCTCCTTCACGGGAGGGAGGTCCAGAGGCTGGGGGGCGGCGGGCTGAGGGGCGGCTTCCGCGCGGATGGCTTCGATTTCGTTCATGGCAGTTTCCTTGTCGATGCGGGCGAAGAGAGGTTTGGGATCGGATACGGGGCCTGGGGCGGGGGCTTCCACATCGAGATCGGCGAAGCGCAGATCCATCACATGGCCCGTGAGACCAAGGCTTTCCCAGAGCTGCTGACAGAGCTCAGGCATGACGGGCCCGGCCAGCAGAGCGGTCAGACGAAGGGCACGGTAGAGCTGGGCCAGGACCGTATCGAGCTTCTGGGCATTGGCCTCGTCCTTGGCTAGTTTCCAGGGTTCGGCCTTCACGATGTAGCCGTCCAGATGGCGCAGGAAGGCCCACAGCCCATCCAGGGCGCCATTGAAATCATGCCTGGAGGCCCGCTCCAGGTACTGCGGCGCCGCCTGGCGCAGGAGTTCGCGCACCTCCGTATCCGCCGCGTCATACTGGACGGGCTCCACCACCACACCCTTCCGGTAGCGCTGCAGCATGCTGATGCTGCGGCTCGCGAGATTGCCCAGGCCGTTGGCCAGGTCTGCGTTGAGCCGGTCGATGAAAGCCTCGAAGGTGAAGGCGCGGTCGTGGCCGATATGCATATCGCGCAGGAGGAAGAAGCGCGCGGCGTCCGTGCCGAAGTGGAGCAGTTCCTTGGGACGCACGATATTGCCAAGGGACTTGCTCATCTTGGTCTCGCCCATGAGCCACCACCCGTGGGCCAGAATGGTCTTGGGCATCTGCGCGCAGATGCGATCGGGCAGTGCGCCCTTTAGGTCATCGCCCTCCTGGCGGTAGATGGCCATGAGGAAGGCGGGCCAATACACGGCATGGAAGCGGAGGATGTCCTTGCCCACCAACTGCACCGCCGGCGGCCAGTGGCCTTGTTTGGAGGCGCTGAGGTAGTTCAGCAGGGCGTCGAACCAGACGTATACCACGTGTTTCTCGTCCCCCGGCACAGGGATGCCCCAGGTGATGGAGGTGCGACTGATGCTGAGGTCCTGAAGGTTGCCGCGCTCGCCGCCGGGCGACACGAATTGTTTGACTTCGTTGAGGCGGAAATCCGGCTGTACGAATTCGGGACACTTTTCATAAAGCTGGATGAGCCAATTTTCATAGGAGGAGAGGCGGAAAAAGTAGCTCTCTTCTTCCAGTTCCACCAGCTGATGGGCCAGCCCTTGGGCCTGCATCTCCTTGGCTTGGATCTCCGTCACATAGGCTTCGTCCGATACACTGTAGAGGCCCTTGTAGGTGGCCTTGTAGATATCCCCCCTGGCCAGCAGCTCCGTGAAACGCGCCTGCACCGTGGCTTTGTGCGATGCGTGGGTGGTGCGCACGAAGTGATCCACCGTGAGGCCCATCTGCTTCCAGAGGTTTTCGAAGTTGGGTGCCACCTCGTCCACTAGCTGCTGGGGTGTGATGCCCCGGCTGGCCGCGGTCTTCTCGATCTTCTGTCCGTGCTCATCGGTCCCGGTGAGGAAGTAGACATCCTCGCCCAGCATCCGGTGATGGCGCGCCAGGGCATCCGCCATGACGGTCGTATAGGTATGACCGATATGGGGTTTGTCATTCACGTAGTAGATGGGGGTAGTGACATAGAAAGGCTTGGACACGAGGACTCCATGACCTTCCAGTCTACCGGAGGTCGCCAAGGCCATCAGCTCCTGGGCAAGAAGAATATGGCCCCGAGGTTTCACGCGGGCAGGGCAGGCCTTGGAACTGAATTCGCCCGAGAGAAGAAGATGAACGGCCGTGACGAGGGGCTTCTGATGTCAGGTATTTCCTAGCCATCTTCTCCTGGCGTTGACGGTTCGGCCGACTTATATTGTGCATCCTCCCCCCAATCTGTGAAGCACCCGATGGCTCATGCCCCTCTTCCATGTGAGCTGTTTATGCGATACATACCTTTTTCCCCATTCGGCTGGATCCCCCGGGTTGCGAGACACCCGGTCTTGCGGAGATCTCTAAAAATAGCCTTCGATCTGGCTTTAGCATTGGTGTCGATGCGTTTAGCGAACGCATTAATCTTGTATTCAAGAACCATTGGCCCCCAAGATTTGGTTTGGTTCGGCTTGGCCATGGGCATGAACGTTCTGTTTGGAATGCCCAACCAGCATTACAGGACCTTCGGGGTCCGGGATCTCGTGACCCTCTTTAAGGTTTCTGTCCTCGCCCTTCTGCCCTTGGGATTCCTACAGACCCTCAACCCCAACCTGATGAGCATCCAGGTCCCCGAGAACTGGCTGGCGGCCACCCTTTTGACCTTGCTCTCCTGGACCCTGCTCCGCCTGATCTGCCGGATATACCATGAGCGAAAGGAAATCTTCTCGTCCTCTTCCCGCAGTTCAGGAAAACGGGCCCTCATCCTGGGGGGCGGCTACGCCGGACTGCAGGTGGCTCACGAGTTGCAGCACAATCACAGCCTCGGTGCTCAGGTGGTGGGGTTCCTGGATGACGCCCCCGATATGCAGGGCCTGCGAATCCAGGGCATTCCTGTCCTGGGCACCACAGCCCAACTGCCTGAAATCGTGGCCCGGTACCAGATCCAGCAGGTGATCATTTCCATCCCCAGCGCCAAGGGCAGCACCATACGCAACTTTGCCAAGCGGGCCCATGAGGCCGGTACCCTGGTTTACACCGTCCCCGGGCTATGCCAGATGCTCCAGGGGGAGACCTGGAAGCCCATCCTCCAGAAGATCTCCATTGAGGATCTGCTCCGCCGCGAACCCATCGAGCTGAACCATGCCGCCCTGGGTGAGCACCTGCGGGATACCGTGGTAATGGTCACCGGCGCGGGCGGTTCCATTGGATCCGAGATCTGCCGCCAAGTGGCCGCCTTCGGTCCTAGCCGCCTAGTACTCCTGGGACGCGGCGAGGGAAGTCTCTGGAAAATCGAACGCGATATCCGGGATCTCTTCCCCAGCCTGCCCATCACCCTGGAGCTCTGCGATATCCGCAACCCGCGGCGTCTGAAACAGGCCTTCCTGCGGTGGAGGCCGGAGATCGTCTTCCATGCGGCCGCCCACAAGCATGTGCCCTACCTGGAAGAACACCCGGAAGAGGCCATGGAGAACAATATCTTCGGGACCCAGAACGTCGTTCACGCCGCCGTGAGCGTTGGAACCCGAGTGTTCGTGAACATCTCCACCGACAAGGCCATCAATCCCACCAACGTGCTGGGAGCCTCCAAATACATCGCCGAGCGCGTCGTCCTCATGGGTGCTCAGGATGCCCCCACAGGCTCCCGCTACGTCACTGTGCGCTTCGGCAATGTGCTGGCCAGCCGGGGCAGCGTTGTCCCCATCTTTCAGGCCCAGATCGAATCCGGCGGTCCCGTCACGGTCACCCACCCCGATATGCACAGGTATTTCATGACCATCCCCGAGGCAAGCCAACTCGTGCTCCAGGCCGGTCTCATGGGCGAGAACGGCAAGGTCTATGTCATGGACATGGGCGCGCCGGTAAAGATCGTGGATCTGGCCACGGACATGATCCGTCTGGCCGGGCTGGAACCTGGTCGGGATATCAAGATTCGCTTCACCGGCATCCGCCCAGGCGAAAAGCTCTATGAAGAAGTATTCAACGGCCAAGAGATCGAGTGCCCCGGGATTCATCCCCATCTCAGGGAGGCGCTCCTGAAACCCCTTGATTGCGAAAGCCTCCAAGCCGCCCTCGAACTCCTGCGGTCGGCTGGAAATGCCCGCGTGAACACACGGCGCAAGACCTTCCTCAGCACCTTCATCAGCCTCATCCCCGGCTACCACCCCTCCAAGGATGGCCTTGGGCGCTATGCAGATATCCCAGAAAGGACATACGTATGACGTTGGCATTTCCCGCGTTTGCCCCCTGGCCTGCCTACACCGAAGATGAAGTCGCGGCCGTGGCCCGGGTCATGCGCAGCGGGAAGGTGAACTATTGGACCGGTGAGGAGGCCCGAGCCTTCGAGAGTGAATACGCCGAGGCCGCCGGGTGCCGATACGCCGTGGCCCTCATGAACGGGACGGTCGCCCTGGAACTGGCCCTCCATGCCCTGGAGATCCCTGCAGGATCCGAGGTCATCACCACCCCCCGCACCTTCATCGCCAGTGCCAGCGCCATCGTCGCCCGGGGCTGCATCCCCGTCCTGGCGGACGTGGACCCCAATAGCGGCAACATTACCGCGGAATCCATTCAGGAAGTTCTTAGGCCACGCACCAAGGCCATCATCGCCGTACACCTGGCCGGGTGGCCATGCGATATGGATTCCATCCTGGCACTGGCCGATCAGAAAGGCATCAAGGTCATCGAGGATTGTGCCCAAGCCAGCGGCGCCAGCTACAAGGGCCGTCCGGTGGGTGGGCTGGGCCACGCCGGGTGTTTCTCCTTCTGCCAGGACAAGATCATCACGACCGGCGGTGAGGGAGGGAT
This sequence comes from uncultured Holophaga sp., assembly GCA_963664825.1. Taxonomy (GTDB): domain Bacteria; phylum Acidobacteriota; class Holophagae; order Holophagales; family Holophagaceae; genus JAYREN01. The sequence continues at coordinate 3,329,150 of OY761614.1, forward strand.
GCTCACCACGAACGATGAACGCGTTTGGCGCCGGGCCTGGGAGTACAAAGACCACGGCAAGAATTGGGAAGCCGTCTACGCGCGCTCGCACGTTCCGGGCTTCCGCTGGTTCCACGAGAGCTTCGGCAGCAACTTCCGGATGACCGAACTTCAAGCCGCCATCGGCCGAATTCAGCTCCGCAAGCTTCCCCAGTGGACCCGCCAGCGCAATAGAACCATGAATCGGCTCTTCGATGCCCTGGAGGCCAGTCCATCCCTTCGCGTTCCAAGGCCAGGGCCCGCCTTTGGCCACGCCGCCTACAAGGCCTACGTCTACCTCCGCCCCGAAACCCTGGAGGATGGCTGGACACGGGACCGCATCATGACAACCCTAGCGAACCAAGGCATCCCTTGTTTCAGCGGAAGTTGCAGCGAAATCTATCGAGAGAAGGCCTTCATTTCCACCGGCCTGGGCCCCAAGTCCCCTTTGCCCATCGCGAAGGAACTGGGGGAGACCAGCCTCATGTTCGTGGTACACCCAGGACTGGGAGAGGACTACCTCCAGGCCCTTATTCCTGCGCTCCGGGACGCCTTGGCCCAGGCCACCTGCCCCCGGCTGACCGCATGACCACCCTCCGCAGGATCAGCATCATCGTTCCCTGCCGGAACGAGGAAACCCATATCGACGGGGCTGTTTCCAGCATCCTGGCAGGCCTGGGGGAACTTCCCGCAGAAGTCCTCGTCTGTGATGGCGCAAGCACCGACGGAACCGCAGGCAGGATCAGGGCCATGGCTGCCCAGGACGCAAGGGTCCGCCTCGTGGAAAATCCCGCTCGCGATACCCCCCACGGCATGAATGCTGGCCTTGCCGTGGCCACGGGCGACCCCATTTTCATTGTATCGGCCCATGCATCCTACCCATCCGGGTATTTCCAGCGCCTTTCAGAGGCCCTGGAACGCCTAGGGGCAGCCTGCGTGGGAGGCGTCCTGCGCACCGAGGTCAAGACAGAGACCACGGTCGCACGTTCCATCCGTGCCGTGCTCGGAGATTTTTTCGGCGTCGGTAACGCCCACTATCGCACCGGTACCAGCAAAGAACGGAAGGTCGACACCGTGGCCTTCGGCTGCTATCCCCGGTGGGCCTTCGAACGTTTCGGCACCTATAACGAGCGATTGGTTCGCAACCAAGATATCGAACTGAACAAGCGAATCTTGGCAGGAGGCGGCACCATCTGGCTGGTACCTGAAATCGAGGCCGTGTACTACGCCCGGCCCCACCTGGGGGCCTTCCTTGCCAACCAGTTTCAGAACGGGCGTTGGAACCTGCTCACCATCGCACTCACGGGGTCCAGGGCCTCCATCAGCCTGCGCCATCTCGTGCCCGCAGCCTTCGTGCTTGTCATCCTCCTCTCGTCGGTATTAGGGGCCTGGCACCCATTCTTAGGGCTCCCTGCCCTGGCCACTCTGACCGCCTATCTGTCCATCGCTGCCTGGCGAGCCCTCCGCCTGCGCAAAGAAGGTGCCCGACCTGGAATAACCATGGTGGTCTTCTTCCTCCTCCATGTGACCTACGGCCTGGGCAGCCTAGTCGGCATCCTCGAGGCCCCCTTCTATCGCCGGAGGCAGGCCATATGAACCATGTACTCACACTCCGACAGCGATTCGCGAAAAGGGCCTTCGACCTCACCCTTTCCATGGTCCTGCTGGCCCTATGTGGATGGCTGATCCTGCTGGCCTGGATCGCAGCTTCGATCGATACCCGCAGCAACGGGATGTTCTGCCAGTCCCGCATCGGGAGATGGGGCAAGCCTTTCACCATATACAAAATCAAGACCATGCGGCCCGTGGCAGGCATCAACACCACCGTAACGGTGAAAAATGACCTCCGCATCACGGCCCTGGGCCGGTGGCTGCGCAGCGCCAAACTCGATGAGCTGCCTCAATTGTTCAATGTTCTGATTGGCGACATGAGCTTTGTGGGTCCCCGCCCCGATGTGCCGGGATTCGCCGATCAACTCGAGGGAGAGGCATCATGTCTGCTCAGCCTGAGACCCGGCATCACGGGGCCGGCCACCTTGGCGTTTCGAAACGAAGAGGAGATCCTGACGCGCATGCAGGACCCTGACGTCTACAATAAATATATTATTTACCCAACCAAGACCCTTTTAAACATGCACTACATAAATAATTATGCATTCACGACCGACTTGCGCTTAATTTTGGCCACGGCAACGGGACGAGGCTTTACTGCCAGTGAAGGACATCTTCCCGCGGCCTGAAAATCACTCATGGCAGGTGTGTCATGTTCCGATTCCAAGTGTTAGACCAAGAGGCCATCCCATGGAAGCAACTGGATTCATTCCAGGACCGAACCATCCACCAGACCCAGGCCTGGCTGGAATTCCTGAAGGCAAGCCAGGGAGTGAAACCCTTAGTCATCGAGATCAAACAGGGTGGTCAGGTGGTTGGCTATTTCACGGGCGGTCTCTTTAAGACGTTCGGCATCCGTATCCTAGGTAGCTCCTTCCCTGGCTGGATGACTCCCCATATGGGATTCAACCTACTTCCTGATATTTCGCGAAGCTTGGTGGCTCAGGAACTGATCAAATTTGCCTTCACAACGCTTAAGTGCTGGCATATAGAAATATATGACAAGTACTTGCGGTTTGAGGATATTCAGGAGGCATTCCCCCAGGCTCGATACTGGGCAGCACCGGGGTGGGTGGTGGATATGAGTGGCAGTGAAAAAACCGTATTCAATCAAATGAACAAGGCTCGACGCAGATATATCAAAGCAGCTACTCAACAAGGTCTGCTGGTGGAACAGGCCTTCGAAGAATCATTTGTGGATGATTATTATGCTCAACTCGAAGATGTATTCAAGCATCGCGGGTTGGCACCCACCTATTCGAAGGAGAGGGTACGCCTGATGATCCGCATCCTCAATCCGACCGGCCGACTCCTTTTGGTTCGGGTACGCGAACCCGAAACAGGACTGTGCATCGGGTCGGGTCTATTCTTGGGCTTCAACGGCACCATGCATGCCTGGGGGGCAGCCGCCTTCCGGGCGAAACAGCACTACCACCCGAATGAGAGTCTGCACTGGTTCGCCATGCGCTATTGGCATGAACGGGGAATGAAAAATTATGACATGGTGGGCGGTGGGAATTATAAGCGGCAGTACGGTGCCAAATATATTGAGACCCATTGGATCAGGATATCGCGACTGGGTGTGTTAATGACTCTCCGCGATCAGGCTCAGGGTCTGATAGGCCTCATTCAGAAACTTCGAGGGAAATTCGCCAAATACCCTTCCGAGTTTGAGGGGGTATGATGCGATGGCCTGAGGGGAAGCGTTTTGCTTTTTCAATTTTTGATGACACAGATAATGCGACAGTCCAGAATGTAAAGCCAGTTTATGATTTTATTAAACAACTTGGGTTTAGAACAACCAAATCCGTGTGGGTCTACCCACCTAGAGGTAGGTTCAAAGGCTCATGTTTGCAGGATCACGATTATTTGGACTGGATTTTGAAACTTCAATCGAATGGATTCGAAATTGCCTTACACAATGTTGGTGATGGGTTTTTCTCTAAAAGAGAAATAATAGAAGGGTTGGATTCATTCCGCGACTTGGTAGGTCAATATCCAATCTGCCATACTAACCACGTTAGTAATCCAGACAACATTTATTGGCTCAAGGATCGTTTCGAGTGGCCTTTTAGCCTAGTATACGGCCTATTTTTTCGATTACGATACGGGCGATCTCCTATTTCGGAAGGTAATGACGAAAATTCTCGTTGTTTCTGGGGTAATGTAGCCAAACGTAACATCAACTACATAAGAAATTACACATTTACCGGGATCAACACCTTGCATTTTGACCCCAAGATGCCGTACAGGGTAAACCGCAAGGGGAAATACTCTAATCTGTGGTTTAGCTCCTCTGATGGTCACACTGTCATAGAAATGAATGATCTGCTGCGACCCGAGAGGGTAGACCAACTGGAACAAGAGGCTGGCGCTTGCATTGTATACACTCACTTCGCTTCGGGCTTCGTCGATGCCAAGGGGAAGCTGAACTCAACATTCATGCGACAGATGGAATACTTGGCATCAAAGGATGCATGGCTCACCCCGGTCACTCCACTTTTGGATCATCTGCTTAGCAGAGGTACAGATAGAGACCCTGGATATCTCTATCGTGCGGGAAGGGATTGCGTTTGGCTGATGGAGCGTATCCAGAAGCGCGTGAGACATGGTCGATGACTTGAAAGCCGCATTTTTTTGATTTGGAAGATAGCAATATTAAACCCATAAATATATACCTATAATGGATATGAAGGGAGACCCATGGCCCCCACGAAAATAAATGCCCAAGACAATTCATTTGATAATTCAATTTCAGTCGAGACCCATCACGAGCCAAACACATTTATTGTGCACCCAGGAAACGCCATAGATCAATATACTTCATCAGAACAATCGTCTCTCGTAAAACAAGAATCAGTTAAAAAGATCTACATCGAGTGGTGTCGAGAGTGGTCTTCCGCCGTGTCTGAGGCATTCGCATCCATGCCATACGACCCGCTGATGGATTCCACATTGGTCCGCACGCTTTGGGAAGACAGCGCTAGGCAATATCCTCAGAAGATTGCACTCCTAAAAACCAACAGCGGCTATATCATCGGGGTGATTCCGTTGCAAAAACGCGACCGGTTGGGTTGGCAATTTCTGGCCGACTATTTTATGCCTTATTCACGTTTCTTCGTCAGGCCTGAATATACAGACGCAGCACTGCATGCCTTGCGGGGAGTGATTGATTGCCACCGAGTCGTGTTCTATTGCCTTCCAATTGATACCCGTATGCTCCGGCCCGAGGAATCATGGGAGGTCCGCCTAACACCCACATTTGCCGAACTCATGAAGCAGACTAATTACGAGAAAAAAGCCAAACACATTCATCGAAAGGCGGAAAACCTGACCCTGCGCGAGGATGATTTTACATTGCTGCCCGAGGCCTTGGACTGCTGGCAGGCCAAGTGGATGCCGAGAAGCCCATCCACGGCGAGGCGTAAAGACAAACTGTTGCTAGGTTATCAGTGTTTAGCTAAAATGGGGCGCTTAAAAACATTCTCGCTCCATGACGGCGATCGCATGGCTACCATTGAAATCCTCATTCTTGAGGACGCATCCATTTATGGCATGACAACAGTTACACGCGACGAATACCGACAACAATATGCAGGTGTCGCATGCAGACTAGCTACCATGGAATGGGCCTGTGCCAATGGCTACGCAAGAATTGATTATGGCCCAGGTACGGACCATTTCAAGAAACAATGGGCCGTATCAAAGCCTACAAGCTACCGCCTACTCTGGTCACCCTTTGGCTCTGCCGCGCTGGGTTCTGCACTACACAATGCAAAGCCTATCTTCTGGAAAGTGGTAGGATTTTTATCAAAATGTCGCCATAAATGCATAACTGCGACGATCTATCAAAAGATGTTTCGCGGGGGAGGACCCGCCACAAAACGTTCTGGAATAGGAAATTCTTCAGAATCTCTATGGGAGGGATGAGGAAGGAAATGGAATGACCCGCACCTAGGGCGACTGGCTGTGGAAGACCATCTTCTCCCTAGCATCCGCCAGATACACCTTTTGCTTACGTTCCATACATTCCAGATCCCAGACCATCGTTTGAAGACTGTCCCTATCACAACTCCGACCACAGTAATTGTCACCATGCAGAAGAAGATGACCCCGGTCGCCCAGAATCTAAGTTTAAAGCATCACCCCATCACAAAGCACTTACGCACTGTGGCATAGCAAGGCAAGCTCGCGGGGGCCCACATATGCGAATTTTATTAACTTCCTTACGAGTCGCATCATGGGACGCACCTTTTATCTTAGTCGCTACCTAATCATTCGCTTCCCCTGGGTCTATCGGGTGGGTCGCCTGCTGTTCAGAAATTTTCACAACTATATCACCTCCGCCACACACGCAATTCAACATAGGAGGCCTAATCATGAACCGAATAACTCCGCAACAGGACTATTTTCAGCAGAAGACCTGAAAGGCGAATTAATTGACTGGGGCATCAGTCGAGGTGAAATTTTAATGGTACACAGCAGTATGAACGACTTGAGATCATACTCAGGCACAGTTCCCGAGATGATCGAAATGCTGCTGTCGTTGATCGGGCCCGAGGGGACCCTCTGCATGCCCGCCTTTCCAAGGTTTATGGAAAAGGACAAGGAGGGTGTACCCATCTTTGATATCTGCAAGACGCCCTCCTTGACAGGTCTTCTCCCCGAAATTTTCAGGAGACGAAAAGGGGTTCTGCGTAGCCATCAGAAACGGTCCGTCGCTGCCCTGGGACCGCTTGCTGCAGCCATCACAGGCACTCACCACCTCGACCCTTTCCCGTGCGGTCCATGTTCACCATACGTCAAATTCGCAGAATTTAGGGCAAAACTCCTTTTCCTTGGTGTCTCTCCGTACGGAACCAACACTATGTTCCATTGCGGGGAAGATCTGCTCACCGAAGGGCTTCCGTTCCGTCCTCATGATTCTAGACCTCGCCCACTCAAGATAAGAGACGAAAATGGGGTCCTTTCCACAACGACGTATTATCAACTCCGCCCAGAGATAACATTCTTAACTTCCCCAGAGTTAATGATCCAATATTTCACGCATGACGAAGTTGATTACAAGCAATTCCGGAACACGGATTTATGGCTCGTGGACGCAGAACGATTTCTGGCCAAGCTGCTGCGACTCGCACAACATGGAATCACCTACTTTGGATACCGATTTCCCAAGCCGCAAATACTATCCATTGGAGACACCTCTTGCATTCAAAAATAATCCTAAATATGTCATGTGTTTTCATGAGATTTTCCAATTTTATTAAAATTTTTAGCATTAGAAGCCACGTATTCGGCTGCGAGGTCAATGCATTCTCACCATCTCCAAAAAAACATATTGATAAATTGGAAATTTCGTTTCCCATTTCTATTGACTTTTTAACAGAAGAAGATTTTTCAAATATTTGTACAACAAAGGATGTCTTGATGCCTTTTCTCATGGAAGGACATATGTTGGCTGTTGCACGCATTGGAGGAACATGCGTCCATATGACTCTGGTTCGGACCTCGGGCGATGTCGCAGCCGGAGGTGAATCGCGGCTGTTTCGACTATCATATGATGAATTATACATCCATGGGTGTTACACAAATTCCCAATTCAGGGGGATGAACATCTTTCCGCACGTTCTTGAACAAGTGATAAACCATTTCAAACATGCCGGATTGGTCCAAAGGATTTTTATCTCCTCCCGCGTTGAAAATATTCCGTCAATCAAGGGAATCAGGAAGGCTGGTTTTCATTATTTATTTAGCGTGCATACCATTAGAACTTTCAATGGCAGACTTCGACGATGCATGCGCTACCAAGACATTCCGTCCGAATGATTCTTTACAATAACTCTTGTTCAATATTTACTTTTTACTCCCCCTGGCCGATCCACGAACTAAGGAGCGACCGCACCAGCATATGTGCCATCAGTCGATTTGGCCGACGAGAGACTGCTTGGACGGAACCTTTTGCTCAGATCGCTTGTCGGCACCAGCACCTCCGGGTTGTATTTACGAAGCGGAACAGTCGTGGTGCTCACCTGGGGATTGGCGGCCAGGTTTCCTGTCCCAGGCAGTGCACTGCTCGGGTAGAAGATTGAATTCGTCACGGTCCCGGCCCCGCTCAGGTTGGTGACATTGTTGAGGAAGATGGTCCGATCAATGGTCAGGGTTCCGAGCATCCCGAAGTTCGAAACGGCATGTGACGAATTGGCATACGTGTCGTTAGTAATCACGACGTTCATCAGCACTCCCGAATCCATGGATATCGCGTTCCACCTGCCGACGAGACGCGTCTTGGCGGTGGCTGACACCATGGTGCCGTCATCCCAGATGTTGCCGTTCACGATGTTGTGGTCGGCGAACAGAGTTCCCGTTGGGCCTCCGGCTACGCCGTTCATGCCCATCTCGACACTCAGGCCGCTGATGGCCGCCTCGATGGTGTTGCCTCTCACGTAGACGATCGCCTGATTCAGGTGGCCCATGCGGATGGCTGCGTTGGCGCGGTATTCGGCCAAGTGACCATCCTGCAGGCCTACGACCGGACGGAAGATGTTTCCCTCGATGTGGAGCGTTCCGGTGTCAACCGATATGGGCTGCCCCGAGTAGGTGAAGGGTCCGTAGTTCCCGATATTCTGGCCGCAGAGGACCCCGGAACCGGTAAAGCCTTCGAAGGTGTTGTCGCTGACCGTGTAGTCCCGGTTGGCTTCCTTAAAGGAGACCGCCTGGTTGAACTGGCCGTGGAAGTAGTTCTGCAAAACCTGGGTGCGGACCGTCCCGTAGGCCTGGACCCCGTAGTCCATCAGTACCAGGCTGTTGTTCGCCGTCCAGTTCGTGTTTGAGGAGTCGTCCACTAGGGTCGGCAACATGCCGGAGAGGTAGGGATCGAGAATGCGATTCCCGTAGATGACCACATTGGCCGTATCCCAGAGGAAAATCCCCTGATCGCCGCAACTCTCGATGTGACATCCACTGATGACGACGCTGCCGCTGTGCATGACACCGATGCCATGGGAGCCGTACCAGCTTACGTCGAGATCCTGAATGAACGTCCCGGCCGCGGCGCCTCCCGAGATGGCGATGCCGTTGTCCGTGCCTGCCGTGGGTTGGACGTATCCCTGGAGCCTCGCCCCAAGGGGATTCAGGGACTTGAGTCTGACCATCTTGGTGATGGTCAGATGCACGCCCGTCCAAGTTCCGTCGGCGAGTTCGATGGTATCCCCAGCACTTGCGCTGTTAAGGATTGCCTGAATATCCTCGCCCGGGTAGACCGTACGGGTGCTCCCGGTTCCGGTCCAGGCCGGCAAAATCGGAGACAAAGAACCTGAAACTGTGATGTTGGAGGAGACGGCCTTGGTCGTGTCCTGTACGCTGGTAGCCGTTACGACATCGCTGCCGCCCGTGGCGGGCGCCGTGTAGAGGCCCGCACTGGTGATGCTGCCGCGCTGTGCGGACCAGGTGACCCCGGAACTGAAACTGCCCGTGCCCGTCACCGTTACGGTGAACTGCTCCTGGGCACTGGCGTCCAGGACCAAAGAGGCCGGGCTCACCGAGAGATCCTTGATGGTAAAGGTAGCCGATTTTCCGCCCGTTCCGCTGCAAGCGACGGTCGAACAAAGAGCCCCAGCCGCAAGCCACCCCAGCATCCGGAATCGGATGGTCGCGACGCCTGGGAGCTTCCTCGATCGAGGTAGAGGAGTAACCGTCTCCTCTTGCTTGTTATTATGACCTCCGATCCCATGTTTCATCAGGTACTTAAATACGGTCAAATCTATTAGGGGCTGGAGAATCGCCAGCCAAATTAAAGCGTAGCCGAAGGAAAGGAGAATCTTCAGCCAGTTCGGCGCGGGCGCAATGATCCCATGCAGCATCCAAACTGATAAAATAGAAAGTGGAATGCATGTGCAGAAGGTTGTCAGAAAAACAGTCCTGAAGGTGTCGCCACTCACGCCAAACAGGGATTCGCTCTCGGATTTGTTTTCACTCTCGCTTACCCTAAAATAATCGATATAGGGTTTGACCATGGAATGGCCAGTCCTCTGGGGCAAGGGATGCGCGAAGGTCTTGTATTCCCGGTCATCCAGGGGCTCCTCAAACCTAATGGCAGTGCCCTGGTCGTCGCTGCGGACGACTGTGCCCCTTGCCACGATCTGCCTGAGCCCAAGGTTCTCAGAAAGGGCAACGACCACTTCACAGGGACATCCCACCGGCATGAGTGGGGTGGCGCCAAGCAAAAGGCCCCCCATGCTGATGTTCAGGGTTAAAGCGCAAAAGGCCATGCGGCCCGCGGGTTGCAATTGGACGTTACTCTTGATAGGTATCCGTTCTGAAGCGCGAAGGTCCATGTGAGTGTCCATTATTCTCCCGCACGCCAGTCTCTGGCACCTTCTTACCACCCAGCTTACCGGTATCCGTACAACTTTTCGATTGCCTTTCAGATGTCCACCGACTGAGTTTGCTAGGGCATAAATCGAGATTCCGACCCTCGCATACCGGAACCCTCCGCTGACCGGATGCCATATTTAATACTTAATTTATAATAAACTAGCCCCATGAGAATTCTGGCCAGACAGAGACGAGCTTACAGGGCGAGCAGGCGGTCGAATCCGCTACTCCACTTCTGGAACTGACGGACACGGTAGATGGGGGGCGGCGCCCTGGTGCCCACCGACACACAGCTGCCTACTGGCAAAGGGCCAATATTGGCGTACCCTCCACCATGTGTGGAGGTTCATGATGGATGTTCGAAATGATCTGCGCACCTCCAAGCGGGTTCCCATTGGGAACAAGGTCCAAGTGAAAATAAAAGGACGGATGGCCTCCTATGCCTTGGCCATTAACATCAGCGCGGGAGGTCTTCTCCTCAGTGCGGCCCCCGCCCTGCCGGTGGGGACTCCGTGTGAACTCGCAATTCCCCTCTCTATCCGAGCCGAAGGGAAAAGCCTCCTAACTGAGGGGACGGTGATCCGCAACGATGACATGGGAACCGCAATTCAATTTACCAATGAATTAGAGGAGAGTGTATATAAAAAATTTGTTACCAAAGAAAATGCATTTGCCAACAACTCGGTTTTGAATTCCTACATAAATTATTTCAAAGTCAGCCAGAGTCATGACCCGGCTGACTGCGAAAAACTGATTGGCATAAGCCGAAAGATTTTTAATAATGTTTTTTTGACGACCTTCTGCACATGCATTCCGCTGGCTATCCTTCCTGTACTAATTTTTCAAAGTAGCATTCCAATCATACCTATATGGGCAAAACTAACGTACTCATTCGGATATGGATTGATATGGATTGGAATCATCCAGCCTTCCATTGATTTAATTGTTTTTAAAGTCATTAAAAACAGAGCCGTTGTATAGCTAGTTAATACTACTATTTGCTAGCACCGCTGTTGATAGGCCAAATTGGAGGATCCCATGCGTATAGGGAGTATCCAGTTCCGTTTGCTAGGAATATTTATAATTGGCGCCATTTGTTCATGGATAGCAACAGCTGCGACCTACTTTGTGATGACCCTAAGCCCTGGTTCCGCCAACATAACTACATACGCGACTTTGTCATTAACTGCAGCGGTTTCAGGCTCTTCGCATACTGCATTCAGTTGGACTGTGGATGGCATTCGTGATGGTAACAGCACAGTGGGCATAGTCACGGGTGGAGGAAGCAGCGTTCTATACACGGCTCCTGCCAATGCTGGAGTTCATACCTTGAAAGCCTCGGGCCTAACCTATACCTATGGAAACAGACCCCGATTACTCACCGCCACTGCCAGAGTCACAGTGGTCGCCCCCTCTGCGATCAGTTCTTTGACGCTGAGTCCATTCATTTTGACCTTGAACGCCAGCACCCAAAATCAGTTCACCGCGACGGTGACGGGCACGGGCAGCTACAGTTCCGGGGTCATCTGGTCCGCACAGAAGGGGACCATCACCAGTACCGGCCTCTACACGGCGCCCGTCACGGGCGGGAGCGATGTGGTGACTGCCACGAGTGCCCAGGATGCCAACAGGACGGCCACGGCAAACATCACGGTGACCGTGCCTGCCACCATCACCTCCGTGGTTGTGAGTCCGGCCTCCCTGACCCTGAACGCCAGTGCCCAGAATCAGTTCACCGCGACGGTGACGGGCACGGGCGGCTACAGTTCCGGGGTCACCTGGTCCGCCCAGAAGGGGACCATCACCAGCACCGGTCTCTACACGGCGCCCGCCACGAGCGGTAGCGACGTGGTGACTGCCACGAGTGCCCAGAATGCCAGCAGGACGGCCACGGCAAACATCACGGTGACCGTGCCTGCCACCATCACCTCCGTGGTTGTGAGTCCGGCCTCCCTGACCCTGAACGCCAGTGCTCAGAATCAGTTCACCGCGACGGTGACGGGCACGGGCGGCTACAGTTCCAGGGTCATCTGGTCAGCACAGAAGGGGACCATCACCAGCACCGGTCTCTACACGGCGCCCGCCACGGGCGGGAGCGACGTGGTGACTGCCACGAGTGCCCAGAATGCCAGCAGGACGGCCATGGCAAACATCACGGTGACCGTGCCTGCCACCATCACCTCCGTTGTTGTGAGTCCAGCCTCCCTGACCCTGAACGCCAGTGCCCAGAATCAGTTCACCGCGACAGTGACGGGTACGGGCAGCTACAGTTCCGGGGTCACCTGGTCCGCGCAGAAGGGGGCCATTACCAGTACCGGCCTCTACACGGCACCCGCCACGGGCGGGAGCGACGTGGTGACTGCCACGAGTGCCCAGGATGCCAGCAGGACGGCCACGGCAAACATCACGGTGACCGTGCCTGCCACCATCACCTCCGTGGTTGTGAGTCCGGCCTCCCTGACCCTGAACGCCAGTGCTCAGAATCAGTTCACCGCGACGGTGACGGGCACGGGCAGCTACAGTCCCGGGGTCACCTGGTCCGCCCAGAAGGGGACCATCACCAGTACCGGCCTCTACACGGCGCCCACTACGAGCGGTAGCGACGTGGTGACTGCCACGAGTGCCCAGAATGCCAGCAGGACGGCCACGGCAAACATCACGGTAACCGTGCCTGCCACCATCACCTCCGTGGTTGTGAGTCCAGCCTCCCTGACCCTGAACGTCAGTGCCCAGAATCAGTTCACCGCGACGGTGGTGGGCACGGGCAGCTACAGTTCCGGGGTCACCTGGTCCGCGCAGAAGGGGGCCATTACCAGTACCGGCCTCTACACGGCGCTCACCACGGGCGGGAGCGACGTGGTGACTGCCACGAGTGCCCAGGATGTCAGCAGGACGGCCACGGCAAACATCACGGTGACCGTGCCTGCCACCATCACCTCCGTGGTTGTGAGCCCGGCCTCTTTGGTCCTGGACGCCAGTGCCCAGGAGCAGTTCACCGTAACGGTGACGGGCACGGGCAGTTTCAGTTCCGGGGTCACCTGGTCCGCACAGCGCGGCAGCATCACCAGTGCGGGCCTCTACACGGCGCCCGCCACGGGCGGCAGCGATGTCGTAACGGCTACCAGCGTACAGGACACGACCAAGGCCGTCTCCTCCAACATCACAGTTTCAGGTTCTTTGTCTCCGATTTTGCCGGCCTGGACCGGAACCGGGAGCACCCGTACGGTCTACCCGGGCGAGGATATTCAGGCAATCCTTAACAGCGCAAGTGCTGGGGATACCATCGAACTCGCCGACGGAACTTGGACGGGCGTGCATCTGACCATCACCAAGATGGTCAGACTCAAGTCCCTGAATCCCCTTGGGGCGAGGCTCCAGGGATACGTCCAACCCACGGCAGGCACGGACAACGGCATCGCCATCTCGGGAGGCGCCGCGGCCGGGACGTTCATTCAGGATCTCGACGTAAGCTGGTACGGCTCCCATGGCATCGGTGTCATGCACAGCGGCAGCGTCGTCATCAGTGGATGTCACATCGAGAGTTGCGGCGATCAGGGGATTTTCCTCTGGGATACGGCCAATGTGGTCATCTACGGGAATCGCATTCTCGATCCCTACCTCTCCGGCATGTTGCCGACCCTAGTGGACGACTCCTCAAACACGAACTGGACGGCGAACAACAGCCTGGTACTGATGGACTACGGGGTCCAGGCCTACGGGACGGTCCGCACCCAGGTTTTGCAGAACTACTTCCACGGCCAGTTCAACCAGGCGGTCTCCTTTAAGGAAGCCAACCGGGACTACACGGTCAGCGACAACACCTTCGAAGGCTTTACCGGTTCCGGGGTCCTCTGCGGCCAGAATATCGGGAACTACGGACCCTTCACCTACTCGGGGCAGCCCATATCGGTTGACACCGGAACGCTCCACATCGAGGGAAACATCTTCCGTCCGGTCGTAGGCCTGCAGGATGGTCACTTGGCCGAATACCGCGCCAACGCAGCCATCCGCATGGGCCACCTGAATCAGGCGATCGTCTACGTGAGAGGCAACACCATCGAGGCGGCCATCAGCGGCCTGAGTGTCGAGATGGGCATGAACGGCGTAGCCGGAGGCCCAACGGGAACTCTGTTCGCCGACCACAACATCGTGAACGGCAACATCTGGGATGACGGCACCATGGTGTCAGCCACCGCCAAGACGCGTCTCGTCGGCAGGTGGAACGCGATATCCATGGATTCGGGAGTGCTGATGAACGTCGTGATTACTAACGACACGTATGCCAATTCGTCACATGCCGTTTCGAACTTCGGGATGCTCGGAACCCTGACCATTGATCGGACCATCTTCCTCAACAATGTCACCAACCTGAGCGGGGCCGGGACCGTGACGAATTCAATCTTCTACCCGAGCAGTGCACTGCCTGGGACAGGAAACCTGGCCGCCAATCCCCAGGTGAGCACCACGACTGTTCCGCTTCGTAAATACAACCCGGAGGTGCTGGTGCCGACAAGCGATCTGAGCAAAAGGTTCCGTCCAAGCAGTCTCTCGTCGGCCAAATCGACTGATGGCACATATGCTGGTGCGGTCGCTCCTTGAAGGAAAGAAGACCTAGGGTATCGATTCACCCCCCCTGCAGGTTCAACTCGTGATTGAGGGGGGGGGGATCACTGCAAGTGAATAATTTGCTTGTACTTCGGTCTCAAACCAGTCAGATTCTAAAGGATGGAGCTTGATCCCGTTCTGACCGATCCGCGTTATCTGGCGCTGGCCGCCGAGAACGGGGAACTGCGTGCGGAAATGACTCGCCTGCGGGAGACGATGGAGCGCCTGGAGAAGCTGCTGGAGTCCCTCCAGGAGCGGCTCGGGAAGGACAGCCGCAACAGCAGCAAGCCCCCCAGTTCGGACGGACCCGCGGCGCCGCCCAAGCCACCGACGCCGCCCACGGGGCGCAAGCGCGGCGGCCAACCGGGACGAAAGGGGTCCGCTCGGGTGATGTTGCCGGAGGGCAGCGAGGATCGGACGGTGGCGGTGGCGCTTGGATGCTGCCCCCACTGCCGCGGCGAGGTTCCTTCAGGGGCCATCACCGGGACGCGCCTGCACCGGGTGGTGGATCTGGCTCAGCGCCTCACAGAAGTCATCGCCTACGCGCTGGAGGAGGGCATCTGCCCGCATTGCCAGCGAAAAGTCCGGGCTTCGCTGCCACCGGAGGCCGCGCCCGGCGGGATCGGCCCGCGCCTTCAGGCTGCGGCGGCCTATCTGCGCACAGAGGGCCGCATGAGCCTGACGCCGCTCCAGCGTTTCCTCTCGGAGGTGACGGGCGTAGCGGTCTCACGCGGTTGGCTGCATGAGAGCGGTGTGGCGCTGGGGAGCCACCTACTCCCCGCCTGGGAGGACCTCTCCCAGCAGATCCGCACGGCGGACGTGCTCAACCTCGACGAGACCGGTTTCGGGCGGAAGGATCGGGACTGGATCTGGGTGGCCCTTTCCGCCCGCACGGCCCTCTTCCACTTCAGCGACACCCGTGGGGCGAGGGCCCTGACCGCGATGCTTCCCGAGGATTTCAGTGGCATCATCGGAACGGACCGATACGGCGCCTACAACGCCTTGAAATCTGCCGTTCGCCAGTTCTGCTGGGCCCATTTGCGCAGGGAGTTCATCGCCCTCAGCGAATCCGCGAAGCCCGAGGTGGCCGCACTGGGAAAGCGTCTGCTCGCCGAGCAGGAGGAGATCTTTGCGCTGTGGCACGCCTTCCGAAGTGGCGAGATCACCCGCAAGGTTCTGCGCGCCTGCACGGCCATCAACCTGGCGCGGCTCAAGCGGGGCCTGATCCAGGCCAGCACGATGGATCACAAGGCCGCCCGAAACCTCGGGAAGGACCTCCTCCGGAAATGGGACAAGCTCTGGGTGTTCCTGAAGGTCGAGGGCGTGGAGCCGACGAACAATGCGGCCGAGCGGGCCCTGCGCCCCCTCGTGATCCTCAAGCGGATCTTCCAGCGACTGCCCAGCGCGGACGGAAAGCGATTCTTCGAACGCCTCCTGAGCTTGGGCACCACCGCCTGCATCCGCGGCGTGCCCTACTTCGACTGGCTGCTCAGGGCCCTCCACTCCGCCCGATCCAATCAGCCCCTACCGGCACTGGAACCGGCCTGAGGCTGCCAGGGCAAGCGGGACATCACCAGCCCATCACGGCTGGCTGCCACCGGCTTACGCGGTCACAGGGACAAGCGGGGTGAATCGATACGACCTAGGAGCAGGAGAACTTGGCGAAGGACTGCCGCATTGTTCCCGCAGCCCTCATGTCAGACCACGCCTTGAGCATGAACAGAGGCTTCGAGGTGATCCGTTCCATGGTGATGATGGCGTGCAGCTGGCCGCCCCAGCTGCGAACGAATCTTTCTACGCGGGGTATGGTGGAACCTTCAAAATCAAAGGTGTGCCCTCGCTTTACACATTCCTGGATCCCGTACCAGATGACAAGGGGATCCGCTCCGACATCTTGTCGAGAATGGTCCCTTCCTCCGATCAGATTATAGGTTGTATGTGAATCCCAAACATTCATGTGGGCAGCTACGGGTTGACCGTTAGCATCCTTGGCGACGTAGATGGCACCTTGTCCCATCGACTGAATAGCACCCCACAATCGTCTAATATAATTAGAATTGTTATAGGGAAGACCTTGCCGAGAGAAGACCATTTTATCAAAATTCAGCAAGACTTCGATGTCCTCAGTCGTGGAAACAGTGATCCCGTCTCGAATGGCTTTACGGATTCGATTGCGCCGATTTGGTTCCATCTGGTCCCAAATCGCTTCGAGACTCTGCCCTTGGGTAAGGCGATATGTATAAATAATGTTAGTTTTAAATCCAAACCAATGAAAAGGTTGCGTGTCGGTAATGTCATAATCCAGTGCGAAGTAGAGCCAATCCGCTGTTGGGAGGGCCTGGAGCAACGTCACCAACCGCAGTTTGTTCTCTGTGTTGTTAGTAAATGTTTTGTTTGTATGCGAAGACTTTACCAAGACTCCCACATAGGGTGTATAGAGCGGGGACGAATACCGTTTATACCAAGCGATAGGTCGTTCAATGAGTGGCAAACCCGCTACGATCTCATTTGTCTTATCGCGGCAAACTAGATATGAAATAGGATGGGCTGTGGCAGCAAGCCATTCATGGCGATGAAAGATGGTCCCCCGTGGATGGCTTAGAACAAAGCGATCCCATTCAGCACTGTTCCCTGCTGCAAGCATCTCGGCCTTGTAGTTGTTTGTCATCGCATACTCCATTGTTGCGATCAAAACAATAATCAGACATCAACACCAAGCATCCTGACCATGTAATATACAAATTCACATTACAAGAACTCGCACACGAAATTGTAAATAAATTCATGTGCCGTTACTGTCAATACGAATACTGCCATTCTGATTCTTAAAACCACCAATCACTTTGGCGGGAATTCCCACGGCTGTGCACCCATCCGGAATGGATCGCGTAACCAGTGCCACCGCACCGATGGTGGTTCCTCGTCCTATACTCACGCCGTGTTTTCCACCCAGGATAACTGCCCTTAGGCCAATGTATGCATGATCTCTAATAACAATATAGGTGCGATGCTGCCCCTTCCCATGAACAGAGAAATAGCAACCATAAGAAATCGTTACATTATGACCGATGATGGTTCGTTGAGGTTCCAAATCATCCATATAGCATCTCATCCCAATGAAGACATTTCTTCCAATTTTGAATCCAATCCACCGATATAAAACAATGCGGACAGTGTTGAATGGAATGACCGGAATGATGACGACATTGATAAATTTCCGAATAGGTCTCCAAATTATTTCAATTATACCATAATTGGCATAATATGGAATCGGACGAGAGCGTATTTTGTAATACCATGCAAATGCCATAATCATTTACGCCTTATGCCATCAAGTTCATTCAAGAAGAGATGCTTTTCCATGAGGGTTGATAGTGCATTGTTATGCCAAAGAATTGAGAAATTTCCTCCAAACCTTCTCACAGCATTACGCATGATGTTGATATCGTTTTCCGTTTCAGGATAAAGACCATGACATTCCTGAGACTGAACATAGTTATTCATAACATGAAGGGGTTCGACGATCAGCGGTAAGGTCGCCCGCCGATGCAGATCGAAAGCTTGATAGGACCTGCCCGTACCACTCCTAAATCCGACGCGATCACTGAAGCCAAGGCTTGCATCCCGGGAGATTCCCGCATGGCAGTAGCTGGACCAGGTTTCGGGTCGCCACCGGAGGTAGTGCTGCCGCCCGAGCAAAGGAATTTCTGGTTTGCCAAGCCTATGCAGGATGCTGCGAAACATTTCAACTTGTCGACCAAGCAGATCCAGGTTCTTGAATGAGGCGTAACCTGGGTGGATTCCCACCAAATGCCCTGCCTCCAACGTCCGTTGCAACATGCGGAAGGCAGGTCCACTGGCCAAGGAATAACCGCCATCCAGGGGAACTGCGCCCTCGGGCACCATCCAGTAGAAACTGGCACGGAGGCTCAACGCTTTTGCTACCTTCAATAAATAGGAGAGTCCAGCACCCGGATCCAATCGTTCGGAACCAGGAAAGCCCAGGCCTGAACATAGGCGCCGAAAAGCCACCAGAGGCGCCTTCCGTTGGAAGACATCCTTGCCTAATTGGCGGGTGAATCCGCTTAAGCCCAGGGAGGCTGAGGTGGGATGATCCATGTCATGGGACAGCGTCAGTTGGAACGCTGGTGCCTGTATACGAATGCCTGGCCAAAGCCTGGACAAGCATGAATTCAAAATTGAGCGATATTCATCGACAAGAGGACGGAGTAAGAGGCCTGATTCGGTGAGCCACATCCGCGATGGCGGAAACCGGCCATGGGCGTCTGTGTGTTCCTCATTCAATTCCTCCACACGGGCCAACATCCAGAAGGCGCCACCCAAGAGATCAGCCGAAATTTCAATTTCTTGGGAGGAAACGAAACGGATTGGCGGAATTTCTGTATTCCCGAAGAGCACTGGAAGGTCTGGGTGGCCTGTGGCCTTCTCCAATTCCAGATTATGAATGGCAACCCGTGCAACAGGCTGCGCTGGGCGAGGGCAGCGGCTCCAGGGATCTGCCGGTGCGCCGGAGAACAATCCATCCACCAAGACGACTCTACGTCCATCCGAATCCCTTATCTCAGAAGGGTGATAGGAGTCGATTTCTTCTACCCAATCGACCCCTTGAACATCGGCAAGCAATTCCCTTAGAACGTAGCGGCGCTCGGCCAGGAAGTTCGATGGAATTCGGAGGATCAGGTGCATGACGGATCAGCCCATGAAAGTCGGAAGAACTTGTCGAGAAACAATCTACCCTCGTGGATGCTTGAATAAATTTAGTTCCTTTAAATCCCGAAGGAATTAACAAGATCTATGAGCGACTTACTTTGAGAAGTCCATTGGTATTTTGCCAGAACCGCGGAACGCCCCCTTGCCCCCATGGCCTTTGCTTCGTCCTGGTGAGATAGAAGGTATCTAATGGCTTTCTGGAGGTCCATGGGATCCGCCGGATCGACCAGGAGGCCACAACCGGCAGATTCCACGATCTCGCGCCAGAGTGGAAAATTGGACGCAATCACGGGCATCCCAGCAGCCATGTATTCGAATAGCTTGACGGGTAGGGCCTCGATGTAATTCGCCACCGGAAGCAGAGTCACCATACCTATCTTGCATCGGTCCATGAGCCCGGCGGCCTCACTCCAGCCCAACACTCCCCACTCCCTCACCGCCGTCCAGCCGGGAGAGGATTGGAGTAATTCACGTAGACCGGGCTCATTCCAAAATCCGGCCAAATTCAGTGGCACACCAATACCTTCCATTGCGGTCACCAAGGGGACCAAGCCCCGGGCGCGGCTTAACGCTCCGACATAGCAAATTTCATCTTTGCGAGCATCCCATGGGCCCGGTTCGTGGAAGCGCTCCGGAATGGGATAATTGCGGACTTCAGCCACGCGGATCCCTTGGGCTTCGAAGCGCTGGCGGATGCAGGCGGTTGGCACCACCACGGCATCTAGCCGCATGGAGATACTGTTTTCGAAGCATTCAACACTCCGGGATACCCATGGACGCAGCCAAGCCGGGATCCATGGCTTGCTGAGGATCTGACGCGGCAGGTCCTCGTGGGCGTCATACACCGTCCGAGCCCCCTGGAAGCGCATGGCAAGTAATACAGGCAGTAGTTCCGGATCATGGATGTGGACCAAATCAGGATGCAATTTCGCGGCCCTCCTCCAGATCCGCCAAGTGGCGCCAAGCATTCGGGAAGCCCTGTTTCTGGCAGGGCGCCCCACATCGTGGATGTGTACACCTCTCGCTTCGCTGTCGCCCAACCCATCGGCCACGAGCAGGTGGACTTCATGCCCGGCCTTGACCAGGGAACAACATTCCTTGTAAAAAATGCGCGCATCGCTTCTGGGATGGGCCGAGGTCAATTGGAGAATTCGCATGGACCTCTCCGCTGGGAAAACGAGTGCCCAGGCTGGGAACCATTGTCCATCGCCTCGATCCAGGGGCGCCGAGCATAGCGGCCTAGACCGAAACCTAATAGCGCAAACAACAGGCGGTTGTCATTGATATCCCCGCTCACCAAAGCACTGAAAAATGTGAAGATGGCGAGCCCGATCCAAAGCAACTGTTCATCACAATCCGCGTGTTGGCGAATCAGGAACCGGCTTCTCCTGGCCATGAGCAGGAACCCAACCCCCGTAATCCAGCCTCCTTCCATCCAAAGTTCCACCAATAAATTGTGGACATACTGTCGCCCGGTCATATCCCACCGGGACACCACCCCCACAAACCCGCCCCACCCAATCCCAAACGGATGGGAAGCCAAGAGCGGAAGGGCCTTTCTGAGTGCAAGCAGGCGATACGTTTCGGAATCCCCAAAGTCCCCGGCGAAGAAACTCGATAGACGTCCCAAGGATCCGGTCGGCATGAATGACCAGGAGAAAACCAGGCCAATCGCGGTCAGCCCCCCCAGGGTGAGGAACCTGCCGAGTGCATCTTTCCGGCCCGAAGCCAGGAGCATGACCATAATGGCCACCAGGGCGGCAATGAGGGGCCCCTTGGAGCCTGAAAACAGCAGGGCCGTGGCAGCCATCATCGCCAGAACCAAACTCAGGATCTGTCTGGGCAGGCTTGCCTTCCAAAGCAGATACCGCGTTCCTTCCATCAGGAAGACCAGACCTGCTGACGCCCCAAGGGCTATGGTCGTTCCACCGAACCCAGAAGCACGCAGAGCGGCGCCTCCGGAAGTGAACGCATTCACGAGGGCGTCGCTCGAGATCAGGAGGCCGAACATGACTAGCCAAGCAGCTAACCGCTTCAGGCCATCAGGCCGTTGAGCGACCTCTGTACCGGCGATGAAGGCTAGGGGAGTGAGGGTTGCCACGAATAGGGATTTGCTGGCAGCGTAATCATTTCCTGGAGCCAGCAAAATGCCTGGCAGCACCAAGCCGATAAACAGCATGGCCCAGAGGATCTGGCTGCCTGCCACGCGGTGCTCATCCCTGAATAGCGAGCCCAGGATGATGGCTGCCAGAATAATTGCGAAGAAGAGGGTCAAATCTACTGGCACCCAGGCCATGCGCAGATCTGCCTTGAGGTTGCCGGAATTCAGGAAGGCGGCGAAGACGCCACAGAAGAGGTGCTCCCGGCCGAGTTTCAGGTATGGGCGAGTCACACACTCACCTCCTTCATACCCGCGATCGGTTTTGGCTTGACCTGGACCATCATGACCAGTAGCACGATGTAAGAGATGGTCAACGCTGCGCTGTACCAGGCGGTGGTCGCCAGGAGGCCCGCCCCCCATCTCCTGGGTGCCCAGATGGAGATGCTCACCAGGAGCAGCCTGCCAGCGTCCCAGGCCAACGAGAGATCGAGTCGGCCAAGGAGGATGATGCATCCAGAGAGTGGGCTTGCAACGAACTGGGCCCAGGCGGCCGGAGCCAGGATGGCAATAAGGAAGCCCGCATCACGCCATCGTTCTCCAAAGATGGGGGCGACTGCCAGCGGGGGGACCACGACCAGAACAAGCGCGAGAAGGGCGCCATACAGGCTCAGTTTTCGCACCATCAACCGAAAAACACCTCGGAAGGCACCAGGCCTTTCCCTGATCACCTGGGAGATCTCCCCAACGAAGACTTGGGAGGCGGCGCGCGTGATGAGCGTGATGGGAAGCCCGATCATGCGATCTGCGAAGACGAAGAGGCCGGTCTGCCAGGGGTCGAAGAGAAAGGCAACCACCAAAACGGTCCCCTGCGCTCCGGCGGTATTCAACAGGCTCGAGCCCAAGCCGAAAAGTGGGAAGCGGCGGTACATCAGGGCCGTCCTCACGTGGTGGCGAAAATTTCTAGGCGCCGCCAGGAAATCCCGATCCACACGCCCAAGGCGAATCAGGGCGCTGAATCCCAGGAGCCGCCCAAGCGCGTCCCCAAACAGGAGATTCAAGGGCCCCCATTTAAGGAGCCCCAGCAATGTCTGGAAGATTGCGGATCCAGCACCCTGGGCGAACTTGGCCCGCGCCATAACCGAATAGGCATGTTCCCTCACCCCCCACGCCGAGAGTGCCTGGTGGAAGCCGAGCCCGACGAGCCCGATGGGGAACACCCAAAAATAGGGTCGGAGACGATGGAGGGTTTGGAGGCTCGCTGGGATTTCCGGGTGCAGCACCCCGACAAGAAGAACCAGGAGTGTGGTCGCGAGGACTGAAACCAGGGAAATCACAAGGAGGGACCTCGCGTCCTCATCGCTCGGCGCAACAGGAATGGCTTTCTCGTAACAGAAGGTCGAGATCGTGGAGGTAATGCCCATGATGGACAGATAGAACCCAAGAAGTCCAAAGTCCCCAGGCGAGTAAAGACGCGTCAGCAGGGGAGAGACAAGGAGCGCAACGGCCTGCCCTAAGGCGGTCCCGGAGGCGACGGTAGCCACCTTCCGACTGAAGCCTCCTCTGGGAAAGGCATCTCTCAACCACTCGACCAAATGAGAACTCATCACATGGAGATCCCGGCCCCGACAAAGCGCTCCGCCGCTTGAGCGGGATTCAGCTCGGGCCAGATGGGAAGACTGAGCACCTCAGTCGCTGCCAACTCCGCCACCGGGCATGAAGTCTCCGCATGACTTTCCAGGTAGATCTGGAGGCGATGCACAGGCACGGGGTAATAGATCATGGTCTGGATTCCGGCCTCGGCGAGTTCGGCCTGGAATGGGTCCCGACGCCCCCCTTGCACGCGGATAGTGAACTGGTGGAAGACATGTCCATCCACGATGCTAGGCAGCACCAGGCCCGCTTTTTCGCCCAGGGCTTCGTGGTAACCGACGGCCACCCCCCGTCGCAGGGCGTTCCAGCTATCAATGTGAGGCAGTTTCACCCGCAGCATCGCGGCGTGGAGTTCGTCCAGGCGCGAATTGTAACCCACGACCTCGTTGTAATACTTCTTCCGACTGCCATGAGCGCGGAGCATGCGGGCCTCCGCGGCCAGGACGTCGTCGTTGGTGGTGAGCATCCCACCATCGCCAAAGGCACTCAGGTTCTTGGTGGGGAAGAAGCTGTAGCAGCCAAAAGCCCCGTACGTGCCCACTTTCTGGCCCTTCCAGGTGGCTCCGAAGGCCTGGGCGCAGTCCTCCACGACCTTCAATCCATGGCCCTTCGCCAACGCCATCAGCCGGTCCATATTGCAGGGACGGCCAAAGAGATGCACGGGCAGGATGGCCTTGGTCCGGGACGTGATCGCCCGCTCCACGAAGTCCAGATCCAGATTGAAGCTGGCCGCCTCGATATCCACGAAGACCGGCGTGGCGCCCACGTGGCTGATGGCCTCCGCCGTGGCGAAGAAGGTAAAGGGCGTGGTGATCACCTCGTCTCCAGGGCCAATGCCCAGGGCCTTTAGGGCAATGAAGAGGGCGTCGGTCCCGGAGTTGAGCCCAATGGCGTGTTTGGCGCCCAGATAGGCGGCGGCCTCCTTTTCGAAAGCCTGTTCCTCGGGGCCCAGGATGAAGTGCCCGCTTCGCAGCACCCTCTGGAAGGCCGCATTGAACTCGTCCCAATGGGCCTCGATCTGGGGCTGAAGATCGAGGATCGGGATCTGCGTCACCGTATTCACATGTGCTCCTTGCGCACCAAGCCACCGGCGCCCTTCACATAGCGCTGGCCATAGCTGGTGACGGCCACCCCCTCGGCGTCGAAGAACAGGCGTTCGCCCTGCTCACACATATGCCCGATGAGACGGGCCGGGACCCCCGCCACCATGGCATAGGGAGGCACATCCTTCGTCACCACCGCTCCCGCCGCCACGAAAGCGCATTCATGCAAGGTGACGCCACACACGATCGTTGCGTTGGCGCCGATGGAAGCGCCCCGCTTGACCCGAGTGGAGGCATAGTCCTCGCTGGTGCAGCGGGGAAACAGGCAGCGTGGCGTGGTCACATTGGTGAAGACCATGCTGGGCCCGCAGAAAACGTAGTCTTCCAGGATCACACCTTCGTATAGGCTGACGTTGTTCTGGATCTTGCAGAAGTCGCCAATGGTGACGCCGTTGGCCACCATCACGTTCTGGCCCAGGATCGTGTTCCGCCCGATCACGGCCTTGGGATAGACATGGCAGAAGTGCCAGACCTTGGTGTTCTCGCCCAACTGGGCGCCGTCATCCACCACGGCGGTGGGGTGGACGAATACGGGCTTGTTCATGTGATCTCCTAGAGCAGAACCACGTTCGGTTTTTCCCCCGGCACGCGCCTAGTCGCGTTGCGCGTATCCAACATCTGGACCGCCTCGCGCACCACCATCTCGTAGTCCACCGCCGTGTGATCCGTGAGCAGCAGCACCATGTCGGCCTTTCGAACCTCCTCCACCGTCAGGGGCACGGTGTGCAGATCCAGGCCGAACTCGGTGAAATGGGACACGTAGGGATCGTGGTAGACCACTGTCGCGTGGCGTTCCTCCAGGAGCCTGATCACTTCGCCCGCCGGGCTCTCTCGCGGATCGTCGATATCTCTCTTGTACGCCACACCCAGCGCCAGGATCCGGCTCCCCTTCAGGCCCCTGCCCCGGTCGCTCAGCAGCCGCAGGGTCTTCTCCACCACGAATTCGGGCATGTGCCGGTTGATCTCGCCGGCTAGACCGATGAAGCGGGTGTTGAAGTTGAATTCCCGCGCCTTCCACTCCAGGTAGTGGGGGTCCAAGGGAATGCAGTGCCCCCCCACACCGGGACCAGGATAGAAGGGCATGATGCCGAAGGGCTTGGTGAAGGCGGCGTCCAGCACCTCCCACACGTTCAACCTCATTCGATCGCAGAGGAGCGTCAATTCGTTCACCAAGGCGATATTCACGGCCCGGAAGGTGTTCTCAAAGACCTTGGTGAGCTCGGCGGCCCCAGCGCTGGAGACTTCCACGATATTGAGGATGGTTTTGCGGTAGAAGGCTACGGCCACCTGTCGGCTGGCCGCATCGCTGGCCCCCACCACCTTGGTCGTGTTCTTGGTGGTGTAGCGCGCATTGCCGGGATCCACGCGCTCGGGACTGTGGGCCAGGAAGAAGTCGACCCCAGCCTTCAGGCCCGTGGCCTCCAAGATCGGCTTCATGATCTCTTCCGTCGTGCCCGGGTAGGTGGTGCTCTCCAGGCTGATCAGCTGGCCCTGGCGCAGTCGTTTGGCGATCTCGCGCGTCACATGTTCCACATACTGGAGATCGGGATTCAGGTTCTTGTTCAAGGGTGTCGGCACCGCGATCACGATGGCGTCCATGGCCGCCAAACGATCCACGTCCGTGGTGGCTTGCAGGAAGCCATCGGCCACCAAGACCCGCAAGTCCTCCTCCTTCACATCCCCGATGAAGTTCTTCCCCCGGTTCACCATCTCCACCCGGTTCACGTTGCGGTCGAAGCCCAGAACATGGAACCCCACCTTGCCCTTCTCCACGGCAAAGGGAAGGCCCACATAGCCCAGCCCCACGACACCGACCTTCGCAGTCGTGTGTTCGATCTTGTACAGCAGATCCTCCACGAGGTTCTGCGTGGTTTCAGTGGCGATTGGCATGATTGACTCCAGGCAGAAGTGGGCCGTCAGCGGCCAAGGGGGACGCCTTCGGGCACGTAGTGGACGTGCACCTCTCGTCCCGTGAAGGCGGATTCGTAAAGGGCGTTGATGATCTCCACGGATTTGCGACCCTCCAGGCCCGCCAGCATCGAGTTGCACCCGCTATCGAGGGATTCCAACACATGCTGGTAGTAGGGCAGATGCCCAAAGCCATAGACATTCGGAGGATTGGTAATGAGGTTATGGATCTCGTCATCCTCGGGTCGGGGTTCCGCAAAATTCCATGTGATGGGCTTGTTCACCGAGAAGCCGCCGATCACCACGGAGGCCTTCTCACCCAGCACGGAGATGCTGCCCTCCAGGTCCTTGGGGCGGGTCGCGGTGGTGGCCTCCACCACACCCAGGGCCCCAGACTTGAACTTCAACACCGCCACGCCGGTATCATCGGCTTCGATGTCCACCAGTCGCGTGGCCACGTAGGCCTTCACACTATCGACGGGACCCATGAGCCACTGCAGCAGATCGATGTGATGGCTAGCCTGATTGGTGAGCACACCGCCATCCATCTTCCAGGTACCACGCCAGGCGTCCTGGTCGTAGTAGGCCTGTTGACGAGCCCACCGGATGCGCACCGTGCCCAGGACCATCCTGCCGAAGCGCCCTTCCTCCACGGCCTTCTTGAGGGCCACGATGGGGGGATTGAAGCGGTTCTGCTTCACCACGAATAGCTTGGTGCCATGAACCTCGCAGACCTCGATGAGGCGATCGGCGTCCCCCAGAGTGAGGGCCATGGGCTTTTCAACAATGAGCACGGGCACATGGGGAGCCAACAGGCAGCCCAGAACGGGGTGCAGCCCTGAATCGGTGAGGATGGAGACAATATCAGGTTTGAGGGCCTTCACCATCTCCAAGGCATCGGTGTAGGCCGGAGCTCCATAGGCCTCTGCCGCAGGGCGTACACGGTCTTCCTGGCAATCGCAAACGCCCACAAGCTTCAATTCAGGAATCAGGGCGATCACCTTCAGGTGGCGATCGGAGATTCGACCACATCCCACTAGGGCAATGGTTCTCATACAGGTCCTCCAAACAAGGAGTCGAAGACAGGAAGACGACTAGGGCTGATAGCCGTAGTAATACGCATATCGGTGATACCCGAACCGGGCACTCTGCGGGTTCACGTCGTTGAAAATGAAGCCCTTGGCATGGGCACCCGCGATTTCGAGCCCCTTCAAGGTGGCCTGGATTTCACCCAAGGGGTGCTGCCCGTCCTTGACCAGCAATAGCACGGCTCCCACCTGGGCCCCGATGATGGCCGCATCCGTGACCGCCAGAACCGGAGGAGCGTCCAGAATCACATAATCATAGGCCTCACAGACCTCCCCCAGGAAGGCGCCGAAGCGCTTCCCGGATAGGAGTTCCGAAGGATTGGGGGGCAGAGTCCCCGTGCTGATCATGTCCAACCCGTGGCCATGGTGCAGCACGTCGCGCCAGGCCAAACGGCCCACCAAAATTTCGGAGAGCCCCCCCTTCCGTTCCAGGGCCCCAAAGTGGCGGTGGAGCTTTCCCTTGCGCATATCCGCATCCACCAGGAGCACCCGGGCGCCTAACTGGGCCAGCACCACCGCAAAATTCACACTCACGAAGGACTTGCCGATCTCCGGTGAGGACCCAGCGATGAGGATGGCCCGATTGGGGGCGTCCACTAGGCTGAATTGAAGGCTGGTGCGCAGGCTTCGAAGGCTTTCCACAACCATATCCTCTGGATGAGCCGTGGAGAGCAGGGTGAGCGGTCCAACCGCTTTCCGGGATTTTCGGGTGAGGTCCATCTGATTGAGACTGTGGGGAATGGTGACCATAACCGGAAGGCCGAACTGGGCCTCCAGGATCTGGGGATCCTCCACCCCGCTATGCAGGGCACGGCGCAGCATGACTAGGCCGACCCCCACCAGAGCCCCCATTAGCGTCCCCAGGGTGATCACCAGGGCCTTCTGAGGTTTCACAGGATCCAGGCTGGCCACCGCGCGATCGACGATACGCGCATTCCCAATTTCGCCGGCCCGGGCCATCTGGAGCTGTTGATTACTGACGGATTCCAAGTTCATGAGCGAACTATACAGCTCTTGATTCACCTGGACATCCCGCATGAGGCGCATGACTTCCTGCTGGGTGCGGGGCAGGCTCTTCACCTGGGCCTCGAGACGCCGTCCTTCAGTCTGAAGCTTGGCGATTTGCTGGTCGAGGGTGGCCACCACATCCGAACGTTCCTGGTAGGTGCGGAGCAGCTCCTCCCGCTTCTGACGCAGGGCGAGCAACTGGGATTCCAGGTCCACGCTCTGCTTGACCACGAGCTTAGCTTCCTCATTGATATCGGCGGTACGCGCGCCAGCCCGGAACTGATTGAGGAGTTGCTCTGAGCCCTTCAGCTTGCCGCGCAGATGGGACGCCTGTTCTTGGAGGAAGGTCTGGGCCCTGGAAGCTTCCTCGGCCTTCCGTTCCACATTTTGGCGGACGTACTGGTCCAGGACGGCGTTGAGGATTTCGGTTCCCCGATCAGGCAGAGGGTGCTGGAACGTGAGGGACAGGATATTGGTCTCCTTCCCTTTCTCCGCAACGGTCAGGTTCTTCCGAATGTCCTGGATGGGTTCCTGGAGGTGCTGACGCTGGAGGATGAAGCACTGACCGGCCTTGCCGACTAGGTTGCGCACCTTCAGCATCATGGGTTGTCCCTGCCAAGTGGCCTGGGTCTCCTCCCCCACCTTGCCCTGAGCCAGAATCTGGCCCTGGGGATCCATCCAAACAAAGACCCCATTCCCCTGTGCCATCAGGGTAAACCTCTGGCCTCGCGCCCCCTCAGGCAGTTCGCAGGTTTCCACCTCAAGCCGAGGAGCCTCTTTCTTCCCGCGAAAAAAGGCGGAGTCGGAGAGCCGGTTCAAGATTGGAAGGGTGATCAGATCCAGGTGGAGCGCCTCCGCGGCCCGACCCAGCACTCGATTGCTCTGCAGGATCTCCACTTCAGCCCGAGCCTGGGCATTCACCTCGAAGAGCCCTTCGGTCCTGACCGCCAGGGCCGGGGCCCCCTTGCTGTCCTGCTTGGCCTCCACTTGAAGCAGGGCCTCGATCTGGTAGATCGGGGTGGCGAACAGAATATAGAAACCACCCAGAAGAAGGGCCAGGAGGGTGCAGCTTAGGACAATCCAGCGCCCCCCCCAAAGAAGTGTCAGCAATTCGCCCAGGGACAGTTCATCGGCCTTGGAGGAAGTAGAAGATACGTTCGGGATGCTTTTCATAGCGTCATGACCTGGATTGGGACAGCCCCGATGGGATTCAATTTTATTGAAAATAAAATAAACATACACTCTCACCCGCGGGGTAATTTTTTTTAATACGCCAATAAGATGATTAGTCCTTCAGATAGTGAATTTCCGCAGCTGTCAACCCGATGGACGTGACCGCCGAAACCGTCGGGAGCAACATGCTCATGACCCGGTTGAAGCGCACGAGGGTGCCGGCATCGACATAGACGATGTCCCGAGGGTTGAGGGGAAAGTGGTCGGCCAATACCATGGCCGTGGGATTACGGGCGTCCAGGTGGTAAACGTCGACCGCATTGGCAGCAACTCCCTGGCGGATGACATAGATGGAACGGGCATCCGCCGAGAGGGGTTGGATGCCGCCTGCCTCGGCGAGAGCTTGGGCCAGCGAAAGGCTTCCATGGACGAGGGGCATCGTTCCGGGCTTTACCACCTCCCCCAGCATGTATACGGGTTCTTCCTTGGCGTTGGGAACATGCAGGGAATCTCCGTTTTTAAGGGTGATCTGCCCGATGCGATTGCCTGCGGTCATCAAGGCCTGGAAATCCAGCCTCCAGGTTTTCTCCCCCCGGGTGAGGATCAAGCGGCTGTCGTCGGCGGTGGGGAGGAAACCGCCCGCGCGGTTCACGGCTTCGGCCAAGGTGAAGGGCACATCCGTGATGGTGTAGACGGCGGGCGTCTTGACCTCGCCCCCTACATACACTTTCTGGGACCGGTAGGCGACGACCTTGACATCGACCTGAGGCTTTTGAAGCACCTTCCCGAGCATGGAAGTGAGCTTGTCGCGCACTTGAGATGGCGTCAGCCCACCCACGGCGACCTTGCCGATATAGGGGAAATAGAGAGAGCCTTCCTCATCGATCACCATGCCCGTGGCCGTATCGGTGCGGTATTGGCCCAAAGGCAACGTGATCTCGGGGTGATCCCACACGGTCACCAGCAGGACATCCTGGGGGCCGACACGGTAAGGGACCTGTTTCTCGTGAAGAAGTTCACCGAGGGGACCCGGGTCCAGGGTGCGAGACTCTGGGCCCTTCAACACGTGATGATCGAGGGAACGAAGGGTTACGTTGAGCCCATCCATTCGGGTGGTGGTCACGTGGGCACCGGGTTTCACATTCAATTTCATCCCTGGAGCGGTGCAGGCATTCATCAGCACCAGGGTGCCCAGGGCAATCCCCATGTCCCACCGGAGGCCTTCACCTCCCAGGTTGCGCCCAGGACAGACAGACTGAACATCGGCGAAGTTGGCCGCGGAATGGGGTTTGGGGCGGGAAAATGGGTGCACGACCACCTCCGACAGGGGAGCGCATGACAACCTTCATTTAGGGGGATAGCCCGCACAATATCGTAGCTTCTAGAGATATTGCAAGAGAATTCCCAATCCAGCTCGTGAGGGAATATTGATATTTTTGGGTACAGGAAATCCGAGCCCCCCTCGATTCACAGGGCCCTTATCGTCCGAAGGCTAGCCTCACCAGGGATCCTGGACGCCGCGCCGAGCCTCAGCATGCCGCAGCGCCCGCAATCCGATATCCCTTCTGAACTGCATGTGCGGCCAAACCACTTCGTCGAGATCCGCTGCCACCCTTTCCCGAGCCGCAGCCAGATCAGGTGCCAGGGCTGTGAGATTAAGCACACGCCCCCCGTTCGTGGTCCAGCCCCCTTGCACCTTCCGGGTGCCGGCATGGATGACCGTACCGTGCGGGGCGCGAATCTCAATGGGCACGCCTTTCTTAGCGCCCTCGGGATAGTCCTCCGCCGCCAGGACCACCGTGATGGCGCAGCCCTCCTGGATGCGCAGCGAGGTGTGCGAGAGCCGCCCCTCGGCCACTTCCAGCAGCAGCAGGGCCAGATCCTCGTCCAGCAACTGCAGGAGCACTTGGGTCTCGGGATCGCCAAAGCGCACGTTGTATTCCAGGAGTTTGGGACCGGAAGCGGTCCACATCACACCCAGGAAGAAGACACCCCTGGCGCTGAGCCCCTCCTGCTGGCAGCCCCGCAGGGTGGGTTCCACCAACTCCAGTCGGAGACGTTCCAGATCCTCGGCCCGCAGGAAGGGGATGGGACCGAAGGCACCCATGCCACCGGTATTGGGGCCCTGGTCGCCTTCGAAGATGCGCTTGTGGTCCTGACAGGGCGGCAGGATCGCATAGCGGAGGTGATCGGCCTCCACATCCACCAGCACATGCAGACTGAGTTCCATACCAACGAGGGGTTCCTCCAAGACCACCGTCTGGGAAGCCTCGCCGAAGGCCCCGGCCAGGAAGGAACCCAGCGTCTCCAGGGCCTCGGCCTCGCTATGGGCGAGCACAACGCCCTTGCCTGCCGCCAGGCCATCGGCCTTGAGCACGATGGGGTAGCCCAGATTCCAGGTGCGGATGGCGGCTTCGGCCGCGTCGAGGTCCGTATAGGTGCCGCTGGCCGCGCAGGGAATCCCGTGGCGATGCATGAAGTCCTTGGCGAAGGCCTTGGAACCCTCCAGGCGCGCCGTGGCCGCGCCATGGCCGAAGACGGGAATGCCCAGGGCGCCGATGCGATCGGCGAGGCCCAGCACCAAGGGGACCTCCGGGCCAATCACCACCAGATCCGGGCGGGCGCTCGCACACCAATCCCCGATCCCGGCCACATCCTCGCTCCCGAGGGGGAGGCAGATCCCCACTTCGCCGATGGCATCACTGCCGGGAGCGGCGAAGAGTTCGACAGGCGTTCGCCCTGTCTTGAGCTTCAGGGCCAGGGCGTGTTCCCGACCCCCGGAACCCACGAGCAGGATCTTCATGTGGAACCTCCAGTCTCAAGTATCCACGAGGAGGGCCTTGGCAGGGGTCTCTTCCGCCCTGCCCCATC
Source organism: uncultured Holophaga sp. (assembly GCA_963664825.1). Classification (GTDB taxonomy): domain Bacteria; phylum Acidobacteriota; class Holophagae; order Holophagales; family Holophagaceae; genus JAYREN01. The sequence goes on from OY761614.1 coordinate 3,361,390, forward strand.
CCCCCGGCCCCTGCCCCCGGTTCGGGTTCGGCTCGCCCCCCTTCCCTGGCCCGATGGCCCTGAATCCCCATCCTTCCTCCGTCATCCCGGGCGATCCTCCCATATGGGCCCACCGATCTCCGGGATTGCTTTCCCCTACGGCCGGGCCTTCAGGGCCTTTCCGGATCTTTCAGAAGGAGGCCATATGTTCACCCTCTCCCAGACCCTCGGCGCGGTGGCGCTGGCCCTCACGGGCCTCGGCCTCCAGGCCGAAGACTTCTCCTCCCTGATGCAGGTGACCGGTACCACCTGGCCGGAGAAGACCCATCTCGGCGTCATCTGTGACTACGCCAATAGTCGGGCCCAGGTGGAAGACCTCGCCCGAGCCGCCGGCGGAGCTTCGAGGATCACGGTGGTCGATATCCGCCAATCCGAAAAGGCCTCCCTCGGCGCCCAGATCCTGGCCAATCACCGGGCCGATTTCCTCGTGTTGCTGCCCAAGGACCGGTTCTGCTACGACGGTTCCTTCTGCGCCACCCTGGCGATCTCCCGTCTATCCATGCGGGGCATTCCAGCAATCGGCACAACGCCCAAAGCCCTGAACCAGGGCGCCGTATTCAGCCTGGGTGATGGCACGAAGGGGGAACTCCTCGTGACGAACCGTCTCCACGGCACGCTGGATGTCATCCTGCCCGTCGGGATCAGCTACAGCCGGAAGGCCAGCCTGCCTCTCTCGGGAGGCATGGCCACGATCACACTGTTCAGCGCGAAATGACAGCGGCTGTCACCGCTAAGAGCCCCCAGGAAACCGGGGGCTCTTCTGCTGCTATAGCCATTCCCCGAATTGCTCCCGGTAGGTGCGACTCAGGGTCAGCTTGGTGCCATCCCTCATGATCACGAGGTGATCGCCGCTGGTCCAAGGCTGGAGTTCCTTGATGCAGTCCAAGTTCACGATGGCCGAGCGATGGATGCGACGGAACTGATGGGGGTCCAGCCTAGCCAGCAGGGCGGCCATGGTCTGCCTCAGCAGGAAGGAGGTGCCCTCCACGTGCAGCCGGACGTAGTTATCCTCGGCCTCGACCCACTGAAGGGCCGTGGTGCGGACCAGGAAATGCCGGTCCCCCTGGCGCACGAGGAGGCGGTCCAACCAGGGGCGTTCCTGGCGAATCCCCGACAGGAGAGCATCCAGGTTCTGTTTGGAAGCGCCGTTGGCGGCGGCCATGGCGCACCAGCGGCGCGCCCGATCCAAGGCCTGCTGAAAACGCTCGGGATCGAAGGGCTTGAGCAGGTAGTCCAGGGCATGCACTTCGAAGGCCTTCAGGGCGTGCTGGTCGAAGGCCGTCACGAAGAGCGTGGTGGGCATCCGGTCAATGCCCACGGCCTCGATTACGCCAAAACCGTCCAGTTCGGGCATCTGGATATCCAGGAACACCAGATCGGGTTTCAGTTCCTCGATGGCCTTCACGGCCTCGAGGCCGTCGCCGCATTCGCCTACCACGTTGAAATCCGCCTCCTTCTCCAGGAGATGGAGGATCCGCTGCCTCGCCAAGGACTCGTCATCGACCACCAGGGCCTTGAATGTCATGAGACCTCCAGGTTTTCCAGCGTATCGATGGGGAAGCGAAGCACCACCAGGGTGCCCTTCCCCGAGGCCCCCAGGATATCGATGCGCTGCTGGCCCTTGTAGAGGAGGCTCAGGCGGGCCCGGACATTGGAGAGGCCCACGCCCTCCCGCCCGGCCACAAAGCCCTCGCCATCGTCCTGGACTTCGAGCACCAGGAATTCAGAATCCCTCCGGGCCCGAACGATGAGGGTGCCCCCCTGGGAACGGCCCGAGAGGCCATGCTTCAGGGCATTCTCCACCAGGGGTTGCAGGATGAAACTCGGCACCCTGGCGCCCATCAGTTCCAGCGGGATCTCCACCCGCACCTGTAGGCGATCCTGGAAGCGCACCCGCTCGATGGCCAGGTAGGCTTCGATGAAGGCCAGTTCCTTGCGAAGGGGCACGAGCTGGTCCGGTGAAGCCTCCAGCGTCATCCGGAGGAAATCCCCCAGGCGCCCGATCATGCGATCGGCCCCCTCGGGATCCGAATGGATGAGGGCCGAAACGGAATTCAGGGTATTGAAGAGAAAGTGGGGTCGCAGCTGCATGCGCAGGGCCAGGTTTTGCGCCTCGGCGAAGCGGGCCTCCAGGCGGGCGGCCTCCACCTCCCGGGCCCGGAACTTGCGATAGATGCGGTGTCCGTGCAGCGAACCCAGCAGCGCCCACATGAAGATCAGATTGATGTGGAAGTAGTTGCGGTAGAAGTAGGGCATCCGCGCGAAGTAGCCCAGGGCGTGCCCCTCCTTATCCCATCCCCCTCCGAGGAAGGTCTGGCTGATCAGGTAGGCGAAAAAGAGCCCCAGCGCCGCAACCGCCACGCTGGCTCCCAGGTGCAGCCCCCAGGTGGGCCATTCCCGCAGCGAGAAGGACTCGATGGGCCGATGATCCGAGAGCTTCACCAGGACGAGTCCGAGCAGGCCCCACACCAGATTCTGGAGGGCGTTCAGGACCAGCAGGCGCAGCACCTCCGGGTGCTCGGCCATGGCGATATCCCAGGAGGCCATGTAGAGCGCCAGGAGCGCCCAGGCGCCCCAGTACCAGATCCATTTCCGATCGCGCTTCGCCATATTCCCAGGCTAGTGATAAACCCGGGGCCCATCCAGGGCCCCGGGGTGAATCGACGGGCGATTGGGGCGAAATCCTAGCGGATCTCCAGTTCCGCAGCAGCCCCCGAACGGCCGACGAGGCCCTTGGCATCCTCCAGGTGGATGCGGTAATGGACGCGGCCGCTGACGGGTCGGGGGTCCACCACTTCCAGCTCCTGGAAGGGCCCCTGGACCTCGGTCCAGAGGCGTTCGCCCGGGGCCTTGCGATGCAGGAAGGCGCGGAAGCCCTCGGGGAGGGCCGTCAGCTTCACCTGTACGTGGCGGAAGGGCGTCTCCACCAAACGGAGCATGGGCACAGGAGGTTCGGGTACAGGCGGCGGGCTCACGCGGGTCTCGGCGCCCGGGGAGAAGGCGCTGCGCACCCCCTCGGGAGAGACCGACACCAGGCGGTAGCGGTAGGTCTCCCCGGGGTCCACCCAGATATCCGTGAATTCCCGGGCAATGGCTGGGAGGGGATCGCCGATCACCAGTTCGAGGCCATAGGAGGCCCTCTCCTTATCCTCGGAGCGCCTCATGGAGCGCAGCACCAGGAACTGGGCCGTGCGTTCTTCCGGCGCCGAAGGACGGAACCGAAGCAGCACCTTCCCATCGGCCCCCTCCAAACCCTGGAGGATGGGCGGCTGGGGCGCGCTCTGGTCTTCCCGCACGACACTTACGGCTGCGCAGGGATCACTGGCCAGATTATCGAAGGTGATGGCCGATACGCGGTAGCTGAGGGTGCCGCTCACGTCATCGGTCAGCAGATCCTCCAGTTTTCCCCCCTGGGCCAGATCCTTGCCCAGGCGCGTCCAGACGCCCTCCCCCTGGCGCCGCTCCACCAGGAAACCCGCCAGGGGCGTTTCCGGCAATTGCCAGGTGAGGACGTTCCCCAGGGGACTGGCCTTCACCTCGAGCCCCTTAGGCGCTCCGGGACGTTCCTTGGAGCGCGCGATCACATAGGCACGGGCCCCGGGATCGCCCACATTGCCGTCCGCATCCACCACGCGGAGCCGGTAGTAGTAGGTGGCCCCTCCCCCCACGGAGCCGTCTCGAAAATTCGTGGTCGCCGGGACCAGGGGCTTGGAGGTGATGAGTTCGAAGGGACCGCTGGGGGTGAGCGAGCGCTCCACCAGGATGCCCGCGCTGCGAGGCGTCGGACTGGGCTTGAATTCCAGCAGATTGACTCCGGCCTCGGAGCGCACGGAGAGTTCCGTGGGGGGCCGCAGGGTGGCGGGATCCGGGAAGAATACGCCCACGGCAGCGTCGGGTCCCCGGCGCCCGAATACATCCACGGCCCAGACCCGGTATTCGCTGGCCCGATCGCCGGGAGCCTCGCGGTCCTCGAAGGCTGGCGTCGCGGGGTTCCAGATCCCCAGGATATTGGGGCGCTGGGTGAGCACCTGATCCCCCCGCTGGATGCGGTAGTCCACGATGGGAATCTCGCCCCCATCCACAGGAGCCCAGAAGAGTTTCACGGATTCCTTGGCCGCCTCGGCCCGCAGACCGGTGGGCACCTGCGGGAGGGGCGAGATCAGCCCCCCATCCACCTCCGCGCTCACCAGGCGCGGTCCCACGGCTTTACCTGCACCGTCGAGCCCCACCACCGTATAGGCGCGACGGCCCAAGGGCAGGCCCGCAAGTGCGCAGCCCAAACCCAGGGCCCGTCCCAGGGCGGGACGGTTCCCCGCCTCCACCAGCGCGTTCAGGGCGAGCATGCGGCGCTTGCCCTCGTCCTTTTCCGCCAGCATCTCGCCATACAGCTTCCCGGCTTCCAGGGCCTCCTCCGGGGGCAGGGCCTTCAGGGCCTCCGGGTCTCCGGCCTTCAGGGCGGGCACCCACACCTGGCCCCCCGCATCCAGCACGCGCCAGCCTCCCGCGGGCAACGGCACCTTCATGGGCGGCCAGATCAGCAGGCGCACCCTCCCTTCTCCTTCCGAGACCGCCAAGAGGGCCCCGTCCGGGGCGACCTTCCGGGAAGGCGCCTGGGCGGCAAGGGCGACACTCAGACCCATCAGTAGCAGTGCGCGCATCACGACCTCACATCTTCACGGTGAAACAGATATCGCTCAAGGGCCACGGCAGATCCACGCAGCAGGAGGCCGAAAGGGAGATCGGCAGCGCCTCGGCGTGGATATTGGCACCCACCCCCGCGCTCACGCAATGCCCGAAGGCGCATACTCCCGCCTCCAGCCCCGCGCCGAAATCGCCGATGATCTTAGGCTGGCGGGTGATCTGGAGCCCCATATCCATCCAGCCCTTGGCGTAGGCCTTCACCCCCACACCGGCTCCCATGTACCAGGTGGAACCGCCCCCCACGGCCAGGCCGACCTCGTTGCCTAGCATCAGGTAGGCGTTGGAAGAATTGCCCATCAGCCGGCCCACGATGCGCTGGCCATCGCGGTTGCCGGCGTAGATGTGCCAGTTGCCCCCGCCGAAGTGCAGGCTGCAGGCGGCTGCCTGTTCGCTCTGGCCCAGATCCAGGGCCACCACATCGCCCATGAAACTGAAACCGCCCCAGATGCGCCCATCGAAATTGCCACCGCTGTATTCCAGACAGCCCCTCAACGGAGCATTGCCCGAAGGGTTGGGCGTCAGCAGCCAGGCGCCGAAATCCATGCGGGCGGCCCCGGAGCTCTTCACCACCAGTTGACCATCCAGGGTGTAGATGAAGCCATCCGAGGAGCCCAGACGGGCGCCTGCCAGGAAGAGCGTATCGCCCTTGAAGTCGGGTTTGGCGTTGACGATGGAGCCGCCATCCTTGAATACATCCAGGCCGAAGTTGTAGGCGAAGCCGCCGCTCAGCCTGAACAGGGAGACGACCTCCGGGTAGATCACGATTCCGCTGGGCCCCAGGGGCACGTCCACGCGAGTGGCGAAGTAGTCCTTGCCATTTGCGTAGCCCAGCACGAACTGGGCCTTCACCGGCGAGCCGCCGAACATGCTCAGATCGACCTCGCCGCTGAAGCGGTTGCTGGCCATGGCCGGCGCGCCGCCCGCGGTGGCGCCGGGCTGATAGTTCGTGTTGATCTTGGCCTTCAGGGAAGGCGATCCCAGAGGGAAGGCCACCTCCGTATTGAAGGGATCCACCTTCACATCCGAGGCCGTGAAGGCGCCGGGCGCACCGGCAGCCTTCAAACCGAAGTTCATCGTCACCGGCGTGCCCGGAATGACGGGGTTCTCGGAGAGGCGCAGCTTGGCGTTGACCTTCAGGCTGAGGGGGTTTTCCGGGGTGGCGCCGCCCGTGAGCACGACATTCTGCAGGTCGGCGGGCGTCGGCCCCAGGTAGCTGGCGCGGTTGAGGGTCACGGTGGTGCTTCTGGCCCCGTCATCCCCGAAATACATCAGACCGTCCAGGCCAAAGCCCACGCGATCCGCATCGAAGATGGCCAGAGGCTTGCCCTCGGCTTTGAGGGAAATGCGCGCCCGGCCCTGCATGACCCAACCGCCATCCTTGATGGGGATGACCTGAAGGTTCAGCGCGTCCAGAGCCATGGGGCCGCCGGCCAGGGTGGGCCGGGAGGCCGCGTGCAGCTCGTCCAGATCCAACTTGTAGCCATCGGTGGCCACCAGGGAGGCATTGCCCTTGATGGGATCCTTGAACCAGGGGGAGCGGATCTCGACGTCCTTGTATTTGACGGTGTAGTTGCCGGTCTGGCCCGTGCCCTCGAAGTGGATCTTGCCCACAGCCATGTGGCCTAGGACGCGGTAATCCGTCTGCCAGGGCCCCACATCCACGGAGCCCTTCACGCCCAGGCCTTCCAGAGTCCAGTCGGTGGGATGGGGCAAGGGCTTGACCCATTCCCCGCCCTGCTGGATCACGATGGGATTCAGCGTCACCGTGCCCAGACTCACGCCCACCCACTCGGAAGACTTGCCCCCCTTGGGGTCCACGCCCTCCGTGCCGGAGAGGTCGATGACGATGTTCTCGGCCGAGAAGGCCCAGGGCGTTGGCCCGAGGCGAGTCGTTTCCAGCTTGAGCCCCTTGGCGATCCAATCGCCTTGGGTCGTGACGGGCGCTTCGGCAACCCATACGGGCTGAGGGCTTCCCATGGTCATGAGCACCATGCTGGTATCGATGGGGCTCAGGCTGAGGGTGGCCATCAGATCCTGGGGAGCATTCTTGTCGGCAATGGCGCCCCGAACCCTCTTAAGGGTGCCGAGGACGCCGGGGCCCTTGTAGGCCTGATTGGGCTGGATATCCATGGCCCCCTTGGCCACCGTGACGCCATCCACCTGCCAATCGCTGAATTTGAGGTCGATCGGAAAGGGCACCAGGGCATCGGAAGCTGTGCCCGCCCGCAGATTGAAGACCAGCAGGCCCTTGCCGCTGGCCCGCTGCATGGGGCCATCGGGGGTGAGCGTCAGGTTCTTGCCCAGATTGGTGACGGGGAAGATGCCGCCCTTGGTGGGGAAGAAGAGATTGCAGATCACGCCATCCTTGGCAGCCTTGACCTCATACACCCCCCGGGTCTCCACCCGGTAGGGGGGCTGGAGATGGGTCGGATCCTGCAGAAGGCCGGTGGAGGCCCTTTGGAGGCCCAGACTGGACGTCAGATTGGCCACCTGATGGAGGGGCACGTAGGCCACTTGGCCGGGAGCCTGGCTGGGATTGAGCAGGCCCAGGTGCACCTGGGGTTTCCCGGTCCCTCCCTTCCCGAGGGTATCGACCAGGGTATGGACGAGGCGCGGCGATATGGGCGTCGAAAGGGCATGGCCTGCGGCCAGATGCCCGAGGTTCGTCAGGTCCTCCGCATCGAGATCGCCGGTCTTTTCCGGAAGCACATAGGCCTCCACCGTGGCGATATGGCGCCCGAGGGAATCCACCGGCAGCGCCGGAGAATTCATCACTTCCTCCCCCAAGAGCGGGTTCTGGCAGGTTCTCGCTTCCTCGGCATTGAGTCCGAGGCGCTGGGGGGACATCACTGTCACTTCCCGGGAGCCCACCTGGCGCTCGTCCACCTTCCAGATCACTCGCACGTTGCCGCGCCCGTAGTACTTGATCCGAGTCTTGGCGGAATAGAACAGATTGCAGGTCGTGGTGCTCGGCGCGTTGGGCCCCTCCGGCACAGGCGTCACATTCACGGCATGGGCGCTGGCCGAGGAGGCCGTCAGCCCCACATGCGCCGTCTGGCTGGCGAGGCTAGGCCTGGCGCTGGCAGCCTTCTCCCGTGGCTTCCCTACAGGAGCCGTCTGGAGAGCCTTGGGACTCTGGGGCGCCCCCCCCTGCCCTTGCAGGGGCTTCGTCCCAGAGGCATCGTCCTTCGGAAAATCCAGCTGGGCGGAAACCAGATGCACCGGCAGGAGCGTGCAGGGGTCCGTCCGGTTGTAGACCATGAAGTCCTGGCAGTACACCACGTACGCCCGGGCCATGGCCTGGGCGGCGCTGGGCCGCATATCCAGGAACTCTCCCCTGTGGGTGCCGAAGGCCACAGCCACTTCAAACTTGGGTTTGGAGGGTCCAGACCGCGCCACCAGGGGAGTCAGTTTGGGAGACTTGGCAGCCTCCCCGCCACGCAGGGCGGTGAGGCCACTTGCGGAAAGCCGCGTGAAAACGCCCTGGAAGGATTGGGTGGGCGTGAGGGCCTGGGAGACCTCGCTCACGGTATCGCCGCGGACCATATCCTCGTCGGAGAGCACGAAGACCTTGACCCGATAGGTGGCGGCGCGGGCGTAGGTGTGGCGGTATTCGCCAGCTCTCACCACGTACGCACTGTAGTAGTCGCACCCGCTCGCGTACAGCGAGTCCACGGGGCTGCCATGGAAGGGCTCCAGCGTCCCGTCTCCCCAATCCAGGAACACGTTCTTGAAGGTGACCCGATCCACCGTCGAGACATCGATCCCGCCCTGCCCGCTGCTCACGGAAACAGACCCACCGGAGAGGGCACCGCTGCTGCCGACGGAGAGAGGCGTCACCGAGACCGAGGGCATGCCACTGCCACCGGAATATCCCTTGGATTTCACCACCGCCGGAATGAGCCGGTAGGGCACCCTCGCACCGAGATCGAAGGTGCCGGAGAGCAAGACTTCATCGGAGACATAGGTGTTCAGATCCGCGCTCGTCTTGGGCTTGGCAGGAGTTCCCTCACCAGCCTTGGCGCCCACCTTGGCAGCCAGGACCCCCCTCAAGGGTTTGCTGCTGAGGGTGGTGGAGGTCAGAAGCCCCATCAAGGGCTTGCCCCCCTCATGGGCCGCCCGATTGGGCTCGATCGTCACTTTCGGATCACTCTGGCTGATGGTGCAGCCCTTGGGATTAACGCCCTGGGGCGTGACGGGCATGCGGATGGGCCAGACCTCGGAGCGGGAGACCTCGGCGGCGATGGTCTGGTAGACCTTCGGCATGTCCGCAGCCTTGGTCGGGGCCTGCCCTTGCGTGGAGATGGGCTTATCCAGGGCGGGGGAATGCCCTGCCCCCGGAAGGGTCCCGGAACCCGCGGGCTTGAATCCCAGGGGGGGTTTCCCGCTCTGGGCCTGGAGCGTCCCACTCTGGGCATTGATCGTCCCGGCCTGGGCCTTGAGTGTCCCGGGCCTGGCCTGTAGGGATTTCAAGGTCATGGCCCTGGAAGTCGGGGAGGCCGGTTCCCGGGAGGGCCCCGGTCTCAGGAGTGTGAGCGAATTTTCGGAGGGTTTTGGCTCAGGGGATGTCTTCTGGGCCTTGAGTTCCTCGGCGGAGAGGCAGGGATAGTTGCGGAAACCCACCACCTGCCAGACCACATCGGCCTTCTGGCGCATGATCGCCGGGATATCCGGGTCCGGCGTCAAGGCCGGCACGTGGGCGGTCGTGAGGGCAGCCTGCTGTTTCGAGGACGCAGCGCCTGGGGCAGGCGCCCTGAAGGCTTTCGTGGTCTTCCCGGAGGGATTGACCTGGGCCTTTGCACCGCTACTGGCCGTAGCCGGGGCCTTCCCTGCCTGGGAGGCCGCGATGACCTTCCCCCCTGAAGAGGCTAGGTTCGGGAGCGTATGCGTTCCCCGGAGGCTGCCCAGCTCCTGCACGAAGGCTGGGGTCACATCGAAGGTGTTCCGGTTCCCGGGGATGGGGACCGTCTTCAGGAGACTCCCATCCTTGGCGTTGAAAAACCTCAGTTCGAAGGATTCCGAAGTGCCTGGATTCTTCTCCTTCCAGGTGAACTGCGTCGCGTCGCGCAGCACCGGCAGATCATCGCTCTGGAATTCCCCGCTGGTGTTGACGCCGATGAGGGAATAAGAAGGCGCGCCGAGGGTGATCTGCGAGAGATGGAGCTTCTGGCCCTCGGTGCAGGCCAGCACCTTTTCCTTGCGGCGCCCGGCCCCGGCGTCCAAGACAAAACCGAGCCTCTTGCCACCCGCGGCGGGGACGAACGTGGAGAATCCGGAGCCGACCCTGGTGATCTTAGCCAGATCCACGGGAACAGCGCGGAACACCGCTCCCCCGAGGGGCTGTTTGCCCTTGCCATCGACCTTCGTCAGCCCCAGGGCGCCCGCGGGCTTGGGGGTGGGCGTCAGGGTCCCCTGGAATTTGGGCCCCGGCTTCCCGCCGGGGAGGCTGCCCGACATGGGCTGGGTGGGAACCACGGGGGAGATCGAGGCGGCAAGGGCCGTCGGGGCGGAGCCAGGCCGGATCGCCAGGGTCGAGGCGGCCTTCCCCAGGGGCACGATCTGCAGATGCGCGCTGCCTGAAGGGCTCCCGCCAGCCTTCCGGGCCTGGAAGACCCGGGTTCCCGGTTGGGCGGTCGGAGCGATGAAGACCTTCACCACCGCCCGCTCGGGGGACAACACCTTGGGAGCGCCCAGCACGGCGATATCCTTGCCGAGGTTCAGGGTCATGTCAGCGCTGAAGCCGGTGCCAGTGAGGATGAGTTCCACTTCCTCTCCCGGCTTGGCATTGACCGGGCTCAGGCTCTGCACCACAGGTCCCTTGGCTTCGCCCCCCAGCTTCACGAAATAGCGAATGACGGGCACCGGAAAGGCCATGCGGGGCTGGAGCACCTTCAGGGTCACCTTGTGCTCCCCGGCCACATGGGTGGGGAGTTCGATCTGGAATTCCCCAGGCACCGTGCTGGCAAGCGTGTGATGCCCCTGGCGTTGAAGCGTGCGAACCGGCACGGAGAGGGGGGTAACCAGGGCCTGGCCGCTCCGAAGCGTCGTCAGCTTGGCGAAGCCCAGCTGCTGGCTCACGGCCCGCTGCACCTGGCCATCCACCACCCACTCGGCCTGCAGCTGGCCCGTACCCTCGTATTTGAGATCGGCATAGGCCACCAGGCCCGATGCCCCCTGGCTCACTGAGCGTTCGGTCGTCCCGTCCTCCCAGCGCAGCGCCAAGTAAGAGATGCCGAAGGGCGCGCCGGGCCCCTGCTGCCCCACCGGCAGATTCAGGGTGAATTCCCGGAGGGGTTCCACCCCCGCATCCTGCACGGTGACGGTGTAATCGCCGGCCTTGAGGAAGGTGTGGGTGAGGCTCGCGCCTCCCTCCACGGGGGCCGTGCCATCCCCGAATTGCCAATGGACACGCTTGCCCAGGGCCTCCTCCAGCGTCAGGACCACGGCCTTACCGGGCAGCGGGATTGCGGGAGTCGCGAGCACCCGCCGAGGTTCCACCACCGTCACACTCTGCTGCGAGGTGGTTGTGCCCACAGTCGCCTTCACCTGGAAGGTGCCCGCGCTGCGGTAGATGTGTGTGGCGGTACTACCCCCCACCTGGGGGGGCCTGCCGTCCCCGAAATCCCAGTTCACCCCGCCTCCAGCACCCGAGAGTTTGAAGGCCGTTTCCAGATCCACCCGGGGGCGGGCTGTACTGACCGTGAGGGTCCGCACCAGCACGAGAGGACCGTGCTGCGCCTGGGGCAGGACGGCGACAACCAAGAAGGGAAGCATCATGGAGCGCATGGATCACCCGGAGCGTTAGGAACTGTGGTGCATTGCTAGACCTTCACTTGCGGCGGGAGCGTTTCTTCGAGAGCGGCAGGATCTCCAGGCGCGCGCTTCCCGCAGGACCGCCCTTCCCCCGGGATGTGCGCAGGATGCGGGCGCCGCACTTGGCTGTGGGCGCGACGAAGACCTGAACCAGAGCCTGTTCGGGTCCGATCAGACGAATGGGGCCCACGGGAGCCATGTCGCGGCCCAGATACAGCTCCATATCCGGCGTGAACCGGGAGCCCAAGATCTGCAGCTCCACTTCTTCGCCGGCCCGCACCCGCCGGGGCAAGACGCCCTTCAGCACGGGGCCCTCCGGATCGGCTCCGAGGCTCACGAAATAGCGAATCACGGGCACTTCAAAGGCCAGGCCCGGCTGAAGCACCTTCAGGGTGACCTGATGTTCGCCGGGAACATTGGTGGGCAGGGAGAGCTGGGGCCCGCCCGGATTCACCTGTCCGCTCTTGAGGGTGATGCGATTGGCAAAGGTCAGTTGCTGAGAGAGGTTGCGGAAGACGACCCCATCCACCAGCCACTGGGCCTGGAAGAGGCCCGTGCCTTCGTATTTGAGATCGGCGTAGGCAGATAGGCCCGTCTCCCCCTGGTTCACCGTGCGCCGGAGGGTGCCATCCTCCCAATGCAGGGCCACGTAGGAGATGCTGAAGGGCGCGCTGGGGCCCGTGGCCCCCACCACGACCTGAGTGCCGATGACGCGGCGTCCATTGGCAGAGGTATCCACCGCACTGACGGTGTAGACGCCCTGGCGCTGGAAGGCATGGGTGGCCGTGAGCGTATCGGTCATAGTGGGCGCAGTGCCATCGCCGAAATTCCAGGTGATGCCTCCCGTGGAGAAGAAGGCCTGGGCCTGGAGGGTGATGGGCTGGCCCGCCCCGGGGGCCGCGGGACTGTAGCGGATCCGGCGGGGTTCGGCCACGAAGACGGCCCTCTGGACCGTCGTGGTGATCCCGGTGGTGGAGCTCACCGTATAGATGGCCCGCACATTGAAGGAACCCGCCGCGGAAAAGGTGTGAGTGCTGACGGCCCCCCCGGCGCTGGTGGGAGTGCCATCGCCGAAATCCCATGTGACCGAAAAGGGCACCACGCCACTGAGGGTGAAGGAGGTCACCGCGTCCACCCGGGGTTGGGCGGGGTTGGCGCTGAGCAGGCCTTGAGCCTGAAGGGCCGGACTGACGATGAGGGCGAGCAGGAGCAGGAATGGGCGCATAGGGTCTCCGCTCAAAACGAGAAGTTGAGCGTCAGGGAGGCCCGGCGGTCGGCCTCGGGAAGGGTCTGGACGCGGGTGTAGCGGAAGCGCAACGCCAGCACGGCCTGCCCCCGATGGAAGGCCTTCGCCAGGAAGGGCGTGAGGTAATACTGCAGGGCGGCATCAGCATTGGTGCTGGTCACCGCCGATAGGCCCTGGGCCTCCATGCGGTTATAGCCGCCGTTGAGGGCGAGATTGAGCCAGGTCTTCACCAGGGTGATATCAGCGTTCAGGAAGGCGCTGGCCACCTTGGAATCGGCACCAGTCCCATCCTGGGTGCTCTTGGAATAGGAGAAGGTCGGCGCTAGGCGGATGCGGTCCGGTTCCTGGAAGGAGCCCCCCAGGATCAGGGTGGTGCTATGGCCCGTCGTCGCCGATGCGCCCGTGCCCTCGAGCTTGTCGAACTGAACGCTGAGGGCCAGGGCTCCCTTGGCCCCCATGGCCCAGTCCAGCCCCGTGAAGACGCCCTCCCGCTTGCTATTGGCGAAGGGCACAAGAGCCCCTTGAGGCGTGCCAGCCTCCTGTTCCGCATGGCTGAGACCGGCCTTCAGTGTGATGCCCGTCGTGGGCGTCCAGTGGGCGTCCATGGTCTGGACATCATTGCTGGCGCGGGTCTCCAGGGGATCCCCGCCGGGGTTATTGCGCTCGGAAGTGAGGCTGGCATTGAGGGACCAGGCCGGATTCAGGTTCAAGGAGAAGCCCCCGTCCAGGCCCCGACGATCGCCTTCCATCACCGGGTACCCCAGGGTGCCGAAGTCCCGCCCGATCTGCCGGTACGAGGCCTGGACACTGTAGCTCTTCTCGTTCCAGGCCCCGCCCACGCGCCAAGCCTGGTCCTGGACCTTGCCGAGGCTATCGTCCACATCCTTGTCGTAGTCGGTGCGGGCGTACTCGCCATTCAGGCTGAGACGATAATCGAAGAGGGAGGCCTCCAGGGTCAGGGCTCCCGTGCTGCCCTCCCGCCGGGTCATGTAGGAGGCCGCGCCGATATTGACTCCCTGGGAGGGGTCATCGCGGCCCGTGAGGAGCACCAGCTTGGATTTCACCCGGCCATCCATCCAGGCGTAGCCCACCGCCCCCCCGAAGAGTTCGGTGGCCCGGCCGGGCCAGGCCAGGCCCTTGAAACCGTCCAGGGTTTGAGTGTTGACGGCAAAGACATGGGCGTAGAAGGTCCGGTCATCGTAGAGGTAGTCCATGCCGCGCCTCCCGGCGCCCCCCACGGTGAATTCCGATTCCTGGAGGGCCATATCGCCCACCTGGGCCCGGTGATCCCGGTAGGTATAGAGGCCCCGCAATTCCCCCACGGCCCAGTGGGATTGGCCCGCCGTGGGCTGGTCCTGGTAGGCCACCCGGGTATTGAGGCTCAGGTGATGCTCGCCGGATTCCAGCTCGTAGCCCAGCGCTACCTGTCCGCTGCTGAAGAAGGTGCGTTCGCCTTCCACCTTCTGGGAGCGATAGACCACCTGCTCCAGGCTCGCCTCCACATGGAAGGGCACCTTCTGCTTGAGCTTGGAGGCCTGGCCAGGCGGCTCGGCGGCCACGTCCAGGCTCGCCAGGGATCCGGGGGCGTTTTCCGGGAGGTACGTGATGCCCTCTCCCCCCTTGAAGGCCAAGTAATACTGGATCTGCCGCCCACCGATTTCACCGGCCGGGAGATCGGCGACCATGCCTCCGGAATCGGCCCGCAGCGCCAGGCTGCGGAATTCCTCCTCCCCCACCGCGCGGTAGAACACCATGGCCCACACCACGCCCGGAGGCGCCTGGAACGTGAAGCGCACGGGTTCGCTGGGCTTCGAGGGCGGGAGGGCCTTGAAGGAAGGCGACTGGCCCTGGGCGCAGAGCGCGCAGGCCAGTGCCGAGGCCATGGATAGAGTCCGGAACCTCATCGGCATGGGCACCCCTTCTTCTAGCGTTCGGAAAGATGCAGGGGCCCGTCCAGGCGCACCCGATAGTTGCCTGTGCCCCAGGAGGACTTGGCGGTGATCTTCAGGATCAGGACCTGGGCCTTCTTCAACTTGAGATCCTTGACGACGCGCTTGGTGGCTGAATTCCCCAGGACATCGAAGACCTTGACCAGGCTGTTCCACTTGCCGTCGAGGAGCTGCACCTCGTAGTCGATCATGGTGCCGCTATCGGTCTGCATATCCAGGGTCAGGCTCAGCACACCGGGCCCGGCATCGAACGTGTAGTATTTCTCCAGGGATTCCTTGGCCGCGATATCCTCGCCCACCTCCCGGGAAGCCAGGGGAATGGGATGGTCCTGGGGCCTGTCCCGGGCGATGGCCACGGCGGACAGGCCGCAGCACAGGCAGACAAGGCTTGAGCGGAAAAGCGCGCGGAAGCTGGACATGGGGACTCCTGTAGGGTTGGCTCAGGAAGAGAGCCTCGCCGGATGATCACGGAAATTCCCGATCAGCATACAGGCAGCGTCCGCCAAGGGTCGACCGGTGGCGACATTCTTTCCCGACCAGTTGGCAAATCAATGCACTGCAACGTTTCTCAACGACAAGGAGCTACTTGGCCTCCAGCCAACTCCGGCCACTGCGCACCTCGGCGGCCAGCTTCACCCCCAGGGGGCCCAGATCGTCGGCCCCCTCCATGGCCTCCTTCAACAACTGGGAGGCCCGTTCCACTTCCTCAGGGGGGGCCTCCAGCAGGAGTTCGTCGTGGACCTGCAGCAGGAGCCGCGCCCGCAGGCCCGAGGCCTCCAGGCTGCGGTGCAGCCTCACCATGGCCCGGCGCATGAGATCGGCCGCCGTGCCCTGGACCACCGTATTGACCGCCACCCGCAGGCCCTGGGCCTGGAACTGCTTATTGGGGCTCTCCAGCTCCGGGATGCTGCGGAAGCGGCCCCAGGCCGTGCGCACCAGCCCATCCTTCAGGGCCTGTTCCTTGGTGCCTTCGATCCAGGCCGCCACCCGGGGCATGCGCTCGAAATAGCGCTCGATGAAGGCCTTGGCCTCCTTCTGACTGATGCCCAGCTGGGAGGCCAGGGCAAAGGCGCCCTGCCCATAGAGGAGGCCGAAGTTCACGGTCTTGGCCGCGCTGCGTTGATCGAGGGTGACTTCCTCCATGGGTATGCCCATCACTTCGGAGGCTGTGCGGCGGTGGATGTCCTCGTGGTTTTCGAAGGCCCCCAGCAGGATGGGATCCTGGGCCAAGGCCGCCACCACCCGCAGTTCGATCTGGCTATAGTCGGCGTCCAGCAGCATCCAGCCTTCCTCGGGCAGGAAGGCGCCCCGGATGGCCCGCCCCTCCTCGGTGCGCACCGGAATATTCTGGAGATTGGGATCGCTGGAGGCCAAGCGCCCGGAGGCCACGACCGCCTGGTGCAGCTTGGTGTGCACCCGCCCCGTGAGGGGGTTCACCATCCCCGGCAGGGCGTCCACGTAGGTGCCCAGGAGCTTGGCCAGTTCCCGGTGGCGCAAGAGCTCTCGGGCGATCTCCGCCCCGTGTTTCGAGGCGAGTTCTTGCAGGACTTCTTCATCCGTAGAGGGCGCCTTGGTCTTGCCGGTCACCTTGATGATGGGCAGTCCCAGCTTCTCGAAGAGGATCTTGCCCAACTGGACCGGGCTATTGAGGTTGAAGGGCTCTCCCGCCAACTCCAACACACGGTCCCCTGCGCGCTGGCGATCAGCCTGCATCTGGACGGAAAGCCTGGAGAGTTCCTTGAGATCCAGGCGGACGCCCGTGCGCTCCATGGCCGCCAGGATCTCCACCAGAGGCAAATCCACCTCCCGATAGAGGCGCTGGAGCCGGGGATCGGTCATCTGTTGTTCCAGGCTGTTGCAGAGCTGGAGGGCCAGATCGGCATCCTCGGCGGCATACTGCACGGCCTCTTCGAAAGGGGCCTCGTCGAAGCGCTTCTGGCCCTTGCCCTTGCCGACGAGAGTCTCGAAGGCGATGGGCCGGATATCCAGGTGGCGGGCGCTGAGATCGTCCAGGTTGTGCCGCAGGCCCGGCTCCACCAGGAAGCTCTGGACCATGGAATCGTCCTGAAGGCCCTGTACCTCGAAACCGTGCCGGGCCAGGACGATGAGGTCGTATTTCAGATTCTGTCCCACCTTGGCGACTCCGGCATCGGCCAGGAGAGGCCCCAGGATGCGCCGGGCCTCGGCGAAACTCACGTTGCCTTCGTCCAGGAAGGGCGCCAGTTCAAGCCAATAGGTCTCCGGATCGCCCTTGAGGTCCAGCAGGGAATCCGGCAGCCCAGAGCCCTCCAGGAGGCCCGGCAGCGCCCCTGCGATGTCATCTTCCAAGGGTTTGAGATGAGCCAAGGGGATGTAGAGCCCTGCGTTGGGCGCCCAGGCCAGGGAGAGCCCCACCATGTGCCCACGGGTGGCCTCCAGGTTTGTGGTTTCCGTATCCAGACCGAAGCGCCCAGCCTCACGGCAGGCCCTGACGGCCTGTTCCAGATCCTGAATGCCGGAGGCCGCCCGGTAGTGGCGTTCCACACCCGAGGTCACGGAGGCCTGGGTGAATGCCTTGGTGAGGCCCTGGAAGCCCAGCTCCTTGAAGGTGACTCGGGCCTTGGCCTCGTCCACGCCGGGATAGCGCAGTTCCCCTGCATGCAGGGGCAGCTCCAGATCCTTCACCACCGTCACGAGGCGCTTGGTGAGCTCGAGCCAGGGCGAGGCTTCCTCCAGACCCGCGCGCTGACGGGGCTTGAGCTGCTCCTTGGCCTGAAGGATCGCCTCCAGGCTGCCGAAGGTCTCCAGCAGCTGGGCGGCGCCCTTCTCGCCGATGCCGGGCACGCCCTTCACGTTATCGGAAGCGTCTCCCACGATGGTCAGGTAGTCCACCACCTGTTCGGGCCACACGCCCATGCGCTCCCGCACGCCCGCCCGATCGTGCCAGACCTCGCCGTCCTTGGTGTTGAGCACCTGGATCTTCCGGTCATCGTCGACCAGTTGCAGCAGATCCTTATCCGGGCTCACGATCACGGCCGCAAGCCCCTGGGAGGCGGCCTCCAGGGCGAGGGTGGCCATCACGTCATCGGCCTCGTAGCCCTGAAGCTGCACGATGGGAATGGAGAGGGCCTCCACCAGTTGGCGGATGAGCGGAATCTGAGGCCGCAGATCCTCGGGCATCTCGGAGCGGTTGGCCTTGTACTCCGGGTAGAGCTCGTGGCGGAAGGTCGGCCCCGATACATCGAACACGCAGGCCAGGTGCGTGGGCTGGTGCTTCTCGATGAGCTGCAGCACCAGGCGCGTGAAGGTCAGCGCCGCCCCATTCTTCAGCCGCGGATTGGCGAAGTAGGAGCGAAAGATGAAGGCAAAAGTGTCGATGAGATAAAGGCGATCCTCAGCCACACTGCACCTCCGTGTTCAACGGAAGGGTCTCGCGCATCCGCCCAGCGGATCGCGAGAGGATGAAGGCAAAAGTGTCGATGAGATAGAGGCTATCTTCAGGCATCCCCCATTCTGGCAGATCGGAGAACTCGTCCCCCGAGGAGGGCACAAAAGCACTTCATACCGCCTTGACACGGAGAAGAGGGGAAAGATACTGAAGGCGATCCCAGAATTAAGAAATTCGAGCATATCCAGAATCAAAATCTTTTTTTTCTCATGGTCGAGTCCATGAAACCAGATAGTTTCGATGTCGCGCTCATCTCAAGCGTGGTCCTCCTTGCGGGCGGAGCCTTGTGCCTGGGAATGACTTCCCGAAACCCGGCGACGAGGCCCCTCCAAGCCAATCACCGGGTCCTGGAGGACTTGACCGCGGCCAGGGCCCTGTTGGATTCGGAGCGCACCCAGGAAGCCGTGGAGCACCTGCATCGCCTGGCATCAGAGAACCCGGCCGTAGCCGAGGTCCATGCGCTCCTGGGCCAAGCCTTTCTGAGCTTGCGGGACTATCCCTCCTCCCTCCGGGAATACCGAATGGCCCTTCAGTTGGATCCGGATTACGCCGACGTCAAATCCGAAAAATTCGCGGGGCGCACGATCCGGATCGCCATCCGTGAGGGACTCAGCCGTACCCGCGCCGAGCTGGCGAGGGATCCCGGGAACAGGACCGCGAAGGGCACCCTGAAGGATGCCCACGACCTCGAGAGGATGCTCGCCGGGGGCTGTGGATGAACGAAGCCCAGCAAATAATCAGAAACAGCTGGATATATTCCTTCATCAAGCGACATCTCGAGCTCCTCCTCACGGTCGCCACGGGAATCGCCATCGGCGTGGGAGGAACCTGTCTTGCATGCAGGGGCAACCCCCGAAATTCGGGGATCTGCGTGTCGTGCTTCATGGAAAATCTGGCCGGCGCCATGGGGCTTCACGACAACCTGCGGATGCAATGCATCCGCCCCGAACTCCTGGGTTTCGTCCTGGGGGCCGCCCTGGCCGCCATGATCGCCCGGGAGTTCAGGACCCGCGGGGGGTCCTCTCCCATGCTGCGATTTGCGGGGGGCGTGCTCATGATCGTGGGATGTTCCATGTTTTTGGGATGTCCCATCCGCATGGTCATCCGCCTGGGCAATGGGGATTTCACGGCCCTGGCCGGTGTGCTGGGCCTGGTCTTCGGCGTGTGGTTGGGCTTCGAATTCCTGAGACATGGCTTTCACCTGGGTGATGCCAAGCCGCTGCCCCTCGTCAATGGGCTCGTCATCCCCCTCTTCATGGCGGCCCTGCTCTTCGCATGGTTCCTGCGCCCCTCCTTCATCCACTTCAGTCAGGTGGGACCCGGAGCCAAGATCGTGAGCGGAAAGCTGGCCCTGGGTACAGGCCTCTGCATCGGGATCCTCGCGCAGCGTTCGCGCTTCTGCCTGACGGGAGGCATCGGAAATTTCATCGCTTCCAGGGACGGAAAGCTCCTCAGCGGGATCCTCTCCATGCTGGCCTTCGCCTTCCTCGCCAGCTATTCAAGGAAGCTCTTCATGCCGGGTTTTGAAGGGCAGCCGGGCTCCCATCTGGCTTACGGGTGGAGCTTCCTGGGAATGGCACTGGTGGGCCTGCTCTCCATTCTGATGGAGGGTTGCCCTTTCAGGCAGCTCATCCGAGCCGGACAGGGCGATTCCGATGCGGGCGCCGCAGTGATCGGAATGCTCGGTGGCGGCGCCCTTGTCCAGGGCTGGAGCATCACGAGCACGAACCTGGGCCCCTCCTTAAACGGGCAGATCGCGACCCTCGCGGGGCTCGCCCTGGTGATTCTCACCGGCCTCTGCCTGCGTGTGCGGGAGTGACCATGATCTACCTAAACAACGCCGCCACGTCCCATCCCAAGCCAGATGCCGTCTATGAAGAGGTGTGCCGCGAACTCCGGAACGCCTCCGCCAATCCCAGTCGCTCGGCCCATCGCATGGCCAGCGACTCCGGAAGGATGATCTTCGAGACCCGAGAGAAAGTGGCCAAGCTCTTCGGCATCCGTCATTCCGACAGGATCGTTTTCACCAACAACGCCACCAGTGCGCTCAATCTCGCCACCCTCGGCCTCCTGAAGGCTGGAGATCACTGCATCACCACGGGCATGGAACACAATTCCCTGACACGCCCCCTGGAATTCCTGGCCCGCATGGGGGTGTCCGTGGACAAGGTGCCCTGTTCACCCAGGGGGGAGCTGGATGCGGCAAGAGTGGCCGCCTCGATCACGCCCCAGACGAGGCTCATCGCCCTCACCCATGCCTCCAATGTCATCGGGACGATCACACCCTTGGACACACTCGCGGAAATCGCCCATGGCCGTGGCATTCCGATCCTGGTGGATGCCGCGCAGACCGCCGGGTCCCTTCCCCTGGATGTGGAGGCGCTTTGTATCGATCTGCTCGCCTGCCCGGGGCACAAGGGCCTCCTCGGCCCCCAGGGCACGGGTTTCCTCTATGTGGCGCCCCATCTGCAACTGAGCCCCATCCTGTTCGGAGGCACCGGCAGTCACTCGGCGAACACCCGGATGCCTGATTTCCTACCGGACCGGCATGAGGCCGGAACCCTCAATTCACCGGGCATCGCCGGGCTTGGAGCCGGGGTGCAGTTTCTCCTGGACCAGGGCGTCCAGGAGATCCGGAATCACGAGACGCGGCTCTGTGGAAGGCTGATGGAGGGACTCCAGGGCATCCAGGGCCTGGAACTCTATGGCTTGGCCGAGCCCTCCCGAAAGGCCTCCGTAATCTCCTTCAACCTGAGGGACAGGGATCCCGCAGAGATCGGGAACCGTCTCGACGAGGAGTTCGATATCGCCGTGCGCGTGGGCCTCCATTGCGCCCCGGCCGCGCACAGGACCCTAGGCACCTTCCCCATGGGAGCGGTCCGATTGAGCCCCGGTTTCTTCAATACCCCCGGCGAAATGGATGCCGCCATCGAGGCCGTGGGTTGGATTGCCCGCAGCCATACCCACAAGACCCTGAGCTTCGCCGCGACAACCTCCTGAATGCCGGGGAAACCATGCCGAACCCAGGCCCGATTCTCGTCTTCCAGAGCACCCATCTGACCTACAAGGCCGAACGCCTCCTGAAAAATTCGGCCATCCCATGCAATCTGGTGACCAAGCCCCGTCACATCAGTTCAGATTGCGGCCTAGCCATCCACCTGGAAGAGCAGGACCGGGCGCGCGGGCTCACCCTCCTGAGCGAATCGGGAGTGGAACCCCTGGGTGTCTGGTAGGGATGGAATACCAGGCAGGTTAGGCTGGAGCCTGGGAGCTGGAAGGGGCGATGGCACATCTGGTGCGGTTAAAGCAGGGGAGGAGCCAGGACACATCCGTGATCCCGTTGCCGCCCGAGGGGCTGACCCTCGGCAGGGACGCCACCTGCGGATGCTGCCTGGAGGATGTCACCGTCTCGCGCTGTCACGCGGAGATCCGCCGCATCCAGGAGAACTGGGAGCTGCAGGATCTGGGGAGCCGCAACGGGACCTTCCTGAACCGGGCGCGCACCGAACGGGCCATCCTGCGCCACGGCGATTTCATCAGCGTGGGCCGAGCCGCCTTCCACTTCGAGGATCCTCAGCCCCCGCGCATCCGCCCCCTGCCGGAACCTGAAGCCCTTTCCCCCAAGAGGCCAGGTCTCCTCGTGGCCTTGCCCCTGGTCCTTGTTCTGGCCGGAGCGATGGGCGCCTGGTGGCACTTCCACCCTTCTACACCGATGCCCGAAGCCCCCTTGGAGATGCCAGCAGCGGCGGCCATAGTCGGGCCAAAGGCCCAATCGGAGCCTCCCACCCCACCCCAGGGGCCGAAGCCCCCGCAGGCCATGGCCGCTCAGGCTACGGCCCCACCCCAGGCTGCGCCCTCCCAGATCCAGGCTCTAGCCCCGCCTGTCCAGACGCCGCCCCAGGCTGCCGCCCTGTCGGCCCAGGCGCCGCCCCAGGCTGCCGCCCTGTCGGCCCAGGCGCCGTCTGGCGTGCACTCGATGCACATCTCCCTCTCGCTCCAGGTGCAGGCTCACTTCGCGCCCCCCTACACGGGCAACGACCAGGAATGGGACTCGGAGCAGGATCTGATGCTGGAACTGACGACCTTCCCCGTCCAGGGAACGGGGGGCTTTTACCATGGAAGGCGTGAAGGAGCCGCCTCCACCGACGACCTCAGATTCAGGGTGGAGGAAGGCCAGGTGACGAGCCTTCACTGGCGGGCCCAGCGCAGGCTGGCACGCACCTTCGAGGATGGGCGCCACGAGCCCCTGCGCGAAGACCAGTGGGAGATTGATATGCCCCGCATGAATCGCCAGCATGCCGACATGTTCCAGTGGCATCCCGGACAAGGCCCCTCCCCTAAGATGACCTATGCCGTGTCCTTCTTTCCCGGAGGGGGCCACGCCCACCTCACCCAGGCACTCTGGACAAACGCCAGCCCGGGCCACCCTGAACCCCTCGTGAAGATCCACCTTGATCGGTAATCCCGTGAACCCAGCCCATCACATCCCCCTGGTCTGCCCCGTGCGCGGGTGCTCGGAACCCTTGAGCTGGGAGCCTTCCCGCGCCATCTGCGCTGCGGGTCATCTCTTCGACCGGGCCCGCAGCGGCTACTGCAATCTGCTCCAAGTGCAGGACCGGAAATCCAAGCACCCCGGGGATTCCAAGGCCGCCGTGCAGGCGCGCCGCCGCTGCCTGGAGCGGGGCTTGGGGGACGGGCTCCGGGAGGCCCTCTGCGCCCAAGTGGCCTCCTGGAATCTCCCGCCAGGAGCCGTGGTGCTGGATGCGGGCTGCGGCGAGGGCTACTACCTGGAGGCCCTCTGCGCGCGGTTCGGCTGCGAGGGGTGGGGAGTGGATATCTCCACCCCCGCCATCGAGGCCGCGGCCCGCACCCGGCCCCTTCCCCGCTGGCTGGTGGCCAACGCGGACCGCGCCCTGCCCTTCGCGGACGGCAGCCTGGATCTGATCACGTCCATCACGGCCCGGAAGAACCCGGAGGAATTCCATCGGATGCTGGCGCCGAAGGGTCATCTCCTGGTGGCCGTGGCCCATGAGGATGATCAGATGGAACTCCGGGGGGCCCTCTTCGGCGAGGTCCCGGATTCGGACCGGGCCGGGGCCACCGTCACCGCCTTCGAATCCCTCTTCGAGCTGGAGGAGGAGACGGTGGTGAGCTCCCGGCTGGGGCTCGATCCTGCGGCACTGAGGGATCTCCTGCTGGGCAGTTACCGGGGCGAGCGTTTCAGCGCCCAAAAGGCCCTGGAAGGGCTCGAGGCCCTGGAGGTGACCCTGAGCTACCGGATCCTGAGTTTCAGGCCGCAGAATTAGCGGGGTTCATTCCTGCTTCCGATAGACGGCGGTGGCCTTTTCATGTTCCTTGCCCGGCACCCAGAAGACCTGGGTCAGGGTCTGGCCGTCCCTGGAGACCTTGAGGGTGCCCAGGTTCACCACCTTGTCGTTGTACTTGTTGACGTATTTCAGGTGCGAGGGGCCCGCCATCGTGATGGAGATGGTGTAGCCCTCCGGGGTTTCGGGGCCGACGTAGGGGAAAGGCGTTCCATCGGTGGGACCGGTGGCGATCTCCTTGTCGGCGGGGATTTCCAGACGGATCTGGCCCGGCGCGGGGACCCCGATGATGAAGGTCTCGCTGGTGGTCTGGGCCTGGATATTCTTCCAGGTGCCCAGGAGCCCTGGCCCCCCGGAGACCCGGGTATAGACGTCCTTGCCTTGAGTCTGGGTGCCATCGGGCCGGAAGCTCGTGTACTCGATGGTCAGGGTCTTCCCGTCGGCGCTGAGGCTGCGGTGGCTCTTGCCGGCGACCTTGTCTCCCAACTGCCATTCCGAATCCCAGGCATTCTCGCCCACCGGGGTCCAGGTGACGGTGTAGCCCCCCATATTGGGATAGGGCTTCCCGTCCAGGCCAAAATCGAATTCCCGGGTGCTGCCATTGGAAAAGTGCATCAGGCCCGAGGAGGTGGTGGAGTAGGTGAAGGTGTCCCCGGTGAAATGGCTCTTTTCGGTATCCAGCTTCCAGGTGCCCTGGAAGGGGCTCGGGGCGGCCATGGCGGGGCCCGCGGTGGAAACCAGCAGGACGAGGGCGAAGGCGAGGTTCTTCATGGAGACCTCCAGGAAAATAGGGTTGAAAACACCGTGATGCTTCCATGTGTTTTCTCTTTTTTATCCTTCCACAGGCAGCCTCACGGACGAGAGGGAGCTATTCCACACCTCATCACCCTCTCGAGTCAAGGGGGAACGAAGGCCTCCGACGAGGCTGGCTTAGAACCGCATGGGCTTGAGCCTTCCGTTGTTTTTCACCCCCAGGCAGATGGGGCGCAGGGGCACCTCCACCCGCAGGCTCACGTAGCGCCCCCGGATGGGCAGGCTGGGATCTGCGGGCAGGGCGTGCAGCCAGAAGCGGGGCCGGGTGGCGCGATCCACCAGCAGTGGGCCGCCACGAAGAACAGGGACCCCGCGCCCACCATCAGGGCACCGAAGGCGAGGGCGAGGATCGCGGGCCAGCGCAGGCGGGCGGGAGCTCCCGCGTCCAGGGACGCCTCAAAGCGCAGGATGGCTGCGGCCTAGACTTCGTCCCGCAACCCGGCCTCCCGCCAGCGGCAGAGGTGATCGTTCAACAGGGGATTCATGCGAAGAGTCTATCCCTGATTTCCTGCCCCAATGGCCTTGCCTTCAGCGCGTGGAATGCACTGGGCGTTCAAGGCCTCTCGCGACCCGGCCCTAGTTCGATCGAGGGCGTGCGCCACGTCTCCGGATCGACGGCAGTACCCGCCTTGTAGTTGAGAACATCCAAGCGCTCGGGCACGATCTTCACGAGGACGAGATTTTTCAGGCCCGGAAAGGCATGATCCCAGTACGCCCGCTTGCGCTTCTGGATCTCGGCCGGATCCTCGACGAGCACAGCCCGGCCCGCCAGGGCGAGGTAGCCGACCGGCTTGGAATGGTCCGCATAGTAGAGGGTGACCCGAGGATCCCTTCGGAGCTCCCGGACTTTCCGGCTGCGGGTGTTCGTGGCGAACCAGACCGTCATGTCCTCTTCGGGCGGAAAGGGACTCATGGTCCTCACCTGGGGACGCCCCGTTTCGTCCAGGGTGATCAACGCACAGTACGTCTGGCCTGCCATGATTTCCCGGGCCGCGGCGATCGTCTTCGCACGCTGCGGGGCCGAGGGCCGCCCGCCTATGGTTTGCGCCCACATCGGCACGGCCAAGACGAGCAGCGAAAAAATCGAGGTGCAGACGAGTCTCCCGCGGGGCTCCGGCCTTCGGGTGTGCGTGTCACAGGACATGGGTTCCTCCTCCGGAACAGGAGAGCACGCCGGACCCATCGAGGTGGGGAATCCGGGGTAAAACGCCCCCCTACGGGGCAGTTGGCAATCGGCAAGGGGTGGACCGCCGGATCCCTCCGGACACATTCGCTCGTTTTTTAGGGCATTCCGCGGTATCCTGCTTTGTCGTACTTGGAAGGCACGCGCCGGTCGGTGCCTTTATCCTACGGGTTTCTCAGTTCGAATACCCTTCATGCCCTGACCGGGCCCCGTCAGCAAGCTGCTGTCGGGCGGGCCAACCAGGAGCACTAATGTCCTTTGAAAACTTGGGCCTCATGCCCGAGCTGCTGCTTGCCGTACGCGAGCAGGGCTACGAAATCCCCACCCCCGTCCAGGCCCAGGCCATTCCCCTCATCCTCCAGGGTCAGGACGTGATGGCCGGCGCCCAGACAGGCACGGGCAAGACCGCGGCCTTCGTGCTGCCCATCCTCCAGATGCTGGCCCCCATGGCCAACACCAGCACCTCTCCCGCCCGCCATCCCATCCGGGTCCTCATCCTCACCCCCACCCGCGAGCTGGCCATGCAGGTGGAAGAGAGCGTGCGCACCTACGGCAAGCATCTGCCCCTGCGCTCCACCACCATCTTCGGCGGCGTCAATATCAACCCCCAGATCAAGGCCCTGCGCGCAGGCGTCGAGATCCTCGTGGCCACCCCCGGCCGCCTGCTGGATCACTACCAGCAGGGCACCCTGCACTTCGGCAGCCTCCAATTCCTGGTGCTGGACGAGGCCGATCGCATGCTCGACATGGGCTTCATCCGCGATATCAAGAAGATCCTTGCCCTCCTGCCCACCCAGCGCCAGAGCGTCCTCTGCTCGGCCACCTTCGGCGGCGAGATCCGCGGACTGGCCTCCAGCCTCTTGAAGAACCCCGTCTCCGTGGATGTGGCCCCTCGTAATACGGCCGCCAGCTTGGTGCGCCAGATGGTGCTGCCCGTGGACCGCAACCGCAAGAAGGCCCTGCTCTCCTACCTGGTCAAGACCCGGCCCATGGAGCAGGTGCTGGTCTTCACCCGCACCAAGCATGGCGCCAACCACCTCTCCGAACAGCTGGAGCGGGACGGCATCCCCTGCTCGGCCATCCACGGCAA
This sequence comes from uncultured Holophaga sp., assembly GCA_963664825.1. GTDB lineage: Bacteria > Acidobacteriota > Holophagae > Holophagales > Holophagaceae > JAYREN01. The sequence goes on from OY761614.1 coordinate 3,387,975, forward strand.
CAAGAGCCAGCCCCAGCGCATCAAGGCCCTCGAGGACTTCAAGGCCGGCAATATCCAGGTGCTGGTCGCCACCGATATCGCCGCTCGCGGCCTGGATATCGATCAGCTGCCTCATGTGGTAAATTTCGAACTGCCTCACGTGGCCGAGGACTACATCCACCGCATCGGCCGCACGGGCCGAGCCGGAAGCGAGGGGGAGGCCCTCAGCCTAGTCTGCGTCGACGAGCTCAAGCTCCTGAAGGACATCGAAAAGCTGCTGAAGAAGGATCTCCCCAAGCAGGTGATCCCGGACTTCGAGCCCGATCCCAGCATCAAGGCCGAGCCCATCATCACCGGTCGGGGCGGCTCCGGTGGAGGGCGTTCCCCCAGGCCCGGTGGACAGGGGGGTGGCAGGTCGGGTTCCTCGGCCGGACGCATTTCCTCCAGCCGTTCCGAGCGCAGCAGCGTCCACGCCCAGCCCCGCACGCGCACATCCCCCCGGGGGAAGTGATCCTAATCCGTTCACAGGAATCGGGGGCCTCAGGGCCCCCGTTCTTTTTCAGTTTGAAGCCTCCGCTGCCAGGGCCAGCACTTCCCGCAAGGCGGTCTCGAACTGGCGGAAGGTGAAGGGCTTCTGGAGGAAGCCCCTGGGTTCAAGGGCATCCAGGACCTCGGGGATCGCCTCCCGACTGTAGCCGCTGCACAGGACCACGGGCATCCCCGGGGCCTCGCGCCGAATCTCGGCATAAACCTCCAGGCCTCCCCGACGGGGCATGGTGAGATCTAGCACCACGATACTGAGGGTGGAGCGATGTGCCTGGAAGAGGGTCCAGGCCTCCTCGCCATCCGCGGCTTCGATCACCTGGAAACCCAGGCGCTCAGCCATTTTCCGCGAAGTCTCGCGAATGGTGATCTCGTCTTCGGCCAGCAGGAGGGTTCCCGAGAGGCCGGCCGAACCCCGAAGGTTGGAAGCAAGGGCCTCGATCCTAGAGGACTCCATGTGAGCCACAGGGAAGTAGAGTTCGATGCAGGTGCCCTCACCGGGCTTGGAATGGATTTTGAGGCCTGCCCCGTGACTGCGGAGGATGCCCCGGGTGGCAGAGAGCCCCAGGCCGCGCCCCGTGGGCTTGGTGGTGAAGAAGGGATCAAAGATCCGGGCGAGCACCTCCGGTTCCATGCCGCAGCCCTCATCGCGCACTCTCAGGGTGACGTATTCGCCGGCTTTGAGCGGATCCCCCAGCAGCCTCCGCTCCAGCGCAGGCGCATTCAGAGTCTCGAGGCCCGTGGTCAGTTCCACCCTTCCGACCCGGTCCTCGAAGGCTTCGCTGGCGTTCATCACCAGGTTCATCACCACCTGCTGGAGCTGGATCCGGTCTCCCAGGATCAGCGGCAGGCTCTCCCGGAGCCGAAGCTCCAGATGGACCTTCTTGGACCTGGAAACCCCCAGGAGTTCGGCCATCTCACCCACCAGGACATTCAGGTCCACAGGTTCCACCTGGAAGGTCCCCTGCCCCGAGTAGGCAAGCAGCTGCCGGGCCAGATCCGCGGCGCGCTGGATGCTGGTATCCATGCGTTCGAAGTGTTCGGAGGGATCGGTGCCATCCTCGATCATCAGGCGGGCCAAGCTCAGGTGCCCCTGGATCGCCGCCAGCAGGTTATTGAAATCATGGGCAATGCCACCCGCCAGGAGCCCGAGGCTCTCCAGCTTCTGGGTCTGCAGGAGGGCATCGGCCTGGGCGTGGCGTTCCGTCACGTCCCGAGCCACCCAGATCACGCAGGCCCGTTCATCGATATCCACATCCATGGGCGCCACCCGGGCCTCGAAATAGAGCAACCCCTTGGGGGTCTGCAGGGCATAGTCCAGGGACTGGATCTGCCGCTCCTTCAAGGCCTGGCTAATGGTCGCCCGAACGGCCTCTGCCAACTCGGGCCGGAGGATTTCATCCACCCCGCGGCCCAGGAGCTGGGCGGGCGGAGCCGCCAGCTGTCCATCATCCGAGGTGAGCACCTCGACGTAGACCCCCTCGGCATCCAGCACCATGATGGCATCCGGCATGACGCGGGTGATGGCGCGAAGGCGCGATTCGCTGTGGTGAAGCTCGGCCGTCATCTCCTGGGCCAGTTCGCGCGCCCGTCGGCCGGTGCGGTTGAGGGCGCGGATCCAGCCCGCGAGCAGGAGGGTCGTCTGGAGCCCCACCAACAGGATGAGCCAGGGAAACCCGACCTCCCCGGCCTGGAAGAAGGCCGGGCCAGCCTCGAAACGCATCTCCCAGCGGCGCCCGCCGATCCCCAGTTCCTCCCGACTCGAGAGCCCCCTGGGGCCGAAGCGCTGCCACCAGCGTCGAGGAAGATTTGCCACGCTCTCAAGGAAAACCAGGGGCCGCCCCGAATTGCTCACATCCGCGAGGCGCAGTCGGATTCCATCCGCATTCACGCGGGCCGCGGCCTCTGCGGTGAGCTGCTGCACCAGGAAGACCGCGTTCCCGTAGCCCACAAAGACCCGGCGCCGTTCCTCGAGTGTCGAGGGGACGCCCTGCCCCTGGTAGACCGCCAGGCGAAGCACCAGGCCCGGGCCCGCCTCTGGAGCCTGGGCCAGCGCCATGGGGTCACTGGCCTGGACTTCCCCGCTATCTCGCGCAGCCACCAGGGAGGCGCGCTGGGCCTCGGTGCTGGCCGAATTGAAGCCCAGGGCCCGGATATTGGGCTGTTCGGGCTCTTCGAAGAGGATGATGGCATCGCCTTCGAAGCCTATGGCCGGATGGATCCGAAGCTCGCGGCCATGTTCGGCCCGCAGGCGCCTTTCCACGGCCTCCGGGCCACTGGAAGCGAGGGGGATCCCGTAGGCCACGCCCAGGAGCCCGGGATAGTTCTTCTCGAGATTCAGAGATCTAAGGTAGGTGCGAAAGCGCGCCCGATTCATCCCACCGTCGGCCTGGGCCAGACCCCGAACCCCTCGCAGCAGATCCTCGCAGTTCCGCAGGCGATTCTCCAACCGCCCCCTGGCCTCGAGGACTGCAACCCCGAAGCGGGCCTTCGCCCGTCCATGCTGGACCGCCCAGACAAGCACGAAGCAACCCACGCTAAGCAGGAGGCCACCCAACAAGATCCCCTTGGCGAGACCGGAATCGGAGCGCACAGGGCCTGTGGGGGCGTTCAAGGGACCTCCCAAGGGGAGCTGGATCAGAGGGCTAGCTCACAAGTTCGGGGCCGTTGCGTAATCATCAAGATTTCCCTGCTTTTTCGTTAGGGCCCATTATGTCCTGCCGCCCTCCAAACGCCATGATTATTCTGTGACAAAGGCTTAGCACCCGACTCAACCGGGGATTCAAGGTTTCCTCTGGCGCGCTCTAGCGCAATCCGTAGGTGCCTCTCAGGATCCATTCGAAGAGGGCCGGAGGCAGGACCCGGTGGGCCACCTGGGCCCAGTAGCTATCCTTGCCCACGATGACTCGCCTGGGAGGACGGCGGGCACAGATGGCATTAGCGATCCGCTTCGCGCAGGCCTCGGCCTTCAACCCATGCTGGGCGGCGAAATCCTCCCGCCGGGTGGCGTAGCGGTGGATGGCCTGTTCGTACCGCGTGCCCTGAGCCCGTTCCGGGAGGTCGCCCCAGGCCCGCTTCAGGGTGGCGCGGAAGGCCGAATGGATGGCGCCGGGTTCCACCAGGATGACCTTGATACCCGGGCTGATCTCCACCCGCAGGCTCTCGGCCAGGGCCACCACGGCGTGTTTGCTGGCGTTGTAGGCCCCGGCCATGGGAATGGAGAGGCGCCCCAGCACCGAGGCCACCTGGACGATGCGCCCCTCACCGGGCGCGGCATGGGCGGAGATGAGGGGCAGGAAGGCGTTGGTCACGGCCTGGAGGCCGATGACGTTGGTCTCGAATTGGGCCCGCAGTTCCTCCATGCGCAGCAGTTCCAGGGGGCCCATCTGGCCGTAGCCCGCGTTATTGACAAGGGCTGTCAGGCAGAGATCCCGGCAGGCTTCAGCGGCTCGCGCGATGCTCGCACCGTCGGTCACATCCAGCTCCAGCTTGCGGAGATCTTCCCCCGCAGGGAGACTCGCGAGGGATTCGATGTTGCGCGCCGTGGCCACCACACCCCAACCACGGGCCCTCAAGGCCTCCACCAGGGCCCTCCCGATGCCTGTGGAACAGCCCGTAACCAGGGCCCAGCGGCGCGGGGAGAGATTCGAGCTAGGGTTCAACATTGGCATCCGTTCCGATTTTTCTGCGCCGATTTGGCAACTTGAGATAGGCCCACCAAGCGCCTCCAATGACCAGAATCAGGCAGCCCAGCCACACCATCCAGGCGCCCGGCCGATGGACGACCAGGATGGCGCTGGCCTCCGGGTCCAGAGAACCTTGGGGGCCCTGAAGGAAGGAGAGCCCTTCAAAGACGAGGGGATCGCTCACGCCCACCACCTTGCGGGCCAATTCCCGTCCCTGAGGATCTTCCACCACAAGCGTGCTGCGGAGATCCCTCGGATCGGGAAGCGGCTGGGAGCATCCCAGGGCGACACGGCCTTCCAGGAGGGCCTTCGCAGATCCATCGGCGCAGATCCAGGCCCTTTCGGAGGCGCCCGAATGGGTGTCTATCACCCTCACACGGACGGCCGCCCTGCCCGGAGTCTCGGACTGGCCCTGAGCCGCCGGGAAGAAGCCCTCGAAGAGTCCCAGGGGCGTCACAGAGAGGCCCGGTTCCACCACGAAGGGGCGGTCCAGCACCCAGGTGTCCTCCCGCACCAGGCGACCGGATTCCACCAGGGCCACCCTGTGCTCGGCGAGGCCGAAGACCACGAAGCGCGTTTGAGTCTCCTCGCCCTCCCGCAGGTATTTCAGATGGAGGCCCTCAGGCAGGTTGGGCGCGTTCAGACGGTCCGTGTACTCGGGCTGACGGGCGCTCAGGAGCACGCGCCGGGGAGCCTTGCCCGGGGAGAGCAGCTCCACCTCCAACCAGGGGTCCAGGGGCTTCTGGGAGCGGGAACTCATCACAGGGTTCCCGGCGCCATCCTTGCGCACCTGGAAATCCGGATAGGTTTTCACCACCTTCAGGACGGCCCCCGCCACCTCGAGGCGCCCTCCTGCCTTGGCCGGGATTTCCTGCGTTCGGCCCGCGAAGGTCGCCAGGAGTCTTTCCCCGCGAGGCGCGTGGGGCCGAAGGGACGCCAGCAGGCTTCCCTCCAGGCGTTCCCGGAAGAGGACGGCAAAGCGCCCCTGGGGTTCCTCCCGGAAGGCCTCCTCCCCGAAGGAATGCAGGATGCCCAGCACGGGTTCGGTCCTGCCCAATCCCAGCATCACCAGGAGCACATCGGCTCCCCCAGAGGCAGGCGGGACGGGCATCCTGCCGGGCTTGAGCCCGAATTCCAGGGCGCCCGGGATCAGGCGCTCGATTTCATAATCCAGCCCGGCCCCGAGCCTTCCCTTCTGCCCCTCGGTCAGGGGAGGGGTGCGCAGACCCGCCTGGAGGTCCCCCCCGGGCCCTGTGGCCACGAGCCGGATCTCCGAGGGGATGCGGGAGACATCGAAGCGCTCCAGCCTCACCTGGAAACCGGGCAGCACGTAGGGTTTCCCGGCATGAACGGGCTGGAGGGTATAGCTGCCCTGCCCCACTTTCAATTCAGTCCGGGCCTTCACACCCCCCAGGCGGTTCCAGAGCCCTCCCACCAGGAGGAAGGCCGGAGCGATCAGCACCAGCAGGAGGCCCATCCTGGATGGCGGATAGGGGCGCCGCTTCCAGGCCACAGCCAGGAGGATGAGCGCAAGGGCCGCCAGGGGCACCAGACACCAGAGGCTGTGGAACGCATCGCCGATCATGCTTCCACTCTAGACCAGCGCCAGGAGCCCGACGAGGTAGAAGGCCATCTCCAGGGGAGGCCCCGCGCTCCGCTTGCCGGCCGTGAAACGCTCGTGGAAGAACCACAGGTAGCCCATGGGGTAGGCCGCGCTGCAGGCCAGGATGGCCAGCTTCACGGCCCCATGGGGTAATCCCACGTGCAGCGTCGTCCAGGCCGCGATTCCGAAGGCCGCCACCAGGAAGGCGGCCAGCACCTCCTTGGTGGTCCTGCGCCCCAGCAGGATGGGCAGGGTCTCCTTCCCGAGGATCTGGTCGTTCTGCATATCCTGGATATTCCGGATCGAGGTCCGGGCAAACACGAGCGCGGTGACGAAGAAGATCCCCGCCCAGGCGCGGATGCCCCAGACCCAGCTGTGGTGCCACAGGGGAAGAGCCACCGCCACGATGGCCATGGCCAGACTCACCAGCACATCCTTGGAACCAGGAATGGCCACCAGGCTCAGGTTCAGACGTCCCAGGGTCACCTGGCGCTTGTAGGCCAGGCCAAAGGCCGAAGCCAGCCCCAACACCATGAAGGATCCCAGGCCCTGCCAGGCCGCGATCCCCAGGGCCACCCCTAGGCTACCCATCCCGATACCCACCAAGATCCGACGGTGGCCCTCCAGCACCTTGGCCCGGGCCGGGCCCTTGGCCATCAGGCCCACGGGATCCATGTAGGGGGCCAGCAGGAACATGGCCAGCATGTAGGCCGCCGTGATCAGGGGGTACTGCCAGGTCCGGGGAATGCCCATCCAGGCGTGGATGCCCAGGGACATGAGCGCCGCCCCGAGAGCCAAGCGCAGGGGCACGCCGAAGCCATTCCGGAAGAGGCGCATCACGCGGCTGGGACCCTGGCCCAGCTGTTCGAGAGCGGCCACCACTTCTTCCACCAGCCAGGTGGGGGTGGAGGCGCCCGCCAATACCCCCACCGTGGAGGCGCCATGGAAGCTGTCCAGATCCAGTTCCGCGGCGGTTTCCACGAACTGGCAGGGCTTGCCATAATGCCGAGCCAGTTCGGCCAGATGGCGCGAATTGGCGGAGTTCTTCCCGCCGACGATCACCACCGAATCCACCTGGGCGGCGATCTCCCGGGCCTCGGCCTGGCGTCGCCAGGAGTCTTCGCAGATGGTGTTCTCCACCACCAGATCCCCCGCGCGACCGCGCAGGTACTCGGCAATGGATTCGAAATCCTGCACCGTGAAGGTGGTCTGGGCGATGACGAGCACCTTCCTCAGTTGTTCGTCGCTGAGGGCCTCGGCCTCGGCCATATTGGCCACGATGACGCTGCCGCTTTCGGCGAAGCTCTGGTGGGCGATGCTCTCGGCATGGCCATGGATGCCCAGGATCACAGTGAAATAGCCCTTGGGACTCCACTTCTTGATCCGGCTATGCACCTTGGCCACCTCGGGACAGGTGGCGTTGACCAGTTTCAACTCACCCTTGGCCTGACGGGCCTTGAGCCCGCGCAGATCCTGGATGGGGATGCCGTGGGCGCGGATGACCACCGTGCCGCCCCTCACAGACTCTGGAGTCTCCACCACCGAAACCCCGCGCCGACCGATGAGTTCCAGGGCCTGGGGATTGTGGATGAGGGGCCCCAGGGTCTGGACCTTCCGTCCTTCGCTGCGGGCAGACGCCTCCAGCACCGCGTCCATGGCCCGCCGCACGCCCCAGCAGAAGCCCGCCGTCTTGGCCACCAGTACCTTCATGGGTCTCCTTGATTCTTGACCAACGCGGTCGGCAATGCAGAATACCCCGGAACAAGGGACTTTTCCACGCGCCACCGAACAGCACGGAGCTTTCTTCCGAAAAAAACGTCACCCGTTTCTTGGGAATCCAAGTACCGTGAAAGCTTCGGACCCCCGAGGCTCCCGAGGTATTTGGACATGGTTGCTCCTCCGCTTCTGCCCGTCACATTGACTTGCAACACGGATCTCCGTTTCATCGACCTCATCCAGGTCGTGGGCTCGGAGCTCCTCAAGCATCTGAGCTTCAGTCACGAAGACGGCGAACGGCTCTGGCTGGCCATCCAGGAAGGCATCGCCAATGCCATGCGCCACGGGAACAAGCTGGACAAGCAGAAGGTCGTCAAGGTCACCTTCGACCCCAGCCCCGGCAAGATCGAGATCCGCATCGAGGATCAGGGGGACGGCGTGAACCTGGACGCCCTTCCCAATCCCAACCTCCCCGAGAACCTCCTCAAGCCCTGCGGCCGCGGCGTCTACTTCATGAAGCAGGTCATGGACACCGTCGAGATGCGCAGCCACGACCAAGGCAGCACCCTCGTGCTGGTGAAGAACCGTCGGCACGCCGAGGCCGTGGAGGTCTGAGGGGCTTTCGCCATTCGAGCCCTGGACAATCGACCGGCCGCCCCCGAGCCTCAGTTTCCCAGGTAGGTGAACCAGAACCGCACGCCCAGGGTGGGCCCTTCGAATCCGTCGGGCAGGCGCGGCAGGGGATCGGAGCGGCGCACGGCCATGAGGGCGCTCTGATCGAGAGAGCCATTCCCGCTGGGGATCTCGATGCGGGCGCCCTCGAGATGGCCGTCCCGGCGGATGCGAAAGTAGATCTGCACACGGCCCTGGGCGCTATTGATGCGGTTCCAGTTGCCGGTGATGGTGCCCTGCACCTGCTGCAGATACCACACGAAGGGGAAGTTCCCGTCCAGATCGCCGATGAGCCCCACGCCGCCCTGGACGCCGCCCGTGGCCCGGAGTCCGGGGATGCCCGTGCCCTCGCCGATGCCGCCGCCACCGCCCCGCCCGGCCGCGCCCGGAGTGGGATGGGCCGAAGGCCTAGCCCCCTTGCTGGCCACGGGCGCCTTGCCCATGCTCTCGGGATTGGTGCTGGTGCCCTTGGCGGGGGCGCTCCGCTTGGTGCCGAAGACATTGGGGGTCACCGAACTCCCGGCCTTGTCATCGCTCTTGGGAGCCACCTCTTCCACCCGGCGCACCCGCTCGCCCTGGGTGCCCTCCTCCATGGCCGCACTGCCCCCGGAGGTGCCCTCACTGCCCATGGCGGGAAGGGTGACCCAGGTGACCTTGACCTCTTCGGATTTGGGCGTGACCTTGGGCAGCACCAGGAAGGCCCCCGCCACCAGCAGGTGCGCCGCGGCGCTCAGGGCGATGCCCGCCGGCCAGCTCATCGCGCCGACCCGCGCGCGTTCCTGGAGCTGCTGATAGAGGGCCTGGCGCATCAGAATTCCTTTTCGGACGCCGGTGCCCCAGGAATGCCCTGTGTGACGAAGCCCACCTGGGTGAAGCCCGCCTCGCGGATGGCGTCCACCACGGCGATGACCCGGCCGTAGGGGATGGCATTATCGGCCCGCACCAGCACCGGGCGTTTCCGGCCCTCGCTGGCCTTCTGGCGGAGCTGGCTCTTGAGCTGTTCTTCGCGCAGATAGGCCTTCTCGAATTCGATGCGCCCATCCCGGGAGAGGGTGACCACGAGAGCCTCGCTCTCCAGGCTCTTGCCCGTGCGGCTCTCGGGCAGGTTCACGTCCACGCCCGTGGTCAGCATGGGCGCCGCCACCATGAAGATGATCAAGAGCACGAGCATGACGTCGATCATGGGCGTCATGTTGATGTCGGCCATCTGTCCGCGCTTACTACCGGGTGTAAAGGCCATAGGTTCCTCTGAACTCCGCTCCCAGTCTACACCCAAGCCGGGCCCGCGTTCCCAGCCCTCGGCGTTGCATTAGGATGGAAGAGCTAAGGATCCTCATGCTGCACCGCTTGCTCTACGCCAACTGGGAGGAGCCGCCCGAAAGGATGGCCTTCGAGGCGCCGTACCGGCAGATCCTGACCCGCACCCGGGAGACGCTGGCAAGGGTGCTCCAGGGCACCGACGCCGCCCTGGATGATCCTCCCTCGGCCCCGGCGGCCTTCTGGGAAGACTGCCTGGATCTCTACCTGCTCGCCCCCGCCCTCGTCAACGTGGCCCTGAACTACAAGGTCTGCGTGGAACAGGGACTGCCCCTGCATCCCACCTACTACTTCGAAGTCAGCGAAAAAAACCGCTTCCAGGCCAGCTACCCGCCGGAGATCACCGCGGGGGCCCAAGCGTTCTTCCTGGAGGCCATCACCATGGCCCGGGTTATTTTTTCCCTTCAGCCTGACGCGGTGGAGCGCCTGGAGGCCTTCCAGGAGCACCTGCCCGCAGGCGTGGCGGATTTCATCTACACCAGCACCCAGGACAAGTACACCTGGCGGGCCTCGGAACCCCGCAAGGTCCTCGACCTGGTCGCCTCCATCCAAAAGAAAGTGCAACCCAGCCTGATCCTGGGGGCGGCCCACGGCTCCATCATGTCGGGGCTCCTGGCGGCCAATCTGCTGGAGGCGCCCCTCTACTTCATCCGTTTCTCCATGTTCAAGCGCCACGACACAGCCCCCATCATCGCCCCCAGCGATCTGCACTTCCTGGCCGCCTACCGCCAGGGGCCCGTGATCCTCTTCGACGAGGATGTGGCCAAGGGCACGACCCTCACCCAGTTCACGGATTTCCTGAGGCCCTTCTTCCAGGAATCCTATTCCGCCGGAGTCCTGCGCCATGCCTACGCCTCCCACCGCCCCGACTTCACCGGCCAGGTGTGGTACGAATGAGGGCCATGATCTAATGCATCCATGATTCGTCTCATCGTCGCCGAAAAACCGAGCATGGGCCGCGCCATCGCGGCCGCGCTGGGGCTCCAGGGCAGCGGGCGCAGCTCCATTCAAGGAGGCGACACCATCGTCACCTGGTGTGTGGGCCATCTGGTGGAAGCGCTCGGTCCCGAGGGCTACGATCCGAACTTGAAGCAGTGGCGCCTGGACACGGTGCCCATCTTCCCCCCGGAATTCCGCTACGCGGCCAATGCCCAGACGAAAGACCAGTACGACGTGGTGGCCGGACTGATGACCCGGGACGATATCGGCGAGGTCGTCAACGCCACGGATGCCGGGCGCGAGGGGGAACTCATCTTCGATCTGGTCTACCGCCTCTCGGGATGCGCCAAGCCCGTGCTGCGTTTCTGGACCTCCAGCCTCACCGACGACGCCATCCGGGAGGCCTACGGTCGCATGAAGCCTGGAGAAGCCTATGTGGGCCTGCGGGACGCGGCCAGATCCCGCCAGGAATCCGACTGGCTCGTGGGGATCAATTGCACTCGGGCCCAGACCCTGGTGATGAGGCGATCCGGCGGGGAAGGAGTCTACTCCATCGGCCGTGTGCAGACGCCGACGCTGGCCATCCTGGTGAACCGGGAACTGGAGATCACCAACTTCGTGCCAAAGGATTTCTGGACGCTGCTGGCCGTCTTCACCACCCCCGAGGGCGCCTACAAGGGCAAGTGGTTCACCAAGCTCGAGGGCAAGGAGCAGGACCGCTTCGAGCACGAAGAAGATGCCAGGGCCCTGGCCGCCAAGCTGGCCGGTCTCCCGGGCCTAGTGGCTTCGGTCACGGGCAAGACCGACAAGAAGCGCCCGGAGCTGCTCTACGACCTGACGGCCCTCCAGAAGGAAGCCAATAAGCGCTTCGGTTTCACCGCCGAGCACACGCTGGAGATCGCCCAGACCCTGTATGAATCCAAGCTCATCAGCTATCCCCGCACCAATTCGCGCTATCTCACGGAAGCCGATGCCGCCAAGGTGCCCATCTGGATCAAGGCCCTGGCCACCGGGCAGCTGGTGGAGCTGCGCCCCTTCGTCGAAGAGCTCCGAGGCCGCTGGCCGGTGAAACTGGACAAGCGCTTCGTGGACGATAAGGAAGTGGAGGATCACTCGGCCCTGGTGCCCACGGAAAATGCCGCCCGGAGCCTGGGCGGCGACGGGCTCAAGATCTACGAACTCATCGCCAGGCGATTCCTGGCGGCTTTTTTCCCCGAGCGCATCGAGGCCAAGACCACGATCGTCACCAAGATCGCCAAGGAGACCTTCAAGACCATGGGCACGGTGGTGAAGGAATTGGGCTGGTCCCAGGTGGATCCGCCCCACGGCAGGCCCAAGAAGGAGACCAAGAAGGCCAAGGCCGAAGAACTGGAGGCTGAAGAACCCGAAGCCGAGGAGCCCGAAGAAGACGCAGGCACGCTGCCCCTGGTCACCAAGGGACAGGAGGTCGCCACCCGGGAGCTCCTCCCCAAGGCCGGCAAGACCTCGCCCCCCAAGCGCATGAGCGAAGGGGATCTGCTGGCCGCCATGCAGGGCGCGGGCCGGGAGCTGGACGATTCCGAACTCAAGGGCGCCATGAAGGACTGCGGCCTGGGCACCCCCGCCACCCGGGCCTCCATCATCGAGACGCTGCTCAAGCGCATGTACGCGGCCCGCAAGCGCAATATCCTCCAACCCACGGAAAAGGGCATCGAATTGATCCGGGGTCTGCAGGCCGAGAGCCTCAAGTCCCCCCAGCTCACTGGCGAATGGGAGGCGCGCCTGGAGCGCATGCGCCGGGGCGAGACCGCCCGGGAGGCCTTCATGGGGGACGTGAAGACCTTCGTGACAGACCTCATCGACCAGATCAAGGCCTCGGCCCCTGCGACCTCCAAGCAGATCTTCGGCCCGGTCCTCGGCCCCTGCCCCAGCTGCGGCGCGGAGCTGCGCCTGCGGGACTGGAAGGGGACATACTACGCCAAGTGCAGCGGCGCCGAATGCCGCGTGGCCTTCGATTGCGACGACAAGGGCCAGCCCGCCATCCTCTGCCGCTACTGCCAGGGCCCCGTGCGCACGACCAAATCCGGTTCGCACATCTGCGTGGCCTGCCAGCGGTGGCAGGAGGAGAAGACCCTCGAGGCCGCGCCAGAGGCTCCGCCCTGCGCCTCCTGTGGCCGGCCCATGCGGGTCATCCCCAGCACCCGCAAGGGCCAGTATTTCTTGCGCTGCGCAGCGTGCGGCATCACCCAGGAAGCGAAGAGTCCCGCCCCTGCGCCCGAATCCCCATCTTGAAGGCCAATCCCTGCTAGGCTTTTGCCATACATTCCCCAAGGACTGGCCATGGCCAAGATCGATAAGTTCCTCACCACGATGGTGGGCCGAGGCGCGCCCCTGCTCCGCCTGGACCCCGGGGATACGCCCGTGCTGGAGCTGCCCGGCGGCCATCGCACCCCCTTGAGTGGCCAGGAACTCCTGGGCACGGTCCTGGACGGCCTCGCCAAGGAGATCCTCCCGGCCGAGCAGGAGACGGCCTACCTGCGGGGGGACAAGATCCAGTTCGACTACACCATGGACGGGGAGCGCTTTCAGATCCTGGTGGCCCGGTCCAATCTGGGCACGCGAATCGTCGTGGGCCGCATCCCCGGGAGCGGCGGCAAGGGCAGCGCCGGGGGGCCCCTCAAGGCCGCCAAGCTGGAACTCCTCGTCCAGCGGATGCTCGGCAATAGCGGGTCGGATCTCTACCTCAACACCGACGAATTTCCCATCCTGCGCAGGGATGGGAAGCTGGAGGTCCAGGACGATATCACGCCCCTGGGCTCCCGGGATCTGGAGGATCTGATCAAGCCCTGGGTGCCCACCCGGAACATGGAGGCCTATCTGGCGGGCCAGGATACGGAATTCTCCCACCAGGAGAGCGCCCTGCCCTGTCGGCTGCGGGTGAGCCTCTTTCATGATTCCACGGGCCCCGCCATCGCCCTGCGGGTGGTACCCAAGGAGATCCCCGGGGCCGAGATGCTGGGCCTGGGGGAAGCCGTGCGGCGCCTGGCCAGCCTCAACAAGGGCCTCGTGCTCCTCACGGGCCCCATGGGATCGGGCAAGAGCACCACCCTGGCCTGCCTGCTGGAGATCGCCCATCGCACCCGCAGGGACTTCATCATCGGCGTCTACGATGCGGTGGAATTTGAGCTGGGCAAGGGCGGATGCCTCACCCGCCAGCGGGAAGTGGGCCGGGACCCCGCGCGCCAGCGCCAGGCCCTCCGGGCCGCCCTCCGGCAGGCCCCCGATATCCTGGTCATCGACGAGATCCGCGATCCCGAGACCATCGATCTGGCCCTCCAGGCCGCTCATGCGGGCCACGTGGTCTTCGCCACCCTCCAGACGGCCTCCCTCCTGGACACCCTCACCTGCCTGGTGGATTCCTTCCCGATGGAGCGCCAGCCCTGGATCCGCACGCGCTTGGCGGGCTGCCTCAAGGCCATCATCGGCCACACGCTGCTGAGGAAACCCGCAGGAGGACGGGTCTCGGCCCTGGAGACCCTCTTCACGACCCCGGCCATCGCCGAACTGATCCGGGAGAACAAGCTGCCCCAGGTGGGCGCGGCCATGAAGGGCGGGCGCTACGGCCAGGAGACCCACGAGGAGGCGCTGGTGAGCCTCATCCAACGCGGCATCGTCGAGCCCATGGAGGCCTACCTCAAGTGCCAGGACCGGGAGACCTTCATCAAGGCTTGCAAGAAGGCCGGCATCGATTTCGACCCCAGAGGCGAAGGGGCCATCACCACCGACGTCTGAGACCTCGACGGGGCCTGGGCCCTCAAGCATCCCATCGAGGAAGAGACCCGCCCGGGCTTGCCACGGCGAAGGCCCCCATGGCAAGGTGGAGATTCCGATGGAGGAGCGGTCCCCTATCAGTAGCGTCGGCGAGGGTGATGAGCCCCGTGACCCGCCGCGAAAGGGGAGGATCGCCGAAGGGATGCGGTTTTCTCATCAGCCAAATCCCTGGACGTCCGGGCTAAATCCCGGCGCCTGTCGCGGCAGAACACCGCGGAGTGCCAAGGGGAAGTCGCCAGGAGTTCCGCTCCAGTGTGCTCTTCAAGGCGCCATCGCAGCTGAGGCGGCTATGAAGATTGGATGCACGGAAAACCGGAGAACCTGGATCACCCGATGGTTGCTGGAACTCTGTGACCGGGACACCACCTCCGGCCACGAGGATGCCATGCTGCCCGCCCTGCGCAGCCTGCTGGCGGAGCTGGGAGCCGAGATCCTTGAACAGCCTGTGGGCCCCGGCCGGACTAATATCCTGGCCCTCTGGGGGGCGCCCCGGGTCCTCTTCTCCACACACCTCGACACGGTGCCCCCCTTCATCCCGCCCACCCTCGACGGGGATCTCCTCCGGGGGCGCGGGGCCTGCGAGGCCAAGGGCCAGATCGTGGCCCAGCTGGGCGCGGTGCGGGAGCTCCTCCAGGATGGGGTCGGCCACCTCGCCTGGCTCGGCGTGGTGGGAGAGGAGACCGATAGCGCCGGGGCCCGGGCGGCCCTGGAACTCTCCGCGCACCTGGCGGGGTGCCGAGCCCTCATCTGCGGCGAGCCCACGGGACTCAAGCTGGCGACCGGACAGCGGGGCATCCGCCACTACGTGCTGCGATGCCGGGGCCGCGCCGCCCACTCCAGCCTATCCCAGGGGGGCAATTCAGCCCTCTGGCCACTACTGGACTGGCTGCAACGCCTCCGGGAGCTCCGCTGCGCCGAAGACCCCGAGCTGGGACCGGAATCCTGGAACCTCGGCCTCTTGGAGGGCGGGCAGGCCGTCAACGTGGTCCCGGACTACGCCGAGGCCCATCTGATGGTGCGGGCCTTCCCGGGAGGCTGCCTCGATGCCCGGGTGAGGGATCTGGCCCCGCCGGAAGGGGAGGTGGAATTGCTCCTCTGGGAACCCCATGACCGCTATCCCCGGCTGCGGGGCTTCGAATACGCCTCCATGCCCTTCGGCTCCGACGCGCCCTGCCTGCGCAAGCTGGCCCTGGACGGGATGGTCGTATTGGCCGGTCCCGGTTCCATCGCTTCGGCCCACGGCCCGGACGAATGCATCTCCCTCGATGAACTCGAGGCAGGCGTCGCCCTGAACGACCGGCTGGCCCGGCGCTTCCTCCGGGCCTGCAAGGATTCCGGCAATGTGCGGCCGGCCAAGCGAGGCCCGGTGCGCCATCTGAGCACTTCGGCCTGAATTCAGCTTTCAGGAAGAGCTCCCTGCCCCAGGGAAGGCCCCCTGGATGACCCGTTTCGCCCCGAGGGGGAAGGGGCAGAGCTCGGCATCGTGGATCTCCAGATCCACTCCGGGGAAGGCCAGTTCCCCCTCCAGGGACCGACACGCATCCAGCCTGAGCACCAGCGTCGGCCTCTCCTTCCCCGCTCGCAGTGCGGCCTCGAAGGCCCGCACGGCGGGGAACCCGAACACCCGTTCGTCCAGCTGGTGGATGCTCAAGGTCCTCCCCTGCCCCAGGGCCAGCACATTCTCCAGGCGCCCCTCCACCCGCCCCAGGCGCGGGAGGACGCTGCCGCAGGGACAGGGACCGGTGATCATCCGAGCCATATCGCCCGTGCGATAGCGGATGAGGGGCATGGCTGCCTGGCCGAGGGTGCTGAGGACGATTTCCCCCGGTAGGCCGGGCTCCACCGGAGCACCCGTCGCCGGGTCCAGGATCTCAAGGATCAGTTCAGGCCGCAGGTGGTGCCCCTCCCGGGCGGCACACTGCACGGCGCATCCGAAGCCGGTCTCGGTCAGGCCGTAGTGGGTGAACACCTGGCAGCCCCAGGTTTCCTCAATGGCTTGGATCACGCTTTGGGCCGCGTAATCGGCGCTCAGGAGGACCGTCCGGGGGCGCAGGGCAGGCTCCCTGCGGCACAGGTAAATCATCTGGGCCGGGGTCCCCACCAGGCATTGGGCCCCCCGCGCGGCTTCCAGGGCGTCGGAAGCCGACCAATCCCGAGCGCATCGGGATACCCGCACCTCCAGGCGCTGGAGAGCCGCCTCCAGCAACCGGCCGACGCTATGTTCGGATTCCCCGGGCAGGAGGATCAGCGCCCGCTCACCCCGGGACACCAGGGCCTCCATGCCGTGTTCGAAAAAGTCCACGGTGCGCAGCAGATCCTCCCGGGTGAAGCAGATGCGCTTGCGGAGGCCGGTGGTGCCCGAGCTCGTCAGGGTGGTCACCCGGGCGACCTCCCGCTGAGGCACACACAGGAAGGCAAGAGGGTCCCTCGCCAGTTCCGCAGGCCAGGTGAAGGGCAGGCGCGCCAGCTCCTCTCTGGATGCGAGGGCCTGGGGGTCAAATGTCCCCAAGCGCTCAGCGTAGAAGCGGCTGTGGCCCCGGGCATAGGCAAGGAGCTCCCGGAGCCGTGCCATCTGCCAGCCTTCCAGGGACTGGGCCTGGAGCGCGGCCAAGCCCGTACGCTGCTGGGTCCAGGCCTCCAGGGGCGAAATCACGGCTCTGCCTTCCGGGCGATGAGGAGGCCGTAGCCGCACCTCACGGCCCTGAGGGTCGCGGCGTCCGTACCCAGTTCCGCGCAGAAGGACTGGATCCCCCGCTCGAAAACCAGCTGGCCCCAGAGGGATAGAAGGGCCTCCGAATGGTTCTCGAAGGACGCCAGGGTGAACCCTTGGCGCTGGACCCGCGCCTCCAATTCCCCTTGGGTCTCCAAACGCCCCAGGCAGCCCTGCAGGCGGGCTGGCACCCCCCGAGCGAACATATCGGAGATCACGAGATGCCCCCCCGGCCTCAGCACGCGATGGCATTCCCCCAGGGCCGCGTCCGGGTCTTCCACCACAGATAGGCTGCACTCCAGCAGCACCCCATCCATGGCCTTGGATGAAACGGGAAGGCGCTCGGCCACGGCGCGGAACAGGTGGCCTGAGCTTCCAGTCGAGACGAATGCGGCATCGAGCCCGAAGGCCTCCAGGCCATGCCGAGCCCTCAGGTGCTCCACGGTGGCGCCCGCGCCGCATCCCACATCCAGGAGCCTGGCCCCGCAGGAAAACCCGCAGAAGGCCATGGCCCGATCCGTGAGGGCCAAGCCTCCGGGGCGTTGGAGCCATTCCCGGGGTGAGACCAGACAGGATTTCACGGACGCCACGCTGACAGGTAGTGCGCGCAGAAGGGCACCAGGCGCCCCTCATCGAACACGTGGAGGCTGCACCGCCTCAGCCGCTCCAGGTCCAGGTTGCCCGCGTCCTGGAAGGCCATGGCCGTCACAGTGAAGCCGTGGGATTTCACCCGCTGGAGGAAGACGCCCATATCCCGCAGATCGCCGCCACAACAGCTGGTTTCAAGCTTGGGCGGGCGAAGCCAGCGCCTCCCCACAAAATCACGATTCTTCTCAGGGGCTGTGCGGTCGCAGCAGGACCCGCCCCTGCCGGGCCCAGAGAGGGAGACGAGCCGCCCCTGGGGATCCACGAGGAAATCGCCGTGGAAGCCGCAGAGGGGATGATCGCAGCGGGAGGGGAGCAGCTGCTCGACCTGGAGGCGCCCTTCCGTCTGCTCTTCGATGGCCACTAGGAGTTCGTCCAGGGTGAAGCGATGGGCATCGGTGGGGAGGCAGGGCATGCGTCCGAAGAAACTCACGGGCTGGAAGTGCACGCCGCGCACCGCCGGCGCCTGGGCGATGGCGAAGCGCAGGATCTCGCCGATGTTATGCGTATTCACGCCGGGCACCAGGGTCGGCACCAGGGTCACGCCCACATTGGCCGCCGCGCAGTGCTCGATGGCCCGCTGTTTTTCCCGCAGGAGCGGCCTGCCCCGCAGCCGCTCATGGATGGCATCCTCGGTCCCGTCGAATTGGAGGAAGACGAAGGAGAGGCCCGCCTTGGCAAGGGTCTGGGCATAGCTTGGATCTTCCGCGAGGCGCAGGCCATTGCTATTGAGCTGCACGTAGCGGCATCCCGCGGCCTTGGCCTGGGTGATGATTTGCGGGAGATCGTCCCGCAGCGTGGGTTCGCCGCCGCTGAGCTGGAGCAGCGTCTTTCCCGGTTCGACCAGTTGGAGGAGCCAGGCTTCAATCTGGCTCAAGGGGGGCTCGGGCCCTTCACCCCCTGCCGCGAAGCAGAAGGGGCATCCGAGATTGCAGCGCGGAGTGACCTCCAGGAGGACGCAGCAGGTCCCCTGGAGATGGTCCGGGCAGAGGCCGCAGCCCTCAGGGCAGCGGGAGGGGCCCAGGGGCCTCTCTTCGGCCCCTCCGATCCATTGGGCCATATCCACCTGCCCCCGCCACAGGAGGGTCTGGAAGGGGCCGTGTTCGGGACACGCCTTCCGGAGAAAGACATCCTGCCCCAGGCGCACCCGCTGGGCGGGCAGCTGCTTCAGGCAGATGGGGCAGACACTGAATGTCTCGTGGAGCAGCTCCGCGCAGGGTGCGGCTTCCCCCTGCCGGGCTTCGGGCGCTCCCCCTGCCACTACTTGTCCTCCATCTGCATCTCGACTTCCGAGATGCGGCCCTTGGCCAGTTCCTCGGGAATGAAGACCTGGCCGCATCCGGGGCACCGGAGGACATCGGCGTAGAAGCTGTGGCCCAGATAGGTGAAATCCGTCTTCAGGGGCGTCAGGGCCTGCTGGCACCCATGGCAGATCAGCACAGGATTCTCCGCCATCTTCAGCCCTCCTCGATGCTCATGCGGTGGCCGTAGGCGTTGAGGAGCTCGAAGCTGGCGCCGGGACCCGGCACGGCCCGGTACTCGGCCCAGTAGGTCATGTGGCCGATCAGGAGATGGCCGCTGAAACTATTCCGGGTCGGGTCGAACACCTTTCGCCCGCTGCGTTCGCTCGCCTCGATGACGGCAGCGATATCGGTCTCCAGCAGGAGAGCCGCACTCAGCTTCTGCCGGAGCTCGGGCGCGATGTGAAGTTCCATGGGCGCCTCCTGCGGATCATCCAACTCCTTCAGTTCATCGGTCTCCTGCCAGAACGTCTCGAGCACCTGGCGCTTCAGGCGCATCCGGTTGCGCCTGCACTCGGTGACGGTGGGGGGCAGACGATCCGGCCCCTCCAGGCCGAAGATGATATCCAGGATGTGCCAGGCCCGCTTCCCCGCCGAGGCGAAGATATCCCGACAGTTGATGCAGTAGGTGATGTAGGGATGGGCGCCCGCGGAGATGCGCGCCTTCACCATGTGCCGGGCGAAGGGCGGATGGGCCACCGAGACCTGACCGCCCCAGCTGCAGCACTGGGCGAGGCGCCCCTCCATGGGCAGAGGCTCCAGGCGGAACCCAGCGCGCTGGGCCAGGGTGCGCACGGTCTGCTGAAGCTGGGGTTCCTCGCGGCTGGCGCAGGGATCGAAGACGGAGGCCGTCTCCCCCGGCGCCCCTTCGGCCATGGCCCCCTTTTCCAGGAGCAGGTCGTACAGGAAAACGCCTGGGATCTCCGGCAAGTGGCGCTCGAACATCTGCTTGCAGCTGGGACAGGCAAATACGACGACGGGGCGGCCCAGGGACTCCCAGGCCTCGCCAAACCGAGTCATCGTTTCATTGCGCAGGGGCTCGTCCCCCGCCCACTCGGCCGGGGCGCCGCAGCAGCCCAGGTGGAGGGCCGTATCCGGCCAGTGTTCCCGCAGGAAACGATAGCTCTCCGTGACGCAGCGCGGATTGGAGGCGCCCAGCTGGCAGCCGGGGAAAAAGAGATAGCGGCTCCTGACGCACCCCGAGGGCAGCCTGGAGAGGCCCGCCTCGCCATTGGCCGAGGCCATATCCCGCAGGAAGAAGTCATGCCAGGCCCAGGGCATGGCGCCTTTCTCGCGCATGGCGCGGTGGCCCTGCAGGAGGATCTCCCCCATATCGATATCCTGGGGGCAGACTTCCCTGCACAGACCGCACTGGCTGCACGTGGACATGAGGCGCGTGGCGAGGGTGCCATTGCCATCCAGGGTGCCGGGATGGACGCTGAGATGGACCTCTTCGGCGATGCGCGTGGGGGATTTCCGGAAGTAATCCATCAGGTCGCAGGCGCGGAGGCAGGCGTCGCAGGCGCAGCGCAGGCAGCGCCGGGCCTCCAGCTGGGCCTCTTCCTTCGAATAGCCCTCGCCCGAGGGGCGCAGGGCCTGGGTGGAAGCGAAGCGCCCGGGATCCATCTTCAGGCGGGTCCTGGGAGGATCTTCCGCGGGTTTCATGCCCCCGGACTTGAGGAAGTGCTCGATGGCGCCACAGGCCCGCAGGCCCTGGGCGAGAGCGTCCATGCTACCCGCCCCCGTCAGGGATCCTCCCAGGAAGGCGCCTGGACAGTGGCTGGCGAAGGCGCCCTCACGATTTTGGGCAAGGCCGAAAGCCTCGCCCCCGGCGCCCGTGGCCACGTATAGGGCGTCGCATTCCAGGGCCTCCAGATCGGTGATCTCCCGGTTCAGGCGCAAATCAAAGGGAGCGTGGGCGAAGGCCCTCGAAAATTCAGCAAGGAGAAGCTCCGAGGCCATGAGGCCGTGGAGGTGGCCTCCGATGCGAGGGCCCTTCTCGTAGACCGTGACCGCATAGTTCTTTTCGGCCAGGCGCAACGCGCAGGCCAGGCCGCTGGGCCCGGCCCCGATGATGGCCACCTTCCAGGGCTTGGGGGGCACGTTGTAGCTGGTGGCTTCGGTGTTGCGGGCAAAGGCGAGGGAAGCCTGTTCCAGGAGGCGAAGTTCGATGGCCCCGCCGCAGGCCCCCCGGAGGCAGGACTCCTTGCAGGGTTCGGGACATAGGGCCGAGACCAGGCCCGGAAATCCCACGGCATTCTGGTAGGCCTTGTAGGCGGCCTGGAAGGCGCCGCGCTGGAGCTTCTCGATGAAGTCCCGCACATCCAGCCCGAAGGGACAGGCCACCATGCAAAAGGCCGGTTCATCCTGCAGGCAATCTTCGAGGCATCCGGGGGCGTGTTCCATGGCCTTTGAGCTTCTCGCATGAAGGTCGGCCCGGGCAAGCCCGGGCCGACACGCGTGGGCAGATCCGGAAGGAACTAGAAGGGACGATCCCCCTGGCCGCCCAGGGGTTGGTAGTACTCGTTGCCCCCGAAGGGCACGGGGTTGGCCTTGATGTGCTCCAGCTCGTCATACAGATCGGAGCCCAGGAAGTATTTCTTGGGGGGCAGCACCTTCCCGCCGGAGGCGATGAGATCGAGCCCGGCCTTGACCTTCTCAGGGGTGGCCGGCATCTCGAAGATCCGCACGCCGCAAGCGTTGTGGATGGCGTTCAGCACGGCCATATGCCCGCTGGCCTGGAAGGCCTCGGAAGCCCCTGAGGAGCCCCAGGGACCGTGCTCGTTGTACTTCTCCATGTGGACCACGGTGATCTCGTCGGGGATGTCCTTGATGTAGGGCACGCCGCTGTTATCGATATTGGTGTGCTTGGTGACATCGTCGTAGTTCTCGCTCAGGGCGAAGCCGATGCTATGGGAGATCCCTCCGAAGGCCTGGCCGTTGACCGCGTCGATATTGCCGATCTTGCCGACCTCATCGACGCAGACGAAGCGGATCACCCGGGTCTTGCCGGTGGAGGCGTCGACTTCCACTTCGGCCAGGTTCAGGGCGTAGGTGTAGGCCGGGGACGGATTGCCGATGCCGGTATTGGGGTCGAGGCGGCTCAGGCCCGGGGTGACGGCGGTCTCGTAGCGGCCTGTGACCTTCACCGGGATATGCTCGGCCACCATCTCGGCGTGGGTGCGATAGGTGCCATCGGCCTTGCGCATGGCGGCCATGAGCTTCTCGCCGGCAACGCGGGTGGCGTGGCCATTCATGTAGTGGGAGCGGCTCCCGGCCGACATGCCGCTATCGGGACAGAGCTTGGTGTCGCTCTGCACCAGGTGGATCTGCTCGGGCGTGAGGCCCAGGGGCTTGAGAGCTTCGAGGGTCACCATCACCGAACCGATATCGCCCCCCTGCCCCAGTTCCTGCCAGGTGTCGTGCTTGGTGATGCTGCCATCGGGGTTCAGTTCGAGGGTGATGGTGGCGTTATCCGTGCCGCCCTCGGTCACGTTGAAGGCGCCCCAGGCCAGGCCCACGCCCCGCCGGATCTGCGGGGTGTCCTTGGCCTTGGCCTCCTCCACGGCCCGCTCGTAGTAGGGGCGCATGGCCTTCATCATGTCCTCCATGGGGTACTGCATGAAGGCATGGCTATTGAGGTTGGTGTCCCCGGGGCGGGCGATATTGCGCCAGCGGAACTCGAAGGGATCGATGCCCGTCTCTTCGGCCAGCATATCCATGAGGGCCTCGCTGAGGGTGTAGGCCTGGGGGGAACCATAGCTGCGATAGGCAGTGCCGAAGGTGTGGTTGGTGTTGGCGACCCGCACAAGACCTGCCACGTGGGGCACCACATAGGGGAAGAAGGCGAAGCGGGCGGGCTTGATGATGACGTCGTCACCGCCCCAGGAATAGGCACCGTGATCCATGCCCAGTTCGAATTCGGCGGCCGTGATCCTGCCCTCGGAATCGCAGGCGAGGCGGCCATTGGAATACGAAGGGCAGCGCTTCCCGGAGAAGTGCTGGTGTTCTTCATAGGTCATGGAGAGGGCCACGGGCATCCCCGTGACCACAGTGGCCGCCCCGGCCAGCACCAGGTCGCCGGCGTTGGTGGACCATCCGAAGCTCGCGCCGGTGGGGTTCATGATGATCCGCAGTTTGTCCTTGGGGCACAAGCAATTGCCGATGCGGCCCAGGGCGGAATAGACGCCCTGGCTCTTGCACTGGATGGCCAGGTTGCCATCCTCGTCGAAGTAGGACTGGACCGTGCAGCCTTCGATGGAGAGATGGGGTTCCCGGGTGGAGTGGAAGCTGCCCGCCACGCGATGGGCGGAACCCTCGATCAGGTCGGCCACCCGGCTGGGCTCTTCCAGGGCCACGCCCTTGAGCACGGGCTGTTCGGAAAAGATATTGGGGGTGTCGGCGTGGATGCGCATGGCGTCCGGCATGACCGCATCCAGGTAGTTGAGGTACTCGGGCAGCTTCTCGATCTCCACCTTCACCTTGGCGGCGGCGGCCCGGGCGTGGGCCTTGGTATCGGCCACGGCCACGGCCACCACGTCGCCGTAGCGGTAGATCTTGTCATCGCAGATCGCCTTGCGACTGGGCACCAGCACCGTCGTGCGCTCGTGGAACTGGCCCTCGGACATGATATTGGTGCCACCGGCGGCGATGAGGTCCTGGGCGGTGACGATCTTCACCACGCCGGGCATCTGCTCGGCTTCGCGGGTGTCGATCTTGAGGATCTTGGCGTGGTGAGCGAGCTTGGGCTGCACGATGGCGGCGTGGAGGCTCTCGGCGGGCATCTTCAGTTCCTGGTCATCGCCATAGTCGGCAAGACCACAGACCTTGGCCAAGGCCGTGGGCCGCACCACGGGCTTCCCGTAGTACTCGCCATCCTTGGGGTTCTGGAAGGAGATCTCCTCGAGGGTGGCCTCCCCGCGCATCACCTTGGCGGCCGCCATCACGGCGTCGATGATCTGCACGTAGCCGGTGCAGCGGCAGACATTCTTGTGCTTCTGGAACCAGTCGCGCGCCTCCTCACGAGTCGGGCTGGGGTTCTCCTGCAGCAGGGCGTAGGTGGAGACGATGAAGCCCGGAACGCAGAAGCCGCACTGCACCGCCCCCAGGTTCATCCAGGCCACCTGGATGGGATGCAGGTGGGTGGGGGTGCCGATGCCCTCGATGGTCAGCACCTTGCTGTACTCGGGGATGGACCGGATCCGGCGGACGCAGGATCGCACCAGCTTGCCATCCAGGATCACCGTGCAGGCGCCGCAGACGCCCTTGCCGCAACCAACCTTGGTGCCCGTCAGCCCCATCCGCCGCACAACGTCGGCCAGCGTGTCCTTCTCGGGATCGCAGATGAACATGCGATTGGCGCCATTGATATTGAGCCACATCTTCCTGAGCTGCATGGGGACCTCCGTGGGTGGGAAAATTCGGTCAATCGAATGTGTAGCCGTAGCTTTCCAGAATGGCCTTCATCTGGACATAGGTCGCCTCCACCACGGCCCCGCAGCGCGCGGGCCTATTCAGGGGCTCCCCGGCGAGGATCTCGGCGCAATTGGCGCCCCCGTAGGTGGGGCCCAGGGTGTGGACGAACCACTCCGAGAGCTCCGGCACGCAGGCCTTGGCCCGTTCCGGATCCAGCACGTGCATGGCGCAGGCCGCGCCCGTAAGCGCGCCGCAGAGGAGGCCGCCCTGGACGCCACCGCAGAGGCCGCGCATGGCCTGCAGGAGTTGGTCGTTGCGCTGGCCCTTGGATTCCAGGGCCATCCGCACGAGCGCCACCGCGCAGCACTCCCCTCCGCGCAGGAGATCATGGAGGCGATTAACGTCATTGAGCATGGTGCGCGCAAGACCCAGAAAACACGTGAACCCCATCCTGTGGTGAGAGGTGACCCGATGCGAATACCGCAAATCCAGTGGATCGGCCGGTGGGAACTGGACCGATATTCCCAGAGGAACCTCGTGCATCACAAGATTTTTGAGGGGGGAAAAAAGACCCCAATCCGGGCCTACCCCAGCCCCATCACGCATTCTCGTGATTCAACTAGAGATAGACAGGGCAATGCCCACCCCAAAAAAACGTTCTTCCGTGCGCTGTATTTGAGGACAACTTTCGACTCGTCAAAAGACCCGACCCACGCTTCGGCATGGGCGTTGGGAGAAAGAGAGGCCTGTGCCATCTTCATCCTGGACTACACTCGGTAGGATCATGAGCCAACCAGGATTCGCATCCATCAAGATTCGCCTCCGCCAGGGCGATGGCTATGCCATGGGCCCCGGCAAGGCCGATCTCCTGGAAGCCATCCAGGAGACGAAGTCCATCGCCGCCGCCGGGCGCAAACTGGGCCTCAGCTATTCGAAATCCCGGCATCTGCTGGACGAATTGAACCGCGATTTCGAATCGCCCCTGGTGATCGCCACCAAGGGCGGGAGTTCCGGAGGCGGATCCCAGTTGACCGAACAGGGGCAACAGATCCTGGTCCAGTTTCGGAGCATGGAGGCCCGGGCCCGGGAGGCCATCGCGCCCCTGGTGGAGGATTTCAAGAAATTCATGCCCGGGATGAGCCATCGCAAGGCACAGCAGACGTGATTCGTGAGCAGGCATGATCAGGCCTGGGATGACACGGGCCAGGTTCGGCATTCAGTTCTGGAGGCACTCCCATGTTCAAGACAAACCAGTACTTCGATGGGAAGGTGACCTCCATCGCCTTCCAGACAGCCGAAGGCCCCGCCACCTTAGGCGTGATGGCTCCCGGCGAGTATGAATTCGGCACCAGCACCCTGGAGATCATGAACGTCGTCATCGGCGAACTGGTGGTCAAGCTGCCCAATAGCGCCCACTGGAAGGCCTACCAGGCCGGAACCTCCTTCACCGTGGAGGCGAACCAGAAGTTCCAGCTCAGGGTCGCCGTCGATTCCGCCTACCTCTGCCTCTACCAGTAGCGGCGCTGGCCCTCAGCGGGAGGTCCTGGGGATCTGGGACCATTCGGTGTGGATGGCGACCCCTGGGCGATCCAACCGCTCGTAGGTGTGGGCTCCGAAGTAATCCCGCTGGGCCTGGATGAGGGAGGCGCTGCCCCGGGAGACGCGGAGGCTATCGAACCAGGAGAGGGACGCCGCCAGACCGGGGATGGGCAGGCCCGAGGCCGCGGCCCCAGCGACCACGCGCCTCCAGGCGGGCAGCCGCTTTTGCAGGGCCTCCCGGAAGCCGGGGGCGAAGCAGAGGAGTTCGAGCCCGGCCTCCCGGCCGAAGGCCTCCCGGATCGTATCCAGCAGACGGGCCCGGATGATGCAGCCCCCCGTCCAGATCCGGGCCACCTCCCCCAGATCCGTGCCATAGGCCCGGGCCTCGCTGCCGGCGCGGAGCAGATCGAAGCCCTGGGCGTAGCTGGCGAGCTTGGCGGCATAGAGGGCTTCCTTCAGGTCCTGGAGCGTGACGCCCTCCAGGGGGCTCGGATTCCCTGGAAAGAGGGCCGCCGCCCTTAGGCGCCGCGGGCGCTGGGCGCTCAGGCAGCGGGCCTCCACCGCAGCTGCGATGGTGGGGATGGGCACGCCCAGTTCGGCAGCCGCCATGACGGTCCACCGCCCCGTGCCCTTCTGGCCCGCCTGATCCAGGATGGCGTCCACCAGGGGAGATCCAGGATTTTCGGGATCCTCCGCCCGGAGGACCTCCGCGGCCACTTCCACCAGGTAGCTCTCCAGCTCCCCCTGGTTCCATCCCTCGAAGGCCTGGGCGGCCCGGTCCGCGGAGAGCCCCAGGCCCTGGCGCAGCAGCGTCACCGTCTCGGCGATGAGCTGCATGTCGCCATACTCGATGCCGTTATGGACCATCTTCACGAAGTGGCCCGCCGATCCCTTCCCGCAATGGGTGACGCAAGCGCCCGAAGCGCTGCGGGCCGCGATGGATTCCAGGATGGGCCGCAGGCGCTCATAGGCTTCCTTGGAGCCTCCGGGCATGAGGGCCGGCCCCAGGAGCGCCCCCTCCTCTCCGCCCGAGACCCCCATGCCGAGGAAATCCCAGGGGCGGGTTCTGTTTCCCAGGCCCCGGCGCTCCGTATCCAGGTAGAGGCTATTGCCCCCATCCACCACCACGTCCCCTGCTTCCAGCAGAGGATCCAGCTGGCCCAGGACCGCGTCCACGGCCGGACCGGCCTGGACCATGACGAGGATCTTCCGGGGCCTGGCCAGGGAGCGCACGAAGACTTCCGGGTTTTCAAAAATCGCGAGGCCTGCCTCGGGATGCGCGGACTGGAGGCGCCGGGAGACTTCCGGGCTCCGGTTGTAGCCCGCCACCCGGAGCCCTCGGCTGGCCAGGTTCCGGGCCAGGCTCGCCCCCATCACGCTCAGGCCGTAGACGCCGATCTCGTTCAGGTTTTCCATCATGCACCTCTCTGCCTTAAAGGGGGGACCGCCTGCTCAATTTTGGCTCGCTTCCCGCCTATCGCAGGCTCCACTGGAGCCTGCTCCCAATCGTGCGTTGCGCGATTAGAGGCGGGCCCCTTGTCCCCCCTTTGCCCCCCACGGGGTGTCCAGGCAGAGCCCGGACACCCCGTCTGAAGTTCCAGATCCGTAATCACCGTCAGCTTTCCCAGGGAGGATCCGGGCAGGGCCGGATCCTCCTGGAGCAGCCGCTCGAGGGCCCCGCGCTTGGATTCACCGGAGACAGCCAGGATGCATTCCGCGGCCGCCAGCAAGGGCAGGCTCAGACTGATCCGACAGGCTGGAGGCTTGGGGCTATCCTCCACGGCCTGCACCAGGGCCGACAGGGGCCTCCAGGGATGGCCTGGGAAGAGCGAGGCGATGTGGCCGTCCTCCCCCAGGCCCAGCAGCGCCAGATCGAGGCCTCCCCCGAAGGATGTCTCCAGGACCCCTTGCACCCGGGCGCAGGCCTCCTGCGGGCTTTCGCCCTCCAGGAAGAGGGGCAGTTCCAGCTCCAGAGGATCCGTCGCCTTCAGAACCCCCCGGCGGTAGGCCTCGCCCCGATTGGAATCCCGGTGGGAAAATGGGACGCAGCGCTCGTCCACCCAGGTCAGGCGAAGGCTTGCCCAATCGGTTCGCCCGAGACTTTTTCGGGCGTGGCCGAAGGCCTCCAGGGCGCTCCCCCCGGGGATGGCCAAGCGCACGGATCCCTGGTGTAGGCAGATCCGCGCGATGGCCTCCGCGAGCCTGCCCCCGGCCTCCTCCATCACCCTTGAAGTGCGGACCCAAATGATTTCACCCACGGGACCAGGCTCCCTCGCAGCCCTGGAAGAGGGCCTCGGCCTCCGGAGGGCCCCAACTGCCGGAGGGGTACTCCAGCATGGGAGTGCCCTGGCCTTCCCAGGTGGCGCGCAGGGCGTCGGCGAAGGCCCAGCTGGCCTCCACCTCGTCGGTGCGCAGGAAGAGGGTGGCATCCCCCTGCATGGCGTCCTGGAGCAGGCGCTCGTAGGCCGTGGCGCCGCTGGGGCCGAAGCGCTCCCGGTAATCGAAGGCGAGTTCGGCGGGGGCCATGGCCTGGCCGCTGCCCGGCGCCTTCACGCCAAAGCTCAGGGAAAGGGCCTCCCGGGGCTGGATGCTGAGGGTGAGCAGATTGGGGCGCAGCCGACAGACCGTTCCATCGTCCAGTGTCTGGAGGGCCCCCCCCTCCATCCGATCGAAGAGCTGGATGGGGGGCACCCGGAAATGCACCTTCACCTCCGTGAAGCGCTTCGGCAGCCGCTTCCCGTGGCGCAGGAGGAAGGGCACACCCGCCCAGCGCCAGTTCTCGATCATGGCGCGCACGGCCACGAAAGTCTCCGCGGTGGAATCTCCCGGCACGCCCTCTTCCTGGAGGTACCCGCGCAGGGGACGCCCCTGGATCTCGCCGGGGCCGTAGCGGGCCCGGACCCCCTGGCCGCCATGGGGCAGCCGCAGAGCCTTCAGGACGCCCACCTTCTGGTCCCGGATGGCCTCCGGATCCAGCGAAGACGGGGGTTCCATGGCGATGAGGGCCAGGATCTGGAGCATGTGGTTCTGGAGCATATCCCGCAGGGCGCCCACGGAATCGTAGTAGCCCGCCCGGCCCCGCTCCACCCCCAGTTCTTCGGCCACCGTGATCTCCACCAGCTCCACGTGCTGGCGGTTCCAGAGAGGTTCGAAGATGGCGTTATTGAAGCGGAAGGCGAACAGGTTCTGGACCGTATCCTTGGCCAGATAGTGATCGATTCGGTAGATCTGGTCCTCCCGCAGCCGGTCATGGAGCGCCCGGTTGAGGGCCTGGGCCGAAATCCGGTCGTGGCCGAAGGGCTTCTCGGCCACCAGCCGCCGCCATGGATCCGAAGGCTCCGTCTGCCTCAGGAGGCCGCATTCCGAAAGGCTCTCCACGGCTGGAATGAAGAGATCGGGCCGGAGGGAGAGGTAGAAGAGCCTCCCGGCCTTTTCCCCCTCGGGCAGCTGGTCCAAGCGGGACGCCAAGCGCCCCATATCCTCCGGGCTTTGCACATCCCCGGAGACGTAGTGGACGCGCTCGGCCATGGACTGGAAGGCCTCCAACTCCTCACCCACCAGGGCATCTCCCAGCTGGAGCCGGAAGGCCTCATCGGTCATGGGCCTTCTGGATAGCCCGATGAGGCGAAAGGGGGTGCCCCCCTTGGAGAGGCGAGCCAGGGCAGGCACCAGTTTCCGAGACGTCAAATCACCACTCGCGCCAAGAATGATGATCTGAACGGGGGGCTGCATATTCACCGGGACTCCTGCAATCTCTGCCATTTGGATGCCGGAGCTTGACACCTGTTGCTGGGAGCCCCATGGTAGCTGCGCTTTCCTGCAGAGCCCCTTCCATGGATGCCCATCCTACACCCGTCTCACCCGAGCACGCGCGCCTGAGGGACGCGGAGCGGGGCCTATGGCGGCGCTGGGGGCCCTATCTGGCCGAGCGGCAATGGGGCACGGTGCGGGAGGACTACAGCGCAGACGGGAATGCCTGGGAGTATTTCCCTCACGAGCAGGCGCGGAGCCGCGTCTACCGCTGGGGCGAGGATGGTCTCGCGGGCTTCTGCGACGACCAGCAGCGTCTTTGCCTGGCCCTGGCGCTCTGGAACGGGGCCGATCCCATCCTGAAGGAGCGCCTGTTCGGACTTTCCAATCCTGAAGGGAACCACGGCGAGGACGTCAAGGAGCTCTACTACTTCCTGGACGGCCTGCCTTCCCACGCCTACATGAAGATGCTCTACAAATACCCCCAGAGGGCCTTCCCCTACGCGCGGCTGGTAGACGAGAACAGGAGACGGAGCCGGGAGGAACCCGAGTTCGAGCTCCTGGATACGGGGATCTTCGAAGAGGACCGCTATTTCGATGTCACCGTGGAATATGCCAAGGGAGCTCCCGAGGACATCCTGATGCGGATCACGGTCCACAACCGCGGCCCGGAGCCCGCGCCGATCCACGTGCTGCCCCAGATCTGGTTCCGCAACACCTGGGGCTGGAAGGGAGATCCCCCCGAAGCCTCCCTTCTCGCCACCTCCCAAGGATGCGTGGAGGCCCGCCATCCCACACTCGGCGCGATGCACATCTGGACGGGGGACTGCGAACGGCTCTTCTGCGATAACGAGACGAACGCCCCACTCCTCTTCGGCGTGCCGAAAGGGGGTTCCTTCAAGGACGCCTTCCACGCCTGCCTGATCGAAGGGGATGCCTCGGCCCTGAACGCGGATCTCCGGGGCACGAAGATGGCGGCCCACCATGTGCTCGACGTGCCCGCGGGAGAGTCCAGAACCGTCCGGATGCGGCTCAGCCGCGAGGAACGGGAGCGCCCTTTCGGGGACTTCGACGGGATCGTGAAGCTCCGGTCAGAGGAATGCGAGGCCTTCTACGCCCAGCTACAGGCGGGGATCTCCTGCCCGGACGCGCGGCGGATCCAGCGCCAGGCCCTGGCGGGGCTCCTCTGGAGCAAGCAGTTCTACAGCTTCGATATCCCCCAGTGGATCGCGGGAGATCCGGCATATCCCCCTCCACCGAAGGGGAGGATGCGCAACAGGGAATGGATGCACCTCAACAACGCCGAGGTCCTCTCCATGCCCGACACTTGGGAATACCCCTGGTACGCCGCCTGGGATCTGGCCTTCCACTGCCTGCCCCTGGCCATGGTGGACCCGGAGCTGGCCAAGGCGCAGCTGGTGCTGCTGACCCGGGAATGGTACATGCACCCTTCGGGCCAGCTTCCCGCCTACGAATGGGCCTTCGGGGACGCCAATCCCCCGGTCCACGCCTGGGCCGCCTGGCGCGTCTTCCAGATGGACCGCAAGCAGCAAAGAAAGGGTGACCTGCCCTTCCTGGAGCGCATCTTCCACAAGCTGCTCCTCAACTTCACCTGGTGGGTGAACCGCAAGGATGCCGAGGGCAACAACGTCTTCCAGGGGGGCTTCCTGGGCCTGGACAACATCGGCGTCTTCGATCGGAGTGCGCCGCTCGATGTCGGCGATCACGTCAACCAGGCGGACGGAACCGCCTGGATGGCCATGTTCAGCCTGAACATGATGCGGATCGCCCTGGAACTGGCCCTCCACAACCACGTCTACGAGGACATCGCCACCAAATTCTTCGAGCACTTCCTCTACATCGCCAAGGCCATGACCAGCATGGGTCACGGCGGCGTCGGCCTCTGGGACGAGGAGGACACATTCTTCTACGATGTCCTTTCCGTAGACGCTGGGCGGCAGATCCCCCTGAAGGTGCGCTCCATGGTGGGGCTCATCCCCCTCTTCGCCGTGGAGACCCTGGAGCCCGATCTGCTGGCGCAGCTGCCTGATTTCACCCGCCGCATGGAGTGGTTCCTGGAATACCGACCGGATCTGGCCGGCCTGGTTTCCCGCTGGAAGGAGCCTGGACTGGGGGACCGCCATCTGCTTTCCCTGCTACGGGGCCACCGCATGAAGTGTCTGCTCCGCAGGATGCTGGACGAGGAGGAATACCTCTCCCCCTTCGGCGTGCGCTCCTTGTCGCGCCACCACCTGGAGCACCCCTACCGCTTCACGGACGAGCAGGCGGAGCACATGTTCACCGTCCAATACCGGCCCGGGGAATCCGATTCGGGACTCTTCGGCGGCAACTCAAACTGGCGGGGCCCCGTGTGGTTTCCCGTGAACTACCTCGTGATCGAATCCCTCCAGAAGTTCCACCACTACTACGGGGATGGCTTCCTCGTGGAGTGTCCGAAGGGCAGCGGCAGGATGCTCAGCCTCAACGGGATCGCCGACGAGCTTCGTAGCCGCTTGGCCAGCCTATTCCTGAAGGATGAGACGGGCCGACGGGCCTTCTTTGGAGACGACAACCGCTGTCAAAAGGACTCGGCCTTCCGGGATCACCTGCTCTTCCACGAGTACTTCGACGGGGACACGGGACAGGGTCGAGGGGCCTCCCACCAGACCGGTTGGACGGCCCTCATCGCCAAGATCCTCCAGCCCAGGCCTGCGCGTCAGGGGTGATACGGTTCCGTAATTCAAAGAACAGATGCACCACGGAGGCACCGAGAACACGGAGAAAGAAAGGGACAGGGCCCAGGGAAACACGTGGTTCCTCCAGCTTCATCTCCGTGCCCTCCCCGTCTCCGTGGTGAGTTTTCTTTGACTTCAACTTGGGGTGATCAGCCCACGGCAGCGAAGTCCTCCTTCGTGGCCCCACAGAGGGGACAGGTCCAATCGGAAGGCAGATCCTCGAAGGAGGTGCCCGGGGGGATGTGGGCCACAGGGTCCCCAACGCTCGGATCGTAGAGGTAGCCGCAGACGGAGCACTTGAAGCGTCCCGGGGCGGTTTCCTCCCCAGGGGCCGAGTCTCCCCGGTAGGTGGGGGCATTCTTCGGGGAATGGCCCTTCTTCACGGTCTGGTAGGTGGCGTAGGTGAGGGGCGTGCCTCGCTTCAGCACCTCCGCCCGGGTCAGCTCCACGATGAAGATGGTATGGGTTCCGCCATCGGCGCTGGCGACCACTCGGCCCTCCAGCACGGACAGGGCGCTCTCCGTCACAAGGGGACATCCGTTGGCAGTGAGGGTGTGCGGGGTCTGGGCGAACTTATCCACATCCCGACCCGACTTGAAGCCGAAGAGCCCGATGAGGCTCATGGAGGCCTGCTCCTCCAGGATGGAGATGGCCAGCACACCGCTCTCCTGGACGTAGGCGTGGGTGAGGTTGAGTTTGTTGAGGCTCACCGCCACCCTGGGAGGCTCTGAACTCACCTGGAAGACCGTGTTCACGATCTGTCCGTTGAACCTTCCGTCGGAAACCGAGGTGACGATGTAGAGGCCGTAGCTGATATCCCACAGGGCCTTGGAATCGATGGAAACATCCATGGGGTCTCCTTTCCCTGGCAGAGGACGGCGGCATCCGTAGGCCCCGGGGAGGAGGCGGGTTGGACCCGCCTCCCCGGTCCAAGGGTGGGCTACTGGTTGAAATACCTCTTCAGCAGGCCCTGGAAGGCGCTGCCGTGGCGGGCCTCATCCTTGCACATCTCGTGGACCGTGTCGTGAATGGCATCGTAGCCCAACTCTTTGGCACGCTTGGCCAGCTTGAGCTTGCCCTCGGTGGCGCCCCACTCCGCATCGGCCCGAAGGGTGAGGTTCTTGGCCGTGTCTGCGAAGACCACCTCGCCCAGCAGTTCGGCGAAGCGAGCGGCGTGATCGGCCTCCTCGAAGGCGATGCGCTTGTAGGCCTCGGCCACCTCGGGATAGCCCTCGCGATCGGCCTGGCGCGCCATGGCCAGGTACATACCCACCTCGGTGCACTCGCCCATGAAGTTGTCCTTGAGGCCCTGAACCACCTCGGCGTCGAGGCCCTGGGCCACGCCGATGCGATGTTCGTCGGCCCATACCCTGGATGTGGCCGAGGCCTTCAGCGTGAACTTCTCGGGACCTGCGCCGCACTGGGGGCACTTCGCGGGAGGCTCTTCGCCGACGTGAGTGTAGCCGCAGACGGAGCAGATGTAGGTCTTCATGGATCCTCCTGAAGGGTGGGGTTAGAACAGGCCTCGCGAGAGGCCCATGAACATATGCTGCCAGAGCCGCCGTGAACGTTACGGATTGTTTTCGGCTGAGTTCCCGTTCCGGCGGAAGGCCCCGGAGCCCTGGACTGAATGCGGATCGCCCCTGTTTCAGCCCAGTCCCAGGCGCTTCTTCAGGGCTGGGGAGGCCCCGCGGCTGATCTCGAGTTCCTGGCCCCCGGCGAGGCGGGCCATGAGGCGGCCGAATTCCCCGGGGCGCACGCCCATGACGGCCTCGGGGCGCAGGAGGAGATGGCGGTGCCCTCGGATGAGGCCGCGGCCCGCCAGGGCGATCTCGGCCTCGGCCAGGCTCTTCCAGAGGGTGCGGAAGCGCTCCCCGGCATGGGCCCAGACAATTCCATCCTCGAAGGTGAAGTGGGTCGTGCGGGCCAGATCCAGGAAGATGACGCCCTCCCCGGCCTTGGCGGGGTACCGGAAGGGCCCCGCAGGCTTGGGCGCCTCGGGGCCACCATGGGCTTCGCTGGGCGTGCGCAGCCTCTGAAGGGTCTTCTCCAGACGATCGGCGGTGACGGGTTTCAGCAGGTAGTCCACCACGGCCTGCTCGAAGGCCCGGACGGCATGTTCGGCGAAGGCCGTGACGAAGACGATGGGAATAGACCTGGGCAGGTCCTCCACCACATCCATGCCCGTGAGCCCTGGCATCTGGATATCCAGGAACAGGGCATCGGCCTCCCCCCCCTTCTCCAGCCACTCCAGCACGGAGGGGCCATCCTCCAGTTCGGCCACCACCTGGCAGCCCGCCTCGCCCAGCAGGCGCACCAGCCGCCTGCGGTTGTAGGGTTCGTCCTCGGCCACCAGGATGCGCAGCGCTGCATTCATGCCTGGCCCCTTTTCTGAAGACAGAGTTCAGCCACGGTCCATTCGCCTTCCCGATGGAGCCGCAAGGCGTCCGGGCGCTCCCCCAGGAGGGATAGCCGCTCCCGCAGGTTGCTGAGGCCGATGCCTTCGGCGGTACCCTCCAGGAGGAGCTCACCCGTATTGGCCACGCCCAGGTGCAGCCGCTCTCCCTCGGCCCGGAGGAAGATCCGGATATCGCCACCGCCCCGGTGGGGGGCAATGCCATGTTTGATGGCGTTCTCCACCAGCGGCTGCAGGAGCAGGGGTGGCAGTTCCAGACCCTCGAGGGCGTCATCCCAGTCCCAAGCCACCCTCAACCGGGCCCCCAGGCGGATGTGCTCCAGGGCCAGATACTGTTCCAGGAGCTTGCGTTCGGAAGCCAGGGGAGCCTGGGTGCGCGAACCGTTATCCAAGAGCCCCCGCAGGAGCCCCGCGAGGCTCACAAGCGCCTCTTCGGCCGCCCCAGCATCCTCCCGCACCAGTTCCGTGAGCCCTCCGATGGCGTTGAAGAGCACATGGGGATTCATCTGGGCCTGGAGGGCCCGGGCCTTCGCGGCGGCGGCGGCCCTAACGGCGTGGGATTCCTTCTGTTCGGCCCGTTCCTTTTCCGCCAGAATCCAGCCCAGGAAGATGGCGAAACTGAGATTGGTGATGCCGATGGTCACCATCCGGGGATGGAGGAAACGGTGATGGGGCGGGGGTTCTGGAGGTTCCACCCGCGGGGGGCGCCCCCCGCGAAGCTGGGGCTCCATCCCCGGTTCGGGCCCTCGGCGCCCCCCTTGGTGGTTGCCCCCGTGGCTCATCCCAAGGGCGAAGGAGAGCCCCACCACCCACACCAGGTTCCAGGGGATGCCCTGAAGCATGCCCCGCAGGGGCCCGGCCAGGGGCCGATGGTCTCCGGTCCACTGCCAGGGCACGGGGGAAAGGGCCAGGAAGGCGAAGGGCAGCGCGAAGGGATAGATGAATTCAGGCCAGCGGTCCGGAGGGGTGCCGAAACCCCAGCGGGTGAGGCTCCACACCAGACCGAAGGCCAGGACCGCGCCCCAGGTTGCGGGGCGCCGGGTCCGGGTCCAGGTGGTGGTGGCCAGTTCGGAAATGCGCATGGAAAGTTAGTCTAGCTTCACTTGGCTTCGGGAGCGGGGCCCTCGGGAGGAGCCTCGTGTCCGGGGCCTCCGTCGTGCCCGGGACCTCGGCCATGCCTGAAGCCTTCGCCGCGCCGGGGCATGCCCTTGGGGCCTTCCTTGCGCAGCTTCTCGGCCTTGGCCTTCTGCTCGGGCGTGAGGAGGGCCAGGGATTCCTGCATCATGCCTCGGCGGTCCAGGGCCAATTCGAACTGGGCCTGGGTGGCCTTCTCATGCAGGGTCTTCAGTTGGTCGGCGGAAGTGGCGGGATCCAGCATGGCCTCGTGGAAGGCCTTCATGGCCGCCATCGCCGCCTCGTGCTTGCCCTTCATGGCCTCGCGATGGGTGTCGGCGAGGGCCTTCAGGCTCTTCTTCTGGGCCTCCGTGAGATTCAAGCCCCGCATCAGCAGGGGCCCGCCCTCGGGGTGGAATCCCCTCTCGCCGGGACGGGGACCGCCCTGGCAGTGGCACTGGGCCGCCAGAGGGGCGGCGAACATCGCCACCAGGGTGAGGGGGAGTGCGCTTCGGATGAACATGTCAGCCTCCGGAATCGCGTGGCGGGGGAATCCCGCTGCACAACCCAGTAGATGCCCTGGGCCGGGAAAAGGCTTATCCAATTCCTGAACAGCCATTCCGGGGTCCTGAACGACAGAAGCCCGGCCTCCGCGTGCAACCCTCCCATGAGGGGAGAAATGCTCCCATAATCGGAAGGAACCCCAAGCCGGAGACACCATGGATCTCAAAGTTCTCTTCAATGCCCACCTTCACGAGCGGCTCGCCTACGCCGAAAAGGCCCTGGCAACCCATGGATTCGAGGCCCTCGTCATCTCCAGCGGCGAAGCCCATACCTACTTCGCCGACGACGAGGACGCGCCCTTCCGGGCCACGCCCCACTTCCGGCACTACTGCCCCCTCACGGGACCCCACCACGTGCTGGTGATCCGCCCCGGCCGAAAGCCCCTGCTGATCCGCTATGCCCCCGAGGACTACTGGTACGAACAGCTGAGCCTGGAGACCATCTGGAAGGGCAGCCCCTTCTGGCTGGAAGGCTTCGAGCTCATCGAGGCCCCGAGCCTGGAGGCCGTCTGGGAGGCCGTCGGCCGCCCCGCCAAGGCCGCCTACATCGGCAACGAGACGGGCCTAGCCGAAGCCGCCGGATTGAAGGCCAACCCCGCCCAGCTCATGGCCTTCCTGGACTGGGGCCGCGCCTACAAGAGCGACTACGAGATCCAGTGCCTCGAGGAGGCCACGGTGCTCGGCGCCAAGGGCCATCTGGCGGGCCGAAAGGCCTTCCTGGCCGGCGCTTCCGAGCTGGAGATCCATCAGGCCTTCACCCAGGCCGTGGGCTGCCTGGACCACGAACTGGCCTTTTCCTCCATCGTGGCCCTCAACGAGAAGGGCGCCACCCTCCACTACGAGAGCAAGCGGAGCCTCAAGCACGGCCATTCCATGGTCCTGGACTGCGGCGCCCGGGTGCGGGACTACGCCTCCGATATCACCCGCACCGTGACCTCCCCCAGCTGCGATGGCCGCTTCGTGGCCCTGGTGAAGGGCGTGGAAAAGCTCCAACTGGAACTCTGCGCAGGGGTCAAACCCGGGCTCCCCTTCGGCGAGCTCCATAACCAGGCCCACCTGAAGATCGCCACCCTGCTCCAGGAAGCGGGCATCCTCAAGGTCCATCCCGAAGAGGCCGTGGCCAAGGGATTCTCCCGGCCCTTCCTGCCCCACGGCCTGGGTCACCATCTGGGCATCCAGGTCCATGATGTCGGCGGCAGATTGGCCAATGCCGAAGGCACCTTCCAGGCTCCCCCGCCGGAATATCCCAGCCTGCGCACCACGCGCACCCTGGAACCCCGACAGGTGCTCACCATCGAGCCGGGCCTCTACTTCATCCCCATGCTCCTGCGGCCCTACCGCGAAGGGGCCTACCAGAACCGCTTCGACTGGAAGCTCATCGACGAACTGAGCCCCATGGGCGGCATCCGCATCGAAGACAATATGCTGGTCACCCCAGGCGCACCGCGGAACCTCACCCGCAAGCACCTGCCGGACTGACGCACCCCAAGGCAGCGGGAAAGGGCTCCAGGAGCCCCTTCCCGCAGTTCCCTGACGGGCTCAACAGCCCCCCGAGGCCTGGGAGGATAGCCTCGCGTTGCGACATACTAAGGGCTCCCTTGGAGTCCCCATGCGCTTGGCCCCCTACCTGATTCCCGCCCTGGTGGCCTCCCCGTTGCTGGCCCAGGGGCTCAGCCTGGAGAGCCTCTTCCACCCGCAGCTGAAGGTGAATTACCTGGCGGAGCCCGCCTCCCAGCTCTCATGGCTTCCGGACGGACAACTGCTGGAGAATCGCCAAGGGGAGCTCTCCCGCCGGGATCCCCGGACCTGGAAGGCCGAGCCCTTCCTTTCGTCCTGCGCGCTCAAAGAAGCCCTCCTGAAGGCCGGCATCACCGAAGCTGCGGCCCAGACGGCGTCCACAAAGGGTCCGACCCTCTGGACGAAGGCCATGGACGCCTTCCTGGTGAATCTCCAGGGGGACTTCTTCTATGTGAAGCTGGACGGGCTCACCCTGCGCCGCCTGAGCTCCGACGGCGCCCCCAAGGACGCGCCCACCTTCAGCCCGGATGGAACCCGGCTCGCCTACCTACGGGGCAACGATCTCTACGCCGTCGAACTCGCCACCGCCCGGGAGACCCGCCTCACCCAAGGAGGCAGCGAGACGCGCCTCAATGGCCGCCTGGATTGGGTCTACGACGAGGAGATCTACGGCCGGGGCGGCCACAAGGCCTTCTGGTGGTCGCCGGATTCCCGCCGCCTGGCCTACCTCAGCCTGGATGTGAGCCGGGAGCCCGTCCACATGCTGCTCGATGATCGCGCCGACCCTCAGAAGCAGCTGCCCCATCGCTATCCCCAACCGGGGGACCCCAATGCCGAATTGAAACTGGGGGTGGTGGACCTGCAGGGACACACCACTTGGATGGAGGAACCCCAGGTCGGCCAGGAGAAGCTGATCGTGCAGGTGGGATGGGATCCCCAGGGCCGGCTGCTGGCCAGCTACCAGGACCGCATCCAGACCTGGCTGGAGCTGCGGCGCTTCCAGGGCACCTCCAGCAGGCTCCTGCTGCGGGAGCAGAGCCCGGCCTGGCAGGACCGCCTGCCCCTGCCCTGTTTCCTGAAGGACGGGAGTTTCCTCTGGCTCTCCGATCGCACGGGCTTTCGCCATCTCTACCACTGCGACGCCGAAGGCCGGGTGCTGGGCGCACTCACCGCCGGTGCCTGGGATGTGCGAACGCTGCACGGCGTCGATGAAGTCAGGGGCCAGGTCTTTTTCAGCGGCACGGAGCGCAGCCCCATCGGCCTGGACGCCTATTCCGTGGCCCTAAGCGGCCAGGGACCCAACACCCAGCTCAAGCGCCTCACCCAAGAGGCCGGGACCCACGGTGTCCAGTTCAACCCCAGGCACACGGCCTTCCTGGATCGCTGGAGCGATGCCAATACCCCGGCCCGCCTTTCCCTTTGCGAGACCTCCGCCAAGCCTCGCCTCATCGAGGATGCCGCGACCGAAGCCCTCAAGGCCCTCAAGCTCGGCACCGTGAAGTTCCAGCAGGTGAAGAACCGGGAGGGTTTCCCCATGGAATCCATGCTGATCCTGCCTCCGGATTTCGACCCTGCCAAGAAATACCCCGTCTTCCAGGAGATCTATGGCGGCCCCCACGCGCCCACCGTGCGCAATGCCTGGGGCCGCACCCAGCTCTGGTGGCACTTCCTCGCCCAGCAGGGCTATGTCGTCTGGGTCTGCGATAACCGCAGCGCCTCCAACAAGGGCCCGGCCAGTGCCTATGGTGCCTACAAGCGCCTGGGCCAGACCGAACTGAAGGACCAGCTCGATGGCCTGGCCTGGCTCCAGCAGCAGGGCTGGGCCGATATGCAGCGCGTGGCCATCGAGGGCTGGAGCTACGGCGGATTCATGAGCGCCTACGCCCTCACCCACAGCCAGGCCTGGAAGATCGGCATCGCAGGGGCGCCCGTGACGGACTACCGCCTCTACGACAGCCTCTACACTGAGCGCTACATGGGCCTGCCCAAGGACAACCCCGAGGGCTACGAAGGCACGAGCCTGATGAAGGCGGCCAAGAATCTGGAGGGCCGCCTGCTGCTCTTCCACGGCACCCTCGATGACAACGTGCATCCCCAAAACACCCTCCAGTTCATCGACGCCCTCCAGACCGCGGGCAAGGACTTCGAACTGGTGCTCCTCCCCGGCAGCGGCCATGGCCCCCGCACCCCCGAGCAGATCTGGTTCCGCTATTGGAAGACCTGGCGGTTCCTGAAAGGAAACCTATAGCGCCCCACCCCGCTCTGGGATGGCGGGAGAGGGCTATGCTCTTGGCCATGACAGATTCGAGTCTTGATTCGAGCACCCGAGGTCGCCGAGCCCGCGCCGCTGGCCGCCGGGCCGAGCGGGCCACCCTGTGGCTGCTGTGGCTGCGGGGCTGGGACCTGGTGGCCGAGAACCTCCAGCTGGGCCGCTTCGAGCTGGACCTGCTCATGACCCGGGGCCTGGAGCTGCGCCTATTGGAAGTGAAGGCGCGGCGCCCCGGCGCGTGGACGGCAGCCGACACGGCCCTCTCCTATGAGCAGCGCCGGAGGCTCCAACTCGCCCTGCGCGCCTACCTGGAGAGCGTTCCCTGGCCGGGCCAGATCACCTTCCAGAGGGTTAGCTGGGCGGGTTGGAGGTGGTGCTTCCACATCCCTGAGCGATGGGACAGCTTGAAGATCCCGCGCTGACCCCTCGCCCGGGTCCCTGCATGAGGTGAATGGGCGAGGACGTTGACGGTGAGTGCCTGGTGCTGGGAGAATGGATCCACCGAGTTGCAGTGATGCGTAAATCCAGGGCACTGGATTTACGCATTTTTTCTATTCGAGGGCCTTTTCCAGAAGGCTCACGAGATCTCCCGAGGACGCCCATGCCAAGGACCACATTCCAGAAGGCCATATTCGGAATCCTGATGGCGCTGGCCATGGTCTATGGCATGGAGGTCTACAACGCCGCCCTCCGCCACGGCGGAGTCTCCAATTCCAGCTTCGCGATCCCCATCCTCGAAATGGTGTTGCTCAGCGCCATCGTGATCGCGCTGGAGACCCTTTTCGCTCGTCCCCTGGCGAAGAGACTGGCACTCAAGCTCGTGGACCCCCACAAAGACAGACCCATCGCGGTGATCCTGGTATTTTCTGTTCTCACCGTCTGCTGCATGTGCCCGATGATGAGCCTCGTGGCCGTCCTCCTGTTCAAGAGATCCGAAGGCGAATGGATCGCCAAATGGATTCAGACCGTCGCGCTCAACTTCCCCATGGCCCTTTGCTGGCAGTTGTTCATCGCCGGTCCCCTCGTGCGCCTGGTCTTCAGGAAGATGTTTGCAGTGCAGCTTCAGCCATCCATCCCGGCATGAATCTCATGGCTCAAAAAGGGGGTCTTCGCGTTTTTCCGGGGACACCTCAGCCAGGGCTGGACGGAAAGGAATGGACGGGCATGGGGATGAAAGCGCTCCTGGGCACGGCCCTGGCGGGGGCGAAGAACCGGGTTTTCGCACAGTGATCAACCCAGATGCACGCCAGCTGGCCCTGGCCCTGAACGATCCCACTGTTGAACTCCCCCGCCCTTCCATGCCAGGATTCCCCTCCATCCAAGGAGCGACCATGCCCATGCGCGAAATCCTGCTGCCCGAATTCGATCAGGAAATGGCCACCACACGGCGATTGCTGGAGCGCGTCCCGGAGGATCGCCTGGACTGGACGCCTCATGCCAAGTCCTTCACCCTCCAGGCTCTGCTCAGCCATGTGGTGGACCTCCCCGGCTGGATCCCCATGACCCTGGACCAGGACGCGCTGGACGTGGCCCCCGAGGGCCAGGAACCCTGGAAGACGCCCCAGATGGAGACCCAGGCAGCCTGGCTGGCAGCCTTCGACGCCAACGTCGCTGCGGGCCGCGCCAGCCTTGAGCAGCTCGAGGATGCCCGATTGGCCGATATCTGGGCCATGAAGGCCGGTGCCCGGGTCCTCTTCAGCGCCCCCAAGGGCGCCGTACTGCGGGGCTTCGTCTTCAATCACCTGGTCCATCACCGGGCCCAGCTGGGCGTCTATCTGCGCCTCCTGGACGTGCCCCTGCCGGGTTCCTACGGACCTACCGCCGACGAACGGATGATGTGAACCCAGAGCCCTGGGCTGCGAGGGACTGAAGGTGCCCCCCGGCGTTCAGTCGGGGGGCCTAGGGCTCCTTGATCGAGGAGGCCGCCT
Organism: uncultured Holophaga sp.; assembly: GCA_963664825.1. GTDB lineage: Bacteria > Acidobacteriota > Holophagae > Holophagales > Holophagaceae > JAYREN01. Next base: position 3,430,142 of record OY761614.1, read on the forward strand.
TCGGTTCCGGCTTCAGGTTCGCCCCGGCCTTCTCCAGGCGTTTTTCCGAACTCTCGCGCTGGGTGGCGATCTGATCGGAATCCTCGATCAGGGTGGGCGTGATGAAGATCGCCAGTTCCGTGGTGGCCTTGGCCTTCTCCTTTTTCGTGAAGAGGTTGCCCAGGATGGGGATCTTGCGGATCCAAGGCACGCCGCGATCATCCACGGCCTCCTTGCTACGGATGATGCCGGCCAGCACGAGCGTCTCGCCGCTCCGCAGCCGCACCACCGCATCCAGATCCCGCCGGTCCACCACGGGCAGGGTGGCGGAGGCGCCGCCGGAATTGCCCACGCCCTGGACCACCAGGCTGCGCACGGTGACGATCTCGGAAATGCTCGGATTCACCGCCAGGGTCACGGTGTTGTCGTCGGAGATCTGGGGCAGGATATCGAGCACGATGCCCACGGGCACGATCATGGGGGTGATATTGACGGTGGTGGAAAAGCCCCCGGCGCCCCCGGTACCCGTGGTCTGGCTGTTCTGCAGGAAGAAGGCCTCCTCCCGCACCACCCTCAGGATGGCCTTCTGGTTGTTCATGGTGGAAATGCGGGGAGCGCTGAGCACCTGAAGGCGCCCCTCGCTGGCCAGGGCCGAAAGGGTGGCCGAGATGCGGGCGTTCTGGATCACCAGCTTGGCCAGGCCCTGGGTGCTGGAATCCACATTGGCGTTATTGGTGGCGCCGGTGGCGAAGGTGCCCAGGATATTCGTGCCGCTCCCCCCGGAGGCCGCGCCCTTGCTCAGCACGCTATTCCAGTCCACGCCGATCTGGCTATCGTTGCTCAGCGTCACTTCCACGATGCGCGCTTCCAGCAGCACCTGGCGATGGTTCCGGCGGCGGAGTTCCTGCAGGTAGGATTCCACCCGCTTTTGGGTTCCGGGATCGGCCCCCACCACCACCAGCCCGGAATCGGGATGGATCATGAGCGTCTTCCCGCCCCGGGAGAAGGCCAAAGAATTGGGACCCTTGATCGCCGTTCCCCCCTCGGTAGCGCTCTCGGGGCCGAGGGTTTCCCCGAAGACCAGGGTGGTGAGACCCGAGCGGATCTCCTCCCAGGGATCGAAACCGTTGCCGGTCTTCAGCGTGGAGGTATAGGCCGAGGAACTGCCGGATCCCTCCCCGCCGCCTCCGCCTCCCGTGCCTCCGCTCCCCCCTGCACTGCCGCCCGTGGAGCCGCCGCCTGTGGACTGGATGAGCTGGCCCGAGGCGTTCACCATGAATTCCTTGGAACCCATCCGCCGCATGGCCAGGTGATCCACCTGGTAGAAGCGGAGGCCCCCTTCGGATTTCTGGATGTGGATGGTGCGTCCGGTCTTCACGTAGCCCAGGCCCAGGTTCGGCAGGATCTGATCGAGGATCTCCTGGAGGGTGACCCCCTTGAGGTCCAGCCCCTTGATGCGCGTCTCGATATCGGCCTCGAAGGTGAGGTTGAAATCCGTGTCCTCGGCGGCAGCCCGCAGCAGATCCTTCAGATCGGCGTCCCGCACGGAGAGCGTGACCCGGCGCGGCGAAGCCGGGGTCCCGCTGGGCGCCTTCTGAGAGGCCAGGGGCATCCCGCAGAGGAGGGGCAGGAGGAAGAGGGCGAGCTGTTTCATGGGGCCTCCACGGCGGATCGGGTCGAGGGCCCGGAATGATGGAGCGGATTGGTGGAGAGGATGGTCTTGCCCTTGGGGCCCTGAAGCTCGACGGAGGTGGACCCGATGGCCCCCACCTTGAGCGGCTGGCCGGGGACGTTTTCACCGGAACGATAGGGACGGCCATCGAGCCAGGCCCTGGACCCCGCGGGACCCCGGATCAGGAAATCGAGCCCCGGGGCCGGGCCCGTGGGAGTCGCGGCCACTAGCGATTTCGGTTTTGGATCGGCCGTGGGCCGGGGCTCATGCACGCCCGCAGGGGCGGGGAGCGCCACGTCCAGGGTGGGGCTCGGAAGGGCGCTGGCGGTGGAACGCCGGGCCTGATCCCGGAAACCATTCTCGTCGGCCAGGGCGGGAGGAGGCGCGGCGAATTTCCGCAGATCCTCCCAGAGATCGGCGCCCTCGGTTTTGGTTTGAACGGGAGGCGCTTCGGCCGCAGGCGGGGCCTCCGGGGCCACGGGCGCGGGCGCCGGTGCCGTGCGCAGATTCAGGTAGACCACGCCCAGGGCCGCCACACCGAGGAGCGGCAGGATCCAGGCCTTGTTTTTCTCGATGAAGGACACGCTCACCTCAAGGGGCTAAGACGAGATTTCGCAGGAGGAGATACTGCCGCAGGCCCTTGGGATCGGCCTCCCAGCGCAGGCCAATGGGCTCCAGCAGGGGCTCCATGCGGGGCACATCCTCCAGGGCCCGGAAGAGCTGGGGTGTCGGCCCCTCCACCCGGGCCTCCAGCACCCAGCCCTGAAGCCGCCCCTGGCTGCCTCCCACCCTGGACAGGGAGGGACCGGAAGCCAAGAGGGCAGGCAGTGTGAAGCTGCCCTGGATGGGATCCCAGGAGGAGCGCACCCCCGCCAGGCTGATCCCGGAGCGCCGACAGGTCTGCTGGAGTTCCGTGATCACCCGGTGGTAGTGGCCGAGGCGAGCCCCGTCCTGGGCCACCAGGGGAATCCGGCGCTGCCAAGGGGCCTCGGGATCCTCGAGGACCCTGCGTTCCTCGGCATTCAGGGGTTGGACGGCGGGCAGTTCCTGAACGCGCTGATCGGCCACCCGCTGCCGCTCCAGGTAGGCGCGATCCCGCTTGAGGGAAGGCAGCAGGAATAGCCCGATGAAGAGGGCGGGGACGGCGCCGAACACGGCGACGAGGATGGCCCATTCCCTGGACCGGCCGTTCTGCTTCATGGCGCCGTGCCCTCCAGCTTGAAGCGCGTGACGGCCCTCTGCTCGGGCTTGTCCGTGCTGGGATCCACGCGATCGGAAACACTCATTTCCGAGAGGGGCGCCAGGACCAGCCCCGGCTCATGGGCCAGGGCGCCGACATACTGGGCCAGGGGCCCCACGGAGAAGGCCTTCTCCGTGAAGGCCAGGCCCGTCACGGTGAAGCGATGTCCCACCCGGTCCCCGGGGATTTCGAAGACTTCCACCTTCTCGAGCTGGATATCCTTGGGCGCTTCCAGCAGGAGGACCCCGAGGCGAGCCAGCGTCCGGGCGGCCTCCAGCTGCCGACGCTCGGCCGCCCGCAGGCGCAGCAGGGGAATCCGGGCCTGGATGATGCGCCCTTCCTCGGTGGTCCGGGCCTCACGCTCCGCCAACCGCTGTTCCGCGTCTTCGGCGGCCTTCCGGAAATGCTTCTCCTGGGCCGAGAGGAAAAATCCCCCGGCCAGGATCAGCGTACCCATGAGGCTGGCCGCGATCCAGACCGTGCCCTGGAAGATCCGCAGCCGGATGGCATCCTGGATCTCCTGGGGCACCAGATTGAGACCCTCCCGCCGCCCCCGCTCCAGGCGAATGCCCTGTTGCAGCACAGGCCACAGCTCGGGCGCGAGCACCTGCACCGCCAGCCTCAGGCCCCCCTGCAGGCGGCTGCTGAGCGCCGCGTCCAGCGCCGGCACCCCCAGCACCCAGAGGGTTTCGAAGGTGGCGCCCCGCTGCTTCTGCTTGTGGAACTGCAGCAGGCGGCTGACCTCCTCGAAGATCAATTCCGCGGCCTCTTCACTCGTTTCAGGCAGGCGGAATTTCCGCACCAGCACCAGCGCGCGGCCCCGGAAGATGAGGATATGGCCCTCCACCCCGGGCTCCAGGGCCAGCACCAGGCGGTTGGGAGGCAGGGCGCCGCAGGACTCCATGCCGCAGAGCAGGGCCCGCTGGAGGGGAATGGCATGGACCAGCTGGAGGCCCGCAGCCCCCAGGGCGCCCGCCCAATCGTAGAGATCGGCCTGGGGCACCATCGCCACCCACAGGGAATGGCCGCCCTCCGCGGCCGGGTCTCCATCCAGGGCGGCGGCCGAAGCCAGGGCCTGACCTTCGACCATGGCGGTGCGCGCCGCGACATCCCGCTGTTCGCGGCGGCTGAGATAGGGCGCGTCCTGGCATTCCACCGTGACGCTCTGCTGCCCCAGCAGGAGCTGCACCTCGGCGCCAGGGGCGGCCAGCTCCCGGAGGGCCGAGGCCCAGGCCGCCCGGCGTTCGGGGCCAGGCTTCGCTTCCGGAAGCGTGCCCAGGACCTTGCCATCGGGAGCCCGCAGCAGGGCCCCCCGATCATCGATCTGGAGCGTGAGGGCGGATTTGGGGGGGCGAGGAGACATGGGTCAGAAGTAGAAGGTCAGGGTTTGGGTTGAGCCAGGAGGCATGTAGAGAGACTGGTACTGATCCGGCTTACTTGGAACCGTCACTTTCACCAGGACTTGGCCGGGAGGAATCGTGCTTGTAAATGTGTATAGCTGCGCGACAGAAGTAGAAGGCGAGATGGATCTCACCGCTAGATAGTCCGGCACCAAGGCCACCACGGTGGCCGTGGGCGGAAGGGCTGGTGGCACAGCATTGACGTTCACGCTAAGGGTTCCATTTGAGAAGCCAACGGCCGGAACCGGATAGGCCAGATCGTCCCCAAGAATGGCGGCACTGTTGTTCGTGTTGTTTACACCATTCGAACCCAAACAAAGAATTTGCCAACCCTGGGCCGGGGCGTTCCGAATGATGTAGGGACGTCCCCAGGGATCGGTCGGTTGCCCCGCTGCGCTCACGTTTCCGGACCAGTAAGGCCCGCGCCAGCCTCCGCTTAGCATGTCATACGGAGGCGCATAGGCCGCATAGGCTCTCACCCTAGCGGGTCGACGCACCAACCATCCGAGGGTGTTGAGGGCACCGGCATACCCAAAATCCGTCCTCATGCACGGGCTCGAAGGGTCCGCACTCCCGAACAGGGCCGAGTAGATCAGCTTCATTTCACTGCGAGCGCGTTGCTCCCTCTGCTGATTGAGCGCCTTCAGCACGAGGGGCGCGGCGGCGGAGGCCAGGATGGCGATGATGGCGATGGCCACGGCCGCTTCGATGAGCGAGAAGCCCTCCGCCATCCTGCTTGTGTTCCTACTTGGCCGAGGCATTGACGCTCCCAATCAGGGTGTAGATGGGCAGGAGGATGCTCATGGCCACGAATACGAGCACACCGGCCAGAACCACCAGGATGAGGGGCTCCAGGAGCTGGAAGAAGCGCTTGATGCCGCTTCTCACCTCGGCGTCGAAGTAGGTGCTCACCTTGCCGAGGGTGGCCTCCAGGTTGCCCGCCTCTTCGCCGATGGCCAGCATGCGCACCACCAGGGCCGGGAAATAGCCCACGGAGGCCGCCATCACAGCCAGGCGCTCGCCGGCTTCCACCCCTTCGCGGATGCGCCGCACGCAGAGGCCCAGGCGCGCGTTGCCGGTGATCTCCTGGCATTCCCTCAGCACCTGGACGATGGGGATGCCCGCCCGGTACTGACCGGCGAAAAAGGTGGCGAAGCGGGAGAGGCCCATGCGGGTGATGAGCGCGCCCAGCAGGGGCATGTGGAGCAGCCGGGTATCCCACCAGAGGCGGAAATCCGGTTTACGGAGGGCCACCTTCATCCCGAAAAATCCGCCGACGCCCAGCGCCGCCACCAGCCATCCCCAGGTGGCGATGCCCTGCCCCAACAGGATGAAGATCCGCGTGGGCAGCGGCATGGGGACATTGAGCTCCTGGAGCATCTTGAGGATCACCGGCAGGGCGAAGGTGCTGACCACCAGCACCACCAGGCCCACCACCCCCAGCACGATCATGGGATAGGTGGCGGCCTGCTTGACCTGGCCGCTGAAGTCCTCCTCCCATTCCACCAGATGGATCACCTCCCGAATGGATTCGTCCAGACGGCCACTGCTTTCCCCGGCGCGGATCATGCTCACCTGCAGCGGCTTGAAGAGGCTGGGATAGGTCCCCAGGGCGTCGGAGAGGGTCGACCCGCCTTCGATGCGCCGCCGGATATCCTGGATGGCGGCGTCCACCGCCGGATGTTCGGGCACGCGATAGTCCTCCAGGGCCGCCAGCAGGGGCACACCCGCCTCCACGTAGGATCCGAGGTGCATGAAGAAGGCGATGAGCTCCTTCCGCTTGACCTTGGGCCCCCGGAAACCCGAAGAGGTTCCAATCTCCTGGACCAGCTCGGCCTTCACCAGGAAAACCCCGGCCTGGGCCAGTTCCCGCGCCAGGGCAGCGGGCCCCTCGGCCACCTGGATGCCCCGGAGGCGCTTCCCGTCCGCGCCGCGAGCCTGGTAGGCGAAGGAGGGCATCAGCCTTCCTCGGCCATGGTGGCCTGGAGGGATTCTTCGAGAGTGGTGAGGCCCTGCTGGGCCAGGGAGAGGGCGTGTTCGAAGAGGCTGGTCTTGCCTTCCTTCCGGGCCAGGGCCTCGATCTCGGCGAGGCCGGCCCCGGAGGCGATGAGTTCCCGGATGGAGGGGCTGACGAAGAGGAGATCGTGGATAGGACGACGGCCCCGGATGCCCGTATGGCCGCAGAGTTCGCAGCCCTGCCCCTTTTCCCACGTGCCCACGCGCTGGTGGGGCTTGAGCCGGGCCAGGGATTCCGGGTCGGGCTCGTAGGGCTGGGAACAGGCCTGGCAGTTCACCCGCAGCAGCCGCTGGGCGAGAACGCCCTGGAGCGCCGCCGCCAGCTCAAGCCGGGAAAGGCCCATGTCCTGGAGCCGCGGCAGGCTGGCCACGGGATCGTTGGTATGGAGGGTGGAGAGCACCATGTGTCCGGTCATGGCCGCCCGCACGGCGATGGAGGCGGTCTCCCCGTCGCGAATCTCGCCGATGAGGATGATATCGGGGTCCTGGCGCAGGATGGAGCGCAGCCCGGCGGCGAAGGTGAGGCCCGATTTCACGTTCACCTGCACCTGAGTGATGAGGGGGAGTTCGTACTCGACGGGGTCCTCGATGGTCACGATGCAGCGATCGGAGCCATTGATGCTATTGAGGGCCGAATAGAGGGTGGTGGTCTTGCCGCTGCCCGTGGGCCCGGTCACCAAGATCACGCCATGGGGCCGGGTGAGCAGGGTGCGGAACTGGTTGAAGACCCATTCGGGCATGCCGAGCTGATCGAGGCCCAGCACGAGTTTGGTCTTATCCAAGAGGCGCAGCACCACCTTCTCGCCGTGGGTATTGGGCAGGAAGCTGGCGCGCACATCGAAGCGGCGCCTGCCGAAGGCGTACTGGAACTTGCCGTCCTGGGGCAGCCGGGTCTCGGCGATATTGACTTCGGCCAGGATCTTGAGTCGCGCCGTGACGGAAGCCTGCACGGCCTTGGGCAGCGAAGGCCCCTGCTGGAGGGTGCCATCCACCCGGAAGCGCGTGAGCACGGTGCGTTCCCCGGGCTGCACATGGAGATCGGTGGCGCGATCCCGGGCGGCCTTGAGCAGGAGCTGGTCCACGAGGCGCACCACGGGCAGCTCCGCCTGGGCGTCCTTGGCGTCCCCCACGGCGGCCTGGATGGCCTCCTCGATGACTTCCTCGATGGACTTCCGTTCGCCGTAGGCCTCGTTGATCTTGGTCTGGATATCGTCCTCGGCGGCCCCCTTCACCTTCACTCGCAGGCGCGTCAGGCTCTCGATCTCGGAGATCGCATCGATATCGTAGATATTGCCCATGGCCACCAGCAGATCCCCATCCTCCCGGGATATGGGCAGCACCGAGAGGCGGCGGGCCACGGATTCGTGGACCAGGGCCAGCACCTCCGGATCGATCTCCAGCTCGGAGAGTTCCACATAGGAAACGCCACCCTGCTCGGCCAGCACGGCCGAAAGGGTCTGGGCCGTCAGGAGCCCCAGCTGGGTGAGGATCTCCCCCAGCATGGCCCCTGTGCGCTTCTGCTCGCGCACCGCCAGTTCCAGCTGGCGCTCGGTGAGGACGCCCCGTTCCACCAGGCGCTCGCCCAGCATTCTGCGGGGAGGTTCAGCCATCCAACGTCTCCTGAATATACTTCACGATACAACAAAGGCCCGCGTCGCACGGGCCTTTGAGACGAAGAGAGCGCCGTTAGTTCACGCGGACGACGATATCGTCCTGGGAGAGCGCCACATTGGCATTCCATCCCGTCGTGGCGATGGGGCCGAGGCCGCCGTTCCAATTGGCGGTCGCGATGGAACCGTCAGGCCCTGCGCAGAGCACATAGATGGGCAGGCTGCCCGTCTGGCCCGCGTTGTTGTAGCCCAGGATCAGATAGCGAAAGCCCCAGGGATCGAGTTTGGCGGTCACGTCCTGGGCCAGATAGGGGCCCTTGTAAGCGAATTCGCTTCCCACCGTCACACCCGCACCCGCCCCGAAGAAGAGGGCCTGGGTCTGGGCCACTGTGCCGGCGTAGGTGAACAGGTTGGTGAAGGTGTTGGCGGCCACTGATCCGGTCGCGTTGGTGGGGAATGAGACCAGGGTGGCAGGTCCCGAGGCCCAAACCTGGCCTGCGGCGGCGGTGGCGCCGTTGGGACCGTTCGCAGCGAAGGGCCGACGGCCCGTGTCCTTGAGCTGGCTGGCGATGGCGCCTGCGATCACCTGGATATCGTTGCGGGCGCGGGCCACGCGGGCGTCATTGAGATTCTTGACCACCAGGGGCACGATGATGCCCGAGAGGATGGCTACGACCGCGATGGCCACAGCGGCCTCGATGAGGGTGAAGCCCTGAGTTTTGGTTCGAGTCATGAAAGTGCCTCCGAGGGAGTGCCGAAGCAACATGGATACCAAAGGAATCGGCTCAAAGGGAGAATGCCTTGAGCCCAAGGTCCGGTTCCCGCCGGAGGCCCTGGATAAATTTCCCTGCCCCAGCTACCATAATCCTTGCGATCCACCGCGGGCGTAGTTCAGTGGTAGAACGTCAGCTTCCCAAGCTGAATGTCGACGGTTCAATCCCGTTCGCCCGCTCCAATAGGCAAGGCCCCCTTTCGGGGGCCTTCGACGTTTGGGCGAACGGGATTGAAATCGCTGAGAGGCTGGGGGGCTGGCTCGGACCTTCGGTCCTCGCCCCTACGGGGCCGCAATCCGTGGTCCTATCCTCCCTTCGCTGCGCTGTGGTCGGATGGTGACACCCCCGGACCAGTGGCCTGCCAGCGATGCGCGCGGCGGAGGAATCCCCTTCGCCTTGATTCGGAACAAGGCAACCTAGAAGCGAAGGCCAGCGTTCAGGGAGATCTGGGACTTGGGGTTGAGGTTCTGGGCAATGTCGAGTTCGGAAACCATCGCGGTCTCCTTCTTCGCCAGGGGCAGGTTGAATTCCACACCCAGGAAGGGCTTCATCTTGCCGGTCTGGAAGGTATAGCCGCCGCGCAGGGAGAGCCAGGGGCGAGTGAGATCCTGGCCATACACCCCCCCCTTTCCCCCCTGCTCGACCTGAAGGGCATTGCCCTCGTGGCGCAGTTCCAGGGCGGCCCCGAAATCCACCACCTTGGTCCAGGCCAAGGAGAGACCCAGGCCCATGTATTCATGACGGTAATGGAGGCTCCCCTTGCCGCCGCCAAAGAGTTGGCCATCCACGAGCAGGTCCTGGCCACCGGTCTTGGGCATCCAGGTGCCCTCGAAGGCCAGACGGGCATCCCCCAGGGGTGAGAGGGTCAGAATGTCCTGGCTGTAGCGGAGGGCCAAGCCCTTGCTTTTGTCCACGGAGAGCACATCGCCCTCCGCGTTGACATCCCGGGAGGTAATCTGGCTGTAGAGGAGGCTGACGCTCCGCCCCTGGGCCATGGCCGGGAGAGCGCAAAGGGCGAGGGGGGCGAGGAATATTGCCTTTTTCATTCTTTCTCCAAATTCCGCACTGCCGCGGTTCAATCAGACTAAGAAGGAACAGGCCCCGTCCCACAACCGGTTCCGGGATTTCCCGTCAACCAGTCAAAAAACGGGGTTCCTGTTTCATTCCGGACCCGGCTCGGGGGCGCTGGCATCCCTTTCGCCCTTTACCCGGCGGGTGTCAGAATGCTGACCTTCTTGGATCGTCTATTGCCGTATTTTGCCCGCTTGTCCAAGCGGGTGGATCTGGCTGCGCCCATTTTCGTGGTCATCGTGATGATCGTGATGATCATGCCGGTGCCGGCCTGGGTGCTGGATCTCCTGATCGTCCTCAATATCACCCTTTCCCTGCTGATCCTCATGGTCGGCATGTACGTGGCCCGGCCCCAGGAGTTCAACGCCTACCCGTCGATCCTCCTCATGGTGACGCTCTTCCGCCTCAGCCTGAACGTGGCGGCCACCCGGCGCATCCTCCTCTTCGGGGGCGAGCAGGGAGCGGATGCCGCGGGCAACATGATCAAGGCCTTCGGCAACTTCGTGGTGGGCGGCAGCTACATCATCGGCCTGGTGGTCTTCCTCATCCTGCTGGCCATCCAGTTCATCGTCATCAACCACGGCGCCGGGCGCATCGCCGAAGTGACGGCGCGCTTCACCCTGGACGCCATGCCCGGCAAACAGATGGCCATCGACGCAGATCTGAACGCGGGCTACATCGATGAGAACGAGGCCCGGAAGCGCCGCAAGGACCTGACCGAAGAGGCCAATTTCTATGGCGCCATGGATGGCGCCGTGAAGTTCACCCAGCGGGATTCCATCGCGGCGCTCCTCATCCTGGTGGTCAATATCATCGCCGGCATTCTCATCGGCATCGTCAAATACGATATGCCGGTGATGCAGGCCCTGCAGACCTTCACGCTCCTGACGGTAGGCGACGGACTGGTGACGGCCATCCCCAGTCTGCTCATCAGCGTGGGCGGCGCCATTCTCACCACCCGCAGCGGCAGCGCTTCCCTCAATCTGGGCTCGGAAGTGGTGGGCCAATTGGGCGGATATCCCAAGCCCCTGGCCATCGCAGCGGTGGTGCTGATGCTCTTCGGCGCGGCTCCGGGCCTGCCCCTGGTGCCCTTCTGGTTCATGGGCCTGCTCTTCGGAATCATGGCCTACGCGGCCTGGAAGATGGGGGATCGCAGGAAGGCCGATAAGACCCTGGCGGAGGCCAAGGAGAAGCTCAAGCCCGCCGAGGGCCCGGAACGGGTGGAGACCCTCCTCAAGGTGGACCCCCTGGGACTGGAAGTCGGCTACGGGCTGATCCCCCTGCTGGACGCGGGCCAGGGCGGCACGGTGCTAGAACGCATCAAGGCCCTGCGCCGCCAGATGGCCCAGGAACTGGGCATCGTGGTGCCGCCCATCCGCATCCGCGATAACCTCCAGCTCCCGGCCAACACCTACCGCCTCCTCCTGCGGGGCGAAGAGGTGACCCGCGGGGAGATCCTCCCGGGCATGTTCCTGGCCATGAACCCCGGCACAGCCACCGAAGAGATCGAGGGCACCTCCACCACCGAACCCGCCTTCGGCCTGCCTGCCTATTGGATCCAGGACAACCAGCGGGATCGCGCCCAGCTCCTGGGCTACACGGTAGTCGACGGCGCCACCGTGCTCACCACCCACCTTTCGGAAGTCATCAAGCAGCAGGCCCCAGAACTCCTGGGCCGCCCCGAAGTACAGAACCTGCTGGATGCCCTCAAGGAGCAGAGCCCCAAGCTGGTGGAGGAATTGGTGCCCAACGTGGTGCCCGTCACCTCTCTCCAGAAGGTGCTCCAGAACCTGCTCCGGGAGCGCGTCTCCGTCCGCGATCTGGGCCGCATCCTGGAAGCCGTCGCCGATGCCGCAGCCATCACCCGGGACCCGGTCATGCTCACGGAATACGTGCGCCAGCACCTGGGCCGCGCCCTCACCAGCCCGCACCTCAGCGAGCACAACGAGCTGGGCGTGCTGGTGCTGGATCCCCAGCTGGAGCAGACCCTCCAGGGGGGCATCGAATCCACGGACCGGGGGAGTTTCCTGGCCCTGGACCCCGCCCGCATCCAGGAGCTGCTCAACCGCATCGCCTCGGGCATCGCGAACCTGTTGCCCGGCGCTCAGCCCGTCATCCTCACCAACCCGGTGGTGCGCCCCCATCTGCGGCGCCTGCTGGAACGCACCCTGCCCCACCTCGTCGTGCTGAGCCACTCGGAGATCCCCACGGATGTGCGGGTGGTCAACCTCGGAACCGTGTCATGAGCCTCGGTGAACTATGCGCGTGAAGACCTTCGAAGCCGCCTCCATGCAGGAGGCCCTCACCGTCATCAAGCAGGAGATGGGCGAAGAGGCCTTCATCCTCTCCACCAAGACCAAGCAGGGGCGCGGCCCCCTGGGCCTGGGCGGCGAGGCAATCATCGAGGTGACCGCAGCGGTGGATGACGCCGAACAGGCGCCCCTGCCCGTCAGCGGAGGCACCTACGGATTGCGGCCCCCCTTGGCCCACAGGCCTCCCGAGATGCCCCTCTCCGTCCGCACGGAGGCCAGGCCCGCAGTCGCCCCGCCCAAGGCCCCCCCGCCCCCCCCCATGGACCTGCAGCCCCTGAGGCGGGAGCTCCTGGAGATCAAGGGCGCCGTCGAGGCCCTGAAGGACCAGGAGACCCGGAACCTCACCATCCTGCGGGAGCTGGACCTGATGAAGGCGCTGCTCTCGCGCATCCAGCGCCAGGGCATGCCGGCCACCCAGATCCAGCTGCCCCCCAGCCTCCTGGAGCTCTACGGCGGCCTGGTGGCCAATGACGTGGACCCCATGATCGCGTTGCGGCTCTGCGAATACACCCAGCGGGCCCTCACCGAGGAAGGCGACGCGGAGATCGTGGACCCCGAAAGGGCCCGGCTCTTCATGCGCCGGGTCATCGCCAATTTCATCCCGGTGGCCTCCCCCATCCAGATCGAGCCCGGCAAGCTGCGGGTGGCCGCCCTGGTGGGCCCCACGGGGGTAGGCAAGACCACTACCATCGCCAAGCTGGCGGCCTACGCCAAGCTGGAGCTCAAGCAGAAGGTGGCCCTCCTCACCCTGGATACCTTCCGCCTGGGCGCCGTGGACCAGTTGCAGCAGTACGCCCAGATCCTGCAGGTGCCCATGCATGTGGCGCTGACGGTGGAGGATCTGCGTTCAGCCCTGCGCTTCTACCAGGACCGCACCCTGGTGCTCATCGATACCCCCGGCCACAACCCCAAGGACACCGAGGTGCTCGATCAGCTCCGGCACTTCCTGGAGGAGCTGCCGGACGTGGAGACCCACCTCGTGCTCTCGGCCACCACCAAGCCCAAGGATCTCTCGGATATCGCCTTGCGCTTCGAGCCCCTCAAGCCGAGCCGCCTCATCTTCACCAAGCTCGATGAGACCTCCACCTACGGGCCCATTCTGTCGACCCTGGTGCGGGTGAAGCGCCCCCTCTCGTATCTCGGCACCGGCCAGGAAGTGCCCCAGGATCTGGAACTGGCCACCAGCCGCCGGGTGGCGGATCTCATCCTTCCCATTCCGCAGGTACTCGCATGATCACCGTGCCCCCCTTCCCCATCGCTCAGGAATCACTCCCCGGTGATTCCCTCCTCGCCGGGGGACCCGACTCCACGGAGTCCGCCGGACTCCGCTCCGTCACCCGGCGGTCGGGAGGTGCCGCATGACGGACCAAGCCTCTCGTCTCCGGGCCATGGCCCGCCAACAGGTGCCCGAAGCGACCCTCTTCAGCTCCCGGGTCATGGCCATCACATCAGGCAAGGGAGGAGTCGGGAAAACGAACGTGGTCGCCGGATTGGCCATGTCACTGACCCAGACCGGTCAGCGGGTGGTGGTGCTGGATGCCGATTTCGGCCTGGCCAACCTGGATATCCTGCTGGGCCTCAGCCCCACCTACACCCTGGAACATGTCCTCCGGGGGGACAAGGTGCTGGAGGAGATCATCCTCGACGGCCCCATGGGCATCCGCATGATCCCGGCCTCCAGCGGCATCCAGGAACTCACCCGCCTGGATACCGGCGCCGAGCTGCGACTCATCCAGGGCCTCCAGCGGGTCTCGGAGACCACGGACTGGATGCTCATCGATACGGCTGCGGGCATCCACGATTCAGTTATCAAGCTCCTCCTGGCTGCCCAGGAAGTGCTGCTGGTGACCACACCGGAGCCCACCTCCCTGGTGGACGCCTACGCCATGGTCAAGGTGATCCACCTGCGGGATCCCCATAAACCCATCTGGCTGCTGGTGAACAACGCCCAAAGCGAAGACGAGGCCGAGGAGACCATCGAACAGCTCCAGGCCGCCACCCTGCGCTTCCTGGGTCGGGAGCTCAAGGTCCTCGGCATGATCCCCGCCGATCCCTGCCTGCTCCAGTCCGTGCGGGAACAGCGGGGCGTGGTGGAACGTTTCCCCAGGAGCCCCTCGGCCCTGGCCTTCCGCCAGATCGCCGATCAAATCAAGAAAAAGGTGCCCTTACAAAAAGACGGATTTGCTTCATTCTGGAAGCAACTAAGCCTTGGGGACCTATGAATCCGACGAAGAAGGCTATCCCTTCGCCGCCGAAGCTATCGGCGCCCCCCCAAGGTGCGCCCAAATCCGTTGTCGGCCGGGCAGCGGCGGCGGCTTATCAGAAGTCGGCCGCCCTGCCACCCTATGAAGAGCTTCCGGTGGCCGAGCCAAATCAGCACTCCCGGCCTGAGTTTTCCGAGGACCTGGATGTCTTCCAGGACCGGGAGACCCTCATCACCGAGTGCCTGCCCCTGGTCAAGTTCGTGGCCCACCGGATCTCGGCCCGCCTGCCCGCCCACGTGGAACTGGACGATCTCATCCACTCCGGGATCCTGGGCCTGATGGACGCCCTCAAGAAATTCGAGCCCGGCCGCAACGTGAAATTCAAGACCTACGCCGAGCAGCGCATCCGGGGCGCCATCCTGGATGGTCTCCGGGATCTGGACTGGATACCGCGCTCCCTGCGCCGCAAGAAGAAGGACATCGAGGGTGCCTACCACGCCCTGGAACAACAATTCGGAAGGGCCGCCACGGATGAGGAGGTGGCCAAACACCTGGAGATGCCCCTCGAGGAGCTCCACAAGTCCCTGGACGAACTCAAGGGCATCACCCTGGGCGCCTTCATGGACGCGGGGGAGGATGGCGAAGGGGAAAACCTCATCAGCTTCGTCCCCGATCCCGATGCGGAGGACCCCTCCATCACCCTTCAGGCCCGGGAACTCCGGGCGATGTTGAAGCTGGCCGTGGATCTGCTGCCCACCAAGGAACGTTTCGTGGTCCAGCTCTACTACTTCGACGAGCTAACCATGAAGGAAATCGGCACCCTCCTCAATATCACCGAGAGTCGGGTATCGCAATTGCATACTAAGTCCATGCTCCGACTCCGGGGCAAGCTCAAAGAACGCCAGATCCACAGTTGATTTCCAGGTGCCTTGATGGCCAAGATCCTCAGCCAGGAAGAGGTTGATGCCCTTCTGAAGTCCCACACCAAGGGGCCCAAGGCGGCCTCTGCCCCCAGTGCAGCCCCCGAAAAGGGCGGTCAGAGTCAGAAGGCAAAAAAAGCCCAGCTACAGAAAAAAGTCAGCCTCTACAACTTCCGCCGCCCGGACCGGGTCAGCCGGGAGCAGATGCGAACCCTGCATTTCATGCACGATCGCTTCGCCCGGAACTTCTCCAGTTCCCTATCGGCCTACCTGCGGACCATCACCGAAGTGAACCTGGTGAGTGTGGAGCAGCTCTCCTACCAGGAATTCCTCCTCTCGGTGCCCGACCCCACCTGCTTCAACGCCATCAGCATCCGGCCCCTGGAGGGCGCCTTCGCCCTCGAGGTCAATCCCCAGCTGGTCTTCCCCATCATCGACAAGATGCTGGGCGGTCCGGGGGAGGCCCTCAAGCAGATCCGCACCATGACCGACATCGAGCAGAGCATCTTCGAAGGCGTGCTCAAGCTCCTGCTGGAGGACCTCCGGGAGGCGTGGCGGGGCATCATCGATCTGGACTTCAAGATCCAGGCCCGGGAGACCAGCCCCCAGCTCATCCAGATCGTGGCCCCCAACGAGGTGGTGCTGCTGGTGGTCTTCGAGGTGAAGATGGGCACCGTGGTGGGCATGGTCAACCTGGCCATCCCCTCCATCATCCTGGAGCCCGTGGCCAACAAGTTCGACCAGGAGATGTATACCGGCTACAAGAAGTCCAGCACCTTCGAGGAGGCCAAGCTCCTCATCGAAAGCGTCAAGCACTGCGACATGACGGTCTGCGCCGAGATCCGAGGCACCTCCCTGCGTCTGAGGGATGTGCTGGCCCTTCAGGGCGGGGACCTCATTCCCCTGACCAAGCGCTTCGATGCGGTCCTGGATCTCACCGTGGACGGCATCCCGCGCTGTCAGGGCTACATCGCACTCAATGCCAACCAGAAGCGCGTATTCCAAGTCACTTCCACCAGACAGGAGGGATGAGATGGATCCCGCGACGGCCCAACTCCTCCAGAAGATCGGTCCCAACTTCGCCGAAAGCATGGGCTCCGTGTTCTCCATGCTCACAGGGCGCGAGTTCGCCGTTGCCTTCACGGTCGGCGAGACCCTCGATCACGATGCCATCGCCAAGCTCCAGACCGGCGTCACCGTATTCGTGAAGGCCCACTACACCAAGGGCATCACAGGCACCCTCGTCTTTTGTCTTCCGCTCAAGGAAGGCACCATGCTGGTCGACCTCATGCTCGGCGGAGAGGGCACGCCCTCCACGGAACTGGCCGGGGATTCCCGGGACGCGCTGGCGGAAACCTTCAACCAGATCCTCGGCAGCGCCAACCAGGCCCTTTCCGATCTGGCAGGAGAGACCCTTTCCATCTCCAACGTGGAGATCTTCTCCATCGAAACCGCCGATGAGGCGGGCCTCCAGGAGCTGCTCGGCGCGGGGCCCTTCGATTCTGCGGCCCTGGCCACCACCCAGGAGACCCTCAACACCACCATCCACCTCCTCATCCCCGATCTGCTCTCGGAGCAGCTCAAGCGCAAGCTGGGCATGGGCCAACCCATCGCCCCCCCCGCCTCCGTTCCACCCTCCACGCCCTCCCCTTCCGCCCCCGCCCCCCAGGCCCCCGCGGCCCCGGGTCCTGTGTCCACGGGGACACGACAGGCCTCCGTGGATACGGGCAACCTCGATCTCCTGTTGGATATCGAACTACCCGTCATGGTGCGCATGGGCCAGACGGAGATGCAGCTGGGCGAGCTCCTGAAGCTCACACCCGGCTCCATCCTCGAACTCAACCGCGCCGCCGACGCCCCCGTGGAGCTGCTGGTGAATGGCAAGCAGATCGCCAAGGGCGAAGTGGTGGTGGTGGACGGCAACTTCGCCTTCCGCATCACGGAAATCGAGAGCACCGATACCCGGATACGCAGCCTAGCCTGAACCCAAGTCGTATCAGGATCCGAGCCCTTCGTGGGCGGGCAAGTGCCTTGCGAGGGCCCGCTGCTGGGCGATGCGCAGCTGCGCTCGGGCGGCATCGAGGTCCCTGAGGCTTGCGAATTCATCCTCCGTCGCGCAGACGATCCGATCGATGATGGTCACGGACTGAAAGGCGATGCCGTAGGCCTCCAGGATGGGGATGGCACGTCGGCTCAGGGTGCCCGTCCACAGATGACGGATGCCGAGGCTCGCGACGAGGAATGCGGCGGCCGCACCCGTGACCCGGTCGATCAGAAGGGCCTCCTGAAGACCTGGGATGGGTTGAACCTCTTGGAGGGCCTCCAGTTCGAAGAGGGGGTGCAGCCAGTGTCGGCGACTGGAAAAGACCGTCGCTTCACCCACCAGGAGTCGCAGGGTCAGGCCCTCGCCCAGGCGCTGTTGGAAGGTGGCGTCCTCCAGGTTCATCAGGGCCTTACCCGTGGGGCCCTGAGACCTTCCAGGAGCCTGAGGGCCGCCCATCCGCCGAGGATCTGGATCAGGATTCCAGGAACCCGGAAGGCGAGCCCGTGCAGGGCGGGAATCGCGCCCATCGTAAGGCACGCCATTGAAGTCACCAGGGCTTGGTGGACCAGAACGGCCAGGGCCAGGAAGAACACGCTGGTCCTGGAGCATCGCCTGGAGATCGCTGCCGCCACCGCACCCAGCGCCACGGAGCTGAGGATGACGCCCGTGAGCACCGAGGTTTGAGGCATGCCCGTGAGGCCATGGCTGATGAGCGGCGAGAGGGTGGCCGTGAACATGGCCGCCGAAAGCCCGAATTCCCACCCCGCGATCAAGGTGAAAAAGAAGATGGGCATCAGGGCGGGGCCCCCCATGGGTATGCGGTGGACCAGGATGGGAAGGATCACGTTCCCCGCGATCAAGATCGAGCTGATGAGGTAGAGGGATGGGTCGGCCAATCCCAGGGAACGGTCGGCCAGCATCGGGTTTTCGTGTGCGTGCGACATGGTTCCCCTTCAACCTAGGTGCGTCGGCATAGCCACAGCGCAGCGCCTCAAACGGTTCGATGCCTCTCATGTCCCTCGACGTGGATGGCACTTAGAGGCCGCGACGGACAAAGGAATTCGCAAGCCCCGCAGCCGATGCAGCGTTCAGCGTCGATCACCGGGATCTTGGGCGATGCAAGGTTATCGGGGTCCCGAGGGGCCATGAAAATGGCCCCGGTCGGGCAATGGCGGGCGCAGTTGTTGCACTTGGCGCCGTCGCGATTGACGATGCACATTGCCGGGTTCAGGACGGCATGACCGATCTGGATGGCCGATTTTTCGGCGCGGGTAATGCGCCGGATCGCTCCGGTGGGGCAGACCTCGGAGCACCGGGTGCATTCCGGACGGCAGTAGCCGCGTTCGAAGGACATCTCCGGCTGCACCAGGCTGCCTGGCGCATCGGAAGGGCGCAGGACATGGTTCGGGCAGGCCGTGACGCAGAGCTGGCAGGCCGTACAGTGCCGGGAAAAGTCCCGCAGGCTACGGGCTCCCGCGGGCTTGATCCGAGTCCCACGCCTGGGAGCCTTCTTGGGAACAATGGGTGCAAGCCCCCCGTCGACCTTGTGCTCTTGAGCCCAGAGGACGCCCCCGGCAGCCAACAGGGTGGAAAGGGTGAGGAAGCGCCTCCGGGAAGGGCTGCCTTCGGAAGAGACTGGGGTCGGCTCGTCAGGTGTTCGGCGCATGGTGTATGTGAGGGATCCCTTGGGGCAATGCCCGAGGCAATCAAGGCACATGACACACCGGGAATGGTCGATCTTGCGGGTGGCCGGATCGATGCACGAGGCCTTGCAGCCCCGCGCGCAGACGCCGCAGCCCGCACACGTGTCCGCATCGATACGGAGCCGGAAGAGCGAGAAGCGGGCGCAAATCCCCAGGACCGTGCCCACGGGACAGATCGTGTTGCAGTAGGTCCGTCCATTCCTCCAGGCGAGCACCACCAGGAGGAGGAAGGTCGCGCCCGCCACCGCGAGCACGCCCACACCACAGAAACCGGCCTCCACCCCGTAGAACGCGAAGCTGCCGGATCGCTCGGCAAATCTCGCGAGCAGGTTGTTGCCCATCCCATAGAGCGGCCCGAGCAGGGAGGAGACCATGCGCCCGTACGCACTATACGGGGCGAGCAGGGCGAACAAGGGCCCGAGCCCCAGGAGCACCAACGCAACGAAGACGGCCAGCACGCCATAGCGCAGGGGCGTGAGCGCAGGCGAAGGCCGGAACCGGTCCGGACGCTTCCGGGCGGCGATCCAGGAGATGACATCCTGGAAAACGCCCAGGGGGCAGAGCACGGAACAGTAGATCCTCCCGAAAAGCAGGGTGAGGAGCAGGAGCGCGGCAACGACCACCAGGTTCAAGGCCAGCACCGCCGGGAGGAACTGGACCCTGGCCAGCCAGCCGAACCAGTGCTGCGCCGTTCCCGTGAAATCCAGGAAAAGCAGAGTCACCAGAACAAGGCAGAGGAGAGCGGCGAAGATTCGTGACTTCCGTACCATGATGCCGCCCCCTCAGCCCGTGACCCTGATGCGCTCGATGAACCGATCGATCTTCTGCATCTCGCGCGGGATGTTGATGGATTGCGGGCAGTCCTTGGTGCATCTCCCGCATCCGGTGCAGTGCTGCGCCTGCCTCAGCCTCGGGACACTCCGGTCGAGGCCGATCAGGAAGGCGCGCCGGGCCTTGCGGTAATTGGCGTCCTGGGCGTCGTCGGGGAAGTTGCCTTCATCGAGACAGCGGTTGTAGTGGCGGAAGATCCCGGGGATATCGATGCCGTAGGGACAGGGCATGCAGTACTGACAGCCGGTGCAGTTGATATTCTGATATTCGAGCATCATCTGGGCGATGCGCTCGAGCATGGCGTCATCCGATGCCTTCAGGGGCCTCAGCGGCGCGAAGGTGCGGATGTTCTCCTGCAGGTTCTCCATGTAGGTCATGCCACTGAGCACGGTCAGGACATCGGGCTTCGAACCCACGAACCGGAAGGCCCAGGAGGCGATGCTGGCGCGAGGATCGGCCTGCTTGAGCACAGCCTGTGCCTTGTAGGGTAGTCGGGCGAGACGTCCACCGAGCAGCGGCTCCATGATGACCGCGGGCACCTGCAGGCGGGCCAGTTCGTCATACAAGTATTTCGCGTTGACGTCGCTGCTGCCGAGGGACGTATCCCAATCAAAGTAGTTCGCCTGGATCTGGACGAAGTCCCATTTCACGCCGCTGGACATCATGTAGTCGAAGAACGCACGTTCCCCGTGGAAGGACCACCCGAGGTTGCGAATGCGGCCCGCCTCGCGCTCCTTGAGCAGGAAATCCAGAACGCCATTGTCCAAGAATCGTTCCTTGTACCCATCGTACGTGCCCACCGCGTGGATCAGGTAGTAGTCGAAGTATTCCAGCCGCAGGTCCTTCATCGACTGGCGATACATCGCCAGGGAGTCCTCGCGGCTCTTGGCCGCGAAGTTCGACATCTTCGTGGCGATGAGATAGCTGTCCCGGGGATGGCGGCTGAGTGCCAGGCCCATGGCCCGTTCGGACATGCCCTTGCAGTAGCGCGGAGAGGTATCGAAGTAGTTGATGCCATGGACCAGCGCATACTCCACCGAAGCATTCACGGCTTCCTGGTCGATCGGTTCGGTGTCGCCCGTGGTTCCGACCTTGGGACGTCTCGGCAGGCGCATGCAGCCGTATCCGAGCAAGGATACCCGTTTCCCCGTGTGGGGATCGACCCGGTAGGTCATTCGGTCGGTCGGCACATCGGGTTGCTCTCCCAGGGACTGGCTTCGCCTGTGACCGCAACCCACAAGGGCGGCCGCCGAGACCGCCGCGCCCGCACCGAGCAGGCCTAGGAATCCCCGGCGTCCCCTGGCTCCATCATGGTCTTCCATCGCCCGCAGCTCCTATTTGAGGAGTTTGAGTTCGCGCATCCATCCGCGAACCTCGCTCCCGGCCTCCTGGACATTGTCTCCCAAGAAAGACCGCCCCTCCATTACGGTAGCTCCAGGGGCCAGTTTTCGCACATCCCCCACGCTCTTCCCCATCTGGCTGCCCCCGTGGGTGATGAACGGGATGATCCGCTTCCCTGCGAAATTGTGGGAGGCAAGATAGGTCATCACCGGAGGCGCGACAGTACCCCACCAGTTCGGCGAACCAATGAAGATCGTCTCGTAGCGCGAGAGATCCGGCCCCGAAGACTTGAGAGGGGGGCGGTAGCCCGCGGCAAGTTCCCGCTTGGCCTGGTCCACGACGGCCTTGTAGGCGGTCGGATAGGGGGAGACCGGCACGATTTCGAAGATATCGGCGCCAGCCGCCTCCTGGATCTGGCGGGCGATCACACGGGTATTGCCGCTGTGGGAGAAATAGACAACGAGCACCTTTGGGGCCGGGGCAGCCGGCTTGGAATTCGCATCCAGAGCGATTGGAATGGAGAGGAACAGGGCGAAGATTGCGAAGAACCGTTTCATGGTATCCCTCGAGAGAAAAGGAGTCGTGGTTGAGATGGGCAGTCCGGAAGGCTGGATCAGGCTTCACCACCCTCGCGCAACCTCGCGATATCCCTGGAGGGTGGA
Source organism: uncultured Holophaga sp. (assembly GCA_963664825.1). Classification (GTDB taxonomy): domain Bacteria; phylum Acidobacteriota; class Holophagae; order Holophagales; family Holophagaceae; genus JAYREN01. The sequence continues at coordinate 3,451,920 of OY761614.1, forward strand.
TTCCCGAAATACCGGCCATATTCCCGGCTGAACTGGGAGGAGCTGAGATAGCCCACCTGCCGGGCCGCCATCCCCGCATCCATCATCTTCGACAGCATGAGTCGCCTCGCCTCCTGGAGCCGAATGACCTTCTGGTACTGCAGGGGGCTCATGGAAGTGACCGACTTGAAGTGCTGGTGGAAGGAGGATGCGCTCATGTGGACCAAGACGGCCAAGCGTTCGACATCCAGGGGCTGGTCGAAATGGGTCTGCACCCAGGACACAGCCTTGGAAACACGCTGGAGCCTGGACTCCTCCTGTCCAATCAGGGCCACCCGTCCGCCGACGGGGCTGCGGAGCAGGCGGATCAGGATTTCGTCCATGGCGAGCGAGGCCAGCAATTCCACGTCCTCGGGCTGCGCCATCAGCCCCATCAGCCTGGAGACCGCTTCCAGAATGCTCGGCTCGGCCGCGCAGATGTAGACGGCACGATCCTTCCGGACCTGGGGGAGGCCGTCGGGGTAAACCTTCAGGACCAGTTCGGTGATCCGCCGCGGATCGAGATCGAGTTTGAGACAGAGAAAGGGCTCGGAGGGGCTGGCCTTGGTGATCTGCGCGGCCACAGGCACATCCACGGAGGAGACAAGCATATGCGACCCGTCGTAGTCAAAGGTATCCGGCCCGAGGATGACGCGCTTGGCCCCTTGAGCCACGATGCACAGGGCTGCCCGATGGACGCCGTGCATCAATTCCTTGTGCGTGTGAGAAGCCCGCAGGAGCGTCACGCCAGGAATGCGGAGTTCGAAGCTGCCGTCGTAGGGCGCATGCGCGAGGATCAGGCCGCCCAGCCTAGCCAGTGCCCGTGGCAAGGCCTCCGGGTCCGAAGCATAGGGATAGAGTGGGGTGTGTTCCTGAGCCATGAGCAATTCTCGCCTCCGCCGCCGATTTGTTAAACCTGATGGACAAAATTTCGACCGATCCCCGAAGTCTCTCCCTTTTCGAGGTTTCGCGCTCCGCCGGAGGTGGGATGGGCGTGACCACATGGCATCCGTCCTTCCGGTTCAGGCCAGGCCGGGATCACCAGACGTGGTGTCCGGGCTTCGCCTGGAGACCACGTGGGGGTCAAAGTGGGGACGCAGAGCGAGCTCGAACGAGCGGGCGGCCCCCCTTTTCATGGCAGGGCCCTTTCCGGCTCGACCTCGTTGAGGCAATGGAGGGCATTGAGCGTTCTCGGATAGCCCATATAGGGCAACAGCTGGGTGATGACCCCCAACAGCGTGCTCCTGTCGTTCCCGAGATTGAGGTTGCCCCGGATATGCCCCTTGAGCTGGGACTCGCACCCGCGCAGCGCCAGGAGCATGGAGAACGTCAGCAGTTCGCGCGTTTTCGTGTCGAGCCCCGCCCGAGTGACGTAGTCGCCGAAGCAGTTGTCCGAGAGATACGTATTGATGTGCGCCTGGTTCAAAGGCGTCTGCTGGTGCATCACCTCGATCATTCCGCCGAAGATCGCCTTCTGCAGCGCCAGCCCCTTCTCGAAGCGCGTTGCGGGATTCGTGGTGGACTGGCCCTCAAGCGGAAGCTGGACGCCCCGGCTCTCCAGGATCTCGTTGGTGGCGTGGAGGAAGTCGAAGACAATGGCGATGCCGCAGTACGGCACGGCCTGGTACACGATCTCCTTCGCCTCGATCGGCGTGATGCCGATGTTCAGGGCTCCGGAAAGCATGGCCTTGTATTCGGCAAGCGATTGGCTGGCGATCAGGGCCGCCAGGATGACCATGAGGCGTGTCCTGTCGTCCAGATCCCCATAGGCAAGCACTTCATCGAAGGCGAAATTGTCGAAGACCTCGATGAATTCTGGGTCCGTGACCTTCAGGGTCGACGTGTAATTAGGGAACAGTTTTTCGTGGTTCCTGTTCGCTATTTCCGAGATGCTCATGCCTTCATCCTTTCCCTTCAATTCATCGCGTTCGGCTGGCGACATGCGCAGGCCGTCAATCGATCACGCCCGATTTCCGGAGCCAGGCCGAGATAGCGTTCCCCGCCCCCTGGACGTTTCCGCCCTTGATGGGCAGTCCCTTCATCACCTTGGCGCCGGGACAGAGCCTCTTGATATCGCGCTCGCTGTGCCCCATGCCGCTGCCTTCATGGGTGCAGAGCGGAAGGATGGTCTTCCCTGAGAAATCGTACGATTCCAGGAACGTGAACACCGCCATGGGCATCGCGCTCCACCAGTTCGGGTAGCCCAGAATGACCACGTCGTAGCCGTCCAGGTTGTCCACGCGGCCCGCAAGCTCCGGTCTGGCGTTCTGGTCCAACTCCTGTCGGGCGACCTCGGTGGTCTCCTGATAGTCCGCAGGATAGCCCTGGACGGTCTCGATCTTGAACACATCGCCGCCCGTCAACTTCTGGATCATGGCGGCAGCCACTTCGGTGTTGCCGACCGGGAGGTCGACGATGCTGCCGCCGACGTAGTTGGCGCCCTTGCGGGAATAGCAGGCAATCAGGATCTTGGTTTCTCTCATGGTCTCATCCGCCTTTCACGTGGCTGGTCCGTGGCCCCTTCCCCCTCTGGGACCTGCGGCACACTCACAATCCGGTCCGTTTCTCCAGCGCTTCCGGGTAGCGGTCGCCCTGCACCGGAATCTTCGCAGCGGCTTCATCGATGGCGCGGAGATCCTCAGCCGAGAGCTCCACCTGGAGGGCTCCGAGGTTCTCCTCGAGGCGGGCGCGCTTGGTCGTGCCGGGGATGGGCACGATCCACGGTTTCTGGGCCAGGAGCCAGCCCAGGGCGATCTGCGCCGGTGTCGCCCGTTTTTCTTCAGCCACCCTTGCCAGCAGATCGACCAGGGCCTGGTTCGCTCTGCGGGCCTCGGGGGTGAAGCGGGGCACGATGTTGCGGAAATCGTCCTTGTCGAACGTCGTGTGCGCGTCGATCTTGCCGGTGAGGAAGCCCTTGCCGAGAGGGCTGAAGGGCACGAAGCCGATCCCGAGTTCCTCCAGTGTCGGCAGGAGCTCCTCCTCGGGACGCCGCCACCAGAGGGAGTATTCGCTCTGAACCGCCGTGACCGGCAGCACGGCATGAGCCCGGCGAATCGTCCGCACACCGGCCTCGGAAAGGCCGAAGTGCTTCACCTTGCCTTCCTGAATGAGATCCTTCACCGCTCCTGCCACGTCCTCAATGGGCACACTCGGGTCCACGCGATGCTGGTAGAAGAGATCGATGGCTTCGATCCGAAGCCGCTTGAGGGAGGCCTCTGCGACCTGTTTGAGGTGTTCCGGTCGGCTGCAGGTCGCCGTCAACTTGGACGGATCGTTCGGATCCGGGGCGAAACCGAACTTGGTGGCAATCACCACCTGCTCGCGGAGCGGTGCAAGAGCCTCGCCCACCAGTTCCTCGTTCGTATACGGGCCGTAGAGCTCCGCGGTATCGAAGAAGGTGACGCCTCGTTCGACCGCCTCGCGGATCAGCGCGATCATCTCCTGCTTGTCCCCGGCTGGACCGTAGGCAAAGCTCATCCCCATGCAGCCGAGGCCCATGGCCGAAACCTCCAGGCCGCTGCTTCCGAGTCTGCGTTTCTGCATTTTTCTACCTCCATTGCTTCATCGGTGTTGAAACCAGCTCACGACGTTTTTCTGCTAGACCCTTCAAAGCCCTGTCATTTTCAGCGCGTTCTCAGGGAGTCGAGCCCCTTGCAGCGAGAGCTTTGAAACCGCCATCCCGATCTCTCGAAGCTCGCCCTCGGCGAATTCGACGGCCATCGATCCCAGGTTCTCCAGAAGACGATGGCGCTTCGTCGTGCCTGGAATGGGCACGATCCACGGCTTCTGAGCCAGCAGCCAGGCGAGAGCAATCTGGGCTGGGGTGGCACCCTTGCGTGCCGCCACATCACACACAAGCTCGACCAGCGCCATGTTGGCCTTCCGCGCTTCCGGGGCCAAACGGGGGACGATGGTGCGGAAATCCGAGCTACCGAACTTCGTGTTTGCATCGATCTTGCCCGTGAGGAAACCTGCCCCCAACGGGCTGAAACAGACAAAGCCGATGCCCAGCTCTTCCAAGGTCGGCAGGATTTCACCCTCGGGGGCGCGCCACCACAATGAATATTCGCTCTGAACCGCAGTGACGGTCTGGACAGCGTGAGCCCGCCGAATGGTCCCTGCCCCGGCCTCGGAAAGGCCGAAGTGCTTCACCTTGCCTTCCTGAATGAGATCCTTCACCGCTCCGGCCACATCCTCGATGGGCACACTCGGGTCGACACGGTGCTGGTACAGCAGATCGATCGCATCAACGCCAAGGCGCTTCAGGGAGGCCGCTACGACCTGTTTGATATGCTCGGGGCGGCTGTTCACGCCGCCTCGGCGTTCACCCGTTTCGAGATCGATGTCGAAGCCGAATTTCGTGGCAATCACGACCTGGTCTCTGCAGGACGCGAGCGCCTCGCCCAGGAGTTTCTCGTTCACGAATGGGCCATATGCCTCGGCCGTGTCGAAGAAGGTCACGCCGTGTTCGACCGCCTCGCGGATCAGCGCAATCATCTCCTGCCTGTCCCCGACCGGACCATAGCCGTGGCTCATGCCCATGCAGCCGAGGCCGAGGGCAGAAACTTCAAGACCGCTGTTTCCGAGTCTGCGTTTCTGCATTTCCATCTCCTTGTTGTCAGAAGCCGACCTGGTAATGCTCGTCGCTGACCTTTTCCATCCGATCCAATGGAGGCACTCCTTTTCAGGGTTTCAGGTGAAGCCTCAGCGGCCCGTCATGGACATGAGGTGCTCCGGATACCGGGCCCCCTGGACCGTGATCTGCGAGGCGGCCTCATGGATCGTCTGGAGATCCTGAGCGGTGAGTTCCAGGGACGCGGCGCCCAGGTTCTCGTCCAGGCGCTCCAGCTTGCGAGTGCCGGGAATCGGGACGATCCAGGGCTTCTGGGCCAGCAGCCAGGCGAGCGCGATCTGGGCGGGCGTGGCCTTCTTCTCTTGGGCCATTCGCGTCAGCAGCTCCACCAGGGCCTGGTTGGCCTTTCGCGCTTCCACCGTGAATCGGGGAAGGGTGTTTCGGAAATCCCCCGCGGCGAAGGTGGTATTCGCATCGACCTTGCCCGTGAGGAAGCCGCGGCCCAGCGGGCTGTAGGGCACGAGGCCGATGCCGAGTTCTTCAAGGACCGGCAACACCTCGGCTTCGAGCTCCCGCCACCAGAGCGAATATTCGCTCTGAAGGGCCGTCACCGGCTGGACGGCATGGGCGCGCCGGATCGTCGCGGCGCTGGCTTCCGAGAGGCCGAAGTGCTTCACCTTGCCTGCCTGAATGAGATCCTTCACGGCTCCTGCCACGTCCTCGATGGGCACGTTAGGGTCCACGCGATGCTGGTAGAAGAGATCGAGGACCTCCACCCGGAGGCGCTTGAGAGAGGCCTCGGCCACCTGCCGGATGTGCTCCGGGCGACTGTCGAGTGCCGGACCGCCCGTCATGCCTCGCGGATCATTCCTCGGACTGAGGTCGAATCCGAACTTGGTGGCGATGACCACCTGGCCCCGAAAGGGCTCCAGGGCCTCGCCCAGGAGGTCCTCGTTCACGTAGGGCCCGTAGACCTCCGCCGTGTCGAAGAAGGTGACGCCCCGCTCCACCGCCGCCCGGAGCAGCGCGATCATCTCCTGCCGGTCCCCCGCAGGCCCATAGGAGAAACTCATCCCCATGCAGCCGAGGCCCAGCGCCGAGACTTCCAGCCCGGTATTCCCCAGTTTCCGTTTTTGCATTTTCGATCTCCCAAGAAATTCAAACGTGATTGGGCCTATGCCCCCGCAAGAGCGGGCGAGCCGAGCACCACGGGCGAGGCTCCCGGCTAGGCATCCCGCCCGAACTGGTAGGCCTCTTCCATGGCGGGACTGCCTTGGATGTCGCCCTTGTGCCAGGCGCCAAGGCCGTAGACGATGCCCTTTTCCCTGGCGTCTTCGAGACAGGATGTGAATCCACGAAAGCCTTCCAGAGTCCGAGTCATGGCCGGTTTGCTCTCATCGGCCGCCGTCAGGATGAAATAGAAGTCCTTGCCCTTGATCTCCTGGTAGCGGGCGCAGCAACGGTCGATCAGGGTCTTCATCTGGGCCGCCATCGTGTAGAAATACACGGGAGTCGCCATCACGAGGACATCGGCCTGGATGATCCGCTCCAGCAGGACCTTCATATCGTCCTTCTGGGGGCAACCCTTCCCTCGGACGCAGGCCCCGCATCCGGTGCAATAGCCGATGGTCCTGTCCCCCAGGAAGACCTTCTCCACCTGGTGCCCGGACTGTTCCGCGCCCGCCAGGAAGCGGTCGCAGAGGGTGTCGGAATTGCCACCCTTCCGAGGGCTGGATGACAGGATCAAGATTCGCTTGGTCATGGGCGGTCTTCCTCCTCAGGCCTTCAGAGAGGCCATGTCGATCACGAAGCGGTACTTCACATCGCTCTTCAGCATCCGGTCAAAGGCCTCGTTGATGTCCTGGATCCGGATGACTTCGATATCGGACGTGATGTTGTGTTGCCCACAGAAATCGAGCATCTCCTGGGTCTCCGCAATGCCACCGATGAGGGATCCCGCCACGGACTTCCGGCCCAGGATCATGGGCGTGGTGTTGAGGAAGGGATCCAGGGGCCCCAGGTAGCCCACCAGTACGATCGTGCCTGCGATGGCCAGGGCCGGGATGTAGGGGTTCAGGTCATGGATGTAGGGGACCGTATCGATGATCAGGTCGAAGCGTCCCCCGGCGGCGGCCATCTGGGCAGCGTCGGTGGAGAGCACGATGTGGTCGGCCCCCAGGCGACGGGCATCGGCCTCCTTGCCCTTGGAACGGGTGAACAGAGTCACCTCCGCCCCCAAGGCCTTGGCCAATTTCAAGGCCATGTGGCCGAGGCCGCCCAGGCCCACGACCGCCACCTTGCTGCCCTTTCCGACCTTCCAATGGCGCAGCGGCGACCAGGTGGTGATGCCCGCGCAAAGCAGGGGCGCGGCCCCCTTCAGGTCCAACCCGTCCGGGATTCCCAGCACGAATTTCTCGGACACGACGACCCTTTCCGAATAGCCCCCCTGGGTCGGCCTGTGGTCGTGGCGGTCGACCCCGCCATAGGTGTACGTGGCACCCTCTGAGCAATACTGCTCCAGGCCCCTCTCGCAGGGATCACAGTGCTGGCAGGAATCGACCATGCACCCGACGCCGACGTGGTCCCCTGGACGGAAGCGGGTCACGCCCTGGCCCACTTCGACCACGCGGCCAATGATTTCGTGGCCGGGGACGATGGGGTACGTGGTCCACCCCCAGTCGTTCCGGACCGTGTGCAGATCCGAATGGCATACCCCGCAGTACAGGATTTCGATCACCACATCGTCGGGACGCGGGTCCCGCCGATCGAAGCGGAAGGGTGCCAAGGCGCCCTTCGCCGAATGCGCCGCGTAGCCAAGCACGTTCACAGCCATTTTCCCCTCCATCGTTTTACGGAATGTTCACCGCTCCAGGAAGCTTCCCTGAAACAGCCCGCCTCTTATTCACCCAAGACCGCCGCTTGCATCGCGGGAACATCTGGAAGTTTAGGAATCAACGCCCCGCAAGGCTTGCCCATAGCTCCAGACTTTTTGCTCAATCCTGTGGGCCGCGATGTGCCAACTGCAGAGGAACGCGGACGCTTCATTGCGGCGATGGGGGGGAAGGCCGAGTGGTCTAGCTGTGATCCGTCGAAATAATTCGCATGACGACCGATTCGGGCACATGGCCTAAAAGCCAACAAGGGCGGGGCTTTGTGGGTGATCTAGAGACCTGAAAATCCGTCAATAAGTTTGGGACGGATGACGCGTAACGAAGCGGAAATCCGTCAAAAAGGGTGCACGAATCCTGCGGGTAAGCTTCGGATCCTGCGCGAGGCTTCTAAATCCGTCAATATGGTTGGAACGAGTCGCCTACCAGTTCCGCTCTGGGCGCTCGTCCTTCACCACACTGCGGGCGATCCAACAGACGCGGCCGAGGATGAGGCGCTGGATCGGGATACCATCCACATTGATCGCGATTGTCTTGAATCCAGAGGCGTCTGAGGCGAAACAAATTCGATCATCCTTAACGTGGACACGCTTAATTCGGGCATCTACGCTGGTCGGGTCTGTGCGTACCAGATAGAGCGCGTCCCGTTCTGGTTCCACGCGCAGTTCCAACGCGGTGTTTATCAGCACCAAGTCTCCTGGGTGGAGCGTTGGACGCATGGACTCACCTGTGCATTCCACAACGTAGCAATCCGCTGCGGTGCCCCCTCCACATTCGCGGAGTAGCTCCTGGAGGAAGTCTTTGCGGAAGGGAAGGCGGTAAGCCGAAGGTCCTGGATCTGCAATTTCGCCACCAGGCCCACAAGAGGCGGCTCCAGGGATTACTGGGCGATATTCGGTCTCGGCATCATCTAGCGGAGCTAGGGTTGCTGGAACCCATATCGGTTCTTCACCCCTCAGGATCCAAGCGGCCGAGATGCCGTGGAAGTGCTCCATGGCTCCCGCTTCGAGAGCAGTGAGGCTTATCTGGTCCGTCTCCCATCGTGAAATCGCAGCACGTGAACGTTCCATTGGCGCGCCAAAAGATTCCAGAGTTTTACCCAGCGCGGTCCTTGCGCGTCTAACCCTTTTGCCTGGAGTCTGAATTTCAGCTTTGCTCACGATGCGCAACAACCTCTTGACGTGTTTCCTATCGAGACTTACTGTTCTCCTGTTCACACTTCGTGAACTAAGTAATCGGAGACTTGAATGCTACCCGAAAAAGCCCCGCGCAAGAGGGCGGCCTATGGCCTGCCTCCAAGCACCCAAGCCATCCTAGCCACGGCTTCGGATGTTCAACATCTCATGTCGAATGGCATCAATCTGGATGGCAGCCTGAAACCGGAAGCCGTCCGAGCCCTCCTGAAGCTCAAAGGTATCAATGTCCGTGTGCTAGCCGAGACGCACGGGTACACGGACCCTTACTTCCATCAGGTTATCAACCGGGACTGTCGTGACGTGGTGGTGGAAGACGTCCTGGCAGAAACCTTAGGGCTCGAAGCTGACCGCATCTGGGGGCGGCTCCGGAAAGAAATCGCGTAGAAGCGATTATGCAGATCTCACCTCAACATATCCCCTCGCGACAACCCAAAGTTGTCACGGTTGTCACGCTCCACCGAGGATGATGGGTTCACACAGCGGGCCAACGTCAAAGCGGGCCTGCGGATGAAGGAGTCCATCACCATCAAGCCTCGCGTGGCCCTAGCACCCTTCCGGACCTTCCCCGAGATCGAGCAGCCCATCTCCGAGTTCGTCTTTCGGGCCAGGTGCACCGGTGAGGGGACGTATCGATTCACCCCCCTTGTCCCTGTGACCACGTAAGCCGGTGGCAGGCAGCCATGATGGGCTGGTGATGTCCCGCTTGCCCTGGCAGCCTCAGGCTGGTTCCAGTGCCGGTAGGGGCTGGTTGGATCGGGCGGAGTGGAGGGCCCTGAGCAGCCAGTCGAAGTAGGGGACGCCGCGGATGCGGGCGGTGGTGCCCAGGCTCAGGAGGCGTTCGAAGAATCGCTTTCCGTCCGCGCTGGGCAGTCGCTGGAAGATCCGCTTGAGGATCACGAGGGGGCGCAGGGCCCGCTCGGCCGCATTGTTCGTCGGCTCCACGCCCTCGACCTTCAGGAACACCCAGAGCTTGTCCCATTTCCGGAGGAGGTCCTTCCCGAGGTTTCGGGCGGCCTTGTGATCCATCGCGCTGGCCTGGATCAGACCGCGTTTGAGCCGCGCCAGATTGATGGCGGTGCAGGCCCGGAGCTCTTTCCGGCTGATGTCGCCCGCCCGGAAGGTGTGCCACAGCGCAAAGATCTCCTCCTGCTCGGCGAGCAGTCGCTTTCCCAGTGCGGCCACCTCGGGCTTCTGGGATTCGCTCAGGGCGACGAACTCGCGGCGCAAATGGGCCCAGCAGAACTGGCGAACGGCAGATTTTAAGGCGTTGTAGGCGCCGTAGCGGTCCGTGCCAATCACGCCTTGGAAGTCCTCGGGAAGTATCGCCTTTAGGGCCCTCGCCCCACGGGTGTCACTGAAGTGGAAGAGGGCCGTACGGGCGGAAAGGGCCACCCAGATCCAGTCCCGGTCCTTCCGGCCGAAGCCGGTCTCGTCGAGGTTGAGCACATCCGCCGTACGGATCTGCTGGGAGAGGTCCTCCCAGGCGGGGAGTAGGTGGCTCCCCAGCGCCACACCGCTCTCGTGCAGCCAACCGCGTGAGACCGCTACGCCCGTCACCTCCGAGAGGAAACGCTGGAGCGGCGTCAGGCTCATGCGGCCCTCTGTGCGCAGATAGGCCGCCGCAGCCTGAAGGCGCGGGCCGATCCCGCCCGGCGCAGCCTCTGGGGGAAGCGGCGCCTGCACCTTCCTCTGGCAGTGCGGGCAGATCCCCTCCTCCAGCGCGTAGGCGATGACTTCTGTGAGGCGCTGAGCCAGATCCACCACCCGGTGCAGGCGCGTCCCGGTGATGGCCCCTGAAGGAACCTCGCCTCGGCAGTGGGGGCAACAGGCGAGGGGCACCGAAACCGTACGGTCCTCGCTGCCTTCCGGCAGCATCACCCGAGCGGATCCCTTCCGTCCCGGTTGGCCGCCGCGCTTGCGCCCCGTGGGCGGCGCCGGTGGCTTGGGTGGCGCCGCGGGTCCGTCCGAACTGGGGGGCTTGCTGCTGTTGCGACTGTCCTTCCCGAGGCGATCCTGGAGCGACTCCAGCAATTTTTCCAGGCGTTCCATCGCCTCCCGCAGGCAGACCATTTCCGCACGCAGTTCCCCGTTCTCGGCAGCCAGGGCCAGATAACGCGGATCAGTCAGAACAGGATCAAGCTCCATCCTTCAGAATCTGACTGGTTTGAGACCAAAGTACAAGCGAATTATTCACTTGCGGTGATTTTATCCTCAATCACGAGTTGAGCCTGCATGGGGGGGGGTGAATCGATACGAACCATGTCCCGTAGTCCGGTTTGAGCTAGTGTAGCGCGGCAAAATGAATCGTCGGGAATCCGTCAGAAAGATTGGTAGCTTTCAATCATTTTGACGGATTTGGCCTATCGGCCTCAGGTTCCGCAACAGAAGCGGAATCTGTTGCGGAAACGCCACCTCCCCGTTCCCCAACTTCAATACCTTGCTCATCCCATTTCCTTCCCCGCCCCAACAGAAGACTCTGAAGTGTCTCCTGTCTCAAAAAGCTTGGCGCGGGGGGTACCGCGATTGGGGTGTCCCTGCACGAATGTCCTAAAAATGGTGGTTTTGATTTGGCGGATATTTTATCATTAGACGATGATCTCATCCTCTGAAACCCAATTCCTTTCCTTGGGTTCATCTTGTGGCCAAATTTTGTTTCTGGAGAGCGGTCATGGCTCTATCTGACGTAGGTCTATTGGTGCCTCGGTTCATTCGCGAATTAGTGGCAGCACTTCTGCTGCTTTCCTGGGGCTCCCTTTTTGCTCAAAGCTATCAGACAAATTTTGCGGAAGTCCAGCATGACCGAACGAAGGCTCCTTCGACTTTCCACGGTGGGGTTGATGTTGAGGCTTCAACAGGTGCTGTCAATGTGAATGTCCCTCTTGGGCCTGGGATAGGGGCTCGTGGAGCTGTATTCCGGCCCGTGCTTCATGGCCGTTTTGCTCCAGCAATAATGAATGTTTTGACTTCTGACATAATTACAATAAATAATGTGGCGTATCTATTTGCCTTAACCAAGGGGCAGATCACTAGCCCTGACGGTTTTACGCTAAGCGCGGGTGATTTGAGGATCCCTCTAGGAAATAGGGGCGATCAGCTTTACGGGGCGTGGGGCTACACGCTCCCTGATGGAAGCGCGGGCAGCCTCAACCCTGTGACACAGCAGCTTCCGCAAGGGGCAGAGATTGATCCCAAGCATTTGGCCTCTCGTTTCGGTTTTGGGTCTGAGTGGTCAGGTCCATCATCTATCATGCCCCAATACCGTGGGGGGGGGCAGGGGGAACTCGGAGTGCCGCTCTGCAGTGTTCAGAAACCTCAGATCGTTCGCCCTACCTCAATCATGAATGACGAGAGCACCCCTGTAGATGACCCGGATGGCTTGCCTGGCCAAATCACTGCACCTTCCGTTGTGCTGATCGTGAAGGCGGAGGTGGCTTATGAATACAGTTTCCAAGAATTTGTTTATCATCGACGTAAACGTCGTCCAGATGATAATAAAACCGAGTACCCAGCCAAGTATTATGACAGTAACGGCGAACTGCTTATTTTTGATAGCAAACTTGCTTACTACCGTTTGACCCGAATTATCAACCGTCTTGGGGAATCGATTACTATCACCTACAATAGCGGGCCTGGGGCCTTCACGGCGACTTGGTCGGTGGATCAATCTCAAACGATAACGGTTGCAAGCGGTGCCCAAAGCTGTGTAACATACAACGCATTTGGGACTGACTTCAACTACACTATAGTCAAAGAAACCTATCCTGGATCCCAATACGGGAACCCTCTTTTTAATGATCATTTGAATTACCGGAGTTCCAATTTGGAGGGACAGATCTATATTGGGTCTGAAAGCTATACCCCGCCTCTTTGGGTGAGCCAGGTTACTCAGGATTCAACCCAGGAAAACATTGGATTCACTTACGACAACCAGCAAAGCATTCGTTTGGATATTTTGGATGACCGCGCTCGTGGGTGTAAAACCGTCGTACTTCGCTCCGTCTCATTCCCTGGGCGAACGGTGGGTTTCGATTGGGCACGCTACCCATATCGTCGCAATGTGTATGATTCCCTGGATGCTGGAGGCTGGAAAGGCTATGCGGGACAATTTGGAGACGCTCCTGTGGGCATGCTGGAGCTGGTCCCAGGTGGTTGGCAGCAGGCTTTTTTAGGTGTTTCCAAGATCACAGAAACGGACCAAGCCAGTGGTCAGGTGCGGATCACCACCCATGACCGCGTCGTCCCTATCCCGGATACCACGACTCCCTGTCAGTGGCTGAGCACCGAATTCAAAGACAATATCACTTATCCTGACGGCAGCTCGTCCTTGCTGCAATTCGTGGGTCCCATCAATAATGGGCATACCGGAGGAAGCCAAGGAAGCACCCTCGACGAGCAGATGCAGACGTTGGCTCACCTGAAACACCAACTGGCAGCACAACTCGACCAAGGGAAAGCCGCTCCTGGGCGTGGAGGGATGCTTCGGCGGGCAGTTGCTTATGATCGATGGGATGTGCGGAGCATTGCGAATGCCTCCGGTTCCATCCTGACAACCAGTGTTCCTTACCCTACCCGTATCAGAGTTTATGACTATCTTGCAGGCCAGGGAATGGGAACTGAACAATTAGAATGGGACGCTACGAACCTTGGTTGGACCTGGACGCTTCAGGCGAGCTTCACTGATCCATCCCGAGCATTTGGGGGTAGCAATTCTGAGATTTGCAGTCTTGCACAGCGTGGAGCAGGTAATCCGGCCGCACCAAGCGATGCCGCTTATCAGAAGGACACCCGTCGCGTCTTTTCCTCAGTACCTAAGGAGTGGATTTTTAATCGAGTAGATTCCGAACAGAGCACCATCAAAGATCAAACCGAGGGGCATGATGTTTCGACGCCAGCCAGCCTTACTCTTCCTCGTCAGAGCACAGCTTGGGATCCCGCAGTCAGCTTTTTGAGTCGTCCAACAACAACGACCCTTGTATCAGCAGATGTTGGGAGCTTCACAACTTCATACAGCTATCTGGGTACCGAGGGTGCCAAAGCGACACAGATTCAGGGCATTACTGTAGTAAATAATTCTTTGGTAATGGGTAACGGAGAAATCGGCATCCAAAAATATGAATACAACCCACGAGGATCGCTCTGTCTCATCCAGAACAGAGGAATGAACTGGAACATGCAGCAGACCAGCGATGCCCTTGGTCGTCCTATTGATCAGACGGATCCTAGTGGGCTTGTGACCCAGATTCAGTGGGGTCCGGCGGGTCGCCTCAAATCTGTCCAGCCCTCCAGCGAAAAGGGGATATCCCTCGTTTGGGACGACGACAATCTGGGGGTTGTGATGAACCGGGGCGTTCAGAGCACCCATCTGCGTTACAACGGTTTCGGAGATCTGATTTGCGAAACCAGGAACAATCCCGGCGGTACTCAATCCCATCGTAGCTATGGATATGATGCCTCAGGGCGTAAAACATGGGAAAGTCTTTGGCTTCGGGGGCCTGGCGCGGACACGTTTTGGACACAGGCTACGCCGGAAGGAGGAATGGGTTGGGTCTATACATATGATGAATTCGGACGCGTGACCCGCTCAGTGGACCCTAACGGTTCCATCACAGATACGGCCTACAGTGTGGATGGCAACCCACGCGTAAACATTCAGAAGGTCTATCCATCCCCCACTAAAGAACTGGTGACCACCTTCACCCACGATCTATTAGGGCGCCTTGTTGGGGTTAAAGATCCCAAAAATCAGACAACGACCTATGCTTTCAATGCGCGGGGTCAGCGCACTCGCGTTGATCAGGTAGGGGATAGCAAGGAGCAACTTCGAATCTGGACTTACAATGATGTTGGTTGGCTGACGTCGTTGGCGCAGCCGGAGAGTGGCATTACCCGTTTCGAACAATTCACCGTGGTGGGAAAGCCAACTTTAACTACCTACGCAGGGGACGGGAGCACTCCGGCGCGACAGGTTCAGACCACGTTTGATAGTATTATGCGAGTCCTTCGTGTGGCCGCTGCAGATGGATCGGTGGATCAGACCTTTACCTATGATGAGGCGAACCATGGTGCCGCTAATAACAAACTGACAACAGACATGGACTTAGGTGTAAGTAGAAGCTATACCTACGATGCCGCTTTCAACGGACGGTTAAGTCGGTTGGAGACGAATTTCCCAGGGGTTGGAACCCCCTTGGCCCAGACTTTTACTTACAATACTTACGGGCTACGCACAAGCGCTGTGACCGATCAGCGCAGTGTTTCCACGACCTTTACCGAGGAAACAGGGCTGCCGAGTTCCGTAGGTTATCAGGGGAATCAAATCGCAGTGACGGCATACTACCAGGATCCCAGGACCCTGGCCAATCTGAGTTATCAGGGCGCGGCGAGCGTTGCCAGTTTCTTTACTTACGCTGATGACCAAATTCGTCTTAAAACGCTTTCCCACACATTCGCCGACCAAACGGTGGCCCAGCCCTCCTGGGTCTATCGGTATGATGGTGCCGGGCGATTGCTAACGGACGGAGACGATAGTTACGAGTATGATGATTTGGATCGCCTACAAAAGGCCACGATCCGTTGCCTGGATGGTAGTCAACTCATACAAAACTTTGACTTTGACGCTTTTGGCAACTTGCTGTCCATCCAAAATAGCAGGGACGACATTGGCTTAAAGGGGAATTTCACGCATCTACCGTCGGACCCAGATATGGCAAACCTTGCCAGTCGGAATCGCCTGCCCCGCAATGATAAGACGGGTGCTGTGTACGACGGACAGGGGAACCTGACTCAAGTCTTTGCGACCTTTAGCGAGGCAAATGATGCCCGGAGTCTTACCTACGATGCCCTGGGACGCGTGACGAGTCTGGGGGATTCCAGTCTGGGCGTATCTGAGCGCTACCGGTACACAGCCGATGGCCTGCGGGCTGTTATTGAAGTGCGTCAAGGGACCACACTCAAGGAACGGCGCTATTGTATCTACAATGACGCGCGTCAATTGGTGAGCCAGTATTTGGAAAACTTACAGGGTGGAACTGTTCCCACTTCAGGAGGGATGCTTAAGGCTAAGCTAGCTGTGAAAAATATGGCGGCAACCAAACCCAAAGCCGGAGCAGTGATCGACACCCCTTCAACCGATATCACTGTGAAGGTGGGAAACAACATTTGGTTTCATGGGTCATCCTGCCATGCAGATATGGGCAACTGGGCTTTCGGGGATGGTACGCAAGGCGGACATGCTTCGGACGACGGCGTGTTTTCTGCCACGCACGCTTATGCGACTCCAGGTGTTTACACTGTGACTCTCAAGGTAAGCGACAGTCAGTTGATTTATGGTTCCGACTCCGCCACACGAAAGGTGACCGTTCTGGCAAGTCCTCCAGTGATTCAAAGTTTCACGACCAGTGCTACGACGATTCGCATTGGAGAGAGCGTGACTCTGGCCTGGTCTGCTTCCGCCACCACGATCACCGTTGCCGGCAGCGCAGTATCTGCTATTGGAAGCCAATCCGTGAGCCCCACTGTGAACACTACGTATACCCTAGTGGCCATGAATCCAGCAGGGACAGTGAGCCAATCCGTTACTGTTGTGGTTGTGCAATCACCAACGATTTCAGGTTTCTATGCAAATCCAGTTAACATTTTCCAGGGGGATGGCACGACGTTGGCATGGAGCGTCAGTGGAGCCACTAGCCTTAGCATGGATAATGGAATTGGGGATGTGACCGGGAAGAGTGAGTATGGGGTGAGCCCTAGCGGGGGGACAACCTATGTGCTGACGGCGACCAACACGCTGAATGGCCTGAGTGTGAGCCGGAGCTCGAGCCTGGGTGTGAGTGTCAACCCTAGGCCCACAGTACCAAACATTCTTACGTTTGCTGCAGATGCGACCAGCGTCAATGAGGGTGAGGGAACGTATTTGCGGTGGAACGTGACGAATGGGGTGGGAACCGTGAGTGTGACGTTCAGCGGTGCTGCGGTCGCAGCCAGTGGGACACGATGGGTTACCCCATCGAATACAACCAGCTTCCGACTAGTGGCCACCAATGATTTGGACGCCAGTAAACTTGTAAGTTCCGATGTGACAGTGAAAGTAATTCCAAAACCTGTCGTAAAAGCTCCTGTTATACAGACATTTAGTGGGCCGTCATGGGTGCCAGAAGGGAACAATGGAACCTTGAGTTGGAGTGTGGTCAACGATCCGACTTCCGTTGTAATTACTCCAAATATTGGTTTAGTTGGGGCTTCTGGTCAAATAAGTGTGACTATTTTGAAGGATACAACTTATACAATTACTGCCACCAACTCGGCTGGTTCTGATAGCATCAGCTTTTCGATAGGGGTTATTCCGACACAACTCGTGATCAAGACTTTTAAAGCAGATGTTGGCACAATTACTCTAGGCCGGAGCACGACGTTGAGTTGGGATGTACCTGGTGCCACGAGTTTTAAAATAAATGGTATAGATGTGAGCGGGAACAGCGTGGTGGTGGCACCTGGGAGCAGTACGGATTACACATTGGTGGCGTCAAATGGCAGCCAGAATGTAGAAAGTCCGACTGTGCATGTGACGGTGCAGGTAGCCGGAAGCCTGTTATGGAAGCGTGATATCGTTTACATGGGTGGTAAGGAAATCGCGGAATTCGATAACCAAGGGATGCATGTCACCCTGGTGGACCATCTTGGTAGTCCTAGGTTTTTGGTTCAGCCTGGAGGTAGGGTGTTGCAGCAAAAGTTTACTCCATTTGGAGAATCTTTGATAAGTACAGACACTTCTGACAAATTTGGCAAAGGATTCACGAACCACGAGCAGACTGACACATCAGGGCTCATTTACATGCAGGCTCGCATGTACTTGCCCGCCTATGGGCGCTTTGCAAGCCCCGATCCGGCCAAGGATCAGCATCCAGATGACCCGCAAAGTTGGAATCTGTATAGCTACTGCACTAATAACCCGGTCTCGAAGACCGATCCCACTGGAATGTGGGAATGGCCTGAATGGGCGCAAAAGGTAAGTAGTCTTGCGGCCTATGGGAAATGGCAGACGTTCGATCAAAACACGAAAAACGTTGTCTATTCTCAAACCCCCATTGGGCCTGATGGTCGTCGTCAAATCGACACAACCTGGGGTGTGAACGTCAACGGCGAATACATTAAGCAATACGACCATCGAGCCATTCAGGATGACAGCGGTAGTTTGCTTGTGTTGGCTGGCGCTGCAAAGCTGACCGGAAGCCTCGCGAGAGCTGGTACAGAAGCATTGACAAGAGAAGCTGGATCTGCTGCAGCAAGCACTCAAGAGACCACTGTTATTGGAAGAGTCAGAGACCTTCAGGCGCTACAGTCTGGGGAACGATCCTTGTTAGATCGCCTTCCAGATCAAGGAAGCCCACAGGCAAACTGGGCGCAAAACTCGGGAGTGCTTAGACAAGAGTTATCGCGAGGGCTACCCATTAGAGATGCGTCACCAGGTGATGTGAGTGGTCAATTCTTAAATGCTGAGCGAAATTTGTTGAGAGATCGTGGCTGGACATTTGATTCGAAGAGCAACTTTTGGAATCCTCCGGTGGAGAAATGAAAAGGAAAATTGCAACAGTGTATCCAGGAAATGAAGCTATTGACTTGAAAGAGATTGCTCAAGAATCGTTGCCATTTATTACTGAATTAGGCTTCATTGTCGTTGAGTCATCGCCAAATATCGTTCGTTATCAACGGAATGGAATTGAGATCGAGGTATATCACGAGCACATTTCGCACGAAATTGGACTCGGAGTCAGATGTTTAGGTGTTCGTTATTCCTTGTCGGATGTCATCCGGGCTGTAAATCCAATTGCGGCAAAAGAGTTTCGTGATGCAGCTGCGACTACACCTGAAGAAATGGTGGTCGGCCTGAAGGCGGCGGGACAGATGCTTCTGCGTTATGGAAGTTCTGTGATGAAGGGTGATTTGGAATCTTGTGAAGCGCTAGCAGTTCAGCGAAAGGCATGGGGTGAAGAATATGCTCTCGATGTCCTCACCAATCAATTACGGCCACAAGCGGAAGAAGCCTTTCGGGGTGAAAATTATTTGAAGGTAGTTGAACTCTACACCCGCATCTATCCTCGATTGAGCCCATCAGAAATCAAGAAGCTTGCGATTGCTAAAGAGCGTAGTAAGGGCTAATCGATAATTTTTTCAGATGACAGACTGCCAGAGTTCAGGAGAAGACCCCTCCCGTTTTTCGGCAGTTTCAGAAAGGGCCTCGCGGCCCTTTCTGCTTTTCACCTCTGCCGTGTGTCCCGGTCGTGAGCCCCCCGCAGGGGGATGGGGCTCATGGCCGGGTGCAAGCGTTCTACTTGTTTGTGCGGTCTTTGATACTTGGATGACCCGAATACTTCCACGGACACCCCGCGATCCGGGAGCGTGCCAGGCACATTTCCTGGCGCGATTCCGGAGGGGTGGGCCGGGTGATGCGTTCCCGATGGACTCTTTTTGGCTGCAACAGGTCAAGCCAAAGTGGAAACAAGGGCGCTCGAAGAGCGTCCGCCAGTTTCCCGTTTTGAGTCGCAATGGATGCGTTTCTGAGGTGGTATTGATGGCCAAAGACCATCCCCGATAGGGTAATGCCCGCAACAGAACAATATCCCAACGGCTACTGGAAGCTTGAGAAGCCTATGTCCAATGGGAGTTGGCAGCCGATTGATCCATCGACAATGAAGCCTGGGGGTCGCCCTCAAACCCATGTCCCATTGCCGGGAGCGGAGGATTGAACCATGTATGGACTACCTAAGGATTTGGATCTGTCGGTTTTTATCAATAAGGAAATTGAAGAAATAACATTCACTGTTAATACGATCGTGTTTTGTTTCGGCATTGGGCTCTCTATTACCACAGAATCAATTGTGGAATTCTTCTATCTGAAAGATGGATCTTGCTGTTGTGTCGAGCCACCTGTTGAATCATCGAACCTGATGATGTTGTTGGGGAAAAAGATAGTTAATGCTATCGCCAACCCTAACGGGAAGTTGGAGCTTGCATTTGATGATGGAATGAAGCTTGGATTTTTAGATGATAGTTCTCAATACGAATCGTATCGAATCAATATTGACGGAAAAGAAATTGTTGTTTAACTGTTGTCGCAAACAAAAAAAGACACCTATCAAAGCAAATCTGGTGAGGTTGTTGAACGCGCTCTGAAAGGCGACTTTAAGGGTGCATTCAAGAGTCTGATGCAGGCTTGGGGATTGGCGGTCAAAGATCCCGAATGGGTCGCAACTGCGGTTGTCGCGACTGCGGCACCATTTGTTGCCGGAGAAGGCGCTGCTGCAAGAGGTGCTGCTGAAGCCGGGGGTGCCGAATCAAGCCTGACCCCGAAAGGGGCACCAAAGCCGTCGCCGAAATTCCAGGCTCCGACGAATCCTGCGCAATTGCCCCCTGAAACGGTTCCGCAGGGTTGGCGCGTTAGGGTAATGCCCGCAACAGAACAATATCCCAACGGCTACTGGAAGCTTGAGAAGCCTATGTCCAATGGGAGTTGGCAGCCGATTGATCCATCGACAATGAAGCCTGGGGGTCGCCCTCAAACCCATGTCCCATTGCCGGGAGCGGAGGATTGAACCATGTATGGACTACCTAAGGATTTGGATCTGTCGGTTTTTATCAATAAGGAAATTGAAGAAATAACATTCACTGTTAATACGATCGTGTTTTGTTTCGGCATTGGGCTCTCTATTACCACAGAATCAATTGTGGAATTCTTCTATCTGAAAGATGGATCTTGCTGTTGTGTCGAGCCACCTGTTGAATCATCGAACCTGATGATGTTGTTGGGGAAAAAGATAGTTAATGCTATCGCCAACCCTAACTGGAAGTTGGAGCTTGCATTTGATGATGGAATGAAGCTTGGATTTTTAGATGATAGTTCTCAATACGAATCGTATCGAATCAATATTGACGGAAAAGAAATTGTTGTTTAACTGTTGTCGCAAATAGTAAATGTTACAGAAATGACGAGAGCATTAGATAGTGGTCCAGCAAGAACACTGGCCACGGAGAGGGGTTTTCATTCTGGAACAATTATTTATGATGGCAAATCATATAACTTGGTAGAGGTTGAAAGAAAAGATGGTAATGCTGTCGCCCAGAATCGCTCCTTCAAATCAATGGATGAAGCGGTCAAAGCATTCGGACATGGTCCTGAATCTGGGAAGGATTTCGCGGTAACTATTAAATCTACTGTTCAAATCAAGTTGGTTGTCCCTGTTGACAAAGTTGCAGAAAATCTAGTCAACAAATGGAACGCAAAATGAATTGGCTATCCAATGATAGGAATGTATCCAGGAAAGGGTGAAGGCAACTGCCATTCATTTACGCACTATACTGCGGAGGTACTGCGAATTCCTCATCCAGAGAAAGCAACCCGTTTTCCCTAGCCAAAACCTCATCGTAGGGGTGAAGGGCCGCTGCGAAGGCACCGAAGTCCATCGGTTGCGGCCCATCTGAAGGCCCCACTCTGAAGGTTTTTGGCTTTCATGGCGGGGCACCGCCTGAACTTCAGCTTCTGAGCATTCTCCGGGCAGGCTCACGCCTGCCCGATCCATGTCGGGCCAGCAGGACCCTTCGCAGCTTCAGGCGGTCATCCTCCACTCGTACCTGTGGTGCAGTCCGCCGCATCGAGGCAGGGCCACCACGTTGGTCGGTCCTTTTGGGGTAGGGCTGGCGCGGCCTGGAACCGGGCTCTCCTTGCCCAATGCAAGGTGAGTCCGATCCTTGTGGTAATAGCTGAGGTAGCCCTTCAGAAGCCGCATCAGGTGTTGCTCGTCCAGCACAATGACATGGTCGAGCAGCTCACGCCTCAGGGTTCCGATGAAACGCTCGCAGACGCCGTTCTGCCATGGGCTTCGGAAGCTGGTCTGCTTGGGGATGATGCCCAGAGACTGGATGAACGTATCGATTCACCCCCCTTGTCCCTGTGACCACGTAAGCCGGTGGCAGGCAGCCATGATGGGCTGGTGATGTCCCGCTTGCCCTGGCAGCCTCAGGCTGGTTCCAGTGCCGGTAGGGGCTGGTTGGATCGGGCGGAGTGGAGGGCCCTGAGCAGCCGTATCGATTCACCCCCCCCCCATGCAGGCTCAACTCGTGATTGAGGATAAAATCACCGCAAGTGAATAATTCGCTTGTACTTTGGTCTCAAACCAGTCAGATTCTGAAGGATGGAGCTTGATCCTGTTCTGACTGATCCGCGTTATCTGGCCCTGGCTGCCGAGAACGGGGAACTGCGTGCGGAAATGGTCTGCCTGCGGGAGGCGATGGAACGCCTGGAAAAATTGCTGGAGTCGCTCCAGGATCGCCTCGGGAAGGACAGTCGCAACAGCAGCAAGCCCCCCAGTTCGGACGGACCCGCGGCGCCACCCAAGCCACCGGCGCCGCCCACGGGGCGCAAGCGCGGCGGCCAACCGGGACGGAAGGGATCCGCTCGGGTGATGCTGCCGGAAGGCAGCGAGGACCGTACGGTTTCGGTGCCCCTCGCCTGTTGCCCCCACTGCCGAGGCGAGGTTCCTTCAGGGGCCATCACCGGGACGCGCCTGCACCGGGTGGTGGATCTGGCTCAGCGCCTCACAGAAGTCATCGCCTACGCGCTGGAGGAGGGGATCTGCCCGCACTGCCAGAGGAAGGTGCAGGCGCCGCTTCCCCCAGAGGCTGCGCCGGGCGGGATCGGCCCGCGCCTTCAGGCTGCGGCGGCCTATCTGCGCACAGAGGGCCGCATGAGCCTGACGCCGCTCCAGCGTTTCCTCTCGGAGGTGACGGGCGTAGCGGTCTCACGCGGTTGGCTGCACGAGAGCGGTGTGGCGCTGGGGAGCCACCTACTCCCCGCCTGGGAGGACCTCTCCCAGCAGATCCGTACGGCGGATGTGCTCAACCTCGACGAGACCGGCTTCGGCCGGAAGGACCGGGACTGGATCTGGGTGGCCCTTTCCGCCCGTACGGCCCTCTTCCACTTCAGTGACACCCGTGGGGCGAGGGCCCTAAAGGCGATACTTCCCGAGGACTTCCAAGGCGTGATTGGCACGGACCGCTACGGCGCCTACAACGCCTTAAAATCTGCCGTTCGCCAGTTCTGCTGGGCCCAT